>CAWBZP010000011.1:0-188685 GCA_963793365.1 uncultured Flavobacteriaceae bacterium | reverse complement strand
TATTACAAATTCCATAAACGTTATACCGCTAAAAAAGAGGTAGAACAGATTGTTGTCGGACTTGTTCGAAAAAGCAGAAAAATACTCCCTAGAGAAGGTACAAGAAAACTGATGAGATCATTACATCAAGACTTTCAAGAACAGCACCTAAAGATAGGTAGGGATAGGCTATTCCGTATCCTAAGAGAAAATCAACTGCTCGTTAGAAGAAAGAAATATTCTTCCAGGACCACCAATTCATATCACCGGTTCTACAAGTACAACAACATCATAAAAGACCTAAAGATAAATAGACCGAACCAAGTCTGGGCCTCCGATATCACCTATATCAGAACCGTAAAAGGATTCTGCTATCTGGCACTCATAACCGACATGTATTCAAGAAAAATAGTAGGCTTCGACCTAAGTGACAGCCTTGAACTCAAAGGATGTGTAAGGGCATTGAACAAGGCTATTTACAATGCCAAGAGCACTACACAGCTTATTCATCATTCGGATAGGGGTATTCAATATTGTAGCAACATTTACACTCAAATTCTTAAAAGAAAGAAAATAGGAATCAGTATGACAGAAGAGAACCATTGCTACGAAAACGCAATGGCGGAAAGGGTAAATGGTATACTCAAAGACGAATTCTATCTCGACCAAACTTTTGCCAGTGTCGTTCAGGCTAAGAAAGCGACCAAAAACGCGATCAAATTGTACAACTCTAAAAGATTGCATTTATCTTTAGATTACAGAACACCTAATTACGTGCATCGATATGCCGCTTAAAACTAATATTAATCTGTAGCCGTATTTTAGGACGTGACATGCTGGAAAACCAACAAACCGAGTGAAAAAGACAATATTTGAAATTACCAAAATGGACTGTCCTTCAGAGGAAAATCTAATCCGAATGAAATTGGACGGAATTTCAAGCATTGCGAATTTGGATTTTGATATTCCGAATCGAAAATTGACCGTTTTTCACAGCGGAGAAATTGACCAAATCGAAAAGTCAGTTATCGAACTGAATTTAGGCGGAAAGAAAATTTCGACTGAACAAACCGACCAAACGGAATTTGAAGAAAATAAAAACCAAAAAAAGCTACTTTGGTCTGTACTTATAATCAATTTTGCATTTTTCATTATCGAAATGACAACTGGAATTATTTCAAAATCTATGGGACTTGTTGCCGATAGTTTGGATATGCTTGCCGACAGTTTTGTTTACGGAATTAGTTTGTTTGCGGTTGGCGGAACGTTGATTAAGAAAAAGCGGATTGCAAAACTTGCTGGATATTTTCAAATAACACTTGCGATTATCGGATTTGTAGAAGTTTTACGAAGATTTTTCGGAGACGAGAAACTTCCCGATTTCTCGACAATGATTATCGTTTCGATTTTAGCACTTATCGCAAACGGAATTTGTCTTTATATTTTACAAAAGTCAAAAAGCAAAAACGAGGCTCATATGAAAGCGAGTATGATTTTCACCTCGAATGACGTAATTATAAATTTAGGAGTAATAATTGCCGGAATTTTAGTAAATTATTTGAGTTCTAATAAACCTGATTTGATTATTGGTACAATCGTTTTTGTCTTGGTAATTCAAGGAGCGTTTAGGATATTGAAATTAAGTAAGTGAATGAAAAAAGCACTACTTACAACAACGTATATAGCTCATAGCTAGGCAGTTGCTTAATCGAAAGTTCAGGCATATTTACGAAGTCCGCCAAATTTTTTAATTTGGCTTATTGAAAAAAAAGATAATAAGAAAATTAAAAAATTCGGCTCGTGCTTAACCGAATAGTTAATGCTAATTTGCACGCTACGAGCCATATACAAGACCGTTAGCATTAATTTAAAACCAACCAAAAACATTATGAGTACAGGAGCAAAAGTATTAGTGACAATCGGAATTTTAATTGGATTTTTCTTCTTATTTGGGGCATTAACCTTTTCAAGGAAAAGTAGCGGAAATGCAACACCAGGCATTTTCGGATTAATCCTTTTTGGCGGAGTAATAGCTGGAATTAGAGCTGTTTGGAAAAAACCGAAAGATGATAAAGACAATGATAATCACCAATTAGACAAAACGAGCTAATGGATTTCAAAGATTATTATAAAATTCTTGAAATTCATCAAACTGCATCGCTCGAAGAAATCAAAATTGCATTTAAAAAACAGGCAGTAAAATGGCATCCAGATAGAAATTTGGAAACAGATACTACCGAAAAAATGCAAGAAATCAACGAGGCTTATCTTATTCTTAAAGATGAAGAGGCTAGAGAACGCTATGACCGTGAGTATTTAAGATATAAAGAGTTTACTTCTCGACATCAAAAATCAAGAAGTCAAGAACAAGAATATTCATCTAACAAAAGCACCGAAAGCAAGAAAAGACAACAAAAAACAGAAACACCAAATTATGAATTTGACGATGAAATTCTTAAAAATTGGATGCGAAATGCAAGGCGTCAAGCCGTGGATTTGGCAAAACAGACAATCCGAGAAGTTGGAGAATTAAGTGTAACAGCAACTAAAGCAGCAGGAACGAAAATGTTGCAATTATTTGTGAGTTATGCAATCGGTGGTTTCATCATATTAATAATATTTAAAGCCTGTTCAGGTTAGTTTATGAAAAAGTATATCATTTTTACAATTGCAGTATTATTATTTCAAGTTAGTTTCAGTCAAGAAAACTGGGACAAAATAGACTTGGGAAATTGGGGAGAAATCAAAATGCCGTCAACTTTAGAAGTTCAGTCAGGGAATTATAAAAAAATCATTGACTACCAAAAACGACATTTTTCTGTAGATGCGGAAAGAATAGTATTTCAACAAAAAGGTGTCAATGATGGTAAAAATTTAGATACTTATGCTAGAATAATCATTAGAACCGATTTTGCAAGTGAAACTCTTCCCGACTTAAATACTATCGAAATTACAAGTGGAGATTTAACAGATTTGAACGAAATGTACAAATCTCAAGTTTATGAAGTTGCCAACAATCCAACCTATCCTGCAAAAATAATTAAGTGGAATGGAGTTAAAATAGTATCCTTAAATGGTAACAAATCAATTAATTACAGCTACGTTAGACAAATGAACGGAAAACCACAAACATACTCTGAATTTTACGTGTTTTGGAATGAGAATCGCCAACATACTTTGAATATTGAGTATAGAATAAAGGACTCAGCAAAATGGAAATCCGACCTTGAAAAGTCTGTCGAAACATTTAAACTAGAGTAAAAACTAATGCTAACAATGTATAAAAAAAATAGGGCAAAAAGTGCTTAAACAAAGGCTTGGGCGTATTTGCGAAGTCGCCAAATCTTTTGATTTGGCTTTTAGAAAAATAAAGTAAAAACAAAATGCAAAAGATTTGGCTTGTCGCTAAACGGAAAGGTAATCGCTTACCATCAGCCCTACTTTTCTTATACTAACCGTCAGACTGCGCAAAAACCTACCCTTTCTTAATAACTTTGTTGATTACCCTTGTAGCTTCGAGGGCCCTAACATTCTGATATTGATTATCTTAATGGTATGGATTTTATAACAGGTTTTGACAGGGACCAACTCGTAATGATGGATTTCGAATCCTGCCTGGGTCCCGATTCGTGGGCAAGGATCGTCGATATGTTCGTGGATATCCTCCCGATGGGCGAACTGGGGTTCAGGGATGTGCTGAACAACGAGGGCAGGCCACCATATCGTTCCTCGGACATGCTCAAACTCTATCTCTACGGCTACAGGAACAAACTGCGCTCCTCCCGCCAATTGGAACATGCCTGCAAGGTAAACCTCGAGGTCATTTGGCTCCTGAAGGGACTAAGGCCGTCCGCCAGGAAAATAGCCTATTTCAGAAAGCGGAACCCAAAAGCCTTCAAAGGGGCCTTCAGGTATTTCGTGGTGCTGCTCAAGGATTGGGAACTCATCGAAGGCGGGACCATTGCCATCGACTCCTTCAAGATAAGGGCCCAGAACGCCCTGAAGAACAACTTCAACCAGAACAAGATCGACCGCCATATCGAGTACATAGACAACAAGATACTGGAATACCAACAACAACTTGATGCAGAGGACAGAGATTCGGATACCGAAAAAATACAGGACAAAATAGCCTACCAGGAATCGAAGAAGGAAAGGTACCGCAACATTGAGGAAGAGCTGCGGACCAGTGGGGAACGACAGATTAGCCTTACCGATCCCGATGCCAGATCGGTAGTACTGCACCGCAACATAATCAATGTGGGCTATAACGTGCAGGCAGGGTGTGATGCAAAACACAAACTCTTCGTCAACAACGACACGGGCACCGTAAACGATACACACGCACTTTCGCCCATGGCACTCGATGCAAAGCAACTTTTGGGCGTGGAAAAAATGAGGACACTTACCGATAAAGGGTACACCACGGGCAAACACCTGGACATATGCACCAAGAACGGGATAACAACTTACTCATCACCAAAGGAGCACTCTTCCCAACACAACGGCCTTTATCCCATGATCGATTTCAGGTACGACAAAACAAAGGACGCCTATACCTGTCCCGACGGACAAATATTGGCGACCAATGGAACCGTTTACGATAAGGCGGGCCACAAGGTCAAGCATTACAAGAACAGGCAGGCCTGCAAGGTCTGCCCCGTAAGGCACCTTTGTACCACGAACAAGAACGGACGCTTCATAGAGCGCTCCATTTACCAAGAGGCCTTGGAGGAAAACCAAAAAAGAGTGGAGGAAAATCCGGAATATTATAGGCTCAGGCAACAGATCACCGAGCACCAGTTCGGGACCATCAAAAGACAATGGGGCTTCACCCATACATTGATGAAAGGAAAACAGAACGTGCTCTCCGAGGTAAACCTGATCATGATATGCTACAACCTTAGCAGACTTATGGCCATTCTTGACCCAAAAGAGCTGAAGAACAAGCTGAAAAAGCTTGCACTTGAACTATCACCCATATTCGAGAGAATTTCGGGTATTTTGAGCGACTTTCCTTTTCTTGGAAATTTAGTGTCACGTCCTAAAATACGGCTACAGATTAATATTAGTTTTAAGCGGCATATCGATGCACGTAATTAGGTGTTCTGTAATCTAAAGATAAATGCAATCTTTTAGAGTTGTACAATTTGATCGCGTTTTTGGTCGCTTTCTTAGCCTGAACGACACTGGCAAAAGTTTGGTCGAGATAGAATTCGTCTTTGAGTATACCATTTACCCTTTCCGCCATTGCGTTTTCGTAGCAATGGTTCTCTTCTGTCATACTGATTCCTATTTTCTTTCTTTTAAGAATTTGAGTGTAAATGTTGCTACAATATTGAATACCCCTATCCGAATGATGAATAAGCTGTGTAGTGCTCTTGGCATTGTAAATAGCCTTGTTCAATGCCCTTACACATCCTTTGAGTTCAAGGCTGTCACTTAGGTCGAAGCCTACTATTTTTCTTGAATACATGTCGGTTATGAGTGCCAGATAGCAGAATCCTTTTACGGTTCTGATATAGGTGATATCGGAGGCCCAGACTTGGTTCGGTCTATTTATCTTTAGGTCTTTTATGATGTTGTTGTACTTGTAGAACCGGTGATATGAATTGGTGGTCCTGGAAGAATATTTCTTTCTTCTAACGAGCAGTTGATTTTCTCTTAGGATACGGAATAGCCTATCCCTACCTATCTTTAGGTGCTGTTCTTGAAAGTCTTGATGTAATGATCTCATCAGTTTTCTTGTACCTTCTCTAGGGAGTATTTTTCTGCTTTTTCGAACAAGTCCGACAACAATCTGTTCTACCTCTTTTTTAGCGGTATAACGTTTATGGAATTTGTAATAGGCATCTCTTTTTAAGGAGAAAGCATCACAAATAGCTTCAATGCTAAAGCTTCTGTCCTTTCTGTTTTTCGGTGCTGTTTTCATTAGGGCTTGATGTTTAAGTTTTTTTTTAGTTCTTCAACATCTTTGTACCCTAGGTTCTCGGCGGCCACTTCAAGATAGCTGTCCGTAACGAGCTTATCGAGGTCCTTTTTGATAAGAAGGTCCTTAAGCTGTTTCAGCTCTTTCTGAAGGGCTTTGATACGGGTGAATTCATCGTCTGTCTGCACGGTTACACGGGTGTTCATTAAATCTTTACGTCCATACTTCTTTATCCATACGTTGATAGTACTGGATTGTATCCCGTAAGTTAATGCAATTTGTCTTTTGGAATGGTTTCCTTTGGTAAGTTCAGCTAGAATCTTAAGTTTAAAGCTCTCGCTATAACGTCTCACATATCCATCATTTTTATACATATACTTGAAGTGTTTTGTATACATATTTCAGGACGGGTCATAGTTTACCACAAAAGAACCGGCTATAAAACCTTCGCTTAGGGTACTATAAATCAAAACAAATCATTTATTTTTATTCGAAATGGAGTTGCTGCGCAAACTCCCGTTGTGTGCAATTTGAAAAAAATTTTGCTTTTATACCAATTTTTGGTATATTTGATAAAATTAGTAATCAAATGAACAAAAACACATCAATATCCCTCGGAAATTATTTTGACCAATTCGTTCAAAGCCGAATAAGCGAAGGAAGATTTAAAAATGTCAGCGAAGTTATTCGTGCAGGATTAAGACTTTTGGAAGAGGAAGAAAGTAAAGTGATTGCATTGAAAAAAGCAATTCAAGAAGGAATTGACAGCGGAATAGCTCACGACTTTGACCCAAAAAAACATCTTGAATCTCTAAAAGCGAAAAAGCACTCGAATGGCTGAATATAAACTGACAAACAAAGCTGTCGAGGATTTATCAAAGATTTGGGATTACACGTTTGAGGTTTGGTCTGAACAACAAGCTGACAAATATTACGATGGAATTATTTCCAATTGCCAAGAAATTGCTGAAAATCCAGAATTAGGAAAAATCTATGATGGAATTTCAATACAACTTCTCGGAATGAAAGCAAATCGACATATAATTTTCTACAGAACTTTAAATGAAAATTATGTTGAGATAACGAGAATATTGCACGAAAGAATGGACTTAAAGAAAAGAATTGCGGAATAAAAAAACTGCACACAACAATGGTAACCGTTGCACAAGCCCCTAATCGGTCAAATAATAGATGAATTTTAGCCTCTTTACGGGGCTTTTTTCTTGTCGGCTCAGAAGTTATAAGCTAAATTTCCATGCTCTATAGAAGCCGGGGAAAGCAATTGAAAGATCCTTTTCACCAATACCGCCAAAGCAAGCTGTCCCGCCCCGCTCTTTACCCGTTTCCCTTCGAATTTCAGGTACTTCTTCAGGTTGTACGCGATGGCCGATAGGTGCATCACCTTGTTGGCCTGTGCCAGACCTATCGTGTTTATCTTTCGCAGGCCCATGAACTGGGTCAGGGTGCCGAACACGGGTTCCACCGTACTCTGGCGCTTGCCCTTCATGTACCTGCCCTGTGGACTCTCCACCCTTGCGATGTTGCGTTCGTATTCTTCGCGATAGTAGGTGACCGAGAACTGTTTTTCGTTCACCTTGCCCAGACACGCCGACCTGAGCGCACAGCCCTTGCAGATCTTGCTCGATGCACGGTACGCTTTCTTTTTGGTCTGGGTGCGGCTGTCCAGGAACACTTTCCTGAAAGGTATCGCCTTGCCCCGTGGGCAAAGGTAATGGTCGTGTTCCTCGATGTACTCGAAGCCATCGGGGCCGCCCTTGTAGGTGCCATGCGGGGGAATGAAACTTTTAAGGTTCCTTTCTTCTAAAAAACTGTAGTTCTCCCCGCTACTGTAACCGGTATCGGCCACGCAGTTCTCCCATACAAGGCCTTGCTCCCACAACCGTTTCTTAAGTCTATCGACGATATCCGGCAACTGTTGGTTGTCCTTGCCATCGGCATGATAGGCCCTGATATCGGTGATCACATGATGTGCCGTATCCACGCTCAGTTGTGAGAGGTAGTTCAGCTTTCTCGCCTTACCGGGCTTGACGCTTATCCGTGCATCGGGGTCCGTGGGACTGTAATGGGTCTTGTTGCTGGTATATTTGGAGCCTTTGTTCCCCGCACCGGGGCGTTGGTCCTGGTCCTTGGCCCACTTCTTGTTACGGCCCTTTATAGCGGACAGTTCCCTATCGTTGGCCGTAACACTGCGCTGGCCCCTATCGGACCTGTCGCCCTTGCTCTTGCGATGGGGTTCCTCTTTGTCAATCGAACTAAGGGCACGTACCTTTCTTAGATGTGCGTCCAGGTCCTCCTGCGGCACCTTCAGCTCCAAGGTGTCCATACTGGCATTGGCCTTCACGGGGGCCGAATCTATCGCCTGGGTATGGCCGCTGACCATGCCCTTTTCCACGCACATGGCCAGCACCTTGGTGAACACTTCCTCGAATACAGACCCGGAAAAAAGTCCACGGGTCCTACTGATCGTACTGTGCCATGGCAGTTCCTCGTCGATATCGTAACCTATGAAGAACAGGATGTCCAATCTCATCGAACAATGGTCGATGAGTTTTCGGTCGCTGATGATATTCTCGAGATATCCAACTAGGCAAAGCTTGAAGAACACCGCCGGGTCTATACTTTTCTGGCCGCTCTCCCCGTAATATCCCTTGGTCAGCTGATACAGGAAATCCAGGTCCAGCGAACCTTTCAGCCTCCTGTAAAAATTTTCCTCGGGTATGCGTTCACTGAGCTGGAAGCTCGCGAACAATTTCTCCTGATAATCCTTTTTTCCCTGCATACCTAAAGTTACGATCGATCCCCGGATCGGCAATGATCATCAACGACTTTTTTCGCTAACTTGTGCAACAGGCACAATACCTATAGCAAATAGGGCGGTAAGTTCTGAATCTAAAGGCTTGGGCGTGTTTGCGAAGTCCGCCAAATCTTTTGATTTGGCTTTTAGAATAGATAAAATAAAAACAAAATGCAAAAGCATTGGCTACGGGCTTGGAGGAAAGATAAGTGCTTATCACCTGCCCTACTTGCCATAGCCGCAACGTTGTGCTTAATTATGACCCGTCCTGAAATATGTATACAAAACACTTCAAGTATATGTATAAAAATGATGGATATGTGAGACGTTATAGCGAGAGCTTTAAACTTAAGATTCTAGCTGAACTTACCAAAGGAAACCATTCCAAAAGACAAATTGCATTAACTTACGGGATACAATCCAGTACTATCAACGTATGGATAAAGAAGTATGGACGTAAAGATTTAATGAACACCCGTGTAACCGTGCAGACAGACGATGAATTCACCCGTATCAAAGCCCTTCAGAAAGAGCTGAAACAGCTTAAGGACCTTCTTATCAAAAAGGACCTCGATAAGCTCGTTACGGACAGCTATCTTGAAGTGGCCGCCGAGAACCTAGGGTACAAAGATGTTGAAGAACTAAAAAAAAACTTAAACATCAAGCCCTAATGAAAACAGCACCGAAAAACAGAAAGGACAGAAGCTTTAGCATTGAAGCTATTTGTGATGCTTTCTCCTTAAAAAGAGATGCCTATTACAAATTCCATAAACGTTATACCGCTAAAAAAGAGGTAGAACAGATTGTTGTCGGACTTGTTCGAAAAAGCAGAAAAATACTCCCTAGAGAAGGTACAAGAAAACTGATGAGATCATTACATCAAGACTTTCAAGAACAGCACCTAAAGATAGGTAGGGATAGGCTATTCCGTATCCTAAGAGAAAATCAACTGCTCGTTAGAAGAAAGAAATATTCTTCCAGGACCACCAATTCATATCACCGGTTCTACAAGTACAACAACATCATAAAAGACCTAAAGATAAATAGACCGAACCAAGTCTGGGCCTCCGATATCACCTATATCAGAACCGTAAAAGGATTCTGCTATCTGGCACTCATAACCGACATGTATTCAAGAAAAATAGTAGGCTTCGACCTAAGTGACAGCCTTGAACTCAAAGGATGTGTAAGGGCATTGAACAAGGCTATTTACAATGCCAAGAGCACTACACAGCTTATTCATCATTCGGATAGGGGTATTCAATATTGTAGCAACATTTACACTCAAATTCTTAAAAGAAAGAAAATAGGAATCAGTATGACAGAAGAGAACCATTGCTACGAAAACGCAATGGCGGAAAGGGTAAATGGTATACTCAAAGACGAATTCTATCTCGACCAAACTTTTGCCAGTGTCGTTCAGGCTAAGAAAGCGACCAAAAACGCGATCAAATTGTACAACTCTAAAAGATTGCATTTATCTTTAGATTACAGAACACCTAATTACGTGCATCGATATGCCGCTTAAAACTAATATTAATCTGTAGCCGTATTTTAGGACGTGACATTATGACATCCTAAATTGGTTAATGAATCAAATATTACTTATCTATTTTCGTTAAGATATCAAACTTTCAAAATTATGTACAATAAAATATTTAACAAATCTTTACTGTTGTTATTCTTTATAATCACGAGTTGCTCCAGTGACTCTGAAAGTCCACAACCTGAAGAACAAGTTATATCAGTATCAGCAGCTTTTTCACAAGATAAAACCGAAATACTCGAAGGAGAAACCATTACATTTACAGATACTTCTGAGGGAAATCCGAAAAGCTGGAATTGGACTTTCGAAGGTGGAAACCCATCAACATCTAGTGATAAAAACCCTACGGTACTTTATGAAAAGAATGGAGATTATTCGGTTAGTCTAGAAGTAAGCAACGCTGACACGAACGATGAGTCAATTAAAACAAATTTGATTACAGTTAATGAAAGTTTACCAGAAGGACTTATAGCTAAAATACTTCTAGATGGTGATGGTATTGATACTAGTGGAAATAATGTGAATGGTGAAGTTATTGATGCTGTTACACCAACGAACAACAGATTTGGTAGTGAAGGTACTGCTATGTCATTTAATGAAGATATGGGATTTTTAGAGTTTGGCAACGTGGAAGAATTGGAAATAGGATATCAATCTGCAATATCAATTTCAGTTTGGATAAATCCTAATGGCAATCAAGTAGATTGGGATACGGTTTTAAATCAGTTTTTTGGTGGCGGTCCACCTCCTTCTGTTCAAGGGCGTTTCTATTTAGGTATTAATCCTGAAAATCAAAAATTGAGGTGGAATGTTTTTGGTTATATTTTAGAATCCTCAATGGAAATTCCTGTTTCAGTATGGACTCATATCGTTGTAAACTATGAGAATAGACAAATATCTATGTATGTCAATGGTACTTTAGATGGAACATTTATATTTGATGTAAATGACGGTCAAAGGCCTTTAGGTACTGGTGCTCCATTTAGAATAGGAAAGCAAAGTATGACATCCTCAAATACAACAGGATTCAATGGCGATATAGATGACGTGTATATCTTCAATAGATTGCTTGTATCGAGTGAAGTAGTAAGCCTATTTGAAAAATAACTGAGCCCAACAATGCCTATAGCAAATAGGGCATAAAGCGCTATATTTAAAGGCTTAGTCTTGTTTACGAAGTCCGCCAAATCTTTTGGATTTGGCAATTAAGAAAGAAAAAATAATTACAAAACAAAAAGCTCTGGCTCGCAGACCAGACGGAAACGAAAAGTTTCCTTGCCTGCCTTACTTGCCATAGCCGAACCGTCAGACTGCGCAAAAACCTACCCTTTCTTAATAACTTTGTTGATTACCCTTGTAGCTTCGAGGGCCCTAACATTCTGATATTGATTATCTTAATGGTATGGATTTTATAACAGGTTTTGACAGGGACCAACTCGTAATGATGGATTTCGAATCCTGCCTGGGTCCCGATTCGTGGGCAAGGATCGTCGATATGTTCGTGGATATCCTCCCGATGGGCGAACTGGGGTTCAGGGATGTGCTGAACAACGAGGGCAGGCCACCATATCGTTCCTCGGACATGCTCAAACTCTATCTCTACGGCTACAGGAACAAACTGCGCTCCTCCCGCCAATTGGAACATGCCTGCAAGGTAAACCTCGAGGTCATTTGGCTCCTGAAGGGACTAAGGCCGTCCGCCAGGAAAATAGCCTATTTCAGAAAGCGGAACCCAAAAGCCTTCAAAGGGGCCTTCAGGTATTTCGTGGTGCTGCTCAAGGATTGGGAACTCATCGAAGGCGGGACCATTGCCATCGACTCCTTCAAGATAAGGGCCCAGAACGCCCTGAAGAACAACTTCAACCAGAACAAGATCGACCGCCATATCGAGTACATAGACAACAAGATACTGGAATACCAACAACAACTTGATGCAGAGGACAGAGATTCGGATACCGAAAAAATACAGGACAAAATAGCCTACCAGGAATCGAAGAAGGAAAGGTACCGCAACATTGAGGAAGAGCTGCGGACCAGTGGGGAACGACAGATTAGCCTTACCGATCCCGATGCCAGATCGGTAGTACTGCACCGCAACATAATCAATGTGGGCTATAACGTGCAGGCAGGGTGTGATGCAAAACACAAACTCTTCGTCAACAACGACACGGGCACCGTAAACGATACACACGCACTTTCGCCCATGGCACTCGATGCAAAGCAACTTTTGGGCGTGGAAAAAATGAGGACACTTACCGATAAAGGGTACACCACGGGCAAACACCTGGACATATGCACCAAGAACGGGATAACAACTTACTCATCACCAAAGGAGCACTCTTCCCAACACAACGGCCTTTATCCCATGATCGATTTCAGGTACGACAAAACAAAGGACGCCTATACCTGTCCCGACGGACAAATATTGGCGACCAATGGAACCGTTTACGATAAGGCGGGCCACAAGGTCAAGCATTACAAGAACAGGCAGGCCTGCAAGGTCTGCCCCGTAAGGCACCTTTGTACCACGAACAAGAACGGACGCTTCATAGAGCGCTCCATTTACCAAGAGGCCTTGGAGGAAAACCAAAAAAGAGTGGAGGAAAATCCGGAATATTATAGGCTCAGGCAACAGATCACCGAGCACCAGTTCGGGACCATCAAAAGACAATGGGGCTTCACCCATACATTGATGAAAGGAAAACAGAACGTGCTCTCCGAGGTAAACCTGATCATGATATGCTACAACCTTAGCAGACTTATGGCCATTCTTGACCCAAAAGAGCTGAAGAACAAGCTGAAAAAGCTTGCACTTGAACTATCACCCATATTCGAGAGAATTTCGGGTATTTTGAGCGACTTTCCTTTTCTTGGAAATTTAGTTTACCACAAAAGAACCGGCTATAAAACCTTCGCTTAGGGTACTATAAATCAAAACAAATCATTTATTTTTATTCGAAATGGAGTTGCTGCGCAAACTCCCGTTGTAATCAAAAGCTCAACCAAAAATCATGAAAGAATTAAAAATACATTCTGAGGGGCACGAAGACCATTTAATAGCTATCAAGGAGCGGTATACTAAACTAAAAAATGCCTTGAAACGGAATCTTGAAATGACTGAGATCGAAAAACAAACGGAACTGAAAAAAATTGAAGAACAATTTATTAAGGAGAGTAGGGAATCGAGTCAAAATCTCTATTAAGCAAATTTGTACTAAAAGAAATTTAACACTTAGAAATTGAAAGTAAGTTTTCCAATAGACCTTTTTAGGACGAAATTCATTGGATGTCCACCTTTCTAAGGTAAAAACGTAAACCTTATTTCCTTGGCTGTTTCTGTCAGCTACATTTAAAACAAAAAACTAAGCGTTAACACCACCTACATTTAAACACCTAGGACGATCTTATCAGAAAATTCAAGCATTTTTATTATGTTTGACTGGCTAAGACCCTTGGCTCCCTTACTTAAGCAATCAATAGCATAGCATCCAATGGATATAAATGAACTTTACAAGTTGACTGATGAAGAGCTTCTAGTAAAAAAAAAGAAACTTAATAATTCTAGAATTTTACATGCAACAATCATTGGTTTTCTTTTTGGGATACTCATTTTCGGGTTTGTTTCCTGGGGCCTTTCTTCAGAAAAACGCTTGGGTTTTTTTATTCCCATGTTAATTCCTATTCTATTTATTTACAGAATGATGAAAAGCAAAAAAAAGAACAAAGATTTGGAAGAAGTTTTAAGAGAACGCCAATTGAATTAATTGGTTAAGTTGAACTTTCTCCATGTTGATTTTTTCACAGAATTAAGCACAAACGAACTATTATGAAATAGAATAGTCAGCTGTTCACCGCAAAGTAGGTATAAAAAATTAGTAATAGTAAGGTCAACGTTAGCGAGTAGCTTACAGACGCATAAGCCGCTGCCAGTAACGTTATCGCCCCCTGGTCAACTTTCGATGAACGCGAATGCGCCTCGGAACAACAACGGAGTCCTTTACCAACCCGGGCCTAAAGGGAAAAATAATACCCATATGAAATATAGTATAAAAGCGAGTTCCACTTCAAAAGATAAAGCTTCATTGGGCATTAAACAATCTACCATTGATTTTGGGATTACAACAGAATCTGGCGATACGCTACCAAACCCGGCCGAATTGTTTTTAGGGGCATTCTCAGCATGTATTCTAAAAAATATTGAGCGTTTTTCTGTAATGATGGGATTTGAATATTCAAAGGCTGAAATAACCGTGACTGCCACCCGTTTCGAGAAACCGCCTAGAATGGACGACATAATTTATGAATTGATAGTTTACAGTAAAGACGAGAATTTAAATATCGATTTACTTAAAAAGAACATCGAAAAATTTGGAACAATATTCAACACGTTCAAGACTTCCTGTAGTGTTAATGGAGAAATTAAAAAAATGGCTGAATGAAAAGGAGTTGCCCATAGGCAATACCCAACAAGAGCCCTGATCTTGCATTCCATAATGATTCTTTAAAAAAGGCACTCCCAAAAAATAGGAGCATCTAATTTTCATTAGAAATCAAGAAATTAGTAACTTGAACAAAACACCAACCCACTCCCTATGCATACTCCAACCGATTTCGACCAGCTCAAGAATCTGGACGAAGAGCAATTGCCCGTAGCCAAACATAGATTACATGACTGGACCCATTTTGCAGGACTCTACGCTGCCGAGCATGTAGCGGCCACGGAGTTTGTCATAGGAGCAACCTTTGTCGCCCTTGGCGCCAAGACAATGGATATTATCATAGGCTTATTGATCGGCAATATCCTTGCGGTACTTAGCTGGAGGTTCATCACCTCGCCTATTGCCGTAGAGACACGCCTAAGCCTTTATACCTATCTCAATAAAATTGCGGGGGATTCCATGACCAAGTTGTATAACTGGGCCAATGTCATCATCTTCTCGGTAATCTCGGCGGCCATGATAACGGTTTCTTCAACAGCGGTACGTTTTGCTTTCGATATCCCCGCACAGCTAAATTGGTACCCCACCAATCTCTGGTTTATTTTAATCGTTATGGCGGTGGGCATCTTTGTAGTTTCTATCGCACTCTACGGTTTTAATGCCGTTTCTGAATTTTCGGGCCTCTGTGCACCTTGGCTTTTTGTAATGTTTACCAGTGGAGCTATGGTACTGCTTCCCGCTTTGTCCCTTGATATTCTAGACAAAACCTTACCGGCCGGATGGACCGATATCCTTACCCTTGGTGACCAAAGTATTTGGACTGGCATCAACAGCGATGGCGAACCGGGCATAGGCTTGGTGGAGGTCATAGGCTTTGGTTGGGCCGCCAATAGCATCACCCATTTTGGGTTAATCGATATGGCGCTCCTTCGTTTTGCCAAAAAGAAGGATTACGCATATGCCTCAAGCACAGGTATGATGTTTGGCCATTATGTAGCCTGGATCGCTGCCGGAATCATGGGTGCCGGTGCCGCTGCTATTTTAGGAAAGTCAATTGTTGAGCTAGACCCAGGTGACGTAGCCTATTACGCCTTGGGTTGGTCCGGATTCGTCATTGTAATTGTTGCGGGATGGACGACAGCCATTACCAATTTATACCGGGCGGGATTGGCCGCACAAGCTATTTTTTTTAATCATTCCAGAAAAAATACGACGATTGTAGTAGGATTGGTCACTGTGGCCATTGCCTGTTTCCCTTTCGTGTTTTCACAAATCCTTCCCTTACTCACCTATGCCGGGCTGCTGGTCGTCCCCGTTGGGGCGATTGTATTTACGGAACATCAAATCTTCCCTAGAATTGGCTTTACGCGTTATTGGTCTTCTTACCGCCAATTGAGTTTTAGCATGCCTGCAGTCGCTTCTTGGGGCCTGGGCTTGAGTTTCGGTTTTATGCTGCAAGCACTGGAGGTGATTTCCTTTTACTATTTGTTTATCCCTACATGGTTTTTTACCATCCTAGTTTATACGTTACTCGCATCCCGTTACGGGGCAAAGGAAAAGTATGTTGAAGAGGAGAACGAGGAACAATTGCGAAATGCAACCATAGAGCATTTTCAAGAGCAACAAGCAAAAGAGGAGCCTAAGAACCATACCAAGAATTCTTTACTTTCCAAGGTTTTGAGAATCGTGGCCATTTCCGCTTTGGTCACCACCTTAGTCTTGGCTTGTAATGTCATGTTCGGAAGTGATTCTGAAGCTCAATATATCGAAAACCGGGAACTCTTTTACACCTATGCTTTCGTTTGTACCATTATTTATTTCGTTTTAGCCTATTGGGCGCTGTTACACGAAAAATCCAAAACTGCAAGTCATTCATGAAAAATTCCATACTACTTAAACAAGAAAATTTAGGGGAAATAGGAAAGCGTATCCCCACACCTACTTATAGCCGTTCTATGGATAAAACAGGTATCGTTCATATTGGTGTAGGAGGTTTTCACCGGGCGCACCTGGCCTACTATCTCCATGTATTGAAAAAGAAAGGCGATGCTTCAGCGTGGGGAATATGCGGAGTTGGTTTACGCAAAGCGGATACCAAACTCCACGAGATATTCAAAGAACAAGACCATCTGTATACCCTCCTCGTTAAGCACCCCAATGGCAGCATGGAACCGGAGGTCATAGGATCAATAGTGGATTTTAAAATGGGGACCGATAGCCCAAAAACGGTAATCGAAAGTATGGCAGCTGCAGATACGAAAATCGTTTCGTTGACCATTACCGAAGGAGGTTATAATTTTAACCCCAATACCGGCGAATTCAATTTTGAAAATCCGGACATTCAACACGAATTACAAAATCCCCATGAACCAAAAACAGTTTATGGTTATTTGACCGCAGCCTTGGAAAAGCGTCGCGTTGCGGGGCTACCTGCCTTCACCGTTTTATCTTGTGATAATATTGAACATAATGGGGATATGATGCGCAAGATGCTGCTCACCTTCGCCAAAGCAAAAAATAGGGGACTGGCGCATTATATTGCCAAAGAAGTCCAATTCCCCAATAGTATGGTAGACCGCATAACACCGGCAACCACGGCAGAAGATATCCAAACCTTGGCACACGGGTATGGCGTAAAAGATGCTTGGCCGGTAACCTGTGAGCCTTACATACAATGGGTGGTGGAAGATAAATTCTCCAACGGGCGGCCAGCCTTTGAAAAAGTAGGCGTACAATTCGTATCGGATGTGGGCCCTTACGAAAAAATGAAACTGCGACTGCTCAATGCCGGGCATTCGGTCTTGGGGCTTTTCGGTGCCCTTTACGGCCACCCTACCATCAATGCCTGTATGGAGGACGAAACCTTCGTCCTTTACTTACGTTCCTTTTTTGACGAAGAAGCGACCCCTGTATTGGGAAACATTGAAGGTATTGATCTATCGGAATACAAAAAAAGTCTGCTCGCGCGCTTTGCCAACCCTAATATTAAGGATAGCGTAAGTCGTATTTGTTCGGAGAGCTCTGCCAAATTGCCTAAATTTTTGATTTCGACGCTCCATGAAAACCTGGCCAGTGGTGGGAGCATCAAATACGCCACGCTGGTCGTAGCTGTTTGGTGTTATTATAGTGACCGGGGCACAAATCAACACGGGCAGCCAATCGAAATTATTGATGACCTAAAAGATGAACTGCACCAAGCGGCCAAACAGACAAAATCCAACCCTTTAGCCTTTATAGAACAGGAATCTATATTTGGCAATCTTGCTCAAAACAAACGATTTACGGAATTGTATTTGGAGATGGCACAAAAAGTTTATTCTGGAGTACCAATAGAAAAGCAGATGCTGCATGTAATCGCTAAAACATAGCTTAACCATTCTAAAAAAAACACTTGTTCATTTGAGACTCGAATAAATCGAATTCCCAAGAACGAAAAAAACCCAATAGGTAGGTTAAACGATTGAAAACAAGCAATGTAATACTATAGGAGCCTTGAAAAAATCCGAAAAATGAAAGGAATTTTACTGACACCATTTACTGCTGTATGTCTAATTTCTTGAAAAATAAAAAATTTCTTGAAACTGACTATCCCCGGGGCAAGCCACAGGAGTATTTCGCCAGTTTCATTTTGGCCAAAAAGGGCCAAAAACCGAAATTTTGTATTTTACCCCACCCGAAATTGCAAAAAGGCAATTCCGACCTCCCCCAAGGGGAGGTAAGTTCGGAAACCCCGAGGCAGAGCCATCGGGGAATTATTTAGATTAACAAATAAGATGAAGATGAAGTCAATGTACAGATTGCCAACGATTTAGATACTATTGATGGTACCGATGATGGCTTTCTTACTTTAAGGAGCGCTTAGCAAAGTAGAAAAAAATCAAGGGAATATACCGCAAAAAAGAGCAAAAACGGATTTATCAAATGAAATTGATACGCCCGTCAAAGTCAACCCTGAAAATACAGATTACTTCATATCAGAAAACGTAATTGGTGGGATTCAATAACAAATCGTTGAACTAAATGGAATTGAAACGCTTTGTTACAGCATTAAAACAAATTCCCTAGCAACCGAGCATCCAATGGGACCTTTGCGTCAAAGACATATCGAAGATGGAATGGAAAAAGCAGGGATTTGGTTTCAGGATGATAAAGTCTATATTCCCCAGGCCATTTTAGTGCCAACCTTGATAAATTTTATAGCGATGAAAAGCGGTAACCCTATAGAAAGGATGGAGCAATTAATGGGACCGACATAGAAGAAGATTGTTTGGCAACGGCTAAACCAGAAACAAAAGAAGAATATCCTTTCTACGGTGTGAAGTGCTTACCAGCCTATTTCAAAGACCAAGTAACCACTGTTGTAATTCCCGCAACACCAAAAAATTTAAAAACTACTCAAAGTTTTGGAAGAAATGGAATCGGTTTAGCTTTCAATGGAGTAAATTATGAACCACCAGCACCAACGCATGCTCTATTGGCTGCTCATACAATTGCGCCGCTATATAAACACGGTGGACATGTAAACCCACACGGAGCTTATCATTATCACGCAGTTTCTGGCTCCACAAAAGAAATTCCCCAAGCCGATTCGCATTCCCCAATTATTGGCTATGCAATTGATGGTTTCGGTATTAATGCTTTGCGCAAAAAGAACGGGAATGGACCTATCGACTTAGTTGAATGTGGTGGACATAATGATGGCGAAAGGGGCTATCATTATCACGCAGGATAGCCAGGTGAAAATCAAACCATAAAAATGTTTGCATGGCGTACCTGGGTTTACAATTGTAAAAGAGTAAATAAACCTATTAACATACAATATTCACTGCATATACCTTTAATGATTCATAGAACGGATTAAAACAAACCTTTAAACGAGCTTGTTTTGCTGTTGGTAAATACACTTTAAGGCATTCAATTGCAACCTTGCCAAGCTGCAAATTTCTGATTCAACACAGTTCCATTAGGTCCTATTTACCCCTAAACTAAGTGCGTCAAGCAATTGTATTAATTACTATCTTAAGGGCGTAAAAAACCAACCAAAAATGAAAATAGAATCCCTTTTTGCCTCCCTTTTTTTGGCGCTGTTCATTTCCTGTAATCAAGAAGGCACTACAGTGTCCTCCTTGGCAAATTATCAAGGTGATGAAACCTATTCCGTAATTTTTGGGGGTACCACAGTCGGTCACCTTAAGACACAAACGGTGGGTGATACCATACAAGTAGAATATGATTATAAAAATAATGGTCGTGGGCCTACGATGAAGGAAACCATTATAATGAACGCAGAGGGTTTTCCCATAGAATGGAAAATAACCGGGAACACCACTTTTGGGAACACTGTAGATGAACGCTATGCTTTTAATGGTAGTGCAGCCTCATGGACAGATGCCACAGGAAGTGATAGCATACTGGTAGACAAGGCCTTATGGTACGTAAATCAATCCGGAAGTCCGTATTCGGAGATTCTTACGGCCCGTAGCCTATTGAACACGGCCAATTTTTCTGCGGATGTACTCCCTGTCGGCACCCTAAAACTGACGGAGATGGAGAAAACGGCGATAACGGTCGATTCCACCACAGTGGATGTTACGACCTACGCCCTTTCTGGTGCCGACATAAACCCCTCCTACTTTATTGCGGATAATGAACAACGTTTGTTTGCAATCATTAGTCCGTCGTTCGTCATCGTGCGGACAGGGTTTGAAAGCAAGGAAAAAGAATTGAGGGCCTATGCCGAAAAATATTCTACGGAACGGTTTGAGTCCCTGCAGAAAGAATATGCCCATAATTATGGAAGAAAGGTTAGGATAACCAACGTTAAAATTTTTGACCCCAACACCTTGGCACTTACCCCGCTTTCATCGGTTTTAGTGGATGGGGAACGTATTGTAAGTATCGACGCACCAGATGTTATGAACGAAGGTGAAGTAATTATCGATGGGGCCAATGGCACTTTGGTCGCCGGCATGTATGAAATGCACGCACATACCGGGGATGAAGGCGCCTTATTGAATATATTGGCCGGTATTACGAGTTTTAGGGACATGGGGAATGACAATGAGGTATTGGACGAATTGATAAAAAAAATAAACTCAGGGGTTTTGGCTGGGCCAAGAGTCCACAGATTGGGTTTTATCGAAGGGCAGAGTAAGTACAGTGCAAATAACGGAATACTTGTTTCCACGGAAGAAGAAGCCTTGGCCGCTGTTGACCGCTATCATGAGATGGGCTTCTATGGTATAAAGCTATATAATTCCATGAATGGGGATTGGGCTCCGGCCGTCGTAAAAAAAGCCCACGAATACGGTATGTTCGTTTGTGGGCACGTACCGGCATTCTCCAATGCCAATGCCATGCTGCGGGCAGGTTTTGATGAAATGACCCATATAAACCAAACCATGCTCGGCTGGGTATTGGAACCGGAAGAGGATACACGCACACTGCTACGCTTAACCGCCTTAAAGAGATTTCCAGATTTGGATTTGACGAGTCCCAAGGTACAGGAAACCTTAGATTTATTCGTCGCCAACAAAACCGCCATCGACCCCACGTTAACCATACATGAGGTATTGATGAAGGCAAGAAATGGGGAAGTATGGGAAGGTACCGTAGACTTTATTGACCATATGCCGCCCAACTCGCAACGAGGTTTTAAAGTGGCTTTGGCAGATGTGGCTTCGCCCGAAGATGATAAGGCGTACCGCAAGGGTTACGACAAAATTGTGGAAACCCTTAAAATGATGAAGGAAAAGGGAATTTTTATCGTCCCCGGCACCGATTTGGGTGGTGCCTTCCTTTTTCACCGTGAGCTTGAACTGTATCAGCAACTAGGATATACCCCTGCAGAGCTGATAAAACTGGCAACCTATGATATGGCCAATTATTTGGGAGACATGGAACTGGGCCGTATTGCACCCGGTAAATTGGCTGACTTCTTCCTAGTTCCGGGGAATCCGGTTGAGGACATTAAAGCTATAAAAACCATATCCATGGTATCCAGGGGAGGAACGTTCTATTACCCAAGTGAGGTGTATCCAGCTTTTGGCATTAAACCGTTTACGCCGGTACCTGAGGTTAAGGAATAAAACTTGGCTACGGGATTATTACGATAAAAAGTTGAATTCCTGTTTTTCATTCCTTCGATTTCAAATTTTAAACGCAGCCAAAAAAATCGAGGTTTTTATGCCCCAAGGATAGTAGCTTTGATAGACAAATACAGGCAGCACAAAGAAAATGAAAAGAATTCTTGTTACAGGAGCTACGGGAAATATAGGGAAGGAAGTCATAAAGTACTTGTTTGAAATTAACACAACCCATCAAATTAGTGCAGCCGTTAGGGATATAAATAGCACCCAAAAGCTATTTTCAAGGCATAAGGCATTGGAGCTACGCACCTTCGATTTTGAGAACAAAAACACCTTTAAAGAAGCATTTACAGATGTAGATACCCTGTTTCTACTGCGACCTCCGCACCTGTCAGATGTCAAAAACTATATTCCACCGCTCCTAAAAACGGCACGTGAATCTGGTATAAAAAGAATTGTGTTCCTCTCCGTCCAGGGAGCGGAAAAAAGCAACATCATTCCACATAATAAAATTGAGCGATACATTAAATCCTACAACTTCAAATACATTTTTGTGCGGCCTAGTTATTTTATGCAAAACTTGACTACGGCATTACTTCCAGAGTTACTGGAAGAGTAGGACCATTACCCTTCCATCAGGCAACGCTAGGTTTAATTGGGTGGATACAAAGAACATAGGAGAGGTTACGGCGCAGCTTTTAATCCAATTTGAACCGTATGAAAATAGAATTTTTGAGATAACGGGATCCGAAAATATGAATTTCAAGGAGGTGACCCATTTAATGACCACCGTACTGGGTGTCCACGTACGGTACCGTTCCATCAATCCTATTGCTTATTACCTTAAAAAAAAACGGGAAGGATTTAAACAGGGTTATGCTTTAGTGACGACCCTATTGCATTTTCTGCCCAGATTTGAAAAGGAACCCCAAATATCCAATGATTACAGTCAGCTAACGGGACATGACCCCACGACCTTGACCACATTTATCAAAAGGGAAAAAGAGGTGTTTCTAAAAATGAAAAAGCCTGCAAACCAATAATTATTGCAAAACCTCCTTTAAATCCAAGTCCTGCGGCGGAAACTTCCAAAGGCCATCGTTAGTAAGGCTTATAGAAAACCGAAACCCTGCTCATAGTTGTTTTCCGTATATTAGTAGGTATTGACCTAGTGTCTTCTTCCCATTTCCTTAACATCAACTTATAGCATTCTACGTATCTTTGAATATGCGGTTCCGACTACTTTTTATTTTTTTTACGGTCCTTACAACGGTTTCTTGGGCCCAAGACGACTTTTTGGCAAAGCAATATTTTGCCGATGGAGATTTTGGGAAAGCAGTTGTATTCTACGAAAAGCTGGTAGAGAAACATCCACGAAGAACGGAATACCTTCAGGATTTGGTAGCGTGTTACCAACAGTTGGAGCGCTACGACGATGCCGAAGGCTTTCTAAAGGAACGCCTACAGGACCGCAGCCCCTATCCTACGCTATTGATAGATCTTGGGTATAATTATGCGCTCCAAGAACAAGAGGAAGCTGCAGCGAGTCAGTACGAAAAGGCATTGGATGTCATAGACCAAAACCCCAACTACGGATATGCCCTAGGCCTGCAATTTCAAAAATATAGTTTGCTGGATTGGGCCATAAAAGCATTTGAAAAATCCATGAACTTAAATCCAGCGTTAGATTTTAACTACCAACTGGCCCGTATTTACGGGGAACAGGGTAATGTTGAGGCTATGTATTCCGCGTACCTTAACCTAGTGAGCGACGGCAAAACATCAAAATCCATTATTTTAAGAAGTATTGATGACTTCATTAGCGAAGACCCGGAGGATGCCAATAACATCGTCCTAAAAAAACTACTGTTAGAGCGGGCACAAAAGAATCCGGATATTGTTTGGAACGAAATGCTAAGTTGGTTATTTGTACAACAAAAGCAATATGGAAGTGCGCTTAGGCAGGAGAAAGCCATTTTTAAACGAATGGAAGGAAACTCTACCGTGCGATTGGAAAATTTGGGAAACCTATCCCTCGGAGATGGTGAAACCGAAGTGGCAAGAGAGGTATTCGATTATATTATCAGCAATACGTCCAATGAAATTACCAAACTGGATGCGGAACTCAACCTTATCGATATAGACCTTTTAACAGCGAGCGGTAATGCACTGGATGCCATCCAAAAAAAGTACGAAGGCCTCATAGAAATACATGGTTACCAGACACAGACCCTACAATTACAGGTAGCCTATGCCAATTTCCTGACCTTTAAAAAGAACGAGCCCCAACCAGCGGAAACGCTACTAAAAAATAGTCTTGAGCTCC
This sequence comes from uncultured Flavobacteriaceae bacterium, assembly GCA_963793365.1. Taxonomy (GTDB): domain Bacteria; phylum Bacteroidota; class Bacteroidia; order Flavobacteriales; family Flavobacteriaceae; genus Maribacter. Next base: position 164,563 of record CAWBZP010000011.1, on the reverse strand, counting down.
CCTTGAACGAACGCGGCACCGCCTATCTAAAATTGGCCTTGGGGGATATTCTGGTGTACGACAAAAAATTCAACGAGGCACTGATCTACTTTTCACAGGTCCAACAAAAACTTAAAAATGATGTGCTGGGCCAAGATGCCCGTTTCAAGGTGGCACAAACCAGCTTCTACAAGGGGGATTTTGATTGGGCCCTTACCCAATTAAAGGTTTTAAGAAGCTCTACCTCACAACTCATTGCGAATGATGCCATGCAATTAAGTTTATTGATATCAGACAATTCTTTGGAGGATTCTACCCAAACCGCCTTAAAAAAATACGCAAGGGCAGATTTCTTGGCCTATCAGAACAAAACCAGTGATGCCATTTCCGAATTGGCCGATATTCTTGAAAATCATAAAGGGGAAAAAATCGAGGATGAAGCCTTATTACGACAGGCGCAGTTGTACGAATCACAAAAAAAATACGAAGAGGCCCAGTTCAATTATCAAAAAATCATCACCTTTTACCCAAATGGTATTTTGGCGGATGACGCTTATTTTGCATTGGCGGAACTTTATAGAAAGGTATTCAATGAACCCGAAAAGGCCAAAGGGTACTATGAAAAAATAATCTACAGTTACCAGGATAGCTATTATTTTCCCCAAGCGAGAAAAACGTTTAGGATTTTACGGGGAGATGCCATCAATTAGTAATTTTTCTTAATCATAAAAAACATAAAATAACGGCTGTAACGTATTCGGCTGTTTTGAACACTATCACATGTACATTTATAACGTTACCACCAATATTGAAGAAGCGGCGCATAAGAAATGGCTGCAATGGATGAAGCAGCATCATATACCCGCCGTATTATCCACGGGTAAATTCTTGAGCGCAAAATTTACCAAGGTCTTGGTAGAGGAGGACATGGGAGGGGTCATCTATGCTGTTCAGTATACCCTTGCGGACAAGGCCCTACTGACCAAATATTTTGAAGAGGATGCCTCCCGCTTGACCAAGGAGGTCCAAGAACATTTTGCGGGTCAGCTGGTATCGTTTACCACAGAATTAGAGGTGGTAGATGAGTTTTTTGTGCAACGAACAGCGGCCACATACTATATATTCACCTACGGCACCTTGCAGGAGAACGAGGTACAACTGGGAGTTTTCTCAAGGCCTTTGGTGGGGTTTCAAGACGAATTACGTAACTACAGGTTATCGGATATAAAAGTGGCCAACAGGTATCCTACCCTTGAGCATACTGGTAGTGCCACCGATAAAATTATAGGAAAGGTCTACACCCTCACCCCGGAAGAATTGATAAAAGCGGATGCGTATGAAGGTGAGGCCTACGAGCGAAAAGAAATCAAATTGGCCTCAGGCAAAAAAGCCTGGGTCTACATGGCTAAATAATAAAGCGGCAAAACGGTTACATGGGAAATAAACGAAAAAAGAAAAAGGGAGCGAACCACGGCGCAGAAAAACAGGGAGCTAAAAGCCCGGTAAAGGCTAAAAAATATCTAGGACAACATTTCCTTAAAGATGAGGGCATAGCGAAACAGATTGCGGATACCTTACGGCAAACCAATTATAGAAACATCATAGAGATCGGGCCGGGAACGGGTGTGCTTACGAAGTATCTGTTACTACGGGACATTAATTTGGTCGCCATGGACCTTGATGCGGATTCTATCATTTACCTTAACCACAGTTTTCCGTTAGAGCATCCTAAAGTGCTACAGGGAGCGGGTTCTTTTACAGTAATAGAAGCCGATTTTTTAAACTACGATTTATCCAAACTCTTTGGCGAGGAGCAATTTGGCATTACGGGCAATTTCCCCTACAATATCTCCACGCAGATTGTCTTTAAAATGTTGGAGCTTAGAAATCAGGTACCTGAATTTTCGGGGATGTTCCAAAAAGAGGTTGCACAACGCATCTGTGCCCAAGAGGGCAGTAAAACCTACGGTATCCTTTCTGTACTGACCCAGGCATTTTACGATGCGGAATACTTGTTTACCGTAAATCCCCAAGTTTTCGATCCACCGCCAAAGGTACAGTCCGGCGTTTTAAGACTTACCCGTAAAGACGACTTTTCATTACCGTGCAGCGAGCAACTGTTATACCGCGTGGTAAAGACCGCTTTTAATCAACGAAGAAAGACCTTGCGCAATAGCTTAAAAACATTCGCCCTATCAGATAATCTCAAAGAAGATACTATATTTGACCAACGACCGGAACAATTGGCCGTAGCAGATTTTATAGCATTGACGAAGAAGATAGCAGATGATACCGTTTAAACTTACCGAAGAACTTGTAGCCGAGATAGAACAGCTAATTGAAGATCAGAATAATGCTGAACTTAACGCCTTGTTCGCTGAGGTTCACTATGCGGATATTGCGGAAATCATCAACGAGTTGAATGATGATGAGGCCACCTACCTAATTAAGTTATTGGATAGCGACAAGACCTCAGACATCCTAACGGAGCTCAACGAGGACATACGGGAGGCCATTCTAAGCAATCTTTCTGCCAAGGAAATCGCCAGCGAGCTGGAAGAATTGGATACGGATGATGCCGCGGATATTATTGGCGAACTGCCCAAGGAACAGGTACAAAAGGTAATCTCAGAAATTGAGGACCGCGAACATGCCAAGGATATCGTGGACCTATTGCGGTACGCAGAAAATTCTGCAGGTGGGCTTATGGCCAAGGAGCTTGTAAAGGTCAATGAAAACTGGACCGTCTTAACCTGTGTTAAGGAAATGCGGGCTCAAGCGGAAAACGTTACCCGGGTCCACTCCATCTACGTTGTGGATGACGAGGACAAATTAAAAGGGCGCCTGTCCTTGAAAGATCTGTTGACCACCTCTACAAAAACCCATATCAAAGATGTTTTTATCTCCAAGGTAGATTATGTCAATGTCAATGAAGATCCAGAAGAAGTTGCCCGGATTATGAGTAAGTATGACTTGGAGGCCATCCCCGTTGTAGATGAGATAGGCCGCCTTGTAGGCCGTATTACCATAGACGATATTGTTGACGTTATCAAGGAAGAGGCCGAACGGGATTATCAAATGGCCGCCGGTATTTCCAGGGGTGTAGAAGCGGATGATAGCATCTGGGAACTTACCAAGGCCCGTTTGCCCTGGTTGATCATTGGTATGTTCGGGGGTATTGGTGCTGCCAGTATCATCAGTAGTTTTCAAGCGGTGATGACCAATTTTCCTATTTTGCTCATATTCGTCCCCTTGATACAGGCTACCGCGGGTAACGTGGGCGTACAATCCTCCGCAATTATGGTACAGGGTCTGGCGAACAACACGGTCAAAGGCGAAATTTTAAATAGGCTGTTAAAGGAATTTACCTTGGGCCTTATCAACGGGGCCGCTATTGCCGCCATTGTTTTGGTGATCAGCCACTTTTTCTTCCAAACCAGTTACCTTATATCCTTAACGCTATGCATAGCACTTATTTCGGTCATTATCATCGCTGCCTTGATAGGAACCTTCATCCCGGTTTTTTTGGATAAACGTGGGGTAGATCCCGCCGTAGCGACCGGCCCTTTTATTACTACGGGAAACGATATTTTCGGCATCTTGATCTACTTTTCAATTGCGAAATTAATTTTGGGTATTTAGGGCATTTCACCCATGAAATATGGGTGCCGGGCTTTACGCGCTACACGGTAGCTTGCTTCAATCCCTTATGCAAAGGATAGAATAGTTTTTGGGTAGCTAAATCAGAAAACGGTACAAAATAAGTATTTTAGTAACCCTATTTCTCTGTGCTCAAATAGCCGGAATAAACAACCTTAACCGCTAGTTCAGTCAAATAATAAAACTGTCCTATTGAAATTAGAACAATTTATGAAGACCATCAATATCAGTAAAAAGTATTCCCTTTTCAATGCGCAATGGCATCCCCATAAAATCGGGACCGTTAATGACATGCAGGTGTTATTGGCCAAACTAAAAGGAGAATTTGTTTGGCACGCGCATGCAGAGGAAGACGAGCTTTTTCAAGTAATCAAGGGTACCTTGCACATGCATTTTAGGGACCGTACCGAAATTGTTAGGGAAGGGGAACTCATCATTGTTCCCAAAGGAGTAGAACACTGCCCCAAAACTGAGAATGATGAAGAAGTGCACGTGCTACTTTTTGAAAAATTGAGCACCTCACATACCGGAACCATAGAAGATGAAAGAACCCAAAAGCACTATCCAATTATATAAATCCCCAAGAATGAAAGTATTACATGTAGACATAAACCACCCATTGATCATAGAACAATTTACGGCCCTTGGTTTTGAAAATGTAGAGGACTATACTGCAAGCAAAGCAGAAATAGAGGAGCGGATTGCAGATTACGAGGGTCTCATTATAAGAAGCCGCTTCACCATAGATGCACAGTTTTTGGACAAGGCAAAAAACCTAAAGTTCATAGGGCGCCTAGGAGCGGGGCTGGAAAATATAGACACGCGCTATGCCAAATCATTAGGTATTTTTTTGGCGGCCGCACCAGAAGGCAACCGCAATGCCGTTGGGGAGCATACTTTGGGGATGTTGCTCTCACTTTTTAACAAATTAAATGCTGCAGATCGTGAAGTACGGGCCGGTAAATGGGACCGCGAAGGTAACCGCGGTGTAGAGTTGGAAGGCAAGGTGGTTGGTATTATAGGATATGGAAACATGGGCAAGGCTTTTGCAAAAAAACTAAAAGGGTTTGATGTTGAAGAAACCATTTGCTATGATATCCAGGGCGGTGTGGAGGACGACAATGCACGACAGGTAGGTATTATGGAATTGCAACAACGGGCAGATGTCATTAGCCTACATGTACCGCAAACGGAACAAACCATTGGTATGGTAGATACTGCATTTTTGGAAAAATTTCACAATCCGCTGTGGATCTTGAATACGGCAAGGGGCAAATGCATAAAAACCGATGATTTGGTGGGGGCATTAAAATCTGGAAAGGTCCTGGGCGCAGGCTTGGATGTATTGGAGTATGAAAAAACTTCGTTCGAAAATATGTTCACAGATCATAAATTACCGGAGGCATTTCAATACCTAATACATGCAAATAATGTAATTCTATCTCCCCACGTTGCGGGATGGACCGTTGAGAGTAAAATAAAATTAGCCCAGACAGTAGTGGATAAAATCAAAAATAAATTCGTAGTTTAAAGGTCACTAATCAACCAAGAACCAGCACCTTATGGATTTAGGAAACTTTTCGGTAAGCTTAAGCGTCAAAGATATTAAGGTCTCTAAGGAATTTTATCAAAACATTGGTTTCAGTGTATTTCATGGTGCTATTGACCAAAAGTGGTTGATCATGAAAAACAAGACCGCTACCATTGGGCTGTTTCAGGATATGTTCGAAAAGAACATCCTCACTTTCAATCCGGGCTGGGATGACCTCGCCCGCCCATTGGATTCCTTTACGGACATTAGGGAAATTCAAAAAGACGTTGAACTAAAAGGAATCGATTTGGTCCAAAAAGTAAAGGAGGGGACCTCTGGGCCGGCCAGCTTTACAATCATCGATCCAGATGGCAATCCTATACTTATAGACCAACACGTGTAAAATGAAATACGAGGCTACTTCTCCAGAGGACTATTTAGACCAGCTTCCCCCAGAACATAGCAAAGTACTCTCCGGGCTTAGAACTACCATCTTGAAAAATTTACCGGCGGGGTTTCAAGAAACGATAAGTTATGGCATGCTGGGCTATGTAGTGCCGCATTCCCGGTATCCGGCCGGGTACCACGTAAATCCCTCCCTGCCCCTACCGTTCATAAATATGGCCTCCCAAAAGAATTTTGTTGCGTTATACCATATGGGCCTCTATGCGAATCAACAGTTGTTGGACTGGTTTGTTACCGAATATCCAAAGCACTGTAAACGCAAATTGGATATGGGAAAGAGCTGTATTCGGTTCAAGAACATGGACACGGTACCCTATGCGTTAATTGGCGAACTGTGCACTCAAATGACCGTAGAAAATTGGATAAACCTTTACGAACAAAATACCAAATGAATACGTGCTAGCAATAAAACCATATGCTTACAATGAAAAAAAGAGTAACAGGACTTGGCGGATTTTTTTTTAAAACCAAAGATCCGGACAAAACAAAGGCGTGGTATGCCAAGCATTTAGGACTTAATACGGATTCATACGGTTGTACATTTTGGTGGAAGGACAAAGAAGGGAAGGACTGCTCCACCCAATGGAGCCCTATGAAAGCGGACACCACCTATTTTAAACCGAGTAGTTCCCCTTTTATGATGAACTTTAGGGTCGAGAATTTGGAAGAACTATTAAAGGTACTTGCACAAGAAGGGATAACCGTTGTAGGGGAAATGGAAACCTACGAATATGGGAAATTCGGTTGGATTTTAGACCCGGATGGCACTAAAATAGAACTTTGGGAACCCTTGGATGAAAGTCTTTTATGATTTATAATTATTCTTTACATTTAAACATAATTAATAACTAACTATTTAACCATGTCAGACAATAATAAAGATTTAGGAGATAAGGCGGAAGACGCTATGGACAATGCCAAAAAAAAGGCGGAAAATCTAGGGGACAAAGCAGAAAAATCCTTTGATAAGGGCAAAGAGGAAACGAAGGATACCTTTGAAAAGGCTAAAGAAAAGACCGAGAAAGCGTTCGATGATGCCAAGGATTCCGCTAAGGAATTTTCTAATGAAACGAAGGAATCCGCAAAGGAATTTAGCGAAGGGGCCAAAAAAACGGCCAACGAATTTACGGCCGGTGCAAAGGAAGCCTTTGGAAGCAGTGGCGGGGAGAACAAAAAAATATTGGCCGGCATCTTGGCTATTGTTTTAGGCTCCTTGGGAGTCCATAAATTTATTCTGGGCTATCAAAAAGAAGGTTTTGTTTTACTCGGGATTACTTTGGCATCTTATTTACTTATGTGCGCATTTGGTCTAGGCTTACTTATTGTTTGGATTCCTGGATTAATTGGTCTTATAGAAGGTATTATTTATTTGACCAAAACAGACGAGGAATTCTACAATACCTATCAGGTAGGCAGAAAGCCTTGGTTCTAAAAAATTGAATTACTGTCCAGCCTTAAACCGCTGGACAGTTTTTTTAAGTACCTATCACACTACTATTGGTATTTACGAGTACTAGTTGCGGCCAAAAAAACACAAAAGTGTAAAGCAGTAGCCCTAATATACAGGCCTTTTAATACTATTATGAAAGGCAAAAACCATATGGATAAAGTAATCATCAGACCCATGATGGAGACAGATTGGGCGGCTGTAGCAACAATTTATAAAGAAGGGATTGCAACCGGTGTTGCTACCTTTGAGACTACGGTGCCTTCCTATGAAACTTGGGACAAGGCTCATATGCCGTCGTGTAGGTTTGTCGCCGTAAGTGAAGATAGTATGCAGGGATGGGTAGCGCTATCTCCAGTATCCAGTAGGTGTGTTTATGGTGGGGTAGCGGAAGTGAGCGTCTATATATCCAAAGAAAGCCGCGGAAGGGGAATAGGTAAATTGCTTTTGGGGCATATAATTTTAGCAAGTGAAAATGAAGGGATATGGACCTTACAGTCTGGGGTGTTCCCTACGAATTTGGCAAGTATCAAAATTCACGAATCCTGTGGATTCAGGCGTATTGGAAAAAGGGAACGTGTAGGGAAACTAAATGGCCAATGGGTAGATAATGTCCTTTTTGAACGAAGAAGCCTGGTTATTGGAATAGATTAATTATTCCTTGTCCTGTGCCTGTGCCTCCTGCAATCTCCGTTCCAGCTCCGCTTGAAACTCTTCCATAACCGGTTTTACGGTACTTTCAGGCAAGTCGGCAATTTTAATGTACATAAGGCCGTCCACGGAATTGTTGAACAATGGATCTACGTTAAAAGCGACCACTTTTGCATTTTGTTTGATGTACTTTTTAATAAGCACCGGTAAGCGTAAATTTCCAGGTTCCACCTCATCGATCAACCGGTCGAACTTGTTCAGATCCGCCTGAGTCTCGTCAAATACAAATTCCTTATCGGCATCCTTTAGTTTTACCTTGAACTCCTTTTTTGGTCGTATGTATTGTGCTACATAGGGATCCCAATAATTGGACTTCATAAACTCGATCATGAGTGATTTCGAAAAATTGGAAAATTGATTGCTGATACTCACCCCGCCAATCAGGTATTTATGTTCGGGGAAACGTAATGTTGTATGTACGATTCCTTTCCAAAGTAGGAACAAAGGCATCGGTTTTTGCTGATATTCCTTGGTAATATAGGCACGTCCCATTTCTATGGAATTCCGCATCATCTCATAGAGTTCCGGTTCAACCCTGAAGAGATCTTGCAGGTAAAAACCATCGATACCATATTGTGGGTAAATTTCAGAACCCATACCCATACGGTATGCGCCTACGATACATTTGGCATCATCATCCCACAAAAAAAGATGGTGGTAATAAAGATCAAAAGTATCCAGGTCGATTGCATTGTTCGTTCCCTCTCCTATAGCTCTAAAGGTAACCTCCCGTTGTCGTCCAATTTCCTTGAGGATAAAGGGCATATCCTTCTCCTTGGCCAAGAAAACCTCATAATTTTTACTTTGTAACAGGCGGCAATCCTTCTCCCTTAATTTTTCAATTTCCCCCTCCATAACCTCCTTTCGTACTGCATTGGCTATTTTTTTTGGCTGCTTGGGAAGTTTAAGGGACGTTGGTAATTGATCGATCAACCGTTCTTTTTGGTAGGCATTGGATAATATATAGACCTTTCTTCTTAGGAGTTCTGTATACTCCTCTAAAGTTTCTTGTTCTTTCTGGGTGCTAATGGCAATAGGCTGCCCTATCCTCACCTTGATGGGCCTGTTGCTCTGTGAAAATACTTGGGACGGTATCAAGGCCGTTCGTATAGAATCCCCCAATTTGGCAAAACGATAAAACAAGGGACTATTCCTTGCATGAAAATAAATGGGAACTACCGGCACCTCCGCTTTGCGGATCAATTTTAAAGCGGCCTCCTCCCAAGGCTTATCGACCACCAATTTCCCCTCTTTTGCAGTGGAAACCTCCCCGGCCGGAAAAACACCAAGCACATGACCATTCTGTAAATGGAGTAAGGTATTTTTGAACCCTGCAATACTACTTTTGGAATCCTTACGGTCCGTAAATGGGTTTACCGGAATAATATAGGGATTTAAAGGTACCATACGCTGTAACAGAAAGTTGGCCATAATCTTAAAATCAGGTCGCTGTCGTACCATAAGTTTAAAGAGCAAAATCCCATCTATAGCTCCCAAGGGATGGTTGCTAATGGTAACATAGGGCCCTTCCTTTGGCAGCCTTTTCAGGTCCTCCTCGGGCAGTTCATAATCTATTTCAAAATGCTCCAAGATAGCATCGGCATAAGCCTCTCCTTCCAAATGGGCAATGGAATCGTAAAAGGAATTGATGCCGGAGATACGTGTAACTTTCAACAAAATCCACCCTATAAACGTGCCAAATACCCCATATTTGGCCAGGTTTATTGCTTGAGCAACTTCTTTTGCGGTAACTAAGCCCATAGAATCAACATCAATTAGAGTGTAAATATAGGAAAATAGCACCAAGGCGCTTCGCCTTGGAACACCGCGAATTGTTGAATTTATACTACTTCACCACCAACTGGACCGTTTCCGTTCCACGCTGCTCCAATAGCAATTCTTTACCGTTTTGTAGCGATTCCAAGGCCTTTGTATTGAAATGGCGAATGGTGTACAAAGACACATGCTCGTGATAAACCACCTTGAAATTACTTTTTAACTGCTGTAATAGTGCTTCCAGACCCCCAAATTTATTGTCCACACACACCGAAAAACTAATGGCGGAGTTCTGTATCAAATCTACTTTAATCTTATGCTCATGGAACAACTTAAAGAGCGCGCTGATACTATCCTCTACAATAAAGGAAAAATCCAATGAGGACAGCTTCATCAATACTTGGTCCTTCTTAACGATAAAACAAGGTACCTTGGGCTCTATGCCCACGCCTTTGCCTACCGTTGTCCCCTTATCCCTTGGGTTCAGGAACGATTTTACGTGTAAGGGTATTTCCTTTCGCTGTAAGGGTTGCAGGGTTTTTGGGTGGATAACGGAGGCACCGTAAAAAGCCAATTCAATAGCCTCCCGGTAAGAGATATTGTTCAACAACTGCGTCTCTTTAAAATAGCGCGGATCTGCATTTAATACGCCTGGTACATCCTTCCAAATAGTAACGGAATCCGCATTTAGGCAGTAGGCCAATATGGCCGCGGTATAATCGGATCCTTCCCTCCCCAAGGTAGTCGTAAAATTATTATCATCGCTCCCTAAAAACCCTTGGGTGATATTCAAGACGCTTTTATTGATGTTGGATACGTTTTCTTGGGTTCGTTCCCAATTTACGGTGGTGTCCCTATACGTATTATCCGTTTTAATGAAATTTCGAACGTCCAGCCAATTATTGGCAATGCCTATCTCCGTTAAGTAAGCACTTACGATAACGGTGGAAAGCAGCTCGCCGTAACCAACAACTTGATCGTATACAAAATTATAATTCGGGGACTTGTTCCAAACCAAAAACCCATTGATCTCATCGATAAGGATTTTGATATCCCTGTAAATTTTATGTTGGGGATTTGGAAATAGTTCCGATACGATACCGTGGTGATACGCCACCACGTCTGCCACTTTGGATGGCATTTCCTTTTTATCCTTAAAATAGGCGTTGATGATATCTTCCATGGCATTGGTCGTCTTTCCCATTGCAGAAACAACCAACAGGGTATTATCATAACCAACTTCCTTCAATACCTTAACCACATTCTTTACAGCATCCGCATCCTGAACAGATGCACCCCCAAATTTAAAAACCTTCATAATCTACTTTATATAATTTTAAAACGCACTCGTTTTTAATGTTCCAATGCCTTTAAATAATTTTTTATTGCCAGTTCATCCAGGTGAACCACATCCCAATCGCGCATTACGTTTGCACCTTTACTTTCATAAAAACCAATGGCGGGCTCATTCCAATCCAACACCTCCCAACTGATCCGTTTAACACCCAGTCCGTCCCCATAGTGTACTACCGCATCCAGCAAAGCGGTGCCCACACCGCTGCCACGCATCTTTTCCGTAACAATCAGATCCTCTAAATGGATAACCGGACCTTTCCAGGTAGAGTAACGCGGATACACCAAGGCCATACCAACAATACTATCGTTCATCTCTGCCACAAAACAGTGAAATAATTCATTTTTACCAAAACCGTCCCGTTCCAAATCTTGTAAGCTAACCTCAACGGCATCAGTTTCCTTCTCAAAAGTGGCCAATTCATGGATTAGACGAAGCACATGTTTCATATCTTCTTTTTCGGCCGTTCGTATACGATACTTCATAATTGTTACAAATAAAACACAAAGTTATAAATTTAAAAAAACAAAACGAAACCAAAATTACAGGTTTCACAAAATACCCGATATTTGTAGTCTAAGTCGTAATCCATATACATGACACCAAAAAGAAATCAGACCCTGGGTGAGTTTATTATTGAAAACCAGGATTCCTTCAAATATTCCTCGGGAGAATTATCAAAACTTATCAATGCCATTCGGTTAGCTGCAAAAGTTGTGAATCACGAAGTTAGCAAAGCCGGACTTATTGATATTCTAGGGGATGCCGGCGAAACGAATGTACAAGGCGAAGATCAGAAAAAACTGGATGTCTTTGCCAATGAAAAATTTATACAAACCCTTCGGAATAGGGAAATTGTTTGCGGTATAGGTTCAGAAGAGGAAGATACTTTTATCAGCATCAACAGTAACGATGACAACAACCAAAATAAATATATTGTACTCATAGATCCCTTGGATGGCTCTTCCAATATTGATGTAAACGTATCCGTAGGAACAATTTTTTCCATTTACAGACGCATTACGCCTGTTGGCACGCCAGTTACCATGGAAGATTTCCTGCAGCCCGGGAATAAGCAGGTAGCCGCCGGTTATATTATCTACGGCACTTCCACTATGTTGGTCTATACTACGGGCGCAGGGGTCAACGGTTTTACCCTCAACCCGGCACTAGGTACGTTTTACTTGTCGCATCCCAATATGAAATTTCCAGATACCGGTACAATCTATTCTGTAAACGAAGGTAACTATGTGCATTTCCACCAAGGTGTGAAAGACTACATTAAATACTGCCAAATGGAGGAAGGTGATCGCCCCTACACCGCTAGGTATATAGGCTCGCTGGTTTCAGATTTTCATAGGAACATGATCAAGGGAGGAATCTACATGTACCCCAAGAGCAGTGTAACGGCGAAAGGCAAATTGCGATTATTGTATGAATGCAACCCGATGGCCTTTATAGCCGAACAGGCCAATGGTATTGCCATAGGAGGAAAAACACGGATACTGGATATTGTACCTACAGAACTTCACGAGCGGGTACCTTTCTTTTGTGGTAGCAGAAAAATGGTAGAAAAACTTCAAGAATTTCTTGACCAATACCATTAATTAAAGAATTGAAAAGGCCCAATTGCCGTCTCTACGACGAATAAACTAACTCTGTTCCTTACTGCCTATAAAAAAAGTGGCTACTCCTTGCTGTTCAAAATGGCACTATGCTAGTGTTTTTAGCGCGTCTTTTGGCAAACGTCAAAATCTTAATTAGTGTTTTAACAAATACAGGTATTCCTCAAAATCTATTTTACCGCTGAATATGGCTACGGACCTCTCAATTACCTTGTCTGCCTTGTCTCCAGCAAAACCCAAACCGATGGCATATTTTTTTATAAGAATCATTTCCTCATCATCGATGGCATGATCGGTATAAATAATCCGAAAGAAATCGAACAAGCGTTCCAACCGCTTTTCGCTGTCATGCGGCGCATCAATGGGGTACTTATTCTCTTTTTTCATTACCTCATCAAACTCAGATTTAGTAATATCCAACTTCGTAGCAAAGCGATCCAACATAACTTTTTCTTCGGTACTCAATTCTCCATCAATAGCTGCCAAAGTAGCCAAGGCCGCAAAATGCGCCAAATTTCTTCTGTGCTCCCCACTCGTATATAAATCTGCAATGGACATAGTTCAATTTTAAATTATTGAACAAATATAATTTTTTTACAGGTCATAGTTTAGTTCCTGCGCAACTTTGTTTCTTTCCAAAATTCGTAACTTTCCAAAGCTATGAAATCACCGCTCCTACAGTTTACCACCAAGGGTATCTATTGTGAAAAGGCCAAGGTCTATTTAGATCCTTGGAAACCCGTCGACAAGGCCATTATTACCCATGGGCATGCAGACCACAGCCGTTGGGGCCACAAAAAATACATAACACACCACAGGAACATTCCTATTATTTCCCATCGCCTGGGAAACATAGAGGTGTCTGGCGTTGACTGGGGCGAAGCGTTCACTATTAATAATGTAAAATTTAGCATGCACCCTGCAGGCCATATCATAGGGTCCTCGCAGATAAGGGTAGAACATAAAGACGAGGTTTGGGTATTCTCCGGCGACTATAAAACTGAAGATGATGGCATTTCTACACCATACGAACCTCTACAATGTGATACGTTTATCACGGAATGTACATTTGGCTTGCCCGCCTTTAAATGGACGCCACAGAATGAGGTACTGGAATCGATAAATTCATGGTGGGCAGAAAATAAATCTGAAGGAAAAACATCCATTCTTTTTGGGTATAGCTTGGGGAAAGCCCAACGCCTGCTGAAATATTTGGATACCGATATTGGTAAGATATACACCCATGGGGCCATTGAAAATATGACCGAAGTTCTGAGACCATTGGTAAATTTTCCTAAAACCACACTAATAACCAAGGATACAAAAAAGGAGCACTTATTGGGAAATATTGTCCTGGCACCGCCAAGTGCGCATGGCAGTACTTGGATCCGCAAAATGGTGCCCTATGTAACCGCCTCCGCCAGCGGATGGATGACCTTTAGGGGTGCGCGCAGAAGAAGGGCCATAGATAAGGGTTTTGTTTTGAGCGATCATTGTGACTGGCAAGGACTGCTTTCAAGCATCAAAGAAACCGGGGCGGAGAAAGTAATCTGTACCCACGGCTATAGCGACATTTTTTCCCGGTATTTACGCGAACAGGGATATGATGCCCGTACAGAGGCCACGCAGTACGGAGAGGAAGAAAACGAGGAAGCATTGACCTCCAAAACAAATACAGTGGCATGAGAAATTTCGCCCTTCTTATAAAAAAGCTTGACAGCACCAACAAAACTACCCTCAAGGTAGCTGCGCTAACAAACTATTTCCTCAATGCAACAGATGAGGACAAAGTCTGGACCATTGCCATACTTTCGCATAGAAGGCCGCCGCGGCCAGTGAATACGACCTTGTTGCGGGAGTGGGCCTCTGCTTTGGCGAACATTCCCCTTTGGCTTTTTGAAGAAAGCTATCACATCGTAGGGGATTTGGCCGAAACCATTGCCTTGGTAATCCCAGCGTCTAAAGAATCTTCAGGAAAGAGTTTGACAATCTTTATGCAAGAAATGATTGCGCTAAAGAAAAAACCAGAGGCGGAAAAAAAAGCTTACCTCTATGAAAATTGGACAATGCTCAATTATTACGAACGCTTTGTCTTTACAAAATTGATAACCGGTGGGTTTCGTATCGGGGTGAGTCAAAAGTTAATGACACGGGCACTGTCAAAAGCTACGGAGATAGACGAGGACATTCTGGCCTACAAACTTATGGGCAATTGGAACCCCAACAAAATATCGTTCCAGGAGCTTATTCTGGAAGAAAATGCAAGTGATTATCTTTCAAAGCCCTATCCATTTTACTTGGCTTATGCAATTGAAGGTGAGGCTGCCGATCTAGGTGCTGTTACAGATTGGTCTGTGGAACATAAATGGGATGGCATACGCGCACAGGTCATTCTTAGAAATGATGAACTCTTTGTCTGGAGCCGCGGAGAGGAACTTGTAACGGACAAATATCCGGAGTTTGAAAAATTTATTGGGATTATCCCCAATGGTACTGTTATAGACGGAGAATTACTCCCGTATCCCAAAGGACAAATAGGGACCTTCAATGACCTACAAACGAGAATTGGACGAAAAACGGTCTCCGCAGCCCTTCTCAAAAAAGTGCCGGTCATTCTAAAGGCCTATGATCTTCTTGAATGGGAAGGAAAGGATATCCGGAATGAATCGTTCGCCAAGCGCAGAAAATTATTGGAAAATCTGTACCAAGCACTGATTGATCAAGGAAGCATAATGATAGCCCTTCCTAACAAAAACAACAACCCGGGAAAACAAAAAAAAGTCAAGAAAACTACGCCTCAAAAGACGCCTATTCCCCTTTTTATTTCTGAAACCATGGACTTCACATCTTGGGAAGCGGTGGCCAAGGAACGGGAACGATCTAGAGAAAAACGTAGTGAAGGATTAATGTTGAAACGCAAGGATTCCCCCTATTTGGTAGGGCGTAAAAAAGGGGATTGGTGGAAATGGAAAGTAGACCCGCTAACCATAGATGCCGTACTTACCTACGCCATGCGCGGCCATGGACGACGTAGCAATCTTTTTACGGATTATACTTTTGCCCTGTGGGATGAAAAAGAAAATGGCGAAAAAGAATTGATAACCTTTGCAAAAGCCTATTCTGGGTTGACCGATGCCGAGTTTAGAAAATTGGATGCGTGGATAAAAAAAAATACGCTTGAACGATACGGGCCGGTTCGAAGTGTAACCCCCCACCATGTTTTTGAAATCGCTTTTGAAGGTATCGCCCTTTCCAAAAGGCATAAAAGTGGGGTGGCAACCCGGTTTCCCAGAATGCTCCGTTGGCGGAAAGATAAAAACATACACGAAGCAAACTCGTTATCAGATCTAAAGGACCAGATTGTAAGCGAAGTAAAAGAATAGCGCAAAATTGAATTCGGCACTGAGACAAAGAACCACATCGACCAATAAATTTAGGGATGCACCTTTCAAGACCGCTTTATCATTCTTCCCATGACCACTAGAGACCAACTGTACAGCATAGCGATAGACTGGTTCCAAGAACAGCATTGGACGCCGTTCAAGTTTCAAAAAGATACTTGGAAAGCATTTTTGCAGGGTAAAAACGGCTTATTGAATGCCCCTACCGGTAGCGGAAAGACCTATGCATTATGGTTTCCTATCGTATTGCACTACATTAAACAAAACCCGAACTATAAAACCTCCCACAAAAAAGGGCTCAAAGCGGTTTGGATTACCCCCTTACGTGCCCTATCCCAAGAAATAAAACAATCTGCCGAACGGGTAACGGCCGATCTGGGTACTCAGATGACCGTAGGGATACGGTCTGGGGACACGACGACCAAGGAGCGGGCGCATCAAAAAAAACAAATGCCAGATCTGCTCATTACCACTCCCGAGAGTTTACAGCTGCTTTTGGCCACCAAGGGATATGCTGAAATTTTTAAAAACTGTTCCGCCATCGTTGTGGATGAATGGCACGAACTTTTGGGAACAAAGCGTGGCGTTCAGATGGAGCTCGCCTTGTCCCGGCTCAAAACCGTGTCCAAGGAACTACGGATCTGGGGCATATCTGCCACCATTGGGAATCTGGAACAGGCCCGGGATGTATTATTAGGTCCCGCATCCCCAGCCTTGGAGAATTCTGTATTGATCAGGGCGAACCTCAATAAAAAAATTACGGTACAAAGTATCATCCCCAAAAAAATGGAAATCTTTCCGTGGCGTGGGCATTTGGGATTACACTTATTGGAAGCTGTTATCCCCATTATAAACAATAGCAAAACAACCCTTCTTTTTACGAATACGAGGAGCCAATGCGAAATCTGGTTTCAAAAAATATTGGAGAAACATCCAGAATATGCTGGCGAAATGGCCATGCACCATGGCAGTATCAACAAAGATACCAGGGTATGGGTCGAAAATGCCATCCGCAATGAGAGCTTAAAAGCGGTGGTATGCACCTCTAGTCTAGATTTGGGTGTGGACTTTGCGCCCGTAGAAACGGTTATACAGATTGGCGGTCCTAAAGGAGTGGCGCGTTTTTTACAGCGTGCGGGTCGTAGCGGTCACCGCCCGGGCAAGGAAAGTGTCATCCATTTTCTACCCACGCACGCTATCGAACTTATTGAGGCATCGGCCCTGCAAAAAGCCGTTAAGGAGCATACCGTGGAAGATCGGCTACCCTATTTAAATAGCTATGATGTATTGCTGCAATATTTGACGACACTGGCAATCTCGGACGGATTTTATCCCAAGGAAATTTACCAAGAGCTCCAACAGACCTTTTGTTACCAAGCCTTGACCGAGGACCAATGGCAATGGCTCTTAAACTTTTTGGTCATGGGAAGCCAAAGCCTACAATCCTATGACGAATATAAAAAGGTAGACGTGGCTGAGGACGGAAAATTTGTAGTGACAAACCGTGGCGTGGCCATGCGCCATCGCTTTCAGATAGGCACGATTGTGGGTGATGTTAATTTGACGGTAAAATACCAGAAAGGTGGTTACATTGGTTCCATTGAAGAGTATTTTATATCAAAACTAAATAAAGGTGATGTATTTACATTTGCCGGTCGCAATCTAGAGTTTATCCGTATTAAGGACATGACCGTACAGGTACGGAACTCCCAAAAAAAAACGAACAAAGTATCCAGTTGGATGGGAAGCCGCTTAACCCTATCCGCCCAAATGTCGGAATTATTGCGGAACGAGCTTTACAGTTCAAGCCTTCCGTTAGAACAACAGTCGGTCGAAATACGTTCGCTGGCCCATCTTTTTGAACGGCAACGCAGAGAGAGCATTGTACCAAACCCTAGCGAATTTCTCATAGAAACTTTTAAGACCCGCGATGGGTATCACCATCTTTTTTATCCATTTGAAGGGCGTTTTGTACACGAGGCCATGGGCAGTCTGTTAGGGTATCGCATAAGTCTGCTTTCCCCTATCACCTTCTCTTTAGCCTTTAATGATTATGGCTTTGAGCTGCTGTCCGATCAGCCTATAGACATACAGCAAGTACTCGATAATGACCTGTTTACTGTGGACTATATGTTAGATGATCTTCAAAAAAGCCTTAATGCTACGGAAATGGCGCGAAGAAAATTTCGGGATGTAGCCATTATTAGCGGTATGGTCTTTACCGGTTATCCAAAAAAAGGAATAAAGATGAAACATCTACAAAGCAGCTCCCAGCTCTTATTCGATGTATTCCGCGATTACGAACCTGAAAATTTACTATTTCAACAAGCTTTTACGGAAACATTTGAACACCAGCTTGAAGAAGGCCGGTTACGGCTTTCCTTGGAGCGCATAGCCACCCAGGAAATCGTTTGGAGCGCCTGCGAAAAAGCGACCCCATTTTCCTTTCCACTCATTACGGACCGCATGAGCCGGGAAAAACTATCCAGTGAAAAGCTTGCGGACCGCATTAAAAAAATGGCAGCCCTATTGATGAAGAAATAGGTAATTTTGTTCCATGACCCAAACCATCCAAATTCTGGATCAACAGTTTATAATGCACTATACCGGCGTGTTGTTTTGGGAAGAACAATCCATGTTGATCATAAGTGATGTGCATCTGGGCAAGGTCTCCCACTTTAGAAAATTTGGTGCTGCGGTGCCGCAACAAGCGGTTCAGAAAAATTTTACTACCCTAAACGAGGCGGTCGCTTTTTTTAAACCACAGACCATTGCATTTCTGGGTGATCTGTTTCATTCTTCACTAAACCGTGAGTGGGAATTATTCGAAGCCTGGGTTATTTCCCAAGAAGCCCGTATACTTTTGATCAGCGGAAACCATGATATTATTTCTCCCTTAAAATATGGCGAACTAGGCATTGAGGTAATTGATGAACAAATTCTAGGGGATTTTTTATTAACCCATGAGCCGGAGGAGCGCAGCGGTTTTTTCAACCTTTCTGGACATATACATCCGGCCATTCGCCTGAGTGGTTTGGGGAGACAATCTGTTCGATTAGCGTGTTTTTATAAAACGGACCGTCAAATGATACTTCCCGCTTTTGGGGAATTTACCGGCACCTATACTTTGGAACCCTGCATAGGCTGTGAAGTTTTTGCCCTTTTGGGGGACTCCGTTTTACCAGTCCCTATTAAAGAAGTAAAAAAGAGACGTTTTAGACACAAATAGTCTGGTATATTTGACAATAGCGTCAACAGATATGCTTATTTAACACTAGTTTTATAGCATTATGAAGAAAACCTTAGCACTACTCAATCTCAGCTCCGTACTACTGGTCATTATCGTGAATTATATTTCCCAAGCCCTTTCCTTCAATGGCACCACTATTGGAGAAATAAGTGCCCGGTATGCCAACCTTTTTACACCGGCTAGCTATGCTTTTGCCATATGGGGGCTGATTTTCCTATCCTTATTGGCGTATGGTATATTTCAAGTGCGCAGGGCATTTTTCAGCCAAAAGGATAGTGCGTTTATTGAACAAACCGGGTATTGGTTGGGCCTTGCCAATCTATTGAACTGCTGCTGGGTCTTTGCCTTTGTCTATGACTATACGGGTTTATCGGTCTTGATTATGCTTGGGATTTTATTTTCCCTGATAAAAATTATCCTGAATACGCATATGGAACGTTGGGATGCCCCTATTACCACCATCGCCTTTGTGTGGTGGCCCATTTGCCTGTATAGTGGTTGGATTGCCGTGGCAACGATCGCCAATATTTCTGCCTATTTAAGTAAACTCAATTGGAACGGAGGACCATTTTCAGAAGTTTCCTGGACTCTTATTATGATTGCCATCGCCCTAGTTCTGAACTTGATTATGGTTTGGAAGCGTAACATGCGCGAATTTGCGGGCGTGGGCATTTGGGCGCTTTTCGCTATTTACGTACGTCATCAAGGTACCTATGATACTATAGCCTACAGTGCCCTTGCAAGTGTGGTTATTCTTTTTATAACCGTCTGCATCCATGGATACAAAAACCGACATACCAACCCATTCAAAAAGTTACAGGAGCGTCTTCAAGAAAATTCTTAGACCATACTCTTGATATCATTAACCCATGACGGGTAGGTGAAAATGCTTCGCTGTAAATCATCACCGGTCATTTTTTGGTTAATGGCCATCGCAAAAATATTGATGGTCTCCCCTGCATTTGGACCTAAAAGGTGAGCGCCAACTATTTCTCCTGTACGTTCGTTCATGATAATTTTATAAGCATAGAGTGGTGCATTGATGCGTTTGGCATTGAACCATTGGGAGGCTACTTTAAAATTTACCACCACATTCTTGTACCTACTTTCCGCTTCCGCTTCGGTAAAACCAACTGCAGCTAGGTTGGGCAAGGTGAATACCACAGCGGGTATGACGGGCACTTCCAACTTTTTGGTATTTCCAAAAAGGATATTTTTGGATGCCACGTAGCCCTGTCTACCGGACAAAGGGGTTAACGGTAGGCTTTTATCGGACACGTCCCCACAGGAAAAAACACTAGGATTCGTCGTACTTTGCAAATATGCATTTGTTGTTACACCAGTGGCATCAAAAGCCACATTTCCTTTTTCCAAATCCAATTTTGAAAGCGCCGGTACGCGACCTGCGGTATTAAAAATGACATGCGCCTTTAAAATTTCGGTAGTACCTTTCTTGGTATACGCAAGTGTGTACCGCTTTCTTTTTTTTCTGATGGATTCCGGGTTTGCATTCCATATGAATTTAATACCCAGACCTTCTGAATAGGCGGTCAGCTCCTTTACCAAGTCCACATCAAAGGCCTTTAAAGGTCGATTACCGGTATCCATAACGGTAACTTTTTTTCCTGCCCGGGCGGCCATGTGGGCGAATTCCATTCCAATATATCCTGCACCAATGAACAACAAGCTTTTGGGCAGCTTTTTAAAATTTAAAAAATCATCGCTTACCCGTAAGTGCTTTGCACCTCTAATATCCAATTTCCGCGGCTCTTGGCCTGTCGCTATGACTATATAATTGGCAGTTATCGTTTTTCCCTCCACCACTAAAGTCTTTGAATCCAAGAATTTGGGAGATTGATGATACAGGGTTATGCCCAACTTTTTTAGATTTTCCTCTGTTGAAGCGGGCACGGCGTCTGTAAACTTACTTTTAAACTTTTGCAGCTTCTTCCAACTGATACCCGTATCTCGCACGATGCCCAATCGACTTAGGTTTTTGGTCATTTCTACTGCCTCTGTAGCGCCAAGAATGACTTTTTTTGGGTCGCAACCCCGGTTGGAACAGGTGCCTCCAAACTCCCGGTCATCCGCAATGGCGACGGTCTTGCCTTCCTTTACGCAGGCCTTGGCCACGGTCTGCCCCGCAATTCCACTCCCAATTACGAATACATCAAATTTTGTTTTTTCCATTTAAAATGCTGTTTTAACCACGCCACCATCTACTTTTAATGCCGCACCGTTAGTTGCCGATGCCAGTGGACTTGCTACATAAGCCACCATATTTGCCACTTCCTGCACCGTAGCAAAACGCTGTATCAATGAGCTAGGTCTTTCACTCTTAAAAAATTGTTTTTCCACTTCTTTTTTAGATTCCCCTTCACCAATATTCGCAAATTCCTTGACCCCTTCAGATAGGGTAGGCCCTGGTAATACCGCGTTAACGGTTACGTTCGTTCCTTTGGTTCCTTCGGCAATACCTCTTGAGATGGCCAGTTGCGCCGTTTTGGTCATGCCATAATGTACCATTTCCTCTGGGATATTGATACCGCTTTCACTGGAAATAAAGATAATACGTCCCCAATCCCGTTTCAGCATATGGGGTAAAAAAGCCCGCGACAGCCGCACACCGCTCATTACGTTCAAGTCAAAAAAACGCTGCCAATCAGCATCAGGTATATCCAAAAATTCCTTAGGTTCGAAGATACCAACGTTATTAATGAGGATATCAATTTTACCGGCGACCCGTATTAAGTTTTCAATTTCATCAGTCTTTGAAAAATCACATGGGATTCCTGAAACCTTTGCCTCATCGATTTCCTTATTAATCTCACATAAGGCATCTGAAACGCTTTTCTCACTTCTTCCATTGATAATCACCTCAGCTCCTTCTTTCAATAAAGTCTCTGCAATGGCCCTTCCAATTCCTTTGGTTGACCCTGTTACCAATGCCTTTTTGTTCGTTAATTCTAAATCCATGAAGCATATATATTTTTAAATTGTTTTCAAGGTCTTACTTTTTTGAGGCATTTAGTAACCCATATTCAATAAAAAATGGATGGTATCCATTGGGCATGTATCCTTATATTTGCACAAATTTTTAATTGTTGAGTCATTCTTCTATCCAACAACAGTACAGTACGTCTTCCCAAACAGGAAAACTACAGCAATCTATTGCACAAATCCAAGATTCCAATTCAAAAACCATCCACGTCAAAGGGCTAACGGGATCCTCTTTATCCTTTGTTCTAGCCAGCATTTTTGAGAAGGAGGACCGCCCATTTTTGGCCATTTTCAATGACAAGGAAGAGGCCGCCTACTATTTAAACGATTTAGAGCGACTGGTTGGTGAAAGCGATGTGCTATTTTACCCCGGGAGTTACCGACGGCCCTACCAGATTGAGGAAACCGATAATGCCAATGTGCTTTTACGCGCCGAGGTTCTGAACCGAATCAATTCCAGAAAGAAACCGGCCATAATCGTCACCTACCCCGATGCCCTTTTTGAAAAAGTGGTTACTCGTAAGGAGCTGGATAAAAACACCTTAAAGCTGAAATTAGGGGATTCCCTTTCCTTGGATTTTCTGAACGAAGTGCTTTTTGAATACCAATTTAAACGGGTGGACTTTGTTACCGAGCCCGGAGAATTTTCTGTGCGCGGGGGCATTGTTGATGTCTATTCCTTTTCGCACGACGAGCCGTACCGTATTGAATTTTTTGGGGATGAAATAGACAGTATGCGAACCTTTGACGTGGAGACGCAACTCTCTAAGGATAAGGTAAAATCAATCACCATCGTCCCCAATATGGCCAATAAGTTCTTGGTGGAACTACGGCAGAGTTTTTTGAGCTATGTGGCAGACAAGACCTTGGTATTTTCCAAGAATACCGATTTCTTATATGGCCGCTTGGATGACTTTTTTGAGAAAGCAAAAGAGGCTTTTTCAAAACTATCCAAGGATATAAAACATGCCCAACCAGAGGAACTGTTTATGGACGGTGCAGAATTTAAAAAACACCTTTCCAACTTTATTCTTCTAACCATGGATTCGCAGAAAGATGAATCCAAGGTCATCGCCTTTAATACCAAACCACAACCTTCCTTCAATAAAAAGTTCGACCTTCTCATTGAAAATTTAAACGGGTATCGCGAAAAAGGCTACACCAACTATATTTTCTGTGCCAGCGAACAGCAGGCGAAACGTTTTCATGCAATTTTCGAAGAGGTTAACGAACATGTACATTACCAAACCCTTGTTTTTCCCTTATTTCAAGGTTTTGTAGATGACGAGCAAAAATTGGTCTGTTATACGGATCATCAAATTTTTGAACGGTACCACAAATTCCATCTTAAAAATGGATATGCCAAAAAGCAGGCCATCACTTTAAAGGAATTAAATAAGCTAGAAATTGGCGATTACGTTACCCATATAGACCACGGCATTGGCAAGTTTGGCGGACTTCAAAAAATCGACGTAGAAGGCAGAAAACAGGAGGCTATTAAATTGATGTATGGTGAGCGTGATATTCTGTACGTCAGCATTCACTCCCTACATAAAATATCAAAATTCAACGGTAAGGACGGTGCCGTTCCAAAGATTTACAAATTAGGTTCTGGAGCTTGGAAAAAAATCAAGGACAAGACCAAGAACAGGGTTAAAAAAATTGCTTTCGATTTGATAAAAGTCTATGCTAAACGTAGGCTTGAAAAAGGGTTTCAGTACAGTCCGGACAGTTACCTGCAAAATGAACTGGAGGCTTCCTTTATCTACGAGGACACGCCCGATCAAAGCTCGGCCACCGAAGATGTCAAAAAAGACATGGAAAGCGAACGCCCTATGGACCGTCTTATCTGTGGAGATGTTGGCTTTGGCAAAACCGAGGTTGCTATTCGTGCGGCGTTCAAGGCAGTGGACAACGGCAAGCAGGTGGCCGTTCTGGTGCCTACCACCATTTTGGCCTTTCAACACCATAGAACGTTTACGGAACGCCTAAAGGACATGCCGGTTACTGTAGATTACCTAAACCGTTTTAGGACCGCAAAAGAGAAAAAGGACACTTTAGAGCATTTGGAATCGGGTAAGGTCGATATTATTATAGGAACGCACCAATTGGTGAACAAGAATGTAAAATTCAAGGATTTAGGATTACTGATTGTAGATGAGGAACAAAAATTTGGAGTCGCGGTCAAGGACAAACTAAAATCTATCAAGGAAAATGTAGATGTGTTGACCTTAACGGCCACCCCCATACCACGTACCTTACAGTTCAGCCTCATGGCGGCCAGGGACCTCTCTACAATTACCACGGCCCCTCCCAACCGGTATCCCATAGAAAGTTCGGTAATCCGTTTTACCGAAGAAACGATACGTGACGCTATCAGCTACGAGATAGAACGCGGCGGGCAGATATTCTTCATCCATAACCGTATCGAAAATATCAAGGAAGTGGCAGGCATGATTCAGCGCTTGGTACCCGATGCCAAGGTTGGTATTGGGCATGGCCAGATGGAGGGGAAAAAACTGGAGGCCCTTATGCTCGGTTTTATGAATAGTGAATTTGACGTTTTGGTTTCCACAACAATTGTGGAAAGTGGATTGGATGTGACCAATGCCAATACCATTTTTATAAATAATGCCAATAATTTTGGCTTGAGCGACCTGCATCAGATGCGAGGCCGGGTTGGACGCGGTAACAAAAAGGCCTTTTGTTATTTTATTACGCCACCTTATGAGGTAATGACACCCGATGCCCGAAAACGAATAGAGGCCCTAGAACAATTTACCGAATTGGGAAGCGGCTTCAATATTGCCATGAAAGATCTTGAAATTCGAGGAGCAGGAGATTTATTGGGGGGCGAACAGAGTGGATTTATCAATGAGATAGGTTTTGAGACCTATCAAAAAATTCTTGCCGAAGCCATTGACGAGCTCAAGGAAAATGAATTTAAGGAGCTGTATGACGAAGTGGAAGGCCCCCACGACAAGCTGTTCGTTAAAGAAACCCAAATCGATTCGGATTTTGAATTGCTCTTCCCGGACGATTACATCAATAATATTACGGAGCGACTAACCTTATACACTGATCTTAATCAAGTTAAGGATGAGGAGGAACTTCAAAAATTCGAAGCACAATTGGTGGACCGTTTTGGGGAATTACCGAATGAGGCAGAGGATTTATTGAACTCCGTACGCATCAAGTGGATCGCGAATGGCATCGGTCTGGAAAAAATAGTCATGAAGCAAGGTAAAATGATCGGTTATTTTATTAGCGACCAGCAGTCGGAATTTTATCAGAGTCCCGCGTTCACAAAAGTTCTCCAATATGTGCAAGGCCATCCGAAGCATTGTAAGATGAAAGAAAAAAATACCCGCAACGGACTCCGTCTATTATTGACCTTTGACCACATCAATTCTGTGGACAAAGCTTTGAAAGCTTTAGAGCCTTTTGCAACAAAACAAGTTCTAGTAGCTGACTAAACAAAGTTTGGGATTTCTAGCGAACTGGTTTTGTAAAACGCAATAGAACGGCCATAACTCCTTGTTTCTCGAAAATGCCGTGATAATGTCGGGTCAAATTTCAAAAACTTCGTTGGTTTGGTTTTATCTTGATCGTAACATTGTGGAAACATTTTAAATGCGACATCATGAAACAACCCTTATTAGGAATTAAAATTACGGAACTACGCAAGCAAAAAGGATTCACACAGGAAGAACTGGTGGAGCTTTGCAATATAAACGTCCGCACGCTGCAACGAATAGAGAACGGAGAAGTAAGTCCAAGAAGCTACACGGTAAAAACAATACTTTCCGCGTTGGATCAGGACTATGAAGAATTATACGAAAAAGATGCACATCAGGAAGCATCCGGATCGTTAAACCTGAATTCTTCCAAAGAAGCCGGCTCAGTTTATAAATTATTGACTTTCGCCTGGATAGCCGGCATTATCTATTTTCTTCTGGGTGTCCCCGAGGCGGTTGCGGATTGGTACCGATTTTCAAGTGATGAATTAATTTTTGGTACAACAGGACATTTGACCCTAAAAATCGGGTCATTTATTTTTTATGCGTTTACCCTCTATGGATTTTTGATAGCTGGCAAACTCCTGAAAAACTATTTGATGAAAATCATCTCTATTTTGATGCTCTTTGCCCTGTTTTTCTTTTACCTTTTTGATGGCATCTCTCTTTTTAAACCTTCCATAGCGGTAGAAGCTATTTTAGTAGCAGAAAGTATCCTTACAGGAATACTAGGGGTGCTTTTTGGAATTGCGATCATAAAATCCCAGAAGAAATTGGGGTCATTGGCATATGTGGCTGGAGGTATTGAAATTTTGGCGGCGTTTTTTCTGCTCACCATCGTTCTAGCCCCTTTAGGTCTATTGTTGTTGCTACCCGCAATAATTTTTGAGGTGGTGTTGCTTTATAAGTTGAGCGCTATGGTTAAAGAAGCTAAACAATAGTAAATGGGAGAATTTAGTCTCTGAAAAAGAGTTGCACACATACTGCTCTAAGGCCTCAATAGAAAATGACAGTACTAGGAGCACCATCACTTTATCGAAGAAGTCAACAATCGTAAGATTGTCGTATCCTGTATTTCTTGCTGATGGACCAGTACATTCCAACCAAATCGATGCTTTTAAGCAATTCGTTACTAATTTGGATGTTGATGGTGCTCTAATACAAAAGGCGAATTCTTTACGACGAGAACACGATGAAATGATGCCCAAGCCCATGTCTACAAAAAAGTTTCTAGTTCAACCTACGGAGTACATGGTAGGGTCCAATGGTTTTACAAATGGAAAAGAAATGGTATTCATTCTAAATGTATCTACCCTTTATAACTAAATGACAGAAGGAAAATCATTTTTTTCCCTGCCTTAAAATGGCACACTGGAATGGTTGTTATTTTAGTACCTTTAAATAGTTGGCTTGACCTTATTTAAATCTAAGATTTCATGAAATACCTGTCCCTAACTTTTGTTTCCCTTCTACTCATCATCTCCTGTAAAAGCGAACCAAAAGAAGATTTAGTACCCCAACCCAAGGTTGTAACGAATGAAACAAAAGTAAGGATAGATTCCGTACTGCAAGACTTCGTAGACTCCGGGAACGTTGCAGGAGTTTCGGCACTTATTTACGAGAAGGACCAGGAGGTATATTTTAATGCCTTTGGTTTCGCAGATATTGAGGCCCAGGCCCGAATGGATAGAAACACTATTGTACAGATTTATTCCATGACCAAACCAATAACGGGGGTTGCCCTAATGACGCTACATGAAGACGGTAAGTTTAATTTAGATGACCCAATTTCCAAATACCTGCCAGAATTTGAGTACATGACCGTTTATACCGGAGTAGATACAGAAGGTAAAGTAACGACCGAACCCTTGGATCGAGAAATTACGATACGCGATATAACTCGGCATACAGCGGGCTTCCCCAACAGAGCAGACATTCCTGGACTAAGTGATTTGCTTAAAAATGCGGATGCCATGAACCGTGAAAATACCTTGACGCAAATGGCAGAAAAAATGGGGCAAGTCCCACTTTGGTTTCAACCAGGCACCCAATGGGAATATGGCCCCAGTGTAGATGTACAAGCACTTTTAGTTGAACGTATTTCTGGCATACCCTATGGTGAATATGTTCAAAAAGAGGTATTAGATCCTTTAAAAATGAACGAGACAAGGTATTATATTCCTGAAGCGGATAGAAATCGGTTTGCCAAGCTATATATAAGAACTGGGGAAGGGCAATTGGTAGCGGACTCCCTAACCTACAGCAATTACACTAAAAAATGGCCCTTGACACGCGGCGGATCAGGGCTTACCTCAACCTTGGATAATTATATGCGTTTCGCCCAAATGCTCGTAAACGAAGGTCGTTTGGATTCCGTTCAGATTTTAGAACCGGAGACCATCAAACTTATGGCTACCAATCAACTTGCAGATAGTATTACAGAACGCTCTTGGTTGCCTACCAAAGGTCAAGTTGGGTTTGGCATTGACTTCGCAGTTCGTTTAGCCCCTCCAAAAACTCCAGAAGAAAATAATGGGACTGTAGGTGAATTTTATTGGGACGGGGCGGCCTCTACCCTATTTTGGGTTGATCCCATAAATGAATTAACGGCCGTACTGTTTGTTCAACTATTCCCATACGATCAGGTAGGTCTGCATAAAAAATTTAGGGATGCCGTTTATGGGCCCTATCCTTTTGCAAACCAGAACTAAAGGTCTTCACTAAAAAAAATTTTGTCGCATTGCGTTACCCATCACAATCGAACGTTTCGCCAACTGGAAAGATTGTATTGGGAATACGGATGCTGGCGTGATGGAATTCATTTATTTGGGCAGGCATCTTTACGCTGTACAAAATACTATCGGTGCTGTTTTTTTATATTTCGATAAACTGAAACTCTTTTTATTAAAAGGCACACTTATATTTCGGTTAAAGTTAACGTTTACAGACTTCCAAAGCCCAAAAGAAAGTTATTACTTTACAGTGTTTAAACTAATGCCCCTCAAAACTTTGTTATATTACCTCATGCGACCAGTTCTTGTTCTTTTTGTCTTTTTGATGACCCTTGCCCTTCATGCCCAAGGTTCCTTATCCGGTAATTTTGCGCCACCTAAGGATTTTAAATGGCTGATTATTTATGAACTTACACCGGGTGGAGAGCAATATATAGCCGATACTGCAATAGAAGATGGCTTCTTTACCCTTAAGATGCCGGCTACCGCAAAACCTGGTATGTATAGATTGGTGTATGCCGTTCCGCAAGACGAATATTATATTGATATCATCTACAATACGAAGGAGAACGTAAAATTCAATTTTGATTTGGAAGAAGGATTGACCATTACCAATTCCGAGGAAAATAAATGGTTCAATGAATACTTTACCAAGATTGATGCCGCACAAGACAAGTTAATGGAGTTTTACGAAGCTGGGGGTGGCGCAGGACAAAAATATCAATCGCTAATCAATGAATTGAAAAAGATTCAAGATTATTATGAAAATACCAAGGTTGGAACGATTGCCAATAAATTCATAACCTCGAACAGGTCCTATCTTCCAAAAACATATGAACCCTTAGCGGAATTTTTAAAGCATAAAAAACAGCATCATTTTGATTATCTTGACCTTGACAGTAGTATACTTCAGGGTTCCAATTTCCTTACCGATAAAATTTCCAAGTACGTATTCGCCACAATACCGGCGGGCATTAAAAGCGAGGAAGAACTGGAGGAAGAGGTAAACAGGAACGTTAAAACTTTGGCCGGAATAATTAAAGATACACCTCAAGATTTTCAGGTCAAGGCATTTCATCAACTATGGGAAATAGCCGAAGTAAATACCATGGCAACGGCAGCAGACTACATTTTTGATTATCACTTAAAGCAACTTGCATTCACAACGGGAAATCAAGAACTGGTCGATACAATAGAAACTGAAGTACGCCTAAGAATCGGGGCTATGGCTCCTGAGATTACATGGAACACCAAAGGAAAAAAGATGGCGCTTTCAACCATGGGTACCGCAGAAAACTACCTACTTATCTTTTGGAGCAGTACTTGCTCTCATTGTTTAAATGAATTACCGGCGCTGCACAAAGAACTTACGAGATTTGAGAACCTAAAAGTAATTGCAGTGGGTTTAGAGGATGAAGAACTTAATTGGAAAAAAGTAGCATCGACATTGCCCTCCTTTAATCATGCCATTGCATTGGGAAAATGGGAAAGTGAGTATGCACACACTTTCAATATTCAAAAGACACCTACATATTTTATCCTGGATAACAAGAAACGATTTCTTGCCAAACCCGAAAACGACATAGAGGTAATTGAGTTTTTGGAAGACTAGAGTGT
Source organism: uncultured Flavobacteriaceae bacterium (assembly GCA_963793365.1). GTDB lineage: Bacteria > Bacteroidota > Bacteroidia > Flavobacteriales > Flavobacteriaceae > Maribacter. Next base: position 134,497 of record CAWBZP010000011.1, on the reverse strand, counting down.
TTTAAGATCTTTTATGGTCTTAAAAGCGATATCCACCTGTTCGTCATTCACCAGAATCGTAAACTCATTTGTAGTTGAAATAACTTCATAAAGCACGATGCCTTCCCAAGCCAAACGTTGGAATATAAAGTAATAAATACCGGGTACGGACACATTCTCCGCCGGTAATTTTACAGTTATGGATGAAAGCTCCTCCGCCTTTTGGGTACATTTCTCATCCTTGAACAGTTGCTCAACTGTCTTATCCATTACATTGCTAATAACAATGTTGATTTCATTTACCCCACGGCTAGAAGTATAAAATACATCTTGATTTTTATTAATCTCCTCCAACAATTTGGCTTGGCACACCAATATTTTATCCGATGCCAAAAACGTATAATCGGTCAAGGAGGACCGCACGGTAATTTCCCCAATATTCTTTAGGACTTTTATTATTTTGTGGGTTGCCCTAAATTCCAAATCGTCGGATAGGCGTTTTAAGGCCATTACAATGGCCCCGTTCCTAATATCCTTTCCTAATTCGTGTTCAATTTCCGGTTTTACGATTCTTGACAATGAGGTAAGGTTGATGATTCCTTGAGCAAGAGCACTTTGTAAAAATGGTTTTTTCTTAATGTATTCCTCTACGACTGATGATATTGTTTTCATTTCATTGTTAGGTTGTTATGCGAATATAACAACTTGTTATAAATAAAACAAAATGTTTTCTAAAATCTACTCAAGTAATAGACTATTTAAAAATGATAGAAGGCCGATTCTAAATGTTCCAGTTGAAACTGTTTGCTATTCTTTAGTATGGTAATGATATCGAACCGTACTTCAACATCAATAGCATTGTCAGTTACATAGTGATCCGCCGCCATTACCAGCAGCTTAATTTTTTTAGGGCTTACCGTGTCCGCAATGTTCTCCAAAAAACTAGAACTTCTGGACCTGACTTCAACAATGGCCAAAATGTCATTTTTTTGGGCAATGATGTCGATTTCTGCTTTTAAGTACCGGTAGTTTCTATATTTAATGTGATATCCATTTTTTATCAAATGGTCCACGGCCAATTGTTCCCCTTCCTTTCCAAATTCGTTATGTTTCCCCATAAAATAGTAGTAATACTGTGCACTTCATCGAAAATACCCGTGGTTTACCGTTTTTTTGATATTTAATTTCGTTATTTGAAACTTGATTTATCGAAAATAACTGGTTTAGTATACTATACCAAATTTCGAAACGTTAAGATAGAAGCCCCAACTCTACGAACGTAACAAATGCTTATTTTAAGACTATGGAATATTTCATTAATTGTAATACTTCTACTCTTGCCCCGTATACAGCTCCGCTAGATCAATTAAGAGCCTCACACTTATACAGAAGATTAGGATTTAGCGCCTCTGTCGCTACAATCAACCAAGCTACTGGGCAGAGCGCAGCAGCTTTGGTCGATAATTTGGTAGATCAAGCCCTTGGCATGGCACCCATACCGCCTCCAACCTGGGCAAACTGGACCAATGCCAATTATCCGGAAGATGATGATGCCAGACGCCAACTACAAAACCAACAGCAGTCGGAATTTAGGTTGACCTATGCCAATTCATTATTGAACAACAACCTTAGAGACCGCTTAAGTTTCTTTTGGAGCAATCATTTCGTTACAGAATTGGATGTCTATAATTGTAACGCCTATTTATACGAGTACATAGATTGCCTTCAGCGAAATTCGCTAGGTAATTTTAAAACCTTCGTAAGCGAAATAGGATTGACCAATGCCATGCTTTACTATTTGGATGGGGTTTTCAACAATGGTAGAAACCCAAACGAGAATTATGCCCGTGAACTTTATGAGCTTTTTACCTTAGGTGAAGGCAATGGATACACGGAAATGGACATCGTTGAAACGGCGAAGGCATTAAGTGGTTACGTGGAACGTGGCGAAATAGGGTGTAGCCCGGTTATGTTTGACGCTACCCGGCATGATGCTGGTCCTAAAACAATTTTGGGACAAAGTGGCAACTGGGGTTACGATGATGTAATCGACATTCTATTTGACCAAAGACAAGCGGAAATAGCAGAATTTATCTGTCGTAAACTTTACGAATTTTTTGTGCATCCAGATTCACGGGACGAGGCCAACAACGCCCAGACCATCATTGATGGTATGTCCACAACCTTTATCGCAAACAATTTTGAAATTGCTCCCGTTTTAAGACAATTATTCAGAAGTCAGCATTTTTTTGATGACGAGGCTATTGGGGTCATTATAAAGAGTCCGATGGATTTTTACTTTAATACCCTAAAGGAAACCGGTTTCACCTATACCGATACCAATGTAGCGGAAATGGTCAATTACGCCGGAATGTTGAGCCAGGAACTTTTTGACCCTATAGACGTAGCCGGTTGGCAACGTGACAGAACCTGGATCAACACCAATTTCCTTATTGGCCGTTGGCTGACCATTGAAAGTATTTTGGAAAACTTTTATATGGCCGATAACGAACAATTTAGAACCTTAGGTTTGGAAATATCCGGTAATGCCGGCTTAACGAGTACCAATCCTGATGTAGTTGCACGGTTAATCATAGACTTTATACTTCCAAAAGGACTGCTGGACGAAGGCGAATACGCCAAGGCCTTCGCTATCTTCAGAAGTGATATCGAGGAAGTGTACTACGAAGGCGGAAACCAAGAATCCTGGACCTTGGCCACGTGGCCCCAGGCCCCTTTTCAAGTATATCTTTTGGTACAATATCTAGCCAGACAACCAGAGTTTCAATTAAAATAATCCCTACTGCTATGTGTAAAACACACCACTCCCCACATAAAGGCCTACAACATAAAGGCCATGATGATGAACATAAAATATGGAGCCGTCGCTCTTTTTTACAGGCCATGGGCATTGCCGGCTCTGGGTCTATGATGCTCGGATCCAGCATGCTTACCGCTTCCGCCCCGTCACCCTTGTCGGCAGGGATTGCAGCTGCGGAAACCGACAATATATTAATTTTAATCCGGCTTTCTGGCGGTAATGACGGTCTAAGTACCGTTATTCCTATTGAACAATATGATAGTTACGCCAACGCAAGGCCAAATATTTACATCCCAGAAAGTAAGGTATTGAAACTTACCGATGAGTTTGGGGTACCTTCCTATATGAACGCCTTGGCCCCCATGTGGCAAGAAGGACAGTTTAAAGCAGTACACGGGGTAGGTTATGAAGGACAAAGTCTATCACACTTTACAGGATCGGATATTTTTGCAAATACAGATCTGACCACCACAGGTTTTAGCGGTTTAAATACCGGATGGATGGGTAGGCATTTTGAAAATATATATCCGGATTACCTAATTAATCCACCGGCAGCTCCGGCAGCCATTCAAATAGGACAATTCGGCAACTTGGTTTTTCAGGGGGAAGAGACGAACTATGCCTTTGTAACCTCCAATATAGATCAATTAGAGGAAATTGCAGAGTCTGGGGTAGTTTATGGTTTAGAGGATACTTTATTCAACAATTGTATGTACGGTGACCAACTTAAGTTTTTAAGAGGGGTTGCCAATACCACCTACGAATACTCGGGGATGATACACGATGCTTATGAGCGTGGCCAGAACCAAGTTGAATACCAAACAAACGGTTTTGCACGGCAATTGGCACTATTGGCCCGTTTGATCAAAGGGAATTTAGGAACAAAAGTGTACATGATTTCCATGGGTGGTTTTGACACGCACGGTAATCAACCACAGGCACACGCCAGGTTAATGACCAATCTTTCTGTAGCCATCAATAATTTTTACGAAGATATCGCCTTTACACAACAAGACGATAAAGTGTTGAGCATGACCTTTTCCGAATTTGGAAGACGGATTTTTGAAAATGGATCTAACGGAACAGATCACGGTAAAGCATCCCCGACCCTTTTCTTTGGCTCAGGTTTAAACGGAAGTGCCTTCGTGGGCGATCACCCAACATTGGATGACCCGGATGGGCGCGGAAATTTGGAGTACACCATGGATTTTAGGGACCTATACGCAACGGTTTTGGCAGAATGGCTCTGTGTGGATATTCCTTTGGTGGAACAGCACCTTTTAGACCATCCCTATGCACCGGTCAACCTCGGCTTCAATTGCAGTGGCGTAGACTTTCCAGAAATCGTGTATAGCGATGGTGATGTAACACCGCCGGTACCTCCAACGGAAGAGGCGGAAACACCTCCAAATCCAGATTTGTTGAATGCTGTAGTGCACAAACCTTTTTATCCGACCGATAGCACCCCACACATCTATTTGGAAATGCCTTTTTCGGCACATGTAGACATACAACTTTACAATATTTTAGGACAAAATGTAGGCACTGTTTTCAATGAAATGATGCTTGAAGGTTCTACTGAAATTAATATACGAGAGCGCGTGCCCAAACATCTATCAACCGGTAAATACATTTATCGTATAAGTGTACAGAACCAGAAAATGAGTAAATCGGTTATGGTAGCTTAAACCGTTTCCCCACTATGTACTTAACCTTCGGCGCCAATTTATTGGCAAACCGAAGGTTTTTTGATTTTTAGCTGCACAGTGAAATCCCTCGGTAGAAAATCTTTATTTTTGCAGCCTAATTTTAGTTGTCATGTCCAATACCAAAATACCTGCCAGATATACCATCACGGCCGCATTACCCTATACTAACGGACCGATCCATATTGGTCATTTGGCGGGGGTTTATGTACCTGCAGATATTTATGCCCGCTATCTTAGAGCTACCGGCAAAGAGGTAGCCTTCGTATGTGGTAGCGATGAACACGGGGTTGCCATCTCCATGAAGGCAAAAAAGGAAGGGGTATCCCCAAAGGATATCATAGACAAGTACCATTCCATCATCAAGCAGTCCTTTATGGATTTTGGGATAACATTCGATAATTACTCACGTACCTCGGCACCGGTACATCACGAAACGGCTTCAGAGTTCTTTATCAAGCTATATGATAAAGGGGATTTTATTGAAGAAACGACGGCACAATTATATGATGAGGAGGCACAGCAATTCCTGGCCGATCGCTTTGTTATTGGCACCTGTCCCAAATGCGGCAACGAAGAGGCCTATGGGGATCAATGCGAAAACTGCGGCTCTAGCTTAAATGCCACCGATCTTATCAATCCAAAATCTACCATTTCCGGGTCGGTCCCTACGACAAAGGAAACCAAACACTGGTTCTTACCGCTAGACCGTTATGAAGAATTCCTCACCAACTGGATTTTAAAAGGACATAAAGACGATTGGAAATCCAATGTATATGGGCAGTGTAAATCGTGGATTGATGGGGGTCTTGAACCAAGGGCCGTAACGAGAGATTTGGATTGGGGCATACCTGTGCCCGTAGAAGGAGGAGAAGGTAAGGTCTTATATGTATGGTTCGATGCGCCCATAGGCTACATTTCTTCCACAAAGGAATGGGCCGCCCGCGAAGGAAAGGATTGGGAGCCGTTTTGGAAGGACAAGGACACCAAGTTGGTACATTTTATTGGAAAGGACAATATCGTATTTCACTGTATTATCTTCCCTTCCATGTTAAAATCGGAAGGAAGTTATATCCTCCCGGAGAACGTCCCTGCAAACGAATTTCTGAATCTGGAAGGCAATAAGCTGTCTACTTCCAAAAATTGGGCGGTGTGGTTGCATGAATATTTGGTCGATTTTCCAGACATGCAAGATTCGTTACGATACACCCTAACAGCAAACGCTCCAGAAACGAAAGACAACGATTTTACCTGGAAAGATTTTCAGGCCCGTAATAATAATGAATTAGTGGCCATTTTGGGTAATTTTATTAATAGAGTCGTTGTCTTGACCAACAAATATTACGAAGGCAAGGTACCTGCTGCCGCAACCCTATCCAATGTGGATACCGAAACGTTAAAGCAATTGCGAAACTTTCCGGCAAGTATCTCCAACTCCATTGAACGCTACCGTTTTAGGGAAGCCGGGCAAGAGCTCATGAACCTGGCGCGTTTGGGCAATAAATATTTGGCCGATGCAGAACCGTGGAAAGTCATCAAAACCGATGGGGAGCGCGTACAGACCATTATGAACGTGGCCTTACAAATCGCTGCCGGTCTGGCTATATTGTCCGAACCTTTTTTACCGTTTACAGCGACCAGACTTAGGAACATGCTGAATTTTGCTTCAGTCACGCCCGGCAATATCCAATCAAAAAACGAATTAAGCAAAAACCTAGGGTGGGAAGCAATTTCCAACAGCGCGCCTTTGCTCAATGCGGGTCATCAAATAAACGAGGCCGAATTATTGTTTAGAAAAGTAGAGGATGCAGAAATCCAGTCACAATTGTATAAACTGGAAGCAACCAAAAAAGAAAATATAAAAGAAAACAAAAAACTCATGCCCCAAAAAGACACAATTACATTTGACGATTTCTCTAAATTGGATTTGCGCGTTGGTACCATTATCGAAGCGGAGAAGATGGCCAAAGCTAAAAAACTTTTGGTATTGAAAGTGGATACAGGATTGGATGTGCGCACAATTGTTTCCGGAATTTCAGAAAGTTTTACCCCTGAAGAAATTATCGGTAAAAAGGTAACCGTCTTGGTAAATCTTGCCCCCCGGGCCTTACGTGGTGTAGAAAGTGAAGGAATGATTTTAATGACCGAAAACGACAATGGCAAATTAGTATTCGTAAACCCAGATGAAGCGGGAGTTGGGAATGGAGTAGGAATAAATTAAACTAACACTCAATATACATTAAGGGAAATTTAAAACTACTTACCTAATCTTAGATTTGTTAATGAGCAAAAATTCACACACGTTCTACATATTTACTTTTTTTATACTTTCTAATTTAGTTCACGCTCAAGAAGTTTTATTGGAATTTAACACAGACTATGATGCCGGACCGGCACTTATAGATAATTCCTTTACTTTGGTCAATGAAGCTACAGACGATTTCACGGTCTTTCTTACCAATAACAGTAACTTATCGGCTTTTAATTATAGTAGTTCTTACGAATTTAAAGGTTGGCTTGCATCTAGGGAATTACCAAATAAGTACAAAGTACCCCTTGGTGGCACGGTAAACAAGCAAAAATATTCTCTTTTTTACGCCAATGAAAACAATAGTAAATTTGCTGTAGTCACCTTCGATTTTGAGAAAAATTGGTCATTTGCATCTGAAATTGATCTTGACTTAAAAAAAGAAGTTTACCTATCCCAGTTTATTTATAAGAACAAATTTCATCTGTTGACCTCTAGTTATAGGGAAAATATTCTCTATATGTATTCATTTACCAATTCTGGTGAATATGTAAAAGAATCTATTGATATTGACCAATATGAATTTTATGGCCCTGAACAATACCCAACACGACTAAAATCGACTTTGGGATTGGACATACAAAACAACGAGCTCACTAAAATAACAGCCGTTCAAGAAGGAATTCCTTATTCTTTAGATTCAATGGTATCGTTGATAAAACTATATATTATTGAAGATTCATTCTACCTTGTTTCCGATATCAATAGTGATTTCACTCAAATAATAGCGCATAATTTACGAAACGGAACAACGAAAGCCGACTTCATAAACCATGCTAGCCTTGAACGGGCATTAACCAATTCTTATCTAACAGGAAATAAATTATTTCAAATTGCCGTCAATTCAAAGAATATGAGTGTCAGAATTACTGATTTGTTGACAAAGGAGATATTTAAACAACATGATATAGCCAAAACAGATAGTCTTTACTTAGCCAATGGGCCTATTCGACAACGAGGTGGACGTTATACCGCATATAGGGAGTTGGAGAAAACTGCGCAATTTCTCAGAAAACTTGGAAATGGCAAACCCGCTATATATGTTCATGAAAATAACGATCAATTTGAAATTACAATTGGCTCTGTTGATGAGATTAGTAATGATTTAATAACCGCTATCGCTTATCTAAATCCAGTTTCAGCAGTTGCTTCCTTTGGCGCCTTGACCCTGTATGCGAATCCGGTAGCCCTCGCCATGATAAAAGCCTCCAATTCAAAAGCAGTGTATATCAACAATATTTTGGACAGCAATTTTGAGCCTATCAACCAAGAAGAAAAGGAAAATATCTTTTATGTAATAAATGATTTTATCGAGAAAGAGGATTTAAAACGAATAACCGCTTCAGATGTTTTCAAGTATAAAAATTTCTATGTATTCGGTGTTCTCGACAAAAAAACTAAAACCTATACTTTAAGAAAGTTTGTTCCTTAGCCGACTTATTGCATTAAAAATTCGCTAGAAATGAAAAAATCAATTTCCGACAAACTAGTTTACTATATAAAAAATAATACGCAATTACCGGAAAAAGGAATTAAGAATACCATTGAATTACTTAACGAGGACTGCACCATCCCTTTTATTTCAAGGTATCGTAAGGAACGTACCGGAAATTTGGATGAAGTTCAAATAGGGTCCATCGTGCAGTTCAAAGAGCAGTTTGAGGCTTTGGAAAAGCGAAAAAAGGCAGTAATTAAAGCGGTATCCGAACAGGATGCATTATCGCCTGAGCTAAAATTGAAATTGGAAAGTGCAGCAGACCTTACCGAATTGGAAGACCTATACCTGCCCTTCAAAAAAAGTAAAAAAACGAAAGCGGAGGTAGCGCGTAAACAAGGATTGGAACCTTTGGCTAAAATCATTATGGCGCAACGTACCGAGGATATTGAGTTTATCGCATCCAAATACCTATCCAATGAAGTACAGAACGAAGACGATGCTTTGGAAGGCGCGCGCCATATTATTGCCGAATGGCTCAATGAACGAACGGACATCCGCAATCAGGTAAGGACGCAACTGACCCGTTTTGCCTTAATCTCCACGAAACGGATTCCAAGCAAAAAGGAAGATTCCCCAACGGTAGCAAATACTGAGGAAAAGGTACAAAAATACCGTGATTATTTTGATTGGAGCGAACCGTTGAATAAATGTCCTTCCCATCGTTTATTGGCTATTTTAAGGGCAGAAAGTGAAAAAGTAATCCGGGTCAAAATAGCATTGGATGAAGAACGTTTATTGGAGCGTATTGAAAATAGGGTCATTAAGACCAGGAACGCTTGCGCAGATCAACTAAAATTGGCCATTGCCGATGCATACACACGATTGTTGTTTCCCTCCTTGTCCAATGAATTATTGAAAGCAGCCAAGGACAAAGCGGATGATGAGGCCATCGCCGTTTTTTCCACGAACCTAAGACAACTTTTATTGGGAGCCCCCTTGGGCGAAAAACGGATACTTGCCATAGACCCCGGGTTTAGAACGGGATGCAAGGTGGTTTGTTTGGATGAGCACGGCAACCTACTTCATAACGAAACCCTATATCCACATGCGCCCCAAAATGATGTCCATGGTGCTATAAAAAAATTGGCATCCTTGGCAAATGCCTATAAAATCGAAGCCATAGCCATAGGCAACGGTACGGCTTCAAGGGAAACGGAACAGGTGGTGAAAAAAGTACTGTTCCATAAACCCGTGGAGGTATATGTCGTTAGCGAGGCAGGGGCTTCTATTTATTCGGCTTCCAAAATAGCCAGGGACGAGTTTCCAAATTATGATGTAACAGTTCGTGGTGCGGTATCCATAGGCAGGCGCTTGGCGGATCCCTTGGCGGAACTTGTAAAAATTGACCCAAAATCGATTGGCGTAGGGCAGTATCAACATGATGTTGACCAAACTAAATTAAAATCCTCCTTGGACACCGTTGTAGAAAGCTGTGTTAATGCCGTTGGCGTAAACATCAATACCGCCAGTGTTCCCCTCTTGAGCTATGTTTCTGGCATAGGGCCCAAATTGGCGGAAAACATTGTTAGCCTACGCAAGGAAAAAGGAGCGTTTAAAAGCAGAAATGAAATTATGGAGGTGCCTCGTTTGGGAGGTAAGGCCTTCGAGCAAGGGGCCGCGTTTCTGAGGATAAAAGAAGCTGAAAATCCGTTAGACGATTCTGCCGTGCATCCAGAACGTTACGCCCTAGTTGAAAAAATGGCCCAGGATAACCAAACAGAGGTGCCTGCACTAATTGGTAATAAGATCCTGCTTAAGCAATTGGATATTCAAAAATATTGTACCGATACGGTAGGCCTGCCCACTTTAAAGGATATTATTTCAGAACTGGAAAAACCAGGTTTGGACCGTAGGGAAAAAGCAAAAGTGTTCACCTTTGACCAAAATATTAAATCGATTACCGATTTAACCGAAGGTCAGTTATTACCGGGTATCGTAAACAACATCACCAACTTTGGCTGTTTTGTGGATATTGGTATTAAGGAAAGTGGCCTGATCCATGTATCCAATTTAGCGGATACCTTTGTCAAGGATGTCAACGAACACGTTCATTTACATCAGCAATTAATAGTAAAGGTTTTACAGGTTGATGTTTCACGAAAGCGGATTCAATTAAAACTACATAAGAAGTAATGCCCTGCAATACCCCAATAAAATAAATAGCGAGCGTTTTTTTCTATGGCAGTGCTTCTAGACACGCTTAGTTCTGCGCTCGATATAAACGATCATTGATACTGCTGCCCAGGCCATTTTCAGGAAAACGTTCCGCAAGAATAATATCGAGATTTTTCGCATCCAAGCTATGTAAAGCCTCAAATAGTTTTGCTGCCGCTTCCTCGAGGGATTGATTTCTAGACAAGGATAGTACTATTTCCGCAGAAGGTAAATCAGTAGTAGAAAAGGATAGTACGCCTACCCTTTTTCCGGCATAGACTTTCAAGCTTTCTTGCAAATCGTCGCAAACCAACAGTGGTGTACGTGGCGAATAGTGCTTTAATAGCATGCCAGGTGCTTCAGGGCTCGTTTCGTTTTCAGTGGATAGGACAAGGGTACCCACAACAGCTTCTATTGCCTCAATGGAAATACCTCCTTTTCTGTACAAAATTGGTGTTTCCCCATCAAAGCCTACTATAGTAGATTCCAAACCCACGCTACAGGTACCCCCATCCAAGATAGCCGGAATTCGATTTCCAAAATAATCCGCTACATGCTTTGCCGATGTTGGGCTTACCCGGGTAAAGGGGTTGGCACTTGGTGCCGCAAGGGGAAACGCCAGCCCTTTTAAAAGTTGTAGGGCTAAGGGATGATTTGGCATACGAATCCCTACCGTAGCCTTACCGGCCGTAATTATATCTGGGACCAAATCCTGTTTAAGCAAAATCAAGGTCAAGGACCCCGGCCAAAACGCGTTCGCCAGTTTGTAGGCATTCTCCGGAATTTGCTTCGCCAACATGGACAATTGCTTCTTTTCGTGTATATGGACGATGAGCGGATTAAATGCCGGACGGCCTTTCGTTTCAAAAATGGCCTTAACGGCATTTGTATCCAATGCATTTGCCGCCAAACCGTAAACTGTTTCTGTAGGTATGGCGACCAATTTTCCATCGGTCAGCAACTGTTGGCATTTCTTGATATCCGTTGTAATAGAAGTACCCATTGCGGCCAAAGGTAATTAAGGTTTTGGTATTTTTGTTACTTTGAGAAACTGAACTATGCTAAAAATTGCCTTCCATCCTATCTATAAACATCCTTTGCCTGCCGGCCATCGCTTTCCGATGATGAAATACGAACTTTTGCCCCAGCAACTGGTTCATGAGGGGACCTGTACCGAAAGCAACTTTTTTGAGCCAGGAATTCCGAACGACAAACATATTGTGGCCGCGCACGATGCCGAGTATTTCTACGATCTCCTTAACATGAAAATTTCCGCTAAAGCCTCTCGTAAAATTGGTTTTCCCTTATCGGAAGATTTGGTGGAACGGGAACGTATGATTGCGGACGGAACATTAAAAGGATGCCATTTTGCATTGGAACATGGCATTTCCATGAATATAGCCGGTGGCACCCACCATGCCTATAGTGATCATGGAGAGGCTTTCTGCATGCTTAACGATCAAGCAATAGGCGCTAGATACCTTCTTAATAAAGGATTGGCCTCCAAAATCCTGATTATTGACCTTGATGTACACCAAGGCAACGGTACGGCAGCCATCTTTAAGGACGATCACGATGTTTTTACGTTTTCCATGCATGGCGCATCGAACTATCCCTTCAAAAAAGAAAAATCGGACTTGGATATTGCATTGGAAAAAGGAACTACGGACACGGTCTATTTATCCATTTTAAAGGAGACCTTACCAAAATTATTGGATACCGTACGGCCTGATTTTATTTTTTACCTCTGTGGTGTGGATGTACTTGAAAGTGACAAATTAGGCACCTTGGGGCTCTCTATGGAAGGATGTAAAGAACGAGATCGTTATGTACTGGACTATTGTAAAAAATTGGGGGTACCCGTGCAATGCAGTATGGGAGGAGGCTACTCCCCGGATATTAAAATAATCGTAGAAGCGCATTCTAATACCTTTAGGTTGGCGCAACAGCTTTATTTCTAATCATTATTCCATTTTCATTTGAACTCAAAATAGTTCGGTAACGATTCTTTTTAACCTTAGATAATTTTAAATTTACAGCATGAAAAAGATACTATTAGGTGCGGCCCTATTTGGCTGCCTATACCTGCAATCCCAGGACAAATCTAATGATTCGACTCAAACCCGCTGGAAGATGCTTACCTACGACCTTGGAACCATGTTCCAGGGCGTAGGACATTCCTATACAAGGCCACTTCATTGGCAGGGAAAGGAATGGGCTCAATTTGGGGCAGTGGTAGGTGGAACTGGTTTGGTGTACCTAACGGATGACGATACCTCTAGATTTATCCGTAATAATAGGGAAAGTGTTCCTAAATGGATACGCGACTACGGTGAGCTTTATGGCAGCCCAGAAAACAATTATATTGCCACCTCTGGGGTCTATCTTACAGGATTGATTACCAAAAATGAAAAATTGCGCCGCACGGGGGTTTTGTTGATTTCTTCCGCTACTTCGGCGGGACTTTTGCAGCAGGTATTAAAATCGGTCGTAGGGAGGGCCAGACCCTTGGCGGAATTGGGGAAAGACACTTTTGATCCTTTCAATCCCAGTAGAAATTTTCATTCCTTCCCTTCAGGTCATGCCCTTTTGGCCTTTACCAATGCCTATGCCATTGCCAAGCAATTCAAAAATCCATGGCTGAAAGCGGGAATTTATACCGTGGGTGCCATTCCGGGTATTTCTAGGGTATGGGATGGACAACATTGGCTCAGTGACATGCTTTTTGCTTGGGCCATAAGTATTGCGACCGTAGAGTCCATAGATAAATACCTGGATAAAAAGTACGACGAAAAATACAACGACCAACAAAAGAGGCTAAGCTGGAACCTAAATTTCGGACCCGGGCAGATGGGGATTACCATAAATTTTTAATGGCGGTACTTTTTGGTTTTATTTCGGATTAAAATTCAAACTTTCAGTACTTTAGGGGAAACCGAAAACCAATCCAAATGAAAAAGTCACTTATAGCCATTCTTTTACTGTGTGCCGCTTTTTGCATGGCCCAAACCCCATCGCAACAAAAATCGGCCGCCTTAGAAATAGGGAATCCAGCGGAGGTCGGCATGTCGCCGGAGCGAATAGCGAAGATAGACGAGATGCTTTCCAAAGAGGTGAGTAACGGTAATATACCCGGCGCTGTAGCACTTATTGCACGTAAAGGCAAAATAGTACTTCACAAAGCCTACGGAACCGATAATGGGGAAATAAAAAGACCGCTTGGGAAAGATGCTATTTTCAGGATTGCTTCACAGACGAAGGCCATTACCGCAACGGCGGTGATGATGCTTTGGGAAGAAGGTAAATTTAAATTGGATGATAAGATTTCCAAGTATATTCCAGAATTTGGTGAAGCACAAATTTTAGACTCCTTCAACGAAGCCGACTCCACCTACACAACTACCGCGGCAGAAAATCAAATTACGATCAGGCAATTACTAACCCATACCTCAGGTATTGGATATGGAATGATCGATGGGGATGAGCGTTTTAGAAAAATGTATGCCAAGGCAGGAATCATTGATGCATTCACCTCCAAAAAGGTGATGCTCTCCGATAATATTAAAAAATTGGCAACCTTGCCTTTACATCACGAACCGGGTGAATCTTGGACGTATAGTGAAGGTTTGGATGTTTTGGGTTATTTGATAGAGGTAGTTTCCGGCCAACCCTTCGATGTATTTTTGCAACAGCATATTTTCGAGCCCTTGGGAATGAGCGATACTTGGTTTTACCTTCCAAAGGATAAACAAAATAGGCTGGTAGCCGTACAAGTGAAGGACGAGGACATCTGGAAACGATTCACGACCCCTGTATTTGACATAGATTATCCCAAAAAAGGGGCAATGACCTACTTTTCAGGAGGTGCGGGGCTCTCAAGCACTGCCTTGGATTATGCCACCTTTCTCCAAATGTATTTGAATGGTGGAGTGCTGAACGGTACACGTCTTCTGAGCAGAACTACCGTTAATATTATTTTGAGCAATCAGATTGGGGATATTTGGAAAGGTGGAAAAGGTTATGGTTTGGCTTTTGAGGTGGTCAACGAAAAAGGAGAAATACAAGGTGGCGAAGGAAGTGCCGGCACCTTTGATTGGGGTGGCTACTTTAACACGCAATATTTTGCAGATCCCAATGAGGACATCATCGGTATTCTATTAAAGCAGACCCAAGGTCCCGTAAGCAATGACAATCAATGGAAATTTCGGCAGATGGTTTTTGCCGCCATAGATGATTGAGATTTTAATATCATGAAACGTATCATTTTTTATTTAGGATTATTCTTACAACATCTTAAGGGTAAAACACATACAATACTTACGTTTATACCACAATAATTTTCCTACTTTTTTCTTAATGGGTTATTTCGTCTTGTTATTTAAAGGCTGTGAATTTTATCAAAAATCATTTTTTATTTTTTATTTTTTTTGGGTTAACACTTAATACAATGGCCCAAGTCAAAATCGGGGACAATGTAAGTACCATCGATGATGCGTCTATTTTAGAATTGGAAAGCACCTCGAAAGTATTCGTACTTACCAGAATGTCAAATTCCCAAATGCTTTCTGTAACTCCATTACAGGGCGGAATGGTGTATAACACGGATACCGATTGCGTTCATTCCTACGATGGCACAAGCTGGAAAAGTCTGTGCGATACCAATGCTGGTAACTTTTCATTTACCGATAATGGTGACGGTACGTTTTCAATCAACTATGCTGATGGTACCACGTTCACTTCCTCCAATTTAAGAGGGCCCCAAGGGGAGAAAGGAGATATCGGAGCTACCGGCCCACAAGGTCCTGCTGGTGCCGACGGAGCGAATACAACTCCTCAACAGGAGCAGCTAGTAATTATAGCCACTACTGGGCAAACGAAATTTAACACACCTCTTCCAATCGTTGATGCTAAAAAAATTGAAGTCTATCGAAATGGTGTAAGAATAGCTTTCACTACTATAAATACCAACACCATTGAATTGGAAAGTGAAATCACGTGTTACCAAAACGACAACATTAGAATCGTCCAAATTTTTTAAAAATATAAATTAACAATTAAATTAAGTAGTATGAATTCAAAAAACCCCGTCAATCCTTTCAAAACCGTAACCCTAGGTTTACTCTTATTTACAGGTATTACGATTAGTGCGCAACAAACAAGCGGCGATGTCACTAAGCAAAGTGATGTTGTACCCGGCAACACTACCACAGCAGGGGCTGTTCGTGTCATCGATAATAAGGGAACCATAAAGTATCTACAATCCAAGAACGGTATTACATTACTTTCAAATACTACTGATGATGTCACTACCACTACTTGGCAATTAGGCGGTACGCTTACCGATGATACATTCATCGATGTTGACGGCAATGTATTCGGCCTTAACGGTATTGATTTAATCTCCTCCGAGACAGCCTCTACCGATGCAACCAGTGGTTCTGATGCGGGTACTGGAACTGGCTATACCATTCTTGTTCGGGATGAAGCCACCGGAGCGACTAAGAAATTATTGGCTAGCGATCTCGATATTATTCAAAGCGGCCATGAGCGTTTTACGGCAACAGCGGCACAAGTGGCATATCCATTAACCGGAAGTCCGGCATTACCAGCTTTTAGCCAAGTATGGGTCTATAGAAATGGAGCTAAGTTGATTGCCAATTTAGATTATACTGTTGCATCATCTACCGTTACCTTGGTACCAAATACGACCCCTCCTAACGATTGGGCTGTCTTTGCCGGAGATATTATTGAGGTGCAATATGTTAGATAAGACGCCTCTAACCAATATTCCCATTAACTGCTTAGGATCAGAATTGACGAAGTAAGGAGTAAAGTAACATTACTTCCTTTCGCATTTCAAAATGAATTGCATTTAGAGCATTCCATTAAGTAGCGATATTCAGGAGTAAATCAAGTTTAATCCATCTAAATTTACCTTACTATTTTTTTATCAGATATCAGATATCGTCTTAACATTCTTGCGATTGTCCTGTTTCTTCATGTAGGCATATTTGCCCAAGAAGAAACTGCAATAGACCATAAGGGTTCTAGGGTTACCGTTAGGAACACTATAGTGACCACTGCGGCAGCGGCTCCTAGCTCACCGCTCCAAAATGATATCTGGTTCGATACTACATCGGAAGTCACCAAAATCTACAACGGGACTGCATGGCTGATCATCAATCTAGAAGCATTGGCCAAAAAGGAAGATAGTGCCAATAAATCCACCGATACAAATTTATCGGATGCAACGAATACCAAGTTTCCAACGGAGCTTGCCGTAAAGACCTATGTAGATACACAGTTGGCCACTGAAGTAAGTAATGGTGTGGATGGATCAGATGGTAAAAACAGTTTGGTACTTACTACAGAAGAACCGATCGGCACCAACTGTACCAATGGTGGCATTCGGGTCGATAATGGACTTGACGACAACGAAAATGGAATACTCGAGCCAAGCGAAATAGATGCCACCGAATATGTTTGTGATGGTGGCTCCGGACAAAACGGTGCTAACGGGTCAAATGGAATGAGCTGCTGGGATACCAATGAAAACGGCATAAATGATTCCGCTGAGGATACCAATGGCGATGGGTCTTTTAATGCTCTGGATTGTCATGGTCCAAAAGGGGATAAGGGGGATAAAGGTGACAATGGACCAAATGGACCAAAAGGTGATAAAGGGGACAAAGGCGATAAAGGGGATAAAGGGGATCAAGGACCGCAAGGAAATCCAGCAACCGATGATCAGACCCTAAGTACAGATAATTCACCGGGGAATATTTCTATATCTGAGGGGAATACTATTACCTTGAACGTAAATGATAATGATGCCGATGCTACTAACGAAATTCAAGTGCTATCACAATCTGGAACTAGTATTTCGTTAAGTAAGGGTGGAGGTTCTGCAAAAATTATCAGCTCTAATAGTGGGAATGATATTTCTTCCGGCACAGATGGAGGTGCTTATTTTAAAAACCCTGTTAAGGCTTATGGAACAGTCCTGCCAGGATCCAACACGTATATGGCAAGCGGAATTGGTAGTGTATCTACAACCGGTACAGGCCGGTATACTTTTACGATGTTAACTGCCAGGTCAAGCGCAAATTACCCCATCCAATTAAGTGTAATGGAGACTGGCACTAATGACATAAATATCTACGTAACCTCACAAACAACAACATCCTTTAGCATCGCAATTGTTCAACACTCGACTTCGACAGGAACTTATGTGGATAAAACCTTTTACTTTACAATCTTAGATTTTTAATATCATGAAATATTGTATTATCATTTTGTACTTATATACGCTCATGATACCTGTCGTTTTTTCTCAAAATATAAGGAATTTTGGTGATTTAGAAGTACATGACAATGGACAACTTGGTATTTACAATACAACGGTGAACGACGGCCAACTTTTAAATTCAGGTGGATTGGTTGGTTTGTATGGCGAAACACACTTTAGTATCATGGGAGAAAACTCTCCAATCATTAAAGATTTGGAGATTGCCAATTTGGAAGGTATCAATTTGGAAGTTCCTATTTTCCTTACTAACAATATTAATTTTATTTATGGGGACATTCTAACAAACAAATCAAATAATTCAGTTTTTTTAGAAATGGCGGAAAGCGCATTTTACACAGGCGCGACTAATTCATCCAAAACTGATGGGAGATTAAAAATAAACATCAGCAGTAATTTTATTGCTCCTATTGGAGATACAGACTTTTTACGGCCTATCTCCATAAATCCCTTGTTCCCTAATTCTCAATATACAACAGCCTATTTATTTGATGCTCCGTTTCAGGTAGCTACGTACAATCCCGATACTACTATTTCTGTATTGGATACCGAATATTGGACATTAGAAGGAGAAAACCCGGTGGGTATAACCTTAAGCTGGAACGAGCGCAGCGGCCTATTTCCAAAAGTAGATGCACTAAATTCACTTATTATTGTAGGCTATAACAAAACTTCGCTCCAATGGGATAACTTAGGCAACAATAACCTTTTGGGTGATGTCAATAATGGATTTATAAGTTCAAATGAGTTTTTACCAAGCGAATATGAAGTAATTACATTCGGTATTCTAGGGGAAGCTGCAACAGCGCCAGCGAAACCGGAGATTCCAAATCAATATAATTATTATCTTTCCGTCAATGGAGACGGTATCAATGAGTTTTTATATATCGAGGAATTAGAAAATTACCCGGATAACAAGGTGCAAATCTATGATCGAAACGGACTTTTGGTTTTTCAAATGGAAAATTACACCGATGAATTTGATGGTTCTGTAGGGGAAAACGTATCCGCTGTAAACCGAGCTGCCGGATTACCTATTGGCGTTTATTTCTATTTAGCTACCGTAAATAATGGCCAACATACATTTCAAGGCTTTCTTTATTTAAACCGCGGCGAATAACCCTTTACGTTGTTTCGATGCTTAGTTGCTATACTTCCAATAAATACAGGCCTAGTTTAATTTTCCAATAGGGCATGCGTTCCTCAAAATATTCGTAAAAGTCTTTCAGTCCTTTTGCATTGGAAAGTTCCATTTTTGCCTCTTCGATGGCGATGCGTTCCTTGCCACTTATAAATTGGTGGAGGTCCAAGGCTTCACCTTCGGCATGTTTTTTCATTAAATGCCCGTATATCGTATTTTCGGATAGGTTGCGGCTTTCAGCAATCCCTGAAATGGACATTCCGTCCAAAAATAGCGCGTACGAATGATCGTGTGTTTTACGTTTATGTTTTCCGGAGCCGCTGTGGGTTGTAATTTCCTGTAAAAATCGATCTGCATACTTATCCAACTTGGCCTGCCCTACACCGGATATGTTCATGAACTCCGTTTTGTTTTGGGGAAGTTTTGCTTCCATGTCCTTTAAACTGGCATCACCAAAGACCACATAGGCGGGCACGCCCTGTTCCGTGGCAATTTCATGTCGCAGAGCACGTAGTTTCTCGAACAATACCGTGTTTTGCAAAGTGCTACTCTTCTTCGTTTTCTTTTCGTTTGCTTTCTGTGGAACCGCAAATTGAATGGGCTTATTTGAAAACAAAACCTCATTGGCCAAGGGCGTCAACCCCAATCGGGCGCCTTCCCTAAAATTGATGTTCAAAACCCCTTGATTCAATAACTGGATGACATACTGCTGCAAGTCTACCCATGAAACATTGCTTACCGCCCCATAAGTTTTTATCCGGTCATATCCTTTTTCGAGTACAGCAGCATTTTGGGCGCCACGCAATACATCGATGACTGTACCCATAGGTTCCTTTTCCCCAAGCCTTGCAACGGCTGAGCAAACTTTTTGTGCCAGAACGGTTCCATCAAAATAAGCGGGTGGGTTTATACAGATATCACAATTTCCACAGCCTTGGGTCACATGCTCTCCAAAATAATTAAGGAGCGCAATACGGCGGCAACTTAAAGCTTCCGCAAATTGTTGCATCCGTTCCAATTTGGCGTATTCCACGGCGGCATTATCACTTTGCGCTATAAACCTGCGCAATTGGGCCACATCAGCAAAACTATAGAACAACAAGGCATGGGCAGGCAAACCATCCCGACCTCCACGACCTATTTCCTGGTAATAGCCTTCTATGTTTTTGGGGAGGTTGTAGTGCATGACCCAGCGCACATTGCTCTTGTCTATTCCCATACCAAAGGCAATGGTAGCGACAATTATAGGCACCTTGTCCGTAATGAATTCTTCTTGAACCATGCTGCGTTCCGATGCGGACATCCCTGCATGATAGGCCTTGGCCTTAAAACCAGCCTTTTGCAATTTTCCAGAAATAGATTCCGTACTCTTTCGGCTTAAGCAATAAATAATTCCACTTTCAAACGGATGCTCCTCTAAAAAATCCAAGATATGCTTCATACGGTCCTGGGCAGGTTTCACGTCCAGGAATAAATTGGGCCTGTTGAATGAGGCCAAATGCCGCTCTGCCCCGGTTATATTCAATTGGTAAACAATATCATCTTGGGTGGTCTTATCCGCCGTAGCCGTTAATGCCATAACAGGCAGGTTTGGAAATCTCTTCTTTAAATTTCCCAATTGCGTATAGGCCGGTCTAAAGTCGTGCCCCCATGAAGAAATACAATGGGCCTCGTCTACGGCAAATAAACTAATATTGATTTTCTCCAAGAGGTCACTGAAGAAACCCAAACTTTCAGGGGCTACATAAAAAAGCTTTAAATCTCCCTGTTCCAATTCTTGTAAAATCCCCTCTTGAATCTCTTGGGTCTGAGAGCTATTGTAATACGCAGCGGCAATGCCGTTGGCCTGTAAGACATCCACTTGATCTTTCATCAAGGCAATTAAAGGGGATATGACAATTGCCGTACCCTCCAAAGCCAAAGCCGTTAATTGATAACAAAGCGATTTTCCACCGCCCGTAGGCATTATGGCCAATACATCTTTTTGATGCAAAACATCTTCAATGATCGCTAATTGGTTGGGCTTAAACGAATCGTAGCCAAAGTATTGTTTTAATAAGGGTAAGAGGTCCTGTTCCGTTGTTGTCATGTGCTACAAAAATAGGAAGATTATCTTCTTTTAAAAGCTTCCACTGCGGTCTGCCTTTCAGTTGAACTAGATTCAATTATAAAAATTTTTTACCAGCATTTACTATTTTGTAGTATGTCACCCTGAGCGCAGTCGAAGGGTTTGGGTTCACGAATCTGGCCTATATTTGCTATGGCTGAAATTTCTACACTCCGCAAGAATCTGAATAGTTTCAAAAGCATTGTTTATCAATGCTTGTTTCTTTGCTCTAGACCAACCTTTTATTCTCTTTTCAAAAAGAATAGCCTGTAAAACATCATTAAATTTTGAGGTATATTCTAAGTAAACAGGTCTTTTTCTAAAAGTATAACAACTTTTAAAATAACCCTGAGAATGTTGAAGCATTCGCTTTTCAAAATTACCTGTGATGCCTACGTAATAAGAACTATCATTACATTTTAGAATATAAACAGTGTATGTTTTCATAATTAATGAAACTTGAAGACATAAAAAGGTCTTCGACTGCGCTCAGACTGACATATGTTCACTGTAAGCCAAAGCGCAAATCGAAGACTTCTATATCATTTCCCAAACATCAAAAGCTCGTTACACCGTACTTCCGTAATATACCTTTTCTCACCTTCCTTGGTTTCATACGATCGGTGTGTCAGTTTACCCTCAACGGCCACTTGCTTTCCCTTGGTTAAATAGTTCTCTACAATTTCTGCCGTCTTCCCCCACGCCACGATGTTATGCCATTGGGTATCCTCAACCTTTTCACCTTTGGCGTTTTTGTAGCTATCCGTCGTGGCGATGGAAAATTTTGCCAATTTGGTTCCACCTTCCAAGTTTACGATTTCAGGGTCCTGACCCAAATTTCCAATCAACTGTACTTTGTTTTTTAATGCGTTCATGTTTCTAAATTTTAGCGTTAAACAGTTTATACTACCAAGCCTCCTTGACTTGACACTGCAAACCTAGAACAGGATAACGCCCTCATTCGGTTTCTAAACGCTTACTATCGTTTGTTATCGTTTACAGTCGTTTGTAAACTTTTAAAACATTGTTTATCATTTACTTATAATTAATACTGCTGATAAAAAATAATTAAAATCTTACGCTAAATTTCTGAAAACGTAAAAAAATAGCGTCATACACCCACATTACTTCTTGAAAAAACCATCAACAAGGCTTGTGGCATTGGCGCCAAATAACTGCATATTTTTTCCTACCTTAAAAGTCCAAAAAATAGGAAGCGTGAAACTGGATTTTCAACTAACCGAAAATACCGCGAAAAAGCAATACGAAGCCACCATTGAAGGCAGTGTCGCCCGGATAAAATATATCAAGGCCCAGGATAAGATTTACTTGACCCATACAGAGGTTCCCAAAGCATTGGAAGGAAAAGGCGTTGGTACCACCCTGGTGGCTAAGGTTTTGGAAGATGTCGATAGGCAGAATTTGACGCTAATTCCACTTTGTCCGTTTGTGGCCTTATATTTAAAAAGACATCCGGAATGGAAGCGACTGGTCATGAAAGGCATAAACATTGAATAAAATAATATGGACAAAGAAATTACAAAGGAATATACGAACGGAGATCTGACCGTGGTTTGGAAACCAAAAAAATGCATCCATTCCAAAGTTTGCGTTGAAACCTTGCCCAAGGTGTACCACCCAAAGGAAAAACCTTGGATCGTTCCTGAAAACGCGTCCATTGAAAACTTACAATCACAAATAAATAATTGCCCTAGCGGGGCCTTAAGCTATTACATGAAAAACGAAATGGAAGAAGGAAAAGAAAACGGGGTAACCCAAATTATTGTTGCGGCCAATGGACCCTTAAAAGTAAAGGGCGCCTTAGAGGTACAGCTTGCCTCTGGAGAAATTGTTAAAAAAGACGGCACTACCGGTTTCTGCCGTTGCGGTGCCTCGGCAATCAAACCCTTCTGTGATGGCACCCATAGAACAGCGGAATTTATTGGATAATATAATTACTAAAAGCACAAATGGAATTAGCCATACACAATTGGATGCGTGCAGAATCTTTGGAGCACACCCTTAATCGAATAAACAAATTAGGATACACCCATATAGAGATCCAGGGCGCGCCAGAAAGTTATGACACCCAAAAAGCACAATTACTATTAGATATTTATGGCATAAAATGTTGGGGGTCTGTCACCTTGATGTTGGAACAGCGTAATTTACTTTCTAAAGACCCGGCGCAACGCAAAATGTCCGTCCAGTACGTAAAAGATGTCGCTAAAATGGTTAACGAACTGGGTGGTTCCGTCATCTCATTGGTGCCTGCTACGGTTGGTAAAATTGTGCCGGATGCCAGGCCTGAGGAAGAATGGGAATGGGCTGTTGAGGGCATCAAGGAAATTTACAGCTATACGGAGGACCATGGTCTTAAAATTGGCATTGAGCCTATCAATCGCTTTGAAACTTATTTCATCAATAGGGGTGAACAAGCCTTGGCCCTGGCCGAAGAAATAGGTCCCAATTGCGGGGTCTGCCTAGATACTTTTCACATGAACCTAGAGGAAGCGGATATGTACGCTACCATTAAAAAGGTTGGAAACAGGCTGGTCAACTTTCATGTAGCGGACAATAACCGCATGGCCCCGGGTATGGGACACCTCAACTGGCCCAAAATCATCAAAACCCTAAAAGAGGTTGACTACGACAAGACCTTATCCGTAGAATTTTGCGCACCCTTAGACCGTACACCGGCCAACCCGTTCCCCAACTCCATTGAAACAAATCCAGAGGGACTTACAGCGGAACAAAAGAAATTCCTGGAAGACCATGGAAGCTCAGCCATAACGGACGAATTTTACACCATGTTGACTAAAAAGTCCATAGATACCCTAAAAGAATTGATTCAATGAAAATCGCCAATATAGAAGCCTTTTGGTTACGTTGCCCAATACCCCAAGAGAAGCAGCATTTCTCGGATTATGGCCTGCTGACCAATTTTGATATGACCTTAGTGGTCGTTACAACAGATACCGGTTTGCAAGGTTTTGGCGAAGCAAAGGCAGCAGTAGGTTCTTCTGGTTCATGTGCTTCGATCGTAAGCTGTATAGAAAATGAACTAAGACCGCAGCTTATAGGGAAGGATGCAGAAAACATAACACGTATTTGGGAACATATCTATAACGGCACCAGAGACCATTATGCGCTCTCCCGTGGTCGTAAATTTCCCATTCTTGGAAGAAGGGGCTTGACCATCTCCGCCATGAGCGGCATCGATACGGCTTTATGGGATATTAAGGGAAAAGCCCTAAATGCCCCGGTAGTACAATTACTGGGCGGCAGTTGTCGCGATGAAATGCCCGCCTATGCCAGTGGTGGATGGGCAAAGGCAGATGCCATAGGAGAGCAATTGCTAGGCTACACGGCGAAAGGATTTAGCGGGGTAAAAATGAGGGTAGGCATAATGGACGAAACTGTTGCCGAAAGCATTGCACGGGTAAAAGCGGCCCGCAAAGCATTGCCAGACCATATCAAACTAATGACCGATGCGCATGGGACTTTTAGCGTTCCAGAGGCCAAGCAGTTTACAAAAGGGGTAGAGGACTGTAACTTATATTGGTTCGAGGAACCCATTAGCCCCGATAACAAAATAGGCACCGCAGCGGTACGTGCCAACACTTTCATCCCTATTGCGGCAGGTGAAAGTGAGTATACGGCTTTTGATGTTCGCGATTTAATTGCGGTACAAGCCTTGGATGTTCTACAACCCGATTGTGCCATCATAGGCGGAATAACCGAGGCCATGCGGGTTTCCCAATTGGCGCATACCTATCAGCTAGAATTGGCACCGCATTGCTGGGGTTCCGCATTCTCTTTCATGGCGGGAGTTTCTGTGGCATTTGCATCCCCTTCGGCCAATGTGATCGAGTTTTCCTTGGGGGGAAACCCCATGATGTACGACCTGGTGGCGGAAAAAATAAAAGTAAATACAAAGGGGATGCTTTCGGCACCTACCGGACCAGGATTGGGACTTACCCCAAATTGGGATTTTGTTAAAGACTTTAAACAATAGATTATGGCAAAGGCACTAAAAATAAACCATGTTGCCCTCGTAGTGAGCAATCTGGAGGAAGCCTGTAAATTTTATGAGGAAGAATTGGGCCTCGAGGCTATTCCCGCATTTCTATTCGATTACCCAACGGCGTTTTTCAAATTTAACGAGGACCAACAGCTCCATTTGACGGAATGGGAAGACAGCTATTCTTTTAGGGGACACATTTGCGTACAGGTCGATGATATCAATACTATCTTTTTTAGGATGAAAGCACTGGGCATCATTGATATTAGACCCTGGGGCAAGGTGCGGGAGATTACCAAAGGGGTGATTCAAATGTTTGTACGTGATCCATCGGGTAACTTGATTGAGATTTCCTCTGCCCCAAACTCCTACATAGACCCGAAAATACTTGAGGATGACCTGTTCAAGGAAGGACTTTACGTATCGGGAAGGAATGATTTTAGGGGTTATAAATCCAAGGATGCCACGCTTTACCATAATTCGGATGAATAAAAACATTCTTCTTTTGGAAACCATTGCCCCAGAGGCCATGGCAATTTTAAGAAATGCCCCAAATGTAGAAATTCTGATGGGCCTCGATGCCCAATCGCTTCAAGAGCACACTACAGCGCATATACATGCCATAATTACCCGTGGAAAAGGAGAGGTAAGAAAGGTATTTATGGAGCAACTTACCGGTTTGGAAGTAATCTCCCGTTGCGGCGTAGGCCTTGATAATATTGATGTAAACGAAGCCACTGCCAAAGGAATTAAGGTGGTGAATGCACCAAATTCCAACGCCGATACCATAGCGGAGCATACCATAGCCTTATTGCTCATGCTTCAACGTAACCTGTACAATGCCATTACCATGGTCAAGGAAAACCGATGGGCCGATAGGGCGGCCTATTCCGCTGATGAATGTAATGGGAAAACCTTAGGAATCGTTGGAATGGGAAATATTGGAAAAAAGGTTGCCAAAATTGCCACGGCTCTCGGTATGAACGTAATTTATTGGAGCGCCAACGAGGAAGCGGTCCCCTACCCTTTCGTGGATTTTGGTACACTATTGAGTACCTCGGACAGTGTAAGTTTGCATCTTCCGTTGACTCCAAAGACCGAAAACCTTTTTGGTGCATCCGCATTTTCCAAAATGAAAGCGTCGGCCTTACTCATCAATACGGCCCGAGGGGGAATCATAGATCAAAAGGCACTACTTGACGCACTTCAAAATGCAAAAATAGCAGGCTTTGCGGCAGATGTTTTGGCCGAAGAACCCCCCGCGGATAATCATCCTTTGACGCAACTAGAGAATGTATTGATTACCGCCCATTTGGGAAGCCTAACCCGCACAACCTATACAAAAATGTGTACGATGACCGTTGAAAACACACTCGCTATCCTAAGAAATGAACCTCCAATGAATAATTGTATTTTTAATCAAAAAGAACTAGAATCGAAATGAAATCTTCTAAAAAATGTATTGTTACACTGCTACTAATTTGTTCATCAGTGCTAGCCAAAGCCCAGTTGAAAGTGAACCAAGACCGCTTGGAAAATAGGATTATGGAATTGGCAAAATTCGGAATTCAGGAAAACGGGGAAACCGAACGGGTTGCCTTTAGCGATGCCGATATTGCGGCACAACAATGGGTCGTTTCCCAATTAAGGGGTATGGGCCTTGCTACTTCTATAGATTATGCCGGAAATGTCATTGGCAAGCGATTTGGAACCGATACCAATGCCGCACCTATTTCTTTTGGATCACATATTGACCGTGTTCCAAATGGTGGCAATTATGATGGTTGTGTAGGTTCTATGGCCGCTCTAGAAATTATTGAAACCCTAAACGAAAATGATATTGCAACCAAACATCCTTTGGAGGTCATTATTTTTTCAAATGAAGAAGGAAGTGTTATGGGCAGTAGGGCCATAGCAGGTCAATTAACCGAAACCGCTTTCCCTTTAAAGAATTCTACCGGATATACGGTAGCTCAAGGTATTATGCGATTGGGCGGGGATACTACCAGAATAGCAGAAGTAGCCCGTAAAAAAGGAGATGTTGCGGCTTTTCTCGAACTGCATATAGAGCAAGGTGGGACCTTGGAAAAGGAAAGTCTTGATATTGGTATTGTTGAAGGAATTGTAGGATTAAAATGGTGGGATGTAGAGTTTACGGGCTTTGCCAACCATGCAGGTACTACCCCGATGAATGCAAGACAAGATGCACTTTTAGCAGCCTCCAAATTTATCATCGCCGTAAACGAGGTTGCCACTAGTTTTGAAGGTTCTCAAGTAGCAACCGTAGGCCGTATTTCTGCGACGCCCGGGGCTCCGAATGTTATACCCGGAAAGGTTATAACTAGTTTGGAAATACGCGACCTGTCTTCTGACATTATAGAAAAAGTATTTAATGCTGTTCAAAAACGCGCTGCTGATATAAGTGCGCAATCCGGTGTAAAAATTTCCATCACACCATTGGACACCACCGCGAACCCCGCCATTATGAACACTTCTATACAAAATGAGATTGAACAAAGTATCAATTCCCTGGGTCTTAGCTTTAAATATATGCCAAGCGGTGCAGGACATGATGCACAGGATATGGCAATTATCGCACCCACCGGAATGATTTTCGTTCCCAGTAGGGGTGGCATAAGCCATTCTCCTAAAGAATATACGGCTCCAGCGGATATGGCCGAGGGGGCGAATGTATTGCTGAACACTATCTTGGCGCTAGATAAAAAACTATAAATTAAACTTCATTCAAATCCTATTTTTTTACATTAATAGTATATTTAAAAAATTAAAACCAAAGCAAACTACACATGAAAAATCTACTTTCCCTTTTTATCCTATATCTATTCGTTTTCAGTCCGATTTTAAATGCTCAAACCCAAGAACAGATTGTAGCGGCCATTGAAAAAGAGGGTACAGAAAATTCACAATTGGAACAATTGGCCTATGAATTAATGGATTTGAACGGACCACGCCTCGTAGGAACCCCTGAAATGAAATCTGCCCACGATTGGGCCGTGAACACCTATAAAAAATGGGGTATTGCGGCAGAAAACCAGCAATGGGGCACTTGGAAGGGTTGGCAACGTGGTATAACCCACGTAGATATGGTTTCGCCCCGCATAGCATCCCTTCATGCCACCCAACTGGCGTGGAATCCCAGTACCGGTAACAAAGGTGTTACCGCTACACTCATTACCCTGCCAAATTTTGCGGATTCATTGGCCTTTGTAAAATGGTTGCCCAATGTAAAGGGAAAAATTGTAATGGTAAGCATGCTACAACCCACAGGTAGGCCCGATGAAAATTGGGAGGAATTTGCTACCAAAGAATCGTTCCAAAAAATGAAAAGTCAACGGGATTCCTTGGAGAAAGCATGGCGACAAAACATCAACAATACGGGCTACACGAGTAGGAATATCAATGCCGCATTCGAAAAAGCGGGTGCCGTTGGTATTGCACAATCCCGCTGGTCTGAAGGGTTTGGGGCAAATAAGATATTTAGTGCAGGTACGGAAAAAATCCCGGCAGTGGACATCTCATTGGAAGACTACGGAATGCTCTACCGCATGGTGGAACAAGGTGCGGAACCCAAAATAAAAATAGTGGCGGAATCCAAGGATTTGGGAACGGTACCCACCTTTAATACCATTGCCACGATTCCGGGGACAGAATTCCCGGACGAGTATGTTATTCTTTCTGCGCATTTCGACTCATGGGACGGCGCTACCGGAGCAACGGATAATGGTACGGGAACAATTACGATGCTAGAGGCCGCACGTATTCTCAAGAAAGTTTACCCTAACCCAAAAAGAACGATTTTAATAGGGCACTGGGGTAGTGAGGAACAAGGTTTAAACGGGTCAAGTTCATTCGTTCAAGATCATCCTGAAATTGTAGCCGGTGTACAAGCGCTTTTTAATCAAGATAATGGTACGGGCCGCGTAGTGCGGTTATCTGGCCAGGGCTTTCTACATGCGTACGATTATTTGGGACGTTGGTTGGAAGCGGTTCCTGAAACGTATAAAAATGAAATCGAGACGACCTTTCCTGGATCTCCAGGGCGTGGCGGATCGGACTATGCCTCATTTGTAGCCGCCGGGGCCCCTGCTTTTTCCTTGAGCTCTTTAAGCTGGGATTATTGGAACTACACTTGGCACACGAATTTAGATACCTATGACAAAATTGTATTCGATGATGTTAGAAACAATTCCGTTCTTACGGCCATCTTAACCTATATGGCCAGTGAGGACCCTGAGAGGACATCACGCGAAAAAGCTGTTTTGGGCATCAATCCAAGAACGGGGGAAAAAGGGGAATGGCCAACCCCTAGAACGCCAGAACGGAACGGAGGAAAAGAATAGACCCAGCTTTTATAGTATAAAAAATTATTGTTCTTAAAACGAGGTAATCAATTTTCCAGAGGCCCCTTGCGGCGTTATGGTATACACTTTAAGGTTTAATTCAGTATCATTTTGTGCATCGTTTAATGGAATTAAGACTTCGCCATTTTTGTCGGTTTCAAGGCTTGGATTCCAATAGACCAAATTGAGTTTTTCCCTTTGCCTTTTTGAAATATCGGTATAATAAGTTTCAAAATCAATTTCTGGTTCATACCCTTTAAAGGTCAGCGTTCCCTCTTTTCGTTTGATGGACTCATTTTCAGCTCCGTGCCTCGTGGTAATAGATATGGCACCTCCAGCTCCTCTGGCACCAAAAACAGCGGCATCAGGGCCGAGAAACAGTTCTATTTTGTGAACATCGGCCGCGGTAACCATACTTAAAACTTCCGCTAAAGGTGTTAAACCCGGAAGTGGTTCCTGCGATAAAGCGATTCCATCAATAACATATAAAATTGGCCCCGGTCCTGCTGATCTTGGAAGGCTAACAGAAGGATAATGGGTTCCCATGTTTCTAACCTGTACTCCGGCAAACTCCGCAAGCATCAATTCAATGGTCTTTGGCCGTTCAGAATCTTGGTATTTTACCCGGGTCAAAGAGCTTGTTTCCGGCAAGCTATAATTAGAAGCACTATAGTAGTTTTCTTTTTTCTTATCGCTTACGGCTACCTCATCCAATTCAATCGTATTCGCTTCCATGGTATTCAGTTTTCCACCAGAATTTACTGGTCGGTCAATCCTAAAGGGAATTGTTGTTCTGGTAGCTGTGTCTTCAACCTGTACCGTTTCTGGTGCCTCGGTAACTTGTTTTACCTTTACCAGCCGTTCTTTGGAATCATCACCTTTGGTTCTAAAAACCAGCTCGGTTTCTCCGGTGATGTCCAAATTAGTAATTGACAATAAGCCATTGGCATCCGTTTCGGTTTCAATTACGATATTTTCATTTGCTGACATCCCAAGAACCTGAATGGTAGTTTTTGGCAACAAGTTGTTCTTTAAATCATAAGCATACCCCATTAATTGTAAACCATTTGACATATTTGTATCCATCACTTCCGTTAGGGCTTCATATTCGGCAAACATCAATTGTACATTTAGGTCGTTTAAAAATAATTCCTTTCGTTCGTCCTTTATTCCCAAAGTTCCGTTGCGGTCCATCGCTGTAAATAAATTGAAAACATCATTCTCCTTGCAGCTATTCGTTCCCGATAGTTGTGGCATGATTGGATTAAGACTTACGGATAATTTTGTTTGAACGGGATTTCCCGATCTGTCAGTTACAGTCAATTTTACAGTTTTGCCTTGGGCCTCATTCGCCACAAGGTCTGCTTTAATATGTATTGGCTTTCGGTTAATAACAAAGGGCCTGGAAACCCAAACGCGTTTGGACGCATCTACAATATCAAAATTGAAAATACCATCAGGAAAATTTTCCTTTTTTAATTCTACGAAAATTTCATCCGTAAGGGTGAAATCCAATGCGGCTTCCAAATAGGTCTGCCCACCTATTTTGGCAAGAAGTTTTGCCTCGTTATTCCGCAAGTCTTGGGTAGCCCTAAGCCGTATTTTTATTTTTTCTGAATCAATGCTGTTCACCTGAAGTTGATACCCACTGTTACTTGCGGCTGGTACGGGATATCGTAGGCCGTTATTGAAGGCTAAGCTATACTTCTCTGAATCCTTTGGTGTAAATAAAGTTGCCGCTACACAGTCTCTGTGCTTATATATTTCAGCGACGGCATTGTTCCTATCATCGACAATCATACCCACAACTCCTAAATTCATTTGATTGCCCTCTTTTAAGGCAATCGTTAAACGATTTTCATAGCCGTTTAAAAGCACGCCGCTTTCGGGCACTATGGCTATGACAGCAGCATTCAAATTTTCTTCCAACCCTCCAGATTCACCCAACATTACCGTTTGTTTTGCATAGGTTTCAGAATAATTCTTCATCCTCTGGGTATATGCACGTAATTCGTATTTGCCCGGTTCTATTTTTTTATCCAGTTTCATCGTGCCATTTACTTGGCCATTGGTAATCTTATGGAATTGGGTCTTTAGCACCTCCTGTCTTGTATCCAATAACTCAACCACCAGAACGTCACTTACAGGCATTCCCTGAAAATTGAAACTGGGGAAAACATAACTTTTAAAAAAAAGGATATCGTCGTCCAAGTAATTATTGGCTACGTGCAAGACCACCTGCTCTTTCACTACCTCAAGCGAGTCTGATAAAGTCACCGACGGAATTATTGACGTTATGCAAGGAAACTTCTCCCTTGCGGGGAAATGGGCAAAAACAAGAGAAGTACTGAGGGACAGAAGAAGGAATATGGAGAAAGAAGTGAAGTGGTGTCGGGCCATAGTTTCAGTTTTTTAGATTACTTTAAGTTAAGCCTAAATCTGTTTAACATTACCAAAGAATTTCAACTTTTATAGGATTATTAACATTATGCATGCCACAACCAACCCAACTTAATTGTTCCCTTATCGATTTAAAAACCAAAGTATTGCCCTTAGTCGTGCAAATCAGCTATGGATTTATATCGCATATTTCTTATCTTCCGTTCTTAATTTTTTGAAAACAGACCCTTTATGAAAACCACCCGCCTAGTATTGCTCTTAATACTCCTCGCCCCTATCGGCCTTACATCCCAAAAAAGAAAAAACAAATCGACCGAACCGACCGTCAAAATCGAAGATTCACTTTTTACCGGGCTACAATGGCGAAACATTGGTCCGTTCAGGGGCGGTAGAAGCGTGGCATCCACAGGAGTAATTGGCCAACCCATGACCTATTATATGGGCACCGTGGGCGGTGGTATATGGAAAACCACGGACGACGGAATTACATGGAACAATATTTCCGATGGCTTTTTAAGTAACGCTACCGTTGGAGCCATTACGGTTTCCGAAAGCAATCCCAATATCATTTTTGCCGGGATGGGCGAGCACGCCGCGAGAGGCGTTATGACTTCAATGGGAGATGGCATTTATAAATCTACGGATGCCGGGAAAACATGGAAACATATGGGCCTTGATGAGACCAGACATATTTCAGATGTAATCATTGACCCATCCGATCCAAATGTAGTATATGTAGCGGCACAGGGAGCGCAATATGGACCATCTGCCCAACGCGGCATCTACAAGTCTACCAATGGGGGAGAAACATGGGAAAATGTGCTGTTCGTGGATAATCGTACAGGGGCCTCCTCACTTTCCATGGACATGACCAACCCTACCATACTCTATGCGGCCATGTGGGAGCATCGTCGTTATCCATGGACCATGGAATCTGGCGGCAAGAATTCTGGCATTTACAAATCTACCGATAGTGGTGCTTCGTGGACCCAATTAACGGACGGTCTACCTAAAGAAATGGGGAAAATTGGGCTTTCAGTATCCAGGGCAAATCCAGAATTGGTGTTTGCGGTCATCGAGGCAGAAGGAGAAAAAGGGGGTGTTTATAAATCCACCGATGCCGGAAAAAAATGGACCCAAAGCAATAAAGACCGTATCAATATTACGCGATCCTGGTATTACATGGAAATTTTTGCAGACCCCCAAAATGAAAATATAGTATATGTACTAAATGCACCGGTTACCAAATCCATAGATGGCGGTAAGACTTTTTCTCCGCTCTCCACGCCTCATGGTGATAATCATCATTTGTGGATCGACCCCTATGACAATCAACGCATGATCAACTCAAATGATGGTGGATCCAATGTGTCCAATAACGGCGGCAAAAGTTGGAGCACCCAAGAGAACCAGAATACCGCTCAATTCTACAGGGTAATAACCGATAATCTTGTACCCTATAACGTATATGGAGGTCAACAGGATAACAGTACCGTGGCCATTGCCTCAAGAACAAATGACGATGGTATCGATTGGAAAGATTGGTATGCCGTTGCCGGTGGTGAAAGTGCCTTTTTAGCCTTTGACCCCAACGACCCTAGATTAATCTATGGAGGAACCTACCAAGGAAATATCGATAAGTGGGATGCCCAAACCAAGGAGTCAAAACCCATAAAAGAGTATCCCGAACTGGGCTTGAGTATTTCTCCTGAAAATGCAAAGTATAGGTACAATTGGAATGCACCCATTATTACCTCCCCCCATAACAGGCAAACAATTTACCATGGTGGGAATGTGGTTTTTAAATCTACCGATGAAGGCCAAAGCTGGACCGTTATAAGTCCGGATTTGACCCGCAACGAGACCGATAAACACGGTTTGGGCGGTGGTCCCTTTACCAATGAGGCCGCCGGTGGAGAGATTTATAATACACTTACCTACCTAACGGAATCACCCCATGAGCAAGGCGTACTTTGGGCAGGAAGCGATGATGGGCTTGTGCATTTAACCAAAGATGGCGGAGTGAATTGGATCAATGTAACTCCGGAAGGAAGCAAGGAAGGTATCATTAATAGTATCGAAGTTTCCCCGCATGACCCGGCAACTGCCTATATCGTGCTCATGCGTTACAAGTCTATGGACCTTGGTAGTTACATCTATAAAACAAATGACTATGGAAAGACATGGACAAAAATTACCAATGGTATTACTGGGGAACATACCTTTACAAGAGTTGTACGTGAGGATAAAAAAGTAAAAGGCTTGCTATACGCAGGCACTGAAACTGGATTGTTCATCTCACTCGATGACGGATTAAACTGGCAAGCCCTGCAGTTGAACCTGCCAGTGACCCCGCTCAATGACCTTATCATTCAAGACAATGACCTGGTAGCCGCCACTGCCGGTCGTGCGTTTTGGATTTTAGATGACTTGGGGGCCATTCAAAGTAGTAAAACGCCAAAACAGGCGCTTCATATCGTTAAACCCAAGGATACCTATTTATTTATTGGCGGTTCCAGTGAAAAGCCGGTGCCTGGCTTGGGAAGCAATCCTAAAAGTGGGGTCACATTAGATTATTATTTGGCGCAAGCTCAAGACAGTACAGAACTAAAATTGGAAGTACTTAAAAACGGTACGGTCTTGCGTACCATCACCAACCAAAAGGACAAGGATTTTAAATCGTGGGCGGGCGGTCCGTCGAAACCTGCCGTTCTTCCTTCTAAAAAAGGATACAATCGTTTTACTTGGGACTTTAGAAAAGACCCCTTGCCTGCCATTGACAATGTTTTTGTATTGGGTGGTCTGGAAGGGTCTACCGTAGGACCCGGAATCTATACCTTAAAACTCACATTGGGTAATGAAAGTTCAGAAACAACGGTTAGCATTCTACCACGGCCCAATATTGAAGCGAATGATACGGTCTATGCAGAGCAGCAAAAACACCTGAACACCATTGAAGAGACGGTGCTCGAAATCCATAATTCCGTGAACAACATGCGATCGGCCAAATCCCAATTAAAGCATTATGCGAAATTGTTGAAAACCAATCCTGCCGCGGAAGAACTTTTAAAGCTGGGCGATTCATTGATCAAACGTATCAACACTTGGGAAGAGAATTTAATTCAACCCAAACAAAAGACCTTTCAAGATGTCATCAACTTTGAGAATAAACTGAACGCGCAGTTGCTGAATTTAAGGGGCTATATCGATGTGGCAGAACCTAAAGTTACCCAAGGGGCCAAAACGAGGCTTCAGGATTTATTAGGCCAATGGAGCACCTTTAAAATAGAACACGACGCTATCGTTACAACAGAAATGAAAAACTACAATACGATGTTCGATAGTTTGGAAATTCCGGCAATTATAGTTTCCGAAGAATAAGAAAGGTGCATATTCTCGTTCGCGATAAAACCTATAAAGGAGAACTGTTTTCAAACACAAGGTTGCCCAGGGCTGAATATGAAAATTGCATTTTTGAAGGATGTGATTTTTCAAAAGGCTATTTGGATAATCAGGTGTTTTTGGAATGTGAGTTTATGGACTGTAATCTAAGCAATACGAATATCGGTAACACCACCTTCAACGGCGTTCTCTTTTCACATTGTAAACTTGTTGGTATTGCCTTCAACACTTGCAATACCTTAATATTGGATATTTCCTTTACGGATTGCAATCTTAGTTTTTCCATTTTTTGCAATCTAAAATTGGTAGGGCAACTTTTTAAGAATTGCAAGCTTAACGAAGTGGACTTTTCTGAAGCTGATTTAAGTAAAGCACAGTTTACTTCATGTAATCTAGAACGGGCCGTTTTCTTAGAAACAAACTTGGAGAAAGCCAATTTCAGCAGTGCTATAAATTTTGATATTAATCCTGAAGACAACAAAATGACTGGAGCTATTTTTTCGAAAGATACGCTTGAAGGATTATTACAAAAGCATAAGCTAAAGGTAACGAAATGAACAAAGTGCACCACACTGCAATCATTTGTTCCAATTACGAACATTCCAAATGGTTCTATACAAAAGTTCTTGGTATGCAGGTTATTCGTGAAATATTTCGTGAAGAACGACAGTCCTTCAAATTGGACTTGGCCTTAAACGGGCAATATTGTATCGAATTATTTTCATTCCCTAATCCGCCCAAGCGATTGTCGAGGCCGGAAGCTTGTGGTTTGCGGCACTTGGCATTTGAGGTGGACGATCTGGATGTCATTATTGCCCATTGCCAACAAAATGGCATCGTTGCAGAAGTCATTCGCGTTGATGAATTTACGCAAAAACGCTTCACGTTTATTGCCGATCCAGATAGCTTGCCCATTGAGTTTTATGAGCGATAATACGCTCACATTATAATTGGATAATTCGTACCTTGTAGTAAATAGCTGTATATGAAACTCGTTCTACTGCTGGTATTTGGAACCTTCCTGGTCCAGGCCCAGAACACCCTACCCTTTCAAGAAAATGGACAAAGCCCCAAGGCAAATTTAACCAACATACAATGGTTGGCGGGCCACTGGCAGGGTGAGGCCTTTGGGGGTATTGCGGAAGAAATTTGGAGTCCCCCATTGGGAGGTGTTATGCTATTTTCATTTCGGTTGGTTGCAGAGGGCACCGTAAGCTTTTATGAATTTGGACACATTTTGGAAATCGATGATACCTTACTACTTCAACTGAAACATTTTGATGGTGATTTAATGGGATGGGAAGAAAAGGACGAAACCATCGATTTCCCCTTGGTGAAAATAGAAGCCAATCGCCTATTCTTTGATGAATTCACTATTGAACGGATATCCGATCAGGAAATCAATATGTACGTCCTCATTGAGGAGGAAGATGGATCGACCAATGAGGTAAAATTTAATTACCATAGGCAATAGGATGAAAAAACAGTGTTTGGAATGTGGAAAGGAGGTCTTGGGCCGTATCGATAAAAAATTCTGTAATGACTATTGCCGAAATGCCTACAACAACAAGGTAAACCCTGATAGCAAAAACCTTATACGCAACATAAATAACAGACTGCGCAAAAATTATAGGGTGTTGGACAGCTATCAACTGACCGACGGAAAGACCAAAACAACGAAAACACGCTTACTCGACAAAGGTTTTGACTTTGACTATGTTACCAACCTGTACACCACAAAAAAAGGCACCACCTACTATTTCCTATACGACCTTGGGTATCTGCCTTTGGACAACGACTATTACATGATTGTAAAACGGGAATAAAAGCTTGATAGTTCCCCCAGGTGGACATTAATTTCTAGTTAAAGTAGCATATTGAAAAACACGAACTTGTATTCATAAATACAAGTCACTTAGTACGTCTTTGCCAGGCACGAAACAATCTGCAACTTTTTACAATCAAGCGAGAGATTACTTCACTACGTTCGTAATGACGCTTATTTCAAACTTTTTAAAAGCGTCTTCTTTTACCTGAGTAACCGTGCTCTAAATCTAAAGAAGACTCAATGACTATACCCCCTTCAGCAGCTAATGATTTCCTATTTCCAGTTATGGCCGCTTAGTTTCAAAGCGGCAATAACAATATCCTTACGGCTTATTTGACCCACTAAAATTCCATTTTTCATTACTGGCAGCCTTCGCCTGTTATGCTGTGCAAAAATATTGGCCGCATCGAAAATTGAAATGTCATGCGGTATGGTTTCTACCGTTTTGGTCATGAACTTTTCCACGCTTTTGTCCAAAATAGGCTGGTTGAAGTACCTGCTCTCAGAAATCTGTTTCATACAATCAGCTTCAGAAATAATACCCACCAAAAAGCCATTATCGTCCAAAACCGGCCCTCCAGAAATATGATGCTTGGCAAATTTCTCCATGACATCCAAGATGGATTGGTCTGGAGAAAAAGTGATTAACTTAGTGGTCATATAATCGGCTACCAAAATTGGGGCCTCAAATTCTTTTTTAAATATCTTGCGAACGCCTTGAAAGCTTTTGATTCCCATAACAGTTTATTTAGAGGTTGATTACTAAAGATAACAAAAATTACGATATTTCATAACATAAGTCGATGTACGTCATTTACTTATCACTATTTTATGATTTTATATAAGAATTAAACAACCATGAAAAAAACCGCAACCGTTCTAACCTTACTCTTGGTCGTTCTGTCCGTTTACTGGAGCTTTCATTCGCTTTTACCTACCTATACCCCCGATGAAATTATTTCAGACACCTCATTTTCCACGGACAGGGCCTTAAACCATGTAAAACAAATAGCGCAAGAACCCCATGGCGTGGGTTTCCCCGGCCATCGCAATGTGCGGACCTATATTGCCGGGGCATTGGAAGAAATGGGCCTTGAAACCTCGTTCCAAGAAGGATATACGGCCGGGAACTGGGCCAATTTGAGCAAGGCCGAAAACATATTGGCACGTATTAAGGGAAGTGGTGAAGGGAAAGCATTGGTATTAATGAGCCATTATGATAGCAGTCCGCATTCCTCTTTTGGTGCAAGTGATGCCGGTAGTGGCGTGGCTACAATTTTGGAGGGAGTACGGGCTTTTTTACGGAATAACCCAAGCCCCAAAAATGATATTATCATCTTAATTTCAGATGCGGAAGAGTTGGGGTTGAACGGTGCGGACCTCTTTGTGGACAAACATCCTTGGCTTGCAGATGTGGGCCTGGTACTCAACTTTGAGGCACGCGGAAGCGGCGGTCCCAGCTATATGCTAATGGAAACCAACCGTGGCAATAACCGATTGATACAGGAATTTATAAAGGCTAACCCCGCGTTTCCAGTAGCCAATTCACTGGCCTATAGCATTTATAAAATGCTCCCCAACGATACGGACTTAACTGTTTTTAGGGAAAATGCCGATATCGAGGGGTTTAACTTTGCTTTTATAGACGACCATTTTGATTACCATACGGCCAACGACCGTTGGGAGCGTTTAGATAAAAATACGTTGGCCCATCAAGGGAGTTATTTAATGCCGCTTTTAAACCATTTTAGCAACTCGGACCTAGGCAATTTAAAAAGCTTAAAGGATAACGTCTATTTCAATGTTCCGTTTTTTAGAATGGTCACCTACCCGTTCGATTGGATTTATCCTATGCTTTTTCTGGCCATACTGTGTTTTATACTTCTACTGATCGTTGGATTTAGAAAAAAAGTACTGAACGCAAAGGATATCCTTAAGGGGTTTCTACCTGTATTGTTCTCATTACTGGTAAATAGTATCGTTGGTTTTTACAGTTGGTCCTTCTTAAAATGGATCTACCCCGGGTACCAGGATATTCTCCAAGGTTTCCCCTATAATGGCCATGCTTACATTATTGCCCTTGCCTTATTTTCCGTCGCTATCTGCTTCTATGCC
Organism: uncultured Flavobacteriaceae bacterium; assembly: GCA_963793365.1. Classification (GTDB taxonomy): domain Bacteria; phylum Bacteroidota; class Bacteroidia; order Flavobacteriales; family Flavobacteriaceae; genus Maribacter. The sequence goes on along the minus strand of CAWBZP010000011.1, from coordinate 95,347 downwards.
TACCATCGTTTTAGGGTCGTAAAGACAGCCAATCTATTGATCGCCCCCATTTTCATTTGGCTGATCATTTGTGGTTTGGCATCCGTATACCTTAAAGGAGCGTCATTTTTTATCATACCCTTGTTCAGCGTTTTGGTGGCCCTATACATTCATATAAAACAAAAGCGTCCAAACGCATTCCTCTTGGTATTCCTTGGAATTCCCGCGCTATTCATTTTTTCGCCCTTGGTTAAAATGTTTCCGGTAGGCTTGGGTCTCAAAATGTTGGTGACTACAACGGTATTAACAACGCTGATCTTCTTCATGTTGCTTCCCTTAATTACAAGGTACCGACAGAAAGGAGCCTTGGCATTTCTGAGCCTGTTGCTTTTCACTGGCTTTATGGTTTCTGCCCATATGAACGCGGAGTTCACAAAGGAAAGCCCAAAGCCCACTAGTTTACTGTATGTTTTAAATACTGATGAGGAAAGCGCTTTATGGGCCACTTATGAGCATAGGCTATCGGATTGGACCCAAAATTATATTTCAGAAAGTGAAATGGCCTCAAATTCACTGGCCAAGAACACGATAAGCAGTAAATATGGTTCTAATTTTACCTACACTCAAGAAGCACCGATCAAGGCTATTCCTGCACCAACGGTAGAAGTATTAATAGACACGATAACCGCAGGCAGACGAAAGCTTCGCATTTGCATAACTCCCAACCGCCCAATTAATAGATTGGAAGTGTTTACGAATACGGTCGCTATCCTAAAGGCCGATGTTAATTCAGTACCGCTAACAGACTACTATTTGAAAAACAGAAAAGGGGGCAAATTGATGACCCATTACATAAGCGATACCAAATACACAGAATTAAATTTGGAAATTGATATGGACGCTCCGTTGGAATTGACCATTTACGAAGCCTCCAACGACTTACTGGAGAATCCTGCATTTTCAGTCCCCAAACGACCGGAAGAAAATATAGCGATGCCCTTTGTACTAAACGATGCCGTACTAACCATAAAAAAAGTAAAGTTTTGAATACAAAGATAGGAGTACTCGGCTGTGGTTGGTTGGGCTTACCGCTGGCCGTTCATCTAAAAGATTCCGGTTATACCGTAAGCGGCACCACCACTTCCAAAGAAAAAATATCCATATTGGCCAATAAAGGCATTGTTCCCTACACCATCAGTATTTCAGAACAAGAGATCAAGGGCCCCATAGACTCTTTTTTAACAGCGATTTCCATTCTAATTATCAATATCCCTCCAGGTCTACGAGGTAAGGGGCCAAAGGAAAGTTATGTTGAAAAAATCAAATTACTACATGCTGCAATCAAAAAGTCAAACCTAAAAAAAATCATCTTCGTAAGTAGTACGTCCGTATATGGGAAGGCAGAAGGCATTATAAACGAGGAGACTCCACCAAAACCGAGCACGGCCTCCGGTACACAATTGTTACAAAGTGAAACCCTATTCAGGACTGACCCTACGCTCAAAGCAACAATCATTCGCTTTGGTGGTCTAATAGGTGCGGATAGGCACCCCATAAATCAATTAAGTGGAAGAAAAAATCTAGAGGGAGGCGAAGCTGCCATTAACCTAATCCACCAAAATGATTGCATCGGTATTATTACGGCACTGATCAAATATGACCACTGGAACACTACACTCAACGCAGTGTATCCAAACCATCCAACAAAACAGCGCTACTATGCCAAGGAAGCGCGTAAACGAAATTTGCCTCCTCCCGAATATACCTCAAGGCAAGACAAAAATCATAAAGTAATCGACACATGTAATCCATTTCTTATTAATTCATACGAATTTTTGACCCCCATAAATTGATTGTTCACCACACAAATTTAATAGTTCACAACAAAATGTCTTAGCAATCGTTAATTATATGACTGATTTTCAGTTCGTTATCGATGTATTGCATACCTTTACAGTACATATAAAACCGTAAATGTCATGGAAAAGTCAAAAGTAAGGGAGAGGGTTTTAGTGGAATTAGAGAAACTCATCTCCCAAAGTTGTAAGAATCCAACGGGTTCTAAAAAGTACCAACAGTTACATATTGCATTATTAAAAAAGTCTTACAATGCAACCAATGTATCTATAGATTATCACCGCCATAGAATAAAATTGGAGGTTATACAGGATGAAAGCGTATTCGACCCTAAAAAAGTAAATACGTATCTACCAACAATTTACACCAATCTATTGTTTAAAAACCTATGTGATTTTCTAAGTTCTTGTTTGGAAAAGGACAATAAAAGTGTTGGTTTTTACGCTCACTTGTTATCCGCGTTCGGAAAAACCAAAGCTAACTTAGAACTGGTATAGTATTGGAAAAATAAATTTTGAAAGGCGCTTTTTTTAGCGCCTTTTTCATTTTCGGGCATTTAAGGCTTTCCTTAACAGGATCATACAGAATATTTTAATAGTTTAGCGCACTTTAAAAAAGAACCAATACAATGAGAAAAACAGTAGGTATACTGGTACTGGCAGTTTTATTTTCGGCCAGTTTCGGATTTTCACAGACAAAATCAGATTTACAGAAACATTACGAGGAATTTTACGACCAAATGCGGTTGCAAGGGGATGTGGATGGTGTTATCAATGCCCTTACACACTTAAACGTTCTGTCACCCTCTAAAGAACGTATGGATACCTTGGCCTACATCTATGCGAATGACAACCAACATTTACAGGCATTGAATACGATTGGAATCGATAAAATCGATACCGATTCTGATTTGGCCGTTCAGGTAAAGGCCATTTCCCTAAAAGCCTTAAACCAACCGAAGAGGGCCCTAGAACAATTTGAAATATTGAATACTAGGGAGCCTAACCCCTACCTAGCCTATGAACTGGCAGATTTAAAAGTACAATTGGGCGAAAATGCTGAAGCGATGAAGAATGTGGAGTACGGTATTGCCAACGCCACAGATGATATGAAATATGCATTTTACGAGCGTCAGCAGCCCTACGAAGTTCCCTTAAAAGCGGCATTTTTACACATTAAAGGGTTAATTCAATACAATATGGACAAGAACAATATTGATACCGCCCTTGCCACCATAGAATCCGCTCTGCAAATAGATCCAAATTTTAATTTGGCAAGTTTGAGCAAACAGGCCTTGACCTCAAGAAAAGAGGCGCCTGCAGAAAAGAAACAATAGGCAGCACGTACTGCTTACGTAGAGGAGCCCGAATAAAAAGTGTTTTTTCAACCTTGCAAAGTTTTAGGTCTGTTGTAACAGCCCAACTGTAACTTGGTAGAGAGTAGGAAAAAAGTCGCTTTTCGTTCGGGCTTTTTTAGTTTGTTTTCAATTGTTTCAAAAACAGGCTGTCCTTCTCCGCTTTTAGCTGCACAAGTGCCGCAACGTTTTCATTGGGGACTGCGATAGAAAGCACGTAATGTGCAATTTTCCACCTTCCATCCACTTTTCTGAGCACCCCAGAGCCCCGGCAAATTTTCATTTGGGTGTCCAACAGCTCATCGAACCAAGCGAAGTCGTGAGATTCGCCAACATAGATATTCCGCTCCACAGCGGTAAAATTCCAAGCCTTACCATTATCGAAATGAGGTTTTGCATACTGCATAAATTCTGAGCGCTGCCAGTTTTCACCCGCATCGGTACCAATAAAAACGGCATCCTTGGTCATCAAATCAAAATAGGCGTCAAAATTGGCCGTGCCGGCAGCTGTGTGCCAGGCATCCAATGTTTGTGCAATTGTTTTTGTTTCGGTTTCCTGTCCAGAGAGTAGCGTTCCAATAAAAAGGAACAAAAGGTTAATTTGTTTCATTTGCACGTAATTCTTCGGGCAGGGTATTGTTCACCACCACATTAAACTGATTTCTAAGGTCATTGAAAGCCTCAATCATTTCTAAAATCGATTCTTTGGGATTTTGACGGTACTCCAAGTCTCCCTTTGTTTTCAGAATAAAAGTCTTGAACACTTTTTGGCGTCCCTTTATTTGCGGAATATCAAAGGCGGTAGGGTATTCCCCACTTTCCATTTTTTTCTGATTTTCAACAAGCTCTTCAACAATCAACACAAAATCTTCCCTAAATTCTGAGGTATAGATTTTATCGAAACTACGCTCCAACACGGCATACTCTTTCCACGTATCTAAAATAGACTGCGCTTTAGGGTCGACCCTTACTTTTTGGGGAAGACTTTCGGTAACGATTTCCCAACCTGGTTCCTGAACCTTTGCTGTATCGGAAACCGCATCCCTACAAGAAAAGAATACCCCGAACAGGAGTAGAAAAATAATTATTTTAGGCATAAGCGAATGTACAAATTTTAAGAAAAGGTATCTTTATCCACCAATTCATTTAACGCTTAAATAAATGCCAAAATACATATTGATTATAGGGGCCTGCGGACAGATCGGGACCGAACTTACCTTTACACTTCGAAAAAAATATGGAAACGACCATGTAATCGCCAGTGATATACGGGAAGGAAGTGAAGAACTGATGCAAACCGGTCCTTTTGAGATTTTAGACGCTACAAATTATGATGCCTTGGAGGAAGTTATTGCGTATTATGATATTAATGAGGTATACCTCATGGCGGCCATGTTAAGCGCTACAGCAGAAAAATTTCCCATGCGTGCGTGGAACCTGAATATGAATTCGTTGTTCAACGTACTTAATTTGGCAAAGGAGAAAAAAATAGAAAAAGTATTTTGGCCTTCCAGTATTGCGGTTTTTGGACCCACTACACCTAAGGACGACACCCCCCAACATACCGTAATGGAACCGAGCACGGTCTATGGCATTAGCAAACAATCTGGGGAACGTTGGTGCGAATATTATTTCAACAAATTTAATGTGGACGTGCGCAGTATTCGATATCCCGGTTTGATAAGTTATAAAACGATGCCCGGTGGCGGCACCACGGACTATGCTGTTGAAATTTACCACGAGGCCCTTTCACAGGGCACGTACAGCTGCTTCCTTAAGGCCGATACCCGTTTACCTATGATGTTTATGGACGATGCCATATTGGCCACCCTACAAATCATGGAGGCTCCTGCGGAGCAAATTAAGGAGCGTTCATCCTACAATTTGGAGGCCATGAGCTTTACCCCAAAGGAAATGGCCGAGAGTATTAAGGCGGTACTCCCAGATTTCAATATTTCCTATGCCCCGGATTTTAGGCAGGCCATTGCGGATTCCTGGCCGAGCAGTATCGACGATTCCAAAGCCCGTGAAGACTGGGATTGGAAAGCAGCATTTGATCTTGAAAAAACAACGGCGGTCATGCTAGAGAATTTAAAATCTTAAGCAGGACCTGCAGTATTAATTACTAAACTTCAACCGTTTTTCGATGGCCATGATCATGGAATTGGCAATATCCTTGCCCGTTGCATTTTCTATGCCTTCCAGACCTGGGGAGGAGTTGACTTCGAGCAACAGGGGCCCTTTATTGGATCGTATGATATCCACACCCGCCACGGCCAAGTTCAATACCTTTGCCGCCTTGAGCGCGAGCTTCTTTTCCTCTGATGTAATCTTGATGGTAGATGCCGTGCCCCCTTGGTGAATATTGGCCCTAAATTCCCCTTTTTGGGCCTGGCGTTGCATGCTGGCCACTACCTTGCCATTGACCACAAAACAGCGAATATCCTGCCCGTTGGCCTCCTTTATAAACTCTTGCACCAAGATATTCGTATTTACACTTTTAAAGGCATTGATCACACTTTCTGCCGCCTTATTGGTTTCTGCCAAGACAACACCTTTCCCTTGCGTACTTTCCAAAAGCTTGATGATCAGGGGCGCCCCATTTACCATTTTAATCAAGTCTTTGGTATCCATGGGTGATTTTGCAAAACCGGTTATGGGAATATGGATATCATTTTTGGAAAATAATTGGGAAGCGAACAGCTTATCGCGCGATTGTGCAATAGCCTCCGCTGAATTTTGACAGTAGACCCCTAAGTTATTGAATTGGCGTATCAAGGCACAGCCATAAAAGGTAACCGCCGGTTTAATACGGGGGATAATGGCATCAAAATCCTTCAGGATATTGCCGCCACGGTACCGTATTTCCGGGGAATGGGCATCCAATTTCATGTAGGCTTGTTCAACGTTCAAGAAAACGATTTCATGCCCTCGGGCTTCTGCAGCCTCCATCAATCGCATATTGCTATATAATTGTGGATTACTGGCCAAAAGCGCAATTTTGAGTCCGGTTTTCTCCTTAAAATAAGGGGCGTACTTTTTATTGATCTCCGATATTTCGAACGATTGCATCTGGCAGGTTACGGCCGGGTTTACAATAAACCTATCGTTCAGGGCCTCTCTACCCAGCAACATCCTAAACTCCATCGTATCCCTATTGGCCAAGGTCAATTCTACATCAAAGACCATATCGCCAATGGCTACCGGGGTTTTTATGACCAGTCGCTCTTCGGATATGCCCGAGGAACTTTTTACCATACGCCGATCTACCAGCCGGGCTTGGCATTCAATATTGATGCTACGGTTTTCCTGTAACGGACTTACCTCGAATTTTACCCATTCTTGGGCCCCCTTATTGAATATTTTGGTATTTGTAGCTTGTATGGATGATGTTTTGGCACCGGAATCTACCCTTGCCTTTATTGCCGGTATTCCCAAATCCTTGAATACACACCATTCCTCGCTTCCTATAATCTTCAAATCCTCCAAATCACTATTTATTATTTCCAACCCAAGAAATGGGCTTCCATCATTTACTTTTTTCGCAGCTCAAAAATATCCGTTCGCCTATCCCTAAGGTTACGTACTGCGCCAAATTGATTTAATTCCCGCAACAGGCTAATATCCACATCGGCAATTAAAATCATCTCCGTATTTGGTGTAGCCTCTGCTTTGATACCGTTGGTAGGAAAAGAAAAATCGCAGGGTGTAAACACCATGGACTGTGCAAATTGTATATCCATGTTCTGTACGTTGGGCAAATTGCCCACGCTACCGGCTATGGCCACGTAGCATTCATTTTCAATGGCCCTTGCCTGCGCACAATTGCGTACCCTCGAATAGCCATTTTGGGTATCGGTCAAAAACGGAACGAATAAAATATCCACTCCTTCCTCGGCCAAAATGCGGCTCAATTCCGGGAACTCGACATCATAACAGATCAAAACCCCTATTTTACCACAATCGGTATCAAAGGATTGTAATTTATTGCCGCCCTGCATTCCCCAAACCTTTGCCTCATCTGGGGTAACATGCAATTTTTCGTAACGCTCCATACTCCCATCACGGCGGCATAAATAACCAACGTTGTACAGACGCCCGTCAATAATCTCGGGCATACTGCCGGTTATGATATTGATGTTGTAGGAGATGGAGAATTCCGCAAATTTTTGCACAATCTCATCCGTATGTTTAGCCAGTTCGCGTATCGCATCTGGGGTAGACATGTGGTTATTACCTGCCATGAGCGGCGCATTGAAAAATTCTGGAAATAGGGCGAAATCCGACCGATAGCCAGAAACCGCATCTATAAAATATTCTGCCTGTTGCAGAAGGTCATCAATATCCTTGTAGGCTCGCATTTGCCATTGAATAAGCCCTAAACGAACAATGGTTTTATTGACGGCGGCTTTGTTCGTAGGTTTTTGGTAGTAGATGTTGTCCCATTCCATAAGAATGGCAAAATCGTTGGATTCATGATCCCCGGCCAAATACCCTTTCATAACCTTTGAAGGATGAAAATCATTGCTGATCTGGAAATTCAATACCGGATCGTCTATCTGCTTTCTACGTACTTCCTCTATATACTGTTTTGGGGTCAATTGATCTGAATGCTTGTGGTAGTTGGGCATCCGTCCCCCAAATACAATACTCTTCAAATTCAGTTTTTCACAAAGTTCCTTGCGATAGTCATAAAGCCTGCGCCCCAAGCGCATGCCCCTATATTCCGGACTGATAAATACATCGATGCCGTATAAAACATCACCTTCGTCATCATGCGTATTAAAGGTATCGTTACCGGTTATCTGCTTATAAGTATGGTTGTGCTCAAACTTATCATAATTTACGATGATGGACAGGGCACAACCTGCCAATTCACCGTTGATTTTAATGACTACCTGACCTTCTGGAAATTTTTTGATCAACCGGGTAATTTCCCGTTCCGTCCATACCGCGTCATGCATATTCAGGTATGAGGAAAGCATAGCCTCCTTGAGCTGCTTGTAATCCTTTAGATCAAGGTATTTTAATTCAATATTCTCTATTTCTTCTATTTTCATCCATTATTTTTTGAGCGAATCATTAATTCTACCCATTCATTACCTGCCTATCCAATCGTAAATTGGATAAAAATTTTAGCATTTAAATTTGGTCGTATAACTGTCCGGTAAATAACGTATTAGAGGGAAGAAAACATTAATCCTCATCCGCACCATCCACCATATCCTCTGGATTGGGCTCGGCTATTGCTTCTGGATCGTCATCTTCAAAATCTTCATAATCATCCTCATCGTAATTCTCCATCGTATATTCCAGTTTGGCACTGATCTTTACCAAATATTTGGTGTCCTCCGTCAGTACCTCAACCGCTTCTATACGTTCTCCCTGGGCATTCCTAAAAGAGATGATATTGCGATCATCATACCCATCTGGGTAGCGTTCCACCAAAAGTTTAAGCACTTCTGGTGTCAATTTTTTAAAGTCTACTATAACTCGCTTTAAATGTGCGTTCTTGTCCATAATTACATGTCTAAAAGGTAAGCAAAAATCAAGGGTGCAACGATGGTTGCATCACTCTCTATAATAAATTTTGGGGTGTCAATATCCAATTTCCCCCAAGTTATCTTCTCATTGGGCACCGCACCTGAATAAGACCCGTAACTGGTGGTACTATCACTAATCTGGCAAAAATAACTCCAAAACGGGGTATCTGTACGTTCCATATCTTGGTACAACATGGGTACTACGCAAATAGGAAAATCTCCTGCAATACCGCCTCCTATCTGAAAAAAGCCAATACCGTTCGCAGAATTGTCCGTATACCAATCTGCCAAAAAAGTCATATACTCAATACCGGATTTCATGGTACTTGCCTTTAGTTCTCCCTTTAACACGTAGGAAGCGAAAATATTGCCCATGGTACTATCTTCCCAACCGGGGCAAATGATGGGTAGGTTTTTTTCTGCGGCGGCATACATCCAAGAGTCCTTAAGGTCTATTTCGTAATATTCCTCCAACACGCCAGACAGCAACATTTTATACATGAACTCATGCGGTAGGTAACGTTCCCCTTTATCATCGGCATCTTTCCAAATCTTAAAAATATGCTGTTGCAATCTTCTAAACGCCTCTTCCTCTGGAATACAGGTATCCGTTACCCGGTTGAGGCCTTTTTCCAATAAATCCCACTCCTCTTGTGGTGTTAAATCCCTATAATTTGGCACACGCTTGTAATGGGAATGTGCCACCAGGTTCATAATATCTTCCTCCAGGTTGGCACCGGTACACGAAATAATCTGCACCTTATCCTGCCTGATCATTTCGGCGAATATTTTTCCCAATTCTGCCGTGGACATAGCACCCGCCAGGGATACCAGCATTTTGGCCCCGTTATTTAGCTGCGCTTCATACCCCTTGGCCGCATCCACCAAAGCGGCAGCATTAAAATGTAGATAATATTTTTCTATAAAATTGGTAATTGCTCCTTTAGTCTTCGTCATCCTCAAATTTTGAATTCGTATTCGCTTTATAATCTATATCGTAGGTATTGTCGTACTCTTGATCCACATCTTGATCTGCAAATTTATAGCTCAACATCTTGTAATATAACTTGGCGGCCAAAAAATCTGAAGATCGGTCATTTTTATTCGGGCACAGTTCCACGATATCAAAGCCTACCACATTTTTATCCTCAAAAACCTGTTTTAAAAACTCCAACGTTTCGAACCAAAGCAACCCACCAGGTTCCGGTGTTCCCGTAGAGGGCATTATGGATGGATCAAGGGCGTCTAAATCAAAAGTGATAAAGACATTATCACCCATCGCATCAATAACCTTATCCATCCAGTATTCATCGTTCAACATTTCTTGGGCGAAAAATGTTTTTTCCTCGTCGATCAAGGTTTTTTCGATAGCGTCCATGGAACGGATACCTAATTGAATCAAATTAGTGGTTTGGCTCGCTTCATGGAGCGCACAGGCATGATTGTATTTAGACCCATTATAGGATTCCCTTAAATCTGTATGCGCATCTATATGCAATACGGTTAAATTGTCAAAACACTCATTAAATGCACGAATGGTACCAATGGAAATAGAATGTTCCCCACCAAAGAGCGTTACAAATTTATTGCGTTTTATGAAGTCTTTTGTGGTCGTATAAACGGCCTTGACCATAGCCTCCGGTGAACTTTTTTCATCGATGGGGTCCGTTAGATGGATCCCTTGCCTGTAAACCTCAGAATCGGTTTCAATATCATACCATTCCATATTTTCGGATGCTTCTAAAAAAGCTTCCGGCCCCTTGTCCGCTCCTTTTCCCCAGGTACTCGTTCCATCATAGGGAACGGGAATCAAAATAATCTTGGATTTTTCCAGTTGGGCGAATTCATCGGGAATACCCGCATAATTCTTAGATGTACTCATGTGATGTCAGCTAATGTTAATTGGTTTTTTAGAAAAATAGTACAATTTTAGATATATAATCCAAATGTTTATCGGTCTTATTCAAAATAAATTGTGTTACTCGCCATTTACGCTTATCGTAATGTCCTCTTCAACCGGTAGCTTTTCCTCGACCTCAACATCATATCCAAGAATATTCAACAAATCTTCGGCCTTTTGCTGTGCCCTAAAAAGGGTGTAGATAAAATTACCGTTTTCATCCTTGTCTATCAAGATATGTTTGGGTTGCGGAATTAAGCAGTGCTGTAACCCGCCATAGCCACCAATGGTTTCTTGGTATGCTCCTGTGTTAAAGAACCCAATGTACAATGGTTTATCCCGCCTATATTTTGGCAAGTAGATGGCGTTCATATTCTGCTCACTGTTATAATAATCATCGCTATCACAGGTTAAGCCACCTAACAGCACACGCTCATACTCATCGTTCCACCGGTTAATAGGCAGCATGATAAACCGTTTATTGATGGCCCAGGTATCTGGCAAGGTAGTAATGAACGATGAGTCTATCATGTTCCACTTCTCACGATCGTTCTGTTGTTTTTGATAAAGTATCTCATAAATGGCCCCGCCACTTTCACCAACGGTAAAGCTTCCAAATTCCGTAAAAATATGGGGAACGGGAACATCCGCCTCTGAACAGGTGATACTGATCTGGTTAAGGATTTCATCGATCATGTATTGGTAATCATATTCAAAAGCCAATGAGTTTTTAATTGGGAAGCCACCACCTATGTTCAAACTATCCAACGAGGGGCAAATTTTCTTTAAACGCACATACACTTTAAGACATTTTACCAGCTCGTTCCAATAATAGGCATTATCACGTATCCCCGTATTAATGAAGAAATGAAGCATTTTTAGCTCAACTTTATCATTGTCCTTTATCTGGCTCTCGTAAAAGGGAACAATATTCTTATACCCAATTCCTAGCCTGGAGGTGTAAAACTCAAATTTTGGTTCCTCTTCGGAAGCGATACGGATTCCTACTTTAAAAGTATCGTTGATGGCATCGGTCAAAAGATCCAATTCCTCATAATTATCAATAATAGGAATGCAGTTTTGATGCCCATTATTGATCAACCTTGCTATATTCTCAATGTATTTTTCACGTTTGAACCCATTGCAGATCACGTAGTTTTTATCGGTTAACTTACCGTCTTCCTTTAATTTTTCTATAATGTTGATGTCAAAGGCCGATGACGTTTCCATATGGATGTCATTTTTTAGGGCCTCATGCATTACATGTTGAAAATGGGAGCTCTTGGTACAGTAGCAATAATGGTACTTTCCCTTGTAGTTATTTTTTTCTATGGCATTTGAAAACCAATTTTTTGCCCTGAGAATATTGTCCGATATTTTTGGGAGATACGTAAATTTTAACGGACTCCCATACTTTTGAACCAGGTCATCTAATGGAATACCATGGAACTGTAGGTACTCTCCATCCAAATTAAATTCTTCTTGGGGAAAATAGTAGGTTTGATCAATTAGATCAATGTATTTGGTATTCATGAAATCGTATTATGTTGAAATTTATTAAATATAACGACTAGCGTACAGTTTGAAAGTTAAGAAAACGTAACCATCCGATCTTAAAATCAAACTAAAATTTGCTTTTGGGTGGTAGGAATAAAAAAATAATCATGCTGACTTTGCACAATTCTGGTTAAAATCAAGCGTAGTAGCCTCGTAAAACGGCTACCAGTCCTAGAAGGCATTTTTAAGAAACCCGTTCTGTTTCCTTCAAACCCGAACACAAAAATAACACCCATAATGTTCAGCTATAAGCCTGTAATTCCAAACACTAACAGCAGTGTTTTAGAACGCAACAAATGAAATCAAAAAAAATGAAAAAACAAGGATTTTCGTTTTTTTTACGATAACCTACCCAAGCATTTTTTATCTTAGTTATCCTGCCTAAAACACAAGGCAAGATTTTTATTTATAGATAGTTGTTAACTACAAATTTATGAAACATACCTATATTCGAAAAACCTTTTTCCCTTTACTACTTGGATTTCTTCTTTTCCTAGGGTCTTTTGCCGCCTTTGCCCAAATTACCCCTGGCGTATACATGCATACAGCAGTAGAAAACGGTACGGAAACAACCCATGAAATTAAGCTTACGAACGATTATCTTATTTACACGGTTTACAAAGAGCACCCAGTAGACTTCATTAAGACCCTTGGAGGGTTTTACACTACCCAAGGACAACAGCTTAAGGTAGACTTAGAATTTAATTCCAATTTTGAATCGGACGGTATAAAAACATGGTCGGCACCCTATAGTTTGAAAGCTGATGATTTGGTTTTGGAGCTGGGTTCCGCTATGGTTTTTGAACCTAAGGCAAATGAAGCACAGGCCCTAGATGGTGCTTGGTTATTCGCCACCAGGGGACCGGATAAAGGGCAGGAACGTCGCGGAGAGGAAAACACCAGAAAAACATTGAAGTTTTTAAAGGACGGCACCTTTCAGTGGATTGCCTATGATACGGATTCTTTTCGCTTCTCCGGTACAGGGGGCGGTAGCTACACTGCGCAGGATGGTATCTATACGGAACAGATAGAATTCTTTTCAAGGGATAATGCACGCGTAGGCGCAACCTTAAAATTCGACTATGATGTACAAGGAAATGACTGGCACCATACGGGAACCAACAGCAGCGGGGAGCCTATGTATGAAATTTGGGCAAGGCGCTAAATTTATTGCTTATCTCAGAAGTGGTGATTATTTTAAAAAGTAGCTTTGGCAAGAATCAAACTTCATTCGTTAAGCCCTTATTTTTTAGGGATTTATGAAAACTTACTGATAACAATATTGCCGATTTTTGAGCTTTTTTGTGATGATTGCTTTTCTCAGCATTTCAGAAAAATTTACTGGTTAACCACAATTAATAAAAAACCCCGTAGTGAATGAATTATTTGAAGGCTAATGTGCAGCTACTCATTTTCCTTGAAGATTTGCAGGCTCAATACCCAATTCTTTCCTAGGCACTAACAATTTATTGATTGTATAAACGATTCCGTTAGACCCTCTAGTGCTTTTTCTTTTTACCATCGCTACATTCCCGTTTTCATCCAAAATTTGCAATTCATTTTTCTCCATCCTAAATACTAAGTATCCACCGTGCGCTGTCTCTAAACGGAGGGGAGTTTCTTGCATTTCTATGGAAGCTATTAAGTTTTCTACACTAGATTCCGATTTTACAATATGGTAGTTCAGAATTTCCTTTAAACGCGAAAGGCTATCAGGAACACTTAATTCATTAATCTTATATTTACTAGGACCATAAGCCTCATCTGAGGGCACAAAAATCATAACGTTGTTTAATTCCTTTAATTCGTCAAAAAGGGAAACGGAATTAACCAATTTAAGAAAACTATTATATTCTGGACTTTGATCTAAAATTTGCATGAGCGTACGATCAAAATCCACCGAGGTTGAATATCCCGTATTTGTTTCTTCTGCTTGTGGTAATTTTTTACCTTCCTTACAGGCCGTGAGAACCATTGTGATTGAAAATAAAAGCAGACTCACTAGTTTAATTTTTTTCATGTTTATTTTTTTTGATGCGCTAGAAGGCGCTCTTTTTTCCAAGTGAACTGTTCCTTGCAAATAGTATAGGCGAATATTAAATCTACCTATAAACTTACCTTATAGTGAAGCAGAACGCGCTCGCTTATTTTTGTTTAATATTATTTCTATAAAGTTAAACATAGTTAGTATATTTAAAAAGTCAATTTGTTTATATAATTAAAAATTCTTTAAATAACCCTTATTAAATGAAAAAGAAAAAGGACGTGAGAAGTGAATTGCCCCTTGCCGATATGCATGGTGATGGAGTTCATTTTGACCCCAATACATTAGCCGCGAAAAAAAGTGAAAAAGCCAACGCAAAAAAAAATCCTACTAGTAAAAAAAATACTGGGAATTAATTTTAAAGCTTTGAATTATTCTACGTCAGAGGCAATTTAGAATGATAAATTTTTCTCCTATTGTTGGTTATGTCAACCACACCGCAGACATAATAATTCCAGAAAATTAAATAATGCCAAGCATAGGTGCATTATAAAACTTTTGTACGGTTTTGGTCCAAAGCGGAGTGAATTTTTGAACCTGAAAATTTTCAGATGTAGATAGTAAGCGAATGCTTGTAAGGGTAAAGAACGGTAAGGGAAATAAGGACAGGTATACTTTATTTCCCAAATCCACGCTGGATGACCTTCGGCTGTATTACAAGGAATGGAAGTCCCGCGATTACTTGTTCGAGGGAAGAAAGACATCGAAATAAACCGCAGAAAGCGCATTGCGTATTGTCAAAAAATCAGCGGCAAAAGCAGGTGTAGGAAATACGGTCACCCCACATGTATTACGGCACAGTTTTGCCATCCATTTTTTGAAATTAGGCATAGATCTTAGATAGATACTGGTACTTTTAGGTCATGGCTCCAGCAAGACGACAGAAATCTACACCCATGTAGCGGTGAATACTTTTGAATCAAATAAAAAATTTCTTGAAACTGACTATCCCCGGGGTAAGCCACAGGAGTATTTCGCCAGTTTCATTTTGGCCAAATAGGGCCAAAAACCGAAATTTTGTATTTTACCCCACCCGAAATTGCAAAAAGGCAATTCCGACCTCCCCCAAGGGGAGGTAAGTTCGGAAACCCCGAGGCAGAGCCATCGGGGAATTATTTGGATTAAAAATCCTTTAGATTAGTTCGGATAAAAAAGAAATATACGTAACAGTACGTATATACAATTGTTGTACCCAATGCGAGAAAACACAGAATGAACATTAAAAATCTGGCAAATAAGATATTTGGAACTGAAAATTCTTATCCAAAAGGCGGAGAAGTTTTTCAAGTAATGAATGATGTTGAAATTACATATCTCACTCATTTTATGGCACCTTATACTGGTGGAGAAAAAGCAACACTTCTTAAAGGAGAAAAAGTTTTGGTAAGTAAACCGCTTAACTCTAAACCAAAAGGATATTATTGCTATCCATTAAATGCAGACGAAGTTGAGCAAAGGATTATACCAAATTCTGACAAAAACAATCCAGCCTATAATGGATTTAGTCTTTCGATTGACACAAAATCTTTGAATACGAATTTTATAAAAATAGAGTTAATGCCAATAGAATACAGAAAAGGAGACGCAACAAATCCGATTAACGAGAACACAAAGATTATAACTCATATTTGTAATGATGTTGGAGGTTGGGGAAAAGGATTTGTATTGGCAATTACAAAAAAATGGAAAGAACCTGAAAACGAATATCGAGAATGGTATAAAGCCAAAATCGGAGAAGAAAAAAACATTGTTGAATATCAAAGACTGATTAGAAGAGATGAATATTCAAACGAAAAGGAGTTTAAATTAGGTAATGTTCAATTTGTTAAAGTATCAAACGATTTGTGGATTGCAAATATGATTGCACAACATAAAATCAGAAAAAATAATAACGGACTTCCGCCTATTCGTTACCCTTTTGTTCGTGAATGTTTGGAAAGAGTACGTGAATTTGCTCAAAAAGAAAATGCGAATGTTCATATGCCAAGAATTGGTTGCGGACTTGCTGGCGGAGAATGGACAAAAATTGAGGAAATTATTAATGATGAATTAATTGCTCACGAAATTAAGACAACAGTTTATGATTTCGGATAAAGCACTGGGTACAACAATGTATATAAAACATAGCTAATATAGGCTTTCCGAAAGGTTTGGGTGTATTTGCGAAGACCGCCAAATTTTTAAATTTGGCTTTTAGATAAATAAAGATAAAAAGAAAAATTTAAAAATTCGGCTCGTGCATATTTCGAAAAGTTAGCGTCTTTTTACACGCTACGTTTCATATACTAGACCGTTAGCTGTAATTATACAAAACCATTTTATTGAAAATAACCAAAGCCATATTATTAACCATTCTTTTACTTGTAATAATTTATATTCCGCAAGGGATTTTAGTTTTACTTTATAAGAATACAGAACTGATTGGAGAGGGGTTCAAAGAACATATTTATGGTGTATTTGCCTTATCATATCTAATTGCGTATTTAATTGTTCTATACTTTTTTTGGAAACCTAAACCAATTCTAAAATCGGTCTTTAACATTAAAAAACTGGATTTAAAGTTACTACCGTACCTATTGCTATTTGTTATCGGTTATGGATTTGTGGAGCAAGTCTTTGTAGATTTTGAGAAGATTCTAAACTATTATGAAACTTCTGAAATAAGACCTTATTCAAACCATTTCGCCGGAATTACTGGATCCTTTATTTATTTTAATATTTCCAGTCTGATAATAGCTCCGATTTTTGAGGAATTATTCTTTAGAAAATTTCTATTTGTTAAGCTACTTGAAAAAAATAAACTGTGGATTTCTATCATAGTCTCAAGCTTATGCTTTGCAGCAATTCATTTCGAAACACCTAGTAATTTAATCCCAACTTTCGTTTTCGGAATAATTGCTTGTTTAATTTATTTTAAAACACAAAATATTATTTACACCATAGTAATTCATTTTTTAAATAATTTCATCTCAACATTGTATTCAATTTATGGGGAATCATTTTTTAAATGGGTTTATGGACTAGAATTTGGCTTTATGTATTGGGCTTTATTTGTGTTTGGAATTCTAACGACAATACTAGCCGTGAAAAAAATAACTACAGCTAACAAAGCCTAAACGTAATGCGGACTAATGGGCAAAGCCGAAAGGTCTGTGTATATTTATGAAGTCGCTAAATCTTATGGATTCAGCTTTGGAAAAGAAAAAATAAAACTAAACAATAAGCTTTAGTTACGTGCTAAGACGGAAACTCAATGTTTCCTTGCCTCCGCACTACGCTTAGCTCAAGCGTTGTAGTGCATTTTGTCAAATCTATTACTTTTTCAATTTTTGTAATATGTAAAAAAGGTCTTCAAAATATTAATCATTGAAGGATAGAATGGTTTATTCCAACTAAAAAACCGCCATGACCTTTTTAGTAGATAAAAAATTCATACGTCAAGTTTTATAAGAAATTTATTTTCTCAACAAATACATCAAAACCAGTAATTATTTGGTTTTGCGGAATTGATATTGAAAATATCTCACCAACGTTATTTTCAAATATTCTAATAGGGTAGCCCTTCGTTTTAATGGTTTGTATTTCACTTGTTTCTGTATCGTAAAATAATACTTCACGTTTTAAAAATTCTGTTTGCACATCATTTCCAAACCAATCAGGGTCAATGGTAGATGCAAAAATATATTTCGCATTATTGGATAAGCCTAGCGCAAACAAATCTTCAGGTAATTGTGCTTCAACCTGAAAAGAAATTGTAGAATATAGTTTTCTTTGACCGTAATTAATCAGCAAGTTACTCGAGTCACTGTAAAAAGAGGTGTTTTTATATTTGGCAATATAATTGGAACTAAGTGGTAACGTAATCACTCTTCTATTCTGTAAAATACCATTATCATTAACCGTACACAGGATACTTTCCTCATCATTTTTATGCCCTACTATTATTTCATCGTCGTTCACATGGATTATTCTATATAGGTTGTCTCCGTGATGTGTTTCGAAATGAATTTGTTTGTCAAGAAGCATTAATTCTTCACCGTTTCTTTGAAAAATGAATATGGAGTCGGTATCGATAACAACTAAAAAGCCATTTTTTGTATACGTGAAATCTACAATACTAGATACATTAAATTCCTCAAATAGGTAAAAGGAACCAAAGGAGAAAATCTCTGAAAGGGATGTCGGATTTAAAAAATGTAAATTATTTCGCCCATTAACTACCAATTCTTTTCCCTCGGAAAAATTAAATGGTTTTCTAAACGGAAATTCACCCGCAACATAGACTTCTTCACTTGTAGTTGATTCAAGCACACCTTGACCATAATTAAGTCTTAGTATCGCATTGGTATCATAACTGGCCCAACTCGGAATTTGACTGCTTCCGTGTAAGTATACGGCTGGCTCATCACCATCAACTTCTAGATGGCTTAAATAAATTGGCCCAAACAAATCTTTTTGTCTAAAAGTTACCTGTTCGTAATTTGATACCACATTCGAACCAAAAATATTATAAGCATAAACTGCATAAAATGGATTTTCAATATAAGGAGGGTCGGTATCAAGAAAACTGGTTTCTTCTATAGCATTAATTGTTTTGACACTGTCCTCTTCATGGAAAAGCAAATTCGTTCCATCGGTACTGGCATAAACTATTTCGTAATGGGAAAAGTATGGCATTTCATATTCACTCCATTCTAAAAGAATAGTTTCACCATCTACACTAACACTATTCATATTAGGTGTATTTGGAATAATTAAATCTTTTGGGTTTTCAGTAAGTAATCTACTTTCGCCAACCAAAACATCATTAGAATATACTCTCAAAAAATAGCATAAGGTATTTGTGGTAGCTGGTGGATTGTAATCGATAAAAGTAGTGTTGGTAATATTTTCAATTTCTGTGAGGAGTACCGCATTTTCTTTTGCACAAGACCCCTCTATGGAACGATATACCTCATAACCAGTAAACGAATTAACATCTGTTTCTTGCTTCCAATTAAATTTCAAAAGTGATGTTTCATCGGAATCCTTTTCAAAAGAAGTGGCTATATGATTATTAGTAATTGGGTCATAACGTTTTAAATTAGCTATGAAAACATCTTTATTTCCATCATCATCAAAATCAAATAGAAACCTGATCACCAATTCAGAGGGTTGGAAATCGATTATTGAAAGCTCCTCAACTTCTCCTGATGAAAACGAGACTGATATTATTCCGTTTTCAATTTTCCAATTACCCGTTTTTTTAACTGGAACACAGTCATTGTTGTTATATAAAACTTCTTCATATTTGTTATTTTCGGAAAAGAGAAAGTAATCATATCCACATACTGGGAAACGTGGAGCTATCTGAACACTAGTGTCCATAAATTCTCCTGAATAAACAAACCATGTTCCTAGAATATCCTCACTTTTTACATTCGTATTTACATTGGTATCATCATCAGGGGTAAAGGTCTCCTCTTCTTCCCCACTTTCACAAGCAAGAATAGTAAGTAATAAAATGATAAGATATCTGTATCCTTTGATCTTCATCATAAAACTAAACGACTTTCTAAATATTGAAAACTAAAAATAAACCTAAATATTTCACCTCCAACTTTATTTTCTAATAAACACGAAGTAAAATAATATTATTGAATGTTACTATTTACTCTTCTCTTGTACCCACTTTCAAAATAAAATAGTAAAAAACGCACTACAACAAAAGTAACCGTTGCACAGGCCCTTAAACGGCTATAGAAAGGATTGATATAAGCCCTTTTACGGGGCTTTTTTCTTGCTAAATCATTATTGAAAGGTCAATTTTCGATGCCTTGGCAAAGCTGAAACAGTTCTCGGACTACACTTTTCCCAAAGACCTTAAAAGCAACTTGCCCCGCCCAGCTATTTACCCGTTTCTGCTCAAATTTCATGTACTTCTAAAGGTTGTAGGCGATGGCAGAGAGCAGCATTACCTTCTTCGACTGTGCAAGCCCGATGGTGTTTATCTTGCGCATGCCCATGAACTGGGTCAACGTACCGAAAACGGGTTCCACGGTGCTCTGCCGTTTGCCCTTCATGTAACGCCCCTGTGGACTCTCCACCCTTGCGATGTTGCGTTCGTACTCTTCGCGGTAGTACGTTACGCTGAATTTCTTCTCCTGTGCGCTTTTGCCAAGACAGGCACCCCGTAATTGGCAATCCATACAGACATGCTTTCTTGCACGGTACTCCTTCTTCTTGGTGCCCGTCCGGTAATCGTTGAAGATCTTGGTAAACGGTATTACCTTGTCCTGTGGGCATAGGTAATGGTCGGCCTGTTCTATATAGGTGAACCCATCGGGCCCGCTTTTATAGGTGCTGACCTCCTCCCGTTAAACCGGACAGTTTAAAAACAACCAATTTTGAAACTGCCAAACATTCAAAAAAATGTTGACGATTTGTGAACGCGTTCAAAGGGAAATAAATGGAGTCATCTACTACCGTTATATCATAAGCACCTGAATATAAGTACAATTTGTACTGCAATGAATTCATTTACTGCCTAAAAAGTAGCCTCGGCAAGAATCGAACTTGCATCTAAAGTTTAGGAAACTTCTATTCTATCCATTGAACTACGAGGCCATTTCTACTGTAGTGGGGCAAAAATAGAATTAATTTGATAAAGCCAATAGCAAAAGTGTGCTCTTTTATCCCACGAGCAGTAATCTAATTTTGCGAAAAATACCTTAACACCAAATCCTCAGATGTTTTCTGGGTTTTAAACTACCTCCTTGATATGTAGTTTAAAAACCATCATAGGTCAAGAATCAAAGGCATTGAAAATGATTCCGGATCCTATTGCGTACAAATCTTAGCGTATCAAAATCTCATTAGACAATCATCCCAATTTGAAATTATTATACAGGTTTGCAGACCACTTTATCGAATATATCCTATAAAATATACCATTGACCGTATTGCGCCAACTCTTGGGCCCTCGGTGAAAAGGTGATTTTTCTCCTTAAAGGAAGTCTGCCATGCATTTCAGCCAGTAATCCTCTTATTGGTCGAATCGCAAGGAACATTTTTATTTATTGTAAGATGTTTGTTCCAACAAAAAACAATTTATGAAGACAGTTATACTCTTAAAGGAAATTTATTCAGACGCATTTAAAAACCTGGGTAATTATATTGTAAAGCATTCTTTTAAAGCCCTTACTTGGTTTACGGCAATTATGTTCCTGATCGTGGTTTACGCGTTTTTGTACCGGGTTTCTACAGGGTTCTCTTTTCCAAATATATAGGTAGCTTCTATATTTAATTCTACATGTGCACAAAGGAACGGTATTATTACCGCCCGAATTGTGCTATTCATGTTTGGGAATCAGGATCTACGTGTATCGCGTATGCGGCTTAAACCTTAGGTGAATACTAGAAATGGATTTATTCGAATTTCAAACAGAGCCTGTTCCTTTTACAGGAAAGGAGAAGCCAGCCCATCTTTTTAATTTTAAATGTTGGGATGGTTTGGATTTCTAAATGATGCCCTTGAACCTATTCGTAGACCTCAACGATCATTTCTACTTCAACCGCCATATTTCCCGGCAATGATCCCATACCAACAGCTGCCCGGGCGTGTTTGCCATTCTCCCCGAAAACCGTGACCATAAGGTCAGAGTAGCCATTGATTACCTTTGAATGGTCTGTAAAATCTGGCGCTGCATTGACCATACCATGTACTTTTACAATACGTTTGATTCTGTTTAAATTACCTAGTTCCGCTTTTAGAACGGAGAGTTGATTGATAGCCACTTCCCGTGCCGCATCATAGCCCTCCTCTATGGTAAGGTCCACACCTAATTTGCCCGTAATATTGTCTCCGTTCGCCTGTTTAGGACCTTTTCCCGCCAAAAACAATAAATTTCCACTTTGTACCGCGTGCACGTAATTGGCTACAGGGGTGCCTTGATCTCGTAAGGATATACTGAGGCTATCCAAACGCGCTTCCGGATTATAACCTGCCGGCACATTGGTTTCCGCTTTGCCCGATTCCATGTCACGATTCATTTCCTTTTCAACTTCGCCACAACCAATCAGTAAAAAACCGAATAAAACTAGGATGCTATTTTTCATACGTTCAAGTTAAGTGTTAGGCATTAAAATAGTCAAGATACTTCATAATCAATACACTACCAATAAGCAATGCACATCTAATTTGCATAAATACGATGTATAGTTTAGGAAATACTATTTTTTATGCATTTTGACGCTATTAAAGTGTGATTTTAGTAAAAAAGAACTAATATTATTTCATTTTTATTAGTTTAGCGTTTCAACCAAAACAACTTAAATCAACAAAATATGGAAAGTTCAACAGCAACTCCTAATGTAAATGCGAACCGGCTTTTTTATGGAAGTTGTTTCGCATTGATTACAACAGCATTTTCGTTTGCCATTGCAGCAGGCATTCTAGATCAACTTAAAACGGAGTTGGAATTAACAGCTAGTCAAGCGGGACTTATTACCTCGATGTGGTTTGCAGGTTTCCCAATTGCCATGGTCATTGGTGGTTTAATCTATCATAAAGTTGGCGGAAAGGCAATTATGCAGTTTGCGTTTTTTGCGCATAGTATCGGTATCATACTATTGATTTTTTCTGGAAGCTATACAGGACTACTTGTTGCCAACTTACTTATAGGATTAGGAAATGGCTGTACCGAAGCTGCCTGTAACCCCATGATTGCAGATGCTTACAAGGGCAATCGAATGAGTACAATGCTTAACCGCTTTCATATGTGGTTCCCCGGTGGTATTGCCATAGGAAGTTTATTATCAGGTTTTATGACCGATTTTGGTATCACCGGTCAAAGTCAAGTATGGTTGCTGCTGTTACCCGCCGTTATTTATTTCGTTCTGTTTTTCGGACAAACATGGCCGAAAGCTAAAATTGAGGAGGCTGCCACTATTAGCGGAAATTTTAAGGGCATGTTGACGCCCCTATTTGCATTCATTGCCATTTGTATGGCATTTACGGCTATCTCTGAATTTGGGCCCAACCAGTGGGTCGGTTTAATACTTTCTAAAAGTGGTGCAGAGCCAACCCTTATTCTTGCGTTAACGGCTGGATTGATGGCAGTGGCACGATATTTTGGAGGAAGTATGGTAGCGCGGTTTAATCAAACAGGTGTGTTGTTAGGTTCATCCATACTCGCTACAATTGGTATCTATTTGTTCAGTACACAGACAGGTGCTATGGCCTATGTAGCGGCCATTATATTCGCCTTGGGTATTGCCTATTTCTGGCCGAACATGATTGGCCTTACCGCTACCAAAACCCCCAAGACGGGCGCATTGGGGATGTCAATCATAGGTGCCATAGGTATGTTCTCAACTTCCATTTTTCAACCCATTATTGGTGGTTGGATCGATGCGGACAGAGCGGCAGCTTCGGCTAGAGGATTAACAGGTGATGAATTGGAATTAATATCAGGACAGGAAACTTTGGGGACGATGGTACTTTTTCCAGCCATCTTGATTGTGCTTTTCACAATCCTGTATTTTTGGCTGAAGAATAGGAAAAGTGAAGTAGAAGTTGAAGTCGCTACCGCATAGTATATAGCTTAGGACTAAAAAATGCCGGGCACCTCAAATGCCAGGCATTTTTTTGTTTACTAGAATTTTATTCCTCTATTGCAATAAAATCTGCAAAATAGCTATTGCCGCCTCGCTAATTTTGCTGCCCGGTCCAAAAACGGCTGTGACACCTGCCTCTTTCAAAAATGCATAATCCTGTTTGGGAACAACCCCTCCAACAACGACCATGATATCCTCACGACCATAATTTCTTAATTCAGCAATTACGTCCGGCACCAAAGTTTTGTGTCCGCCGGCAAGGGAAGAAATTCCTAAAATATGCACATCGTTTTCAACCGCCTGTTTTGCGGTCTCTTTTGGGGTTTGGAACAAAGGCCCTATATCCACATCAAACCCGAGGTCCGCATACCCTGTGGCCACTACTTTTGCACCGCGATCATGCCCATCTTGACCCATCTTGGCCACCATAATACGTGGACGACGACCATCCTTCTCCGCAAAAAGGTCGGCCAATTCCTGTGCCTTCTTAAAACTTTCGTCCTGCTTAATTTCTTTTGAATACACGCCGGTAAATGAATTAATGATTGCTTTATGTCGCCCAAAAGCTGTTTCCAAGGCACTGCTTATCTCGCCCAAAGTGGCCCTGTTCCTCGCGGCAGCTACCGCTAAAGCTAGTAAATTATCGTTTCCATTGCTTCCCTCCATCTTACTTTTGGCGGCCTCGGTAAGCGCATTTAGGCTGATTTTCACCTCTTTTTCATCCCTTTCTTCCTTTAATTTGCGCAAAAGCTCCAATTGTTGCCTACGTACTTCCTTATTATCTACCTCTAAAATTTGAAGTGCATCCTCATTCTTCAATCGGTATTTATTTACGCCTACAATTACGTCCTGTAGACTGTCTATCCTGGCCTGTTTTTTAGCGGCAGCCTCTTCAATCCGCATTTTAGGGATTCCTGTTTCAATAGCTTTAGTCATTCCGCCCAGATTCTTTACCTCTTCTATTAATTCCCATGCCTTATGGACCAATTCATCGGTCAGTGATTCTACATAATAGCTGCCTGCCCAGGGGTCCACGGTTTTGGTACTATTGGTTTCTTCCTGTAGATAGAGCTGTGTCTCCCGGGCAATACGGGCAGAGAAATCCGTAGGCAATGCAATGGCCTCATCCAAGGCATTGGTGTGCAAACTTTGTGCACCTCCAAAAACTGCGGCGGCGGCCTCAATCGTAGTCCGCGCCACATTGTTAAAGGGATCTTGCTCCGTTAAACTCCAACCGCTGGTTTGGCAATGGGTACGGAGCATTAAGGATTTTTCATTCTTCGGGTCAAACGTTTTTACGATTTTGGCCCATAGCATCCGCCCAGCACGCATTTTTGCAATTTCCATAAAGTGATTCATCCCTATGCCCCAGAAAAAGGACAGCCGGGGTGCAAAATCATCAATGGATAAGCCTGCTTTAATCCCAGTGCGGATATATTCCAATCCGTCTGCCAGCGTATACGCCAATTCCATATGGGCAGGAGCCCCGGCCTCATGCATATGGTACCCAGATATGCTTATACTATTAAATTTGGGCATGTATTTGCTTGTAAACTCGAAAATATCCGCTACCAGCTGCATGGAGGGTTTTGGAGGGTAGATATAGGTATTTCGAACCATAAACTCTTTTAATATATCATTCTGGATGGTTCCCGCCAATTTTTCCAAAGGTACTCCCTGCTCCTCCGCGGCCACAATGTAAAAGGCCATTATGGGCAGTACGGCGCCGTTCATGGTCATGGAAACGGACATTTGATCTAACGGGATACCGTCAAACAAAATTTTCATATCCTCCACAGAGTCTATGGCCACCCCTGCTTTACCAACGTCACCGGTAACACGCTCATGGTCACTATCATACCCACGGTGCGTAGGTAGGTCAAATGCAACCGAAAGCCCTTTTTGCCCAGCCTCCAAATTACGCCTGTAAAAGGCATTGCTTTCCGTAGCGGTCGAAAAACCGGCATATTGACGAATGGTCCAAGGGCGCTGTACGTACATCGTAGCATAAGGTCCTCGAAGAAACGGTGGCGCCCCGGCCACAAAATTTAAATGTTCTAAATCGGCTACATCTGTTTCAGTGTAAATTTGTTTTAAGGCAATGCCTTCCGCAGTGGTATGCGGAGCTGCTTTTGCCGTCGCTCTATCACTTTCAAACCTCCCCTTGCGAAAAGCCTCGCCCTCTTTATTCAATGTCAGCTGTTGTAGGTCTTTTCTACTCATCTTCCAAGCGTTTTTGTTCCACCGTTTCTGCCAAGCGTTTTTCTATAATGGGGGTAATCAAGGTTTTTCTCGCGTTCCTTTTCACGAACGGGTAAAGTTCCAAATCTCCCTTCATACGGTCCTGTTCACTTATAAATTTGTTGGTTCCTACCAAAACCATCTCCCCCTTATTGAATTGATCTACCTGTTTTTTAGCGCTATCCGAAATTTTATTTTGAATGGAATGGTTTTTTAGTTGGGATAGGAACCCACCGTTCTTTTCTATAGATTTGAACAGGATCAACGCTTTCTCCGCCAATTGCTCTGTTAGGGCTGTTATATAATACGAACCTTCTGCCGGGTTGGAGACCCTGTCAAAATAACTTTCCTCTTTCAACAAGATCAATTGGTTGAGGGCGATACGTTCGGCAAAATCGTTGACTTTATGATACAAACTATCATAAGGCAGGTTGAAAACGGTGTTTGCACCACCAAAAACGGCCGCCATGCACTCCGTCGTGGTACGTAACATGTTGGCATTATAATCATAAATGGTTTTATTTCGTTTGGAGGGCATGGCCATAATGTGACAAGCAACCTGTATGTCATACGCATCGCATAGTGTATTCCAAAGTATGCGCAAGGCCTTTAATTTCGCAATCTCAAAAAAGTAATTTCCTCCTACCGAAACTTTAAATTGAAGGGACTTAAGGTTTTTAATTTTCCCGGTGCTTTCCAAATGGTTTAAATATTCATTGGCATGTGCCATGGCAAAGGCCAATTGCTGAACCATATTGGCTCCTGCATTTTCATACAAAGAAGTATCAACACTAAACAGATTGTTGCTATCCACATCCACTAATTCATTTAAATCCTGATGGTCCCTTTCCAATGACCGGTACCAGTTACCGGTACGGGAAAGATTATCGATCAGATCCAACTGTAAAAAAATACGGTTGGCATTCGCAACTTTTGAAAATAGGTTTTTAATAAAGTCTTTGGACAAAAATTGCATACTTAGGTATATGCGATGGGATGATAAGTCAATATTCTTCAAAAGAAGCTGAGTGTCTACTTTTTCATCCGGAATTATAAATTGTATGGCCTCCGCACCTTTACCCAAAAATTCCAAGGCCCTTTCATTCGCCATGATAGCGTTACCTGCGTAAATTATATGCCCAATTTTCCAATTGGGAGCAGCGGTAGCCAAGAGTCCCTTACTGTTCGTTACATCCTCGGAATGATAAAAGGGCTTTACCTTTATCCCCTCCAGCGATTCCCAAACCATCTGTTCGTTGTAGTCCTTACCCTTTAGTTCATACTGGATTTTTTGTTTCCAAGCTTTCGCCGAAACTTCCGGAAAATCTTTAAATAAGGCTTTGCCTTTCATACACCGTTACATTGGTTTGAATAAATCTTGGATGCCCTTAACTAAAAAACAAGGCACCTTCTTCAAAGATACATTTCCAAAAGGGATGTGTAAATACTTGGAACAACCTTGATTTTCAATTTTCAACTATCATGGCCGAACATTATTCCTCACGGGCAATAGGCGCTAGATTTTGGACCGCGCTTGTTTCAATTCTGGACAATTCCTTCAATAATCCCTTTTCATACAATTCAGGCAATTGTTGCAATGGTGTGCCCACAGGGGCTTCCCAATTTATATAATCCTGAAACCGAACGCCATCTACCGTTCTTGGGTTATAGGCGCTCCTAAAGCGCACCCCGCCGTCATTGGTCTGGTAACTGTAAGCCAAATAATTTATATAATGCGAATTCTTGTTTATCCAATAACAAAACTCATCCTCATGATCCTGTCCCCCGCCCTTTGCCTGGAACGTTACTTTTAAAACATCGTAATCCTCCCCTTTAATTACGGTTTCCCCAAGGTAGGTTGGCCTAACGGCTTTATCGGATAGTTTGTGTGGTAATGTCGCAAAATAAATTACTGAATTTAGCGCGTTACTATATTTAGAACTATCCTTTGATGAAAGGTCTACAAGACCGTTATTAATACTTCTTTTGAAGTTTCCATTATATAATGAATCAACGATATCATTACCAAGACTATCCTTAGCCACCATCGTGTAGGTATATCCGTTTTCATTATGAAATGTATATTCCTTATCACGAAAAACGAACTTATAATGCGCCGTGTCATATAGATTTCCTCCATGAGCCTTGATGGTTTCCCTCAAGATTTCGGTCGCCTTTTCATTGTTAAATTTTTCCATCTGCATGTCCCCCTCTGCATCTGGTTGACTTTTATCGTTACCCTTACATCCCGTTAAAAGAAAAATAAGGATGAGGCCTTTTACCAAGTTTTTCATACTGTACGTTTATAATTCAACACTTCCTTTTGGGCCACTAATAGTTGCAGTTAGTGCGGCAGCATCTCCCCTTTCAATGCTAAACTGGATCCCCAAGCGTTCAAATATATTGCTAATTACTTCCGGTTGGGGATGTGTAAAGGACAATTGTATTAATTTACAGTCCATACGGGGTAATTGTTCATAGGGATGGGTTTCACTTTGGCTCCAATCGATACTAAAGGGGACTATTTCTACTTCTGGTGCAGCTAAAGGCACTAGCAACTGCCATTGCAATAGTTTTCCATCCGGAGTTTTTCTTGAACCGTTTGTCAATGTGCCGAGACCTGTACTGTAATCCTCCAAAATTTGACCATCCCGTCCCAGTTCGTTAGACCTTATGGCCCAGCGTGTTATCCTATCGTGGGTAAGGAAATCCACCCCCATCCATCTTGGCCTAACAGCCTCCGTATTCTTAGGGTCTATCGCAAGAATTTCGAGATAGATGCCCTCGTTTAGCCGGATCAAAGCATTCTTGGTACCAAATTTTTGATGGTATCCCCCGGGTATTGGATGGACTCCCAGCCGTGTACCTAGAAATTCAACGGCCTTGTCCAAATTTTTTACCGCATACACCAAGTGGTCTATCTTTCTTTCCATTCTATAAATTTAGGTATACCATAGCGAAGAAAGTTAACAAAATAATAGGTACTCTGCACAAAAAACCAGACACAAAAAAGCCGAACAACGCCTCAATATTTAATTGATCATTGTTCGGCAGAAACGCCATTACCTACTGCATAAGCGGTAAGTTGGCATAAATTTTATACCCTACTGGTTTACGATAAATGCGTGAATAACACCTGGCAACCAAGCCAAAAGGGTCAACAATAGGCTTATCAAAAAAGTAGTTCCCAAACCATGTTTTAGAAACACGGCCAAGGGTGGTAAAAGAATATTCAGTATAATCGTTAGTAAAGACATAATCGTTAGGTTTTTGATTTATACCAAGATAATGCCAATTTCTTACCCCAACTGACGCAATACCTAGGATTACTGACTCGAAAAGGGAATGTCAGGATTTTTTTCACCTTCCCATTAAGAAATTTCCAAAGCCCCTGAAAACAGGGTGTTATTACAAATGGGAATACTGTATTTTTGATTTTGAAAAAACCAATACAGATTTTGAATCTTGCTCAACGTTCTATCAATAAGGTTTTGCGCCATGTGCCTATACCATTGCGTTGGCTAACTTCTAAGCAGGTTATTTTTGTTTTATTTCCTGGATTTTTATCCCTAGCACAGGAAACACCAAATTTTACCGCTTTTGGTTACGTACCGGCGGTGGTACCCGATTCCCTTTATCACGACCTGGTTCTTGCGACCACCACCACGGATAGTCTAAATGCAATGGCCATGCTTGGCGTGGCGCACTACCAATATGGCAATGCAGATTCCGTAGCCTTTTATGGGACGGAAATAGAGCTTCTTGTGGAAAGAGGCCTTCTGAACACAAAAGAGAAAAGCCCCTTTTTGCTTAAGGCAAAGCGACTACAAGGGGATTCAAAATACCTGCAGGGCATTTATGATGGGGCGTTGAAGAACTATCTGGAAGGTCTAAACAAAGGAGAACATGGCCTTACCGATCCAGAAATATACGGGCTGAAATTAGCATTGGCATCGGTCTATTTTAAGACCGCCCTCCATGATAAATCACAAAGTATTTTAAACGACATTATAGCCGGGTCCAAAGACCCCGTCGTGCTAGCAAAAGCGAATTACCTGCTTGGAAAAATAGCTGGGGTTCAGCAAAATTTTGCACAATCTGAGGCGTTCTACGCGAAAGCAAAATCACTCATTTCACCAAAAACGCAACCTAAATTTTACTTGGAGCTTACCCTAGACGAAGGTATTCTATTGCTGGAACAAAAAAAATACAGCTTAGCGATAGCGGCTTTTGACGAGGTCATGACAAAAAGTATGGATTTTCATTTTTATGATCTTTATACGGATGCGGTTCTAAACTACGGTGCTGGCTACATAGGCCTTGAAGAGTTTGACGCCGCAGAGATGGTCCTCTCCATCGCCTATACAAATGCCATTAATTGGAACCGTTTGGGATTAGAGCTGAAAATTATAAATGCCCTTAGAAAATTATATGCTACCAAAGGGGACTACAAAAACGCTTATAATCTAATGACTCAATACAATAATGTATCGGCTCAAATTTCCAAACAAGAAAATACGCAGCTCATACGGGATTTGGAATTTAAGTATGAGAGCGTACAAAAAGAGAATGAAATCTTGGAACTCCAAGAAACGCAACGAGACAAACAAAATGAAATAGAGCGGCAAAGAACAATAAAAAAGGCATTCCTCTACGGTTTTTTGGCCCTGTTGATTCCCATTATAGGGTTACTGTACGTTTATTATCAAAAATTACAGACTCAAAGTCAATTGAACCTTCAACAGAAAGAACTTAATACGCGTAGCATTGCCTCCTTATTGAAGGAACAGGAACTTAAACTGGCCGTGACCTCTTTGGAAGCACAGCAAGAGGAACGTTTACGTATTGCACAACAGCTTCACGATGGTATTGGTGGGAATCTGGCGGGAATCAAATTACAACTATCCAATATGGATGATAAAAGCTCCGTTCAACAGGGCATTATGAAGCAGGTTAACGAGACCTATGAACTGGTACGCGATATTTCACATGACCTCATTCCAACAAAATTTACGCAAAATGCCTTCTCCATTCTGGTAAAGGAACATATGCATCAAATTGAGCAACATTCCAATTTATCGATTTCATTTTATGCCCATCCCGAGGAAAAAATAGATGCGCTACCAGAACCCTTAAAAGTGGAGCTTTTTCAGATTATCCAGGAATTGACGACGAATACGCTTAAACATGCCAATGCAACATCCATAGAACTGCATATTTCTTTCTTTGAGGAACAATTGCAATTGCTCTTTGAAGATGATGGTGAAGGTTTTGATAGTGAAAAAGTTACCTCTGGGATTGGCCTGGATAACTTAGGGAATAGAGTACGGCAATTAAACGGCGAACTCACCATTGATAGCAGTGTGGGAAGAGGAACCGCTATAACCATTACCTTAACAAACCTACATGAAAAAATATAAATTGATTATTGCAGATGACCATAAGATGTTCTTGGATGGTCTGTTAAGTATTTTAGCACATAAAGAGGAATATGAGATTATACTAACGTCCAATAATGGTAAAAATGTAGTGAAATACGTCGATATCAATGCCGATGATGGGATAGACCTGGTTATAACGGATATTAACATGCCAGAGGTAAACGGTATTGAATTAAACCAACACATAAAGGCCAACCATCCCAATATTAAAACCCTTGTTGTAAGTATGTTGCACGATGCCAAAAGTGTGCAAACGCTTACCAAAGACAATGTGGACGGTTATGTACCAAAAAATGCAGAAAAAGATGAGCTTCTACTAGCCATTGAAACCCTATTGAAAGGGGAGAAATACTTTTCCCAATCCATAAAGGAAGTGTATTTGAAGAGAATGTTCACTAATCAACAGACTCTGGAAGATTCCCTATCCAAAAGAGAAAAGGAAGTACTTACCTTAATTGCCAAGGAATACACCACACAGGAAATTGCGGACGCGCTTTTCTTGAGCAAACATACCATTGAAAGCTATAGGAAAAATCTTATTTCCAAACTGAACGTGCGTAATTTGGCCGGACTTACGAAATATGCCATTAAGCTGGGGCTCATAGACTAGGCTAGAAACGGTAATTTAATTTTCTAGGTTCCTATCTAAATACAGTGGCCCCAATTCTAGTGTACAATAGATTGAAGTAGCCCAATCCACTATTCCATTGCTTCAGAATTGCCTTGGCCGCGCCGATGCAAGATACTGGCACCCTACACGCACTTGTTTTGACTACGCCGGCATTAACCTCCTTCCCATTAGCCCAAATTATCCCTGTTTTCCGTGATTGATTTATACGGAATATAGGGCTGTAAACCTTATGACATTGCAGCATCTTTGCGTACTACCAATCACTAAATAATTTACCTATGATTTATGGAATTACCCTTGTGCTATTGAGCATTATCGCAGTACCATCGCTTGTGCTGGCACGAAAACCCAATGCAAAGGAACTTTTGGAAAAAATTGAACCCTACCAAGGCTATATTGGCCTCATTTTTTGCCTTTGGGGTGTTTGGGGTATCATCACGGCAGTACTTAATCTAGGTTGGCTGTTCACGGCTCCAATTTGGTGGGTTACACTTTTAGCTGGCAGCCTGGTGGAGGCCCTCTTGGGTTTTATGCTTGGCTTTGTATTGATTAGTAAGCTGTTTATGGACAAAAAGCCCAAGGCCAAAGACAAACTTGCAGCACTTAGGGAGCGGATTGCCCCAAAACAGGGAAAATTAGGCATCCTTGGTGTTTTTGTAGGCGCCTGGATGATCATTGCCTCCTTTATATTATAAATTTGATAAACTATAAATAATTTAAACACATGAAAAAATTAATCGTTATTCTGGCCATGGTAGGTGTTACCAGCATGGCCGCACAGAGCAAGGAAGACCAAAAAACGGTATCTGTTTCCGGAAACGCGCCGTTGGAAAAAAGTATTGAAAAATACCGGATAAAGGCGACGCTTAGTATGGATCAGGTATATTATGCGGATACCCGCTTAGAGAATTTGGACCAATTAAGGAAACAATACTTCAACGCCTTAAAAGACGAAGGAATCGACGTAACACCGTTTACTGAAAAAGAAATCGAATATTATGCGTTGGGATACCAACGGGATGGTACGGTGCTCTACTACGAAACTACATCCAAGGAAACAGCTATGAAATTGGCAAAAACCAATATGCAGGGCGTACAATTACAGTTTCAGGTAAAACAGAAAATAGCTCCTGAAAAGAACAGAATGGCACTCGAAGCGGCCCTGAAAGATGCCAAGGCAAATGCAGAATTACTTTGTAAAAGTATTGGAACCACTGTGGGGGATATTATAAGTATAAGCAGCAACCAATACCAAAGTGATACATGGGTAAGCTATTATAGCGATTACGAAGAACAGTTTTCCGTAAGCGTTGTCTATGCCATGGAATAAAAGAAGGTAAAATAGCTAGAATAGGCTGTTTTGAAAGTTACAGGAACGCGCTAGCAGGATACTGCGCCATCTTTTGATTGTTGGCACAAAGCTATAGACTACTTCAATACGCTCGTAATGACACTGGATAATGGCCTTCTAGGCAGCCTATTTCATCAAGTTTATTTCAGCAATGCTCTTAATTCTGTTACGTTCCAAAAAGGCATCTATGGTCTCAAAATGTTCAATGACCCGTTGGTCCTTGAATTCAAATACCTTTTGTGAAAGCCCCCGCAGGAAATCGCGATCATGCGAAACCAATATCAAAGTTCCATCATAACTGGAAAGTGCTTCTTTGAGTACATCCTTTGATTTTAGGTCCAAGTGGTTGGTAGGTTCATCCAGAATCAACAAGTTAACCGGATCCAACAACAACTTGACCATGGCCAAGCGTGTTTTTTCTCCACCGGAGAGCAGCCCCACTTTTTTATCGATATCGTCACCGCTAAACATAAACCTGCCCAAAATATTCTTGATCTGATTTCGTATATCGCCAAAGGCTACTTCATCTACGGTTTGGAAAACAGTAAGTTCAGTATCCAACAATGCTGCTTGGTTTTGGGCAAAATAGCCCACTTTTACATTGTGCCCCAATTGGCAGGTTCCGTCCACCTCTATTTCGTTCAGAATAGCTTTGATCATTGTAGATTTACCTTCCCCGTTGCGTCCCACAAAAGAGACTTTTTCGCCTCGGGCAATGGACAAGTTCGCATTTTTAAAGACCATTTGATTACCGTAGCTTTTTGAGACATCCTTTACCGTTACCGGGTAGTCGCCTGCCCTGGGAGCCGGGGGAAATCTCAACTTTAAGGAAGAGGTATCTACCTCATCTATTTCTATGATTTCCAATTTTTCAAGCATCCGCTCTCGAGAGGCTACCTGGTTGGTCTTTGAGTACGTACCTTTAAAACGTTCAATAAAGGCCATAGTATCGGCTATAAATTTCTGCTGTTCTTGGTAGGCCTTAATTTGATGCGACCTACGGTCTTCCCGCAATTGTAGGTAATGGGAGTAGGTTGCCTTATAATCATAGATACGGCCCATGGTTACCTCAACGGTTCTATTGGTAATGTTATCGATAAATGCCCGGTCATGGGAAATGACCATAACCGCATTGGCCTTGTTCGTTAAAAAATCCTCTAACCAAATGACAGATTCAATATCGATATGGTTGGTGGGCTCATCCAATAAAATAAGGTCTGGTTTTTGCAATAGTATTTTGGCCAATTCTATCCGCATGCGCCACCCACCACTAAATTCCTTGGTCTGTCGCGAAAAATCCTCTTGCTTAAACCCTAATCCTTTTAGGGCCTTTTCAACTTCAGCATCATAGTTAACATCTTCTAAGGCATAATACTTCTCCCCCAAATCGGAAACTTTTTCAATAATGGCCATGTAGGCATCACTCTCATAGTCCGTTCTAGTCTCCAGCTGTTTGTTGAACTTTTCCATTTCATCGCGCATTTCAAAAACATGCTTGAACGCCTTGGCCGCTTCCTCAAAAACCGTACAGTTATCCTCCGTGAGCAAATGTTGTGGCAAATAGGCAATTATGGCTTCTTTGGGTACACGCACATGACCACGGGTAGCCTTTTGCTCCCCTGCAATAATTTTCATCATGGTGGATTTGCCCGCACCGTTTTTGCCCATTAAGGCAATTTTATCCGTTGGGTTGATTACAAAGGATACATCGCTGAACAAGGTGGAACCGCTAAATTCAACGGCTAAATTATCTACTGAAATCATGGTCAGAATTTTAAAGTTGCAAAACTAGGAATAACGAAGAGACACCAACATACCTTTTTCAAAAAAAGCGCTATGCCTAAATTTAATAGGTTGAACATTTTCTAATACCGGAAAGTAAAAGTATGCTAGGTAAGAACCACAATTCCTTACCTTGTGCAGTGCTTTTAGAAGGTGTACTTAATATCATGATATGACTCCATTGTCCATAGATTTCTCGTTACCTTTTACGGATCCTGTCTTAAAATTCCTAATCATCCTCCTAATTATTCTAAGTGCTCCCATTGTACTAAATAAATTACGTATTCCGCATTTGCTGGGGTTGATAATTGCAGGAGCAATTATTGGTCCCAATGGGTTTAATTTAATGGAACGGGATAGTGGTATCATTCTTTCGGGTACTGCAGGGCTACTCTATATCATGTTCTTGGCGGGACTTGAAATTGATCTGGTCGATTTTAAGAAAAATCGTAATAAAAGCTTGGTTTTTGGGCTATATACTTTTTTGATACCCATGACTTTAGGAATTCTTGTTGGTCTTTATGTCTTGCAGTTATCACTGCCAACCGCTATTTTATTAGCAAGTATGTTCGCATCCCATACATTAATCGCCTATCCTATAATTAGCAAATTGGGAGTCTCTAAAAATATTGCGGTCAATATAGCCGTAGGAGGTACTATGATTACCGACACTTTGGCCCTATTGGTCCTCACCATCATTGTAGGTATAACCACGGGCCAGGTTAATACTGAATTCTGGTTACGTTTGGCAGCAGCTATTTTACTTTTTGGATATGTTGTTTTATTCATTTTCCCCATTATAGGCAGGTGGTTTTTAAAACGGTTCCACGATGCTATCTCCCAGTATATCTTTGTACTTGCAATGGTGTTTTTAGGTGCGTTTTTAGCGGAACTAGCAGGTATTGAACCAATAATAGGTGCTTTTTTATCAGGACTTGCCCTAAATGGATTAATACCATATACTTCCCCTCTAATGAACCGTATTGAATTTGTTGGCAATGCTATTTTTATACCCTTCTTTTTAATTGGGGTAGGTATGCTCATTGATTATGCCGCATTTTTTAAGGATTTGAAAACTATCAAAGTGGCATTAGTGATGGTAGTGGTTGCAACGGTCGCAAAATTCCTTGCTGCCCTAGTAACTCAAAAAACGTTTAAACTTTCCTTAGATGAACGTAGGTTAATCTTTGGACTGAGTAATGCCCAAGCCGCAGCGTCACTGGCCGCAGTAATGGTAGGCTATAACATTATTATTGGACAAACACCGTCTGGCGAACCGATCCGCTTGTTGGATGAAACTATTTTGAACGGCACCATTTTAATGATATTGGTAACCTGCACGATTGCCACTTTTTCTGCCCAACGTGGTGCAAAAAATATCCTCCTGGCCGAAGCCAAAGGTGAGATTATCAATGCCAAAATAGATCATTTTGAAAAAATCCTGATTCCCTTGAGCAATGAGGAAACCATCGATGAATTGATAAATCTTGGCGCTACCATTATCTCCCCCAACAATAAAAAGGGATTGTATGCCCTTAATATAGTGGAAAATGAAAAAACAGATAGTTTTGCTAATAAAAATGCCCAAAAAATTCTTGAAAAAGCTGCAATTTCTGCAGCCGCCACAGATAATCACTTACACCAGCTTTTTCGCTATGACCTAAATATCGTAAATGGGATATCCAACGTAGTAAAAGAGCAAGGCATTAGTGACTTAATTTTAGGGCTACACGTAAAGAAAGGTATTTCCGATTCTTTTC
Organism: uncultured Flavobacteriaceae bacterium; assembly: GCA_963793365.1. Taxonomy (GTDB): domain Bacteria; phylum Bacteroidota; class Bacteroidia; order Flavobacteriales; family Flavobacteriaceae; genus Maribacter. Next base: position 58,310 of record CAWBZP010000011.1, on the reverse strand, counting down.
TAGGAGACTTAACATCTGGCATTCTGGCTAAATGCGATACAACCACCTTTATTTATAAACCTAAGCAACCTTTGGGTACTCTAAAGCGCCAAATGGTCATTGTTCCAAAACATGCTGAAAAGGAAATTGGGTTTGAATTTTGGCTGGTGAAAGTTTGGAATATTGGTCGCAACTCTGGTGCAAAACTGGTCTTCCATGCTTCTGAAGATACGTTGACCATTTTAAAAGAAATTAACGCAAAACATCCTATTGAATGTGAATTCGAACTTTTTGAAGATTGGGGAAATCTTTTAGCACTTTCAAGAAGTTTTCGTAGTAACGACAACCTCATTGTCATTATGAGCAGAACCAGCAAGGTGTCTTACCAAACCAACATGTCCAAAATAGCCACTTACTTGAATACCTATTTCAAAGCTTTTGGTTTTATATTGATTTTTCCTTTGCAAACCGGCATTGAAAGCAAAATGCAAATCGATTTTAAAAATGATACTTTTATTAGGTCATTTGGTACCCTAGAGGAAATTGTTGATCTAATATCACAGCTATTCAAAAGAAAATGAAAAATATGGAAATGTTTCAAAGACCACCCCCAATGAGCAGTTTAACTCCCTTATTATTTTCATAATTAGTTGCTCATGTCCTTAAATCCAAATAGTATAAGAGCACAAAAAAGAATTGGCAAGATGTTTAAACCATTACTGGTAAATTCGAACATAATCAATTTCAAAGGTGCTCTCGGAAAAATCTTCGGGAACCTCCCCGCCTAAATTTCCACCCATTGCCAGATTCAACAGCAGGTAATGCGGGTTATCGAAGGGATTATCCTCTGTATTTATAAGCTCGTATACGATTACATCGTCGACTCTGGAAATCATGCTGCTTGCAGTCCATTCCAACGAATACACGTGAAAGTCTTCCGTAGTTCCCGTGGTGCTAATTTTTCCTCCGGCAGTATCATATTCCCCGGTATTGGTATCCCCCCAATGAAAATAGGACAGGGTTTGCGATTTGTCCCAACCGGTCTGTTCCATTATATCGATTTCTCCACAGTCTGGCCATCCTACACTACCGTATTGATCTCCAAAGAAATTCCCTGTTTCGTTGACATTGGTCCCTAGCGTCCAAATTGCCGGCCATGTGCCCGCTCCTTTCGCTAATTTCGCCCTTACTTCTACCCTTCCGTAGGTGAATACAAACTTGGAATTCAGCCGTGCGGAAGTATATGATTTTGTACTACCCTCCGCTGAAAATTCTTCCTTTAATGCTTTGATTTTTAAGGTTCCATTACTTACGCTCGAGTTTTCTAAACGATTGGTATAATGTTGCAATTCGTCATTGTACCAGCTCCCATTATTTGGAGGGATTACCTGATGAAACCACTTTTCTGAATTAAGATTACCGTTGTATTCGAACTCATCCGAGAAAACCAATTTTGTAAACGATTGGTTAGATTTAAAAATAGTGATAGTTGCCGTTTCCTTGATGAATTCTCCAGAATCAGCATATGCCCAGGCCACAATGGTATTGGTTTGAGTACCTTCTTCTGTAAATGTATGTTCCATTATACCAGAAGCACTTTCCTGTACAGTCCCATTATTAAAACGAAAGGCATATCGCACGGCATTATTAGCCCTTGCGGTAACCTTTACTATCCCTGAGCCATCTCCATTTGGGTAGTAATCATTGCTACCGGCCGAGATAACCTCTATCTCCAAATTAGAAACAGGAGTATTGGGTACAGTAACTTCCGAACTACCGTAAAAAGGTAGCAATAGCAAGAAACAAGTGACTTTAAGATGTCCCATTCCATCCAAAAGGTAATTAAGCTTGTATTTTATCGTCTTCATAGTTAGTTATTTTGGTGATTTAGTCAGTGGATTCAATCGCATTCCCATATATTTTTCGTGCGACCTTTACTTAATTTGATTTTCACTAAAAACAAAAAAGGCTTTCGCAATAATCAAAACTCCTGCCATTGCGGGGAAAAATACGTAGTTCTACCCCCAAGTTTTATTTTTTCTATTGCGCCACCCGTATGGTGGCAAGTGCCGCCCTCTTTTCTAAAATGCATCAGGAAGTCCGGCGGAAAATCGGCATAATGTGCATCATTTTCAATTGCAATTTCAATCACTTTCTTCATGGCTTCGAATACGGTATCCATATCTTCCGCTTTCATATCCTCCACCTTTTTCTTCGGGTGCATCTTGGCCTGGTATAAAATCTCATCGGCCATCCAATTACCCACGCCCGCCGCCACACTTTGGTCCATTAAAATCTTTTTGATATGTGTCTTCCTATTTTGTAAGGAATCTTTAAAAACCTTTAAGGAAAGGTCTCTTGCATCATCACTCAATTTATGGGCGTGCTGATAGGCCTCTATAGAATCTATAAGGTTCCACCATCCAAATTTTCTTTTGTTCTCAAACGCAAAATGAAAACCATTTTCAAAGGTGAGTACAAGGTGTCCAAATTTAGGCCGGTCATCGAGATCTTTATAATAATTGGGGCGCCCGGTCATACCAAAATGCATTAAAAGGATTTTAGGGCCCGTAGTTTTTACAAACAGGTATTTACCTATGCGCCGCGTTTCAAGAAGCTCCTCTCCCAAAAGGTATTTTTCAAAATCCTCTAGGGGCCGCTTCAACAATTTGGTATCCCTACATTCAATTGCAGTTATTTTCTGATACAACACGGTACTGTCTAGATACACTTTGTAGCCGTGCACTTCCGGTAATTCTGGCATTTTTCTTTTAAAGTTACGCAAAAGTGCCGCTTTACATTTGCCCAACATCCTATTTTACCATTTTTGGGACATCAAAAAATGTCCAGAACAGTATGGGGCCCTTCGTGTACATTTTCTTTTCAAAGTCTATTTTGAACAGCCGAATAAAAAATTTCTTGAAACTGACTATCCCCAGGGCAAGCCACAGGAGTATTTCGCCAGTTTCATTTTGGCCAAAAAGGGCCAAAAACCGAAATTTTGTATTTTACCCCACCCGAAATTGCAAAAAGGCAATTCCGACCTCCCCCAAGGGGAGATAAGTTCGGAAACCCCGAGGCAGAGCTATCGGGGAATTATTTAGATTAAACGAATAGCAGCTATTTACTTTTCCATCATCCTACGATAGCGGCAATTCAAAAACTTTTGTTTTAAATGGTTTCCCATTCCCTGCAAAAAAAACCAAAACCAGTATCTTTGTACAGAACGAAAATCACACCCACTACATGTCCAAAGCAATTTATGTAACTACACTGGAATCCCATAGCGGTAAGTCGTTGGTTGTTCTAGGGCTAATGCAATTGCTGCTGGGTAAAATGCCCAAGGTAGGCTATTTTAGACCTGTTATCGATGATATCAAGCAAGGGGGGATTGATAATCATATCAATACCGTTATCTCCCATTTTAACCTGGATATCCCTGTAAAGGATGCCTATGCCCTTACACAAAGCCAAGTGGTGGATATGTTCAATGAAGGCAGGCAAGGCGATATTTTGGATACCATTATATCAAAATACAAACATCTTGAGGAAAATTTCGATTTCATCCTCGTGGAGGGCAGTGATTTTTCCAGTGATGGAAGCATTATCGAGTTTGACTTAAATATAGATATTGCAAAGAATCTTGGTATTCCAGTAATCCTTGTAGACAATGCAAAAGGCAAAAACTTGGCCGAGTTTTGCGGCAATCTTGAATCAGCGGTAAACACCTATATTCAAAAAGACATAGAAATTTTGGCCGTTGTGGCGAACAAGGTACGCCCAGAAAATGTAAACTTGGTCAACAATGAGCTTAAGGTAGAATTAAAGAATAAAACCATTGCTTTTACCGTGCCAAGGGTCAAGGATTTATCGCACCCAACGCTCAACGAAATACTTGAATCACTGGACGGCAAAGTACTTTTTGGTGCAGAAAATCTCGATAACCAAACGGGTAGTTTCGGTGTTGGGGCCATGCAGTTGCACAACTACCTTAACCATTTACGGGAGAATAGCCTGGTCATAACCCCGGGCGATCGTTCAGACATCATACTTGGCGCCTTACAGGCCAATCTTTCTGAAAATTACCCTTCCATTTCCGGGATTGTGCTTACGGGAGGTATAATCCCAGAACCCTCTATTCTAAAGTTATTGGAAGGTTTTGAAACCCATGTGCCCATAATTTTGGTACAACAAGGTACTTTTGAGGCTACCAATGCCGTAGGTAATATTAAGTCCAAGATTTATGCCGAAAGCAAACAGAAGATTGCGACATCAATTTCCCTATTTAACACGCATATTGACGGCGAATTGCTACTTGCCCGTTTAGAAACGTTTAAACCGAAGGCCACCACGCCCAAGATGTTTCAGTACAATTTATTACAGCGCGCAAAAAAACATAAAAAACATATTGTATTGCCCGAAGGTGAGGATGTTCGTATCCTGGAAGCGGCCTGTGAATTGAGTGCTTTGGGTATTGTCGATATTACATTACTGGGAAATAGGGAACAGCTAGAAAAGAAAGCGATGCCTTTGGGGTTTGATACCTCACACGTAACCATTATCGATCCGGCTACCGCGGCATACTTTGAGGAGTACGCCACTACCTTCTATGAATTGAGGAAACATAAGGGGGTAAATATGGATATGGCGCGTGACGCCATGCTGGACGTTTCCTATTTTGGAACGATGATGGTCTATAAAGGTCATGCGGACGGCATGGTATCCGGAGCGGCACATACCACCCAACATACCATACGCCCGGCGCTTCAATTCATTAAAACAAAACCCGGCATTGGAGTCGTTTCCTCCGTCTTTTTCATGTGTTTGCCCAACAGGGTTTCGGTTTTTGGGGACTGCGCCATCAACCCCAATCCTACGGCAGAGCAGCTGGCGGAAATTGCCATTTCCTCGGCCCATTCCGCAGAGGCTTTTGGAATTAAGGCCAAAATAGCAATGCTTTCGTATTCATCGGGCAGCTCTGGCAAGGGTGAAGATGTGGATAAGGTGAGAAAGGCGACCGAAATCGTTAAGCGTACCCATCCGCACTTACAGATAGAAGGTCCTATACAATACGATGCCGCCGTTGACCCCTTGGTTGGTAAAAGCAAGCTACCCGATTCTGAAGTAGCGGGCCAAGCATCCGTATTAATATTTCCGGATTTGAATACGGGAAACAATACCTATAAAGCCGTACAACGAGAGACGGGTGCCCTGGCCATAGGCCCAATGCTACAAGGGCTCAATAAGCCTGTAAACGATTTGAGCAGGGGCTGTACCGCAGAGGATATCTTTAACACGGTCATCGTAACCGCTATTCAAGCCCAAGAAAATTAAGCCATCATGAAGATTTTAGTCATCAACTCGGGCAGTTCCTCTATCAAATTCCAAGTACTCGATATGCCTTCGGAAGCGCTGATTTGTAAAGGATTGGTTGAACGAATTGGAACTGAAAATGCGGAACTGCATTATTCCTCCAAAGGCGTTACACACAGCAAATCGCTATCGATTGCGGACCATAAAAAAGGCTTGGAGGCGCTAACGGATATGGTCTTGGACGCTGAAATAGGGGTTCTAAAAAACACGGGTGAAATTGATGTTGTGGCCCATAGGGTGGTGCATGGTGGAAATCTATTTGACCAACCTACTACAATTAATAAAGCCGTATTATCGGAAATAGAACGCCTGTCCTCGCTGGCCCCTTTACATAATCCTGCCAACGCACTTGGCATACGTGTAGCGATGGAATTGTTTACGCAGGCAACGCAAATCGCCATTTTTGATACGGCCTTTTTCCAAAGCCTTCCAGAAAAGGCCTTCCGCTATGCCATTCCAAAAGCCATGGCAGATGAACATCATATACGACTGTACGGCTTTCACGGCACAAGTCATAAATATGTTGCCGAACAAGCCATTGGCTACCTTAAAAATTCAGCTAAAAAAATAATTAGCATCCATTTGGGCAATGGGTGTAGTATGACTGCCGTAAAGGACGGGAAGAGCATCGACCATTCCCTTGGTTTTGGCCCTACGGACGGACTCATTATGGGAACCCGCAGTGGTGCCATTGATCAATCTGTTTTGTTCTACCTCATGGACACCTTGGGCCTCTCCCCTAGGGAGACCAGCACCCTTTTGCAAAAGCAAAGCGGCCTTCTGGGGCTTACAGGACATTCAGATGTACGGGAAATACAGCAAAAGGCGGCAGATGGCAATCTGGATTGTAAACTGGCACTCGCCATGACGGCCTATCGGATTCAAAAATATATTGGCAGTTACTTTGCCGCATTAAATGGTGTCGATGCCCTAATTTTTACCGCTGGCATCGGTGAAAATTCGAGTGCTTTGCGCGAAATGGTCTGCAAAGATCTAGAAGCGCTGGGCATTAAAATCGATATTGAAAAGAATAAGGGAAAAACGGATGGAACACGAGAAATTCAGCACCAAGCTTCAAAGGTGAAAATTTTGGTCATCCCTACCAATGAAGAATTGGAGATTGCCAAGCAGGCTTATGCATTGAATTAACCTCCGCTAAGCAAGGGCACCAGGTATGCGTCTGTAATTACACTTTATAATTCAATCTCACGGCTTCCTATTTTAGCCGAATTCTCTGTTCTTTCCCCAAACCCCTTGATAAGCTTCTTGGCATGCTTTATCTTTAGTACCCAATTATACCTTGGCACATACCCTCAACAAATGGAGAACTACGTAATTCGTATCGATGACAATGAAATGCAGGTCACTAAAAAAGACGTGGCCCAATTAAATCTAATCAAAATAAGCAACTCCAGTTTTCATTTACTTCACGATCATAAGGGCTATAAAGTAAACCTTCTTGAAATCGATGGTTTCAAGAAGACCTTAAGCATTTCTGTAAACGGAACAATGCATACGCTGGAAATAGAAGATGAATACGATCAGCAGGTGAAGAAAATGGGACTACTTTCAGTGGCTTCCCAAAAGTTAAATTCAGTAAAAGCTCCCATGCCCGGGCTTATACTTGAAATTTTGGTTGCCGAAGGACAAGCTATCTCAGAAGACACTCCTTTGGTGGTTTTGTCAGCTATGAAAATGGAAAATGTGATTTTATCCCAAGGAGATGGCGTCATCAAACATATCGGCATTAAAAAAGATGATACCGTTGAAAAAGGACAATTGCTTATTGAACTGGAATAAACCTCAACAATCTTTAGGTAAGCAAGGCACCCATATGGATTTCTGGGTAAAAAGGGTGCCACGAGACGAGGCGAATACTAAAAAGACCACTAATGAAAAAAATATTAATCGCCAACCGAGGCGAGATTGCACTACGGGTAATGCGTACCGCTCAAAAAATGGGCATTAAAACGGTAGCCGTTTATTCTGAAGCAGACCGAAATTCGCCCCACGTGCGCTTTGCCGATGAAGCTGTTTTATTGGGAAAAGCCCCCTCTTCCGAGTCCTACCTGGTCATGGAGAACGTAATAGAAGCAGCAAAGGCAACTGGCGCGGAAGGCCTACACCCTGGTTATGGCTTTCTAAGTGAAAATGCAAAATTTGCCCAACTGGTAGCGGACAATGGTCTCATTTTTATAGGTCCCAAGCCGCATGCCATTAAGGTTATGGGCAATAAACTGGCCGCCAAAGAAGCCGTACGGCAGTATGACATTCCCATGGTTCCCGGTACTGAAAATGCAATAAAGGATGTAACGGCGGCTAAAAAGATTGCCTCGGAAATTGGTTTCCCTATTCTCATAAAAGCTGCGGCAGGCGGTGGGGGAAAAGGAATGCGGGTCGTAAATCGTTTAGAGGATTTATCGGAACAGATGACCCGTGCCATTAGTGAGGCCAAGGCTTCGTTTGGCGATGGCTCCGTTTTTATAGAACGCTATGTGGCCTCGCCCCGCCATATTGAAATTCAGGTGCTAGCAGATACCCATGGGAATATTGTACACCTTTTTGAGCGGGAATGCAGTGTGCAACGAAGACACCAAAAGGTGGTGGAAGAAGCCCCATCCTGCGTTCTAACCCCTAAGATCAGGGCTGCAATGGGCGAAGCTGCCGTTAAGGTCGCAAAAGCCTGTGAATATGTAGGGGCCGGTACCGTGGAATTCCTGTTGGATGAAAATAAGAACTTCTATTTTCTGGAGATGAATACCAGATTGCAGGTAGAGCATCCCGTAACGGAGCTGATAACCGGTATCGATTTGGTGGAAGAACAGATCAAAGTGGCGCGAGGCGAAGAATTACAATTCAAGCAAGATGATGTTAGAATTAACGGCCATGCACTTGAACTAAGGGTGTACGCAGAGGATGCCTTGAATGATTTTATGCCCAGTATAGGTACGCTTTCAACCTACAGCCCCCCGCAAGGGCAAGGGATTCGAGTAGATGATGGTTATGAAGAAGGTATGGACGTGCCGATTTACTATGACCCTATGCTGTCAAAGTTGATTACGTACGGTAAGAATAGAGCGGAAGCCATACAACTCATGATTAAGGCTATTGACCACTATAAAGTGGAAGGCGTGGAAACCACCTTGCCTTTTGGAAAGTTCGTTTGCGAACACGATGCTTTTACATCGGGTAAATTCGACACCCATTTTGTTAAAGACCACTATTCCCCCGCTTCACTGGAACAGCAACAGGATAAAGAGCGACGTATAGCGGCCCTAGTAGGACTAAAAGTATTTTTGGAACATAAAAAAATATTGAAAACACCGGTTAGCGCTTCTTCGAATTGGAAGAAAAATAGAGTTTAAACCGACACGAACGCTGGGCAGACCACACGGCATTCAAAGCAAAAAACATATTGATTTCGAGTCACTGCCCAGAGTATTTAAATCTCGATTATCGAGAAAAATTATTGAATAGTGCACATGAAGGATAAAAAGGAACTACTTAAAGCTAAATTGGCCCAATCCTTTCAAGGGGGAGGTCAAGAACGTATTGACAAACAACACGCTAAAGGAAAATTGACGGCACGGGAGCGCGTTCATTTTTTAGTGGATGAGGATTCCTTTGAAGAAGTGGGCGCGTTGGTCACCCATCGTACCAAAGACTTTGGTATGGGCAAACAAATCTATTATGGCGATGGTGTGGTTACCGGCTTCGGCACCATTAGTGGCAGACAAGTCTGTGTGTTCGCACAGGATTTTACGGTTTTTGGCGGTGCACTTTCAGAAACCCACGCAGAAAAAATTTGTAAGGTCATGGATATGGCCATGAAGATAGGCGTTCCCATGATTGGTCTCAATGATAGTGGTGGCGCAAGAATTCAAGAAGGGGTGCGTTCCCTTGGGGGCTATGCGGATATCTTTCATAGAAACGTAATGGCCTCTGGTGTAATTCCACAAATTTCGGCCATTATGGGTCCTTGTGCCGGGGGTGCCGTTTACTCTCCCGCTTTGACGGATTTTACATTGATGGTAGAAAATTCGAGCTACATGTTCGTTACCGGCCCAAATGTGGTCAAAACCGTTACCAATGAAGAGGTTACGGCAGAAGAACTTGGTGGGGCGTATACGCACGCTACCAAATCTGGGGTAACCCATTTAACTGCTGCCAATGATATGCACTGCATTGCCCAGATCAAACAGTTATTGAGCTATATGCCGCAGAACTGTGAAGATGGGCCTACCAAAACACCCTACACAATGACCGATGAAGTACGGGATGTTTTGGAATCTATTGTTCCCGAAAACGCGAACCAGCCCTACGACATGCGCAATGTCGTCAACGGCATAATTGATGCCGATACGTTTTTTGAGATCCAAAAAGATTTTGCAGAGAATATCGTTATAGGCTTTGCCAGATTGGCCGGTAAAAGCATTGGTATCGTTGCCAATCAGCCTATGAGCCTTGCCGGTGTTTTGGACGTAAACAGTTCCAAAAAAGCCGCGCGTTTTACCCGTTTTTGTGATTGTTTCAATATTCCGCTTTTAGTATTGGTAGACGTTCCAGGATTTCTGCCGGGTACCGATCAAGAATGGAACGGTATCATCACGGGCGGAGCCAAATTATTGTACGCTTTAAGTGAGGCAACCGTACCTAAAGTAACGGTCATAACAAGAAAAGCGTACGGTGGTGCCTACGATGTCATGAACTCGAAACATATTGGTGCCGACCTAAATTATGCCTGGCCGGGAGCGGAGATTGCGGTTATGGGCGCTAAAGGGGCCAGTGAAATTATATTTAGAAAGGAAATTGATAAGGCGGATGATCCCATAGCCATGTTGGCGGAGAAGGAAGCCGAATACGCCAGATTGTTTGCGAATCCATATAGCGCGGCAGAAAGAGGATTTATAGACGAAGTCATCCATCCAAAAAACACCAGAAGAAAACTTATAAAAGCTTATGCCTTATTAGAAAACAAAGCTGTTTCAATACCTAAGAAAAAGCATGGAAATATTCCTTTATAATGGGAATTGACAGTACCGGGAACTAAAAAAAATGAAAGCAAGTTACTTATAAAAAGGTGCCCAGACGTTTACTTAGGTAATAGCCACCTACCCTTAGGTCTCCCATTCTAAGCTCTTTTTGCATTTATTATGGTACAAAAACTGCCGGCCACTGAACTGGGGGGGCGTTTTTTATTTCAATTGCACTAAGCTTAGGCTACCAATGGCAGTTATGGTCAAAAAAGTGATATACTTCTTCTTTTACGGGAACAGACCCTATTCGATACTTTCGATTAAAATTATCCCAAAATACGGCATCCATTTTAAAGCGATAGAAAACTCTTTCCATCCTGTATGTCCGAAACCAACTCCTGCACGCTAGTCCTTTCTAAATTTTTCATGAAATTGGTTTTGGTATCGCCAACCAAATGGTGAATAGGGCAAGGATGGTTTTCGTTGCACTTGTGAAGTCCCAGCATACAAGACGTTAACCTTATATCCCCATCGATTACCGTAACGATATCCAATAAGGATACGTTTCGATTTTCCTCGGTCAAATAAAACCCTCCATTGGGCCCACGAACGGAAGATATTAATTGATGCCGCGTTAATTTTTGCATCAGTTTAGAAAGATAAGCCTGTGGAATTTTTGTGGATTTACTAATCTCTTTTGCCAAAAGCTTTTTCTCGTTCGTTGAATGCACCGCCAAATATAATACGGCGTTCACGGCGTACTTGGAAGAATTGGAAAGCATCTTTTCTTTTTTAAATACAAATATAAAGATTAAAAGACTTTTTTATCCTTTTACTGATAAATATCATGTTTTTACCAAATTAAGCCCCCTACTTTTGACCTATTAATCGTAAACGACCATAAAATGAAAATAGCATTTAAAAGTGTAGCCCTGCTTTTCTCCATTGTTCTAATAAGCTGTGGCGGAAAAGAAGAAAAAAAAGAAGGCTTTAGTGTAGACCGTTCAAAGTCAACAGAAAAAGCTGTTGAGACGGCCCCCGCGACTGATGCGGTTCCTGCTTCACAGCGTATTACTTTAGATGAAAAAGGAGTGGGCCAAATTAAGGACATTACCCTTGATCCACAAATTAATCAAGAAATGGCAGACGCAGGTGCAGCGTTGTTCAAAACTAACTGTACGGCTTGTCATAAGTTGGACAAAAGATTTATTGGCCCGTCTCCAGTTGGCATCATGGAAAGAAGGTCTCCAGAATGGATCATGAACATGATTTTAGATCCAAAGCTAATGACCGAAGAGGATAGGTGCGCAAAAGATCTCTTGATTGAATTTAATGGTGCCGCAATGGCCAATCAAAATCTAACCGTAGAGGAAACGCGCTCCATCTTAGAATATTTTAGAACGCTTTAAATAATCATATCATGAAAACAAGCAACTTAAAATTCCTATTCGGATTTGCAATTATGCTGCTGTTTATCTGCAGTTGTAAAGGCGAAGCCAAAACCGACAACACAAGTACCTCTTCAGCAATAACTGAAGCTGGGGACGATCAAAACAAAGGTCAGGCCTTTATTGAGGATGATGGCTCTCAGCCTAATGTGTTACAGATTGCCATTGGCTCTCCAGACCATACCACACTGGTTGCGGCCGTACAAGCTGCAGGGTTAGAAAATGCACTGGTAAATGCAGGTCCTTTAATGGTGTTTGCGCCTACCAATGCCGCTTTTGATGCCTTGCCGCCCGGTACGGTTGAAGACCTGCTAAAACCTGAGAATAAAGATGCCTTGGCCCATATCCTAAAGCACCATGTTACAGCGGGTAATTATAATATGGATCTTCTTAAAAAAATAAAGAAGCTGGGACAGGCAAGTGATCTTAGTACAACAGTGGAAGTAAAAGGGGAAGATATTTACATAGGCGGTGCCAAAATATTGGGCAGCATTGATGCGGGTAACGGTACCGTGTATGTAGTAGATAAAGTAATCTTACCACCATCAAAATAAATTAAACCAATAGAAATCCATAAACACACACAGAATGAAAAAGTATACCTATTATTTATTTGCCATGCTAGGGTCGGTTTTGATGCTTACCGGTTGCGGCAATCAAAACGGAAAGGCCTCTTCTAGCGGAGCGTTATCTTCCAGTGCTGCCGAGAAAGTCTACGTAGCTCCAGGTGAGCAAGATGAGTACTACGCCTTTATGTCCGGTGGATATAGCGGTAACCTTACGGTTTACGGATTACCCTCCGGTAGAATGTTTAAGGAGATTCCAGTATTTTCCCAGTTCCCGACATCCGGTTATGGCTACTCTGAAGAAACAAAACCAATGTTGGAAACTTCTTTTGGATTTGTACCTTGGGATGATTCTCACCACCCGGATATTTCTCAAACAAATGGGGAATTGGATGGTAGATGGATTTTTCTTAATGGTAATAACACCCCAAGAATTGCTAGAATTAGTTTAACGACTTTCGAGACCGAAGAGATTATTGAAATACCCAATAGTGCGGGTAACCATAGTTCCTCTTTTATAACTGAGAATACAGAGTATGTAGTTGCCGGAACACGATTTTCTGTTCCCGTACCACAGCGTGATATGCCAATAGAGGAGTATAAAGGAAACTTTAAAGGTGCACTTTCTTTCTTAAGTGTAGACCCCGAGCATGGTCATATGGATATTAAGTTTCAATTGATGATGCCGGGCTTTAACTACGATCTTGCGCATCCCGGTCGTAATCAATCCCATGGATGGTTCTTCTTTACTACCTATAACACAGAGGAAGCTAATTCATTGTTAGAAGTAAACTCTTCCCAGAACGATAAGGATTTTATTGCTGCCATTAACTGGAAGAAAATAGAAGCGTATGTGAACAATGGTGGAGGTACAAAAATGCCCGCAAATTATGCGCACAATATTTATGACGAGTCTACCCATACCGCAACAACTACGATGAAAAAAGAAGTGTTGACCGTAGACCCATTAGACGTGCCTGGAGCTGTTTATTTCTTGCCAACACCAAAATCACCTCATGGCGTTGATGTAGACCCAACTGGGGAATATATTATTGGTAATGGAAAATTATCGGCAGATTTAAGTGTACACTCTTTTAGCAAGATGATTGCTGCCATAGAGGCTGAAAAATTTGATGGTGAAGCTTATGGTATTCCTATTCTAAAGTTTGAGGACGTATTGGGCGGTACTGTTAAAAGTGGTGGTTTAGGCCCCTTACATACAGAGTTTGACGATAAAGGAAATGCCTACACCACATATTTTATTTCTTCGGAAGTGGTAAAATGGAAAGTAGGTACTTGGGAGGTTATCGATAGAAAGCCTACGTATTATTCTGTTGGTCACTTAATGATTCCTGGAGGAAACTCTAGAAAACCACATGGTAAATATGCAGTAGTGATGAACAAGATAACCAAAGACAGGTATTTACCAACTGGTCCTGAATTGGAGCACTCTGCCCAACTATATGATATCTCAGGCGATAAAATGGAGCTGCTTTATGATTTTCCAACCCATGGAGAACCGCACTATGCGGCCGGTATTCCTGCAGATATGTTAGCTTCAAACTCCAAAAAAATCTACCGCTTGGATGAAAACAAACACCCATACGCAGTAACAAGTCCAGATCAGGCTAGAGTAGAGCGCAACGGTAATGAGGTACATATTTATATGTCCATGATCCGCAGTCATTTTACACCTGATAATATTGAAGGGATAAAAGTGGGTGATGAAGTATACTTTCATATTACCAACCACGAGCAAGATTTCGACGTACCACATGGCTTTGCCATGATGGGTCAGAATAATTCGGAATTATTGATTATGCCAGGACAAACAAAGACATCTGTTTGGGAACCTAAACAGGTGGGCGTATTTCCCTTTTACTGTACGGATTTCTGTTCGGCACTGCACCAAGAAATGCAAGGATATATTAGAGTATCCCCGGCAAGCTCAAATCTAGATCTTTCTTGGTCCTTAGGCGGAGACTAATCAATCTTAAGTATCATTTTTTTAACGAAAAGCGGGTAGCGTGGTAAAAACCTGCCTGCTTTTTAATGAATACAGAAACGGCCATCACAAATTTGGGTCTATTTGAATATGCTTTAAAGAGTTAGATTATGAAAAGAGCAAGTGTGGTTATGATATTAGGTTCCTTGTTACTGTTAGGGTTGTTTTTCTTCCCCTTATGGAACATAGAATTAGGGGCCCCTCAATATCCTGAGCCTCTGGGTCTGGACATCTATATTGATGGTATTCAAGGACAAAGTGAGTTTGACATACAGAATATAGATGGCCTTAACCACTACATTGGCATGAAAACCCTACCAAAACCAAAAGATATGTGGGAATTTAGTGTTTTTCCATTAGTAATTGGCGGTATGATTGCCTTGGGAGTGATTCTCGGCCTTTTAGGGTTTTTCAAAAAAGTATCGCACCGATGGTTTTTTGGATGGTTTATCCTAATGTCTATCCTAGGAGTGCTTGGAATGTATGATTTTAATGCTTGGATGATAGATTATGGAACCAACTTGGACCCAAAAGCAATTATGAAATTAGCTAACCCAGACGGTACCCCTATGAGCTATAAACCCCCTCTTTTTGGACATCAGAAAATGTTGAATTTTGACGCGTATTCCTATCCAAGATTAGGAGCATATCTTATGTTTTTTGGAATGTGCTTAACATTAATAGCAGGTTATTTAGGTTGGAAAAACCGGATGCAATAATGATATAAAACTAAGAAATACGAGAAATCAGTGATAACTCGAGCATAAAAACAACTTTGTGTCAGTTTTTTTAAACTGGACCATCAACGAGATGTAAGGTCTTAATTTGATTAGCAAAAAAAAACTAATAAAAATGAGAAAATATATAATAGCACTAGTTTGTACAGCAACCATATTGACTTCCTGCAACAAGACGCCCAAACCTGTAGCTTATGGTTCGGATGGTTGTCATTATTGTAGTATGACTATTGTGGATAAGCAATATGCGGCCCAATTCATGACCAAGAAGGGTAAAACCTTTTCTTTTGATGCAACGGAATGTATGCTGAACCATTTAATTGAGGTGGATGAGGAAACCATTGCAGTGTTTTTGGTCAATGACTATAACAATCCAGGAGAATTTATTGATGCCACTACAGCCACCTATCTAATTAGTAAAAACCTACCAAGCCCTATGGGCGAATATTTAACAGGGTTTGCCAGCTTGGAAGAAGCTAAAACGGTACAAGCAGAAAAATTGGGTGACTTATTTACTTGGGAGAAATTGAGAGCGCGATTTGCAAAATAGCTAAAAGTTAAATCTATGATAGAAGCACAACAAGATGAGGAAAACGTACTGCTTTTAAGCACAAATTTTATTGGTCGGTTAGCCTATATGAAGGGTAAAAGCCCCAATATTGTTCCGATAACGTATTTCTATGATATCGAAAACAACTGTGTATTGAGTTATGCAAAAGAAGGTCATAAAATAGAGGCAATGCGCGAAAACCCGACGGTTTCTTTTCAAGTAGACGATATCAGCTCCATTCAAAAGTGGCGTTCGGTTCAAGCCTATGGTGTATTTCAGGAGTTGGAAGGTAATACGGCCAAAGACCAATTACATCGTTTTTTTGAAGGTGTTCAAGACACCATTGCAAGTTTGAAGAGCGAGCATCCAAAATTCATACAAGATTTTTCGACGCGATTGCAACAAACAGGAATGCCGTTAGTGTACCGTATCGCCATTACAAATATCGTTGGTAAAGTACGTAATGACGCGGCTAACCCCTAATTAGTCAACTACTGTTCAATGACGTGAACAGAGCTATGGTAGGTGATATTCCTCCTGCGTTGTAATGATAAATAAAAAAGAAAAAATGTATACAATTAAAGACACTATAAAAAGTCAACCTTTTGATAAACTTAAAGTGGAGAAACTCGCCAAAACTGATGTTCTGGAAATTTTGAGTATCAGCTTAGAGAAAGATTCGGTTTTTCCAGAACACACTTCCCCAACAGATGCTCAATTGGTCATGCTAGAAGGAGGTATAGTTTTTCACACTAATGGTGAATCTTATCCCTTGACAAAATACCAACATTTTAATTTTCCAAAGGAAGAAAAGCATTGGGTTGAAGCCAAACAGGATTCTAAATTCCTAATCGTTCGGTAACATGATATTGAAAATCGCCATAATCGTACAAATCATTGCGGCAACTATATGTACCGGTGGGCCTCTTGTTTTAGCATCGCGATGCTTGCACAAAGCGCTTAAAAAAGATGACTTTCAAATAACAAAAGGTTCTGATTCGCAATTTGAACCTATTGGTTTACCTTCTTTGCTAGTATTGGTAGTAGCCGGTATTTATTTTACCATGGAGGACGCTTCTGGTTTTTTCGATTTGGATATTAATAGGCATTATACAAAGCATAACACTTTAAAGTTGGGTCTTCTTTTTAGTACAGTATTGTTGGCGCTGCATGCTCGTTTGGTGATAACACCTAAAAAAGTACTCAAAGCCTTGGCCGTACCTATTAGTGCAGCAACCTTGTTGTCCGTTTTATTTGTAGTCGTAGGTTTCAGCTCAAAAAGTAGAGGATCAATATGAAAAAGAAAATAGCCATACGGGTTTTGTTTATTGGTTTCGTGCTCACTTGCTTAAACATGCAGGCAAATACTATAACTATTTGTGCAGATTGCGAAGTTAAATCCGTTAAAGCGGGAATTGAACAGGCTATGGAATTTGATACCCTGCTCATAAAAAAAGGCACCTACAAAGAATACGATATTCTAATTGATAAGCCCTTGACCATCATAGGGGAGGGCTACCCTGTAATCGACGGAGAGAAGAAAGGGGAAATCATAAGAATAGTATCGGATAATGTTACATTAGATGGGCTCTTCATTATGAATGTAGGCGTAAGTTACACCGCAGACCCTGCTGCTATACGGGTCGTGAAAAGTGAAAATTTTGTACTTCAAAATATTGTTCTAGAGCATCTATTTTTTGGTATCTATTTAGAGAAAAGTAGTAACGGTAAGGTGTATCATAACAAGATTATTGGCGATGCCCAAGATGAGTATAATTCCGGTAACGGAATTCAATTGTGGCACTGTAAAAATGTAGTGGTAGACCATAATATTGTGCAAGGTGCGCGCGATGGTATTTACCTTGAATTTTCCGATAATATTGTTATCAACGATAACCTGAGCAGTAATAATCTGCGCTATGGACTACATTTTATGTTTAGCAATAACGATGTCTATTCCAATAATACCTTTGAAGATAATGGAGCTGGGGTAGCTGTTATGTTTTCTAAGCATATACAAATGACAAATAATGTTTTTCGTAAGAATTGGGGACCCTCTGCATATGGGATGTTATTGAAAGAAATTGGTGATGCAGAAATAATCGGGAACACTTTTGAGGAAAACACCATAGGTATTAAGATAGAAGGTTCTAATCGGATTAATTATAAGTACAATGATTTCATTCACAACGGATGGGCCGTAAAAGTATTGGGAGCATGCTATGCCAATACCTTTGAGAAAAACAATTTTTTGTACAATAGTTTTGACGTGTCCTATAACAGTAAGTTGAACGACAATAAAATTGTAAATAATTATTGGAGTGATTACACTGGGTATGATTTGGATAAGAACGGGATAGGGGATGTACCCTATAGACCCGTAAAACTCTTCTCTTATATCGTTAACCGTACACCAGAAACCATCGTGTTGTTGCGTAGCCTTTTTATGGATATCATTGACTTCTCTGAAAAAGTATCGCCCCTATTTACACCAGATGATTTAATGGATGAACGACCACTGATGAAAATGATAGATAAAGTTAAATTGACAAGAGGAAAGTGGAAATTAACCAATAGCAAGACTTTAAACAAAAAAATGGAATCAGTTTAAGACTCGTAAAAATGAAATAGAATTCCGTTTTACGGAAAACACAATGTATATGATACAGATAGAAAATCTACATAAAAAATTTGGCAAGAATCAAGTGCTATCAGGACTTGACCTTAGCATACAAAATGGAGGTGTTTTTGCTATTTTAGGACCCAACGGTTCAGGTAAAACAACCCTTATTAAAAGTATTTTGGGGATGGTGGTACCAAATAAGGGCACAATTTCCATAGATGGAAACCCTATTAAATACGAATGGAAATATAGAAAAAAGATAGAATACTTGCCTCAAATCGCCAACTTTCCCGGTAACCTAAAGGTTAGGGAATTAATTCGTATGATCAAAGACCTTCGCCAACAACCTAGCGAGGAGAGTGGTTTAATCTCACTTTTTAAATTAGAGCCTTTTCTAGATAAGAAATTGGCAACTTTATCCGGTGGTACCAAACAAAAGGTAAACATAGTGTTGGCCTTTATGTTCGATAGTCCGCTCCTTATTTTAGATGAGCCTACAACAGGTCTTGATCCTGCCTCGCTCATTAACCTAAAAGAATTGATGCAAAAGGAAAAAGCCAAAGGAAAGACCATTCTAATTACCTCACACATAATGCAGTTTGTAGCTGAAGTAGCTGATAGTATCGTGTATCTCCTTGAAGGAAAAATTTATTTTAAGGGTAGTATAGACGAATTGCAGCAAAAGACCCAACAAACCAATTTAGAACATGCCATAGCGGCCATAGCAATAACCCCAGCCGATGCTTAAAATACTTAAATATAGTTTTTACGACCTAATTCGTAGCCGATGGAGCTACGTTTACTTTCTATTTTACCTTTTGTTAGGTTTTGTGTTGCTCTTTTTGAACAATGACGTTTCTAAGGCCATTATTACCCTTATGAATATCATTGTAGTACTAGTACCCCTAATAGGAACAATATTTGGCATCATGTACTATTATAACTCTAAAGAGTTTACGGAGCTCTTGTTGGCGCAACCTATAAAAAGATCATCTATCTTTTTGGGACACTATTTAGGAGTAGCCGGTTCTCTTGCTCTAAGTTTAGTGCTTGGATTGGGAATTCCGTTTTTACTTTACGGACTGTTAAGGAGCGATGCTATTTTTGATTTTTCTATGCTCTTGGTCGTAGGTGCTTTTCTTACGTTCATTTTTACAGGACTCTCTTTTAATTTAGCCTTATCCAATGAAAATAAAATTAAAGGCTTTGGCTATGCCGTATTGCTATGGCTCTTTTTAGCGGTGGTATACGACGGATTATTTCTGATGTCGCTGATTATTTTTGAGGAATATCCTTTGGATAGCTTCTCTTTGGCAGCGACCATGTTAAACCCTATTGATCTTTCAAGAACACTTATCTTGCTTAAATTGGATATTTCGGCCCTGTTAGGATATACCGGTGCTGTTTTTAAGCAGTTTTTTGGTACTAGTACCGGTTTTATAATATCCCTTTTAATGCTTTTGATTTGGACAATCTTGCCCATTTGGCGCCTGACCTACAAAGCTAAACGTAAAGATTTTTGAATTCACCTCATTTAGTTCAACTATTGGTATGCGCAACTTAGAACGCCATATTCTTGTATCGCTCATCTATTTTTTAATCGCTGCACTTTTAGGGGTAGTGTTGCGCTTTTTCGTGATTGTAGGGTTGCCTATCACCTATAAATTCTTGGTTCATACGCATTCCCATATTGCACTCTTGGGATGGGTTTACGTGGCGCTAACCACATTACTGTATAAATTGTTCGTTCAAAATTCCAATCTGGACAAGAAATACGAACGCATTTTTTGGTTTACCCAATTTACGTTGATAGGGATGTTACTTACGTTTCCGTTCATGGGCTATGCATTGTTCTCTATGATTTTTTCAACCTTGTTTTTATTTGCCTCATATTGGTTCTCTTGGTTTTTTTTGCGCCATGTGCAACATGATTTTAAGACTAGTAATGCTTTCAAATGTGCAAAAGCCGCCATTTGGTATTTGGTATTGTCTAGTTTGGGGCCATGGGCCCTAGGAGTGATTATGAATGTCTTGGGGCCCGAATCTACCTGGTACCGCTTGTCTATCTATTTTTACCTTCACTTCCTATACAACGGGTGGATGATTATGGCGCTTGTTGCGGTTTTGGTTTATATCCTGGAAAAGGAGGGAAATAAAATGTGCAAAAACATTTTTAAACGATTTTTTTGGAGCCTTAATCTAGGCATTCTTTTTTCTTTTTTCCTTTCAACACTATTCGTAAATCCTCCTATTCTTTTGAATGCGCTGGGAGGAATGGGAGCGCTGCTGCAACTTATAGCTTTTGGCATTTTGGGGAACTACCTTGTTGGGCAACAGGTAGTGCCACTATTGAAATTTACTAGGTCTCAACATACCTTGCTAAAAACAGTTGCCCTATTTTTAATGGTAAAGCTGTTACTGCAACTTATAACCGCCGTACCTTATTTTGCTGAGCTGGCCGTAACCCATCTTGAGTTTACAATCGCTTACCTACATTGGACATTCCTGGGCGTTGTGAGCATCGCCCTCCTTTTGTTCTTGGATTATTTTAAGTTGATACGGGTATCAAAAACAGGGTATCTGATATACTTGTTCGGGTTTCTTGGTACAGAAGGCCTAATCGTCTCTAAAGGCCTATCCGGTTGGTTAAAGTTACCGCTACTAAGCAATTACTCAGTATTACTGGCCTCTGTGAGTTTACTTATACCAATAGCCCTAATGGTTATTATAGGCAAGGGCAAAATAACCAAAGGTACTTTTTGAAAAGAACTTTTTACGAAACCGGTATTCCCTTGTAGTGGTTCGGTTACGTTGCACGGCGCCAATGAAAAAAGCTCCATTCGTCATTTTTCTTGATGTATTCAGAACAAATTGAATAGAATTACGCTACCGCTAAATACCAAGCTTGTACAAAGTAAATTAAAGGTGGTTTTAGGTTTCATTTGTGCTAATACCGCGGCATTAAACCCCATACATAAAATTGTAATTGAAAAAACCAAGGTCATTTTTAAGAACATGGGCATTTCGTTCATAAGTGTAAACACCACTGCGGCAGACCCAAGACAGCTTTGCCCTATGATTGCGATTGCGGAATACCCTGTTTGTTGTTTTTTGAATTCGGTCAATAGTTCGTTGTACCATTTTAAGGGTCGATTAACCATTTTTTCAGATCCAGAACGGGTCATTGGTATTGTCATTGAATTTTTCATTGGTATGTATTTTTGAAATTGTTATTAATTCTTCTTTACTAGCTATTTTTTGAATTTCGTTAAAGACTACCCGTTCCTCAAAACGGATATGCTGTTCGAGTTCTTCCTCAATTAAGCGTAGTGATTTTGAAAGGGTTATGGTATTTGAATCGGTAAAAAGCCAATGCAGTCTTTTGTGCTGCGCTAGTGCCTTTTTAATCATCACATGGTCGCTTCCCAAAATCGGAAAAATATAGTTTTCCTCAAGCTTAAAATGTGGAATCAGGTGGGTAGTATAGAACCAGTCCACATATTTTTTTATACGCTCTTCAGGTATTTCCTTTGAAAATCCTGTCCGTATTTTCCAACAGAGCAGCAGGCCGTGATGGTGTTCACGGCTTACTCCCTGTAAGGCTTTACTACGTTTTATGGGGTTGATTTTCATGAGTGGTTACAAACCAAATTTTTGTTCCAAAACCTCGGCCTTGGGAAACAAAACATTGTTTTCCAAATGGATGTGTCGGTGCAGGTCTTCCTCGAATTCCTTCAGCAATGAGAACGCCACGCGATAGGTATTGCAGGCATCCGAAGGTGGCGTATAATCATTGCTTAACTTGGCAATACGCCTAAAGCGGTCGCCCTCGTTGTCATGTTCCTGCATCATCACGGCAATGGGGTTTTTGACCGTGCCAAAATGAGGTCTATCAAGCGGCTGTTTGAGCTGTTCGGCTTTGACCATTTTCCGTACCCATGGGAAGAGCAACAGCTCTTCTTTCTTCATGTGCATTGCCAATTCGCCCGCCGAAGCGTTGAAATGCTCATAGATTTCGAACAGTTCTGGGTTTCTTTCACCATGTACTTTACAGAGTTTGGCCAAATACTGTTTAAGTACAGGTATTTTTTCCGCTACGTACCTATGGTGCTTTTTCTCGATAACATCGGCAAGCAAATCCAAGGGCCAGGATTTAAAATCAGCACTGTCATTGCTAGTTTGCCGTTGTACGTCAATTATTTCACCCAGCAACTCGTCAACCTCAATACCATATTTTTCCGATACTTCTTCTATACTGCGATTGCCCTTGCAGCAAAAATCGATGTTGTGGTTCTTGAAAACCTGTGCGACGCGGTAGTCATCTGCGACCATCTGCCCTATTGTTTTTTCCATTGTATTTTTCATCATATTAAATTTAAATAGGACATTTTTGTCCTATTTTGAAATAAATTTTTTTTTAGCGCTTTAAGTAGGTCAAGCCTACTTCAAGACCTTTGGTCATTTCCAGAAGGCTGCTGCTTTCTAACATTGTTTTTAAATCTGACCTAATTTCTACAAACTTGTCGTGTACCGGGCAGGGCTTGTTGGCGTTGCATTTTTTGAGTCCCAGCCCGCAGCCTTCATAAACATTGCTCCCGTCAATGGCATAAACAATTTCGCTTAGTTTAATTTTTTTGATTCGCTCTATTTCAATTTCAAAGCCTCCAGTGGAACCCTTAACCGAACTGACTATTTGATTTTTAGACAGTAATTGAAGGATTTTAGCGGTAAATGCCATGGGCGAATCAATTTCCCCCGCGATTTCCCTTAAACTAACACGCTTTCCTTCCATAGATTGTGATGCAATATAGATGGAAGCCCTTATACCGTATTCGCAAGCCTTGGAAAACATTTGATAGCGTTTGAAATTTAAAACAAAGATAAGATAAATTTTAATTCGGACAAATTAGTCCTGTTTAAAATTTTAGAGTACAACTATTCCAGCATACTATAATTTTCAATAGTATTACTACCATAATATAACAGTTTAACTATTATTTATGAATAGTAATAGTATCAATATCATTTTTGAATCTATATTTGACACGAATTCTAAATCAATTCTTATGAAAACAATTTTTAAGGCCTTGACATTTTCTACTACCCTACTTATTGCTTCGTTGGTGATTCCTCATTTTTCAATGGGCCAAGAAACCACTGGTGAAACGATAGAAATCCGGCGCAGTCGTATTCTTGTGGAGGACGTACTCACCCAAGAGGAGCAAAACGCATTGTCTCCACTAGAGGTCCTCAACAGCTTTGCTGCAGGCAATGAACGATTCGTAATGAACGATCTTACCGCAAGAGACCATTCCTTTCAAATACGGGAGACGGCAAATGCCCAATTCCCAAAGGCCATTGTGCTTTCCTGCGTTGATAGCCGGGTACCCGTAGAGGACGTCTTTGACAAAGGCATAGGCGATATTTTCGTGGCACGGGTGGCAGGTAATTTTATCAATGACGACATTTTGGGTAGCATGGAATTTGCTACAAAAGTTGCAGGGGCGAAATTGATTCTCGTCATGGGCCATGAAAATTGTGGAGCCATTCATGCCGCAATTGATGGGGCAGAACTGGGACATATCACTAAAATGCTAAGAAACCTACAGCCAGCCGTTAAAATGTCGACCCAAACAGAAGGGGAAAGATCATCAAAGAATAGACTTTTGGTACATGAAGTGAGCGAGAACAATGTTCGGTATGCCATAGAAAAAATAAAAAAGGATAGTCCTTTGCTTAAAACGATGTTCGACAACGGCGAGATTGACATCAAGGGGGCGGTTTACGACATGGATACCGGCGTGGTAAATTTTCTTTAAGACCCACTATTAAGTTCTCCACTACTATGCGATGTGTAATTTGTAAAATTTTAAATCTATTACTATGGAAATAGCGCATTTAGAAACCAAACTGCAAGAACTTAAGGAGCATATAGAACATGTCGAAAACCACACCCCTACTTGGTTGGGAAATGTAAACGATGCGTATGTTCAAAGTGCCCAAAACCTTTTAAGGTATTTAGCGCTTCGAAGTTGGGACATTCGGGAAATTCAAGCCGGTTTAATATCATTTGGAATTTCCTCCCTGGGAACGAGTCCCGGCTTTGTAAAAGAGAATATATCAAGGAGTTTGGGCCTATTACAGTTGATACAAGGTAAAACACCGCAAACGGACTTACGTAAAGCATGTTTTGGATTTGAAAACAGTGCTGAACTTTTGCAAACACGCACGAAACAGCTCTTTGGTTCTACCAGAGGGGCAGCCCGCACAAAAATAATGGTTACCATGCCCGAAGAAACTGCAAATGATGTAGCCTTAGTGGAACAATTTTTAAAGGCGGGCATGGATGCTGCTCGAATAAACCTTAGCCATGGTAATTACCACTTGTGGGACACTATGCTGGATAGTATCATTGAGGCTGGAGATCGATTGTCAAAAGCACCCGCGATATTTATGGATCTACCCGGCCCAAAAATAAGAGTTGATAATCTATTCAGTTTCACTGATAGTAAAAATGATTACAAAAAGGTAGAACGCATTCCTGTGGCGCAGGACGACCACCTAGTACTAATGAAAGAGTCCAATTTCATTGAATTAACAAGCTATGTTGGTGTCAATAAAAAAATAATTACGGTACTACTGCCACAGATTATAGACGATTTACGAGTGGGACATCGCATATTTTTAGATGATGGGGCCATTGAAACAGAAGTAATCTCCAAATCCCCATCAAGCGCGGTACTAAAAATAATAAGGACCACAAAGAAAAAACTTGGATCAGGCAAGGGAATAAACCTACCGGACACACACCTAACTTTGCCTTCCTTGACCCCGCATGATCTTGAACTATTGCCCTATGCCTGCAAAAATGCGGACATAATTGGGTATTCCTTCGTTAGGTCAGCAGCGGATGTAAGGGTATTGTATTCAAAACTATTGGAAAGTCAAGAGAATGCTACGGGCGTAGTATTAAAAATAGAAACAAGAGAGGCTTTCGAGAACCTTCCCGAAATTCTATTGGAAGCAATGAAAAGACCACGTATTGGCGTCATGATTGCAAGAGGTGATTTGGCCGTTGAATTAGGGTTTGAGAGAATATCTGAGGTTAAAAACCAGATTATGGCCATCTGTGAAGCAGCCCATATCCCGGTTATATGGGCAACGCAGGTTTTGGAGAATATGGCCAAAAAAGGCTTGGCCACACGAGCGGAAATATCCGATGTAATCCTTAGCGGTAAAGCGGAATGCGTAATGCTGAATAAAGGACCCTTTATGACCGATACCATAAAAACGCTAAAAAACATTTTGCGAAGGATGGACGGGCACTATAACAAAAACAAAAGCACGCTTCGTGCACTTGAAGTAGCGAAGAACAGTATCGAAAATATGCTAATCCCTAAATTCGGATAAGAATGTTGCAATGAAAAATATAAAATAAATGTTTGAATACTAGAGGCGCTATATCAAAAAAAGAAATAAAACCAATAAGTGAAGCCTTCAAAAAAAGTAATCGATTCAACCCATTTGATAGAGAATTTTAAAGGAAAGTTATTGGAATAATCCTTAGCTGTCCTGACTTGGATTTGAAACGAATTATTTAGGGTTCAAGTTTAACTTGGGGCGTGAGTATTTTCTTTACAAAGGGCCCTATTTAAAGTGGTTTTAGAGTTTTACTTAATCCTACATTCATTAATATATTTTATACGTATCATAATTTATATAAATAATAATTTATGTTTAATATGTTGTAAATTTAAGATGAACGAATGAATTATTTATCTAAAACCTAAGAATATGAAAACGATACTTTCACTTTTGTTACTTCCTTTTTTGGTACTAGCCCAAAACGGCCACAGGTATCAAAATGCCCCGCCAAACATGGAATTTCGCATGGATTTTACCATAGCATCAACAATTAACCAGGAAATTGATGTTGAGGATTTTCTTAATGGTGCCCTGAAACTTTCTATAACCGTAGAGATGTATGTTTTGGAGGTAGAAATTAATCATGGAATGCTTCAACCGCTGCGCCTTGATAGAATGGAACAAACTATAGTTCCCGAATATCTAGACACTTTTTCTTTGGTAGGCTTGGTTCCTAGGAGACATAATTACCCAAAACCGCAAGAACGATTGAACCGACTACTTGCACAGAATGACCCTTTGTTTCCAAAAGAAGATGCACTTTTCAATTGGTTAAGTCCTGTCCAATACAAGCAAAATAAATTGGAGGGCACAAATTACGTTCCTGAAGGCTTCGGGCCACGAATAAAGATTTGAGTAGTACAGCCCAGTAATAACTGAAAAACAACTTAATCATATTGTCTTTTAGCAAAACTGGAAACAACTTAAAAATGGAAAACATGGAAAAAAGAACTTTAATATTGATTACGAGTGTACTGGCATTTACAAGTTGCGCAGTAATAAGACCTGGGGAGACAGGGGTGAAACAAACATTAGGGGAATTTTCGGATGAAGTCATTACCCAGGGCACGGTCTTCTATAATCCTTTCATCAGTAAGATAATAAAAGAATCTACCCAAACGAACAATATAAAACTTATCCTTAGTTTACCTAGCAAAGAAGGATTAAGTGTAAATTCTGAAATTTCCATACTTTATCGTTTAGAACAGAATAAGATTCCGTCTGTATTGGAAAATTTAGGCCAGGAATATGAATCCATTATTACGAGTGTATTTAGATCTGCCTCCTCAGATGTCTGTGCTAAATTTTATGCCAAGGATATGCATTCTGGCATGCGCGCTATAATAGAGGAAGAAATAAAGGTGAAAATGGAAGAAAACCTCATGAAGCAAGCAGATGGCATTGAGCTTATCGCTGTTTTAATGAAAAGTATTCAGTTGCCCAATGGTTTGGCAAATTCTATTGAGCAAAAATTACAGGCCGAGCAGGATGCGATGCGGATGGAATTTATTTTACAGTAGGCTACCTTGGAGGCCGAACGTAAAATAATTGAGGCAAAGGGTGAAAGGGACGCACAAAAAATACTGTCCGAAGGACTTACCGATGAACTAATTCAAATACGAAGTATCGAAGCCTTTCGTGAGCTTTCAAGGTCTCAGAACAGTAAAATTATCATTACCGATGGCAAAACTCCCTTATTGATAGACCCCAATCAAAAATAATTCACCTAAATTAAAAGAAACTGTAATTCCACCACCGCCATTTTGGCAAGGCTTAAATCTGAGGAAGCGTTAACAACTAGGACAATACCCGGTCAATTTCTTTGAACGTCAGTAAAAGATGACCTATGAAAAAGGGTATTATATTAGCATCGTTTACCGCTCCTCAAGGTGGTGTCTATAACATAATGATATGATTGAACTAAAAACGATGAGGTTTCTTGTCCTATTTGCGCTGGTACTGATTTTGAACTCCTGTTCCAATCCGGATTCAAACGTTAGAAAAGAAACACCCGATGTACACGAGGTCAACCAATTTCTAATGAATGGTTTAGACTTGCCCCATAGAGAAACCATCTATATCCCCATTTATTCCGAGATTCATATGGAACACGATACCCGGAAACTAAGGTTAACGGTTACCGTGAGTATACGAAATACAAGCCAAAAAGATACCATCTATTTGGAGAATATAAACCAATACAATGCCAAAGGAAAAATTGTTCATCAATATCTGGATGAAACAATGTTTCTAACCCCGATGCAATCCACCAATTATGTAATAGAGGAGGACGAAAGTGAAATGGAAGTCGAGGGGAGTTTCATCATTAATTGGGGAGCCAAAAGTGCGGATCCAAAACCCATATTTCAAGCGGTTATGATATCCGCTCATGGCCCACAGGGAATTTCATTTGTAACAGAGGGTGTTTCGCTTACCAGAAAAGTACCGGAGTAATCGAACACCGTATCTACTGCAACTATTGGATATAGCAATGAATAACACTGAATCCAAAAAAATAGAGATTACTCTGCCTTTCAGTGTGCTCCTGTTCTTGATAAAATGATGTACCATACTTTATGAGGGTGCATCATTCCCCAGATAAATAGTTCCATATTTGCTGAACTTTCTATTTATGGATGTGTTCTATCCTCATGCAAAATGGGCCGCTAAAGCATGAAACGGATTAGCACGCCACCTAGAGCATTGGATATGCTCTTGTTTATTACGCTATAAATTTCACTGGATTGTGATGGACCCACGTATTACCAGTTATTGCGGTAATGGCTTGCTTACCCTATTATTCTACCCCAAAAAGATACCATTATCTATTCGTTGTAATCAATAAAAATAATGTTGTAGCTGCCGTAGTTTTTATCCTGATTGCCTAATAAAAAACTACGGGAGAACCTAAGCTTTTTACCTTATGGGTTCAACAAATTCTCTACATGATCGCGATAGGTCTCCCCGACCGATAATTCCCTATCACCCAAAAAAATGCTGTTTTTTCGAATGGCGGTAATCGCTTCAATGGCAACAGCATAGGATTTATGGATACGGATAAATTTGTTGGCGGGAAGTTCACCTTCCAACTCCTTAAAACTTGTACGCACCACCAGCGGATGTTCGGCATTTTTTAAGTGAAACTTAATATAATCACCATAACCCTTCATCCAAACGATATCATCGAATTTGACCTTCAGTTGACTATAATCGACATTTACGAAAAAGTGATCGGATTCGGGTTTTTGTGGTTTATGACCTTTGGCCGACTTAAGCTCAAAAAGTTCTTTTGCGCGGTTACATGCTTTTATAAAACGTTCTAAAGGTACCGGCTTCAGCAAATAGTCTACTACATCAAGATCATAGCTTTCAACGGCATATTGTTTGTAGGCGGTAATAAAAATGACGAGCGGTTTGCTTTCAAGACTCCCAATAAATTCCAGGCCTGTTAGTCTAGGCATCTGTATATCGATAAAAACAAGATCTACTTTCTCCTTTTGCAAGGCTTCCATAGCTTCAAAAGCATTGTTACAAGCAGACACCAGTTTCAAGAACGGGACCTTGCCAATATTATCCTTAAGCAATTCTAGTGCCAAGGGTTCGTCGTCTATGGCGATACAGTTTATCATGTCTCAAAGCTTAATTGTAAGGTAACGGAAAACCATTCATTGGTCTTTTCTATTTTAAGATGGTGTTTTTCGCCGTACAATAGTTGCAGACGTCTCCGCACATTGGTCAGTCCAATACCTGAAACCTTGTCTTTGGCCTTGTCGGCATCTATATATTTGTTCCTTACTTTAAAAATAAGTGTATTATCCACGGCTTGCAATGCTATATCGATTATGGGATTTTCCAACATACCAGTGCCATGTTTAAAGGCGTTTTCCACAAAGGGAATCAAAAGCATCGGCTCAATGGCATGCCAATCTTCTTTCAAATCCAAGGCTATTTTCAACTCCAATCGCTCACCAAAGCGTAATTTTTGCAAATCGATATAGCTTTGTAGGTACTCCATTTCACTTTTAAGAAGTACTTTATCATCATCCGTTTCATAGAGCATGTACTGCATTAGCGCCGATAATTTTAAAATGGTTGGTTCAACTTTATCGCTTTTCATCCGTACCAAAGCCACAATATTATTGAGCACATTGAACAAAAAATGTGGACTAATCTGCGATCGCAGAAAAGCAAGTTCCGTTTTAAGGTTCTCGCTCTCCTTTTCTTTGGCGACCTTCTCCAATTTTATTCTGTCGGAGACTGTTTTGAATGCGATAGCAATCAGTACAAAGAACAGAAACGGCACGGCATTATGTACAAGCGCTTTATTAAGGGAATAAGGATACTCGAACAGAAGGGCATCGTATACCCAACGGTTTATCAAAAGTATTAGGGCCAAAAGTCCTAGGTTGACTACTACGTAGATCAGGATATTCTTTCGGTATAACAAGCGGGGAATGATGAGCAAGGTATTCAGATAAAATGTCGCCAACCAAAAGAGGTTCATCACAATATTTAGCAAGAGTATTTTACGTGCGAATGCTGTGGGCATTCTACCGTCATCCCATTGCAAGGAAAAAATGTAGGGTAGGGCAAAAACAAATGACCATACCAATACATGAAGGACCGGAGCCTGATATTTTTTAAAAGATGTAATTTTCCGTTGCATCGAACTTGTTTAATCGTGATAGGCAAGATACTTAAAACATGGGGAAGCATCCTGCCCGTATTTGGATGAAATATATGGTCATCGTTGGATGTGGGTAAAATGGAAAACGGCCTTTTGTTTTTATGCAAAGACCGTTATCCCCTAACAAACAAATTTATTTGTGGCAAGCCGAAAATGACCTAGCCAATTGTGATGTTTTGATAATAAATTTCCTCGCCGTCCTGTACCTTAATAATATAGCTGCCCTTCAGCGCCTTTTCGAAATTGAACGCCTTGGCAATGACCAAGTTGCCTACAGTAGATTCCTTAAAAACAATATTACTTCTACTATCTAGGATTTCGATATGCACTTTTTGCTGATCGCCGTTGAACAGATTGAGAAATACCTTGTCGCCCGTTTTTCGAAAAACCGGCTTGTTGTCGTTTTTAGCAGTATCTGTTATGCTAACTTCAGCACTATTTAGGTTAAGGGTATAGACTACTGATGTTTCCGCATTTTCGATGCTAAAATAGTAGGTGCCTACAGCTAGGTTTTTAAGATTAAGTCTCTTGGCATAATCGGAAACTGATATGGTTTCGAAATAAATGGGTTTCGCATCTTCATCAATCAATTTTATTTTAGAATTTTGGTTTTGTGAGTCCAATGTAACGACGAGGCTTTTTTCATCCTTTCCTTTTCTCAGGCTCATTTTAGGATTATTGCCCATTCCTGCATAAGCATCAAATCCTAACGGAAGGTATTTGGCAGTGTCAAAGCCAAGCTCGATTTCTTCCTCGATTTCCAAAAAGTCGATTTCATCAAGGCCCAATTCCAAACCTGCATAGGCATTAAAACCCATAGGAAGGAAATCTGCCGTGTCGAAACCTAGATCAATTTCTTCTTCGGTCTCCACAAATACAATGGCTTCTAAGGACAATGGCTCAATTTTGTTTTGGGCCTGGAGCTCATTAATGAAGGGTTGTTGCAATTCGGTCAGGATTGTTTCAGTATCCTGCTTTTCTTTTAACTTTTTACATTCATCATTTCCACTGAAGGATAGTAATGCTAAGGCCAATAGACTTATTCCAGATAATACACTTACTTTTCTCATGTTATTTTATTTTATGTTCGTTTATAGTTGAACGGGTTATTATTGATTTACAAGACAAACATAGCCCCTTAAAACAGGTATTACGCAAGAATGCGATGAACCCGAAAAAGTTTGCGATGAACCCAAAAAAGTAAGCTGTAATTTTTTATAGGCTATTAAAAAGAATGCCATCTGCCAGTATTGTAAGGATTGAACATGATGAATCCCTTGTTCACATAATCAAATACATTACACGTAGATTACTCCGAATATCTTATAAGGTGTTATACCAAAATATTAAAAATGCTGTACTAATATACTACTGCAGTTACAGTACTATAGATTGCTCCAATGATTCGCTTAGGTATTCCTCCAACGCAATGGGGTAGGTGTCTACATCATCCTCATTGGCAGAGTCAATAGGGGAGCCGAGATGGTATACCTTGTCCTTGGAATACAGGCTTTAGGAATACTCGGATTCCAATCCCTGCCTTGTCAATTCTTCCCCAATGTAGTCGTTTAAAAAACGACCGGATACCTTGGCCAGACTATCCAAACTAATGGTAAAAAGGGAGGTATCCTTCTTCATGGCACTGGCCGAAAGGAAAGAAAGTATATTCTCGATGCTAAGTTGTTCCTCAATCTGATTCGAAACGACTACGATATTGGATTTGAACTGAACTTTGGCCAAGTTTAACCCAATGCTTAAATACTGATAGTGTACCATAGAAAGACCAATGATCGATATCAAAAACAAGGGTATATAAAAAGTTCTCTTCTTCAAAATCCTTACGAAAACCAAAAACAATAATTTGTTAACGGCCATTAACCTAGCATTAATCCTTTTAAACTGTACGTTAAACCTTTCGGGCAACCAATAGTACTACCTTGGTCCAGGTCAATGAATTAATTTCAAGTTGAGTTGAGTTAATGTTTTTTCAATATAACCGGTCAAGTCAACCTATCCTCTAGTTGGGTTGGCTTTTTATAAAACCATACCCTAAACCATTTTGATGATGTCAAATAAATGTATTCCCTTAGTAGTGCTATTTACGCTTCTCTCCTAGTACCAAACAACGGCACAAGGCTGTGTTGTCATCAGGCATTTCTCATCCTGTGTTGGCAGTAGTCTGGAAAATAATCTTTTGGGAACGGGCGACATACAGATTGGAATAAATAATAGATACTTCAGGTCGTTTCGACATTTTCGCGGAACCGAGGAAGAACCGGACCGAATTGTGAACAATACCGAAGTTGTGAACAACGCCCATGCGTGGGAATTCTTTTTAACCTATGGTATTTCAGATAGGTTTTACAGATGCAGCATTTGCGGATTATGTTATTAATCTCGGTGTTTCCTACCGCTTTGCCAATAACAAAGTCAAGCTAGCTCCCGGTCTAAGGGATACGTTTAACAAGCAGTAATTTACAATTCCCTCTTGTAAAAGCCTATGGTCACTTCTGAAAACAACTTGGAGCGAAAAGTAAATCTCATTAATTGATTTACTCAGTATGCACTTAATCCTGATTTTACCGGTCTAAATTTGAGTCTTTAATTCTACAACCAGGAGAACGGAATATAAAGGATTAAAATCTACAAAATAAAAATCCCGAATGAGTAGAAAGTTTTATCATTGAAACCATTAAAGAAGAAGCTTAGGATACTTGGAATAGGCTACTTTCCCAATATGGTAATCCCTATTCATTTCCAAGCGATTAATTTTGATGTGTATCAACTCCAACCCCAATTATTGAAAAAGTGAAATAATTTTATCGTCAATGAAGATTTCATAACGGCATAAGAGCCGTTTAATAGGATAAGAAGGTATATATAGGATATTTGCATCACCCTTGTTTCAACCCTGCCAAAAAAGAAAGGCCCCGCATTTCTGCGAAGCCTTTGCCTATGGTAGCTCCTCCTCTTGGGCTCGAACCAAGGACCCTCTGATTAACAGTCGGTTCACTAACGGTTCTATATGGTTTTATATGTCTTGAAACGGCCATTTTATCGGGATTTTACTTATCTTTGATATCATTATAAATCATTTAAAATCAAAAAAAGCACGCTGTAAGCACGCTGAAAAAAATCCACTATCATTATGGCGACGATTAAGATAACCTTTGATAAGCGTGAGTCTAACAGAACTAAAGATAATAAATTCATGTTAGTTCTTCGTATTAGCCATAATAGAAAAACACGCTATATTTCTCTTAATTTACATCTAAAAGAAAAGCAATTTGATTCTAACACTGGAAATATTACGGGAATCATCAATGCAGTAAGACATACAAAACGCATCCGGAAAATATACTCTGAAGTTGATTTCTGGCTTGCAGAACATGAGGGCAAAATCAAAAATTGGGAAATTAGTCGCCTAAAATCTGAAATCGAACAACGTTTCTTCATGAAATCCCCTTCTCATACCATATTAAACTATGGCGCCGTGTATTTGAACAGACTTAGAATGGAAGGTAGATATTCGACCGCAAGTTCTTATGAGGATGCCTTAAAAGCCTTGATTAAGTTTCGCAAACAACTTAAGGGGCAGGATGATATGGAATTGATTAAATCGCTCTACGAGATTAAAGACGACAAATTGCAAACCCTTGAAAAGTATCGAAAGTTGGACATGGAAATCAAGGCTATGGACTATACTTTCTTAAAGGACTTCAAAGCTTACATGAGTAACCGCTACAAGTCCAAGAATACCCCTGCAATGCACCTTCGTAGTTTGCAAGCCATTATGAACGATGCTGGCAAGGCCTTTGAAGACCTAAGGGATCACAAGCCGCTGTCGAGTTTCAAAAAACAAAGTCATGAGAATGCCCCGGCTCCACTCGACTTATCGGATATTACAAAAATCAGGAAGTTAAAGTTAAAGAAAGGCACACCAATATGGGACAACCGTAATTATTTGCTTTTAATGTTCAATAATATGGGTATGAACTTCTTCGACTTGGCAATCCTCAAAAGATTTCAGTTTGAAGAAAACCGAATCAAATATTTCCGCAAGAAAACCCATTATGAAGGGGACTATTTCAGCGTTCTGCAAAACGAAGAATCCTTAAAAATCATCGAATATTACTTGAATGGACAAGAAGATAGCGATTACTTATTTCCAATAATTCCGGCGCACACCACACCCGAACGTTTGCATATCGTAAATAATGGCAAGGTCAAAACTTTTAATAAATATGCAGCTAAAATTGCAGGTCTAGCAGGAATCGAAAAAAAGATAACAACCTATACCCTTCGTGATACTTGGACGAATATCGGTCTTGACATGGGCATCGATATCCGAAAAATTTCATCAGGACTTGGCCATTCCAGTGTACAGGTAACGGAAAAACACTATGGCAAGAGCGTATCGGAAAAAATACTGGATGAAATCAACGCTAAGATCACGGCTTCATAGTTGACAGACTATCAGAACAAGGCCTCAAGATTTATTTGAGAAGATTGATTCACGAGTTATGTTTAATGGGCCAACTTTGATACTCTCCAAAAAACCGAAGTACGATACAGAAATGCCCGAACAACAGAACATAGAATGGAAACAATCTTGGCGAGACGAATATATAAAATGAGTCTCGGGATTTACCAATGCCGATGGCGGCGCCATTTTTATCGGAAAAAATGATACCGGAGACGTTGTCGGGTTAAATAATTACAAAAAGCTGCTTGACGAACTCCTAAATAAAATAAGGGATACGACCGGCATCTTCTGCGAAATCAACCTTCATGAAGAAAGTGGAAAGTTTTTTATTGAAATACTGATCGACCCTTCTCCTTCCCCGATATCATATAGGGGGAAGTTTTATCCACGAAGTGGAAGCACGAACCAATTATTGAACGGTCAGGCACTTATGAATTATTTATTAGAGAAGTCGGGAAAGGATTGGGACGAGGTCATCGAACCAAACGCATCGTTCGATGATATAAACGTTGGGGCGATCGAAGTATTTAGACAAAGTGCCTTAAATCCTGAAAGGTTGCCCTTTTCAAAAGTCGACACTGATACAGAAAGTATTTTGCGAAACCTGAAATTGATTGATGATAACGGCAAATATACCCGAGCTGCGGTTATACTTTTTGGACATGATTCAAGGAAGTTCAATTGGAGTGCTTTTTTGAAGATCGGAAAATTCGGGGAAACCAGTTCAGTTTTAATGGCACAAGATGTTATCGAAGGTAATGCCTTTGAATTGGCCGACAGAACGATCGAGGTACTTGACAAGAAATATATTATACGGAATGTCGGTTACGAAGGACTACAGCGTGTTGAGACCCCTGAATATCCATACGAAGCCATTCGGGAAATGTTGTTCAATGCCATCGTCCATAGAATCTATGAATCCACGCCGATTACGGTAAGGATGTACGAGGATAGAATGGAGGTATGGAATTTCGGGGAGCTTCCACGACAACTGAACCCTGAAGCTTTAAGAGAAAAGCACGATTCTTTTCCAAGAAATAAACTGCTTGCAGACGTGTTCTACAAAGGCGGCCATATCGAAGCTTGGGGGCGAGGCACTATAAAAATAATTCAGGAGTGCAGGAAGCACGGTCTGGTAGAACCATTGATCGAGGAAAGAAGCGGAGGTGTTTCCGTTACATTGTTTAAAGAGATTTATGATGAAACCTATCTGTCCAGATTGGATATCAACGACAGACAAAAAGAGGCTATTCGGATCGCGAGAAAAGTTGGCTATGTCACCAACAGCGAATATCGGGCATTATTCGATATTACCGATAGAACTGCCCTACGGGACATAGAAGAACTAATCGCTATGTCGATTTTAAAGAAAGAGGGAGCTGGAAGAAGCACTCAATATAGTATCGACGTACATGGCTATAAAGGGAGGTAGAAAGCATAAAATGTCGGGATTCATGTCGGGATTAATCCCCTATATACTGGGGATTTCCGTAAAAATGTCGGGATTTATGTCGGGATTATCCTTAGAAGTATAAAATGAATTTCTATTTTCCATTATTTACCAGATAATGGAGGCTTTTCTTTCTTCCCCCTATCCACAAAAAAGCGCCCTTCAGGGCGCAAAATTCCCTGCCCAAAGGCACCTTTGTGGATTCTAAAACGAAAGCCCCATACCCTTGTTTTTCTTTTTGAGTTTCGTAAAATCCGTGAACTCGTCCTTGAAACCGTTGAACATCTCTTCCGAGCTACTACTACTTCCCAATAACGAACTGATGGCATAAACACCTTTTCGTAACAATCTATTTTGTTGGCCGTTCGTTCTCCGTGCTACCAATTCGTTTATACTTTTCTCAAGCCCATTGTTCATGTGGTGTTGCACTATCTCCCTATGCAGGTTCGGGTAGGCTTTTTCGCTTGTCAGCATAAAAGCGACTTTATCGTAGACCCCCCTTTCCATGAGATGCCCCGCCCATAAATTCTTTAGGTTGTTCCTCCCATCTTCGACCAACCCTTGTATGATGGGTTCTTGTTTATTCAATGTAGTTGTCAGATCGGGAATTGAACTCAAATAGAGGCTCGTTCTTTTCGGTAAAGGGTAACTTGTTTTGTTGTTAGTATAAATGGATTTGACCTCGAAACCTTTTTCTCCCTTTACGAAATAGAATCCCTTGGCATTGAAAAGTACGATATAGTCCTTCGAGGATTTTTCAAAAGGGGCATGCATCCGTTCCGCATTTTTTACATAGGAAGCCAAGGCGACCTTTTCATATTGCTTTTTGTAAACGGGGTTCATTTTTTCGTAAAGTTTCGGAAATACCATCGGCAGGAAAATGGCCGATGCCGTCAATTTAGGACTATTTTCGGAGGACTGTTCCGATAATATTTCGAGCATCAGATGGTTTTGACGTACGAATCCCGTGGACACATATTTTTCCATGGCCTCGGGAAAAAGGCAAATGATTTAAGGGACAGGGAACTGTATGTCGATTCGAATTGGTAAAGGACAACTTGTTATCGTGATACTTTATGCCCAAGGATTGGAACAAAAGACGAACACTCCCTTGTTCGTGCCGACATTGAAAATCTCTTTTCTCCAATACCTTTCCGATGAGCTTGAACTTGCTTCTCCAAGGTTTCCTTTTCTTTTTTGGTTTCATGTTCATATAATCGTTCCCTGACCATTGGAAAGGCATTTTCTATCGCTTTCCTGAACTCCGTCTTTTGATTTCTTGGGATGTAACGTTCCAAGAAATTATGGTTTTTTGAGGCCGTCAAGGTCGGAACGATATCGTCGAATTTCATGGTCATGATATGTTCCGATAACAGTCCGTTCTGGTTTGCGGATTTCAAATAGGAGGATGATCAATGCTCCTTTATCAATTTCTGGATTTCCAGTTTGAACTGTTTGCTGTCGATATCGATTCTCGTGGGTTCGTTGCCGTTCCCGAAAATATCGGTACGGTTCTGCATCCGTATGTTCTTGGGAATGTTCCCTTGACCTGAAAACATACATTGATCTGTCATAGATGGTGAATCCCTCGATAACTTCTTCCTTTTTGTCCAGCTTTATATCGATGTCCTGATAGTTCCTTGACTACATCTTCTAGGTCATGCGGATTGATAGATTGAAAAAGGTCATAAGTGGTCTCTATCTGTTTCAACAGGCGTTTTCGGTGCATCGGCAACAGCTTCGATCTGGAATGGATGTCGAAGACCTTTTGCAGTTTCGGGCCGCTCAGCCCTCGGTGTACGGTGGAGCCGTTGATGAACCGTGTTCGATACCCTTTTTGATTGTTCAGGCCAAAGGCTATTCCTATTCTTCCCGTTTCGCTTTTCTGGTCTGTCTTAGTTCGATGTGATAGGGTTTGACAAGTCTTGCAAGTTCCTCGAAACTCCGCACCCTGTATTTTTGGTTGATGCCGTTCAGTACATCCTGTAGATAATACTTCGTTCCTTTTTCCACATCCATTCCAAATTGTAAATCTGGCAATCGGTATATTGGGAGTTGCCGTTCCTGTTTGGTGATTGGCGATGGGGATAGACCATACTTTCTTTTCAAGATGTTGGTGCACCGCGATGTTCCTCCGGTAGCTGTTGAAGATTCCGAGTACCTTTCCATCTTCCTTTACATTGGTCGTTACGATATGGACATGCTCGTGCTTGGTATCGTTGTGCCTTACCACGACATAGGGCTGCTTTCCATAGCCCATATTTTCCATGTATTCTTCCGAGATCTTATAGAAGGTCCTGTCGTCAAGGTGTTCCCCATGGGGTAGGTTCAGGCTAATGTGGGCGTAGCGGTTCTTGGTGGCGTTGCGCTGTCCCTGAAAATGGAGTACGTTGCCGAAGAACTTCGGCGATATGTTTTGGGAAAATGTGTTACCGTAACCGAGTACCTGCATACCTTCTTTTCCGAGGACATAGTTCAATGTCCCCTTACAGGTCTCGCCATAAATGATCTGTCCTATCATCCTGTTCGTTCTTCCATCGTTATTTCGATAAGCGAGTACAGCAATTCGTTGGTCCTACCGATTTCCCGTTCGAGGTTCGAATTCGGGCTTCTCAAATTCTTGTGGTGTGCGATCTTGACGAGTTGGTTGATGTTGTTTCCGATCCTGTTGATATGATAGGCAAGGTTCGAGGTGTCGGGAAGCCTTTCTTTTTCTTCTGCTTTGCTTTGCAAAACCAATCTTCTAAGTAAAGGACTTATTGCGCCCCTTTCCGAAATATCCAGATGATACGATTCGCATATTGTTCTCAATCTTGTCATATTCCATATCGTTGAAACGCAGCATTACGTTATGCCACCGCTTCATTTTTCCCAATCGTTTTCTCCCTCTTTTTCGTTGTTCCATTTTCGTTGCTCTTTAGGGCAAAACACTTCGCAAGAAGTAGACAATTCTAAGTTACTTAGAATACAGCTTGCTATCCGTTACACGGATAAATATAGGTTATAGATTTTGAATTTAACTAACTTATAATCAATATTTTAACTCATAAAATCATATGAAACCAACAAAGACCATTTAAGACCAAACGACATCTTATATTAGACCATTTAAGGCTTATTTATTTAAAGGAAATCGATAAGTGAGTCAATTCAATGTCGAATTTTTTTTGTGGTTAGGGAGAGAAAAGGGCAAGCGGTTTTTCCGCCGCTTGTTCTTTTGCGCGGCTCCGAGGAGGTCGTTCAAAACTGTAACGGAAAGACTTCACGGGCGGACCGGCGAAGCGTGTCCGCTTGGGGAGAATCGGAGTGGAAGGGTTATGCGACTTCCGCAAGGGCTTGGGAAAAATCTATCGATTTACCGTTCTGTAGTGGCCAAGGTAATTTAACTGCTTTTCAAAAAATTTTACAGAATCAATAAACTCTTTACAAAAGGTGCGATTGGTAAAGGGTTTACAAAAAAGCACGGTTTATTTATACATTGGTTGGACTACGGCTTTTCATAGGATACGCTGTTTGCAGCCGCCGATTATTTTTATAAGATACTTTCTCTAAGTAAATAACCGTGTCTAGAACCCCTCTCAATCATTGTGAAGTGTCTCATAAAACGTTAATTAACGAAACTAATAAAAAAGACTAAGTATGAAACTCTCTAATTTGATGTTCTCCCTTCTGGGAAAAACGCTCACTAATACAGCGGTTATTTAGCAATAAGTTCCTCCAATTATTCGACAAGGTTAAATGCTGGTTTAGGATTTATATGTTATCAATTGTTAAGAATTGTTTTTATGTTCATATCGACCGCCCTTCTCCATCGCTACGAATGCCAAAATGGTTCGACAAAAATTATGATTATTAAGGTTTAGTGCTAATCCATCACGACCAACAAATTAAGACAAAGGCTAAATCCTAAACTTGTACGCACAAGTTGAATTCCCTATATTTGATTAAATTGTGGCGCGAGGATGTTCAAATCGAAGAAACCCAATTATTTATGAAGAATAAAAGACAGATTAGCAGACTTGAATTTATCCGCAGATCAGCACTTGGAACTGCCGCCACCCTGCTTACCCCTAGCATGCTGATGGCTTCTACGTGCCTTAAAAGTTCCTTGGGAAAAGTACCAATTAACGCCCACCTCTGGGTCTACGCCAGCAAGTTTCCCCCAGATTGGGATTGTACTCCGGTTTTAGACACAGTTTTCGCCGATTTGAGCTACGCGGGTATCGATGGACTGGAACTTATGGAAGGCCAATTACGGCACGATGATTCCGTTGGACGTTTGAATGGATTGATAAAAAAATACAAAGTGCCGGTTTCCGGATCGTCCTATGGTGTGGGCTTTAACATGTGGGACCGCAGCCAGCACCAAACTATCATGAAAGATATCCAAACCGTGGTGCCCAAACTGGGCAAAATCGGCGGCAAAACTTTTGGGATATCGGTAGGTTATAAAAAAGAAGGACTAAAGACCGAAGCGGAATTTGACGCTCAGGCAGAGCTACTAAAAAAAATAAGGACTATCTGCGACGATAACGGTGTTGAGGCCAATCTGCACAATCACACCTATGAGGTGCAAAACGATATGCACGACCTAAGGGGTACCCTTGCGCGTATTCCCGATTTTAAACTGGGGCCAGATATAAATTGGCTGATCCGAGCGGGAGTTGATCCGGTTGATTTTATCAATACTTACGGAAAGCAAATTGTTTATCTGCACATCCGTGATCAATACGAAGATGGTACTTGGACGGAATACGTAGGTCAGGGCGATACGAATTTTGAGGAAATCGCCGCAGCTTTAACGGCAACCGATTTCAAAGGTCGGGCGGCAGTAGAGCTGGCTTTTCCTGATAACTTTACACCAGAAAACAAACTGAAAGAAGACTGGAAAATGAGTAAGCAGTTTATTGCACAAACTTTTGATTGGTAAGAACAAAATATAATATGTTATGAA
Source organism: uncultured Flavobacteriaceae bacterium (assembly GCA_963793365.1). Classification (GTDB taxonomy): domain Bacteria; phylum Bacteroidota; class Bacteroidia; order Flavobacteriales; family Flavobacteriaceae; genus Maribacter. The sequence goes on along the minus strand of CAWBZP010000011.1, from coordinate 17,051 downwards.
AATAGCCATGTTAGGTTCAGGGTTTATAGCGAGGTTCTATGCGGAATCGTTGCACGCCCAGCGCCGCAAAGACCACGTAGTCATGGTCTATTCAAGAAGCGAGGAGAACGCCAAACGCTTCGCCGACGATTACGGACTGCCACATTATAGTACTTCGATGGAAGAGGCGATTACGCACACAAAGGTCGATGTCGTATTGATTTCACTACCGAATTATTTGCACGAAGCGGCCGTGCTAGCCTGTGCCAAGGCAAAGAAACACGTGATTTGTACCAAACCTTTGGGCCGCAACGCAGAAGAGGCCAAACGTATGCTCGATGCCGTGGAAAATGCCGGTATTTTCGGGGGATATTTGGAGGACCTTTGCTATACCCCAAAATTTTTAAAGTCGATGGAGAGTGTCAAACGCGGCGATATCGGTAGGGTCTTATGGGCAAAATCACGGGAGGCACACCCAGGGCCGCACAGCGATTGGTTTTGGGACAAAGAAAAATCCGGTGGCGGTGCCATTATTGATTTGGGCTGCCATTGCGTGGAAATAAGTCGAAACTTTATCGGGAAGCACATAAAACCGATTGAGGTGATGTGTTGGGCGGACACCCAAGTACACCCCATAGAAGCGGAAGACCACGCCATCGGACTGGTGAAATATGCCAACGGGGCCATGGGGCAGTTCGAGGTCAGTTGGACGTTCAGGGGCGGAATGGATCTTCGCGACGAGGTGATGGGTACCGAAGGAACGATATGGCTGAACAGCTTTTTACGTACCGGTTTTGAAATGTTCACCACGGGAAAAGGTGGTGATGGCTATGTGGCGGAAAAAGCGGAATCGAATACGGGTTGGTTATTCCCCGTTGGTGATGAGTCGCATGAATTAGGGTATCCGCATATGTTCACCGATATGTTCTCGGCTATCGAAGAGAACCGCGAACCTCTGGAATCTTTCTACGACGGCTATGTCGTTAACGCCATCTTGGATGCAGCTTTCAAATCGGCCGAAAGCAAACTTTGGGAACCCGTGGTGCTCGAAGACTGGCGCGGCGACGAACCCGACGAGACCGAGAAACAATGGCAATCGTACGATGAGGAAAATTACCTCATCAAGGAAGAGGTTTTACCGAACGGGGATGTAACGGTCATCCTAAAAAATAAGGAGACAGGTAAGGTTTCCAGTAAAACTACCTTGGCCGAAAAGTAGCCGTAATTGAAAGGACAATCAGAATTCAAGGTACCATAAAAAGAAAACGAAAAAATGTATATCAACGGAAAAGGCAAGGCCGAAAATACCTATGACGCCATCGTCATCGGTTCGGGCATAAGCGGAGGCTGGGCCACCAAAGAACTTTGTGAGAAAGGTCTAAGAACACTTGTATTGGAACGTGGAAGAATGGTCGAACACATCAAAGATTATACTACCGCGAGCATGCATTCCTGGGAATTTAAGCATCGCGGAGCCATACCCCAAAAGATAAAGGAAGAAAATCCTGTAGTAAGTCGCTGCTATGCGTTCAATGAAGCAACCGAACACTTTTTCGTAAAGGATACCGAACATCCCTATGAGCAGAAAAAACCGTTCGACTGGATTCGGGGTTATCAGGTAGGTGGAAAATCGTTACTTTGGGCCCGGTGGACCCAGCGGTGGAGCGACCTAGATTTCGAGGCCAATGCCAAAGAGGGCATCGCGGTCGATTGGCCCATTCGCTATAAGGACATCGCGCCCTGGTACAGTTATGTCGAAAAATTTGCAGGTATCAGCGGAAATAAAGATGGGCTTTCGGTCATACCCGATGGCGAATTTCTGCCACCGATGGAAATGAACTGTTTGGAAAAACATGTCAAAGAAGCTTTAAAGAAACATTACGACGACAGGCATTTGGTCATTTCGCGCACCGCCAATCTATCGGCGCGACATGAAGGTAGGGGCCCGTGCCAATATCGGGACAGGTGCAGCCGCGGTTGTCCGTTCGGTGCGTATTTCAGCAGTAACTCCTCTACCCTACCGGCCGCCGAGAAGACGGGAAACATGACGATACGACCCTTTTCGGTCGTTCAATCCATCATATACGATGAAGCTTTAGGAAAAGCTACAGGGGTAAGAATAATCGATTCTAACACGAAAGAAGCCATTGAGTATTTCTCAAAAATCGTTTTTGTCAATGGATCGACCTTGAATTCGACGCTATTATTGATGAATTCAAAATCCGACCGTTTTCCAAATGGAATGGGCAATGACTCCGGAGAACTAGGCCATAATTTGATGGACCACAATTACAATTGTAAGGTAGAGGGCGAATATGAAGGTATGGAAGATAAATACTATTCCGGAAGACGCCCAACTGGAACTTACTTAGCTCGTTTTCGCAATTTTGGGAACGATAAACAAACGAAATATAAACGCGGTTATGCATATGCTGCTGGAGGGTCTCGCGACCCATTTAGTGAAGTAAGCGAAACGGCGCTCGGTAAAAGACTAAAAGAAGATATGACACAACTAGGGCCATGGAAGTTCGGGTTTAGCGGTATGGGAGAATGTCTCCCTTATCATGAAAACAAAATTACATTGAGTGCCGACAAAACCGACGACTGGGGATTTCCGCTTTTAGAAATCGATGCCGAATACAAAGAGAACGAAACTGCCATGACCAAGGATATGATTACTACCGCTATGGAAATGCTCGACAAGATGAATTTCAAGAATATTACCGATAAAAAGGAATTCCGAAATATAGGTTTGAACATTCACGAAATGGGTACTGCACGTATGGGCCGTGACCCAAAAACGTCGGTACTCAATGGCAATAATCAAGTTTGGGGCGCGGAAAACGTATTCGTTACCGATGGGGCGTGTATGACTTCTAGCGCTTGCCAAAATCCGTCTTTGACCTATATGGCCTTGACGGCAAGGGCCGCGGATTTTGCAGTTAATGAATTGAAAAAAATGAACCTTTAAGGGATGTCACTATGAAACGAAACGAATTTCTAAATCGATTGTCACTAGGAACTGGTGCCGCGATGATATTACCTTCCGTCAGCTTTTTACAAAGTTGCGAATACAAACCCCAAATAAGAACTGCCCTGACCGAGGCTGATATTCCGCTACTCGACGAAATCGGGGAGACAATCATTCCGACGACAGATGATTCCCCCGGGGCAAAGGCTGCGAATATCGGCGCCTATATGCTGCTCATGTATCAAGATTGCATGCCCGCCGAAGAACAGGTCATCTTTGTCGATGGACTGAATGAATTGGACAACAGGGCGGCAAAGCACTTTTCAAGTTCCTTCATTGACGCGAAACCTGAAGAAAAACTGAACCTTTTGCAAACCCTACAGACCGAAGCGGAAGACTATTACCTTAAAATGGAGGATGCAGAAAAAATACCGGTACACTATTTCCAACAGATGAAGGGGCTAACGCTTTCAGGCTATTTCTCTTCCGAAATCGGTATGACTCAGGCCAGGGAATATTTACCGCTTCCCGGAAAGTTTGAAGCTTGTATTCCTTATACCGAAGGCACTAAACCTTGGGCAACCTAATCGATATGGATTTTAAGAACACCGTATATATTATCATGGGCGGCACAACCGGCATGGGCCTTGCGGCAGCACAAGCTTTGAAAGCCAACGGTGCCAAAGTGTTTGTGATAGGAAGAAATCCAGAAAGTTGTATAAAAGCAGAACAGCTGTTGGGTGAAGGCGCTATTTCCCAAAGTGGCGATGCAACCGATGCGGAGACCATGAAGACCGCGATTGAAACAGCACATAAAACCTTTGGAAAAGTTTCGGGTTTGTTTCATGTTGCCGGAGGAAGCGGTAGAAGGTGGGGCGATGGCCCTCTTGACAAAATTTCGTTGGAAGGATGGAACAAAACCATGGAACTTAACTTAACTTCCTTGATGCTTTCGAACCAAGCGATGGTCAACTATTTTCTAGAACATAAAAGTGAAGGCGTTATTCTGAACATGGGTTCTGTGCTAGGCTATAGTCCCTCACCGAAATATTTTACCACCCATGCTTACGCCGCAGCCAAATCAGCGATTATCGGTTTCTCGAAATCCATTGCCGCCTATTATGCCGGATACAACATCCGTGTCAACGTTATCGCTCCAAGTCTATTCACGACCCCTATGGCGAAACGAGCAACCGAAGACAAAGAGATTTTGGAATTTTTAAAGACGAAGCAACCACTGGATGGCGGAAGACCTGGGGTATCCGAAGACATAAACAATGCTGTTTTGATGTTCTTGCACCCGGATTCCAAATTCATTACGGGTCAGGTTTTGGCAGTAGATGGCGGTTGGACCATTAGCGAAGGACAGTACCAATAGGCCAATAAAATGGAAGAGCACTACCTCGGAATCGATATCGGCGGAACAAAAATCAAAATGGTCGTCCTGAGTAAAGCGGGAGCGGTCTTGGAGCGAAGCGAGGTTCTAACCGAAGATAAAAAAGGGGAATCTGGCCTTTGGAAGAAAAAAATTCTTGCGCTTATCGAAGAGGTCTCCGAGCAATATAGTCCATCAAGCCCCAATGCGATGAAATGCGGTATATCGGCACCCGGGCTGGTCGACACTGAAAACGTGATGACGCTGCACATGCCCGAACGGCTACAAGGCATAGAAAATTTCAATTGGTCGGAGCGGTTATCGAGGGATATCAAAGTTCTGAACGACGGGCATTCGGCCTGTTTGGCGGAATACGAATCGTTCTACCGTGGCCTCGGCATTCAACATTTGCTAATGCTGACCTTGGGTACGGGAGTTGGCGGTGGAATCATCATCGGCGGAAAGCTGTATCAGGGTAACCTGCAACGCGCCGGTCACGTGGGGCACATGACGGTAGACCTTAACGGTGCGCCCACCATGACCAATATGCCCGGCAGTCTCGAGCATGCGGTGGGTAACTTTTCGGTAGCCGAAAGAACGGAAGGCACCTATCACAGCATGCGCGAATTGGTAGCGGCTTATGAAAATAACGATACCAAAGCCAAAATCTGGTGGCATGAATCCGTTCAAAAACTGGCGGTAGGCCTCGCTTCGCTGACCAATATAATATCCCCCGAACAAATTGTTCTGGGTGGCGGAATTTCCGCCGGTGCCGGAAGCGCCCTTTTGAACCCTTTGGAAAAATATATGGCGGAGTATGAGTGGCGGCCCGGGGGATATCGTACCAAAATTGAGTTCGCAAGATTAGGAAGTTATGCCGGGGCTATCGGGGCCGCATACTTCGCAAAAAACAATTTTTAAATTAAAACAGATCAATGAGTGTTACACAACAGTATTTAGAAAAAGGAAAGGACATTATTTCTGTGGTAGAACAACAGGAAGATACCATAAAAGAGGTGGCGAAGCAATTCGCCGCGTCTATTCTGGCCGGTCGTATGGTGCACCTTTTCGGCTCGGGCCACAGCCGGATGCTGGTCGAGGAAATGTGGCCACGGTACGGTTCTTTCCCTGGATTCAACCCCATCGTCGAGCTTTCGCTTTCCTTTCATAATTTGGTGGTAGGGGCCAACGGGCAGCGACAGGCCATGTTCTTGGAAAACGTTCCCGGACTGGCCACCCGAATTCTACGGAATTTTGATACGAGCGAGCAAGACACCGCGCTGGTCGTATCCTCAAGCGGTTGTAACGTTGTACCCATCGAGATGGCGGAAGAATTCCAGAAGAGAGGGGTCAAGGTCGTGGCCTTGGTCAGTTCTCTACACTTGGAAGGGAGTACCTCGAAAAAGGCCGATGGAAAAAAACTAATCGATTTTGCCGACTACGTCCTGAATACCGGTGCCCCGTTAGGCGATGCCATGATCTATCTCGATGGATTGGATTCACCGGTCGCCCCCGGTTCGACCTTGGGCGGGGTGCTTTTGATCAACTGCCTAAAAGCGGAAACCGCAAAAATACTTCACGAAAGCGGGAAGTCGCCCAAAGTGCTGAGCAGCGGTAAAATCGTGGGTGAGCAACGTGCCGTTGACCTCTTCGAATCGGCCTACGACGAACACGCCCATTTGATGGCCAAGCTTTATGAAAATGTAGGACCCCAAAAATAAATACATGAATTTCACCTCATCGATAGCAAAAACGTTCGAGACCGACATTTTAGTCATAGGCAGCGGTAGTGCGGGGGCCACGGCCGCCATTGCGGCATCCCGAGGTAAGTACAAGGTTGCCTTGGTAGAGCGCTACGGATTTCCCGGTGGTACCTCGACCCAGATGTTGGATACTTTTTACGGATTTTTTACGCCCTCGGAAACACCACGAAAAATCGTAGGTGGCATCCCGAATCGCATCGTGGACGCCTTAGACCGAACAGGAAATATCTTTCTGCGACCCAACACCTATGGTGCCGGAACCGGGGTAAACTACAATCCTGAAAAATTAAAACAGGTTTGGGACACCCTTTTGCTCGAAAGCGGGGTACAGCTTTTTTACCATACGACATTGGTCGCGGTAGAACGTACCGGTGAGACATCGACCTGCATCTTTTTTCATAAGGGAGTTGGGTTTTTCAGCATTACCGCGAAACGTATTATCGACGCCTCCGGAGATGCCGATTACTGTCATTGGGCCGGAATACCGTATGAGAAAGCCGGAGAAAAAGAACCGGCGCAGAGCATGACCACGACCTTTCGCATGGCCAATGTAGCCTTGGACGAGTACGAAGCCGCAGGCGGAAAAAAAATGCTGAAAGAAAAAATGGCCGATGCCTACGAAAAAGGTACCCACCCCCTACCGAGAAAGGAAGGATCGGCGCACGAGATGTGCCAACCCAAATGCATTTCGACCGTAGCGGTCAAAGTAGCTGACTTAGACCCGTTGGATATCGACGGTATCACCAAGGCAGAAATCGAGGGCCGTCGACAATCGTTCATTTTCGAGGATTTTTTCAGGGCCGAGGTACCTGGATACGAGCACGCTAAAATCATCGGCCTATCCAATCAGATTGGGGTTCGTGAAACGCGTAGGGTCTACGGAAACTACCGCCTGAGCAAAGAAGATTGTATGTCTGCTAAAACCTTCGAAGATCAGATATTCCTTTGCGGTGCCCCCATCGAAGACCACAGAAAATCGGAGAGCGGAGGCTCGGAAACATACTGGCAATATGTACCTAATGGCGGTGTCTACGGGGTTCCGTACGGTACCATTGTTCCGAAAGAGAGTCTTAATACCTGGGTCGTGGGCCGATGTTTTTCAGCTACGCATGATGCCCACGCCTCTTGCCGGTCGATGGCACAGACCATGAGTATGGGTCAAGCTGCGGGCACGGCCGCCATATTGTCTTTGAACACTGATACCGACGCAAAAAATATTCATAAGAAAGGCCTACAGGACCAGTTATTCCAATTGGGCGCTATTTTAGAAATGCCCAATACTATAGCGGATACCTCTCGAAATGGTTGGGCCAACAATTGAAACCGATGTCGAAAAATTTTTTTAGAAGTGTCTCGGGCGACGTTCCGAGCTCCGAAATGGGATTGACGTATTCCCACGAACACATCATCATCGAAGATTGTTACGTGACCGGAAAGCATCCCGAGTTTTTGCTGAACGATACCGAGAAAATCAGCGAGGAACTCCTTAATTTCTACAAGGCCGGAGGCAGAACCGTGGTCGATACCATGCCGGCGAACGCTGGGCGCAATGTTCTAAAATCCATTGCGGTAAGTAAGCGCAGCGGGGTGCATATTATAGTTCCCACAGGCATCCACCTAGAAATGTATTATCCAAAAAATCATTGGCGCTATGCCTATACCGAAGATGAACTCACCCGACTTTTTATTGCCGATGTCACCGAGGGTATCGATGAATTCGACTATTCGGGGCCCTTTGTCAAAAGAACGCCCCATAAGGCAGGCCTCATAAAGCTCGCCACCGGCGACGAACCTTTTTCCAAACATCAGGAGCTGATTTTTAGAGCGGTGGTCAACGCCCATTTAGAAACCGGCGCACCGATTCTAACGCATACCAATTTTGGGAGGCAGGCGTTGGAACAGGCAAAGCTGTTCGAAAAGCTCGGGGCCGATCTGCAACATGTTGTGCTTTCACACGTAGACCGGGCCAAAAGCACCGATTATAACCGCGCCGTTTTAGACGTTGGTGTACGTGTGGAGTATGATGGTGCCTTCCGTTGGAAAAAAAACGAACCCAATCATACCCTAAATTTATTGGAAGACCTACTGCCCGGATTTCCAGAGCAGATTACCCTAGGGATGGATATGGCAAAGAACGCGTATTGGAAAAGCTATGGCGGTAGTCCGGGACTGAACTATTTGATCGAGACCATTCCCGATTTTTTAAAGTCGAAGGGCTTGGAAGAGCATTATAATACATTATTCTTCGAGAACCCCAAAAACCTGTATTCGTTTTTTAAACAGTAATTAAAAGTGGGCAAAAGTTGCCGCAACAGCAGACACAATAAAATAGTAAAAGATGGTCATATTCGTTGACATGGACGAAGTTATAGCAGATACCTATGGTGCCCATATCGAATGGTACAATAGGGATTTTAAGCAAGAATTGAAGTTAGCTGATTGCTTTACATTGCCGGTGAAATAACCGATATCCATATTTTAAGTCAAGGCCATGATTGGCAACAAATCTGGATGTTCCCGGTCATTTCTTCCGTGATGGTATGTCTACTTTTCGCCTTTCTTTTTGAAGGATGAGGAAATTAAATATCAAAACTAAAATGACTTTACCGAACAGAAATATTTTACTCTTTTTCGTTTTTCAAATTACTGTGGGAGCGGCCCAGAGTCTTCTTAAAGGTTCGGCGCAATACATTCCCTATCAAGGTGCCCAACCTACATTAATCAAAGGTATTTCACAAGTTTTAGAAATCGAAAAGCCCGCCATACGGCATGTTTATTTGGTCGATAGTAACATCATAGGCCTTACTGTAGATTCGCAATACCCAGAGCGATATACTTACCTGCCCTATGTTCGGGAAACTAAAGATTCCATCGTACTGCAGGGAGAAAAAGTGCCAAAACGTATGGCGGAAGTTACCGGAACGCTTCCATTTGTTACCCCGACTAAAGAGACGAACGGTGTAGAGCGTTTCGTATATAGAGATGGAAAGCCCTTAGGTTGGCTTATCGGAAAAACATATGAATATTACTGGCCCGTGGGCGCACTTAAGGGAGAACCGTTAAATCTAACAAAGATTCCCTTAACGGCGAACTATGAATTGCATGCCATCAAGAACGGGGTTTCATCGGGAGTACGACATCCTGAACAGGTGTATTACAAATCAAAACCACATAATACGGTCAGGCTCGATTTAGGGAACTATCCCGCCCAACGAAATGAAATCTATCTAAAATTTTCCGAGCCCGTTGAGATAGGTCAAAAGTATTCGATAAAATTCAATAACGGTCTGGCAGGCCTGAACGCCATATATTTTTCCGCCGATGATATTGCTTTACGAACAGAGGCATTGCATGTGAACCTAGCCGGGTATCATCCGGACCAGGCTTCAAAGACTGCTTATTTGTCCACTTGGCTCGGTGATGGTGGTTCTCTTGACTATGCAAAGCACACCACATTTCAATTAATACGGGCGGATACCAAAGAAACGGTGTTCGAAAGGCCTATTGCTTTAAAATCAACCGCAGAAGAAGAACTTTTACATCTCAACGAACGTTACGACCCTGATAATTTTAGTAAGACGGCGGTCTATCACTTAGATTTTTCATCCTTCGAAAATAGTGGTGAATATCAAGTGTACCTGCCCGGTGTAGGCGTTTCCTTTCCATTCCGTATTGACCAAAGTGTCTTTGAAGATGCTTTTAAACTGCAGCTAAAAGGATATTACCATCAGCGAAGCGGTATCGCCATGCAAGATCCGTACACTACATACAAGCGCCCGAGGAACCACCACCCCGATGATGGTCATATTATTTATTCATGTGATAAAGAGGTGTTTTTTGATGAGGACCGATACCAACAACATCATCCAACGCATGTTAATCCGTTTTACCGTATAGCCCAAAGCATCAACCTGAAAAGTGAAAACCCAAAGGCTTTCGGTGGATGGATGGATGCCACCGACTATGACCGCAGGTATAACCATTTTATCGCGGTTAGCAACTTATTAGATGTTTTTGAAATGAATACGGGGTATTTCGAGACTCTTGACCTGAACATTCCCGAGTCTGAAAATAATATCCCCGATATAGTGGATGAAGCACTCTGGGGCATGCGTCTTTTTTACGATACCCAAGAAGAAGATGGCGAAATATATTATGGTGTAGAAACCTTATCGCACCCTAGTGCCGGAGAAACCAGTTGGAACGAATCTTTGCCGATGGCGCTGGTTCCTGGCAATCCCACTATTGCGAACCTTTATGCCGCGACCGCGACACATATGGCCCTCGTCTTGTCCAAGTACGATACGGCACTCTCAAATAAGTACCTACAAAGTGCCCTGAAAGCGGTAGATTGGGCAGATAAAAATGCATCCAACCCACTTTACAAAAAAGCACTTCAAGATTTACCGCCTGAATCATGGCATCAAACAAATTTATCGGCCTACCTATACGAAGCCACTAACGATAAAAAGTGGGAAGTCCGCTTTTTGGATAATTTCGAGCGCATCAAATCCGATACTTCCTTTACTTTAAGTGATGAAAATTTTAAGGGCATGGCGCGCTATCTCCTTGATAGGCAAGAAGGTCATCCAAATAAATCAGCGCAAACTTCTCTTCGAAGCATGATAATCGCCGAAGCTGACAAGCTGTTGGGGATGTCCAGTAAAATGACTTACAGCGAATTTGAAGATTTTAGTAGGTCACCATGGCTCATTGAAATGGACGGTTCGCAAATTTTATACACTGCTTACTTATTGTCCGAAAATAAAAAATACTTGCAAACCATCGTTAAGGCAGGAGATTTTGGGATGGGGGCCAACCCTTTGAACAGTTCGTTTACTACCGGGATGGGTGCGCGATTTCTGTATCAATGGGACGAAGAAGCCATTATTACGAACGAAAACTTTGCAACAGGTATCGGGGTGTACGGCCCCATACCCTTTAAGTTGAAAGATGGATTACCGGACCGTAGTTTCTTTTGGAACAAACCGTTCGTCAACTATGTAAACAGCATCGTTCATCCCCCATTGCAAGATTGGCCGGTGTACGAAACGTATTTCGAACTGTTCAAATATCCGGCGATGAACGAATTTACCGTCATGGAAAATATGGCCGATCAAGCGTATCGCTGGGGTTTACTGGTAGCTTATTTTAAAAATTAATATATCGTTTAAACTAAAAAAAAATAAACCTATGAAACACCAGAAACCTCGCTTCCGCAACCGCATCCCAACTATTCGTTTGGCCATCTTGTTTTCACTCATTTTCACGGTTCCCGCCACGGCTTCCGAAAAGGATATCAAGGAGTATGGTGCCGTTGGAGATGGAAAGACCGATGATACGAAAGCCGTTCAAATGGCGATAGACGAAGCCTCAAAGAACCATGATAAACTCGTTTTTTCATCAGGGACCTATCTTACGGGTATGATTTTTTTGAAAAGCAATGTTGAGATTGAAATTCAGCAAGGCGCTATCTGGAAAGCCTTACCTGATTTGGATGTATTCCCCGAAATAAACTCAAGTGCCGATATCAGTCAGAAAGATGGCTATACGATGAGCAAGCGTTCCTTTATTTTCGCCGATAATGTGGAAAACGTTACCCTATCCGGCCATGGGACCATCTATCCTAACGGAGATTCCTATGACGCCTTCCCGATGGGAGAGGAATTCGGTTCCAAACGACCCTATGGCATCTATTTCAGGAACAGTAAAAATATAAGTATTACGGATTTACATCTAAGGAACTCCGCATTTTGGATGTTACGCCTCTACCTCTGCGATGATGTAAAAATTAGGGGCATCGATTTATATAATCACGCGAATACAAATAATGACGGAATCGATATCGTAGATTGTCATAGGGTCACGGTTTCTGATTGCGTCATCGATACTTCAGATGATGCCCTCTGTCTAAAAACCGAGGCGCCGAAGGGCACTGAAGATGTCGTTATTACTAATTGTATTTTAAGTTCAACGGCCTCCGCGTTAAAATTGGGAACCGGCTCTTTCGGTTCCTTTAAGCGTATCCTTGCCTCCAATATCGTCATTCGACCTACTAGAAGTGAAAAGGTGGTTCATGTTTTACAAATTAAGGATGGTATTTCCGGTATAGGAGTTATGAGTGCAGATGGTGCGGATATAGAAGACATCCGATTTTCAAATATTAGCATCAGCGGCGTTCAGGCACCCATTTTTGTACGGCTGAACGAAAGGCATAAAGTCACGCATGCCGAGTATAGTACTATTGAAATTACGCCCGGCACCATTAACGGCATACACTTTTCTAACATCAACACCCGAAATTGCGGACCTGTGAGCGCAAATATAGCGGGATACCCCGGTCATTACGTAGAAAATATAAGCTTTAATAATGTTCAACTCGGTTACGGAACGAGCGGTGAATTTGACTTAAAAAATGATTCCGTTCCAGAAAATGAAAAAGGGTATACCTACCCATTAATGTACGGTACGGATTTGCCCTCGTTCGGTCTTTACCTTAGACATGTGAAAAACGTTACGATGAACAACGTGAACTTTATACCAGCACCTAATGAGACTCGACCTGCCTTATATCTAGATAATGTCATGCAACTTAAAGCCACCAATGTTCTTTACGATTTTGCAGCATTGGAAGCCGGCCAAATTATTAAAAATAAGACTAAAAATCTGTATATTAATGAGCTAAAGCTTGAAAAATAAGAAAGCTAATTGCTAAATCGTGATAGCAGGTTGGGTTATTTAAGTGGTTTTTTCTGACTTTTAAAATTATATCGTATAGAGCTATTAGTCCGCTATCTCCTAATCCTTTGCCGTTTTAATCCAGTCCCAATCATCTGTCCTGAAGGGCACGGCGGGAAGGCCCGCCTCGTTATAAAGGTTACAAATTGGGTTTATCGCCCAAGCGTAACGAACTGCCAAAGGTTCTTTTACATCATCGCTGCTAAGAATGACCTTATTATCAACAATCATTCCTTTAGCCAAATAGAATATGTGATCTTCGCCGGCTATCGAAAATCCTTTCAGGGGTTCTTGGTTAGTCGTTTGAAGCCCTTGCGCATGGTCAAATTTGATTACGATCGTATTATCTACCAAGCTATCAGATACGTACATCGGGCCCGATGCAACGACGTCTTTATTATACGCTATCCTCAAGGCGTTCAGGGCCAAGCGGTTCCCAACGGTACGCTTATCTTTTGGGTGAATATCATCGGCATTGCCAACATCCAAAGTAACCGCCATACCCGTTTGAGGGAGGTGGAGTGCATTGGTCTGTGCTTCCCTCAAGAATGGCCATCCTTGCTCCTCCGGATACGCGTTGGGTTTGCCCAAGTTGGCCAATTGCACATAAAGAAAAGGAAAATATCCTTGTTTCCATCGTATGCGCCAATCGCTTATCATGCCGGAAAATAATCTGTTATACTCTAAACCTCGATGACCATTGTTCTCCCCTTGGTACCAGATTACCCCTTTCAACTTGGTTTTTAAAAGTGGATGAATCATGCCATTATACAAGCCCGAGGGTACGTGCTGAACATTATAATAGATAGGTAATTTGGGTTCCATACTATCGGTATAGACCCACCCTTCATTTAATTTTTCGACATAGTCCTTATTGGTGCTGGCAATGAAAAAATCATCTTCACTACCGCCAAGTATCGGGGACCACCAAGGGTTGGCCACCCGAACCACCAAAATATTTTGGCCTTTTTTAATAAAATCAGGGTCGATCTTTACACGGCATTGTGGGGCATCACCGGTATCAAGTTGATGGCCGTTGAAATAGACGCTATATGGTTTTGAGGGGACTCCCAGACTCAGATACAGGGTGTCTTTAGTAACTTTTTCGGGCACATTGAGCATTCGGCGCATCCACCAAATGTTGGGTTCATTAGGAGCATCATTACTGGGAAATCGCTGGGCCGTTTTCCATGGGCTATCGTCATACTTTACTTGCAAAACGCCTTCCTCAATGGCGGTAAACGAATTTTTGGTCAGTTCTTGCACTTGGGACACTCGTTCATCATTTTCAATTTGCAATCGTTGCAGATCGTATTCACCGGAATTAATCTCGGGAATGTCCGGACCTGCCAAATGCGGTAGATTGGCCAATGTTTCTTTATGCATCCATGACTCTATGGTACTACCTCCCCAAGTGGCATTAATGATTCCGATAGGTACTTTGGTCTCGTTATAGACTTTCTTCGCGAAGAAATAGGCAACCGCCGAAAATTCTTTCGTATGCTCACTATTACCCACCTTCCATTCGCAGTCGGGAAGGTTTTTCTTGGGCTTGCTTTCTGGAAGATTCGGTAAGGACACCTGACGGATTTCAGAGTATTCAGCCGCCGCTTTCAGTTCCTCGCCCATGTGCAAAACGTTTTGGCTCATCTTATATTCCATATTCGATTGCCCAGATGCCAACCATACATCCCCAAAAAGGATATTTTTGTAATTAAATTCTTTAGTGGCGGTCTTAATCGATAATTGATGGGGGCCGACTTCGGACATGGGAGAAAATGAAACTTCCCAATAACCACTCATGTCACTCCGACATTTTAATTTTTTTCCTGCCAAGGTAACATCAATTTCCGTATCAGGAGCGGCTTCCCCGTAGATGAGACAGGGTTGATTTCGCTGCAATACCATGTCGTTGCTGAACAGGCCATGGGGTTTTAATTCTTGGGCGAACAGCTGTTGTTGAACGCAGAAAAACAGAAATACCGCCACTTGCAAAAAACGTTTAGCATTCATATTGAACTCTCTTTATCAAATTTATGATTGATGTTCTTTTAGAAATTTCTCGACTTCGATTCTAGAAGGTATCGATGGTTGTGCACCCATTTTGGTTACGCAGATAGCCGATGCGGCCGTTGCAAATTGCACTGCCTCTTGGAGCGTTTTACCTTCTACATGGGCCACTGCAAAACTGCCACAGAATACATCGCCGGCAGCGGTAGTGTCCACTGCATTTACCGCAAAGGCCGGGCAATGGTGTATAGTATTATTGTCTCCATAAATGACGCCGTCGGCACCTAAGGTGAGAATGACCAATTTGGGGCCGAGCTGCAATAGCTCTTTGACAGCGGCTTTGGCACTTTCCCGATTCTCGACCGTGATTTTTGCCAGAAAGGCGGCTTCCGTTTCGTTGACGACCAGAATTTGCACCTTGCTACAATAGGGCAGGCGGAACTTTTGGGCCGGGGCGAAATTCCATAGTACCGGAATGTTGTTCTCTTCGGCAATCGTTAGGACATGTTCTATGGTTTCGATGGGAATTTCATATTGCATCACCAAAATAGCGGCATCCAATAACACACTTTTGGCGGAATCGATATACTCCGGGGTCAATGCATAATTGGCTCCTGGGGCAACGGACAAGTAGTTTCTACCCGCTGATCCGATCATGACTAGCGCATGACCGCTCACCATTTGCTGCTCCTTAAAAATAAATTGGGTATTGATTCCGTCCAACTCAAAATTTTTGACCATTTGCGGAGTATACGCATCGTTGCCGACACAATTTACGAACGACACCTCGCCACCGGCACGAGCCGCAGCTACGGCCTGATTCGCTCCTTTTCCCCCGTAAACCTGCATAAAAGAGGCATCGGTGACAGTTTCCCCGACTACGGGCAGACGCTCCATTTTCATGATTAGATCCACATTAGAGCTTCCTATGACGACTATTTTTTTACCCAAAATGTGTCAATTTAAACGTGCTATTACAATCAACACCAAGCCGATAATAAAACTGACGAACATGGCGGTCAACAGCTTGCCCGTTTCCTTCTTCGCGGCGGCGAATTCCTTCCAGACGAAAACGCCCCAAGCCGCCGAAATCATGGTCGCGCCCTGCCCAAGGCCATACGAAATGGCGAAACCGGCCTTTTCCGAGGCGATCAGATTGAACTCCATGGCGATACACCAGATGAGGCCCCCTACAAGTCCGATGAGGTGCAATTTCGGTGTTCCTATTTTAAAATAATCTTTAAAACTCACTGGGTTACCCGTAATCGGCTTGTACATGAAATAGGTGTTAAAAACGAAATTCGAAGCGAAAATCCCAACCGTAAAAACGAACATAGCAGAATAGGAAGTCATAAACCCGGCTTCGGGGCGACTGAAATCGGAAATCATCGACTCCGCTACAAAACGATAGAAAAAGCCCATCAAAATTCCGGACAGCACCGATAGGGCAATACCCTTTGCTTTTTGGTTGACTTGACTCGACGGAAGTTTTCCATACGCCTTCGCATTGAACAGAATTGCCAGCACGATGAGAAAAAGTCCACCGAACAACAGATACGGATTACCGACAGGGTCGCCCATATAGTTGACAACCACCCCGATGACAAGGGCCAGACCTACAGCTATGGGAAAGGCTACCGACATACCCGCAATCGTAGTGGCAGCGACTATCAGCAAATTGGAAAGGTTAAAAACGATACCTCCCAAAAAAGCTGCGCCTAGGGCCGTAAAGCTTGCCTGCTGCAAGTCGATCAGAAAACCTCTTCCGGCCTCTCCGTTACTTCCCATCGTTAGCCCTAAAAATAAGGCGGTAAGCACAAGCCCTATGGAATAATCCCAATAGTAGAGCGGAAACTCCCATTCCTTTGAACTTAGTTTAAGCGTATTGGCCCAAGAACCCCATCCTAACATGGTAATTAGACAAAAAACGACTGCCAGCGAATACGAATCTATTATAAACATAAATGTGCACTTTTAAGTTGGAACAGTCCTTCAAGATTCATACTACGGAACTTATTGCTTTATCTCTGCATTATCGTTGAAATAGCGATAGGAGGTTAAATAATTCATATGTTTCAAATAGCTTTATATAGCAAAGTTAAAATTGGGGTGGTAAATGAAGCAGCTACAAAAACTTACGAAGAGTTTTTAGTTACCCCTTTATTTCATTGCCTCTTGTGCAAAACGCTTTATCGCCTCTTTCATTATGGCTTCA
>CAWBZP010000010.1:7500-191601 GCA_963793365.1 uncultured Flavobacteriaceae bacterium | reverse complement strand
TTTAGTGACCCCGGAGGGATTCAAACCCCCAACCCTCAGAGCCGAAATCTGATGCGCTATTCAGTTGCGCCACGGAGCCAATTATTTTTACTACTTAACTACTATGATAATTTTCTTTTAACGATGGTAGAAATCATTTTACCATCTGCTTGACCGGCCAACTCCTTGGATACGATACCCATGACCTTACCCATATCCTTCATCCCTGAAGCACCAGTGGCGTCAATAGTCTGTACAACGACCTTCTCCACTTCTTCTTCAGTGAGCTGCTCCGGTAAAAACTGCTCTATAACAGCAATTTGGGCCAATTCTGGATCTGCAAGATCTTGCCGTCCCTGTTCTATAAAAATAGCGGCGCTATCCTTACGCTGTTTTACCAATTTCTGAACCAATTGCACCTCTTCATCTTCCGTTATTTCGGAACTCCCGCTCGTGCTTGCCAACAATAATGCAGATTTTATAGCTCTTAGCGATTCCAAAGCCACGGAATCCTTAGCTTTCATAGCTAATTTCAACTGCTCCATAACTTTTTGCTGTAAACTCATTACTTCATTATTTTGGTCTGCGAAGATAAAAAATAAACCCGAAAACCATACTAGTTTTCGGGCTTAAAATAGCAATGCGCTTAATGGCTAGTCCACATTATCGTGTAAAAAGGAATTATTTGAGCGCAACTGTTTTTCATCATTACTATCCTCACTCAAAGAGGTCCTAGAAATTTTGTTCTCTCTAGGGGTATCGTTAAGATGTATGCCCTGTCTCTTGTAAGCAGGCTGCTTTTCAATCTCGTCGATGTTATTCATGTTGTTATGGAACTTATAGTTGAAATCCTTAAGTTTCCTCCTACGCTCATCCGCGCGCTCCCTTAATAGTTCTTCAATAGGGGTCTCCATCGGATCTATTGGTGCATCGGAAGGGTTTGTATTTTTTTGCGGGGCAACTACCCTTTTTTCAAATACAAGTTCATCCTCTATGATTTTAGGCTCAAATTCTTCAGCTTTGGATTTTGCTCCGGTCAATTTACTTTCCAGCTGCATGTAATCGTCCAAACTGTAACGCTTTTCTCCATTTTTATTATACTCCAAAACAGGTATTATTTCAATACTGTCCTTAACGTTCAAATCCTTCACCTCTTCATCCAAGTCGAACGTAATAACGTTTTCCTTAATTTCATCCTCCTCCTCGCGTAAGGGAAGATCAAAACTCATGGCGATCTGATCTTCTTCTTCCTTCGTCTTCAAGATTACCGGATCAACCACCTCAATATTCCGTATAGATGCGATGGTATCCACTATAACAAAGTCATCCTCGGAAACATTTTTGGCAATTACTTCTTCATAGAAGACGTTAAAGTTTTTTATGTAGTTGGTAGTTGGTATTAAATCAAAATCGGACTCATCTACAAACTCATATTTCTTTTTTGGCAACACCTCCTCAACCTCTTCCTCTTCAAGTTCCAAGGTATGTACGGTTTTTGATTTTGAGAGCAACATGGCCTCGGCACGTTGACCGTCCTCCAGCGTATGAATGATTTTCTTCGATTCCGTATTTACGATATCATCTTGTTGCTCTATATTAAAACCCGTGGCAATTACCGTTACGGCAATTGCCTCACCCAAACTTTCATCCTCACCAACACCCATGATAATATTGGCGCCGTAGCCCGCCTCTATCTGAATATGGTCATTGATCTCACCTATTTCGTCAATCGTAATTTCTTGTGCACCAGATACGATGAGCAACAGTACATTTTTTGCACCCTGTATCTTATTGTCGTTCAATAGCGGGGAATCCAAGGCCTTCATAATCGCTTCGTTGGCCCTTGCCGAACCAGACGCGATTGCAGACCCCATAATTGCGGTACCACTATTTGAAAGTACCGTTTTGGCATCGCGTAAATCGATATTCTGCGTATAGTGGTGCGTAATCACTTCTGCGATACCCCTTGCCGCGGTAGCCAATACTTCATCAGCCTTTGAGAAGCCGGCTTTGAACCCTAAATTGCCATATACCTCCCTTAGCTTATTATTATTGATGACGATCAGCGAATCAACATTTTTCCTTAATTTTTCAATACCCCGTTGTGCTTGTTCAACACGCATCTTGCCTTCAAACTGAAAGGGCATTGTAACGATACCTACGGTTAGCACATCCATTTCCTTTGCGAATTTGGCAATGACGGGAGCAGCACCAGTTCCTGTTCCCCCACCCATACCAGCGGTTATGAAAATCATCTTTGTCGTAGAATCCAACATCGTTTTGATTTCCTCCATACTTTCCATTGCAGCCTGTTCCCCAACCTCAGGATTGGCACCAGCACCCAAACCTTCCGTCAGCGAAACACCCAATTGAATTTTGTTGGGAACCGGACTATTGTCCAATGCCTGTGAATCTGTATTACAGATTACAAAATCCACCCCGTTGATACCGGCCTGGAACATGTGATTGATCGCATTACTACCACCACCGCCTACACCGATGACCTTTATAACGTTACTTTGATTTTTTGGAAGATCAAAGGAGATACTATCAAATTCGCTGCTCTTACTCATATGCTCAATTATTACTGGTTATGTATTTTTTTTACTCTATGCTACTTTACTCCGCGTTGTCCAAAAATTCCTTCAGCCTTTCGGACCACTTGTCAAAAACAGATTTACGTTCTTTCTGCATGCGGTTTTTGGTGGCCGTTTCCATTTCCTGTTCAGAGAAGACCAACTCTTCCTCTTCTTCTTCAATCTCTGCCTGTATGTTCTTTATTCTTGCCTTGTTCTTTATCGCATTCATTAAAAGACCCACTGCCGTAGCGTAAAGTGGACTCGCCACTTCCTCGTCAGAATCACCGGCCAAATGCTCGTTAGGGTACCCTATGCGGGTATCCATGCCTGTGATGTACTCCACCAATTGCTTTAGATGCTTAAGCTGACTACCGCCACCGGTTAGGACAATACCTGCTATCAATTTTTTCTTTTGCTCCTCATGACCATAGTTCTTAATTTCCACGTAAACCTGTTCCACGATTTCTACCACACGTGCGTGAATGATCTTCGAGAGGTTTTTCAAGGAAATTTCCTTTGGCTCCCTACCGCGTAAACCTGGTATGGATACAATTTCATTATCCCTATTTTCTCCGGGCCAAGCAGAACCGAACCTAGTCTTCAACAACTCCGCCTGTTTTTCAATAATGGAACAGCCTTCCTTTATATCCTCTGTTATGACACCACCGCCAAAAGGGATTACCGCGGTATGGCGAATGATACCATCCTTAAAAATGGCAAGATCGGTTGTTCCGCCCCCTATATCGATCAAGGCTACACCGGCCTCTTTTTCTTCTTGGCTCAAGACAGCATCTGAAGATGCCAAGGGCTCAAGAGTGATATTTCCAAGATCTAAGCCGGCACTTTTAATACACCTGCCCACGTTCTTAATGGATACCACTTGGCCAACCACTACATGAAAGTTTGCTTCCAAACGCCCACCATACATACCAATAGGCTCGCGAATCTCACCCTGGCCATCCACTTTATACTCCTGCGGCAAAACGTGTATGATTTCCTCGCCCGGTAACATAATTAACTTGTGCACTTGGCTGCAGAGCGTATCCAAATCCTCTTCATTGATTACTTCCTCAGAATCTTTACGTGTAATGTAATCGCTATGCTGTAAGCTTCTTATATGCTGACCGGCAATACCTACCACCACAGAACCTATCTTAAGGCCTGAATTGGCTTCCGCCTCCTCAACGGCCTGTTGAATCGATTTTATGGTCTGGGTGATGTTGTTTACCACACCCCGGTGCACGCCCAAACTCTTGGACTTACCGATACCCAAAATTTCGATCTTGCCATATTCATTTTGTTTGCCGATAATCGCAACGATTTTCGTTGTTCCAATATCTAGACCTACCGAATAATTAGTTTGTTCCATGTTTATTAAATTTTAGTGCACACCACCTGGTTATTGAATTGTAAACTTACCTCTGCATAATCCCCCAAGGTTTTATCCTTGTTCGCTTTGGCGTAAAACGCCTTAAAATTGTTGAATTTCCCCTCCAAATCTTCAATACCGCCTAAATTCACTACAAAATCACTGAGCCTTAATCGTAACTGATAATCGTTTTCCGCCTTTACATGAATACCGATAACCGTTTTCCTAAAAAAATCATCGGCATTGATATACTCCAATATGACATAGACATCCTCAAGGCTTTTACCACTGATATTGCCTGTTATTATGGGAACCCTTGCTGAATGATTATGGGAAAGGGGCATCCTTTTTCCTTGGTCATCCAAATAAAACTTCGTTTCCCCCTCTATGCGTCCGATTGGTTTTCGCTGAACAATTTTAGACGTAAGCTCACCATCTATAGTTAAATAGACCTGGGCACTTTTCACCATTTCATTGGCCGCAATGGCCTTTTCTACAGTATTCAAAACTAAATTTTCTTTAGGGACGTTTTTTAGGCTCCCATATTTTTGTATTAACAATTTATTAACCGTCCCCTCCGTGAGGTACAAATTTTGGTCCCCAATGAACTCCACTTTCATCCCCGTTATGTTCTTTGCCTTATTACGTTCATTGGAAAACGCGTAAAGCCCAATGACAACAAATAGCAAAGCTGATAGCTTTAAAAAATTCCAATTAATTCGCATAGGTCAATTCCTTTTTAATCTTTTGTACTTCCAAACCAATATCCCCTGCACCCATAGTTACCAAAACCTCGGGGTCCTGTATTTTTATCTCGGTTATGATTTGCTCTTTTGAAACCAATTTTTTAAAGGGGCTCGTAATTTTATCCAACAGCCACTGGGAATCAATTTCGGCAATAGGCTCTTCGCGTGCCGGATAAATTTCCAATAACAATACCCTTTCAAATTGTGATAGCCTTTTGGCGAAGTCATCCCCAAAATCCCTTGTTCTTGAAAACAAATGGGGCTGAAAAACGGCCAATACTTTTTTATTCGGGTGCATTTCTGCAATGGCCTCATAAACGGCATTGATTTCCGTTGGGTGGTGCGCGTAGTCGTCTATAAAAACAAAATCATCATTCTTGATCACATAGGAAAAACGCCGCTGTACCCCTTTAAATGTTGCCAATGCCTTAGCAAGGCGATGCGGTGGGGAACCTGTTTGCATCGCCATCGCAAAAGCTACCAATCCATTGAGCAGGTTATGCCTGCCCGGCTTGTTGAATTTAACCCCATTGAGCGTTTGCCCCGGGGTTTCCAAATCGAATATGTAGGTACCATGTTCTATTTTTATGTTTCGGATACAATAATCCGAATCGTCTTCAATGCCATAGGTAAGCCCATCTAAGGGCAACCCGTTACGGACGAATAATTTCCCGCCCGGTTTTATGCGTTTCGTAAAATCAATGAAGGATTTCTCCAATTCCCTTGCATCGCCATAGATATCCAAATGGTCGGCATCCATTGAAGTGATACAGGCTACATTGGGAGTCAACCGTAAGAAAGAACGATCGAACTCATCGGCTTCCACAACAGAATATTCCGTTCCTTCCAACAAAAAATTACTTTGAAAATCTTCGGATATCCCTCCCAGGAATGCCGTGAGGGAGACCCCTGCTTCTCTAAGCAAATGGGCTAGAATACTTGAGGTCGTTGTTTTACCATGAGTTCCTGCAACGGCTAAACAAAATGAATCTTTGGTAACCAGTCCAAGGACCTCTGATCTTTTCTTGAGCACATATCCTGCATTAAGAAAGTAATCGTATTCCGTATGCTTAACTGGCACTGCCGGTGTATAAACCACCAGGGTATGCTCGGTATCTTTAAATTCATCCGGAACGAGTTCCATATCGTCCGCGTAATGGATAGCGATACCAGCCTCTGAAAGCTCCCGTGTTAAGGGAGTCTCCGTTTTATCATATCCAGCGACCACTTTATCTATAAACGCAAAATACCGGGCCAAGGCAGACATACCAATGCCTCCTATGCCTATAAAATACACCCTATGTATTTGCTCAATATTCATTCTATTTCAATAACTTTTCAATTTCATCACAGATATCGTTCGTAGCATTTGGTAAGGCCAATTCCTTAATATTCCGTGCCAATTCTTTCTGTTTACTTTCTGATGAAAAAACGTATTCAAATTCATTTTTGAACGTAGTGTCCAAATGCTTCTCCTTGATCATTACCGCCGCATTTTCCGCTACTAAGGCTTGCGCATTTTTGGTTTGGTGATCTTCCGCCACAACGGGTGATGGAATAAAAAAAGTAGGTTTCCCAACCAAGCACAACTCCGATACTGCCCCTGCTCCGGCCCTAGAAACGATAAAATCGGCAACCACATATGCCCTGTCCATATGATTTAAAAATGCATGCACCTTAACTGTATCGGTATTATGTACTCGATACATTTCATAATAGCCTTTACCACACTGCCAAAGCACCTGTAAGCCCAAGTCCTTGAAATAGTCCAAATGATCGGCCACCAATTGGTTTATGCGCCTAGCTCCTAAACTACCTCCTAAAACCAAAAGCGTTTTCGCATTGGGGTCTAAGCCGAAGAAGGAAAAGGCTTCCTTTTTTGAAGTATTGAGGGCTACAAGATCGGAACGTACAGGGTTTCCTGTTTTTACAATTTTATCCTTAGGGAAGAACTGCTCCATACCGTCGTATGCTACACAAATTTTCTCCACTTTATCCTTTAGCAATTTGTTGGTGATGCCGGCAAAAGAGTTCTGTTCCTGCAATAAGCAAGGTATACCCTTGGCGGTTGCCATTTTTAACAATGGACCGCTCGCAAAACCGCCGGTACCAATTACGGCATGGGGTTTAAACTTGGACACAATGTTGTTCGCTCTCATCAAACTATTGATCAATTTTACCGGAAACATTAAATTTTTAAGGGTTAGGTTCCGCTGCAACCCGCTAATCCATAATCCTTCAATTTTATACCCTGCCTGTGGAACCTTTTCCATCTCCATCCTATCCTTTGCCCCTACAAAAAGAAATTCGGCATCAGGATACCTCCTTTTTAGTTCGTTTGCTATGGCAATGGCTGGATAAATATGTCCGCCCGTACCCCCACCGGATAATATGAACCTATAATTGCCCACTTAGAATTTCTAAAGGGTTGGTCTCATCCAAATCTGATGCAGCAGCACGCTCCTGCACTATACTTTTATTACTAGCACTCAAAATGATGCCTATGGCCAGGCAAGTCATCCAACTAGAAGTTCCCCCACTACTGATCAAAGGCAAATTTTGTCCTGTAACCGGAAATAGCTCCACGGCAACCGCCATATTGATCAAGGCCTGAAAAACAATCGGTAATCCTACCCCCAGCACCAATAGTTTGCTGAATATAGTTTTACAGCCATTGGCCACCACTACGATGCGAAACAATAAAAACAGGTAAAAGAACATTAGGGCAAAACCACCCAATAAACCATATTCTTCGACTATAATCGCATAAATAAAATCTGATGAACTCTGGGGCAAAAAATTCTTTTGTACGCTCTTCCCGGCACCTTTGCCAACAATACCCCCTGTTGCTATGGCTATTTTTGCTTTTTCTATTTGATAATTGGCCTCCGTATCCTCTGGGTTTGAGAAACTATCGATACGGCTCATCCATGTATCTACCCTATTGGGGAATAGATCTGGAAATGCCTTTGCGGTTAGAATAAAAATAGAAAGGCAAACGACCCCGGTACCCACGATACCAACCAAATACTTTAAAGGATATCCCCCTAAAAAACACAGCATCAGCACCATAGAAAAAATGATGCCAGCAGTTGAAAAATTGGCCGGTAAAATAAGGATCACGACCAAAAATACCGGTAGCCATAGCGGTAGAATACTCTCCTTGAAGGTCACCTTAACATCGCGTATTTTGGAAAAATAACGTGCCACATAAATCATCAACACCACCGCAGCAAGGTTTGAAGGTTGAAACCCGAAGCCTACCAACGGAAGGCGTATCCAGCGGCTATCATTGGTGCCCCCGCTAGAGGTTCCCTGTGCCAATACAAAAACAAGCAAGACCAAAACAATGGGCAGGGCGATCATGGAAAGCCCTTTAAAAAAGTGTGTAGGTATTTTATGGACCCCATAAATAATTCCAAAACCAAGAAAAAGTAAAATAGCATGTTTCACCAGATAACCAACGGTAGTGCCACTGCCCACTACATAAACCAAATTGCTACTTGCACTGTAGACCGGTAAAAATGAAAATAATGCCAAAAGCGCCGCAATGGCCCAAATAGCTTTATCCCCTTTAATATTTTGCAATACTTTTAACACCCTACAGGTTTTTTACACAGTTCTTAAATTGATCTCCACGATCTTCATAGTTCTTAAACAAATCAAAGCTTGCGCAGGCAGGTGATAACAATACCGTATCGCCCCGCTCCGCGATTTTATAGGCCACTTTTACCGCTTCCTCCATTGCAAAAGTCTCCACCATAAGGTCTACGGCGTTTCCAAAAACATGTTTCAGCTTTTCATTGTCCGCTCCCAAACAGATTATTGCCTTAACCTTCTCACGTACCAAAGGCATCAACTCCATATACTCATTGCCTTTATCCACACCTCCAACAATCCAAACGGTTGGTGTTTTCATACTATCAAGCGCATAATAAACAGCATTTACGTTGGTGGCTTTGGAATCGTTGATGTACTCCACATGGTTTATTTTCAAAACCTTTTCCAAGCGGTGCGGCGCCCCTTGAAAATTTGAAACACAGGCCCTAATGGTTTCCTTGCGGATACCTACCAATTTGGCAATGGTGGCAGCTGCCATCGTGTTCTTAACATTGTGTTGACCTTCCAAGGCCAAAGTGTCTTTATTCATGCTTATAGTGTCTGTTGTTGTTCTAATCTTAATATCATCCTGTTCTAAAAATGCTCCTTCTTCAAAAGTTTTATTGACCGAAAATGGCATTAACTTGGATCTGACCGGGTGTTCCTTTAACCAATTGACCACCACTTCATCATCTGCATCATAAATGAAGTAATCGTCTTCATCTTGGTTTTCCGCTATCCTGAATTTTGAAGCGATATACTTTTCAAAAACATAATCGTACCGATCTAAATGATCGGGGGTAATGTTGGTGATTACGGCGATGTTCGGTTTAAAATCAACGATACCGTCCAATTGAAAACTGCTTATTTCCAAGACATAATATTCAAAATCGTTCTCGGCGACCATTTTGGCATAACTATCCCCAATATTGCCTGCCATACCCACTTTTAATCCTCCAGCGGCCAAAATGTGGTTGGTGAGCATGGTGGTGGTAGTCTTGCCATTACTTCCAGTAATTCCAATAATCTTGGCGTCTGTATATTGTGAAGCAAATTCTATCTCGGATACTACCGGAATCCCTTTTTCCAACAACTTTTTCACCAAGGGAACCGTATCCGGTATGCCCGGACTTTTCATCACCAAATCCGCCATTAAAATACGGTCTTCATCGTGGTTTTCTTCCTCCCAATCAATTCCAAAATGTTCAAGAACGTTTTTATACTTCTCTTTAATTTTCCCCTTATCCGATACAAATACAGTGTATCCTTTTTTCAATCCCAATATAGCTGTACCCACTCCACTTTCGCCACTACCCAGAATTACCAAAAATGCCATCTATCTAACTTTTAAGGTCACTACAGTCACAATCGCCAACAGAATACCAACAATCCAAAAACGGGTGACGATCTTACTTTCGTGGTATCCTTTTTTTTGATAGTGATGGTGTAGTGGCGACATTAGAAAGATGCGTCTTCCCTCCCCATATTTTCTTCTAGTAAATTTGAAATAACCTACCTGTAGCATGACAGAAATGGACTCTGCGAAAAATATTCCACACAAAACCGGAATCAACAATTCCTTGCGAACGATTATTGCAATTACGGCGATGACCCCACCAATGGTTAAACTGCCCGTATCGCCCATAAAAACCTGTGCAGGAAAGGCATTGTACCAAAGAAACCCAACAAGGGCACCAACAAAGGCGGTTATGAAAATAAGTAACTCCCCTACTCGCGGGATATACATGATGTCCAAGTATTCAGAAAAAATAACATTACCTGAAACCAAGGCGAATATACCCAGGGTAAACACGATTATTGCAGATGAACCTGCGGCCAGACCGTCAATACCGTCCGTTAGGTTGGCTCCGTTAGATACGGCTGTAACAATCAGAATAATAATTGGGATGAACAGTAGCCATGCATACGTTTGAGCACCTTCCCCGGCCCATTCAATTAAATTACCGTAATCGAATTCATTGTTCTTAAAGAAGGGTACCGTTGTCATGGTCGACTTAATTTCCGGACCTTTTACCTGTTCCACCGTATATTGTTCCGTAATAATCGTTTTATCATGGTCACGCATGGTCACCGCCGGATGAAAATAAAGTACCGCTCCCACAATTAGCCCCAATACCACTTGCCCCAAGACCTTGAACCGGCCCTTAAGACCTTCCTTGTTTTTCTTGAATACCTTGATATAATCATCTAAAAAGCCAATAACCCCCATCCACAACATGGTAAAGATCAATAGCATTATATAAATGTTCTCTAACCTGGCGAACAACAGTACAGGAATTAGGGTTGCCATGATGATGATGACCCCTCCCATTGTGGGTGTGCCCGCTTTTTGCTTTTGGCCTTCCAAGCCTAAATCACGTATCGTTTCCCCTACTTGTTGCCTTTGTAAGAAAAGAATGATACGCTTACCGAAAGCCGTAGCGATTATTAAGGAAAACAAGATGGCCATTGCCGCACGGAACGTGCTGAACTGAAACAGCGTAGCTCCCGGGAACTGGTATTGTTTTTCCAAATATTCGAACAAGTAGGTTAGCATTTGCGTTTAAGTTCAAGTTTAAGTGTCCGGTTCAAAAAGAGGCCGATTCACTTTTTATCGTTCGTATCTCTGTTTATTTATCCAAGCTTTTTAATTGTTCCTTGGTAATTTTAAAATCATCAAAATCTATGCGATTCCCATTGGTTTCTTGATAGGTTTCATGTCCCTTTCCCGCAACCAAAATAATATCGTTCGCCACAGCGAGCTGGCAAGCTGTCTTAATGGCCTGTTCCCGATTTTCAATGGACAGTATTTTCTTTACATGTTGGGGCTCTACGCCAGCCTCCATTTCCTCGATTATTTTTGACGGGGACTCCGTTCGTGGGTTATCGGAAGTAAAAATTACCTTATTGCTCATTTCCGATGCGATATTGCCCATTACCGGACGCTTTGATCTGTCTCTATCGCCACCACACCCCACAACGGTGATGACGTTTTCATTTCCAGTTCTCAACGTGTTGATTGTCTCAAGCACATTTTTAAGGGCGTCCGGCGTATGGGCATAATCAACAATAGCCGTTATTTTTGTTTTAGATATATAGTATTGGAACCTTCCGTCCACATTCTCCAACTCACTTAACAAGCGTAAGGTTTCCAATTGTTCCAGACCCAATAGATCAGCGGTGGCATATATCGCCAGCATATTATAGGCATTAAAATGACCTATTAGTTTGGTCCACAATTCGTTGTCATTGATTTTTAACAACTGACCATCGAATTGGTTCTCAAGAATCTGGGCCCTATAATCAGCATAGTTCTTTAGGGCGTAAGTAAATTTTCGCGCTTTGGTGTTTTGCAACATTACCAGGCCATTCTTATCATCGATATTGGTAAGTGCAAATGCTCTTTTTGGTAATTGATCGAACAATATTTTTTTGGTATCCCGGTATTCCGCAAAGGTTTTATGATAGTCTAAATGGTCGTGGGAGAGGTTTGTGAAAATAGCTCCCTCAAAAAACAATCCTTCGGTTCTTTTTTGATGTATACCGTGCGAACTCACCTCCATAAAACAGAACTCCACACCTGCTTCGTTCATTAATCGTAAATACTTGTTGATGACCAAGGCATCTGGCGTGGTATGTTTAGTGGGAAATTCCTTGTCGTCTACCATAATTTTTATGGTGGACAAGAGACCTACCTTATACCCGGCTTTCTTGAACAATTGATACAACAAACTGGATACCGTCGTTTTCCCATTGGTACCCGTAACTCCTACCAACCTTAAATTTTTGGACGGCGTATCGTAATAGTTGGAAGCCATAAGGGCCAATGCCTGGTTACCATTCTCCACCTCAACATAGGTAACCCCGTCTAGCATGGTTTCCGGCAGTTGCTCACAAATGATGGCCCTTGCACCAGCCTTTACCACTGCGTCTATATATTTATGACCATCTGTGAGGGTTCCTTTTATGGCCACAAAAGCATCATTTTCACCTACTTCCCGCGAATCGAAACGTACTGACGCTATACCACAGGAGGTCGTACCGCTAACCGCGGTAAGATGCACACCATATAATATATCCTTCAATTGCTTCATATCAATTCCAGCACTATTTTTTTTACTTTTTTAATATCGGTCCCCTTGGAAATAGATTGGTGCTTTACAGTACCATTCCCTTTCACTTCTACCTCTATTCCCAAATTTTCCAGAATGGCTACGGCATCCATGCCGCTCATTCCCTTTAGATTAGGCACCTCCTGATATTTTTTTTGGGCGTTCTCAAAATACCTTTCAAAGGCCTCTTCACCACCGGCAATCATTAAATCCTTCACATCCACTTCATCCATTAATGGGGAAGTAGCATATACTTTTTGAGCAACCGATTTAAAAACAGGGCCAGATACATCCGCTCCATAATACCCAACACTTTTATCGGGCTTATGAATGACCACGATACAGGAATACTTAGGACTATCTGCAGGAAAATATCCTGCAAACGAGGAGATGTATTCATATTTATCCCTATCCTTTGAAACATAATTGGTCTGTGTTGTACCCGTTTTGCCTGCCATTGAGAAATTTGGTGAATACATACCGTGCCCCGTACCGTATTCTTTCTCCACCACATCCCTTAAAATGCGTTGAATCTTTTTTACGGTTGCTTGTGAACATACCGCAGGGTTCAATACTTTCTTATCGAACTTTTTAATACTCTTGTTCCATTCCTTGACCTCCTTTAAAAGTCGTGGCTTGATCATCTCCCCATCGTTGGCGATTGCATTATAAAAGGCCAAGGTTTGCAAGGGCGTCATGGACACTTCATAACCATAGGCCATTTGAGCAAGTGAAAGACCAGACCACCCCTTATCGCCCGGGTAGCGAAGCACAGGTTTACCCTCTCCCCTAACAGGAAGTCCCAATTCTTTATGGACACCCATTGCCATAAGGCGGTTTACATACTTTTCCGGGTCGTTCTTGTACCCATTATGGATCATCTTGGCAAATGCTATATTCGAGGATACTTCAAAAGCTTTAGCCACGGATATTTTACCATGACCGCCACGCTTGGTGTCCTTAATCCGGTGGTTGTAAAGCTTCCATGAACCATCTTCCGTATCAATAACCGAACTCGTATCTACCACCTTATCCTCTAAAGCGGCCATTAAATTGAGCAACTTAAATGTTGAACCGGGCTCATGGGATTCCCCTATGGCATAGTTCAATCGCTCGTAATATTTACCTTCTGGTGTCTGACCCAAATTGGCGATCGCTTTAACTTCCCCAGTTTTTACCTCCATAACGATTACGGTGCCGTGGTCTGCCTTATAGAGCTCCAATTGCTTTAACAAAGCATGATGGGCAATGTCCTGAATATTGATATCGATGGTGGAATACACGTCATACCCATCCTTTGGCTCAATACTATTATCGTTTCCGATAGGTTTCCACTGGCCCTTCGCAATTTTTTGCTTTAGCCGTTTGCCTTCCACACCCCTCAAATACTCCCCAAAAGCCCCTTCCATTCCAACACGAGTACGGTAGCCGTTTTCATCGACACGCTCGTAACCAACACTACGTTCGGCAATCTTGCCCAATGGATGCTCGCGTTTTGTTTCCTGCTCTATAATCAATCCGCCTTTAAAGGCACCTCTATTGAAGAGCGGAAATGTCTTAACGGCCATATATTCTGAATAGTCCAGATTACGGGCAATGAGGGCATACCTATTTTTATGCTCCTTTGCCTTCCTTAGAATTTGCTGGTAATGGGATGATGTTTTTCCAAATTGTTTCGCAAGGGCATCGGACAAGGGCTTTACATTCGCCTTGAAATCCGCATCGCTCACCGTAACGGCATCAAAACGTATGGTGTATTTTGAAACCGAAGTGGCCAAAAGGCTACCATCATCAGAATAAAGATTACCCCTATTGGGCTCAATAGTGAACAGATGCGAAGTGCGGGTCTCTGCCAAAGCCTGATATTTTTCCCCATCTACTATTTGAATGGAAACTAGCTTGAACAGCACCATCCCGGCAAAGAGCACGAAAAAGCCTGCTATGATGTAGAGGCGTGTTAATATGCTTTTCTCTGTTGCGGCCATTTATTCTTCTGCATTTAACGATTTGACCCTAATTTTTCTTGGTGGCGTTTCCGACGGATATAAGCCCTTTTCAGAAATCTTACCCGTAATGCTAGATTCCAATTTAAGCTGTTGCACATCTGATCGCATATCCACAAACTCGTTCCGCAGCTCCTTTACTTCCTCGTTAAGGGCGGCGATACGATGTACTTTTTGATCCGCACTGTGCGAACTACTGATCATTACCGTAGCCAAAAAAGAGATGAAAATGATGAAAAGCCAATTTTTAGGCGCATCACCGCTCACCAAAAATTTTCCTTTTAAAAGGTCCAAGACCCCTGTTTTCATTTTACCTTTTGTCATAATTTTTCCGCTATTCGCAATTTTGCACTACGTGCCCTATTATTCTGTTTTACTTCTTCCTTAGATGGTACGATCAATCCGCCTACTTTTTTCATTGGCACTTCTATGTTCCCATAAAAGTCCTTTTCCGGCTCACCTTCAAATTGGCCCGCACGTATAAACCGCTTTACCAATCTATCTTCCAGAGAGTGGTAGCTTATTACACTCAACCTGCCCTTATCCTTCAACAATGCCGGTACCTGCTCCAAAAACTCTTTTATCACTGCTATTTCCTGATTCACCTCTATGCGTATGGCTTGGTATATTTGAGCCAATATCTTGTGCTGCTTGTGCTCGGGTAAAAACTGCTTCAAAACAAGTTTCAATTGTTCTGTTGTACGAATTTCCTCATCCTCCCTACTGGCCACGATAACTTTGGCCATGGCATTTGCGTTGCGTATATCACCATATTCGAACAACACATTTCTTAAATCATCATAAGAATACTTGTTCACCACTTCAAAGGCGGACAAGGTGTTCCGCTTGCTCATACGCATATCCAAATCAGCATTGAACCGGGTAGAGAACCCACGTTCTGCCCGATCAAATTGATGTGAGGATACTCCGAAATCTGCCAGAATCCCATCTACTTTCCGAATGCCATAGAACTTTAAAAATTGGGCGATGTACCTAAAATTCTCCGCAATGAGCACAAAACGCGTATCACCAAGTGTATTTGTTTGCGCATCCTCATCCTGATCAAAGGCGTATAATTTACCATCAGGTCCCAATCGTTTCAATATTTCCTTGGAGTGACCGCCACCACCAAATGTCACATCCACATAAATTCCATTTTCCTTGATAGCAAGACCGTCTACCGATTCTTTCAGTAAGACCGGATTATGATACATCTCCTGAAGGTTTTTCACCCAACATCACGCGCTTGGCCAATTTTACCTTCTCCTCTTTGGTTGCATTGATGGATTTATCGTAGGCCTTCTTATCCCATACTTCCAATCGTTTTCCTATTGGGGCAATGACCACATCCTTTGTAATCCCGGCCATGCTAATAATATCCTTTGGGATCAATAACCTTCCTGTGGCATCCACCTCTACTTGGCGGAGGCCGGCCGTATACATCCTAATAAATTGCAAGTTCTCCTCATCGAACCTGCTCTTCTCGTTTAGTTCGGCCATTACCCTATGCCATTCGTAGGCGGGGTAAAGTTCCAAACACTCGCTGTAATAAGATTTCTTGATAAAAAAACCATCCTTTAAAATGGGAGCCACTTGGTTCCGTAGGGCCACAGGCAGCATAATACGCCCCTTGGCGTCTGCCTTACAATTAAATGTCCCAAAGAAATAGATATCCAAAATGGCTGGTTTTTATTTATATAACTCAAATATATAAATATTATTACCACATTTTACCACTAAAATCCACTTTGTTAATAAAATACCACTTTTTTACTCCATATTCTACCCCGTAGCATCCTTTTTGAATTTATTTCCCACTTCGTCTTAATTAGAAGAATCTGATACGGGCCCAAGCGCCAACCAAAAGAGTTGTTTGCTATTCTTCTTAATTACCTATATTTGGAGCAAATGTGATGAGCACAGTGCATGGAAAAAGATTTGATCAACGACGGTAAGTTTAGTTATATCGAAAAAGGTGAGGGCAGACCGATTATTATACTTCACGGCCTAATGGGCGGACTCAGTAATTTTGAAGGCGTAACCAATCATTTCCCAGAAAAGGGCTATAAGGTGCTAATTCCAGAATTGCCTTTGTACTCCATGCCCATGCTAAAGACCACCGTTAAGAACTTTGCGCGGTACCTTAAAAAGTTCATTGACCATAAA
Organism: uncultured Flavobacteriaceae bacterium; assembly: GCA_963793365.1. Classification (GTDB taxonomy): domain Bacteria; phylum Bacteroidota; class Bacteroidia; order Flavobacteriales; family Flavobacteriaceae; genus Maribacter. The sequence goes on along the minus strand of CAWBZP010000010.1, from coordinate 175,047 downwards.
GAATTGGATGACGTAATACTTCTGGGAAATTCCTTGGGTGGGCATATTGGCCTCTTGCACACCAAAATGTATCCTGATAAGGTAAAGGCTTTGGTAATCACCGGAAGTTCAGGACTCTATGAAAGTGCCATGGGCGATGGATATCCCAAACGTGGCGACTATGAGTTTATAAAAAAGAAAGCACAAGACGTATTTTACGATCCGGAGGTAGCTACGAAGGAAATCGTTGACGAAGTATTCGCTACGGTAAATGATCGTGTAAAACTGGTAAAGACCTTGGCCATTGCCAAAAGCGCCATACGCCATAATATGGCGCAGGATCTGCCAACAATGAAAACCCCAACCTGCATTATTTGGGGAAAAAACGACGGCGTAACCCCACCGGACGTAGCGGAACTTTTTGATGAACTTCTTCCTAGATCGGATTTATTTTGGATCGACAAATGTGGGCATGCCCCCATGATGGAGCACCCAGAAGAATTTAATACGATTCTTGATGCCTGGTTGGAAAAAAACAACTTTTAAAATCACCTACGGATGAAAATAAAGTCGGCCGACTTTGTAATCAGCAATTCGGACGTTGCTAAATGCCCCAATGAGCCTATTCCGGAATATGCGTTTATTGGACGCTCCAATGTTGGAAAATCATCGTTGATCAATATGCTGACCGAGCGTAAGAGTTTGGCAAAAACCTCTGGTAGGCCAGGAAAGACCCAATTGATCAACCATTTTAAAATAAATGAGAATTGGTTTTTGGTAGATTTACCCGGTTATGGTTATGCACGGGTATCCAAGAAAGATAAGAATACCTTTCAGAAGTATATTACCAATTACTTTTTGCAGCGAGAACAGCTGGTATGTTCCTTTGTATTGATAGATATACGCCACGATCCCCAACCCATAGATCTTGAATTTATGCAGTGGTTGGGTGAAAATGCCATTCCGTTTGCCATCATATTCACAAAAGCGGATAAGTTAAAGCCAAAAGCACGTGAGCGGCAGGTACATAACTACCTAACAACCCTTACCACCGCTATTTGGGAGGAAGCCCCTAATCATTTTATAACAAGCTCAAGCAATAGCAGCGGCCGTGAGGAACTATTGGACTACATTAATAGTATCAATGAGAAATTTTTCGAGGCCACAAAATAAGGTAGCAACACGTTGGAAGTGCTCTTGAATAAAGGACGTTTCCTTCAAACTAAAATTGTATTTTAAATAGCTTCTAGAATAACTTTGGCAGTCAGTCCCCGTATCAGTATCAGAAATTAGCCCAACTTTACAAGTGAGTGGATATGGCTATAGTCCATCAATTACCAGCGAACACTTAGAAATCAATTCTTCTACCCCTTCCATTTCATTTAATTGTTGCGTTCCTATTGCTATTTCCAAATCATAATCGGTTTCAATCAAAACAACAGGAAAAGTGAAGGCATGTCCAAATTTACTTTTATAGGATTTTTGAAACTCATCCTTATGTAAAAAAGAGAGTCTGTACCCTTTGGAAATTAATGACTTACGGAATGTCTTCCATCTTTGTTTCTCTGTAAATTTACCGAATGTTAAGGCGCACAGGCTACATTCGTACGTAGTTGGACTCAACATTTTATGGGCAAGGTCGAACAGCTGCCTACCGGTATCACTATGGGCATTATAGATAAACAGTATTTTCTTTGGTGTCTGCATTTTTTTAAGTTCAAAAGTACTTGTTCTTCTGCCATTCTAGTTTGATTATCTTGTTTTTTGATTTAGAACTGAAAAAACATTCCGCCTTAGCCACTTGATTGCTCCAAAATTTATCAACTAATCCAAGGCCATACCCCCTCGGTATAGCTTATGGCAGCTAAGGACTTTCCATTCGGCAAAAAAATGCTAAAAATAACCCTCTATTTCTCCCTTATTAATTTATTAATCGTAATATTGCAATGTAATAATATACAAAGCATGGGATTAGCCAAAACCGAAATGTTCACCGATCAACAAAATGAGATTGCTTTATTCGCAAAGGTCTTTGGGCATCCTGCACGCGTTTCCATATTACAACACCTATTTAAAATAGATACCTGTGTTTGCGGCGACCTTGTAAATGAAATTGGATTGGCCCAGCCCACCATCTCCCAGCATCTAAAAGAATTGAAACACTTAGGATTGATAAAGGGGAATGTGGAAGGTACCAGTGTTTGCTACTGCATACATAAGGAAAATTGGACGGCGATGAAAACCATCATGTCCGAATTTCTGAACCAAGATGTGGGCGAAAACCAGGATTGCTGCTAAAATTTTTGAACTAATTAATCGTATAATCGCAATAAACTAATATAATTATGAAACTATCCGAAGTAAAATCAGTATTGGAAGAACTGCAAACCATTGGATTTCAATTACCGAATGGCGAGCTAGTACCCACCCATTTTCACGTGACCGAAGTGGGTAAGATTACCAAACATTTTATTGATTGTGGGGGTACGGTACGGAATGAAGAAGTGGTGAACTTTCAATTGTGGAACGCCAATGATTATGACCACCGGCTACATCCAGAAAAATTGTTAAGTATCATTCAACTTTCAGAAAAAATATTGGGGATAGGGAACCTAGAAATCGAAGTAGAATATCAAGCCGATACTATTGGTAAATTTGGACTGGACTTTGACGGGAAAAATTTCTTGCTAACGGCCAAGCAGACCGACTGCCTTGCGCGAGATAAATGCAACATTCCCGCTGTAAAACCAGAGCTCAAATTATCCGGATTAAGCGCTGAACCTTGCTGCTCACCTGATGGAAATTGTTGCTAACCTTTTCTATTTTAAAGAACATGTCCTTAAGAAAGTCTACCTTATATTCTAGCCTCGAAAAATTAATAGACCAGATGGATGCGCAGGCAATTACGGGCGAGCGAAAAGCTGTTTTGCAGCCTCTAATTGATTTTGTACAGACCAAAGTCTCGCAAGATGCTGAAATTAGACTAAATTTCATCTGTACACACAATTCCCGTAGAAGCCATTTTTCACAAATTTGGGCGCAAACTATGGCCAGCTATTTTGGTATCGAGAAGGTATCCTGCTATTCCGGAGGCACAGAAACAACGGCACTTTTCCCGAAAGTCTTGGGAACCCTAAAAAAAAATGGATTTGAAATAACCATGATTTCAGATGGAAAAAACCCAATTTATAGCATTAAATACAGTGACAATATTCCTCCAATCATAGGCTTTTCAAAAAAAATGGACAATGCCTTAAATCCAAAATCACAATTTGCTGCAATTATGACCTGTGATGCGGCCAATGAGGCTTGCCCTTTTGTACCTGGTGCGGAAAAGAGAATCCCTATTACCTTCAAAGACCCAAAAGAATTTGACAACACCCCTCAAGAATCTGAAAAATACCTAGAACGAAGTGTTGAAATTGCAACGGAACTGTTTTATGCATTCTCCCAAATTACCTCAAACCAACGGCATTGAAAAAACTAAGTTTTCTAGACAGAAACCTAACCCTATGGATTTTTGCAGCTATGGCCCTTGGCGTTGCAATAGGATATTTCATCCCCTCTTTTCCCAGTATCCTAAACTCCTATACTAGCGGCACTACCAATATCCCTATTGCGATAGGGCTAATTTTAATGATGTACCCGCCTTTGGCCAAAGTGAATTATGCACTCTTGCCCAAGGTTTTTAGAAATACAAAAATCCTATCCATATCCTTGATTTTGAATTGGATAATTGGTCCGGTCTTAATGTTCGTTTTGGCGATTACCTTTCTTAGAGACTACCCAGAATATATGGTGGGGCTTATTTTAATTGGTTTAGCGCGCTGCATTGCCATGGTTTTGGTGTGGAACGACCTTGCCGAGGGCAGTAGCGAATATGGTGCAGGTTTGGTGGCCCTAAATAGTATTTTCCAGGTATTTGCATATAGCTTTTACGCTTGGATTTTTATAACGGTGCTTCCTCCGTATTTTGGATTTGAGGGTGCAATTGTAGATATATCCATCGGTACCATCGCAGAAAGTGTAGCCATCTACTTAGGCATTCCTTTTGCCATGGGTATAGTGAGTCGGTTTGTTTTGGTTAGAATCAAGGGAGAAGCTTGGTACAACGAAAAGTTTATCCCCACTATTTCCCCAATTACGCTTATAGCGTTACTATTTACGATTATAGTGATGTTTTCCCTCAAGGGAGAGTTGATTGTGGAAATACCTATGGATGTTTTAATTATCGCTGTTCCACTTTTAGTTTATTTCAGCCTCATGTTCCTAATTGGATTCTTTTTCACCAAAGCCATGGGAGCCAATTATGACAAAACTGCTGCTGTAGCCTTTACCGCTGCAGGTAACAATTTTGAATTGGCGATTGCCGTTGCTATTACCGTTTTTGGTCTAAATTCCGGTCAAGCTTTTGCCGGGGTTATAGGACCACTGGTTGAAGTACCCGCATTAATATTTTTGGTACGGATATCCTTTTGGTTAAAGAAAAAATATTTTGGAAAAGCCCTAGTGTAATTATAGCTGCAAGAGATAAATCCATAGACCCATACCTTTCCCATGCAATTCTTACCTTTGCATCAAATGCCTCTAGTAAAAAGGAAGTGAAACTACAACGTCTTTGAATTAAGATGGAACAAACCCCATCAGGGTTTTTCAAATTACAATTATGAATCAAATAAAGGCCAGAGCCGATGTAAGCGAATTGGTACATGCCTTCTATTCCAAAATAAGAAAGGACGACTTATTAGGCCCAATTTTTGAATCACATATTCCTGATGAGCTATGGCCAGAACACCTTGATAAGTTAACAGATTTCTGGGAAACCAACCTTTTTGGTATCGCTAAGTTTAGGGGGAGCCCCAGCAAAAAGCACATAAAGGTGGATAGAAATCTGCAGTATATGCTAACACCGAACCACTTTGGAAAATGGTTGCAATTGTGGTTCGAAACAATTGATAAACTTTACGAGGGTGAACTGGCAAGAAAAGCCAAAGATACTGCCCGCAGAATGGCTACGGGTCAATAAATTACTATTCGGCAAAACAGGCCAGATGAATTTAAGGCGGGTTAAGTTATATGATGCATTAAAAGCGTTTAGCGAGTAATTGTTTTAGGTTAATTCCGTTCCCATAGTAAATTACCTAGATTTAATATCAAAAAAGTTCCTTAATTAGTATCATGGATTATTTAGCAGCTACCTATTTTTTTGATTATGAACATGAAATAATACAAGCCTTGATAGCGGATGTTAAGGACTCAGGGCTTCCGGATAAGGAAAAAGCAAAATTACTTTACTTACAAGTGCGCGATTCTTGGAGGTACAATCCGTATCGTTTGAGTTTTTCAAAAGAAAATTACAGGGCCAGTGAAATTGCCAAGAGAACCACAGGCCATTGTGTCGATAAATCCATCGTTTTAATTGCATGCCTAAGAGCCGTAGGTATACCGGCCAGAATACAATTGGCAAAAGTTAAAAACCATATCGGGGTTGAACGCTTAATTGAAAAATTTGGCACGAACGAATTAACCAATCATGGCATGGTCAATGCCTATATTGATGGGAAATGGTTGAAATTGTCTCCATCGTTTAATGCTACAATGTGTTCGCTTTTTAAGGTTGCCCCGTTAGAATTTGATGGGGAGAACGATTCTGTTCTGCAGGAGTTCAACGAAGAAGGTACGCTCTTTATGGAATATCTTGAAGACTATGGCCATTTTGAAGATGTCCCCGTAGCATTTATGGTTAGGAACGCACGAGAACACTACCCCCATATTTTTGATGCTAACCCAAACCAAACGGAATTTGAATTGTAGCCTATCGTTTTTTTATAATTATTGTTTTACCCAAGGATTTTTTATGGGTAAAATAAAATATCCTTTAAGGTTAAATGGACCGCTGCCTCGCTTCAGAGCACTGTTTTCAATGTTTGAGTTGTCTCAAGAAAAACTTATAAGGTTTAATGTATCACTTTTAAGTACCCGAATCGGATTTACTTTTTAAAGGTTGTGGTGGGCCAAAAAATGAAATGCTATGATGGCTTGTAGGCTATCCTAACTATTATATCAAAAACCAAAGCCTAGTACATCTTCGAAAATTACAGCGTAGAAAGTTGATATCGATTTAAATTATTTTAAGTCAAGCTTGTTGAAGATAGCACCGCAGGAAGATACTATGCCTTGGGGCTTCTGTTGATTTTGCCAAGCATGAAAACATCAACAGATTTTGATTTTACCTGTAATTTGCGTTGCTTAAATTCTTTAATTTTTACAATTCTGAATAATGACCATCAATTGAATCCGGATAAGGGATTTTACAATTTCGGAAATTACAATATAACTGGGACAAATTCTACTATAATGCTATAATGAAAGAAAATAATTTGACTCCTTTACTATTTAATTTTCTACTCTCGGAAGAAACGAGGAAAAAAGCGGAGCATATTATTCTTTATGTTGCCCTTGCCGGGTTTTTCTTGCACTTGGCCCTGATTTATCTTTTAGAGTTCGATTTATTGGGATTCCAAATAAGTTCTAAATTTTTTGGCAACCCAATATCCGCAGTATACACGCCATTTTCCTTTATCCTTATTTATGAAGTTTATCTTCTAATCTACTACCTCCCAAAATCCTTTACGACCTATATTACCAAGCAGTATGAAATTATAACCCTTATCATCATTCGTAAATTGTTCAAAGACCTGTCCGCTTTAGAGCTTTCCTCTAATTGGTTTGAAATTAAAGGGGACTTACAATTCACCTATGACCTTTTGGCGTCTTTAATCCTTTTTTACTTGATTTTTCTGTTTCAGCAACAAGGGAAACGCAAGTTGAAACAGGAAAAAAATATGCATCATATCATTGAAAGCTTCGTGAAAAAGAAAAAAATAATTGCGCTAATATTAGTTCCCTTATTCTTCATAATGGCCCTTTTCACCCTTATCCAATGGACCGCAGAACTATCAATTGTTTCAGACAGTGGAATCGCCTTCGAAAGTATAAATAATCTCTTTTTTGACCAGTTTTTTACCGTTTTGATATTGGTGGATGTTGTGCTTTTATTAATCTCATTTTTTTACACGCACCAATTTCATAAAATCATCCGTAATTCAGGATTCATTATTTCTACCATTTTAATTCGGATGTCATTTGGTGTAAGTGGTCTGATCAGCACAATTCTTATAGTTGCCGCCGTACTTTTTGGGCTAGCCATTATTGCTATTCATAACCAATATGAAAAGTCATCCATTCCAGATACATTAAATGAGCTTTAACGATTGCATCCATATTACCAACAGAAAACATAGGTAAAGTGTTCGCTACCTAACTAAAAAATTGCACATCCTAATGATCCTATGAAAAGTTGTAGCTAAAATTTGTATCTTGAAAGTCAGCAACTTACTTGTTTGACATTATGGAACGAATTACCAATTCAGATTCTGGGCACCATCGTAGAATGGGGAAGAATTATGTACTTACCCAAAAAGAAATAGAGCAATTCCATGAATTGGGTTATTTAGTGCTGCATGATGTCCTAAACGAACAAGAACTACAATTCTTAGATCCTTGGTTCGACCATTTTATCACCGGAAAAGAAGCCGAGCGTATGGCAAGGGATTTTTGTGATATGTCCCAACCCTATGGCACCCCTTTTGAAAAATTTCAATTGGTAAACGCTATGTTACCAAGTACATACCGCACAGAGCTAGCCAATAATAGCTATCAAGAAATAACCCAACACATTACCGACCAGCTATATGACGGTGGCAAAGCAGCTATGGACTACGAACAGTTCCTAGCCAAAAAACCCAGTAAAAAAGGAGCGGAATTCGCTATGCACCAAGATTTGGGATATTGGCCCAAAACGGATAATACGTGGACAGCTACCTTCTCCTTGGCCCTGACGGATTCTGATTTAATAAATGGGTGCCTGCAAGTGTTACCAGGCACTAATAAAGAGCCAGAGCTTCGGAAACACTTTCCAAAGTCGTTCAGTAAAGAACAAGAAGGGGATGGCGTATCTCGTGATGAAAGCCATACTTTGGTCATTGAAGAACACGCAAATGACAGTAAAGTGTATCTGCCCGTAAAAAGAGGTAGTGTAACCGTTCATGATGAACGTATTGTTCATGGCTCTGCCGGAAACGAATCTAACGAATGGCGTAAAACATACGTAATCGCTTACCGCGATATTCAAACAATTGCAAAGGAAAGGGCCATAGGATTTACCCACTCCCATAATGACACGGTTGATTGGGATGCCATCATTAAATAACGAGGGGCAAAGAAAATGAAAAAATTCCCTAGCGCTTTTGTTATCATCATTGGGGTAATTATGACGGCATGGGTTCTTACCTACCTCATTCCACAAGGGGCGTATCAACGCACCGTAAATAGCGAAACCGGCATTACCAAAGTCGTTAACGATTCTTACACTCAAATAAATACAGAACACCTTTCAATTTTTGATTTGTTTTTAGCGATACCAAAAGGCATTGCCGGTAGAGCCGAACTTATTGTGCTAATCCTATTATTGGGTGGTTGTTTTTTTATTATTGAAAAAACAGGAGCGTTGGCTGAAGGCTTGGGGAAATTGGTTGAACTTTTGAAGGGAAAGGAGCAGCTGGCATTAATTATTGTATCCGCTATTTTTATGGCGGGTGGTGTCACCATTGGTCTACAGGAAGAAATAATTGCCCTTACCCCCATTCTTCTCTTATTTGGAAAAAGCTTGGGGTACAACGCGTTTACCACCATATATATGAGCTACGGGTCTGCTGTCATTGGAAGTTCCTTAAGCCCATCAAACCCATTTGCCATAATAATCGCCCAAAAAGAGGCTGGTCTACCGCTGCTATCCGGCAGTGGGTTTCGGCTTGTAGTCTTATGCATCGCTTTCGTACTTTGGGTAACGTATCTTATTCATTATACACGTAAAAATAGGGTCGATAAAGTTAGAATGACCACGGCGGACCAATCCATCAGTGTAAGGTCTAAAATTATTCTTTCCTTATTGTCCGTGACATTTGGGGTGGTCTTATACGGTCTTTTAGAACTTGGCTGGGGCTTCAATGAAATGTCTGCCGCCTTCTTTGTTCTGGGAATAATTGCCGGCTTAGTTGGAAAACTTGGAATAAACGGGACGGGAGAATCCTACGTGGCCGGTTTTAAAGAAATGATTTTAGCGGCAATCATAATAGGCCTTGCGAATAGTATTTCTCTAATTTTAGGCGATGGAATGATTATAGACTCTATCGTTCATGGCCTTTTCGGCCCCTTGAAATACCTTCCACCAGCGGTATCAGGAGTATTGATGATGCTATCCCATGGTATTTTACATATCCCAATACCAAGTTATTCCGGTCAGGCTATTCTAACCATGCCCATACTGCTACCGCTATCAGATCTTATTGGACTATCACGGCAAATCTGTGTGTTGGCATACCAATATGGGGCGGTACTGGCAGACCTTTACGTACCAACTAATGGCGCATTAATGGCGGTCTTGGCCATTAGTGAGATCAGCTATAATAAATGGGTAAAATTCGCTTGGAGACCAATTGCCCTAATGTTCATACTTTGCGCGATTAGTATCGTCATTGCCGTTGCAATCGGCTATAATTAATTTTGAAGGTCATCAATTCATAGGAATATTTGTAAAAAAACGTCACGGCAATCGAAATCGAAGCAATTGAAATACGTTCCTTACTCCCAATAATCAAGTAACCTGCAACCACTAAAAATCAGTACTTGTAAATGGTCTTTTTTCGTACATTCGGCTTGCAACTCAAAAACCTTAATTCTTGAAGTCTCCTGTTTTATTTGCGTTCCTCCTTTTAGCTATCCATAACACTAAGGGCCAAGCACCAATAGAATGGAAGGCCGACTATGAACTTCAACTAAGCGATTACCAATCGCCCGAGACACAAATTAGTCCGGAGTTTACCTCCTATTCCATTTACTCCGGATCAAAAATCGAGCTTGGTTTTACTATGAATTCGGTATCCTTTATGTTCAAGAAAAATTTCAACGATAAGGTCAAAGCTGTATTTCAAAAAAAGATTGCGGTCTTAATTGCTCCTGATACGGTAACCGCACATCAATTAATCCGTTTTGGGCGGTATGATTTTGATTTGGTAGAACTTTATGCCAGAAAAATACGGAAGAAGCTATTTACAGAAAAAGGAGCTTTTACAGATTCCAATTTTTTTCAACCTATATTTAACGAGCAGCAAGAAGAAATGAATATGGTAAGCGCACAAGTTTTTAAGGCGACTAATTTTGGAAAAGACGCTGTGATGCTCCAAAAGGAACACGATAAAGTGCGACAAGAGCTTAAAACATTATCCGATTTTTGTGCTAGCTGTAAGCCGGGCAAAAACAAGGAATAATAGAAATTTTAGGAGTTTCTGCTCCAACTACTTTTGGGAAAAACTACGGTACACCCCTGCTATTCCACAATTGGGTCGTTTTATTTAAAATACTAGAAGGATTCTTAACATCTTTGGCACATCTTAAAATCGACCGATTATGGAAGCTACTATTTTAGTCTTTGTTTATTTACATGCCTTATTTGGCGGCCTCGGTCTCCTAACGGGTATTGCCAGCATTGCAGCAAAAAAAGGGAGATTAAACCATAAACGCATGGGGAAATGGTTTACTTGGTCTATGATAATAAGCTGTTTAATTTCGCTAGTAATCGCGAGGCTCCCCAACCATATCAACGATTTTTTATTCCTGATCGGCATCTTTACGATTTACATGGTGCTGGCTGGCAACAGGGCGCTAACTTTTAAATCAATCAAAAAAACAGGTCCAAATTGGATGGATAAAACCGTTTCCGGAGCCATGTTATTGAGTGCTTTCCTAATGATCGTTTTTGGTTTAATCGCAGTTCTCAACAACCAATCTGGAGGTATACTATTCCTATTCTTTGGTGCATTCGGTATATTTATGCCGTTTGGGGATTTTAAACTGTTCAAGAAAACATTGGAGAACCGCAAACTTTGGCTAATCAATCATTTGAGCAGAATGCTTGGGGCCTTAATCGCCTCTATAACAGCATTTTTGGTGGCGGGAATGAAATATGACAACCTTATGGCCTGGATGCTTCCCACCGTGTTAGGTACCGTGTACATCGTTTATTGGATTAGAAAAATCAAAGGTAAAAATTTAAGAAAAACAGTGGCTTCCTAATAGGTTTACTCTTTTAATCCCAAATTTTCGGCAAAGTATTCACAGAAATCCTTCATGGTGGCCGTCATTTTTTCGTCCTGTGTTGCTTTTAGAAAAGTATCGGATAAAGAAACTAAGGTCTGATGAAAGAAGGTTTTCATTTCATCTACCGGCATGTCCTTCGTCCAAAGATCAATTTTTAAGGATTCTTGATTTTTACTATCCCAGACGGATAGTAGCATGGCTTTAGCTTCCTCGTTTTCAATGCCTCCGTCTTGGGCAGACCAGTTTAATTTTTCAGGAATTCTATTTTCATCCAATCCTACGCGTAGGGTAATTTCTGACGTGTGTAGCTCTGCCATTTAATTTCTAGGTTTGTAATTAGATTTTTTAAATATTTCCTCCGCAGGCAATGTCATAAGTTGTTTTAGGCTAACCGTATTATTTTCCATAAAGGCCTTAACAATTTGCCATCCTACATACCTTCCCAATCTCCCGGGCGATTCATTATCAAGTTCCAACCCAAATTTGGAAAATGGTGCAGGCTCTAAAAAGCGTTGATTCAATTTGGCATCGGTACTGTACAAATATTCGTTTTCAATAAAATTGCGCCACATAGGTTCCTCATTCGCATTGGCCCAATCCATTTCCTCAGCCGAGTACCCAATGCGCCTACGTTCCTCAACACTTGGCATCAGCTTATCCTTAAGGTATAGCTCTTTCCCAAAATAGACCATACGCGCCAAAAAAGTCCTATCCCGTGGGCGTGGCACCACCTGTTTTGCAAATGCACTGGCCACGTCGCTTACAAGAAAATTACGGTCCAATGACTGCGCCACATAGCGTTGAAAACCGCCATAATATTTATGCTGGGAACCCAAATAATTATCCAAGCTTATAAACAACAAACTATCCGTTAGTATAATCCTATTGTTATAATCCACATCATTGGTAACGGTAATGATCTTGGGCACCTCATACTCCGGAAAATAATATTTTATATGTTTGAAAAGGTTTTCCAAGCCCTCCTCCTCTTCCTCGAAACTACGAAAAGCGTTTCCCACCTCCTGAAACAGTTCTATCTGAAGGGAATCCTGCATTTTAGCAATCCATACACTATCCGGTGCCGGAAAAAGATACGGATACATTTTGCGAAGCGTTGGAAGGCCTTCTTCGCCTGCAGCAGCAAATTCCCGATCAAAACGTGAAATTTTAAGATCTAAAGGAATATTCGCAATTTCCTCTTCTGTTTTATCACTGTCATTACATCCAAAAACAAGGACAAAAGTTGCCAATACCATAAAAATAGGTTTCAGCCTGTTAAGTATTTTACAATACATTTTAATTTTCACGGTTTAGAACTTATTTTTAAGGCAAAGTTAAATGATTTAAACAAATAATTGAAGGGGTATGCAAACGGAAAAGGTAATTGACCACATTGTAGGTTGGTTAAAGGATTATGCCACAAACGCCAAGCAGAAAGGTTTTGTAATTGGAGTATCAGGCGGTATCGATTCTGCGGTTACCTCAACACTTTGTGCCAAAACAGGCTTGGATTTACTGTGTTTGGAGATGCCTATACACCAAGCTCCAAATCAATCTACCCGCGCATCCAAACATATTGATTGGTTGCAAGCGCAGTTTCCGAACGTAAGGAGAAGCCCTGTAGATTTAACACCGGTATTCGATAGTCTGGTGGCCGCCTTCCCTAAAGTGGAAAATGAAGAGGAACGATTTATGTCCTTGGCCAACACACGGGCACGACTAAGAATGACGAGCTTGTACTACTTTGCGGCCCTTAATTCATATCTTGTGGCGGGCACTGGAAACAAGGTCGAGGATTTTGGCGTTGGCTTCTACACCAAATATGGGGACGGCGGTGTAGATCTTAGTCCTATTGCAGATTTACTGAAAACGGAGGTTTATGAAATTGCCATGAAACTAGGCGTAAATAAAGAAATTATTAAAGCCGCACCCACTGATGGTTTATGGGGCGATGACCGTACCGATGAGGACCAGATAGGCGCTTCCTACCCTGAGCTGGAATGGGCGATGGCAGCCAAAGAAGATGGAAAAACAATCAATGATTTTAGAGGTAGAGAGAAAGAGGTTTTTTCTATTTTCCTGAAATTCAACACCATGAATCAGCATAAAATGCTTCCTATACCCGTTTGCGAGATTCCAAAAGACCTAAAATAACAGCTCATCCATAAATAAGGTAATTCAATCGAAAATAAGTCTCAAAATAATTCATTGAAGTTAAAAAACTGCATCTTTGGCTTCTAATTTAGAATTTTAAACCTTACATTGCATGTGAGTCTTTTTAGACAAATGAGGTTGGAATCTCTACTTAAAATCAACAATTAATGATTACAGTATTAATAGCGGATAACCACCCAATCATTAGAATGGGCGTTAAAAAGGTGTTAGAATCCGCCGATGGTTTTGAATTGATACATGAGGTGGCCAACACCGAAGAGCTATTCGAAAAACTGAAAGACACGACCCCCGATGTAGTAATGTTAGAAATGGACATTCCAGAAATGAATGGAATAGCTGCGTTACGAAAAATTAAAAACGAGTATCCAGACGTAAAAGTATTGATGTATAGTGGGCAATCTGAAGATGTGTACGCGCTGAGTGCCATTAGGGCAGGAGCCTTTGGCTATCTATCCAAATCATCTGGAATAGAGTACATAACCGCTGCCGTTACTAAAGTAAGCGAAGGCAGTATGTTCATTACCAACGAGCTCGCACAACGTCTCGCTTTTGATGAGGGAACGAAAAAACCGAGAAGGTTCTTCAGGAAATTATCCACCAGGGAAATTGAGGTATTGAAACTGTTGGCCAGCGGCAAGCGAAATAAAGAGGTGGCCCAAGGTCTTAACCTTAACGAAAAAACGGTGAGTACGTACAAAGCGCGTTTAATGAAAAAATTAAATGTCGATAATATGGTTGATTTGTTACAGCAGGCGAAAGCACTGGAGTTGTACTAAACCCTGATCGGTTAGATTATATAAAAAAACATCCGCTATGGGCGGATGTTTTTTTATGGAAAAATTATTTCAATTCTTATGAAAGTACCCTATTGAGTTTTTGATTCAACAGCTTGTTCAACTGAATGTAGTTCATTATCTCCTCCAAAGTTTCCCTGTTGTCGGCTTCGGCCTCTGCAGTTGTCTGTTGCAAGGTGCCCATTCTTTTTTTAATCAAAAAGCAACGTAAGGTCAAGATTGTTTCGCTTACCAGTTGCGCTACCCCTATCGCTTTTTTTTTCGGGTAAATATCCTTGCGCTCCCAGTTATGAAGGGCGTAACGTTCCTCTTCCATTAAGATCGAGGAAACCTGATTCGCCATTTCCTGTTCCAATCCTGCAATAAAAGTATTTATAGAGAATTCCTCATCTTCATTCAAGGAGGCAATAAGCTTATAGTACATAGATCTAAAATCCTCATTCGCCAGCTCAATCTCATCTTCTTGAAGATCAAGGTATATCTTTTCGTACACCTTAATTTCCAAAGATTCCGGTTCCAGGACCAAATCCCCCGCTTCATTTTCCTTGAGAACCAAATCTTCAAACTCCTCTTTTTGGTCCCCATACAAAAGCAATGATTCAATGATTTTACGTTCCAACACGTATTGGATGTCCACCTTTTCCGGTACACTTTCATTGCGTACCACATCAAACGCCTTCTGTTCCTCGCGTTCCTTCTTTAATACATCGGCGGCATCCTTTTTACCAATTTGTGCCAAAGTATTGAAAAGAACCGCCTCAGAAATATTCATGATCTGGGCACATTCCTGGATATAAATTTCTTTTTGAATCCGGTCCGGAATCTTGGCAATGCTATTCACAATGTCCCGTACGGTTTCTGCCCTTTTTATTGGATCATTGGAAGCTTCCTCAACCAAAAGGGAAGCCTTGAACTGTATAAAATCCTTCGCATTATCCTCTAGATACGAGACCACGTCCTCCAACGAATTGTTCTTTGCAAAACTATCGGGATCCTCGCCTTGTGGAAATGTACAAACACGTACATTCATACCCTGTTCCAAGATAAGGTCTATACCTCTCAAAGAAGCACGTAACCCTGCGGCATCACCATCAAAAAGTACTGTAATATTTTTGGTAAGTCTATTGACAAGGCGTATTTGCTCTGGTGTTAAAGCCGTTCCACTAGAGGAAACAACATTCTGGATACCTCTTTGATAGAACTGTATTACATCTGTATACCCTTCTACCAAATAACAATTATCCTCCTTGGCAATAGCCTGTTTGGCATAATAAATACCGTACAGCACCTTACTCTTATGGTAAATATCACTCTCTGGTGAATTTAAATATTTGGCCGCCTTTTTTTCGTTCGTAAGGATACGGCCTCCAAAACCTAATACACGGCCGCTCAAGGAATGAATAGGAAACATGACCCTGCCCTTAAAACGATCGAATTTTTTCGGACTGTTTGGATTATTGGCGTCTTCCTTGACGATGGTAAGCCCCGTTTTCTCCAAATAGTTCAACTTATAGCCCTTTTCCAATGCCGCTGTTGTAAAACCGTCCCATTGATCGAGGCAGTACCCCAGTTCAAATTTTTTGATGGTATCCTCGGTAAATCCGCGTTCCTTGAAATAACTAAGTCCTATGGCCTTACCCAATTCCGTTTCCCATAACATTTCCTTAAAATGGGACTGGGCGAATTCTGAAACCAAATACATACTTTCCCGTTCATTCGCCTGCTCTTTATCTTCGTTGGATTGTTCCGTTTCCTCTACTTCAATGTTGTATTTTTTTGCCAAGTATTTTATGGCCTCTGGGTAGGTAAAATGCTCATGCTCCATTAAAAAAGCAACCACGTTCCCCCCTTTTCCACTACTAAAATCTTTCCAGATCTGTTTTACGGGAGACACCATAAAACTAGGAGTTCGCTCATCACTAAACGGACTTAGCCCTTTGAAATTAGACCCCGATTTCTTCAATTGTACAAAATCCCCGATTACCTCCTCTAAACGGGCAGTTTCATAAACTTGATCTATGGTACTTTTTGCAATCATATATTCGCTCCCATCGCTTTACAGTGGGAAATAGTATTTTGTTAATTTTGGATTTCAAATGTATTACTAATATATGATTCTTTTCTTTGGAACACGTCCCGGTAAAAGGGAAACGCAAACGCTCACGAACACGACATGCCCCTATTGTGGACAGCAAGGGACACTTACGGCCATATCGCAACCAAACTACGCCCATTTGTTTTGGATCAAACTCTTTAAAATTTCTACCCAGCGGTATGCCGAATGTGGGCATTGCAAACGTGCATTCTATGAAAATGAGTTTACAGAGGAGATGAAACACCAATGAGTAAAATAGAAAAAACTAAATTTGACCGGGCCTTTATCACTAATGAATTGGCCAACTATCATAATGATTGTTTGATCGAGAATAGATAATTAGTTAATTCAATTAATTGATAATGAAAAAAGGCCCTTGATGGGCCTTCTTATTTATTTTTATGGTTATTTATTTGCTCTTATTGAGTGCTTGCTTCTTCTCCTGCTGTGTTAAAATTTGATACCAAGACGGAAAAATCCTCAAGCCCAATAGTATTGTCTCCATTAAAATCTGGTGTCTCATTATACCCAGTTTCTCCAAAATCAAGACCAAATACTGACACCAAGATAGAGAAATCCTCCAAACCAATGGTATTGTCTCCATTTGCATCTCCCATTAACAACTCACCTATTGTTATATCATTATCGCCTGATACCAAAGTGACAGTTTGAACAACTTGTAAAGAGTTAGGGTATTTGATTGCCAACTGATAATCTCCCGGAGCAATTGAGTTTATTGTACCATCAATTGAAATACTTCCGTTAGAATCCGCAGTTCCAATTATGTCATGAACAACCGTTGTGGAACCTACATTATATAACTTAATACTATACTCCCCGCTATGTTCTGTTCTGGATTGCAAGGTTGCGGATATGTTTATATCTGCAGTTGTTCCTGCACACGGCGAATCAACTTTTAATACTAGTACATTAGAAGTCCTGCTTACTTGCTGGTCAACGGCATATGCAGTATTTGACACCACAGCAACAATATAATTCAAACCTCCATTGGGAGTACCAGTAGCTCCAACCGTTTCCAATAAGGTTACGGGTATCTGTACGGTTCCTTCATTCCCAATAATACCAGAATAGAGTGCCTTTGCCATTGCTTCGTTCGCATAATAGGTCTCATCAGGTACGTTGAAGGGCGGTGCCCCGGATTGAATGTACAAACGACTGTCCATTAAGAGTAACGATACATGAGCACCAACGGTTCCGCTTACCTCAATTATTTGGTCAGCTGTCTCAACGCATGAAGGAGACACAGGAATACCTACGGCCGAAATTGACGGCGTAGCCAAGGTATTTGGGGCAACTATAGCCTGCCCACCACCAAGACTTCCATCTTCATATATACTGGATACTACTGTTGAGCCATCACTAAAGGTTATTGTAATAGTCGCCCCGATTAATTCAAAACCAGATACGGCACCAGCCCCACCAGCTCCCGGGACGCCTTTAATACTATTTGGATCAATATCTACCGTAAAATCAAACTTTTCGGTAGGGTCAAAATCCGTAAAGCTCATTGCCATTATATCATAGCCTCCATTTCGCGGTGCGGTAAACGGGTCTACACATGGATTAGCCGGGCTAACAAAACCTACAGCTGCTCCACCACTATTGGCCGTGAGACAACTAGCGGTTGCATCTCCACCTGTTCCAACAGGGTCAAAAACATTATCCGGCATAATCCCCGTACTTATATCTATGGTTATTCCCGTTATTTGAACATTGCCCGTAGAGGTATTGGTAAGCTGAAGGCTACTGCCGCCAAAGGTACTTGCGCCAAGTGGGCCTCCAGGCGTAATTTCAACAAGCGCTGAAGGGCTTCCCGAAGCAGGTGTATCCGAAACATTCCAAATGAACCCTATTTCTGAGCTTAAAGTAGGTGTACACGCATCTGTTGCGGTAACCGTAACACTATAAGGACTGTTAGCTGCTGCACCTGGCAAAATTCCTTCTACTCTTTGCGATTCTTGCAAAGCAGTACTTTGCGGATTACCAGTGAATTCCGTAACATGGGACAAAACCATACGGTCGATTACATGACTACTCGAACGTGCAGAGACCAGAATATTATACGTACCAGGGGCATCAAAAGTTGCGAAAATCTGGTGTGGGTCATTGTCACTTGTGTTGGTCGCCCAACTCCAAGAGGTAGCATTTGCGTAAACTTTAAACCATCCATTACTTCCTGCGCCTTCCGGAAGGTTTCCTGTACAATTATTCGAACTTCCATCTAATCCCTTAGGGCAGACAATGGCTCCTGAGCCCTTTTGACCGTAAAAAGAATCAGCTTCAATTTTTAACCAAGTATCGTTATGCTCAGTGTTACTAGTGCCATTTCCTACTTGATTCCGCCACTGAAATCTATAAGTGCCAGTAGTCGTAATTTCAATAGGGTAACTGATCAACCCATTTCCAGGAGTAGAAAAAGACTGTGGGCCTTGCCAAATAATAAAGTCTCCTCCGGTAGCAGTACCCGGACTGGTAACATTAGGAGAAAAGGTTGTGCTATAGGTTTCTTCGGTTTCCCAAGAGCCAATCAAGCTAGGTGCCGATTCCATTTCAATAACCACCAATCCGTTTTCTTCAATAAAAGCCCCTTCGGTTCCTGTACCTGAACCTTCCAGAATGGTGCCGGAAATAAGTCCGGTGGTTGGATCAATATTTAAATTAGGGGGCAATCCTGTTGCCGAAAATGTAATTTCTCCACACTCCTCCAAATCGTCATCAGTGGCTATAACCTGTAAACCTATTACATTCCCCTCTATACTCTGTTGTATTCCTGGATTGCTTACTACGGGTGGTGAATTTGTGTTTGCTATGGTACCACCTAAAATTTCTATCGCTTTAATATTCGGATTTTCGATTCCTTTAATAAAGTCTATATCTAAATTGCCGTCTGTAACAGTTATGTTAAACGTCTCTACTCCCGCTGTATTCCAACCGTAGGTTGCTGTTTGGTCAAAATCAGTCAATAATGGATTACCTTCAATTTCTACGTCGAAGACACGAATGCCATTGGTTTGTGCACCTGTCCAAACTTCGGCAAAAATTAAATTTACCGTATAATCCCCATTTGGGACAGTGAAATTCCATTGCATATTGTCTGGGTTTACAACATTACTATAACGCTCCGTTGTAAATAAACTATTAGGATACCCCGTGGTATTCGTACCTGTAAAACTTGCAACTCCAAAAGTGATATCGGCTGCCGGCGAAACAAGATTAATATAGGAGGATGGTGTACCAGTGTTGGCGGTGCCATTAGCTGTTGCCGTAGCTTGGTCTTCAGTCCAATCAGGATTTGATCCGTCCGTTGCGGCTACTAAAGCTCCTCCGGTATTCACACGGAATAAAACATTTGGTGTAGCTACTCCAGAGACAAGGGAAACCACAGAGGTGGAACCATCATCATAGGTTAGTGTGAGGGATGCAGCTTCTCCTTCTGTCGCACCTGTATGATTAATTAGAATATTTGCAGTTTCTCCCGGACCAATAAGTAAAAATGATGCATCTGTAACAATGTTAAACGCAGCAACATTGGCACCCGTCAATTGAGCGTCTGTAATAATAATACCAACGTTTCCGCCCGTATTTGATACAGGAATGTTTAAACCACCTCCCGTTGGAATAGTTTCTGACGCTGAAACTACCAGCTGGCTGGCTGTAAGTACTACTCCTGTTGGATTATCAGTGCCGTAAAACTCCATGTTTTTCATTTTACCATTTCCTCCTAGGCTATTAGATCCTGCTACTACATGAATCCCATCTCCAGATACTATTGCCTGAGTACCATGGCGTTCTGTAAGCAAACTAGATTTTGTCGTCCAACTTCCCGTTAAAGGGTTAAATGCCTCGGTAACATTTACGGCGTCGTTTACGGAATTACCTTGCAGATCATCTTGGATTTCCCCACCTATTACGTAGAGTTCATTTTCGAAAGAGGCTACGGAGGCTGCCGCACGTGGTGTTGGCAAATCTGGTATGGTAGACCAGGTCTGCGTGGCGAAATCATAGACGTCCACTTCGGCAATTAACGGTGCAAATGTTCCACCCGTACCACCGGAAAGCCGACCTCCCGCTAGGTACAATTTATCGTCAAGTACGGTAGCGTGAAAATGATCCCTTGCCCTTGGAGCGTTGGGTAAAGTCGTCCATACTCCGGTTACAGGATCAAATTCATCGAACCAAGGAATATAACCGCCGTTATGACCTATAGTATTTCCCGCGATTACGTAAAACTTATCATTATAAACAACTAAGCCTGCAGATCCTCTTTTTCTGTCCGTTGGGATTTCAGGGCCCTGAATCCAGACATTTTCTACCGGGTTATAGGCATAAACATTATCCGCTGGAACTTCGTTAGGAAAAGCATTGGTTTTAAAGGCACCAATAACCCAAATCAATCCTTTGTGCTCCAAAGCTTGGAAATGGTTAAACTCCTGAGGAGCAGAATTAGAAATTTGACTCCAGGTTTTAGCCTGGTAGTTATAAACATCTAGGGTAGTTGCGTTTTCCCTACCGCCAAAGAGGTAAAATTTATCACCAGCCTGTACGAAAGAGCATTCGTGGCGGGCCGTATAACTTTCATCATCGGTCTGGTCGTTCCAAAAATCTTGGGATCCAACATTCCAAATAAAAGTAACTTCCGTCGCGGCATTGGATGCTTGACCAACACTAATGGCAACGGAATATGGGCTATTTGTTTCGGCACCTGTGTCAATGTTTCCAAAAATTAACCCTGTTGTAGGTTCTATTTGCAAACCTGCCGGCAAGTTTGTAGCCAAAAATTGGTAGGGTTCACCAGTAACACCACCCGAAGCCAAAACGGTTAAGTTTATCAAGTCTCCTGCTTCACTATTTTGATTCGGTATGGCTTCTACTACCACCGGTGGGGTAAAATCTCCTCCAATCTGAAGGATTTCGATTCCGTTCATGGTTGGGTTTTCTGTAACCGCAGCAACACTAATATTTAAAGTTCCGTCTACAAGAGTTACGGGGAATTCTAGCATTGCACCGACTTGGTGTCCGTAGGTAGCAGAGAGATCAAGGTCGTTCTGTACCAAATTACCTTCTACCAATATGTCATACACGCGTTGACCAGGAGCACTAGTCCCTGCAAAACCATTTCCTGCATACCAGCGGATAAGGTAGTTGCCGTTTGGTAAATCAAAGGTCCATTCCATTGCCGGAGCCACGCCAGCAGGGTCCCATCGCTCTACAGCAAATAAATCTTGTGGAACGTAAGCTGGTACCGATGCATCTCGCCCTGTAATATTTTGTGTAGATAAGTTCCCTGTATTTACGCTCCAATTTATTCCGTTGAACGTTCCACTTTGTGGCCCTGCACCGCCTGTTGCGATCCAGTCGGGGTTTGGTGCATCCGTAGCAGTAATTGCTGCTCCATTTGCACGTATACGTAATATAGGTACTGGTTCATCGTTGACACTTACGGTAAATGTTTGCTCAACAAAGAAGCCGTTTGCGTCCGTAGCTCTTATGGTAATGTCAGCGGTCGCGGCAGATGAAGGAATTACGATAGTCAAGGTTTTGCCGTTAATGGAAGTATCAATAGTAGGGTTCGTGTTGGCTTCAATCGAAAATATTAAATTCTCATCACCACCGTCATCGGTAAAGAATTGGTCGAGCTCATAAAGAACATTAGCGTCATTAATTTGGGCAGTTATATTGGGGAGTATTTGTTCTACGGTCGGTTGACCCGTTTGCACGTATAGGTAATCCCAAGTACCTTCTACTTCGAATTCTACTTGGTTAGATGATCCAATCAATCCTACGGCAAGGGGTTCATTGGCCGATTGGATAGCCGATAAAATAGAACCAGAAGCGGTTATGGTTCCTGCATTTTGAAAACTACCTACATTATCAAATCGGTAGTCAGCCGTTACCTCCCCATTGGCGGGGTTTACACTGAAACGAAGTTGTACTCCACTGTTAGGGCGAATTCCGGTAGCGATAGGTATATCAATAGGTGCTTGAGCTACATCGTTCACCTCTTGACGAACTTGAAGTCCTGATTGATTGATCACGAATTTGATATAGTTGCTCTGTGTCCCATCCCCCATGAATATTCCTAGTTCACCCGTAGTTGGTGCAGAAGCACCATAGAGTTGAAGTGGATCATCAAAGTTTTGTAGGGCTCCTTCAATAGCAAAGCCGCCTGTACTTTGATCGACATTAACGCCGTATTGAAACCCTTTTTCTTGAGTATTGGAACTTCCCAAAGCGGTTCCTGCGGTCATATGCATGGTCATAGCACCTATGGCACCACCAAGAAGGTCATTAGGGTTAGGAACGCTAGGGTCATCTCGGCGGTCAAGCCAATTTAACCAGTCATCATTGGGATCTCCATTGTTCATCAGTCCAGTAAACCCAAGACCTAAATATCCTTTCAGAATAGGATTATCTGAATCGAGTTCATTCAAAACCGGAAGGTTAAACGCATCGCTACCCGAGTCAAGGGGGTCTCCTAATTGGAAAGGATCGTTAACATCATCAATTCCATCATTATCGTCATCGGAATCATTTAAGTCAGAAACCAATGTCCCGCCTGCAGCTTTGTCAAAATCGTTAGGTTGTGAACCACCGTTACAGATGACTTCTTCTTCAGTTTGTATGTCGTCCTTATTTTCAATTTCGTCGTTATTCGTATAGCCATCATTATCGTAGTCTTCGGTTCCAACAAATTCAGGATCGGTAGAATTAAAACAGGCAAGTATAAACCCATCTGGCTCCAAAATCACAATATTTCCGTTGAAAGGAGCCACCCAGATTGTTCCAGGGAAAGGGTCAGTATCACTGTTGCAAGTAACACCAAGCGCGTTTCCGCCAAGGTTAGAAGCAAACGTGTTAATGAGTGTATAACTTTCATCTAGCGGATCGTAATCTACACGACGCAATACACCTCCATTTTTCCCTGCAATAAGGTCGCCTTGCATGGCACCATCAAAGGCCGAAGAGGTGTACACATCCAAAGCATTTGTATTTGTTCCCCACGTAGTGATGAGCACATCATTAGGACCATCAGGGTTGTTAATACCAGGACCTCTCCAATCCGCCTCTTGTGGATCTGCCAAAGACAGCGGTACGGGAGGCCAGTTAGCGGGTAAACCTATATCTGGATCCGTTGTTGAACCATCGGTTGACCCATCAGGGTCATAGACTTGAGTACGGAAAACCTGACCGGAAAGGGTATTTTTACCGTTGGTTCCAGGATTAGTAAAAAGTCCTGCACCTATTGGATTCGCCCTTACCGGATTTGGATGACCTCCATAAAAACTTCCAAAGGCATAGGACGAAATATTGTCTGTTATTTTGGTCAAATGATCCTGGTTATTTACCTGCTCACCATTCTGTGGTGAGCTACTACCCGGCTCTCCAACTGGATAATCGTTACTTACCGTTGCAGGGTTCCCCTCATTCAAAGGTAACCCACCCCAGCCACCATTGGCTCCATTGTCAGTAGCATATACCTTTCCATCAGGACCAATTGCCAAATCGTAGCTGTTTCTAAATCCTGGAGAAAATATTTGAACTGGCTCGCCTATAACGAGCATGCCTTGGTTAAGGCCATCGTTTCCTCCCCAAGGATCACCAACGTCAATTCCATCATACCCAGCATTGTCAGGATCAATTATACCATTAACATTAGGTCGTGTTGGGTCATCCAATGTTGGAATATCGTGAATAAATAAACGACCTGATAAGAGGTCTGTTTGAATAGGCAAAGCTTCAATAGCCGTAAGATCTACGGATAAGATTGCTGCCGATAGCGCATATTCTGTAATCCATGCGAAATTTTTGGAAGGTGCACCTGCATTTGTAAATCCTCCCGAAGCTACAATCAGATAGTCATTACCATTTACTGTTACAAACTCTAAACCATTAGTGGAGTGATTTTCTTCGGAACGCGGTAAGCCTCGAACAATGTCCACTACATCCCAAGAAGCTCCGTTCCAACTAAATCGGGTAATGACTCCTGAATTAGTGTCGAGATTTTCATCACCACTTGGGCCACCGATTCTGGAATCAGAAGAAGTAACGTAAACGACAGGATTAGCAGCTGTGCCAGCCACGGTTAGTCCTGTAGCTTGTCTGGAAGCCCCAGCGCTTGACCCATCGTCATTATGGTTCGGGATAGTGGAAGCTTGCGTAAGCTCCTCGCCGTCAATTGCGATGTACTTGTTATCGCCGTTTTTCTGAACGGTAAAGATATCGACGTTTCCATTACGGCTCAAGACATAAAGTCGACCATCAGGGCCAAACATCAAGGATGTACCACTGTCGATGGTGCCTTGACCGTTTAGTTCCAAATCATATGAAGTGAAGGTCTGGGCTTGCGTTTGTAGGGTAACAAAGAACAACAACATGGTTATCCCTGTAACTAGCACTCGTAATTTAATTATATCACGATACCGAATTCCTGTTTTTTGGATATTACTTTCCATCCTATTATTATTTAAAACATAGTTTTTCATTTCCTGTAAATTTTCTTTAGCTAATTAATAGCGCTCTATTAACATTTGTTGTTGATACTGCATTCCCTTATTATCTATAGTTTTAATAAAATAGGTTCCAATAGGCAGATCAATTACATTGAAGTCAATCTTTTTACTATCAATTCCCAAAGGTTCCCTAATAGTCTTAATGAGCCTTCCTGTTACGTCAAAGATTAAAATTTCTTCTACTAGGATGGGTTCATCAAAAGATAAGCTAACCTCTACATTGGCTGGGTTAGGGGCAATACTCATCTCATTCAATTCTGCCTTAGCCGCTAAAAGTGACTGATTAGTCGACGGACCATTAATTACCGAGAAACTAACGGTAATCGTCGGACCAACTTTAGGATTGGCGACAAGGGTATAGTTCCCTACCGGGAACACCTTGCCCTGTACGTCCACTCCAATATCCCCGAACAGTGAATACGGTGCAGTAGCACCCTCTATCCTATTCTCGGTCAACGGCCCGGTCAACGTAAACTGGACTCCACCAGGATTAAGGCTCTTATTGAAAATAATACCCAAAGGCGTATTCCCAATCGTGGCCTTACTGATCTGCAGCCCATTGGTCAAGGCGAACAAAGGCAAATCGGTCGTGGCATCAAGCACTACCAATGCAGAATTACTGGTTGCGGTAGTAACGGTTATGTTACGGGTGGCCGAATTGGCACAACCATTAGCATCCGTATAACTATAGGTAATCGCATACGTTCCAACTCCACTAGCGGGATTAAACGTGGAACTGGGTAAACCACGAACTGAATATGTTCCACCTGCTGGCGACCCACCGGTCAATGTGAATGCAGGGGCCGTATTCAAAACACTTGCAAACGGTGCTAACGTGACAACCGGCAGCGGTGGCCCCGTTAAGGTAAATGTCAACGTTTTAGAACAACCGTTCGCATCCCTAACAATAACACTGTGAGGCCCTACGGATAAGTTATTCGCCGTAGCAGAAGTTGCTCCATTATCCCATTGATAGGTGAACGGTGAAACGCCCCCCGAAGGAACAGCTGTGGCACTTCCAACCCCTGAACATGTGGATGGATTCGTAATACCCGTTAAACTGGCGTTAAAATTGGTGCAGAGTGGGTTCACATCGGTCACAGAGAAATTTACGGTTATCGTAGGGCCTACATTGGGATCGGCGACTAGGGTATAGTTCCCTACCGGGAACACCTTGCCCTGTACGTCCACTCCGATATCCCCGAACAGTGAATACGGTGCAGTAGCACCCTCTATCCTATTCTCGGTCAACGGCCCGGTCAACGTAAACTGGACTCCACCAGGATTAAGGCTCTTATTGAAAATAATACCCAAAGGCGTATTCCCAATCGTGGCCTTACTGATCTGCAGCCCATTGGTCAAGGCGAACAAAGGCAAATCGGTCGTGGCATCAAGCACTACCAATGCAGAATTACTGGTTGCGGTAGTAACGGTTATGTTACGGGTGGCCGAATTGGCACAACCATTAGCATCCGTATAACTATAGGTAATCGCATACGTTCCAACTCCACTAGCGGGATTAAACGTGGAACTGGGTAAACCACGAACTGAATATGTTCCACCTGCTGGCGACCCACCGGTCAATGTGAATGCAGGGGCCGTATTCAAAACACTTGCAAACGGTGCTAACGTGACAACCGGCAGCGGTGGCCCCGTTAAGGTAAATGTCAACGTTTTAGAACAACCGTTCGCATCCCTAACAATAACACTGTGAGGCCCTACGGATAAGTTATTCGCCGTAGCAGAAGTTGCTCCATTATCCCATTGATAGGTGAACGGTGAAACGCCCCCCGAAGGAACAGCTGTGGCACTTCCAACCCCTGAACATGTGGATGGATTCGTAATACCCGTTAAACTGGCGTTAAAATTGGTGCAGAGTGGGTTCACATCGGTCACAGAGAAATTTACGGTTATCGTAGGGCCTACATTGGGATCGGCGACTAGGGTATAGTTCCCTACCGGGAACACCTTGCCCTGTACGTCCACTCCGATATCCCCGAACAAGGAATGCGGAGCAGGACCTTCAAACCTACTTTCCGCTACTGGCCCAGTCAAGGTAAACTTAACGCCCCCTGGATTGAGTTTGGCATTAAAGATTATGCCCAATGGCGTATTCCCTATTGTGGCCTTGCTGATCTGTAGACCGTTGGTCAAGGCGAACCAAGGCAAATCGGTCGTGGCATTGACTACCTGCAATGCAGCGTTACCTACTGAAGACTCCACTATTAACGTAATTGGAATACGAGCATTGGTATATCCCGTAACCGGACCTGCCGTAAGTGTTGCGTTATAACTGCCAGGTGCTAATCCTGAAGCGTTTAAATTCACTTCATAAGAAGTTCCTTGATTGGCAGCACTTGTAGTCGATGCCCAAGTCGCCGTATTACCCGTTGCATTGTCAACAATAGACATTGCGGCAGGTGATGGTAACATACTTAAATCATCTGAATCCACCACATAATTCACTGAAGTGGTTTCTCCTTGAACAAGATTTATTGCAATCGCGGAAGGTGCGATAGTCAACGAAGAAAGAGTCTGCGGTATTATAGTTACCTCAAATGTGCATGTACCAAGATTTGTTGCAGCATCTTCTGAGGTTATGGTTACTAAGGTTGTTCCTGAAATTATTGTACCTGGCAATGGATCTTGAGTCACCTCGGTTTCACCATCACAATTGTCAATAGCAATGGCAAGACCGGTATAATCTGGAATTGCAAAATTACCGTTAATATCACCTACTTCGGTTTGATCTCCAAGGCAGCTAACAATTGGTGCTTCCGTATCAGTCACGGTAACATCAAAATTACACGTTGCCATATTATCATTTGCATCTGTTGCTGTAACCGTCACCGTGGTAGTTCCTACATCAAAAACAGATCCGCTAACCGCAGAATAGCTAATCGATACCACTCCCACATTGTCTGTAGCAATTGCATCATCGAATATAACCACTGCGCCACAAATTCCTGTATCATTATCCATAACAATATTCGCAGGACAGGTAATTACAGGATTTTCCATGTCCGGAGCCACACCAATAGTAACCGTCCATTGTTTTGTAGTATTATCCTGAGCCGTTACCGTATACACCTGAGCAGTTGAGAAGTCCCGCACGGTACCTGAAATAGGGTTAATAGTTGCCTCATTGGAAATTTGAATGGTTGGCGCTAGAGCAGTAATAGCAGTTCCGGTACTTACCGTAAGCGCTATAGTACCTACCCCTGAATTAATAATCTCATTCCCCACTTGCCCTGCGACATCAAAACCAGTGATCTCTTTCCCACTGGAAACGGGAGCTGTAATCGTTACTTGTGTTTGACATATTCCTACTGCACCATTGTCGTCCGTTGCTATCCAAGTAACCATCGTAACAGTCCCTACTTGGTATGCATCAGTAAGTGCTAGACCGTCACTACGCGTACCTATCACTGTGTTTACACCGCAAGCATCAGTAGCCGTTGGAGGAGTCAGCTCAAGTATCTGGGCAGTAGCACTTAAAATTGATCTATCTGTAGGACAATCCATGAGTACCGGAGGCGTATCATCAATCACGGTAACTGTCGCCGTACAAGTAGCGATGTTGCCATTATTATCCACAACTGTTAAGGTTACGGTATTCTCTCCTGCAGTACTAGCGCAATCGAAAGTACTAGGACTCACTGATAAGCTAGCAATTCCTGACGCATCATTGGAGCCGTTATCAATATCTGCCGCAGTAATGTTTGCAATCCCATTCGCATCCAATGAAACCTCAATGTTTTGACATATTGCCGTAGGCGCAACATTATCTTCTACAGTAACCGTAGCGGTACACGTTGCCGAGTTACCACTGGCATCCGTAACCGTTAAGGTCACCGTATTGGCACCAACATTGTTGACATCAAAATCACTCGTGTCTATTGAAATAGTATCTATAACATCATTGTCCGTAGACCCGCCATCCACATTGGCTGCCGTTAAGCTTCCAACGCCGTTAGCATCTAATTGTAGTGTAAAGTCGGTACAAACAGCTACCGGAGCCAAATTGTCCTCCACGGTCACAGTTGCCGTACACGTTGTCGTGTTATTATTTGTATCCGTTACCGTAAGTGTAACCGTATTTGGGCCTAGATTGGCTCCAGTAAAATTTTCTACATCAATGGCCAGACTGGCAATACCTTCGTCATCGGAAGAACCCCCGTCTACATCAGCAGCGGTAATAGAGACATTTCCAGTAGCGTCAAGCTCTACGGTAATATCTTTACAAACAGCTATTGGATCAGTGGTATCCCCTAACACTGTAAAGTTTACTTCATCCCTTGCTTCAGCATTTAAAAACTCTAAATGCCCATTATCGGCGGCGATAATAACTACTTTGTTCAATCCTTCCACTATACCATCTGCAGCGGTCAGGTCCCAGAATAATTGGCCTGGGAAACTTGCTGTTGAAATTCGGTCTTCTGAAACTAAGTTATTAGGATCCGCCGGGTTCACCCAAAGGTGAAAATGTTCTGGTGTGGTACCGCCAAAATCCATGTTGGTAGCCGACCAAGTTACCTGCACGTCTGTGGAAGCCAGATCTGCATTCTCTGCCGGGGATGTAAAGTTCACATCCGGCCCAAGTACAGTTACTTGAATTTCGTCGAAGGCTACATTAGTGTCGCTATCCGTACTAGTTGCCCGGATCGTGTATACGCCAGGCACAAATAAGGTTTCGTCAAAAGTACCACCGGTTCCTGCAAAATTTGCTTCAAAAGGATCTATACTCCATACTAGGGCATTTGTTAGCGTGGTATCATCATCTTCCGCATCAACTACTGCAGCAGTAAAAGTGGTTGAAACCAGGCGGTTAATGCTAATAGGAGTTGTATTATCCGTTGGTGAACTAATGCTAACCACCGGAGGGGTATCTGTTGGTAGATTTGACACAAAGCAAATATCAAATCCTTTTACCGATGGGTTTTGGTTAATTTTTTCAAAGTCTATATTCATAACCCCATCTGTTACAATAGCCTGAAAAATTTCTACTTTCGCGACATTGAAATCTGCTCCTATTGGACCAGAAGGGCGGTAATTATCCAATACTTTATCACCTTCGATTATAACATCGAAAATGCGGTTATTAGTTGCATTTGCATTCTCATTTTCCCAGTTTTCATTAAACAGAATCTTTACATCATAAACACCATTTCCAGTTGGGAAGCTCCACTTCATATTATCAGGATTAGCTGCATCGCTAAAACGTTCTGTTTGGAATAAGAAATCTGGATAACCCGTAGTATTTTCTACCAAGGGAGTAAGAGAACCAAAGGTTTTATCCACAGCTGGAGCTGTAATGTTTACAAAGCTAGAAGGTGTGCCAGCCACTGCACTAGAACCAGCATTTCCGGCTTCTGATGCCTGGTCTTCTTCAAAATCTAAAGAGTTGGCAATCAATACTGGTCCACCAGCGTTTACGCGAAATCTTGCATCACAGCTGGGATCGGTCTCGGTAACTACCAAGGTGATTGCAGCAGTTCTCGTAAGAGGTGTGGTGGTATCAAGATCAGTTACTTCGGCAGTAATAGTATGTGTGCCCACCGTTGTGAGTACAGAAGAGATGTTGCCTCCGGTTCCCAAGGTACCGTCAAGGTTTGAGCTCCAGTTCAAGGCAGCGGTAAGGGTAGCATCATCATCTTCAACATCTGTAACCGAGCCGACGAAATTTAAACTAGTGCCTGCTGTTAGGGCGATACCATCTATAGGTGCTGATATCGTAACAATTGGAGCGTTGTTACTTGTAGAGGGTGTAAATTGAAATTCGTTGGTGTTAACTCCACCATCAAAAGCGAGACGTAGTGTTTGTAAGCCACTGTTAGCGAAGGTAACGGTCGTTGTAAAATTCTGATAATTTCCCCATCCAGCTTTAGGCACGGTAATTGTTCCTATCGGTATGGCATTACCTTCCTCTAGTATACTAATATCTGTAGAGCTGCCATTTGTACCACTTCCATTAGAAGAGTTGAACCGTACATCATAGTCTCCTGCTGCAGGAACATTAATGAGGTATTCTACAAAATCATCATTTTCGATATATCCAATATTACCCGCCGTTTCTATTGCTACCGAGAAATCTTGACCTGGTGAACCAGATTGACCTCCACCATAGAAAGGCAAAGGATTTTTGAAAGTACGTGCCAAAATAATACCTGGTAGTTGTTGGGCTACATCAATTCGAAACTCTTCAATAACCGGAGTATTTACACCATCATTGGCAGTTACCCTGGCCAGATACGATCGGCCTGTTCCTGGTTCGGGGGTCCAATTAAAAGTATAGCTGCCGCCGGAGTTATCTACTAGCGTACCTACGTTTACGGCCGTAGTAGGGGTAAAAGGATTGTTTGTGCCTCCATTACTTACGTCAAATACTTCAATGGTTGCTGCCGGGAGATTATCGTCCGTCACCGCAATGGCCTGAGATAATAGTTCTCCTTCATTAACTTCCACGTCTGCAAGGGCATCTATAGTTGGGGGATTATCTCCTACCACCGGATTTATGACCAAAGTAAACTCTTCCGTTACCGGAGAATTGGTGCCATCCGAAATGATGGCATTGATGGTGTAAACGCCCACTTCGCCAACGAGCGGAGTTCCCTCCAGCTGTCCGCTGGTTGGGTTGTAGGAAAGGCTGGCAGGCAACCCGTTAAGCACCACGGTAAGCGCATCGCTTTCGGGGTCGCTGATATTCAAAAGAGCAGTTACGGCCTCCGCTGCATTGACATCCAGGTTCCCAATATTGCTTAAAGGGTGGAGGTTCGCTCCCGGAGCTTCGGTCACGCAAATCCCGGAGAGTTTTCCGTTGTCAACACTCGCCGGACCGATTTGTAGGCTTAGTATGCCATCGGTAACTGAAACGTTATAGGTCCTGACAATGGCCGTTTTGTTCGTACTTAGCCCATCCTTAATCGGGTCAACAAGGTCGTATTCATCGAGCATTAAATTGTTCTCGAGAAAAACATCGAATATCCGGCCTCCTGAGCTAGGGTGAAAAACCTCAGCAAAATACAAATCGACTTGATATGTCCCATTTGCGACAGGAATTTCATAGGTGAACGGCGGGTTTTGCCCATTTCCTACAGTCTTGCCTCCGTAGATTTCCTTCTGGTATAAAGTGGTTTCATCACCGGTAGCAGCATCTGCAATGGCGTCATTATATCCAGCATAAAGAAGTCCTCCAGTTCTAGTGAAACCCAATCCGGTTGGTGATGGATTTCCCGGGTCTCCCACAAAGGAACGCCCAAAGGCCGTTAAATCCCCACTACCTGAAGCGATACATAATTGAAAAGGTCCTGTTGAGATTTCACTAAAACTCACACTAATATTTGTGGCAGAAGTTACGTTTGTAATAGTGTAAGAAGTAGTTGGAACAGGAGAAACAGGAACACCACCAACCAAAACTTCGGAGACCTCAAAACCAGCATCTGGAGTAAAATTAAAGATCTGATTACTGCCCTCACTTACGGAAATAGCTCCTGCAGGAGCTATGGCTCCGTTTTCACCAGCTGTGGCCGTGACAGTGTAAGTTGGAACTGTAGGCGTAGTAACAGTCCATTGAAAGTTTTGTGAAGTACTCAAAATAGGCTCTCCATCATCAGTAGCAGTAACTGTCACGGCATAAATCCCCGTACCTTGAGAACCTCCTTCCGAGGCCCCTAAGTCAATTGTCCCAGAAATCAATCCATTGGCGTCAATAGAGAGCCCGGCTGGTAAGTTCGTGGCTTCGTAGCTAATAGAATTTGCATCTGGATCGGTAGCGCTCGCATCTAGTGCAACCACAATATCCTGCTCGTTATTGGTTTGGTTGTTAAGATTATTTACAAATACTGGGGGCTGGTTTACACTTCCTACCGTGATTTCTGCACCTGTTGCAGAATCAAGAATTAACGTTCCAGGATTAACACCACTTGTAATCTTGTTTGGATCATCTCCATTAAAATCCAGTGTGGCAACTCCATTGGAAATTGCCTCGACTTCAATTAAAAGAAAATCAAATGTTCCAATAACCGGAGTGCCAAAATTGGAGATTCCCGCTGCCCAATCGATAGTTCCGTTATTATTATCAAATGATAATGAAGGATTAAGTAGCTCATTGTTGAAAGGACCTGTTTTAGTAACACTATTGACTTGGAGAATTGTTTCATCAAAAGTCATATGGACTTCACCTCCGTCAGCAGCTTCGGTAGTTGATATGACCACAGTGAGGGTAAAGACATCGCCTATAGTTGCCGTACTCGTTTGAGGTGTGACCGTAAAATCTGCCTGCCCAAAAACCGAAATTGTAAAACTGAATAGCATTAAAAACACCATGAACGCACGATACCTTTCACCTTTATAATCCGCAATGCATCTTGTTACTATAGCCACCTGCGCATTAGTTTTTACTGAAGCTAATAAGTCCTTTAAATTGTTAGCGGTGCTTGTCAAATTGCGCCGTATTGTGGAAATGGGATTGATTGTGAAAATCTGCATAGTGTGGGATGTTAGTAGTGGGTGTTATTTTTTGGTGTTTGAAATATTCCAGAGTTTTGAGGGAAAATTTCCTCCATTTTTTAGTGTACCAAAACTTGGATATATTTGAGAAAATGCAGAATTTCCCCAGGTTCTGCAAAAGATGCAATGCGAACGGGAAGGCAATTCTAAATGTTGCTGAAAGTAATTTTCAATCATATAAACTTAGTTTGGCATGAACCATAACCAAGCGGCTTTCCATAGGATTTGGGGTATAAATCTCTATTGAAAAATTAAAAAATGATAGTTGGGGGAACCTACACCGCAATAATTTTTGAACTAATCTCAAAGAAAATTAGTGCATTGCTATTATTGCGAAATACTAACTCAATTTTTATTTTCTTTAACATTCGAAAGATTCAAATTAATTTCGATAAACTGCAGCAATAAGTTGACAATTTCGCCGAACTGCTCGTTTTACTCGTCAATAAGCGTAATCCTTCATTTTAAAACCTTAGTCACAAAACCCATATCCCATCTGCATTTTGGGACTGAATCCAACACCTTGGAAACCAAGTTCTTTATAGGATCCTATGCATTTGCATGTTATAATTTTGCATCCACTTTTTTATTACAATAGTATTTATGTATAAAATCGTAATTACTAAAACTTGCCAGTAAGTGATGACCATAGGACAA
This sequence comes from uncultured Flavobacteriaceae bacterium, assembly GCA_963793365.1. GTDB lineage: Bacteria > Bacteroidota > Bacteroidia > Flavobacteriales > Flavobacteriaceae > Maribacter. The sequence goes on along the minus strand of CAWBZP010000010.1, from coordinate 141,091 downwards.
GTAATTATCCTCAGCTCTACCAATCCTAGTATAAATACTTCACTAATTTTAAAATAATGAACTTTGCCATTCACCACGGACGTATTTTTACTTATAATGTATCATTAGGTTGCTGTTTGAGGTAGTTTCAAAATAATTAATTCGCATCTTTCAATTATCTAAAATAGAAAAAGACCCAATCTTGGGCCTTTTTTTCTTTTTTTAGAAATACAGGTTTAATTCAATTGAATGGTATTACGACTATTCTTAATAGTAAAAAATCGAATACAATTCCAACTAGAGTTAATTTTTGACTATTAGTTTTCTACAAATCAAACCGAAGGCCTAGCGAGATATTACGCTGTTCTACCAAGGCATCCTTAAAAATAGGGTTTAAATCATATTTCACATAGAGCAAGACCCCATCCACACCGGCATAAGCACTTAAACCATAGATAAGATCATTGGTGTTGTAGCCTCTTTTTAATTTATCCTTTACATCATCTCCGTTTCGGTCGTACTTCAATTTTTGCCTAGTACTCATATTAAAACCGGCATAACCACCTATTCCCAGCCTAAATTGGTTCGTCAATGAATACCGCATGGTTTCCTTTGTCTTGTTTAGCTTTGAAGGTCCAAATTCCAAGTGCAAAGGGAATACCAAATTATCCATCCTAAATTTTGATTTATCCAAATCAAAATCAAATTCCTGTAGTTCTGTTTGTCCGTCTTCCAGGGCAACAAAATATTGATTATCCTTCGGTTTTAAGCCATTGAACTGAAAGGAAAACCCATAGTTGAACCTCAGAAAATTAGAATTTTCGAATACCCTTGTTCTCCACTGCCAACCCATTTCAAAAAAACGACTACCGGCAACTTTATAGGGAGTATCATCAAAAGATTGCCCTTCTACAATAGCATTGTTCAAACCTACCGCAATTACAAAGTCAGAATAGGTTCTGCGATCATATCGTATTTCCCTTTTCCAATTCTTGGATTTAAATAAAATTGCAGGCCTACCGTTAATATCAATTCCTAGCCGAATACCTTTACCGGTAAGTGTATCGAACTCCATTAAAACAAGTGTTTTACCTTGATTACGCTCCAAAAGATTGATTTGGTTGTCGACAATCGCAATCCTATTTTCAATATTCAATGCTCTTTTCTGGGCTGCTTCCTGTTTCAGCTGATTTGCTTCAGCTTCCGTAATCACCCCATTTTGAAGTCGTTCGTTTATATTTTCAACTTCGTATTTTAAGGCCTCCTTCTCCTGTTGGGTAATCTTGGTTCTTTGCTCTTTTAAAAGTTCCACCTTTTTCTCATAGGTTTCCTGTGCCGCTAATTGGTGTGCGGTCAAAAGGATTAATAAGGCGACGAAATACATTGTAATTGTTCTCATGTTCGTTGATTTTTGATTTTGATTTATTGGTACCTCGGCCATTCTTAGTACCAGTTGATGAATAAAACTCCAGTCCCTGTCCCTATAGCAAAATGTATAGCGATGAAGGATAAAACGATAGCAATTGATTAGTTAATTATTTCGGTCTGCAACCGCAGTCCTCACTTTTAAAAACCCGACTTTTAAAGAATTGAAAATTTGGTCTCGGAAGGATTGATCAAGTTCATCCTCAACCGCAGTCAACAAAGCCAGTGCATCGACAGTTGTATTGGTCTTAAAAATTTTCTCCTGTAAAATCTCTTGCTGTGCCCGCTTCAATAAAGAATCTACCTCAGCATCCGTTACCGTACTATGCTGTTCCAGTACATCTACCTGGGCCACGATTTCCAGTACTTTATCTGCAATAATCTTTTCAGGAAGCTGTAATTCCTTTAGGTTGTTTACCGATTCTTTTTGATTCAATGTGGCAACTTCGACCGTAGTTTTACCAATACCTTTTTCAAATTCTAAAGTTGAATCTCCTATTTCGGTATTCACTACTTCACTTTCTTGGTGTTCTTTCGTTTTTATTGCCGGATCCACACTCGTTACTTGAATTTCCTTTTCTAATCTATTCTTCTCTTGCGGGCCCTGAGTTGAATCTTCCTGGGCTGTCCCTACCAATTCAATACGGTTCGTTGCTTTTGGGTTTTTATCGGTAAAATAGAACAGTGAAATACCAATTAGGATGATAGAACTGGCCGCAATACCAATCCACAGATACGCCAACGGTTTCCTGTTGGATGTTTCAGTGCCGAGCTCTCTTGAAACCCGTTCCCAAGCATTTGAGGAGGGTTCAATTTCCCGATCCTTAAACCGGTCCTTTATATATTTTTCAAATTTATCGGTTTCCATACCCTTTATTCGTTTTAGTGCTCAATTGGTCCTGTAATAATTTCCTCGCCTTAAATAATTGTGATTTTGACGTACTCTCCGTAATCGACAACATGTTTGCTATTTCTTGGTGCTTATAGCCTTCTACCGTAAACAATACAAAAACCATTTTATAACCCTGCGGTAGCGCATCGATCAATTGCTGTATATATTCTGTATCCGAATCGGTACTCTGCGAAATATCATGGTCTTGGTTCTTTTCATAAACTTCATCATCGTAAACTACGAATTGTCTCTTTCTCAAAAAGGAGATACTTTCCCTAACCATTATTTTCCGTAACCATCCTTCAAAACTTCCTTCATATTTGAAGGTATCCAGCTTGTCGAACATCTTCAAAAAGCCTTGCACCATTGCATCTTCCGCAAAATGAATATCCTTAATGTATTGCCTGCAAACCCCTAACATCTTTGGAGCATATTTTTTGTATAAACGCTCCTGCGCATCCCTATTACCGGATATCGCTTTCTTAATAAGCTGATTTTCGTTTTTATAAAAAGGTATAATTTTCAAAATAGTGGTTTGGTCTTCTACTAGTATAGACGCAACTACGCTGAAAATAGTTGCCTGAGGGGAAATATAATTTTAAAATAATTTACAATGTACTGATTATCATTTTTATATTTTCAAATAAAATGTATGGCCCATACCTTTATTTTTTACGTTCTACCACGTAGTTCACCATTAGCTCCAAAGCACTCTTGTACCTTGAATCTGGGTAGGCTTTAAGAATCTGCAAAGCTTCGTCCCTATACTGAAGCATTTTATCAACTGCATAATCAAGGCCGCCATTACCCTTTACAAAATCGATAACTTCTTTTACCCTTTTCTTATCCTTATTGTGGTTTTTTATGGAATTGATGATCCATTTTTTTTCTTCTTTAGAGCAATGGTTAAGGGTGTAAATTAAGGGTAAGGTCATTTTTTGCTCTTTAATGTCGATACCGGTAGGTTTCCCAATTTTCTGGGCACCATAATCAAAAAGGTCATCTTTAATCTGAAAAGCCATACCGCACAACTCGCCAAATTTTCGGAAGGTTTCCACATCTTCACTTTCCGGTTTAACGGAACAGGCGCCTAACGAGCAGCAAGCGGCAATTAAGGTTGCTGTTTTTTGTCGTATGATGTCGTAGTAAATGGCTTCCGTAATATCTAAACGTCTTGCCTTCTCAATCTGCAATAACTCGCCCTCACTCATTTCACGAACGGCCACGGAGATAATTTTCAATAGATCAAAATCTCCATTGTCAATGGACAGAAGTAAGCCTTTGGACAAGAGATAATCGCCCACTAAAACGGCTATTTTATTTTTCCAAAGCGCATTTATGGAAAAGAAGCCTCTACGTTTGTTGCTTTCATCCACAACATCGTCATGAACCAAAGTAGCGGTATGAATGAGCTCAATAACCGATGCGCCCCGGTATGTACGTTCGTTTACCGATCCATTGTTTAAAAGTTTTGCAGTGAGGAATACGAACATCGGCCGCATTTGCTTCCCTTTTCTGTTGACAATGTAATAGGTGATGCGGTTGAGCAATGCCACTTGAGAGGTCATGGAATCCCTAAACTTGGATTCGAACAATTCCATTTCCTGGTAAACAGGTTCCTTTATTTGCGCTACTATTTTCAGATGCTCTAAATTAGAACGTCTAAATTACGTAAAAGCGGTCAGTATTCCGTAACCCCCGATGAGTTTAAGGGGACCCAATAAATTTTCAAAACGCTAGGGATTTCTGCCATAGAATAAAGCGGTATCTTCGCCGTTCCTACTCGCAAAAACGTGTTTTTTGGTACTGCTTTAGCTCTTGGCTCTTGGCTCTTGGCTCTTGGCTCTTGGCTCTTGGCTCTTTTAAAAAATTAAATTATCTTCTCTTATTCTAATTTCTTTTTTCCGACCCCCTACTTCGCTTTGTACTTAATACCAAACACTTGATACTACTCAAACTTCTAAGACTTATTCGCCAACTGTCCGCAAGCTGCATCAATATCCTTACCTCTGGAACGGCGAACGGTTACCACAATCCCATTCTTTTCCAAAGAACTAACATAATTATCAATCGCCTTGTTTGAAGCTTGTTTGAACTCGCCATCGTCAATTGGGTTATATTCAATAAGGTTTACTTTGGAAGGAGCAAAGCGACAGAATGCGATGAGGGCATCGATATCTTTTTGGGTGTCGTTAATACCGTCCCAAACTACATACTCATAGGTAATCCTGCTTTTGGTCTTCCCATACCAATATTGTAGCGATTCCCTCAAATCTGACAAGGTAAAGGTGGCATTGAAAGGCATTATGGAGGTGCGTATTTCGTCTATTGCCGAATGAAGTGAAACTGCCAGTTTAAACTTTACGGCATCATCGGCCATTTTTTTAATCAACTTGGGCACTCCGGATGTTGAAACGGTTATCCGTTTGGGGGACATCCCCAAGCCTTCCGGTGAGGTTATTTTATCAATAGCCTTCAAAACGTTGTTATAGTTCATTAAAGGCTCCCCCATGCCCATGAAAACAATATTGCTCAAGGGCCTGTCAAAATAGAGTCGGCTTTCATTGTCTATGGCAACCACCTGATCGTAGATTTCATCAGGATTTAGATTACGCATGCGCTTAAGCCGCGACGTAGCACAGAACCTACAATCCAAACTACAGCCTACCTGACTGGAAACACAGGCGGTAGTTCTGGATTTGGTGGGTATCAATACCGATTCCACAATTAAATCGTCATGCAAGCGAACGGCATTTTTAATTGTGCCATCCGCGCTGCGCTGCATTTGATCTACTTTAATATGGTTGATTACAAAGTTGGCCTCCAGCATTTCCCTGGTCTCCTTGGAAAGATTTGTCATCACATCAAAGGAGTAGGCCGCCTTTTGCCAAAGCCATTCGTAGACTTGATTTCCCCGAAAAGCTTTGTCTCCATTAGACACAAAAAAGTCTCTCAGCTGCTCCCGTGTTAGTGCCCGGATGTCCTTTTTTTTCTTTTCTTCCATCGTTCCAAAGGTAGTATTATAAAAAACCCGCTCTTTCAAGATATGAATAAAGCGGGGTATTGTTAGTTTCTCTAAATGTATGAGAAAGTACGCGTACTAGATAATCAACATGGCATCACCATAAGAGTAAAACTTATAGCTTTCCAAAATAGCCTCCTTATAGGCCTTGTTCATTAAATCATGCCCCATAAAGGCTGAAACCATCATTAATAAGGTGGATTTTGGTAAATGGAAATTGGTGATCATGGCGTTTGCAATACTAAATTCATAGGGAGGAAAAATGAATTTATTAGTCCATCCTTCATAGGTATTTAAGGTATGCTTTGAAGAAACCGCACTTTCCAAACCGCGCATGGCCGTGGTACCCACCGCACAAATACGCCTTTTTTTCAATTTGGCATTATTGACGATGTCCGTTGCCTTCTCATCAATAAATAGTTCTTCACTATCCATTTTATGCTTGGATAAGTCCTCGACCTCTACCGGGTTAAACGTTCCAAGACCTACGTGTAATGTTAATTCGGCAAAGTCAACTCCTTTGATTTCCAATCGCTTTAACAAATGCTTGGAAAAATGCAAACCGGCCGTTGGCGCCGCAACCGCACCTTCATGCTTGGCATAGATGGTCTGGTACCTTTGCTCATCTTCCGGCTCTACTTCCCTTTTAATATATTTAGGTAGCGGTGTTTCACCTAGCTCCCTTAATTTTCTTCTAAAATCCAAGTACGCTCCATCATAGAGGAAACGTAATGTTCTTCCTCTAGATGTCGTATTATCAATAACTTCAGCCACCAGGGTCTCATCATCACCGAAATATAATTTGTTCCCAATCCGTATTTTTCGTGCCGGATCTACAAGAACGTCCCACAAGCGTTGTTCCTCATTTAATTCACGCAAAAGAAAAACCTCGATACGTGCACCGGTTTTTTCTTTATTTCCATATAACCGGGCGGGAAATACCTTGGTATTGTTCAGGACCATTACATCGCCTTCATCAAAATAATCGATCATGTCCTTGAACATTTTATGCTCAATTTTTCCTGTCTCCCTATGGATTACCATTAATTTGGACTCATCCCTGTTTTCAGAAGGGTGTTCCGCCAATAATTCCTTTGGAAGCTCAAAACTAAAATTTGATAATTTCATGTAGCTAATTTTTTTAGTGTAGCATTTTGCGGCTGCAAATATACAATCCGCAGATAGGCCTTGTCAAGTAAATCCCTAATTATAATTCCTTTATGGTAAAATGAAGCTGTTTTAGGTCCTTCCAAAAGTCTGGATAGGATTTTGAAACCACCTCCGCATCGTTTACAAAGAGACTTGTTCTTAATGCCAAGGGGGCAAAGGCCATTGCCATACGATGATCATTGTAGGTATCGATTGCTATATCGGCAATCATTCCTACAGATGTGGATAAGGTCAATGATTTATCGGTCACCGTAAGGGGCGCCCCCATTTTTCCAAGCTCTGTATGTAAGGCCTCCAAGCGATCGGTTTCCTTAATTTTTAGGGTATGTAGACCGGTCAAATGACATCCTACTCCCAACCCGAAGCAGGTAACGGCGATGGTCTGGGCAATATCGGGCGCATCGGCTAAATCGAATGTATTTTTGAGCGAAAGTTTTTTAGTTGTCTTTCTGAGTGTTATGGAAGTGTCCTCAAAGGAAGTTTCCACACCAAATGACTCATAGATTTGAGCCAGAACACTGTCTCCTTGAAGGCTCTTTTTTTTATAAGCGGAAAGGGTAATCACCGATCCCGGGTCCGAAAGTGCGACCATACTATAGAAATAGGAAGCCGAACTCCAATCAGATTCTATTACGAGCGTCTTGGGCGCCACCTCATCCCTAGAATGTACTTTTATCATATTTCCCTCAAAAGAGGTCTTCACCCCTATTTCATTGAGCAAACCTAGTGTCATTTTTATATAGGGAACCGAAGTAATTTTACCTACCAGTTCCAATTCCAAGCCATTTTCTAAACTTGGGGCAATCAATAAAAGTGATGAAATATATTGACTGCTCACGTTCGCGGGAAGGCTTACGTTATTTTTTAGGATACGCTTTCCCTTGATTTTCAGGGGAGGATAACCGTCTTCTTTGACATATTCTATTTCAGCGCCCATTTGCCGCAAGGCATCCACCAAAATTTTAATTGGCCGCTCGGTCATTCGCTGAGATCCTGTCAACACTACTTCTTTGCCTTCTTGGGTAGCAAAATACCCCGTTAAAAACCGCATGGCCGTACCGGCATGATGAATGTCCACGGTTCCGTTGGTGATTTTCAAACCCTTTTCCATAACAGCGGCATCGTCTGAATTGGAACGATTTTCAATAGTTAAGGTTGGATATAAGGCTGCCAATAACAAACTACGGTTCGATTCACTTTTAGAACCGGTAATTTTGATGGCTGCGTTTAGTTGCTTATTGGATGGACCAGTTAGGTGAAGTTTCAAAATAGGGCTGAATTAAAATAAGGGAATAAATATAAGGTTATTTCAACTTTTCATTACTATGATGACGGTCATGGTCGCGCTTTGTCTTCAAATCTAACTTTTTATCAAAAGCGTGTTGTAAATCTATCCCTGTCTGGTTGGCCAGGCACAGCACTACAAAAAGAACATCTGCCAATTCTTCCCCCAAATCCTTGTTTTTATCGGATTCCTTTTCGCTCTGTTCGCCATAGCGCCTTGCAATAATACGGGCCACTTCCCCTACTTCCTCGGTCAATTGCGCCATATTCGTTAGCTCGTTAAAGTAACGTACCCCATGTTTCTTAATCCATTCATCTACGGCTTGTTGTGCGTTTTTGATATCCATTATTCTTTATTTTTTGTATCGATAAAAATAGTGACCGGCCCATCGTTCAGCAAGGCCACTTTCATATCTGCCCCAAATATACCCGTACCAACTTTCTTGTCAAGTATGGCCTCAAGCCGCGCTATAAAGCTTTCATATAACGGTAAAGCTATTTCTGGGCGGGCAGCTTTGATGTAAGAGGGCCTATTGCCTTTTTTGGTAGCAGCATGCAATGTAAATTGACTTACCACAATAACTTCCCCTTTTGTATCCAATAGGGATTGGTTCATTACCCCATCCACGTCATTAAAAATACGAAGATGTGCGATTTTGTTGCACAACCAATCAACATCTTCTTGGGTATCTAGCTGTTCTATGCCCAAAAGAATCAGAAGTCCCTCCCTAATTTCGGAAATCACATTTGCATCTACCGTTACACTAGCCTTGGAAACACGTTGAACAATTGCCCTCATTTCTTTTCGTCATGTATATCTACCCTATAGTTCTCATCCTCACCCTTGACCATCTGTAAATAGCTTTGATACCTGCTCCAGGCAATAGTTCCAGCTTCCAAAGCCTCTTTTACCGCACATTTAGGTTCCTCTATGTGAATGCAATTATTGAACTTGCATTGATTTCGTACTTCAAAAAATTCGGGAAAATAGTCGCCAATTTCCTCCTTTTCCATGTCCACGATACCAAATCCTTTGATACCCGGCGTATCTATTATACGGGCATCAAAACTTAAATCGAACATTTCGGCAAAAGTCGTGGTGTGTTGCCCCTGCAGGTGCTGTTCGGATATTTCAGCGGTCTTTAGGCTTAAATTTGGTTCAATTGCATTGACCAAGGTAGATTTACCAACTCCAGAATGGCCCGAGAACATAGATGTTTTACCCACCATCATTTCTTTAACCGTTGCTACATTCTTTCCTGTTAGGGCAGAAATCCCAATACAGGTATATCCAATACCGCGGTACAAGTTTGCCAGATATTTTATTTCATCCAATTCTTCTGGACTATAGGTGTCCAATTTATTAAAAAGTAGGATGGCCGGAATATGATAGGCTTCCGCCGTAATTAAAAATCGATCTATAAATACCGGATAGGTCGTTGGATTGTTTAAGGTGACCAACAAAAAAACCTGATCTAGATTGGCGGCAATAATATGGGTCTGTTTGGAAAGATTTACAGATTTACGGATAATGTAATTCTTACGGTCTGCAATTTCATTAATAATACCGATTGTATCGTCACCAATGGTCTCTACTTCAAAGGATACAACATCACCGACCGCTACCGGATTTGTACTTTTTATTCCTTTTATCCTGAACTTCCCTTTGATCCTACAATCGTAGAAATCCCCAGCTTCGGATTTTACGGTATACCAACTTCCGGTCGATTTATAGACAATTCCTACCATTTAAACAAAATCCTTTCCAATTATACAAAGTAACCGCTTTCGAGTCCAAAAATAACATAAATTTATCGCTGATAAAGAACCAATAAATAACAACCTTAAAGTTTCAAAATGAATCCTATCAAAAAAGTCCTCCTATTCTTATTTTTTACCACTGCGACAATAACAACCGCGCAAGAAACCATTACCAACGAATCTGTTAAGCAGATGGTGGAACTTGGCTTTGACGATTATATGATCATTGACAAGATCAATACCTCAAACGTAAAATTCGATGCTTCCATTTCTGCCTTGGGCGAACTTAAAAATGCAGGGGTTTCCTCCGAAGTCCTTTCCTTGATTATGGATAAGTCCAAACAGAACACCAAATCAAAAACAGGAATTTACTATACCGATGCCAATGGTGAGGATAAGCTCGTGCAACCCAGTGTATTCTCGGGTTCCAATTCCAATGCCGTGGCACAAAAACTGGTTTCCGGTTTAATCAATTCCAAACAAAAAGCACAGCTCCCCAAAACCCAGTCAAACAATGTTATCCGTCAGAGTCAGCCAGAGTTCACCTTTATATTCGACCCAAGTGTTACAGAAGTAGACAACATGCAGAACAACCAAGGTGGTGATACGGGTATCTTCAACTGGTGGTTTAGGATGGCCAGCAACCCTAATGAATTTGTTTTGGTGAAGCTAACTGTAAAGGACAAAAAGAATCTTAGGGAAGTGATTACCGGTAAAGAAAGTTGGATTACCAGCAGTAGCGGTATCGATCCTAAATACGCCTTGAATTTCAGCATAGAGGAGATTGAAGGAAACAAGTTTAAAGTAACACCGGATGCATTAGAACCGGGCGAGTACTGCTTTATCTATCAAGGAGCGGTTCCCCAAGGTAGGGAAAACCAATCTGTATTCGATTTTTCGATTCAATAATTAGTAGGGAACAGATTTTAGTAAACCCAGTGCACGGCACTGGGTTTTTCATTTTAATCCCTATTTGTATACAAACCTTAACGGGCAATTTGGAACTTGATAACACAATTAATCTTGTTTAATTCTGTTTACTACGTATAAATTAAAACCAATAACCATTATTAAAACCCAATTATGAAAACAAGTATTTTAAGTGTATTGCTCCTTTTTACTGCGGTAATAGGTATGAATGCTCAAGAATTTAAAGTAATTACAAGTGTAGAATCAATCGTATCTAGCGGTTTAGGACGTTCTAGAATTATAGATGGTAATGAGGATAAAGATTATCAAGAATTTACCTCTACACAAACCGAAGAAGACAATACACGAAATAAGTCTAAACGAGACGAGATCAGGGTAAAAGACTTTGACGAAACCAAATTATTAAACTTTTTCAATATAGGTGGTATTCGTTTTCAAAACATTGCGGCCAATGATGCTGTCATAAGTTCGAAAATAAATGGTATGGTAGCCGATGGTTGGGAGCTTGCGTTTGTTACCAGTGCGGTAGAAAGTGATAGCGGTAAAGGAGATGGATCTGGTATATTTATCACCAGATATATTTTTAAACGATAATTTTTTTATTGTATAAAAATGCCCGGCAATTGCCGGGCATTTTTGATTTAAGAATTTACTATTTTCTCTTGATGGCGAATAGATTCTTGGTGAATGGCCTTGAACATTCTAAGAACGAATTCTTCGCTTAGCCCTTTTCCTTCCCCTTCCAAAATCATAGCTCCTAAAATCTCATTCCAACGCGTACTTTGTAAAACGGCAACGTTTTTCTCCTTTTTAAGTACTCCAATAGCATCTGCAGTTTTCATTCGTTTACCCAGGGTTTCGATCAATTGGTTATCCAAAATATCTATGTTGGCCCTTAGATTACTCAATTTGGCCATGTACTCCGCTTCGGAATCGGACTCCTTCCGTATTTTAAGATCTTTCATAATCTGAACCAAACTTGCTGGGGTTACCTGCTGGGCGGCATCACTCCAAGCATTATCTGGATCGTGATGCGTCTCGATCATTAACCCATCAAAATTCAAATCCAAGGCAGTCTGTGAAACATCAAAAATCATATCCCTTTTACCGGTGATATGCGATGGGTCGTTTATTATAGGCAAATCTGGAAACTTCGTTTGCAAATCAATCGGCATTTGCCATTCCGGAATATTTCTATATTTTGTTTTCTCGTAGGTAGAAAAACCCCTATGGATTACTCCCAGTTTTTTGATATTTGCCGTAGAAAGGCGTTCAACGGCACCCAGCCATAAGGCCAGATCCGGGTTTACCGGGTTCTTTACGAGAACAATTTTATCCGTTCCTTCCAAGGCATCCGCAATTTCCTGAACAATAAACGGGCTTACGGTTGATCGTGCACCGATCCATAACAGATCAATATCGTGCTCCAGTGCCAATTCTACATGTGCGCGATTGGCAACCTCAGTAGCGGTTTTCATTCCGGTTTCGGCCTTCACCTTTTGTAGCCATTTAAGACCCAGTGCCCCTACACCTTCAAAATTTCCTGGACGTGTGCGGGGTTTCCAGATACCGGCTCTATAAAAATTTACATCCGTATCCTTTAAGGAACGAGCTATTCCCAGCACCTGATCCTCTGTTTCCGCACTACATGGCCCTGCTATTACTAGTGGATGGTCCAGTCCTAAATCATCCAACCATGCTCTCATTTGTTTTGAATTTTCCATTACTTCTTTTTTAATTCTGACTTTTAATTTATTCTCATTACTACTTCTGTAAAGTGCAAATGGCACTTAAAAAAGGAACCTTATACTTTAGTTTTGTTTATCGGTATTCCCTTTAAAATCCCTTTAATTTTATTGGTATTGTTCATTTGATCATAGATACCCTGATAATCATCCGCCACCAATAATTCCTTAAAATCAATCAGGTTTTGAATGTACTCCTCCAAGGTTTCAACCACGTTTTCCTTGTTCTGCTTGAAAATAGGGGTCCACATGGCAGGTGAACTTTTGGCCAAACGAACCGTGCTTTCAAAACCACTGCCCGCCATATCAAAAATGTCGCGTTCGTTCTTTTCCTTTTCAATCACCGTCTTGCCTAGCATAAAAGCGCTTATGTGCGATAAATGGGAGACATAGGCAATATGCTTGTCATGCGCCTCAGGGTTCATATACCGTATGCGCATGCCAATAGCTTGAAAAATAGCCAAGGCCTTTTCCTGAAGCTTGAAGGCGGTGAGTTCTACTTCACAGATTATATTTGTTTTTTCTTTGAACAACCCATCTATTGCAGCGGAAGGCCCTGAAAATTCCGTTCCCGAAATGGGGTGGCAAGCCAAAAAGTTCCGTCGTTTTGGATGGTTCTCCAAGGTCTTACAAATAAGTGCCTTCGTGGAGCCTACATCAAAAACCAAACAGTCCTCCTGTACCACATCCATAATTTTTGGCAGTTCACGCACCATAACATCCACCGGGATACTTACAATTACGAGATCCGCTGCGGGTAAATCTTGGTAGCCCGCCTTTTCATCAATAAGGCCTAAACCAAGTGCCTCTTCTAAATGGGCCTCATTCGTATCTATACCATATATCGTAACACCGGTTTGGAGCGACTTGATGTCCTTGGCCATTGAGCCCCCTATTAATCCAATACCGATTACAAAAACATTCATATACTTAGTTTAAGCTCCCTACCGAAGCGCTTTTTATTATACCTTTTTTGCTGATATTACGCACACCATTATCTTAAAACCTATTGATCGCTTCCTTTATTTCTTCTACCGTGACACAGAGCGAAAACCGAATATAACCCTCCCCATTGCTTCCAAAAATAGTCCCTGGGGTGATAAACAAATCCTTCTCATACAGTATAGTATCAATAAAAGCTTCGGATGAAGCGCTCCCGGAAGGCAATTTTGCCCAAACGAACATTCCAACGGCATTACGATCATAGGTGCACCCTAATTTATCCGCCAATTGAAAAATCAATTCCCTCCGTTCATGATAGACCTCGTTCAAATCTGAAAACCATTCATCGGAACTCTCCAAAGCGGCAATAGCACCTTTTTGAATGCCATAGAACATGCCAGAATCCATATTGCTCTTTACTTTGAGTACCGCATCAATATGTGACGCACTTCCCAAAACAAAACCAACTCTCCAACCTGCCATATTAAATGTTTTACTGAGCGAATTAAGCTCCAAGCACACCTCCTTGGCACCTGGCAAACCTAAAATACTTGTTGGCGCAGTATTCAATACAAAACTATAGGGGTTATCGTTCACGAGTAAGATTTCATTTTTCTTGGCAAACTCCAACAGCTTTTGAAACTGCTGGACCGAAGCTGTCGCTCCCGTGGGCATATGTGGATAGCTTAACCACATTACCTTGACCTTGGTCAAATCCTGTTTTGATAGGGAATCCAAATCTGGAAACCAACCTTTATTTTCAGTTAAATCATAATATTTTGGAACTGCCCCCACCAAATGCGTAACCGAGGTATATGTTGGATATCCTGGATTGGGAATCAAAACCTCATCCCCTTCATTTAGAAAAGCAAGACTAATATGCATAATGCCTTCCTTTGAACCCATTAAAGGAAGTATTTCTGTGCCCGGGTCTGCCGTTACATTGAAGCGCTGCTTGTAAAATTGGGCAATACCCTCGCGCAATTTTGGAAGCCCTTGATAACTTTGGTATTGGTGGGCCCCAACCTCCATAACGGAATCCTGTATGGTCTTCAAAACCTTATCTGACGGGGCTAAATCTGGACTCCCAATGCCCATATTGATGATTGGTTTTCCTTGGACCATTAACGCCCTTACCTCTCTCAATTTTTTAGAAAAGTAGTATTCCTGTACCGTTTTTAATCTATTGGCAGTCTGTATCATGCTCTCACATTTTTGTATTCACCCAAAATCTTAAAATCCTCGGCCATGATGTTCAATAGACTTTTTGCTTTGGAAAAATCTGAGTAGGCCGTAAAGGTTACATCCACAAAAAAAGAATATTTCCATGGTGTTTCAATAACGGGTAGGGATTGTATTTTGGTCAAGTTTAATCTGCAATCACTCATTACATTAAGCACTGCCGCCAAACTGCCCCGCTTATGGTCAGTGATGAACCGTAACGAAGCTTTAGATATTTCATTCTCTGGCAAGGCGCTATTTTTTGTTTTTACAATAATAAAGCGGGTGGCATTATTCTTAATGGTCTGTATGTCCTGGGCTACGATGTCCAACCCGTACATTTCTGCTGCAACCCTAGGAGCAATTGCCGCCACATGCCTCAATTTTTGTTCTTGGATACGCTTTGCGGTCTCTGCAGTATCTACATCCTCCACTAATTTTATGGCGGAATACTGCTTAAAGTACTCCTTGCATTGCAACAAGGCCATGGGGTGCGAACTAACCTCGGTAATATCTGTAATGCTTTGACCTGGAAAAACCATTAAGTTGTGGTGAATATTCAAATAATACTCCCCAATGATATGCAAGTTGTTATGGTTGATCAATGCATAATTTGGGATTATAGATCCTGCAATTGAATTTTCTATCGCCATAACACCCTGGTCGGCTTCCTTGGACAGAAGTTTGGCCACTACCTCATCAAAGGAAAGGCATTCCACCAAATCAATTGTATCGCCAAAGTAATCTTTTGCTACTTGATGATGATTGGACCCCTTAATCCCCTGTATGGCAATTTTCAAACTCATATACTCCCTCTTTGGGCTTTTAAGTAAAAAACTAATTCCAAATTTCTACGCTCTATTTTATAATAGGAATCAAAAGTTTTCACAAAAAAAAAGTTCCGATGTACATCGGAACTTAATTCTATTTTATTTTTAAAATATACTAGAACAGTCCCGTACCTCTTTTAAAAAAGAAGTAGAAATAAAAACCGTTCCAGAAATATTGCTTATTCATCGTTTATTAAACTTTGGCTAATGTAGTAATTATATTTAAAAAGCCTTGGTTAACCCAAATTATTTTTAGTTGAATCGCTATTCTTTCTCAAATTCTTTAATTTTTGTGTTAAAGTTAAACGATTCTAATTACCATTTTAAAGCTACCCCAAGCCCATTTTTATTTGCCAACGGCTCAATGCTATAGGTAGTTTTGGTATCGAATTGTTTGTTATAGGTTAAAATCGCTTTTTTAGCATTCTTATTTGCCGCATTTATGAAAATACCGGCAATAACGGCAAAACCCAAGCTCGCAGCCAGTGGAGCAAGCAAATCACTACTGTTATCAGATCCTAATTCCGCCCCAAACCAAAAAGCTCCGGCAGTTTGGCCGGCAATCGCAATATAAGCCAAGGTTTCATTTTTGTTCGATTTTTTCCAGTACCTATTGACCTCTTCATTTTTAGCAAAAAGCGTTTTTAATTCTTGCTTGGTTATCTTGGTATCATCCTCATAATATTCAGTACTCCAAAAACCTGGAAACGCGGTAATTTCTTGCGCTTTGGCAGCATTGAAACAAAAAAATAGAAGTACGAATATTGGTAAAGTTTTCATAGGCTTTTAAAGGGATTTGATTGTATTGATAGAATCCTACCAGATTCAATATACTAATGTATTATAATTTCTCCATCAAAATGGCAATCATCGTCTTTACTCCATCCCTATAATTGCCAATCCTCAAATTCTCGTTAGGGCTATGTTGATTATTATCCCTATTAACAGTAGGTACCGTTACTGCCGGAATATTCAATGTCGTTACAAAAGGTGCTATTGGAATGGAACCCCCGCTCATGCGTATGCGAATAGGTTCTTCCCCAAAAGCATTTTTCAATGCACTTGTAAGCCATATACCCACCTCGGAATTGAAATCTGTCCTGAATGATTGATACGATATTTCAGAAGTAAATGTTGCAATCTTATCATGCCTAAGCCTTTCTTCCTCCGTAGGTTCCAAAGCGGTGATATAATACCCTTGTTCTTCTACATGCTCTTTCACCAATCTGATTAAACGCTCAGGGTCAGATTCCAGGACCAATCTCACGTCCAGTTCTGCCCTAGCCCAACCTGGTACGATTGTACGCACCTTTTCATCTATCCATCCAGACTGCATTCCTCGAATGTTCAATGATGGAAACTGCATGGCCTCCTGATAATAACTTCCCACTTTATCCGGTATTACAATTTGAAGCCGTTTCTTAATTTCCGCTTCATCATCAGGGATATTTTTTAAAATTTTCTCCGTTTCACCATCAATTGTAATTCCGTCATAGAAGCCGGGAATCGTTACCCTACCCTCATCATCCTTCATAGAAGCTAATAATTTCGATAATCGCAAGGCAGGATTAGGTGCATAATTGCCAAAATGACCACTATGCTGTGGCACACCAGGCCCATAAGTGGTTAACGTTATGGTAGCAATACCTCTGGCGCCAAAAGTAAGTGTAGGCCTATTGCTTATATGCCTAGGTCCGTCGAAAATTATCAACATATCCGCCTTTAGCAAATCGGAGTTTTGCATAACAGCATTGGGTAACCTGGGCGAACCTAGCTCTTCCTCAAAATCCATTATCACCTTCATATTAAAATTGGGTGAACTATTCATTGATGCCATGGCGTCCAAAGCAGCGAGAAACATTACAACCGGACCTTTTGCATCACTGGCGGATCTAGCAAAAATGCGCCATTCATCATCCAGCTCATCGGCCGAATCCCAAGCAATTTCATCCCATTCATTGTCTAAATTTTTCTTCTTTATTACAGGGTTATAGGGACTTTTTTGAAACCACTGCGTACTATCTACGGGCTGCCCATCTAATTGAAGGTAAATTAGAACAGTTTTTTTTGCCTTTGAATGTTTTCTTTCCGCGAGCAATAACGGGGCGTGGGATGTACCGATTCGCTTGGTTAAAAAGCCGCGCTGCGTAAATTGCTGTTCACTCCAAATTACATTTTTTTCAATGAATTCCGGATAAAAGGCATCATTGGGTATGCTAAGCAATTCTTTGAGCAAGGGTAGCCTGGCATCGGCATAGGTCTTGGAAAGTTCATCCAAGTTTACATTTTTCTGTGCGAAACCGCATAGAAAAATAAGCTGAAATAATACCGGGAAAAATAAGCGGCGTTCAAATTTTATCATTCGTCTTTATTTTAGTCAACTAAAAATAACAAATTACCCTTTACGATTTAAGCGTAGAGACTTCTTAGCCCAAACCGGAATAAGCCCAAAGGAAAAACCTATTCGTATTTTTTATCGTATTTAATTTTTCTGGTTTAGGGTATAAGGGATAGCGATGATAAGAGCTGGTATCTAGCCAAATGAACAATTTATAAAGCGCCTACCAATTCATCTACAACCTTGTCCAAAACTTCCTGTACCTTGGGACCCGTACAATTAATTAAAATAGAAAAAACCAATTGTTCTTGCGGATACACAAAGAAATTGGAATAACCGCCTACACCGTTTCCAATATGGCCATAAAACTGTCTGCCTTTTGCATCCTCGCTTACCTGCCACCCCAAACCGTAATGGGTAGGTTGACCATTAATTTCCTGTGAACTCAGAAATTCATCCCTTACAGCATCGGTCAATAGTTTCCCTTCCAAATAGACCTGCCCTAATTTGGCAATATCCATTGACGTGGATAGATACCCCCCACCGGCCAATTTATAGAAATTATCCACGGCCATTGCTTCCCTAAATCCATTGCGGTTTTTAGTATAAAAGATGCTAGTCCGCTCCATCTTGTTCAGCGCATTCGAATTTATCGTAGTTTCTTTCGAATGGTTTTCAATTCTACTTGAACCATTTAAAACTGGAGCCATGGTATTGGTCAATTCCAATGGATTTAATACTTTTTCCTGGACATATTTTTCAAATGGTATTCCACTTGCTTCCTGCATTGCTAACGAAATCAATACCCAATCAAAACTAGTGTAGAGGTAGCCGTGGCCCGGCTCAAATACCAATTTGTCATCTTTGAAAATAGTGATGCTATCTTTAATCGTGTAGGGAGTGTTCAACGCATACTCCTTACCCTTATAACCTCGTATCCCAGCTGTGTGACCCGCCAACTGCCGTAATGTAAAATCCCATCTTTTTTTTGGATAATACGGCACATAATCGTAAAAAGAGGTGTCTAAGCCTATTTTACCTTCCGCTGCCATAACTGCAAGTGCCGTTGCGGCTATTGGTTTTGAAACACTGGCGATTCGAAAAATGGTGTTATTTGGATCAACCGCTATTTTCCGTTCTAAATCGGCGTATCCATATCCTTTTTGAAATACATA
Source organism: uncultured Flavobacteriaceae bacterium (assembly GCA_963793365.1). Classification (GTDB taxonomy): domain Bacteria; phylum Bacteroidota; class Bacteroidia; order Flavobacteriales; family Flavobacteriaceae; genus Maribacter. Next base: position 122,377 of record CAWBZP010000010.1, on the reverse strand, counting down.
TTGCCCGTTCTTGATTACGGTAATGGCCAGACCGGGCACCCTTTTTTCAGTTATCAAGCCCTGAAGTAAATCATCGGCCTTGACCATACCAACTAACTGCTTGTTTCCATCTAAAATTCGGTTAGTGGCGAAGAAATTTTTCAGATAGTGGAGGATTGGATTCATTCCACAAAAATGAGTCGTCCGTTATACAACTCGTCAACTGCAACTTCTGCCGGTCTATTGTAGCTTAGTACATCTCCCGTGCCCCGCAACACACCGGTCAAACCTATTTGAGGGTTTATCAAGATATCATTGGAACCTCTATGGTTAACCGTTACATTCTGGGCGGTAACTTCTCTGGCGTCAATTCTAGAATCGCCGGCAGCAATGTTTACATTTAGGATAGCTGCGTTGCCCCGTAGTTTAAAATAGGCAATACCGTTAACCGTAATATTTAAAGTTGCAACATCTACGTCCAGGTCGAAAGAACCATCCGTTGTTTCAGCTTCAGGAACGGAAAAGCTTTCAGAAAGCAAGCTTAAGGATTCAAAGGCTAGGACCCCGTCACTTTTGATTGGGAATCCTGTACTACTCCTTATCTCCGTGAGATTAGGGGTCGTAACATAGATTACAGTGGTACCATAGTCCCTCACAAAATTACAATCATTGCTATCCGTTAAGCGTAACCTACCTTCCTCCACAATTGCATCGACCTCATTTCTCAAATACTCCCCGGTTTCAATTTCAACCTGTTGGGCAGGTCCCTGTTTTACTACCAAAGTAATATTCTCAAAGACCGTAATCGTATTGAATTCAGGTAAAATTACCTCTTCCCTCACGATAGCTCCCGCATCCTGGAAACAGTCCGGTGCATTTTCCGAGTTACAGGAATGGATGCAAAAAATCACAGAAAGTAGAAGTGCAAATACCGGTACTTTCCTACCCCGCTCCTTTAAAATTCCAAATCGTTTTCTATGGTCTTTTGCTAACATCGTTTTACTTTTATCCAATTTTTATAGTCGTATCCCCAGCCCAAACTCTACCGCTTCTGCTTTTGCGCCGTGGGATTTTAAGGTTACTTCTCCAAATAGCTTTTTCCCAAAATAGCGCTTTAAGCCAACACGGTTATACAAACGGCCTTCAAAATCGAACGGGTAATATACATAATAGCCTAGCTGGGCCGTAACACTCATTTTATTGATGAAAAGCTCATGACCAACAAAAACACCTATCCGTTTAAAATCATCATCTGCCTGAACATTGTTTTCTGGAAAAGCAATACTTTGATAGCGTATCAGCTCCTTTAGAAAGTTAGAGAAAAATACATCCGTTCCAAGTTGAACGGCACTTTTTCGCCCCAAACGTTTATCCGCATAGGCGGAGGCAACCACAAACCCATATTGTCCCATGCCTACGACATCGCTCTCATTCACTCCGGCCCTTAGCACAACATTATATTTCAGGGGTTCAGTAATTACAGGTCTGTCTCCGTTTTGAAGGTATTCGATTTCCGTACCTCCATCTACATCATAAACCAGCCCCGCATTAAAAGCTAGCGTGTTGGTGGACGTATTGGGAGCTCTAAAGTTTGCATTGGAATAATGAATGAGGGAAATACCTGCTTTAAAACCCAATCCCTTGATGATATTCTCTTTGTGGTAATTGAACATCAAATAGGTTGAACTCAAAAAATCGGACCCATAGGCGTTGTTTCTAAAATTTGTGACCCTATCATACGGGTTTGTAGTGTAGGCAATGCCCTGACCAATGCGGAACTGCATATTTCTTTTAAAAAAATAGAAGTTGTAATGGGCATAAAGACTATAATTCTTCCCTAATGTCTCGTTGTTCATGTCCTGATAAATAAAGGAATACCCTACATCAGGATAATTATACAATTCTTCCCAGGCTTCATTTCCATAGGTCTTTCGGTTGTAGCTCAAAATAAGCCCTGCCGGATGAGCCGTTATCAGATGGGAGATATCTGGGTTATGCAGAATAATGGAACCATAAAACTGATTGGCATCCAAGGTATATTTCTTTAAAACTTCGGGTTCTTGGGAATTACAAAAAGAAATTGATAACAGTAGGTAGATAAGTGGTCTCAGCTTCATGGAAAACAAAAATAATTATAAGAATCAAGTACTACGTTATACCTTCTATGTTCTTTTCCTTCGTAAATCACCTTGAACCGGAATATTTACCTAAGTTTCTTATTGACTATAGAATCGATTATTTAAAATACTTTACTTGCGATTGCCTTGATGTTATCCGATTTTCCCATGGAATAATAGTGTAGCACCGGAACCCCGGCCTCCTTAAGTTCCTTAGACTGTTGAACGGCCCATTCGATTCCCACTTGTCTTACGTCTGTATTCGAAGAACATGCATCTACGGCGTCAATTAAATCTTGAGGTAAATCAATTCTAAAGACTTGTGGCAGAAGTTGCAGATGCCTTTTTACGGCTATTGGCTTAATGCCCGGTATAATAGGTACGTTAATGTCCATTTTTCTTGCAGCATCCACGAATTCAAAATATTTGGCATTGTCGAAGAACATTTGGGTAACCACATAATCTGAACCCGCATCTACCTTTTCCTTTAACCGCTTTAAATCTGATTGTAAGGAAGGAGCTTCCAAATGTTTTTCAGGATAACCGGCAACCCCAATGCAAAATTTACTGGCATGTTCAGCTTCCACCGTTTCGTGTAAATACTTACCCTTGTTCAAATTCTGTATTTGTTTCACCAAATCTAGGGCATAGGCATGGCCGCCGGGCGTTGGTTCAAAATATTTTTGTTCGCTACGGGCATCACCACGCAGCGCCATAACGTTCTCGATTCCCAAGTAATGGCAATCGACCAACATGTATTCCGTTTCCTCCTTAGTAAATCCGCCACAAATGACATGGGGTACGGTATCCACATTATACTTGTGTTGAATTGAAGCGCAAATACCCACCGTACCCGGGCGCATACGTGTCGTTTGCTTTTCCAAGAGCCCTTTCTTCTGCACGTACACGGTTTCCTCTCGTGATGTAGTCACATCAATAAAAGGGGGTTCAAATTCCATTAATGGATCAATATTATCGTATAATTCTTGAATATTCCTACCCTTTACCGGCGGTACAATTTCAAAAGAGAATAATGTATTCCCCTTAGCGTTCGTTATATGTTCAGTGACTTTCATTCAATTTAAATTTAGGTAAGCGTTTACGCATTCAAGCATCAACTAAGTTGGGCGCCAACCATTTTTTCGCATTTTCAAAAGAAATCCCTTTTCGATCTGCGTAATCCTTTACTTGATCTTCCTTGATTTTACCTAAACCAAAATATTTTGCCTCAGGATTTCCAAAATAATAACCACTAACAGACGCTGCTGGCCACATAGCCAAACTATCGGTCAATTCAACACCTATTGTTTCCTTTACTTTCAATAGTTCCCAAATAGTCAATTTTTCTAAATGGTCTGGACACGCAGGATATCCGGGTGCCGGACGTATTCCTTTATAAGTTTCACGGATCAGATCTTCGTTGCTCAAGGCTTCCTTGGCCGCATAGCCCCAATGTTTTATTCGTACTTCCTTATGCAAATATTCGGCAAAGGCCTCTGCCAAACGATCGGCCAATGCTTTTACAAGAATGGCATTATAATCATCGAGGTCTTTTTCATATTGGGCAGCAAGTTCTGCCGTACCGAAACCGGTAGAAACACAGAAACAACCTATATAATCTTGCCTACCAAATTCTTTGGGGGCAATAAAATCTGCCAATGCATAATCTGGCACGCCCTCTCTACGCTCCAATTGTTGACGCAGGGTACGGAATATAAATTCTTCTTCAGCTTGGGCTCCGCTAAGCGAACCGCTGTTTTCATTTTCGTTTCCTAAGCGGACTCGAAGGGCTATATCATCATCGTTAATGGCATTTGCTGGGAAAAGCCCAAAAATACCTTTTGCCTTCAGTTGCTTCTCGGTAATAATCTTTCCAAGCATTTCCTGGGCATCGGCAAAAAGATCAGTGGCTTGGGCTCCCACTATTTCATCGGTTAAAATGTCTGGATATTTCCCGTGTAGCTCCCAACTTCTAAAAAATGGCGTCCAATCAATAAATGGGACCAATACATTTAAATCCAATTCCTCGATAACCTGAATTCCTAATTCATTGGGTTTGCATATCTCACTATGCTCCCAATCGATGCTAAACTTATTCTTTCTAGCCGCTTTAATGGTTTTGTATGTTTTGCTCGAAGAACGGTTTAAAAACTTACCCCTGAACACCTCGTAGTCATCCTTAATCGCCTTTTTATAGCTCAAGGCTGTTTCTTTCTGCAAGAGGTCGCCTGCTACGGTTACGGCCCGCGATGCATCGTTCACATGAACAACGGCCTCACTATACTGCGTATCAATTTTTACCGCTGTATGTGCTTTACTGGTCGTAGCACCCCCTATCAGTAATGGAATTTTAAAATTCTTACGTTCCATTTCTTTGGCCAGATGAACCATTTCATCTAGGGAAGGGGTAATTAAACCGCTAAGGCCAATGATATCAACGTTATGTTCAATTGCAGCGGCCAATATTTTTTCTGGCGGTACCATTACTCCCAAGTCAACAATTTCATAATTATTACAGGCCAACACTACCCCAACGATATTTTTACCAATATCATGCACGTCTCCCTTCACCGTGGCCATTAATATTCTCCCATTACCCTTTTCATCCCCTACCTGCGGATTCAGTAATTTTTCTTCCTCAATATAGGGTAATAGATAGGCCACCGCTTTTTTCATGACCCTAGCAGATTTAACGACTTGGGGCAAAAACATTTTACCGCTACCAAATAAATCTCCCACGACGTTCATACCCGTCATTAAATTACCTTCAATGACTTCGATAGGTTTATGGGCAGCTTGCCTTGCTTCCTCTACATCTTCCACGATAAACTGGTCAATCCCCTTTACCAAAGCCCGTGTGATTCGTTCTTGCAACGCTTCTTGCCTCCAAGACATATCTACTTTGCTTTCCTTGGTCTTGCTTACGACAGATTCAGCAAAATCCAACAGCCGTTCGGTAGCATCATCCCTACGATTCAAAACAACATCCTCCACACGCTCCAAAAGGTCTTTTGGAATATCGTCATATACTTCAAGCATACTGGGGTTGACAATACCCATATTCATACCTGCTTTTATGGCATGGTATAGGAAAACCGAATGCATGGCCTCACGAACCGGATTGTTTCCCCTAAAGGAGAATGAAACATTACTGACCCCTCCACTAACACTGGCATGGGGTAAATTTTCGCGCACCCATTTAGTAGCCTCAATAAAATCAACGGCATTTAGCTTATGCTCATCCATACCGGTAGCCACGGGAAAAATATTTAGGTCAAAAATGATATCCTCTGGTGGAAAACCAACTTCATGGACCAATATATCGTACGAACGTTTGGCAATCTCAATTCTACGCTCATAATTATCTGCCTGCCCAACCTCGTCAAATGCCATTATGATGACCGCTGCACCGTAGCGCTTTATCAATTTTGCCTGATGCTTAAATTGCGCTTCCCCTTCCTTTAGACTGATGGAGTTCACAACACATTTACCCTGTACCACCTGCAACCCTGCTTCAATTATCTCCCATTTAGAACTATCGATCATAATGGGAACCCGCGAAATATCGGGTTCGGCAATTACCAGATTCAAAAATTTGACCATTGCCTTTTTGCCATCGATGAGCCCATCATCCATGTTGATGTCGATGATTTGCGCCCCACCTTCAACCTGCTCCCTGGCGACGTCCAGCGCTTCCTCAAATTTTTCCTCCTTGATCAAACGAAGGAACTTTTTGGAACCAGCAACATTAGTCCGTTCACCTACGTTTATAAAGTTTGATTCCGGAGTGACCACTAAGGGTTCTAGACCACTCAACCTTAGATATCTAGTTGTTAGTTTTTGGTTATCAGTTGTTAGTATTTTAGATTTAATGCTCATTTATTCTCTATCACTTTTTAAAATAATTGATAAAACCATTTATCAATTTCTTGCAGCTGATAATTCTCTTATTAACAACTTCAAAATCCTCACTGTTAATATAATTTAAATCAAGAGCTATATAAAGTTGAGTTTCCAACTCATACAATGAACCTCTTGATATATGCAAAAACTGTATGGTATCTGCCGCTGTCCTTCTTCCGCAACCTTCAGCTATATTTGAAGGAATTGATACCGCACATCGTCTAAGTTGGTTGGTAAGTCCGTAAGTCTCTTCGTTTGGAAATGACATGGTAATAGAATAAATATCCTTTACTAGAAATCTTGATTCCTTCCAAACATCCAATTCAGTGTAGACTTTCATAGTATTACTATATTTTTCCAAAAACCAACAACCAACAACTAAAATTTCCGCGGAGGAAAATCCTTTACCAAATTGGCAATTGCAGTTATGTGTTCCGGGGTTGTGCCGCAACAGCCACCTACTATATTCACCAATCCTTTTTCAATATATTCTTTAATTTGGGCTGCCATTTGTTCTGGGGTCTCGTCATATTCACCAAAGGCATTTGGCAGCCCTGCATTAGGATGTGCAGAAACCGCATGCTCACTTTTACTTGCCAATACCTCTAAATGGGGAACCAATTGACTTGCACCTAACGCACAGTTAAAGCCCACGGATAAGACAGGAATATGCGATATGGAAATTAAAAAAGCTTCCGCAGTTTGGCCAGATAAGGTTCTGCCCGAAGCATCTGTAATGGTACCGCTCACCATTATGGGCACATCTACACCTCGTTCTTCCTTTACCTCCTCTATCGCGAACAAGGCTGCTTTGGCGTTCAAGGTATCGAAAATGGTTTCGACCAAGAGCAAATCGGCACCACCATCCAACAAGGCCTCGACCTGTTGTTTATAAGCAATTCGGAGCTCGTCAAAAGAAATAGCCCGAAATCCAGGGTCATTCACATCTGGGGACATACTTGCCGTCTTGTTCGTGGGGCCAATGCTCCCGGCTACAAAGCGAGGTTTGCTTGGTTCTTTGGCCGTAAATTCATCGGCTACCTTTTTGGCAATACGTGCGGATTCATAATTAAGCTCATATACCAAATCTTCCATATGATAATCGGCCATGGCGATGGTCGTACCCGAAAAGGTATTGGTTTCTACGATATCCGCTCCTGCAGCAAAATATTTACGATGAACCTCTGCAATGGCTTCAGGCTGGGTCAAGGAAAGCAAATCATTATTGCCCTGCAAAGGATGCTCCCAATCCTTAAAGCGTTCACCCCTAAAATCTTCTTCGGTAAATTTATAGCGCTGTAACATGGTACCCATGGCACCGTCCAAAACCAATATGCGCTCCTGCACTATTTCCCTTATATCCTTCATTCCGGTCTATAAAAAGTTATGCGTTCACTAAAAAATAATCTGAAATCAAGTAAGGAAATGATGGAAAGTGTTCTTTCTCGGGTTATCTTTCCTAAGAAAAAGGATAGAATGTAGCACCTTCTTTTCTTTTAAGGAAAGGGTTGCCAAGGTATCATTGGGTCTAGTCCCTCCACCTTTCTTGATAACGTTTCAATCTATTTATGAACGAAATACAAAGTAACGGCTCTACCCGTTCTAATCCAAAACTTCAATCGGTTTTTTAGCCAACGAAATCTTTAAAAAATGTCATAAAAAAACCTCTGAACACTTAAAATGCCCAGAGGTTCTACTATTCAACTAAACTATTAAACAATACTCTGTACTACTTCTTTTTTGGCCTCCTTTTTTGAACCGTCAAATCCTTCAACCCCACCCACTGTAGTGTACTTCATCACATAGCGCTTACCTGGGTTGATTTGTTGATAGGCATACTGGCACATTACCGCAGCCTCGTGGAAACCTGATAAAATCAATTTTAGTTTGCCTTCATAGGTATTTACATCACCTATGGCATACACCCCGGGAATATTGGTTTGATAGTCCTTGGCGTTGTTCACTTTAATAGCGTTTTTCTCGATTTCCAAGCCCCAATTGCCGATAGGCCCTAATTTTGGTGATAATCCGAACAAGGGAATAAAATGATCAACCTCTAAATAGGTATCCTGTTTGCCCTCATCCGTATGTTTTATGATTACAGCCTCAAGGTGTTGCTTACCATGTAACTCCTTGACCTCTGCCTTGGTCAGCAATTTGATCTTGCCCAATTTCCCCAATTCAGATGCCTTTTCGACCGAATCCAAGGCGCCCCTAAATTCATCGCGCCTATGGACCAGGGTCACCTCTGAAGCCACATCGGTCAAGAATATTGCCCAATCCAATGCAGAATCTCCACCTCCGGCAATAACCACTTTTTTATCCCGATATACTTCCGGGTCCTTAATCATGTACGAAACCCCAATATCCTCAAAGTTTACAATATTGGAAATAGGTGGCTTTCTTGGCTCAAAAGAACCCAAGCCTCCAGCAATGACCACAACCGGCGCATTGTGCTGTGTACCCTTATTCGTTGTCACTACAAAAGAACCATCTTCTAATTTATCCAAGGTTTCCGCTCGTTCCCCAAGCGTAAAACCTGGCTCAAAGGGTTTTATTTGCTCCATCAAATTATCCACCAAAGTACCTGCCAATATCTCAGGATAGGCCGGAATATCATAAATCGGCTTCTTTGGGTATATTTCTGAACATTGACCACCTGGTTGCGCCAAAGCATCAATGATGTGAGTTTTTAATTTTAATAATCCCGCTTCAAATACCGTAAATAATCCGGTAGGCCCTGCTCCTATAATGAGCATATCTGTTTTAATCATATTTTTTTAGTATTGAGTAGTCAGTATTAAATACAAGGAAATTCCTTTACTTAGATACTTCTCCACTACTTTTAATTTAAACATTCATTTTGCACTTGATAATGCTTAATCTGCACTTGCATAAGCTTCGGCTCCGCTCCATTGGGCACTACTACCTTCGCTATACTTATTTTTGGTGTTTAACAATAACGCTCTATGTTTTACCACTTCTCCAATAATGATGATTGCCGGGTTGGCAAGCCCTTTTTTTTCCACGATGTCCAGAATTGTTTCGATAGTTCCCACTCCTATTTTTTCATTGCTTCGCGTTCCATTTTGAATAATGGCAATAGGAGTTTCCGACTTACTCTCAGATTTGAATAATTCCACGATTTCCGAAAGTTTGGACATCCCCATTAGAATGACCACGGTCGCACTACTTTTGGCCGCCAAGGCAACATCCTTAGACAGTTTATGTTCCTTAGTTGTACCTGTAATGACCCAAAAGCTTTCGGCTGCCCCCCTTTTGGTCACAGGTATATTCTGATATGCAGGAACACTAAGGGAAGAGGATAGGCCCGGTACCATGGCTACTTTAATACCATGGGCGGCCGCGTATTCCATTTCTTCCGCCCCACGACCAAAAACAAAGGGGTCCCCTCCTTTTAACCGTACTACATGTCCGGCAGATTTCGCCCGGCTCACAATAAGTTCATTGATTTGCTCTTGCCGGTAAGCGTAACATCCCTTGCGTTTTCCTACAAAAATCAATTCCGCATTTTTGGCGTATTCCAGTAGGTCTTCATTAACCAAGGCATCGTACAATACCACATCGGCATTTTCCAAAGCCTTAATTGCTTTTAGGGTAATCAAATCGATATCTCCGGGCCCTGCTCCCACCACGGTTAGTAGCCCGTTCCCCCTTGAAAGGGATATCCTTTGTAAATTTTTATCGGGATGTACCATTATACTTCCGCCAATTCTTGTTGCCTAAATCTTTCTACCGCTTCCAAAAACACTAGTGCATCTTTGATGTAGGACGCAGCAAATTCTTTAGTAGGCTCATTTTTGCTCAATTGAAGTACCAGGTTTTCAAAACCTCCGGCCACTGCAATCCTACCGTCGGACACAAACTTTTCATCAAAATCCTTAATAATACTATGGTGGGTATTCACCTTCGTATTTTCTGAAGTCAATAAGGCTTTTGCTGAATTTACCATGGAAGAATACGCGTGGTAAATACTGGTAGCCCATTTTTCATTCTCGAACATTTCTTGCGCGTTCTGTATTTTTTCCTCGCTTTCAAATAATAAGGTAGCGATCAAATCGATAACGACGCCGGCACATTCGCCCACCCCAATAGCTTTCTCATAACGCGCTTCATTTCCCCAATCGATAAAATCACTGGACGTTAAATCATCTACGGACGACAAAGGCGTTAGAAAATCATAGAAATACATTTGGCCTTTTTCCGCATAGTAGTCCGGAAAGGATAATCCGCTGCCATTTGCGTCAAAATCGTCCAATATCAACCGTAATGCTTGCGGTCCACGTTTACTAGGGACTTTAACAACCTTATCCGCGAAGCGTCCATTTCCATTTCCGTCATTACTACCGCCCAACAATACCTGAAGGGCAGGCGCCGTTAATTTATCCTTGGTACGAACAGACATTCCTTGGAACCCGATATTGGCCATATTATGTTGGCCACAGGCATTCATGCAACCGCTAATTTTTATCACCACGTCCTCATTATTGATGTAGTGTGGATATTCCGCTTTTATGACCCGTTCCAATTCCTCGGCGATACCCGTACTACTGGCAATTCCCAAATTACAGGTATCCGTTCCCGGGCAGGCCGTTATATCCAGAGCCTTATTATAGCCCGCTTCCGCAAAGCCCAACTCCTTTAATTCCTTATAGAAGAAGGGTATCGATTCTACTTTAACGTACGGAATCAAAATGTTTTGGCGTAGTGATAAGCGAATTTCTCCTGCTGCATAATGCTGCACCAGATTGGCCAATAAACGTGCTTTATCCGTGTAAAAATCACCTAATAAAACCTTAATCCCAAGCGCAACATAGCCGGGCTGTTTTTGATTAATTACGTTGGTTGATTTCCACTGTTCAAACTCGGCTATATTTGAAATTTCAACCTCTGGTGCGGTTTTATTCGATACTTTAATTTGCGGATAAGCCTCCGCATCAATGGGAAAAGAATCGAACGGTACCGCAGTTTTCTCGGCAGCCAGCAATCCCTTGAATCCGTCAAGACCTAAATCCTTGAGCAAAAATTTCATCCTTGCCTTTGCACGACTCTTGCGCTCGCCATACCGGTCAAAAACCCGCACGACGGTTTCCATTAAAGGAATAATCTGGTCTGTTGGCAAGAAGCTATATAGTTCATCTGCATGTCTGGGTTGTGAACCTAGACCACCGCCCAACATGACTTTAAAGCCACGCTCCCCATTTTGAAGCTTTGCAATAAATCCCAAATCGTGCATATAGGAAAGTCCCGTATCCGCATCGCTGGCAGAAAACGAAACCTTGAATTTACGCCCCATTTCCTGACTCACCGGGTTTCTTAGAAAATACTGAAATAATGCGTGCGCGTAAGGGGAAACATCAAAAGGCTCGTCCACATCTATACCCGCAGTTTCACTGGCCGTTACATTACGTACCGTATTACCGCATGCTTCACGCAGGGTAATTTCATCCTTTTCCAATGCTGCCCATAATTCCGGTGTCCGGTTCAAATCTACATAGTGTATCTGAATGTCCTGGCGCGTGGTAATGTGTAATCGACCGGTAGAATATTCATCGGATACATCACAGATACGTAACAATTGTCTTGAAGTAACTTTGCCGTATGGCAATTTGATACGAATCATCTGCACCCCTTCCTGACGCTGACCATAAACACCACGTGCCAAACGAAGACTTCTAAATTTTTCCTCGTCCAGTTTACCCCCGTGGAACTCATGAATCTTGCGCTCCAATTCAAGAATATCCTTCTCGACAACCTGATTTTCTATTTCTGTTCTGAAACTCTGCATGCTTCGCTATTATGTACCCAGTACAAAGTACTGAGATGTGTTATTACTATATATTGCCTATGGATTTTATAGACTTATAAAAAAGAGGCCGTTTTAAATTGACCTTTCTTATTTAACCAATGAAACCAGCCCCCACAGTACTATTAGATTTCGTATCAATTAATATAAACGAACCGTTGGTCCTATGATTTTTAAATTGATCATAAAAAATCGGCTTATTCAAACGGAAACTTACGTGCGCAATATCATTCATACCCAAGGTATCTGTTTCTGTATCAATGCCCGAATAATCCGGTGCTATTTTATGGTGCACTTGCTCCACTTTGGCCAATACCTTATTAACCCCATGTTGTACGATATACTTGTTGCCGGCCGCCAAAGGCAATGAATCCATCCAAGAGATGGTTGCTGTAAATTGCTTATCTACCGTGGGCAAATCATTTACTTTCACCAACATATCACCACGGCTTAAGTTTATTTCATCTTCTAGGGTAATGGTAACGGAGGACCGTCTTGAAGCAGTTTTGTATTTTTTGTCGTAAAAATAAATATCCTTTATTCTCGAACGTGTTTGGGAAGGCAATGCAATGACTTCGTCACCCACACTTAATTCTCCACCGTAAACCTTTCCTGCAAAACCCCTAAAATCATGATGCTCATCTGTTTTTGGACGGATAACATACTGCACTGGAAAACGTGGTGTACCCACATTGTAGATATCCTTTCTATCCAATGCCTCAAAATGTTCCAATAGGGATTGCCCTTTGTACCAAGGCGTTTTATCAGATTTGTTCACCACATTATCCCCTTTCAAGGCACTAACGGGAATAAAGGTTATTTTTTGGTCTTGGTAATCACGTTTCGCCATCAGCTGTTCAAAATCTGCCTTGATCGCATTATAGGTTTCTTCGGAATAATCTACCAAATCCATCTTATTGATCGCTACGACCACATCTTTGATACGCAATAGGTTATTGATGAAAAAATGCCTGTTCGTTTGCTCTATAACCCCTTTGCGGGCATCAATTAAAATGATGGCTGCCTGTGAAGTAGATGCACCCGTAACCATATTCCGTGTATATTCTACATGCCCTGGCGTATCGGCAATAATGTAACTTTTCTTAGCGGTAGAAAAATAGATATGGGCAACGTCTATAGTTATGCCCTGTTCGCGTTCCGCCACCAAACCATCTGTCGCCAAGGAAAAATCTAGGTAATCATACCCCTTTTGCTTACTGGTTTTTTCTATTGCCGCCAATTTATCGCTCGTAAGTGATTTTGTATCGTACAGTATTCTACCGATCAAGGTACTTTTACCATCATCCACACTACCTGCCGTTGCTATTTTAAGTACTTCCAATTTCGTTGTTCGTTGTTGGTAATTCGTTGTTGGTTGTTCGCTTTATACGAACAATCAACACGCATAAACCGTGTTAAAAATATCCCTGTTGTTTTCTTTTTTCCATGGCTGCTTCAGAACGTTTATCGTCTATTCGTGCCCCACGTTCAGAAATGGATGAGTCCCTAATTTCAGCCACTACTTTATCAATGCTGACCGCATCGGACAAAACTGCCGCTGTACAGGACATGTCGCCCACGGTTCTGAAACGCACCATACGCTCCTCGACCACTTCATCCTCCTCCCTAAAAACAATAGCGTCTTCCGCAGACCATATCATACCGTCCCTTAAAAAGGTTTTACGTTTGTGGGCAAAATAAATCGAAGGAATTTCGATAGTATCCTCTTTAATATAAGACCACACATCCAACTCTGTCCAGTTCGATATAGGGAAAACCCGTACGTTCTGTCCCATTTCTATCTGTCCGTTCAACATATCGAACAATTCTGGGCGCTGGTTTCGCTCATCCCACTGACCAAAATCATCGCGAACCGAAAAAATACGTTCCTTTGCCCGGGCCTTCTCCTCATCCCTACGGGCGCCACCAATACAGGCATCGAACTTAAATTCCTCAATGGCATCCAGAAGGGTGGTCGTTTGCAAGCTATTCCGACTGGAATATCTGCCTGATTCCTCCTTCACCTTCCCTTGGTCTATAGAATCCTGTACATTGCGAACAATGAGCTCTAATCCTAGTTCCTCAACAAGCCGATCTCTGAATTCAATGGTTTCCGGAAAATTATGACCTGTATCTATATGCATCAAAGGAAACGGAATCTTCGCCGGCCAAAATGCCTTTTGGGCCAAACGCACCAAGGTAATGGAGTCTTTTCCTCCAGAAAACAGCAAAACCGGTTTTTCAAATTGCGCGGCTACTTCCCTAATGATATATATGGCTTCATTTTCAAGTGCATTAATGTGCGCCGTGTTTTCTCCTAAATGTATTGGTATTTCTAATTCTTTTAACTCCATGCTAATTTTGTTCGTTAGGTATGTAATCCACACTCTCTATTGGCCAGGACCTTCGTGGGGTCAAAATAATTGTGCTCGTTGGGAAGCTTAAATTTTTTCAAATAGCTGTCCAACTGCGTATCGTTCCAATGGTAAAACGGACTTACTTTCAAAACCCCGTCTTTACTCAGACTTAAAATGTCTAAACTATCCCGTAATGCCGTTTGCCCCTTCCTAAGGTTGGTAAACCATACGTCAGGTTTAAAATCGCCCATTGCCCTTCTAAAAGGTTCTAACTTCACTTGCTCCGTAAATTCTGCATGCCTTGGATCCTCTATTTGGGGAATTCCCATTACGGCATCCCGGTGTGCCGTGGTTTGTTTGGGAACATATAATTTGATGTTCAATTTAAGTGTTGCTATGAGCTCCTCCGCATGCTTGTAGGTTTTTGGAGTGTTGTATCCGGTATCGCACCAAATTACTGGAATGCTACTGCTTACCTCGGCTACGGCGTGCAAAATAGCAACTTCATACGGTCTAAAATTGGTGGTAACCACAGGATTAGTACCGTGTTTTACCGCCCACGAAATGATTTCCTCTGGTGGGATTCCCTTAAATTGAACGTTCAATTTTTGAACTTGTGCTGCTGTTAGTGCCATAGCGTTACGTAATTATTTGCCCCATTTAACGAGGTTCCAAAAGCGCTCATGAAAAAAGTAAAGCACCATTTTAGTTATAAAATCGATGGAGGCAATTGATGCGGCGAGCGCTATCTTACCAGTAAGGATGTAAGAAATAAGTAGGGTATCCAAGGTTCCTATAACCCGCCAACTAAATGCCTTCGCTATGCTGCGGATGGGCTTTTCAGATGACTTATCTTCTGAATATGTTGTTTTGGCCGCTTTCTTGTTAAAAATTAACTGATCTGCAATCATCTATATAGGTCGTTTTAATAGCCTACTAATTTAGTAGAGTTTTCAAAAATAGAATATATTTTCAATGTACACCTACTAAAAAGGCTAAAAAATGATATTACCCTATAGATTTAATAGATTAATAACAATAGGCTGGAAAAATTCAATTTTTCTCATTTCCCTGAAAGAAATCCTCTGAAATTGAAGAAGGAACTAATTGATAATATCTTTCAACGAATTATTTCGATAGACCTCCAATGCGCTATCCCGTACCTGCAACATTAGTTTGTGGACGGCACAGTTTTGCTCATCGGGACAGTCATCACAGGCTTCATAAAAATTAAGACTAACGCAAGGCACCATTGCAATAGGTCCTTCAAGAACACGCATAACATCTATCATTGAGATTTCCTCAGGTGGGCGTAAAAGGTAATAGCCTCCTCCCTTTCCCTTCTTAGAGCCTAAAAAACCGGTCTTTCGAAGGCTTAATAAAATACTTTCCAGGAATTTTTGGGAGATGTTTTCATGTTCCGCAATTTCGGATATCTGTATAGGGTTCTTGTCTTTTTGTGAACCTAGGTAGGCCAGGGCCTTTAAGCCGTATTTCGTCTTTTTGGAGAGCATAGTGCTAAGATAGCCAAATATTAAAATACCCGTGGCATACTTTAGGGCACAACTCGTACGTTAAAGTCTTTCAACCTTTAAAATTAAATATGAAAAAGTCCGTCCTTTTTGTAGTGACAATTTTCACATTGGTATTCGCATCTTGTTCTAAGGACGATGATGGCGGCGTATCCAATGCCACTGAGGCTTCCATTATCGGCTCATGGAACTTGACTGCCCTAGAAGCAAAGGATGGTGAGACCAACACAAATTTTGATGGTACCTCAATACCTACCACCTTTACCGCAGTAGGTAAAGATTTTGATACTATCATTACTTTCGCAGCGGAACCCCAAGTGGTTACCAGCGAGGGTTCCTACACTACCGTAGTAACGACTACCATAATGGGTGAAACCTCAACCGAAGAGGAAGCAGGTGAGGACTTTTTTGAAACGGAAGAATGGCGGTTGGAGGGTAGTACGCTATACTTTGGTTCTGCAGAAGAAGAAGTAGGTTTTACGATTACTGCACTGAGCGATGCCAAAATGTCTTTACGCTACAGAATAGACGAAACGGTGGAAATCTTTGGTGCAACCACAAGTGTTACCGCTACCTATACTATGACCTTAACCAAGTAAATAGTTTGTAGAATATTTAAAAAGCCCGGTTTTACCGGGCTTTTGTGCTTTAATAAATCACGATTAATCCTTTTATAAAATCAGTCTTTAGAAATACGGTAAATGATGTTATTTCCTTGGCCAGAAACATATATAGTACCCGATGGCGACACGGTAACCCCTTCAAAACCCCATGTTGGTGGAGCCCCTTCTACACCCGGTCTACCAAAAAACTCTAGACCACCTGTAATCTCAGTGACCTCGCCAGTGGCAATATCAATTCGGGAAAGGCGTGCCCCACCTGTTTCTACTACCAATAATCCACCCTCATTATCATAAGCCAAACCTTCCGGAAATAGTAAGTCCTGAGCAATAGGAGCAGGTGTTGTGGGGGTAGCACCATCAAAACCGATCTGCCAAACGATTCCCGTGCCCCAATCGGCCACCCAAAGGGTTTCACCATCCGTTGCAAGTCCACTTGGCGCAAAAAAAGTAGCGTTATCTACCGCAAATAGTACCGATTTGTCACTTGCCCGAACCACACCCCCAAGGCCGACGTCAGAAACATAAATCTCTCCATTCAAACGAAGGGCATCGATGGGGGCGCCAATGGCCATCTCGGTATTCATATCGTAACTTTCCGTAACCCCTTCTTGAGGGTTCCAAACCTGTACCGAACTACTGAACCAAGAAGCACTAATTAAGTTTGCTCCATCCGTTTGAAGGCTCATGACCGTATTCAATGATGCCACGCCCATTTCAGGGGCTCCTGGCACGAGTAATGACCTATAGCTATTTTCGATTTCCCCGGTATTTTGGTCGAGTTGCCGTATGTTATATTGATCGGCTACAAACAATTTATCTTCGTTGCCCGCACCTCCTAAAAAAGCAAGTCCCTGTGCAGTAATCAAGCCACCAGGACTAATAATACGCAATTCTCCTGTAGGAAGTAATTCGCCTACCCAGCCTTGTTCAGCGCTAGTCAAATATAAACTTCCATCTTCATCAAAAACCAGATTGTCCAACCCAGTGTCCAAAGTAGCGAACAAGGTGGATGACCCGGTGGTGATATCGACTTTAAAAACCTCGCCCGTTTGATCGAGTACGGTAAGCATACCCTCAGAATCAAATTTTGCTGCTGCAGGAATGTTGTAACCTCCTGCTACAACTTGCACTGTACCATCTGCGAAAGGGTCTGAGGTGGGATCACCGGTTCTATCCACATCAACACTTACTACAAGACCAGCTGCAAATAATGGCCCGTAGATACGGCCGTCTGGACCAAAATCAAATGCATTTAAGAATCCTATAGGAAAGGGATTACCTTCCGTACCAACGATGATGGGTCGTGGTGCTTCCATAAGATTGGGATCTAATTCATATAAACCATCGCCTAAAAAGCAAAGGGCAACGAAAAGCCGTCCCTCATCATTGAACCCAATGGGGTTGACGCCAGGCGCTACAAATTGTGTGGTCACAGTTCCATCGGGTGCCCTGCGGCCTACTTCTCCGGTTAAGATATTGGTCCAGTACAACGAGCCATCAGGACCGAAAACTAAATCATCAGGCCCCTTTACCTGCATATCTTGACCTAAACGTTGAGATATTGTCCCGTTTTCTTTGTCCATTACGGCAATTTCAATGCCAATAACACTGGCAACATATAAATTACCATCAGGGCCAATATCCAGTCCGTTGGCACCAAATAATGCAGCACCACTACCGATTTCAGTTACCGTGTACGTAATTGGATCGGGCGTTTCTTCTTCTGGTTCTTCCTCTTCAGGAATCTCAGTTTCTTCTTCAGGAATCTGTACCGTGTCATCATCGCTACAGGAAAAATTAAGAAGAAGCATGACTAAAAAAATAGATTTCAAAATTGGCATTACGAATACTAGTTTAGTTGTTTTCATAAGGGTTTTGTTTGATTGGATTATATAAATCCCGTTTGATCAAAAAAGACCTTTTGATACCCAAGGGTACCTCAAGCGCTAATTGAAAATAGGGTTGCCCTAAACTATATTTTTCGCCTAAGAAAGACTTGTACTTAGAATGCATAATAAGGACTTAGAATGCATTTTAGTCAAAAAATTAAATTAGCATACTTCTAGTTTGTACTAGTCATGTAGTACTAATTCTCCTGCATTGGGCTGCTATCCGGGTGGAGCTTATATTCGTCTGAAGGCACCCCATAAATAAAAAACCAGCGCTATAGCGCTGGTTTATAATCGACAAACAAATGATTAATACGTAATAGTGCCTGCGGCGTTATGGGTGGCTATACCTCCTTCGAATACGCCATTGTCCAAATCCATTCTTCCTGTTGCACCCTCAAAACGACCTGTACCGCCTACTATATCGAAGCCACCTGCATAGGTTCCTGTAGAAAAGGTAGGGTCATCAGGTGAAAATGTAATTATAACCTCTGACTCGGTGTAGATTTCATCACCATTAGCAGCCACTATTGTGTCCACACTTCTTTGGGTACCCGTACCATCTGCATTAAATTCAAAAAAGGTGGTAAAGGTCTGGCCGGTATATTTACCTACATGTGACATGTTGCCCGAGAAATCAGCTCCTGAACCATCCGCTTTATCCACACCTACATAATTGTTTTTAATAGGTCTTGGTTTTTTTGCTTTGGCAGTAGTGGCGGTTAAATCAGTGGTTTCATAATCACTAATGGATTCCGTTGAGCAGGAAACTGCCATTAAAATTGATATTAGTAGCGCCAGTCTAAAGATTGACAGCATACCATTTTTGCATTTTGTTTTCATACTTGTAATTTTAGTTTGGTTATACAATAATTTCAAAGTATGAAGATGCACTTTTCCTTTAAGAAACTTTTGGACAAAGCTTGCGTAACTAGGACTTAGCGTGCATAAATGGACCAGAGGATCAATTAATACATCGGTTTTGTATGGAATTTATGAATATGAGTACTTTCTTTGGATTTCAGTACTTTTTCATATGACTGAAATCAATATTATAAATGCAATGGATGCAGAAAACTTTAACTCAAAATCCCTTAATTACCGGTATATGTTTTATGAATATTATACTTCGGCATTTTTATTTCGCCATTGTTGTGGCGTTATGTCAAATTCCTTTTTGAACACGCGGCTAAAATAGGCGGCATCATTAAACCCGCAATCCGTTGCAATCGCAGAAATTTTAAATCCGGAATTTAAAAGCAATTCCTTTGCTTTTATCAATCGAACATAGCGAATAAAATGGGTAGCGGAAAGCCCCGTTAAGGCAGATAATTTACGATGCACTTGCGAGTTGCTCAACGCCAATAATCTACAAAGTTTTTCGACATTAAATTCTTCATCTGCCAAGTGTGCTTCAATTTCATTCTTAGCTTTTATCACAAAAGTATTTTCTAAACTAAGGTCATGGGGAATACTTGGATTATGGTGACGGCCGTGATTAGCAAGTATTTTCGATTTAGGAGCTACTTGATTTGAGCTAGCAACGTCAATTTCTTCTATATCTTGCGTACCTGCAGAATGTACTTGCTCTAAGGAGGAACGGTAATACTTTTGTAATTGTCGCCGAATAGAAAGTAGGTTGGTAATGCGGGTCAACAGCTCTTTCTTATGAAAGGGTTTTGTGAGATAAGCATCAGCACCTAGCTTCAACCCTTCCAACCTACTATCCATATCCGCTTTGGCCGTTAGCATGATGATGGGTATATGGCTTGTTCGCTCATCGGTTTTCAATAGCTCACAGACCTCAAATCCATCCTTGAAAGGCATCATTACATCGAGTACTATCAAGTCTGGGATTACTTCTTTAGCTTTAGTTTCACATTCCGCACCATTTTTAGCAATTATTATACCGTACTCCTTTACAAGGCAAGTCGCGATATAATTACGAACATCGTCATTGTCGTCAGCAATTAATATCAGTGGGGCTTCTTGAAGACCATTAACCTTGATAAGCTCACTTGTTAACATGAAGGGGAAGGTGGTTTCCTCAATAACCGTGGAGTATTCGATGGTTTTATTTGTTTCCACACATGGGATTTCAATAGCCTGTTCTTCAAGTTCTGAACTATGCTGTATCGGTAGGGTTACTTTAAATTCAGCACCTTTGCGCTTGTAACTTTTTACCGAAATAGTGCCCTCCATAAGCTTTACCAGTTCACGTGTAAGCGCTAATCCAATACCCGTACCCTCACCATGACGGGTATGGGAGCTATCCGACTGATAAAAACGGTCAAAAACATAAGGTAGATCAGCTTTTCCAATTCCAATACCCGTGTCTTTGATTTTAAGGATAAAATGATTGCCATTAACTTCAGTTGAAATATAGATATGACCTCCTTTTGGTGTAAATTTAATGGCGTTACCTATAAGGTTAGAAGCTATCTGCTGAAATCTCGTTTCGTCAAAATCCATTATCAGTTCATCTTTTTCCGCTAGAAAGTGAATCTGAACGCCTTTACTATCGGCCAATGAGTGGAAGCTTTCTGTAATATATTTCAAGTAAGAGACAATATCCGCTTGCTTATAGTGTAAGTTTAACTTACCATTTTCCAACTTACTTAGATCGAGCAGTTGATTTACAAGCATTAACAAATTACGCCCATTACGAGCAATCATATTCATTCCTTCCTTAAAATGCTCCTTGGGATGCTCCATTATTTGCTGTACCATACCCAGAATTACAGTTAACGGAGTACGGAATTCGTGCGTAATATTGGTATACAATTTAGTTTTAACGGCATCCAGTTCCCTTAAGCGAAATGCTTCCGCTTTTTGTAGCTTTTGATTGACCTTAAACCTGTACAAGGTAAAGCCACTCCAGCCGATAGCCATGGCATAACAAACATAGGCCCACCAAGTACCCCACCATGGAGGGTAAATGGTAATTGACATAGAAGCGCCTTCTTGATTCCAAATACCATCGGCATTTGACCCCCTAACCCTAAAAAAGTAGGTGCCAGGTGATAGGTTGGTATAATTGGCTTGACGTTCCTTGGAAGCCGGGGTCCATTCCGTATCATAATTTTCTAATTTCCATGAATATAGATTGTCCTCTGAACGAAGGTAGTGCAACGCCACAAAGTCAAAACCAAGGTTCTTCTGCTTGTGATTAAGTTTAATTTCACAACTGTAGGCCACCGATTTTTTAAAGAGTTTGCCATCTGGAGCATCGTAGCGAGTATCGTTCACTGTCATTGCCGTGATTACAACCGTTGGGGGTATACTATCTTTTTTTCTGAAATCATTTGGATTAATTCTGCTGAGGCCATTACCTTCACGACTGCCCAACCAAATAATACCGTCGTGGGTTTTTAAACTTACCATGAAACTTTCAGGATATTTCTGAAAACCATCCTTCTTGAAATAGCTTTTAAAGGATTTTGTCTTTGTATCAAAAACTGAAAGCCCTCTTGCTGTTGGTAGCCATAATTGACCCAAATCATCAACTACGAGTTCACCGCCGTCCAAAATATCATTATGTAAAAGGCCTTTTGATTCTCCAAAAAACTCAACGTCATTTATCGCTGGCCCCACCAGTGCCAAACCTCCCCCACTATAGGTGTTTACCCATAATTTTCCATTATTTGCCAATGCATAAGAAATCATGGATGGAATATTGAAATTGGTATTACGATAAAATAGATCTTTTTGATAATCATAGCGGTTCAATCCACCATCTGTACCTACCCACATGCGACCTAAATCATCCTTTGTTATAAATCGAATTTCATTACTACTAATTGAAAGTGAATCTTCAGGGTCATAAGCATAGTGTTTAAAGCGCTTTTCCTTTTTCAAATATTTAAAAAGCCCAAAAGAATTGTTATTTTGGTCACCTAGCCATATATCACCTCTTGAATCAAGAAATAGAATAGGGATATACTCGCCAGACAAACCATGTTCTTCATTGCGAGCAAATTCATATTTTTCCATTACATTCCCAGTACTCTTATCCAGAAGGTAAACCCCGCGTTCTTGAACAGATACCCATAGATAGCCATCCGCATCTTCTTGTAAGGCATTAATAGTAATTCTGTCTTTTTTAGAATCAATACCCGGAATAAAATCTACTTTTTCAAATTTTTGTTGGGTCTCTTGGAACCGATAAAGACCTTGCCTATGAGAGCCTACCCATAAGTTTCCTTTTAAATCTTCATAAAATCTATTAAGACTCAGAGGTGCCAAATCCTTTGTACTACCAATCTGTTCAAAACTACCATTCGGGTTTTTTCTAGCGATACCAGATTGAGTTCCTACCCATAGCCTTTTCTTGCTATCTTCAAATAATCGTATTATGGTATCCGAGGGAATGCTAAATGGGTTTTTAGGGTCATTATTTAAAAGTGCTATTTGTCTGGTCTTAGGGGATTCCTTGTATATACCAGGACGATAAAACAGCCAAGAAAGCCCTGAATTATCCACAAAAGCATCTAATTGTGAGGTCGGTCTATTTGGATTTTCAACATCATTGAATTTTGAATCATAATAGATAAAAGATTTCGTACTAAATTCATAATCCATAAAATGTAGAGGTTTAGGATTACCACTAAAATAATTTGATACTAAAGCAAACCCAATTCCTTCTTTGCTTTGCGTGGCTGGAACGACGAAGTCTATGTTTTTATAACCCTTTTGAAAGTTTAAGGGGCCTTTGCCAAACTCTAAATGTTTGGCGCTATTTGTTATTGGATCTATGATGGTTATTCCATTGTTTACATGGATTACCCAAAAACTACCATTTAAATCAGCAAAAGCAAACTGTATTTCGGCATCAGGTAATAAATTAATGCCTTCTTCATTATTGGTGTACTGTTGTATGCTTTGTCGTTTTACTGGATCTATAATATAAAGGCCATGTTTACCTATCAATAAAATATTGTCATCATTCAATGTATTTAATGAAATAAGCGTGTCATTGATTTGGGTTCCAGGTATTTTATCTCTAAAAGAAACTACCAATTCGAACTTATCAAGTTTAGGTGTCCACTTTCTAAGATTCCCAGAACGTTCTATATACCATACACTGCTATCCTTTCTAGACTGCGCGAGATTCTGAAAGCCGAGTAATGTGTTTCCGAATACTTTTTCATATGGATAAGCTCTTGAAATTTCTGTTTTTGGATTCAAACGGCCAAGCACCGAGGTGTCCCGTGCATGGTTTACGAACCAGATATTATTTTGAAAGTCCTCGAACAATACCTCCACCCAAATGGTATGTAATTCTAGCGAGTCTTTATACTGAGGCTTAAAATGACGACCGCTTTCAGTATGGGGGTCAAAATAAAAAATTTTCCCATTATCAAAATGACCCATCCAAAATTTACCTTCTTTTGTTTTTATAATACCCCCATTGAGGTTGCCTAATCTTATGTTACTTGAATCGGTCTCGTTTTTAACATTTCTTAAAACCTTAAAATCATATCCATCATATTTAACTAGTCCATTTTGCGTCGTTAGCCAGATAAATCCTTGGTTATCTTGTAGCAAACCCCTCACAAATTCCTCTGGTAGGCCTTCGGCTACACCATATTTTTCGTAAACTTTCTTTTTTTCTTGTGCAAGCACAGACTGAAAGAGCGCTGTAAATAGTACTCCAATAAGTATCCAAAAGGTATGCTTCCTCATTTTTTTACTTTTCAAGTTGGTAATCCCTCAACAACTGGCCAGTGCATTGCATGTACTTTTTTGGGAAATGAAAACCCATCTTGAATGGGGGCAATCATATCTCAAACAGTGAATTGTAAGATTTTCGGGCGTCCAATTAGGTGAATATCATCTATTGCCATGACATGTACATGTTTTATTACAGGACCCACTATAAGGTCTTCAAAAGGTATTATTCTGGGCATTGCCATACCATTTTTTGGCCCGACATACCCCTTGGCTTCTACTATCTTAAGGGGATATTTAATTATTGATTCATTAGTTTCTTTTTTGCGGGAGAGAAGCGTGAATGCAGCGATAAGCACCATACCATAGCATTGAATACTGATGTTTAATCGCATTTACTTATACCTTTAAGATGATTCCTCGAAAGAGGTAAAGTATTTAAAGTAAAGGGGGCCTAATCTTTAATTCCTAAGCTTGATTTTCTGTAGGACAAATCTTCACCAATCTCGATTTGCTTATTAGGGGGATAAAGCAGTTTTTTAAACTTACAATAATTAACTGAAATATCTAGGAGAAACTCATATGATAAAGGGAATTAATGGGCGAATCAACTCTTTAGTAAGGAGTAATTACTAAGTACTGCAATGAAATCAGAATTGAGATTTTCAATGCAGAGCTACAAAATTTAATTCCTTTTTAATGTAAAAATAAAGAGGTGAATATACTGGCCACTAATTCCGCTCCTCCCTAAATTTAAGAATCATCCCAAGGCCTGTTCAATATCCGCAATAATATCATCAATATGTTCCAAACCGACCGATATACGCACCATGCCATCTGTAATACCAACCGCAGTACGTTCTTCTACGCTTAATTTACTATGCGTCGTTGATGCCGGATGGGTGACAATGGTTCTGGAATCTCCTAAATTAGCGGAAAGTGAAAGTAGCTTAATAGAATCGAAAAAGGCTCTTCCTGCATCTAGACCCCCTTTAACTTCAAAAGCGACGACACAACCTCCGGCTTTCATTTGCTTTTTAGCGATTTCATACATAGGATGCGATTTTAAGAACGGATATTTTACCCAATTCACTTTTTCGTTTCCTTCGAGATACGCTGCCAATTTCAACGCATTTTCGCAGTGCCGATCCACTCGCACTGCCAGGGTTTCCAAACTTTTGCTCAGCACCCATGCATTAAAAGGTGATAAAGCCGGACCCGTAATACGCGAGAAGCGGTATACTTTGTCCATCAGCTGGGAACTACCCACGGTAATGCCTGCCAAAACCCTTCCTTGCCCATCCATTAATTTAGTGCCGGAATGGATGACCAAATCGGCCCCAAATTTTATAGGTTGTTGCAAATAGGGTGAAGCAAAACAGTTATCGATTACCAGAATAAGATTGTTACGTTTTGCAATCTTACCCAACTCCTCCAGGTCCAAAACGTCCACCCCAGGATTGGTAGGTGTCTCCGCATAAATCAGTTTTGTCTTTGGCGTAATCAGCTTTTCTATTTCCCGTAATTCATGGGTCTTGAAATAGGTATGGTCAATATTCCATTTTGGGAAAAAATTAGTGAACAGCGAATGTGTCGACCCAAAAATACTTCTGGCCGATAGCACATGATCGCCACTATCCAACAAAGCCGCCAAGGTTGAAAAAACTGCCGCCATCCCCGAGGCAAAGGCAAAACCATGTTCCGCACCTTCCATCTGACACACTTTTTCAATAAATTCCGATGAATTTGGGTTTGAATACCTGGAATAAATATTGCGCTCTTTTTCCTCCGCGAACGAAGCTCGCATATCCTCGGCATCCTCGAAAACAAAACTAGAAGTCAAATACAAGGGCACGGAATGCTCCAGGTTTTCCGTTCTTTTTAATTGTGTTCGTATAGCGTTCGTTTCGAATTTATTCTTGTTTTCCTTCATATTTAATATTTGACATTGGCTTCGGCTACGCTCAGCCACCTCATATTTGTTCTTGTTTTCCTTTCACTTCCTTAAAGTAGCTATAGTGCGATTCATTATTACATTTGGCCAACGCAGGGAGTAAATCCAATTCCCCATTTATCAATGCTTCTTTCTTTTCCCTTCTCCAACCTTGTACCTGTTTTTCTCTATTAAATGCATGATCGATTCGCAAATACTCTTCCACATACACTAAAGTCACAGGTAATCGTTTTCTAGTATGGTTTGCGCCTTGACCATTCTGATGCTCCCTCATCCGTTTCTCCAAGTTTTTTGTACTTCCCGTATAATAACTGCCATCCGAACATTCTAAAATATACATGAATCCTGACATAATAGTATCATTTCTTAGCTTCGGCTCCGCTCAGCCACCTCATATTTATTCTCGTTATCTTGTCATTCCCTTGGTGATTAGCGGAGCCGAAATCACACTTTTTTTGGCTTCGGCTACGCCCAGCCACCTCATATTAGTTCTTGTTATCTTGTCATTCCCTTGGTGATCGAGCGTAGTCGAAATCACCAATGCTTGGATTTGGCCCCGATCAGTTTTCAAAAAATCACAATTTAATTCGTTCCAATACCCGGTGACCGTGCGCCGCCGTAGTCAAATCATCCCTTCTCCGCAATCCTAAGGATATCCCCAAATACGCCCCTTGCCGTAACTGCGGCTCCGGCTCCGGCTCCTTGTATCAACAAGGGATTTTCACCGTAAGATTCGGTATAAATCTCGATTATCGAGTCCGAACCTTTTACTTGGCCCAACGCGCTTTCCTTGGGAACGGACACCAGCTTAACGTCCAATATACCTTTTTCCTTTTGCAAATTACCGTGTAAATCACCTACATAGCGTAATACATGGCCTGGTTTCTGCTTCTTTTTTATTTCATTGAACTTTGCATTCAATACATCCAAATTTTCCAAAAAAGTGGGTACGGCTCCTTCTTGCAGTTGCTCCGGTATAAGGTTTTCAATATGGATATCCCTAAACTCATTATGGAGTTCCAACTCACGCGCCAATATCAACAACTTTCTGCCTACATCATTTCCAGAAAGGTCTTCCCGTGGATCGGGCTCCGTAAAACCATGCTCCATAGCGTCTCCTATAACGGATGAAAATGAAACCTCAGCCTCTGAAAATGTATTAAAGATATAGCTTAATGAACCTGAGAAAACCCCTTTTATCCTGGTGATATTCTCACCGGACAAATGTAATAACTTAATGGTATCGATCAAAGGAAGTCCGGCCCCTACATTGGTTTCATACAGGTACTGCTTCTGATTTCTATTCAACTCTTCGCGCAACAACTGGTAATAATCGAAGCCCAAGGTATTGGCTATTTTATTGGAAGAAACCAAATCGAAACCGTTTTCCACGATATCAAAATAATTGGCCACAAAGTCTGTACTCGCCGTATTATCGATAGCAATTAGGTTTTCTAAATGATGCCTTTTGGTAAATTCGAAGATATCCTTTAGTAAATACGGTTTTCCGTTTTCCTGAATATTCTTTTTCCAATTTTTTGTGATCCCTTTTTCGTTCAGCAATACTTTCCTAGAATTGGCTATGCCGAAAACTCGAAGGTCTAATTGCTTTCGTTCCTTAATGGTCTTGGTAGACTTCAATACTTGATCGATAAGGGTCCCGCCCACATTGCCATGTCCAAAAATGACAATATTTATCTTTTTATTAATACCAAAAATTTGACCGTGCATTACATTTAAGGCTTTGTAGAGGTCGACTTTCCTAACCACCAAACTTACATTCTTCCCCGTAACGGTATTGTTGAACAATAACGGAACAATTTGGTTTTTGATCAAAGCGTTAAAAGGTTTGTGGAAGGTGCTAAGGTCCTGACCTACGATGGAAATGACCGACACGTCATCAATGACCGTAATCATGTTGATATCCTTGGATTCAAAATCGGTGCTGAACTCATTTTCCAAAGCCAATTTTGCGCGTTTTGCCTTGTCCTTCTTTACAACCAAACCAATTCCTCTTTCAGAAGATCCTTGGGAAACGATACTCACACTAATATTGCTCGCCTCCAAGGCCTTAAAGATACGCGCGTCGATACCAACTTTTCCAAGTAACCCCCGTCCTTCCAGATTGATCATGGCCACATCCTCTATAACAGACAAGGATTTGATACCCTCAGTACTCGTTTTGGCACTGATCAGTGTACCCTCGTTATCATGGTTATAGGTATTTAAAATACGTAACGGAATGTTCTTTTCAATAAGGGGTATGATTGTCTTGGCGTGGAGAATGGTCGTACCAAAATTGGCAAGTTCATTGGCCTCTTCATACGAGAGGTTGGCCAACCGTTTAGCTTCCGCCACATAATCTGGATTTGCGGTATAGATGCCGTCTACATGGGTGTAATTCTGTAATTCTTCAGCATCCAAAAAATTGGCCAATAAGGCTGCGGAATAGTTACTGCCGTTTCTACCCAAGGTAGTTGTTTCCCCCTCAATAGTACTGGCAATGAATCCGGTAAGGACTGCTATTGTATTCTGCGGAAGCTGTGCAAATTTCGTCAAAACACGTTCCTTGGATTCGGCTTCCAAGACTTTGGCATCCCCAAAGGTAGTATCGGTCTTAATAAGTTCCCGGGTATCTATCATTTGGGCCTTTACCCCTCTTCCTATTAAGAGTTTGGTCACCAGTTTAGCGGAAATTAGCTCCCCATAGGCCAAAACCTCATCCTTGATCTTGGCACTATAATCACCCAGGAGCGAAACTCCTTCGAACAATTTTGCCAATGCCTTGAACTCGGGCGCGAGACTAATGTTGGTATAAGTATGCTTTTGGTACTTTTCCATGGCCTCAAAATCCCGCTTATAATCCTTTCCTTTGGCCGCTTTATCCAACAATTGCTCTAACTGGTCTGTCGCTTTTTCCCTTGCGGAAAGCACCACGGCCATATGCTCACCCTTTTTTGTTTTGTCTGTAACAATATCCAGTACACGTTCCAATCCTTCCCCGTTACTAAGGGATTTACCCCCAAATTTTAGGATTTTTATCTTCTTGACATTACTATTGAAGATGCCCGACAACAGTTTTTCCATTTGGTCAAACTCTATCAAAAAAGCGTCATGCCCATGAAGCGACTCCACCTCGCCATAGGTGACATTACTTTTGGCCTGGGCCAATTGCTTAAAGGTATCCTTGTTTTCCTGTGCCGTAAAGAACATATCAGAATCCACACCAATGATATGGATATTAGTATCGCTATTTTGAAGTTTGTTGAAATTTTCTTCCCCGTTGCGGGTTACATCTATCGTTTTCAACAATTGGTTCATGAGTTTATAGGCCGATAACTGAAAGCGTTCTTGCAGCTTATCCCCATGGTGCATAAGCCAACTTTCAACATTGAAGACCTTGAGCTCCTCGTTCGTACTTCGCTTAAAACGCTCCTTGAAGGAGGCCGGTGTCCTGTAACATAACATGGCATGCATACGGGCATCATGAACAGGTTGTTTTGAATTCACTAAAAATTGTTCCTGAATTTGACAGTTGGCAATGAGCCAATCGGTCGATTTCCAATCAGAAGCAACGGGAATTAAATGCTCCGTTAAATTAGGGCGTAAGGCTGCCATTTCCCAGGCAATACCTCCCCCTAGCGATCCTCCAATAAGTGCAAATAGGCGTTGTACATTCAATTTTTCCAATCCTTTCAAAAAAAGATGTGCCACATCACTTGCAACAAAATCCTTGTAATTCTCAATAACGAACTTGTCATGGCCGTTGCCCGGAATATTAAAGGCCAAAATGGTATACTTTTGGGTATCGATGCACTTTTCTTCCCCAATTAAGGAGGACCACCAACCCTTTTCACCGGTAACGTTGGAATTGCCCGTTAAGGCATGGTTTACCAGAATAATGGGTGCGGAATGTAGTTCCTTTCCAAAAAGCTGATACGATAATTGAATATCTTGGGAGACACCGCTTAGGGTCCTATACTTCTTAATCTGTAACTGATGCAACATTATTTTCGAAATCAAATTGTGGCTTCGGCTACCCTCCACCAATTCATTACCAAGATTACTTAAATTTTCATTAGGTCACTCAACGAATATAAAGGGATATTTATACCAAAACCGATGTATCCACCCTGGTGAATGCCTGTTCCAAATCGGCCTTCAAATCTTCAACGGCTTCCAAACCAACCGAAAGTCGTATTAAATCTTGGCCTACTCCAGCACCCTCCTGCTGTTGAGCAGTAAGCTGTTGGTGCGTTGTACTCGCCGGATGGATGATTAATGATTTTGTATCCCCGATATTTGCCAGCAGCGAGAAAATTTTGGTCGCGTCCGTCACCTGTTTGGCAGCCTCAAAACCTCCTTTTATACCAAAGGTCACCAAGCCACTCTGCCCTTGAGGCAAGTATTCCTGTGCCAACATGTAATATTTGTTACTTTTTAAGCCTGGGTAATTAACCCAAGCTACCTCGTCCCTAGCTTCTAACCAAGTAGCGAGTTCCAAAGCGTTGGCACTGTGTTGTTTGATACGTACGGGCAAAGTTTCCAAACCTTGTATGATTTGAAATGCGTTGAACGGGCTTAACGCCCCTCCATAATCACGTAAGCCTTCCAGGATTAATTTAAAGGTAAAGGCTGCAGCGCCCAAGGCCTCGCTATACACAAGACCGTGATACCCGGCAGATGGCTCCGTAAACTCGGGAAACTTACCGTTAGTCCAATCAAAGGTACCGGCATCGATAATTGCGCCTCCCAAAGAAGTGCCTTGACCCCCAATATATTTGGTTAAGGAGTGGATTACCAAATTGGCCCCGTGTTCAATTGGGTTCAACAATACCGGGGTAGCCACTGTGTTGTCCACTATAAAGGGAACGTTCGCCGCTTTTGCCTGTTTGGAAATCGCTTTTAAATCCAACACATCCAATTTTGGATTCCCAAGGGATTCTACAAAGATAGCCCGAGTATTTTCCTGTACTGCAGCCCCAAAATTTTCAGGATCGGATGCATCTACAAAGGTCGTAGTGATTCCTAATCTTGGTAGCGTTACGTTCAATAGATTAAAGGTACCTCCGTAAAGACTGCTCGATGCCACAATATGGTCTCCCGCTTTTAATAAGGTTAAGAGTCCCGTTGAGA
Organism: uncultured Flavobacteriaceae bacterium; assembly: GCA_963793365.1. GTDB lineage: Bacteria > Bacteroidota > Bacteroidia > Flavobacteriales > Flavobacteriaceae > Maribacter. Next base: position 91,390 of record CAWBZP010000010.1, on the reverse strand, counting down.
TTGCGGCGGTCCCAGATGCGAACACGACAGCTCCTACCCCACCTTCAACGGCTGCCAAGCGGTCTTGTAAAATTTGATTGGTTGGGTTGTTCAGGCGGGTATAGATAAAGCCCAGCTCACCTAATGAAAAAAGCTTTGCAGCATGATCCGTATCCCTAAAGACATAAGAGGTGGTTTGGTAAATGGGTACGGCCCTGGTTCCGCCATTTAAGGTGGTGTCATGCCCAGCATGTAATGCGTTTGTCGCCAATTTTTGATCACTCATGATTTTGTTTTTTTAATTAATAAATAGATTAAAAAAGCCAAACCCCAACCGACCGACAATGCGGAAGGGTAAAATCAAAAAAGTTATAAGAAAGTGAGATCGAAAAAATCGATAACGGTTATCCTTCCCCTAGGGGTAGAATGTAGCACCTTCTTGGTCCCGTAAGCATACGGGAGCACCAAGGGTTGCTAAGGCTTCAAAGGGTCTAATCCCTCCACCTTTCTTGATAACTATTCAATATGTGTTTGAACTTTGAATTACAAATATAAGGGCAGCGGATTTTAAAAACCTAATGAATTATAAAAAAAATATAATTAACAGTGCCATTGTTAGTTTTCTATTCAATTTACGGCACCGAACTTAAGAATTCCTTCATTTTCAGTTTAAATTAGAATACGACAGATTACTTTCAATAAAAATTATTTTAACTCATAGAACTGGAATTCTTAGGAAAGTGCCTAACGCTTGCACAGCACCCTAGTCAATCAACCCTTTTTGTTTATATAAATCAATATATTTCTGATCCTGCTCTGGGGAGTCCTTATACTTCTTGCGGAGCTCCTTGAGTTCTTTCTTTAATTTTTTCACAGTGTTTTCGTAGGCAGGATCTGCATACACATTGTTCATCTCATTTGGGTCTTTAAACCTATCATAAAGTTCCCACTCATCTACATCGTAATAAAAATGCACTAGTTTAAACTCCTTGTTTACAATGCCATAATGCCGCTTTACCATATGCACCGCTGGGTATTCATAGTAATGGTAATACACCGCATCTCGGGTCCAATTATCCTTTTCACCTTTTAACAAAGGTATTAGGCTTTCCCCTTGCATATCGTCTGGAGGTTGAATGCCTGCAGCGGATAACATGGTTTGTGCAAAATCCAAATTTTGCACCATTTCCGTTTCAACCGAACCCGCTTTAACCACCCCTGGCCATCGTACCAATAATGGGGTTTTGAAGGACTCATCATATACAAACCGTTTATCGAACCAACCATGCTCCCCCAGATAGAAGCCTTGATCCGATGTATAGATGACAATGGTATTTTCCGCTAGACCACTTTCATCCAAATAGGCCAATAAACGGCCTACATTGTCATCTACCGAAGCGATACTGCCCAAGTAATCCTGCATATAGCGCTGGTATTTCCACTTCATTTTTTCGGTATCGGTCATTTTGGGCCAATTCTCATAGAAAAAATCATTGATAGCGTCCAATACGGGATCATACTCCGCTTTTTGTTCTGGTGTGGCACGGTCATAGGGCCCGTAAAACCCGTTTGGGTATTCCTCGACCACGGGCAACACCTTCCCTTTCATTTTTGCCAAGGTTTCTGGACGTATTTTACTATCGTGGCTGTACATCATGTGCTGCAGTAAATTCATCTCCGCCGTTTTCGCAGCGGTACCCCTATTTGCATAATCATCGAAAAGGGAAGCGGGCTCGGGAAAGGTTTTTTTGGTGAATTCCTTAAACTTATCTGCCCTTGGCCACCAAGGCCGGTGGGGTGCCTTGTGCAAGTACATCATCATGAACGGCTCATCGTCCGTAGCCTCTTTTTTAAGCCAATCCAAGGAAACATCGGTAATGATATCGGTTACGTAGCCCTGCTTTCTAATGGTATCGCCGTTGGTGACGATAAAATCCGGATTTATATAATTCCCTTGGCCCGGTAAGATCATGAATTCATCAACGCCTTTGGGGTTGTTACCAAAATGAAGTTTCCCGAACATGCCCGTTTTATAGCCATTCTTTTTAAAGATTTGCGGAAAGGTTACCTGCGTGGTATCGAAGGGGAAATAGTTGTCTATTTTACCGTTGATATGCGTATGCTTCCCCGTTAGTATCGTTGCCCTGGACGGAGCACAAATGGAATTGGTAACACTGGCATTCGTAAACAACATCCCCTCTTTTGCCAACCTATCAATATTGGGTGTTTCAATCAAGGTATTGTCATACGCGCTTATCGCTTGATAGGCGTGATCGTCTGACATGATGAAAATGATATTGGGCCTTTTTTGTTTTTCTTTTTGGGCTTTACCCAGGTGGGGCATCAAGAACAAGAGTATGGTTAGAGCTACGAGTACATTTTTCATTATTGCTATTGTTGCTTAACTAAATTGATTTGTTTAAAAATAAGTAAAATTCTAACTACACGAGCATGAATGACGCGCACCTGTACATATAGGGGCCCGCAGTACTAAAACTTTTGTCCCGTATTTTAGTCATTTGGAAAAACCTGCTAGCGCCCTAATACATTATAAAAAGTATAAAGTATTTATCCACTAAGGTCATCCTAATTTCTTTTACACCGCCTTAAATTGTATGTGTAGTATTTCAGATAAAGGGCTGGCCTAGGAATCATCGGTCCACAAAATGAAAATCAGGTGGTCCATCCCGCTTCACTAAAATAACCGCATCTCCAGATTCTGGGATATCCCAGAAATGGGGCATCCTACCCGGAATAACAATAAATGCCCCAGGCTCAAGTTCAGTAACTACCGTTCCAAGTTTAATAGTCACTTTTCCACTTATCAGCACCACATACTCATCGTGGGTATGCCAGTGTTCATCAAAAAAACCTCCTGCAGGAAATTTGGCATAGTAGCTTACTCCCCCAGTAGTAGGATTTGTGGATTGTAGGGCTGTGCGTGTTCCTGCCGGGGCAATACTACCATCTCCCGGCTCCCCCCATTCTAAATCGGCAAGATTGATGGCCAGTGGGTCTGGTTGTCCATTTTTAGATGTGCAACCAAAAAAGGTAAATAGAAATAAATAAAGGAAACTAATTCGAAATAGTAGCATTGTGGTCGATTTTAGTAGCACTCTACTATTTTTTATCCTTTCAGGCTGCGGTTAGTGTATGGCGTTGTTGCCCAGGTTAAGAAGTCATGCGCGAAATGTCTAATTGCACGTTCGTTATTTAATTAAACCGTTTCGAACTTAGTTCATTTTCAATCCTCTCTGTCAGTTCTGAAATTGTTTCACGAAGCTTATTAAACTCTTTGTTGTTCGATTGATGTCCATTCTTTGACCATTTAAGTGCGTTTATGAACAAATCATTTTTCTTCAATCTTTCATAATTAATTGGAACACTTGATTTTCCCCATTCAACAGCCTCAACATTTTGCAACTGGATAGGTGCCAAAAAACTATGAAAATCACCACGGAAGTAATCGTTATAAGTTCTCGCCTTTTTATATGAAAAGTTATATAGTTTTAGTATGCCATTTCGTAAAGGTTCATTTTTTATAAGTTCGGGTCCTGTAGTTATCAAATTTTGATAGGTTGAACCATTAAATTCAAGAACATTTGGACTAGCCCATCTATCGAAATAGAGCGATAAACTGTCGTTGTAGGGCATATCATTTTCTAGATGTTTTATTAATTCATTACAAGATTTGATCACGAATTTATTGGATCCAGTAATTTCATCGAGAATAAACAAGTCTTCAATTAGCTCGTTTTTAAATTGTTGTAGAATTTTTTCCTCCTTTTTTATCTGTCTTTTGGTTTCATTCCAATTGTTAATTTGTAATGCAATTAAAATTCCAATTACTACCAATACTATTTCCCCAATTGCGTAAAGTAGATATTGGCTGAACTTGTTTTCACTCAGTAGTTTTTGTCTAATTTTTCTGAAGAATTTTATCATTGGTTAGGGGTTGGGTTGAAATAAAATCATAATAGTCTGGGCTCGTATGAGTAGTTGCTTGGGTCATCGCTTAACTTTGCTAAAACAAACCAAGTTGCAAAATCCTGCGAAATTTACAAAGTAAGCGATAGCGAGCAATTAATTAGAGTCAACCCTGCTCTTTCGTTATTTCTAATTTAGTTGTGTTCCTTTATACGTCCTAATAATCCGTTTAAAATAGCCTTTCTAGATTCTATAATACCAATTGCGCCAAATGACCTACCCATATCTCCAATTAAATAATTTTCAAAGCTTGACGTTTTTAAAATCCTTTCATAATCATAGTTTATATTTCGATTGTCCTTGATTGACGAGACCTTATTATAAAACTTCTGTACATCCTCTTCATTTATTACCAATGCCCCCGTAGTCTCTGTTATATAACCCTCTGGTAGCGTATACATTAAAGGTTCAAATTGATTTTCAACTATTCTAGTTATTGAATTAAAAGAATTCTCTATTAAAACAAAGTCAGCATAGTATTGAGAGAGGTCCTTTATAATATCTTTTTCATGAAAATTATTGAAAATGCCCATGGATTTTGCTGATTCAAATGTTGTTGAATAATTGGTAGCATTTACCGAATAAAACAAAGGTTCTACGTACATTCCAAATTTTTCAATACCCATGGTCCGATTTGGATCTCTAACATAAGTTAAAAGTGTATCTAAATATTGAATTCTCTTTTGGTGAAATCTATCGTAAAAACCAAGCTTTTTCTTGTCCTTTTCCAAGTCTTGTAGGACATTAGCAAAAAATTTATTTTCCACAATTTTTGCCTTACGATTATCATTCCAAGAGTTAATTTGTAAAGCAATCAAAATCCCAATAACCACCAGTATGATTTCTCCAACCGCATAAATCAGATATTTGCTGAACTTGTTTTCACTCAGTAGTTTTTGCCTAATTTTTCTGAAGAATTTTATCATTGGTTAGTGCTAGGTAATAATGAAGTATAACTATAGGATATATACTATTGATGCTATCCCTTTTATAAGGCTATTTACTCCATTACCGTAAACTCAATACTGGAATCCGTAAATACGGTATGGGTCTGGGTCTTAAAATCTGTTTCGTCCGCTTCAAAAATATTTTCCACATAGGTCTGCGGATTCAAATCGATAAGCGGAAACCAGGTACTTTGCACCTGTACCTGCAATTTATGCCCCTTTTTTATGGTGTGGAAAACGTCTTGTAATTTTATGTTAACCGTTGTCTTTTGGTTGGGCACAAAGGGCTCCGGTTCCGAAAAACTGTTTCGAAAACGGCCCCGTAATACTTCGCTACGCACCATTAAATGGTAATTGCTCATTTTTAAATGGTCTTGCATCCCCTCGTTAGTAGGGGCATCGGCCGGGTGTACATCGATAATTTTTATAATCCAGTCCGCCGCAGTACCCGTCGTCGCTACCTGTAATTTGGCCAAGATGTCCCCGGCCAAGGTGAGGTCATTTTCCATGATATCGGTTTCAAAAACCAAAACATCACTACGGCGTGCCGCAAAACGTTGATCATCCGTCATGTATTTTCGTGGGGTAAAGACTGTCTTGATATCCTCCGAGTAGGGCACCGGTTTTTTAACATCACTAACAAATTCTATTCCTTCCACATTCTTTAGCTCCCAAGTCAGTTCTTGGTCCGGAGATAGGTACATATCTTTTTTTACCACTTCCGCTGGCGGCCAGGTATCATATGTTTTCCACACTTTTCTTCCTGAATCATATACATAGGCTTCGGGTAGGCCACTGTCTTTGTCGCCCGACCCTTTAAGGAAGTGGTCAAAGAATTTTGTCTCTATCTTTTCTTGGTAGAACTCTGAGATAGAATCCCCAAAATAGTAATTCCCAACACTGTTCTGGCCATTTCTACGTGCCCAGCCCCCATGATCCCAAGGCCCAAACACCAAGGTATTATAGTTTTCTGGATTATATTTTTCAATATTTTTATAAGTTTCCAAGGGTCCGTAGAGGTCCTCTGCATCGAACTCCCCACCAACGACCATGGTAGCCACCGTCGGCTTTACATCCTTTAAATGCTGTATCAAGCCCCTACTTTGCCAAAGGGCATCGTAATTGGGATGCTCTTTTAACTCGTTCCAGAAATAATCATCGGTCACCCCTTCGTTGGCCAACCGCGGAGTGTCCGCCGTTTCATATTCAAAAAAACGATCGAGATTTTTCAACGGACCTTCATCCAAAAAGAATTGGTACTGATCCTCCGTCGGTAGTTCAGGCAACACGTACCAGGCCGTATCAATGGGCTGGTCCCCATTGGGCCTAGGTGTTCCAAATAGTGAAGTCGCCCTAAAATAACTTAATAAGTACGCCCCATTGTGGTGAAAATCGTCAAAAAAGAAGTCGGCAATACTTGCTTGCGGGGAGGCGGCCTTTAAGGCAGGGTGTGCATCAACGACCGCATAGGTAGAGTAAAAACCAGGATAGGATATGCCCCAAATACCTACATTGCCATTGTTGTTTTCCACATTGTTCACCAGCCACTCTATGGTGTCATAGGTATCCGAGCTTTCGTCAATATCCTCATCGCCTGCCTTATTGGGAATATAGGCGCGCATATTCTCGTAGTGCCCCTCACTCAACCAACGCCCACGCACATCCTGGTAAACCACAATGTACCCATCTTGCATCATGTGAATGTTCGGCGCAATCTTGGTCTTGAAATTTCCTTCGCCGTAAGGCTGTGAGCTATACGGTGTTCGCTGCATGATAATGGGATACTCCTTCGAGGTATCCTTTGGGGAATATATAGTGGTATGCAGGGTTACTCCGTCGCGCATGGGGATATCCACTTCCTTTTTGGTATAGTTTTCAGAAACATAGGTCTCGGAAATCTCCGTAGGTTCAAGCTTGTTTGTTTTGCTGCACGAGCTCAACATTGTTGTAAATAACAGTACCGCTAGTACGTGTCTAATGGTTAGTTTTGGCATGTCGTTCAATATTTAAGTCCTAAAGCTAAGAAAGTTTGCCATGGTACAAACCAAAAAAGGACCGAATACGGGTCCTTTTTTAATTTTAGCGGTAAGGTTTTTCAAATTGACTACTTTACTTTATGTATGGTCTTTACGAGCTAACAATCCATCTAGTGCACTCGTGTTCAGAACAAACAAATCGCGATACTGAAGTGGTAAAGTAGCTATAAATCAAAAGCCCTCTGTACCGCGTCTACCCTATCCAACTTCTCCCAAGTAAATAATTCCACCTCACGTTCAATACGGCCGTTATAGGGCGATTCAAAAACTTTTGTGATCGTTACCGGTTCTTTTCCCATATGGCCGTAAGCTGCTGTTTCCAAGTAAATAGGGTTTCTAAGTTTAAGGCGTTCCTCAATCGCGAATGGTCGCATATCAAACAATTGCCCCACTTTTTTTGCGATTTCCCCGTCGGACAGGTTTACTTTGGAAGTGCCATAGGTATCCACATAAATAGATGTGGGTTCTACTACCCCGATCGCATAACTCACCTGTACCAAAAGTTCGCTGGCTACCCCGGCGGCAACTAAATTTTTTGCCGCATGTCTGGCGGCGTAGGCTGCACTACGGTCAACCTTACTAGGATCCTTGCCACTAAAAGCACCGCCGCCATGGGCACCTTTACCCCCATAAGTATCCACGATAATCTTGCGACCGGTTAGTCCGGTATCGCCATGTGGACCCCCAATGACAAACTTCCCGGTAGGGTTAATATGGTACTTGATCTGGTCATCGAACAATTTTTGGGTGGCCGGTGGTAATTGTGCCTTTACCTTGGGGATTAAAATGGAAATAATATCCGATTTGATCTTGGCCAACATTGTTTCATCATCTTTATCGAAAGGATCATGCTGCGTAGAGACTACGATGGTATCGATTCGTTGCGGAACATTTTCGTCTGAATATTCCAAGGTCACTTGTGCCTTGGCATCGGGCCGTAAATAGCTGATTTCTTTTCCTTCCCGTCGTAATTCTGCCAGTGTATGCAAAATTTTATGGGAGATATCCAAGGCCAATGGCATATAGTTGTTGGTTTCGGTAGTGGCATAGCCAAACATCATGCCCTGGTCTCCGGCACCCTGCTCCTCTTTTGAGCCGCGGTCCACGCCTTGGTTGATATCCTGCGACTGTTCATGAATCAACGAAATTACGCCGCAAGAATCACCACTAAATTGATATTCCCCTTTGGTATACCCAATTTTATTGATGACATCGCGGGCAATATTCTGTACGTCCAAATACGTATCGCTCTTTACCTCACCAGCAAGAACGACCTGCCCCGTGGTTACCAAGGTTTCACACGCCACTTTGCTTTCTGGGTCAAAGGCCAGGAAGTGATCTAACAAGGCATCGCTGATTTGATCTGCTACTTTATCTGGGTGTCCTTCACTAACAGATTCTGATGTAAATAAATAAGCCATTCCAATTTTTTTATGGGAATGGATTTGATGATGTTCAGGGAGAAGTTTATACGTCTCTAAAATGAGAAGCCAAACGATTGTTTGGAATAAACTGCTTTAGCATTTTTATCCTTAAACTGGTTTAAGGCCCCGAGGTTGCAATCAGTCAAATCCTTCCTCTTTACTAATGGGGCAAAGGTATGAAAATGGTTTGTTTTTAAAATAGAAGCGTCCCTTTTTTTATCCTGCTGAATCTATGTTTTAAGCCCTTAAAATAGGCTTGCATTTCATCCACTAATTTTCATAAAGCCTAATTTACTTTGTATCTTGTGCCCACTATTTTTTTTTATCTAACCACTAAAGGACATCAAAATGCATATTGCCGTTGCTGGAAATATTGGGGCCGGAAAAACTACCCTGACCAGATTACTATCAAAACATTACAAGTGGGAAGCGCATTTTGAGGATGTAGTTGAAAATCCGTATTTGGATGATTTTTACAATCAGATGGAGCGGTGGAGCTTTAACCTTCAGATCTATTTTTTAAACAGCAGGTATAGGCAGATTCTACAGATCAAGGAAAGCGGAAAGGATATCATTCAGGATCGTACCATTTATGAGGATGCCCATATTTTTGCGCCCAACCTACACGCCATGGGTCTCATGACCAATCGCGATTTTCAAAATTATTCAAGCTTGTTCGACCTGATGGAGAGTTTGGTGGAGCCACCAGATCTGTTGATTTACCTGCGCAGCTCAATTCCAAACCTTGTAAACCAAATTCATAAACGGGGAAGGGAATACGAAAACACAATTTCCATAGATTACCTAAGCCGTTTGAATGAGCGGTATGAGGCATGGGTTCACGGTTACGATAAGGGCAACCTTCTAATTATAGATGTAGACCAGCTAGATTTTGTGGATAAACCTGAAGACTTAGGAAGTGTCATCAATAAAATCGACGCTGAGATCAATGGCCTTTTCTAGACATACTGATTCCTAAAGCCAGAATCATTGGAGAATTTTGAACAAAAGGTTACCGACCTGCTTCATAAAAAAATACCCTTTCTATTTCTGATCGACTTTCTAAAGTCTGAAAAAAAGGTTTTTACATTTGCGGAAGCTACCGAGAACGATATCCATTTCAATGTTAGGGGCATTACCAATGCGCCTGCCTTAGGAAATACGAATATAGGAAACCAAGTTACCGACCTAAACCCAACCCCAATCCCGCTTGAAGCTTATGAAAAAGCCTTCAATACGGTCAAAACCGAAATACGGAACGGCAACAGTTTTTTGCTCAACCTAACGTTTCCCTCGAAATTGGAAACAGCCTTATCTTTAAATGAAATTTACCGGCAAGCATCGGCACCCTACAAATTATACTATAAGGACCAGTTTGTTATTTTTTCCCCCGAATGTTACCTTAAATTTAAGGACGGGCATGTCTATTCTTACCCAATGAAAGGAACAATAAACAGTGCCGTGCCCAATGCCAAGGAAAAACTATTGGCCAATAATAAAGAACTCCATGAACACCATACCATTGTAGACCTTATACGAAACGACCTCTCCATGATAGCCAAAGAGGTGACCGTCACAAAATTCAGGTACGTGGACACCATAAAAAAAGCGGGGCAAGAGCTCTTGCAGACCAGTACCGAAATTAGAGGGAAACTGCCATTAGATTGGGAGAATACCTTTGCCCAGTTACTATTAAGCACCTTACCGGCAGGATCTATAAGTGGTGCCCCAAAAAAGAAAACCTTGGAAATCATTACTAAAGTTGAACAAGGTCCACGCGGATTTTATACTGGTATATTTGGGGTTTTTGACGGCATCAATATCGATAGTGCGGTAAATATCCGCTTTATAGAAAAAACTGATGGTTCCCTATTTTACAAAAGCGGGGGTGGCATTACACATTTAAGCACCTTGGAGGAAGAGTATCAAGAACTAATTGAAAAAATCTATGTACCCCTTATTTGAAACTGTCTGCGTTATACATGATACTATCCAGCACGCCCATTATCATGAGCAACGGTTCCAAAAATCCTACTTACACTTTTTTGGAAAAAAACCAGATTTCGCCCTTTTTGATTGCGTTAAACTACCCCAACTGGAACCGGGCATCAAATACAAACTAAAGCTAAGCTACGGCGAAACCGATGCCAATTGGTCCCTTACCCCCTATGAAAATCCAATTCCGGAATCACTGCAGTTAGTCGTTGCAAATAGTATTGTGTATGACAGCAAGCTCACGGACCGGAACCACTTGAATGCCCTGCATAATCAACGAAACAATGCCGATGACGTCCTCATTGTTAAAAATGGCTACCTAACGGATACCAGTTACGCCAACATAACTTTTAAAAAGGGCGATACCATCCATACTCCAAAAAATCCTTTATTACATGGCACTTGTCGTGCCAGATTGATTTCCGAAAATAAAGTGATAGAGAAAGAAATCAAACCTCGCCATCTGGAACAGTACGACGGATTTCAATTGATCAATGCGATGAACGACTTGGATGAAAATAGATGGGTAGCTATAAAGCATATTGCACATTAACCACATTTACTTGATGAATCCGTGGGCCTGGGCATGCGCAATGGCCTCCTCCGTTTTGTGCACCATAAGAAAGGGGATTTCCTTGAAATTTGAAAACAGGTTGGTAATGCGTTTCATTCTCTTAGAATCATTGACGCTACGCAGGTAAATTGCCTTTATCTGCCCCGGAAACTCTGCCGAAACTTCTTGATAGATGTCCCCGTCCTTTTCGCCGCTATCCCCAATTAAAATAAAGGGTAGGTGTGGGTAGGCTTTTAACAGGTTCCTGATTTCCCTTTGTTTTTGCGGCTTCTCATCATTGCGCTTTCTCATTCTAAAACTGGACATACTTCTTAAGAGGATTGGGCCCTTTGGAAAGTTGTTCGTTTTGAGAAAGAGTTCCAGATACCGATATAAATTCCATGGACTATGGCTTACATAAAAAATAGGATTTGCTTCGTTCTCATTTCTTCCTTGGTGTAATCTGTGATAGAAATCCGATGCTCCCTCGAGTTGCATTCGCTTGGTCGCCCTTTTGAACATCGTATTCAAAATCACCTTCCATTTGAGGGAAGAAACAACACCTGTATGCAAAATGGTATCGTCAATATCACTTATGACCCCAAATTTTGCGTTCGCACTTGGGATTAACATTTCCCCTGGAAATCGATTCTGAAGCAGTATTTCCCTTTTAAGGTTATTGTTTGCAAATGAGAGTTCAAATTGGACCCAACCCTCTTTATTGGATAATTTATGAAGGCCTTTTACCGCTTGATCTACTAAATAGTACCCCTCGGAATCCGTTTTTCCGGAAACCGATGTGCCATCATCGAACTTGATATTGATCTCTGCATTCCGCAATTCATCAGTTTCAAAACGTTTCCAGGTATTCTGCATTAAATTAAAAATACCCTTTTTATCTAAGTCGATATCCTCATCCTCCAAGGCCCTTCCCCTTATATACAAATGATTGCCAGACCCGTAAGACTGAAAATTGATAATCTGTAGTTTATCTTTCTTGAAGATTCCCATGGCACTAAAAATACGTTCTTTTCCCCATCCGGTAAAGAGAAATTAATGCCCCGGCCTTTCTTTATCGTTCAACTACAGCAAAATACCATGACTAAGGTTGCACCGAAAGCGCGTTCCCTCAGCAAAGTCTGGCGTACACTCAATACCGTTATTATTTCATAGGTAAAGGAACTAGTTTCAGTAAAGTAAAAAAGGAATATTAATCATACTCACCCTTCGGGTAGTAAAAAACTTTAAAAAATGGAACTAAAAAAGAACCCAAAAAAAGACTTAAACAAGAAAAGCGGCCTCTACTTTGTAGTTGGCTTGCTTACGGTACTGCTATTTGTTTTCATTGCATTGGAATGGAAAACCTATGATTCCATTTACGACTATGATGTTGCCTACAACAAAATTGATGAACCCATAACTGAGGAAATCCCAGTGTTTGAACTGGAGCCCACACCTCCGCCAGCACCCCCAGTTGTACCCACAGAAATTGAAGTTGTAGCTGATGAGGACCCTATAATCGAAACAAATATAGAGTCGACGGAGTCTTCACAGGATAAGCCGATTTTGGAAGTCAGTGATATTATTGTAAAGGAGATTGATGAGGAAGTAGACGTGAATTGGGTAACCATTGAAGAAGTTCCCATTTTTCCAGGCTGCGAAAACGAAGCGGATAAGCGAGCCTGTTTTAACGAGATGATGCAAAAACATATTCGAAAAAATTTTAGATATCCAGAAATGGCACAAGAACTAGGTTTGGAAGGTAGGGTAAACACACAGTTTATCATCCGTAAAGATGGCAGTATTGGAACCATTCAGAAAAGAGGGCCTCATGAATTATTGGAGCAAGAGGCCGAAAGAATATTGTCCAAACTACCTAAAATGGAACCAGGAAAACAACGAGGCACTCCGGTGAAAGTTCCTTTTAGCATCCCCATCACCTTTAAATTAAACTGATAAAAAGCAAAAAACCATCAGCCTAGCTGATGGTTTTTGTAGTACTATCTTTTAAAACAATTTATTTTTCAGTTTCCACTTTTTCAATAGTCACTTTTGTTTCTGCTCCTTTTCGTTGCACATTCGCATCTTCGAAAGCTTTCAATTGGGCCTCAACCTCGGCACGGGTACCATTGTAGGTAACTTTCTCCGTCATGGCTTTACCGTTTACAATCGTAGAATAGGTTACAGTAGCTTCTGCCATATCAGCACTTTGTACATTAAAGTCAATTGAAATTTCCTTTTTATCCCCAACCAGTGCCATGCCTTCCTCCTCAGTATGCCCACCTAATATTGGTGCAATTACCAAACCGATCAAACAGGTCAGCTTAATTAAAATGTTCATGGAAGGCCCAGATGTATCCTTAAAGGGATCACCAACGGTATCACCGGTAACCGCAGCCTTATGCGCTTCAGAACCTTTGAAGGTCATTTGACCATTTATCTCCACCCCTGCCTCAAAAGACTTTTTGGCGTTATCCCAAGCTCCACCAGCATTATTCTGGAAGATGGCCCAAAGCACGCCTGAAACCGTAACACCTGCCATATATCCACCAAGCATTTCCGCAATGGCCAATTTGTTCATCCCAAAAAGTAAGGGTGCAAAAGCGATCAACAATGGGAACCCAATTGTCAACAACCCTGGCAACATCATTTCCTTAAGCGATGCTTGCGTGGAAATGGCCACACACTTATCATATTCCGGTTTACCGGTACCTTCCATAATTCCAGGGATTTCCTTGAACTGTCGTCGTACCTCCTGTACCATTTCCATCGCAGCTTTGCCCACTGCGTTCATGGCCAAGGCAGAAAATACAACGGGCACCATACCCCCAACGAACAACATTGCCAGAACAGGGGCCTTAAAAATATTGATACCATCTATACCCGTAAACGTAACGTAAGCTGCGAACAATGCCAATGATGTCAATGCTGCCGAGGCTATTGCAAAACCTTTACCGGTAGCAGCGGTCGTATTCCCAACTGAATCCAAAATATCCGTACGCTCCCTTACGATAGGCTCCTGCTCACTCATCTCCGCAATACCACCTGCGTTATCGGATATTGGCCCGAAGGCATCAATGGCCAACTGCATGGCCGTTGTAGCCATCATAGCGGACGCTGCCAAAGCAACACCGTAGAATCCGGCAAATGCATAGGAAGCCCATATAGCGCCTGCAAACAAAAGTACGGATGGGAAGGTTGAAATCATCCCTGTTGCCAGCCCGGCAATAATATTGGTTCCCGCACCTGTTGATGATTGTTGAACGATTTTTAAAATTGGAGGTTTTCCCAAACCGGTGTAGTATTCTGTAACCGATGATATTACCGCACCAACGAATAAACCTACCAAAGTGGCATAAAATACCCGCATGGAGGATATTTCCTGTAAGCCTTCACCAAAGAATTCCATCTGCATGGTCTCCGGTAACATCCATAAAACCAAACCAAAACATGAAAGCGCTACCAAGACAATCGAGGTCCAGTTCCCTACGTTCAAGGCGCCCATGACCTCAGCTTCCTTTGCCTCGTTATTCTTTATTTTAACCAGCATGGTTCCGATAATGGAAATTATGATTCCTGCACCGGCAATGGCCATTGGCAATAAAATGGGGCCAATGCCTCCAAATGCATCGGAGATATTTCCACCCATATCCTTGATTACATAATTACCTAGAACCATGGCGGCAAGCACCGTTGCCACGTAGGACCCGAACAAATCCGCTCCCATACCGGCAACATCCCCTACATTATCCCCAACGTTATCTGCAATGGTTGCAGGATTTCGAGGATCATCCTCAGGAATACCCGCTTCAACCTTTCCTACTAAATCTGCGCCCACATCTGCCGCCTTTGTGTAGATACCCCCACCTACTCTTGCGAATAAGGCAATGGACTCCGCACCCAAAGAAAAACCGGCAAGGGTTTCCAATACAATGGTCATATCCATGGTCGTGGTCCAAACCCCACCCATAAAAAACTGGAAGAACGCAATAAAGAAAATCGTAAGACCCAATACGGCCAAACCGGCAACACCCAGCCCCATTACCGTACCTCCGCCAAAGGATATTTTAAGCGCATTTGGCAAACTGGTACGTGCAGCCTGTGTTGTTCTCACATTAGTTTTTGTAGCTATCTTCATCCCTATATTTCCTGCGAACGCTGAAAATACAGCACCAAAAATAAAGGAGACCACGATGAGCCAATGGGTTGTTGGCACGATAAACGAAACTATGGCCAATAAAACACTTACCACCAATACAAAAATGGATAAAAGCTTATATTCTGCACTTAGAAATGCCAAAGCGCCTTCATAAATATAATCGGATATCTCTTTCATTTTCCCGTCCCCGGCATGTTGTTTCATCACCCAAGAACGCTTGACACCCATATAAATAAGGCCTAAAATCGCCATTACTATTGGCATATAAATCATTACTGACTCCATTTAATCTATTGTTTGTTAGTTAATATTTTAGCGCGGCTAAAGTAGTAAATTAGAATAGAATAAAAAAAGCCACTTTTTACTCAAAAAAGTGGCTTTTTTTTTGCGTTAATCGGGATTTGAATCTTGATTGGATTATTTAAAAAAGAAACAAAGTTCTTGTTCATTATTCAAGGTAGCTCCCAAAGAGCAGGTTCTTGAAAATCCATTAAATCATAAAGGTTCGCTTTTCCTTATGTTCACTTTCAGCATACCTTTTTACGCATTCCCTGTAAATCTTTCTTGCTTCCTCGGCATTGCCCCATCCACCGGTATCCACTTTCTTCTCTTCCAAGTCTTTGTACACTTGAAAAAAGTGTTCTATTTCCTTTAAGCGGTGCGGATTTAAATCACTTATGTCCTCGTTCTTGCTCCAAATGGGGTCTGAAACGGGTACGCAAATAATTTTTTCATCGGGTCCCTTCTCATCCGTCATATGGAACACACCAATAGGCCTAACTTCCATTACGGTCATTGGAAAGGTAGGTTCCGTACCTAAAACCAACACATCCAAGGGATCTTTGTCCAATGCCAAGGTTTCGGGAATAAATCCATAATCCCCCGGGTACATCATTGAGGAAAAAAGCATACGGTCAAATCGAATTTTGTGCAAGGTAAAATCGTATTCATATTTATTTCTACTTCCTTTTGGGATTTCAATCAATACATCGAACGTGAGTTTTTTATTTGCAGCCATATTTTTATAAAGTTTAAACCAGTTTTTTTATTTAAGCACCTAATTAATAAGCGTAGAATTTAGTTGAATTAAAAGACAAATCCAAACGTTCCCGTAACTCCAAAGGGTCTTGCATCAGGATTATCCAGATAGTTGCCCCTAAAGTTAAAATCGAGCCTAAAGACTTTAAAGATATTGCCGATACCGAAGGAGTACTCATAATATATTTTTTCAGAGGGTGCCCGCAGTGGCGTGTTTACGGTAGCAGGGGCGCTCAATGCTATATTTGCATCCGATAAATCTCCCCATACACCTCTTATCGCCACGATTTCCCTCAAGTTATACTTTCGTAAAAATGGAATCCTTGAGAAAAAACGACCATTGAAATTATGCTGTAAATGCACCGAAGCATAGGTATCTGTTACAAACTCATAGAAATCCAAATTGGGAAAGGTGCCATAATTGGAGAAGAAGGTTTGGTTACCGGGTACTACGCTCAAAAGTCCCAAGGGCACTGCCCCAAAAGTTTTGCCCAACTCAACCGTACTTCGCAGTCTTCCAAAACCACCCAGTTGCCATGGTTGGCTATAGGAAAATTGCAGTTTGCTATAGTCAAAATCACTATCCATGAAGCCCTTGGTGCCTTTGGTGAAATTGAGCAGCAAGGTGCTATAGGTATCGTTAACATCCCTACGTTCCACACCGTAGCCTATTGTTTTCTTGCCCGGGGTGTAGATAAGAATGGTATTGACATCGAACTGCCTTATTTCGGAAGATATGCCGGTTGGGGATTCTAAATCCACATAGTCCAAACTAAAATCATTGGGCAATGCAGAGCTCAAGGTCCTGAAGGTACCTCCTACGGAAACCCTAAAATTGGTCAAAGGTTCTATCTCAAGGTTTAGCGCACTCAAATTTATATTCGTTAGGCGGTTATTGGCGCCTACCGTGAGTAGCGAAGACGAGGCTATACTCCTGCCCAAAACATCATTGGTGGCCGTTAGGCTCACCCCCAATTGCTCAATATCGCGGCGTTGCCCACCGGATACAATGAGCCTACTAGTTCTATCCAATAGCACTTTACCCGCTAGCCCGTGCTTAAACTTGTTGTCCTTGAACCCATAGGCAGTATACCCTTCAATACGCCAGGGGTCGTTCTGCCCAAAATAAGTCCTCGCCCCAATACGAACCCGCGGACCTTCGGCATTGTTAAATCCAAAAAAGTCATATACCGAGCCTAAGTCAACATTCCATTTATCAATTTCGACGTAGCCCGACCCCAGAATGCTCACAAAGTTATAGTACGACTTAAATTTGGGGACCGTCTTCAACGTATCCAATAAGGTGTAGATCCCTTTTTCATCCTTGTTCAAGGATTCTAGCCTGTTCTTTTCCCAAAACGCATCATCTTTAAGGATTTCCGTGACATCAAGGGGGTTGCGTTCCCTTCTATAGGCATCCCTGGGCTTTGGAACATTGAAAACGTAATTATCATAAACAGTGGTTCTTTTTCCATATAGTCCCCTCGATTCTTCCTTTTTATTGAAGCTGAAATCACTCAACATATAATCACGCTTCAATAAAAAGACCGAGTCGTTTACTACTTCAAAATCCTGCTCAATATAAATCTCCTTTACCCAGTTTATATTGGCGCTCTTGGTCACCTGAAGATTAATATTTTTTATGGCCCAAGTTGAGTCATTGACCCAAAAATCGCCCTTGAACGTAAGTTCATTTTTTCGCCTTGGGTAGTAAACAATATTGTAACACCATTTATTGTCTATAAACGCACTATCGCGCAATGCATAATTATAGGTATCTATGCCCGTCCTTGATAATGGAGACGTAAAACTTTTATCAAAAAATTTGAGGTAATTATTGTATACATCGTATTCTTGGTATAGGTCCTTTACGAAGGCAATAATGGCTTGGTTATTTTCAAACCCGGAGTTTTTATTTCCCAACACATCCTCCTTTTCCTCGTTAATGACATTATCCCCATATACCTTTGAAAAGGTCTCGTTAAGGAAAATGGGCAAATAGGTTTTACCGGTAATTCTTGACGTATCCAAATCCTGAAAGACAAATTCCAACCCCTTGAATAATTTACTATTGATCATGGCACTATCAATCGTATTCAAATCAAATTCTACTTTTTCATATTTATCGAAAGCATACTGATCGAATTGCCTAACGCCGTTACGCCTTTTTTTGGCCCATATCTTGCGTAGTATATCCACAGCGGGATTATTTTTTTTTGATTGTTTTCCAGAAATGAGAACCACTTCATTCAACATTTCAGCAGCTTCCACAAGCACTATTTTTAAATCATAGGTGACCTTTGCCGTCAAGGCCAACTCAAATTCTGTATACCCTATAAAAGAAACGACAAGCGTGGAGTAGTCATTTTCAGACTCCAAGTAAAATCTACCGTCATCATTGGTAATGGTGCCTTCCGTGGAATTCTTGAAGAATACATTGGCAAAGGAAACAGGTTCTCCCTGTTCATCGATTACCATACCACCCACCTTGGTCTGCGCCTGTAGCATAATGCAACATAAGCTAAAAACTGAAAAAAGAATTCTTTTCATGTATGCTGTGGGGTTCTGGGGAATTGGGGTTAACACCGTACCAATAAAAAAAGCTTCCCCATACTTGGTCGGAGAAGCTAGGCTTGTTTACAAAAGTATTGGTTACTTGTATAAAACTTTTTTAACCGCTTTGATCACATCCTCATGATTAGGCAACCACTCCGCCAATAAAACGGGCGAATAGGGCGCGGGGGTGTCCGCAGTATTTATTTTTACGATGGGTGCATCCAAATAATCGAATGCATGTGCTTGTATATGATACGTGATTTCCGTTGCAACGTTACCAAAAGGCCATGCCTCTTCCAGAACGACCAATCTATTTGTCTTTTTGACAGATTTTATCACCGCTTCGTAATCCAAAGGCTTAACCGTACGCAAATCGATGATCTCACAACTTATCCCTTCCTTCTCCAACTCTTCGGCAGCTTTATCGGCCTCCTTGATTATTTTACCAAAAGAAACAATGGTTACATCTTTTCCTTCCCTACGAATATCGGCAACGCCCAATGGAATGGTGTAATCTCCCTCAGGCACCTCCCCTTTGTCCCCATACATCTGTTCAGACTCCATGAAAATGACCGGATCGTCGTCCCTAATTGCTGCCTTCAAAAGTCCTTTTGCATCGGCAGGATTTGAGGGGACCACCACTTTCAACCCGGGACAGTTTGCAAACCAACTTTCAAAAGCTTGGGAATGGGTAGCGCCTAATTGACCAGCGGAACCCGTAGGCCCCCTAAACACGATGGGACAAGGAAATTGTCCGCCAGACATTTGTCTTATTTTAGCTGCATTACTGATGATTTGGTCAATCCCTACCAAGGCAAAGTTAAAGGTCATGAATTCAATAATAGGCCTATTACCGGTCATGGTAGATCCAACACCGATTCCTGCAAAACCAAGCTCTGATATAGGGGTGTCGACAACTCTTTTAGGTCCGAACTCATCCAGCATCCCCTTGGAAGCTTTATAGGCACCATTATATTCCGCTACCTCCTCACCCATTAAATAGATAGACTCGTCCCTTCTCATTTCCTCGGACATGGCTTCTGCTATCGCTTCTCTAAACTGTAGTGTTTTCATCTATTGCAACTGTTATTCTTGTTATATGCTAGAAAGCAAGCAAAAATAGCAAATTTAATGGCAATTAATAGGATGCCGGATTTAAAAAAAGTTATAAAATTTACTATGCATGCATAGTAAATTTCGATTTAAATCGTTATCTTCGTAGCCATTGATTTAAAGTTTTTAAACATGAAGATATTAGTTTGCATAAGTAATGTACCGGATACAACCTCAAAAATAAATTTTACGGATGGTGATACGAAATTTGACACCAACGGTGTACAATTTGTAATCAACCCAAACGACGAATTTGGATTGACCAGAGCCATGTGGTTCAAGGAGAAACAAGGTGCTACGGTGCATATCGCCACCGTTGGCGGGCCAAACGTGGAGCCCACCATGCGTAAGGCGCTTGCCATAGGAGCCGACGAGGCCTTTAGAATAAACACGGAACCTACAGATGGCTTTTACGTTGCACAGCAATTGGCGGAAGTTGTAAAGCAAGGCGGCTACGATTTAGTGATTGCTGGCCGCGAATCCATTGACTACAACGGCGGCATGGTTCCAGGAATTCTTGCCTCCTTAACTGGAATGAATTTCATAAACACCTGTATCAATTTAGAAATAGAAGGCGATAATGTGACGGCGATGCGTGAAATTGATGGCGGAAAGGAAAAATTGAGCAGTGCACTTCCACTTGTTGTTGGCGGACAGAAAGGTTTGGTCGAGGAAAGTGATCTTCGTATCCCAAACATGCGCGGGATCATGCTCGCACGTCAGAAAAAATTGAACGTTATGGAACCGGTAGATGGCTTAATGGCTACCGCCGATAAAAAATTCGACAAACCCGCACCAAAAGGACCGGTAAAACTTGCCGATTCCGTAGATCAACTTGTAGACTTATTGCACAACGAGGCAAAAGTCATATAAACGCTTATTAGGGTCTAATTAAAAAAAAAGAATTATGTCAGTATTAGTATATACAGAATCTGAAAAAGGAAAATTAAAGAAGAATGCATTTGAGGTTGCCTCCTATGCCGCGGCCGTTGCCAAAATGATGGATACCACCGTCACTGCGGTAGCTTTTAACAGTGAAGAAAATGAGTCGCTGGGAGATTATGGCGTATCCAAGGTAATGCATATTAAAAATGATTCCCTTGCCACCTTTAATGCAAGTGCTTATGCAACTGCTATCACCCAAGTGGCGAACAGTATGGATGCCAAGGTCATTATTCTCAGTTCCAGTACGGATACCAAGTATTTGGCTCCTTTGTTGGCCGCTTCCCTAAAGGCAGGATATACCCCCAATGTTGTGGAAGTTCCTGAAAGCACCAACCCATTTATGGTGAAAAGAACCGCTTTCAGTAATAAAGGATTTGCCCATACACAAATTGATACGGATATAAAGATCATAGGCGTTTCCAATAATGCATTTGGAAGCCATGAAAATAAAACTACAGTTTCAACGGAGGAATTTTCCGTCAATTTGGACGGGTCCAGTAGCGATACCAAATCGGTAGAAGTCGACAAGGTCCTTGGGAAAGCCACGATTGCGGATGCAGACATTGTAGTTTCTGCCGGAAGAGGGCTTAAAGGGCCTGAAAACTGGAATATGATCGAAGAGCTTGCGGATGTGCTAGGCGCAGCTACCGCCTGTTCCAAACCGGTTTCAGACCTGGGTTGGAGACCGCATGGAGAGCATGTAGGGCAAACCGGTAAACCCGTTGCCAGTAATCTGTATATTGCCATTGGTATCTCTGGAGCCATTCAGCATTTGGCAGGGGTAAGTGCCTCGAAAACCAAAGTGGTTATCAATAATGATCCGGAAGCACCGTTTTTTAAGGCTGCAGACTACGGAATAGTTGGGGATGCCTTTGAAGTTGTTCCCCAGTTGATTGAAAAATTAAAGGATTTTAAAGCTCAAAACGGGTAAATTTTTGTTATTTTGTGCCCCCTAAAGGGCTGTTCGGATAGTTGGGGCCCCAAGTATTTGAACAGCCCTTTTTAGTTAAAGAACTATGAGTCTAGTACGATTAAAAATAAAAGGTATTTCCTATAGCCAAACACAAAACGGCGCCTATGCCCTTATTCTGAATGAAGTAGAGGGCGATAGAAAACTACCTATTGTTATTGGTGCTTTTGAAGCCCAATCCATTGCTATTGCCTTGGAGAAAGAGATTAAACCACCCCGTCCACTGACCCATGATCTTTTTAAAAACTTCTCGGATAGGTTTGATATCGTAATCAAACAAGTAATCATACATAAATTGGTAGATGGTGTCTTTTATTCCAGCATCATTTGTGAGCGCGACGGTATCGAAGAAATAATCGATGCCAGGACCAGTGATGCCATTGCCTTGGCACTACGTTTCAATGCCCCGATATTTACGTACAAAACAATATTGGACAAAGCCGGCATATTCTTGAAATTTTCCGCTAAGGATAAGGAGAAAAAAGAGAACGACGATAGTATCATGGTAGACGAAATTCTACAAGAGGGAGAAACCGTGGAAATAGAATCCGGTGCTTCAGACGGGTACACGGAGCTTACCATAGATGAGCTCGAGGCCGAGCTAAAAAAAGCCGTAACAAACGAGGACTACGAAAAAGCTGCCAAACTTAGGGATGAAATTTCCAAACGCAACTAATCAGTAAAAGAGGATTTATGAAAAAGGGCAAATGGTTGCTAGTTGCTGCATTGGCATGTATAACGTTCACATTTGCACAAGAAAAGGAGCTCCCACCCAGCTTGGAAAACGCAACCGAAACGGCTCTGGTTCAAGAAATTACGGCAACCAATGCCTTGGACATGGTGGCCAACGAAGGATTTTCAATTTCCAGTTTTGGCCGTGGCATGCTTGGTATGGCCGTTCTTCTTTTGCTTGCATTTTTATTCAGTTCCAACAGAAAAGCCATTAATTGGAAAACGGTTGGTATTGGTTTGGCCTTACAACTGATTATAGCTGTTGGGGTACTTAAAGTTCCGTTTTTCCAGCTCGTCTTTGAACAGATAGGGCGGGTTTTTGTGAGTATTCTTGAATTTACACGGGCCGGGAGCAAATTTCTTTTTGAGGGGCTCGTTGTTGACACGAACACCTTCGGCTATATTTTTGCCTTTCAGGTCTTACCGACCATTATATTTTTCTCAGCCCTTACCTCCCTTCTCTTTTATTTAGGATTGATTCAAAAAGTGGTCAAAGGCCTGGCCTGGTTACTTTCTAAAACTTTAGGCATTTCAGGGCCTGAAAGCTTATCCGTTGCGGGTAATATATTTCTGGGACAGACCGAAGCACCCTTGCTCATAAAGGCGTACTTGGAAAAAATGACACGCTCCGAAATACTTTTGGTCATGATCGGCGGAATGGCCACCGTAGCCGGTGCGGTTTTGGCCGCGTACATTGGTTTTTTGGGCGGTGAGGACGAAGTTTTGCAATTGGTCTTTGCAAAACACTTACTGGCGGCATCTGTTATGGCTGCCCCTGGGGCCATCGTAATCTCAAAAATGCTCTATCCACAGACCGAGCAAGTAAATAGTGACATCTACGTCTCCTCCGAGAAAATTGGGTCCAACATCTTGGATGCCATTGCCAATGGAACTACAGAGGGTTTAAAGCTGGCCGTAAATGTTGGGGCCATGTTATTGGTTTTCGTGGCTATAATTGCAATGGTAAACGGCATTTTGGAATGGGCCGGTGACCTCACCAGTTTAAATAGTTGGATTGCCGATAATACTTCTTACCAAAAGTTTTCCTTGGAGGCCATTTTAGGTACTATTTTCGCCCCACTCATGTGGTTAATAGGTGTAGCCAATGAGGATATTATGCTTATGGGACAACTTTTGGGGATAAAATTGGTAGCCAGTGAATTTGTGGGCTACATTCAATTGGCCGAACTGAAGGACATTGCCACCTTACCCCATTTGAAGTTCAACAAATCCGTAATTATGGCGACCTATATGCTCTGTGGTTTTGCCAACTTTGCTTCCATTGGGATTCAAATTGGAGGTATTGGATCATTGGCTCCCAGTCAAAGGAAAACCTTATCAGAATTCGGGATGAAAGCCGTTCTAGGCGGTTCTTTAGCTTCCTTGTTATCCGCTACCATTGCCGGGATGATTTTGGGGTAAATCCACTTAGCCCCAACAGAGGAAGTCTTTTCCTAATTTTGTTGTATCTACTTTTATGAAAGAGTCTCGTAGTTTACATCATGTTCAATCTGGCTTATTTTAAACATATGTCCCGTCCTGAAATAAGTTGACACAAAATCGACTTATTTATGAAACATTCAATTATTAAGGTAAACAAGCGTACTCAACGCGATTATAATCTGGGCTTTAAATTAAGTGTTGTCCATCAGGTAGAAAAAGGCGAGATGACTTATAAGCAGGCGCAAAAGGCTTATGGTATTCAAGGCAGAAGCACGGTTTTGGTTTGGCTGAGAAAACATGGTACATTGGATTGGACTGAACCAATACGACGTCAAATGCCAAAATCAAAAGAAACACCTGCCCAAAAAATCAAACGCTTGGAGAGAGAGCTTTCCGATGAAAAATTGAGAAACAAAATTCTCAACACCATGATCGACATCTCGGATAAACAGTATGGTACAGCTATCAGAAAAAAGCATTCGCCCAATCAATCCAGCGCATCCGACAAGAACAAGGATTAAGTTTATCCCGTTGTTGTCGATTGTTTGGGATAAGTAGACAAGCAGTCTACCATGCAGAAAAACGTATCATAAAAAGAGAACAGGAGTTTATAAAAGTAAAGGACTTGGTTGAAGGTGTTCGCAAGGATATGCCCAGGCTCGGTACACGAAAGCTGTATTACTTGTTAAAGGATGAATTCGCAAGGCACAATTTAAAAATAGGAAGAGATGCCCTGTTTGGATATTTACGCTCGGAATCGATGCTGATAAGGCCAAGGAAGAATTACACCAAGACAACAAACTCTAAACATTGGCTTAGAAAACATCCTAATCTGATGAAAGAGATCAAAGTTTGCGGACCGGAGGAGTTCTTCGTCAGTGATATTACATATATTAAAAG
Source organism: uncultured Flavobacteriaceae bacterium (assembly GCA_963793365.1). Classification (GTDB taxonomy): domain Bacteria; phylum Bacteroidota; class Bacteroidia; order Flavobacteriales; family Flavobacteriaceae; genus Maribacter. The sequence continues at coordinate 66,613 of CAWBZP010000010.1, read as the reverse complement.
CAGGGAGCGGACACATTACCTATCCTTGGTAACCGATGCATATAGCAGAAAAATAATGGGGTATCATCTTAGTGATGATATGAGTGCCGAGAATGTGGTAAAGGCAGTAAGTATGGCGAACAACAATAGATCGACAAGCAAAGTTCTAATTCATCATTCCGATAGAGGATTGCAGTATTGCTCTGCCATTTACCAAAAAGAACTAAGGCAAAGTAATATGACACCATCAATGACAGATGGTTATGATTGCTACCAAAATGCATTGGCAGAACGAATCAACGGCATACTGAAAGGGGAATTCCTGATCTATAAATGTAACAGTGGCGAAGAGTTAAAAAAGCTCATAGCAGAATCAATAAGAACGTATAATAACAAAAGACCACATTTGAGTCTAAAATATAAAACACCTAACTTTATACATAACAAAAAACCAGAGAAGCTAATTTCTCTGGTTTAGTATCAATTATTTAAAAACTGTCAACCTATTTTAGGACGACTCAATAGGTAAAAGGAAGCCAGCATTGATGGGTACTGATTCCGTTTCGTTAATAAATAGTGATAAACTTTAGTTCACCATCTTAAATACATAGCGTCCCGTTTTTTAACTTTACAAAAATCATTAGTACAATTAAATTTCCCCTTTGGGGGCTAGGGTCTTATGAAACAATATCACGATTTACTTAAGCATGTATTAACGGAAGGGCACCAAAAAGGGGACCGCACCGGAACGGGAACCAAAAGCGTTTTTGGATATCAAATGCGCTTCGATTTAAGTGATGGCTTCCCTATGGTCACTACCAAGAAATTGCATTTAAAGTCGATCGTTTACGAATTGTTATGGTTTTTGAAAGGCGATACGAATATCACCTATTTACAGGAAAATGGCGTACGCATCTGGAACGAATGGGCGGATGAAAACGGAAATTTAGGCCCCGTTTATGGCCACCAATGGCGCAATTGGAACGGGGATGGGATTGATCAAATCAAGGAGGTGATCCATGCGCTAAAAAACAATCCAAACAGCAGGAGAATGCTCGTATCTGCATGGAATCCAAGCGTACTGCCCGATACCTCTAAATCCTTTTCGGAAAATGTCGCCGATGGCAAGGCCGCATTGCCGCCTTGCCATGCATTTTTTCAATTTTACGTAGCGGATGGTAAACTGTCCTGTCAGCTCTATCAACGTAGTGCCGATATTTTCTTGGGCGTTCCATTCAATATTGCCTCTTACGCCCTATTTACCATGATGATGGCGCAAGTTTGCGGATATAAACCCGGTGACTTTATACATACGTTTGGCGATGCCCATATTTACAATAACCATATGGAACAGGTAGAACTTCAATTGAGTAGGGAACCGAGACCCTTGCCAAAAATGGTCATCAACCCAGAGGTAAAGGATATTTTCAATTTCAAATTTGAAGATTTTGCCTTGGTAGACTATAATCCTCACCCCCATATAAAAGGAGTAGTAGCGGTTTAACCAAAAAAAAGAGCTAAAGCAAGGCCCATACCAACGTTTGATCTTTTTGCCTAAACCTAAAATTCCACGGGGATACGTGAACCCATTTTAATAGCATTTTATAGTCAAATTGAAAAGATTTAAATAAACGCCTGCACTAGCATTATTCTATTTTGCAGTCATCATCATTGTACGCCTCATAGTTCTGGTAACATATAGTATACATCTATCCCTTCGTTTAAGAACTGTAACCTATTCCGTTGTTATCAATTCTGCAACCGGCTCGACCTGTGCCTTAAATTGTAATTCTATAAAATTATTTATCCAAAACTATTGCGTTAAAACTGTAATCGTATCAATTTCTTGATGAATACGGTTGATCAGAACAATTCAATTTTAAGTATCTTACAATAAAATTGTTATCATGGTCATTACAGATTCCCTCTTGGATTTCTTCCAGGAGACGCGCGCGCATACCGAAGCTATTTGTAAACCGCTTGAAATTGAGGATTATGTGGTTCAACCCAGTGTAGATGTCTCTCCACCAAAATGGCATCTAGGACATACTACCTGGTTTTTTGAAGAATTTATCTTGAAGAAATTCGATAAAAACTACATGCTCTATGACGAGGATTTTTCTTTTGTATTCAATAGTTATTACGAAACCGTAGGCAAACGGGTAGTTCGTGCCGATAGGGGTAACTTATCCAGACCCTCCGTGCAAAAGGTATATGACTATAGGCATTACGTTACGGAGGCGATGAAAAATTTATTAAAGAATAGTGAAAGTGAAGAACTGTTAACGGTTTTGGAAATTGGGATACACCATGAAAAACAACATCAAGAATTACTGCTGACCGATATCAAATTTATTCTAGGCAACAATCCGTTACTACCCAGATACTCCCAATTTTTTGACGAATACACTACCAGTAAACAGAAAGAAGAATGGATTCAAATAGAGGAGGGTATCTATGAAATTGGCCATGCTACCCCAGAATTTTGTTTCGACAACGAATTGGGCAGGCACAAGGTCTATTTACACCCCTACCAAATTTCTAACCAGCTGGTCACCAATGCCCAATACCTAGACTTTATACAAGCTAAAGGATACGAACGGTTTGAGCTTTGGCATTCCGAAGGATGGGATTGGGTGCAGCAGCATAAGATTCATTCCCCATTATATTGGCACGAAATTGATGGAAAATGGCATACGTATACGCTTACTGGCCTAACAGAACTTGACTTGGAAGCTCCTGTAACCCATCTTTCTTATTTTGAAGCATTCGCCTTTGCCCAATATAAAAAATGCCGCTTACCCACAGAATTTGAGTGGGAGGCCGCACAACATCTTTTTGATTGGGGACAGCGTTGGGAGTGGACCGAAAGCGCCTATCTCCCCTACCCCGGTTATAAAAAGGTTGAAGGGGCACTTGGTGAATACAACGGCAAGTTCATGGTCAACCAAAAAGTATTGCGCGGCAGCTCTGTGGCTACCCCCAAAAAACATGCGCGACCCACCTACAGAAATTTTTTTCAAACCAATTTAAGATGGCAGTATACCGGTATACGATTGGCCAAGTAATGACACTCTATTAGCATGCAACACACTACAGAATTGCCAACGGTAACCACAGAATTTGAAATGGAAGTCTACAAGGGCCTAACGGATTATCCCAAGCACTTATCGTCCAAGTATATCTATGATGAGCGGGGAGATAAATTATTTCAGGACATCATGGAAATGCCCTCCTATTATTTGACCGATTGTGAATATGAGATTTTTGAGCGCCACAAGAAAAAAATTACACGACTTTTCACGGGTAATGGGCCTTTCGATTTAATTGAGCTTGGTGCAGGTGATGGCAAAAAAACGAAAATCCTTTTAAAGGAACTCAGCGAACAGCAGGTTGATTTTACCTACGTGCCCATCGATATTAGCAAGAATGCCCTAAGTAATCTTTATAATGCCATCCGCGAAGAATTGCCAAAAGTTAATATGGAGACACTTCAAGGTACGTATTTCCAAGCCTTGAAAGGTATTAGCAACCGGAAAAGTCGCAAGGTTATTCTGTTCCTAGGTTCTAATATCGGTAATCTAGAACATAAGCAGGCCATCGGCTTTATGACGAAGTTACAACAGCTGATGCAACCGGAAGACCTACTTTTTATGGGCTTTGACCAAAAAAAAGACCCCAGTGTTATTTTGGAGGCTTATAATGATAAGGAGGGTATCACCGCCGCCTTCAATAAAAATATACTAGCGCGAATAAATACGGAGCTTAAGGCTGATTTTGATTTGGACCAATTTACCCATTGGGAAGTGTACAATCCAGAATCGGGTACCGCCAAAAGCTATCTCGTCTCTAAAATTGAACAAAAGGTTGCGATACCCAAATTGGAACTTGAAGTACATTTTAAACCTTGGGAAACCATCCATACCGAAATTTCCCAAAAGTATGACGATGAAACAATTACCTGGTTGGCCCAGAAATCAAACCTGACAATTGAGGCCCATTTTACGGATACTAAAAAACAATTTAAAAATTACGTACTAAGAAAAAAATAAAGTGATGAAAGCCATTTGGAACAATAGGATTCTGGCGGAAAGCAACGACACCGTAGTGGTAGAGAATAACCATTATTTCCCTGCGGATTGTTTGGAAAAAGAATATTTTAAGTCCAGTACCACTCACACCACATGCCCTTGGAAGGGAAAAGCATCGTATTATACCCTAGAAGTGGATGGGAAGACCAATAAAGATGCAGCATGGTATTATCCAGTAGTTAGCGAATTGGCCAAAAAGATCCAAGGAAGGGTTGCCTTTTGGAAAGGGGTAGAAATTGTAAGTGATTGAAATAGGTACATAAAAAAAGGCCCTCTAAAAAGTTGCACTGTCATTTTCGTAACAAACGTGGAAAGCTGAACACTTACTGCCAATAACAGATTATTCACTTCGCTCGTAATGACGACTATTCCACTTTTTAGAAGACCTTTTTTAGTCTTTACTACACTGGACTATAATTCCAATACTGCGTTCTCTGAACCAGCATACTCATTCCACTGGTAGCGGTCTGCCTCAGTTTCATTAATGTAAGTACCGTCCACTATATATTTAAATTCGTATGAATTCTCCTTTGGAAGGTCAAACGTACCTTTAAAGGTTCCATTTTTTAATTTCTTTAAAGTACTGCCTTTTGGGCTCCAATTATTAAAGTCACCTACTACCGCTACTTTTTTAGCATCCTCTACAGGAACTGTAAAAGTTACCTTACATACCGGTTTTGTTTTTAAATATTGTTTTGCAATTGCCATGATCGTTGTTTTTAAAATTCTGCGCAAAACTACTATAATAAAACCCTCATTTCCAACACTTAAGGTCACTTTTATGGAATTGATAAAAAAATGGCATTTTCAATTCAGTATTAGAATTATAAACCGTGAATATTAGTAGTTTGCTCGACCTATGTCCTTGTCTTTAAGATTTTTACAATCGTGTTTATTTCTTCCTCAGTATTATAAAAATGAAAGCTGAGCCGCACCCCTTCGCCACGTTGGGCACAGTAAACATCGTTGGAAACCAGGTGCTGAAAGGTTGCTTCGCTGGCCTTTATATTAAAAATGGTGCTGTGTAATTTTCGATCCGTAATCTTTTGATCCAGCAGGCCCAACGCCGTAAACGCGTCCTTGGCCTTTTCTGCTAGTCGTTTGTTATGCAAAGCGATGTTTTGCATTCCTATTTTATTGAAATATTCCAAAGAATAATTTAAACTCCCAAAATTTAATGAGGACAGATGCCCAGGTTCAAATCGTTTTGCAAAACGGACCTTATCCTTTTTATCCATTTCTCCGTTTGCGGAATTAAAGCCAATTGCCTGTATGGAAAGATTATTCGTTACCGAATCCGAAAATAACATAAAGCCATTGCCATACCCTGCCAACAGCCATTTGTAGGCACTTGCCCCTAAAACATCGATGCCAGAAGCTTGAAAATCAAATTCCATACTGCCACAGAATTGGGTACCGTCTGCAATAATCATTAAATCTGGGTATTGCTCCTTCAATTTTTTTAAAAACTGGGGTGAGATAAAGAAACCGTCCAACCATTGCACTAAGCTTAAGGCAAAAACATCGATATGTTCTTCCCCGATTTTGGCTAGGATCCGCTCTTCAACATCAGCCGTCATGGTACAGTATTCGATAGCAAATCCCCTATGCTCAAAAGCCCAGTTAAGCGATGGGTAATCATGCTCCAATAATAAGACTTTCATCTTCTTATCCATCCCTTCCAAGAGTATATTCAATCCTGTAGAAAAATTATTGACCAAAGCCACATTGTCGCGCTTACAATTGAAAAAGCTTCCCACGGCATCGCGCGTACTTGAAAGTACGTTTAAGGTCTTACTGCGCATATCGCTCCCGTAGAGCAAAAAATCAAGGTCATGCTCCTGCCGCCAATCCAAGAGTGATTCGTACAGTAAACCATAGACCGCTGTATTGGCATAAATACCTTTTCTTAAAACCGGGAATTCCTTTCTAAATTTCTCCATAATTAATTGGGTAAAATACATTTCCTGTATCTTTGGATTAAAGATAGGGTGCATCATGTTTTCCAAAGATAAAAATACCTCCAAATTAGACCTAGAGCAGCATGAGCTTGTAGAAAATGCCCAAAAAAGAATCCGACAAAAGAAACGCCTCTACACCCATTTCGTAATTTTTTTGATTGGAAGTGTATTTCTGGTCCTTATCAACAAAATTCTAAAATATGGGCAGGAATATGATTGGTTTATCTGGGGCATTACCTTCTGGGCCTTCCTTTTTGTACTTCATATTTTCAATGTTTTTGTCACGAATAAATTTATGGGCACAGCGTGGGAACGTTCGCAACGGGAAAAATTGGTTCAAAAACAAAAACAACGTATTGCAAAAATGGAAAAAGAAATGAACGAACTTCCAGAAATAGATATGGAAACCAAAAAAAAACTACTTTGAAAACGCTTATAATGATTGCCGCGGCAGCGGAAAACGATGCCTTAGGAAAAGATAATGGCTTGCTTTGGCACCTCCCGGACGATTTTAAACGATTTAAAAAATTGACCACTGGCCATAAGATACTCATGGGTAGAAAAACGTTTGACAGTCTGGACAAACCCTTACCCCATAGAACACACATAATTATTACACGGGATAAAAACTACACTGTAGGGTTCGCCGATTGTATCGTGGTCCACTCCCTCAAAGAAGCGATTGATCTTGTAAAAAATGAAATAGCATTTGTTATTGGTGGAGGGGAAATCTACAAACAGGCAGAACAATATTCAAATAAGATAGAGTTGACCAGGGTTCATGAAACTTTTGATGCTGCAGATACTTTCTTTCCTGAAATAGATGAAAGCGTTTGGATGTTGACACAACAGGAATTCCACCCTACCGATGAGCGCCACAGTTACCCTTTCACCTATCTCACCTATGAAAGAAAAGGTGCCGTATTAAGCGAGCAATCAAAAATCAAGAAAGGAGATCTTTAGGGCAACTTCCTTATTTTCCAGAAAATCTCGAAGCACCTTTTCATCCGTGTTGGTATAAAAACGATGTGTTCCGGGTTTTAATGAACTTGTCAACAGACCGTTATTTTTCAATACGGCCTTGGTCTGTTTGGCCACGGCTTGTCCAGAATCAATGATTTTTACTGCATCGGGGAGGATTTTTTTCAACATCGGAATTAAGTATGGATAATGGGTACAGCCCAAGACCAAGTAGTCGATTCCTTTTTCAAGCATAGGAGCCATATAGTCGTTAAGGGTCTTGTACATTTCAGCACTGTTCAATTCCCTCCGTTCTATCATTTCCACCAAGCCCGTGCCTATCTGCTCCACAACTACGATACCGGCAGCGTGGTTTTTTGAAGTACTATGAAAAAGAGTACTGGATAAAGTGCCTTTCGTAGCCAACACCCCTACAATCTTGGATTTGGAATTTATAGCGGCAGGTTTTATAGCAGGCTCAATACCTATAAATGGAACAGGATACGTGCTCCTGAGGTAATCGATAGCATTTGTCGTTGCGGTATTACAGGCGACAACGATTAATTTACAATTCTGGTTCAGCAGATACTCCGTATTCTTTATGCATAGTTCAATTATGTGCTCCTTGGATTTTTCACCATAAGGGGCATTCTTACTATCGGCCAAATACATACAGTCCTCTAAAGGTAAAAGCCCTTGCAGCTCCCCCCAGATAGAAGTTCCCCCAATGCCTGAATCGAAAATACCGATGGGCCTTTTGTCCATTCTATTCCAATACCTCGGTTATGGGTTGCCCCGTTGCCCCGTTTGGAAAGGATATGCCCATGAGGGCGGAAAGGGTTGGTGCTATATCTGGAATCTCGGTACGCTTAACCGTTGCCCCAGATTTTATTCCTTTGCCATAAAACAACAATGGGGAATGGGTGTCGTATATCTGTGGGGAACCGTGGGTAGATCCCGTATTACCATAGGAGATGAAGCCGGGCTTTAAAACGACCAAAATATCCCCAGACCGTTTTTGATTGTACCCGTTCTGTAAAATATAAGGTATCCCGGAGGTATATTCATTTTGCCACATCTGATCCGCGGTATAGACTCGATCTACGGCATCATATCCCAAAAATTCCTTCGCAATGGTTGCCTGTACCTGGGCCAAATCCAAATCGGAATTCTCTATGATTTTATGGTCCAAAAACAATTGGTAGTTGGAATAATCCTTTACAATATCCTCGGTACCATATTTATATTGAAGGAACTCGGCTAGTTTTTTCTTTGTCCCCGCATTATCGACATATCCCGCAGGTATTTTTTGATCTTTTAGATAGGAAGGCACCTCTATGGCGGCATGATCTGCCGTCAAAAACAGGGTATATTCCCCTTCCCCAACATTTTTGTCCAGCGCCTTGAAGAGCCGGGCCAAATCCTCGTCCAAGCGCAAATAGGTATCCTGTATCTCTTTTGAGTTTACGCCGTATTTATGCCCCACATAATCCGTACTGGAAAAACTTACTGCCAAGAAATCAGTAAATTCATCCACTCCCAAAGCTTCTTTTTCAAGCGCCGCTATAGCAAAGTCCGTTGTTAAGGAATTTCCATAGGGTGTTCCCTTTATAATTTCGTAGTCCTTCGTTTTATCCAAAAGTGAGGTGGTACTATGTGGAAAAGTTGGTGTGGTTTCGCCGTTGAACAAGCCTTCATAGGCATTATCATCCGGTCCGCTTTCGGTATACTCGTTGATATCCTTTAGGGTGTTCCAAGCTTTCTTGTAGGATTGAACCTTGCCAGATGCATTAAAGTCAAGCACCCATTTTGGAAGTTGGTCCATATAAAAGGAACTCGTAATCCATTTGCCCTCATCGGCACCATGAAACCAATAGGCCGCATTCGCCGTATGTCCGCCAGGTAAAACCGCACCGCGATCTTTTAGCGCAATTGCAATGGTTTTGCCGCGTAATTGTGTATTCAATCTCAATTCATCCGTTATTGTGGTTACGGTCATACGATGCGGAGACATTTTCCCGGCATCTGAAGAGGTCCCCACTGAGGTATAGGATTCATCTGAAGCGCAATATACATCCTTATCCAGCTCCTTGTCATACCAATTATTGCCAATGACGCCGTGTACGGAAGGTGTAGTTCCCGTATAAACAGAGGTATGCCCAGGACCGGTACTCGTTGGCGCATAATTGAAATGATTGTTTTTACAATTGAATCCCTGTTCTACCAAGCGCCTAAATCCATCTTTGCCATAATGGTCGTAAAAGCGTGTCAAGTAGTCATAGCGCATCTGATCAACCACGATTCCGACAACTAATTTTGGTGTAGTCCTTAAGTGCTCGTCCGCTTCCGCTACCTTATTTTTGTTCTGCGCCGTAACTGCGGTCGCAACTAAAATAGCACTTGTAAAAACCAAGGCTAAGAAATTATTGTTCATTTTCATCACTATCCAAATTGTCTGGCAAAAGTAAAGAAATTACACCTTTAAAGATGAATTGCAGGTTAAATCAAGTCCTTTATTGTTATTTTTACCTCAAGAATTCTATTTTTAATCAATGAACTATTTAGCGTCTGTAGGAAGCTATGCGATTATGATCCGTGAGGTTTTTAAAAAGCCTACAAAATGGAGAATCATGAAATCGCTCATATACAAGGAAATAGACGAATTGATTTTTAGTTCTTTGGGAATCATTATTTTCATCTCCTTTTTCATTGGTGCCGTTGTTGCCATACAGACGGCATTGAACCTCACGAACCCCTTAATCCCTAGAAATTTGATAGGCTTTGCCACGAGGCAATCCGTAATCCTGGAGTTTGCACCCACCTTCGTTTCCATTATTATGGCGGGGAAGGTAGGCTCCTATATAACCTCTAGTATTGGTACCATGCGGGTCACGGAGCAGATCGATGCCTTAGAGGTAATGGGCGTGAACGCTTTAAATTATTTGGTATTCCCAAAAATCATCGCCATGCTTTTTTATCCGTTTGCAATTGCGATATCCATGTACGTAGGTATTTTTGGCGGGTGGATGGCCGGCGTTTTTGGAGGCTTCCTCACCAGTTCGGATTTCGTGACCGGACTCCAATCAGAATTTGTTCCTTTTCATATTGCCTATGCATTCATTAAGACTTTGATTTTTGCATTTATCATTGCCACCATTCCATCTTTTCATGGTTTTTATATGAAAGGTGGTGCCTTGGAGGTGGGCAAGGCCAGTACCACCTCGTTTGTTTGGACCAGTGTGGTAATTATTATTTTAAACTATATATTAACCCAACTCTTGCTAGGATAATGATAGACGTACAGGACATACACAAATCTTTTGGTAGCGCCCATATCCTAAAAGGCATATCCACAAAATTTGAAAAAGGAAAGACCAATCTTATTATAGGACAGAGTGGATCCGGAAAGACCGTATTTCTTAAATGTCTTTTAGGTCTATTTTCCCCGGAAGAAGGTGCTATTGTTTATGACGGAAAATCATACGCAGATCATACAGATGATGAAAAACGGGACTTGAGGCAGGAAATGGGAATGGTATTCCAGGGCAGTGCCTTGTTTGACAGTATGACGGTAGAGGGAAATGTCATGTTTCCTTTGGAGATGTTTACCAAGCAACCTAAATCTGAAATGAAGGACCGCGTAGATTCCGTACTTAAACGCGTGAATCTTGTTGATGCGCATGAAAAATTTCCTGCAGAGATTTCTGGAGGCATGCAAAAGCGTGTTGCCATAGCCCGGGCCATCGTTATGAACCCCAAGTATCTTTTTTGTGATGAACCCAACTCTGGTCTTGACCCTAAAACGGCCATTCTCATCGACGACCTCATCAAGGAAATAACGGAAGAATACGATATTACTACCGTTATCAACACCCATGATATGAACTCCGTTATGCAAATTGGCGAGAAAATAATTTTCCTAAAGGATGGGCTTAAAGAATGGGAAGGGACCAAACATGAAATTTTCAAAACCGATAACGAGGCCGTTACGAATTTCGTGTATTCGTCAGACCTTTTTAAAAAGGTCCGGCAAATGTATATACAAGAGGAAGGAGTTTAGTCCCGGACCATTTCCTTTAGTTGAATATTCTTATTGTTCAACCGCAGTCGCAGCCACTCTTGCAATTTATTCATATCCTTAACGGTTTCTGCCCGTTTGGCTTCCTTTTTCCACGTCACCTCAAACAACGGTATACTATCCGTTTTATTAAAATCGGTAGAAATAAGGTATGCATATCCCAGTCGCTCTAAATTTTCGTAGTTGGTCTTTGCCTCAAGACTTATTTCCTTGAACGGAATTTGATTGGATGATAATTTATTCAAACGCGTAAGTTCGCTTTCCAAGAGTTGAATTCGCTCGTCTTTACTGGAAAGCATACTTTTCTGCGATTCATATAACTCGTTTACATATTTAAGCTCGTTAGCTTCGTCATTTCTCGACCCCTGCACAACGCTAAGCTCAGCACCTTTCAATTGTTGATAATCCTCCATCTGGTTTCTCCACGTTGCAATTACATTATCTGGAATGGTCTCATTCCCCACAAAAACCAATTCAATTTTAGGATTTTTTCCATCCTGATATTCAACTTCGCTAAAATCCTTAATGAACTTGCCCTCTCCACTAAACTGATAGGTCGCAATTTTTTCATCAATGAAATTATTGGCATCCCGGTTAAAGAGTGATTCCTTGAACACATTGTAAAAAGTGATTCCGGCCGGTATCATGACCAATACGGCTAGTAAAGAAGCTAAATTACCTATTAACCTTCTTCTTTTTGAATTCACGTACCGTACCATGGGAAAACGCAATAACTTAAGCACCAAAAACGTAGCCAAAGCAATGAAAATGGTATTTATCGTAAATAAGTAAAGTGCTCCTGTAGCATAGGACCAGTTTCCAATGGCCAGACCAAAACCTACGGTACATAAGGGCGGCATTAAGGCCGTTGCGATGGCCACACCAAAAATTACACTGGCAATAGTTCCCTTTTTGGCACGGGCAATCACCAAGGCCAAACCACCAAAAAAGGCAATCAGCACATCCCTAATATCGGGTGCGGTTCTTGCCAAAAGTTCGGAAGATTCATCCCTTAAAGGAAAAAACCTAAAAAACAGGTAGGCGGTAATGACACTCAAGACAACCATGACCGCAAAGTTCTTCAAAGACCTTTTTAGGGTATCGATATCGTTTATGGCGACGGACATGCCTATCCCTAAAATAGGCCCCATTAATGGAGAAATTAACATCGCTCCAATGACCACTGCGGTTGAATTGGCATTGAGCCCGATGGATGCAATGAATATGGAACAAATCAAAATCCAAGACGTATGCCCCTTAAAAGGGATATCGGCGATGATGGCCTCTTTGGTCGCTTTTTGATCCGTATTGGTACGAATATCCAAAAGCTCTGAAAGAAACTTCTTGACACTACCCAATAAACCCTGAAAATCTTTTTTTACATCTTCCCCTCCGGAGCCCTCATTACTGGTAGGGGTGATGTTGTCCTGATCTAAATTATTCTCCATGTGTTGTATTAAGCAAATTCGTCCCCGAAGGTATCCTTTACCTTAGTGAGCACCTGTTTTATGTCCTGTTCCTTTGATTTTGGATAAATTAAAAGAACCTCTTCCTTATCGACAATAATATAGTCATTAAGTCCGTTGACCACTACTATTTTCCCCGCTTTGGACCTGATCATATTACCTCCGGATTCCTGGGAAAGCACTTTTGCATTGACCACCGCGTTATCGTTGCTGTCCTTATCCAATTTATCGTAGAGGGAACCCCATGTTCCTAAATCGTTCCAATCAAATGTAGCTTCTAAAACATAAATAGCCTTGGAATTTTCCAAAATAGCATAGTCGATGGATATATTTTCCGCTTTGGGATAATTAGCGGCAATAAAACTACGTTCCTCAGAGGTGTTCAGGGCCGATAATCCCTTAGTAAAAAGATCAAACTGGGTGGGCTGGTACTCCTTGAATGCATTTACGATGGTGTTTACGCCCCACATGAAAATACCGGCGTTCCACAGAAAGTTCCCTTGCGCCAAGAATTCCTTCGCTGTAGCGTAGTCTGGTTTTTCCCTGAACTGATGTACCTTTTTTAGTTGAGCGGTGTCCGCCTTATTAAATTCAATATAGCCAAAACCGGTATTGGGAAATGAAGGCTTAATCCCCAAAGTGCACAATACCGCTTCTTTTTCACATTTTTCGAAGCAACGGGTCACATCCTTGGCAAAAGCATCCTCATCCTCGATCCAATGGTCGCTTGGCGCAACGATCATAACGGCATCCTCGTTCATTTTTTGGATTTTTAAGGCTGCATACAAGATACAGGGCGCCGTATTGCGCATGGCCGGCTCAAGAACGACCTGCTCTTGTTTCACCATCGGCAATTGCTGTAAGACTAAGTCATTATACCGCTCGTTGGTGAGTATCAAGATATTCTCGGTAGGCACAAATTTATTAAGTCGTTGAAATGTTTTTTGGATCAGGGTCGTGCCCGTTCCCAACATGTCATGAAACTGCTTTGGGTTATCTGTAGTACTTATGGGCCAGAATCTAGATCCAACACCCCCTGCCATTAAGATGGCATAATAGTTTTTGTTCATGCTAATTACGTATTACTTCTACCTCGGCATTGGGCTGGAACAAGTACATTCTTCCCGTTTCCACATCAATACATTCATACCGTTTTGTTCTTTTGGTACCTTTCTTAAAAAGCCTTCCGTTATAGATACGAAAAACGCTACCTATAGGCAATTCAAAAACGTATGTTTTACCGCTTTGTTGTTCGTCAAATTGCTTCAAAGCTATGGATAATTGTGCATCCGTACTACTGCTCGCTTTCGGATTTTTAAAGTGCCGCGCCAAGAGGGGAAGTAACTTGGATGGAAATACCTCGGGTCTAATGAACGGCAACATTAAATACTGAAACGTATGCTTCCATTCCAAGCCATGGGGCTTTATTTCCCTGCCATACTTTTCAAAGGCCACCAAGTGGGCAATTTCATGGATCAAGGTAATTAAAAAGCGATACTTGTTTAAGGATGCATTAACGGTTATTTGATGGTTACCGTCTTTTCTTTTTCTATAATCTCCATGCCTTGTTACCCGTTCATTGACTATTTTTAGGTGGACACGGTGGGCCTTTATCAATTCCAAACAGGGAACCACCGTGCGTTCGGGTACGTATTTCTTTAAAACCTCATCCATTCCCACAAAAATACCTGAAAAAATGAGACGAGGTAATGAGGAATGCGTAATATCGCATGAGATACCTAAACTCTTATTCCATGAAAAAGTATGTCCTGATCGTTATACTGCTGTTATTGGTAAATTGTGCGCCACGTTTATTTCATGAAAAATGGACAGCGGAAAGGGCCCCAGACCAATTTAGTGTTGCGTTTGAAACCTCAAAGGGCCCGTTTGAGATTGAAGTTTCTAGAAACCTTTCGCCTAAGGCAGTGGACCGGTTTTATCAACTGGTGAAGCATAACTATTTTAATAACCAGCTCTTTTACAGGGTAAATCCGGGGTTTGTAGCGCAATTTGGAAGTAGTAACAAAAAACTGGTAGATGATTGGGCTACTTTTGAAGTACCCGATGAAGATGTTGTGCAGGGAAATGAGAAAGGCACTTTAAGTTTTGGTAGGGGTGGGCCCAACACCAGAACAGCAGATTTATATATTAACTTAAGCGACAACCACAGGCTCGATACCATTCTATACAATGGTGTAAAAGGGTTTCCTACGTTTGGAAAAGTGACAAAAGGGATGAAAGTCTTAGAATCATTATATGCGGGTTACGCCGATACCACTATGGATACCCTACAATTAATGTATAGGGACAGGGAGCAGTTTTTAAAACTTTTCCCAAAATTGGATACCATCCACAAGGTGCGAATTACAAAGTAAATTACGGCGTACTGCTACTTACTTGCAACAGTTTACCATTATACAATTTTTGACCGTTTAGCGCAAAGTCCATTATATAAGCGGCCATTTCGTCAGCCGTCACGGGTGCAGTATAACCCGGAAAAGCTTCCTCCAACATTTCGGTCTGTACGGCGCCCAAGGCCAAAAAGTTGAAAAAGGGACCGGTTTCCTTAAGTTGGTTCAGCGTCCAATCCGTATAAATGTATTAGCTTTGTAGTTCAACAACTACAACTTTGCCCTCTAAATCAGCTAGCAATTTACACCCATACTTTAATGAAAAATCTGAACAAGCAATTAGGTATTCAAAACCGTAATCTATTAAGTGCCACACTCAAGTATATCACGGCACTGCTACTAACCGTATCCTTTTTTTCATGCAGCACTGTGGATAAGGCCACCTATTTTAATGATGTAGGCTCCAAAGAATTTGAACAAACCACTTCAACACTGGAGCCGGTACTCCAAAAAAATGATATTCTTAGTATTACCGTAAGCAGCTTGAATGTGGAAGCTGCGGAAATGTTCAATGTTGCCAATAAAACCTCAGCACAAGGAGGTTCTGTAAATGGCAGGCCCTCGCCCACGGCAGGCTATTTGATCGACCAAGACGGTTATATCCAATTTCCGTTTATAGGGCAGATTATGGCAGCGGGCCTCACGAAGAAGGACTTGCGCCAATACATTACCAAGGAATTGATTATTAGAAAACTTCTTTTAGAGCCTATTGTGGATATTCGTTATTTGAATTTTAAGGTATCCGTTTTGGGTGAAGTAAATAATCCTTCGGTTTTTACCATTCCTAATGAAAAAGTGACCTTGTTGGAAGCTTTGGGCCTGGCGGGGGACATGACCATTTTCGCCAAGCGGGATAATGTATTCTTGATCAGCGAACAGGATGGCGTTAAGACCACCAAACGAATTAATTTAAATACAGACGAGCTGTTCACCTCGCCCAATTACTATTTAAAATCCAATGATATTGTTTATGTAGAACCCAATAAGCGCAAGGTTAGAAACACCTCCAATACACCGCAATGGTTTGCCGTTGTTTTGAGTTCCTTATCCTTGGCTGTTATAGCTATTGTCAATTTTAGGTAACTTAAGTTAATCTTCCTTGCACCCTATTCGATGTAATGGACACTGGTATGTGTTGAAAAAGTATCAAGATGTTGGTTCACTATACTATTGGTGCAGCCCTACCTAGCACGGCTCGGTACAGGAAATACGTTTAGTTATCTCGCACGCTATGGTTTAGTGCGCTACTGGCCTTATGCGATTTTGTATCATTTTTTAGATAATCAACAATATCCTGAGCTATTAAACCCCTTCCATAATCGTTCCAATGCATGTCATAAATTAAGGTTACCGGTTTTTGCGCACTTTTAAAACCTTTGGAATAATCGATAAAATCTATGCCTTTTTTTTTGCAATAATCGAGAAACTCAGAATTGGTTGTTCTACTGTCTAGTAGCAAAACCGTTTTTTCCTTATTAAAACCATACGTATCTATCAATTTTTGGAAATTATCAATACGCTCGTTGACCTTTTTGAGTTTGTATGGTTGTTTATCCACTTCCCTTCTATCTCTCCAATAATTAATTCTATAAAATATACCACTGGCCACTTTTTTAATGGGAGCCACCAACCCGTGTCTAGAACCATAAACCCAAAGTTTACATTCCTTTCTGATTTGAAAAAGTGGAGTATTTAGTTTTTCAATTAAGGCGTAGTCTGCCCTGTGTTGAGAGGAATTAAAATCATTTTTAAACTTCATGTAGAGTATAATTTTATCTACATCTATTAGCTTTTCCTTGTAAGCATCTACCAAATGCATTTGATAAGCCATAGACGAACCGGTATAGCCATATTCGAAAACCTGAATTTTAGGCATCAATTCCTCTATTTTCTTACCCAAAGACTCTGAATAATCTTGATGAAACCCTTCGATAAAAGAATCTCCGATAAGCGCAATTTCATAGGTGTCTTTCGTAGGTGAAAATTCCCTAAAAGAATTGAAACCTGAGTCATTTATGGCATATTCTGAAAAATTCTGCCTCCTGTTGCCCGTAACGTAATACCCCTTACTGCCTGGTACTCGCTTTTCCACGCCAAATTCATCTATCATTTTTGGCGGGTCATCCGCATACAAATGAAACACTCTTACCAAGACCTCCATCAATAAAAGGATGAGGCCTAAATAAATAAAGAATTTATAAATGAATTTTTTCAAACTTCTTAAAATTGAAAATAAATAAACGACCGGTTTACCCCATCGTCGTAAAACAATAAAATACTGAAGGCGACTATTGCATACAATAAAAACCGAACTAGAGTTGATTTAAATGCAAAGGGTCTGCGTTCATCTTTCCTAATAATGTATTCATAGCCTACAAATAACACTATCAAAATATAAAAATCTACCATACGATACCCCATAGGATGGGAATACCAACCAAATTTAAAGTCCGTAAATAGTGCTTGTATATAACCAAATGCATTTGTAATGGAACTTGACCTAAAGAAAATACGTGAAAATGTAACAAGGCCAAATGTGAGTGCTACTTGCCCCACCTCCTTTAGCGAAGGAAGAAAAGAATTTTGCCCTATCACATTATCCTTATACATTCTGTTTCTGCCCATTAAAAAAACGGGGATATAGAGCATTGCGTGAAAGGCGCCCCAAAAAACAAAGGTCCAGTTGGCACCGTGCCATAAACCGCTCACTAGAAAAATAACGATAATATTAAAAACAGAACGCTGTTTGCTTGCCCTTGAACCACCCATGGGGATATATAAATAATGACGAAACCATGTGGATAGTGAAATATGCCAACGCTGCCAGTATTCGGCCACATTTCTTGAAAAATTTGGGAATTTAAAATTGGACATTAATTCAATCCCAAAGAGTTTGGCGGTCCCAATGGCGATATCGGAATACCCACTAAAATCGCCATACACCTGAAAACTGAAAAAAACTACCCCAAGTACTAAGGTGGAACTGGGGTAGGTATCGTAATTCAAGAAAATATCGTCGACCATTGGAGCCAAAGAATCCGCAATCGCTATTTTTTTGAACAAGCCCCATAGAATCAACTTAACACCGTCGCTTGCCTGTATATAGTTAAATACCCTTCGTTGTTCTATTTGTTTTAGAAGGCTGGAGGCCCTTTCTATTGGGCCTGCAACCAGTTGCGGAAAAAAGGAGACGAATGCGGCAAAAGCAACAAAATCATTGGTAGGCCTAAGCTTTTTATAATAAATGTCGAAAGAATAGGAGAGCGTTTGAAAGGTATAAAAGGAAATGCCAACCGGTAAAATAATATGTAAGGTCCAAGTGCTTTGAATGGTAAATCCCAGCATCTCTAGACTCTGAACCAATGAATCCGTAAAGAAGTTATAGTACTTGAAAAATCCTAATAAGCCAATATTTAGTAGTACACTAAGTGTAAGCCAGTTTTTGGCCTTTTTTCTTTGGGAGCTATTTTTATGTATATAGTGGCCTATGGTATAATCTACCATAGTACTAAAAGCAATTAAAAAAAGAAACCGCCAATCCCACCACCCATAAAATATATAGGAAATAAGAATTAAAAAAAGGTTTTGAATTCGTGGCCTACTTTTAGAAAGCATCCAATACCACCCGAAAACCAAGGGAAGAAATATTGCAAATTCAATGGAGTTAAAAAGCACCTTGGCACATTTGGTTTAGGTTTGGCAGGGAAACCGTGCTAAAAATAAAGAAAGGATTTCAAAAACAGCTACTTTTTACTAGCAGCATAGCTTAAACTCTTTACATTCCTTTTTGGGAATACGCGCTATAGCAATGGAACCAATTCTCGAATCCCCTAGCAACAATCGTGCTTTATTTCCGATTTGGAAAATTCAGGTCATACACTTCCATAGGTGTAGTTAGCATTCATTCCCGTTTTGGAGTCATTTAAAACAAGGGCAAGGCCCTTGAAATTTTCGGATTGCTTGCTATTCGCTAATTTTTCCAACGTAGCCCGTTCTATTAGGCCTGCACGCGCTATTAGGAGCGTAATATCCGCATATTCAGAAATCAAGGAGGTATCCGTGACCAGCATTACAGGGGCCGTATCCACGATTATATAGTCAAATGCTTCCTTAGCTTGGGTGATGAACCTTTCGAACCCTTCACTACTTAACAATAACGGAGCGTTGGGCGGCACGGGGCCACTCAAACATACTTTGTGTTTTGGCGCCTTGGCCAGCCCCGGATAAATAAAATCCGATATATTGTGGTCTGGCTCCCTTAGAAAATCGGATAAGCCTATGGTGGATACGCCCATACCAAAAAAGTCGTGCAATTTTGGATTTCGCAAATCGCCGCCCACCAATAATACCTTCTTATTTAAACTGGCCAAAGCCACGGACAGGTTGTAGGCCAACAGACTTTTGCCCTCGCCTTCTACGGCAGACGACATATAGACCACTTTACCGCCTTCTGTTGTTTTTGACATCAGCAATTTAAGATTACTGGCCAAAATACGAAACGATTCCGCCATCTGTGATCGATCGTTGATATCCACAAACAGCTTTTTATTCTTTAAATGGGGAATTTCCGCTACAACAGGGATGGTAGGTAACAATTTCTCTAAATCTGCCCTTGTATTAATTTGAGTATCCAAGGAATTTTTAGCGAAAATAAAAGCGAAGGGCAAGAAAAGGCCTAACAAAACGGAAATACCCAGTACCACTAATTTTTTTGGTGCAACCGGCTCAATACCCGTCTCAGCAAAGTCTACTACCTTTACCGAGGGTGCGGTAACTGCATAATTGATTGCCGCTTCCTCCCGTTTTTGCAACAACAATAAGAACAGGTTCTCTTTAATGCTCTGCTGGCGCTCAATGGAACGCAGCATCTTTTCCTTCTCTGGCAAACCTGCAAACGCAGAACTAGCTTTATAGCGTTCAGAATTCAAGCGGCTCAGTGCCGTTCGCATTTGGCTTTGGTAGACATTTACCGTTTTTAGGATATTTACCTTCGCCCGTTCCAATTGCTCGGACAGGGCCACCATACTAGGATGCCCATCCCCAATGGTCATCCCTAATTTCTCGCGTTCCAAAGCCATCTCGTTGTAACTGGATACCACGTTACTCAAACTACTGTTGTTCAAACCAATGTCTACCGGTAAGAGCCCGTATTCCGATTGGTTCATTACCGTTTCCTTCAGTAATCCCGATAAGGAAAGTTGCGTCTCCAGTTCGGCCACCTGGTTTTCGGTCTCGGATTTGCGCTCCAAGGAAATCCCGGCATCGGCCTCTATATAGGAAAGGTTGTTGGTACGTTTAAAACTTTCCTTGCCCCCTTCTATAGAATCCAATTCCGTGGAGAGGTATAAAAACCGCTCATCTATAAAATCCAAGGTACGTTTAGACACCTGTTGTCGATCTAAAACACCATCTTCATTAAATACTTGAATCAAGGTATTCAAGATAGCCTCCGAGCGTCTAGAACTTTCCCCTTTCAAGGATAAGGCGATAATTTCGCTATTCTTACTGGTAGGTTGCAGCTGTAAGTTTTCGTCCAAATCCTCAATCGCCTGCTTTTTGGATTTTAGAGCGATCTCGTAATCAATATCCAAATGGTCATTGATAACCATGGTAGGTGCCAAAGAAATTTGAAATGGTAATTGGCTCAACGTTGTATCTAATTCAGAAAAATTTACCTTCCAAGAGCGGTCTTCCTCGTCTATTACAGTTATATGGTCCAATGCTAAGCGTACCCAGTATATTTTTGGTTCCACTAAACTGTCCTCGGGGACTTCCTTGTTTATTATAAAGGGCGGGTTCCAAATCTGAGTTCTTTTAATATTACCCTTTTCGAAATAGGAAATATCTAACTTTAAATCATTAACAACCTCACGCAATAGACGATACGAAGTCAAAATTTCAATCTCATTGTCCATGTTTATCTGGGGGGCTCCGTTTAGTATAGAGAGAGGGTCCGCGGCCACGCTCATTTCTTTGGTCTCATCAATAATCTTGATTTTTGCCGTTGACTCATAGGTATTGGGAGCATATCTCAAATAAATAATCCCTAGTATAATGCAGAGTAATAGACTTACTAAAAACCACGGCCAGTAACGTAAGTACTTGGACAGCGTTTCCTTAAGATTAAATGAATCTCCATCATCGCTTATATCCAAGGTAAAGGGGGCGTCTTTCATAGCTATATCATCAATTGAACCAAACAGGGGTAAATTTAATTAATCATTCGTTAATCTTAGGACATGAGGGGAGCTAATCTCTTTCTTTCCAGAGATTTTCCCATCCCAAATCTGCAAAACAAGGTCCTTGCGTCATCTCCGCATACTTAATGTCGTTATGAAAGCCATTCCATTCTAATATGTGAAGCTCCTCATTTTGGTCTATCGCAATATCCCAGCCAATACAACCTACATAAGGTATTTTACTGTGTAAGTTGATGCACAGTTCAACAATCTCATTGAATTTTGGTATTTTCTTACGCTCAAACGAGACATCACTATCGGGATGGGAGGTCAAAACTGACCAGTTCTGTAAATGCCCATGATTTTCAAAAACTCCTGTTCTGAGTTCTATGGGTACAATTACTTGTGCTTTGGCATTGATATATGTTTCACCCAACCTACCCAATTTAGCATAAGCAGAACGCGCTGAAACATTATTATTCTTATCAATAACCGTTGTTACGCGCAAAGTGGCTAAAGCTTCAGAACTAAAATTCTCGAAGAAATTATGGTGTCTTACCCTGGATTGAAAAACACCATTTCCCAAAGACTTTATTTTGTCCAAGGAAAAGTTTGCTTTATTAAAAGCATAAATTCCTCTGCCTTTCAAAGAATTGTCTAATTTGAAGAAAATCTCATCATGATTTTTGAAAAGAAATTCTTCTAACAGGTCAGGAGACATTATTTGTCGATTCTTCGAAAGCCATTTTCTATTGACATAATAGGCGAGATCTGGAAACTTATCCGTACCAAAAACAGCATTTGTAAACATATTATTGAATGATATTTTACCATAGTCGCCCTGTAATTTGGGAACTACGATTTCCCCATAATAATTATCTGGAATCCAACCTTCCTTAAACCCTCCGGCCCATAACGTATAAACGTAAAGCCAAGGCGCATAGCGTGTGGAACCAAAAACGTCCACGGCATATTCATCTGCCATTTTCCTATTATGAGCGGAGAGTTTATCCCTGGTTAATCCAATTTGAGTTAAAATTGAATTGGCTTCTTTTTTGTGTAAGTAGTGATATCTCTTATTTTCTACCTTTTGAAAAGCGGATTTTATAATTTGGATGGTTCTCATATAAGAGCAGTTAAACATAGGTGAAAGAGAAAAATCTTCATTTATACTTCAATTTCAATGTTTTTTATTGAAAAGCCTGTAATTAAGAACTTCTGCTATAAATTTAGGAGTAGACACTAAATTACGTTCTGCCAAACGCTTGGGGTCTTTTATAAAACGTGGCAGCCATTCTAAGCCTAACTTTATCCAAAAGGGATGTGAACGCTTTACAGTACCGGCATAAAAATCAAATACTGCACCAATAGAGCAAATTATAGGCGGAGAGAGGAATTCTTTATTAAGAAATACCCATTTCTCCTGTTTTGGGGCCGTCATCCCAACAAAAAGTACTTGTGCATCGGTTTTATTTACCTGTCCGTACATTTTTTCGCTATCGGATTGCGTAAACTCAGTTTTATATGGCGGGGAATGTGTGGCTATGGTTACAAGTGGATAGTCTTTCTTGGCCCTATCCCTTATTAATTCCAACGTTTCTTCTGAGGCTCCCAAAAAAAAACAAGACCCTTGCACGCCATTTAGATGTTCCATTAAGTATATGAAAATGTCATAGCCGGCTATTTTTTTGATTTTGCGCTGTTCCAATACTCGTGCTGCCCAAACAATGCCTATACCATCAGGTAATAATACATCGGCTTCCGTTAAGGCCCTTTTAAAAACACTATCCTTTTTCGCAATACAGTAACTATGTGGATTTATAGTATTAATGATCATCTTTCCCTTGAAAGAAATTTTAGGGTATGACGAGGCTATAGTGTAGTTTAAAAGCTTCATTGTACTAAATCTTCAAGTATTTCATGAAAACGGCTCTCAAACGCTTCTAACGTAAAATTTGCTTCATAATACTTTCTACCTGCTTCTCCCATTTTTTTCCGTAATTCTGGATTCTTTATTAAAATCTCTATTTTATCTGCAAGAGCCACCTCATTTTCCTTTTCTACTAAAAACCCTGTTTCTCCGTCTTTGACGATATCCCGTATTCCTCCTTCAAATGTTGAGATTAGGGGCAGACCAGATTGCATGGCTTCTAATAAAACCAGAGGAAAACATTCATTGCTATAAAATGTTGGGAAAACAAAAATTTCATTTTTCGCGTAAGCCTTTTCCTTTTCCAAACCATATTTTGGCCCGTCATAACTTACGTAATCTTGTAAACCTAAAGAGCTAACTTCCTCTTGGAATCTCTCCACATCGATATCTCCTGTATTTCCTATAAAGGTGCAATGAAAAATTACGTTTTTCTGAACCAGTAGCTGGCACGCCTTTAATAAAACGTATACTCCTTTAGAAACAATAAGGTTAGATAAAAACAATAATTGAACCCTTCCTTTGCTTTCCTGTTTATCTATTCTTTCATTGATATTTTCAGGTATACCATTTGGACAAATATACACTCGTTCTTTGGGTACGTATTTCTCTATGTCCGAATATAAGTGTTCGGAGAGCAGAATTACCCTTGTTTTTTTGAAAACTACTTTATAAATGAAATGATCCAACCATCTGTGCTGTCTTTTACTTACCCCTTTGTTGTGAAAATGAAATACCACTTTACAGCCGAATAGCTTTACCAACAACACAATTAGCGCATCCTTATAAAAACCTGCACCAGAGGCAGTCAAGGTAAAATAGACCAGCTTGGGCTTGGCGGAAATTAAACGATTGAAGGATAACCTAAGAATCATGAAATAGCGTTTTACCTTCAACCATCCAGCACGTCCAATCTCATCCACACGAACGGAGGTTCCTAAATTAATATACTGTATATTAAATGTGGTGTTTATGCGCTTATTTCCCATGATATACTGTCCCACCATGGCCGCCCCGTGAACAGGAGGCGGATAATGCAAAATAGAAAGGATACTTTTGGTTTTTCTTGCTTTTTCGTCAAGCAGTATTAAGTATAGGTCTATTAGATTTTGGTAAATCTTTTTCTCAGTATATAACGTATCGGCTTTAATCTTGGCATTTTTACCTAAGAATACACATTTCTCATCGTAATAAAATAAATTCTTTATGGCCTTGGCCAAGGCTACAGCATCACCCGGCTCTACGAGTATTCCATTTTCCTGATGATCTATAATGTCGGCCATGGCCCCCAGATTACTAGTAATTACTGGTTTTGCAAACTTCATGGCGGTGGTTATTACATTCGGGAAACCTTCATACCACTTGCTTGGCGCTACAACAATCTTTGATTCGGCATACAATTCATCCAAAGCTTTGCCGGCAACAAAACCTTTCCAGAGCACATTTTTGGGAGCGTTTGTTTTAAGTTGGGCCACGTTACTGTTTATACTTCCCGCCACAACAAATGGAATTTCGGGCAAAAGACTGGCCGCTTTCAGAAATTCTCGAATACCTTTTTCTTCACTGACCCGTCCTATAAACGATACGTTTTTTGGGGTAATTGGTCTTTGTATCAATGTTGTCTTGGGCAGGAGACCGGGAAGTATAAAGAGTTTATGCGCTGGTATACCGTTATCAATAAACTTTTGCCGCTGAAAAACGCTTTGTACGATGTAGGCATCCATGTTCTTGGTAACTCCCCAGAATGCACGGGCTATAAAATTACGCAGGGCGTACCCGATACTTTTGGGTACATCATTTTCGCAATTTTTGGAAATACAGTTTAATTCCCTGACCCCACTTAAACACTTTTCACAAATATTCCCTTGTCCGTCTAAATGCAGTCCCGTAGGACAGAACAACCGATAATTGGGGCAACGCATGACCAAAGGAATACCCCTACTTTTTATGCTTTTTACTATGCCGGGTGAAATAAACGGATACAGGTTTTGAACTTGTACAATATCCGGTTCAAAATCATCCAGTAAAATTTTGAGTTCTTTGACCGCACTTGGATTATACACCCCTGAAAAAAAAGCTTGAATCTTTTTCGCCGTGGAATTATTGATCACATCAGAAAATCGTCTAAACCATTTTACCTGGTGCCCATTAGATTCTAGTATCTCTTTCAAGGACTCCGCGGCATGTTCCTCCCCGGAATTATTACTGGCATAATTATTATGAATAAAGAGAATCTTCAATTTTTTTCGTGATTTATTTTCAAATCTAACCAACTGCCGAACTCAAAATCCTTTTCCTCCGGATAAAAAACACCAAAACCATTACAAGGGTAAAAAGTCATCTCACCAAAGTAAATCTTACCGTCAACGTTGTAAAAGTCTACTCTTACAAACTTAAATTCTTTTGATAAGGTTCTTGCCAATTCCACCATAACCTCCAAGTTTTTCGGTTTAGGCAAATCCTCATCAGATTGCGGATACCAAAGCCCAAAAGGTAGTCTATTCCAATCGTAATCGTAAAAGTTGAGGGTATGGTTAATAAAACGATCGCGGTCTATTTGTATATGTTTTGGTTCGCCATGGAAACAATGAAATTTGTAATCTACCACCGCACTCTCGTTCTCATTTTCCAAATATTGTTCACAAATAATACGTGGTGGTACATTTTTATAGGCGTGTTCTCCCCAAAGTTCATAAAAGTTAGTTTTTAACCAGTTATTCACGGTTTGTTTGGCGTTCGCAATATCAAACTGGGATTTATCCCTACATATTAGGATCATGTCTGCCCCATGCGTACCTTTTAGCACAAAAGATGCCGGCAAATTCTCAAAATCAATGGCTTCTACGTTTTCATAAACACCGTATAGGGTATTTAAATACTGCCCTCCTATTTTGGCGGCTACGTATTCCCTAACCGCAAATTTATCTACCAGCTTGGTATATATAGGCGCACGATCGTATAAATTTTGCCAAATGATTTTGGCCATTAAAGTGTCTGGAGCTCTCAAATTTAAACGACGTTTAAAAGTGATAAAATATCGGATTTGGTAGTACTGCTTATCAGTAGTAATTTTGCGTAAACACTTTAGCGCTGCTCTTTTTATACTCGTTTTTAACGGACTTTCTTTGGTATTCATAATGCATTATAACAGTTAATCAACGTGTATTTTTTAATTTTAATAGTAGGGCATTTACTTTTTCATCAAAACTAAAAGGCATACAATTGTTTCTAACATTTTTTATGGAACTTTCTAACACATCCGTTTTTATAAGTATGGCTTCTAATTTCTTGATCAACTCATGAACATTATAGGGATTAAATAAGTCACCATTCTCTTTAGTAACCAAAGTTGCAGCACCAGCCAGCTCTGAGCACAGAACTTTGCTCCCTGCTAACAAGGCTTCGTTTACAACGGCACCAAATGGCTCGTGTATGCTTGGCAATACAAAGACTTGAGAGATATTATACCATGCTAGCAAATCTAATCCCTCTTTGCTACCTAAAAAATGAATATTGTCGGATAAATTTAGGCTAGCAACTTCTTCATTTAACGTTTCTTCCAGAGGTCCAGCACCAACAAGAATTAGCTTCCAATCAGATGTCTTTAATGAAGAGCAAGCTTCAAGTAAAAGAGAAAGATTCTTAACTTCGGCCAAACGACCAACATAAAGAATAATTTTATAGTTCGCCAAACTATATTTTCCTATTAAACTATTGGATAGCTCCAAGCTTTGGTCCAATAGCGCTCTAAAACGTATATCGCTATGGATAATAGGTAATTCTAAGGAGTCTATTTGAGAAGAAATGTTTTGCTTAACCCATTCACCAACTAATTTACTCGGATAGATTACACCATCTATTCTTTTAGCAATAAGATTTCGAAGAATCAAACGGTATCCTTTTCTTTCCTTAACATTTTCCAAGCTATCATCACAAATGGTATATAGTTTAAATTTCTTGCCCCAAAGCCAATAATAAATGAAAGTAGAAAGGGTAACTTGATTAAACTCACAACACAATACTACATTAGGTCGTTCTTGTTTTAGCAAATTACCTATACCAAAAACAAAAAAACGTTTTAGAATGGTAAACCCGTTCTTTAAGTAATTTATCTCAAAATTACACTTATCACTCAAATAGTTTTTTGAAAAGCTATGATACGCTTGCCAAGGATAATAAAAATAAAAAGAAGGTTCGTAACGCGTTGCTAGTTCGTTAAAAAAATCTATGCGGTATGGAGCTAAGGAAGGGTGAAAAACTAGTATTTTGTTTTGATGTTTCATTATATTATAACCAAACCAAACTTATTCTTAAGAATCCTAAAAACGCGCCGAGCCTTGTCACTTAGCCTTCTTGTTATCGAAAACTTCCTTTTAAAATCCTTTATAATATTCTTATTTATTTGCATCTCCTTTTCAAATTCAAATTCCGTTTTAAGGCTTTGATCCAAGGGAGAGATAAATTTGACCGCACCAGAAGTATGAGTCGCTGACTCTGAAAGACCAATACTATTAACTTTTGAATTGCTGGGAAATATTGTAATTAATCCCTCTTTAAATTGGTGATAGCACCATCTAATGGCCCAAGAATCTATTTTACCACTCATTTGATTGTGTAACATATAAGGCAAGTCACTAGAAATACTGAAGAACTTATATCTTTTCAACGGACTTTTCTTAAAAGTTGAATAGTCTCTTACTTCCCAATCAATATGCTCCCATTTATTGCTCCAAGTACCCCAACCCCAAGAAGAGGCCCTTAATCCCACATAGAAATCCTTATCATAATTTTTTAAGCTAGGCAAATTCATTGTATACCCTGAAATAGACATTACTTTAGGGTGTATTTTATAAAACTCTAGGGCTTGATTCATAAAGTTCAGAAAGTTAGGAGAAGTAAGCAAATCGTCCTCTAAAACAATTAGCCTATCATACTTCTCTAAAACTTGGTTAACACCACTAACAATAGAATTGGCTAACCCATTATTTTTTTCAGACTCATGGATTTCAATGGATTGGAAACCGTCTATAGTTTTCAAATATTCGCGAACCATTTTCACTTTCTGATATTCCATATCATTTTTTGGCCCATCTGAAAAGATTATTAAATTACTATATGGTGCTAAAAAATTCTTTTGTAATGCTAATATCGTTTGTTCGGTTTCATAAATCCGATTATAAG
Source organism: uncultured Flavobacteriaceae bacterium (assembly GCA_963793365.1). Lineage (GTDB taxonomy): Bacteria > Bacteroidota > Bacteroidia > Flavobacteriales > Flavobacteriaceae > Maribacter. The sequence goes on along the minus strand of CAWBZP010000010.1, from coordinate 38,377 downwards.
TGAAAAGTACAATTGGGGCATTCTTTTTCAATTAATAATTACTTTAAATATTACAATTTTTTAATGTACTTAAAATGCATATAAGAGATACATATCAATGTGAAAATTAAAGTTGATGAAATCCAACTCCCATAAACTCTAGTTCCAATACCAGGATTACCGATAGTATATATTGTTATGAAAATTACTGATGCCACATAAACGGATTTTACTTTTTTTGGTAATTTTTTATCCAATGATATTAAAAACATTTTTGCATAAAAAATAACGAATGGCACTAAACCAATTATTCCCATTCCCAAGAAGGCCGAAATAAAACCATTATGGGCACCAATAACTCCTTCTCTCATTGATGTAATTATTAAAACTTCACCGGCGACAAAGCCGTAGCCTAAAATTGGTTTAATGAACGCCGCTGTAAGTGCGTCCTCGAAAATTTGATTTCTACCTGTTGTATACTCAAAGCCAATACCTCCTTGGCCATAAAAAATTGTATTTTCTAAAAATACGTTAACTCCAAAATAAAGTATTATAAAGGATAATGTGCCTGTAAGGAGTATTACTAAAACTTGCATTCCTTTGTTACCTTTTAAAAAACCCAAAGAACCTGCAAACATTCCAACATAAGCTGTATTTGAAAGACTGAAAATTGATGTAGGTAATATTAAAAGTTTTATAAAAAAATTTGTCGAGAGAAAAAGAGCTAAAAAAAAGAAAGGAGTAGAATTAAGTTGTTCTAAAAAAATTGCCTCAAAAGAGAATACCGTATCATACAAGTTCAAAGATCTTTTAACTGTTTTTATCATTATGTAAAAAAAACCGTAAAACAATACCCAATCCAATGTAAACTTTAAGGATAAAAATCTTCTATATACAGTTAATAGACTTCCAGAAATCAATAAAATATAAGCAAAGTTCTCTATGGAACGATAAAAAGTCATTTTCCAATCAACACTCCAAATAGTGCTTAGCAATCCTATAGCAACATAAATCAAAAACCATTTTATTGGAGTTTTACTAATATAAAAGCGAAATAATTTACTGTTATAAAGTTTTATAGAAGAGATTATTAAAACGAAAAAAGTGAAAATTATCTGTATGAGTGCAGAATTATCAATAACTGTAATCTCATCTGAGTCCCTTTGCCTTGAAATAATCGATATTATGACTGGGTATAAAAGCAATAGTTGTCCTAAAATACCTCCACTGGTTACAAAGCTTTTAACAGTCATGAAGTAATTAATTAAAGATTCTCAAAGTTTTTATTCTTTAGTATTATTTTGGTATAGATGTAAAATTGGATAGTTTGATAAAATAAATTCTCAATTATCATGGTATAAAACACTCCATAAATACCATAGCTACTTACCATAAAATATCCTAAAACTACTGCTATAATACTACGCGGAATATATACCCAAAAATCAACATCCGTACGTTTAATAGCCGTTAAGGCAATTTTTATAGGTTGAAAAAATATAATTACGCTTTGTATTATAAAAGGAAATATTACCAACAAACCTAAATTGGCATATTTTTCGCCAAAAAATAAATTCATTAAGTTTTCTCCAAATAAAAAGCCTGTTGCAAGAACAATTATACTCATCATGCCAAAGAACCAAAAACACTGCTTTACTAAATCACTTACCTTATTGAAATCCGTATTCAGCCTTACGAACAATGGCAGTAGATATGAGCCAAATGCTTTCAACAAAGGGGATATTATACTTCCAATACTTAATAGAACACCTAAAACTGCAACATCTTTTTTATCTACTATAAACAATAACAACCATGGATAAATATTTGAGGATATATGAAAAAGAAAATTACCGCCTACTAACCATTTACCCACATGCCAATTTGCCTTCCAAAAATGAACTTGATTAGAAAATGTATACTTAATAAATCTGTAATTTTTAACATAATATACTAATGAAAGTCCAAAATATATAGTGGATGCAGAAACTAAATACACAAAAATATCACTTACATTAAAAAACCATATATAACCCAATAAGACAATTAAAAATCCTGAACATAGTAGACCATAAATCATGTTTTGCCTTGTCCTTCTTTCGCTCAAAAGTAATTCTCTCACGAAATAATATGAACTGTATGAAATAATAAAGAAGGAAAATATAAGCACATCTAGACTATTCCACTCCTTAAAAGAGAAAAAGTATATAATTGGAAAAAGCAACAAAATAATTACAGTAAAAATTAATTTGCTGTTTAGTGCGAATTGAAAATAATCTATACTTCTTTTGGAATCCTTGTAATCATTAAGGTTAATAGCGTAGGGTTTTGAAATGAGAGCACTTTGTAAGCCCAATACAAAGACAGTAAGCGTAATTAGTAGAACAAAATCAGCATATACCAAAACATCATAAGTTCTAGCCAGAATTATAGTAGTTGCAAATGTGGTAACACTCATAAAGAATTGGTCCAATAGAACACTAAACAATTTCGGTAGTTCTTTTGAATTCTTGATTTGTATTATGGAATTTAAATTCAAGGAATATATTTATAGGATATAAATTAGATATTCAAATTACAAAGAACAATTATCAAAACTGTTTTTGCATAACCATTCATAGGTCTCTTTAATGCCATCTTCCAAATTAATTTCTGCCTCCCAACCCAATTCTTTTAATCTGGATACGTCCATGAGCTTACGTGGCGTACCATCGGGTTTCTTGCTGTCCCATATAATTTCACCGGTATGCCCCACGGTTTTTTGTATCAATACTGCCAAGTCCTTAATGCTCAAATCCACTCCCGTACCTACATTGTACAAATGCCCGGGCAATTCATTTTCCAAAGCAAAAAGGACGGCCTTGGCCACATCGTCTACATGCAAAAATTCTCGTAAAGGCGACCCACTGCCCCAAAGTGTAACGGGGGCGTTCCCCTTTTCCTTGGCCTCATGAAACTTACGCAGCATGGCCGGTAGCACATGGGAGGTCTCGAGGTCAAAATTATCATTGGGGCCGTATAAATTGGTAGGCATCAAGCTTACAAAGTACCGCCCTTGTTGTTCCCTTAGGGCCTGGCATAATTTTACCCCTGCAATCTTGGCAATGGCATAGCCCTCATTGGTGGGTTCTAGGGGTCCTGTAAGTAAATACTCCTCCTTTAAGGGCTGTGGTGCCATTTTTGGGTAGATACAGGAACTTCCCAAAAAAATAAATTTACCTACGTTGTGGGTCACCGCTTCTTGAATGAGGTTGTTCTGTATGAGCAGGTTGTTCATTAAAAAACCATATTGATCTTGCTTGTTGGCCATGATACCGCCTACCTTGGCCGCTGCATCGACCACTATTTCCGGTTTTTCCTTACCAAAGAACCTCGCCACGGCCTCTTGATTACGCAGATCGAGTTCGGCACTGGTTCTTCCAATGAGATTGCTATAGCCCAATTTTTCCAAGGCACGCCAAACGGCAGCGCCCACCATACCGCGATGCCCCGCAATGTATATTTTTGAATCCTTATTCATAATAATTCAAGGTATCAAAGCCACCCTTGTTCAAATGCCTATCCTTTTCCATTAATTTTAAATCGCTCTGCATCATTTCGGTTACCAAGCCCGCTACATCGCAGGTAGCTTCCCAGCCCAATTTTTGCTTTGCCTTCGAAGCGTCGCCTATCAACAGGTCCACTTCCGTAGGCCTATAATATTTGGGATCTATGCTCAAGACCTCCTTGCCTACTTCCAGTTGATACTTAGGGGAGTGGCATTTTTTTACAAACCCCTTTTCATTTTCTCCCGTTCCCGTAAACTCCAGTTCCACCCCAATTTCCTTGAACGCCATGCGTACAAAATCGCGCACCTTGGTCGTTTTTCCAGTCGCAATGACCCAATCTTCCGGCTTGTCTGCCTGCAATATCATCCACATTACTTCAACATAGTCCTTGGCATGGCCCCAATCGCGCTGGGCATCCAAGTTGCCCAAATACAATTTATCCTGCAACCCTAGTGCTATGCGGGAAACCGCACGGGTAATCTTGCGGGAGACAAAGGTTTCTCCCCGTAAGGGAGATTCATGGTTGAAGAGGATACCGTTGCAAGCAAACATCCCATAGGCTTCCCTATAATTTACCGTTATCCAGTAGGCATACATCTTTGCCACCCCATAAGGGCTTCTTGGATAAAATGGGGTAGTTTCAGATTGTGGTACTTCCTGCACCTTACCATACAGTTCAGACGTGGAAGCTTGATAGATGCGCACTTTTTTTTCGAGGCCCAGTAAGCGTACGGCATCCAAAATACGCAAGGTGCCTATACCGTCTGCATTGGCCGTATATTCCGGAATTTCAAAGGAGACATGTACGTGGCTCATGGCAGCCAGGTTATAGATTTCGTCTGGCTGTATCTGCTTGATCAATCGAATTAGGTTGGTGCTGTCTGTCATATCCCCATAATGGAGGATAAAATTACGGTCCTCTAAATGCGGATCTTGATACAGATGGTCTACCCGATCGGTGTTAAATAATGAGGACCTTCTTTTTAATCCGTGGACCGTATATCCTTTTTTCAGTAAAAAATCGCTTAAATACGCTCCATCTTGCCCGGTGACCCCGGTAATAAACGCAACTTTCGCCATGTGCTTCTTCATCTTTTTGCGAGTCAGGGTGGTGCTACATCCCAGTTCGCCTAATTTTCATTTTTCTTTTATTCACATCAGCCTTGCGCTGCTGGCCGGGCTATGTCATTTCCGCGCAATGTAGCACATCCAATGCCGTACGAATAATAATCCTATTAAAAATAGTGTCAATGAGGAGAATACTATTAGCGTTCTTCTTCAAACTGTTTCCTATCCGTCATTTTACTAGGTTTTATAAAACCTACCATTCGCTTCCGTAACAAACTTTTGTTTTTTACACTGCGTACCGCTTCTTGTTGCACTTTTGTTAGCCTCGCTATTTCCTCATCATACAGTCGTGCACCCCCCGATTCATTTCTGGCCACCCTTGCTGCCTGTGTAGCGTTGCTATCATCCTGCATGACTTTTTCGAGGCGAACCTCTGGTTGCTTTTCCAAAACATAAAAAGGGGATAAGTACAGCGATATACCAACCACCAGGCAGGCCAAAAGCTGCAGGTGTATGTTAATGTGCTGGAATACCAAGGCTACGGCAATTACTACCAAATTTAATAGGACAATGCTACTGCTCGCCCGTTTATGATTAAAACCAAGGCTTAAAAAACGATGGTGGATGTGGTTTTTGTCCGCACTAAAAGGGCTTCTGCCCGCCCGTATACGTACCGTGAACACGCGTAAGGTGTCCATCATGGGATAGGATAGTACGGCAATGGCCACTATGGGCGCATTGGCAATGGGAAAAGCCAAAGGGGAAATTGCTACACTCTTATTTAAAAAAGCAACGGTAAGGTAGGCCAATAAAAACCCGGTGAATAAAGATCCCGAGTCCCCCATAAACAATTTCTGCTGTTTGGACAGGTTGTGTTGTAAAAACCCAATGAGTGCGCCAATCAGTATCACGCAGGCCAAGGCCAAATACTGCTGCCCATTTAAAAGAAAGAACACCCCATAGACCGTGGCGGCAAGAATGGCCAAACCGCCGGCCAAGCCATCAATACCATCAATAAGGTTGAAGGCATTGATAATCAAAAGGAATACAAATATGGTAAAGACCACGGAAACCCAGTAGGGCATTTCGCCCACCCCAAAAATACCTTCCATGCTTAAAATTCGAATATCCGAGGCAATGACGACCAAGGCCGTAGCCACAAGCTGCCCAATAAATTTCTTTCGCGGGGATACCAGGACCAAATCATCCTTGACCCCCAAAAACAAAAGCAACATTGTAGCGCCTACAAGGGCCAGAACATTGATTACATCCTGTGGTGGCAACGGCGCAAAAACACCGGAAAGTACCATACCTATGGCGAAGGTGAGAAAAAGACCAATACCGCCCAAAGTAGGGGTTTTGCCGGTGTGCATGCTGCGTTCGCACGGCTCGTCCATTAAATCTTTCGTATGGCTCAGGTAAATGATGGTAGGGTACACCCGGATAGAAACAACATACGCAGCAATTAGGGCAATGAAAGCCAAAACATAGGTATTAGAAACAATTTCTGTAATCATGGTCATTGATTGGGGCAAATTTTCATAACTGACACCTACGGCACCAAGCAACAAAATAAATACAAAACGATAAGAAGTCGGTCCTATGGACCGGTCCACTTTTTATCTTTACATCCTCGGGGGAAGGGGTCAAAATAAAAGAGGTACGGGTTTTTATATTGGTTAAACCGCTGTATGATTCCTCATTGTTTCAAGTTCATTCTTTAGGTTGCAGTGCTTTTAGTGTTCAGCGGTAAATCTAATACATCAGACATTATAAAAGGAATTCAAACTCCTAATTTTAGCGGAACTTATGAAAAAATCGATGAACGGCACGCTAAAGACTTGAATACAAGAATGTAAACAAATTCCAATGGGTACGTTGGTCATCATTTGTTACCCTTTTTGCCTTTGAATACGTAGTTAAAGAGCATACGGCAGCAACTCCGTAAATTATATTTGCAAAGAGAATGGAATAACTAAGGTAGTGTATGATTTTAAACAGTCTTACGGCGTACTGCTACTTACTTGCAACACTTTTCCATTATACAGTTTTTGACCGTTTAGCGCAAAGTCCATTATATAAGCGGCCATTTCGCCAGCCGTCACGGGTGCAGTATAACCCGGAAAAGCTTCCTCCAACATTTCGGTCTGTACGGCGCCCAAGGCCAACACATTAAAGGAAGGGCCCGTTTCCTTAAATTCCTCTGCAAGCAGTTCCGTCAAAGTAATGACCGCGCCCTTACTGGAACTATAGGCGGACAAACCAGGAAATTTAGCACTGCCCTGCACCCCACCCATAGAGCTTATGGTAAGTACATGACCGCTCTTTTGCATAAAGGGAAGTACCAATCTGGTAAGGGCCGCAACCCCAAAGACGTTTACCTCATAAACCGCTTTAAATTCGGCATCGGTGGTTTCCATAAAGGGCTTGTTTACCAACGTGCCCGCATTATTGATCAATGCCGCTACTTCAATAGCGTTCTCGGTGAGGTAGGTGGCCAATTTCTCGCGGTCGCCCGGTTCAGCAATATCGAAGGGAAAGGTCTCAATATTTTTATGCCCCAAATTTTTAATGGGTTTTTCATTCCGTGAAAGTGCCAGCACCTTATGACCTGCGTCTGCCAATAATTTAGATAGTTCAAATCCTATCCCCCTGCTGGTGCCCGTAACTAGTATATATGCCATTAGTTATATTTTACTTCTTTGGTGGGTGCATTGATAATGCCCGTTAACATGGGTATAAGTTCATTCACTGTATCCGCCATAAACCCGTAGTCCATCTTTGGGGCCTCATCCCCCACCTGGTGGTAAAATTCAAAATTGGTAAAATCAAAAGCGCTGTAGGTTTGGGATGGCACGTTAAATACATCATGGAAAGGGGCATTATCCGAGCGTCTAAATAGATTGAATTCCTTTGCCTTGGGCAGAAAACCCACAAGATTTTTCTGTGCATAAGCGTTGCTTAGCTCCGCCAGGTTTGATAGTTCATACCCGGTAAGATAGAGGCTATGGTCCTTGTTCACCATGGGTACACCTACCATTTCGAAATTTAGCATGGTATACAGGTCCAAGCCCTCCTCTTTGAGTTTATTGGCCAAATGCTTGGACCCTACAAGTCCCTTCTCCTCTGCCGTAAACAGGGCAAAAATAAGGCTGCGTCTATTGGTTTTATTTTTTCCGAAATACTTCGCCAATTCCAGTACTACCGTGGTACCCGAGGCATTGTCATTGGCCCCATTGGCAATGGAGTCCCCCGCCTGAGTAGCAAGTACACCGATATGGTCGTAATGAGCGCCGATTACGACGAACTCATTTTTGAGTTTTGCATCGGTACCCGGTAGATAACCTACCATATTATAGGCTATGCCCCCCTCATAATCGGTCAATGTATCGCGATACGACGTAAAATAAGGATTCAGCGCATTTTCCTCGAAAATTTTTTGAATGTAGTCCGCAGCCATGGAGATACCTTCACTACCGGTATCCCTGCCTTGAAGTTCGTCCGCCGTTAAAAAAACCATTGTTTTTTCGATATCCTGAGCCGTACTAAACGGCATTGCTTTTGACTGGACCGGAGTGGAATTGATTCCATCTTTATCATCAGCGGCACTTGTCGCAATTTTTCCCTGCAAACCCTTCGGATTGTTGGATGGGTTAAGTACCGTTGTTTCGGCTACTTGGGCACTACCACAACCTAGCAGCAGCATTCCTAAAAACGCAAGGGTAATCAATTTCATAAGCTCATTCTATGTTCGTGGTCAAAGATAAAAAAAAGACGCTCTTAAAAGTAGGTATAATACGTCATTACGAACAAAGTGAAGTAATCCGCCCCTTGATGGTAAACAATTCACAGATTGCTTCGTGCCTCGCAAAGACGTAGCGGCTGACTTTTTAGAAGGGCCGTGTCTCACGCCATTACGAACGAAGTGCAATAATCTGACCTTTGATTACAAATAATTCACAGATTGCTTCGTGCCGTACAAAGACGTAGCGAACAACTATTTAGAAAGGCCATCTTATACGTCATTACGAACGAAGTGCAATAATCTGCCCCTTGATGACAAACAATTCACAGATTGCTTCGTGCCTCGCAAACACGTAGCGATTAACTTTTTAGAAAGGCCGTGTCTCACGTAATTACGAACATAGTGAAGTAATCCGCCCCTTGATGGTAAACAATTCACAGATTGCTTCCTGCCTCGCAAAGACGTAGCGAAAAACTTTTAGTAATCCATATTCATTAGGCCAACATGGTCACCGGATTCTCAACGAAGTAACGCAAGGTCTGTAAAAATTGCGCCCCTACGGCACCATCTACCGTTCTATGGTCGCAGGCCAAGGTCAGTTTCATGGTGCTACCCACCACTATTTCCCCATTCTTTACAACCGGTTTTTCAACGATAGCGCCAACAGAGAGTATGGCGGAGTTCGGCTGATTGATAATACTCGTAAACTCCAAAATACCGAACATTCCCAAATTGGAAACGGTAAAGGTACTGCCTTCCATTTCCGATGGGGAAATTTTCTTGTTCCGTGCCTTTCCGGCCAAATCCTTAACGGCCGAACCTATCTGGGTCAAGCCCATTAGATCTGCATGTTTGAGCACTGGAACTACCAGACCTTCATCTACCGCAACCGCAACCCCCATATGAATATGCTTGTGGTATTTGGTAACATCACCACTCCAGGTCGTGTTCACCTGTGGATGCTTGCGCAATGCCATGGCACATGCTTTCAAGACCATATCGTTAAAGGAAACCTTGGTATCCGGTAGGCTATTGATCTGGGCCCTGGATTCTTTGGCGTTGTCCATATCTACCTCAATCGTAAGGTAGAAATGGGGTGCCGTAAATTTAGAATTACCCAAAGCTTTGGCAATCGCTTTCCGCATGTTGGAATTCTTGACCTCTTCCGTGCCTTCTTCCCCAGCAGGTAAACTTGCAATGGGTGCTGCAGCTGATGAAACAGCAACGCTTTCTATTTTATCCGCTGAACTAGCAGGCTTGGATGCCTTACTAGGCGTATAATTCTCAATGTCTTTTTTGATGATCCTACCGTTATCCCCGGTTCCGGAAACATCAGCCAAATCAATCCCTTTATCTTCGGCAATTTTCTTTGCCAAGGGTGATGCAAAGATACGGTCACCATCCGAAGTTGATTTTGAAGCATCCTTTTGGTCAGCCTTACTTTCCGTTTTTTCCGTTGATGATTCCTCCGATTTACTTTCTTCCTTTTTCGAATCTGTACCCGATGCCTTTTTCTTACTGCCGGATTTCGCATGTAGAACCGCATCGACATCCGTACCTTCCGGACCAATAACGGCCAATACCGCATCTACGGGAGAGGATTCGCCCTCTTGTATTCCAATATAAAGCAGTTTTCCCGAATAGAACGACTCAAATTCCATCGTTGCCTTATCCGTCTCGATCTCCGCTAAAATATCCCCTTCCTCAACATCGTCCCCAACTTGCTTCAACCAACTGGCAACGGTACCTTCTTCCATAGTATCGCTTAAACGGGGCATTTTAACCACCTCAACACCTTCTGGAATAGCACCGGAACTATCGGTATCATCAGTGTCCTCTTCGGAAGCTGTAGATTCTTCCGCTGTATTTTTTTTCTCGCTATTCGCTTCCTTGTCCTTTGAAGCATCCGAGGACTTTTCCCCAGAATCAGAAGCACCTTCTCCATTGACCAAACCTGAAATATCCTCACCTTCTTCTCCTATGATGGCCAATAAGGTGTCTACCGGAGCACCATCGCCTTCCTCGATTCCTATGTGCAACAAGGTACCCTCGTGAAAGGATTCGAATTCCATCGTTGCCTTATCCGTTTCTATTTCGGCTAAAATATCTCCTTCTTCTATTTTATCTCCTACTTTTTTCAACCATTTAGCTACGGTACCCTCTTCCATGGTATCGCTTAAACGGGGCATGTTTATTACTTCAGCCATCTACTTTACAATTTATGTTGAACAAATGGAAAATCCTCTTGTTCGTAAACCATGTCATACAATTGGTTTACTGGTGGATAATCTGATTCTTCCGCGAACTTTTCACACTCCTTGACCATGTCCTTGACCTTTTTGTCAATTTTTTTGATCTCCTCTTCGGTCGCGTATTTATTTTCTTTGATTACATCCAATACCTGCGTAATTGGATCTATTTTTTTATATTCCTCTACCTCATCCTTGGTTCTGTAATGCTGGGCATCAGACATGGAGTGGCCACGGTATCTATACGTTTTCATTTCAAGGAAGGTTGGTCCACCTCCACTTCTCGCCCGTTCAATCGCCTTGCTCATTTCTTGGGCAACGGTAACCGGGTTCATTCCGTCAACTGGTCCACATGGCATTTCATAGCCCAAGCCTAATTTCCAAATTTCCGTCGAAAAAGAAGTTCTGGCTACAGAAGTTCCCATGGCATATCCATTATTCTCGCAAATAAAGACGACCGGTAATTGCCATAACATGGCCAAATTGAATGTTTCATGGAGCGAGCCTTGCCTAACGGCACCATCTCCCATATAACACAGGGTAACTGCTTCCCTACCAAAATACTTGTCACCAAATGCCATTCCAGCACCCAGCGGTATTTGGCCACCAACGATTCCGTGACCCCCATGAAAACGGTGTTCCTTTGAAAATATGTGCATGGAACCGCCCATACCCTTAGAAGTACCGGTTACCTTACCATAAAGTTCCGCCATCACCTGTTTGGGATCTACGCCCATACCGATAGGTTGGACGTGGTTTCTGTACGCGGTGATCATTCTGTCCTTTGTAAGGTCCATGGCATGCAAAGCACCTGCCAGCACCGCCTCTTGACCATTATATAAATGCAGAAACCCCCTTACTTTTTGTTGGATATAAACAGCGGCCAATTTATCCTCGAACTTCCTCCAAAATAGCATTTCCTCATACCATTTCAAATATGTTTCCTTGGTGATTTTTTTCATCAATTTTAGCTATAGGTTTTAATTTCTTAAATGATATCAGAGGTTAGATAGACCTAGGTATCGCAGAAGAACAAAAATACACATATAAATGAATCGATAAAAATAATAGAAGCAAATCCATTAAGAAATTATGTTCCTAACAAAAATTGGGGCCGGCGTGTTAATTCGGCACCATTGGTCACGGTGCTTGTTTTAGGAAAGTACTATTAAAACCAAGGGGCAGTAAATGCGCCATGGAATCGCATTGAATGATCGTACCGATCTCACCCATCAACAGCAATTTAATGGGCGATTCTTGTTTGAACTCATATTCGGAAATTGCCTGCCTACAATTACCACAAGGGGCGGCAGGCGTACCCACTTCATAGGTTAAGGAAGCGGCAGAAATAGCGATAGCCAAAATTTTTTGACCCGGATACTTGGCCCCTGCATAAAAAACGGCGACACGTTCTGCACACAACCCGGATGGGTACGAAGCGTTTTCCTGGTTATTCCCCTCAATAATTTCGCCATTTTCCAGTAATACAGCGGCACCCACATAAAAATTGGAGTATGGGGCATATGCGTTTTTTCTAGCCTCCACAGCGGCATCCATCAATACTTTATCCGCTTGGCACAATGCAGCCACGGAATCATACAGGGTAATATCAAAACTTATGTTCTTCTTGATGGCCATAGTCAATCGTTTAAAAATCCCCTTATTTTTTTGGAAAAACCTGTATTACTCTTTTAATCCGATACTGTACTAAAAAAAAAGCCTGCTACTAAGCAGGCCTTCAAATATACTATACTTTTTTGTGTTTAATCGTTATAAAATTCCTCTCCCAAATTAAAGGTGAGCGCAAAACGCAAGGTGTTTTCCAAGGGGTTCCTTACTTGAGAAGTAGAGAATAAATAGGATAAATCTATTTGGGCAGCCTTGAATTTGAAACCAGCCCCCAGCGTGAAAAACTTCCTGGATCCCTTTTCCTCACTTTCATTGAAATAACCCGTACGTATCATAAAGGCATCTTGGTAGGTATATTCAGCTCCCAAAGCCCACGTAAACTCCTTCAGCTCTTCGCTAAAACCATCCGGTGCATCAGTAAAGGAATTAAAAATACCGCTAAAACCGCTTTCATTCTGATAAATATCATTATCCTCGGCATTGATAACGCCGTCATCATTGAAATCCTGAGGTGTGGGAACCAATAATTTATTGAATTCCGTAGTAATCCCGATCACATTATCTTGATCCAAGATAAAATCAAAACCTGCGCCAAATTTTAAGTTACTGGGTAAAAAGTTCTCCTGTCCCCCAGCATCATACTGTATTTTACCCCCAATATTCGAAAGATTGAAACCGGCCCTCCAGCGACCATCGAAATTATTGTAGGCAATTTCCCGGGAGCGATAAAAACCGGCAACATCAACCGCAAAGGAATTTGCCGCTTGGGAATCCGTACTTGCATCCTGGAACTTTAAGTTGGAACTGATGAACCTTCCGCCAACGGCCATAGAAAAGGTTGGGCTTAACTTTAAGGAATAGGAACCGTCAAACGCAAATTCATTGGGTTTTACCCGCGTACCTATATCCGAAGCCGTCTGCCTCAATTCAATTTCACCAAGTGTAAAATACCGTAAGCTAACGGCAAAAGCACTCTGTTCATTTATCTTGTTGAAATAACTTGCATTCAATAAGGAGATATCGGTAATAATACTCTCCAAATAGGGGGTATAGCTTAAGCCGATACCCATTTTACGCTCCGCAAACGCAAATTTTGCCGGGTTCCACTGCTGTGAAAACGCATCCGTTGAGGTAGCCACACCCATATCTCCCATCCCAGCAGACCTTGCGTCGGCCGCTATGGTAAGAAAAGGTACGGCAGTAGTTATAACACGTTGGTCATTTTGTGCATAGCTATTCGCAATAATAAGTAAAAAGAAAATTATCGAAATTTTTCTCATTATGATAGGTCTTTATTTAAACGGGCGAAATATAGTGTTTCCCTTATTTCGAATCTAATATTTTACATGTAAACGTCCTTTTTTCCGTTATCGTGTACGAATATTAAGATTTTTATAAGAATTATGGGAAACCATACTATATATCAGATTTTACCGTTACATCTAATAGCTATCCAAATTTAGAACGACGGACAGGTAAAGCGGGGTAAAAATATTTTTATTGATAAAATAATCTCACAAAAACGTCGTTCTATTGAGCGAAAGTGGTAAACAATTTAAAATAAAACAGCGTTTATATCCTATTTAAAGCCAAACAAAACAAATAGGTAATGCGTATTGAACTCAAGTCTAAATTATGAAGAAACATTTTATAAAAGTTGTACTCTCATGCACGGTGATTGCAGGTGGTCTAGCAGTAAATAGCTGTTCCAAATCTTCATCTTCAAAAAATACATCCAGAGCTACAGGTTGGAAGATCAATGCCAAAGAAGGCGGCTTCCAATACAATACTGATTTTAAGGAGCAGGAAACCGCCCCAGGATTGGTATTTGTGGAAGGTGGTACGTTTACCAAGGGAAAGGTACAGGATGATGTGATGCATGATTGGAACAATACACCAACCTCACAACACGTGCAGTCCTTTTATATGGATGAAACCGAGGTTACCAACGTAATGTACTTGGAGTATTTGGATTACCTTAAAAGTGTTTATCCACCAGAAAATCCAAAATATACGAATATCTATGTTGGCGCATTACCGGATACCCTTGTTTGGAGAAATAGACTTGGCTTCAACGAGACCATGACCAACAACTACCTAAGACATCCTGCCTATGCGGAATACCCGGTTGTAGGTGTAAACTGGATTCAAGCTACGCAGTTCGCCGAATGGAGAACAGACCGTGTCAACGAGGTTATGCTGGAGCGTGAAGGCTATCTATCCGATGATGCCAAATACCAGGCATCTACCGGTGAGGTTCAAGGAACGTTTAGTACCGAAGCATATTTGAATAGGCCAGAATCTGTTTATAACGGCCAAATAGATTCGCTCCAAGGAAAAATGAAAAAAGACAGTACTTCTGTTTTCGCCAAAAGAAGTAGTGGTATCATTATGCCCGAATATAGGCTTCCAACGGAAACAGAATGGGAATACGCGGCACAGGCCCAAGTAGGACAACGCGAATACAACAACTATAGAGGTAGAAAGAAATATCCTTGGGAGGGTGATTACACAAGAAATGGCCAACGTGTTGGTAGAGGCGACCAATTGGCCAACTTCAAACAAGGTAAAGGAGATTACGGCGGAATTGCCGGATGGTCCGATGACGGTGCCGATATTACTGCGGAAGTGATGTCCTACAAACCAAACGATTTAGGCCTTTACGATATGGCCGGAAACGTTGCGGAATGGGTAGCTGATGTATACCGACCTATAGTCGATGACGAAGTAAGTGATTTCAACTACTACCGAGGCAATATTTATATGAAGACCGCTATTGGGGAAGATGGAAAAGTAAATATCCTAAGAGACTCTGTCGTTTATGACACCTTACCCAATGGAAAAGTGGTGGCGGTAAACCTACCGGGAGAAATTAAAATGGTTCCCGTTGATGAAGAGGAAACCTATTTGAGAACGAACTTCTCCTCTAGCGATAACAGGGGCTACAGGGATGGAGACCCAGGGTCCTCAAGATTCTATGACAGGTTCAGTGATGGTGAGGAGCAAGATCCAAGCAAGAAGATGTACAACTCCCCAAAACACTCCGTTGAAAGGGATTCCTTAGGGAACCTTGTTAAGGGATACGATGAGTCCAACAACAGAACTACCTTAATCAACGACGAAGTTCGAGTTTATAAAGGAGGTTCTTGGAGAGATCGGGCGTATTGGTTGGATCCTGCACAAAGAAGGTATTTACCTCAATACATGGCTACCGATTATATTGGTTTTAGATGCGCAATGTCTCGTGTTGGTTCAAAATCAAAAACCAAGAACAAAACAGTACGCGGTAAAAAAGCAAAATAAAATTATACTTACGCTATTTAAAAAGCCCTTAATCATAAGGGCTTTTTTTTATCTTCGATTTTATGAATATACAAGACTTATACTCCATTTTCTTGGCGCATCCAACCGTGAGTACGGATACACGGAAAATCGAAAAAAACAGTATTTTTTTTGCTCTAAAGGGGGAACATTTCAATGGCAATCATTTCGCCAAACAAGCTTTGGAAAATGGTGCCAGCTATGTAGTTGTGGATGAGGAGGCATACAACATCAACGACCGAACAATTCTAGTCGACCACGTTTTAGAAACACTTCAAAAGCTGGCCAATCACCATAGAAACCAGTCCGCTGCCCAAGTCATAGCACTTACGGGAAGTAACGGGAAAACCACGACCAAGGAGCTCATCAACGCAGTATTGTTAAAAAAATACAAAACCATTGCCACCAAGGGCAACCTCAATAACCATATAGGGGTTCCGCTGACCTTGCTTACCATCAAGCCAGACACGGAAATCGCCATCATAGAGATGGGAGCCAATCATAAAAAGGAAATTGAATTTTTATGTGGGATTGCGGAACCGGACTTTGGTTATATTACCAATTTCGGGAAAGCGCACCTAGAAGGATTTGGCGGTGTAGAAGGGGTAATCAAAGGAAAAAGTGAACTCTATAACTATCTCACAACAAACGGGAAGTCCGTTTTCCTAAATGCCGATGACCCTATCCAAGTAAGCAAACTGAGCACCTATCATAAAAAGACTGGTTTCAGCACCACCAACCCCCACCACTATCGCATTCAATTTCTAGGTGCAGATCCCTATGTGACGCTTGAAGTGGAAGGCGTACGAATTGAATCAAAATTAATCGGAGCTTATAATTTCCACAACTGTTGTGCAGCCATCACCATGGGCAACCACTTTACGATAGACCTACAGCACATAAAGAATGCCATTGAAAGCTATACCTCAGCAAACAATAGGTCACAAATTATCCAAAAAGCAGGTCGTTATATCATATTAGATGCCTACAACGCGAACCCTTCCAGTATGAAAGTAGCCTTGGAAAATTTTGCAGCACTCAAAAACGAAACAAAAATCCTAATCCTTGGTGATATGTTCGAGTTGGGCGAAACTGCAAAGGAAGAGCACCAGGCCATTGTGGATTTAGCAAGTTCCTTAAACTTTAAAGAAGTATTCCTAGTCGGTGAAAATTTTTACCAGACGGAAACCGTATTCAAAAAGCTTAAAAACTTTGATGCGTTTAGGGATTATTTAAAGAAGAATACGTTGAAAACAAATGCTTCCCTCCTTATCAAGGGATCGCGCGGAATGGCACTGGAAAGAACATTGGATTTATTATAAGTAGTGGGATATACTGGATTCGAACCGGTGACCTCTGCCCTGTCAAGGCAGCGCTCTAAACCAACTGAGCTAATATCCCTTTATTGAAAAATCGAAGATAAGTCAAAAGACTAAATTCAGCTAATCAAAAAACCTTCTTTAACTAAAAAAGGCTTCCATAACTGGAAGCCTTTTTACTTGTGGGCCCTACTGGATTCGAACCAGTGACCCCCTGCTTGTAAGGCAGGTGCTCTGAACCAACTGAGCTAAGAGCCCCAAAAGGAGTGCAAATATATAATTGTTTTCCATTCTCCAAAAGAAAAATCAATAAAAAATCAAAGAACTTCAGCCACCACAAAATTACTACCGCCTACATAAATAAAATCGTCTATATCGGCCCTATTTTTAGCCACATTAAAGGCTTCATTTACAGAAGCATAATACGCGCCTTCAAAACCTTGGTTAGAGAAGATTTCAGCTACTATTTTTTCATCCATACCCCTTGCGATTTGCGGCTTACAAAAATAGTACACGGCGTTTTTTGGGAACAAGGGTACAATATTCGCTACATCCTTGTCCTTCACGAAACCCAGTACAAAATGTAGTTTGGAAAAGGACTGTTCCTTTACTTGGCCCAGGACCACGGCCAGGCCCTCCTTGTTATGTGCAGTATCACAGATAATCGTGGGCTTACTTCCTAGTTGTTGCCAGCGCCCCATTAAACCCGTATTTTGAACTACTTTCTCCACACCGTCCACGATATGCTTTTCAGAAATTCTAAAGTCTTTTAACTCCCTTAATACCGCAAGTACCCCTTTACTATTTTTCTTCTGGTAGGACCCCAGCAATCCCAACTTGTAAGTTGGAAACGCAAGGTCTTCCGCAAAAATTATCTTAGCGTTCAAGCGGCTCGCCCTGTCCCTAAAAACGGGGGCGGTTTCCGTATTGTACTCACTAATGACTACTGGTACACCTTCTTTTATTATTCCTGCTTTTTCATAGGCAATTTGGGGCAAGGTATCTCCCAACATATCCATATGGTCAAACCCAATATTGGTGATCAAGCTAACTTCGGGCCTAATAATATTGGTAGAGTCTAAACGGCCGCCAAGTCCCACTTCTATTATCGCAATATCTACCTGTTGACGTTCAAAATATGAAAACGCCATCCCCACCGTCATCTCGAAAAAAGACATCCGACTTTCTTCTAAAAATGATTTGTTTATAGCAATAAAGTCAACCACGGCTTCCTCTTCAATTTTCTTCCCGTTGACGCGGATCCTTTCCCTAAAATCCTTTAAATGTGGAGAAGTGTACAGACCTACTTTATAACCGGCCTCGTACAATATGGATGCCAGCATATGGCTACTGGAACCTTTTCCATTGGTTCCGGCGACGTGAATGCTCTTGAATTTACGCTCTGGATTATCTAAATGGCGGCAAAAAGAGACTATTCCGTCCATTTTGGCATTGAAAGCGACCTTTCCTTTATTTTGGTACATTGGAAGTTGCGCAAACATCCAATCCAAGGTTTCTTTATAGGTCACTCCCCAAGTTTGAAATTTACAACAACAAATCCTATCTGTTGGCTAGGGGCATTACTGTCAAGATTCCATTTATGCATAAAAGCAGTCTTCTTTGCAGGCTCCAATAAGCAGGGATTGGCATTAGTAGTGCCCCTTACACCAGGTTCCGCACTAATAACCTTACCATTTCTATCCACAACAATTTTGACCACTACGGTACCCGATTCATTACACTCCTGTTGCACTTTTCCCTTGTTGACGAGCGACCTGCCGTTTAGACCGTAACCCCCAGTTCCGCTACCGGAACCTGGGCTCCCGTAATAACTGGTCGCATACGGATCGCCGTCTGGCTGGCCCTTGTCCCCCGCCCTATTGTCGTCTCCCTCACTTCCTGAGGCAGTACCGTCAGCCTTGTTCAAACCTCCCATTAGCGCATCCAGACGCTTCTTCTTGGCTTCTTGTTCTTGCAAGGCTTTTTCCTCCGCTTCCCTTTTTTGCTCCGCCAAACGCGCCACTTCAGCCTGAGCCTTCTTCGCAGCATCGTCAGCCTTTTTCTTGGCCTGTGCAGCGGCATCATCGGCCTTCTTTTTCAGCTCCTTGGCTTGTTTGATCTTAATGGATTCCTCATCCTCACGGGTCAACACTTTTTCGGCAGGAGCCTCCTTTTCAGCAAGCTCTTCGATTTCTTGCTCTTCCGGTTCTTCAATCGCTTCGGCCACTTCTTGTTTGTTGGGCTCAACAGGGGGCGTATTCAAAGGTTCTGATCGTATCCTTTCCTTGGGCTGAATTTGGCCGCTGCCGAAATCTGTAGTACCAAAATTTACCGAAATACCATTCTCAATGGGTGGATCCATATACGAAAGACCAATGTAAAACAGCACCAACAAGAGCGCACTTAGCAACAAGGTTGTAAGTGTCAATGATTTTTTCTTGTGTCTCGTATCTAAAAATGCCATTTAGTTGGGCCTTACCGCTAAAATAACCTTATAGTTGTTTCTATTCGCAATATCCATAACGTTGACGGCTTCCTTTATAGCAACGCTTTCTTCCGCTCTCAGAATAATTGTAGGATTTTCTTGGTCTTTTAGGGCCTTTCGTAATTCAATCTCAATGTATTCCCCATTAATTCGTTCGTTATTAACGAAGTATTGTAAATTCTTATCGATACTTACCGATACATTTTGGGTATTCGTAGACTTACCTTTCGCTTTTGGCAACAAGAGATCTAATGCATTGGGGGAGTTTGCCGTAAGCATGAAAAATATCAATAACAGAAACACGATATCCGTCATGGACGACATGCTAAAGTCTGGACTAACCTTATTTCTTCCTTTTAACTTCATACTTGAAAATTAAAGAGGTTCGTTTAACAAATCAAGGAACTCCACGGCGTTAGCCTCCATTTTATGAACTACCTTATCGGTACGGTTTACTAAATGGTTATACCCAACGTAAGCAATAATACCAACTATGAGTCCGGCTACCGTTGTGGTCATGGCCGTATAAATACCAGAGGCCAAGGAACCCATCTCTGCTTGGCCGCCACTACTTGCCATTTCATGGAAAGCCAGAATCATACCGATTACAGTTCCTAAAAATCCGATCATGGGTGCCGCCCCGGCTACTGTTGCCAAAACGCTAACGTTCTTTTCCAACTTGTACACCTCCAATGTTCCTGCGTTTTCGATTGCGGTATTAATATCGTCCAAAGGTTTTCCAATTCTGGAAATTCCTTTTTCCGTCAATCGCGCTACCGGTGAATCCGTTTGGGCGCACAAAATCTTTGCCGCTTCCAATTTTCCGGTGCTCACATGGTCCCGTATTTGGTTCATAAAATTCTTATCTATTTTGGAGGCCGCATTTACGGCCAACAGCCTTTCAAAATAGATATAGAGGGCAACGCCCAACATAATAAAGAGTACCGATATAATAATGACACTACCAGCACCCCCATTAAAGACCAAATCGATAACCGATAGGGTTTTTTCCTCTGACAACATTTCACCGCTCGCATCCTGAGCCAAATCCTGGAATAATAACATAGTATTCTTTAAGTATTGAATTTGCCTTTATAACGGTGTTTTATCGATTAAATTATCCATGAAGGACAAAATCTCTTAATAATACAAAAACCCCGGCACCACTAATAAAACCGATGAAAGCCAACCATGCGATTTTCTTCAGGTACCAGAAAAAATCTATTTTTTCCATACCCATGGCCACAACACCTGCAGCGGATCCAATAATTAACATACTACCACCCGTACCCGCAGAATAAGCGATAAAATGCCAAAGGGGACTATCGACTACTTGACCGAACATACCCATACTAGCGGCTACCAATGGAACATTATCAATAACAGCAGAACCTACACCAAATAGAAGCACCACAATATCCGTATTGGGAATAGCTTCGTTTAGGCTTTCAGCATAATGAAAAAGCATCCCTAAGGATTCAAGTGCGGCTACTGCCAATAATATCCCCAAAAAGAACAGGATACTGGGCAATTCGATTTTAGAAAGTGAACTATGCACGGGGCTGTGGTGGCTCCCTTCTTCATGCCCGCCTCCATCAACGGTGGAAATACTGAATTTTGTATTACTGAAAATTTCCGCGAAGGTTGCTACCACTGCTAGGGAAAGCATCATACCGACGTAGGGTGGTAAATGGGTAATCGTTTTAAAGAAGGGAACAAAAACGATGGCCCCAAGACCTAAGTACAGCATGATTGAGCCGTATTTGGATTTTGGCGTTTCCTTTTCAAAACTTCCTTCAATATTTCCCTTAAAAGCTTTGAATCTAGCGGCAACGAGCGTAGGCACAACCATACAAACGATGGAAGGTATTAGTACATGGATTACCAATTGCCCGGCAGTAACCTTGTTCGCAATCCATAACATGGTAGTGGTCACATCCCCAATAGGAGACCAAGCACCCCCTGCATTTGCAGCTATAATAATCATACCCGCAAACCACAGTCGCGTTTCCCGTTCATTAATCACCTTTTGTAGTATAGTGATCAACACGATGGTTGCCGTTAAGTTGTCAATAATTGCAGAAAGTATAAAGGCCAATATGGAAAATAGCCAAAGTAATTTTCGCTTGCTCCGCGTTCTAATATATCCTTTTATCGTCGCGAAACCATCGAAATAATCTATGATTTCAACAATAGTCATAGCTCCTAAGAGAAAAACCAGTATCTCAGCGGTTTTACCCAGATGATGTAGTAAAATCTCATCAATATGCGTTGGTTCCAGTTCCTGAAGCACCGTATTTACCTCAAAAACGTCCATATGGCTCAAGGCAATAATCGCCCACAGGATGGCCATCATGGCCAAGGCGGGAATCAATTTATCTATTTTGAGATTGTGCTCTAAGGTAATGGCCAGGTATCCGACCAGAAAAACAATAATGATAATGGTTTCCATTTGCGTTGGTTTTTTTAATAACTACTTCTAAAGCGTCAAATATATGTTCAAATTCCAAAAATTGAAATTAGCTAAAGATATTTAAAATTGCCCATGAAATCCTAATGTTTTTCAATTTATACACAATCTACCTGACATCCAAAGACTTACTAAAAGTACATCTATCCACAATACCTTCGGGCAAGGTTTTTCAATATAGGACCAGCATATTTTGTTGTACATATAGAATGTATATGAATCGGAAGCTGTTTCCGCATCCTTAGAATGTTATCCTAATAGGCTCAAATTTCTGCTACGATATCTTTATCTTTGAAAACATAACTCTTTAAAAGAATTGCATGGATTTCTCCTTGACAGAAGAACAAAAACTGATTCAACAAGCTGCACGCGATTTTGCGCAAAACGAATTACTCCCAGAAGTAATTGAAAGGGACGACGAACAACGTTTCCCAACTGAAGAAATAAAAAAATTAGGTGAATTAGGTTTCTTAGGGATGATGGTGGACCCAAAATATGGAGGTAGCGGCTTAGACACCTTGTCTTACGTGCTGGCCATGGAGGAATTATCTAAAATAGATGCGTCTGCCTCCGTTATTGTATCGGTCAATAACTCCTTGGTTTGCTGGGGTCTCGAAAACTTTGGAACTGAGGAACAAAAAGAAAAATATTTAACAAAGCTCAGCACTGGTGAAATTATTGGTGCTTTCTGTCTATCAGAACCAGAGGCAGGCAGTGATGCGACTTCCCAAAAAACGACCGCTATAGACAAAGGCGACCATTATATTTTAAATGGAACCAAAAACTGGATAACCAATGGAAGCTCAGCCAGTGTTTACCTTGTAATCGCCCAAACGGATAAAGAAAAGAAACACCGCGGCATCAATGCGCTTATTGTCGAAAAGGGAGCTGAAGGTTTTGAAATTGGACCGAAAGAAAACAAGCTAGGTATTCGCGGAAGTGATACCCATTCCCTTATTTTCAATGATGTAAAGGTTCCCAAAGAGAATAGGATCGGTGAAGATGGTTTCGGGTTTAAGTTTGCCATGAAAACCTTGGCGGGCGGGCGCATCGGTATTGCTGCCCAAGCATTAGGAATTGCAGCCGGGGCTTATGAGTTGGCATTAAAATATTCAAAGGAACGTAAAGCTTTTGGTACCGAAATTAGTAACCACCAAGCCATTGCCTTTAAATTGGCAGATATGTATACTGAAATACAGGCCGCCAGATTATTGGTCTATCAATCGGCAATTGACAAGGATAAGGGGAACGATTATGACCTTTCTGGTGCCATGGCAAAATTATATGCCTCCAAAGTGGCTATGGAAACTACCGTAGAGGCCGTACAAATACATGGCGGAAACGGTTTTGTAAAAGACTACCATGTAGAGCGCCTTATGCGCGATGCCAAGATTACCCAAATCTATGAAGGCACCTCTGAAATCCAAAAAATTGTTATTTCCCGAAGTATTTTGAAGTAAAAGACCTATGTATTTAAATTCACCCCTGTGAAAACTAGGGGTGAATTCGTTTAATGTGCTCATTCTTTTGTTATTTTACGCCTCTAGCAGGGTTATATTGTTACAAAGCTATACTTATTTATTTTCACCCCCTTCAATTACAGGGCACATACAGAATTAAGTCCTAAATTTATCAATCTGATAAATTGAACCAATCAAAAATTCGTAATTATAGATATTTTAGGCTTCTATTAAATTCGTTGAATTTATTATTATAATTACCTAAAATCATTGAATATAATTCATATAAATTGATATTTTTGAATAAATACCATAAACATGACATTGAAGAAGCAAGGATTATATCTACCGGAATTTGAGCACGATAACTGTGGAGCTGGATTTATATGCAGTCTTAAAGGAAAGAAATCCAATGATATAATTCATAAGGCCTTAGAAATACTTGAACGCCTAGAGCATAGGGGTGCGGTGAGCGCAGATGGTAAAACCGGTGATGGAGCGGGTATTTTAATTGATGTGCCACATGCCTTCTTTCAAGCGGTTTGTAATTTTGATTTGCCCAATACGGGCGAATATGCGGTAGGGAACGTATTTCTTCCACGCAGGGAGAATCAGCGAAATTTCTGTATTTCAATTTTTGAGGAAAATATAAAAAAGCAAGGCCTAAAACTATTGGGTTGGCGCGATGTCCCCGTAAACAGGTCCGTTCCTGGGAGAATTGCAGCTGAAACGGAGCCTTTCGTCAAGCAATTATTTGTAGCAAAAGAAAGCCCTGCACAGGACTACTTTGAATTCAACCTTAAGCTTTTTATTGCCAGAAAGGTTACAGAACACGCCATAATAAAATCAAAATTATCTGAGAGCAAGTTCTTTTATGTCTCTAGTCTATCCACAAAAATAATTATTTTCAAAGGCCTTTTAATGCCTTTGGATATTAGCCTGTATTACTCAGACCTAATGGACCCAAGGGTGGTTACGCGTTTGGCACTGGTGCATCAGCGATTCTCCACCAACACCTTCCCCACATGGGACTTGGCCCAACCCTTTAGATACATGTGCCATAATGGGGAAATAAATACACTTAGAGGTAATGTATCCAGAATGTTTTCTAGGGAGGAATTGTTGAAAAATGAGATGTTCGGGGATGAGATAAAAAACATCCTACCCATCATTTTACCAGGAAAATCAGATTCAGCGACCATGGATATGGTGGTGGAGCTTTTATTGATGACCGGCAGATCCTTACCGGAAGTAATGATGATTTTGGTACCTGAAGCTTGGGAAAAGAATACAGAGATGTCCGAAGCTAAAAAAGCGTTCTATGAATACCATTCCTGTATGATGGAGCCTTGGGACGGACCCGCTTCCATACCCTTTACAGATGGTAATTTTATTGGCGCCGTACTGGATAGAAATGGTCTACGACCTTCCCGTTATTCCGTTACCAAAGATGACTACGTTGTGATGTCCTCAGAAACCGGAGTTGTTGAGATTGCTCCAGATAATGTTCAACTTCACGGTAGACTGGAACCAGGAAAGATGTTCTTGGTAGATATGGAAGAAGGCAGGATTGTTAATGATGAGGAGATAAAGGAAAAAATTGCTCAAAAATATTCCTATAAGAAATGGCTAAAGGACAACCTGGTATACTTAAAGGATATTCCTTATAATGATTGCCCCCTATTTTTAGGGGAAGAGACCTTAGAGAAAAGGAAGTCGGTTTTTGGATACACCTTAGAGGATATCAATACCATTGTTTTGCCAATGGCCAAGACCGCCAAGGAACCCATAGGTTCAATGGGATCCGATACCCCAATTGCGGTTCTATCACAACGCCCTCAGTTAATCTATAATTATTTCAAACAGCTATTCGCCCAGGTCACAAACCCACCATTGGATGGTATTCGTGAAGAATTGATTACCGATATCAGTTTAACATTGGGAAGTGACCACAATATTTTCGAATTTTCTGAATACCATTGCAGAAAGTTGAAAATTCAAAATCCCGTCATCTCCAAAGAAGATTTGGACAAGATTAAAAATTATGATGTAAGCCCAGATTATAAAGTGGTTTCCATTCCAATTTTATACGAGATTCAAAAAGGGCACAACGGTTTGGAAGATGCCTTACAGGCTGTTTTGAACGAAGCTTCAAAAGCAGTTGATAATAGTGCAAACATTATTATTTTATCCGACAGGAGCATCAATGAAAAAATGGCTCCTATACCTGCGCTATTGGCCTGTTCCTTTGTAAACAGTGGATTACAAAAACTGGGGAAGCGTTCTAAAGCAAGTATTATTATTGAATCTGCGGAACCAAGGGAAGTACATCACTTTGCCCTTTTATTTGGATTTGGTGCCAGTGCCATTAATCCTTATTTGGTCAACGAGATTATTGCGGAACAAATTGAAGAGCACGATATTACAGAAATTAGCTTTGATGAGGCCATAAAAAATTACAACAAAGCGGTTGGCAAGGGAATTTTAAAAGTGATGAATAAAATAGGCATCTCAACCCTCAATTCGTACCGTGGGTCCCAACTATTTGAATGTATTGGCATAAACACAAAGGTTGTAGAAAAATATTTCCCCAATACACCTACACGTATACAGGGCATAGGACTTTATCAAATAGAAAAAGAAATTGCGCTTAGGCACCATAAGACCTTTAACAAAAAAGAGGTGGCCGCAACGCTAGACCTCGAAATTGGTGGAGAATATAGATGGAGAAGGGATGGGGAAAAACACATGTTTAACCCATTATCTATCGCCAAGCTTCAAAAAGCCGTGCGCAACAACGAACCAGATACCTATAAAGAGTATTCCGAAATGGTCAACGAACAATCCCAAAATCTAATGACCATTAGGGGACTTTTTGATTTTTCAAACTACGACCCCATTCCGTTAGAGGAAGTAGAGCCATGGACGGAGATTGTTAAGCGATTTAAAACCGGGGCCATGTCCTATGGGTCTATTAGCAAGGAAGCCCATGAGAATTTGGCGATTGCCATGAACCGGATAGGTGGCAAGAGTAATTCTGGTGAAGGTGGTGAAGATGAAGAACGATTTTATAAAAACGCTACCGGTGATTGGAGAAATAGTGCCATTAAGCAAGTTGCTTCGGGTAGGTTTGGGGTTACGTCCAATTACTTAACGAACGCCAAGGAAATCCAAATAAAAATGGCACAAGGGGCCAAACCGGGGGAGGGTGGCCAATTACCCGGCCCTAAAGTAAATCCGGCAATAGCCAAAACTAGAAATTCAACCCCTTATGTTGGATTAATATCGCCTCCTCCACATCATGATATCTATTCCATTGAAGATTTATCACAGCTTATCTATGATTTAAAATCGGCAAATAGGAAAGCACGCATTAACGTGAAACTGGTCTCTGAGGTTGGTGTGGGCACTGTAGCCGCGGGTGTTTCCAAAGCCAAGGCAGATGTGATCCTGGTCTCTGGATTTGATGGTGGAACAGGAGCCTCTCCCCTTACTTCATTGAAACATGCAGGACTACCATGGGAGTTAGGCATCGCCGAAGCCCAACAGACACTCGTACTAAACGATTTAAGAAATAGGATTGTCCTTGAGTGCGATGGTCAGTTAAAAACAGGTAGGGACGTAGCGGTAGCCTGCCTTCTAGGGGCAGAGGAGTTTGGCTTTGCCACGGCTCCCTTGGTGGCGTCTGGTTGCATAATGATGCGTGTATGCCATCTGAACACCTGTCCTGTAGGTATAGCTACACAGAATCCGGAACTGAGAAAGAAATTTGAAGGCAAACCGGAGCATGTTGTCAACTATATGTATTTCGTAGCACAAGAATTGCGCGAAATCATGGCGCAATTAGGCTTCAGGACCATCAATGAAATGGTAGGCCAGGTCCATAAATTAGATCGCAAAAAAGCAATTGAACACTATAAGGCTGCTGGGATAGACCTTACTCCTATATTGCATCAAGTGGATGTTCCCATAGGCACTAAGTTTTATAATACCGAAAAACAAAAGCACGATATCGACAAGTCGATTGAATTTGATATCATTGCCAAGGCTAATCCCTCCTTATTTAGAAAGGAAAAATTGACACTCGATTATTCCATTAGTAATACAGACCGTGCCGTTGGTGCCATCATAAGTAACGAGATTTCAAAAACGTACGGTGCGGAAGGACTGCCCATAAATACATTGAGACTTAATTTCACGGGGTCTGCAGGTCAAAGTTTTGGAGCTTTTGCTACAAGGGGATTGACCATGGTCGTCAATGGAAACACCAACGACTATTTGGGCAAAGGGCTATCCGGCGCAAAATTAGTGGTTAAAGTTCCTGAAAAATCAACGCTAATACCCGAGGATAATGTGATTACAGGCAATGTGACCCTCTACGGGGCAACTGCCGGTAGGGCTTACATTAACGGAAAGGCCGGAGAACGTTTCTGTGTACGGAATTCTGGTGCCAAAGCCGTAGTGGAAGGTATTGGCGATCACGGTTGTGAATATATGACAGGTGGTATTGCCGTAATTCTCGGGGAAGTAGGCAGGAATTTTGGAGCCGGTATGAGTGGAGGCATTGCTTATGTGCTTGATCAAAACAAAACATTTAAACAACGGTGCAGCCTAGAAGGCTTGAATCTCTTGGAGGTCACGGAAGACAAGGATAAAAAAGAACTGAAAGACTTGATAGAAAGCCATTACAATGCTACATTAAGCCCGTTGGCACAACGTATTTTAGAAAATTGGGAAGCGTATCTGCCTAAATTTATCAAGGTTTTCCCAGAAGAGTACAGGCGGGCGTTGATTCGTTTAGAGGAAGAAAACTTACAAACTATTTAAAAACGGAAGATGGGGAAGATAACAGGATTTTTGGAATTCGATAGAAAAGTGGAACCGTATGCACCGGTAGAGGAGCGTGTTAAAAATTATAGGGAGTTTACAGTTCCGCTTCCAGAAAAGGATTTGAAGGAACAAGGTGCCCGATGCATGGATTGTGGTATTCCCTTTTGCCATAGCGGATGCCCCTTAGGCAATCTAATTCCTGACTTTAACGATGCAGTATACAGGGGAAAATGGGAGAAGGCAAGTGAAATATTACACTCCACCAATAATTTTCCGGAGTTTACCGGTAGGCTGTGCCCGGCTCCTTGTGAAGAGGCCTGTGTATTGGGCATCAACGAAGATCCGGTCTCTATCGAAAATATTGAAAAAAATATCGTTGAGAAAGCCTTTGAGAAAGGTTGGATTAGCGCCAAGCCCCCCGCAAGCCGAACCAATAAGAAAATTGCAGTGGTTGGTTCAGGGCCCTCAGGACTTGCAGCGGCACAGCAACTAAATAGAGCGGGACACCATGTGACTGTTTTTGAACGAGATGAAAAACCGGGTGGACTATTACGCTACGGTATCCCAGATTTTAAAATGGAAAAAAGCGTTATTGATCGCAGATTGGAAGTTCTAAAAGAAGAGGGAATAACATTTGCATGTAATACGCACATTGGCGTAGATATCAAAGCTGAACAATTAAAAGAGGAATACGACGCAATTGTTTTAACCGGCGGTGCTACGATTAGAAGAAGGTTGCCAATTGAAGGGGCTGATTTGAAAGGGGTAGTCCAGGCCATGGATTTCTTGGGTCAAAATAACAGACGCGTAGATGGTATTAAGGAACTGGGTGAAGAGATCATGGCTACTGGCAAAAATGTAGTTGTCATTGGTGGCGGAGATACAGGATCAGATTGTATTGGAACCTCTTTTAGGCAAGGTGCCACCTCGGTTTCCAATTTTGAAATTATGCCGATGGCAACCACAGCAAGACCCGAAGACCAACCTTGGCCTTTTTGGCCTATGCGGCTTCGCACAAGCTCTTCACATAAGGAAGGTGCAGAACGCTTTTTCAGTATATCGACCAAAAAATTTATAGGGGATGATTCAGGGAACTTAAAGGCGTTGATAACCTCCGAAGTAGAATGGATAAAAACGCCTGGAAAACGCCCACAATTGAAAGAAATTGAAGGAACTGAAAAAGAATGGAAATGTGAATTGGCTTTATTGGCCCTTGGATTTACCGGTTCAGAAGACACCGTTGCACAACAATTAGGTTTGGAAATGGATGACAGAACCAATGTAAAAGCCTCGGAAATAAATTACAGGACCAATGTTCCCGGCGTTTTTGTGGCCGGAGATCAACGCAGGGGACAATCCCTTATCGTGTGGGCCATCTCAGAAGGGCGCCAAGCAGCACATCATGTGGACAAATATTTAATGGGGGAAACAGTGCTACCTTTGAAAGGGGATGGGGATTTACCTAGGGCATAAGGAATTGGCTTAATCCTTGGTTACCCGGCTACCCCACCAATCGGCATTCGGCATAAAATCTTCCGCTAGCATATTCCTGCGATTGGATTCCAATTGGGGCATAAGTGAATCAATATTTTTTTTGTGACGAAGTGCGGCTAAATTGGCATTATAGGTTTGGTCCATTACCGGTAGCTCAGCTCCATTTCCCTTGAGCCAATT
This sequence comes from uncultured Flavobacteriaceae bacterium, assembly GCA_963793365.1. Lineage (GTDB taxonomy): Bacteria > Bacteroidota > Bacteroidia > Flavobacteriales > Flavobacteriaceae > Maribacter. Next base: position 8,600 of record CAWBZP010000010.1, on the reverse strand, counting down.
TAACAACTTACCCTGCAAATCGCGGGTAATCTCCGGGTTTTCAGCTACGACGTTATTCATTTCTGCTACATCATTCTTTAGTTGATACAGTTCGTCCCTTCCATCTTCCCAGTAATGGATAAGCTTCCATCCATTCTCTAGAATAATCGATGAAGGTGCGCCCCCTTGGTTTCCGTAATGGGGATAATGCCAAAACAACGGCCTTTGGACTTCAACCTTACTTCCCTCTAAAATGGGTTTCAGACTAATTCCATCTAAATGTTGCGCGGGCAGTGGGTCAATTCCCACTAAATCCAAAATGGTTGGATAAAAATCAGTGCCTGTTACCGGAAAGTCAGTTTCTTTAATGGCAGGTTGCAACCAAGGAGCCTTAATAAAAAATGGTACCCGTAGTCCACCTTCCCATTGATACCCTTTACCACCTCTTAAGGGTAAATTGGAGGTCGAAAAAGAATCACCCGAGGCGACACCTCCATTGTCCGAAGTAAAGATGACTATCGTTTCATCTTCCAACCCTGCAGCAGACAAAGCGTTCAAGACAACACCTACGGCTTCATCCATACTTTCAATTAAACCTCCATAGATTGGATTGTCTTGAACGATACGTATGGGCAAGTCAGCTTCCATAACATAACCTGTTTTCCGCACTCCACCGCTTACGGCTTTATCCCTATACTTCTTCCAATTAGTTTCAGTTGTTTGAATAGGCCCATGCACTGCGTAGAACGAAAGAAAGGCGAAAAAAGATTGATCTTTGTGTGTTTTGATAAAATTTGCGGTTTCTTTCGCTAATCGCAAGCTAAGGTTTTCCCCTGCCATTTTATTTTGAAGCTTGGGATTCTGCCAAGGTGAGAAATAACCACCAATAGGACTTCCTTTCTCCCAGCCCCCAATATTTATCCCGAATCCATGATCTTCTAGAGATGAACCTACTCCGCCTAGATGCCATTTACCAGCATAAAATGATTTATATCCAGCGTTTTGCAAGGCTTCCCCCAAACTAATATCCTCCGCATTTAGTTCATGGGAATAGGGCGCGGGCAACACCTTATCGTGTCTTTTATTCTCTCTCCAAGAAGTTCCACTTTTTGCTCCGATCC
>CAWBZP010000010.1:0-5000 GCA_963793365.1 uncultured Flavobacteriaceae bacterium | reverse complement strand
AGCCGGTGATCTGGGTTCTTTCCCTCTCGGACATGGACCTTAGCACCCATGCCCTCACTGCGTTACATCATTTCATAGCATTCGGAGTTTGTCAGGAATTGGTAGGCGGTGAAGCCCCCGCATCCAATCAGTAGCTCTACCTCTATGAAACTAATAACACGCTGCACCTAAATGCATTTCGGGGAGTACGAGCTATTTCCGAGCTTGATTGGCCTTTCACCCCTACCCACAGGTCATCCCAAGACTTTTCAACGTCAACGGGTTCGGTCCTCCACTATGTGTTACCACAGCTTCAACCTGCCCATGGGTAGATCGCACGGTTTCGCGTCTACTACTACTGACTAAAACGCCCTATTAAGACTCGCTTTCGCTACGGCTCCGTCCCTTAAGGACTTAACCTTGCCAGTAAAAGTAACTCGTAGGCTCATTATGCAAAAGGCACGCCGTCACCCATATGGGCTCCGACCGCTTGTAAGCGTATGGTTTCAGGATCTATTTCACTCCGTTATTCACGGTTCTTTTCACCTTTCCCTCACGGTACTGGTTCACTATCGGTCTCTCAGGAGTATTTAGTCTTGGCGGATGGTCCCGCCGGATTCATACAGGGTTTCACGTGCCCCGCACTACTCAGGATACCACTATCTCGATGCTCTTTGCCTGTAAGGGACTATCACCCGCTATGGTCAAGATTTCCAACTTGTTCCAGTTCATCGCATTCCGAATGTCGTGGTCCTACAACCCCAACACCGCCGAAACGGTATTGGTTTGGACTAATCCGATTTCGCTCGCCGCTACTATCGGAATCACTTTTGTTTTCTCCTCCTCCGGGTACTTAGATGTTTCAGTTCCCCGGGTTTGCCTCCTTGCGGATACTATATCTTCAATATAGTGGGTTGCCCCATTCGGATATCTACGGATCATATCGTGTGTGCCGATCCCCGTAGCTTTTCGCAGCTTATCACGTCCTTCTTCGCCTCTGAGAGCCTAGGCATTCCCCATACGCCCTTTTCCAGCTTGTCGCCAGATCTTTGATCTATTCTAATTTATTCGTACTCTTTACTTAATAAAGATTCGTGTTTCTTTCTTTTTTAGGTCGGCAAGATATAATCTTGCCACCTGTCCCAATATGTCAATGAACTTTTCGGCCTTGGCCGTCGTGGAGAATATCGGAGTCGAACCGATGACCTCCTGCGTGCAAGGCAGGCGCTCTAGCCAGCTGAGCTAATCCCCCATTTTCAGTTGTCGGTTATCAGTTAACAGTTATCGGTTAATTGATGACTATGCGCCAACTGGGGTATCCCAACTTCTAAAATTTCCTTCAATATTCCAATCTAAATGAACGTCTTCTTCAGCAATAAGCAGTCGGTACAAAGTATTAAGTCCAAAACTTACCACTACCTACCGCCTTCTTTTTACCGGCAAGCCACGCTTGCCCCGTAGTCCCAGGCAGACTCGAACTGCCGACCTCTACATTATCAGTGTAGCGCTCTAACCAGCTGAGCTATGGGACTGTCCCTACCCTTTCCTCTCGGTATACATACCTGCCCGGAAAAGGCAATTACTTATATATCGTTATTATGGAGATGTTCTTTTTGGAACCGTTATAATGGAAACTCAATATTAAATCAAAAGACCGGGACCGTGAAAGGTCGTCGCTCCGTTGGGGACCGTCCCTTGAAGGGACAATCTCTAGAAAGGAGGTGTTCCAGCCGCACCTTCCGGTACGGCTACCTTGTTACGACTTAGCCCTAGTTACCGATCTTGCCCTAGGCCGCTCCTTACGGTGACGGACTTCAGGCACTCCCGGCTTCCATGGCTTGACGGGCGGTGTGTACAAGGCCCGGGAACGTATTCACCGGATCATGGCTGATATCCGATTACTAGCGATTCCAGCTTCACGGGGTCGAGTTGCAGACCCCGATCCGAACTGTGACAGGTTTTATAGATTCGCTCCGCCTTGCGACGTGGCTGCTCTCTGTACCTGCCATTGTAGCACGTGTGTGGCCCAGGACGTAAGGGCCGTGATGATTTGACGTCATCCCCACCTTCCTCACGGTTTGCACCGGCAGTCCCGCTAGAGTCCCCATCATGACATGCTGGCAACTAACGGTAGGGGTTGCGCTCGTTATAGGACTTAACCTGACACCTCACGGCACGAGCTGACGACAACCATGCAGCACCTTGCAAATTGCCCGAAGGAAAAGGTGTCTCCACCCCTGTCAAAATGCATTTAAGCCCTGGTAAGGTTCCTCGCGTATCATCGAATTAAACCACATGCTCCACCGCTTGTGCGGGCCCCCGTCAATTCCTTTGAGTTTCATTCTTGCGAACGTACTCCCCAGGTGGGATACTTATCACTTTCGCTTGGCCGCCCAGGACTCAAGGCCCCGGACAGCTAGTATCCATCGTTTACGGCGTGGACTACCAGGGTATCTAATCCTGTTCGCTCCCCACGCTTTCGTCCATCAGCGTCAGTATATGGTTAGTCAGCTGCCTTCGCAATCGGTGTTCTATGTAATATCTATGCATTTCACCGCTACACTACATATTCCGCCAACTTCACCATAACTCAAGACCGACAGTATCAAAGGCAGTTCTACCGTTGAGCGGCAGACTTTCACCCCTGACTTACCGGCCCGCCTACGGACCCTTTAAACCCAATAATTCCGGATAACGCTCGGACCCTCCGTATTACCGCGGCTGCTGGCACGGAGTTAGCCGGTCCTTATTCTTACGGTACCGTCAACAGGGCACACGTGCCCCTTTTTCTTCCCGTATAAAAGCAGTTTACTACCCATAGGGCATTCTTCCTGCACGCGGCATGGCTGGATCAGAGTCTCCTCCATTGTCCAATATTCCTCACTGCTGCCTCCCGTAGGAGTCTGGTCCGTGTCTCAGTACCAGTGTGGGGGATCCCCCTCTCAGGGCCCCTACCCATCGTAGTCTTGGTAAGCCGTTACCTTGCCAACAAACTAATGGGACGCATGGCCATCTTCTACCGCCCGAAGGCTTTAACCGTTGAACGATGCCGTAAAACGGTGCCACGGGGCATTAATCCAAGTTTCCCTGGGCTATTCCCCTGTAGAAGGTAGGTTCCATACGCGGTGCGCACCCGTGCGCCGGTCGTCGGCGGAGCAAGCTCCCCGTTACCCCTCGACTTGCATGTGTTAGGCCTGCCGCTAGCGTTCATCCTGAGCCAGGATCAAACTCTTCATCGTTGTTCTGTAAATATTCGTCCCAACGAAGCTCGTTCCTATCCCGGCCCCGACTCTCGATTCAATTCCTTTTTGCACACCCGGCCTAGACCGGACATACATATAGTATTGTTATGTTTCCTTAATTCTTGTTCCTCTCGGACAGGTCCTCACCCGTCCTCGATTCTTATCTCCACAATATTTCAATGAACTCCCTTAAAATCCCCCGGCCTTCCGGCCTTGAGGACCTTTTCCGCCTAAGGTATCCCCCTAAGCGGGTGCAAATATACAACTGTTTTCCTTCCCGGCAACCTTTTTCGAAAAAAAATAAATCTTTTTTTCAGCCGAACAAAAAACAGTACCTATATGAACGTCCCCCAACACCTCAGGTAATCCCTGATCCCGGCGTTAACGGGCTGCAAATGTAAAACCATTTTCCAAATTAGCAAGGGTCTTTTACATATTTTTTTTAATTTTTTCTGCGTACTCGTATAGTGTTTTGATTTACTGCAACTTACTGATCATAGGGTTTGATTTTATTCAAGAACTATTACAATTAGCTGAATTACAGTATTTTACAAATTAAAAGAAGAAGAGCTTTTACCCTATCTCGAATAGTATCAACCAATTACAAAAAAAGGTACTTTGGTTAAGAAAAGAAATTCCAGACCAAGCCAAACCTAATCACGAAATCACGGTAGGGGTAATTGGGTGCCGCATAAAAATCATACCCTGTAAAAGAGGAATTGAAGTGCTCGGCTTTTAGATAAATACGGGTTTGTTTAATCCGTCCATTTATAAAGAAATCCAACAAAGGATAAGCACCCAGCTTTTCACTGTTTTGCACATAGAACTCTCCCAAAACAGGATTATAGCCATTCATGGTATAGCTGGTGAAATACTTGAAGGTTATCCCTGTTTGTAGGTACATTGCTTTTTTGAACACATCCGATGCAAAATAAAAGGTATTCCTGGTAACGAGTTGCGGCAAGTTCAATACATTGTTATCTTGCGTCACATTTTGATACATTACCGTATTGTTCAACGCGAACATCCCAACCTTAAATTCCTTTTCGTATTTCACCTTCAAGTAAGAAATGCCGCTGTTCTCCTGCAATGGTCTAATAAAAGCATTCTCATTATCGTTCAAAATTGGCGAATCGGATACTGGCGAAAAGTAAGTATAGTTGTCCAAGTTTGTGTATTTGACCATTAGATTGCCCCACCTCCTTGAACTAAACTCCGCTTTTAAACTGCTCACACGTTCCTTTTCAAAGGATTCAGAGTTATCCCAATTGTAGTTTAAATACTCACTTTGATACAGCAAGTAATTAAAGTTGGGCATCCTGGAAGATGTGTGCAAAGAAAATCTTACTCTATTATTCTTATTGATAGCATAGGATACTGCAGCATCGAACAAATTGCCCGTCAGAGTGCCCGAAAGATTATATTTTAAGTTGGCATCCAAATCAAAACCCCCTATGGTCTTCGCGTATCTACCGCCTAGGGCGATCTCCGTACCCTTTAATTGATTGGGTATAATGGACCCGTCCTCATTTATTAGACGACTATCGAAATAATAATTGTAATTATACATAGTAAGGCTTGCCGTTACGCGACCCAAGGTTCGGTTATAAAATTGGGCATTGACCTCATTATTGAAGGTTTTTAGATAAGCTTTGTCATCAATCCCCGTTAGGATGGCCGTACCGAACAAGGTATCATTGGCGGCTTGCATGAACTGATAATATTTTGTTTCATAATCAAACGCATGCCCAATAGAAAGGGATGTTTTTTCAACTCTGG
>CAWBZP010000009.1:852500-2069470 GCA_963793365.1 uncultured Flavobacteriaceae bacterium | reverse complement strand
AAAAACGGATATAGTATACCACCAGCGGCGGATTAAAGTGAACCACTTACAGCGGGTCAAAGTGAGCATAGCAGAGCGGATTAAAGTGAGCCACTAAAAATCGATTCTATTTGAAGGTTTAGTCAATAGTCTTTTTTTGTTAAAAAGATTATGGCCAACACACAAATAGAAATGCGTAAAGTAAAACGAATATTCAAATTATATAGTGCTGGTGTGAGCAAACGCCAGATAAGTAAACAGCTCGGACTATCTCGGAATACGGTTACCAAGTATATTCATTTCTTCAAGCGTTATCAGCTTACCGGTTATGAGATATCAGAAATGACTTTAGAAGAGCTTCACAAGCTGTTCAAATCAGACCAAAAGCCAAAGAGTCCGCAGTTATTGACTTTAGAGAAGTACTTTCCTTACTTTGATAAAGAGCTTCGAAAGACAGGGGTGACCAAGCAATTGTTATGGCAGGAATACTACGCCAAACACCCTGATGGCTTCAAACTATCCCAGTTCAGATATTGGTATCGTGAGTGGTGTAAAGATGTATCACCAGTAATGCACTTTACCCATAAAGCTGGCGATAAACTCTTCATTGATTATACAGGAAAGAAGCTTCATATTGTAGATAAACATACCGGAGAAATACACAACTTGGAAGTGTTCGTATGTGTATTGGGCAGCAGCCAGTATACTTATGTCGAGGCTCGTGAGAGCCAAAAGAAAGAGGATTTTATTGCCTGTGTAGAAAATGCCCTGTGGTATTATGGTGGTGTTCCGCAAGCCTTAGTGCCAGATAACCTAAGGGCTGCAGTTACTAAAAGTAGTCGCTATGAGCCTAAGGTAAACGAAACCTTTGCAGACTTCGCAGAACATTATGAAACGGCAGTACTTCCAACAAGAGCTTACAAGCCAAGAGATAAGGCTATTGTTGAGAATACGGTACGAATTATTTATACAAGGGTATTCGCTCCGCTTAGAAATCAAACCTTTCATACTCAGAAAGACATAAACAAAGCAATTCTAGAACTTTTAGATGTACATAACAAAATGTCCTTTAGAGGTAGGGAGTATTCAAGATACTCCCTGTTCAAGGAAATAGAAAGCGTTGAACTCAAACCATTGCCCGTAAAGCGTTATGAGATTAAATCGTACGCAAAAGCTACCGTTCACAAGAACAGTCATATCTATTTAAGCAAGGACAAGCATTATTACAGCGTGCCATATCAGCACATAGGCAAACACGTTAAGGTGATATTCTCTAATAGTTTAGTAGAGATATTTCACAAAGAACAACGGCTTACCGCGCATGCTCGCCAGAGAAAGAAATACGGCTACACTACTTTAAAAGAGCACATGCCTTCACATCATCAGTTCGTAAGTGAATGGAACTCCGAAAAGTTTATAGCATGGGCAAATACTATTGGCTCTCATTGTAAAGAATATATCATGGTAATCTTGGATAAGAAACAACACCCTGAGCAATCTTATAAATCTTGCCTTGGCATATTGCACCTAGCTAAGAAAGTGGGCAACGAAAGATTGAACAATGCCTGTAAAAGGGCTTTGGGATACCAAGCCTACAATTATAACATGGTCAATAGAATCTTAAACAAAGGTTGGGACAGACTAGATGAAAACCTTGAAGAAAATATTGAAATACCTAACCATAATAACATCAGGGGCGGTAATTATTACAGATAGAAATCAATAAATTTAAACCAAGTATATGAATACACAAACATTGGAACAAATGAAACAATTAAGGCTTTACGGTATGATCAGAGCCTTTAACACCAGTTTATCCTCGGATAGCATTGGGTATACAAACGATGAGCTTATCGCCTATCTAATACAATCAGAATGGGATGACAGACAGAACCGAAAGATGGAACGATTGACCAAAGCAGCTAGATTTAGGTACAGCGCTGTGATGGAAAACATTGATTATGACAGTACGAGAAACCTTGATAAAAATCAAGTGCAACGTTTTGCAAGTTGTGCCTTTATTAAGGGTAAAGAGAATATATTAATTACAGGAAGTACAGGCGCGGGCAAAAGCTATATAGCATCGGCAATAGGTCATCAGGCTTGCTCACAAGGGTTTAAAGTAATGTACTTTAATGCTAGTAAGCTCTTTACCATGCTCAAAACATCAAAAGCAGATGGTTCATATGTAAAACAAATAAACAGATTAGAAAGACAAGATCTGTTAATACTAGATGACTTTGGATTAAAAGCTTTAGATACATTAAATAGACACTCTTTTATGGAAATTATTGAAGATAGACATGGTAAAAGGTCAACTGTCATTGCATCTCAATTGCCTGTAGAAGCCTGGCATGATATTATCGGAGAACAAACTATAGCAGATGCCATTTTAGATAGATTGGTACATTCTGCTCATCGAATTAACATCAAAGGAGAATCAATGCGTAAAAAACTAAGAAATAAACACTAATTTTAAACCTCTTTAGAATCGATTTTGAGCAACTGATTTGCTATGCTCACTTTAATCCGCCAGAGGTGGCTCACTTTGACCGCCCTATCCATAACGGGATAGGGTAGGGGTTCTAACTCTGCCACCCCGACTAAATGTTTTTAAAACCCTGATAATCAATTGATTATCAGGGTTTTCTGATTTTAAAAATGCTATCAAAACGTACCAAAACGGTACAAATTATACATCGAACGTGTCCTATTACGTGTCCTATTTTCATCATAGATCTTCTTAAGTTCTGTGTATAACGGGTTTTAGCATTTGAGTTCTCGGGGAACTAGGATTAGAACTTAAAATATCGAATTTCTATAGTTAAGTATAAGCTATATTTATCTCAACTCTGGTTGACTTCATACATAGAAATAATTATGAAAACATCGCACAAAAGGTTGATTAGCAAAACTATTATAGATTACCATGAATGAGACACGCTGAGGGTAAGCCCCTTGATTTTACATTTTAATCCGGTACAATGATTATTTGCAGCATTGAACCTTATTATTTATTAATCATGAGTCTTGAATTAATAAACGAACAACTCCAGCAACTTGGTTATTATTAATGTCCACCCCCGAAATGGTTCCAGTACCAGCTTTATTTTTCGAAAAGAGGTCATAATTCTTAATATAAAGAGATGCTTTTTGTAATTTAAAAATACCTGTAATATCAAAATGGAGTTCTAATATTTGACACTTAGCTTCAATAGCAATTCTATCGTTATCTAATTCTATATCCTACATATCGCTAGATATGTTGAAGTGATTTTTCTGAATGCTAAAATCTAGCTCTACTTGATTTTCTTCTACAAAAAAAATTGCTTTATAACTACGGGTATTTTACCAAATATGCTAGCATAAGGCCTTTTTGGAGAGATTTTTGATAGTTGTTAGGTACTCTACTCGGAATAATATGACGACGTTTGATTAACTCTTGGCAAATAGCGGGATGAGATTCACCTGACTTGGATTCTTGTTCCATTTCTTGTTTGGAATTCATTTGTACCAGCATTAATTTCCCCGCAATGCTATGATTGTATTTATCAAACGAAGAGTAAGCCCCTATTAAAATAGGTCTTTCGGAATAGGAGGCCATACCTACATAAAAAATCATTTTAGAGCCCTATATTTTCTTATTTTGAATAAAATGTTTACAATCTAAGTGAACAAAATTGTTCTCTTGCTTTATGGTCCCAAACAAGTCATAGAATACTGGCTGGTCATGTGTATTTAATTAACCAAAAATGAGCTCAAAAGTTTTCCGGTTATTATGGATAACGAGCTGCCCTTTTGTCATTTTTTTATCCTCACCATAGTAGTAACAAACGTAGTAGAATTCCTCATTTTGCGAAAGCTTTAAAAGAGCTGTCATTGTCAACTAGGGTTATTGTCACTTTGCTACTGGCACCCGCGGTTCCCGTAACGGTTATGGTGCTCGTATTACCTGAACCATATGGTTTTGATACTATCGCTACTATATTTTCTACTGAAAAACCCGCACCGTTTGAAAGGGCAAATGAAATGTTGCCCTGCATAGGCAGTTCTGTACTACCTTCCTCGTCTTTAGAGCAAGTAAATGTAGTAATGATTGCAAATAGGAGGAACATTTTTAATGATTTCATAATTAAGCTGTTTTTAAGGTTATTTAGCTAAATCTATGTAATCATAAAAAGTCATCACGAAAGTTGATGACATTTTGATTTTGTTTCGATGTGTTTATGTAGGGAATAAAAATTCGTCTTAATAAATGGTAGAAGAATACGCTAATCATTTATAAGCGTTTTTTTGAATAACATGTAGTTGAGTTAGTTGAAGTGTCATTGTCTCGGGGGAACAACAATGGCACTTATAAAAAGGTCGGTATATCCGGCCTTTTTCATTTAAATTTTTAAGGAATAAGTAAGCCTGTTAAATACGATTTTTCATAAACAGTCCGACAATAAAGAGTAATCCGATACCGAGAATCCAATACAACCAATTAGTGCCCGTAGAAATAACAATTGGAGACGTATCGCCCATTAATGCTAGTCCAGCCCAATATTGAGGCGCAACGGTTCTACCATCAGTATTTTTGATATAATCTAGCTTTGCTAAGCGCAAAGCTTCATCTTTAGGTTTTCCTGATTTGATATAATCGTAAAACAATTCTATGATTTCTGCGCTGGAACGTTCGTCAATCTTCCAAAGGCTAGTCAAAATACTTTCACTGCCGGCATAATTAAAGGCATGTGCTAAAGAAATCATGCCTTCCCCTGCCTGATAGGAAGGCTTCCCTGTTTCACAAGCAGTAAGAATAGCCAGATTAGAGTTTAAACTTGTATTGTAAATTTCATAAGTATAAAGCGAGCCATCCTCAGCTGTTGTATTTGAAACGTCTTTAGCGAAAATCAATCGAGAAAGCTCAGGACTTATATTATTTGATTCTGCGTGGGTACCAATATGAATGATTTTATGCTCGTTAGCATTTGTTTTAAAAATTTGTTCTGTGGAATTTTCATTGACGAAATAATTTCCATCGAAGAAATCTCCGTATGTTTTTGCCAAACTTACGTTAAAGGGTTGTTGGAGTAATTTCAAGTACGCTTTATCTAGACTCAATGAATCGGTTAGTGCTATTTTATAATTTTCCTTCATTTTGTCATTGAATTCCGGTGCGAAGGCAATATAGCTGTTGTCGTATATTTTTGATTTTGTATTCGAATCTATCAGATAAAGGCTATAGTTATAGGAAATGTTATGTTTGGTTAAAAGGCTTTTATCTGCAAGTTCTTTGAAAGAATTAAGGGTGGCAGCAGTCAATGTTTCAAAACTTAAGTTGTATAATATACCGTCAGGAACTATGACCACATTTTTGGTTTTCACTTCAGCTTCAAAGGGTTGCCAAAGCTTCTGATAAAGGGTGTTAAGAATTGTTGAGGTCTCATTGATATCAGATTGATTTTCCCCTAACAGCGCTATATTGGATGTTACTTCGGAATAGTCTAAAGGAAATAATTTTTCAATTTCTTCGGATACCACATAAGCATATAGTACATCCTCAATAAAGAAATAACGCACTACGGTAGTGCCTTTTAGAATTTTGTTTTGAATATCCTCCAAAGTACCTCCAATAGTAGCATAACGCATTTTGTAATACTTAGGAAAAGTTGTTTTAAGAGAGTCTAAAAAGGTTGCCCATGTTTCACTAGCTTCGAAAAAAACATTAAGATTATCGATATCTGTGAGTGAGTTTTCTAGTTTATTTTTTAATGTTTTTTCCTTAGCAGTAACTTCTTTTGGGACATTATTAAAATCGAAGTTATGTCTTAAGTTTAATCTAGAGCGAATTTTATAATACAAACCAGATTCTTGTAAGGATAATAAAGTTCTTAAATATTCTTCATCCGAAGTAAGTTCGTATAATTGAAGTTGAATTTTTTTTGAAAAATCGATTACCTGATTATATTCTAAAATAATGGAATTTACGTCGTTATTGTTAAAAACAGTAGATTTTTGTTTTTCTAATATTTGAGTTAGTTTGTTAAGTTTTGCGGCTATTTGCTCTAATTTTAACGTGCTTAGAACACTTTCATTTTTGTAAGCAGCCTTCAATTTTAATAGCGTAACAGGTGGTTTTTTAAATTCTAATTGAAGTGAATCTAAAGTTGTGTTGACATTGGTAATATGATTATTTATATAAGAAATACCGTCTGTAGCCCATTTTTCTGCTTCGTTATAATTACCAAGTGTATAGTACACCTGACCTACATTTATAATTTGTTTTAATATAGATAAATTGGCACTTCCTCCGTATTTGTACACATAATTGTACCCTTTCTTAGCTTTTAAAATAGATTCTTCAACGCTATTTTGGTTCGCTAAAAACTGAGAATAGGTAATTAGAAAGTCTAAATGCTCCTGTGTATATTCAGTAGGTTTTTCATTGGCAAAGTGTTTTTCACATGCTAAAAACGTATCTCGTGCGGTATTAACATTACCTTTTTTAAGATAATTTTGAGCTTTAATATTTATAACATTCGCTTTTAGGACCAGATAATCACCAGGTGATTTATCTATTTCCTCAATAATTTTATTGCAAGTATTAATACTTTTGTCGTATTCTTTTAAATTCAATTCTGCAATAGCTATATTCAATAAGGTATTAGCAATGCGAATGTCTGTAGGCTCATAAGCTTCTTTCTTTTTTTTGTACGCTAGTTTTTCAATTTCATATGCTTGGGTCAAGTTCCCTAAATCAGAATAAGTTGCACCTAAATTGCTAAGTGCAACAGACTGTATGCGTTTTGACCGCTCTTTTGTGGTTTGGTCATTAGTGTTCTTAATAACATTATCTAGGGTTTTAATTATATCTTTTTGAATAGAAATAGATGTGGATACATTCCCTTTAGATTCTTCTAATAAGGCAATATTTGTTTTTGTTACTGAAATTAAATAAAGCTTATTGTATTTATCAGACGCTCCTTTGTCTATGGTTTTAATTGCCTTTTCGAAATAAATTTGTGCACTATCTAGTTTATTAAAGTGCCACATAAGTGTTGCAGTTGTGTTATAAGCGTCTGCAAGGGCTTCTGATTTTGTAGTTTTAGAAGATTCATATTCTTTTGTAGCTTGTAAATACAATTGTTTTGATTCGGAGAAATTGTTTAAACTATAAGCACTATAACCCATGTTAGATCTCATTAGGGCAATTTCTTCTGGCTTTATGTTTTTTATTTGAAGCGCATAATTTAATGCTGTTTTAGAGGCATTGTATGCTTCATTATTAAGCCCAAGAGCATCGTAAAAATCTGATATGTTTTTGTATGATTTGTAAAGGGTTGTTTTGTTGGTAGTACTCGCTACAATTCTATTTACAAAATTTGTGGCCTTTTGTATGCCTTCATTTGTATTGGTTTTTAGTTGGGCTATTTTGCCTACGTAGTATGGGTAAGCATATAAAGAATCTATTAGGTTTTGACTATTATAGAAAGTGAGCTGTTCATTTAGAATAGAGTCAGCTTGTTTTAATTTTTCTTCGAGCAGGTATTTATCAATAAGTGCAACCCCCGTAAGGGTATCTGTTTGACCGAAAACAGGATTTGCAAACAATAATATTAGGCTACTCCAAAAAATGAATCTTGTGTTTTTTAAAATGTACCCCATAAACCTGTTTTAATTACGTAGTTCAGTAATTATTTTTTCACTTTTGGGGGAATTATTTTGTTTAAAATTTAAAATTGCTTCGTTTATATCGTTAGCCTTAAGGTTAGCTAGTCCTAAATAATAATACGCCTCATTTAAAAAAATACTCTCCCTATTTTCAATTACTTTAGTATAATAAGGAATGGCTTTTATTTCATTTTTATTTGCTAATTGGGCGGAACCTAAAAAATAGTTTAGCGTGTCATTTTCTTGTTTATTCTTCAATAAAACCTCCCATTTTTTAATGGCCAAATCGTATTTTGAATTCTTGTAATCTACCATGGCATCCTCAAAATTATAATTATCTGTTTGGCTCATTGTGGTGGCTAAACCTCTGTCTGGCTCAAAATACTGATTAAACAATTTTTCATTTTGCGGTGTTCTATTAAAGAACCAAAATCCGCCAACTAAAATTAAAATAGAGGCAGCTATAGATAGCGTTCTAAAGTTAGGTTTGAAAATGGATTCATCTTGTTCGTTAAATGTATTGCTCTTGGTAAGGTCTTTATGAAATTCGTCTAACTTATTTTTTTTGGCTACTTTTTTTACTCCTGAAATAAGAATTTTAGTTTCTTCAACATGCTGGTGTAAAACAGCGTTTTGCTCCATTTCTTTCATAAATGACGCTAGTTCATTAGCATCCATGGTATTCTTGAGATACCTTTCAATGGTTTCTAAGAGCTCCTGAGATATGTTATTTTTTTCTTCCAATTTGGGTTATTTGGATGTTAACACTAAACCGCGTAAGGTTTCTAAACAGCGATACTTTTTGTTTCGAGCTGAAGCTTCGGTAATGTTCAATTGGCTTGCAATTTCTTTTAATGACTCATTTTCATAATAAAACAGCTCTAATATTTTTTTACAGGCGTCTCCCATTCGGTTGAAATTTATGGTAACCTGAGTTATTTTGTCCTCTTTTTCGGCTAGTTCGATATCTATGACTTCATTACTTTCTATTTTGTATTCGGATCGTGCTATCGCCTCTGTTTTTTTAAATTTGGCAGACTTTAAATAATCTAGCCATTTGTTCTTGGCCACGGTATAGATGTAGCCATTAAGTGCAGTTGCATTTTGTGGCACAAACTTATTGTTCTGTACATTTTCCCAAATAGCAATAAATGCTTCTTGGTAAAAATCTTTTGCCTGATCTACCGTACCACTATTTCCGAGGACGTACTTTTCTGTTTTGTAATAGTTTTCTTGATATATCTTTTTAAGAATGAACTCATCGTTAGCCTGTATCGCTTTAATGAGTTCTTCTTGGGTTAAAACGTTTTGGGTAAGTGTATCTTTCTCTTGCATAGCCTGGTATAGACAAGAGAAAGATACACTATTTATGTTAATTTTTTCAGTTGTAAATTCCTACTCTAAGGTTACGGTGAGTTGACTTGTTGCTTGCGTAGCCGCTAGTCTAATTACGGTTTCATCATAGAATTCATTACAAGTATTAATAGCTCCCCCGTAAATAAATAGTTCAAAATCGCCTTCGATAGTAATAGGGTTGCCGTTTTTGTCAGTTGTATCCACACTGTCATTTGGATATTGGGTTGAATTGTTATTCCAACTCCAACTACGACCACCATATTCGTAACCGTCACCATCTTTCACACTAGCAACAGTTAAAGTGTAATTAGTAGCGTTATCTATTTTAGTAACAAAAAAGGAGTTGTATAAAAAATTTCTAACGCTTGGTGCTGTTACGAGAGGAAAAGAAGAAATGATACATTCTTCATCTACAAGTTTTTCGATATAAAAGATGTCATCTAAAACAAAGTATTTCTTGTTTGGTTCATTTAAAATGGACAAACTGGTTAGGGCAGAGCCGTTTAATGTAAATGTTTCATTACTGCCCTTTGGTCTTGAATATAAGGTTGCCATGAATTTTTCTTCGCCGGTGGTAGTTTCGGTATTGATACTGGTGTACGTAATACCATCTAAATCTAACATATCGGCCTCGTTAACTTCGTCCTCAAAACTACCGTAGGCACCGTTGGTCTTCCATTCAATTCTATAATCTAGGGAGTCATTGGGGATTTGTATTTTAAAATCATCAAAAATAATTTTAAGATTCACTGAGGTTTCTCCGCTCATAATTCCGCTTCCAGGGGTAATTTTAAAAGCTCCTTGGCCACCGATAAGTTCAAGGTCGGGGTTGTCAATGTTTTCCTCCTCAATGTCTGGTTCGGTATTAAAAGCAAAGTTAACTTGCTTAGTGCCTCCTTTACCGTCTTCTGCAATAATATGCCCTTCATAATTTGTTTCAGGATTCAAATTAGTAAAGTTGTATGTCAAGGCCGAGCCTCCGTTTGAAACACGTTGGGTGTTTAGATAAATTGAATAGGTCACTGTGTCGTTATCATTATCGACAGATTGGGTCCATCCAATATTAGCACCATCCATACGAGTTTCTAAAATTGTTACCGAAAAAGGACCAGGGTTAGTATTCTCTGAAGTTTCAATTGTTTCATCTTTTGAACAATTTACTAGTAAAAAAGATAGTGCAATTAAATAATAAAAGGGTTTGAAGTTTTTCATATTAAATTAGTTTTAAAAGTTGTGGGATTTTAGTTATTGATTGTCATTTTTGTCCAAGATTCAGTATTTACAGCATTGTCCATATTTGGGTCGTACAATACATTGTCAGAGGAGATGTACTCATTAGAGGAATTCATCCAATATTCTTTACTGCCGGCATCAACTTGATAGGTTTGCCCATTTGTAGGGTTAGATATATTCTCCCGTTCTAAATGAGCATCCATAAACAGTTTATGGTTTCGGTCTACCATCGCATTGTGTGCTTTGCCACGTTCAATAATAGCCTGCCCTTCTCCTCTCAATTGCATCATTCTATCGTCATGCGTCCTTTTCATTCTGGCCGAAGTTTGGGCGTCTTCCATATAACAGGTTTGTAACCATTGTGGGTTAAATTTTGTATTTTCTAAGGTGTATAAATAGTTGGTTTTAGCTGCTTCAAAATTAGCTTTGGGTGCTTCCAATCCGCTAATTCTATATCCCCAATAACAGGCTTCTTGGGTGTAGCTAATGTATTGTCTAATAACCAATAATGACATGGTACTATTAGTATGTTCGAATTCTGCAGCCATTACATCAAATGTTTTTTGCATGGGTACAGGTTTAAATACAAATTGCTCATAATTTTCATCATAAGCTTTTTGTTTAGGTAGGGGATAAAGTGTCACTAGTTTTAGACCTTCTTTTTCGAATTTAGGAGTAAAATCCTCCTTTACCAGTTGCTCAATATTTTTTAAAGGTTTTATTTGATTCCCTTGATTTGATATCATTTCGTTAAAATCGGGTAATTGAGAAAAAACGAAGTTGTCAGATCCTTCTCCGTAAACTTTAACGTTGTTTGGTCCGGTTGCACATACACCTTCGTTATCCACTTTATCATTTATTTTCCAATCGCTTGGTAAGGGCAAGTATGCCATAACCATATTCCGTTGATCATCGCGTAGCTCATGAAATATAATTTCAGGTACGTTTGGTTTAATTGACTTTTCAACGTTTGACGTCAGAACACTTTTTTTAAGTGTGTAGGTTTGGCCATTAAGTTCTATAACACCATCTGCTTCTGTTTGCTTGGCGGCCTTTGTGTTTTGACTACATGATACGGTGCTTAGGAATAGTGTCAGGCATAATAGAAGGGCGGCTACTCTTTTCATTTGGTATGGGTTTTATATCCTTACATAGAGTCAAAAAGAAAATGTCATCAAGAAATATTTGATTTTTTTCAAACCTTACTAAAACATACCTGAAATTTTATTTATCGATAAGAAGAGAAGAGTGTATTCGAAAGGGAAATATTTAGTAAAAAACGATAAGTTTTACCGAGACTGCAAAGGGAATAATGCCTTGTTAAGAATTGCAATTGATTATCTGAAGTGGTTCCTCAGAATTCTGTCAGGGGTATTTGCAAGAAATTTAAGTTTTTACTAGTTTATTTAAGTAAAGCTTTGTTTTTGCAAACTCTTTATAGAATGCACCTTTTGTAAAGAGTTTGTAATATCAGCTTTACGGATTTAAATAGTAGATAAATTAAATTTGATATCCTTTGTACAGTTTTGGTATACCTTTCTTATCTTTAAAGAACGAAAGCACTAAAACGCTTTGATACATGTCCTATCACGTGTCCTATTTAAGAAAAAATAATGTAATAAATTGATTATGAGAGGAATAGGGCAGGGGTTTGTAACTCTGCCACCCCGACGAATTATAAATAAAACCCTGTAAATTAATTATTTACAGGGTTTTATTTTTTTAAATTCTTGATAATAACAGTACTCCAATTTCATTTATAGTTCGAACGTTTTACATCGCAAGTGCACTATTTATATTCCCCGACGAACGAACGAATTTATCATATTGGGTCGTCAGGAGACTAATTCGAAAACTTTATAATGTGAGACCCAATTTCTGGGCTTTCCGGAGTCTTTGTCTTTATTTTAGTTTGTTACTTCGTTGTAGCGTAATAGTTGCTAATTTTTTAGTGAGATTAGTATTTTGCAGAATTTTAGAAATTATACTTAGGTCCAAAAATGGACAAATAAACTTTGGAATAAATTCAAGTTTAAGTAGATACGTCTATCTCGAAGCTTCGGGTGTTATAATTTTTTGTTAGGTAGGTATGGAAAGCTTTTCATCTAAATAATTATTTGGAAAAGTTCGTTCCCATGTAATGTTGTAAACTTGCAGGATTAATTATTGGCAATATGCGTTACAATTATATTTTCACTTATATCTGCTTGATTTCACTTAGTGTTCAATGTAAGAATAGGGTAGTTATGGATAAGCCAAATGTTCTCACGTTTGCCACTTTTAACGTAAGTATGGAATCAGAAAATTACCTCGGTAGATACGCCGACGGTGTTTCCGCACAAGTACTAATGCATGAATTAGCAAGTGGAACCAGTCAACATAGTATTAACATTGCCAAGATTATACAGGCAAAGCGGCCAGATGTCCTTTTACTTAACGAATTTGATTACATCGAAAACCCTAAAGAAGGTATAGAACAATTCATTAATGGATATTTGAGGGTAGCGCAGGGAGAGACCAAAGCCATAGACTATCCTTATTATTACTACACAACCTTTAATACTGGTATAAAAACGCCGTTTGATCTTAATGGTGATGGCAAATTTGAAGGAAGTGGAAACGATGCCTATGGTTACGGGAGGTATCCAGGGCACTATGGCATGGTCTTGCTCTCTAAGTTTCCGATTGATAAGGAGAACATCCGCACATTTCAATTTTTTAAGTGGAAGGACATGCCCCAGCATTTACAAACGCGTACAGCGGATGGTGATGATTTTTATAGCGCCGAAGCATGGGAGAATTTTAGACTTTCGTCAAAATCCCATTGGGATATACCTATAAGATTCGGAAACAAAACCATACATGTGCTTGCCAGTCATCCTACCCCGCCAGGCTTTGATGGTGAGGAGGATAGAAATGGAAAACGGAATCACGATGAAATCAGATTTTGGCGCGACTACATCAGTGATGAGGACGGTAGTTATATTTACGATGATTCTGGCAAAAACTGAGCATTGGGCAATAAAACCTTTGTAGTCATGGGCGATTTAAATGCTTCCCCGGATGAAGGGAATGCCCTTAAAAAGGGTATCGTGGATTTATTAAACCACCCTAGAGTTAACAATAAATTTACGCCATCAAGCAAAGGCGGGGCGCTTTTAAGTCCAACGAATGAATATGGAAAATACCACACCGCATTTTGGAAATTAAGGGCGGATTATGTCCTTCCTTCCATTGACTTGAATGTTATCGATTCTGGTGTCTTTTGGCCTGTAGCGGGGGAGGCTTTAAACGAGTTGATGTTGGATAGAAAATCCAGCTCTGACCATCGTATGGTTTGGATAAAAATAAAAACAGAGTAATGAATTTGCTTTATGCTAGCATGTATGGGATTAAGAATGATTGAGCTGGATGCTTACAATTGCATGTGGCTCACTAAAATAGAGAAATCCTATAAAGGGAAAATAGTTAAAATGGATTGGCTTTGGCCTTGGGGCTTGGTTTAGTCTTTACGCTATTTTCTGGACGACCACTGCGCCTGGTTACAAGGGGTTTGTAATGTCCTTGTTAATCGTTGGAATAGGGGTATTTATTATTTAGCGCTATCAAAAAGGAAGAATAAATTCAAAATTTAGAAAAGGAATGTAGTCCTATGAAGAAAACGGATAAATCATTAAATTGGTTACAGAAGTCGAGGGAAAGCTGGTCCCATACAGGCGCTAAAAGGCCACCGTTTGCTATAAAACCAAAAGAAGGGCAACGGTCTGTTTGGGACTTCCCACGTCCGCCGGTAATAGAAAAGATGTATGGTACTATAATGGTGAATTCTAACGGTATACAGATTGCGGAAGCAAGGGAAGCTTTGACAGTTCTAGAGACGGCAAGCCCACCAACCTATTATTTGGAGCAACGGTATATAAATATGGCTAAACTTGTGAAGCTGCCAGGCAAGACCTCCTTGTGTGAGTGGAAGGGCAAGGCCATTTATTTTGCCTTGAAAGCGGAAGCGAATAGGCCAGTGGCCTGGTCATACCCCAATCCTTTTCCTGAATTTGAGAAATTGAAGGACTGTTTGGCTTTTTACCCGCAGCACCTGGAATGCTATGTGAATGGAAATCAGGTCAAGGCACAACAGAGTGAATTCTATGCCGGGTGGATAACCCCAGATTTAACCGGACCTTTTAAAGGTGAAAAAGGTACCGAACATTGGTGAATATTATTTAAAAATTAAGTTGACCAAGGTTATAATCAATCAACGGTTCAAGATAGCACCCGAAAGACAAGTTAATTTTAGAGGGTAAAACCGATTTTTATGCCTCCCCATTTAGCGTTGCTGCCCGTAGTGATTTCCTTTGTGATTATAGAACGGACATATTCGAAATAGAGCGTTTTTGTTTTTAAAATGATGCCAAAGTTGAATTGTCCCGTTATTCTCTCTATATTTTCTTTCACTACAACGTAGGGGCTTTTTTTATTGAATAGCCCACCTTGTA
Source organism: uncultured Flavobacteriaceae bacterium (assembly GCA_963793365.1). Taxonomy (GTDB): domain Bacteria; phylum Bacteroidota; class Bacteroidia; order Flavobacteriales; family Flavobacteriaceae; genus Maribacter. The sequence continues at coordinate 2,054,753 of CAWBZP010000009.1, read as the reverse complement.
ATGTTGCATCATAGACAATAGCATGTACTACCGGTTGTGCAAAGGCATATAGCTTGAACCCGTTTCTTTTGGTAGTGGGCTCATAGGGGCTGTTAATGATTCCAAAAACGGTATTTGCTCCAACAGAGCCATTGGTGAAAAGTGTTCCTGCCTTAATGGTAGAAGTTGCATGGATTGAAAATAAATCTCGAAACCTAAAGAGTTGTTTTTCGTAGCCTAGTTCATAATTAAGGACAATATCATTTTTGATTTGATTTCGCCATCCCAAAGGTATTTTATTACCGGTAGCTTCATGAATGACCGTTTGCATTTCTGCTCCAAAGGCGGCAGGACCAATCATTCCAAAACTAAATGAAGAAGTAAACCGAACATGCGCTAATTGATTGGTAGCGATTATAAAACTTTTCAGCATAATGGCCGAGGCGAATGGCCTATCTCCAAATTGAATCGTTGAAAGTTCATAACTGCTTGGCGTAAAACCAATATGCTCTAGTGCCAATCCGTAACGGGTCTCGGTATCTTTGGGCCTATAGAATAAATAGTTAACAGGATTCTTTTTGAATGCAGGCGATACCAATTCAAGGTTGTAGCCTTGGGTATAGTTTTTGTCCGAAGCGGCAAAAAAATCATTGTCGTAATTCAACCTAAAATAGCTATTACTTTTAATGTCCCTAAAGGATACCAAGTTGTCTATTTTTTGAGCATTGGAAATTTGAATCCATCCAACTGAAAGAATAAAGACAAGGATAGTTTTTATCATAAACTACCTACGGTAAATTTTAGGTTTGGTTTTACCATACCTGCCTCCGTTCAGCCTAAAACATAAAATTCAATTGTTGTAAGGTCAAATTTAGAAGCGTTATACGCTTCTAAAAACCTGAAACGGTCAAACTTCACTTGAGGGAGGTATGCGAATCGTAGGTTACTTTCGTATTTTAGTCTTTAAGGCAGTAAGGATGAAACATTATATCACTTGTTTATTGATTTTTCTAACTAGTATCGCTCCAACCATGGCCATAGCTCAGGTCATAACCGTAACCGGAGCCATTGAGCCCAACAAAATGGGTTTGACGCTTATCCATGAGCATGTCATGGTGGATTGGATTGGAGCAGACAGCACGGGCTATCATCGTTGGAACAGAAAGGAGGTTGTAGAACGCGCATTGCCATACCTTAAAGAACTCAAAAAATACGGTACCGCCTCTTTTTTGGATTGTACACCAGCTTATTTAGGGCGCGACCCTTATGTTTTAAGGGAATTGGCCGAGCGCTCTGGCCTACAAATCCTTACCAACACGGGCTATTATGGGGCCGGGAGCAATAAATACGTTCCAGAAAGTGCAATGGAGGCTTCTCCAAGGGAAATGGCGGCCATGTGGATAAAAGAGTTCAGGGATTGTATCGACGGTTCGGGCATAAGACCTGGATTCATTAAAATAGCGGTGGAAAATGAAGATCCCCTTTCTCAAATGCATACAAAACTGGTTAAGGCTGCAGCACTTACCCATTTGAAAACAGGCATGACCATTGTCTCACATACAGGGGCAGATGGTCCTGCGATGGCACAGCTAAAAGTACTTAAGGAGATGGGCGTATCTCCAAACGCATTCGTATGGACCCATGCCCAGAACGGCACCATGGAAGGGTATTTCAAGGCTGCCAGTCTAGGGGCATGGATTTCATTGGACAATATTGATTCACGACCCGGGGATAAACCCGATGGCCACGGAAATATTGACTGGTTCGTAAAAACGCTACTGGAACTTAAGGAAAACGGAATCTTGGACCACATCCTGATAGCACACGATGCAGGTTGGTATAATGTTGGCGAAAAGAACGGCGGTTATTACAGGGGATACACAGATTTATTTACGGAGCTCATCCCACGGCTCAAAGAGAATGGCTTTGACCAAATGGATATCGATAAATTATTAAAGGAAAATCCGAGACGGGCATACGCCATCGAAATCAGAAAAGAATAAATTTTAAATGAAATTTCATTGTTTTTTTGGATAAACAATCCATTCCAAATAGGATTTAAATTTCGATACCAGACTAAATACGCTGTCATTGCTCGAATGCTCTTCAAGCCCCTGCTAAACAATTTATTTATGGTTGTGTGGAGAAAATTGATAAGTAGTCTAAAACTTGGAATTCATAGTGCAGAAAATCAAAAACTCCCTAAAAAGTACTAACACCTACAAATTGGGTTTCAACGAATTGACTTTATATTCTATTTATAATCCTCCGTAAGGCCGATACTAGTATTTAACCAAAAAAGGGTTTATCTTAATTTCCTCATAGTAAGAACCAATTGAATTGAAACGTATTCTTATCATTTTCCTGTTAATGGCCCTTGGTGCGAATGGCCAAGAACTGCCGCCCCTTAAAAATTTCTATCCGGAGGATTATCAGGGAGAAAACCAAAATTGGGATATTTCCCAATCTCCGGAAAAGATTGTTTATGTAGCGAATAGTAAGGGATTGTTGGAGTTCAACGGGGCAAGCTGGCAACTATATCCCTCTCCGAACGAAACAATAATGCGTTCTGTGAAGGTCGTTGGAGATCGTATTTATACGGGTTGTTTTATGGAATTTGGTTATTGGAAAAAGAGTAATCTAGGTACCTTGGATTATAGGTCATTATCCAAAGAATTGAACGTTGACCTTATCGAAGACGAGGAATTCTGGAATATTATTGATGTAGATAATTACATCATTTTTCAATCCCTAAAGCAAATTTACATACTCGACATAAACAGTGAAACTATTAATAAAATTAGTGGGGATGGGGTCATAACTAAAATATTCAAAATTAATTCTTCTATTTATTTTCAAAGAATGGGTATAGGAATTTTCAAAATTGAGTCCGGAAAGGACTTTTTGGTTTTGGATGACGCTAGGGTTAGGAATGACGAGGTTATTAATCTTTTTGGAAGTGAGAATGAATTATTTGTATTGAGTAAAAGCAACGGCTTCTATCTGCTTAAAGACAATATACTGAAAGAGGCCAAAAACTTCCCGAACGCATATTTGTCAAAATTAAGTCTTTATGACGCCATTCAATTAAGGGACGATAGTTTTGCCTTAGGTTCGATTTCCAATGGCTTGTTATACTTAAATGCCAATGGAACCTTGGAATATCAAATAAATCAAGACGCAGGTTTAAGCAACAATACGGTTCTGTCTCTTTTTGAAGATGTAGATGCGAATTTATGGACAGGTCTAGATTATGGAGTTAGTTATGTGAATTTGAAGGCTCCCTATAAGGTGTTCAATGATACCAAAGGAATATTAGGAAGTGTATACGCCTCAGCGGTACATGCAGAAAATCTTTACCTAGGAACGAATCAGGGACTGTTTTTTAGAAAGCTCGATGCTGATCAAGGTTTTAAATTTATAGAAGGTACACAGGGTCAGGTATGGAGTTTAAAAGAAATTGACGGCAAATTATTTTGCGGTCATAATACAGGTACTTTTGAAATAAACGGTAATGCCGCAATTAAAATTGCGGATGTTCAAGGAACTTGGAATTTATCCCGGATTCCTAATAGGGAGGATTTACTGCTCCAAGGTAATTATGATGGGCTCTATGTATTGGCTAAATCAGGTACTTCATGGCGCGTAAGGAATAAAATTGAAGGATTCGACAATTCCTCTAGATATTTTGAAATCCGGAAAAACAAAGTCTTTGTTAACCACGAGTACAACGGGGTTTTCAAAGTAGAGTTGGATGATTCCATGCTTCGGGCAGAGAAAGTATATAAAGACACTACTATAAAAGGGGCAAACTCCAGTATTGTATCCTACAATGATAAATTACTCTATGCTTACAAAAAAGGTATATTTCAATACCAAGACAATACACAAAAGTTCATCAAGGAAAACGCCCTCAGTAATTTGTTTAGCCAAGAGGAATACGAATCGGGGAAATTAATTGTACCTGAAGGCGATAATAAATTATGGATTTTTAATAAATCGAATATTAGCTATGTAGAGCCTGCAGAGCTTACAAATACCTCAAAAATTGAAGTAATTCCCCTCACTAAAGAGGTGAGGGATGGTATTTTGGGTTATGAGAATATTATCCCACTAAATGATGATGGCACCTATTTAATTGGCAAAACCTCTGGCTACATCATATTTAATATTAATGAAATTAAATCTGAAGATTTTAATATCCACTTTGGAACAATAAGAAATACCAGCAATTCCGTAGAAAGAATTTTGGACCATGAAATTGAAGGTGATTTTGAAAATACAGCAAATCATTTCCTATTTTCCTTTTACTCCCCAGTTTATAATAAGTATCTGACTACCCAGTATCAATACCGTCTCAATGGAATTTATGATGAGTGGAGTGAATGGTCCGAAAAATCGGATGTCGTTTTTGAAAACCTTCCTTTTGGGGACTATGTATTTGAACTAAGGGGAAGAATTGGTAATAATCTGTCAAAAAATACGGCCACCTACAGTTTCAGGATTGCTAAACCTTGGTACATTTCAAATGTTGCGATTGTTCTTTTTTTATTAGGCGTGCTGCTTTTCTCATTTTTTATGCATAATGTATATAAGCATTATTACAAACGACAACGTTCTAAACTGATCGTGCAGAATAAGCGTGAGTTGGAGCTAACGGAAGTCAAAAATGAGAAAGAAATAATAAGAATAAAAAACGAAAAACTCGAGATAGAGAACAAGAGCAAACGAAAAGAACTGGCCGCTTCTACGATGAGTATCATAAGGAAGAACGAGTTATTGACGAAAATAAAAGAACTTTTGAATGCCGTTGGGAATACCGGCAATGGAATTAATAAAGTAATTAGCGTTATTGACAAAAACCTAAATGAAAATGACGATTGGGAAATGTTTCAAGAAGCATTTAATAATTCGGATAGCGAGTTTTTAGGAAAATTAAAGGCGGCACACCCAGAATTGTCACCGAATGATTTAAAATTATGCGCCTATTTGAGGTTGAATCTATCGTCAAAGGAAATTGCGCAATTATTGAATATTACGATAAAAAGTGTCGAGATTAAACGTTACCGGCTTAGAAAAAAAATGGGTTTACGGCACGAAGAAAACTTAGTAAACTATATATTGGCGTTTTAGTTAACTTAACATAGCGGGGTAAGACCTTAACATCCACCTTCATCACCTTTACATTACCTCTACATTTTAGGTGTTTCTACCTGCAACGGAGACCACAGATTCATTTTTAACATTTAGTCCAATTCATAGTCCAGCCCCTCTTTCAGGAGGAACTACACTATCATTTTATCAAAAAAAATAGATTTTTATTGCGATGTAGGTTTTTTGTAGTGGCATTTATTATGGTATTCACAATAGTTTGTGGGATATTTAGGAATAGAAAATTAGGGACATGGACATAATTCTTAGAAAATTGCTCAAACCAATACTACTACTTCTTAGTGTAGCGGCTTTAGGTCAGACTGCAAATGTATCGGTTGTTAATGATGAATCTGGAACGAGATTGGTCGTTAATGGTGAAGATTTTATGATTAATGGTATGAATTGGGATTACATCCCTATTGGTACCAATACCGTAAACGCTAATTTCTGGATGAAATCAGATGAAATAATTAAAGCAGGGCTTGATACAGAAATGTCTCTATTGAAAAACATGGGGGTCAATGTTATTAGACAGTATACGGGCGTGCCGGCGAAATGGATTCAATACATTTATGAAAACTATGGTATTTATACCATGCTTAATCATTCATTTGGGCGCTATGGACTAACCTTGGATGGTGTCTGGACCCCTGTAACTATTTATGATGATGAACGCACCGAGGCTTATTTATTGTCCGAGATGCGCGAATTGGTAAAGGATTATAAAAACACCCCTGGACTTCTTATGTACCTATTTGGAAATGAAAATAACTACGGGTTGTTTTGGCAAGGTGCGGAAACGGAAGATTTCCCGGATGATGAGGGCAAAATACAATTCATAGGGGAAAGTCGCGGAAGGCCAATGTACAAGCTTATGAACGAAGCTGCCAAATTAATGAAAGCGGCAGACCCATCGCACCCTGTGGCTATTTGTAATGGTGATGTATTATTCTTGGATATCATCGCAGAGGAGTGTAAGGACATCGATATCTATGGAACAAATACATACCGCGGAGCTTCATTTGGTGACATGTTCCAAGTTGTAAAGGACAAGCTCAATAAGCCTATAATGTTTACAGAGTTTGGTGCAGATGCGTTTAATGCCGTTGAGAACAAGGAAGATCAATATTCCCAAGCCTATTATATGGTGGCCAATTGGGAAGAAATATATGAAAATGCAGCAGGCTTGGGATTGGCCAATAATTCCATAGGAGGTTTTACATTTCAATTTAGCGATGGTTGGTGGAAATTTGGTTTTGATGACAGAAAAAACGCGGACGTTCACGATAATAATGCCTCTTGGTCCAATGGTGGTTACGGTAGGGATTTGGCATACGAGGGTGCCAATAACATGAACGAAGAGTGGTTTGGGATTACGGCCAAAGGACAGACGAATGAGCGCGGTCTGTATGATTTATATCCCCGTGCTGCGTACTACGCCCTTAAGGAAGCACATCAATTAGATCCGTATGCAGATGGTGTAGATTTGGATTTTGTTGAAAATTATTTTGAAAATATAGAATTGATGGAAGCCGTGCTGAAAGCACGGGGAGATAAGGCAGCTTTAACTTCGGAACAGAGCAACTTACTCCGCATTAGCAACCTTCAAGCCAAGATTTCAACCTATAGTACGGGTGGCAGTCTCCTTACTACCCCGCAGAATGCAGATCCAGATGACCCAAATACATTTCCAAACCAATTGGGCTTTGATCATATGGAGTCCTATTTTGTGGGGGTTGAGGGTAATCCTGCTCCAAATATGAGGGCAGAGGTCAATTTTAATATTGTGGGTAATGTAGCGCAAAACCCTATCAATGAGATTTTTTACGAGAATAATTCCAGACCTATAGAAGTAAATACGGATCAAGGTAACGTTCTTGTACAGGATGTAAATAGAATACGGGTTTACCAAGCTGAATTTGAATGGAACGCCAAAGAGTTCGATTTACGCGGGTTTTATAGAACAGGCCATTATCATTGGGGGTATGAAGGCGATTTTTTTGGTTTCTATCCAGAAGCGAATTACGGTCCTAACCTAGATATATATAATGGTGAGATTTTGGGAATGGAAGTGGACGGTAAAGGCCCCCTAAAAGGGTTAAAGGCTGCTATAGGACCACAGTTATGGTGGGGTGCCAATCCTACGATGCTATTTAAGTACAATACAAACGTTGGTAAGTTTGGGATAACGGGTATTTATCATAGGGATTTTGAGCGCGATGTAGTATTGGATGAAAACGGAAGACGTTTTCTAGATGTAAATCAAACCCGTAGTGGCGTAATACCCCCATGGCCTACGGAAAGGGCCTCTTTGGCCATTGAGCGTGAATTTGGAAAATTTGGAATAGCACTTGGCGGAATTTGGAGCGGAAGTCCTTTGAACGGTATTGCTTTTCAAGATGTTAGGGGAACTACGGGAGACTATGTTGTTTTTGAGGACAGAATTCAATCCACCGATAATTGGGGCGGTAAAGCCAAGATTACCTATGAGGGTGGAAGATTTAACTGGTACGGTCAAGCTGCCGCTATGGGTCTGATTGCCAACGGCGGCGCAGATCAAACACTCACCTTTACGGGGTGGAAACTCAAAGATTCTGGAAGTGGTAATCAAATGAATGTGTTGTCCGGCTTTACCTATGCTACTGGAAATTTTCAAATCGCGCCAAATTTCTTATGGCAAAAACCCTTGGTAGATGCGATACCCAATGATGTCGACGGACCAGGGCGGTTAAGGAATATCATAGATGACCCCTTTTCGGTACGGGCAAATCGTGAAACCGTTGGTGGTGAAATACTGTTGACCTTTGATCCCACACCGGGCACGTGGATGTATGAATGGGATAACGATAGATCGGAAGACGCTAAGTTTGCCATGAATTTAGGTTTTGTGTACCGTCACCTTCCCACGACCCAGGACGCTGCTATTGGATTCTTGGCGAACCGTACCTTTTTTGCCTTTCCAAATTCTGCACCTGCAGAAGACCTATGGGAGGTTCATTCGAGAATGGTATCCAAGTTAAATTCAGACTTAGGGATTATAGGAAATTTTTATTACGGTAACGGACAGGCGAATGGCGATAGTGAACGCTTAATACGGCGCTTTGGTGGTGATATTAGGATGTTATACAAAAATTGGAAAGTACAGTATACCCAAAAAATAAACGATTGGGGCCCTTACGATTACCACAGGGACTTCAACTTAACCTATCCCGTACAGTTGATGCTCGATGTATCCACTACTTTAGGCAAACCAGATTGGTTTATTTTACCGAGTACCCAAGTAGGTATACGTGGCACTTGGCGGTCATTGAACGAGTTTTCACCGCGGTATTTACCAAATGCCGCCCTTGAATTCTCAAATGAACCTATAATAAGCCCCGTTGGTTTCGGTAATGGAAGTGAATGGGAAATAATGACCTACGTACACATTAATATTGGGAAATAAAAAAATAGAAAAATGAAAAATAAGGAATATAACAACCTATGTTTTATACTTTTTTTAAGCTTGGGGATAATCGTTTTTTCCGGTTGTGAAAGAGAATTTTCCGAAGATGTGGAGTTTGCGGAATTTCCGTCTAACGGAGATGTCTTTCTTGATGCGTTTTCCGCAGGTTTGGACTATTTTCCTTTCGTAGATGCCGGGGCAGACCCCGAGGCATTTAGTGTGGATGCCGAGGAGGCCTTTGTTGGTGATGCGTCCATGCGGTTCGATGTTCCCACATTTGGCAACGGGTTCGTTGGTGCCGCTTTTAATACAAGCGCAAAAAGAAATCTTTCTGGTTTTGATGCTCTTACTTTTTATGCAAAGGCCTCGCAAGGAGCAACGCTTGATGCGGTTGGTTTCGGTATTTCCGGTGAAACAAATAATAAATATCAAGTAACCCTAAATAACTTGGCACTTAGTACCCGTTGGGAAAAATACGTAATTCCTATCCCAGATGCATCGCGACTCACCAACGAGACCGGTTTGTTTTGGTTGGCAGAGGGTGCTTCTTTTGAAGGTGATGAGGGTGGCTACGTCGTATGGTTCGATGAAGTGAAGTTTGAAAACTTAGGCACTGTTGCACAGCCCAGGCCGGCAATTTTTTCGGGTGAGGATCTCGCGGAACAGACCTTCACTGGTTCCAATATAACCGTGAACGGCCTTTCGCAAACCTTTAATTTAACATCTGGTGTAAACCAAACGGTTACAGCGGCACCGTCCTATTTTAATTTTACCTCTTCAGATGTTGATGTTGCACAGGTAAGTGAACTGGGTCAAATCACCGTGGTAGGAGAAGGTACAGCAAAAATCACGGCATTATTAAATGGCGTAATGGCCAATGGTTCATTAGAAGTCGTATCGAGTGGAAATTTACAACCTGCTCCAATCCCAATGCGTGCACAAGCAAATGTAAAATCCATATTTAGCGATACTTATGCCAATGCTACAGAAAGTAATTTTTCTCCCGGCTTTGGAGGGTCAACGACAGAAACCAGTACCCCCTCAGCCCTTGGCAACACCGTCTTGGCCTACAGTAACAATAATTTTACGGGCATAATTTTCAATACGCCCGTTGATGCCACCGCATTGGGCTTTTTACATGTGGACGTCTATGTGCAGCAGGCTGGAACAGAGGTTGGCATTCAAATAAGGGATGTTGGGGGTAATCAAGTCCTGGAGACAGATCCAAACACGGGTAACCCAATTGAAGATGACAAGGATTTTAGATTTACGCTGGCAGATTTAACGGTAGGGGAATGGAAGTCATTCGATATTCCCTTAAGCGGCGATATTGCAACACAGAAAAATAATTTAGGGGCTTTAATTTTGACTGGTGGGCCAAACTTTATTTTAGACAATATATACTTCTTTACGGAGTAAAAACAGGAATCAAAGTATAAAGCTAGATGAAAAAGAAACCTATGAATAAATTCAAAATCACGATAATAAGCGTACTGGCGTTGCTTCTGGCCTGCTGTGAAACCGATGATACCCAGACCGTAGTCAATTTTACGCAATTGACCCTGAATGAGGAGTTCGATGTTGATGGAGCCGTAAATTCATCCATATGGAGCTCCGAAATTGGCACCGGGGAAAATGGCTGGGGAAATAATGAACTTCAGTACTATACAGATAGATCTGAAAACGTAACGGTTCAAAATGGAAAACTGCTAATTACGGCGCAACAAGAATCTTTTCAAGGGTCGAACTACACCTCTGCACGCTTAATAACCAAAGACAAGTTCGAACAACGCTACGGTCGTTTTGAAGCACGGATACGGCTACCTTATGGCCAGGGAATTTGGCCGGCATTTTGGATGTTGGGCGCGGACATCGACGAGAACCCTTGGCCCGGAGCTGGCGAGATAGATATCATGGAGTACCGTGGGCAAAACCCATCTGTTTTAATAGGTAGTGTCCATGGTCCAGGATATAACGGGGGCAATGCCATATCGAAGTCCTATATTTTGGAAAATGACCGCTTTGATACCGGGTTTCATCTGTTTGGCATAGAATGGGGTCCTGAATACGTCAACTTTTATGTAGATGACGTGCTCTACAACCAAATTACCCCAGAGGATGTAACAGGACCATGGGTATTTGATAAACCCTTTTTTATTTTAATGAATCTTGCAGTGGGCGGCTCGTTCGTAGGGCCTCCAAACGCAGAAACGGTATTCCCCCAGACCATGGTTGTAGACTATGTGCGGGTGTATGATTTTAACGATATAATTAACAACAAATAAAATACCAATGGAACAATTATTAAAAAAAGCGAAGCTCCTTACTGTACTTTTCTTGGTAATCTCTTTTCAAGGTTGCGATGAAGATGATGTAGTCTTACCGCCGGTTATAGCTGATTTCTCCTATACATTAAATTCGGCTACAGGTACGGTTAGCTTCATCAATACCTCAGAGGAGGCAAGTTCCTACAAATGGGATTTTGGTAATGGGGAGACGTCTACCGAGATAAATCCAATTAGAAAATATACGAGCGGCACCTATACGGTAACCTTGGAGGCTTCCAACGTGTCAGGTGCCAAAGCCACGTTCACAGATGAAATTACGGTACAACTGCCTACACCAGATCCAGGTCCGGATTTTGATTCTGGGCTATTGACCAACGGTGATTTTGAAAACGGGACTGATCCTTGGATTGGCAATGGGGCCAATGTAGTTACCGAAGGGGGCAACAGTTTCAACTTGGTCAATGTAGAGACCGCCGGCAACCCATTTGATGTCAATCTTAGCCAAGTCGTTGAACTAGTTCAAGGAACCAACTACATCCTCACTTTTGACGCATCTTCTGACCAAGAAAGGACGATTTTGGCGGGACTAGGCCTTAATGAGTCCCCTTTTACCAATACAGCGCCGGAAGTCAACCTAACTACATCCACACAGACATTTACATTACAACTCGCTGCAAACGACTTTGGCGGGGCTAACAGCCGTGTCCTATTTGATATGGGAGCTGCCGTTGGAACGGTGGTGATAGATAATGTTTCCTTGGTAGCGGGCGGAGATGGAAGCGACACCAATGGCGGTGGCGAAAGCTTTGATTCAGGACTGTTGACCAATGGGGATTTTGAAAGTGGCGAAGACCCATGGATAGGTGGTGGACTTAATATTGTAACTGAAGGTGGAAATAGTTTTAATTCCGTTGATGTAACGGTAGCGGGCAACCCTTTCGACGTTAATCTAAGCCAAGTTGTGGAAATCACCCAAGGAACAAATTATATCTTGACTTTTGAGGCATCTGCCAGCGTGGCCCGTACCATGCTCGCCGGAATAGGACTCAACGAAGCCCCGTTTTCGAACACGGCGCCGGAAGTTAATCTCACTACCGATACCCAAACATTTACATTACAATTGGCTGCCAATGACTTTGGCGGGGCCAATAGCCGTGTCCTTTTTGATATGGGAGCTGCCGTTGGAACGGTGGTGATAGATAATGTTTCCTTGGTAGTGGGAGGAGATGGTAGCGACACCAACGGTGGTGGTGTAAGTTTTGATTCCGGCCTGTTGACCAATGGTGATTTTGAAAATGGGGCAGAACCTTGGATCATTGGTGTAGGTACAGATCCGGTTCCCGTTATTACAGATGGAGATAATACTTACTATTCTGTAGATGTTACAAATGCAGGAAATTCTTTTGATGTCAACATGAGTCAAAAGCTTGAAATTGTGCAGGGCGCCACGTACACTTTAACCTTTGATGCCTGGTCTGACCGTTCAAGATCGATTGTAGCAGGAATTGGTTTAAGTGGCGGGGACTTTTCCAACACTGTTGAAACGGTCAATATCGACGACACCCGAACCACCTACACACTTACATTAACGGCTGCGGCCTTTGGTGCAGCGGATGCACGTGTTTTATTTGATTCGGGCGCCGAAGTTGGCTTGGTCAATATTGACAACGTCTCCCTGGTTTTGGAAACCAGCGGGGGTGGTGGTTCCGGTGGAGGAGGCAGCAGTGGGGAACTAGCGTTAAACGGTGATTTTGAAACGGGTGATGATACCGGGTACCAATTATTTCAGAATGGTGGATCGGCAGCATTGGATAATACCATCAATAACGGAGGTTCCTGGTCTGGTAGAATCGCTACTAACGGACCAAGTAATCCTGCCTTTAAACAGGAAAGAATTGGTTCGGGAACGGTACAAGCCGGCGATGTGGTTCAAATACAGTTTGATCATATAGGCACCATTGTACAACCGGGAGCAGTATTCAATGTGTTACTTTTTGGTGAGGGTGCTGGCGGTGCTTCGTTTACACATGTGTTTAGTCCCGCTCCTGCATTGAGTGGAACCTGGACCACCTTTACCGGGTCGTTTACCATACCCAATGGAACAGATGTAAGTGAAGGTATTTCCTTTCTTATAGAAGGTGTTTGTGGGGGTGATGCAGGATGTAGCGTTACAGCCAATATCGATAATATATCCGTTACGCTGAATCCTTAAAATTATAAGATACACGGGTAGTAGGGGCAACCAAGTTACCCGTTGTTTATTTGAAAAATAGGTTGGAGAAAGTACGGGTTACCAACTTATTTATGAAACTAATACAAAGATCAATGTCGGAAAACGATATGTACATAGCCAATTCAAAATTAAAAACGGAAGAAAAAGAAATTACCGGGCGAATGGTGGAGTTTGAAAATGAAAGCTATTACAAGATTTCAAACTACAATGCCATGCGGCCCTTTTTTATGAGCATCGTTAGCCAATCCAATCATTGGATGTTCATTTCCAGTAATGGAGGTTTAACCGCCGGAAGAAAAAATTCGGAGTTTTCTTTATTTCCATATTATACGGATGATAAAATTACAGAATTTGCCCATTTAACTGGAAGTAGGACCGTATGCAGAATTCAGGAAAAAGGAAAAACCGTTCTTTGGGAACCATTATCTACGCAAGATATTGGAATTTACACAACTTCTAGAAATTTATACAAGAGTGCTTTTGGGGATAAATTGATCTTTGAGGAAATAAATGAAGATTTAAAAATTATGTTCAGGTACCATTGGAATACCAGTGAAGAATTTGGTTTTGTAAAAAAATCTGAATTAATAAATTTATCGGATTCTAAAAGGACCATTTCCATTTTGGATGGAATTCAAAATATTTTACCATACGGTGTTGATCCAGCGCTGCAAAACGCAAGCAGTAATTTGGTGGATGCCTACAAGAAAAGTGAGCTAGAGGCGGAAATTGGTTTGGGAATTTATACCCTAAGCGCCATTCCTGTAGATAAGGCAGAACCCAGCGAGGCACTTAAATCAAATACGGTTTGGTCAACCGGGTTGGAAGGTGCAACCCATTTAATTTCATCACAACGACTGGACGAATTCAGAAAAGGGAAAGATGTTCATCAAGAAATCGATGTCAAGGCAGAAAAAGGAGCTTATTTCCTAGTTGCAGATATTAGTTTAAAAGCGAAGGAAAAAAAGCAATGGATGATCGTTGCCGAAGTGGCCCAATCCATAGTAGATGTAGTTGCCCTAAAAAAACTTCTTTCAAGTCAAAAGAATTGGATGAACGAGGTGCAAAAAAGCATCGATCAAGACTCCAAAAAACTGTTCAAGTTGAATGCTGCTGCAGACGCCTGTCAGTTATCCGCAGATGAACTTAGGAATACGCGGCACTTTTCAAATACGCTATTCAATATTATGCGCGGAGGAATTTTTGACGATAATTATACTATTGATAGGGCTGATTTTGAAGACTATCTTACAATAGCGAACACCACTGTTTTTAAAAATCAGGAACAAACAGTGCAACAGATGCCTGAAAAATTCTCGATTTTTCAACTTCGGGATCGTATTGAGCAAGTAGATGACCCTGACTTTAAACGATTGGCGTTGGAATATATGCCACTTAAATTCAGCAGAAGGCACGGGGATCCAAGTAGGCCATGGAATCGATTTTCAATAAATACAGTCACTGAAGACGGTGAGAAAGTGTTGGATTATGAGGGTAATTGGCGCGATATTTTTCAAAATTGGGAAGCCCTTGTACATTCGTATCCTGCATTCATTGAGAACATGATTCATAAGTTTTTGAATGCATCTACTTTTGATGGGTATAATCCGTATAGAGTTACTAAAGATGGATTCGATTGGGAAGTGATAGAGCCAGACAACCCATGGTCCTACATTGGGTATTGGGGCGATCACCAAATCATTTATTTGCTAAAATTTTTAGAGTTTATAGAAAATCATTATCCCAATAAATTAGCGTCCTATTTCAATGAAAATATTTTTGTATACGCCAATGTTCCTTATAAAATAAAGGATTACAGTTCTATTCTCCAAAATCCAAAGGATACTATAGAATTTGACGAAGCATTGAATGCGTCCATTGAAATGGAACGAAAAATTTTGGGAGCGGACGCTACTCTGTTGAAAGTAAAAGGCCAGGGTATTTACAAAGTAAATTTATTGGAAAAATTATTGGCCACGGTTTTGTCCAAGGTTTCCAATTACATACCCGAAGCAGGTATTTGGATGAACACCCAGCGACCGGAATGGAACGATGCCAATAACGCATTGGTGGGTAATGGGGTCTCAATGGTTACCCTTTGTTATTTAAGACGCTTCCTTGATTTTTTTGAAGGAATTATTGATAACACCGGGAAGGACAAATTTCAAATCTCCAAAGAGTTGGTTACATGCTTGGTTACTATTTCAGACACTTTCGAAAATCATCTTCATCTTTTGGACAAGAAGATGGGCAATGCAGATAGAAAAACGGTCATGGATGGTCTTGGTATGGCGGGCAGTGACTATCGAAATAGAATTTATCACAACGGTTTTGAGGGTCAAAAGAGCACGGTCACGAAGCAGGAATTGCTCAATTTTACGAAAAATGCATTAGTACACATCGATAAGAGTATCGATGCAAACCAGCGGAAGGATAATTTATTCCATTCCTACAATTTAATGACTGTGGAGAATGATACCGAGGTTTCCATTTCCCATTTATCAAAAATGTTAGAAGGTCAGGTAGCCGTGTTGAGTTCTGGCTATATTTCTAGTGAAACCTCTTTACAGGTTCTGGACGCCCTAAAGCAGAGCGATCTGTTTAGGGAGGACCAATACAGCTACATGCTCTATCCGAACAAAAGATTACCCCGTTTTTTGGATAAAAACACAATTTCAAAGGATAGCATGGAAAATTCCAACCTCGTGCAAACTCTCCTTGAAAACGGAAACTTAAGCGTTGTTCAAAAGGATGCCGACGGGAGCTATCATTTCAATGGGAAGTTCAATAATGCAAAAAGTCTGAAAACGGCTTTGGATGCATTATCAAGCAAATACGATACTTTAGTTCAAAAGGAACGGGCAACCTTATTAAAGGAGTTTGAGAAAACCTTTGATCACAAATCTTTTACGGGAAGGTCAGGTACATTTTTTGGATATGAAGGCTTGGGTTCTATTTATTGGCACATGGTTTCTAAATTATTATTGGCGGTAGAGGAAACCTGTCTGACCGCTTTCCAAAACAAGGCGAGTGAAGAAGTTCAAGGACGTTTGTTGGAACATTATTATGAAATCAACGAGGGTATAGGAGTCCATAAATCCCCAGAATTGTATGGAGCATTTCCAACAGATCCGTATTCCCATACACCAGAGGGTAAAGGAGCCCAGCAACCGGGAATGACCGGGCAGGTGAAAGAGGATATTTTAAGTCGTTTTGGTGAGTTGGGCGTTTTTGTAAAAGAGGGCAAATTATGTTTTGAGCCTTTTCTATTAAGGGCTGATGAATTATTAAAAGAGACACAGACCTTTAGCTATGTTGATGTAAATAATCATCAAAAGGAACTAACCCTGGATAAAGGTTCCTTGGCTTTTACCTATTGTCAAGTCCCTATAATCTATAAAAAAGCACAAAAAAAAGGTATTGTCGTAACCATCAATGATGGTCATGTCGATTTTAAAGATTTAATCCTCAATGAAAAAATCAGTACTCAAATCTTTAATAGGACCGGACAGGTAAAACAAATTACGATTCATATAACACAATTGAGATAAAAAGGGCATGGACCGGTTAATAGTAAACTTAAGGGCTACGTTATTATCCATTGTTACAATACTGGTCTTTTCTTGTACTACGAAAATTAAGGAAACAAAAAAATCGATGAAGGGGCAAGCGCATACGGAAATTACCGCAGGGGATTTATTAGGAAATAAGGATTTTTTGGCCATTTCATACGGCGGATATCGGGAAAAGTCCCGTAAGCAACAGCCTCTGGTGGCCCAATTAAAAGAAGACATGCTTCTCCTGCATGCGATGGGGATTCGTATTCTTCGGACCTATAATGTACAATTGGCACATGCTTCCAATGTTTTAAAAGCAATAAAGGAACTTAAGGAGCAGGACCCCAATTTTGAGATGTACGTAATGTTGGGAGCTTGGATAGATTGTAAAAACGCATGGACAGGTAAGGCGCCAGATCATTATCAGGAAAGTAAGGCGAATGCGGCGGAAATCGGTCGGGCGGTAGCTCTGGCGAATCAATATCCGGATATTGTTAAGATTATAGCCGTTGGCAATGAGGCAATGGTTAAATGGGCCACCAGCTATTACGTTCAGCCCGATGTCATTTTAAAATGGGTAAATCATCTACAGGATTTGAAAACGAGCGGCAAACTTTCCAAAGATATTTGGATAACCAGTTCGGATAATTTTGCATCCTGGGGTGGTGGTGATCCAGAATATCATGTAAAGGCTTTAGAAGATTTAATTAAAGCAGTGGATTACATTTCTATGCATACGTATCCAATGCACGATACGCACTACAATCCTCAATTTTGGCAAGTTCCTGCAAAGGATGCCAAGTTGCCAAAAATGGAGAAAGTTAATGCTGCCATGAACCGGTCATTGGCCTATGCGCAATCACAATATGATAGTGTAAGAAAATACATGCTGAGTTTGGGTGTCAACAAACCCATACACATTGGCGAAACAGGTTGGGCCAGTGTGTCAACGGATTTATATGGTCCGGACGGTTCAAAAGCATGTGACGAATATAAGGAGGGTCTGTATTATCAATTAATGCGTGATTGGACCAATAATAATGGTATTTCTTGTTTTTATTTTGAGGCTTTTGATGAACAATGGAAAGATGCCGGTAATCCCACGGGCTCTGAAAATCATTTTGGACTAATGACCCTTGAGGGCCAAGCAAAATATGCTATTTGGGATTTAGTGGATGCTGAAGTGTTTAAGGGATTATCTAGAAATGGCAATCCAATAACTAAAACCTATAAGGGAGTTAAAGAGGAATTATTGAAAGAGGTAGAGGTTCCGCCTGCAAAGTAATTGGAATAACGAAATGATGCTGTTACTCTACAAGGAAAAATAAGTAACTAAATAACCATAAAACCAATGATATGTCTGAAGTAATAATAGCCAATAAGCATAAAGTGCCCATGGGGCAAAAAATTGCATTTGGAGTTGGAATGTTTGCCAATCAAATGTTTCCGGCGATTCTGGGAATATTTATGGTTGTTCTCGTTCAGTCGTTTGGATTTAATGGTTGGCTATGGTCCCTTGTCTATTTCTTTCCAAGAATTTTTGACTCTATAACAGACCCTATAATGGGTTTTATCTCTGATAATACCAAATCTAAATGGGGAAGGCGTAAACAATATATATTGATAGGAGGTATCTTGATGGGGGTCGCGTTTACCCTTATGTGGCAGTTATATGCTGATAATTCGTTACAATATAATTTTTGGTATTTCTTTTTATGGTCGATTGTTTTTTATTTAGGGCTAACCTTTTTTAGCGTACCCTATGTAGCCATGGGGTATGAAATGAGCGAGGATTTTCACGAAAGAACCAATATCATGGCCGTTGCTCAATGGATCGGGCAGTGGGCATGGGTTATTGCCCCATGGTTCTGGGTGATTATGGATGATCCAGATTGGTTTTCATCTCAAGCAATCGCTGTTCGTGAGTTGGCAGTATGGGTCGCTGTGCCTTGTGCCATAGCCGCTATGGTTCCTGCCATATTCATTAAAAGCAAGTCTACCCTTGATGAAAACTATGAGCCACTTAGTTTATCTAATATTGGGGGCAGTCTCAAAAACATTGTAGAAAGTTTTAAAGATGCATTCAAAATTTCGGAGTTCAGGAAAATATGCGGCGCTACGTTTTTGATTTTTAATGCATTTAATACCGTAGCTGCACTAACCTATTTTGTAATAGTTTATAGATTGTTTAATGGTGATGCATCCGCTACCGGAATTTGGGTTGCCTTATTCGGTTGTATTGGAGCGTTAGGAACGACTTTTATTGTAATACCGATTGTTACTTGGATGTCCAAAAAAGTGGGAAAGAAAAAAGCATTTATGTGGTCCCAGGGCATATCTATTGTAGGATACGTTATGATGTATTTTCTTTTTGTACCCGGTAAACCATGGCTTTACATCGTTGCATTACCTTTTTTCTCTTTTGGTATTGGAAGTTTATTTACCATTATGATGTCAATGACAGCTGATGTAATCGATATTGATGAATTGAATTCTGGAAAAAGACGGGAGGGCATATTTGGCGCTATTTACTGGTGGATGGTTAAAGTTGGTTTCGCAATTGCCGGTGCACTTAGCGGTGTAATTATTGGCGTGGTCGGCTTCAATCCTGATTTGGCAACGACAGACCAGCAAGGTGCAGTTGATGGTTTACACGCTTTCTTCTGCTTCTTTCCTGCAGTAGGGACCATAGCTGCCATGCTGATTATGAAGAATTATAATGTTTCTGAAGAACGTGCAAATGAAATTCGCGAAGCATTGGATGCTAAAAAAGCTGCAAAACTGGCCAGTTATGACAAAATGCGTGAATTATCGGACATTGACCTGAATACTTTATCCGAACAGGATATCAAACAAAAATATCCAAGCTTTTTTACCACTCCTGTAGATTTTGGGAAATTGAGCCATAAGGAACTTAAAAAGGAATTTAAGCGCGTTTTTGATCAAGGAATGTCCGGTATCTGTTTCAGTGCTTATGAACAAGGGCAGGCTCCAGGAGATAGTATTACAGAAATACAGATTAGAAAGCGTTTAGGGGTATTAAAAGGGCATACCAAATGGATTCGGGTTTTTTCCTGTACCAATGGGCACGAACTAATTCCTGAAATAGCTAAGGAAATGGGCTTTAAAATACTTATTGGGGCTTGGATCAGCGGTGATTTGGAACAAAACCAAAAAGAAATAAATTCCTTGGTACAACTAATTAATAATGGGTTGGTTGATATAGCATCTGTTGGTAATGAAGTCTTGTATAGAAATGAATTGAAAGTAGAAAAACTCATTGAATACATTAACCAAGTGAAAACCCAAACAAAAGGAACCCCTGTTGGGTATGTTGATGCGTATTATGAGTTTATCAACAAGCCAAAATTAACAGCAGCATGTGATATATTATTGGCGAATTGTTATCCCTTCTGGGAGGGTGCAACCGTAACTGTAGCCGGGTTCCATTTACAGGAAATGTACCGCAGGACCCTAGAAGCGGCACAAGGCAAAAAGGTTATCATAGCTGAAACGGGTTGGCCAAGTAAGGGGCAACTGGTACATGGAGCCTTTCCTTCCGAAGAAAATGTAATGAAGTATTTTATTAAAACACAATTATGGGCACAAAAAGAGGAGGTGGATTTGTTTTACTTTGCTTCTTTTGACGAAGCTTGGAAAATACATGCGGAAGGTTGGGCAGGAACTTCTTGGGGTCTTTGGAACGCCAACGAAAACTTTAAATATGATTGAGTCTTTATCAAGGTTAACTCAGAAAACTTTTATTCACTACTATAAATAGCTTCAACAATGTCATTTAGAACTGACGATTATTATACTCCAGAGGATTATAAAAGAGAACAACAACGCATTATTGACTATACGGATCTTTCCATAAAAGATTTAAGGGCCTTGTGGAGGGAAACCTTGGAAAAAGGAATGCATGGCATTTGTTTCAGCATGTATGAGGACGGCCAAAAACCTGGGGATACCATTACAGAGGCCCAAGTGGAAAGAAGGGTCAAAATATTGAAGCCCTATACAAAGTGGATCCGTTCTTTTTCCTGTATTGAGGGCAATGAACATATTCCAATCGTAGCAAAAAGGCATGGTTTAAAAACCTTGGTAGGTGCCTGGTTGGGTAAGGATGAGGAATTGAACGAAAAAGAAATCCAGGGGTTAATTGAATTAGGTAGGCAAGGTGCTGTAGATATTGCTGCGGTTGGTAATGAAGTACTATACCGGAATGATTTGCCAAAAGAACAGTTACTGGCATATATTCAAAGGGTGAAAAAGGCATTACCAGAGATACAGGTTGGGTATGTAGATGCCTATTATGAATTCACCCAACATCCAGACATTGTTGAGGCAACAGATGTAATACTTTCTAACTGCTACCCTTTTTGGGAAGGGTGCCCCCATGAATATTCCTTAAATCATATGCAATCCATGTTCGGTCAAGCTATGGATGCGGCAAAAGGAAAAAAAGTCATCATTACGGAGACCGGTTGGCCTTCTAGAGGAGAGGATTTTAAGGGGTCAAAGACGAACGAGGAAAATGCAATGAAATACTTTATTAACAGTCAGGTATGGTCTGGCAATGCAAATATTGATTTGTTTTACTTTTCTTCTTTTGATGAATCATGGAAAACAGGTGATGAGGGCGAGGTAGGTGCCTATTGGGGCCTTTGGGACAAAAATGAACAATTGAAGTTCTGAACCGGTTCTTTCCTTGAACTATTTTTAGCAGGCATAGGGAACTATTTTTCAAAGGTATATCAAGGCTGAAATTTAGACCGGTAAGTTTTCTAGAATGCAATATTTTAATGTATGGACTTATGTTAATTTCAGTTTCATTCCTCCCCATTATACTGTAAAGCGTACGGATTATTTTTTGTTAAAATGATGCGACTAGAATTGTAATTGTATTCTTGACGCACAGATTTGCCCTGAATTTTTCATTTTGGCCTGTGAGTTGCTTCAAGGGTATTTACCCTCCATTTAGTTGAGATCGGAAAAACAAAAGTTTCTTTAACGGACGGCCTTGGCTTCTAGCATATGCAGAATGCTTATCCAAGTTCATCAAAATCAATTTACAAGGACCACTCCTTAATTTTCCTGCACACATTTAACAATCTACAATTACGAAAATTGGAATAATTCCATATATTTGGATATTTTCCAATTATATGAACCAGACTATTCTTCATCTTGATTTAGATACTTTTTTTGTGTCCTGTGAGCGTCTTTTGGATTCTCGTTTGTTAAAACGCCCACTTTTGGTGGGTGGTACGGGAAGCAGGGGTGTGGTTTCTGCATGCAGCTATGAAACGCGCAGGTTTGGAATACGGTCTGGAATGCCAATGACACTGGCTAGACAGCTCTGTCCTGAGGCTGTGGTCATTAGGGGTAATGCAGGTACGTATACCAAATTTTCTCAAAACGTAACCGATATTATAAAGGAAAAGGTTCCCATTTTTGAGAAGGCCAGTGTTGATGAATTCTATGCCGACTTAAGCGGAATGGATAAGTTTTTTGGAACGTATAAATATGCAACCGAGCTTAGGAATAGAATAATCAAGGAAACCGGACTCCCCATTTCCTTTGGAATGTCTTCAAACAAAGTGACTTCCAAAATTGCGACCGGTGAGGCCAAGCCCAACAACCAGATGTGGGTAGATTACGGCTTGGAAAAAGAGTTCTTGGCTCCCTTATCCATCCAAAAAATACCGTCTGTTGGCAATAAAACCTATCAAACCTTAAGAAACCTTGGAGTTACCAAAGTTAAGGTTATACAGGAAATGCCCGTAGAAATGATGACCAGTGCATTGGGCGTCCACGGCCATACCATCTGGAAAAGAGCGAACGGAATCGATAACCCTCCCTTGATTCCTTTCCACGAAAGAAAATCTATTTCTACAGAAAGGACATTCAAGGACACTACAGACGTGAATGAGTTGCGTCACCTATTGACTGCGATGACGGAAAATTTGGCGTTTCAATTACGAAACGGGGATAAGTTGACCTCCTGTGTAAGTATTAGGATACGCTATGCCGATTTTAGTACCTATTCCAAACAATCCAAAATTCCGTATACCAGTGCAGACCATATCCTGATACCGAAGATACTTGAGCTTTTCGATAGTTTATACGAGCGTAGGGTATTGGTGCGGTTGGTAGGGGTCAATTTCAGCGATTTGGTATCGGGCAATTATCAAATTAACCTTTTTGACGACACTGAAGAGTTGTTAAGCCTCTATGGCGCCATGGACCATATCCGCAGGAGGTTTGGGGAGAACAAAATTATGAGGGCAACATCAATGAATGCAAAGACCATTGGGCGTTTTGGTAACCCGTTCAACGGGGAACCCCCTATGGTATTGGCACATAGGCACCAGTAAAACATGTATCTCAACTGCCATACCTATTATTCCCTTCGATTTGGGACTTTTTCGGAGACCGATTTATTGAAATTGGCCAAGATGAACAATGTGCGTTCATTGGCCTTGACCGATATCAACAACACATCGGCCTGTTTAAATTTCGTGCGCAAATCAAAGGAGCATGATATTCACCCAATCGTAGGAATCGACTTTAGGAACGGTGCCGATCAGCAGTTTGTTGGGTTGGCCCGCAATAACAATGGTTTCCAACAACTCAACCAATATTTGTCACATCATTTGCATAACGGCATTCAGTTTCCGTCACAGGCCCCTGTTCTGCCAGACACCTATGTGATCTATCCTTTTGAAAAAGTACTGCAATTGGAAAAACAGCATTTTAAGGACAATGAGTTTATTGGCATTTCCATTGAAAACCTAAGGCGATTGCCATTTTCAAAATACAAAACGTTTACCAATAGGCTCGTTGTTCAGCAGCAGGTGACGTTTCGTAATAAGAGGGATTTCAATGCACACCGTCTCCTACGTGCCGTTGACAATAACACCCTATTAAGCAAGCTTCAAAAAACCGAAGAGGGGAGCCTATCCGATAAGATGTACCCCTTAGACGAGCTATTGGAGGTATATGGACAGTTTCCGAATATCATTGAAAATACCAAGGCCTTGCTAGATGACTGCCATATCGAATTTAGTTTTGGAAAAGGCCGTATTTCCCAAAACCAACAGGTATTTGGCGAATCGAAAGAAAAGGACTTTGAACTGCTAGTGGAACTCTGCGAGGAACGCCTACCTATTCGGTATAAGAAGCCTGATGAAATTGTAAAAAAACGTTTAAAAAGGGAACTCGACACTATTTATGAAATGGATTTCGTCTCCTATTTTCTTATCAATTATGATATTGTTTCCTATGCCAAATCTAAAGGATACTTCCACGTGGGTAGGGGAAGCGGCGCAAATAGTATTGTTGCTTATATTGTAGGTATTACCGATGTAGACCCTATAGAACTGGACCTTTACTTTGAACGGTTCATCAACCCCTACCGCGCTTCACCGCCAGATTTTGATATCGATTTTGATTGGAGGGATAGGGAGGAGATAACGGCGTATATCTTTGAAAGGTTTCCTAATGTAGCCCTTTTGGCAACCTACAATACCTTTAAGTACCGTGCCGTGGTCAGGGAACTTGGAAAAGTATTTGGATTGCCAAAAGAGAAAATAGATGTATTGAGCGATGGTAATTTCACAAAGGCCACATTGGACGAGATGAGCAAGTTGGTATTGAAATACGGAACCCTTATTAAGGGTTTCCCCAATCACTTAAGTGTCCACTCTGCCGGCATCTTGATATTGGACAGACCGGTCCATTACTATTCCGCTACCGATATGCCTCCAAAGGGATTTCCTACCGTACAGTTCGATATGATTATTGCTGAGGATGCAGGAATTTTCAAGTTTGATATATTGGGGCAGAGAGGGCTGGCCAAAATAAAGGATGCTATAGAGATTATAAATGAGAACCGTCCCGGGAGACCACCGATAGATATTCACCAAATAGAAAAGTTCAAAAATGATCTACGCATCAACACAATGCTGAGCAAGGGCATGGCCATTGGAGCGTACTATGTGGAGAGCCCTGCTATGCGGGGATTAATGAAAAAATTGCAGGTGAAGGATTATTTGGGGCTCGTTGCTGCAAGTTCGGTAATCCGCCCCGGGGTTTCCTCCTCTGGTATGAAAAATGAATACATTAGAAGGCATCGAGAGCCGGAGCGAAGAAAAGAGGCCCATCCCATATTAATGAAAATAATGCCCGAAACCTATGGCATAATGGTGTATCAAGAAGACGTTCTAAAAGTGGCGAATCAATTTGCAGGACTGGATCTAGGTGAAGCGGATGTAATACGAAGGGGAATGAGCGGCAAATTTCGTTCAAGGGAAGAATTTATTGAAGTAGAGCAAAAGTTTATATCCAATTGTAGGGAAAAAGGATATTCAGATGAACTTACGTTCGAGGTATGGGAACAGATTGCCAGTTTTGCAGGATATGCCTTCGCCAAGGGCCATTCCGCTTCCTACGCTGTGGAAAGCTACCAAAGTCTTTACCTAAAATGTTATTTTCCATTAGAATTTATGGTGGCGGTACTTAACAACGGTGGCGGTTTTTACAGTACGGAGCATTACCTTCATGAAGCAAGGATGTGCCAAGGTATCATCCATGCTCCCTGTATAAACAGGAGCGAAAATAAAAACACGATAAAAGGAAGGGATATCTTTTTAGGGTTCGGGTTCCTTAAAAATCTAGAAACGGCTACGATACAGCGTATAATGGACGAACGGCGGTTCAATGGAAAGTTCGACTCTTTGGGTAATTTCATTGACCGGGTGGCTATCAGTGTTGAACAACTTACTATTCTTATCCGGGCCAATGCCTTTCGTTTTACGGAGCTGCCAAAGGTAGAGCTATTGTGGGCATCCATCTTTAAGATTAAGGCCAACAAGACCAGAACTATCAATCCAATGCTTTTTAAATTGGATCAAGTTGAGGTTAAGGTGCCTACTCTTGAATTTAGCTGGCTCGAAGATGCTTATGATCAAATGGAATTGTTGGGTTTTCCGTTATATGACTATTTTGATTTAGCGGACGAGGAATTGGAGAGCAAGTTGAAAGCGAAGGATATGCCCCAGTATATCAATAAGCAGATATTGCTCTATGGTGTAATGGTGAATACCAGGTTCAATACAACAAAGCATGGAAAGAATATGCGTCTAAGCACCTTTGTGGATTTGGATGGACATTATTTTGACGCCGTACATTTTACGGATACGGTAGATAAATATCCAATACGGGGTAGGGGTGTTTATGCTTGCTTTGGAAAAATTACCGAAGAATTTGGGCATTGTAGTATGAGTATCGTATGGTCCAGAAAAGTTTCCCTTAAACCAGACCCTAGAAGCCCGGAAGAGTACACTTTTGAAAATATCGATTTGTTCAAAAAGGCCAAAAGAAAAGAGATCAAATCGTAACTATAGTCATACTAAAAAATAGAACACTACAGTATAGAATACCTATCAGAAGCTTTGAAAAATACAATTGCTTATATGAGATTGTTTTTCTTTAGGGTCTTTTCCAATTTAGCATGGTTTTTCCAAAATCTGTCCTTGATTTTTTGCATAATACCGGCAAACTCGGGGTGATTTTTTAACGGTTGAATCAAGGGTTCATCTTCAATTAATAAAAACCAATACAGATAATTCTCTGTTTCGGAAAATATGCTGAGTTGTTCTATGGCCTCATTAATCTTTCCTTCATAAGCGTATTTCCAAACCAGATTCACACTCCTATAAATCGTTTGATCTCTTTCGCAGTATTCAGTGAAATCGTTAAAAAGTTTTTCAGCTTCGGAGTCTAACTCCATCTTTTTATAGACCTGTGCGATTTTGACGTTTTCCTGTCGATAAATATCGAGTCCATTTGCTTCCCTGGCGCCGACAAATTTTTTAAAATAGGGGTAGGCACCCTCATAATCTTCTTGTAGATAGTACAACTTACCAATATCCTGCAAAATATCGAGACGGGTTGTATCCTTATTCCATTCCTCAATTAGCAAATTCCTGGTTCGCTCAATATTACCATCCTTGGCGAACAGTATGAATGCCTTTAAGTGCGGAGCAAAATAGTTTTCAGCATTATAATCCAACGATTTATTGATATATTTCAAGGCTTCATCTGCAAATCCTGACGATACAAGGGCATTGCTTAGCTGTAAATAGGTATAGCTCTGGGTAAGGGAATCACTCGCTACAGTGAGATGGACCCCTCTCAAGGCGTACTCTAGGTATTTGTTCGTATCGGGAATCATCCGAAAATAGAAATCTGCAAGCATTTGTACTGCCAACGATGAATTAGGATTATATTCCAACGCCTTATCAAGATGTGGCAAGGCTAATTCGTACTCATTAGTTTGTATGTAATAGAAGGCCTTTGCGACTAGGCTTTCGGCGGATTTTGAATCGTAAAGCAAGGCCTTATCCGCAAAGCTGTTAATCTTTTCGGTGTACTGTTTCTCTATTTGGGAGATTTCGAGAAGATAGTATGAAATAGCGATGTTTGCATAAGCCAAGGCAAACTCCGGATCTTGTTCTATGGCTTTTTCAAATAATGTAATGGCCTTTTCCAAACCTTCATTAGTGCGCGAATAATAAGGGTCCAATGCTTGTAGATAGTAGTCATAGGCCAATAGGTTTTCTGTTGGCTTTTTTTCAAGCTGCTCCAATTCAGCCGGTGTAACGATGGCTGCAATGGCATCCGCGATTTTCTTGGCCACATCGTTTTGTAGCTCAAAAATGTCCTCTACTTCCCTACTGTACTGTTCCACCCAAATAGGAGTGTCCGTTGAAGCTTCAATCAACTGAATGTTGAGCAAAACTTGATTGCCTACACGCTGGCCACTACCTTCAACCAAGTAATTGACATTTAGTTCATTAGCTATTTCCGGAATACCTTTATTTGTTTCCCTATACTTTTCTACCGAGGTTCTGCTGATGACCCGCAAATCCCCAATCTTCTGCAGGTTGTTCAAGGCAGATTCCATAAGACCGTTTACAAAGTAGATGTTGCTGGCGTCCGCACTCTCATTTTTAAAGGGCAACACGGCGATTGATTTTTCAATTTTCGATACATTTAAAGCATCCTTTTTATTGACAAGTACTACAGCGCTAATTAGTAGTGCTAACGATACTGCAGCAATAATCGGCCATTGGTATCGCTTCAAAAAGCTGGCATGAACCTTTTCTGTTTCCAATTCCACAGTATCTTTTCCAACCTCTCCGGGGGGATATCCATAGAATTCACGAAAACATTTGATGAAGTAGGAGGTGCTTCCAAAGCCTACTCGATACGAAATTTCGGAGACCGTTAAGGAATCTTCCCTTAGCAGGGCCATTGCTTCTTTAAGTCGAACTTGACGAATGAATTGGCTTGCGGAAAGCTTCGTTCGTTTCTTGATTTTCCGGAGCAAGTTGGACCGGCTCATATACATAGCATCTGCCAGTTCAGAAACCCCAAATTGCTCGTTGGCCAAATGCTGAAGAATCAGGGCTTCCGCTTCTTCAATAAAGGCCGATGAATTGGATGATGGGTTTGTCATGCTATTTTTTACTGCCTCTAAATTAGGGAAAATCTAAAGAATTACGCGTTATCCCATAGGTCGCCTATTTAAAGGAAAAGACATCTTTTGCGTCATAATTTATATCCCTGCGTCATAGTTTTTATCCCTACCTGAAACTTTATATCGTTCTCCGCATAGCTCATAGGGCTTGCTTCATGTTCCACCGCAACTTTGTACCAACAAAAATTATAACGTACAAATTAAAATCAAAATCATGAAAACAAAGATTCACGAAGACCAATTACAATTAAATAACAAAGCCATGCCCAAAACAATTAAAATCAATTCTTTGAGAACCTTGGTAAACATGTCATTAGTTCTCCTTTTACTAACATCAGCCTGCGGTCAGTCGAGTAAAAAGTCAAAAGATGATGCGACCAATACTACCGAAACCAAGACAGTAGTTACGAAACCCGAAATCGATATTCAAGCGGCCATTCTATCCGATAATGCAGAAGCGGTTAAACAGCATATTAAAGCAGGGACAGATTTGAACAAAAAAGATCCTATGACCGGGGCCACACCACTAATCACAGCAGCGAGCTTTGGTAAGAATAAAATTGCGCAAGCCCTTATTGATGCCGGTGCGGATTTAACGATTAAAAATAACGATGGGGCTACAGCTTTGCATACGGCCGCGTTCTTTTGTAGGGTCGAAGTCGTACAGTCACTTATGGATGCCAAAGCCGATAAGTCCGCTAAAAACAACTTTGGTATGACACCAAGGGAAAGTGTTATGGGGCCATTTGCAGAAATAAAGCCCATTTATGAAATGCTTCAGCAACAATTAGGGCCGATAGGTTTACAAATTGACTTGAAGGAAATCGAAAAAACCCGTCCTGTCATCGCAATGATGTTGCAGTAATCAATCTAAAATAGATATTCCAATGACAACTGAAAGAAGACATGATATTGATTGGCTACGGGTTATAGCCATAGGCTTGCTACTCATTTATCATATTGCCATCATATTTCAACCGTGGGCCATGTTCATAGGCTTTATTAAGAGCGATGAATTCTTGGAGGGTTTATGGAAACCTATGACCATGCTCAACGTTTGGCGTATTCCATTGTTATTTTACGTATCGGGAATGGGGCTTTACTTTGCGATGCGCAAACGAAATTGGAGGCAATTGCTCATGGAACGCACAAAGCGAATTCTTTTGCCTTTTCTATTTGGAATTGTTGCCATCACCACCTTACACATGTTTGTTTTTCAGCTGTATTATAATATGCCTTTAGGTTATTTTCCCCATCAAGGCCATTTATGGTTCTTGGGGAATATCTTTGTCTACGTAATCTTGCTACTGCCGCTTTTATACTATTTAAAAAAGCATGGTAACGGTAAAATCAAAAAAGTATCATCACGGCTAATGGGCCATCCCAGCGGGCCTTTGTTGATATCCGTATTTTTTGTCCTAGAGGTTGTGTTGGTAAAGCCCCAGCTGTTTGCATTGTACGCCCAGACGTGGCATGGCTTTTTTAATGGATTTTTGGCCTTCTTTTTCGGCTTTCTTTTTGTGTACAGCGGAAAAACATTCTGGCAGACCGTCTTAAAATGGAGGTATTTATACCTAGGTATAGCAGCCGTTCTGTACGGCATCCGATATTTTGTGTTCGCTACGGAAGCGCCAGGTTATCTTACGGCTATTGAGTCAAATAGTTGGATTTTTGGGGTTTTCGGTTTTGGTTATAAGTACATGAACAGACCTAGTAATATCTTAAGTTACCTAAGCCAGGCAGCATATCCCGTGTATATCATTCACATGTTCGTGCTTTATTTAGGGGCGATGCTCATTTTACCTTTAGAGATACCGGTTTTCTTAAAATTCATAGCTATTACTGCCTTTACTGGTATTATTTGCTATCTTCTATACGAGTTTGTCCTTCGGAGAGTTCCGATCTTAAGGCCTTTTTTCGGATTGAAATGGACAGTTAACAGATCTAAACGCCAAGCTGCAAAAATCGTATCCGAATCAAAAACATGACGGTTTGTGCCGTTTAGCGTAGTTGACACTAGACAGTTCCCCCAACATTTTATAAAATCAAATTTGTTGTACAAGACGAAATAAAAATACTTGTAAAAGTTATGAAAGCAGCCATTTATAATACATACGGCCCACCCAAGGTAATTACCTTGGCGAAGGTAGAAAAGCCGCAGCCCAAGGATGAAGAAATACTTATCAAAATACATGCAGCTACCGTGAC
This sequence comes from uncultured Flavobacteriaceae bacterium, assembly GCA_963793365.1. GTDB lineage: Bacteria > Bacteroidota > Bacteroidia > Flavobacteriales > Flavobacteriaceae > Maribacter. The sequence continues at coordinate 2,024,341 of CAWBZP010000009.1, read as the reverse complement.
ATCCGGAGACGTTCGATTGCGTGGTTCAGACTTTCCGCCCTTGTTCTGGCTTCCGGCAAGGTTGCTATTCGGGTTGTTCAAACCAAAAAAGAAGACTCTAGGGCATGAATTGGCCGGAAGTATCGAAGCAGTTGGAAAAGATGTGACCAATTTCAAAATAGGCGATAAGGTATTTGGAACAACCACCATGCTGAAGACAGGTTCTTACGCAGAGTACATCTGCTTGCCACAGGAATGGAAACATGGGGTTGTCGAAAAGAAACCGGTAAACTTGAGTTTTAGGGAAGCTGCCGCCTTACCTGTGGGTGCGATGACTGCCCTGTTCCTCCTTGAAAAAGCGTACCAAAGTCTCGGTTTTAAGGGGGGAGGGAAGGTATTGATTTACGGTGCATCCGGAAGTGTGGGCAGTTATGCCGTTCAACTCGCAAAGCTAAATGGGGCGACAGTCACGGGCGTTTGCAGTAGTTCTAATGTTGAGATGGTAAAATCCCTTGGTGCTGAAAAGGTAATTGATTATAAGAAAGAGGACTTTTCGGAGGGCAGCGAGAAGTACGATGTCGTTTTTGATGCCGTGGGCAAGACCACCAAAGCAAAGGCGAAAAAAGTTTTGACCGCAAGTGGTGCTTTTGTTTCCGTTACCATGTTGACCAAGGAGAAAACGGAGCATCTCGAACGCATAAAAGAACTTGCGGAACAAGGAAAATTGAAACCCTTTATCGACAAAACCTTTGCCCTTGATGAAATTGTATCCGCCCATGAATATGTTGATTCAGGACGAAAAAGGGGGAACGTGGTTATTGATATTATACAATAACAAGAAAATTTTATTCAATATTCAATCAAAAAATAACAGAAATGAAAATATTTCGAAAAATACGTTTTGAACTATTGGGTGAAAATAAGACTAAACATTATCTGCTGTACGCTATAGGGGAAATTGTGCTGGTAGTTATCGGAATATTAATTGCCTTACAAATTGACAATTGGAACCAGGTCCGAAAAGATGACAATGCCTTAAAGGAGTATTTAGTGAAAATCAAGTCACATACAAAAGAAGACCTTTATAAACTGGACTCTTTATCAAGAGGTAGAAAACAAATAGCCGAGCTCTGTAAAAAGGCTCGTGTAAGCATCTTGGATAAAACAGAAGACGAGAACCTTATTCTTTTTATGGGGCAGTGGGTTCGCCTTTGCGGATTTATATTTTAAACCGAATGCCGGGGGATATGAAGCTTTAAAAAATTCCGAATATTTTGGGAAAATCAACAATACACCATTGGATTCACTCTTAACCAGGTACCATAGTTTGATACAGGAAATAGCCGCAAGCGAAAACAGTTATAATGAGTATGCAAAAAGTCAGCAGGCTTATCTTTCCACTCAGTTCGATAGGTCTTTGATGCTTGCTTATGCTTTTGTTCCACCAGAATCCCGAAAACTAATGGCGACAAAGGAAGCTGAGTATTTTGAGGATTTCGAAGCATATACATCGGCTACCCCCTATCGGAACGTGATTAGTTTAGCAGCCTGGCAGTTTGATACCATGGTTGCTTTGTATAACCAATTAAAGGATTTAGGCGAAATCGTCATCGAAGAAATAGATGCAATTACTAATGATTAAATTCTCAAGACTTATTTGCCAAACACTAGAAATGAAAAAATGACCAAGAAAAAAACAACGCAAATAATCAAATTCTTTCAAAGGAATATTGCCGGTAAAAAGGTAGTATCACTTTTCATAATTACCAATGCAGTATATGTATTCATGCTTACTGTTACTATTCCCAAAACAATGGAATTTTCAAATGGAATGAAATTGCTTGATATGTTGCCAATGGGATATGACTTCAATTATGTCGACCAATTGTTCAGCACACTCGGGGAAATTGGACGTAAAACTTATTTAAGCAATCAAATACCTGTGGATATGGTTTATCCACTTTTATTTGGAATAAGTTATTGCTTGGTGCTTGCTTATTTTCTGAACAAACTCGAAAAACTAAAAACGCCCTTGGCATATCTCTGTCTTTTGCCTTTATTGGCCGGAGCGATGGATTACGCTGAAAACATAAGAATCATTGCTTTACTGAATAGCTATCCCAATATAAACGAAAGCTCTGTAACAATAACAAGCAGTTTCAGTCTCATTAAGAGTACAACCACTACTATCTATTTCCTGGTTTTAATAGTATCACTTTTAGTTTTAGGCATCAGAACTTTAAGAAAAGCTAAAAGTACTGTGTCTTAATAGTCGAATAGTCTATTAAGGCATATGACCAGAGCATTGGGCAATGTTATGGCTATGCAACTGCTCTTTAGAAAGACAGGAATCAAAAGGCCATGAATACAGGACTATAAATAAGGTTTTAGTCCCCTAATATAACCCTATGATGAGTAACGAACCAAAAATGCATGAACAAGTCCGGAAGACGATACTGTTGTTTTTGGGAATTTTGACCTTGCTAAGTGCTATCTGTTATTACGCAATACTCAAGTTGAACCCTACAAGCATCTATGTGGGGGCTTTAATGATGTGCCCTGCATTATCCGCATTTATTACTTTGAAGCTACTTAAAAGACCAATTTCAAGTCTTCCTTGGGGTTTGAAAAGCTTGAAACATTTGCGTTTGTCCTATTTAATTCCGGTTGGCTATATAACGATTTCATATGTGCTGATTTGGGTCTTCGGTTTTGGAAATGTGCTCAATCAGGAAACTATCGCCGAGTGGTCGCAAGAATTAGGCATGGAAGGGTTCGGCAGTCCGTCTGTACTGTTCACCATGTTCGTTCTCTTATCGATTGTTGGGGTTGTAAAGAACATCGGTTCTACATTGGGCGAGGAAATAGGATGGCGAGGATTCTTCATCTACGAACTTCGGAAACTATTTTCCTTTGGCACTGTTTCTTTAATTAGTGGACTAATTTGGGCGATATGGCATTGGCCAATTATCTTTTTAATATACACGGGTAGTGGAAACCTACTATTACATGTTACAGCTTTTACTGTAATGATAGTGGCAATATCGGTCATTTTGGCCTACTATACCTTTAGGTCGAACAGTTTGTGGCCAGCTGCACTTTTTCATTCTGTACATAACATATACATACAGAAATTTTTTACCCCTTTAACGATTATCAATGACAGTAGTACTTTTTGGATAGATGAATATGGGTTAATGCTACCAATTATCACGACGTTATTTGCTATTTATTTTTGGCGAAAGGCGAAAATTGAGAATCTATAGGTTTTCAGAAAGTTTATAAAAACTACAGAATTATGACAAAGCAAAAAACAAAACGAATACTCAAAATCATATTAATTATGGCAAGCATCAGCTCACTATTCTTTGTACCATGGATTTTGCTAAGATTACTGTTAACACCATTACCTGATACGGTTCAAGAACAGGTCAATGATGCTATTGGATACGGGTTGGACGGTACGATTGTTTATGTAGACCAAGCTGGCAAGCCACCTCAATTTTATGCCGCTGGCTGGCAGGATCGAAAAAATAAGATTCCTGCTGACCCAAAAGCTTTATTCCGGATTGCCAGCATTAGCAAGTTGTATGTTGCTGTTGCCGTAGCAAAATTAGTTATTGACAATCAGTTGTCTTTAGACAAAACGCTCGCTTATTATATGCCGGAAATGGTGGGACGAATTGAAAATGCGGATAAAATTACCTTGAGAATGATGTTGCAACATCGGAGTGGTATTCCGAACTACACCGACTCTCCGGGTTTTTGGATAAACGATTATTCGAAAAATACCAAAGAATCGCTCGATTTGGTCCTGGATACCCCTGCGGATTTTAAACCGGATAAAAAATATAGGTACTCAAATACCAATTATCTGTTGATTGGCGAAATCTTGGATAAAACATTGGGATATAGTCATCACCAATTTATCAAAAAAGAAGTTTTAATTCCCCTTGGTCTTAACGATACCTACAGCTTGCTAAGTGAAGTGAATTTAGACGATGTAATGAGCGGATATGCCGTGGATTATGAACCAGACCTTAAGTCCACTGATTTTGTAAGCCCTGCCGGCTCCATGGTAGCTACAGCACAGGATGTAGGTATATTCTTAAGGGCGTTGAACGATGGCTCCTTGCTCAATGATAAGGAACAAGCTATTTATTCATCAATTTATGTATATGAACATACAGGATTATTACCAGGTTACAGCAGTATTGCCAAGTACCACAAGGATATTGATGCTGTCGTTGTTCAGTTTGTAAATACCAGTGGTGGATACTCTTGGAACGTATTGGAAATCGTATATAAACGTATTGTGAAAATTCTGAGAAATACTAAAGTAGACCGTTCTTAAAAATTAAGACATGCCGAAAAAGAAACAAACAAAACGAATACTCAAAATCATATTAATTATGGCAAGTATAGGCTCCTTGTACTTCGTACCATGGATTTTGATAAAGGCATGGATTTTACCCTTACCCGATACGGTTCAAGAACAAGTAGACGAAGCCATTGGCCATGGATTTGACGGCATGATCGTTTATGTGGACGAAGGGGGGAAACCGCCTGCGTTTTATGGCGGTGGTTGGAAAGACCGCGACAAGAAAATACCCGCCGACCCGAAAGCGCTGTTCAAAATTGCTAGTATCAGCAAGTTGTATAATGCCGTTTCAATCGCCAAACTAGCCAAAAACAATCAGTTGTCTTTGGATGAAACGCTTGCTGATTACTTTCCGGAACTTGTGGGTAGAATTGAAAACGCGAAAAAGATAACCCTTAGGTTAATGGTGCAACACCGAAGTGGAATTCCAAATTTTACGTATAATCCCAAGTACTGGGAAAATGAACAGGAGAATGGTAAAAAAGCATTGGAATTCGCTCTTGATCTGCCAGCCAGTTTTGAACCCGACAAAGGGTATGAATATTCAAATACGAACTATTTGTTACTTCGCCAAATCATCGAGAAAGTGACAGGGAATCGTCATGAGCAATATATCAAAGAAAACATATTGGAACCACTGGAACTGAACAATACATTTTTTTCTCTAAAAGAGGTGGATTTGGATGATGTAATGAGTGGCTATTATGTGGGTTATGATGAAGATTTTAAAGCTAGGGAATACGGGATGTTGGCCACAGCAGAGGATGTAGGCATATTCCTTAGGGCATTGAACGATGGTACTGTATTCAAAGAAGGCGAACAGGAAATCTATTCCGCCATTTATGAGTACGAACATGGCGGACTAGTAGTAGGTTATCAGAGTCTCGCAGAATACCATGAAGATATCGATACCGTGGTGGTTCAATTTATAAATACTACCGATTTTGAGGGATACGAATGGAACCTATCGGAAATAGTAATTAATCGTATCGTAAAAATTTTGAGAAGGGAAGCTAGGAAATAATTGAGCCAGGTCAATTATTGGACCATCTGTTTGACTCGTTTTTATGGCCCTTCTCATTTTTGTAACTTATAGGATAGCTTATTTATTGAGCTATCCTTACTAGTCCATTTTTAATTTGATCAGGACAACCATGAAATTCTTTAGAAAAATTAGGCAACAGCTCATTAGAAATGATAAAGTTCGTAACTATTTACTCTATGCAACAGGAGAGATTATACTTGTGGTCCTAGGAATATTGATTGCTTTGGCCATAAACAATAACAACCAGAACAGGGCAGTAAAGGAAAAAGAACGAACGTATTTGATCGGATTAAAGAACGAATTTGAGACAAGCAAACAGAAATTGCATAATTTGATTGGAATCAACAAACGTAATTATTTAGGGGCAAAACAAATCCTAGAGTTCACAGTCAATATGGATACCTTGCCTACCGAAAAACAATTTTCAAACTTGTTGTATCATTCATTCTCCTTCGATATTGCATTAAACCCCAACAATTCACTTTTAAATGAAATGATAAATTCCGGAAGTCTAAAGGATATTTCAAATCCAAAGTTAAGGATAGAGTTGACCAATTGGATTTCGACATTGGAGGATATTTCATTGGCAAGAGCAAGATCTTGCCAATGAAAGGGAAAAAGTGCTAGATATGTTCAGGAGGAATGAAAATAGCATCTGTACTATTTTTGAACATGCAGACGCAAATCAGCGAGTTAGTTTTCTTAAAAGCGAGAACGCAATAAGTAATTTGAATTTGGTGCGTTCCGTAGCATTTGAGAACAATATATTTATGTTTTACCTTACGAGCTACTCGACTGAAGAAAGTCATTATAATCCAATTATGGATAATTTAAATTCTATTTTGCGATTATTGGAAGAAGAAATTCAGCAGTAAATACGAATTTGATTTTAAGAGGTACGGCATGTTATCCCCAAAAACAAAGAGAAATATTTCACGTATTATTCCGTTCGGAGTGATTTGGCTCGTTTTGGGGTGGATTAATTTATTTTCACAAGTGGCCGCCAAACAAAATCAGGATTTGAATCCATCTGGGGCCATTAACGTGACGGCTGAGGTTTTTGTTTTTGCCAGTATCGCGGTCACTATCGTAGGATTACTTGTCGGTGCCATCGAAGTAGTATGGTTGGGCAACCTTTTCAGCAAAAAGAATTTCTCGCAGAAAATAGGCTATAAGGTAGTTTTCTATACCATTTTCTTGTTATTGGTAATCTTTATAGCCTATCCCTTTGCCGCAGGACTAGAATTGAATGTATCTCCTCTTGACACCATCGTTTGGAACAGATTTTTGAACTTTCTAACAAGTATTGAGTTTGCAAGCACTATGGTCTCTATTTCCTTCAGTTTGTTTGTAAGTCTTTTTTATTCGGAGATCAGCGAAAATATAGGTCACAGGGTTTTGATGAATTTCTTCACTGGAAAATACCATAAACCGATTGAAGAAAAACGAATATTTCTGTTTTTGGATATGAATTCTTCAACGACCATTGCCGAAGAACTAGGCCATATTAAGTACTTTAAATTGCTGAAGGAATACTACTCTAATTTCTCAGTTGCCATCGTTGATCACTCGGGAGAAGTGTATCAGTATATAGGGGATGAAATCGTCATCTCTTGGAAATATGAAGATGGCATTCAAAACAATAATTGCATCAATTGCTTTTTTGCTATGAAAGAAGCTCTTAAGAATAGGGCAGACTGGTATATTGCAACATTTGGAATAATACCAACTTTTAAAGCTGGGCTTCATGTGGGCGCCGTTACTACTGGTGAAATAGGGGCACTTAAAAAAGAGATTATTTTTACAGGCGATGTGCTCAATACAACGGCACGTATTCAGTCCCTTTGCAATGAATACGAAACAGATATCTTAATTTCAGAAGATTTGATACATGATTTGCAACTTGGAAACGAATTTCAAACCAACGCCTTGGGAATTGCAGCGTTGAAAGGGAGAGCAGAGCGGTTAGAAGTATTTACGATCAAATACCAATCAGTAATAAACTAAATTGCGGAAGTATGGATATACCGGATAAGATTACCCCATTTCCCTTATTAGGCTATAATCGGCTATGTTTTTTAAAAAACATCATAAAAAGCCCTAACATCTTGGTAGGGGATTACACCTATTATGACGATTTTGAGGATGTTGCCAATTTTGAAAAAAATGTAAAATATCATTTTGATTTTGTTGGTGATAAACTCATCATTGGAAAATTCTGCATGATCGCTTCCCATGTAACCTTTATGATGAATGGCGCTAATCACCTATCAAAAAGCATTTCTTCCTATCCGTTTGCCATTTTTGGTAAGGCATGGCAGCCAGCTATGGACGGTAAGTCCTACCCAACTAAGGGGGACACTGTTATTGGCAATGATGTGTGGATTGGCTATAATGCTACCATAATGCCCGGGATTACCATTGGTGACGGGGCCATTATTGCTAGCAATTCTACAGTAACCAAGGCTGTTGAGCCGTATACCATCGTTGGTGGCAATCCTGCCAAGGTAATTCGAAAACGATTTACAGAGCAACAGATAGAGAGCCTTCTTTCCTTAAAATGGTGGGATTGGCCTATTGAAAAAATAACGAAGAATGTACACCGTTTGACCGGCAATGATCTTGAGGAATTTTTGATGCAATAAATGGAGTCAAAAGAAACGTTCCTTTTGATTTCTGTTAGACGCTCTGTTCAGCTCGAACCTGAGCAGCACCTCAAAAGTGCCAGAGTTGAATTGTGTGGAACCAAGTGCGGAAACCTCACGATCATAGGCAAGTCCAATTAGGATGCTATCAGATAGGTAAAAACCGAACACCGCATTCCACGCGGCACTCCAACGATAGCCAGCACCAAAAAGCACAGTTTCATTAAACAGGAAATTTGCGGATGCATCTACCTGTAGGGGTGCCCCGGTTACCAGTTTGGTTAGAATGGTTGGTTTGAATTTCAAGGACGGATTGAGATCACTTACGTGCCCTGCCATGAAATAATAGGTAGATCTTTCGCTTGCAGTAGAAATGGCCGATTCCTTAAAATGTTCGGTTTCCAGTATTCTAGGTGCGGAAATACCCGCATAGAACGTATCTGTATAGTAATAAAGACCAGCCCCAATATTGGGTGAAAGTTTATTTTCAATATCCTGCTGTAATAACACATCGGTTCCCATACTTTCGTCTTGGTTCAATCTTGAATACAAAACATCCAAAAGATGGGCACTTGCCTTAATCCCAAGGCCAAGTTGAGCGTTTCGGTTTATTCTAATCGTATAGGATACGTCAATGTCAAAATAGGTTTCCGAGGTAGGGCCTATTTGTTCGTTTAAAATAGAAAGGCCCAATCCAACACCCCTATAACCTATTGGGGAATGCATGTTAAGCGTCAATGTGGTGGGCGCACCCTCAAGCCCTACCCATTGAGAACGGTGGAGTGCCGCTAAACTTAATCCGTTTCGTGAACCGGCATATGCAGGATTAATACTGGCGGTGTTGAACATGTATTGGGTATATTGTGCATCCTGCTGTGCTACTAAGGGTATAGTGCCAAAAAACAGAATGATTAGGATGTGTATACTATGCTTGGGGTTCAACATTTTTTTTCTACACTACGCTTACCGCAACCCCACTACATTTTAGTTCCCAAAAGGGATTTTCGTGATGAGTGATTCGCTGGAGTCTCTACTTTAACGTATTACGAAATGAAAGTATTCCTATTGAAGAATAGATGGAAATAATTGTTGTGAACTGTAAAATAGCTGTAGTGAATATGTTGAATTAAGAGGTGCTGTTTATTTGGTTTTAATTCTTTCATTTTTGAAATACACTGCCTTCAAAGCACTATTTTCCATCGCAATGCAATTTTAATGAATTGTTTAACTAAGCTAGGCACAAATGGTCAATTTGCGTCCAGGGCACGTAGTTACGGGTTTTATTAAATAATAATTAAAGCGGCCAGGTATCCGACCATTTTTGCAACAACAGACTACAATTTTGGAAGGTCTGATACAAGTCTTGGTTACAACGTATGTTCAAACTCACACGGCTTGAACTACGGTTTAGGGGCAACCTTGAATCTATTTATTGGGTTCAACCAAAATAGGAATGAAAAAATAGGTAAGTTGGAACTGGAGAATGCCCAAGCTGCCATTTTCCAAAAGGGCAAGAGTTATTGTCCATGTTGGGAACCACCTACCAAACCTATTTAACCAATATCAGCCTCATAGAATTGGAGGGAAACAATGAAGCCATAGCAAAGGAAAATTTGGACATAACCGTAGAAAAATATAGGATAAGAACCATCCCTACTATTGAATTTAGGACGGCGCAACTTAATTATATCAATGCCAAGGTGCGTTTTAGTAATGCAAAATTTCAGGCAAAATTGTCAGAAATTGTATTGAAACAATTGACCGGGGACCTTGCTATATAGGCCTTATGAAACCTACATGAAGTGACTTTGAGTCACTTCAAAATTGCTATGCAGTGAAATTACAACAGCCCGAAATCAATTTTTTCAATGAATAAGCGCCGCTGTAATAGTGTAATTACACCACAATGTGCATCACATTGTTAATTTTCTTAAATTTGGTATCGTGAATAAGTTATACTCCATCTTTATAGCCTCTTTAATCCTGCTGCAGAGTTTTGGAATACATTGGAATGATATTGTTCAATTGGATGAGTTGATTGAGCATGCCCAATTTCATAGTGATGCGTATGGGGATAACTTGGTGGTATTCCTGTCCAAACACTATGGCGAATTAAAAGCAGATCATCAAAAGCAACTCCAGGAAGAGAAGGAAGACCATGAAAAACTGCCGTTCAACCATCATTGTTCTGTTGCCTCGGTAACGGTATTTGTTATGGATACTTCCAGTATAGGATTGGATTATGTTGAGGTACTGGAATTTAGATCACTCAATTTTCAATATTGTGCGCCTTCTTCAACACTACATGCCGAGGGCATTCTTCAGCCCCCAAGAATTTCATAAAAAAAATCGATCATTTTATTTTAATCTTAAATCATGTTTCGATTTAAGGTTGCTAACGTTGATTATTTTATGAAAAAATGTTATCAAAAATTATTCATTTCAGTATAAGGAACAAGTTCATTGTTCTTCTTTTTACCATTTTCATCATTGGTTTTGGTAGTTATTCCCTTACTCAGATCCCTATTGGGGCCGTTCCTGATATTACAAATAACCAGGTACAGGTGATCACCACTTCTAGAAATCTTTCCACAGCAGATATGGAGCAGTTCATCACCTATCCGGTAGAATTGGAAATGGCCAATTTACCGGGGGTCAAGGAAATACGCTCCGTTTCCAAGTTTGGACTTTCTGTGGTGACCATCGTATTCAATGAGGAACTGGGTACCTATTTGCCCAGGCAATTGATTGCGGAAAAAATTAAATCGGCCTCGGAGAAAATTCCTATGGGCTTTGGTAGTCCAGAAATGGGCCCTATTACTACCGGTCTTGGAGAAATCTACCAGTATGTGTTGGATGTTGAACCAGAATTCAAGGATAAATACTCGGCAACGGAATTGAGGACTATCCAGGATTGGATCGTAAAACGGCAATTATCAGGTATACCGGGTGTAATCGAAGTAAATACCTGGGGCGGTTTCTTACGTGAATATGAAGTGGCCATCAATACGGAAAAATTGAATGCCATGGACATAACCGCAGCGGAGGTTTTTAAGGCATTGGAACTCAATAATAGCGTTTCTGGAGGGGGCTACATAGAGAAAGTCAATCAAGCTTTCTTCGTTAGGGGAGAGGGGCTAGTGGGCTCCTTGGAAGATATACGGAATATTGTCGTGACCAATAGGGATGGTACCCCTATTTTAATATCGGATGTTGCCAGTGTTGGTTTCGGTCATGCAACGCGCTTTGGCGCAATTACGGGTAATGGTGAAGGCGAAAAGGTATTGGGACAGGTAATGATGCTGAAGGATGCCAATTCTAAAAAAGTCATTGATGCGGTAAAGGAGCGCGTAGCAAGTATTTCAAAAACGCTACCGGAGGGCGTCTATGTCAACGCTTTTCTAGACCGTAGCGAACTAATTGCCAAAACTACTTTTACCATCACGGAAAACCTCATTTTAGGATGCCTCATCGTAATATTTGTCGTGGTGCTGTTATTAGGAAATTTTCGTTCCGGTTTAGTAGTGGCATCGATAATTCCGTTGTGCCTTTTATTTGCCTTATCGCTCATGTATATTATTGGTGTCGATGCCAACTTAATGAGCTTGGGCGCTATAGACTTTGGTATTATTATAGACGGTGCCGTAATTATTGTCGAATTTATCGCCTTCAAGATAATTCAAAGGGAAGATGAATTTAAGATGCTTTCCAAAAGTGAGAGTCAGGAGTTAAAAGACCAGGTTACTATGGAGGGTGCCGCTACGATGATGAATTCTGCCATATTTGGGCAACTTATCATTCTTATTGTATTTATTCCCATTCTTTCCCTCAGCGGTATTGAAGGCAAGATGTTTCGGCCTATGGCGCTTACGTTTAGCTTCGCCCTACTCGGTGCAATGCTATTCTGTTTTACCTATGTCCCCGTAGTTTCAAGCTTGTTTTTAAAGCCTAAGAAACCTTCCGATAAAAATATATCGCTAAGGTTGATGCGTTGGATAAATAGAAAGTACGACCCGATCATTGCTTGGGCCTTACGGAGTAAAAAGGTGGTATTGGTAACGGCCTTGGCCTTCCTAGCAGTGTCAGTTTTTGTTTTTTCTACGATGGGAGGGGAGTTTATACCAACGTTGGACGAGGGCGATTTTGTAATTCAACCTATCTTAAAAACGGGAACTTCATTAAGTAATACCGTTGAAATTACGACGGAAATAGAACAGATTCTGTTGGATAAGTTTCCTGAAGTTAAGCAAGTGGTAACACGAATAGGTGCTGCCGAGGTACCCACTGATCCCATGTCTATGGAGGAAAGCGATGTAATCATCATTTTAGCTCCAAAAGAGGAATGGGTAAGTGCAGATTCCAAGGATGAGCTTGCCAATAAATTCAAGGAGGCCTTAGCGCTCATTCCCGGGATGGAGGTAGAATTTACACAACCTATAGAAATGCGTTTCAACGAATTGATAACAGGCGTTAGGGCAGACATTGCCATTAAAATTTTTGGTGAAGACCTAGATGTGCTCGCAAGAAAGGGCAATGAAATTGGGGAATTGATCAAGGACGTTGAGGGCGCTGCGGATATATCCGTAGAGAAGGTAGTCGGGCTGCCTGAAATGAGCGTAAAATATGATCGTAATAAAATTGCGCGCTACGGACTCAATATCCAAGACTTGAACGATATGATAGCTATGGGCTTTTCGGGTAAAACCGCCGGAAGTGTTTTTGAAGGTGAAAAGCGATTTGATCTTGTAGTACGTTTAGCCCAAGATAGACGGACAGATATAGAAAATCTAAGAACGCTGTATGTAGACCTTCCCAATGGGGGTAAAATACCCTTAAACGAACTCGCCGATATCTCGTACCAAAAAGGGGCCGCTAAAATTTCACGGGATAACACCAGGCGTAGGATTGTGGTTGGGGTAAATGTAAGGGATAGTGATCTGCAGACCGTTGTAACTAAAATTCAACAACTCGTAGAGGATACTATTGAGTTGCCAGTTGGGTATACGATTACCTACGGCGGGCAATTCGAGAATTTGCAGAGTGCAAAAGATCGATTGTTAATTGCGGTACCAATAGCCTTAATTTTAATCTTTATCCTTTTATACTTTGCATTTAAATCGGTACAGGAGGCCTTGATTATCTATTCGGCCATTCCTTTGGCCGCGGTTGGTGGAGTCTTACTGTTATGGATTAGGGACATGCCCTTCAGTATTTCCGCTGGGGTGGGTTTTATTGCACTGTTTGGGATTGCGGTACTTAATGGAATTGTATTGATCGAACATTTTAAGCAATTGAAACACTCAGATTTTGAAAGTCTCGAAGATTTGATAAAAAAAGGGACCAAAGATCGCTTACGGGCGGTATTGCTCACCGCTTCGGCGGCGGCACTTGGGTTTCTGCCTATGGCCCTATCCACAAATGTAGGTGCGGAAGTACAGCGTCCATTGGCAACAGTGGTCATTGGAGGACTGTTTACAGCTACCATTCTAACTTTAGTGGTATTGCCAGTACTCTATGCTTATGTCAAAAGTTATGCGGGTAATCATAATCAAGCGTCAGGGAAGAAAAGTATGGGTGTGGCCATTATAGTATTTCTATGTAGTGTGCATGGTTATACGCAAGAGGACACCCAAGATATTGTGGCCTTGCTACCCTTGGCAATTGAGAATAATAGGGGACTTTCCGCCGCTGCGTTGGAGTCGCAAGCGTCAGAAGCAACTATTAATACTGCCTTCAATTTTGACAAAACCCAGATTTTTTATGGGTACGACCAAAATAACCTTGCGCGGAACAATGAACCGATCAGTGTTTTTGGGGTTCAGCAAGATTTTCTTTTTCCAACGGTCTATTTTGCGCAAAAGCGTTTGAATAAAGCAACCTATCAATTAGCGGAGAGCAATTTGGAAATACAAAAGAAAGCTTTGGAGTATAGGGTTTATTCCGCCTATTACAAGTATCAAATTGCGCGGGAGAAAGAAACGATTTATAAACGATTAGATAGTCTGTTTACTGACTTTTCCCGTATGGCCGCCCGTAGGTTTGAACTGGGAGAGACCAATTACCTTGAGAAACTAACAGCGAATTCCAAACAGAAAAAAATAGTTCTAAAGGCCAAGGAAGCGACACAACAATTAAATTTAGCCTATACAGATTTAGCAAAGCAGGTACAGGCGAAAGATAGCCTAAGGATTGCGAAGGAGCTGTCCTTAAAAGTACCGTTGAATGGGGCTACCATACAAAGTACGCCGGAACTTGATTACTACCGTAATTCTATTTTAAGGGCTAAGGCAGAGAGGGGCTTGGAGCAACAACGCTTTTTACCGGACCTAAGTCTAACTTATTTTCAAGGTAGTAATGATCAGTTAGACGATAATTTATATGGCTATCAATTTGGATTGAAGATCCCGCTCCTTTTTGGGGTAGGACAGGCTTCCAAAGTAAAATCTGCCGAGTTGACAAAAAATGCGTTACAGGCGCGTGCCCAGAACTACGAGATTCAGTTGCAATCCAAAAGAATGTCCCTGTTATTGGAATTGGAGCAACTCGAGGAGGCCTTGACGTATTATGATACGGAGGGAGCCCAATTAGCGGAGGAACTATTAAATACTGCCACCCTTAGTTTTAAAAATGGAGAAATTGACTTTTACCAATACCTATTAAGCCTGGAGAGTTCCTATGAAATAACACTTGACTATTTGGAGCAATTGCAACGCTATAACGATACGGTTTTGGCACTTAACTATTTAACTTTATAAATATCATGAAAAGCATTCTATATAAAACGGTATTCTTATTCGTTTTCTTCGGCCTTACGGGTTGTGGAGAAAAAGATAAGGAAGTCAACGAGCAAACCAAAGAAAATGAATTGGACCTATTGCAGATAACGACAACTCAATTTGAACGGAACGGGATGCAGTTGGGCACAATAAAGGAATTATCCTTCCCCAAAGTGATTCATGTAACGGGAATGATAGATGTTCCACCGGAAAATAGGGCCGTAATCAGTGCCACTATGGGGGGATATATCAAATCGGCCCCATTGCTGATTGGGGACCGGGTAAAAAAGGGACAGCTGCTGGTAACATTGGAAAACCCTGAATTTATTGCCATGCAACAAGCGTATATGGAAGTCAGCGGACAGCTGTCTTATCTGAAATCGGAATATGAGCGTCAAAAAACTTTGGTGGAAGAGAAGATAACATCGGAAAAAAACTATTTAAAGGCGGAAAGTGATTATAAAACCGCCTTTGCAAAGTACAATGGGTTGGAAAAACAGTTGATACTATTGAATTTTTCGCCCAATGAGGTACAGCAAGGTAAGCTAAGTTCCGTGACATCACTCTATGCTCCAATTGCAGGTAGTATTACCAAAGTAAACGTTTCTAGGGGAACCTATGTGTCCCCCGCAATGGCTATTTTGGAAATTATAAACAATGATCATGTTCATTTAGAATTGGCGGTTTTTGAAAAGGATATTATGAACGTTAAGAAGGGACAATCGGTAGATTTTAGAATACCGGAAGCTTCCAATACCCTTTTTAAAGGTGAAGTGCATTTGGTAGGAGCTTCTATCGGAGAAAATAGAACCATAAAAGTACATGCCCATATAGAGAACGAGGATGCGGCAAATTTTCTTACGGGTATGTTCGTTGAGGCTTCGATCATAACGGAAAGAAAAACGGCAATGGGCCTACCGGAAGAGGCAATAGGAAGCCTTGATGATGAATACTACGTGCTAAAATTATATGAGAAAACGCAGAGCGATTACTTTTTTGAACGAATACCTGTGCAACCTTTAGAAAATTATAATCGGAATAGTCTTTTGGATAATCCCGAAAAATTTGAACCTAATGCACAATTTTTGATAAAAGGAGCGTTTTCATTAATTGGGGAATAGGTTGATTTTAAGACGTATATCAAGACAATACCAATAGTTGAAGTATGGAACATCCAGTTCATCTGCATATTGGAATGATTGTTGGCAATACATCCAACAAAAAAAGGAATAAGATGAAAGGATATATACTAACCATTGCTTTAGTTGTCATGAATTTGGTAGGAGTAAAGGCGCAGGATTGGCAGACAGACTTTTCCCGGGCGAAGGAATTGGCAACCAAGGATAAAAAACCAATTATTTTGGTCTTTCAAGGGTCGGACTGGTGTGCACCTTGTATAAAGTTGGATAGGGCTGTTTGGAGTACCGCAGATTTTAAGGCCTACGCAGCGGAACACTATATTATGGTAAAGGCAGATTTTCCGAGAAGAAAATCAAATGCCCTATCTCCAGAATTAACGAAAGCCAATAAGGAATTAGCGGAAAAATATAATAAGAACGGCTTTTTTCCTTTGGTCGTTGTCATGGATGGCCACGGAAGGGTCTACGGGGAAACAAGCTATAAAAAGCTGACTCCCAAAGAATACATTAAAGAATTGAACGCATTTATCGATTGATTTGAAAAAATACCTGTTTAGTACTTTTTGGCTCATTATGGTGTTCGTGCAAGGGCAGGAACCCTACAAGCGGACCCTGAAGTTAATGGGTAGTCGTTTTGACATAACCGTAGTCGCCATGGACTCTACGCAGGCCCATGGATATATAGATATGGCGGTCAACGAAATTTTCAGGATAGAAAAATTGATATCTTCTTGGGACCCAAATTCGCAGACTTCCGCAATTAATAGGCATGCCGGCATTGAACCCGTAGCGGTAGATGCAGAACTCTTTAATTTAATAGAACGGGCGATAGAAATTTCCAAACTTACTGATGGCGCTTTTGATATTAGTTATGCCTCTATGGATAAGATTTGGAAATTTGATGGAACAATGACAGAAATGCCAATGGAATCGGTTATTAAAAACTCAGTTTCCAAAGTGGGCTATCCCAATATTATTTTAAACAGGGCCAAGAGTACCGTTTTTTTACAAAAGAAAGGAATGAAAATCGGTTTTGGGGCAATTGGCAAAGGATACGCCGCAGATAGTGCAAAGGACCTATTAAAAAATAATGGGGTAATTGCCGGTATAATAAATGCCTCAGGTGATATGAACTCGTGGGGAAGGCAGCCAGATGGTACAGCATGGAAAGTGGCTATAACCAACCCCTTGGATAAAAATAAGGTATTTGCACTCCTACCACTATCCGATGGAGCCGTAGTTACCTCTGGCGATTACGAAAAGTATGTTAGCTTCAACGGAGTACGCTATACACATATCATTGACCCTAGAACGGGATATCCGGCCACGGGTATTATTAGTGTAACTGTTTTTGCTCCAAGGGCCGAATTGGCGGACGCATTGGCAACATCCGTTTTTGTGATGGGAAAAGAGGTGGGACTGAATCGTATTGAACAATTGCCCAAAGTGGAATGCATCATAATCGATGCAGCGGGAAATATTGTAAGCTCCAAAAACATAGAAATAAAGAAATCATGATAAAGAATTGTTTAGTAGTAGTTGTGCTGTTTTTCTCGTTATGGAGTTGTACGGTTTTAAAGGAATACGAAAAGGTCAACATTAATGACCCAGACATGGTATTGCAAGATAAGAAGTGTGACCGCAATGTTACGATAGCACATTCCTATAGAGAGGGTTCCGCAGGGGCAAATGGAGGTAAGACTGGCGGTGGATGTGGTTGCAATTAATGGTATGGAAAAGTAAAAAGATGAACATACAAAAAGCGTTATTTATCCTTTTCGTACTATTCTTATTTGTTGCGAATGTAAATGCACAACAGGGACAGGATGCGTCCAATACCTATAAAAAAAGGGTTTTGGAAACTACGGAAGTGGATTTTTTGACCAGCTATTATAGTCAGTCTGGGGATAACGCTGCGGTCAGCGGTGGTATCGGTACGGAAGAATTGACAGACGTTACAGGAACTTTTATTGTATCCATTCCCTTGAGCGACGATGATGTCTTAACCATAGACGCGGGGGTTTCAGCCTATACATCGGCATCTTCAAGCAATGTCGACCCTTTTGATGGGGGTGAGCCGGGAGATCCGTTTGTTGCCAGTTCTGGGGCATCAAGTTCTGATGTTTGGACCAATTTCACCGGTTCTTACAGCCACAGTTCTGATGACCGTAATACCATTGTCTCGGGAACAATTTCCGTTTCTTCCGAATATGACTATTTTTCATTGGGGTTTGGTGGCGGACTTACCAAATTATTCAATGAAAAAAACACAGAGTTAAGTGTAAATGCGAATGTATTCTTGGATAAATGGACGGCCATCTATCCTTCGGAACTGCGGTCTTTTGCGCCTGGCGCCAATGGTTTGGCAAACGGATTCTTTGATGATAAAACCATAACCGGAAACCCTAATTATAATCCAACTTTCAACATGTTTGATGATGAAACGCGTAACTCCTATTCGGTAGGTTTAGGTTTTTCACAGATTTTGGCGAAGAACCTCCAAGGGTCCATAGCATTGGATTTGGCCCAACAGCAAGGTTTGTTATCAACCCCCTTCCAGCGAGTTTATTTTGCGGACGTACCGGATTCGTTTATTGAAAGTTTTCAATTGGCAGATGCTATTGAACAACTACCGGATGCCCGTTTTAAAATAGCGGCCGGTGGGCGCTTAAATTGGTACCTAAATGAAACAGTAGTCATACGCAGTTTTTATAGATATTATTCAGACGATTGGGGCATAAGATCCCATACTGCAAATGTAGAGGTACCCATAAAACTGTCGGAAAAATTCACTGTATATCCTTCCTACAGATATTATCGGCAGACCGCCGCAGATTATTTTAGGAGGTATGAGGAAGCCCTATCCACCGAAACTTTTTATACTTCAGATTACGACCTATCAGCGTACAGGGCAAACCAATTGGGAATAGGGTTGTCCTACACGGATATTTTTACGGGCGCCCATTTTTGGAAGTTCGGTCTTAAAAGTATTGATCTGAAATATTATAAATATGATCGAGATACGACCTTTAGCTCTGGTATTGTTACCGCTGGAATTAAATTCGTAGTGGAATAGCTTTTTTTGAAAATAGAGATATTAAAAAAGCCGGAATTCATGAATTCCGGCTTTTTAAGTTTTTAAAAGTGATTACAATCTAACCAACCACAGGTTTTTCCGTTATAAAGGGCTGCTTGTAGTATCGCTTACCGGTAGATTTATACATGGCATTTGCGAGAGCACCTATGATTGGGGGCAAGGATGGCTCTCCCAAACCGGTGGGATCTATTCCATTATCCACAAAAAAGCTTTCAATTTCTCGTGGAGCCTCTTTTTGGCGTATCAAACGGTAGTTATCAAAATTCGATTGTTGAGGAACACCATCCTCAAAGGTCATCTCGCTATAGGTTGCATGTCCTATCCCATCTATGATACCACCCTCTATTTGATTGCGTGCGCTAATTGGGTTGATTACGATTCCACAGTCAACCGCACACCATACTTTGTCAACTTTTGGAGGCGTGGAAGTTGAAAGGTCCAGTACTTGGGCCACATAGGAATTATGGCAATAATAGGCGGATACCCCTCTGGCAACACCATTTTTTTGGGGACCGTCCCAATCTGATTTTTCCTTTACCAATTTTAATACGCCTGCATAACGTTCTGGATCGTAGTCATTTTTTTCTGGGTCGCCAACAGGATCTTTAATGGCGCGATCAAATAGGGCCAACCTAAATTCTATAGGGTCTTTACCAGCGGCTTCCGCAACTTCATCCATGAAAGATTGTTCCGCACCGGCAATAAAGTTAGACCTTGGCGCTCTCCATGCTCCTGTAGTAACATTGGTTTCCAAGCCAAATTTTTCGGCTAAATAATTATCAACGGCGCCTGCAGGGAATCGATTTTCAAAAACGAGGTCATCATTTGCTCCAACACCTTTTACATGCCAAGCAATTAAATTACCGTCCTTATCCAGGCCTGCTTTGTATTTCACTTTATAGGTTGGTCTATAGGTACCTTGCGTCATATCATCTTCACGGGAGTAGACCAATTTAATGGGTGCTTGCATTTTTTGGGAAATTACTGCGGCTTCCACACCAAAATGGCCATAAAGGCGACGGCCAAAACCACCTCCCATACGGGTCATTTGAATATCTATTTTTTCCACGGGCATATCTAGTCGTGAAGCCAAGGATTTCTCCAAAAATTCCGGAGTTTGAATCGGTCCGTTGAGAATAGCTTTTTCGGCCGTTACATCTGCGAAAAAATTCATGGGTTCCATAGTGTTGTGTGCCAAAAACGGTGCGCTATAGGTACTCTCCACAATTTTAGCTGCATTCTTGAAGGCTTTTTCTACGTCCCCGTCTTTCCTTGCGGGCTGTTCTGGGGTCGTATTCAGTAATTTTATGAGCGCGGCTTCATGATACGCGGTACCTTCTAAGGTTCCCGTCTTTTCCCATTCTACCTTCAGTTCTTTTTTTGCCTGCATACATTGCCAGGTGCTTTCACCAACAACCGCAACCAATTGGGGAATCCCACCACCATCAGACCATTGCTTTTCCATTCCTTCCGGATAGACTTCTATGGGGAATACATCCTTTATACCGGGCATTGCCTTGACCGTTGTGGCATCCATGGATTTATAGGTCATTCCAAAAGCGGGAGGATGTACGATCATGGCAATGAGCATACCTTCTTGTTGTATATCAAGACCAAAGAGGGGTTTCCCCGTTACTAGTTTTGGTCCGTCCACATTCATTCTATCCGTCCCTATTATAGAAAAATTGTTTGTTTCCTTAAGAGTAACTTCTCCTGGGATTTCCAATTTGGCTGCTGCAGAGGCCATTTCACCGTAACTTACTTTTTTGCCGGATGCTTCATGCATAAGGTTACCGAGCTTGGTGGTGATTTCAGAAGCAGGGACTTGCCAAGCTTCCGCTGCTGCTGCTATCAACATATGTCTTGCCGTTGCGCCAGCCATACGTAGACCTTCCCAACCTGCACGTATAGATTGGCTACCGCCGGCCAATTGCCGTTGAAAAATATCCGTATTCAGAGGAGCTTGTTCTACCGTAACATCGTTCCAATCAATATCCAGTTCCTCCGCTACGATCATGGGCATTGCCGTTTTCACGTTTTGCCCAATTTCTGGATTCGGGGACATAATGGTGACCATGCCGTTGTCCCCAATTTTTAGGAACCCATTTATATCAAACCATTCCTTGGGCATAGTTTTTACTTGGGATGGCGATGGGTTACAGGAAGCGAGCCAACTAAAGCCAATCATCATGCCGCCACCGGCAAGTGCAGAACTTTTAAGGAAGGAGCGTCTATTATAGGATGTTTTTATGAGCGTCATTGTTCTTGTTTTTTAGGTTTTCTAGCGGGTAAATAAAAAGTCGATACAACTAGTAATTAGGCATTTTCAGTACTTGCCGCATTTTTTATGGCTTTCTTGATACGGGTGTAAGTGCCACACCTGCAAATATTACCATTCATGGCATTTTCGATTTCCTCCTCGGACGGGTTTGGATTCTTTTTCAAGAATGCACTGGCATTCATAATCTGTCCGGCCTGGCAATAGCCACATTGATATACGTCTTCTTCAAGCCATGCCTTTTGTACTGGATGGTCGCCGTTTTCGGAAAGGCCCTCTATGGTGGTAATGGACTGATCGCCCACTGCCGAAACGGGTAATTGGCAGGAACGCACTGCGTTATCACCTAAGTGTACCGTACATGCCCCGCATTGTGCAATGCCGCAACCATATTTTGTCCCAACTAAGTTTAAATGGTCGCGCAGGACCCAAAGCATTGGGGTAGTTGGGTCAACGTCTATCTGCTGCGTCTTTCCGTTCACATTAATACTAAAATTCGCCATCGTTTATTTTATTTAATTGAATTCCATGAATTTAAGCAAAATAGTAATAGGTTTTTTGCTCTTTTTTAAAGAATTACCAACAATTTATGGGTCATTACCTCGTGGACGCCCTGGAATCATTCCTTTTTAGCCCATTTCTCTAAAAAGAACTTCATTTCAATTGAAAATCAGGTTTTTAATAACGGTCGTTTTATAAGGGTCTAAAGTCTTTCCTATTTGCATATGGCATAGTCACATAAAACTTTATTCGTAATTGCATTAATATCTAATGGTTTTAAGACAATTGTCTTTTTCCACTTTGGCTATATTGACTAAAATAAAAGACATGAAGATACAAGCATACTTAGCCTTTAATGGCAACTGCCAGGAGGCATTAAATTTTTACGCTAACCTATTTGACGCATCCATAAAGAATAGGCAAACCTACGAGGATAAAAATATTGATGTACCTTCCTCTTATAGGCAAAGATTGCAGCATGCGGAACTAAAAGGAAGTGGTGTTCATTTTATGGCCTATGATTCTGCGCCTGATACCCCGTTGAACAACGGAAATCAAATTAATATGAGTATTGATGCAGACAATTTAGATGAAGGCAAACAATTGTTCAAGGATTTGGCGAGCGGAGGACAAATACACCACGAATTTAGAGAACTTGAATGGGGACATTTTGGTAGGTGTACGGACCGTTTTGGGATTGGTTGGATGGTAAATGTAGATAACTAAAAATAAAAATTGAAAACTATGGATATAATTTATGAATACGATAATGTAACAGCGAGTGCACGTCTGGAAGGGTTTGTGGAGGAAAAACTAAATAAGCTCCATGAAAAGTTCAGCGACGTCATACGGGCAGATGTCTTTTTTAAACAAGAAAACACAAGTTCTGATGAAACGGGAATGATTTGCAATATACGATTGAGCGTACCAGGACCACGGATTTTCGCGGAAGCGAATAACGAAAATTATGAGGATTCGATTACTGAGTCCATTAATGATTTGGAAAGACAATTGCGTAAGCGAAAGGATAAAATGAAAAACTATTAGAAAGTCTTACCATTGAAAAAAGCTCTAGTACTTTTTTTTTGAAATCAATTATATTAGCATTGGTTGAAAAATAGACGTTCAAAAAAAGCATTGAAAAAGAATCAATATAGTACTAAATATAGTGTCACAAAAAAAGGGCCTTTGCATTTTGCAAAGGCCCTTTTTTTGTGGTAGAGTAAAAACTACCTATAATCTTCCAAAATTTCGGTAGTTTCTAAATCCTTCTGAAGTTTTTCGCGTTGTGCTTTAATAATTTCCCTTATTCTATGGGGTACCATTGTTTCTGCTATAGCCTTGTCATAATCGTCCATCGCAGATTTATCTCCTCGAACTGCCTCTTCTAACATAGCTTCATCATTGTCTCCCGTAAAAAAAGCTTTTACATCCATCCAAGTCCTGTGTGCGGCTCCAGTGGCGCTTCCATCTATTTCAATACTCCCCAAATCCAAATCGGTCGCTGCGGCGCGTAACTGTCTTAAGAACTGCATGCGCTCCACTACTTTTTTTTCAAAGTAGGTTTTAATACCAACTTCTTTTGCATTTTTCGCTGCCTTTTCAAAACCTTTAATGGCATCTTCATTTTTTGTGACCAAATCCTTTAATTGGTCTTCAATCTTTTCAATATCCTTGTTCATATGTTTAGTTTTTATCTAGGTGATACACCTAATTAATAGTATTTATTATATGCTTAATATACAAGGAAATGTCTGCCTGGTTTAACTTGAAAAAATAACTCTTTTGCTGTAATACGGGTAAGGGTAATCTTTTCCAAATAGGGGTTACGCTCATAATTAAGTGGATAGCGTTAAACTAAATGCCTTGCCATAATTAATTTAGCACAAATTTTAAAAACATACTTATGGGATTGTCACCGTTATTTGGAATAGCCAAGGTATTGGTACGGAGTAGAAAATTAAAAATTGCCGCTGTGGGTCTTCAATTGGCTTACTTGGGGTACACGTATATTCGGGATAAAAAGAAAAGTTCACAGGCTGATAATTAAAAAGAATAGTAGGTTAACTAATTATTAATTAGGTTCTTATTTCTAATTTTAAGATGTAAACAAAGGTTTTTTATCCAAAACCTATGAATTTTTATTAATAATGGAACGGATCTGTTAGTAGAACTTTGTGGTATTAACCCCCAAAATCTAGTAACATGAACAATTCAATTAAATGTAGCCTGTTGTTTGCCTGTTTGGCGGCCTTTGGTTACGGCCAAGATTTGGCCTACAATGAAACGCAGCCAACTTTTCAAGAAAGAAAGGTTTCTGCCATTTCGCAACGTACGGAACAGTACAAAAAATTAAAGTCCCTAGGTTTTTCCGATGCGGAGATTTTTGAAGACCTTGGCAACGCTAATTTCCTGTCTAAAAAGTATGAGAATGCCTTATACTGGTATGGTAGGCTTATGGAAATCTCAGAAGATGGTACCCTTAAAAAGAGTTACCAAAAGAGGTTTGACCATGCCGTTTCGAAATTGGGCAAGGAAGTCCAAAATGAAATAGCCGATGAGAATTGGACGGAGTTGGTGAAAGAAGACTACAAAATGACCCAAACCGTTATACCGTCCCGTATAACCTCAAACAATAGGCGTAATTTTTTGCCTTGGGAAAGTACGTATGGTACTAAGGAATTGGTATCCGCACCAGCAGCCTCTCCAGAAACTTCAAAAGAATACGCACCACCAGTAGCCCTTACCAATGGCGGTAATACGGCATATTTTAGCAAGACGACGTATAGAAAGCCGGTAACCGGTATATTTTCAAAAAAACAAAAAATCCATAAAATTTATAAGGCCGACAAGGTTGCGGGCGAGTGGAAAAAAATTGTAGAAGTTCCACTATGTCCGGGAGATTATTCAGCACTACATCCGGCCGTGTCGCCCGATGGAAGTCGCTTGTTCTTTGCCTCCAATATGCCGGGAAGTTTTGGAGAATATGATATTTACGTAGCCAAAATCCAAAAAAATGGTGCTTTGGGAATAGCGAAGAATCTTGGTGAAAAGGTAAATACCATTAAAAATGAATTACACCCAAACCCTGTGGCCAACGGTGCGTTGGTATTCGCCTCTGATGGGCGTGAAGGTTATGGAGGTTTGGATGTATATATGGTAGAGGTTGGCCAGAAATCAGTAGGTCTTGCCATGAACATGGGAAACTCGATCAACAGTCAGTTTGATGAGTACTCGGTTAAGCTATTACAAAAAGATGGTTCCGGTTACGTAGTATCTAACCGTAACGGTACAGCAGGTATTTCCCAAAATGTAGCTTTTAATCTAAGCGAGGAACCTACAGCGGATAGGGATCGGGACTACCGTTTCCTAGAAGCTTTTAATACGGACAAGCAGATACACTATTCCAGTTCGGTTTTTGAGGATGAATAACCCCCCATTATTCATTTCCCCCATTCTAATCTAGACAATCAGTTCTCTAATCATATAAATCAAACGTTATGGAAAGTCGATTAAAAATCAATAGCTTTTTTATTGCATTGCTCTTAATGGTCCTTGTCCAAACAGTAAAAGGTCAAGAAACAAATGCAAACTTAGGATCTAGCAGCACGTACCACAACCAACTATATTTCAATAGGTTTTTTATAAACCCAACATTTTCTTTGGTACGCGAAAACAAGTCGTATTTAAACATTTTACACAGAAACCAGTATGCTACTTTTGATGATAACAGTCAAAACTACTTTTTAGGTTTCAGCAACAAACTTAATGATAACACAGCAGTGGGTATTGGCGTATACAGTCAATGGTCTGGTGTTGTCCAGGAATTTGGCTTCAACGCGAATTACGCCACATCGGTAAGGCTAGGTGAGAAATCTGCCTTGTCTTTTGGAACCAATGTCACTTATTTTAACCAAGGTTTGGATAAGAATAGGGTGGTGAGTACAGAGGAAGATCCCGAGATAGCGGATGCCCGAAAAGAAAGTAAGATTGCGGTGCAGCCCGGAATCAATTTGACGCTCGGAAAATTTGATTTTGGTTTTTACGCACAGGACCTCTTAAAGTACAACCAGACGACCAATGAGTTTTTAACGGATTTGTCCATGCAAAGTGTAAAGGCCTCCCTGCAATACACACACACTTTTGAAAATGCAAGAGGACTATTTGAAAATGCCCGTTTAATGCCTTTGGCCCAAGTAGGACAGAATTTAGACGGCAGCCTTTACTATTTTGGCTCCCTATTACTGGATATGCCAAATTATGGATGGTTACAAACCACGGTCGATGAACAATATGGAGTGTCTGCGGGAGTTGGTTTTAATCTAAGTAAAAAAATGTCCATAGGTTATTTAATGGAGAAAGACCTCTCCATGGAAGATGCGAACCTAGGTTGGAACCATGAGATTTCCTTGGCCTATACTTTTAAGGAAGGGGATATGGGAATTACCGTAGCGGATAATTCTTCAGATAATCAAATAGACCGTATCGTTCGTAATTACGAAGAACAGATTGCAGACTTGATTGCCGAACGTGATAACGCAAAAAAATCGAACTCCAGAAAACAAGTAAATGAGATTTCTTCCAACAATGATCTCGCTTATGAAAACAAAATGATATTGGATGAATTGATCATGAGGCAAGATTCCATAGAAGAGGCAAGAATAGCTGCTTTTGAACAGCGCTTTGAGCTTATCGTTAGAATGTTGCGTAACGATATAGATACGACGATTAAGAACAGCTTACAGGATTTTAGCGCCGAAGAGAACACGGCGTACGTTTCCTCGGTAAAGAAAGATATAATAGTAAAAGAGCCGGCAGATGCATTTGCCGAGAACAGAAGGGATAACTTTAAGGAATTACCTGTTAAAATGTTGGTAGACTCAGACGTAATTGGAATGAATTCTGGGTACTATGTTATAGCCAACGTGTATAGCCAAACCAAATATTTGAACGCCTTTATTAAGGATTTAGAGAGTAAAGGCCTGCATCCAAAACAGTTTTACAATAAAGAGAACGGACTGTATTACGTATACCTTGCAGACTACGAATATAAAAATGAGGCGCAAATCGCCGCAAGTACGGATTTAGGAGGAAAATACAAGCAGGAAAAATGGATCATGCAAGTAAACGATGCTACCGCCACTGCATCAAATACATTCGAGGATGATTACATTAGTAGGGAATAAATAACGTAAAAGGCACAGTTTTTATAATTTATATGATTGGTTTGAATTGTCGATAAAGGAGGGGTGTTATCCGGGGGGATGACTGGGTCCCCTCCTTTTTTTGAAGTAAAAAACTAAAGGTAGTCACGAGGTTAACGCTGGGTTAACTATCGATGAACTACCTTTTTTAGTTAGAAAAAACTGCATTTTAACGAAAATTATGATGATTTTGGCGGCTTTATCACATTAATATATATATTTCTCGAACCAAATGTATAGATGACCATTGTTTAACCCCAAATCCCCCCAAAAACATGGAACAAAATTACCTACTTAATTCCAGTACCCTTTCACGATTTTTAGTCCAGCGGAATTCTAACGCTACCGCTACGGTTACTAAAAATGCTTCACATCCAAAGTTCAAGGAACGTTTTGGAGTAATTGGTTTAAATCGATGGCGGTATCGCTGTACGGTTTAAATGAACAGCACTGAACTAGGACAGGGATAGCACCTATTGTATAGGAATCCATTCTTTACCACCTTATTATTAGGCTTAAATTCGTTATGGCAGATGCCATTGCGGTTCGCTAGCTGTCCTTTGTTTAGTTGTTTCCCGAGCCTAAAATAGGTTCTTGATTTTACTCAAAACTAACTTATGGTTTCCTTCCCAACTGGCAAGGATATCGCTAAACTTTGGAAATTATGAAAAATTCTAGAATAAAAATTATCGTTTTAGAGCGTGAAATAGCAATGCATGAAGTCTATAAAAAACATTTTGACCAATTGGAAGATTATCAATTGGTAGGGAGCTATACTTCGGCTTCTGAGGCCTTAAAAGATTTTAAACATACCTTGCCCGATATCGTTTTATCGGAAATAGCGCTGAACGGTACAAACGGTATAGACGCCATTAAACTATTTCGTAAAAAAGACTGGGGCATCAAAATAATCATGTTCAGTGAAATCAATGATTTTGATGTTATTAAAAATGCCTTTAAAAAAGGAGCTAATGGTTATTTGACCAAACCATTGACCTTGGATAAACTTCAGCATGCCTTGTCAAGCATTGAAAAGGAAGGTGCTGCTATGAGTACAGATATTGTAAAGAAGATAATACACAACTTCCACAAGAAGACCTATGCATTTTTCTCTGAAAGGGAGAACCAAATTGTAGATTATCTATGCCAAGGGGCAACCTACAAAATGATAGCGAAAAAACTTTTTGTTACCCCTAGCGCAATAAATTTCCACATTCAGAATATTTATTTAAAGTTGGATGTTAATTCCAAATCGGAAGCACTGTCAAAATTAGAGCTACTTCAGAGTCAATTGGAGGAGTACTAATGTGGGTTGGTAGTTAAACAAGGCATTGGTTTTACGAAAACCTTTTCGAGGATTAATAAATTCTTAAATACCCTATAAAACATTAATAATCAATGTTTTATAGGATATTTTTTTATTAAGCATTCTAGAACTGGAAACGATTACTATTTATTTTCGTTGGTAAAAATTAGAATCGTATGGTTATCGGTTATTTTTGGTTTAACTTATTGGAACTAAAAATAAACGTGTAAAAATATGTTTCATCTAGGATTGGATATAGGTAGTTCATCGATAAAAATTGCGTTGGTACATGCGGCTACCGGTAAAAGTATTGGTGTGGTTACCCAGCCAGAGAAAGAAATGGGGATGGACGCAATCAATAATGGTTGGGCCGAGCAAGATCCAAATGATTGGTGGAACTATGTTTGTAGCGGTATCGAAAAGATTTGCTTGACCCATAATATCAGTACCAAGGATATTTCTGGTATTGGTATTTCGTATCAGATGCACGGTCTCGTATTGGTTGATGACTCTGGAAATCCACTACGTAAGTCCATTATTTGGTGCGATAGCAGGGCGGTATCTATTGGTGAGGATGCTTTTGAGGAATTGGGAGCCGCAACCTGTAACGCACATCTGTTAAATTCCCCAGCTAATTTTACAGCATCCAAGTTAAAGTGGGTAAAGGAAAATGAGCCCAATATTTATGCCAAGGTGCATAAAATGATGCTTCCAGGAGATTATATCGCCTATAAATTATCTGGAATAATTAATACTACAGTATCTGGATTATCCGAAGGAATTTTTTGGGATTTTGAGAAGGATGCCATAGCAACGCTATTGTTGGATTACTATGGTTTGGATAAAAATATGATACCTGATATCGTTGACACCTTTTCGGTTCAATCCAAAGTAAACGAAAAGGGGGCAAAGGAAAGTGGTCTCATGGAAGGGACACCCATTTTATATAGGGCAGGGGATCAACCAAATAATGCCCTCGCCTTAAATGTTTTCAATCCAGGGGAAGTTGCCGCTACAGGGGGTACTTCTGGTGTGGTGTATGCGGTAACGGATAACTTGTCGGTAAAACACAGTGCGCAGGTAAATAATTTTGCCCATGTCAATTACACCCCTGGAAAAGCTCCAAGAATAGGTAAATTATTATGCATTAACGGAGCTGGGATACAATACAGATGGTTATTGAATAACCTAGATGTAGACTCCTACGAAGAAATGAATACACTGGCCAGTAACGTGCCGGTTGGTTCTGATGGTATTGCTTTTATCCCTTTCGGTAATGGAGCGGAAAGAATGCTTAAGAATCAGGAGGTTGGAACAAGAATTCTTAACTTAAACTTGAATAATCATAGCAAAGGGCACTTATGCAGGGCTGCCCTTGAAGGAATAGCTTTTTCCTTTGTGTACGGTATGGAAATTATGAAATCTGACGGTATCAAGGTAAATGTGATGCGTGCGGGGAATGACAACCTTTTTCGTTCCGAGATTTTCTCCAACACCGTTGCTACCCTTATGGGTTATGCTATTGAAATTTATAATACAACCGGGGCAATAGGTGCGGCCAGGGCAGCTCGTTTACACCAAGGCGATTTCGAAGCTTTTGGAAAGGTCATTTTAGAAAATGATTATGTGATGACATTTAGCCCTTTAGAAGAGAAAAAAGCGTACCAAGAGGCTTACAAAACGTGGAAAAAAGAATTGGAAATCATAGTAAACAACAACTAAAATCAATACGTATGGCAGCTAAAGAATATTTTAAAGGAATAGGTAAAATCAAATTTGAGGGTAAGGGCTCTGACAACCCTTTAGCTTTTAAGTATTATAATCCAGATCAAGTAGTAGCGGGCAAAACCATGAAGGAACACTTTAAGTTTGCTATTGCTTACTGGCATACATTCTGTGGACAGGGTGCAGATCCTTTTGGCCCAGGTACCCAAAATTTTGAATGGGATAAGGCTTCAGACCCAGTTCAAGCCGCAAAGGACAAAGCAGATGCCGCCTTTGAATTTATTGGTAAAATGGGCTTTGATTATTTCTGTTTCCATGATTTCGACTTAATCCAAGAGGCACCCTCCTTTACCGAATCTGAAAAAAGGCTATCCACAATCGTGGACTACATTAAGCAAAAGAAAAAGGAAACCGGCATTAAATTATTATGGGGTACCGCAAATTGCTTTTCCAACCCGAGGTACATGAACGGGGCTGCGACGAACCCGGACTTTAATGTTGTGGCTAGGGCCGGAGGTCAGATTAAGTTGGCTTTGGACGCTACCATGGCCCTGGACGGTGAAAATTATGTCTTCTGGGGAGGCCGTGAAGGTTATATGTCCCTATTGAATACCGATATGGGACGCGAATTGGACCATATGGGACAGTTCTTGACAATGGCACGTGATTATGCGCGGGCACAAGGTTTTAAGGGCAATTTCTTTATAGAGCCTAAACCTATGGAGCCTATGAAGCACCAGTATGATTTTGATTGTGCCACGGCCATTGGTTTCCTAAAGGAATACGGGCTGGAAAAAGACTTTAAAATGAATATTGAGGTCAATCATGCAACCTTGGCCCAACACACCTTTCAGCACGAGTTGGCCGTAGCCGCAAAGGCCGGCATGTTGGGAAGCTTGGATGCAAATAGGGGAGATTATCAAAACGGTTGGGATACCGATCAGTTCCCCAATAATATCCAAGAAACGACCGAGGCTATGCTAGTTTTCTTGGCGGCCGGTGGTTTAAAAGGGGGCGGTGTTAATTTTGATGCTAAAATACGCCGAAACAGTACCGATTTGGATGACGTTTTCCATGCCCATATTGGTGGGGCCGATACGTTTGCCAGAGCCTTGATAACGGCGGATAAAATTATATCATCATCATCCTATACCAGTTTGCGGCAAAAAAGATATGGTTCTTTTGACAGCGGAAAGGGTAGGGACTTTGAAGAAGGAAAATTGGACTTGAAGGAGTTGTATGCTATTGCCAAGGAGAATGGGGAGCTTGAGCTACAAAGTGGAAAGCAGGAACTATTTGAAAATATTATCAACCAATATATTTAGTGTTTTTGAATTTTAGCTAAAAAGCTATCCCGGTCTCAATAGTTGATTTTAGTGGTCTTGTTTCCCATTAGAAGCTTTATATTGTACTGTTGGGATAGCTTTTTTATTTTACGTTCAATGAAAAAAATCACTTTAAAGGATATTGCGGCTCATTTCAAGGTTTCCATCTCCACGGTATCCAAGGCCGTTAACGACAGCCATGAGATAAGCAGGGCTCTTAAACTACAGATCCAGGAATATGCCAGGGAAAAGCACTATAAGCCAAATCGCTTGGCTCTTAATTTATTGAATAAGAGCTCTAAAACCATTGGCGTCGTAGTGCCCAATATTCTTAACTATTTCTTTGTACAGGTCCTTTATGGCATTGAAAAAGTGGCCAATGAGAAAGGATATAACATAATTAGTTGTATTAGCGACGAATCGTTGGTGAAGGAAACAAAAACCTTGGAATTTTTGGATTCGGGTACGGTAGATGGGCTCATAATTTCCTTGTCTGAAGAAACCCAGAACAAAAATAGTTTTGAGGCCCTACGCGGTATTTTGGACAACGATATACCCTTGGTGCTCTTTGATAGGGTTACAGAGGTAGTGGACTGTGATAAAGTTATAGTAGACGATGCAGAAGCAGGGTACAAGACAACAAAATACCTCATTGCAACGGGCAGTAGAAACATCGCCATCGTAAATCCAATAAGCAGCTCAAGCGTTGGCAAGCTGAGAGTAAACGGGTATAAAAAGGCACTAACGGAGTTTGGGGTAGATTACGATGCCAAATTGATACTGAATATAACCGAAAAGGATGACCTCGACCTTTTGATGTCCTTCTTGCTAAATAATAAAACGATTGATGCCATAATTGGGTTTGACGAAATTACAGCGGTTAGGGTGCTGCAAATCGTAAAGGAAAGAGGATATAATGTACCGGGTGATATTTCAATCATCGGGTTTACCAATGGTCAACTTTCCAGGTACGTGACACCTGCCTTGACAATGGTGAGCCAGCACGGGAAGTACATCGGCGAAATGGCCGCTAAATTATTGATCGACCGGATTTCAAACCAAGATAGACCATTTGAAACCAAGACAGTAAAAACGAGTCTGTTGGTTAGGGATTCAACGAAAAAGTTGCAATGATCTATCTAGATGTTGTCTGGATGTGGATGCACCCAGTCTCCCCTATACTCCCTTGTAAGCAATGCTGTTGCCTCTACATCGTTTAGAACCGTCCGTGTTTTGGGGTCATAAGCTAGGGGCCGACCAAGATCCATGGATAAATTGGCCAAGATGCAACTGGCGGTGGAGATATGGCCTTGTTCGATATCGGCTACCGGCCGCGTTTTATTTTGAATCGCATTCAGAAAATCGATCATATGGCCTCTTGTTGCGGGGGCTGCATGCAGTTCAATATCTTTTTCCGTTACATCTTCTGGATATTCTTCACGCTCGTAGACGACATCGAAACGTACGGTTTCCCCACCATCGACAGGGATAAATTCGGCCTTCATCACATCTCCCTTTAGAACTCCTTTTTCCCCGTATATTTTAAATGCCCAAGGGTATTCAGGATCCGCCGGGCTTCCCCAGGTTCGGTGCTGCCACACGCAATTTAGGTCCTCGTATTCGAAAACGGCGGTCTGGGTATCTGAAATATTCGATTCCCCCTCTTTTTGCACATAGATTCCTCCCTCAGAACTTATACGTGTTGGCCAGCCTAAATCAAGCATCCAACGTACCGTATCCAGCATATGAACGCACATATCACCTGTAATCCCGTTGCTATATTCCCTGAACGTGCGCCACCAACGTTTATGTGGCAGACCGTCATAAGCGCGCATTGGGGCCGGTCCGGTCCACATTTCATAATCGAAAAAATCCGGTACGTTCTCTTCCGGTGGGTTTCCATTGGCACGCATGTGGTAATAACAGCACATTTCTACATGACCTATCTTTCCCAAAAGCTCCGTGTCTACGACCTGTTTTTTTGCAGCTACAAGGTGCGGGGTGCTTTTGCGCTGCGTGCCTACCTGCACAACCCGATTATACTTTCGTGCCGCGGCTACCATGGCTTCCCCTTCCATTACATCAACACTTATCGGCTTTTGTACATAAACGTGTGCTCCGCTTTTTAAAGCTTCTATACAGGGTAATGCATGCCAATGGTCTGGAGTTCCTATGAGGACGATATCCAATTTTTCCGCCTTTAGCATGGCCCTGTAGTCCCTATAAAGTTTTGGTCTTTTGCCATTTTTTTGTCGTTGTGATACAATGCGTGCAGTATTTTCCAAGTGCCGGTCATCCACATCGCAAAGAGCATTAACA
Source organism: uncultured Flavobacteriaceae bacterium (assembly GCA_963793365.1). Lineage (GTDB taxonomy): Bacteria > Bacteroidota > Bacteroidia > Flavobacteriales > Flavobacteriaceae > Maribacter. The sequence continues at coordinate 1,990,621 of CAWBZP010000009.1, read as the reverse complement.
GTGACGTTTGCGACCTGTATTAGTCTATATAGGTCACTACTTCCGTACCAGCCTGCACCAATTAAGGCAACGCGTTTTGGTTCCTCGTCTTTAAAGAACTCCATACCATAGGTTGGGAGGGATGCTAAAAGGAGGGCGGCAGAAGTGCCTTTAATAAAATTTCTTCTTTGTAAATGGTAGTTTTGGTTGTTCATGGATAGAGCTTCAAATTTTTTCAAAATAGTAAATGAAATATAGTTATAAAATAGGAGTATGATATGGGGATTTCATAAAAAACAAAACTTTAATTGGTATATTTAAACGCATTTTAACAGAACTGATTATGAATCGTCTATTACTGCTATATATTATCTTCTTTGCGAGTACTACATGTACGGCGGAGATTGTAGTACCCGCTATATTTTCGGACAATATGGTCTTGCAAAGAAATACAGACGTTTTTATTTATGGTTGGGCCAACCCTAATGAAGAATTTACGCTGTATACAAGTTGGAACGATGAAATAAAGAATGTAAAGGCTGGTACGGATGCCAAATGGAAGGTGCAGATAAGTACCCCGGCAGCTGGTGGTCCCTACTCCATTCAACTTAAGGGGATGGGCAACGATATTACGTTAAACAATGTACTTATCGGTGAGGTTTGGTTGTGTTCGGGACAATCGAATATGGAATGGAGTGCCAATGCCGGAATAGACAATAAGGAAGAGGAAATTGCAAACGCCGATTATCCCAATATACGCTTGTTTACCGTCGCCAAAAGAGCTTCGGCCTATCCGCAGGAGGATGTTTTTGGTAATTGGGAAGTTACTACTCCGGAAACAATGGCAAATTTTAGTGCTGTCGCCTATTTTTTTGCCAAAAAACTACAGGAAGAATTAAAGATACCTATAGGCCTTATTGATGCATCGTGGGGAGCGTCCTGTGCAGAGGTATGGACCCCGCAAGTTGTTTTTGATGAATACCCAGAACTTGCCGAAGCACATGGGCTTATAAAACCAAACCAGTGGGTGACGATTGAAAAATCGGTTCTTTACAATGGTATGATTGCTCCGTTAACCGATTTTCAAATAGGTGGAGTACTCTGGTATCAGGGCGAATCCAACACAGCCAATGCTGAAACGTATCAAGAATTGTTCAGTGCGATGATAAAGTCGTGGCGGGCGCAGTGGAAGAGTGATTTCCCATTTTATTATGCCCAGATAGCCCCGTTTAAATACGGAAGAACCTATGAGGGAGGTGTTGTACGGGATCAACAGCGGCGTACACTGGAATTGGAGAATACAGGGATGGCAATGACAAGCGACATCTGTACGATTGAGGATATTCACCCGCAAAATAAGCAGGACGTAGGGCTGCGATTGGCCAATATTACCTTAAAAGAACATTTCAACACCATGGATCAAGAAGTGTATGGCCCCTTGATTAAAACAGCTACTACGGACGGTTCCCGAATGAGCCTTGTTTTTGACCACAATGACGGACTTTTTTTGAAGGAAAAGAATTCGGATTTGTTCGAATTAAGAGATGAACAAGGCAATTGGCATGTTGCAAAGGCAAAATTAAAAAACAATGGGATAGTGCTACAAACAAAAGCTGTTAAAGAGCCACATGCGGTACGTTTTGCCTGGAAAAGTACAGATATATCGGACCTTTTTAATGCTGCGGGCTTACCAGCATCCACGTTTATGGTTGAATTGAACGATTAGTAAAATCTCGTTGTTTAGAGGTATTTTAATACCCATACCCGTTAAGAAGTTATTCGGCTAAAAACAAGAGCTCTTTTTATATTATTAATTAAATTACAGGCTATTTTAAATATCAAACTATGCAGATAAAGGAATCCTCCGAAGTTTATGATGTTATAATCGTAGGTTCAGGAGCGGGTGGTGGTATGGCCACAAAACAATTGGCCGATGCCGGTCTAAAGGTGGCCGTAGTAGAAGCAGGGCCCTATTTTGACCCTGCGGATCCAGTTACGATGACGCAACTAAAATGGCCGTATGAATCGCCCCGTAGAGGTGCCAATACCGATCGTGTATTTGGCGAGTGGGACATGGCCTATGGTGGCTGGGAAGTTGAGGGAGAACCCTATACCCAAGAGGAGGGAACCGATTTTTGGTGGTACAGGTCTCGCATGTTAGGAGGGAGAACCAATCACTGGGGTAGAATTTCACTTCGTTTTGGGCCTAAGGATTTCAAGGGAAAGACACGAGATGGTCATGGTGATGATTGGCCTATAGGCTATGAGGATGTAAAACCCTACTATGATAAGGTGGATAAACTCATTGGCGTTTTCGGTACAAATGAAGGCCTTGAAAATGACCCCGATGGTTTTTTTCTGCCGCCGCCAAAGCCACGGTTACACGAACTTTTTTACATCAACGGTGCAAAAAAATCGGGAATCCCCGTTATTCCAGGAAGATTGTCCATGTTGACCAAAAAGATAAACAACGAGCGTGGCGTATGTTTTTACTGTGGCCAATGTTCGCGCTCCTGCTCCGTATACGCTGATTTTTCAGCGGGCAGTTGTTTAATATTTCCAGCACAAAAAAGCGGGGGACAGGTAAAACTGTTCGTTAACTCAATGGTACGTGAGGTTATCACCAATGAAGAAGGTAAGGCCACAGGGGTTTCCTATATAAGCAAAGACGATAGAAAAGAATATAAATTGAAGGGCAAAGTCGTTGTTTTGGCGGCTTCGGCCTGTAGTTCTGCACGTATCCTTTTAAACTCAATGAGCAAGCAACATCCAAATGGTCTGGGAAACAGCAGTAATTTGGTAGGGAAGTATTTACATGATTCCACTGGATCCAGTGCTGCCGGATTTATACCCGGATTAATGGATCGCAAGACTTCCTACAATGAGGACGGAGTAGGAGGCATGCACGTATACTCACCTTGGTGGGGGGATAACTCCAAGCTGGATTTTCCCCGAGGCTATCATATTGAAGTTTGGGGAGGTATGGGACAGCCCAACTACGGTTTTGGCTGGAACCCCAATGAGTTCAATAAGTTTTTTGGATTAAAAGTAGGGGGCTATGGCGAAAGTCTGCGAGACGATGTAAAAAAATATTACGGATCTGTAGTAGGTTTTGGAGGTCGTGGAGAGGGTATCGCCAGAAAAGAAAACTATTGTGAAATCGACCCCACGACCGTAGATGAATTTGGGATACCCGTATTAAAATTCAATTACCAATGGTCAGATTTTGAAGTTAGGCAAGCCAAACATATGCAAGATACCTTTGAGGAACTGATTCATAATATGGGTGGCCATCCACTTGGCGAGAAACCGGGTAAGGACAAAAAATACGGATTGGAAGCTCCAGGTAAAATCATTCATGAGGTAGGAACGACCCGTATGGGCAATGATCCAAAAACATCGGTATGTAATAAATTCAATCAATTACATGATGTGGATAACGTATTTGTTGTGGATGCCGGACCTTTTGTTTCCCAGGCCGATAAAAATTGTACTTGGACCATTATGGCACTCTCATGGAGGGCATCGGATTATATTATCGAACAATTGAAACAACAAAATATCTAAGGAGAAATGGATAGAAGAAAAAGTATACAGACCATCATTCTCGGTGCAGGGGCCTCCGCACTTGCCTTTCATGGATGCAAGACCGATGGTGCAAAAGTTAATGACGAGATTCCGGCTACCGAGGATACCAACTATTTTGGCCGTACACCAGAGGAATTGGAACGAATTGAAAAGCTGAAATCTGAAATACTGTTCAATGCCCACGAGATGGAAACTATTGGGGTTTTGAGCACCGTTATCCTTCCTCCAAAGGAGCCACATGGCGGACCAATGGAAGCAGATGTTCCAGAATTCATAGAGTTCATGGGGAAAGATATTCCTGAACTACAGACTACCCTTTTAGGAGGGCTTATGTGGTTAGATCATAAAAGTAATACGGAATACGGTACTGAGTTCAAATCTGCATCCTTAGATCAGCAAAAAGCTATTTTGGATACAATTTGTTATCACGATATAGAAGTGCCATTAAACGAACAAGCTTTGGAGATCCAGTTCTTCGCCTTAATGCGGGGGTTGACGATGACCGGGTATTATACCTCTAAAGTGGGTATCGCAGATTTAGGCTATAAAGGAAATATGCCCAATGTTTGGGACGGCGTACCACAAGATGTCTTAGACCAGCATGGGGTTGCCTATGATCCTGAGTGGATCGCAAAATGTGTAGATCAAAGTAAACGTGGAGTAATCGCCGAATGGGATGAAAATGGCAATCTATTAACTTAATAACAAGGTGAAAATGAAAAATACGTTACTTATAGTTTTGCTAATCGTTGGCACTTTGGCCCTGCAGGCCCAAGAAGTAGGTTTGCAATTGTATAGCTTGCGAGACCAGTTTAAGGAAGATGTTCCCAATACATTGGCCCTTATTAATGAATGGGGAATTAGCAAAATTGAAGGGGGCGGTACGTATGGGCTTTCTATGGAATCTTTTAAAGGGTTGCTTGCGGAGAATGATCTTGAAGTAGTAAGTGTAGGGGCCAGTTTCAATGATTTGGAATCAGACTTGAACAAGGTCATTGCGAATGCACAGACTTTTGGGGCAACCTATGTCATGTGCGCTTGGGTTCCCCATGATGACAATAAATGGGACTTGGAAGAAACCAAACATGCAACCCAAGTTTTTAATACGGCAGGAAAAGTATTGGCTGAACACGGTCTTACATTGGCATACCATGCCCATGGCTATGAATTTAGACCTTATAAAGATGGAACCTTATTCGATTATATGGCTGAAAATGCGACCAATTTCAAGTTTGAATTGGATGTATATTGGGCCTTTCATGGCGGTGCAGACCCCTTGGCGTTAATGAAGAAATACCCCTCTAAGTTTGTTCTCTTACACCTCAAGGACTTGGAAAAGGGCGTAAAAGGGAATAATACGGGGCATGAGGATGTGGAAACCAATGTAGTATTGGGTACAGGACAAATAGATATTGCAGGTGTTGTTGCGGAAGCTAAAAAATTAGGTATTGAATACATGTTTATTGAAGACGAGTCTTCTCGTGTTGTTTCCCAAGTTCCCAAAAGCTTGGAATACCTTGATCAGTTAGAAAATTAAAGGTTAACGGACCAATATACATGAAAAAATACATCGCTATTGTTCTATTGGCACAATTAATTGTCCAATGTTCAAATCCAAAACAAGAAGGACCGAAAATTGGTATACAACTATATAGTTTACGCAATCAATTCCCCAATGATGTTGAGGGAACTTTTGAGAAAATAAATGATTGGGGCATTCAATATTTAGAGGACGGTAATGATGGCACCTACGGGTATTCAATGGAAGAATACAAGGCAATGTTGGCCCAAAATAATCTTAAAATGGTAAGTGTAAGCGCTCCTTTTGAAGAATTGGAGAATAATCCTAAGAGTGTTATTGAAAGGGCAAAATCTTATGGTGCCAACTATGTGGTGTGTTTTTGGATTCCGCATACCGGTACAGATTTTACCTTGGAGGATACTGAAAATGCGATAGCCGTATTTAACGAAGCAGGTAAATTAATGGCCGATGAGGGAATTACCTTAACCTACCATCCCCATGGCTATGAATTTAGGCCATATAAGGAAGGATTGTTGATGGATCACCTCATTAAAAACTCAACCTATTTTGATTTTGAAATGGATATTTACTGGTTTGCCCTTCCGGGCGAGAATCCAGTCGCTTGGCTCAGAAAATATCCTTCCGAATTTAAATTGATGCACTTAAAGGATTGTGAGAAAGGGGTACCCGTTAGTCATACCGGCGAATCTGATGTGGAGAACAATGTGGTTCTTGGACAGGGCCAGGTTAATGTTGCCGCCGCAGTTGCGGAAGCCAAGAAATTGGGGATGGAGTACATTTTTATCGAAGACGAATCTTCTAGGGTAGTTGACCAAGTGCCCAAAAGCTTGGAATTCTTAAGAAATTTGGAATAAATTTTCTTTATGAAGTTAATTGGTCAAATCACCGTAAACCACTAGGAATGTATCGCAACTTTATTAGACCAACTATTTTTGTAGTCCTCATTTTATTGGTTTTTACGAGTTGTAAGGAGAATACCGCAGAATTCGGCGCTAATCTTAAAGGGCCTAACATTGTTTGGTTGGTGGCAGAAGATCAATCACCGGATTGGTTTCCTATGTATGGTGATAGTACCGTTTCCCTACCTTATTTAGAGGCACTTTCAAACGATGGGGTAACGTTCACGAATGCGGTAGCGCCAGTTCCGGTATGCGCCCCTGCTAGAAGCGCAATTATTACCGGTATGTATCCTACCACCATGGGCACTCACAACATGCGCACGTACAATGCGTATGCCAAAGGAGAGAATGAACCTACCCTTGGTCTTCCAAGTTATTCGCCAATAGTGCCGGATGGCGTTAAGATGTTCACTGAATATCTAAGAAAGCAAGGGTATTATACTTCTAACGGACCAAAAGAGGATTATAATTTTGAAAAAACGGATGCTGCATGGGATGCCTCCAGTAAAGACCATCATTGGAGGAATAGAGGGGAAGGTCAACCCTTTTTTAGCGTGTTCAATTTTTCTGTTTGCCATGAATCACAGGTTTGGGCTAGAACGAACGATTCCCTTTTTATATCCCCAGACGAAGTAGATGTTCCTCCTTTTTTTCCGGATAATGAGGTAATTCGGCACGATTTGGCCGTTAATTATAGTAACCTGGTACGCTTGGATAAACAAATAGGGGAAATTATTGACACCTTGAAAGAAGATGGGCTTTATGAGAACAGTATCATTTTCTTTTATGGGGATCATGGTGGCCCTTTTCCAAGATACAAAAGAGCTCTTTATGATACGGGGCTTAAAGTACCGATGGTAATTAAATTTCCAAAGGGGCAACAGGCCGGTACTTATGATGAACGGAATATAAGTTTTATTGATTTAGCCCCTACAGTACTTTCCTTGGCGGGTATATCACCGCCGAAAGTAATGCAAGGGGTGGCTCATTTTGGAGCATTCAAGGTTAACAACACACCAAAGGTGAGCTATCACTCTTCAGATAGGTTCGACGAAATTTATGATCGGCGCAGAGCCGTTAGGTCGGTTAGGTTTAAGTATATTAAAAACTTCAATACGCAAAAAAGTAGGGCTTTGCCGGTTTCGTACCGAGAACAGATGGCAATGATGAAAGAATTGAGAAGGTTGGACAGCGTTAAGGAGTTATCAGACCTCGCGTCCATATGGATGCACCCGACCAAACCAGTGGAAGAACTTTATGATTTAAAAAATGATCCCAATGAGTTGAACAATCTTGTAGTAAATAAGGAATATCAGGATTCCTTGCACTATTATAGAGGCCTTTTAAAAAGCTGGATTAAGGAATCCAAAGATTTGGGAGAGGTCGATGAAAAAGAGTTGGTGTCCCATTGGCTTAAAGAAGGCAGGCCTCAGCAATTACCAAATTTGGAAATGGAGTTGACCTCAAAAGGGATAGTGCTAATTTCTCCAAAGAAGGACGCAACAATTGTTTGGAGAACTTTGGGCGACTCTACGTGGAACCTGTATACGGAGCCCCTATCCAATGAGGCGCAATATGAATTCAAAGCCGAAAGAATTGGGTATAGGGACAGTGAGGTTGTAGTATTAGAATAATACTTATTCTAATCTTGTAAACTGTAATAATCTAAAATCACCAACCTGGCTTTTTGGAATTTCCAAGGCCTTAAGGACAAGTATGCCTTTACCTTCTTTCAGGGAAATAACCCCTAAATCTATTGGCTTAAAATCTTTCACATAAGACTCCATCCGTGGTACTCTATCATTCTCCATTCCTATAAGAGGGGGATTATGGGCCTCTTTGATTTTTTTTGCGATTTTACTGGTCTTATAACGCAGTTCAACAATTGAACCCAAATCCTCCATAGGGCATGTATAATACAAGTCCACCTGAAAACGGCCAGCTGCCAGCACTTCTATTGGCCATGTGATTGAATCTGTTACGGTTTTCCAATTTGTTAAAAATGTATCATTAGGGTACTGGTTACTCCTTATTATGGTTCCATGCGGTTTGCCATCCCTTGCAGGTAATTGTGTGTATTTAGAATTTGGATGCCCCAATGTAAATGGGCGATCGTCATTTTCTTTTGTAAGGGCTTGTGTCTCTAACAACCAATTCATTTTTGCCATTTCCAATGAATCTTTAATTTTAGGATGGGCCATTGCGATGTCTATCGTTTGTCCAAGGTCTTCTTCCATTTCATACAATCGACCTTCATCATCCAATCGATACTTTTGTGAACGTACACTGGTTTTTCCGTTCCAATGATTAAAAATCAAACGGTCTTCCCATGACTTTTTGTTTCCAAAAAGTAGGGGACTCAAATCCTTTCCGTCCAGTGTTTTTTCAGTATTCAAGGTAATGTTGGTCATTTTCGCCAGGGTAGGTAATATATCCAAGACGCTTGCTATTTTTTCGATCGACTGGCCTGCTGTAATGGAATCCTTCCATTGGATAAAGAAAGGAGTGCGCACACCACCCTCATCGACCCAGCCTTTTTTACCGCGCATACCGCCGTTCCATCGGAAACCATTTGGGCCATTATCCGATAGATAAATGATAATCGTATTACCTTCTAAATTCAACTTTTGTAATTGGCCAGTGATTCTACCTACATTAGTATCAATATTTTCAACCATTGCCAAAGCCGCCTTGGTAAATTTCAAATCTTCTTGCTCCTTGCCCTGATATAGTTGTTCTAGCGTCTTGTCCTTAAACTCGTTCCAGTAGGCATCTGGAACTTGCATTGGGCTATGCGGGGTGTTAAAAGGCAGGTACAGAAAAAAGGGATTTTCCTTATTTTCATCAATGAATGCTAGCCCCCTATCTGTGAGATCATCAACCAAAAACCCATTTCCTTTTACTATTGCGCCATTGTGTTCCAACATTGGACCGTAATAATTACCCCAGTGGCCAGAAGCAAAGCCATAGAAATCATCAAAACCCCTAGTGTTGGGATGATAAGGTGGTTGCATGCCATTGTGCCATTTGCCGTACGCTGCGGTAGCGTAGCCGGCACGCTTCAATACGTCCGCCAAGGTGGTTTCATCGAGATTCAAGCGTTCGCCGCCTGCCGAGGTATCATATACCCCCAAACGCATAAAATGCCTCCCAGTAAGTAGTTCCGCCCTTGTTGGGGAACATACCGGTTGAACATAAAAGTTTTGAAAAGAAGCTCCGTTAGTTGCCAAGGCATCAATATTTGGGGTGCTGAGATTGCTATTGCCATTGCTGCTCAAATCACCCCAACCTTGGTCATCTGCCATGATGAGAACAATATTCGGACCTTTCTTTTTAACTGAATTCGGTGTTACTTTTTTCTCACTGCACGATTGGATTATGCATAAACCAATACCGATTAAAATGAATTTTGAAATTGAAAATCTCATGATAAGCAGCTATTTAATCTTTAATGGCCAAGCCAACCATGGAGTCCGCTGTACCATAATACAAGAACCATTTATCCTTAAAATAGACCAGTCCCTCGATAAAGGTAGTACCCGCTTTATATTGTCCACTAATTTCGTGGGGCAGACTTGGGCATATGAACGGAGTTTCCATTCTTCTTATCATTTTTGTTGGATCATCTTTATCAAAAAGTACCTGACCTCCACAGTAGGTACCTTCGGGTACTTTATCCGTTGCGCCTTCTCCGCTTAGGTTTTTACCGTTATAAAGAAGCAAAATACCCTCATCTGTATACAGTGCCGGGGGCCCAGGTTCGGTCAGGTGGCTATCGAATTCATTTAAGGAAGGTTTGAAACTATGGAACAATTCTTCGTTTTCCGTTAGGGTCGGTTGCCAATCCACCCCATTTTTAGAGGTTGCGAGATTAACAAAAAGTTCGCCCCAGTACATTAAATACAAACCGTTTACTTTTTTTGCAATCAATCTTCCATTAACCAATTCAGTGACGATAGAGCCAGATTTGCTCCAAGTATCCAAAAACGCACCATTAAATGCATCTTCAAAGACAGGACCTTTTTTGGTCCAAGTCTTTAAGTCCTTGGAAACTGCGCTAGAGAGTCTCGCAACATCCTTGTTCCAACTTGTATAGAGCATAATGTAGTCACCTTCCGGTGTCTCCACGATTCTGGAATCTTCGATACCTCCAGGTTGGTCCCATTTGGCGTATGCATCATCACTTGGAAAAAGGACGGGTTCAGGATATTTTTCAAAATTGATACCGTCCGTGCTGTAGGCAAGACCGATTCGTGAGGTTCTATTCCCTAGTATAGCATCTGGGTTGTCCTCTGCCCTAAAAAGTAGGAATACGGTATCATTCTTTACAATTGCCCCGGGATTAAAAACATCGGCTTTTTGCCACTGCACTTCTTTATTGGAAACGGGGTCGGTAAAAACGAAGCTGGAATCCGATTGCATGATAGGATTGACAGCAGTCTTTTCAAAACCTAAGAGCCAAGGAGTTTCAGTTTTTTCTCCGGTAGGCGTGGTGGAGTTTTTTTCTTCCCCACAGGAATAAATAAAAAATAAACTAAGTAAAATGAAAGCTAACCGTACGTTCATAGTTTTTTGGTTAAATTGGCTTTTTGGCACTATAGTTTAGAAAGATAGAAATTTATGGTTTATTGACGCTATGCCATAAACTAAAAATGAAATCAATGAAGCGTATGGAGGTAATTCAAGTAAATCGAAAGATAAAATCACTTTTCATTTTGTCCTTTCTAATCATTTTTACTGCCTGTAAGCAAACTAAAAATCCCACTACGGGCGTTATTGAAAAAAAAGTGGAAGCACTACCTGAGGATACCCTTATTGTAAAGAAGAAAGTGGAAGTAGTAGAAAAACGTGAGGTTCCTAAACTGTCGTCCTTAACAGATACGACCTTTATACGCTTAGCGGATTATAGCAATGACTTCGCTTATGACATGCGGTACGCCACTGAAAATAATTTTTTAAAGGCCAAGGTGTATGCGTGTGCAGAGTGCTATACCCGGGTAAAAACGGCCAAAGCCTTATTAGCGGCCAATGAGGATTTTAAAAGAGAAGGGGTTAGGATAAAATTCTACGATTGCTACAGGCCCAATTCTGTGCAATATAAAATGTGGGAAATTGTTCCCAATCCCCAATATGTGGCCAACCCTGCCAAGGGTTCCATTCATAATAAGGGTGGAGCGGTAGATATCACTTTAGAGACTTTGGATGGTACTGAATTGGATATGGGAACAGATTTCGACTTTTTCGGAAAAAGAGCGTACCATGATAATGTTGATTTACCCAAACATATATTGGATAACCGTAGGTTGTTGAAAAACACTATGGAGAAACATGGGTTTTGGTCCATTAGAACAGAATGGTGGCACTACAACCTATCGGCAGCTACCAACGATGCCGTGGCCAACTTTAAATGGGAATGTGACGCTAATCAATTAAATTAACTTGGGTTGAAGATGGAAAAAACGATTAAACAGATGTTCATTTTTCTTTTTTGCGGTCTTGTCTCGGCACAGGATACAATTATCCCCTTGTGGCCCAAGGGTAAGATTCCCAATGCCATAAAAAGTAACGAAAAGGAGGAATTTTTTGTACAAAATGGGATTCAGATGTATTCTAAAGTCCAGGAACCAACCATTGCAGTGTATTTGCCGTCCAACTCAAATGCTACCGGGGAGGCGGTGCTGATATTTCCAGGCGGAGGCTATCAGATTTTGGCGTACGACTGGGAAGGTACGGATATCGCTAAGTTCTTGAATGGCAAAGGTATTGCAGGTATAGTAGTGAAGTATAGGTTGCCTTCCTCGGTTTCACAATGAAGTAGGCAGAACGTTCCGTTGATCGATGCGCAGAGAGCCATACGAATTGTACGGAGTAGGGCTACGGATTTTCACATTGATAGTACCAAGATTGGAATTTTAGGTTTTTCCGCCGGGGGTCATTTAGCATCCACGCTAAGTACTCATTTTAATGACGAAGTATATACACCTGTAGACCATATTGATACGATTAGTGCGCGACCCGATTTTATGGCGTTGGGTTACCCTGTGATTAGTATGGGACCTATGACCCATAGTGGATCAAAGCATAATTTACTGGGAGAAAACCCTAACGAGGAATTGACCACCTTTTTTTCCAGTGAAAAACAGGTTACAGAAAATACACCACCAACTTTTTTATTCCACGCAATGGATGATGACGCGGTAGATGTTCAAAATAGCATTCTATTTTTTGAAGCGTTGAAAGCCGCTGGAGTACCTACCACAATGCACATCTACCCCAACGGAGGCCACGGATTTTCATTGGCCAGAGAAAATCAACATTTAAGGGGGTGGACAGAGCGTATGTTCGAGTGGATGGAGGCTTTGGACCGTCCCTAATTTTTTCCGCAAATTATACAGGTTTATCTATTTAGCTTTTATATTTTTGCAAACCAATTTTAGGATAAAGCTGGTTGTCTGCGTTCAGTACAAGCTTTAGTTTTGGTATTTAAATCATGCCTAAATTAATTTTAAATTGGTGCTTATTAGCATACTATATTTCGGGGTGTAGCGCAGCCCGGTAGCGCACTCGGCTGGGGGTCGAGTGGTCGCAGGTTCAAATCCTGTCACCCCGACGAAATAAAGAGTGATATTCCAAAAGGAATGTCACTTTTTTAGTTCCGTCCGTTTGTATTTTCCCTTAAAAACCGGAGGCATAGCTCCTGCAATGACTATTATCATTGCAGGTGAGATTTTTCAACTATATCTTGTTCGTTTTCCCAGAAAATTTTTGGGAACAAAACCTCAGGTGTTTAAAATATCTTCTATGTGGACATCCCTTTTTATTGGAGTATATGTATTGATAGCACTTTCTATTGTGTTGTCCATTCTTCTGCACGGTGCCAAACCCTCTAAAAGCTTGGCTTGGCTGCTGGCCATTTTTGCAATTCCTGTTGGCGGAATCATACTTTATCTTATTATGGGTAGAAATAGGAGAAAGCATAAATTAATGCAACTGAAGAAGGGCCTTTTCAGTGAATTTCCCAAACCTAATGCCCAGCAGATCGACTGGTTTGATGGCAGGTATAAAAAACTAATGACCTTGACCTATAGAAACGCACATTTTCCGCCCACAAGCGGGAACAAATTGCAATTATTAAAGAATGGCGAAGTTACTTTTAATGCTATTTTTAGGGCCTTGGAACTTGCCAAGAACCAAATACACATCCAATATTATATTTTTGAGGAGGGTGAGTTGGCCGAAAGGCTTGTAGCACTTTTTGAACGAAAAATAGGCCAAGGTGTTATCATTAGACTTATTTATGATGGTGTTGGAAGTTTTTCGTTGAGCAAATCCTATTTAAAACGGCTCAAAACCATTGGTGTTGAGGTTTATTCATTTCTTCCCTTTAAATTTGGCCGATTTTTTTCATCCCTGAACTATAGAAACCATAGGAAAATTATTGTTGTAGACGATAAAATCGCTTTTACCGGTGGCATTAATATATCCGATAAATATTTGAAGGGCGAAGAAGGTTTGGGCAATTGGCATGATATGCACCTTGGTATTGAGGGACCCGCCGTAAAACACCTCAACCAAGTGTTTATTACAGATTGGTATGTAGTGAGCCAAGAAGTCCTAAAACCTTTGGCTTTTTCACCGGTGCAGAAGAAGGTTGCCACTACGAATGAAATGGTACAGATCGTTGCTGGTGGACCCGATGATGATTTCCCGGTCTTGGAACAAACGTATTTTTCAATGATCAATAAGGCAAAAAACTACATCTACATCACCAATCCCTATATAATTCCAGGACAAGCATTGATGCAAGCTTTACAGACGGCCGCCCTGAGTGGTGTGGATGTGCGGTTATTGGTTTCCGAGAATGCCGATAATACCATGGTCAGCTGGGCCGTACATTCTTATTTTGAACAGTTTTTAAAATCTGGCATTAAGAATTACCTCTTCCCCGATGGTTTTCTACATAGTAAAATTATCGTGAGTGATGATGCCCTTAGTACTATAGGTACAGCAAATTTGGATGACCGCAGTTTTGAGCAGAACTACGAGGTCAATGCAATAATGTACAATAAAAACTTTGCAAGGTTATTGAAGGAGGATTTTTTGGGCGATTGCAGAACAAGTAAGCTAATTAGCTATGAGGAATTCCAAAAACGACCATGGTCCAAAAAATTGCAGGAAGGTTTTGGAAAAGTATTAAGCCCATTACTTTAATGGAATTCCTTTTAACTATTCATTCAAAGAATCAAGAAATACCAAATCTTGATCTTCCATGGCCACTACGACCAATTTAGTATAATCCCTAATAGCTTTTTCTATGTTTGCAGGATCTGTGATCTCTATGACACCCCTCCAAATGGTAGCGCGTTCCTTTCCTTCACAGATGCAGTACAAGGTGGTCTCTGCATGGTATACGGTAAAGTTTTCATAGTAACCATCATCATAGTATATCCCTTGGTGTTCCAAGTAATCTTCGTTAAAGCGCCTTTGGTTATAATCCCATCTAGAAATGGTTTTTATAAAACTTTCCCTATCCTCTGAACCAACAATCTTTGTAAAAAGAATAGCATCAAAGTCCTTGTCAAGAAGGCTTTGCTCCACATCATCCAATTCCTTTTCGGATTTTTTTGAATCGGTGAAGGCAACATCAAAAATGTCAATACTGCGCCATGCTTCAATATTTCTTTCTTCAAACTCTTTTTGAAGCAAGGTTTCAAACTGCATTCTAGCATCGGTATCTTGCGCCATGCCCACAATCAGTACTTTATTGGCATAGAATAGTACAGTATCCGGATCTTTCCAGTTCTCGACCAAGCTAATGGACGAGCAGCCCATAAGTAAGAATAGGAACGCAGCTAGTAGTTTTTTCATTTTAGAAAGTGTTTATTTAGGAAGCAAGTTACAGGAAGTGCCTAGTTCAAAAAATGACATTCATCAGTTGGTACCCTATTTCTCTTGATTTAGCCTAGTTTTTATAGAAAAAGTTCTACCGTCTCGTTAAGTTTGGGAACATGGCAATCCCATTTTTTTACATCCCATAGTTTAACTTTAAAAGTATTGAGGGCCCCTGGTTCTCCGTGAATAAGAAATACCTTTTCTGGAATGTTTTCAATTTCACCGATCCATTCCAACAATTCTGCCTGATCTGCATGTGCTGAAAGACTTTCTATCTGATGAATTTTTGCTTTCACCGGATAGTATTTTCCAAAAAACTTTAGTTCGTGTATCCCCTCAAGCAGTTGTCTACCCCTAGTTCCATCAGCTTGATAGCCAACTAGGAGGACGTTTGTGCTTGGGTTATGTATCAATTGTTTCATATACGTTAAAACCCGCCCACCTGTAACCATGCCGCTTCCCGCAATTACAATTTTTGGCCGGGGGTCGTCAATGGTTTTCCAAGTATCCGCATAGGACTGTAGGATGGTAAAGTGGTTGCTCATGGCCTTAAACCTGTCTGCAGGTAATTTATGCCAACTAGGAAAGTTTTCAAATACGCCAAGTACATTGTTCCCCATTGGGCTATCCACAAAAATGGGAATATTTGGAATCTTGTTCTTGTTATAGAGGTCCCACAATACTAGCATCAATAGTTGTAACCGTTCCACTGCAAAGGACGGTATGATCAGGGTTCCTCTTTCATGGATGGTCTTCTGGACAAGATTACTGAGTAGTTCCGTCAGGTCCTCTCTAGGATGCAGTTTATTTCCATAGGTACTTTCTAAAAATAGATAATCTGCCCATTTGGGTCGTTCCGGTGAATTTAGAAGCGGATCTTTAGTTCTGCCTACATCTCCAGAGAACAGGAATCGTTTACCATAAATTTCCAGTTCTATAAAAGTAGCTCCTATAATATGTCCGTTTGTTTTAAGTCTAAACCGGATATTTTTGGAAAGCTGTATCCAAGCATCCTTATTGCAACCCTCAAAAAGCCGTATCGCCCTTTTTGCCTCCTCAACAGTATAAAAAGGTAGTGCAATATCATGCTTGCTGTAGCCTTCGGTATTGGCTTTTTTTGCCTGCTCTTCCTGAATTTTTCCACTATCCAACAGAATTATTTTGGTGATTTCCAAGCTGGGATGGGTCGCCATGATTTTTCCATTAAAACCTTCCTTGACCAATCTTGGTAGATAACCGGTATGGTCTAAATGGCCATGGGTCAACAAAACACTGTCTATTCTTGAACAATCAATGGGTAGGGGCTCCCAATTTAGGGTTCTTAACTCCTTTAGTCCTTGAAACATACCACAGTCAATCATAATGTTATGCTCTGGGGTTTCCAAATAGAATTTGGAACCCGTTACGGTTCCGCTAGCGCCTAAAAAATGAATTTTTACTTTTTTCATGGTGTCAAGAATTACATAATTGTCCTATTTCCTCTAAAATTCTAGTTTTTCGCTGTTGTGAGATACCAAGATGATCCAAGAAAAATTTATCTTTTAGGAGTTGCCTACATAGCACGATGTCCCTACTTAATAAAAATTGTTTTTCTCTATTGCTCAACAGGGTGGAAACCGTAATGGGGTAAAGACCAAGGCGATCTATGCGTTCTTTAAGACCATTATTTATAGGAAAATCCCAGCTCAAAAGGTAAAGGCCAACACACTTACCATAGGTTATGGCATCTTGCGTAAAGCGGGTATTCGTCACCACCCAGCCTTGATCAAGTGGTATGGAATTATTTTTTTTGGAATTCCAATGAGATTTCACATCATTGTACCTAGAGTGGATGTACAGGGGTACTTTTACGTTACAATTACGACCTTCCTCGTTATGAAATTTGCATTCTATGATTGTTACGGTATCATTTTTTTGGGCGACCACGTCAATTTCATGACTAACACAGGCACCGTCCATTACGACGCCTACTTTTATCGTATGTCCTGAATATTCTAAAATTGCGGCGATAAAACGTTCAAACGGAAATCCTGTTGGCCCCAGCTCATAAATGGCTTTTTTAAGTTTGTACTTAGATGCGTAAACTGGTTTCTTCCCTTTTAAGAGCGCATAGGCCCGGTTGTAGATTTCATTGGTTGAAATCCCGTTGTAAAGCTCGCTTTCTACGGTCTTTAAAATTTCGGATATCTGGTTATGGTTCGCACCACTGTAGTTCAAGGAGTTTCTTAGCTTATCCATCGAAAAGTTCACCTTTTCACCAGATGATTTGATAATCTTTATATCATTTTTATTTTCCATTTCATTGATTTACATGAATATCTACCGGTGGTATTTTCAGAAGTTGCAGTGTAGTCGATGCTAGTGTCACCTTACCCTTAGTTTCTAAAACCGCCAATACAATTTCTTGAAATAGATCATGTTTTGTTTTACGCCTCAATTTATAATCCGTTATATACCTAAGGTTAAGCTGTACCCAATTATCTGTTAGGCTCATTGCCAACGTGGGCTCTAACGTGGCATTTTCAATATAATAGCGCTCCACCATTTCCTCCCATTTCGATTTCGAGTTTTGGCTGTATTCCGATAAAAGTTTTTCGGCACTTTCCATAACGAGCTTTTTGGCAAGTTGTATATCTGATTCATAGGTGACCAGAATATTCAATTCGTCCCAAACAAAGGGAAAATCCATGGAATAGTTTTTTATAGGCCCTTTAAAAACGAATGCATTACTGATTTTTACGATTCTACCGGAGTAATTGTCACTGCTTACCCATTCTCCCATTTCCATGATAGTCGTATAAATACTGTCAATGTCAATGACATCCCCCTTTATGTTATTGATTTCGATACGGTCGCCCGGTTTGTAGACCCTAACAAAAAAGATATAAAAAGAGCCCGCGATACTTAAGATTAGTTCTTGAAGGGTAAACGTAATACCCGCCGTAAAAAGTCCAATAATAACCGTGTAATCCTTTACACTATCTATAGTAACCGCAATAAGAATTAGGAGAAAGATGAGAACATACCCAAAAATTTCCACTCCTTTTTGCGCTTTATACCTAACCGTAATATTTTCTATTCTTTTTTTGAGTGTTTTACGGATAAGGCCGATTATGAAAATAATGATGCTTATCCAGATACCCAATTTCACCAACTTAATGGCCAAAGGATTTTCAAATAGCGATAGTATTGATTCCATAGTATATTTTATAAAAAGACCGCTGAAGAATTAAAATCCCAGCGGTCTTACTTTTAGACTTATGACCAACTAACTAATTAAGCCTAAAAAATAGTTTAGTGTAATGCCAGAATAGGCACCTTCGTATTGTAACCAATTTCTTTGACCAAGGGCCTTGAAATTATGCTTCCAAAAAATATATGTTTTCTATTGATGAATGCGATCATATCACTATTTCTACTTTCAACAAATGTCTGTATTCCCCTTCCCAAGTCCTTTTCCGATAGCGAGAAAAATTCATGTTTCATTGCTCCCAAAATAACCTGTAACAGTTTTTGGTTGTTTTCTTGGGTCGCGTCAAGTTCTTTCTTTTTATTGAGGTGTAGGACAGCCACGGAGGTTTGGTGCATTTTCCCTATTTCCACTAGGTAATTGAGTTCACTTTGTTTAAAGGGTTTCTTGTAGTCTGTGGGGAATACAATTTCCTTCGGTGGTTTAAAACTAGAATCCTGTGGTATGGCAAGAACAGGACATTCACGTATTTTCTCCATCGCGCTCACCGTATTGCTTCCTAAAAGAACCGCCTTTGATCCCGTGGCCCCTTTTGTGCCCATTGCTACTAACTGTATGTCCTTTTCAGCAATGAGGGTCTTTACGGCCTCGGAGAGAAAACTATGCGTGCATTTTGTATAATAATTGTGTTTAGGGTTATCATTATGCAGTTCCAATGAATCCAGAAGTTTTTCAAAATTCTTTTCGGCATCACCTTTCGCCAATTCATAAGCCGCACTGCCTTCCTCCGGTATAGTTAGATTATTATACATGTGTTTTTTAAAATTTAAAACATGCAGAAAGTAAAAATCACAGTTCAGTTTTGAATAGAGGTCGACCGTATAGCGAGCAGCATTCAGCGCATTTTTTGAAAAATCAGTAGGTATAAGAATTCGCTTGTTCATCGTGCTCATTTTTCAATTTGTCCCTTAAAAGTAATATGCAAGAGCTTGAAGTACTATGATATTTATCATTCTTGTACGGGAAGTATTAAAAACGGAATTTTTGCGTAAATGCTGATATCCTTGATAACGGGTTCTCGCATAATACGTTCAAAAAAATTGCCTTTTTGGTAAGCCATGGCCAGCATTTCAATTTTTGTTTGCTGTAGAAAGGTTTGGATTACAATGGCTTTATCTGCATATTCCAAGGTGTCGTCAAAACTATGCTGCACTTTTGACAGCGTCATTTTCAACAATTTTTTATTTGCCGCTTGTTTTGGGCTCAAAATAGCCTCTTCCTCAATATGAACGACCCTAATGGTGGCATTGCTTGTAGTCGCTAAAAATAACAAGGGCCTCAATGTTTTTCGGGAACAACCCTTCTTAAAGTCTGTGGCCAATGCTATTTCATCTATGGGGGCAAAGGCCAGTTCCTTGGGTATGGCCAATAGGGGACAATGGGTAATGTTGTCGGCCACTTGGATGGTATTACCCCCCCAGAATAGTTCTTTGGCACCGGTATTTCCTTTATTTCCCATGACCAAAAGATCAATAGCCAATTCCTCTATTGTTTTGTTGATCACGTTGGCCAAGCCTCCTTTTTTCGAGATTATTTTGAAATTGTGTAGTTTGTGGTCAGTATCAAGAACAATTCGATGCATCATGGTGGTTAGGTTTTCCACGGAAGCGTGTTGTAATTGTTCCAACTCTTTTTTTCCAGAATACAATCGATTTTTTTTACGTATTGTAGACGTGGAATCCCCGTAAACATGTATGATAGTAAATGTACAAGGTTTAGATGCCAATAAGTGTGTAGCGTAAAACAGTGCCGCATAGGATTCATTCGAAAAATCTGTTGCGACCAGTATGTTTTTAAGTGCCATACCTTAAGATTGTGGAATTACCAAGAATGGGATAGTTACATGAAAGCCTATTTTCTTGATAACGGGTTCAATAAAAAGCCGCTCAAAAAAAGTATGTTTGTTCTGGACCATGACCAAGAGGTTTATTTTTTGCTTAATTTGAAAATTGTTGACGGCAACTATTATTTCATTACTTCCAACGTCATGAAATAGGCCTTTGTTCTTAAATAGTTTTTCCAATTGACTCTTATGTTGCTTCTGAGCAGGTGTTAATTCGTACCCGGTTGAGACATGTAATACGTTTACCTCTGAAACATGTTCATTCATTATTTTCAAAAGCACCGATAAGTGATCCTTAGTAAGTGCTACTTCATAATCTGTTGGGAATAAAATAACTTCTGGGGCTTCATAGGCAAACCCGGAAGGAATCAACAGGACCGGACACTTGGAATTTTTAAGGACATGCACAGAATTTGTCCCGAACAGAATTTCTTGCGCTCCCGTAGCTCCTTGTGTTCCCATAATGATTAGGTTAATTTTTTCTGCTTCTATCACGCTGGCAACCTCGTTAGAAAGTACATTGAACGCGGAATGTGTAACAAAGCTGTGCAATGGATTTGAATATTCGCTTTCCAAGGATTGCTTAATTTCTTCCAAACCTGTCTTGGAGTTCTCCTGTAAGATATCCCCGAGCCCAATCTGCGCGGGACTTCCCAAAAGATATTCTGTATGGTATACTGGTGGCATATAGGTGTTTAATAGGTAGAAAGTACATTTGATATCCTTAAATAACCGAAGCCCATAGCGTATTGCCGATAAGGAGTTTTTAGAAAAATCTGTAGGTAGTAAAATACGTGTCATAGTGCTTAAAATTTGCTCGATAATCGAGGTTTATATAATCGAAATTTGCGTCGTAACTAAGGATTAAAATTTGAATTCATCCCAGTCTGGCTTAATCCATAGTAATTTTGCAGTATGAAGTTAGAGTAGACCTAGCATAAAAACTATGATATCCGTCAGTTGCGGTTGGTTTGCAATGCATTACATTTAACTGTAAACGCCATGCATGAAAAAGGCCTTTAAAAAAAGTATTGCTTCGGACATACCTACATTAGTACATTTTTCTGCTTCGTGGTGCACTACATGTAAACTTATAGCACCTACAATTCAACAACTAAAAGAGGAACTGGGCGATGGTATTCAGTTATTGGAGATCGATGTGGATGAAACTCCCTCTTTGGCAAAAAAGTACAAAGTGCGCAGTATGCCAACATTGATGATTTTTAAGAACAAGAACTTACTATGGCGGCACTCCGGGATGATCCAAAAAGCAAATCTGCGTCCGGTCATTCAAAAGCATATTTAAAGTACAATGCCGTGGGCGGAAATTAATAGGAACACTATGTGCTTATTCATGGATGACCAAAAAGGGTATTTTGGTATGGTAACTAATTTTCTCTACGGTAGGCCTAAACAAGATTCGTTCTAAAAAGTTGAGGTTTTTGGCTACCATGACTAGAAGGTCCAAATCCCTACTTTCCGTAAAACATTGTATGGCCTCGTCTATTTTTTTGCCCGTTACTTTGTGGAAGGTAGGTGCTAGCTCTTTAAAGTGATTTAAAAGATGTTCTTTGTTATTAGTCTGTAAGTCTGAAAGTTCCTCTCCTTTAACCGCTACATACAGAAATCGCAGCGAACTTTTTTTCAATAATAGGATTTCCTTTATAAAGTTTAGAACGGTGTATTCGTACATGGATTGAAAATCTGATGGAAATCCAATTTCCTCAGGCGTTTTGTAAGTGGCCTGCTCGGGTACCGCTAAAACCGTGCACGGCACTTTCGTAATTACATTTCCGGTATTGCTCCCCATCGCCACGGATTTTAAACCACTGGCGCCTTTTGTACCCATGATGATAAGCTCTATTTTCTTTTTTTTGACTTCTTTTTTAAGATGATCCGTAAGAAAGCCATTGTACGATGTAGTCCGAAATTCATGTTTAGGGTTTAAGGGAAGACGGTTTATTTTTTCCACTAGGTGCCCAAGCTTTTCATTGCTTTCCCTTAAAATGGTCTGCTCCAAAATATCTGGAGAGCTGTACATTACGGCTTCTCCCGCTGCATTCGTTGTTATTGAATTTACGTGAACAATATGGAAGGTGCACTGTATCTTTTTAAAAAAGGAAATTCCGTACAACAGGGCGTTCCAAGAGTTGTCTGAAAAGTCTGTGGGGAAGAGTATATTTTTCATGTGCAATGGTTTAAAAGGGCTTTACTTTATTGTGGAAGAAACAAAACGGGAATAGCGGAATGAAAGGCTATTTTTTTTACGATGGGTTCTCCGATTACTTTCTCCCAAAACGTATGATGATGTCTTATAATACCGAGAATAGCGGCATCCCTACCAGTCGTGTACGCATCTATACTGTTTGAAACTCCCATGTCAAAAGGCACTTCTTTAAAAAGGTAATTCAGGCCCTGAAGGCGCTCTTCCAATATAGCTTTGTTAGCGTTCTGTTCATCGTTTAAATTGAACGTAACGGCAACGTAAATTACTTCCAATTTCGCGTTCCAAAGTGATGCCAACTCCTTCACAAAAAACAATTCGTTCTTTTTGAAGGAGGTCATAAAATCGGTCGCAAACAGGACGGTATCCAATTTTTGAAAGTTAAATCCTGTCGGAACCGCCAAAACGGGAATTTTTTTGATTGAGTTGATAATCTTAACGGCATTACTCCCTAAAAAAACTTCTTTAGCACCCGTTGCACCTTGCGTTCCTGTAATCAATAGATCAATATCATATTTGGTAACTACCAGTGCAAGGGCCTCCTCAAGCGCTTTTGGTTTCGAAATTGCCGTAAAGCTATGGTTGGGATTTTGGTGGTTTACTTCAAGGTATTTTAGAATACCCTCCAATTCCTGTTCGGCATATTTGGATAAGGAATCGTAAATAACCCCTAATCGTTGTTGGCTTTTACTACCCATTAAATTTAGAGCGGTAGGTCCATAGGCATGAACAATATAAAACTCGCATTTTATGGTAGCATATAACTTAAGTGCGGTAAATATTGCATTCCATGAATTTTCTGAAAAATCTGTTGTTAATACTATTTTTTTCATACGCTTGTTTTAAGGGTTATCTGGGCAAATTTTGCATGACCAAGAATGGAATTAATGGCGTAAGTCCTATTTCATCAACGGTTGAACGATAGAGCATATCCTCAAAAAAGGAGTGGCGGGAATTTACCATCACTAAAAAATCCATATCGTGTCTGGTAATGTATTCCATGATTGCATGGGCTTTATTGGTAACTGTTGTTCTCTCAAAGGATAGCCTAGCTTTGGGAAGGGAATCTGTCAAAATTTTTTTATTGTCTAATTGCCTATGGCTCAAATCATCAAAATCTGAAATATAAAGGCTATGGATTTTAGATTTGAACTGGCCTGCCAGGGTGTCCAATAGTTTTAGCTCCCTTCTTTTATAGGGTAATAGGTAGGCCGATGGAAACAAAATACTTTTTGGTTGTTTGAATGCATACCCGTGCGGTATTGCCAGTACCGAGCACTTAACATATTTGAATATTTGTACGGTATGGCTCCCAAACGTGATGTTTCTATTGGCGGTCTTCCCTTTGGTTCCCATTACTATTAAATCGATATTTTTTTCGTTGACAAAATCGTTAACCCCATCTACCAAAGAATCGAATACGGTACTGTAGCTGTAGGTATGTTTTGGGTTGTGCTTTTCCTTTCTAAGTTTATCAAGCATTTTCTGCAAGGTTTGATCTGCATTTTTCTTGATGTTCTGTTTTTGAAGCTCGAAATCGGTGTCGGCTCCATTTTTAAAGGGTCCATAAGCCTCATCTGCATACGCGTGCAAAAAGTGGAAATGTGCGGTGTTACACTTAAAAAGTTGTAGCGCGTAGGATATAGCATCGTCCGCACTATTCGAAAAATCTGTAGGGATGAGTATATTTTTCATGGTTTACCTTGTAAATTACCTGCTAAAAGTAGTCGCGGCATAAAGGAAAACCTATGACAAATGTCATGGCAACAAGTAAAGGTAATTTTTTTGGACCCTAAGTAACGTACTGCAATGCCTTAAGCTCTAGTATGCGAATGTGCCTACCCTCAATTTCTATCAAGCCCTCTTTCTTAAAACCAGAAAGGGTTCTAATTAGGCTTTCTGTGGCAATACCGGCCACACTTGCCAGATCTGCCCTCGATATTTTTATGGGCCCCGAGGTATCCTCATTCATGATTTGGGCAAATTGTAGGAGCGTCTGTGCGGTTTTCTTTCGTACAGAACTATAGGCCATCTGTAACAATTGATGCTTTATATCTGTAATGTTATCCGATAGTAGTTCAAGTAATTCAAGGGATATACTTCGATTTTCCGCTACAATATGGTGCAGTTCCTCTTTTGATAAGCCCGTAAGTTCCACGTCTTCCAAGGCTGTTGCAGATTCTGAATACAATGCATTGTTCAATAAGGAGGTAAATCCTAAAAAATCGTCTGCATGGTGCAGTGTGGTTATGAGTTCTTTGCCGTCCTCATCCATCGTATGGCATTTTACCACACCTTTTACTATAAGATAGACCATTGTTGATCTCGTACCTTCTTCGTAAATGGTACCACCCTCCCCAACAGTAATAACTTCCCCATTATCATCAAAGTAATTTTTAAGCTGGTGGAGATTGGCTATCTCGTCCTTATCCCCATTCTTTACGTCTTTTTCAATCTTGCGCTTCTCCAAGAGTGCAGCTTTTGCCAATCTACTTTGTACGGCACTCATAAGGTCTTCCTCCTCGAAGGGTTTGGTCAAGTAATCATCGGCCCCTAAATCCATTCCTTTTCTAATCGACTTATGTTCAGTGATGGCAGAAAGGAAGATAAACGGGATATGTAGGGTGGCCTTATCCTTTGACAATGCGGCCAATACGCCATAGCCATCAACTTCTGGCATCATAATGTCGCAGATGATCAGCTGGGGTACTTTTTCTTTGGCGACCTGTATTCCTACTTTGCCATTTGGTGCGGTAAAAACCTGATATCCGTTAAGTTCCAATAATTCTGCGGTGTTTTCCCTTAGTGCGCGGTCGTCCTCTATCAATACTATGGTATTCATGTCTTAATGCGTATTTTTTTTAGGAATGGTTATGGTAAAGGTTGAGCCAGCATTCTCTTGGCTAACAAAGGTAAGGTTGGCTCCCAAATTTTCTAAATGCTGCTTGGCAATATTAAGACCAATACCGGTACCTTGGTTAAGAAGCGCATTTTCTGCCCTAAAATAACGGTCAAAAATATGTTTTTGTTGGTTCGTCGGTATTCCTATTCCTTGATCGTGAACTTCAATAAGGTACTGCTCTTTTTCGTTAATAAAGCGGATGCCGATCGTCGTATCTTCTGGCGAGTATTTAATAGCATTCTGTAATAAATTAGATAGCGCCAAGCCCAAGGTCTTTTCATCGAATTCGATGAGAACTTCGTCAACATTATCGGGATATTGTATGTGTTGCCCTTCCTTTAAAAGCATATTGGCACCATAGACCACCTCATTGACCAATCTACTTAATGGAAATTCCTGTATCGTATAATTTACTTTGCCAGATTCTAAACGTTCTACAGAAAGGAAATCGGTTAAAATCGTGTCCAACTGATGAACCTTGGCCTTTATGGTATTGATATGCTTTTCCCGCTTTTCCTGCTGCTCCTTTTCCGTGTATTTGGAGATTAGGGTAGTGGAGGTTAGGATGCTGCTCAAAGGCGTTTTGAACTCGTGGGAAACCAAGGATAAAAAACGGGTTTTAAGCTCGTTGAGTTCTTTTTCCTTGGTGAGGGCTTCTGTGAGTTGTTTGGTGCGTTCCTGTACCGTTTGCTCAAGTTTTTGCGTGTACTGCTTCCGTTCGGTAATATCCGTCACCAGGGCCATGACATACGTATTGCCATAAAGCTTAAAGGGGTTGAGTCCTGCTTCTACGGGAAATTCTTCCCCGTTTTTACGTAGGCCGTTCAAATCCCGTCCATGTCCCATTTGTCGCTTCTCACTTTTTTCGATAAACTGCGAAACCTGTTTACTATGGTTTTTATGGTACCGTTTTGGGATAATGGCCTCCAAGGATTTACCAACAAACTCCTCCTTTCCATAGCCAAACATTTCTTCCGCAGAAGTATTGGTGGCCACGATTTCCTGTTGATGGTTTACAACGATGATGCCTTCGGAAATTCCTTCCGATAGCAAATTGAAAATATTACTGTCCTTTTGAAAAACATGCATGCTCCAATATAATCTTTAGATGATAATTATCATAGTAAGTAATTAATAATAAAATTAATTTTCTTCAAATAATTTATAAAACACAAGTAATGTTGAATTCACAAAAATTAGGGATAGAACTGTACGAGAATTTGGGTAAATTATTTTATGCTATAGCGAGTGTTGATGGTACCGTGCACACTAAGGAAGTGGACCATTTAAGGAGTTATATTAGAAAATATTGGCTTGATATCGATGCAATCGAGGACGAGTATGGTTCAGATGCGGCATTTAGAATAGAGAGCACGTTCGACTGGCATTTGGAATACGAAAAAGATGCTGCCGATTGCTTTGCGGATTTCGAGGAATTTTACAGAGCTAATAAATCGAAATTCACATCCGCTATCAAAAAGTTGATCATGGAAACATCACATGCAATGGCCAATGCCTTTGCAGGTAAGAATAAAGCGGAATTGATTTTACTTTCCAAAATTGAAATGCTTTTGGATAAGTAGTATTATCGAGTTTTTTCTTTGAGCTGGTAGTAAGATTATTAAGCACATTTGCTATAAAATTCGGGATACTGATATCCGTCATAGGATTCCCTTTAAGTGAATTATAAATTAGTGAAACCTTAAAAACATAAAAATGAAAAAATTAGTTTTATTGATGGGGTTAACGATTTTGTTCATCTTACCCATCTCCGCACAAGAATTGGAAAATATAGATGAAATAGCTCCTTTTAGCGAAGGTTTGGCAGGTGTTCGTAAAGGAACTCAATGGGGTTTTATCAATGGTCAGGGCGAATTGGTAATTGCGTTTCGGGATGATATCTATTGGAATGAAAATGCCGACAGCTCCCGAAAAGATGTGCTTGGAATTCGATATCCAAAGTTCAGCGATGGCTTATGTATGATCTCAAAGTCCGTTGAGGATGGAATACCTGTTTTTGGGTTTATAAACACTACAGGAAATAGTGTAATTGAACCGCAATTCCTTAATGTTTATCCATTTGAAAATGGATATACCACAGGTGTCCTTTTAGATAAGACCGTAAAAGGTGAAAATGAATTTAAACTGGAGATTTATGAATACAAATTTTTTGATGTATTGGTAAAATCATCTGGGGAAATAGCTGAATATTTTCAAAGAAGGGACAATATCCTTATGAGCTCAAGACGCTATACGACTCCAAAAATTGAAGCGAAAATTTTAGTGCATCGCTTGGTGGCCCATAGAGGAAATAATAAGCGCTGGCAAATATCGAAAATAGATTAAAAGTTAAAATTATGGGAAGATTAAACGGTAAAGTAGCAGTAATAACAGGAGGAACTGGCGGTATTGGTTTGGCAACTGCGAAGCTGTATTTAAAGGAAGGGGCCAAGGTCGTGTTGGTAGATACGGATCATGCCGCTTTTGAGAAAGTAAGCCAAGAGTTGGATTCCGAAAATGTTTCTTTTTGTCTTGCAGATGTTTCTACGGCCAAGAATAACATTAAATTTTTGAACCATACCCTGGAGACTTTCGGTAAAATAGATATTTTCTTTGCCAATGCAGGTGTCGAGGGGGTTTCTAGGCCTATCGCAAAGTATCCAGAAAGTGTTTTTGACAAGGTAATTGCCGTAAACCTCAAAGGTGTTTGGCTGGGTTGTCAACATATAATTCCAAAAATGGAAGCGGGTGGTAGCGTCATCATTACCTCCTCTGTTGCGGGTTTAAAAGGTTTTCTGGGCTTGGGGGCATATGTGGCCACAAAGCATGCTGTCGTTGGTATTATGAAAGTAGCCGCCGCAGAAAATGCATCCCGTAAAATTAGGGTCAACACGATACATCCCGGCCCGGTGGATAATAATATGATGCGTAGGATTGAAACCGATATGTCACCAGACAGTCCGGCAGAAGTAATGAAGGGTTTTGAGGCTTCCGTTCCCTTTGGGCGGTATGCAACCTCTAAAGAAATAGGGGAGATGGCTTTGTTTCTGGCGTCTGATGAGAGCAAGTATGTTACTGGTTGTACCCATGTAGTGGATGGAGGCATGCTTACTGTTTAATTCCTTTCTACTAGCAATAGCGTTAAAAAATGATTCTTGGTCCCAGCTTTTGCGGGGCAAAGAATCATTTTTCTATTATAAATAGTACCTTAGAAACAAAACTCATTTTCATGACGATCCATAATTTAGGAGAGACAAATTCCATTCTTAACAAATTTGTATCCGAAATACGCGATGCGAAAATCCAGAAGGACAGCTTGCGCTTTCGCAGGAATATAGAGCGAATTGGAGAGGTATTGGGCTATGAGCTTAGCAAAGTATTGGCCTTTGCGCCAAAAATAGTGGAAACCCCTTTAGGAAATACCAGGTTGGATTTACCAAGTGACAAGGTGGTGCTATGCTCGATCCTGCGGGCCGGGTTACCGTTGCACCAAGGACTTTTAAACTATTTTGACACTGCTGAGAATGCATTTATTTCGGCCTATCGGAAACATATAAATGATGAAGATGATTTTGAGGTCATTGTCAACTATTTTGCGGCGCCATCATTGGAAGGCAAAGTATTATTGCTATCAGACCCCATGCTTGCAACTGGTAGAACCTTGGAGAATGTCCTCAAGGCGATAGCAGACCATGGCACACCTTCCCAAATCCACATTGTTTCAGTAATTGGCTCCAAGGAGGGTATTGCTTATTTGCAGTCTATTTTTCCTCGAAATACACATTTGTGGATTGCTGCAGTTGACACAGCGCTAAATTCTCGAGGCTATATTCTTCCAGGAATAGGTGATGCCGGTGACTTGGCCTACGGAGAAAAGCTATAGGGATTCCTTGTTGGCGTTTTTCATCCGCTTCCCCCATTTCACCAGTTCAAACCAAAGAACAGAGACGGCGCCTACTACCAGTGCTGTCATTATTTGATGGGGGTTGAGTCTCGTGAATTTAAAGAACCCCGTAATCACTGGTATATAAAGCAATACAAGAGAGAGTAAAAGGGTGATTCCAATTATCAAAGGAACCAGCTTGTTCTTATACTTCAACGTAGTAAAAACGGAATAGAAAAAAGAACGATTGACCAAGGTTAAAAATATATTGGCAAAAATCAATACCATAAAAACCATGGTGCGGGTAGTAGCTTCAGTATAATCATATGCGACAGCATATTGATAAACAAAAAGGGCTCCTAAGGTAATGACCAAACCTTGAACGATACTGGTAACCAATTCTTTAAAATTAAAAAAGGTAGTAGAAAATGGTCTAGGCTTTTTAACCATGAGATTTCTTTCAATTGGCTCATTTTCAAAAATGATTGAGCAGGTAGGCCCCATGATCAACTCTAGTAGGATAATGTGGGATGGCGAGAAAATAGTTGGGTAGGTCCAATGTAGTGCCAACGGAATAAAAACTGTAAGAATGATGGGGATATGAATCGAGATAATGTACTGTATCGCTTTTTTTAAATTGGTATAAATTTTCCGGCCCATGGCAATAGCATCCACCATTTTAGAAAGGTCGTCATCCACTAATAGGAGCGATGCAGCTTGTTTTGCGATTTCGGTTCCTTTTTTCCCCATGGCAATACCAATGTGTGAAGCTTTGAGCGCTGGCCCGTCATTTACACCGTCGCCCGTCATGGCAACTACCTCGTTGTTTTTCTTTAGGGCATTTACGATACGCAATTTTGCTTCAGGAAACATTCTTGAGAAAACATTGATATTCTTTACCCTTTGCTGCAGTTCAATATCAGTCAATTCCATGAGTTCATCTCCAGTTATAGATTTCTCATAACCAATGAAGTTAACTTGTTTCGCAATGGCCATTGCCGTTGCAGCATTATCGCCTGTTACCAATTTCACATCGATACCGGCCTTGTCGAAATCCATAAGAACCTGTTGAATATTTTCTTTTGGAGGATCATAAAAAGCCACTATTCCCTTAAAATCAAAAGTAAAGTCCTGTTGTTGTTTTGGGTAATCGTTACCATTAAATTTCCCTTGGCCCACGGCCAGTAGTCGATAGCCATCTTTGCCTAGCTCGATCATTGTTTTTTGTACAAGCTTGATTTCTGGATCCTTAAGTTTTGATACCGAAATTATAGCTTCAGGGGCACCTTTGGCGGCTATGATCAGGTTGCCATTTTCGTTTTCAAATAAATGGGTCATCATAGGAGGCTTGCCGCCTAAAGGATATTCATGCACCATTTTATAATTAGGACGTTCGTCCAAAGACGTTAGGTTACTGTAACTATTGTGCAAAGCAATTTCCATTGGATCAAATGGGATAGGCTCACTGGCCCACATGGATAGGATAATCAATTCTTTTTCAGCATCGTCCAATAATCCATCAGCAGCTACTATTTGACCCGTTGAAAGTGTGAAGAGCTTTGCCAAGGCCATTTTGTTTTGCGTAATCGTCCCTGTTTTATCGGTGCAAATCACGGTAGCACTCCCTAAGGTTTCAACCGTTTTCATTTGTTTTACAACAATGCCCATTTTCATAAGACGCCAAGCGCCAAGAGCCATGAACGTTGTAAAGGCAACGGGAATTTCCTCTGGTAATATGCTCATGGCCAAGGTCAAGGCTTTAAGAAGACTGTCTAAAACAACGCCCGACCGTATGTAGTTGATGCCCCATACCAATAAAAATATAACCCCGCCCCAAATCGACATTAGCTTTACAAAATTTGAAATTTGTAGCTCTAAGGGGGTCTTTTCCTCATTGATATTTTCTAGACTTTTCCCAATTTTACCTAGTTTGGTTTGGTTTCCGATTTTATCGATTACTGCAATGGCCAGTCCACTCTCGACGGTGGTACCCGCAAATATTAAATTATCGGCTTTTTCTGAATCCTTATAGATACTAAGTGATTCACCAGTAAGAATGGATTCGTCTACCGAAAAATCATTTGAATGAACGATATTCCCATCCGCAGGTATCGTACTGCCTTCTTCAACAATGAGAAAGTCCCCAATAACAAGATCTTTACTGGAAACCGATTCAATAGTTCCATTTCGGATTACCTTACTCTTGGATTGGGTTAGGTTTTTTAGTTTTTCAAGTGCTTTTCTACTTCTAGAATCTTGGTAAAAGGAAATAGAACCTACCAGGATAATGGCCAAAGCCAAAAATAGGCCATCTCCCCAATTCCCAGTCAAAAAGTAAATGATAGCAGCAACAAGTAATAAGATGACCATTGGTTCCTTTACAATGGTTTTAAAGGCACCTAAAAATGTATGCTCCTTTTTATAAGTGAAACTATTGCTGCCGTAGGTGTTACGGGAATGGGTAATCTCTTTTTCGTTAAGGCCTTGAAAATTAAATTCGGAATAGTCTACCATACGAAAAATTAATTACAAACCCTTTTTCAAGTGGAACTTGGACAAGGGCTAAAGTAGCTTAAAATATGGGGTAGACTGCTGATAAATATCATCTTATATTGGATAAGGATAATGCAACTTTAGTTCAATTAATTAAATCCTTCTAATCAAGGAAATCGGCTTCATTTCAACTTTTAATGGACGAAATAAGTACGAAGATGATGTCCGTTTTTTAGCTGTGCATGGCGCACAGATTTACCCCAAGGTAAATAGTGACGATTCGTAAGATGCCTATAATTGAAGGAGAACTTTTATTTTCCTAGACAAGAAAATTAGCGAAGCATAGTTTTGCAAAAGATTATTAATTGCTAGTAATTAATCGGCGTTAGAAACGAGCCGTTTTCAGGAAAATAGATAGAAAATAAGCTAATTCTGATTCGTCACTAACCGGAGATTCTTATTTTTCCCGTAAGCTCCTTTATATTTATTCGGAAAACAATGGGGGTACCTGTGGAATATATTTTAGCGGAAAAGTCGCTAATAAATTGGGCCTTATCCGTACTTCCCCCAGGAATGATCGCTTTTATTCCGTCGGAGAATTGATGAAGCATGTACTTTGCGTTGCTGCCATCCAGTTCTTGAAATGTTCCAAAAGCCAAGACAGATTTCCAATTCGCAACCGAGGAAATTTCGTTGACCGCTAAACTAATGGACTTATTTTTTCGCATTGCGCTTATCTTATGTCCTTCGGCAGCATAACTTATAATACTGTGCGACTCCCTGTCGTAATAATAGGTAATGGGTATCGTGTAGGGTTGATTACCTGAGATATAGGCCAAATATCCTATGTAATTTTCTTCAAGTAATTTTATGCATTCGTGTTCCTCCAAGTTTCTTCTCATGGTCAACTACCTTAGTTTGTTTTTCGAATTTAAGGATACTTATAACTATAATTTATGATAACGGTCAGTTCGTTACTAAGAAATTCACTTAAATTCCGGGTACAGGAAGATGGGGAATTTTAATATTTTCAATCACCGGTTTTTTTGCATTATTCCCAAAAGTGAGCCTTTTTGTTATATTTTAAGTTAAGGTTAACATAATTCCTCAATTAGGCATTCTATTTTTAGAAGCTTAGAATAAAAATGTGTTTTGTGAAGAATTTATTTTTGGTTTACCCCAATTTCTGACCATCACTTTCATTCTAAAAGTGAATAAGAAACCAAATTTAAAGATCAATAGATGAAAAGAAGAGATTTTGTACAGTATGCTGGAATGGGAGCTGGAGCATTGATGATGCCCTCATTATTGCTAGGCAACGATATTCCGGTAGAAGCCTTGCTGGAACCTGGCATGGATGTAATCATCAAGAAAAAAATGGCGGATGTGGCTTTGAATACCGCCAAATCTATGGGCGCCACCTATGCAGATGCCAGGATTGGTAGGTACTTGAACCAATACCTATTTACCCGCGAGGATAAAGTACAGAATGTAGTGAATACGGAATCCTTTGGTATAGGTATACGCGTTATCGCCAATGGCACTTGGGGTTTTGCATCAACCAATAGCGTTACCGAGGATGGTATCAAAAAGGCTACCGAGCAAGCTGTGGCCATTGCAAAAGCCAATTCTAAAATACAGACCGAACCCGTTAAATTGGCCCCTGTAAATGCCTACGGGGAAGTCTCTTGGAAAACACCGATCACTAAGGATTTTAAGGAAGTACCTGTTTCGGAAAAAGTGGATTTGTTGCTAAGTGCGAATGCCGCTGCCTTGGACAATGGTGCAGATTATGTGAACTCGGCTTTGTTCATGGTAAACGAACAAAAGTATTTTGCCTCTACGGATGGGTCCTATATTGATCAAGATATCCACCGTTTATGGCCAACATTTAGGGTAACCGCCATTGACAAGGCTGCAGGAAATTTTAAGACCAGGGAGAACATGAGCGCCCCGGTAGGTATGGGTTACGAATATATGGACGGTCTTGAATCCGAAAAACTGGAAGGCCCCGCTGGCTTACGCTTGTACCGCAATAGTTATGACATGGTCGAGGATGCCACCATAGCCGCCAAGCAGGCCAAGGAAAAACTGACTGCAAAATCTGTCGATGCCGGTAAATATGACCTTGTACTTGAACCAAATCATTTAGGTTTAACGATCCATGAGTCTGTAGGGCACCCTTTGGAGTTGGATAGGGTACTAGGATACGAGGCCAATTATGCCGGAACAAGTTTCGCATCCCTCGATAAATTAAAATCAGGAAACTTCAATTACGGTAGTGATGTAGTAAATCTAGTGGCCGATAAAACCCAAGTTGGATCTTTAGGAGCGGTTGGTTATGATGACGAAGGCGTGAAGACCAAAAAATGGGATTTGGTTCGTAATGGTATTCTGACAAATTTCCAAGCAATACGTGACCAGGTCCATATGATCGATCAAAACGAAAGTCACGGTTGCTGTTATGCACAGAGTTGGGACGATGTACAGTTTCAACGTATGCCCAATGTATCATTGGAACCCGGGAAGGATAAATACTCGATCGCTGAGATGATCAAGGATGTTGAAAAAGGAATTTACATTGCGGGTAGGGGCTCGTATTCCATAGATCAACAGCGCTATAATTTCCAATTTGGTGGAACGGTTTTCTATGAAATCAAGAATGGTGAAATTGTGGGCATGCTAGAGGATGTGGCCTACCAATCCAACACCCAAGAATTCTGGAATTCCTGTGTAAAAATTTGTGATGAGAGCGATTACCGTTTGTTCGGTACTTTCTTTGATGGTAAGGGGCAGCCTTCCCAGGCAAGTGCAGTATCTCACGGTAGCTCTACGGCCAGATTTAATGATGTAAATGTAATCAACACGGGAAGAACCATTTAATTAAAGGCGTACTAAAAAAGAGAACAACAATGGCAATATATACAGAACAGGAAGCAAAAAAGATACTGGAGAAAGCACTTAGTTTTTCCAAGGCGGATACATGTGAAATTAATTTAAGTGGTACCGATAGCGGTAATATCAGGTATGCAAGAAATACCGTAACCACATCGGGCTATAGTTCCAATCAAAGCTTGGCCGTACAGTCTAGTTTTGGAAAAAAATCAGGAACGGCTACCATAGACGAATTTGACGATGCCTCTTTGGAAAAGGTGGTAAGGCGTGCAGAGGAACTGGCACAGTTGTCTCCAGAAAATCCGGAGTTTATGGAGCCTTTGGGCCCGCAAACATATGATCAAGCTATTAGTTATAGTGAATCAACCGCTAACGTTACCCCAGAATATAGGGCGCAAGTGGCAACCAGCAGTATTGGTCCGGCTGCCGAGCAAGATGTTACGGCGGCGGGGTTTTTGAATGATTCTTCAGGCTTTAGTGCCATGATTAATTCAAAAGGCCTTTTTGCGTACAACAAATCGACCAACACAGACTTCACCGTTACCATGCGTACCAATGATGGTACCGGTTCTGGGTGGGTTACCCGGGATTTTAATGATGTGGATAAGTTTGATGCCGATGAAGCATCCAAGACAGCCATAGATAAGGCGGTTATGTCTAAAGGTGCAAAAGCTATCGAGCCGGGGAAATATACCGTTATTTTGGAACCTGCCGCGGCCTCGGATTTATTGCGAAATATGTTCAGGTCTTTTGATGCACGATCTGCCGATGAGGGAAGGAGCTTTATGTCTGCTCCTGATGGTAGTAATAAACTAGGACAAAAAATCGTGGACGAACGTGTAAATATATGGTCTGATCCATTAAACCCAGAAGTACCCACTGCAACATGGAACGGCGAAGGCCAACCCTTAAAAAAAACGACTTGGTTGGAGAACGGGGTGGTTAAAAACTTGGCCTATGATCGTTTTTGGGCAAAGGAAAAGGGCGTAGAACCTGTTCCATTTCCTCCCAATGCAATAATGGCCGGCGGTGATGCCAGTCTTGAAGATCTTATAAAAGGAACCAAAAAGGGCATTTTGGTAACCCGTCTTTGGTACATACGTAGCGTAGATCCACAGACCTTATTATATACAGGATTGACGCGGGACGGAACTTTTTATATTGAAAACGGCCAAATTAAGTATCCGGTAAAGAATTTCAGGTTTAATGAGAGTCCGATTATAATGTTGAATAATTTGGAAACCCTTGGTAAACAGGTTCGTATAGATGGTAATCTTATTCCGTACATGAAGATACGTGATTTTACCTTTACCAGTCTTTCAGATGCGGTATAAGGTATAAGTTCAAAAATAGAACTGGTTGTTTATGAAATTCCATAACAACCAGTTTTTCATTTTATAAAAAAGGATTAAATAGTTTTACTATCGCATTGAGCAACGAATTTTTCTTTACACGTTTACAATATGAATCCGGTGATTGGGATGTTGATCAGCGCATGCCTTCCAATTTATTGAATTCATTGGTTGAGTACACCACCTTAGAAGTAGACACCCAAGAAAAAATCATTACCCTGGCTAGCGATGAAATTTTCAAAAGCCCGTTCTGCTATATTTCCGGCCATAAATTGGTGGAATTCACCAAAAAGGAACGGGAGAATTTTGAGAAGTATATACGTAACGGAGGTTTTGTTTTTGCGGATGACTGCAATCATGATATCGATGGCCTTTTCGCAAAATCCTTTGAGCGGCAAATGGTAGAAATCTTTGGTCCGGACATGCTCAAGAAACTACCCAACGACCATGAGCTGTATTCCATCTTTTTCGACTTTAAGGATGGTCCGCCCACGACCTCCCAAGAGTTGAATGGCTGGGGAGACGATCTGGTTCACGATTATTTGAAGGGTATAGAAATCAATGGTAGAATAGGATTGCTCTACAGCAATAAGGATTATGGATGCGAATGGGATTATGACTTTAGGAACAAACGTTGGTACAAAATAGATAATACCCGGTTTGGCGTTAATATTGTCCTCTACGCGCTTACCTCATAAACAAAAGTGAATGGATAGAGAATTACAACAGATTGCCAACGAAGTGGAAATGCTTTCCGCAAAATTAAAGGCCTTAAAAGCGGAGATTGCAAAAGTGATCATAGGCCAGGAGGAAACCGTATCACAGTTATTGATTACGTTTTTGGCAGGTGGTCATGCCTTGCTTGAAGGGGTTCCGGGACTCGCAAAAACTTTAATGATTCGCACCTTGGCGAACGCAATCGACTTAAAATTTAAGCGGATTCAATTCACGCCAGATCTAATGCCTTCGGATATCATAGGGACGGAAATTTTGGAAGAAGATCATACCACAGGTAAGAAGTTTTTCAAATTTAATAAGGGACCTATTTTCTCCAATATCATCCTGGCAGATGAAATAAATAGGACACCGCCCAAGACCCAAGCGGCTCTTTTGGAGGCCATGCAGGAGTTTGAGGTAACCTATGGCGATAAAACATACCCTTTAGATAGACCATTTTTTATATTGGCTACACAGAACCCCATAGAACAGTCGGGAACCTTCGTGTTGCCTGAAGCGCAGCAAGATCGTTTTTTATTATACATTAAAATTGGATATCCCACTCAAGGGGAGGAGGAGGAAATTTTAAAAGCTACCACGGGCACCGTAAAAAAACAATTGAACAAGGTTATTTCAGGGGAAGACATTCTACGCTTACAGCAATTGGTACGGGAAGTCTCCATCAGTGATGCCCTTATAGGTTTCGTTAGTGATGTAATTAGGGCCACACGGCCAGAAACGACCACAAATTCCTATGTAAAGGAGTGGGTGGATTGGGGTGCGGGCCCACGAGCCGGCCAGGCCATGATTTTAACGGCTAAAGCGCAAGCACTATTGGAAGGTAGATTATCCGTAACCCTGGCCGATTTAAGAAGCGTTACACTACCGGTTTTACGCCATAGGGTGTTGGTGAACTTTAGGGCAGAAGCGGAGGGTATTACCTCAGATAAGGTGGCCTTGCACCTGTTGGACTCAGTTCAGTTAAAAGGTGGATAAATGGTAAAAAAAGGATATCAAGATTTACTTAGACCGGAAATTGTAAATACGGTTTCTGGCCTTGCGTTGATATCCAAGATTGTGGTAGAAGGCTTTACCACGGGGTTGAACAGAAGTCTACGCGTTGGTCCGGGGATGGAGTTTAGCCAGTACAGGGCTTATGAACCTGGTGACGATTTACGTTTATTGGATTGGAAAATGTTGGCACGGTCTGGCAGGTATTACATTAAGCAATCAGAAATTGAAAGCAGGGTAACAGTCAAGTTTATTATCGACGCCAGCGCTTCCATGTTACATAAGGAAAATGGGCTTTCCAAGATGGAATTCGCACGGGTACTGGTAGCGACTTTGGCGTATATGGCACATAATCAAGGAGATGCTGTGGGCTTGTTTGCCTTAAACGACACAAAGTTCATCAGTGTATATCCCAAAGCCGATAAAAAACAGTACAACCGCCTATTGTTGGAGCTTTTATCGATTTCTACTAACGGAAAATGGCCAAATGCAGCAGTTTCGGCCAAAAGAATTCCGAACCGTGGTGGCAAGGAACTGATTTTTTTTCTAACGGATATGTATGAGCAGAAGGTAGAAATTTCAAGTTTCGTAAAAGGCCTAAAATCTTCTAAAAACGAAGTCGTGGTCTTGCAGCTTATGGGACCGTCCGAAATGGATTTCAATTATGGGACGAACGTGGTATTTGAAGATTTGGAAACAGGCGCGCGTGTCAATGTTGATGCTTCTGCCGCCAAAACGCAATACTTGTCCCAAATGGACAAAAGAATTAAACAAATCAAGGAAGACCTACTTTCAAAGGGTGTTGCCCATCACCTATTCCGTATGGATGCGCATTTGGGAGAAGCCCTGCAATTGTTTTTGAGGGAACGAAAAAATACTATTTAATGATAACCTTTCTTTATCCATCCTATTTGTGGGCCTTGTGGGGACTTTTAGTGCCCATAGTCATTCATTTATGGAGTAAAAAGGAAGCGAAGACCATCAAGGTAGGGAGCGTTCAGCTTTTATCTGAATCTAAATCGAAGCGCTCCAGCAGTTTGCAATTGAACGAGTGGCTTTTATTGCTCCTACGAATGGCAGTACTTGCACTCCTCGTACTGCTCATGGCCAAGCCCCAATGGACGGGTGAACCCAGCGCTTCCAAGCTCGTTTATATTGTAGAACCTTCCTTGTTAGGCAATGATCTGCTGAAACAACGTTTGGATAGCCTTTGGCAAGAGAGTGAAGTTCGCTTGCTAAAGAAAAACTTTCCATTATATTCCGGTTCGGAAAATGGAACCGGTGTCGAACAAATCCCCGATTATTGGCAATTGGCTTCGGATATGGATGTCTTGAACGCCGATAGTATCGTCGTCTTTACCAAAGGATTAAAGCAAGGAATAAAGGGGATGCGGCCTCATACACGGAACAGTATCCATTGGATTCAAATAGATGGGAAAACTTCCAAATTGGAAAAACCTATTTGGGCGTACAAAGATAACGAAAGGCTTAGCTTATTTACTATAGCTACGAATGCGGAACGTACAAGTTTCAAAAAGACGGACATTAACCACGGCGGGAGTACATATCAATTGAATGAGGCTGGGGATAGCCTCAAAATTGATTTTGAAAATACGAAAGCTACCGTACCTGTTTCTGTGGTAAGACCCATAGAGATTTCGCTTTTCTATTCGGATAGCCTTAGGACGGAAAAAGAGTACATAGAAACTTCATTTTTGGCAATATCAAGTTATTTAAATCGGGAAATAAATGTGAACATTACTACCGATTCTTTGGTCGGCCAGAAAACTGATGCTGATCTAACGATTTGGTTGAGCGAAAAAAAAGCACCAAAAGCGTATCAAAAATTACTTGTGCTTAAACCAAATATTTTCGCGAAGGGGCTCATAGAAGAAGGAGAGGGAAATAGGTATTTTTTAACGGATCGTTTAAATCTGGACAATGTGATATCCCAGCATTTTACGGAAAAGCTTCTGCTATTGTTGGACCTGGATAAGGACCTGAAGAACAAAGCCCAGGAATGGGACCTGCGGACAGTTTCGGAGCGCGTACTTCTGCCCAATAGGGAGGAGGGGAAACCCGATGAAAAAATGAAGGCGGGTATCGCTATATCCCCTTGGTTCTGGATGATTTTGCCCTTGTTACTACTAATTGAACGCATTCTTGCCTATAAAAGAAAACAGTAATGGATACGGGGAAAAGGCTTTTAAATAATTTTAAGGTGCACTGGCAACGGCTGGTGTATTTGGAAATGTCCCTTTATGCCTTCGCTATCGGATGCTTTGGTTACCTTCTTCTCAGCAATCTTGTTTTAGCACTTTTATTTTTCTTCATTACTTTTTTTGTTCTTGTAGTGTTAAAACAGCCGTGGCAAATCAATTTACAAAAAACCACTAAGTACATTGATGCACATGTCCATGAGGTCTCTTTTAGTTCCGGGCTTCTGTTGGAGGAGGAAGAAAATTTATCGGGTCTATCCAAGCTGCAACGCTACCGGGTTTCAACAACACTTGAAAAAGGGTTGAAATCACTAAACCCGCCACACCATTTGAAGCGGGCGCTTTTGGTGCTATTGGTACTATTAGTTCTGGGGATTATCCTACAACAATTTAATCTTTTGAAAAAAGTTGGCCTGGATACTACGGTTAATCCTGCTACTAATGAAATTAACTTTGTGGCAACGGATAGCCTTTCTCAAAAAGGGGTCATTCCAGAACTGATTGCACAGGAGATTATCATTAGGTATCCATCCTATACACGTATGGGAAAGCGTATAACGACAGACCCCAACATAAAAGCACTCATAAACTCAAGCATACATTGGAAATTGCAATTTAACGCACCAGTTTCTAAGGTATCCTTTGCATTTATGGGAACTACGCTTCCGTTGCAGAAAGATGGGGAAAGTTATACCATAGAATTACCGGTGGAAGCCTCGGGTTTTTACAGTTTTTCTTTTGGTACAGCTGAAGGTGCTTCGTTTACTTCGGACCTTTTTTCGCTGGAAGCTGTCTCGGATACACCCCCAAAGATTGAAATTTCGGGGCTGCCGCAATATACGTACTTTGATTTTTCAGATTTGAAACAATTGCAAGTCACGAGTACTATAACGGATGACTTTGGAATTGCACAGGCACATATCATTGCAACCGTAAGTAAAGGATCGGGAGAGTCTGTAAAGTTTAGGGAGGAGAAATTGCGTTTTTCCGAATCCATTCCCAAAGGTGCGCGTAGCATTACAGTTTCAAAACAAATGGATTTGGACGCTTTGAAAATGGAGGTGGGGGATGAGCTTTATTTTTATGTGGAAGTCTATGATGAAAAATCTCCTAAGGCGAATGTAGGCCGCAGCGAAACCTATTTTGCGGTCATTAAGGATACGGTAACGGATCAGTTTGCGGTAGAGGGAACCCTTGGCGTAGATCAAATGCCCGATTATTTTAGGAGTCAGCGGCAGTTAATTATCGATACGGAAATGCTGATTAAGGAAAAACCATCGATTTCACTTCAGGATTTTAAGTTTCGGAGCAACGAGCTTGGCTTTGATCAAAAAGCGTTACGGCTAAAATATGGTCAGTTCATGGGAGATGAAGCTGAAATGGGAGGGGTGCCCGATGCCCTAAAACAAGAAATTGCGGAAGAGGAGGCCGGTCATGCTCATGAAGATGGGGAGGAAGATTTATTAAAAGGGTATACCCATGACCATGACAGCGACAATGAGCACAATTTGGTGGCACAAAAAGCGGACGAAGAGAGCGACCCGCTGCATGACTATCTCCACAATCATGACGACCCAGAAGAATCTACCTTATTTGAGGAATCGTTGAAAACGAAACTACGGAAGGCATTGACAATTATGTGGGATGCCGAATTGCACTTGCGATTGTACGAGCCTGAAAAATCGTTACCCTTTCAATACGATGCCTTACGATTGATTCAAGAGATTAAAAACAGAGCCCGTATTTACGTCCACAGAATTGGCTTTGATCCGCCACCTATAAAAGAAGAAAATAGGTTAACGGGGAGTATTGCGGAGGTTGATAATGTGCAGAAACAGGAAACCGTACAAGTTGATAAACCGTACGAAGCCATGAAAGCTGCTGTAGAGCGCCTTGAACGGCTCATTCAAGAAAAAGAAGCCTTTACGCAAGATGATGTTTCACTTTTTAGTGAAGCGGGTACGGAGCTTGCAAAAATTGCGATAGATAACCCCGGAAGGTACCTAATTGTTTTACAGGGGTTGAAAGGAATTCAAGACAATACCCGGAGAACAATAGAAAATTATAAACGAGTCCAGCAAGGCTTACTTTCGGCTATACCAAGAACGGAACAAGTGCCTGGTGTAAAAATGCAAACACCTAACGAAATCAATTCTTTATTTCTAAAAAAATTAGAGACCTATGATTGATGGGCTCTCCTTTGTAAATCAGGATTTAGATCTACCCGTGTTCGTGGTAACCTTACTGCTATTTGCGGGCTTTGTGTTGAAAGAGTGGTTAGCGCGTTACCGAGGCAAATTTTTCTTAAATTCTGCTGTTGCATTTTTTAGCCTTTTTGCCCTTGCTTTGATTGTTCTGGAGCCGGCCATGGAAACGGAAATTAATGATCAGCAAGCTATATTACGAACACAAGGGTTTGCTGAATCTACCTTAGACAGCTTGCTTAAGGTCCATAAAGGAATACGAGTTCTTGATTATGGCCCCGGTAAGGCTCTAGCTAGGGAATTGGATTCGCTTACCGGTTTGTATGTAATTGGAAATGGAATTGAACCATTTAACTTTTGGCAGGTTAAGGATGTGCCTACCTCGTATATTCCCAATCCTATCCCTTTGGGCCTGATACAAGTTAATTTTGATTCGCAGATTAATCTTGGCGGCACCCTAGACGTCAGTGGAATCTTCAATACTTCAAAAAAGAAGGGATACCTGGTCTTGCAAGACCCCTCGGGGAATGGACTCGATTCGGTGCAATTAACCAGTAGCGAGGTTCGCCCATTTTCATTGGAAACCATACCTAAGGTGGCTGGGACTTTTGTGTACCAACTAACCGAGAAAGATAGTGTAGGGGTTTTAATTGAATCCGAACCATTACCGGTTATAATTACCGATAAAAAAACGTTTAAAGTTTTGATCCTAAATGATTTCCCAACTTTTGAGACGAAGTATTTAAAGAATTTTTTAGCGGACAAGGGGCATAAGGTTGTTGTTAAAAGCCAATTGACGAGAGGGAAGTACAAATTTGAATATTTTAATACCGATAAAATTCCGGTCTACGAACTAACGGATGAGGTACTGGCAGGATTCGACTTGGTAATTGCCGACGCCGACAGTTATTTTGCCCTTGGAAAAATTGTTAAAAACCGAATGCAGAAACAGGTTAGTGATAACGGGTTGGGGCTTTTTCTACAACCAACAAATCGGCTCTTCAGCGCTGGGCAGGATGCCTCTCACTTCAGCTTTCTACGAGAATACGAACAGGAAATTCAGTTGCCATCCGCAACTACTACATTGGAAAAATATCCGTATGCCATAACCACGGGTTTAAGGGTAGCACCTATCTTAACAGACAATGGAAAACCGCTCGCCGCATATAAGCAAATTGGAAACGGGCGTGTAAGTACCATGACGATTCAAAATAGCTATCAACTTTTGTTGGAGGGCGAGGAAGAGAGTTACGGTAAATTTTGGACGGCGCTGTTGGACGCAACCCTTAAAAAAGAGGAAACTAAAATCGATTGGGAGGCACAGACCGTAATACCTAGAAAAGACCAGCCTTTTCAATTCAATTTACGCACCGCCCTAGATTCGTTCCAGGTCATGGATTCTGATGGCAATGGCGTGTCGCTGTTACAGTATCCACTCGTACCTTCACTTTTTTCGGGCACTATATATCCAAGACAAACAGGATGGAATCACTTACGTGTGCAAACGGACAGCAGCACTTTATTGCCATTCTTTGTTTTGGATAGTACTTCTTGGAAATCAGTCTCTATTACCAAAAAAATAGAAGCGAATAGGAGGGAATTCAAAAACGAATCCCAAAAGAATAGGACCGTTCGTATAGACCGTCCAATTCCCTTGATCATTTTTTACCTCATTTTTTTATTAGGAATGGGCTGGCTTTGGTTGGCACCAAGACTAGTTGGTGAATAACTGAATATAGCGTCTTAGTGAGGTAGCTTGCTACGAAAGAGCCCATAGGCAAAAGTTCCCAATAAGGCTCCGGCGATTACTACCAGTATAGTATAATACCCTGCACCTGCAAGCACATACATAGGACCTGGGCAGGCTCCGGCTAAAGCCCAACCCAGACCAAAAATGATACCGCCGATCAAATAGCGGGCTATGCTCTTATTTTTTGGATGCAAGTTCATTTCCTTGCCGCCCAAGGCTTTAATCTTATAGCGTTTAATAAGTTGTACGCCAATAACCCCGATCACCAGGGCAGAACCAATGATTCCATACATATGGAACGAGCCAAACTCGAACATTTCGTAAATACGGAACCATGAGGATGCTTCCGATTTATACATGATGATTCCGAAAAAAATACCAATAACCAAATAACTTATATATCTCATTTTAACCGAAAATTAAGGGGAACAATAAATGAATCATGACCAGACCACCAATAAAAAAACCGATTACAGCGATCAACGAGGGGAGTTGAAGGTTGCTAAGTCCGGAAATGGCGTGGCCACTGGTGCAGCCACCGGCATATCGAGCACCAAAACCTACCATGAATCCACCCAAAATCAATACCGCCAATACAAAGGGATCAGTTAGTTGTTGTGAAGCAAATAATTCTGGAGGTAAGTAGGCTTCTCCTGCACTATTGATGCCGTAATCTTGGGAAAGTTTTTCCGCAACATCGGG
Organism: uncultured Flavobacteriaceae bacterium; assembly: GCA_963793365.1. Taxonomy (GTDB): domain Bacteria; phylum Bacteroidota; class Bacteroidia; order Flavobacteriales; family Flavobacteriaceae; genus Maribacter. The sequence goes on along the minus strand of CAWBZP010000009.1, from coordinate 1,946,275 downwards.
ATTGATTTTTACTGTATTGTCCGACATATAGTTTGAAGCGAGAAATCCACCGATAACGGCACCAACGACCACCATAAGGTTCCATCGTTCCGCTTTCCAATCGAACCTAAAAAAATCGGAAACCTTACCCGCCCCACCAATGGAACACATGGTTCGTAAATTGGAAGACATTCCAAATTGTTTTCCGGCAAAAAGCAGGATAAACATAGTAAGGGCGATTAAAGGCCCCGCAACATACCAGGGCCATGGCTCATATATCCAGTTCATATTTCTTTTTTTAAGAGTTGCAAAGGTAGGGTATTCTCCAAATTGCAGTCAGTAACATTAGTTACATACAGGTTTTGTGTCCAATAGGGAACACATTAATAAAAATGAAAAAATAACGGTTAAAAGTTTCAAACTCCAATTGAAAAATCAGAATAATTTAACACGTTTGAGTTTGGTTCTTATTTAAAGTTGTTGATTTTCTCACTCAAATCCAAAACAACATTATCCGGCAATTCCTTGTCAATAATGCTTGATCCGGCGGCACTTCTATAGCCGCCTGCACAGTGTACCACAATTGGTTTATCCAAAGGTATCTTTGAAATGGAGTTCCTAAGGTCATTTAAGGGAAGGTTGATGGCATTTTCAAAGAATTTCACGTCCTTGAATTCGGATGCATTTCTGATATCCACTATGGTATAGTCTTTTTGGTTTTCCTTGAATTTTTCAAAATCAAGCACATCAAACGTTTCAGACACTGTATTCGAGAGCGTAACCACAGCTTTTAACTGTTTTTCATATCCAATTTTGGCTATGCGTTGCAAAATCTCCTGTCTATTTTTATGGCTGTTAATAACAAGATAAAAGGGCTCATTGGGTTGCACAATGGCCCCAAGCCAAGTCTCAATTTTATCGCTTTCGTTCCTGGCCATAATATTGATAGCATTGGGTAGGTGCCCCTTTTTAAAATCGGTTTCATCCCTAGTGTCCACTACCAAAATGTCCTTTTGTAAGGATGATGCACCAAAGAAGAAAGGAATTGCCCCCAAACTTTTTTCAATTGGTTCAGCACCCCTTTTGTTAAGATCTACGTCGAAACCAAAATAAGATGGTATAAACGGCTGATCGGCAAGGATATGATCTACAAACTCCTTTTCGGTCAGTTTTTTAAACGCCCAATTCCCCATACGCTCATTTCCCAAGGTACTGGATGAATCGCTGCTTAAGTTTTTTCCACAGAGCGAACCGGCGCCATGGGCCGGATACACGATGGTTTTATCGGGGAGGCCGTTGTATTTGGTCTGCATGGTCTCGTACATGGCCTTGGCCAATTCTTCACGTTTTGCTTTCATGTTCCCCGCGTTCTCCCTTAGGTCCGGTCGCCCTACATCACCAATAAATAGTGTGTCTCCAGTAAAAACCACGTGATTGTCCTCCTGATCTGTAGTGTAAATAGAAATACTATCTGGTGAATGGCCAGGGGTATTGATTGCAGTAAAGGTGATACTCCCCATCTTAAATGCATCACCGTCGTCAAAGGTGGTATGCTCGTAATCCGCACCTACCAATTTACTAGCAAACAGTGTTGCTCCAGTTTCATTTTTGAGTTGTAGATGGCTACTTATAAAATCTGCGTGGGGATGCGTCTCAAAAACCGCAACGATACGTGCATCATTTTCTTCCGCAAAAGCATAATAGGGCGCAGGGTTTCGAGATGGATCTATCAAGGCTATCTTTTTGTTACTTAAGATAGCATAAGAATAATGGGCTAAGGGTTTATCTTCAAATTGTTTAATCTCCATAGGTGCTCTATTTCTTATAAAAATAGGAAATGCCCAGATTTATTTCGGTAACCAAAGTTACAGAAACCGGAGTTTAACACGGCATTAAGGAAAGCTTGCCGTATCCTAAAGTGCATCAATTAGGGTGCACCTGTTATGGTATTAATACATATCCTTTTAATTGGTAATTGGCAAGGACCATCATGGCAGAGAGCGACATCTGGGTATTTAAATTTAAGTCGTCTTCCGTGATATCCCTTGCAGCCGTTGCCTGCGCGCAAACGTATAATTCTACACCGTAGTCTTTTAATAGTTGTATCACCCTTGTATTTGGATTGGGCATATTGTTTTTTTCTAGGTATTTAGTGTCGCTCAACGCGGCGTAGGTGGCACCGCCATGTATGGCGGCCACAATATGCACTTTTTCTGGTGAAACACCTCCTATGCCCAATAAATTTATCATTCTGGCGATTTTGAAGAACCCTATATTAATGCCCTCCATTTCACGGTCATCCTTTACATCAAAAACTAGCGTGTAGTTTAGGTCAGTATTTGCTTGTAGGGCAACATCCTTAAAATCCTTTACCTTTCCATAGCCCTCAATTATTGGCGTATTCCATTCTTGGGCCGGCACCATTTGTACAGTTAGCATTAAGAGTGCTAAAAAAATAATAGCTTTCATTTTAGTTTGGATTTTCATTTGTGTTTGGTTTGGATGTCAACGCTTAATGTGCGCATACTAATGTCCTTCATTTTTAGATGAAATAAAAATAACTATACTAATTTATTGAATCTGTAACTTTGGTTACTTTACCGTTCTTATTTATAGGCTAGTTTAGTAGCGAATACCGAAAATTACTAAACACTATTATGGTTATATATGCAATCTGATGCAAGAATTACAATCCTTGGCACGCTATCTATATAGACTGTTCCTTATCCTGTTCCTTATGATAGGTGTCATTTTTGCGGTGGTCTTTTTCTATAAATCTCCCCCAGAAGAACTTTTGGAAGCACCACTAGAGCAACTCGTAGAAGAGTGGCAACCCAAAGAACCAGCCTTAGAATTGGCTGCTATGCCACGCATGGTTAAAGAAGGATATTATTTAATTACAGAAACGTTTCGCTATATGGGGCCATCATCTGAAAATGAGGCCGACAGATATAGCGGCAATCAAATGGCCTGTTCCAATTGTCATTTAAATGCAGGTGCCCAAGCGGGTTCTGGTTCCTGGGTGGGTGTTGTGGATCGATTTCCACAATTTGGTGGCCGCAGTAATCGTGTTGGTACTATTGAAGATCGCATAAACGGATGTATGGAACGAAGCATGAACGGTAAAATGTTACCGGTAGATTCAGATAAAATGAAAGCTATTGTTGCGTATATGGATTGGTTGGGAGCAGGCTTGCCAGCAAATCAAGGGAAGGAATACCAGGGTTACCCCTCCATTAAAATTCCTGATGTTGCCGTGGACCTGGGTAAAGGAAATCAAGTTTACGAAAGGGAATGTATTATTTGTCACGGAGCCAATGGGCAAGGCATCAAAAAGCAAGATGGAGCGGGGTATACCTATCCGCCATTATGGGGTGAAGATAGTTATAATGATGGGGCAGGTATGAACCGGGTAATAACTGCGGCCGAGTTCATTAAAAGTAATATGCCTTATTTACAGGCCACTTGGGACAATCCAAAATTAACCGATGAAGAAGCCTTCAACGTCGCAGGGTACATCAACAGTTTTCCCAGGGCCCACAAGCAAAATACCCAAAATGATTACCCTAATAAACAATTAAAACCAGTTTCCACGCCCTATGGCCCCTGGGCAGACGATTTTACCCCAGAACAACATAAATACGGACCTTTTCCACCTATGTTTGCCTATTACCGAGAACGGTACGGCATCATCAAAACCAAATAAGTCCGATGCGAAAATTATTCGTGCTCTTCTTTAGTTTACCCCTTGTGCTTATGGCACAGGATTCCCTAATATCAAAAAATAGAGGAAAACTGTCGGGTCAGTGGCGCACCTTTTATATGGCGACGTTAAATAGGGGAACACTACAGGATTACCATGCCTTGGCTACGGGTGGGAAACTTAAGTATCAATATGCGCTACTTCAAAACCTAAAAGTAGGTGCCGCTGTTTATAATAGTACCAATACCGGACTTCAGGACCTTAGGATTACCGATGAGGCAACAGGAAAAATAAGCCGCTACGAAGAGGGTCTTTTTGATCAGATCAACCTGTCTAACGATGCTTTGTTTTTATTAGGTGAACTCTATGTGGAGTACAACTTAAGCCAACACCAATTTACGCTGGGGCGCATGAAAATCAACACACCTTTAATAAATCCACAAGATGGTAGAATGATACCTACCTTAACGCAAGGTTTTTGGTACAGGTATAAAAAGTACTTTCAGTTCGGAATTTTAAATAAGATTGCACCACGCTCAACAGGAAAGTTTTACGGGATTGGGGAAAGTATTGGAACGTACAATGTTGGACGCGGTATCGATGGCCAGCCCTCACGTTATAAAGATAATACGCAGTCCAACTTCGTTGTATTGATGAATACCGATATAAAACTGGCTCCAAAACTCGATGTAGAAATTTGGGATTTTTACACGGATAATATTTCTAATAGTGTATATCTAAAGCCAAAGTTTAGACTTACTGAAAAATGGGTATTTGAAGGGGAGTGGTTGCACCAGAACAGAATTGGAAACGGAGGAAATGCCTTGGACTCCCTTCGCTATTTTAGTGCCAATACCGCAGATGTGTTTGGGTTAAAAATACACTACCAAAAACATACTTCCCAAGTGTCATTATCTTACAATAGAATCCTATCCCAAGGACAGTTCGTTTCCCCAAGGGAATGGGGTAGGGAAGAATTGTTCAGTTTTCAAAAGAGGGAACGTAGCGAAGGTACTGCGGATAATCATGCCTTGGTCTTACATTATGCTACCTCATTGCAATTGGTCAGGGACCAGGCAGTTGTACGGACGATTTTTAGTTTAGGAAAGCACTGGAAACCAGATGTTACCGATGCCATTCTGAATAAATATGCTCTTCCAGATTATTTACATCTCAATTTAGACCTATTGTTTACTCTTGAAAAAATAAAACATTTAAAACCAGAGCTGCTATTGACCTCTAAATTTGCACAAGGGGCTGTGCCAGACAACCCAAATTTTTACTTCAATAAGACGGATATGTTTCATATAAGCCTTATCCTCAATTATAATTTTTAGCGCAGCTATTTTGGTTTAACCCCTTTTTTTTTGCAATGCTAGTCAAAGTACCCCCTTACTTTTAAACGTCTTTGCCCTTCAGCATTTTGTTCCAGTATAAATAGGGTAATCCATATTTTTTAAGCATCCAAAGTCTCCAATGTTCTTTTGAGGAATCAAATACGAGCAGCTGCTTTAGTTTTGGGTCAGGCGTAAAATTGTTATCATAATCAAATTCTGCCAAAACCATTTTCCCGTAATCCGTCACTAATGGGCAGGAGGAATATCCATTGTATGCCATTGTCCCCATTTTATGTGTTTTTATTAGTTGGTCTATATTGTCCACCACAATAGGAACTTGTTTGCGAATAGCTGCGCCCGTTTTTGCCGTAGGTAGTGCGGCAACGTCTCCCAAACCAAAAATGTTTGGAAATTTAGTATGCTGCATCGTGTATTGGTCAACGTCTAACCAACCACTTTCGTTTACCAAAACGGAATCCCTTACGAACTTGGGCGCAACGGAAGGTGGGGCGGTGTGCAACATATCATAATGTATACCGTAACGATTTCCTTCAACGGTAACTTTTACATCCTTAAAATTATACTGAAAGGATTCATCTAATTTCCGGTTATCATCATCATCTGACATAACTACGCATCCACCTTCCTTAATATCTTTCCCAAGTTCATACCAGGCAATTTTCTTTTTTGAATCCACTGCCACCAATTTGTGATAAAAGCGCAAGTTGATATCCTTTCGGTCCACAACCTTCGTAAGTGTTTTAGCTATTTGCGCTATCCCAAAGATGATGGTTCCCCCGGTTGCAAATACAACATCAGTCTTTTTGCGAACGCCGCTTTTTCTGAAATAGCTTTCGGCCAAATACATTATTTTTTGCGGGGCGCCGCCACATTTTATTGGGGTAGTGGGCTGTGTAAATAGCGCGGTTCCCCCTTTAAAATTTTTAATGACATTCCAGGTATGCTCCGGGTCGGTATAATTACTGCAAACGACACCTTTGTCCATAGCTTTCCCCAATCCCGGCACCAAGCTATAATCGTAAGCGAGGCCAGGGGCTACCACCAAATAGTCATAAGTGATGTCGCCGCTAGAAGCAGTGTTTACCTTATTATTTTCAGGATCAAAACCCGTTGCCTTATCTTTTATCCACTCGGCTTTCTTAGGGATGAGCGCAGACATGGGCCTTGCTGTTTTTGCAAAGTCATATGTGCCGGCACCGACCAAGGTCCAAGCGGGTTGGTAATAGTGTGTGTCAGCAGGCTCTATAAGGGCAACATCCGTAATTTTTTTCTTTTTTATAAGTTGTGCGGCAACCATGATACCTGCCGTTCCCCCTCCTATGATGAGTACTTGATAATGTGAATTCATTTGCTTTAAAATTTTGGGTACCTTTCAAAAATAGAGGGTATTTTTCAAGATTTTAGTAACAAGGGTTACACAAGTCAAAATAACTTATCAAATAAATCCACGCTCGATTACTCAAATTAGGAGGTAAATAAACAAAACAATCCAAACTATTTTGTCTTACAGGTATTGATTCCCAAAACCGTGTAAAGCGGACAGAAATTAATAAGACTGGTAAGTAAAAAAATACCCGATACCGCCAAAAGTACATAGGCCAAAGTGCCTTCTACTACTTGGAAATAAGATAGGGCCACAAGGGCCAAAGCGAGTAGTATGCGGATGGTGCGGTCTGTGCCGCTCATATTTTTTTTCATATGATTTAGTTTTTTAAGAGCACTATTTTAGCCTAAAGGATACACCCAAGCATTTGGGTTGAAAATAGACCCTTACTTAGCGAAAGATATCTAATGATTTGGTCTTGGTTTATGACATTGGTCATATTTCAAAAAACATTTAAGCCAATTTGCTGCTGTGTAACATAGGATACACCAATTGTTAGGGGTTCCATGTATCTTTGCATCCTTAAGTATGGAAGAATATAGTAAAGCATTTTTGAGAGCATTTACAGGTGCTATTGACTGGACCTGGAAATCCATCATTTTTGATGTACCCTGGTACACCAATTATTTTTGGGGCCTAATCCTCATTTCCCTTTTGGTGTGGATATTGGAAATTATCTTTCCTTGGCGTAAAGATCAAGCTATTTTTAGAAAGGACTTTTGGTTGGACGGGTTCTATATGTTCTTCAACTTTTTCCTCTTTGCCATCGCGATTAGTGGAATCTATAGGATCTTGGAAGTTTTGTTCGCTGACCTAGGTATTACCATGGAGAGTCTTGCATTGATCAATACATCCCAATGGCCCATGTGGAGCCAATTGGTAGTATTTTTTGTGCTACTGGATTTTGTACAATGGTTTACCCATATACTGTTGCACAAATATGCCCTGCTCTGGAATTTTCATAAGGTACACCATAGTGTAAAAGAGATGGGGTTTGCGGCGCATTTAAGGTATCATTGGATGGAAAATATTCTTTATAAACCGCTAAAAACCTTTGGGGTAATGTTATTGGGTGGTTTTGAACCCGAGCAGGCCTATATCGTACATTTTATTGCCATTGCTATTGGTCATTTGAATCACTCCAATATTAAAATTACTTGGGGCCCCTTAAAATATGTGTTCAATAATCCCGTAATGCATTTATACCATCACGCCTACGAGCTGCCAAAAGGTTCGTATGGTGTCAATTTTGGTATAAGTCTCAGTGTTTGGGATTATATATTCAGGACAAATTATGTACCGGAGGATAGCGGAAAAGTACGTTTGGGCTACCCAGGAGATGAAGACCTTCCTAAGCACTTTTTAGGGCAGCTTTTCCATGGTTTTAAACCAAAAAAACGGGTTTGATACCTTTCCTTTTTTGGGCTCGTAGTTTTAAGCCATACTGCTTGTAAATTTTAGAGATGCTGTAGGAGTAGATTAATTAATAGGGTCCACCCTATTTTAGGACACAAATGCCTTTACATCTTGAATTTTTTTTTAAAAAAAATATCTTTTGGATTTTTACAAAGTAGTTTCCAATTCCTTGGCTGCGCCAATTGAAAAGCTGTATTTAAATCAACAAGGTATCTAAATACATGTACTAGTGCTTGTAGTTCGCAATAAAGAACTTCATCTATATATTGTTCATTAGAGTGTTGTAGGACATACAAATTCAGATACCGGTATGCCTGACTCCTTAATTTCCTTAAACCCGCCTTTTACATCAACAAGATTATGGATACCCCTGCTCTTAAGGATAGAAGATGCGACCATACTTCTATATCCGCCCGCACAGTGTACAAAAAAGGATTTGTTATCCGGAAATTCCGCAAGGTGGTCGTTCAGAAAGTCTAAGGGCGTATTGTCCGCATTCAAGACATGTTCGCTTAAGAATTCGCTGTTTTTGCGGACGTCAAAAATAGCTTTATCGGATGCTTCCATTTCTTTTTTTAATTCCTCTGCAGTGACTTGGTTTACGTTATCATATTCCATTGCCGCGTCTTTCCAGGCTTGAAATCCACCTTCCAAATAACCGAGGGTATTGTCGAAACCTACCCTTGATAATCGTGTAATGGCCTCCTCTTCCAAACCTTTGGGGGTAACCAGCAAAATTGGTTGTTGCACATCTGCTATCAGAGCGCCTACCCAAGGCGCAAAACTACCATCTAATCCTATAAAAATAGACCTGGGAATATGGCCTTTGGCAAAATCATCTTGATGCCGTACATCTAAAACGATTGCCCCGGTTTCATTGGCCGCTGCTTCAAAAGCTTTTGGAGAAAGTGCAGTTGTCCCACGCTTTAAAATATCTTGTATGTCCTCATACCCTTCTTTATTCAACTTAACGTTAAGTGGAAAATATTGTGGAGGGGGCAATAGGCCATCAATCACTTCCTCTATAAATTCTTCCTTGGTCATGTCTGGCCGCAAGGCGTAATTCATTTTCTTCTGGTTGCCCAAGGTATCCACGGTCTCTTTCATCATATTTTTGCCGCAAGCGGAGCCAGCACCGTGTGCTGGATAAACAATAACATCGTCTGCCAAAGGCATAATTTTTTCACGAAGGCTATCAAAAAGGAACCCGGCGAGGTCTCGCTCTGTCAGCACGCCCATTTTTTGGGCTAGATCAGGCCTCCCTACATCACCAAGAAAAAGGGTATCACCACTAAATATGGCATGATCCTTATTATTTTCATCCCGTAATAGGTAGGTCGTGCTTTCCATAGTGTGCCCAGGAGTATGCAGTGCAATAATGGTGACCTCACCCAATTTGAACTCCTGCTGGTCCTCTGCAATGATCGCATCATAAGAAGGATTTGCCTTGGGCCCATACACGATCGCAGCGCCGGTTTCCTTTGACAGGGTAACATGACCACTTACGAAGTCTGCATGAAAGTGTGTTTCAAAAATATATTTGATTTTGGCATCGTCCAACTTCGCCCGCTTTATATAGGGCTGTACTTCACGAAGTGGATCAATTATGGCGACTTCGCCCTTGCTTTCTATATAATAGGCGCCTTGTGCCAAACATCCGGTATATATTTGTTCAACTTTCATGGTTTACTTTTTTAATTGTTGACAAATTTACGAATTGGAATTTTGCAATTCAGTAACATTGGTCACAATGATTCAAAATACAAAAACCATCCTTTAAGGACGTGCCTTGAAGCATGGTTTACGTAGAATTCAGGTATCCTCGTCCAATTTTAGATCAATGCCAAACCTCGTATTCTTTCCGAATTAAAGGAGCGTGGACGGACATACATATTCAGACCGCGGTAATTCCGTTGTTGAAAGGGCTTCAAAACCACCAATGACATCCGCAAAATTATCCCATCCCCTTTGCTTTAAAATGGCAGCTGCAATCATACTTCGATAGCCACCAGCGCAATGCAGAACGAATGGTTTATCCTTTGGAAGCGCTGCTAAATGCTGGTTAATCTCATTCAAGGGAATATCATGGGCACCTAGAATATGCTCAGAATCGAATTCACTCTTTTTTCGTACGTCGATAATCATCGGATTTTCATTATTAACAGCTTTCACCAATTCAGTGGCTGTTAGTCTATTTACCGTTTCCACTTCTTTGCCAGCGTTCATCCAAGAATTGAATCCGCCTTTTAAAAAACCTATGGCATTATCATACCCTACGCGCGATAATCTCGTAATTGCTTCCTCTTCCTTGTCGGAATAGGCCACCAATAGTAGCTCTTGCTTTATATCCGGTATCATTTCACCTACCCATTGGGCAAAACTACCTTCCAAGCCAATATTGATGCTATTTGGTATAAAACCCTTCGCAAAATCTGCCGCGTTTCTCGTATCCAGGACCAATGCACCTGTTTGGTTGGCCATGGCCTCAAACCCATCTGGACTAAGGCCATTGGTGGCCCGCTCCATGATGGTATCCAAACTCTCATAACCCTGTATATTCATTAGAACGTTTTTAGGGAAATAGGCCGGTGGCGTCGTAAGCCCGGTCAACAGTTCTTTTATGAATTCCTCTTTTCCCATATCTGGCCTTAGTGCATAATTCACCTTTTTTTGATGCCCTAGGGTATCTGTGGTTTCCTTGCTCATCATTTTTCCGCAAGCAGAACCGGCGCCATGGTTGGGATAAACGATAAGTTCGTCACTCAAGGGCATGATTTTGTTTCGAAGGGAATCATAGAGATGACCTGCCAATTTTTCTTCTGTAAGATCGGCGATTACGTGCTGTGCCAGATCCGGCCTCCCCACATCCCCAATAAATAAGGTATCTCCCGTAATGATGCCGTGTTCCTTGCCATTTTCATCTAGTAACAGATAGGTGGTACTTTCCATGGTATGCCCCGGTGTATGAATTACCTTTACCTTGTAATCACCCACCTCAAAAATTTGACCATCTGCTGCAGTAGTGGCCTCATAACTTGGTTTGGCCCCTGGACCAAAAACGATTTCCGCACCCGCTTTAGCCTTTAGGTCTAGATGGCCACTAACAAAATCAGCATGGAAATGGGTTTCAAAGACATACTTTATGATGGCGTTATCCTTTTTAGCCCGATCTAAATAGGGCTGTACTTCCCGTAAGGGGTCAAAAACTGCGGCTACTCCGTTACTTTCAATATAGTATGCGGCGTGTGCCAAACATCCGGTATAAATTTGTTCTACTTTCATGATATTATAGGTTTTGGTTTCTATATTAAAAGTATATATCCTTAGAGGTCTGTACAGTAACAATGGTTACAATAAGCGGTTATATTTCAATTTTTTCTAGTTTGTTCTAGCTCAAGTCCTAATATTAGGTTTGGAGCTCGCCCAATGCCGTATCGTTTGTGACTCAGTTCGTAAAAAATTCCATGTAGAAAATAAAAATGGCCATCACCAAAATAAAATAACCGAATCCTTTTTTTAGTTTTTTACCATCGATAAACGTGCTGAGGTAACTGCCCAGAAATATACCGATAAAGGAGAGGGCGGTAAACAGCCCAAGAAATTTCCAATCAACTTCCATAGTCAAGGCATCCCCTAGGAAAAATCCCATCAGTGATTTTATGGCGATGATAATCAAGGATGTTCCTATGGCAACTTTCATTTCTACATTGGCAAGAATAACCAAAGCGGGTATAATTAGAAATCCGCCACCGGCACCGATCATTCCTGTGATACCGCCAACAATTAATCCCTCGGCTAAAATCAATCCATAATTGTATCGCACCGCACCGGTACCCTCCTTTATCTTTTCTTTTTTGAGCATGGAATAGGCGGCAGGAACCATGATTACGGCAAATAAGCCGAACATGGCCATTCTTCGCGTAAATACAAAACCGTCATATTCGAATAGGATTGCAGGCATGGCGGGGACAACATAATGTCTTACCAGGGTAACCCCAATAATTGCCGGAATACCAAATACAATGGCCGTCTTCCAATCTACAAAACCCTTTAAATGTTGTTTCCAGCCTCCTAAAAGGGCGCTTGTACCCACTATAAAGAGAGAGTAGGCGGTAGCTGCCTTTTCATTGATGGAAAATAGATAAGCCAAAACGGGAACGGCTAGGATAGAGCCTCCACCTCCGATCAATCCTAAGGATACCCCAATAATAAGGGCACTGAAATAACCAAAAATCTGCAATATATCCATATACCTATGTTTATACCGCAAAATTAAAGTCCGGCTAAACGGTGTGCAGTAACAAAGGTTACAGAAGTATTAAAGGTTGGTTATTTTAATATAATTACGGTGAAGTTCTATACGCCCCAATTGCTCCAATTTTTTTAAAAGTCTAGAAATGACCACTCTGGAGCTATGTAGGTCGTAAGCGATTTCTTGATGAGTATTGTGGATACTATTGTCATTGTTTACCCTGGCCTTCTCTTTGAGGTACCCGATTAAGCGTTCATCCATTTTCTGAAAAGCAATACTGTCCAGGGTATTGAGTAGTTCGTTAAGCCTAAGATGGTAACTACTAAATACAAAGTTTCTCCAGTATTTATATTTGGCCGTCCATTCCTCCATTTTTTGCACAGGCACCATGATCAATTTGGTATTGGTCTCCGCAATAGCCCTTATTTCACTCTTTGTATCGCCCATACAACAGGCCATGGTCATGGAGCAGGTATTTCCCTTTTCTAGATAATAGAGCAATAGTTCATCTCCCTCATCGTCTTCCCGTAAAATCTTGACCACTCCAGATACCAACAATGGCATACCACGAACATAATCTCCTATTTCCATGAGCTTATATCCTTCGGGCACTTCTTTGAATGTGCCTACCTGTATAATTTCATTGATTAACTCTTCTTCAAAAATTGATCCGTATGCTGCTTTTAGTTCTTGAATCATATTAATTCACATTTTTTAATTTCCTCCACTAGTTGTCCGTTCTAGGTATAAACATCATTGCCGCAAGTTGGGTACTGCTGCAATCCAAGGTATTGCCAAGAGCAATACTGTACAATAAAAAGAATACAGCCGATAACCTTGACTCAGCTAAAACAAGTTTTATTAAATAGACATGGCAACGGCAATGGTAACCTCAAGGTCATAGGAAACTTACATAAATCCCGAATAAAACTAGGTCTATACTGTATTTTAAGTTATGTATTGGACATTGTTGTTTAACCTTATTAAAAGTACTTAACTTATAAGAATTTGCTCCAAAGAAAACCTCCTTTTGAAAGCTTGGACATTTTAGCGACAGTTTACAGTAAACTTTTGACCTTCTTATTAATATATTTAGTGGTTACTGGATAATCGATATTTGAATGCTTTTAAGGCTTAACTCGGGATCATATGGTTTTCTTTTAATTACCTAGTAGGCTTGCGTGGAGGTATTTTGGCAAATTAACAATACTGAGCTCCATACCCGGTACTAGAGGTTACATAGTTTTTTGAACGGGTATACAGCACGGACCATTTTTACTAAGCGAAAAGTACAGTAGTAGTGAAAAATAAAAGCTGATATTAATCATATAATTTCCAAAGTGTAGCATCTAGTTTTGTATAAAATAGTAACCTTATGTGCACACTTGTTCAAAAGTATAATGTACCCGGTCCGCGGTATACCAGTTATCCAACAGTTCCATTTTGGGATATCAATACTTTCTCCGGAAAAAAATGGGAGACATCGGTACAAAAAAGTTTTCAACTTAGCAATTCCGAAACGGGTATAAGTCTGTATATACATTTGCCCTTTTGTGAAAGCATGTGTACGTTCTGTGGGTGCCATAAACGCATTACCAAAAAACACGAGGTGGAACTCCCCTATATAAAATCTGTTCTAAGGGAATGGAAATTATACCGCAGTCTTTTTTCTGAAAAACCTGTTATTAGGGAGCTACATTTAGGTGGTGGGACCCCCACTTTTTTTACGCCTGAAAATTTGAAATTTCTGATTGAGGGTATTCTTCAGTTCGCGGAGAAGGCTCCCAATGCGGAATTTAGTTTTGAAGGGCATCCCAATAACACTACAAAAATGCACTTGCAAGCTTTGTACGATGTTGGTTTTAGAAGGGTTAGCTTTGGGGTGCAAGATTATAATGACACGGTACAAAAAGCCATTCACCGCGTGCAGCCTTTGGAGAACGTAAGAATGGTTACGGAATGGGCAAGGGAAATAGGATATACGTCTATTGGCCATGATTTAATTTTTGGATTACCGCATCAAAAGTTGGAGCATGTTGAAAAAACAATCGCCATTACGAAAGAACTACAACCAGATCGCCTCGCATTTTATAGCTATGCGCACGTGCCATGGCTCCCCGGAAACGGGCAACGCGGCTATAAGGATGCAGATTTACCAACGGCAGATGAAAAGAGGGCCCAATACGAAAAGGGTAAAAATTTACTTTTCGAAGCGGGTTATGAGGAAATAGGCATGGATCATTTTGCCCTTAGGACAGATAGCCTGTATACCGCCATGGAAGAAGGTAAATTGCACCGTAATTTTATGGGGTACACAACCTCCAATACCAAGCTCATGATAGGCCTCGGGGCCTCTAGTATAAGTGATAGTTGGTACGGTTTTGCCCAAAATGTAAAAAATGTTGAAGAATACCAAGAACTTGTTTCAAAAGATATTATTCCCATATATAGAGGTCATATTTTAACGGAAGAAGATCAAATAATTAGAAGACATATCTTAAATTTAATGTGCCGGTTCCATACTTCTTGGACCGATTACAGGTTACATATTCCGCAACTGGATAGTATCCTAGAACGATTAAAGGAGATGGAACAAGATGGCATGGTCGCAATTACCGAAGGCAATTTGCACATCACTGAAAAAGGCAGGCCATTTGTGCGCAACGTATGTATGGCTTTTGACCTGCCATTACAAAAGAAATCGCCGCAAACCAAGCTATTTTCAATGACGGTGTAATGCTCCCTTCCAGGTAGCCGTATGTTTAATTAAATAATAGTTATCATGAAAAAAATAATAGTACTTACAGATTTTTCAGAACAGTCCGTTAACGCGCTTAAAGCTGCCGCGGATTTAGCCAAAAAAAATAGCTTGGAACTGCTGGTGGTGCATATGCTAGAGCTCAACCAGGCCTTGATTACCTCACCAGAGGGGGTATATGCGGAACAGACTGTTTTTATGGTAAAATTGGCCGAGAAAAACTTAAAGGAATTTTTGGATACGCCCATTCTCGATGGTGTCAAGGTAACGCCCATTATAAAACATTATAAAGTTTTTAGTGAACTAGACGCAATAGCAGACGAGCATAAGGCGGATTTAATTGTGATGGGATCTAATGGCGCCAGTGGCCTTGAGGAATTTTTTGTAGGTTCCAATGCCGAGAAAGTCGTACGCAACGCTTCTATTCCCGTTTTGGTAATCAAAGGAATGCTTGAAAAGTTCAATCTAGAACGCTTTGTTTTTGCCTGCGATTTTAATGAAGACAACCTACCTGCTTTTCAAAGGGCGCGCGAATTTGCCAAAACCTTTAATGCCACGATGGAGTTGGTTTATATAAACACGCCCAATGACGAATTTTTGAGCAATAGGGATGCTTACCAACGCATAAATAAATTCCTGAACAAGGCAAATACCGGTCAGCAAGTGGAAATCTATAATGATTATAGTGTGGAACAGGGAATTCTAAACTACGGTAAATCCATATTGGTCGATGCTATAGCCTTACCAACCCATGGTCGTAAAGGCTTGTCCCATTTCTTTAACGGGAGTATAGGGGAGGATGTCGTTAACCACGCAAGTATTCCAGTAATAACGTTTAAGATTTGAGTTACTTTTCTACATCATCTCAGTGGTTCATAAGGTTTATAAAAAATAGAATTTCGTATAAACCCATATACGAAAATTGAGGCTGTCTTATAAGTATGTATTAGCTGTCATTACGAACGAAGTGAAGTAATCTGTTGCTTTATTGCTTACAATTTGCAGATTGCTTCGTTCCTCGCAAAGACGTAACCTATGACTTTTTAGACAGCCTTTTTTTTATTGTGTAGTAATGATTGGTATTAGTTGTGACATTCCATAGTACTGGAAACAACTTCGCTAACCGGTTTTGGGGATAGGTAAGGAATTCCCAATCCCATTCCTCTAAGGATGAAAAGCAGGCCAATAAGTACTACAAATACTGGAATCATTCGTTGTATGCGTAATCGTTTGGCGCCTTTGAGCGCACTTCCAAAGTAAACCGCCACGGTCATCAATGGAATTGTTCCTGCACCAAAAAGCACCATGAACAGACTGCCCTTTAAGGGGTCACCCATCGCTATTGAACCAAACAAGGCCATATAAACTAAGCCACAGGGTAAAAACCCGTTTAAGAAACCAATAGTAAGAAAGGTGTCCGCTGTTTTTCGTTTAAGCTCCTTTCCCAGTCTCGATTTAATGTTTGATATAAACCTGTAAATCGGTTTTGATAGGTTGTACTTGTTCAATGTATGAACGGGAATCAAAACAACGCCAATCATGAGAACACCAATTAGGATTGAAAGCCGTTGCTGCAGTCCAAAGACATACAATCCTTTCCCAAGAATCCCGAAAAGGGCACCTAAAATAGCGTAGGCGAATAACCTTCCAAAATGATAGGTGAACACCTGAAGTAATTTTTTTGATTTAGAGGTACGGCTTACCGGTAACATAAAAGTAATGGGGCCGCACATACCTACGCAATGCAAGCTTCCCATTAAACCCAGTATGATTGCGGACATTAACATATCAATACACCAATTTTTCCTTGGTTAGATAGGATTCTCCCTGATAGTCCCAAGCCACTTTAATATCCCATCTGCCCTCCATTAAAAGGTTTTTGGGTATGAGCATTTCATTATCCGATAGGCTGATTTCCAAGGTTGCGTCCAATTTTTTGTTGGACGGTCTGTATAAGGAAATTGTACCACTAATTTCGGTAGGGTTCAAATGGGAAGGAAATGAGACCAGAATACCATCAACCGTTTGTGCTATGGTCAATTCAACATTATTCCTGCTCGTATTGTTCTGATCATCCAACTCTTGTTGGTAACCGAGTTCTGCCCGGTAATAATCTTCAGTAACCAAGTCATGATTGGCCCGATAATCTGTACTCATCCGAACCACGAAGAATAGGATAAAACTAATAAACCCTATAAATGCCAATACTATGGCTGTTCCCCAATTTAATTTCATAATCTATTTGTTTGTTATCGATAACTTCTTGGTGCCAAAAAAGCCGCCATCGTTGTTTCTACTAGTTCGTCGCCACTATAAACCCCTATTTTTATTTTCTCACTGTCGGTCTTGATGGCTGCATTATCTATTTCAATAAATAGGGTGCCTTCTGCCAATCCTTGCGCTGGCACCACAAAATCTTCTTGGCGCACCAACTTAACGGTCCCTTTGTGGGAAAGGAGCTCAAAATGAACCTCATCTACGGCAACGGTTGTTTTGTTAACTAATTTGTAGGTGTATACATTACTTATGATATTCCCTTCCTTATGCTCATACAATTGCCCCGGTAATCTTAAAATGGTAGCCTCAACATCGTTACGTAAGAAGAGCATACCGATCAAAAGACCGGTAAGGATGACAAGGACCGCGGTGTACCCCTTTAAGCGCGGGGTAAACTTGAACTTTGCTTTCTTGGTGATTTCATCTTCGCTGGCATAC
Organism: uncultured Flavobacteriaceae bacterium; assembly: GCA_963793365.1. Classification (GTDB taxonomy): domain Bacteria; phylum Bacteroidota; class Bacteroidia; order Flavobacteriales; family Flavobacteriaceae; genus Maribacter. The sequence continues at coordinate 1,928,710 of CAWBZP010000009.1, read as the reverse complement.
CGTATCAAACCTTTTGGGAGGTTCACTTTTTCCATGATGGTATCGCATTCATCGATACAGGCGGTACAGTTGACACATTCCAATTGGGTTCCATTTCGAATGTCTATTCCAGTAGGACATACGTTAACGCATTGAAAACAATCAATACAATCTCCAAACCCCAGGGCTTCCCGGTCTTCGTTCTTTCTGAATTTTTTTCTACCATTTTCACTTTCACCACGTTTGTGGTCATAAGCCACTACAATAGATTTATTGTCTAAAAGCACACCTTGCATGCGGCCGTATGGGCATGCAATAATGCATACTTGCTCCCTAAACCAGGCAAATACAAAATAGAAAACACTGGTAAAAATAAGAAGGGAGACAAGGGTACTGGTATGGGCCAAAGGGCCATCAGCAACATACCGTAAAAGGGTATCGCTACCTATGAGGTAAGCCAAAAACACATTGGCGATCAGAAATGAGATCACAAAGAAAAGAAACCACTTTGTCAATCTTTTTCTAATTTTTTGTGCATTCCAAGGTTGCCGATCTAATTTTATCTGTGCACCCCGATCACCATCGATCCAAAATTCAATTCTACGGAACACCATTTCCATAAAAATAGTCTGTGGGCACATCCATCCGCAGAAGATACGGCCAAAGGCAACCGTAAAGAGGGCCACAAAAATAACCCCTATAATCATGGAGATGACCACCAAATGAAAATCCTGGGGCCAAAATGGGAAACCGAAAATATTGAAACGGCGATCTATTACATTGAACAGTAGAAACTGGTTTCCATTTATTTTTATAAATGGGGCAGACAAGAGAAAGGCCAGTAAGACATAACTCACATAGGTGCGGTATTTCCATAACTTACCGCTCGGTTTTTTTGGAAACACCCATGCACGCTTTCCCTCATCGTTTATAGTACCAATGCTATCCCTAAAGTGTTCTTGATCTTGTGACATGTGTTCCTATGCTCCCTTTTTTAATTTGGGCCTACCTCTTCGGCATCCTCAATGTCGTCATCTATGGTTCTTTTGAACTGAAGACTGTCCACTTCTACTTCTATTTTAACGGAATCAACCTTAGGTGCATCTACCTGGGCATGTGGATCTATCCATATGTCGCCTTCCGCTACTTTAGGATTGGCCGGGGTCGTACCTTCAAAACTCAATACATAACTAGCCACCTGCGCCATTTCTACCGGTTTTAGGGTCTGTTTCCAGGCGATCATCCCTTTACCGTCCCTACCACCCTCAGAAATGGTATTGAAAACGTTCTTGATACCACCGCCCAGAATCCAATTCCGGTCCGCCAGATTAGGGCCAATTCCACCGCCACCATCGGCCATATGACAGGCCACGCAGTTAGACTCGAATATTTTTTGTCCTGCACTCATATCTGCGGCATCCGTTAACAATTCTACGGTGTTAACGTCTACCAAGCCTTTAGCCGTCTTTTTATAAGCTTCAATTTCCGCTTTGGCCAAAGTAATTTCGGTCAGGTATTCCGTGTCCTGATCATAATCGTTGAATACATGAAAACGGGCTAGGTATACAACCGCAAATACAATTGTGGCATAAAACATATAGACCCACCACGGTGGTAGTTTATTATCCAATTCTTTAATGCCGTCATAGTTATGGTCTAGAATAATCTCTTCTTCTTTCTCTATGGGCTTGGAGCCCAAGAGTTTTTTATACATCTTTTTCCCCAGGTCCACTCCCAATTTGTTTGGTTTGCTTCATCATAGCGGGCCTTGGCCTCTTCGGGTAGCGTATTGTACATTACATTTTCTATGGCCTGCACTACAAAGGCAATTCCTAGGATCAGCATCAGAAAAAATACCAAGCCAACCATTAAAAGGGGGTAGGTCATAAAAGCAGGTTTATCCCCGCTGTCGATGAAAAATTCCATTAGTCCAAAGACCAAAAAGAATACTGCGGTTATCCTCAACCACCAAGCAGTTGTATTTTTCATAATGTAAAGTTTTGTTGGTTATCATCTTCCAAAGGCATGTTGCTCATCTCCTGCACATGTTCCTTAGATGCGGTAAACACCCAAAAAAACAGAAGTGCGAAGAAAATAAAGAAAATGAGCAATGATATCATAGGGTAGGTGGCAATGCCTTCAATACTTTCCATATACCCTTTTACAAATTTTAACATGTCCTTACTTGTTTTGAGAGATTGATTCGTTGTTGTCCTTTATCTTAATATCAGTACCTAAACGCTGCAAGTAGGCGATGAGGGCGACAATTTCCCTATCCTTCATTTCTATGAACTCTTCATCGTTTTCTGCGGCATATTTTTTATCCGCCTCATAACTCTTTGCGAAATCAGGATCTGAATACAGGTTTTTTTCAATGGTTGTAGCCTGTGCTTGCATGGTACTTTGAGCATTTTCTATATCTTCATCGGTATAGGGTACACCCAAGGAAACCATGGCCCTCATTTTACCTTCGGTATCGCTGCGATCAAGTTTGTTCCGCACCAACCATTGGTATGCCGGCATTATGGATCCAGAAGAAGTACTTTGGGGATCGTACATGTGGTTCAAGTGCCAATTATCGGTATATTTTCCACCAATCCGCAACAAATCCGGACCGGTACGTTTACTACCCCATAAAAAGGGATGGTCGTATACAAATTCGCCCGCCTTGGCGTATTCCCCATAACGTTCCACCTCGCTCCTAAAAGGGCGTACCATCTGTGAGTGGCAGCCTACACAACCTTCGCGAATATAAAGATCACGACCTTCAAGCTCCAATGGTGTATACGGTTTTACACTGGTGATGGTAGGGATATTGGATTTTACCAAAATCGTGGGTACAATCTGGATGATGCCCCCAATTAAGATGGCAATGGTCGCCAGAATCGTTAATTGCACCGGTTTACGCTCAAGCCACGTATGAAAGGTTTCGCCTGCCGTTCTTTTACTGGAAACCCTGGTCAATGCAGCGGCTTCTGCCAACTCATCTGTAATGGCACTTCCTTTTCTTATGGTGACGACAATATTGTAAATCATAACACAGGCACCCACGATATAGAGACTACCACCTATGGCGCGCATCCAATACATTGGCATTATTTCATTTACGGTTTCCAAGAAGTTACCGTAGACCAAGGTACCATCTGGGTTAAAATCTTTCCACATTAAAGCTTGGGTAAAGCCTGCAACGTACATGGGCAGGGCATACAGGATGATACCCAATGTACCGATCCAAAAATGGAAATTGGCAAGCCCTTTAGAGTATAACCTGGTCTTGGTCATTTTAGGCACCAACCAATAGATCATACCAAAGGTTAGGAACCCGTTCCACGCCAAGGCACCTACATGCACGTGTGCAATAATCCAATCGCTAAAATGGGCTATCGCGTTTACATTTTTTAAGGAAAGCATAGGACCTTCAAATGTGGCCATGCCATACCCTGTTATGGCCACGACCATAAATTTTAGGACAGGATCGGTACGAACTTTATCCCAAGCCCCTCTCAAGGTCAATAGTCCGTTTATCATACCACCCCAAGATGGAGCAATCAACATTATCGAGAAGGCAACCCCTAAATTCTGTGCCCAATCTGGTAATGAGGAGTACAATAAATGGTGCGGTCCTGCCCATATATAGATGAAAATTAGCGACCAAAAGTGAACAATTGATAGTTTATAGGAATAAACGGGCCTATTGGCCGCTTTGGGCACAAAATAATACATCAATCCTAAAAATGGAGTAGTTAAAAAGAAGGCAACAGCGTTATGGCCATACCACCATTGCACCAATGCATCCTGTACCCCTGCATAAACCGAATAGCTTTTTAGGGCACTTACCGGAAGCGCTAAACTGTTAAAGATGTGAAGTACGGCTACGGTAACGAAAGTTCCTAAATAGAACCAAATGGCTACATACATATGGCGCTGTCTTCTCTTTAGGATGGTTCCGATTAGGTTAACACCAAACGCCACCCATACCAAGGCAATGGCGATATCTATAGGCCATTCCAGTTCAGCGTATTCTTTCGAGGTGGTGTATCCCAAGGGTAGGGTAATAGCCGCAGCAACTATGATGGCTTGCCATCCCCAAAAATTGAAATTGCTTAGGAAATCGCTGAACATCCGCGCTTTCAACAAGCGCTGGCTGGAGTAATACACTCCGGCATAAATGGCATTACCTACGAAGGCGAAAATAACCGCGTTCGTGTGCAAAGGCCTAAGGCGGCCAAAACTAAGCCAGGATATGCCATCCGTAACGTTTGGGAAAAGAAACATAAAGGCTAAAAGTAGCCCGACGGACATCCCTACGATACCCCACAGCATTGTGGCATAAAGGAACTTTTTTACAATTTTGTTGTCGTAGTAAAACTGCTGTACTTCCATGAATAATAATTATTTAGTTGGATTTTCTTGTGAATCGATTTTTGCCGAAGTTTTTGTTTTCACCAATTCGTCCTCAAATAACATGCGTACCGATGGGGTGTACGAATCATCGTATTGACCGTTTTTGACAGATAGGATAAAGGCGATAAAGAAAAGGATCGCTACCATAACGCTTAAGCCCAGTAAAATGTAAATGACACCCATGATTATCTGAATTACGGGGTAAAACTACAAGTCAAGCGTTCCTTATAATATGACATTTATCATACTTTAAAAATTTCTTTTACGGCATTACTGTATACAAATTTCATTTTGGTGAGCTCTATACGCTACCTCCTTAATGATACGCATCAGACCAGCTTTTTTCCCAATAGATTGGTCATTACCGTTGTAAACGCAACAATGGTAATAGAGCTCAATGGCATTAAAATTGCGGCTATAACGGGTTGCAATTGCCCAGTTGTTGCATAATAAAGTCCAACCACATTATAAAGGAGGGAAAGAACAAAGCTAATTTTAATTATTCCGATGGCTTTTTTTGAAGCATTGATATAACTATGCAGTTGCGAAAATTTGGTAGCATCCAAAATAGCATCACAGGCCGGGGAAAATACATTTACATTTTCGGATATGGCGATACCCACATCACTTTGTGCCAATGCTCCTGCGTCGTTAAGCCCGTCGCCTATCATTAAAACAGATTTGCCCTGTTCTTGAAGTGCCTTTATAAAATCTAGCTTGGATTGCGGTTTTTGGTTGAAATAAAGCGGTGTCAATTTAGGCAGCAAGGCCTCCAAACATTCCTTTTCCCCCTCATTGTCCCCAGATAAGACGGCCAGGTCCATGGTGGTTGCCATTTCTTTAAAAAGGTCTGAAAGGCCTTCCCTATATTGATTGTGGAAGACATACCTTCCCTTATACGTGTTGTTACTACTTATATGGACAGCGGTATCCAAAGGGGTCTCTGCATTTTTTTCGCCTACGAATTTGGCGGAACCTATGCGCATGTGCAGGTCGTTCTTTGCACCCGCAAGACCTTCGCCCGTAACTTCATCGTAATCATCTAAAGTTATGATTGCATGTTCCTGTAAAAGCGTGTATAGGGTTCGGCTTAAGGGATGGTTAGATGCCCTTATGGTATTTTTTAAGAGGGATTCTTCCGCTTCTGTCAGCGGCATGCCTTCATAGTAAACTGTGCTTTTTTGGGCAGTTGTAATGGTGCCGGTCTTATCGAAGATGGAAGTGTCTATTTTCGCCAACCGTTCCAGCGTCTGGGTATTCTTTACATAGAATTTCTTTTTACCAAAAATGCGCAGCATGTTGCCTAAGGTAAAAGGTGCCGCCAAGGCAATGGCGCAAGGACAGGCAATAATCAACACCGCAGTAAATACATTCAAAGCCTTTGATGCATCCATGAATAGCCAGAATCCTGTGGACACCAGGGCAATTGTAAGGACGGCGATAGTAAAACGCTTACCAATACGGTCCGTCAGATTTTGAAAAATAGTGGTCTTGTCCGTTTGAAAAATGGAGTTGCTCCATAACTGGGTAAGGTAACTTTGTGAAATGGATTTTACAACCTCCATTTCTATAGCGCCCTGCAACTGTCTACCTCCTGCGTAAAGGATATCGCCAATTTCTTTTTTTACGGCTTCGGATTCACCCGATACAAAACTATAATCTATTCTAGCCATGCCTTTGGTCAAGACCCCATCCACCGGTATCATTTCTTCGTTCCGTATCAGTAACCGGTCCCCTTTTTCAATATCGTGTACTGGAATATTTTCTTCTTTTCCTAGTGTGGATACCCGTGTAATGGCAATAGGGAAATACGATTTGTAGTCACGTTCAAAAGAAAGGAACGAATAGGTTTTTTGCTGAAAGAACTTGCCCAACAGGAGAAAAAAGACCAAACCCGTTAAGGAATCAAAAAAGCCACTGCCCAAGTCCAGGATCACCTCAATGGAACTTCGTAAAAAGAGGACTAGAATTCCCAAGGCAATGGGAACATCGATGTTCAGGATTTTGGATCGTAGCCCCTTATAGGCCGATACGAAATAATCCCACCCAGCGTAAAAAACTACGGGCAATGAAAAAAGTAGCATGAGCCATCTAAATACGACCTGGTATTGATTTAGCCAATAATCCCCACCGTTCCCGTGATTGGAAGCCAAGTCGAAATATTCTGGAAACGACAGGAACATAACGTTCCCAAAGGCAAAACCTGCAACGCCCAGTTTGTAAATTAGACTGCGATCTGTTTTTTTCTTTTTCGAATCAAAATCATCCAATGAGATATAGGGTTCATACCCAATTTTGGTGAGTAGGAGAACCAGCTCCCTTAAACAAAGTTGCTCTGGGTGATAGGTGACGCGGATTATTTTTTGAGGAAAATCTACCTGTGAATTGGTAAAATGGGGGCTAAGTTTGGACAAATTTTCTAAAATCCAAATACAGGAACTACAATGTATGTGTGGAATATAGAGCTTGACAACTGCCACATTACCGTCCTGAAATTCTGTTAATTTCTGAACAATTGCCGGGTTATCGAGAAAATCATATTTTCCTTCAGTTGCCTTAGGAGTGGCTCCAGCGCCCGGCTGTATAGCATAATAATAGGATAAATCGCTAGCTGAAAGAATGTCAAATACAGTCTTGCAGCCAACACAGCAAAATTGTTTTTCATCATAGGATATTGGATTTTTACCACAGGCTTCGCCGCAATGGTAACATGATTTATCTTCCATAAGGCAATCACTTAACGTGTGGCAAAGTTCTATGCCTTAGGGTTAGGAAAACATGATAATTATCAGGTTTTGTTGAAACTTTGTAGATTAGCTTTGTAGTACAGGCTGAATTTTTTAAAGACGGGAGACATGGAAAGCAGGTGTGAAAATTGTATCGTAAGACAGTTTAATTCACTACGGGCATTGAGCAAGGATGAATTGAAAAAGGTGTCCGATGCCAAAATTTCGAAGAAAATCAACAAAGGTGATGCCTTATTTAAGGAAGGGCAAAAACTGGATGGGGTTTACTGTGTACGGGAGGGGGTTTCAAAATTGGCAAAGTTGAGTACCAATGGTAAAAATCAGATCGTAAAATTGGCAACCAAAGGGGAAGTCATGGGGCAACGTTCCGTTATCGCCGAAGAATCTACCAATTTAAGCGCTGTTGCCGTAAATGATATGGAAGTTTGTTTTATCCCAAAGGAAATAATTTCAAATGCCCTAAACTCCAATCCCAATTTTGCGCTTGAAGTATTGCGGCATATGGCGCATGATTTAAAGGAGGCCGACGATGTTATTGTTAACATGTCCCAAAAAACCGTGAAGCAAAGATTGGCGGAAGCCTTGCTCTACCTCAAGAATAATTTTGGGGAAGACGAAGATGGATTTCTCCTACTCGCCCTTAGTAGGGAAGACTATGCCAATGTTGTGGGTACGGCAACGGAATCCTGTATTCGGCTCATATCTGAATTTAAGAAAAAGGGGTTCATTAAAACCTCAGGAAAACGAATAGGTATTCTTGAGGATACCAGGTTACAGGAACTTGTAGACGGCTTTTAAATAGGCCCGTTCCAAACCTGATAAATATCATAGTTTGTACCTATAGCCACCACTAACTTTATGGTGTATTTTAGAAGAAGACCATGAAGCGAATCCTGATCCCTACAGATTTCTCGACCAACTCTTGGAAGGCAATCGAATATGCACTACATCTTTTCAAAAATATCAAGTGTACCATATACTTTTTAAATACCTATACGCCCGCTATCAGCGGCGGCAGAATTATACACCACAACCAAAGTAGGCCTGGCCGGCAGGAAACGCCCAGGGAACGTTCAAGTAAACAACTCCAAAGTTTGTTACGAACTATTGAAACAACCTATCCAAACCATAAGCACGAGTTTATAACGGTATCTTCCTTTTCCTTTTTGCTCGATGAAGTCCATGAATTGGTCTCGAACCATAAAATGGACTGTATGGTGCTTGGAGCTACCGGGTTATCCAACCAAGCCAGATGCCTTTGGGGTAGCAATACCATAAATCTATTACGCAAAGGCCAACGGTGTGCGGTTTTGGTGGTACCAAACTATCCGGAATTTAATGTGCCAACAGAAATTTTTCAAATCACCAACTTAACGGGCAATCCTGCATTGACCGATTTAAACCTTATAAAAAGAGTGCGCAAGGAGTTGAAACTTGGGTTACATATTTACGTTTCGGGCAGGCATCAAGAAGGTTTGGACCAAGTACAACGCTACCACCTCCAAATTGTAAAACAGCGTTGGGATGTAAAACCCGATACTATAGAAATACCGTTAAAACGAAGTACAACCGGGGATAGTTTGGAATTTCAACCAAACACAAGACATGGCCAGCTTTGGTTGCTTTCCTGCCAAGAAATAGAATTACTTCTGAAAACGCCTCAAGCGGAGCTTTTTTCGTGGAGCCGATCAGTTGCCCTGTGCCCAGTATGGATTGCACCCTTGGTTACTACGAATGCGGTTGTAGATGAACAAGCATCACCATCCATTGCCAATTCGTGCTAAGGCGTTCACGATGCCTTCTTTCGATTAGCACCTCGTAAAGCGGATACAGTCCGTTTTTATAAATATCTTTAAGCCGCACATAAAATGATATTCGAATATTGATGAAGACAATGAACGTAAATCCTTCAGAAGAAAAAAAAATAGCGGCCCTGGAGGCTGTAAGCTATATCAAGAATGGTATGCAGGTAGGCTTGGGAACAGGTTCTACCGCTTTTTATATGATTGAAGCGCTTGGGGATAAAGTTAAAAACGGGCTTGATATTAAGGCGGTAGCAACCTCTGTAGAAACGGAAAAACAGGCCAAAAAATTAGGGATACCCATAATCAGCTTGGCAGATGCCAAACGGTTGGATGTTACCATTGATGGTGCCGATGAGGTTGATGACCACATGCAGTTGATCAAGGGAGGCGGCGGTGCCCTACTAAGGGAGAAAATAGTAGCCCATAATACCAATTTTAATATAATCATTGCCGATTCGTCTAAGCGGGTTTCAAAATTGGGAAAGTTTAAACTCCCCTTGGAAACGATTCCGTTCGCTACCCAATTGATACTACAGGAACTCGAAAAAATGGGTTTGCATCCAAAGCAAAGAAAGAACGGCTCGCAAGCTTATCGGACCGATGAGAACAATGATATTGTAGATGTGGATATTTGGGATTCAACCTTGCAATTGGCCGAATTGGAACAAAAGCTGAAGCAAATTCCGGGAATCGTAGAAACGGGATTATTTTTAGGTTCTACACATCTTGTGCTTATAGGAAAGGGAACGGAAGTGCTTGTCGAAAAAAGATAATATATTTTTTAATCAATTTTAATTAACTGATTATCAAATAGATAAATTAATACATCTAGACCGATTATGCAAGATGAAAAACATTATGGTACACGAAGTGGGTGGCTAAGGGCTGCCGTACTAGGTGCCAACGATGGAATTTTATCCACTGCCAGTTTGGTCATTGGGGTAGCTGCAGCAAGTAGCACCCGTGAACCTATAATTTTGGCAGGGGTAGCTGGCCTGGTCGCAGGTGCTTTGTCCATGGCCGCGGGGGAGTATGTATCCGTAAGCTCCCAGTCTGATCTGGAAACGGCAGATCTTAACCGTGAACGAAAAGAATTGGAGGAGATGCCAGACGAGGAGCTGTTGGAACTGGCGCAAATTTATCAGGAACGGGGCTTGGAAAAAACCTTGGCGCTCAAGGTGGCTCAACAGTTGACGGCCCATGACGCGCTTGGGGCACATGCCAGGGATGAATTGGGAATTAATGAGATAAGTCAGGCACAACCTTTGGTGGCAGCATTGTCTTCTGGTGCTTCCTTTGTTTTTGGAGGGGTACTTCCGGTCGTGGTCGCCTATTTGGGCCCCTTGGCATATATGGAGTACGTGCAGTATGTCTTTGCTGTGGTTTTTTTAGCTGTTTTAGGGGCCATTGCAGCCAAAACGGGAGGTTCCAACATTTGGAAAGCGATACTCAGGGTCAGTTTTTGGGGAACCGTGGCCATGGCCATAACGGCATGGATCGGTCACCTATTTGATGTTACTTTAGCTTGATAGCTTTTTAATAAGGGTCAACAAGTGTAGGAAAGTCAGTTATCCAATTCTTCAAACTTCAATAACATCAGAAAACCGATTTAAAATCAAAATATCGCGCATTTTATAAGTAGAAGAGTACACAAACTAGTGCGAAAAATTGGGTTCCAAAAACTTGCGAAATGCTTTTCGTAAGCCTTCTATGTGCTCATATCTGTATAAATTTAACATAAATGCTTTTTTAGCCTATTTATGTGGGCCCCATAATTTTAAATAGCGCCTTAGATAAAGTATCTTTGGATTGATTTTAGTAGTTTTAAAAGCAAACACAAACCTTAAAAATAATCGGACACCACATGAACAAGGAAATAGATCAATTAGCAGCGGATAATATAAGGGCACTGGCTGTGGCAATGGTAGAAAAGGCAAGTTCTGGACACCCCGGCGGTCCCATGGGGGGAGCGGATTATATGCACATCCTCTATTCGGAATTTTTTAATTATGATCCCTCGGATATGCATTGGCCCTTTCGCGACCGTTTTTTCATGGACGCGGGTCACTTGTCTACATTGATGTATTCCCAATATTATATGTTGGGTAATTTCGAAAAAAATGATGTAGCCAATTTTAGGCAGTGGAAATCCGTTACGCCAGGCCATCCAGAAGTGGATGTGGCCAGAGGCATAGAAAATACCTCCGGACCATTGGGTCAAGGGCATACCATGGGTGTGGGAGCCGCAATCGCCGTCAAATTTTTACAGGCACGTTTTGGGGAATGGATGAACCATAAGATATATGGTTTCATTTCCGATGGAGGCGTACAAGAAGAGATATCCCAAGGGGCAGGCCGTATTGCAGGCCATTTGGGCTTGAACAATTTCATCATGTTCTATGATTCCAATGACGTTCAGTTATCTTCAAAAACAGATGAGGTAACTTCCGAGGATACCGCAAAAAAATATGAGGCCTGGGGCTGGAAGGTCGTAACGATAGACGGTCATGACCATGAACAAATCAGGCAGGCCTTAACGGATGCCAATGCTGAAACAGAGAAACCTACCTTGATTATTGGCCAGACCATTATGGGGAAAGGTTGTGTAACAGCAGACGGTTCGCCCTATGAGGGCTATACGGAACTTCATGGTAAGCCCATTGGCGATACCGGTGCGGATTATAAAAAGACCCTCGAAAATTTAGGGGCCGATGTAGATAATCCTTTCGAGATTTTTGATAAGGTGAGTAGCTTCTACGAGGATGTTGTAAACCGGAAAAAAGAGGAAGCCCATAATAAAAAGAAGGAAATAGATGCATGGCGTTCAGACAACCTTGATCTTTCGAAGAAATTGGACGGATTCTTGGATGGAAAGCTACCTGATTTGGATTTTGGCTCCATAGCCCAAAAAGAAGGTCAGGCGACAAGATCCGCATCTTCAAACGTATTGGCGTATTTGGCACAGAATGTGGAGAATATGATTGTCTCTTCTGCGGATCTATCCAATAGTGATAAGACCGATGGTTTTTTGAAAAAGACCCAGATTTTAAAGAAAGGTGATTTCTCTGGAGCCTTTTTGCAAGCAGGTGTCGCGGAGCTGACCATGGCGGCAATCGCCAATGGTATTGCACTGCACGGCGGAATTATTCCCGTGGTCGCCACATTCTTTGTATTTTCCGATTACATGAAGCCCGCTATTCGTTTAACCGCAATACAGGGATTGCCTGTAAAGTTTGTTTGGACGCATGATGCCTTTAGGGTAGGTGAGGATGGACCAACCCACCAGCCCATTGAGCAGGAAGCCCAAATACGCTTATTGGAGAAGTTAAAGAACCACAGCCATGAGCAGAGTTTTGTGGCCCTACGACCTGCTGACTCACAGGAGACGAACGTAGCTTGGAAAATGGCCATGGAAAACAAGAAGACCCCCACGGGGCTTATCCTTTCAAGGCAAAATATTAAAGATGTTCCCGCAAAAAGTGGGAATCGGTTCAAAGAAGCGTTGGGAGCGGAAAAAGGAGGCTACTTGGTACAGGAAGTTGCTGATCCAGACGTAATTTTGGTGGCCAATGGTTCTGAGGTTTCTACTTTGGTCGATGCGGCAAAATTATTGCAGGAGAAAGAAGGATTAAAGGTAAATATTGCCTCCATTCCATCAGAAGGTATATTTAGACAACAACCGGAATCCTACCAAGAAAGGGTTATTCCACCAAATAAACCTGTATTTGGCCTTACCGCCGGTCTGCCAGTCAATTTGGAGAGCTTGGCAGGGCCTAATGGAAAAGTTTTTGGTCTAGATCACTTTGGCTATTCCGCACCGGCAGAAGTATTGGATGAGAAATTTGGATTTACGGGAGACCAGGTTTACAAAGAGGTACTGGATTTTTTAAAATAAATAAACAATTTAAAACAAGATAGCGATGAAATTTTTTATAGATACAGCAAATTTAGATGAGATTAAGGAAGCTCAGGATATGGGAATTTTGGATGGGGTAACCACCAATCCTTCCCTTATGGCGAAAGAAGGAATTACCGGCGCGGATAATATCATGGCCCATTACAAAAAGATTTGTGATTTGGTGGACGGTGATGTAAGTGCAGAAGTTATTTCCACCGATTTTGATGGAATGGTGAAGGAAGGTGAAAAATTGGTTAAAATAAGTGATCAGATTGTCATCAAGGTTCCCATGATAAAAGATGGGGTAAAGGCCCTTAAATATTTTTCGGATAAGGGGTATAGAACCAATTGTACCTTAGTATTCTCAGTGGGTCAGGCCTTACTGGCCGCGAAGGCGGGAGCAACCTATGTGTCCCCGTTTATAGGGCGTTTGGATGATATTTCTACAGACGGGCTCGGTTTAATAGCAGACATTCGTTTGGTATATGATAATTACGGCTATGAAACCCAAATTTTGGCAGCGTCTGTGCGTCACGTAATGCATATTATCGATTGTGCTAAAATAGGTGCCGATGTAATGACCGGTGGCTTAAGTTCAATTACCGGACTATTAAAGCACCCGTTGACAGACAGTGGTTTGGAAAAATTCTTGGCAGATTATAAAAAAGGGAACTAAGCCTTAAAACACGAATAGTCATTTAAAAGCATCACTACTAGGTGATGCTTTTTTTGTGTTATATGTCCCGTCCTGAAATAAGTTGACACAAAATCGACTTATTTATGAAACATTCAATTATTAAGGTAAACAAGCGTACTCAACGCGATTATAATCTGGGCTTTAAATTAAGTGTTGTCCATCAGGTAGAAAAAGGCGAGATGACTTATAAGCAGGCGCAAAAGGCTTATGGTATTCAAGGCAGAAGCACGGTTTTGGTTTGGCTGAGAAAACATGGTACATTGGATTGGACTGAACCAATACGACGTCAAATGCCAAAATCAAAAGAAACACCTGCCCAAAAAATCAAACGCTTGGAGAGAGAGCTTTCCGATGAAAAATTGAGAAACAAAATTCTCAACACCATGATCGACATCTCGGATAAACAGTATGGTACAGCTATCAGAAAAAAGCATTCGCCCAATCAATCCAGCGCATCCGACAAGAACAAGGATTAAGTTTATCCCGTTGTTGTCGATTGTTTGGGATAAGTAGACAAGCAGTCTACCATGCAGAAAAACGTATCATAAAAAGAGAACAGGAGTTTATAAAAGTAAAGGACTTGGTTGAAGGTGTTCGCAAGGATATGCCCAGGCTCGGTACACGAAAGCTGTATTACCTGTTAAAGGATGAATTCGCAAGGCACAATTTAAAAATAGGAAGAGATGCCCTGTTTGGATATTTACGCTCGGAATCGATGCTGATAAGGCCAAGGAAGAATTACACCAAGACAACAAACTCTAAACATTGGCTTAGAAAACATCCTAATCTGATGAAAGAGATCAAAGTTTGCGGACCGGAGGAGTTCTTCGTCAGTGATATTACATATATTAAAAGCAGGGAGCGGACACATTACCTATCCTTGGTAACCGATGCATATAGCAGAAAAATAATGGGGTATCATCTTAGTGATGATATGAGTGCCGAGAATGTGGTAAAGGCAGTAAGTATGGCGAACAACAATAGATCGACAAGCAAAGTTCTAATTCATCATTCCGATAGAGGATTGCAGTATTGCTCTGCCATTTACCAAAAAGAACTAAGGCAAAGTAATATGACACCATCAATGACAGATGGTTATGATTGCTACCAAAATGCATTGGCAGAACGAATCAACGGCATACTGAAAGGGGAATTCCTGATCTATAAATGTAACAGTGGCGAAGAGTTAAAAAAGCTCATAGCAGAATCAATAAGAACGTATAATAACAAAAGACCACATTTGAGTCTAAAATATAAAACACCTAACTTTATACATAACAAAAAACCAGAGAAGCTAATTTCTCTGGTTTAGTATCAATTATTTAAAAACTGTCAACCTATTTTAGGACGACTCAATATTTAGACGAATAAGGCGGTATATACGCAATGCTTATGTACGGTAGTTGGCATTAATTTAAAAAATGAAGGCACTTCCATTTCTTATCATAATCGTAAGTCTCATTTCTAGCTGTCAAAACAATAGACAGATTGAAAAACTTGAATCGGAAATTCAAACCCTAAAATTGCACAACGATTCTTTGAGAAAAATTACAGATAGAATTAAAGAAAAATACGTTTTTGATAGCCTGAGTATTCGAAACATTCCAAATTACGAGAACACTAATAAACTGAATTCTCTTTACAAAGAAGAAATTGTTTTTGTTGGCTACAATATCAATGGAAGAACTTCAGTAATATTAGGGGACAGTTTAAGTTTCGAAAATGGAATTGAGGTTGCAAACCCTGACACTTTGGAATTAAAAAATGGTGGATTCCAAAATATAATGGAATTGAAGAAAAGTCAAAATCATTACAGCGGAATCTTACAATCGGAAAATGAATTTGGTAAACCAGTTGTAAAAACAATTAGTTCAATAATCCAAGCAAAAAACTGAATGGGCGACTTTTTTAAACACTTTATTGATTTTGTTAAAGACAAAACAACAACTTGGGGATTTAAAACAGCCTTATTTATAAGTGTAAGCTTCCCTTAAAACCGAACTGTTTAAAAGTAGAATAATAATCTTTAATTTTAAACAGTATTATGAGGAAGAGCAAATTTTCACCAACGCAGGTCTCAAAGATCTTGAAGGAGTTCGACAATGGAAAAAGTGTTGAGCAGATAAGCCGTGAACATGGGGTCAGTTCGGCCAGTTTTTACAAGTGGCGTTCAAGGTATGCTGGCATGAGTTCCAAAGAACTTAAGCGCCTTAAGGAACTAGAAGAGGAGAACCGAAAGCTCAAGCAGATGTACGCCAACTTGGCGTTGGACCATCAAATGGCGAAGGAGATCATCGAAAAAAAGCTCTAAAGCCTTGCCGCAAGCGCAGCATTGCCAAAGAACTTGTTCATTACGGTACCAGCAGGGCGTGCCGTGTTCTCAATATGAGCAAGAGCGTATATTACTATAAACCTTTGCCGAAGGACGATACCGAGATAGAGGAGGCCTTACGGCAAAAGGCCAGAGAACACTCGGAGGAAGGTTTTTGGAAGGCTTACGACCGTCTGCGCAATGAAGGGAAGCCATGGAACCATAAACGGGTACACCGTATTTATAAAGCCCTAGGGCTGCCATTGAGAAGAAAGGTCAAGAAACGCCTGCCTGCGAGGGTAAAAGAGCCTTTAGAGGTTCCGGACGGGCTAAACCATACATGGAGCATGGATTTCGTGACCGATGTCCTAGAGAACAAGAGACGCTTCAGGTCATTTAACGTCATCGATGATTTTAATAGGGAAGCTCTTCATATCGAGGTCGATTTTTCATTGACCAGCAACCGTATCGTTTGGGTACTCAACCATCTGATCAATAGAAAGGGGAAACCAAAGAAGATACGAATGGACAACGGCCCGGAGTTCATTGCCAATATAACGAACGATTGGAGCCAGATGCACGGGATAGAATTCAAATACATACAGCCTGGAAAACCGACCCAGAATGCTTTTGTAGAACGTTTCAACGGCAGCTATCGGCGTGGTGTACTCGATAAATACATATTCGAGGATATCCACCAGGTAAGGGAACAAACACAGATTTGGATGAACGATTACAACCATCACAGACCGCACGATGCGCTAGGAAAAATATCTCCTATAAAATATGCGGAACTTAATTCTTTCGGGGCTAGCCCCGAAAGAATTAAAAACAATAACTTTAATGAAGTTTTAGAAAACTAAGCAGTTCTATCTAGGGGAAGCTTACATAAGCATTATTACTCTAGTATTTTTGACCGACTACTTTGTTGGGTTTAGTAAAAATTACCATTTCAACAATAAAATTGAGCAACTTGAAAAACTTACAACTTTAAAAAAGACTTATCAATCCGACTCAATTGTTTTACCCGAACTAATAGAAATGGAGTTAGAAGTTATTCAAAATAAACATTATTCGGATAGATTTTCATCTTTATTCTTAAATGAATCGAATGACTCGGAAAAATCAAAAATTATCAACAAAAAAAATTCAGAAAACAAAAACCTATCAACTATTATAAATAGACCTGCGCGCTCACTTTTTTGGATGACATTCTCTTCAAACTATCTACTAGCATTAATACTTCCTTTTCTAGTATTCTTGCCTTTTTACAACAAAGATAATAGGACTGGGAAAGGAATATTGGGGTGGTTTTCTTCACTTGTTATTCTAGGAATAATGATTGCGATTGTAACATGGCTTGCTTATTTAATTCCGCTAATTGGTAATAATCCAAATTGGAATTATTTACTAAATATTGTGCTTCATTCATTGTTCTGGTTTGTTGTTATAAAACTCGGAAATAAGAAAAAAAATTAATGCCAACACGGGTAACCGTTGCACAAGGCTTTAATTCATCACTAAACCTTTCAATATAAGCCTCCCTAAGAAGTTTTTTCGTACCAACTCAGAAGGTAAAAGCTAATTTTAGATGCTTTGTAGAAGCAATGAAGAGGTATTGAAAGGAACTTTTTATAAATGCAGCCAAAGCAAGCTGACCTGCTCCGGTTTTTATTTTTTTTGTTCAAATTTCAGGTACTGTTTCAGATTATAGGTAATAGCGGAGAGATGCATCACCTTGTTGGCTTGTTTCAAACCAATGCTATCTTTCGCATGCCCCTGAACTGGGTCGATGCTCTTCTGGCCGCTATACCCGTAATAACCCTTGGTAAGGCTATAGAGAAAATATAGATCCAATACTCCTTTTAAACGCCTGTAGAAATTGCTCTTCGGTACTCGGTCGCTCAACTGGAAATTGGCGAACAGCTTTTCCTGGTAATCCTTTTTTCCCTGCATAACTAAAGTTACGATCCATCTCCCGATCCGCAATGATCATAACCCGTTTTTTCGCTAACTTGTGCAACAGGCACAATGTATATAAGCTATGGCTTGGTCGTTGCTCATTTGGAAAATCCTTCGGATTTTCCAAAGCCAGTTATTATCTGGAGAGGTTTGTGCCGAAACACGCCACAGCTCATATACATAAACGTTGGCCACAAGCTAAAGAAACATCCGAACATAAAAGAAACGAAGAGCAATTGGAATTGAACGAGGTCAAATATTTGGGTCAATAAAAAAACAGCAGGCAACCATTTACAAGTTTTTTGCGTCTTTATAAATAGAGAGACTTTAAAAACCAAACCAAAATGTTAGAAAACCCAAAGGTAAACATCAGAATCAAACTTGCCTCTTTGTGGGCTTCCGCAACTTTCTGCTATTTATATGGCGACTACTTTGAACTTTACACACCAGATAAAGTAAACAGCCTAATTACAGGCAATAACATTATGGACAGTCCTATCAAATTATTAATAGCATCCATAATTTTGGCAATTCCATCCGTAATGGTTGCGGTTTCAATTTTTCTTAAACCAAAAATAAACCGAATTCTTAATATCTTATTTGGAATATTATTTACGTTAATGATGATTTTCATAGGAATTATGTCAACTAACGAATGGTATTTATTTTATGTCTTTTTAGCTTTTTTAGAGAGTATTATTACCGCATTAATTGTTTGGTATGCTTGGAAATGGCCTAAAGAAAAAACTATTTGATAATAGAAATTATGTCACGAAATACAAAAGCAAGAATTGCGGGAATACTTTATTTATTACTTGTCATTTCTGGATTTACTTACCTTGTATATATTCCATCAGAATTGATTGATTTACAAAATGCCACAAAAACCATAGAAAACATAAAAGGTTCTCAACTTTTATTTAGACTTGGAATCGTAACAGCAATTTTATCTTCTCTTATTTTTATGTTATTGCCTTTGGCTCTTTATAATCTTCTAAAGAACGTAAATAAAGTTTCGGCAAAATTTATGGTTCTCTTTGCATTAATAAGTATACCCATTTCTTTTGTAAACATTCTAAATAAGTTTTCAGTTTTGACCCTAATTAATAAATCCGAATTCGGACAAAAGATTGGTCAAGCGCAATTTCAAACCCAAGTAATGTTATATCTTGAAAATTATAATAATGGAATTGAAATTTCACAAATATTTTGGGGACTTTGGCTTTTACCATTTGGATATTTAGTATATAAATCTGGATTTCTTCCTAAAATTTTAGGTGTGTTTTTAATGGCAGGTTGCTTTGGTTACTTGATTACATTTTTTGGAGGTTTCTTATATTTAGATTTTAACAAAACGATTATATCTGACATTGTAGGATTTCCAGCACCAATTGGGGAAATCGGAATTTGTTTGTGGCTTTTAATAATGGGGACAAACAAACTGAACTTCAGAAAAAACACAATAAAAGATGAGTAATAAGCAATTTTAAGAAAGAAAACCTAGGAAAAGCCAGTTTCCAACAAAGAACTGAGGTAAAAAACAAACGAATTCTTCCTAAATTTGAGACATTATTATTCCAGGCTCATAGATTCAATAACTTGATTCTTTGAGCTTTTTTATTGTATTTACTTTCTATTTATCTAGGCAGTATCGAAACGTAACTTTCATCGTACGGCCTTCCAGATTTTGCGATGGCAAAAGACTGTTTGAATAGCTTGTTTGAAACGGCTATCAATGCCAGTTTTTTGCTCTTGCCCTTGTTCACGATACGCTCATATACCTCTTTGCATGCCTTGTTGTGTTTACAGGCATTGAAGGAACATATGAACAATAGATTTCGAAGCTTTCTATTACCGACCTTACTTATTCGTGCACGGCCCCTGACGCTGCTCCCCGACTCCCGTATCGTTGGGGTGATACCGACATAACTACACAATTGTGATGCCGTTTCGAACTTGCTAAAACCATCTGTGACCACTATTAAGAACAACGCTGTCTTCTGACCTATGCCCGGTATCGATGTCAACAAGGTCAATTGCTCCTGTTGGTCCTCTTTTACCAAGGACAGGATCTTTGATTCGATAGCTGTTACCTCCTTATTTAGCTGTTTCCTGTTGCGTACCAAGGAGCGATGGACAAACTTTGAGGGAATACCCAGAACAGCTTCTCCATGTATCTTGTTCTTGGTTGCGGTACGTTGTTTTAAATAGGTGTCCAATAACCGGAACAACTGTAAACATTCACTCTGGGTATCCGTCAAAGAATTGTAGAGTGGAACTTCATTGGTCAAAGCATATTCGCAAATAGCCTTTGCATCGCTTTTGTCCGTCTTTACCTTTGCCAGTTTCATTTGTATGAAACGCTTTACCGACAATGGGTTTACAACAGAAACGATTACTCCGTTTTTGTAAAGAAACTGTGCAAGTCTATAATGATAATAACCGGTAGCTTCCATAACCACCAATGAACCTTGGGGCAATTCTTTAAGATATTTCCTGAATCCCGTTTCATCGTTCTTATACCGGTTGTGACCTTTGCTACTATCATGTACATCGAAGACGTCTTTACTGATGTCGACTCCAAAAGTTTCTTTATATTTATTCATAACAAATGTTTTATGAAAGAACCAGCTACTTCTGCTCACAACAACTTGAAAACGAGATCTAAAGTCTCACAGAACTGAACGTGATTTAAGTAGTAAAAGAGAGAGGATTATCAATGTTGTCGAAGTCTAAAGCTTCACCGTGTATACTAACCTTAATTCTCTCTTTTGTTCTTTCTGATTATACTATCAATTTAAAGAGAATCAAACTTAAGCCGTGTATAAACCATTGTTGGGTCTGTGCTCATCGTGAAAATTCCTGCGGAATTTTCACGTAGATTTGTACTTGGAATGGCTCGTGCTTAATCGAATAGTTATCGCTAATTTGCACGCTACGAGCCATATACAAGACCGTTGCCTGCAAGTTGATAAAACCTCAAAACAAACATTTAAAATTGAAAGAATTTAGAAAATTTGTAGAACAATATGAAAAAATTCCAGATGCGGATTGGGAATTAATATCGGCTCGCTTCAGAAAAAATATTCTGCCAAAAAACTGTAATCTT
Organism: uncultured Flavobacteriaceae bacterium; assembly: GCA_963793365.1. Taxonomy (GTDB): domain Bacteria; phylum Bacteroidota; class Bacteroidia; order Flavobacteriales; family Flavobacteriaceae; genus Maribacter. The sequence continues at coordinate 1,907,798 of CAWBZP010000009.1, read as the reverse complement.
TTAGAGCAAGGAAAAATCTGCAAAAACCTTTACTTTCTCGAAAATGGACTTTTGAGATTTTTTGTTTTAAGAGATGGTACTGAATCAACAAAATTTTTTACGATTGCACCTTATTGTTTTACATCACAAGCAAGTTTCAATTTAAAAAAACCTGCCAATGAGTATATTCAAACCATAGAAAAATCAATAATATGGGAAACAACTTATAAAGAAAATGAAGAACTATTAAACCTAAAGTCTTGGAATAGTTTTGCTCGTAAAATAACGCAAGAAGTACAATTTTTTACAGAAGAAATATTAGAGGAACTACAAACAGAGACAGCTGAAAACCGTTACCAAAAATTACTGAATAACCAACCAGAACTATTGCAAAGAATACCTTTAAAACATCTTGCATCATTTTTTGGAGTTGCACCCCAGTCGTTAAGCCGAATTAGAAAGAAGTTAACATAGGTGCAGTAAATTGTCCAAATGATTTGAGAATTTTGTAGTTAAAATCGTAAAATGGCTTTATCAAACAAACAGACAAATTATCATTTTCAATACTCAATTTCAGTAAATAACACGCAAGAAAAAGTTTGGAACTTTCTAACAAATGTGGATAGATGGAAAGAATGGGATACAGAACTTAAATCATCAACTCTTTCAGAAAATTTCGGTTTAGGTGCAAAGGGTGTTCTAACACCAAAAAAAGGTCCAAAACTAAAATTTCATATCAGTAAAATTATACCTAATAAATCTTACACATTTGTCACTAAAATGCCTGTTGGAACTATAGAAATAAAACGAACACTCGCAAATAAAGGAAACCAAATCGAATTTACGGACGACATTAAATTTACAGGACTTCTTAAAAGACTATTTGGACTTATGCTCGGTGGAGGTTTTAAGTCCGTATTACCAGATGTAATGCAAAATTTTAAAGAACTTGCAGAACAAGAATAAACGAAACAAAATGATTGCACTACGAATTATCTACATGCTAAATATAATAGTCGCAGGACAAATAGCGATTTCAGCACTTTCAAACCCCAAGAATTCTGCTTTAACTACATTTGGAAATGCTTACCAACCAACAGAAGTTATTAGGCTTGTAGGTTGTCTTTGGTTAGCTATTGCAGTTTTATCAATTTTAGGACTTTGGAAACCAGTAACCTTTTCGCCAGTCCTATTATTACAAGTAATTTATAAAGGAACTTGGCTATTTATTGTTGCACTTCCTGCATTTCGAAATGATATACCATTTCCAAAAACTATGGCTATATTTTTTGTTGTTTGGGTATTGGTTCTACCATTCGTAATTCCTTGGAAAGAGTGGTTGAATTAAAATGCGAAAAAGCCAGCAGGTAACAATGTATCCTATGAAAAGCCCTAGTCCAGTTCTCTAAAGTTAGTTAATATTTTATTTTTGCCTTAAACCACCTTTTTTTTCTTTAATATAACTTGCTCCGCATCCTATATGTGATCCATCTCGAAGAGGTCACCAGCATCTGTATGATCATAAGCTATAATAGACCCGGCCACTTGCTATAAAATGTGGTCTACTTTTTAAGATAGCCACCTACATTGTTCTGTGATCCGGGTCTTAAATACTTCTTTGTGAGCTTTGTTGTTTGTTTACCTTTTCTTTTTTATTATTCCAATACACCTACCACATAAGGTGTCTCGGTCTTGATGACCGCCAGTGTTCTACTAGGCAGCTTTCTCGCTACTTTTACGATGATACTCTTTACGTTTCTAACTTGGTGTTTACCATAGTAAGCTTGCATAACCGGATCTGCCCGTATCGCCTGCCAAGATGCCTCTACAAAATAGCTCCGTATCAGACAATGTGCACGCAGAGTTATACCAAGGGTCTTATAGTTACTCCCGCTTTGATGAACACCAGGGGCCGGAACGACATAACCGGCCAAGTGTTTGACACTATTAAAACGTCGCAGACCTCCCAATTCACATAAGATCCCACAAGCAACAATTCCTGAAATGCCAGGTATACTCCGAAGCAACATATAATCCTTCGTATGGTACGTTTTGCAATACCTACGAAGCTGGGTAGAAACATCTCGAAGCTCTTTTTCCACAAAACAAAAGAAACGCTTTTTTCCCTACATACCTAAAGTTACGATCCATCTCACAATCGGCAATGATCACAACCCTTTTTTTTCGCTAACTTGTGCAACAGGCACAATGTATAAAAATAATCGCTAAATTTTGGACTTAACCAAAGGTCGTTGCAAGTTTACTACGTCTGATTTTCCTGCAGAAAATCCTCGCACGTAAACCCGCAACTATTCTTATACGTAAATGTTACCAGCAATTAAAAAACATCCGATGGAAATTAGAAACAGCTTTTCAACATTACTTTTCTTAGCTTTTTTATTGTTGTTTACTTCATATTGTAATGCCCAAATAGCGGATTCTATAAAATATGAAAATGGATTTCTTCACTATTACGAATATGGCTATAAAAACTTACCGCCAATAATTATTTTGACTGGTGGACCCGGAAGGTCATATAATCAATTAGAAGGTCTTGCAGAAATAATAAGCCCGAAATTTAGAAGTATTTTACTTGAGCAAAGGGGAACTGGAAAATCAATTCCGATTCCATTTGATTCAACGACTGTGAATATTAATGAAGTAACTAAAGACATCAAAACATTGATGGATAGTTTAAAAATTAAAAACTCTGTTATTCTTGGGCATTCTTGGGGCGGAATGTTGGCTATGAATTTTGCCTCTGAATATCCCAATAGTGTGAACCATTTAATTTTAGTTGCACCTGGACCTCATAAAGATGCTGAAAATGGATTCAATGTAATGTTTACTAACCGCAGGCATACAAGAAGCTTGAAAGAAGAACAACGCCTTAATGAATTAGGTGAACTTATAGCAAACAAACAAGCCGATTCTTTAGAAATAATTGAAGCAACTAAATTATCCAGACGAGCTTACATTTTTGCAAACCCAATTCCAGATAGCATATTTCAAAAAATCAATTCAGATAATAACAGTAAAACAGCAAGTTTACTTACAAAGGACATATTTAAGAACTACGATGTTTCAAAATCACTTAATAATTATAAAGGACAAATTGATGTAATTTCGGGAAGACAAGATGTTGTAGGCTTCTTTTCGTATGAATTAAAACAGGACATATCAAAAGCCAAAATTCATTGGATAAACGAATGTGGACATTTTCCAATGTATGAAAGACCATCTGAATTTTATAGAACTTTATATGCGATTTTGAACGTGAAATGAAAAACGTTGCACAACACTTTATATAAGCTATGGCTTGGTCAGTACTTACTTGGAAAATCCTGCGGATTTTCAGTTTATAGTGCACTTGCAAAGTTATGTGCTAAACCAGGTAACTACGAGCTGAGACCGTTAGCAATAACATAATAAAATGAGAAACCTAATCTTAATATCAGTAATTGCTTTTAGTTTAATATTTTGTCAAAATTCAAAAAACATAGAGGATATTGTTGTAATTGGAGGTGGACTAATGGGAAGTTCGACTGCTTGGGAGCTTTCTAAATATGGACAAGATGTTCTTCTGCTTGAACAACAAGATTCAATTTATACTTTTGGTTCAAGTTTTGGAGAGGCAAGAATTTCAAGAAGTTTAGGTCCAAAAGAAGATATTTTCTCATTTCTACAACAAACCTCTGTACAGGAAACTAAATATTTGATTGACTTTCTCAATAAAGGAGAGTTACAAGAATTGCACTCAATGCAAGAAATTTACACTACTTCACCAGTTACATATATTTATACTCAATCCCAATTAAATGATATTGAAAATTTGCTTGATGGACAATTAGATAAATATGAATATGCATCAACTAAAGATGAAGCAGAAGAAAAATTTGGAATGAAAATTTCAGATACCACAATGGTTATTCGGGAATATAAAAAATACACTGGAACCCTTAATCCGAAAGTGTTAATTAAAAAACTACATCGAGGAATAAGAAAATACGGAAATAGAATAAACTACAACCAAAAAGTTACCAGCTTAAAAAAAGAGGATGGAATTTATGAAATCAAAATTACAGATACTAAAACTGGGATATACAAAACCATTTTGAGCAAAAAGGTAGTAGCCGCTGCTGGTCCGTATAATGGAACTTTAGTTAAAGATGTTGCACCTTATTTTAGCAATTTGATAAGTCCGAAACGTTTATTTCTTTCATTTTTAAAAATAAAATCAGATAAGTATGATATGTTGACAAGTGACCAGAAAAACAGACTTGTTTCCTCGTATCCTGTTGCATATATGAATTCTGAAATATTTTATTCTATGATTGAGAAGTTTGACAGTGATCAAAGACCTTTATTTAAAGTTGGAGGACATTTTTTAAGGACAGAAATTAAGGATTTAGATAAAGTATGGGCAATGCAATTAACCGAACAAGAAATTCAGTGGAGTAAAGAAAATACAGCGGACTATTTGTCTAAACTGGATTTACCAATAAAATCCTCTGATTTGGAGTTTGCCAAGGGCTACTCTTGTGTATATTCTTTATCGGAATCTGAAACACCATACGTAAGTCACGCATTGAAAAATGGGACAGCCATAGATTCAAGTTTTGTACTTGTCGGGGGAATGTCTGGTATTGGTGCTAAAGGCTCATTAGCCTATGGCCTAGTTGCCGCTGATAATATTTTGGATATTGACAATGATTCATTTATGTATAAAAAGGCTAAATCAGCTTTAGGTTCAGAACGATTGATGAAAGACATACAGAATATTGATAAATAAAATACTAATGCAAAATCGCTATAAACCATAACCTTGTAACAGGTTTCATAGTGTAAACTATGTGCCTTCACGAACAATATCAGAAACCGCTAACCAATGATAAAATTCTTTAGAAAAATTCGCCAAAGATTGCTAACTGAAAACAAATTCAGCAAATATTTACTTTATGCCGTTGGTGAAATAATACTTGTAGTTATTGGTATTTTGATTGCGCTCTCAATAAATAATTGGAACCAAGCGAAGCAACAAAAAAAAGTATTGAATAATATTTATGCAACCATAAAATCAGATTTACAGCAAGACATAAAAAACATTGATAAAATTATCAATTCTTCACAATCTATAGAAAAAGACTATTTGGCAATTATCAATAAAACAAGAAGAAAAGAAGACTTTTTAAACTGTATCAATTGTAGATATGTAAATTTCGGATTCCCGAATATTAAATTGAGAAAAAACGGCAGTGAACTACTACAAAACTACAATCAACAAAATAACACATCTAGTGATTCTTTATCAATTAAACTTAATCATTTGTATTTAGATTTGTCGAATAACATTTCTATTGATTTAGAGGAATTAGCTACAAGCTCAAATTCGTTTTTAGAAGTTGTAAAATACACAGAACCTTGGTTTGCCGACCTTGATTTTAGGGGTACTAGTACTTATAGTGATGATTTCATAGAATACGCCTTAACCGATTTTGGTTACAGAAACGCAGCTAAAGTTATCTATGAAATGTATTTCAATAATTATATCCCCCACTTAAAAGAGTATAGAACCAAAAGTTTGCAAATCATCGCTCTAATAGATGAGAAATTAGTAGTGGATGAATAAATCATCAAAAATAACGAAAGCACAACAACGTTTACCCGCAATAACGGCAGATTCATCTGGGTCCAAATAACTCGGAATTGCTAACGCAAGTACTTAACCGAAAATTAACGCATGTTAACCTGTAACTGTGGGTTATAGACCGTTGGCAACAATTTTGACCAAACTAAATCAATGATAAAATTCTTTAGAAAAATTAGACAAAAAGCGCTGACTGAAAATAAATTCGGCAAATATCTGACTTATGCAATCGGAGAAATTATTCTTGTCGTGATTGGAATATTAATTGCCTTAGGAGTTAACAATTGGAATGAAAATAGAAAGTTGAATAAAATCAGGCAGGGATATTACAGCAAACTTATAGAGGATTTTAAGGCTGACAAAACATATGCCAAAAATCAAATCACAAAAATGGATTCGTCTATTACCAATTTTGAGAACTACATATTGGCTTACAAAGAGCCAAACCTTAGTCTGAAAGAGGCTTTTGAGGCTGCGAAAAAAAATGATTGGAATATCATGATATTAGAATTTAAAACAAGCACTATTAAATCGTTATTGAGTTCTGGAAACCTAAATCTTATAGAACCAACTCTAAGGAACAATTTGGAAACTTACAACTCAAGCAAAAATCTAACACTAAATAATTTCAATAATCTTAACGGTAGTGCAAGAGATATTTTAGAGAATGTAACTATGCACGGAGGTATTGCAGAATTATTAATACGACTAGAAAATCAACAACAATTAAAGGAGGAATTACAAATTGAAAATAGGATTCCCGACATATTTATTATGACAGAAGCTTATTTTGCCTTCAAGATTAGTGGATATAAAAGTACAATCGATAGATTGAATAATTTGATTTTAGATGCTGAACACAATATACAACTAATCAAAAAACGACTAAATTGAATAACGGAAGCACAACAAAGATGGTAACCGTTGCACAAGGCTTTAATTCATCACTAAACCTTTCAATATAAGCCTCTCTGAGAAGTTTTTTCGTACCAACTTAGAAGGAAAAAGCTAATTTTAGATGCTTTGTAGAAGCACTGAAGAGGTATTGAAAGGAACTTTTTATGAATGCAGCCAAAGCAAGCTGACCCGCTCCACTTTTTACCCGTTTTTGGTCGAATTTCAGGTACTTTTTCAGGTTGTATGCGATCGCCGAGAGGTGCATCACCTTGTTGGCTTGTTTCAAACCAATGGTATTTATCTTTCGCATGCCCCTGAACTGGGTCAATGCTCTTCTGGCCGCTATACCCGTAATAACCCTTGGTATGGCTATAGAGAAAATATAGATCCAATACTCCTTTTAAACGCCTGTGGAAATTGCTCTTCGGTAATCGGTCGCTCAACTGTAAATTGGCGAACAGCTTTTCCTGGTATTCTTTTTTTTCCAGCATATCTAAAGTTACGATCCATCTCACGATCGGCAATGATCACAACCCTTTTGTTATACTAAATATCTTATCTTCAAACTTGGAATCAAACATACGAGCCAAAACCGTTGGTAAACATTATAGGATTCTGTCGTAAAAAATAAATAATGGATTTAGAATTATTTGTTTGGGGTTATATCCCCATTTTAATCGGACTTTTTCTAATAGGCGGTTCATTTTATCTGACCGCGAAAAGGAAAAATTTATTCGGACTTGTTGTTTCTTTGCTGATTTTAGGTTTAAACGGTTTAGCTATTTATATCCAAGCTCAGATAATTACTGGAGCGTATCCAACCTATACACCTCACATTTTTATTCTAATTTCCTTAATATTATTAGTAGTCCAAAAATTTGTAAAAAAGAAAGGTAAAACGTTTGCCAACAGTATATAAAAACAATGCTTAAATCAGTCCCAAATCGAAACTCCGTGCTCGCTTGCTTTGCTGATTGTCCTGCGGACAATCACGCCCGCCCGCCCGCCCGCACAGTTTTTATACCAGACGTTGGGCGGTCAATAGGAAAAACCCACCGTACTAATTGAGAACATATGAAAATAGTAAAGAAAATAGGAAAGTGGTTTTTGGTTTTACTTGGAATAATTATTGCATTTATTTTAGTTGTATTGCTAATAATCCGAATCAATAGCTCTGGAAACGAAGAACCTTTTTTAGACGAAAAGGGTAATGTTCTTCCGAATAGTATCGCTATGCATGAGGATATGACAATAAATGGAGTGCCTCAAAGGATTACCATTAGAGGAAAAGATAAAAATAATCCCGTGCTACTAATAGTTCACGGAGGACCGGGCGCACCAATTTTACCTGTAATTTACAAACTTACAGGAGTTGATTTGGAAGATATATTTACGGTTTGTTATTGGGAACAAAGAGGCTCTGGACTAGCCTATAACGACAGTATACCTGATTCATCCATTACTTTAACCCATATAGTAGATGATGGTTTGGAACTATCAAATCACTTAAAAAAGACTTTCAAAAAAGATAAAATTTACGTCGAAGGATTATCGTGGGGAACAGCGGTAGCAGCTTATATGGTTCAAAAAAAACCTGAATTATATCACGCCTATATTGGTAGTGGTCTGATGGCGAACCAATCCCTTTCAGAAAAATTATCTTATGAATTTGCAATGTCAGAATCACAGAAACACAATGATACCATTTCAATCAATCAATTAAAACAAATTGGAAAACCACCTTATGTTAAAAATTCAAAAAATTCGGTAGCTGAAGCTTTTGAAATAGAACGAAATATTGTAATGAAATATGCGCCAATAAAATTAGATGCCGATTTTAATTTTATTAAAAGTATGTTTTTAAATAATGGGTTGACGTTTAAAGAAAAATTTACTGATATGATAAACAGTCCTGAATCCTACTATCCTGCATCTAAGATTTTAGAATCTACTGCTATCGATATGAATTTAATGCGTGATATTCCAGAATTGAAAGTGCCCGTTTATATATTACAAGGAGACAATGACCATTTTACCGAAACGTCCGTAGCAAAGATGTATTTTGATTCAATTATTGCGCCATCTAAAAAATGGTTTTTATTTGAAAATGGAACGCACGGAGTACAAGTTGAATATCCAGAAAAATATCGTTCAATATATATCAATGAAGTACTGGGGAAATAAGTACTACCGCCGATAATGGTAACCGTTGCACAAGCCCCTAATCGGCCATAAAACGGATTAATGTGCGCCCATTGTATGGCGCTTTCTTGTCGGCTCAGAAGTTATCAGAGCACCCATTAGCAAATAGGGGTTTGGAAAAATTCTCGGTAGATTATAAAATGGGTAACTAAGCCTTAAACCGCGAATAGTCATTAAAAAGCATCACGGCTAGGTGATGCTTTTTTTATGTTATATTTAGGGTCAAATGTGGTCTAGGGTGCCTTAACAGATAAGATTGCGCTATTGCCTTAACAAAAACTATTCGTAACCCTGTATTTTTATGAATATTGAATTTATAATAACCTATAGTCCTTCAAATTAAATAAGATATGCCTTCAAAACTATTCAATTTCAGCAATATAAAAGGTGATTTTACCGGTGGTCTGGTAGCTGGTGTAGTTGCGTTGCCATTAGCACTTGCATTTGGTGTACAGTCCGGGATGGGAGCAACGGCAGGACTCTATGGTGCTATTATGGTGGGGATTTTTGCCGCACTTTTTGGGGGAACACAGACCCAGGCCAGCGGTCCTACGGGCCCAATGACCGTTGTGGCTGCCGCTTTGGTCACTGCGGCCATAGGTATTACGGGAAGCTTGGAATCTGCAATGGGAATCATTCTTTTAAGTTTTTTATTCGGTGGCGTCTTGCAGATTGTATTCGGACTTATCAATATTGCAGGGTACGTTAAGTATTTTCCCTACCCCGTGGTTTCTGGATTTATGAGTGGCGTAGGTCTGATAATCATCATTCTACAACTATTTCCTTTCGCCGGGTTAACATCGGCCAAATCAACTTTTGCCATACTACAGGATTTTCCTAGACTTTTTACTGATTTTAATCTTTATGCACTTGCATTGGGCCTATTAACGGTATTGATTTATTATTTATTTCCATTGGTTACAAAGGCGATTCCCAGTGCTTTGGTAGCGTTGGTGGTCGCAGCGCTTACAGGTTATTTTTTAGAATGGGATGTGCCAATTATTGGCGATATCCCTTCAGGGATTCCAGATCTACAGCTAGGCACCATGTTCAGCAATATTCCGCCAGAATCCTATGTATTGATAGGGGAATATGCCACTGTGCTCGCCGTATTGGGCAGTATAGATTCATTATTGACATCTGTAATTGCGGATAATATGACAAAAACAAGGCATAATAGTAATCGGGAATTGATTGGGCAGGGCATTGGAAATATGCTTGCCGCAATGTTTGGCGGAATTCCAGGTGCGGGCGCTACGAAAGGTACGGTCGTAAATATTAATGCTGGGGGCAGGACACGAATTTCAGGGGTGATACATGGCTTGTTTCTCTTAGCCGTTCTCTTGGGACTGGGATCTCTGGCAGCCTATATCCCACTTTCTGTCTTGGCCGGATTACTCATCCCGATCGGTTTCAAGATTATCGACACAAAGGGCTTAAAACACTTATTTAGAATACCTAAAGCTGATGCGGTAGTATTGGTTTTAGTTTTATTGGTAACGACGTTTGGCAGCTTGATCCAGGCCGTAGGAATGGGAGTAGCATTGGCCTGTATCTTGTTCATGAAAAAGGCGAGCGATATTGGGGAAGAAGGCATTGTTATGGAATCTATAGAAGATTTAAAAGACGAAAAGCCATGGCAAGATGAATTACCTTTTTATAATGAGTTCAAGGATAAAATTCTTATTAAACATCTAAATGGGCCCTTATTTTTTGGTTTTACGGCCCATCTAAAGAATCAAATCGCATCCATCGATACCAAAATAAAGGTCTTGATTATTCGGATGGATGAAGTACCGTTGATCGATCAGTCCGGTCTTTATGCCTTGGAAGATATTGTATTTGATTTGGAATTACGTGGGGTACAGGTTTTGTTTGTGAACCTACAGGAGCAACCTATGGATAAGCTAAGATCTATTGACATCATCCCTGATCTGGTGGAAGAAAGTCATATATTCGAAAACATAGCGGATGCATTTGCCTATTTAAAACGGACTATTGAAGGCTAATGCGATCTAACCATTTATAGGTAAAAGGGGGAGCGCTCTTAGTTGGTATAAATCAGTGCCGCAACCACTTATTTTCGAGAATCCTATATGGAATTTCTTGACCTTCAAAGTTTACCAAAAAAATTAAAATTTAAATGCTGAATTGAACAGCCATAATGCCAATTACTTCGAAAGTAGAACCCCAAACTTATTCACATTGGGTAAATGAATGATAACTTAATCAAGCTTAGAAAAACGTTACACCAGTACCCCGATCTTTCTGGGAAAGAAGGCGCTACGGCACAGCGCATCGTTGATTTTATCTCTCTTTATCAACCTTCCCATTGCATTAGGGATTTAGGCGGAAATGGAGTGGCTTTTAGCTATGTATTCGGTAGCGCTGGCCCCACTCTAACGATAAGGTGTGAACTGGACGCCTTACCGATCCAAGAGGCCAATAAGTTCATGCACCGGTCTAAACATGACGGCATTTCGCATAAGTGTGGTCATGACGGGCATATGGCCATTGTGGCCGGTCTATCGATTTGGTTACAACATGCACAGTTTACGAAGGGTACCGTAGTATTATTATTTCAGCCGGCAGAGGAAACCGGACAAGGTGCCGCTGCGGTGCTTGCCAACCCAGATTTTTTGAAGCTTGATCCCACCCATGTTTTTGCACTTCATAATATACCTGGAGAACCTTTGCATTCTATTTGTATAAAGGAGGGTGTGTTTACGGCAACGGTTCAAAGTCTTTGCATACGATTGTTCGGTAAAAAAGCGCACGCAGCCGAGCCGGAACATGGATTGAATCCTACCGTGGCAGCGTCAGAATTGATTCAGGAATTGGCCGCCTTGGAAAATGGAGAATATGAGGATTCAAATTTTGTTTTGCTGACCCCAGTCTGTATCGATATTGGCGAACGGAGCTACGGTATCTCCGCCGGAACTGGCGAATTGCATTACACCCTGCGCACTTGGAACGTTGCGGTAATGGGCCAAGTAGAAACTAAGATTCGAGTATTGGTTTCTGTGATTGCCGAAAAACATAATCTTGACCAACAAATGGAATGGTTTGAGTATTTCCCTGCAACCGTAAATGATAGCGCTGGAGTTAAGCTAGTAAAAAAAGTGGCGGCGGCCAATAGGCTGGAGGTATTACATAAGACCGTTCCCTTACGTTTTGGCGAGGATTTTGGTTGGTTTTCCCAACGCTATACCAGTGTATTTTTTGGATTGGGGGCCGGGGAAGATCATCCACCACTACACCATACCGATTATGATTTTCCTGATGACTTGATACAAACGGGTATAAAGATGTTCAAGGGCCTTATTTCTGAAATTCTGGAATAGCAAATGAATTTATAGTTTGGTGTAGCATAGCTGTTTCCATCAAAATGTTCCAAATGAAAGGTTAAAAAAGTATATTTAGGGCTACGCGCTATACCTCTAGAAATCTATACGCATGAAAAAAATCGGATTCACTTTAGTTTTACTATTCCTAGTTTTCGCTTGCAAAGAGCAGCATAATTCAGCTGAGGCTACAACAGACAAACCCAATATCATTTATATTTTGGCGGACGATTTGGGCTATGGCGAAATAGGCGTGTTTGGACAAAGTAAGATCGAGACCCCAAATATTGATGCCTTGGCAAAGGCCGGGATGATTTTTACACAACACTACACCAGTGCACCCGTATGTGCCCCGGCCAGATATATGTTTTTGACCGGCAAGCATGCAGGGCACGCTTTTATTCGTGGTAACGATGAGTGGAACGAACGCGGCGATGTTTGGAATTATAAGGCCATGGCAAAAGATTCTACCCTTGAGGGGCAACGGCCAGTACCCGAAGGAACAAAAACCCTTGCCGATAATTTCAAAAAAGCAGGATATGCCACGGCCCTTGTTGGTAAATGGGGCTTGGGAGCACCGCACACGAAGTCTATTCCCAATGAAATGGGTTTTGATTTTTTCTATGGGTTCAACTGCCAAAGGCAAGCTCATACGTACTATCCCTTGCATTTGTACAAGAACAGGAAAAGGGTGCACTTGGCCAACGATACCATAGCACCAAATATGCCTTTTCCAAAAGGGGCGGACCCACATGATCCAAAAAGCTATGTAGGCCTCACCATGTCCGATTATGCTCCAGATCTCATGTTCGAAGAGTTGACCCAATTTGTGTCCGCTAACAAACAAACTCCTTTCTTTTTATACTGGGCAACGCCAATACCCCATGTAGCATTACAGGTACCACAGCGTTGGGTGGATTATTACCTTGATAAATTTGGACCCGAGGAACCTTATTTATCCGGTGGAAAGAACCGCTATTTTTCCCATCAATACCCCCATGCGGCTTATGCGGCCATGATTTCCTATTTCGATGAGAATGTTGGAAAGTTGGTACAGCAATTAAAGGACGAAGGAATCTATGGGAACACCTTGATTGTTTTTACTTCAGATAACGGACCTAGCTATGCCGGCGGTGCAGACCCTTCCTTTTTTGATAGCGCCCAGCCCTTTAAGGGCACTTATGGAAGGGGAAAGGGTTTCGTCTACGAAGGGGGAATTCGGGTGCCTACCTTTTTTACCTGGCCCAAAAAGATAAAGCCCGGGACGCAAAGCGACCTAATGTCCATCCACTATGACATGTTTGCGACTTTCGCGGAACTTACGGATGCACCAGTGGGCGCTACTACAGACGGTATCAGTCTTTTGCCCACACTAACGGGTAAAGGCAATCAAAAACAGCACGATTTTTTGTACTGGGAATTTCCAGAGTACGGAGGTCAAATAGCCATTAGAATGGGAGAGTGGAAACTTGTTCGACAACACCTGAACGATGACGACGAAGCCACTTTAGAACTATATAATATAAAGGAAGATCCCCTTGAGCAGCGGAATAGGGCTATGGAACATCCGGAGATCCTGGAGCAGGCCGCTGTACTTTTCCAGAAAGAACATACCACAGCGGAAATTGAGCGGTTCCAAATTCCAATGTTGGAAACCGGTTTATTAAATCAAAAAAAACATTAGAATTAGGATACTGTTTTAGGGTGACAGGGATTACTAATGCGTTGAGTTATGGAAAAGGTTACCAGTCTTATTCAAAGCGGCTATTTCCAAATCAACAGCGTAGAATTTTTTTTGATGGATGAGAGCTGCTATTTTCTTCTCTGTTCTGCTTTCTTAAAAATGCTGCCGATCACTTTCTTCATGTATAAGTTTAATGGTACATTGTAGTCATGAAAATTAGAGTTATTTTTAAGGGTTTTCTAGTAGCGCTATTGTTGTTTATCATGCTAGGATTATGGAATTGCAAATTGGAATCAAAAGAAAAAATTTCAGAGGAATCGCAGACCAAAGAACCAGTTTCGATAGTACAAGAAAAGGTTGAACATGAGTTGATTGTTCAAAAGCCAGATGGTATCCCAACACCAAAAGGCATGGTCTGGATACCAGGCGCCACCTCTATGCAGGGTGCCGTTGATGTGGACAAAATGGCGATGGACCATGAAAAACCGGCTATAGCGGTTGTGGTCGATGGTTTTTTCATGGATGCGACGGAAGTCACCAATAGGGAATTTGAAGAATTTGTTACTGCTACGGGCTATGTTACAGTGGCGGAACGTGGGGTAGACTGGGAGGAGCTTAAAAAACAGGTTCCGCCAGGTACACCAAAACCTCATGATTCCATTTTACAACCCGGTTCCCTGATTTTCAAAAAAACTAAATCTCCAGTGGCCAATTTGTACGATTTTTCACAATGGTGGGAGTGGAGTATTGGGGCGAACTGGCGCCACCCCAATGGTCCAAACAGCAGTATTGAAGGCAAAGAAAATTATCCTGTGGTACAGGTTGCCTTTGAAGACGCAATGGCCTATTGCGAATGGGCGGGCAGAAGATTACCTACAGAAGCGGAATGGGAATTGGCTTCCCGGGGAGGCGCTTATGGTACTACCTATAATTGGGGCAACGATGCATCGGTTTTGAGCGATAAGGCAAATACGTGGGAAGGGGAGTTTCCATTCAAGAATACCAAAGTTGATGGCTTTGAATTACGTGCGCCTGTAAAATCATTTCCGCCCAATGCATACGGTCTTTACGATATGGCCGGAAATGTATGGGAATGGACGGGAGATTGGTATAATTCTAGGTATTACAAAGAAATGAAGGATAACAGTGGGGTTTTATTGAACCCTACCGGGGCTAAAGCACCTTTTACCCCAAATAATCCCTTAGCAAAGGAAAAGGTTATAAAAGGAGGGTCTTTTCTATGCAGTGCTTCCTATTGTGCAAGTTATAGGGTGTCTGCCCGAATGGGGTCCAGTATGGATTCCGCTTTGGAACATACGGGTTTTAGGACCGTAGCCACCATCGCTATGATAACCGAGGAGTAGCTTTTTTTTAGTCCAAATAATTTAACAACTGGTCCAATTCTAAATTTTTGGTGCGACTTATTGGGAGTTTTTTATTCTTTATCTCTATATAGCGATGGTTGTACCGATCTACCATCTTTAAATTTACAATATAGGATTTATGGATTCTTAGAAATTGATCCGGCTTCAGTTTCTTTTGAAAAGCGCTCAATGTAGAAAGTACTACGTAATTGCGTTGTGGGGTTACTACTTTCACATAATCCCCTAAGGCCTCTATCCATAGAATTGCATTTACGTTTAGCTCCACCTGCTTTAAATTGTGTTTTACGGTAAGCTTGTTTTCTGGCCGGTCAACATCAAGGGATTTGATTTTTTCCAAGGCTTTCTGCAGGGCACTGTCCAACCTACTTTTTTCAATGGGTTTCAATAAATAATCGGTTACATTAAAATCATAAGCTTCCAATGCGTGGGTGGGGTTTTGGCTCGTAATTATGATTTGTGATTTTGGACGTAGCTTTTCCAGTAGTTCAAATCCGTTCATCAATGGCATTTCAATATCAAGAAATATAATATCTACCGGTGTTGTTGTTAATTTTTTAAGGGCTTCCCCAGAAGAATCAAAGGAAAATGTAAGCGCTAGCTGTGCATTTTTGGTTATTGATTTTTCCAGTAGAATTCGGTGTACGTTTGAATCCTCTACAATAGCGCAGGTCAATACTCTCATTTAGTTTTTAATAGGGTTCTCGCAAATATGTACGGAGTAATTTTTAATGGGTTCATTTTTTAATTAAAGTTTAGTATAATTTTTATCCGAAACTAGTTGAAAATACGGCTATGCCTTAGGTTCTGCGGAACCTCCAAACAAAATTTCGACTCTTATTACAATATAAGCGAGGACTATTTAAACCTCAATTATCGGGAGACTTAGGATTTTGTTATCTTATCGTTGAATTATGAATTAAAACTTTTGATAACTTAAGCGTAAGTTTTTTATCCAAAAACCTACTTTTGTTATTGAGAAGAACTAATGAATTACTTGATATTATGTCTGATAAAATAGAACGAATTAAAACGTTGATTATAGGTTCCGGTCCTGCGGGTTATACCGCTGCAATTTATGCCGCTAGGGCCGATTTAAAACCTGTTATGTATACGGGAATGGAGCCCGGTGGCCAGTTGACCACAACAACGGAAGTAGATAATTTTCCCGGGTATCCAGAGGGTATCGATGGCCCCACGATGATGGTACAGTTGCAACAGCAAGCTGAACGATTTGGTACCGAGGTACGGATAGGTATGATTACCGCCGTTGAGTTTTCCAAGGAAAAGGGCGGAATCCATAAAATTACAGCTGATGGCGAAACGCAACTTGAAGCTGAAACCGTTATTATTTCAACAGGAGCTTCAGCCAAGTATTTAAATATACCCAGCGAACAACGCTTACGTGGTGGTGGTGTTTCTGCATGTGCCGTTTGTGACGGATTTTTTTACAAAGGTCAGGATGTGGCCATAGTAGGGGCAGGGGACACGGCTGCGGAAGAAGCATCGTACTTGGCCAATATTTGCAATAAAGTGACCATGTTGGTGCGTAAGGACCATATGCGGGCATCAAAAGCAATGCAACACCGGGTACATAGCTTAAAAAATATAGAAGTACGCTACAACACTGAAGTGGATGAAGTTTTGGGAGAACAGGTCGTGGAAGGTTTACGCATGGTAAACAACCAAACTGGAGAAAAAGAAGAGATAGCCATTACAGGGCTATTCATTGCTATTGGCCATAAACCGAATACGGATATCTTTAAAGGTCAATTGGATATGGATGAAACAGGATATCTGATTACCAAAGGCAAATCCACCAAGACCAATATTCCGGGCGTTTTTGCTTCTGGCGATGCACAGGATAAGGAATACAGGCAGGCAGTTACCGCTGCCGGAACCGGTTGTATGGCCGCTTTGGATGCGGAACGTTATTTGGCATCCATCGGATCCATTGAGGAAGCCGTTGCAGATCAATACAACTTATAGTTGAAGAAGAATAACTTGAAAGAGGCCGTCTAAAAAGATGAAGCATCGCTAAAAAGGTGAAGCACGTGTTAAACTAAGTTTCGTTAACGACCGTTTTGCCTTATGTGAATAGTGATTGTGTACTATGCTTTTTAGACGGCCTTTTTATTTAATCGATTCTTTTATAATTCTCCGAAAAAGTCCTATTCCCGTCCTCATCCAAGCTTATTTGGCTGAATTCATCATCCCCCAATTGTAATTCAAAAGTGAAAATACGCATGGTATCCATTGCGGCCATCATTTCATTATCACCGTATTCAATGGTTTCTATAAGTTCTGTGTCCGTTATACGATAAGACCCATAACCAAATCTTCCTATTTTGTCTACAGGTACATAACGGCTCCACATAATTTTACCATTGTAATACATTTTTACCTGTCGGTAACCATCTGTGGTAGGTACGGTATCAATAATATTTTGTCCGTCGTAATTATAAAAACTTTGTAATTCCCAGGTGCCCTGAATGGTATGCATGGGGTTCTTTTTAATGGAGTTTGTTGAGGCTGCCGAGACCAAGATGAGCATCAACAGAACCAATCCGATCAGTTTTTTCATAATTATAGTGTTTTAGTATGTTATTGAGTGGATTACGTACTAAAAAGATACAAAAATAAAATTAGGATTTGTTAAAATAATGCTGGAATAATTACGGATATTTTAACGTACGATGGAAATATGAATAAAATTATAACCGATTATGAAAGGTATTGAAGAATATCGCAAAGCTTCTTAATATCGGTTTTAGTATGATATGCGCAAATAACGATGCGGCTCATTAGGGTATCGGTAGCCGTAGGGTATCTAAAATTGGTTGTTAAAACTCCGTGCTCTTCCAGTTGTTTGGCCAAGACTTCGTTTTGAAACGAAAAGCAGGGATGCCCCGCTGTGTAAGTAAACAAAGAAAGGTCTTTCATCAGGCTAAGAAAAAGTTCCGTATTTTCTTTTAGCGTTTTCCGCTTACCTTCATAGAGGTGCTGAGCTGGGGTCAAAGTTGCCAATGAAGCGGGCGCGGCGGGACTGGCACCCCCAAAAAAGGCGGTATCCTTGAGCTTTTGTATACGTTCTTGACTGCCAAAGATAGCCCCCCCCTGTATGCCAAAACCTTTGCCCAAGGAACAGCTTACCACAAGTTCTTTTGGTTTCAAGGATTGTAAATACCTAAAACTACCGCCGCCATCCCTACCCGTTATCCCAATACCGTGCGAATCATCCACAATGAGAATTGTCTTCTGAAGCGGCAATTTTTGTAGCGCAGTGTAATGGGGATAGTTCAATCCAAGAAAATCGATACTGTCCAATAAAACCAAAGGAATGGTATCCTTGTTTTTTGCAAGATCTCTTTCCAATTCATCCCAGGTTTCATAAATGGTCTGTGCTCCCCTGTATAGTGCCGAGTGCGTATTTGGGGCGTAGTAGCGGTCATAGCCTGGGCGGCTAAAGTGTTCACAGAGCAGTTGCCCCGCTAAATAACCAGAGGAGAGGGTTGCACAGGCTTCGCTCCCCGCCAATTGGCTTAAATAGGATTCCGTTTCTTCAAATACGGCGAGTTGAATATTGGATTTTCGAGATGCTCCATATCCTGTACCATACTTCTTAATTTGCTCGATATATAGGGATTGAAATCCTGCATCAACCTGCAACCCCAAGTAAGAGGTTCCACCAAAATAAAGAAATTTTTTACCTTTTACTACAATTTCCCTAGCTGGGAATTCATCTACTGTAACCATTACTCCAAAAGGCTAACACCCGTACCGGGAAGTTTTGGGAATACAACCTTTCCTTCAGATTTAATTTCGACCCCGGTGGCGATATCATTTTTTAACAAGAGGGCCCCATCCATATCCACATAGTCCAATTGCGGCAATAGTTGCGCTATGGCAGAAATACCGACCGTAGATTCCGTCATACAGCCCACCATCACCTTTATTCCCAGATCCTTTGCTTTCCTTATCATTCTTAGAGCAGGGGTTAGTCCGCCACATTTGGTCAGTTTTATATTGATGCCACTATAATGCAGGGCACATTTGGCAACATCGCTTTCAACGATACAGCTTTCATCCGCAATTACGGGAAGGACACTATGGTGCATGACCTCCTCCATGCCAGACCAATCGTCCGCCTTTAAAGGTTGCTCTAAAAACTCAACCCCAAGTTCCTTCAAAAGCGGGGCGTTATGTATGGTTTCCTTAGCGGTCCATGCGCAATTTGCATCAATCCTAAAAACGGCATCGGTTGCACTTCTAAGCTCCCTAACAATGGCAACATCATCTTCCGTACCTAATTTAATTTTGTAAATAGGCCATGGCATTTCCTGCATTTTGGCCAGCATTACATCTATTGGGGCAATACCAATTGTATAATTGGTGATAGGGTAGTTGGTGGTATCTGTACACCAGATTTCATGGAGGGGTTTGTTCTGTAATTTACCATAAAGGTCGTGAGCCGCAAGGTCCAAGGCACAAATGGCAAAATTGGAAAGCCCATTATTCACCAAATAGGCATGAAAAATCTCTGGCCTGGTAAACTCAAAATTTTCAATTTCCGTTTTAAGGGCCATGATTTCGGCCACCATACTTTCAACGCTTATATTGTAATAAGGATTTGAGGTGGCTTCCCCGTATCCCGTTTTTCCGTTTAAAGTAAGTGATGCGACCATAGTATCTTGAAAATCATGGGATTCCCTAGAAATACTAAAGGTGTGCTTTAATTGTAAAGAATATTTTTTTAAGTTTATTTGCATGCCCCTAATATACAGATTAGACGGTAACAATAAAATGAAAACCCACCGATAATTCGGTGGGTTTTCAGGTTAGGTTGCTTGTTGTTTTTTATGACTACTTATGTTTATTCGTATTGATGAACACTACCGGATACCGACTTGTTTTTTTGTACGGAAGGGTTTCCTTTGTACGAGATATTACCGCCGCTACTGGCATCGGCCGTAAGATTATCCGAAACATGGATGCTTACATTGGCACCACTACTGGCTCCTGCGTTACATTGGCTGGTCATTAAGTCCTTTGCTTTGATATTGGCACCGCTACTCCCATCCACATACACTTCTTGGGCCGTACCGGAAAGTGTAATGTTGGCCCCGCTACTGGCGTCGATTTCGATGTCTGTAACTTCAACGTTGGCATCTAACAAGGCCCCACTACTGGCATCAATTTCCAGCTTGTCAGATGTGATGCTATTCTCTGCAGTCAGGTGCGAGCCGCTTGAAGCGTAAAGTCCGGTTATCGTTGGTAGGGTGACATACACTTTTTTAGTGGCCCTGCCAATATTTTCAATTGCATGGATTTTCAATTTTCCATTTTTGATATCGGTGCCAATTAGATCCATAATGTTCTCATCTGCCTTAACGGCGATATCAAAATCTGTACCTTGGGTCACGTATACATCGATACCTTCAGATGCGGAAACTGCCGTAAAGGTTTCCGTTATTTCGCGGGTTTCCTCAACAACGACCCCGTTCCCCTTTTCTCCAGTTCCGAAATCCCCAAAGTTTATATCGAAGCCACAGGAGGAAAGTAAAAAGGCTAGGACAAGTGCGATTGTAATTCTAACTAGTGTTGTCATGATTGTTTGTTTTTAGATTTGATGTAAAAATGTTTGTTTTATGATTGATTAACCAATTAAGTTGACCCAATTGTGTTTTTTAAGGACTGAAATGTGGGCGACCTCGTCAGTTTTTTGATATGTTTTTCGTAATTGTGGAATCCCCTTCGTTTGCACGTATTTTTACGCCATTTTCATCGACCTTCATTTGAAAAGACTCCCCGTTATCCTTCACATCGATATCGATTCCGTTTTCATTGATTTTTATTTTACCCTTTTCGCCATTTTCATTGATGTTGATGTCTATTCCATTTTCATTGATATTTATACGGTTTTCGCTCTCGGCTTCAGACTCCATATATTCTGGGCAGTCTTGACATTCAAGCTCACCGTTTTCTACCATCTTCCAAATGTAACCCTCAAGATTGTCCACGTCCCTGTCTGTATTCATCGTCGTTATCCAGTTACGATTATTCGTCTGTTCATAGGTGAGAATGGTTCCGACAGGTAGAAAAATATTCACCCGCACCTCTTGGTCCTTAAACTTTGGTCCGCCCGTAGTCAAATAATCATTAAAGGAAATTGTGCTGCCATTAACTTCATAATCGTAAATGATCTGCTCCGCTACCTCCTTTGCCTCCCGGTTAGATGGACCGTCGGCCTCTTTTCGTACTTGAATCCGCACCAGAGAATCTTTGGATTTTCGAATACGGAAACGGACGTCATCTGAAACCAATACCTTATTACCATTGTCATCGTATGAAATAAAGGTATCCCCCATGTGCATGTTTTTCTCATAATCATATTCATCGGTCGATACCAGTTTTATCGCCAGGGTATCTGAAGGTAGGACCCCTGTAATTTCTGTCTCTTCCGAAGTACTCCCGGTATAGGCATGTGCAGCCGCTTCACGTATTCCAAATACTATAAGAAGGATTACTGTAATGAGCCATAGGCCTAAAAGGGAGAATTTTGCGATGATACCGATAGACCTTAGATTATTCACCAAGATTTTCAATCCTAAATACATTAGAAAGAAAAATGGAATACCTACGGCGAAAAACACCAGCAAGGATACTACCCAAATAGGTAGGTTTGTAGAGTTGACCACGTTATAGAAATCGATGCCGGGCACATGAATAATATCCATTATACCAACGGTAAACAAGCCCACAAAAAGACCAATTAATGTTGAAGCGCCGATAATAACCAAGAGTATACCAATAAATTTTCCTACTATCTTAAAAAGAAAGAGTACGATATCCCCAAAGGTGTCAAAGATGGTTTTCCCTCCTTTTTTGACGGTATTGCCCACTTTTTCGTAGTCAACACTTTTTACACGATCCGCTACGTCCTCAAAACCCTCTTTTACCTTACGTTCAATGTTGCTGATATTTACGGTTTCTCCGGTCATGTCCAATTTTTGGGATGTGGTCTTCGCTTCAGGAATAAGGATCCATAGTAGGCCATAGATGAAAATGAAACCTCCCCAAGTAAAAATGGTCAAGAAAATCCATAGGAGCCGTATCCATAAAGGGTCTATGCCAAAATAATGGGCAAGACCTGAAGATACACCGGCAACATATTTTTTGTCCGTGTCCCTATAGAGTTTTTTGACCCTGTTTTGGGAAGCGGCCGTTTTTGGTCGTGGTTCATCCTCAAAAATCTCCTCATCGACCATATAGTCCTCAGGTTGCCCCATTATGGCAATAACTTCATCTACTTCTTTATGGGTAATGACCTGACGCTCATTTTCTAATTTTTCGTGAAAAAGTTCTGCAATTCGCGCCTCAATGTCAGCAATGATTTCATCGCTGCCCGGCGTGTTGGCAAAGGAACGTTTAACGGATTCCAGATACCTTCGCATTTTGTTGTATGCATCTTCATCGATATGAAAAAGCATATTTGCTAGATTTATATTTACTGTCTTGTTCATGGTTAGCTGTTTTTTGTGTTGGTGACCAGATTAGTGGCTTTTCTTAATTCATCCCAAGTGGTGTCCAGTTCCTTAAGGAAAAGTTTGCCGGTCTCGGTAAGTTTATAATATTTTCTTGGAGGTCCGGAAGTGGATTCTTCCCAACGGTAGTTGAGAAGGCCTGCGTTCTTTAACCGGGTCAAAAGCGGGTAAATAGTTCCTTCTACTACCAGCATTTTGGCGTCCTTCAGCGTCTCTAGAATTTCAGAGGCATACTTATCCTGACCATTAAGGATGGATAGGATGCAATATTCCAAAACCCCTTTGCGCATTTGCGCTTTTGTGTTTTCTACATTCATAATGTCTTTTTGCTTTTTATGCAGTCCCACTTTTGGAAGGGATGAATCCATGGTGTTTGTTGTCTGCATGATTGACTGTTCGTTTTTTGTTTCATTACCTTGATTTGATGAATAAACTCCTTGCTTGTTGATTTACTGCTTCGGGTTTGATGAGGACCCGAGCTTTATTGATTTTAATGTAAACTGATGATTCTTGTCATTTGCCAAGTTGTGCCGGTCTTTTTCCAAATGGCTGCAAACCTACTTTCCTTAGATGGGGTGCCTACAGGTTCAGCCTTATTTTTGAATTTATGAAGGCCTACCACTGCGGCACCAAACCCTGGGATTGGACTTACTTCTAAACTGCCCGGCACCAAGGTGCGGGTTACCTTACCACAAATGTTCTTTTTGGTGCCTTCCAAAATCTCTTTTTTGGAAGTACTCAATCCGCCCTGGTCATGATAAAATTCAATATTTTCTGCCAATAGTGCAGCCTGGGTTTCCATATCACAAGTGTTGTACGCTTCAAAGAATCGCTGGTCAAGCGCAAACACGGTATCATAGAGCTCATCTGAGGGCGAAGTTTGTTTCGACGCATCTATTTTTGAGTTCTTCGCGACGAAGGAGGCCATAAGCAAACTACTCATGCCAAGGAAAACTACCGATATAATTTTCAATGCTAGTTTCATTATTTTATGAATTTAATGGTTAGCGGGTATTGAAAAAGTTGCCCTTCGTTGGTTCGTATTGTTGCCAATATGGTATAAACAATGTTGATAATAAACAAAGCAGATTGTGCCAAAGCCAATAAGCCAGCAGGAATCATCCAAGGACCAAAAAAAGTATCACTGTCAAAATGAAAATTGAAACCGTTGAAGTCCTGCATATTGGGAAAAACAAAATGGTCAAAATCAAAAATATTGGGCAAGATACCGCCCAAGAAAAATGGGATACTCACCATCCCTATTAGAATGGAGTAGAGTAACAAGCTAATTTGAAAATTCAATGCCTGTTTGCCGTTATGGTCTACAAAATCATATTCCTTTTTATTCGCTGTCCATAATACGAGCGGTATAATGAAATTGCCGAACGGAATAAAGTACTTGGAAAACGTGCTCGCATGAATCAATGCTGATAGGTTTCTCTCGTGTTTGGATACTGTTTCTGTCATGATCTGTTCGTTGTTGATGATTGGTTCTTATTACTATGCGAAAGCTAATTGTGTTGATAACCTATTAACTGCCTATGCAAATATATGTCTAAAAAAAGGTACTATGTAACGCATAGTACTAATATTTAACTTTTATTTAACATTTTAGTATGCTATAATTATTCTCTACTTTTAGCGAAATTAAAATAGGAAATGGCCGTAACCCCTAGTAAATTCAATATGTATTCCTTTTTCAAACTTCCGTCCGCATGGTGGTGCGGTGTACGTTTGAGGTATCTAGATAAAAGCAAGTCAATTGTCACCGTTAAGCACAGATGGATTAATCAAAATCCTTTCAATTCTATGTTTTGGGCGGTGCAAGGGATGGCCGCGGAGCTCACCACAGGTGCGCTTATGATAGACCAAATTGATGCTACAGGAAAGAAAATTTCCATGTTGGTAGCTAATAATAAAGCCAATTTTTCAAAAAAAGCCACTGGTAAGATTACGTTTACCTGTAAGGACGGTCATCTTATAACGGAGGCTTTGGAAAAAACCATGGCCACAGGGGAGGGGCAAACCGTTTGGATGAAATCTATTGGGATCAATGAAGATGGAGTGACAGTTAGTACCTTCGATTTTGAATGGACGGTAAAGTTGAAGGGTAAATAATTAATAAATTGAAGAAAACCATACAATTTAACGAAACTCAAAAATTCACCCAATGGTGGTTGTGGCTTTTTTTATTGCTGCCTTTTTTTCTGATTTTTTTTAAACCAATCTATTTGTTTCTGAATGCTTTTCAGAATTCTGGTAATGCTTCCTTTTCATTAGTACTTCAAGATTCTATCTGGTGGGGTATCATACTATATAGCGCCGTACTCGGTTTTTTTTGGAAATCAAAACTGTATACGATGGTTACAAAAGAGGAGGTTCAGATAAAACATCTTATTTTCTTTAGAAAAGTTTTCAGAATTGAAGATATAGCAAAGGCCGAAATTGTCAATTATGGATTTGTTGGATATGGTATTCGATTGAGTATAAATCACGGTACCGTATATAACGTGAAAGGAAATAAGGGATTGGCTTTGACCTTAAAAAATGGGAAAAAGTATACTATCGGAACGCAAAAACCAATCGAATTTTATGAAATTCTTAAAAAATTACTTGCCTGATTTGTAACAATTGGTAGGTGAAGAGCATCTAATAGGCACAAACGAAAAACTAGGTATAAATGAACGCACACGAAATAGATTACGAGATTTTTGGAGAAGAAATGCAGTATGTTGAAATAGAGCTAGACCCGCAAGAGGCCGTTGTCGCCGAAGCCGGTAGCTTTATGATGATGGATATGGATGTTAAAATGAGCACCATCTTTGGGGACGGATCTAACCAGGACAACAGCGTATTGGGTAAAATATTTTCTGCAGGTAAGCGCATGCTCACCGGTGAAAGTTTGTTCATGACCGCTTTTTTAAATATAGGTCAAGGCAAGAAGAAGGTAAGTTTTGCCTCGCCATATCCAGGTAAGATTTTAGCCGTAGACCTATCTGAATTGGGAGGTCGTTTTATTTGTCAAAAAGATGCTTTCCTATGTGCGGCCCAAGGGGTTTCTGTAGGTATCGAATTCTCTAAACGTTTGGGACGTGGACTTTTTGGTGGGGAAGGTTTTATTATGCAGAAGTTGGAAGGCGACGGTATGGCTTTCGTACACGCTGGCGGCACCATGGCGAAAAAGACCTTGGCTCCTGGAGAAACATTGAAGGTGGACACCGGTTGTATCGTAGGCTTTACCAAGGATGTAGATTATGACATCGAATTTATTGGCGGTATACGAAATAGTATTTTTGGCGGGGAAGGATTATTTTTTGCAAAGCTTCGCGGTCCGGGAACAGTTTATATACAATCCCTACCCTTCAGTAGATTGGCAGGAAGGGTTCTGGCATCTATACCAAGAGGGGGCAAGGATAAAGGCGAAGGCAGTATTCTAGGAACCCTCGGGGATATTGTTGGAGGTGATAATAGGTTTTAATGTGTTTATTACACTGGGGTACTAGCGCTTTATTTTGAGTTGGGAGAAGAAAAGAGAAAAAGAAACTAGAAACTAGAAAATAGATTTTTCTTAAAAACCATCAACCATCAACCATCAACCATCAACCATCAACCATCAACCATCAACGAACAACGAACAACGAATTTATGAGTTTTTACAAGCTATATGATTTTTTACGGGATTTGGAAAAGAACAATTCCAAGGAATGGATGGACGAAAATAGAAATCGGTACCATGAAGTAAGGGATTGGTATATTGGCTGGTTAAACGAAATGGATACAAAACTTGGGGCAGTAGATAAGGATTACTATGCCACCTCCGGTAAAAAGGCGATTAACCGCATCAACAATAATTTAATGTACCATCCAGATAAGCCCATCTATAAAGATCATTTTGGAGCGGGATTGGACAAAGCTCCCAATACCGGTGATTTCTATATTCACCTGGGTACCAATGAATCTCTTATTGCTGGTGGCTTTTACCGCCCACCGTCCAAGATTCTATCAAGTATTAGGGATGCCATTGATTATAACGGGGAGGAATTAAAGAAGATTATTGCTAAAAAGTCGTTCCAGGACATGTTTGGGGGGCTTATGGAAGATGACATGCTAAAGACTTCCCCTAAAGGATTTTCGCAAGACCACAAGCATATAGAACTATTACGCCATAAAAGTTTTGCAGTACTACATTCCGTAACACAAAAACAAGTGCAACAGGACGATTTTCAGGACAGGGTCGTTGAAGTGTATAAAGAAATGCTTCCGCTTAGAAGGTACTTGAACAAGGCCGTTACAGTTTAGTTTCGTAGGCCTCCAATGTTTTCCATATTTTGATCAACTCATTGATGCCATCTTTGGAAAGTTCTGTATTGACCAACAGCAATTTACCGATCTTGGATTTAACATCGAAAAATAGCATGGTAGTAACCCCGGGATCGCCACCAGTATGCCCCACTTGATTTTGAGCGGAAATCCCCATAAAAATGCCCATTTCAAATTCATCATTATATTTACTATTGCTCCTGCTTTTATGGATAGCGGTTTCAAGATTGGGTTTGAACAATTCTGAATATCCATCAATCGATAACAAGGTTCCGTCTCCCGAATACCCTGAAATCAATTCCGTAAGGTAAATAGCTAAATCGGTGGATGAGGTAATTAAACCCCCATCCGGGTAATTAATCAATTGATAGGGAGCGATTGGCTTGCCTTTATCTGTATAAATTGTACTGTGTATGTAAGCGTCCACTTCACTTAAAAACCAACCTGTTTGGGACATTCCCAAAGGTTCAAAGACATGGGTTTTTGTAAATTCTGAAAACGATTGGCCTACCGCCCGCTGTAAAACTAACGCGGCTAGACCCGCTCCCACATTGGAATACTCAAAAATTTCTCCCGGCCTTTTCTGAATAAAGTTTTTCTTTGAATACCATTTGCCTTTAGCACCCAGAATTTCTTCCAAAAAAAGCCCATAGTCCATCAGTTCATTGGGAGGCCGGAAGTTTTTCTTCAATTTTGTACCGGCATTGTCGTAATACCTCAATACATATCCTTTTTTTTCATAAGCTGCTGCGTCTTTTATTGTGGAGGTATGTGATGCAAGCTGCCTAATAGTAATGGATACCTCCGGAAAATGAGGATTTGAAACGGAAAATGGTAAATATTTGTTGATAGGATCATCAAGATCAAGTTTACCAAGTTCCTGTGCTTTTATAAGCGCAATACCGATAACGGTTTTTGAAATGGAGGCTATGTTTTGGATGGTTTGGGAAGTAAATGGCGTTTTTGTACGCGCATCTGCGTACCCAAATCCCCTAGTGTATAGCGTAGTTTCCGCATCTACAATGGCAACAGAAAACCCTACTATTGGGCCTCCATCGGCAATAGAATCTAATTTTTGGTTTAGAATTGCAGTTATTGAAATGCTTTCTTGCCCGTAGCTACTTGAAAAAAGAAATACTGATAACAATACATAGAAATTCTGTTTCATTTTATAAAATCTGCGGGACTACAAAATCAGTTTTATTCATTCGAAGCCGGTATTAATTGTGCGCTTAGATCGGGTGTTTCCATATCCTGATCCAAGGGGAACATCGGTCTTTTAATATTTTTATATCCAAGTCGCTCCAGGTCCTGATCTACGCCGCCCGGGGTGAGGGCCATGATCCAATCTCCCCGTAAATTATATAACTCGGGAACCAAATAGCCTATTTTCACAACGAGGATATCCGTTTCTTTCGGGTTAAGACCTAAGTCAGTAAAATCTTTTTCCAAATGATACGGTTTTCTCTTTTTAGTTACGATGACATGAACACTCCCTATTTTTACAACTACCTCTATTTCGGCATCTCGATCTCCTTCTTTTATGGCTTCAATAGTACCTTCCAATTCTAAGGGGGGTGCGAATCTATCATCCACGGCTGCGCCCGCAAAACCCTGGACTGTTGCTCCTATTCCTGCTTCCATGGCCTTGGCTACAAATTCTGGTCCGGGAATGGACGCATAAATTACAGATGGTCCTTTCTCCGTAGAAAATTCTGGTCGTTCCAAAATTTTCCTCAAGGTCCATGTTACATCACCGGCACCGCCAGCG
This sequence comes from uncultured Flavobacteriaceae bacterium, assembly GCA_963793365.1. Classification (GTDB taxonomy): domain Bacteria; phylum Bacteroidota; class Bacteroidia; order Flavobacteriales; family Flavobacteriaceae; genus Maribacter. The sequence continues at coordinate 1,879,028 of CAWBZP010000009.1, read as the reverse complement.
GTAGGGTTATCGCCCATATCACTAATAATGTAAGGCTGTTTTTTATTCTTTAAGGCAAGTTCCAAGCTTTCTTCAAGCGAGGCGGTTGGGGCTACAAACTCAAACTGATTCCTCACGTCCCAAAAACGTTTCGCCAACATTTCAGCTCCTTCGGTCACCTCTTTTTTATCATCACCGGTCACCATGACCACAGCATGGTTTCGGGGTTCGTCGGCCCAGGCATAACCAATCCATATAGCGGCATCAATGACCCCTTGCTTTTTTTCAACAGCGGGTACTGCCGCATAGAGGCGTTTACCCGGATCGATACGGGTACTGGTTTTTTCACCGGGCAACAAGATTGGAACGGGAATCCATGCTTTATACTCGGGCCTTCCCTTACCGTTTTCCAAGCGTTCCACTAAATTGGTTACGGCCCGTTTCTTTGATTCTGTAGCATCCTCATGGGGCGCCATGCGGTAACAGGTTATTAAATCGGTATGCTTGGCCAGTGCTTCGGACACATTTCCATGTAAATCCATAGAGGTGGAAATAAGAACATCAAAGCCTATAACAGCGCGAATGCGCTTTATGAAATCTCCTTCGGCATCTTTAAGTCCAACCACGCTCATTGCCCCATGAATATCAAAAAACAACCCGTCGTAGGGACCATTTTCTTGGAGAGCCGTAAGGGTTTGTGATACTAGGGATTCATAGGCCTCTCGGGTAACCGCACCTCCTGGCAGTGATTTTCCAATAAGAATGGGAATCCAATTGGCTCTTTTTCTAAGGTTGGAATCGATGGCCATAAACGGGTATCTCGAAAATATGGAATCCCCGGTTTTGGCATGAAAGGCTTCCTCTTCCGTAACAGCAGGTGAGAAGGTGCTAGACTCTATCCCCAAACCAGCAATAGCAATTTTTGGAAGGCTATTTTCTGTATTCGTAGTAGACGATTTGTCTTTGCAGCTTGCTAAAAGGAAAATAACTAAAAGAGAGAAGTAAAGTTTTTTAAACATCATGTATATGTTAATTGAAGTGGTAATTATGGCTTGCCTGAGGAAATGGTGCCCCTGTGACTATATTAATTTGAGATTACGGTCAATACGGAATGAATTTACGAAAAGGTTATCGTAAATTCTATTGATTTTCTTACTTCGTTAATAAAGTAGTTGAATGGCGGAAGAAAAAGGGTTCTATTTCATATTTATTAAAGGATTCAACACTTGTGATTAATGGAATGGATTTCAAAATTCATTTTTAGGTATTAGGATTTAGACAGAATTAATTACCTTGATTAAAGAAAGTATGTAAGAATGGCAAACTATAATATTGATGCAAAAAAGGAAATGACCTATGATGCTATTGTCATAGGTTCTGGTATTAGTGGTGGATGGGCCGCAAAAGAACTCTGTGAAAAAGGCCTAAAAACATTAGTGTTGGAACGCGGTAGGGTAGTTGAGCATGTGGTGGATTACCCCACCATGAATTTAGACCCCTGGGATATGGAGTTGAGGGGCGGTTTGACTCCCGAAGAAAAGAAAAAGCATTACAAGAATATACGCTCCGGTTGGGTAGGTAAGGATACAGAACACTTTTGGGCTGATGATGAGGCCAATCCTTATACTGAGGAAAAACCATTTTTATGGCTTCGTGGCCATCAAATGGGAGGAAAATCCCTGTTATGGGGAAAGCAGACCTACCGATGGAGCGATTTGGATTTCGAGGCGAACGCCAAGGATGGTTTTGGAGTAGATTGGCCAATTCGGTACAAAGACATTGAACCTTGGTACACCTATGTTGAGAAATTTGCTGGAATTAGTGGCGAAGCATTAGGGCTGCCCCAATTACCGGACAGCCATTTCTTGCCGCCCATGGAACTCAACTGTGTGGAAAAGCATCTGAAAGTAAGAATTGAAAAGGAGTTTGCCGGCAGAAATATGATAATTGGCCGTGTTGCACATTTGACTCAACCCCATAATGGAAGAGGGCAGTGCCAAAACCGAAACAGATGCAGTAGAGGCTGCCCGTATGGGGCCTATTTTAGTAGTAATGCCGTAACCTTGCCCGCAGCGAATGCGACCGGAAATTTAACCTTTAGACCCTATTCCATAGTCCAATCGCTCATTTATGATGATAAAAAAGGAAAAGTTACCGGTGTGCGTATCATTGATGCCGATACAAACGAGGTACTGGAATATAATTCTAAAATTGTATTCGTAAACGCTTCAACACTGAGTACGACCCAACTATTAATGAATTCAAAATCAGGTAGGTTTGAGAACGGATTGGGAAATGATAGTGGGGAATTGGGTCACAACCTTATGGACCATACCTATAGGGTAGGCGCAATAGGGAAAGTCGATGGTTTTGAGGATATGTACTACAAAGGACGTAGACCAAACGGGATCTATATTCCGCGGTATGTGAATATTGATGAAAAAACAAAATCCAATAAATTTTTGCGAGGCTTTGGATACCAAGGTGGAGCATACCGTGGCGGAAACCCGGCCAATGAAAAGGATTTTGGAGCCAATTTCAAGGAACGTATTTTAAAACCTGGCCCATGGGAGTTTTTTATAACCGGTTTTGCGGAATGCTTACCGTACCATGACAACAAAATAGAATTGAACCCCAATGTTTTGGACAAATGGGGCCAACCCACATTAACCATTGATGCCGAGTTCAAGGAAAATGAAAAGGCCTTGAACAAGCAGATTCAGGCAGATGCCGTTGAAATGTTGAATGCTGCCGGGGTAAAAGATGTGATGGGCTTCGATAAGGAGCATCCACCCGGGTATGGGGTACATGAAATGGGTACGGCAAGAATGGGGAAAGACCCCAAGACATCGGTACTCAATGCATATAATCAAGTACATGGGGCAAAAAACGTCTTTGTTACGGACGGGGCCTGTATGACATCTTCCTCCTGTGTGAATCCTTCATTAACCTATATGGCAATAACTGCAAGGGCAGCTGATCATGCTGTTTCCGAATTGAAAAAAATGAATATTTAAGTTATGGATAGAAGAAAAGCGTTACAACGAACCGGGCTTTTTGCAGGTGCTACACTATTGATGCCGTCTATGATGTCTTTATTTGAATCATGCAAAGCGGATAATAGAATGCATTGGGAACCCCTGTTTTTTACAGCCGAAGAGGCAAAAACCGTATCCATGATTGTCGATATGATTTTGCCCACAACAGATACGCCAGGGGCATTGGATGTTAAAGCGGATATTTTTATAGATAAAGTTGTTGCGCAATCGTATGATGCAGCCGGCCAAAAAAATATGCGTGATGCCATTGGTACTTTTAATTCCGATACGAAGGAAAATTATGGAGCTATCTTTATACATCTTCCTGAAGTGGAAAGGACTAAGGTATTGGAAGCGGCCGAAGCCAGCTCAGCGTCGTTCAACCCAGGTATTTGGGGAACTACGGTAGGTGAACAAGCGCCCATTACTTTTTACCGTGCTTTAAAATCGATGACTGTTTGGGCTTATTTTACATCACAGGAAATGGGTGAAAATGTCTTATCCTATGATCCTATTCCTGGCATTTACGAGCCTTGCAAGCCGGTTTCGGAAGTGGGTAATCGATGGAGCTTGTAATTCATATCTTTTTTGGTAGGTAGTCCGCTTTCCCACCAATCAGTGGTCTTTCAATCCCTATCAATTATTAAAAAGTACATTGGCCTTTACGGCTTCAACGTTCTACTTTATATTTGAGGACTAAAATGAACTTCATGAAGCAGAACCACATTAAGAATATAGAGCGGGAAATTTTATCCGATAACTGGTATACCTTGAATAAGTATTCATTTGAATACAAACGACCTGATGGTACTTGGGAAGCACAGCAGCGAGAGGCTTATGACCGAGGTAACGGCGCTGCCATTTTACTCTATAACACTTCAAAGCGAACGGTTGTGCTTACGAAACAATTTAGGATGCCTACCTATGTAAATGGGAATGAGGACGGGATGATGATTGAAGTCTGCGCCGGCCTCCTGGACGGCGATCATCCTGAGGATTGCATACGCAAGGAGACCGAGGAAGAAACGGGCTATCAAATCAGCAATGTCAAGAAGGTGATGCAAACCTATATGTCTCCCGGCTCGGTTACAGAGATTCTATATCTCTTTGTAGGCGCTTATGACGAAAGCATGCGTGTTGGCGAGGGTGGCGGAGCGGACTCGGAAACTGAAAACATCGAGGTTTTGGAAATGCCGTTTAAAAAAGCTTTGGAACTGGTTTCTACAGGTGAAATAAAGGATGCCAAAACAATTTTACTATTGCAATACGCAGCACTGAATGCGTTAGTTTCATGATAGATTCACGACCAACGGAGGGTGAAAACAATAACTAAAATAGGTTTTGGAGGCGGTTGTCATTGGTGTACTGAAGCGGTTTTTAGCTCCCTCAAAGGAGTGGTTAAAGTAGAGCAAGGTTTTATAGCACCAGGGCAAGGTCCAACCAGTTTTTCAGAAGCGGTTATCGTTCATTTTCATGAAGGTGATATACCGTTAAAGAGCTTGATAGCCATTCATTTACAGACGCACAAAAGTACCCACAACCATTCCATGCGCGAGAAATACCGTTCTGCTATATATTATTTCCAAGGACGTCAAGAATCGATGATAGCGAAAATAATAGGCGAACTACAGAAGGAATTTGAATTACCGATCATAACCAAGGTACTTGCCTTTGGGGAGTTCAATCCCTCAAAAGCGGAATATCAAAATTATTATTACAAGGATACCAATAAACCATTTTGTAAAACGCACATAACACCCAAGCTTAACCTTTTACGGAATAAATTTCCAACACATGTAAAGGATAAAATTCCCGAAGCAACCAATCAATAGGAGTCATGAAGTGTTTGTAACATTTCTGCCACTTGAAGACGAACTTCTCCAGTTGGTTGTCTAAAATGATTGTTCATAATACTAAAAATTAAAATTTTCCCAGAGTTAGCCCTTAAGTAACCACTTAGGCAGTAGTTGTTGCTTAAACTCCCGGATTTTGCATAAACGAAGGGGGTCTTGCTAATACTGCTACTAGTTTTTGGCATTGCGGTATTTTCTACTTCAGGAAATAGACGGAATAAGCGTTCTAGGGGTATTTCGGTATAGAGCCTATTTAATACGGCAACCATGTTTTGTGGTGTAAATAAATTATATCTGGATAAGCCAGACCCATCTACCCACCTCGGTTCCTGTGCTAAATCTTTTAAATCAGACTCCAACATGTGCGTGCGTATGCGATCGCCATTGAGCGTGTCGGTTAGCACATGGGCGGATAATAATAAAAGCTGTTCGGCGATAAAATTATCGCTTTCATGCATCATTCTTACGTAAAGGGAGTCGGCGTTAATACCGTACAACCATTGCGGCTTACCCGCTGGCATGGTCAATTGTGTCCTTACTTTTTTGTTGAGGTAGTGTTCCAGTAGCGCTACGGTGGTTTTTTCGCTAGTTAAAAAAGGCGTTTCTAAAGTATCCACGGATTGGGGAGGGTAATAGAAAATATTTTTAAATGCATCTCTGTTGTTTTTATACAGTAATTGTAAAACACTGTCCTTAAAGTAGTTAGGCTTTACCTTAAACTCAGGATTTTTATAGGCCAGTAGTACATTACCATGTATTGGGAACGCATTTCGTTCTGGTGAATAATACCATTGGTAGTCGTCCCAGGCCCACCCGGGTCCATATTTTTCATCCTGAAAAGAACCGGTTATAAACACCGGATTATCCTGATTTTTGAGAAAACGAAGTGCTGTTGAATCCTTTAGATAGGGATGAAGGAAAGACGGGTCACCTGTACCTTTAAAGTAGGTGGTATCCTTAAATTTTAGATAGCTTAGTGCGGGTACTGAATCGGGTAAGATTTTTAATGCCGTAAAAAGGGTGAAAATTTTGGTGTTACTGGCGGGTATGAAGTATTTTTCACTTGAATAATCATAAAGGGTGTCTTTGGTCCGCGCATCAATAATAAAAACGCCTGTAAATTGATTATCATAGAATTGGGAGGACAACTTTTTATTCAGTTGTTTTTCGATACTACCTTTTGTAGATATGCAACCGCTGAGCAAAAATAAAAAACAGTTTAACACAAGAATTTTCTTCATGCATCCAAATTACAAAATCGACAATGTACGTGCTAAAATAAAATTTAACATCCGTAAAATTACTTTAACTTTTTGTATGCAATATTAAATCCCGTTTTCTGTTTACCTTTATGAAACAACGAACTAATAACACTAGAATCATGGCTAATTCAATGCTTGAGTACAGTAAAACAGTACTTAAAAAAGTGAGTTTTGACACCTTACTTTTCTGTAAGGAATTAAAAAAAGCCCTTTTGACATTGCTACCGGAAGAGGTAGAAGAATTAAAAATCTGGTTGGAAAGTTTTATAATCGATAAGCCAGAACTACAACAAAGTTTAATTTATTTAAAAGCATAGCAAAGAGCCACTTTAAGTGGCTCTTTTTAATTAAGCAACCTTTTATATATAACGGCATCTATTAAAAAATACGCTGATGAACCGTTTACTCACTTGTCTTTACATTTTAAGTATGTTCTCTTGTGAAAAGAGCAGCATGCAAAATGAATCTCCCGATGCAGTACGTGCTCTTCTGGGCAGCTGGCAACAGGTAAGTTACCAATATAGTATTGGAGGCCCCATGCTAAGCGAAGACGTAAAGAACGGTGAAATTCTTCGTTTCAATGCGGACCTAACGTTTTCTATTATCAATCTAGAATCGGATTCCGATGTCACCGGAACCTATCGATTTCGGAACGACACCTTGACAAGAATCTATGATGCCGATGCGGAAAAAATAAACGATATCTTAAAAACGGTAATTGTGCAGGATGAACTTACCCTAATTCCCGTAGGACCTCAAATTTGTATCGAAGGTTGTGCTTTCAAATACCGGAAAATAGATTGAGCCCTATTTGTTCAGGGGACTTATTATTTTCACATCTTGGAAGGCGATAGCGCCCCTTACAACACTGGTAATTACATCTCGCAGCGATTCTGTAATTTGTACCTTCAATTCTTTTTTGTGGTAGATGAGGCTAACTTCCCTAGCCGGGGAAGGCTCCTTAAAATGCCTTAAAAATTTCCTTTTGTTTTCATCCAGTTCAAGCGTGTTCAAATAAGGCAATAAGGTCATTCCCAAACCTTCATTGGAAAGATTAATCAAGGTTTCAAAGCTTCCGCTCTGCAATCTAAAATGTTTTTCATCCAAAGAAGGGGTCTTGCATAAGTTTAAAACCCCCTCCCTAAAGCAATGTCCGTCCTGTAGTAGGAGAATGTCTGCCACATCAAGATCTTCGGGTACCAATTGTGTTTTTTTTCCTAGCCGATGCTCCATGGGCACATAACCTACAAAGGGCTCATAATATAGTGGTCTTTCTTTAATGAAATCAACCTCTAAAGGGGTAGCAGCTATAGCAGCATCCAGATGGCCATCCTGTATATTTTGAATAAGGCTTTCTGTATTCTGTTCCTTAATGATAAGGTTTACCTTCGGATATTTGGTTATAAAGGTCTTAAGAAACATGGGCAATAGGGTAGGCATGATCGTAGGGATGATACCCAAGACATAATCGCCGCCTATATAGCCTTTTTCCTGATCCACTATATCTTTAATGCGCGCCGCTTCATTTACGATATTTTTGGCCTGCGCAACAATTTTTTCCCCAACCTCAGTAACTCTGATCGGCTTTTTACTGCGGTCGAAAAGTAATACATCCAATTCATCTTCAAGCTTTTGCACCTGCATACTCAACGTAGGTTGGGTAACGAAACTTTTCTCCGCTGCCAAGGTGAAGTTTTTATATTCGGCAACTGCGAGCACATACTGTAGCTGGGTTATGGTCATTGTATAAGTTTATATTATACAAGTTAATAAATTCCATTGTCAATACCTATAGGATTGTAGGTCTATATAAATGCATTGCCATTTGTTGGCAATGAATGATAAGTACCGTTTTGAAATAAAACTATTACTTTAGACAGTGGTATCGGCTAGTTGGGCTGCCAGATGAATTCAGTAAAAAGATAGCAGAGCATAGCCATAAAAAGTATAGCCAACCCAATGGCTAAAAAGCGTATGGCTTGGTTTACACATTTGAATTTATAGGCCGATATTTTTGAATTGATAAAAATTTGCTGCCCCAAATGATCAAACAGCTCCTCTTCGGTTAAACTGATATTGTAAAAGGTTTGTGAAAACTCCCTAATTGTGCCAAATTTTGAAATAATATCCCCAAAAAAGAAAATATTGCGGTCATAGGTATCCTCGATTTTTGGTATAAAACAGCGAATACTAAAATAAATTGAAATAATTGTACTTACAACCCAAGCACTGATTAATATATAGAGTAGCCAAGTATTATTGTCTTTTTGTAAGACGGTAACGACATTGCCATAAATAACGTTCAATAGGATACCGTAAAAAGAAAGTATAAGTCCGGCTTTAATCTCCGAAGCTTTTATCAGGCTAAAAATATAATTAATACTACCCCAATAATGATCTACCAACTCCTCCGTATGGGGGCTTTTTCCTTTGACCAATCTAAAATGCTTATAGTTATCCTTACTAGGCGATCCCTCTTCATTTACCTTTCCCTTGATTCCTTTTTTGGTCATTTATGTTCAATTTATTTGGTCAACGGAATTTGATGCTATGATACTTTTTTGATTTAGCAAAAGCTATCGTCGCTTGATGTAAGGTACTAAGTTTTAAGCAATCCCCAAAAACCAGAAGTTAAGTAAATGATTGACCATTTTGAATGTAGTAAAACAGAAACCTTGTTCCCTAAGGGTTGCGATATAGTGATCTTAATTTATAAATCCTCACCAGAAGGAATTCGTTGCATTTTTCAGCAGTCTTATTATTTTTTCCTTTTTTCCTTCAGTTCTTTCAATTTTTGAATTTTTAAGGGTTTTCGAAATTTTTGTGCGAAGGAGGTGTGGAAACTGTGAGTTTCCAAAAAGCTAATTTGAAGGTCTAGCCATGCTTCTTTTGTCGAAACTATGGAGTAATATTTAAATTCTTCATAAAGTGCATTACTTAAGGTATCGTAGTCCGCCCTTCCCAAATAATCCAAATCTGCGTCAGCAATTATTTCTTCAAGAAAAGTCTTAGGGTTCTGAGGTACTTTTGTAGCCCTGATCATGCCACTTACCATTGCTAGCTCTGATTTTGTCAAAATAGGAGTAAGTAGATTTGTAAGCACTTTAATGCTTCTTTCCTCGTGATCGGTAGGTGAAATAATATAACCAAAATCATGTCCAATCGCAGCATAACGAAGTAATGTAGCCTCTTTCTCTTCAATTTTATAATACTTAATATACACATTGCAAATGTTTGCTACATCAACCGTGTGGGCTACATTATGATAGGTAAGGTGGGAGGGGAGACTGCTTTCCAAGGTAGAAAGTAATTCTATACACAAGTCAGGATATGCCTTTCTACTTTGCAATTTCATTTACAGGTTGGAATAAGATTGTTATTTAGACACTTAAAATTTGAACCAAATTAAGAAAAAGTGTATTCCCCAAAATAAGTTCCCAAATCCGATATAAATTTCAAAGTTTAAACTTAGTGAATTTTAACTCTGAATTTGAATTCAACCAATATTTAGTGGGAAATACCCTGTTGAAACGGTTCATCAGGTTTTTAGTCAATCGAAAAAAAATGGGGTACAGTTTACGTACCCCATTTACTACTATCTTTTTCCGTTGGATTTTTTTAAGCTGTTGTAACCAACTTAAAACCGGATTGCCATTTCCATATCCGCATCTTCCACCGCAAATTTGACGTCATCAAATGTAGGGGGACCCATGAGCATGGAATTTTGGCTCATTGCATAATTTTCTTTGGGCATTCCGTTCGCTTCAAAGTCCATCCTGTTGTTTTCGTTTTCATCGTGCAATATGGATATTGCATAGGTACCCGGTTTAATGTTCGTAAATGTTAAAGTGAGCGGTCCTTTTTTGGCCTTATCCTTTCTGGTTTCCAAACCTTCTGCCTTCATGAATGTTTCTTGGGAGTGTAAAGCGCTTAAGACGTAACCTTCATCATTCAATACATTTTCGATGACAACCGTTAAGGTAATTCCTTCATTTTCTTGTGCGCATACAGATAGAATGGCCGTAAGTAGAGTAAATGCAACTAGTAACTTTTTCATTTTAATAGGTTTATGGTTAATACTTGTTCAAATTTGATGGAACTTGCAATGAAAAAGAAAAACAAACTACCCAACTGTGGAATAGATTGGCTGAATGGTAATATCTAGTTTAACAAACTGTATTTATATAGTCTGTATCTGAAAAAATATGGTGAAGGCGAAGGAATGATTTTAGGGCTAAAGTTGTTTCAATGGATTATAATGACCCTAAAAAATAGGCCTGACGCATTTGAAACCTAAAGGTATCGTTCGTTAAAATTGGGTTAAAGAACGATGTAATTCACTGCTGTGCCTACATTATTCTTATTTTGATGGAAACCAAAAAAACATAAAAAAATGACTAAGATTAAATCATACGCAGCTGCCTCAAAAGAGGCGGATTTAAAACCATTTGACATCGAACGGAGGGATATATTGGAAGACGATGTAAAAATTGATATTTTATACTGCGGTGTCTGTCATAGCGATTTACACCAAGTAAGGAATGATTGGAAAAATTCGGTTTACCCAGTTGTACCGGGCCATGAAATTATTGGAAAAGTGATGGAGGTCGGTAAAAATGTTTCGAATTTTAAAAAAGGAGATTTAGTAGGCGTTGGTTGTATGGTAGATTCTTGTCATACGTGCAGCGCATGTAAAGATGACTTGGAGCAGTTCTGTGAAAATGGAGCCACCTTTACCTACAATAGTAAAGACAAGCATCTGGGCGGACATACATTTGGAGGCTACTCTGAAAGTGTAGTAGTGGACAAGGAATTTGTTTTAAGGGTGCCTGCAAATTTGGACGCAAAGGCTGCCGCACCTTTATTATGTGCCGGTATAACCACCTATTCGCCTCTTGCACATTGGGGTGTCAAAAAAGGTGATAAAGTGGGTGTGATAGGCTTAGGAGGACTTGGCCACATGGGAATTAAGTTTGCCCATGCCATGGGAGCCCATACCGTTATGATTACTACGTCACCCTCTAAAAGTGAAGATGCTAAAAGTTTAGGGGCAGATGAAGTCCTGATTTCAAAAGACGAGGAACAAATGAAAAAACACGCGGCATCCTTTGATTTTTTATTGAATACGATTCCTGTAGGGCATGATATGAACCCGTACACAAATTTGTTGAAGAGAGATTCCACAATGGTCATTGTAGGGGCAGTAGAGCCCTTAGATCCATTGCATGGAGGTAGTTTGATTATGGGCAGAAAAAGTATCGCTGGCTCCTTGATAGGGGGTATTAAGGAAACGCAAGAAATGTTGGATTTTTGTGGAGAGCATAATGTGGTTTCTGATATTGAAATGATTGATATCCAAGATATTAATAAGGCTTATGACCGTCTGCAGAAATCAGATGTAAAATATAGATTTGTAATTGATATGAAGTCCTTAAAAGAAAGTTAGGTTTTAAAGACAGTTTTGCAAAAGAGCCATCCTTTCAAGGGATGGCTCTTTTACTTTAGTTTGTCCCGTCCTGAAATAAGTTGACACAAAATCGACTTATTTATGAAACATTCAATTATTAAGGTAAACAAGCGTACTCAACGCGATTATAATCTGGGCTTTAAATTAAGTGTTGTCCATCAGGTAGAAAAAGGCGAGATGACTTATAAGCAGGCGCAAAAGGCTTATGGTATTCAAGGCAGAAGCACGGTTTTGGTTTGGCTGAGAAAACATGGTACATTGGATTGGACTGAACCAATACGACGTCAAATGCCAAAATCAAAAGAAACACCTGCCCAAAAAATCAAACGCTTGGAGAGAGAGCTTTCCGATGAAAAATTGAGAAACAAAATTCTCAACACCATGATCGACATCTCGGATAAACAGTATGGTACAGCTATCAGAAAAAAGCATTCGCCCAATCAATCCAGCGCATCCGACAAGAACAAGGATTAAGTTTATCCCGTTGTTGTCGATTGTTTGGGATAAGTAGACAAGCAGTCTACCATGCAGAAAAACGTATCATAAAAAGAGAACAGGAGTTTATAAAAGTAAAGGACTTGGTTGAAGGTGTTCGCAAGGATATGCCCAGGCTCGGTACACGAAAGCTGTATTACCTGTTAAAGGATGAATTCGCAAGGCACAATTTAAAAATAGGAAGAGATGCCCTGTTTGGATATTTACGCTCGGAATCGATGCTGATAAGGCCAAGGAAGAATTACACCAAGACAACAAACTCTAAACATTGGCTTAGAAAACATCCTAATCTGATGAAAGAGATCAAAGTTTGCGGACCGGAGGAGTTCTTCGTCAGTGATATTACATATATTAAAAGCAGGGAGCGGACACATTACCTATCCTTGGTAACCGATGCATATAGCAGAAAAATAATGGGGTATCATCTTAGTGATGATATGAGTGCCGAGAATGTGGTAAAGGCAGTAAGTATGGCGAACAACAATAGATCGACAAGCAAAGTTCTAATTCATCATTCCGATAGAGGATTGCAGTATTGCTCTGCCATTTACCAAAAAGAACTAAGGCAAAGTAATATGACACCATCAATGACAGATGGTTATGATTGCTACCAAAATGCATTGGCAGAACGAATCAACGGCATACTGAAAGGGGAATTCCTGATCTATAAATGTAACAGTGGCGAAGAGTTAAAAAAGCTCATAGCAGAATCAATAAGAACGTATAATAACAAAAGACCACATTTGAGTCTAAAATATAAAACACCTAACTTTATACATAACAAAAAACCAGAGAAGCTAATTTCTCTGGTTTAGTATCAATTATTTAAAAACTGTCAACCTATTTTAGGACGACTCAGTTTTATGGAATCTATTTCCAGGGTAAAATTCTCTTCCTTGTTATTCCCAATTAAAAAAGCAATTTGTGACAGGTAGTCCCCATTATAGTTTGGCAATTTTAAGGCGTTGCCTCTAAAGAAAGCCTCCATCTTTTCGAACGGGATTGTGAGTTCTTGCCAATCTTTTTTGGAGCTAAAGGTATAGATGTAAGAATGCCGTTGCTGGTCGCCAGATTTGCAGCGCATTTGATATTTTTTGCCATCACCCTTTATGCGAATTACAAATGCCGAATAATTCGGGACGGCTATACGGTCCATGTTGTATTGTACCATAGAAAACCCACCATTATTCTCCAAGGAAACGTGGCCGGTATATACCCCGTTTCCGTTTTTATTAACTTGGATAAGGCCGGTGGATAAGCCTCCCATTACTTCATCATTGATAATCTTCCATTGACCAAGATTACTTTTCTCAGAAAAATCGAATAAGATCAAACCGTCGCTCATAGGTGTACTATTTTTTATTAGGGAAGTTGTGTAATATCAATAGCAAAAGTAGGAGAAGATTACTTAGAACGCGTCCGGTACCAAAATTTTTTTTGGCTTAATAAAAGTAGAAATGTACCCGCATCAGCAATTCTTGAGTACAAAGATTGTTATATTGGCTTGTTTATAATTTATGCTGTAACCTGGCTTTATTATTTTTTAGATCATTCTGCAGGTTCTGGTTGGCTATAAAGGAGATTCCCAAAAGTACGGTTACAAAGGCCATGGACAAGGTAAAAAGCAAGTACATCATTTTCAACTTAGATTTGGTTTCAACTTACTTACGAAATAATGTAGTTAGGGTTTTACCGTTTATCGAAATGTTGAATTTTATCTTAGCAAACAGCTAGAATGCAAGGTTTGGAAATTAATTGGTTAAGCGATGTGTCAGAGAATTTGATTGTGTCTTGGAGAGCCCTAAGTTTTGCAATAGCAAGTTCAATTGCTAAGTTTTTTCATTTCAGTTGCAACTGCCTTCTCTGCTACGCCGCGCTTTTCTAATGCATCTATTATTTTTTCATGGTCGTGGATTCTACCCTGTGAAAGCTTTTTCACGGCCTGGATGTCCTTAATACCGATTTCAAAACCAATAATACCCTTTACCTGGCGCATGGTTTGTGGAGCCATGTCGTGCAAGGAAATGGGATGTTCTGAATTTTGCTCATACTTATCCACCAATGCGTGTAATGAATCTACAAGTGCCGTTTGGGTTTGTATTTTGATTGTACCATAGATATGAACGGCGATGTAGTTCCATGTAGGTACCTCCTCGTCTTGGTACCAAGATGAGGAAATATAACTGTGTGGGCCGTTAAAAATGCAAAGCACTTCATCACCATCCACTATATTTTTGCTTTGGGGATTCGCTTTGGCAATATGTCCTACAAGAACTTCCTCATTAGTTGCGTTGACACCAAATTCTAAAGGTATATGGGTACCCCAAGGTTTACCATCTACAGTATTGATAAGAATTCCAAAACTATGCTCCTTTAAAAACATGCGTATCTCTTTGGGGTCTGTATTTTTATAGGGGTCCGGTATATACATAGTATATTTTTAAGAACAAATATACGGTCTTTTTTAAGCGCTTTATGAGCTAAATCTTTAACGCTTCGCGTTAAGGGAATAGGAAGTTATTGAGTAATTTAAAAATGAACTAAAAAAACATAAATGCCTTTTATAACAAACAAAACAGCAACAGAACAAGTAGATATATTTTATGAGGATTATGGATCCGGACAACCTGTAATATTGATTCATGGATGGCCTTTAAGTCGTAAATCCTGGGAACAGCAAGTATGGAAAATAGTAGAAGAAGGATATCGATGTATATCGTATGACCGTAGAGGCTTTGGAACCTCATCCGCACCATGGGATTCCTACGACTATTCTGCATTGGCGAGCGACTTAAATGCGATTATCGAGGAATTGAAACTTGAAGATGCTATTATTGTTGGATTTTCAATGGGTGGTGGTGAAGTAGTACGGTATCTAACGGACTATGGAAGCAGTAAAATTGCCAAGGCCGCTCTGGTAAGTTCCATTATTCCTTTGGTAAAAAAGAAATCGGATAATCCGGCCGGTGTTCCTGAAAAAGACTTGGAAGGTATTATCGATGCCTTGCAAGAGGATAGGGTAGGGTTCTTAAAGGAATTCAGTAAAGGATTTTACAATTACAAGGATAATAAAGGAAAAAGGGTAAGTGAGGCGCAATTGGACTATGATTTTACGATAGCCTCCTTTGCTTCGCCAAGGGCTACAATACAAACGGCATTAGCTTGGATGCATACCGATTTTAGGCCTGAACTCAAAAACGTGGATGTACCCACCCTTATCGTACACGGTGATGCAGATGCTACGGTACCTATTGAAACATCCGCAGAACAGGCGGCCAAGGGTATTACGAATAGTACGTTTGAAGTAATAAAAGGCGCACCGCACGGGCTTAATGTAACACACCCAAAGGAACTCAACGACTTGCTGATTTCTTTTTTGAAGAAATAAGGCACTACTAACTAATCTAGTTCAAGCGTAGTGTTTCAATTATATGCATGATAAGATTTGATTTAACATCATTTAAAAGTCTGTGGGGTAAGACTTCTTGAAGGTATTTCATTCGAGACATTATTTCTTATCAATCACTTAATGAATCCCAAAAGCGTGGAACCTGTAGGCTCATCGATTTTGGGATTTTTATTATTGAATAGTCGGGTAATGGACCTGTAGAAATTCATCTTGGCTCAAATCATATCTTATTTACGGCCGTAATACCATCTTATTAAATAGTAAATGGATTTCCTGGTTTAGGTATGGGACTTGACACTAATTAGAAAAATATCCTAAGTACGATAACACGTTAACCTGACATATTATTTCTTCCAATTAAGAATTTAGGCGTTTCGTTTTTCATGTTTTTTCATGGCTTGAAAGGAACGCCGAAGCAAAATTACACTAGTTCAAAAGACTTGAAATTATCAACTGTTTTTTCTGTCATTTCTAAAAAATGGATATATTTGACTAATATTCAATTTTGGTCAAAATGTCAAATTCCAAACAACAAGTACTCCAAGCGGCAAGTATAACCTTTGCCAAATACGGATATTACAAAACCGCTATGGAAGATATTGCAGCCACGGCCCAAAAAGCAAAAGGCTCCCTATATTATCATTTTGGTAGTAAAGAGCTATTATTCCAAGCCGTTGTTTTAGAAGAGCTGAACATGCTTAAGGAGGCGTTGGAAAACGTATTTTTAGAAACCTCATTGGACACCAGGGGCCTTTTGCGACAATATATGCTGACAAGGATGAACGTATTGCGTCATGCCATAAATTACCAAGAAACCTTACGCCCTAATTTTTATGAGCATTACGATTTTGTAAATAGCGTAAAAGAGGAAATGGTAACCTGGGAAGTAAACCAAATTTTGAAACTCCTACAGCGAGGGGTTGACAAGGATGAACTGGAACTACCTGGGGATCATTTGGTGTACAGCCAAGTTTTGGTGATGCTGCTTCAGGGATTGGAACCCAACTTTTATCTAAAAGGCGAGTATGATCGGTTGGAATCACATTTCGACAACCTTATAAAAATCATTACCAAAGGAATCTCTAAAACTTAACCTATGAATTGGCTGAAATACCTCTTTGCGTATACCATTCCTATAACCGTGTTCATTGCTTTTAATTTTGATGGTTTATGGACCTACTTGCCCTTGGCGGTATTCTTCGGGATTGTACCCTTATTGGAATTATTGTTTCCGCCAGACCGTGCGAATTGGGATAAGAAACAGGCCGATGATGAAAAAAAGAAAAATAGTTATGATTTCATTTTATATGGTACCCTGCCGCTTCAATTAGGGTTTTTGGTGTATTTTTTCTTCGTAATAGAAAGCACCACTTTTGGTTCCTTGGAATACATAGGTCGCATTTTAAGCATGGGCTTTATGTGCGGTGTAATCGGTATTAATGTAGGTCATGAGCTTGGGCATCGCCATTCCCGTTGGGAACAGTTTTTAGGGGAAGTACTTTTATTGACTTCACTGGACACCCATTTTTTGCCCTACCACAACACCGGGCACCACCGTAATGTAGCCACGCCTGAGGACGCAGCCACTGCACGAAAAAATGAGCTGCTATACATGTACTGGTTTCGCTCGCATTTTGGTAGTTATATTGAAGCATGGCAAATTGAGAATAAACGATTTAGGGAGCAAGGAAAATCCTGGTTTACGCTTCGGAACCGAATGGTGGTTTATGCTCTGGTAAGTATGCTATTGCTAACGGGTATTTATCTTTTTTTCGGAACTACTGTCCTTATTGCGTTTTTAGGTGCCGCCACATTTGGTATCCTATTATTGGAAACCGTCAACTACATTGAACATTACGGGCTACTGCGTAAAAAGAACTCTTACGGCCGTTATGAAGCAGTAAGGCACCATCACTCTTGGAATTCCGATCATCCTATAGGAAGAGCATTAATGTTCAATCTATCGCGCCATTCTGACCACCATTACAATGGAAGTAAAAAATATCAGCTATTAAAATCACATGATAAAAGTCCGCAAATGCCTACCGGTTATCCGGGGATGATGCTTTTGGCGATTGCACAACCCCTTTGGTTTTGGGTAATGAACAAAAGGTTGGAAAAATTGCAATAGCTTTTTCAGGCTGTTTTGCAAGAAGGGATCCGCAAATGGAATAGGCTTGGGAATGGGTTTATGACATAGCAACTACATGCAGTGCCCCCCAGCATTAAGGGCTGGTGGTAGCTTTCCTTACCTTTTTGGATACAAATGGAACTATTCAGTTGTAAAGAGTATCAGGATTTTTAAAACGATATGTTTTAAAGTTTATGTTTTCAATGGATAAACGTGGTGTTATTATTTCTTGGGAAATTGGTGCGTTGATAATTTTTGACGGGTAGTGTGTTGAACGATCACTCATAAAACTGTAAGGATGCCAGCACCGGTAAATGATCGGAAATATGCTTATTATTCTCCATTCGATCATCGATATGAAGGTAACTGTCAACCTGAAAACCTTTAACGAACACATAATCGATGCGCCGATCTAAGACCATATCGGGATCAAAACCATTAAAAGTACCGGTTGGGCCGTAAAACTTGCCTGCAGAAGCCAATTGGGCGTCTATCAGTTGTTTTTGTAAAAACTGTATCGGTATTTGGTCTGGGGTAAGGTTTAGGTCTCCCATAAGCACTAGGGGTAAGGCATGGGTATTTATTTCATTAATTTTGGATATGATAAGGGCGGCAGATTTTTCACGCGCCGTTATTCCCATATGGTCAAAGTGGGTGTTGAAAACCCAAAACTGTTTCTTGTTTTGCCGATCTTCAAAAAGACCATAGGTACAAATACGTTCTAGGGCAGCATCCCAACCTACCGATATTTTATTAGGGGTCGTGGAGAGCCAAAAAGTTTCGCTTTGCAAAAGTTTGTACTGTGTCGTATCAAAAAGAATAGGGGAGTACTCTCCTTTTTCCTTTCCATCTTTCCTACCCACACCTATAGCACTGTAATTAGGCATGTTCCCAACCAAATAGTTCAATTGTTCGTGTAAAACTTCCTGCATCCCTATGACTCCCGGCTTATAATGTTGTAAAAGCTGAATCATGGCCGCTTTTCTGTCATTCCAATTATTGACACTATCGTTTACGTTATCATACTTGATGTTATAGGTCAGTACATCAACTGTTTGTCCATAACTGGTATAGCATAAAATGGAAATACCTAGAATAAACCAGTTTTTAATGAATTTCATGGTCCTACTCCGCATCTTTGTATTTATTGAACCAAGCCAAAACACTCGCAATCTTGGCGACTAGATTGCTAGGTCTATCCGCAATACCATGTCCGGCACCTGGTATACGGACCATGGCCGTTTCCACACCCACTAATTTTAAGGCCGTATAGAATTGTTCAGATTCCGCTATCGGTGTTCTATAATCCTCCTCACCGGTCAACAACATAGTAGGGGTGCTTATGTTGCCCACGTAAGATAGTGGCGAACGTCTAAAGTAGCTCTCAGGATCTTCCCAGGGTTTGCTGCCAAACCAATATTTTGAGAAGAAAGCGGCACCATCGGCATATAATACAAAGCTGGTCCAATTGATAACGGGCTTGGCCACTACGGCAGCCTTAAACCGGTCCGTTTTACCCACGATCCAGGCAGTTAGCACACCGCCGCCACTACCACCGGTAACAAACAAATTTTGGGTATCCACGTATCCCTTTTCTATGACCGCATCCACGCCGCTCATTAAATCCTCATAATCATGATTTGGGTAATCGTGGTGTATCAAATTGCCGAACTCCGCACCGTAACTGGTACTTCCCCTTGGGTTGCTGTAAAGAACAACGTACCCTGCTGCGGCATAGGCTTGGATTTCCGCACTATACACAGCACCATAGCTGCTAAAAGGTCCGCCGTGAATTTCAAGAATTAAGGGGTATTTTTTATTGGGGTCAAAATCTGGTGGAGTAACTATCCATCCTTGTACTTTTCGCTGATCATAAGAGGACTCCCACCAAAGTTCCTCGACTGCGCCCAACTTCCTGAAAGAGAATAAATCATCATTGACAAACGTTAGACGCTGGGTTCCTTTTTTATCCGCTACTCCCAAATCTGATGGATGCTCTGTGCCTCCCAATGTAAAGGCAAATTTGGCATTATCGGAAACAGAAAATGCACCTGCATTATAAGGGCGTCCCAACGATAGGCCTCCTAGGCCCTCCACTAAGGTTTTAATTTTTCCGTCCAAAGAAATATGGCCTATTTTGGTATCTCCCTCGTCATCGTATTGAAAGTACAGGCCTTTGCCATCAGTGGCCCACTGGACATTGGAAATATCCCTATCAAAATCACCTGATAGTAACCTTGAATTGGACCCATTACTATTCATTAAATATAATTCCGTAATCTGATACCCTTGCAGCGTATCATCATAACCGGTATAGGCTAGCATTTTCCCGTCAGGAGAAAGAACGGGAGCACTATCCGGTCCATACCTTGAGGTCAATGCCGCTACTTTACCAGTAGACCTATTTAGTGAATAAATTTCACTATTGGCCGGTTCAAAGGCCTCATCTGGATTAAAGTTTGCGGAAAAGTATAAAGATTGGTCATCCTTGGACCAAATTGGGGCCCCATGGTCAAACTTGGTCGAGGTCAATTGTTTTGGGGTGCCTCCATCAATGGAAAGCGTGAATATTTGGTCGTGTCCACTTTTTATGTACCCTTGCCCGTCCCCTCTATAGTTCAATTTATCGATGTAAGTGGGCGGTGTGTTCCATTTGGCCCCTTCGGGCTTAGCCGGTAATTTTACAAGCGATTCTTCCGTTTCCGGAACGAACATCGTAAAGGCAAGATACCGGTCGTCATGAGACCAGTTAACGCCTCCTGGTACTTTAGGCGTGTTGGTTAGGGTAGCTATTTCTTTCGTGTCTACCCACATGAGATACAGTTTCATCTTATCATCTGCTCTGTTCGATTTAAAAATAACCTTCTTGCCATCATGGGACCACCTAGGGTAGTAATCGTTTTGATTACCCGTTGTTAACGGGCGGTTTTGGGAACCATCAAAATTTGTGATCCACAGGTTGGATAAATTTTTATCGTCATGATATCCTTGAAATTCCTAACATAAATAATTTTTGTCCCATCCGGTGATATTTGGGGATCGGAAACAAATTCCATGTTAAAAATATCGGTCAGTTCTAGATTGGAGGGCACTTGTGCCACGGCACAGCTAGAAATGAATAGAAAAAATAGGAGCTTGGTAACTGCTTTCATCATGTAGGCTTTTGGTTAATTATCAAGTTATGAAGATAACGATAATGCAGAATTATTTTTAGTCGGACAATGGAAAATTTAGGTAAAGCACCATTGGCTTTTCATAAAGAAACCCAACCACGTAAGTTTTTCGTCCATTTTATATCTTATGGTTTTACCAATACCCCTTTTTAGAAGGCAAATAGCATCCGTAGGAATATACGTTTTACATCTTTTTGTATTTTCACAGTATGCAACAGCAAGGATACCTACATCAAATACACCCCGTGCTTCCTGTTTGGGACGTTTTGGAGGCTTTGGATTTCTATGTAAATCGATTGGGTTTTCGTATTGCCTTTGCCGATGATTCCAAAAAACCAAAATATGCAGGTATCATTAAGGACGCAATAGAGATTCATTTACAATGGCATGATCAAAAGGAGTGGGAGGTAGCGGTTGACCGCCCTATGTTACGCATTGTTACCCAGAATATTGAGTCTTTGTATGAAGTGTATAGTACAAAGGCTATTTTTAATCCGCATACCTTATTGAGGGAAACGGCATGGGGTACCAAAGAATTCGCATTTTACGATCCTTTTAAAAACGGACTCACATTTTATAGGGATATTTAAACGTATTATGCTTTGTAAGTCACTAAAAAAAAATGCAAATGAAAGTATTGTTTATAGGAGGAACGGGTAATATAAGTACGCCAAGTAGCAGGTTGGCCGTGCGTAAGGGAATGGAATTGTATTTGCTTAACCGAGGGCAATCGCCGGTAGAAATCGAAGGTACTAGTACCCTAATTGGCGATATCAATAAGCCTGAAGAACTTACGGAGCTTAAAAAGCATGAATGGGATGTAGTCGTGAATTGGATAGCATTTACACCTGCCGATATTGAACGGGACCTACACTTGTTCAGGGGAAAGACCAAACAATACATATTTATAAGTTCCGCATCCTGTTATCAGACGCCTTTGAGCTATCCGGTAATTACGGAGTCTACACCGCTTTGTAATAATTTATGGGACTATTCCCAAGGAAAAATACAGTGCGAGGAACGTTTACAAAAGGCATATCGTGAAGAGGGGTTTCCTATAACTATCGTTCGGCCCTCTTTGACCTACGATACGGTAATCCCTATTGCTGTAGGAGGATTTAATAAGTACAATACGGCACAACGAATTTTGGATGGAAAGGAAATAATAGTACACGGTGATGGTACATCGCTCTGGACCGTAACGCACTCTGATGATTTTGCGAAAGGATTCGTGGGCCTACTTGGACTTACGCAAGCAATTGGCCATGCGTTTCATATTACATCGGATGAGGTTTTGAGCTGGAATATGATTTATAAAATTTTGGCGGATGCATTGGGCAAAGAGGCAAAAGTGGTGCATATTGCCTCGGATTTCATTTGTAAAATCGAGCCTTCGTTTACCGGTACCCTATTGGCCGATAAGGCAGAAAGTGTCCTGTTCGATAATACGAAGATAAAGACCTTTGTGCCCGGTTTCAAGGCTACTATTCCCTTTACGGAAGGTATTAGAAGAACCTTAACATGGTTACAGGAAAAACCGGAACGCCAAAATATTGATAAGGAAACCGAGTCAAAAATCGAAAATGTACTTGAAGCCTACCATTCCTTGGGTTGATGTGGTACCTTATTGATTGCTTTTGGGCTTAATTCGCTCCCACGAATCTGAAAGTCTTTTATTAAATAAAATCGTAGAAACAAATAAAAGGCGGATTAGATCAAAGGGTAATTTGTTGCGATTTCCAACACTAAAAAACACCTATTTAAGAAAATCGATAACAAGTTGCCCAACATTCCCCCGAAAGGACCTAACCCGCCTGTTTAATTTTATTTACACTACCTAGGGTTGTACCCTTAATTTGAGGGTAGTGGAATACCGATTTGTTGTAGTAAACCTGCCATATCGTTGTAGCTAACATCCCCTAACAGAACACCTTGGTCATCATATGATGTTATGGTAAGGCCGTGCACCTCAAATGTTTTACCCGTTGGGGCACTTCCCATAAAATCGCCTTTATGGGTACCCGTTCCTATCCATTTGGCGTACACTTTTCCGTCTTTTAGAACATGTCCAATATCCTCAAAATGAATATCTGGGAAGGCGTTAAAAAAGGATTGCATCAGGGCCGCATATTCATCTTCATTCGTCGCTTGCACTTCCCCATTTCCGGTTCTATGATACGAATCTATTGCGATGGACTTGAATTTCTCAACGTCATGTTCGTTCCAAGCATCATTGAATATTTTAAAGGATTCCATTATTTTTTGTTCTGCTTCCGGTCTGTTCTTGGCCACCTCGATTTCTTGCATCGCCAATATTAGAGGAGCAGTATCCCATGCACCACTGGCCCTTACAATTTTACCGTCTATAAATTGGGCCGTAACATGAAGGGGTAGGGTAAGCTCTTTTCCGTTGGCCTTTAAGGTTCCTTTCCAATCTCCCCAAAAGTTTACCCAGGTGTCCCCCTCATCCGTAACGACCATTTCGAATTCATCGTCTTTTTGAATAAAGCCACGGCTGCTATACATGGCATCGTTTTGTTGGTGGTAGTCCACCAATTGGTCGTTGTTAAACGGATTATCGATGGTGTTGATATAGCTTTTCGCAGTATCCGCATAATGATTTATTAGCGCTGTATAGTCCTTGTTGTTATAATCGGCGAAAACAGCCTTTAAGGTATCTATTTCAGGAGAATCCTGTGTATAGCGTTGTTTTTGATTACAGGCAGTCAATAGCAGTAGAGACAGGCCTAATAGGATTGTTTTTTTCATAATTCATTTATTAAATATTTACTCTGTTTTTTTACAGTTAGGGCCTATTTGCTTTGCGATGCCATCCAATCCGTTCGTATAGTTCCCGTAACAATCTCATATTTGAGAAGGCTGGCATAGAGCTCATCAAAAGCTTTTTTGCCATCGGCGCCAATTAAAGCCTGATTGTCTTTTGATTTTTTCGCATAATCCTCGGCGTCTTTGGCAGCCAAGGCTACCATGTACCATTCATCTGTTCCAAACCCACTTTTGTAAATTCTATAGTACATTTTAGAACCTTTGTCCTCCATTATTTTCTTGATCGCTTCTAATTTTGATTTTACCAAGGCCCGGTTCTTCGGACTCACATAGAGCTTATGTTGTGATCTATAATTTTCTCCCACTGGGGTCTGGGTCATCCCCGTTGGCATATAAGATAGGCTATTGTCCAAGCGTATTATATAGTCCAATTCCGTATCGTAACATTTGTCCAATTCTGTGAATAAACCGTATACCTTCTCTTTTCCTGCTTTTTCCGCCAGCAATTGAACTCCAGAGGTTTTGTCCAAATCTGCCATTGATAAAATGGGCCTGAGCCAATAATAGGAACCATTGTTACCTTCTAAAGCGATCTGGGGAAGATTATCTATGGGATTCTCTTTGGCTAAGAGCGTTATTGTAGCGATTACATCATTGTATTGCCTGTTCATGTTAGGGGGTACAATATCTTCATGTACATGGAATAGCTGTTGGGCACTGGCAAAGTTTACTGCAAATAGAAGGAGTGCCGCTGTTAAGCTCATTTTTTCAATTGTTTTCATACTATTTTGGTTTTTGGTGATTTATACTAAAGGAACCGAATAGTAAGAGTTCTTGCAACGCATTTAGGACGAGCGACATAGTTTCTTTCCCCAACACTTCTATTTATCTTTCAGAGACTCCTTATGATGTCTTTAAAAAGCTTTGATTTTAAATGGTTTCATCAGAACTGCTAATCAAATTATTGTGGAATAGCACTTTTTTATTCCACGTGATATTTTGTTTTCATTTGATCACTAATGTCATAGAAAAAAAATAACCTACTTTTTTACGGTAGGTTATCTAATTCTCGTTTGTTGGATAAATAGTATTTGGTTGTAGTGGTTATTCTGAGGGCGGTGTAAGCGTATAGCCTTGGCTTTCCGCAATATTTAATACATCATAGAAGTATCGTGTCATGATGATTTTCCCATTCTGTACAAGGTTGGCCGTGTGGTAGGGGATAGGTATACTGATTCCAGATTTTTTATCCGTTACGGTGTTGGTTCCCCAAGCCAGTACCCATTCGCCCTCATTCCAATTATTGGTAACTTTTACGGGTAAATAAAGTGCTTGTGATATTTTGTGTTCGTAGGTAGCGGTACTGTTTTCGTAATAGGCCTTGTGTTGAGAAACATTTAGGGAATCCAATCCGCCTCCCAAACCATAGACCATGGCATTTTCGTCAAGTACTGCGTTCATAGCTGCTACATCCCCAGCTTGTAGTGCCTGTACGTAATTTTGCACCAATTCCTGAGCGCTTAGCGCATTTTCAAATTCTAGGGTCACCCCAACTTCCTGTGCATTATTCGTGCTAAAGGCAAGCAAAAGACTAATGGCCCCAAAAAGCTTTACTGTTTGTGTTCTCATAATCCTATATTTTTTAGTGATGTAACTAAAGAACAGGTTTTTAACAGCTTTTGCAATTCATTTAGGACCAATGGTGGCTATTAGTTTCCCAAGCTATCTATTTATTTTTCAAAGGGTTGGAATATTGTACTTTGGGCATGGACTTATTTAGTGAATTATAGGGTTTGTAACCGGTTTAGGAGCTCCCCTTTATGTCCTTTACTTAAGGGAATGGCTTTTTTAGCGATAACTACATGGGTATGCGCAACCTCCTGCACTTGCGAAACATTGATAATGTAGGAACGGTGCACCCTTAGAAAATCCTTATCGCTCAAATTTTCATCCATATCTTTAAGGGACATTACCAATAAGTACTCTTTTTCCTTGGCATAGATGCGGCAATAGTTTCGTTCAGCTTCTATATATAGAATATCGTTGATAATTATCTTGACCAATTTGTCATGGTGCCGCACAAAAATACTATCGCTTAGAATGAAAGGGGAGAGGTTCTTTTTGGTTTCCTTGGCCTTCGATTCTCCCAAAATCCTTGATTCTGTTAAAGCGATGGCGCGTTGCAGGTCTAATTTTTTAAAGGGTTTAGAGATAAATGCCTCGGGCCGTGTTTCTTTGGCGCGTTCAAAGTGTTGTTCATCTGCGTTCGCCGTAAGATAAATAATGGGTATATCGTATTCACTGCGAACCATACGGGCTATTTCGATACCATCGTAAGCACCCTTAAGGTTAATATCCATAAGAATGATATCGGGCCGGTTCTGTTTTATATTTGGAAGCACATCTTCGCCCCGTGGCAATATTCCCGTAACCGTGTAACCCAACTTAGTGAGTTCCATAGAAATATTGGCAGCGATGACCATTTCATCTTCTACAATTAATATTTTTAGAGGGGTATCCATATTAGGCTGCTTTAGGGAGGTTGAACAGAAAAGAGACTATGGTTCCATTCTGGTTTTCTTCCAGCATTTTACCGTTCAATTGTTGGGTGAGCAATGCAATTAATTGAGACCCGAAACCAGTTCCCTTAGGTGCTACACCTTGTTTTTTTCCAACACCGTTGTCGGCCACTTTCAAATTTAAGGTGCCGGCATCGGATTTAGTTAGGCTAATTTCAATCTTCCCTTTGGTTTTATTCGGAAAGGCGTATTTCAAGGAATTCGTAAGTAATTCGTTAACAATTAAACCAATGGGGACGGCCGTGTCTATATCCAATTCCAATTGGTCCATGGCCAAAGCTATCTTAACCTGTTCCTCAGCATTGAAGGTGTCCAAAATACCATCGCCTAGATTCACAAAATAGTCCTTCATTTCTATGCTGCCCAAATTGGTACCTTGATAGAGCTTTTGATGGATAATCCCCATAGACTGTACCCTATTCTGGCTAGCGATCATGGCATCTTTGGTGGCGGAGTCCTCCAACTGTGCGGATTGCAGTGCGATAAGACTTTTTACCATCTCCAAATTATTCTTTACCCGATGGTGTATTTCCTTTAGAAGTAACTCATTCTCAGAATTCTTGGCAGTGATGATCCGTGTTGCTTTTCTACTTCTCCGAAGAAAAAAGTAAACGGCTCCTAAAAGCAGCAACAATAAAATACCGATGCTTAGAATCAAGGTTTGTATTTTATTTTTTTGTTCTAGCACTGCGGCCTGGGCAACCAGTGCCTCATCTTTTTTACCGCTTTGGTACTTTACCAAGGCTTCGGTCTCCAGATTGGCAATTTTGCCTTCTAGCATCCGGTCTTTGAGTTCAGTGCCTTTTTTAAAGTAGGTAAGTGCTTCTTTTTCCTTTCCCAATGCAGCATAGCATTCGGACATTTGCTCATATATCGTCCAAATATTTTCATTTTCATCCGCTTCATAGGCTGCTACCCCAATCATAAAATTTTCCAAAGCTTCCTCATACCTGCCTAGAAGGCGTAATGCATTGGCAATTTCGGTTCTATAAGTTGCAGAACGCTCTTCTCCAATATTGGCGACACATAATTCCCAGGCTTTGGTATAATCCAGTAAGGCTTGCCCATAATTCCCATTCTTAATGGAAATATCTCCTCGATAGGAATACGCCCGTACGGGTACAAAAATTTCTTCGGGCGCCTTGGTTTGTGCCAATTGTATGCAATCGTCTGCCGCGGCAAAGGCTTTTTCGTAGGCACCAAGTGCAGTATATCCCTTTATCAAGTTGAAATAGGCAATGGCAATCTGTGCATGGTTATCTACTTTTTTAAAAAGCGCTATACTTTTTTGTGCGTAGTCAATAGATTCTTCAAAATTCTCCATCTGGCCCTGTAGTACGGACATGCTTCTGTAAGCACTGGCTACCCCTTGATCATCTCGCAATTCCTCGAATAGTTCCAATGCTTTGAACAAAACATCCTGTGCTTTTTCTAGTTCATTGGTGTTGAGATAATCAACGGAGAGTACGCTGTAAGCCTTAGCGATTTTGCTTTTATCTTCGGTCAACAGATAGTTGTTGAGGGCTTGTTCGCTGTGGTAAACCGTAGAATCTATAGGGAAAAGTCCATGATAGCCGTACCAATTGGCCAATTCTTCATGGATTTGCCCTACTTGGGCCGGTTTATTAGCGACTCGAGCTCGTGCCAAGGCCTCAAAACCTATTTTTTGAAAGGTGGTAGTGTTTGTGGTGTAGTTCTTTTGCATCCAGGATAGGACGGAGTCTACCGGCATTTTCGTGATTTCCTCCGGTTCGGATTTTTCTAGGGTTTGACCACTTAAAAGGCTAGAGCAGACAACGATAAAAAAATACCCGCTTAGGTACCTTTTCATTTTTCGCGTCGATACCTTGCATTCCAAAAACTCAAAGTAAAATGTATGCTCACTTTTAAAACGGGTCATCAGCACCTTGATTGGTTACTTTTAGTGTCTGAAAACGGGGGAGTGTTTCATTAATGTTAAATTACGTTAAAATTATTAGAAATCAATAGATTACGAATGTAATATAGAAAATTCGGTTTCTAAATATAGTATTAGATTTGTAGGACTACAGGCCTTGTAAGTTAAAGACGTAGTACATTTCAAAATTTTGCTTGTCCAGCGTTATTAGCATTTCAAGTAGGGTTTATTATTTCAAAAAATCGCCAAGGACACTGTTCTTGGCGGTCTCCATTTCACAGGTCCAGCTATCAATAAACCACCTGTTATTTTCATAGTGTAGCTGAATACTGTTTAGTCCTCGGATATCAGAAACCGTTTCTTTGTCTGCCCGTATTTCAAAAGCGCTCCAAACTTGGGCGAGATTCCCAAATTGGCTTACGGTTCGTTTTAATTCCTTTTCGTAAAAATCCTCCTTGGGCCCCAAGGCCAAAGGAATGTATTCCGCTTCCAGGGTATGCGATTCCGCCTTGCCACATTCGTCTAGCCGGGTAATTACTGCATTTTTGGAATGGATATAGCGATCTCGTTCAAACTGCCATGGGTCTTCTTTTGAACCGGAAACAACATCGTAATAAGCCGATATGATGGCATCTATAGACTGGACGTCTTCGGCATATTTTTCGTTTATAGTTTGCCCAAATATTAAATTACATACACAAAAGCAAATAAGGACTACGCAGGTTTTCATTGTTTTACGTTTTATTTAATTTAAAGGTAATCAAGGATAGCAATTCCTTAATTTCTTGGTCAACATTTTTTCTACGATTAATTACATCCTGTGTAAAGCTCAATTTCATACCTAGTAGGTTTCTTATTCTTGTGTCTTCTACTATCTCATAATAGATATTGGGCAATTCATTTTCGATATTAATTTCGGGAATGCTATATTTCACTAACGGAATAAAGTTGATATCGTTTTCCAGAATGTCATCAATACGAATTTGATGCACATTTAATCGGTCTGCAAGAATGTCGTTCAGCTTGTTGAGGTTGAATTCTAGATCTGTAAATTTTTCATTTATAACTTTGTCTTTTATCAAGCTGAGCTTGTTCGTATTTTTCAAATTATTGTAGGCATTGAAGGTAGGTTGGTCGCTTTGCAGGTCCCACACTGCCGATTTGAAAAGTGAATCCGTAATTATCAGCGTAGCATTTTTATGCTGTATCGAGTTAATGCCCAAAATGCCAATAAGTCCTAATTTCAGGCGCTCTTCTTCCAAGATAAGAAGCTCAGATTGTTTCTTTGCAATGTTCAGGTTCTCTACAAGACTTTCTAAAATTGCCTTTTCCTCTATTTGGTCTTTTCTATTCTCGTTCCACGTATTTATTTGGAGTGCAATGAGAATACCAATGACCACAAGGATGATTTCGCCTAGTGCATATAGTACATACTTAGAAAATTTATTTTCAGTTAAAATTTTTTGTCTGACTTTTCTAAAGAATTTTATCATTTCTTTTTTCTTAAAGCTGAATCAATTACGACTATTATTGCGTCTATGTTTGCCTTTAATTTTTGTTCGTCAGATATGATGTCTTTTTTCCAAGCAGTAAGATTGGAAATGATATCTTCCATCTCACGATTACTAAAGAACCAAGTGTAATCTGAAGTATAGGACCCTGGGGGTATGTCTGCATATAGTTCATAAAGCCGAACTCTGTTAGAACTATTTAGTTTTCCATCAATAGCGGGCCAAAGTCTTTCGTCTACTAATTTTCGAAAAGATTCTCCTTCTTGAATGGCATCGATGACCAATCCTTCAAAAGAGGTTATAAAAGCCTTTATTTCTACATTTTCTATATGGTCTATCTGACCTGATGCTAAAAGCGATTTAATAAAACCATTGTTGGGCTCAAAGGTCCAGGAAGTTTCAACACTTAAAAAAAGCTTTTCTAAGGTATCTATGGGGATATCTGAAATATCCGTATTAAATAATCGCAACATTCTTATACCATCATTAGCTTCAGTTAAATGCCGTTGATACACGTTGTCCAATTTAGCTTTGTTCGTAATTAATTCGCTTTTTAGATTATTTAAAATATCTTGTTCAGACTGTCTTATTTTTCTGTTCTCATTCCAAGTATTAATACTCAAGGCAATGAGAATACCAATGACTACCAAAACAATCTCACCAACGGCGTATGTAAGGTATTTGGAGGTTTTGCCCTCGTTGAGCAATTGTTTTCGAAAATTTCTAAATACTTTGATCATAATTTTAATATATAACGCCCGCGCGGCAAGCTGGCTCCTTCACTAAAACAGTCCTCAGGACTGTTTTTTTACGTTCGGCCCTGGAAGAATTTAATCATGCTTGGATTTCTCTAATATTAGGTTCAATTCTTCTTTAATTGCATTAAGTTTTTTT
The DNA here is from genome assembly GCA_963793365.1 of uncultured Flavobacteriaceae bacterium. Taxonomy (GTDB): domain Bacteria; phylum Bacteroidota; class Bacteroidia; order Flavobacteriales; family Flavobacteriaceae; genus Maribacter. Next base: position 1,848,553 of record CAWBZP010000009.1, on the reverse strand, counting down.
ATGGAAGTTTTTAGTTGAGTTACATAATTAACATACAACAATTGGTAGTTACTAATAACGCGATGTCTATATTCAGAACTGTTAAGAAAATAATCTTGTAGCTCCTTACTGTTGTTGTCTTGCATAATGGTTTTACCCATGTATTCTGGATACCAGGCGTAGTTATCCCTAAATATGTTTACTAAATCTTGGGATTCTTGATTGATTCTTTTTTCGAAACTATTTATTAATACAAGCTCCATTTGATTATAGGTATCTATTATCCTAAGAGACAAACTATCTTTAACATTCAATGTTTTTAATTGATTTACCCCAGTCATGTTTAGACTCGTAGCTGCACCAAAATTTGTTAATATTCTAGACAATCCTACATCAAACAAATCTGGGGTTAAGGAATCGTTGATGACTCTTTTAAATATAAATTCTATTCCTGTGTAATAATCTAGATTTACGGACAATTCCTGAACATCATTGTCAATATCCGTTAAAATGCGCTCATATACGGAAATTAGTTGTTCTTGTTTGAGTCTTTTTTCATTCCAGTTATTGATTTGTAGCACAATCAAAATACCAATGACCACGAGTAAAATTTCACCAATGGCGTATTTGAAGTACTTGGTGGTTTTGCCTGTATCCATAAGGTTGTATCTAATTCGCCTGAAGAACTTTAACATATTTTCTGTTATTTTTGCCTGCGCACCGCCTGGCTCCTCAATATCTAAGGTCTACTAGACCTTCGCTATACGTTCGGCCCTCTAAAGAATTTTATCATTGACATTTATTTTCTTCCCAATTCATTATCAATTAGGACAATAAGTTTTTTACTTTCCTGAATACATTTATCTTTTAGAAAAATTGCCCAATTATTAACATTGTTATAAACGGATAGATGATTTTTAAGCTTTTGATTTTCCCTTAATGTCTCAAAATCATTGGGTATGAGTCCTTCACCCACATCAATCATCTCAAAATACTCCATTCTAAATGGTGTGGTTACAAGACTTACTTCATTTTCGGTTACCGAGAGATTTTCCCTCATTTCAGGATAGGTTAACTCAAAAACATCAATAATGGAATTTCTGATGTTTTTGTCTTTGATAATATCAAAACCAAAACTTTTTAAACTCTCATACCCTGCATACGACAATTTAGATTCTGGAAAGATAAGTGCCATATGTAAATCATAACTTAAGGAATCATTGTAACCTACTTTACTTTTAATGACTTCACCTAGCGATTTATAGGAATTTATTGAGGTTCTATGGAAGGCCATATATTTTTCTAAAAGCGTAATATTAGTCTGAAGATTTTTTCGAATGTTTTCAAGGTGTTCAACTTCTTTTACTTGTAATTTTTTTCCTTCGTTCCAATTATTAATCTGTAAGGCAATCAATATCCCAATAACCACAAGCACTATTTCCCCGATCGCATATTTCAGGTATTTTTTTGTTTTTCCCTCTTCTAAGAGGTTTTGGCGGATGTTGCGGAAAAACTTAATCATGAGCTTGTCTTTAGATCTATTTAACGAGTTCGCTATTCGCGGGCAGTCTCCCTTTTTTATTTAAAATACCACCCATTTTTATATGGGTTATAATGGGCTCTTTATCCATTCTAATGAGGGAGACATGGTCAAAGGCCATGGAGTCTTGTTGCTCTTGACCACCTCCCGTAGTACCCAAAATCATATAATCGCGTTCATTACGTAAACGAAAGGAATAGGAGTGCTCGTGCCCATTGATTACCGTATAGGGCCGGGTGGACAAAAGGGCCTCCAGTTTTCCCAGCCCTTTGTCATCTTCGCGCTTCCAAAGCGGTTTGTGCATGAGTACGAAGGTCCATTTCACCTTTTGGTATTCTTCCAATACATTTTTGAAATAGTTAAATTGGTCACTACTCATTCCCCCAACCTGCCGCTCTTGCATGTTGAAGTATTCTGTTTCTTCATATATACCTTCAGCCTCACCGTCAATAATCTTTAGGGCTTTGGCTCGGGCCTCATATATTTCTTTCATGCGCTGTTTCTCGTAGTCTTCTGAATCCATCATTAAGAAGAGCACACTCTCATATACAAAATGATAGTAACGCCGCCCAAAGCGGTTTTCCCAAAACGTGCGCATCACTGGGTTGGTCAAATCATGATTACCGCCTAGGTAAAAGAAAGGCATACTCAGTTTTGAAGCACGGCTGCCAAAAGAATCCCATTCGGTTGCCAGTTGTAAAGAATCTTCCGTTCCCCCCTCGATAAGGTCACCCACACTAACGACAAATGTGGGATCTAACCAATTTAACTGTTCTACAGCAGTACTGAATACACCTTGGCGCTCACCACCGGTCAAATCTGCAATAATGGCGAAGGTGAAATCATCTTCTTCCAGTTCAAAGACATCGCTGGTCCAAGGGGTTGGGCCAGATTTGATGTCATGTTGAAAAGTTGGGTTCGTGCGATTTTCGGTAGTTCTGCCGCACCCAACAAAAATTATAATAATAGTGGATAGGAAGAATAAATGGTATTTTATAAAGTAGCTTGTTTTGAACATGCGAAGCTTTAGGTTTTGAAAACAGGTTGCATCCTATCTAAGTGCAAGTGGTTATAGATTCAATTTTTAATTGGGGCCGTAGGAACTTTACCATACAAAACATTTGCAGCGGCCTCGTATTTATCACCCTTGATCCAATAAGGGCGCACAGGATCATTCGCAATAGACCTTCCTGAAAGGATATAGCCTTGATAAAATTTAACCAAGTAATCATAATCCAAACTATCGGCCTCATCGGCAGCTTGGTGGTAGTATTTGTTGATTTCATCATCAAAGGCATCAAACCCGGTAGAGTAGGTGGGAGCAGGGATGCCTACTCGGGCAAAGCTAACATTATCACTCCGGTCAAAGAGCCCTTCCTCAGGTGCTACTTCGTCAATATCCAAGGCTGTTAAGCCAAATGTCTTTGCCCCAGCTATCATTTTATCCTTTGCGGTTGTGCGGTTCAATCCTGCGATAGTCGTTAAACTTGTATTGTTATAGCCACCACCATCGGTATTAAAGCAATAGATTACTTGATTTAAAGGCAAAACAGGATGTTCCACATAATACCTACTGCCCAAAAGTCCTAGTTCTTCACCTGTAAACAAAATGAAAATCGCGGAACGTTTGGTAGGGTGTTTGGCTAAATTCTTTGCCATGGTCAGAACGGCTGTAGTCCCTATGGCATTGTCCCTAGCACCATTATAAATGCTATCGCCTTTTGCATCGGGTCTACCAATACCCACATGGTCGTAATGCGCGGAATAAATAATATATTCATCTTTCAATTTGGGATCTGTGCCTTCAATAACCCCAATGACATTTTGTGTTTTTAGTATTTCTTTATTGACTCCGCTACTCTCAATTTTTAGAGGTATGGATTCCTGACCTAGTTTGGCCAGCTCCTCTGGAGTGGTCTGTACCCATAAGTAGAGCGGTAAAGGTTCTTTTTCCGATTCGGTAAGACTGGTACGTTCTTCAAAGGCATGTTTAAAGCGAGGCCATAGTTCCGCATCAAATGCCCCTACCTCAATTAAGCCTTTTGCCCCATTTTTTATGGCCAGATCACGCTTTGCAGCGCGACTTCCCAGAGCGGGCCTAAGCTCGGAGGCCTCTGGCGTACCCGCTTTTACAACCACTATTTTTCCGTTTACGTTCTTTCCTTCGTAATCTTTTTCAAGACCATAATTAAGGTAGATTGCATTTTCTTCACTGTTAATACCTTCAATATCAAAGGCCACTACTTCCTTATAACCTTGGCCGTTCAGTGAAAGTTTTATATCCTCGGATAGAAAGTACCGATATAAATCAAGGTTTTGATAGTAGGTACCATTTTCAGGATTGGGTTTAACCCCATAGCTACGTAAGGTGTTGGCTAAATAAGACGCCGCAATCTTTAATTCTGGTGATCCCGTGGCGCGCCCTTTTAAGGCATCATCGGCCAAGAAATAAATATGGCCTTCGATTTCATTCTTATCTACAGTTTCTACGGCCTTTTCGGCATCGGTTTGGGCCTGTACTACCCCTGATACTACTAAGGCAAAAAGCAAAAGGTAATTTTTCATAATCTGTATGGTTTGGTTCAATTAAAAGGTTTCTATTTTAGGTATCGAGCTTATTCCTTTTTTTTAAATACTTCTCCCATCATATGGAGCTGGTACACTTTACCGGTTTCATCAAGTTCAAAATGGACTTTTAATGTTTCATAGAAACGAGGGTCTTTGTTGGTTATGAAGGTATCATAATGCCAATGCTGAGCTTCATAGCTTATAAAATCATTAAAGTTTATTGCCAATGTGTTTTCAGATTCCACTACCCGTGCAGTGCCTAACATCGTATTAGTATAGTTCCCGGCGTATGCAGGCAAAGGTAAACTGGGCGTAGTATTTTTAACCCGCGCCTCCAATTCTTTCCGTAGCTTTTCCTGATTTTTCCCGGCTATGGTTTCATACAGGTTAAGTATTTCTGTATGCCAGTCCCTGCTGTCATCATCAAAGGCATAAAGGTCCATAGCCTTGTACAAAATAGCATGGCGCAATTCTGCATGGTCCAAATTGGCGAATACATAGATCGCTACGTCCTTATCGCGCATAATTCCTGCTAGGGCCACGAGTCCGAATAGGCTACCGGTATGAAAATCCAATTTGTTTCCCCTGTAATCTTGCTGAAACCAACCCAAACCGTAGGTGTTCCAATTGGGCTTGGTTAGTTCATTGGTAGGATACGTGCCTGTAGCACCTAAAAGGGAATGGGGTTCAAACAAGGTTTTGAAGGTTTTGGGCCGTACCAAGGTGTCAGATTTATAAATACCGTCATTGACCAAGAACTTTAAGTAGTTGGAAATATCCTTGGGTGTTGAGCAAATCATGCCCGCAGGTCCAATTTGGTCGGAAAAGCCATAATCTACTTCTACGATACCATCCTCGTGATCATTTAGATAGGGGGTAACATAGTTTCCAGCTTTAAAAATTTCTCTGGCAATTGCAGTCGTACGATCCATCTCCAAGGGATTGAATATACGTTCCTGTACAAACTGATGCCATGGTTTTCCGCTCGCTGCCGCTATAACCTCACCTGCAACGGTATACATGATATTCTGATAGGTGAAGCCCCCACGTAGGGGGTACTTTTTTTCGGCGAATTGAAAGCGCTTTATAGTTTCTATGGTAGACAGACTGTCAAGTGTCCAAAGGTTGTCTGCATTTCCAATTCCTAAGTTATGGGTCAGTAAGTCCTTTACCCGGGCATCTGCCGTTATGTAGGAATCCGATAGTTTAAAATAGGGGACATGGTCTATTACCTTATCGTCCCAGTTAAGTTTGCCGTCATCCACCAACATACCCATAGCAATGGCAACCATCGCCTTTGTTGTTGATGCCATGTTGAAGAGGGTATTCTCGTTTACGGGTTCTTTGGTTTCCAAATTTTTAACCCCATAGGTTTTTTGAAAGACAACTTTACCGTCCTTTACTACCATAGCGGCCAACCCGGGAATGTTCCAATCCTTCATTCCTTGAACAATCATATCGTTCAGTTTTTTATCTGCGGATTGTTGCTGCCCGTAACCAAATTGTGCATAGGACATAAGTAAGAAAATAATAAGTAATCTCTTCATTAGGTTGATTTAAGAATTTAGTTGTGGCCTTTCCACCCGGGACCTCTTACCACACGGCCAGGCAGATTTCCTGTGTGTTCCCCATCTTCCAATACCTGCTGACCGTTTACAAGGACGTGATGCATTCCGGTAGCATAACGCATCGGTTTTTCGAAAGTGGCGGTATCGCTAATGGTTTTGGGGTCAAAAATGGCAACATCTGCAAAATAGCCTTCTTTTAACGCACCCCGTTTTTTAATTTTTAGATTGGTTGCAGGCAGCGTCGTTAATTTATAAATAGCCTCCTCCAAAGGAATCACTTTTTCGTCCCTTACATATTTACCCAATAATCGTGCAACGTTGCCATACGCTCGCGGATGTGTACTCGATTTAAGAAAAACTCCCTCTGGAGCGGAAGATTCTGCATCTGAGCCAAAACTCATGTAGGGGAGGGTTATTTGTTTTTTTACATTCTCCTCGGACATCAGAAAATAAACCGTACCAACGCGACTACCGTCCTGTACGACCAGGTCCATGGCGGTTTCTACAGGAGACGTTCCTCTGAGCTTGGCAATTTCGGCCAGAGATTTACCGGTCAAGTACCTAAGGTTATCATTTTTGAACCCAATCAGAATAATATCCTCATACGATTCCACCCCCATCATTAAGCTTTCCCATTCATTCGTGGGGGTAGTCATTTCCGTAATTAGTTTTTTTCGAATGGCGGTGTCTTGCAAGCGTTCTGCCCACTTCTCGTAACCGCCTTCCTGCACCCAGGGCGGCATTGATGCGTCCAGACCCGTAGCGCCTGCTGTATAATTATACATGTTTGTGGTAATAGGTAGGCCTGCTGCCCGTGCGGAATCTATTTTTGCGACTACGGCATCAAATTTGTCCCAATTTTCTTGCCCTGCCATTTTCAAATGATATACCTCTGCCCTAATAGTGGCTTCCTTGGAAATGCGTATCAATTCATCCAAACTTTCCAATAGTTGGTTGCCCTCACTGCGCATATGTGAAATGTACATACCATCATATGCCGCGGCCACTTTACACAAGGCTATCAGTTCTTGGGTATCCGCATAAAAGCCAGGAGCATATATTAGGGAAGAACCTACACCCATGGCCCCTTCCTCCATGGCGGTTTTGACCATGCCTTTCATAACCTCCATTTCCGCTGCGGTGGCCGCCCGGTCCTCAAAACCTAAGGTATTGATGCGCAATGTTGTAGCCCCAACAAACGAGGCAATATTAGGAGAGACGCCCTTTTCCTCAAGAAACTGTAAATAGCCACCCAAAGTCTCCCAAGTAATATCATATTCAATGCTGCCGTCCCCAATGCCTTGCACCGCTTTTTTGGATGCTTCCGTCAACGGCCCCATAGACCAACCTTCCCCAAAAACTTCCAAGGTTACGCCTTGGCGGATATCGCTTTGCGACTTCCCGTCTTCTATCAAGGATTCGGTCGCCCAACTGAGCATGTTTATAAAACCGGGGGCAACTACCAGATTCGACGCATCTATTTCTTTGTTTCCCTTGGCCTTATCTAAGTTGCCAATGGCTGCAATGGTATCGCCATTGATACCTATATCTCCGGGGTACATCGGTTGACCAGAACCATCTACGATTTGGCCATTTCTAATAAGGATATCAAAGGTTTCGCTTTTCGTACACGAAAAACCCATAAGGACTAAAAAAAAGAAATACAAATAATGGAATGCTTTCATTTGGTGTTTGGTTGCATCTATTGTAAGGGAAAGGTTCTGAGTTTCAGGTTTATTCCATTTCGGCGTCCGCTAGTTTTTTTGTATCCACGTATTGCTGAAATGCGATTACTTTTCCCCCGTTCAAGGTCCATAAATGTGCTACTTGGGCATCATAGGATTTACCGGTAGTCTTCACTTTTGCATCATACCGTAAGGTCGCCAAGACTTGGTTATTGTCCATATTATGCAATTGTATGTCCTTTAATTTGAAATAGTCATGGTTTTCCCCAATACGGACAAAGACACCTGCCAGAACTGCATCCGGACCAATGTAGGGATTGCCGTCGGATAAGGAGTTGCTCTCCGCCTCATTCCATTCGATAGCTGGGTCCATTACGCCCAGTACCGCTGGTATGTCTCCCGTTGCAAACGATTTGTAAAGTGCGTCGATTGTGCTTATGTTATCTGTGTCCGAAACCAACCCCAATTGCTGCATAAATACGGCATTATCCATAAAATCCTGTTCTTGGGCAATCTTGCCGTTCCTCATTTTTACCAAAGTAACACCTTGCATATCCACCGATTTGCCCGTTGGCGGAATACCAAAAAATTCTCCTGTATGTGTGCCCTTGAAATTCCAATGTTTAACCAGCTTGTTGTCCGCTCCAAAAAGGTCTATAATCGTAAACTCCCTATCAGAAAACCCCGTAATAAAATTTTGGTAGTAGGCCTTAAAACTGGCGATACCTACGATATTTTCGGGTAACATAATAGCGGTAATATCGCTTGTAAAATTGGAGTCATTGATTTTATCAAGCTCACCTTTGTTGATGACGTCATCCCATAATTGGGAGTACATTTTAATGTTGTTGGACGTGCTGTTTTTTTGGGAATAAGCCGAAGCTATACTTAAAACCCCTACCACTAAAAATAATCTTAAACGTTTCATATTGTTTATTTTAAAAGGTTAAACCGTTGATATTATTTATTTTACTGCTGGGGGAATAGGTATGAAGACCGCTTTTCAATAACTAACGACCTTTTATTTTAATTGATGAAAGGAGCTACTCCAAAACGTTATATACGGTCATGGGATTTGTCTTGTTCTTAAGTGAGATTTCACCAAGTTTTTCACACTTAAACGATTCCTTTACCTGCTCATAACAATTTTGACAGAGTATAATATGGTTTTCCTTTGCAGCGTCCTGTAAACGGGCAGCTGTATTTACGGTATCACCAATAACCGTATAATCTAGTCTTTTTAAGGTAACTGAGCCAATATTGCCGCTAATCATTTCGCCACTTTTAATACCTATGGATACTTTGGGTTGAAATTTACCATCTCCTTCCATACTGGGAAGGTTGTTTACTTTATTACGTATCGCCAAAGCTGCATCTATAGCACGATCTAAATGATAGTCTCCCCTAAATACGGCCATAACCGCATCACCTATAAACTTGTCTATATAGCCCTGCTGTGCCATAATCTGTTTTACCATTTCATCAAAATAGGTATTGATCATGGTCACCACAGTATCTGCAGGCGCCGTTTCACTGATTGCGGTAAACCCACAAATGTCTATGAACATGACCGTGGCCTCAATAGTCTCATTGGCCATAATGGTCGATTCATATTCTCTATTGCCCATAAAGTTGAGTACGTTTTCATCCACGTACATTTTTAGGATGTTATTCTCCTTTATGGCCTGCAAGGTTTTCTTTAGCTCTTTGGCATGTTTCAAGGTTTTTTCCATGGTAAGGGTGAGGTCCTCGAAATTTATGGGCTTTGTAATAAAATCAAAGGCCCCACGGTTCATGGCGGTACGTATATTTTCCATATCGCCATAGGCGGAAACAATGACGGATTTTATCAACGGACTGGTATCATGCAATTCTGAAAGTAAGGTGAGCCCGTCCATCACCGGCATATTGATATCGCTTAAAACGATATCCACATCAGAATTTAAAACAAGCTTCTCCAAGGCATCCCTTCCATTTACGGCAAAGACAAACTCATAGTCATTTTGTCGAATCTGTTTTCTGAATTTTTGCTTGATGAGTGTCTCTAAATCAGTCTCATCATCTACTACCATTATCTTTGCCATTACACCATGTCTTTAAGTTTAGTTTTTAACTCATTAAAGTCCAAGGGTTTCGTAAGAAAGTCATCTGCCCCAAGTTCTTTGGAAGTGGTCCTGTTTTCTTCGTCCCCATAGGCCGTTACCATCATCACCACCGGCGGTGGAGCTACGTAGTTTTCCTTTATTTTTTTCAAAAGCTCAAGACCGCTCATTCCCGGCATGTTAATGTCAGAAAGGATTAATACAGCCTCTTGATCCATGGATTCCATTTTTTCCAGCGCTTCTTCCCCGGAAAAGGCAAATACAAAATCTAATTCTCCTTTTCTAATTTCTTTTCTAAAGCGTTGCTGGAACAATACTTTTACATCCTGTTCATCGTCTACTACTAATATTTTCATTTGTTCGTTTGGTTGATTAAACTTCAATTTTTGTTGCTAACATCGTATACCTCGGGTAGGGTAATGGTGAAGGTGGTGCCTTCCCCTTGTTTGGTCTCCAAAAGCAGCTCGCCCCCATGGGTCTTTATAATATCATAGCTAAGTGAAAGTCCTAGACCTGTACCTTGCCCAGAGGGTTTTGTAGTAAAAAAGGGCTGGAATATTTTGTCTTTTACCTTATCCGGCACCCCATTGCCATTGTCACGTATTAAAACATGAACATTTTCGCCAATACGCCGGGTGCTTACCCAAACCGTAGGTTGATAGTCATCTCCTTCCATTTTCTTTTTTTCGATTACCGCATGAAAGGCATTTGTGATAAGGTTCAAAATAACCCTTCCCACATCCTGTGCGACAATATTTATTTTGCCTATAGACTTATCAAAGTCTGTGTTCAGCGTAGCGTTAAACGTCTTGTCCTTGGCCCGTAAACCGTGATAGGCCAATCTTAAGTACTCATCCGCGATAGCGTTAATATTACTGGGCTCTTTTTCATTGCTACTGCTGCGGCTATGTTGAAGCATTCCTTTTACGATGGCATCTGCCCTTCGCCCATGGTGGTTTATTTTTTGTTGGTTGTCCCTAATATCTTTTGAGAGTGCTAATACCTCCTCTAAATCCCCTTTTTTGAGTTCTTCTTGCATTTCATCAATAAGCTCGGTATTTACTTCGGAAAAATTATTCACGAAGTTCAATGGATTTTGGATCTCATGGGCAATACCGGCAGTCAGCTCCCCAAGGGAAGCCATTTTTTCGGATTGGATCAATTGGGATTGGGTCGCTTTCAACTCATCTATTTTATTTTTTAACTGTGAAGTACGATGGGTTACGCGCTCTTCCAACAACCGGTTTTCTTTTTTCAACCAGCGTGAGCGGTAGTCGATAATAACATACACGAGAGTTGCTGCTACCACTAAGAATAACATATTAGCCCACCATGTTTTCCACCATGGTGGTAAAATTGTAAAAGATAAGGATGTTGGTTCGCTCCATACATCGTTAAAGCCTTTTGATGCTACTTTAAAGGAATAGTCCCCGGGAGGCAAATCCCTATAGTTTTCGCTCGTTGTTTCGGTGGTAACCGGACTCCAATTTTTATCGATTCCTTCTAAGATATAGCGATAATGCACCTGATCGGAATTCGCATAGTATAAACCGTTATAATTGAAGCTTAAATAGTTCTGGGTATAGGGTAATTTAAGCTCGACAGGTATGTTGTAGGGGCCCTTTAAATCTTTCCATGTAATTTTGGAAATCAACGAACTATCGGTTTTTTTTTGAATTATCTTCCCTAGTTGAGTGGTGTCTGAATCTTGTAACCAGCTAGACAATAATTCTTTACGGATTTTATTTACTCCATCGGTGTCATAAAACTCTTGTTTTTGGTCAAGAATATTGATTCCTGAAATGTAGATGGGCGACGTTAATGTATCTGTAATGATTTTATCCATTACAGTCAACATTTCTCCTTGAACTCCGGCCCAGAAGTTAGTATTACGGTCAAATGTGAAACTGTTTTCTGAAAAATCCAATAGATTCAATCCTTGTGCTCTACCAATAGTTTTAATAGTCCATTGTTGCTTTTCTCGATTGGTATTAACTTTTGGACTTAAAATGGTCAATCCCCTAGAGGTTCCTGTAAAGATTTCCCCTTTTTGTTCGGCTATTGCATACACGTCGTTTGCTGCAAGGCCCTCTTGGGTCGTAAAATTTGTAAGCTCTTTATCCTCAACATTGATACGTTGAACACCCATATCAGTCGCAGCCCAAATATGATTATTTTCATCGCGCATGATAGAAAAGACGATATTGGATAATAGTCCTTCTTCCGTGGTGACAAAGACACGTTCATTGGTTTTTAAGTTTATTCTTTGGACTCCTGATCCAACACCCGCTATCCAAATATGATTACTAGCGTCTTCAAGAATTACGTTGTTTTGGAACACATTCCCTGCCTTTGAAGGCAAGTGAAATCTTAGTAGATATTCTTCCAAATTGACCCTTATGATTTCCCCCTCACTACCACCCAACCAAAATTCTCCAGACCCTGTCTCAGTTATACTGGATATAATGTTCGTTTCCAAACCATGGTCGGAGGTCAAGTGCGATATCGTCGCCCTGTTGGAGTCCACAATACTGATTCCCAGTTGATTTCCAAAAGTCCATATCCTGCCTTTTGAATCCTCTTTCAACCTAGGGTTAAAATCCGTCAACAATCCTTGGGCTTTGCCCAAGTGCTTAATTGATTTTTTTATAGGATCATAAATATCGATTCCCTCATATGTACCGATCCAAATTTTACCATCTTCCGCTTCTAAGGTGTTCCAAACGGCATTGCTGGATAAACCATCCGCAGTAGTGAAATTTCCTGGTCTACCCGTTTTTGAATCAATTTTGTATAACCCACCTTGAGCTACTGCGGCCCAGATCTGTCCTTGACGGTCTTCTAAGATTTTTATAATCGCTTGTGAAGGTGCGCCTGTAATCTTAAATCTTTGAAGGACCTGTTTTGACTCATCATATTGATACATCATACCATTGGTGCCCCCGATCCAGAATAAACCGGAGGTATCTTGATATATACTTACAGCCCCCTCCATATCATTGAACAAGGCAGAATTAAGATAATTTGTACTCACCGTTCTGTCCGCGTCTATTACCATTGCCCCACTTGAAGTTCCAATCCATAACCTATCTGTATTGTCTTTATAAAAATTTGCTACAAAAGGACTTGGCAAACCGTTTTCAGCAGTCAGTTGTGAGTTTTTACCGGTTTTTAAATCAATGATATTAACCCCACTATCTGAGGAAAGCCATATAAGACCATCCTTGTCTTGATGTACTGCTAGATTAAATGTTCCCAAAAGACCATTCTCTTGATTAAATTGGCGTATAGTCTTTTTTTCAAGGTCAATAATATCGTAGCCTGAATATTGTCTGGATAGCCAAAATTTACCATCATCGGTTTCAATAAAGCTATATACTGCAGAACTAGGTAAACCACTGGAAATTTCATAAATCAATTGTGCCTCAAAATCAATAATCGAGATTGCTTCTGTATTACCCACCCACAATCTTCCTTTTGAATCCTCGAATAGGCTGGTAGCGGTCGTGATGTTTAGGCCCTGCTCCCTACCATAAATTTCTAATATATTTGAATCGTATTTCGCAATTTTACTATCCATACCAACCCACAACATACCCTTACTGTCTTTAAATACGGTACGCGGTATCGATGGAATACCTAAATCTGTAGTAACGGACATAACCCCCCTTGTGGCACCTTGTTTGTTATAAAATTCTCCGGCCGTTATGATTTCTGGTTTTCCAAGGTTTTTAACCGTTATGCTCAATGTTCCTTTTTGCAAGCTATCCAACTTGAAAGGCAGTACGGGGAGACTATCCAAGATAAACGGTTTTTTTTCGCTCGTTCTGGCGAATGTAGTAGGAAGTCCAAAATCAACAGGTTTCGAAGGTATCTTGTCCCAATCAAATTTTTTGACGGGCAGTTTACCCAGGGAATTCGTTTCTTTTGTAGTCCAAACGATGGTATCCGTTTCTGAAAACTCAAAACTTTTCGTAACGGGTTGTTTAAATTCGCTCCCTGTGGTTGGAAAAGGCGGAATCTCATTAGAATTTGTACAGGAATTGATTGTAAGAATTCCAAAAACGAAAGTCGCAGCTATTTGGAAATTTATGGTTGGTTTTTTCATGGTTATTTAGTCAACTGTAAGATAATATAAAATGTGGTTCCTTTTCCTTCTTTGCTTTCCACTTTAAGTCTACCGCCATGGCCTTTGGTTATGATATCATAGCTCATGCTTAACCCTAGACCAGTGCCTTCTCCAGTAGGTTTTGTGGTAAAAAAGGGTTGAAATATTTTATCTATGACCTGTGGGGGTATACCGTTTCCATTGTCCGTCACTTTTATTTCTACATGTTCTTTTGTCTTTTTAGTGCTTACAGAAACCGAAGGTTTGAAATGTTCGTCCTGTTGTTTTTTCTCGTTGACGGCATAAAACGCGTTGGTGATCAGGTTCAAAATCACACGGCCCATATCTTGTGGTATTACCTGTACCTTCCCAACATTTTTGTTAAAATCGGTCATCATTTCAGCGTTAAACGATTTATTCTTTGCCCTTAAACCATGATAGGCCAGGCGCAGGTATTCATCTGCCAAGGCGTTAATATCGGTTAGTTCTTTGGTACCGCTACTGGTTCTGGAATGCTGTAACATTCCCTTTACGATACCATCCGCACGTTTGCCATGATGGTTAATCTTTTCTAGGTTTTGAACTACATCATCCATTATGGCCTTTACTTCTTCCATAGCGCCATTTTCCATTTCTACCAACATTTCCTCTAATAGCTCTTTACTGACTTCGGAGAAGTTGTTGACAAAATTCAAGGGGTTTTGAATCTCATGCGCAATACCTGCGGTAAGTTCTCCCAAACTTGCCATTTTCTCAGATTGGATGAGTTGTGTCTGTGTCGTCTGCAATTCGGTCAAAGTAGATTCTATGCTTTCTTTTGCTTTTTCGAGTTTTACAAAGTCTTCATAGCGGGCGTAGGCAATGGAAAAAGATTCCGCAAGGTTTTTTACAAGCCCGATCTGGTCTTCGGTCAGGGGCTTTAAGTTGCCTACATACAACATCCCTTGTGAAAAAGGTACAAAATGAAGGTCTAACGATTCTGGAGCATCATCACCCCCTTGATATCCTTTCTTCGTCTTGACCTTCCCAAGATCTATCAATGATTTTGTCCATTCGATAAATTCTTTTTTGTTCCAATGGGCTTTGAACACTGAATTTTTACGCCAAGCAGCTACGGAATTTTTTGTTAGGTCACTTGTTGTGTAATCAAGGTTCATCAATCCCAATGATTTGCCGTTAGGATCGGAAAGATGGACTTGAATATCTTCCTTTTCCTCAACCATGATAAAAACGCCACATCTAAAAAACGGGACACCAAGATTGGTAAGCTCTTGCCATATAATCGGGGTAATTCTATTTAAATCCTCCGTTGAGCGCATACTGGCAATTTCTCCACGAACCCTATTGAGTGACGATTGCTTCTTTGCCTCCTTTTCCCTTTTTTCAGATTCTATCAATTCTCGATAGCGTTGATACGTAAGTCCAAATACTTTCGCAAATCGCTGAAGTATAAGCCTTGCATCTGCTGGAACCTTATCCTTGGTAAACGCAAACAAAGCACCTTCATTAAAAGTAGACCAGGTGTTATAGTGCCTATCTTTAGGAACACTGGTAGCGGGTAATTTATAGTTCACCCCTTTGGTAATGGCTTCATAATAGCGCTCGCCGTCCTTACCCGAAAGTTCGTATTCTGTAATGGCTTTCTGCTCTGTCCAACTTTTATAAACACTTTCAAATAACGGGTGAATGGTCATATCGATTTGCCCTGTCACTCGTATAATCTTATCATCCTTTGCAGTTGAGGTGGTCCATACATCCATAACCTTATTTTTATGTATGATCAAAATGCCACAGCGCATGGTTTCAATTTCTAATTTTTCGATTTCCTTGAAGAGAATGGTGGTCGCCTCACCGATATCCTCGCTACTGCGCATGGACATAGCTTTTGACCGTACCCTTTCCAAAGCAGCTTCAATTTGAGACTCCCTTGCTTGACTTTCAGCTTTTTTTAGGTCTAGGAAGCGGGTATAGGTCTGCTCAAAAACCTTTCCGAACCGTTTAAAAATGTCGTGGGCTTCAGGCACACTTTCGTACGTTATAAACAATAAAAACCCATTAGTGAATTTAGCCAAATGGTTTACCTGAAAAGTTGGTAATGGAATTTCGGCATCCTTAAGTTGTTGAAAGGTTTCCTTTAAGTCAGGAAGGCTTTGCATATAATCATAATGCGCCACCAAATCATTTTCACCTTGTTCGTACACAAAGAATTCTTTATCATCCACAATGGCTTTATGCCAAGGCTTAAGGCTTTCATGTTCCGTTAATGGTAAGATAAATGGCGATTGTATCTCGCCTTCGCTGCTCATAATACAAGTGCTCGATTTTTTATCCTCGGATAGAATATTGTAACCACAGCTCCACGCCGGAATACCCAAATTTTGCACTTCGGTAAACAGCACATTGGCTGCTTCTGGCAACTCATCACTATGTTGCATGGCCATGGTGCGCGAACGTACTTTTTCAAGGGCATTTTCAATTTGAGCTTCCCGCGCCTGCGCTTCGGCTTTTTCCAGGTCTAGGAAACGGGTGTAGGTTTGCTGAAAGACTTTTGTAAAGCGCAACATGATTTCAATTTGGTCATCTGTCAGCAATCTCCCGCCTACAATGAGCAGATAGCCTTGTTTAAAATTGAAGGTGTGAAGTTTTAATTGAGCAGGTGAAACTGCAATCAATTTTTCAGCTGAAATAGGAAAATTTAGACTTTCTTCTGCAATAAAGGTCTGGTGGGCAATGGTTTGCTTTTCGTCCATATCAATCACAAAAACGGGATTTTGTTTTTTCCAGTTTTTGGTAACAGCACGCATGTTGTCTGTCATATCGTGAAAAACGCCAACAGCAGTAGGTATAATTTGTCCTGTTGAAGGGTCTGGCATATAGTTCCAACCTATTTTTTCATCTTCGTCCATAATGACGTAACCACTCGTGAGGCTTTCAATACCCAATTTTGTAATTTCGTTGAACAATAATGCTCCAGCTTCCCTAAGTTCATCACTATTGTGCATTGCCATGGAACGACTTCTTACGCGTTCTAAAGCTGCTTCAATCTGTGCTTCTCTCGCTTGTGCTTCAGCTTTTTTGAGGTCAAGAAAGCGGGTGTAAGCTTGTTCAAATACTTTGGCAAAACGTTTAAAAACTTCGTTTTCTTCCTCTGAAAATTCTAAAAGACGATACCGTTGAAAAATAAAAATCGAATTTTTAAATAGTACTGAAGCTCTCGTTAGCCCAGGGGAATCGTAAATGAATTTTTTCCTTTCCTCTGTTATTCTTCCAAAATCAGAATTGTTGAATAATAGTTTAAAAAATTTATTTTTATCAGTTTTAGAGTATTGCTCAGTATAAAAATCAACACCCTTTGTCAAAGCGTTATGGAATTTTTTTCTTATCGGATGGTTAAAATATGGGGCATTAAATTTTTCTAGATAATCTTGTCCTTTCATACCAAACCAAACCGAGATGTTTTTTTCAGGATTGTCAAAATCGGTTAGAATTTGTGTGCCATCGACCTGAATCCCCAATCCTATTAATTCCTCATCGAGAAGTTGAACCACTTGGGCTAACTCATGACTTCTTTGCATACCTATACTCCTTGACCTCACCTTTTCTAAAGCGACTTCAATTTTTGCTTCACGTGCTTGGGCTTCTGCTTTTTTAAGGTCAAGAAAACGGGTATAGGTTTGTTGGAATACCTTCCCAAATCGCATTAATAGGACGTTTTCATCATCTGAAAAAGGAATGCCCGAAAAATTCTCTATATATAATCCAATGGTATCTAAAAGTACCGTTGAGATTGCCAAACCATCAAATTCAAAATATGTTTTTTTGGTGTCTTCCGGTATGTCTGTAATAAACTCAAAGAGATCTTTATAAAACTTGTTTTTTTCTTCAAAATCCAATTGGTTGGAAAAAAAATCCTCTCCTTTTTTTTTGGCTTCTTTAAAACTGTTCCAATGTGCGCAATCAAAATAAGGAAGGATAATTTCAGGAAATACAGCGTGTTGGTCTGCCAACCAAATATGCATATTGTCATTTTCCTTGTAGTCCAATATAAAACCAGCATGCTCAATGGGAATACCTAACTGAACAAATTGGTTATACAACACTTGAATCACCTCTTTGAGTTCCTCGCTGTTATGCATTGCCATGGTACGCGAACGTACTTTTTCCAAGGCCATCTCTATTTGAGCTTCTCGTGCCTGTGCCTCAGCTTTTTGAAGGTCGAGGAAGCGTATATAGGCTTGTTCAAAAACTTTGGAAAAACGCTTTATGATAGCAATTTCAGTGTCGTTTAAAGGAATTCCTGAAAAATCAGCAATACCAACACTTGAGTTTTTTTGAAATGCTGGAGAATAGATGTAAAACTTTTGTTCTAAAGTCCATTTTCTTTGTTCTTCAATACCCTCAATTTTACCAAAATTGGATGTTTCAAATAAGGTGTTGAAATAACTGTTTTTTTGCTCTAATGAATATGCTTTGGAATAGAAATCTACACCTTCTTTTTTTGCAGTTGCAAAATCATCCAGTACAGGATGTTTAAAATAAGGTGTTGAAATACGCATATTTGAAACATCATGAGAGGCTATATATTGCTTGAAGTCCTTTGAATCCTTTTCGAATATGGCAATTACCGCCACGCGCGACTCCATTGAAATGTCAAGGTCTTTAAATTTATTATGAATCTCGAGAATGACCTCATTAAGTTCGTTACTTTTGTGCATAGCCAAAGACCGAGATCGTACCTTTTCCAAGGCTGCTTCTATCTGAGCTTCCCTTGCTTGTACTTCTGCTTTTTGCAAATCGAGAAACCTTGTATAGGTCTGTTCAAATACTTTAGCAAAACGTTTGAAAATATCATGTGCATCAGGAACATGTTCTCGTGTAATGAACAACAGATAGCCATATCTAAAGTAGACGACATGGTCAATTTGATAGGTCGGAAAGCCATTATTTGTTTTCTTTAAGATTTTCAACACATCACCTATTACGGGAAGTGAACTCATATACTCATAATGTGCGATACATGCCTCACCTGAAAACTCTTTGATGAATAAGGATTCCCCCTTTTGACCTTTTTGAAAATACTCCTTAAATATACCTTCATGTGGAACTGTATACGTGTGCAACACCCCGGCCTCGTTTCCAAACCACTCAGTTGATTCTTTTTTGCCATAAATATTGAAGGCGCAACCCCAAGTTTTAATACCTAAGGCCCTTACTTGCTGGTCGAGTAGGAAGGAGGTCTCTTGTAATTCATCACTATGCTGCATGGCCATGGTGCGGCTTCTTACCTTTTCCAAAGCCCCTTCAACTAGGAGCTCTCGATTTTTTTCTTCGAGTTCATGGGTGTGACGCTTAATAGCATCTTTTAGATCTAGGTTTTCAGCACGGACTTTATCAAACCCTATGGTTTCACCTTCATCTGTTTTAGAATCGGTTGTTGAGAAATGTTGATAGATGAACCGCCAGCCTTCGTTATTCTTTTTTAATGCATTCGTAAAACGAAATCGCCCGTAATAAGTCCAATCATCCCCATTTTTAAACCAAGCATCAAACAAATGTGTGATAAAAACAAGCGCTTCAAACTTTTCAATGATTCTGGTTTCATTTCTTAAATCACATTTTCCGGCTAATTGATCTGCTGTGTTCTCAAAAAAGGTTTTGGTCTCTTTTTTGTCCAAAAATTCTTCATTACCCGTAGAGCCAATAAAGCGATAGTTAGTATCGAAGTATTCCGCATACGTATCTACATCACCGTTAAGGTAACTATGGAGCCAAATATCATAAATCTGATGAATCTCGTTTTCTAACTTTGGGGTTGGTTTCATGACAGGTGTAAGCGTTCTAATTTATGTACAAGGATAGCAGCTAGGGGCACGTTCATTCGGTATTTGAGTCATCTTAGGTTTGAAAACGTCCTATCGCTTTTTAAGTAGGCAAGAGGCCGTGATAAGTAGTATTGGCAGTGTATCAATCCTTAGTAATTCTTGGAACTGATGTAATGGTTTATGGTGAGTACATACCATTACAGGATTACTACAACCCATGGCTTCATTACAAAGCAACATTCCAATACCTAATAGATAATATTATCGAGTAGTTTATCCAGATAACGTTCCGCCGCGGAGTATTTTTTGTCTGAATTGAAAAGTTCGTTAATTTCTTTTCGAAGATCCGCCAGTTCCATATGGCTAAAGGTATGTTTGTGGACAGCCGATTCTATTTTTTGTAGTCGCGTATCTTCATCATCTTCCTCAAATTCTCGGTATACTCTTGTAAAAGTGGTACTATCGGTTTTTTGTTTGATTAAATCCAATTCTGCTGTGGTTTGCACCGCATCGGCTTGTGCACACAACAAAAACAGATAGATCTTCAGTTCTTTTTTGGTCCAATGTTTACTCATGTCGCTCATTGATTTTAGTTAAACGGTCGAATATTTAATTTTTTATATTCAGATTACAATGTAATTCAAAAATCAATTAGCTGATCACTAGCCATTTAGCGTGCTAGGGGTAACTAACGGGGGAAGACTTTTATGATTTATGCTACTAAATATACAATAAATCCCAAATATGGGCATAACTAGCAAGTAAGGAATAACCATAGTATTGGTTCCTAAGAATTTTCCTTATGGTGTGCCATAGTTTTGAACACCAGTGTAAAGAAAAGGACAATAAAGGAGTAGAAGATTTAAAGCAAAACCGTTCCTTTTATTTTTTCCTCAATGATTTCTCCATCTTTTTGATACACATGGTAGGAGTTATTTTCATTATCTAAGGAGATAGAGGTATGTACCTCGCCATCAATAAAATGTATTGCAGATCGATCATCACAGGCATAGCCATCTGAAAGTTTTCCAGAAAGTATATTTTTATGGTACAGAGGCCGGCGGTAAGGTTCTGAATTGTAATGGGGACAATGGCTTTTATCGATAAATCCCATTCCGTTTACGATGCTCAATTCCTTAGGTCTGGAGTCTGTGGTGCCTCCATTGAACCAACATAATGATCCGGCACTGCCACCACCCATGACAACGCCACTATTATAGGCTTTTTTAAGGGCATTATCAATGCCTTGTGCCTTCCATATGGCCAACATATTCAAGGTATTTCCACCGCCAACGACAATGGCATCCATCCCTAAAATCAGTTCCTCAAAGGTTTTGTTTTGGTCATAGGAATTAATCCATACGCTCAGCACATGCGGTATTACCTTGAGGTTGGAACATACCTCGTAGAAAGAATCGATATAGGCTTGGTCCTCTCCGCTGGCGGTAGGTATAAAACACATTTTAGGCGTTTCCTTGGCGGTGGCATTGGCCATATACCTAAGAAAGGGAACGCTATGCCGCCCACTACCGTATACAAGTAACTGTTTCTTCATGCAAATTATAACTAGTGCCTAAAGATAAGCGTTCAGCGCTTTTTGCTAAAAAAATCAGTCCCTTTTGTTCGATGAACTTCTATGGTTAGCACTTGTGTTATTCCGGTTGTTCTTACCCCTAAAATTGGAGTTACCCGACCTATTTTTCTTAGGATTTCGGCTCCCGGAATGGTTTTGTGGTCTAGGTGTTCGTGGTGGCCTGTCATCCTTTTCCTCCGCAACATCCCCAGTAAAAGGGTGTTCTGGCATACGGGGCACCTGCTGATTGATTAACTTTTCTATATCCCTCAGATAGGGACGCTCATCCACATCACAAAAGGATAGTGCCGTACCACTGGCATTGGCGCGCCCGGTTCTTCCTATACGGTGTACATAGGTTTCAGAAACATTAGGTAGGTCATAATTTACGACCAACGAAAGTTCTTCCACATCAATTCCCCTGGCGGCAATATCCGTAGCAACCAATACCTTCAACTTTCCGTCCTTAAAGTCGCCCAAAGCTTTTTGTCTCGCTGTCTGCGATTTGTTACCATGTATGGCTGCAGAACGGATTTCTGCCTGGGCCAATTTCTTTACAATTTTATTGGCCCCATGTTTTGTTCTGGAGAACACCAAAACGGAATCTTGCGGCTGTTGTTCCAAAATATGCACCAAGAGCTTTGGTTTGTTGCCTTTGTTCACAAAATAAACACCTTGCTCCACTTTTTCTGCGGTAGCTTGTTCCGGTTTTATAGTAACCCGTTCAAAATCTCCCAACATTTTTCGGGATAGCTCTACAATGTCTTTTGGCATCGTAGCCGAAAAGAACAAGGATTGTCTTTTAGTGGGTAGCTTTGCTATAATTTTTTTGATATCGTGGATAAAGCCCATATCCAACATTTGGTCCGCCTCATCCAAGACCACATGCTCCAGATCCCTGAATGAAATGTAACCTTGATCCATCAAATCTAGCAGCCGGCCGGGCGTGGCAATTAAAATATCTACACCAGCCTTGAGTGCATTCACTTGTTTACCTTGTTTCACGCCACCAAATATAACGGCATTGCGAAGTCCGGTGTATTTTCCATAAGCCGTAAAACTTTCACCGATCTGCAAGGCCAGTTCACGTGTTGGCGTAACAACGAGCGCCTTTACCTTTCTTTTGGTCTGGCTCAAGCTAATACCTTCATACATTAAATGCAATATGGGAATACCAAAAGCAGCCGTTTTACCGGTACCTGTCTGTGCAACCCCTAAAAGGTCTTTTCCTTTAAGTAAAATGGGAATGGATTGTTCCTGAATAGGGGTGGGGTGTGTATATCCTTCCGCCTCCAAGGCTTTTAGGATGGGTTCGGCTAAGCCGAGTTCTTTAAATGTCATAATTTTTTATAAGCGGCAAAGGTACGGTTAAAGGTTGACAGTTGTTATTTAGTTTTCAGTGAAGGTACATTGGAGCATGAGGCATTGCTTACGAAGTAGGGAATAGACAAAAGAAGATAGATCGATTTCAATTAAGACTTCTGGTTAATTTTTCGACCTTACCTGCGGGCAGGTAGACGACTCGGCCTACAACCCCTTAATTGCAGCTTCAGCACAGCGTTCACCGTCCATAGCGGCAGAAACGATACCACCGGCATAACCGCCTCCTTCCCCGCAGGGGAAAAGCCCTTTTATGTCCGGATGTTCCAAATCATCATTTCTGGGAATGGTGACTGGGGATGAAGTTCGCGATTCAACCCCAACAATATTCGCTTCGCTCGTGTAGTAACCATGCATTTTTTCTCCAAAAGCTTTAAATCCTTGCCGTAACCTGCTACCCAGTAGTTTTGGTAATAGGGAGTGTAAGGGAGCAGAATTTAATCCGGGTTGATAGGAAGTAGGGTTCAAGTCTTTAGATAGGGTACCTTCCACAAAATCGGTAAGACGCTGAGCCGGTGCAGTTTGCGTTCGTCCACCGGAGGTATAGGCAAGTCGCTCCAAATCCTTTTGAAATTCCAATCCTTTTAGGGCGCCAAATTTTTCATATTTTGGGATGTCCTTTTCTACATCTATTTCTACGACAATACCAGAATTCGCATACGGGTTGTTACGTTTGGAGGGGGACATACCGTTCACTACCACTTCACCAGGGGCTGTAGCGGCAGGTACAATGAAACCGCCAGGGCACATGCAAAAGGAGTAGACGCCCCTATGGTTTACCTGTTCCACCAAACTATAGGCGGCTGCCGGTAAAAGTTGACTCCGTTCACCGGTGCAATGGTACTGTATACTATCAATGATATGTTGGGGATGCTCTACCCGAACCCCCATAGCAAAAGATTTCGCGGTCAGGGCAATACCTTTTTTGTCCAAAAGCTCAAAAATATCCCTAGCGGAATGACCTGTAGCCAGTATGAGCCGATCAACGGCCATTTCTTGGGTATCGTTTAATAGAACTGCCTTGAGTGTATTTTGCTTGATAATAAAATCGGTGACTTTGGTATTAAAATGTATTTCCCCACCATGGGCCACGATAGTCTCCCGTATATTTTGAACGATTTTAGGCAATTTATTGGTTCCTATATGCGGGTGGGCGTCGACCAATATCTGCTCCGTTGCTCCATGATAGACCAAGCTTTCAAAAATTCGGCGGACATCGCCACGTTTAAGGCTACGGGTATAGAGTTTGCCATCTGAGTACGTACCGGCGCCCCCTTCCCCAAAACAGTAGTTACTTTCCCCATTTACAACATGGTCCTGGTTGATAGCCTTGAGGTCTCTACGCCGCTCTTTCACATCCTTCCCCCGTTCCAAGACAATGGGCTTATACCCCAATTCTAGACAGCGTAAGGCGGCCCACATGCCCGCGGGGCCAAAACCTACAATGTGGATGGCCTTTGCTTTTGATACCTCCCCATAATCAAATAAAATTTCATTTTTAGGTTTAGGTTCATCGATATAAACCGCTAGTTTATAATTAAATACGATTTTAGGTTTACGCGCATCGACGGATTTACGGAGCACTTTGATTTGAAAGGTCCCTTCCTTGAGACCTAGATACTTTCCCGTCCTCTTTTCCAAACTACCCGTTAAGGCTTCCTCTTCCAGGGATAAGCGTATCTGTACATTTTTTACCATACCGCAAAATTAATTCAAATTATAGGATACAGCGTAAATTTTTGAATTCATGGTCTAAGGATAGGAAAATAACTTAATATATGCATTCAACTCCACTATAAGTACACTTCGTAATACTTAATCGACATTTGGGGAGCAAATCTTTTTATGGCTTTTTAAAAGAAAGCATATTTGTGGGGTATGTTTAATTTTCTTTTGGAATGGAAGTAAATCCTTAATTTTAAATAATTCAGATTGTGGTTTATTTCATAGCGGTAAAGATTTGATTGTAATAGGGCTTCATGGGTAATTTTAGAAAGGTTTTACGAATTAGTATACTCATTGCCCTAGTGATGGAAGTATTTCATCTGCTGTTCGCTACTTGGGATACTCTTACGCTTTCCAATGAGCTGCAATATGTCGGTATCAGTTTTATATACGCCTTTGTGCTAACTGCTGTAAACGCTTATTATAACGATTATATTTCTACAGTTTATAGCTGGGAAAAACAAACACAGAAACGACTCTGGTTTGGGGCCTTGGGATCTGTTATACTTACGCTTGTTGCTTTCGCACTTGTGCGGATGTTTACGGAAGTGGTACTATTTGGCACCGATTTCAACCAATTCATCGCAGGGGAGCAATTGGATGCTTATGTTTTGGCGTTGGTAATTACCGTAATCGTATCGCTTTTTCTTCATGCCTTCTATTTTTATAAGGCCCTACAGGATACCAGGGTAAAGGAGCAGAAGATCATCGCAGGATCGGCTTCGGCCAAATTTGATGCCTTAAAGAATCAATTAGACCCCCATTTTCTCTTTAATAGCCTAAATGTATTAACGAGTTTAATAGAAGAAGATCCAATCCAAGCGCAAAAATTCACCACTTCATTGTCCAAGGTGTACCGCTATGTATTGGAACAGAAAAGTAAGAATTTGATATCGGTAGATGAAGAACTACAGTTTGCCCGCACCTATGTGCGCTTATTAAAAATGCGGTTCGAGGAGAGCATCGTTTTTGAAATTCCTGAAAAGGCCTCAGACCCTGAAGCAAAGATTGTTCCCCTATCCTTGCAATTGCTATTAGAGAATGCGGTAAAGCACAATGTTGTTAATTCGGCCAGACCCTTACACATCAGAATTTATGAAGAAAATGGATTTTTATATGTTTCCAATAACCTACAAGAGAAAGCGGTAGTCAAAAAAAGTAGTGGTGTGGGCCTTCAGAATATACGGCAACGGTATGCCATTCTCACCAATAAGGAAATGCAGATTTTTAAGGACGAGGCTGAATTTAAGGTTCGTTTACCAATGTTGACGAATACTATTTCCTTCTCAGAAACACAGGAATCCCTTATGACAAGTAAACGCTATGAGAAGGCAAGGGAGCAGGTAGAGGAAATTAAGGGGTTTTATGGTAACCTAACAGCCTACTGTATTGTCATACCTATTTTGGCCTTTATCAATTATCGGACGACGAGCTTCGTTTGGGTAATTTTCCCTGCGCTGGGCTGGGGCTTTGGCTTGTTGGGGCATGGCCTTAAAGCCTATGGTTACAACCCCCTATTCGGTAAAAATTGGGAGGAACGTAAGATAAGGCAATACATGGAGGACGAGAACTTCTAAGGATACTACAATTGGGCACTTAAAAAGTACAGTTGGGTAGATCACTTTTTTAAACCCTTCCGTTTTTTCTGAAATTTGGAGTAGTACGATATAAACACAATTAAAACTTTAAATTATGGAAACACAGCATGTAAACCAAAACGACCGCTACCTAAGGGCGAAAGAAAAAGTAGAGGGAATAAAAGGGTTTTATGGCAACTTATTGGCATACTGCATAGTAATACCGATATTGGTATTTCTAAACTATAGAACCACAGATTTTCCATGGGCCATTTTCCCCGCAATTGGTTGGGGATTTGGGTTGGTTTTAAATGGCCTTTATGCCTTTGGTCATAATCTAATTTTTGGGAAAGAATGGGAAGAAAGAAAAATAAAGGAATACATGCAAAACTCTTAAACAGACACTAATGGAAAATGAAAAATATTACAGGGCGAAGGAACGTGTAAAAACCCTTAAGAAGTTTTATGGAAGCTTACTTTCATCTGCATTTGTTATCCTTATTGTGGCATCAATAAATTATTATGTGGACGAGTGGCGGCACCCGTGGTTTCTTTGGGTAGTTTTTGGGGTAAGCATCAGCCTTATTTTTAAAGCTTTAAAAATCTTTAATTTAAACCCCTTCATGGGAAGAAATTGGGAAGCGCGGAAAATCGAGGAATTTATGAAACAGGATGAAAAACAACAACGATGGAACTAGAACAATATCAACAGACAGACAAGCTACTTCGGGCAAAAGAACGGGTTAAGGAACTCAAAGGATTTTATATTCACCTTATCGTTTATTTAATCGTCAATACACTCCTAAGTACCTTGACCATTGTAGCCCTAATGAACGGAGGAGATTCTTTTTTCGAAGCATTTTTCAACTTTGCCTCCTTTTCTACCGCTATTTTTTGGGGTATAGGATTAGCGTTTCATGCTGCAAAAGTGTTTAGCTATAATCCATTTTTTTCAAAGGATTGGGAGGAGCGGCAAATTAGAAAGTATGCGGAGCAGGATAAAAAGAATTCAGAAAAATTCAGATAAATCATTAATCAAACCAAGTCTAATTGTAAGGTATGAAAATAGTAAATCTGTCCAAATACGAAAGAGCAAAGCTAAAAGTCGCTTCAGTACGCAGTTTTTATAACCATGTCGTTGTTTATATCATTATAAATACGCTTTTATACCTTTTGCGAGATAAGTTCACGGTGGTGTTAATAAGCAAAAATGCAATTGGTGATCCTAATTTTTTAGATTGGATTAACTGGAATGTATACGGAACGTCCATTGTGTGGGGAGGCATACTTATTATCCATGCAATAAAAACATTCAGTAATTTTACGTTGTTGCTTGCGAAGTGGGAACAACGACAAATTGAAAAATTTGTTACGGAAGATTTAAAGGAATCTGGAAAATTTGAATAATCTGTTTTAGCACTAACCCACCATGAAGACCATTATTATAGAAGATGAAAAACCGGCTGCACGTAGACTAAGCAGAATGTTGGATAATCTGGACGTTCAAGTTTCAACTATGCTTCATTCTGTTGAGGAAGCCCTGGACTGGTTTCAGAACAATGAGCATCCAGACCTTATCTTCTTGGACATTCAGCTTTCGGACGGACTCTCCTTTGAAATTTTTGATGTTATCGAAGTGCACAGTGCCATTATCTTTACGACCGCTTTCGATGAATATGCCTTGCAGGCTTTTAAACTCAACAGCATCGACTATATTTTGAAACCGATTGATGATGAGGACTTGGAAAAGGCGGTCGTTAAATACAAAACCAGGTTCAAAACTGCCAATGGCAACCAAAAAATCGCGCTAGATTTTGAGGACATTAAAAAGTTGTTGGTAAACCCCTTGGAGCGGGAATACAAAAAACGGTTTACTGCAAAGGTAGGTCAACATATAAAAATTATAAACGCGGAGGACGTATCTTGTTTCTATAGCGAGAACAAAGGTACCTATGCCGCAACCAAAGATGGTAGAAATTACCTTTTGGATACGACCTTGGAGCAGTTGGAAACAGAATTAAAACCTCAGGTTTTTTTTAGGGTAAGCCGTAAGTATTTTGTGAACATCGATTATATAAAAGATATCGTTTCCTATACCAATTCTAGATTACAGCTAAAATTGGTCAACCCTACCAATCAAGAAATTATTGTAAGTCGGGAAAAAGTGAAAGACTTTAAGCTTTGGTTGGAATAAAAACTACCCGAAGAATCTCTCAGACTGCAATCTTAATTTTTGGCTGGAAAATCTTCCTCATCAATCCTATTTTCATCAAAGGCAGAAGGTAGCAGCTTAGGAATCAGCTTTATAAAGACAGGAAGTAAAATAGCTCCACCGGGAAGGATGAAAATCGCCAGGGATGGAATGCTTTTAAAAATATCAAGGAGCTGATTCTGTACTTTTTTCTTTTCCTCAGTGTTAAGATCCCGAACAGTGGATTTAGAAAGTAGCGCTACCAACTCAGCACTTTGTGATAGTTCTTTATGCAATCGTTTACTATTTCTAAGAATTAATTTTTTTACGATTTTACCCATGCTATCATAAAATTGATGGGCAAGGTTCTTTTCTTTCAAATAGGGGATTTTATCTACATTTTCCTTAAAAAAATAGGTCACGTCCGCTATGGACTGTGCAATCAATTGGTGCTCAAAACCTAAATCTTTGCCAATACCAAATATGAACTCAGATTCCGTATAGTCCAATGAATGATCCTCCCACACGGTAAGACAGGCCATATCTAAAAAATACCGATTTTCCCAAATGTCCTTGTTCGCCAGAAGTCGGTCCCTATACGTACCATCAAACGAATGGTCTGCGCTACTTATATAGGTCAAGGATGAAGCCAATAATTGTGCTAATTTGTTATCCCTTTTATTTTTTTCTTTTGAACTTAATGCATGGTAGGTAATATTGATGGCTAGGTATTCTATCTCTTCCGCTTTACTTTTTAACCCTTTAGACGCATCCAGGTAGTGTTTAAAAAGCAAAACGTCTATAAACAACAGTGATTTGGTTATGAGGCTGTTAAATGTTTTGCTAATGATATTATCCTCTATATAAATACGGGATGCCAGTAATTTCTCAAGTTTGGCAGAAGTCTTACTGCCCGTAAACAGTTTACCAAAAAAGCCTGCACGGTTTATTTTTAGAATACGATAAAAGCTAAAAACCTGTTCAACGAAGGTTGTGAATTCAACCGTTTCAACCCTTAGCTTGTAGGTGAAATAAAGGGCATTCAGGAGATTTATCTTTGCTTTTTCGTCTTCGGAAAGCAAATGCTCCGATCGAATAAATTTGGGAATCCCTGTATTTAATCCATAAACAAAACCGCTTTCCTTTAAGGTTGCGTACAGGGCCTCAAAATCTGGGAAGGCATTTTGGTGCTTTTGAACGACCGAGCCATATTTTTCAATCCAACCAGAGGCAGACGGGTTCATATCCATTTTATTTAAGGGTGCAAAGTTAGCTAATTATAAGTTTTGGATTCTAAAGAGACCACCTAATAATAGTTGGCATGCTATTTTAATGTGTTTGACATTTGAAGCATAGCGATATTTCTCATTTCTAAAATTTTAACATTTAAAAATGAACCCTCCAAACATTACCTCGTAAGTAAGGGTGATTCTAATCTAAATATTAAAAAAAATGAAAAAATCAAAATTGTTTATGGGACTCGGGGCTTTGGCCTTGGTAGGAGTTCTTTTAGTTGCGGCAGATCATATCGATGCTCCGGGTTCAATGGGAACCACGGCCGATATCGCCGATTTTTATGCTTTTGAACCGGAAGTTGGTTCAGACAATACCGTTTTTGCCGTTGACTTACAGTCTAATGTGCTGCCAGATTTGGCGTATGGTACGTTTGACGAGAATGTATTGATGGAAATCAATATTGACCGAACCGGCGATTTGGTAGAGGATTTAGTAATACAGGCAATCGCTAGGGATGGAAAAATGTATTTCTTTGGTCCCGTAGCACCGGCCACTACAGGTTTGAGTGGCACAGTGATGACAGATTCTCCACTAGGTTCTGTTGATATCTCTGGGGCAACGGCCATCGTTGAAACGACCGATGCGGGAGTTAGTCTTTTTGCAGGTCCGCGACAAGACGCTTTCTATTTTGATTTTTTCCAGTTCAATGCCGTTATCGGTGGAGAGGCGCCGTTAGGCTTTAAACCAGCAGGAGATCCCAATACAACAGACGATGATGATGATACGGCCGTTGACACCTTTGACGGTGCCAATACCATGTCCATTGTAGTGGAATTACCCAACACTCTTTTAGGGGAAACTACGGCGACCAATGTACTTGGACTACCCGTTTATAAAACTTGGGTCACCACGAACGTAAAACAATAATAATCGAATTAAAAAGTAAAATAAGATGAAATTAAAAAATATAAAATATACGTTTTTCGCATTGTGTGCGGTAGCAGCTCTTGCTTCTTGCAGCAATGATGACGATGCGCAAATAGTTGATGTTATGCCCACTTGTACCGATGGTATTATGAATGGGGACGAAACAGGTGTAGATTGTGGGGGAACTACCTGCCAACCTTGTGATGATGGTGTGACACCCCCAATGATGCCAGATTTTAGTGGAACTTATGCCCAAGTAGATTATATGGGTAGACCAGGTATTAACACAGTGCTTAGTGCCGATGGTACTATAAAGGATTTACACAATATGTCCATTCCTTCTGAGATGGAGGCTACTTTTCAGGCCGATTTTGAAGCAAGATTGGAAGCTTACCATGATGTTTATGCGAATATTTTGGGCGCTGATCCAGCTGCCGTAAATTATGAACCTAATATTCTAGGTGATATCCTAAACGGGCCAATGGATGATGGCTTTACAAATAATCCTGTAAGTGCTACCGTTTTGACTACGGTTCTATCCAATGATGTTTTGGAAGTGGCTCCCAACTTACCAACCACTTATTTTAATGGTGGTAGCGGTGCCCCTAATTACGAAGGAGCAATTGGCCTTACGGGCAGAACACCTCAAGACGATGTTATCGATGTTTCTTTGATATTGTTATTTGGAGGAGGAGATGGTGCTCGATTTAGCGGGCAAGATACCAATGATGATGGTATGGCAGATTTACCAAGATTAACCTCTGATGGCGTTGGGCTAACCGCTACCATAGGAACAGCGTTCCCTTACTTGGGAGCTCCTGAATAAAATTACCCTACCAACGTGGTTCCCATGGGAACCATACAGGAAGGTAACCCCTTAATTGCTTATGAAGAAGAAGGGACGGGGGAGTTGAAAAACTCCCCTTTTTTTAACAATCCACAAAAAAACAGACAATGAGATTACTAATGCTTTTATTACTATTGATATTCGTGTCATCATGTGATATCAAAAATCAGGATACAATTGCTAAAAAAGAAGATTACAACAAATACCTAAGCGCAAAACCAATACAGACGACCTCAAAGTATTTTGAGCTTTGGAACTCGAAAATTAGGCCAGATAGTATACAGCTTACGAGTTTTGGTATCGTTGGTGGCGAGTACAACCGGTATTTCAATGAAACCGGGAACATAAAATTCTTAAAAAAAGCGGAGCAAAGTTTAAAAAAAGCAGTTGAAATTGCCGCTATTGGTAAGCCGGGATATTTACGGGCGCTTGCTAGGAACTATATTTCGCAGCATCGCTTTAGGGAAGCATTACAGTTGGCAGATTCCGCAGCAGCTATTGGTGGTGAGGAAATAGAGAGAAGGCGTCTTTACTTTGACCTTCATATGGAGTTGGGAAATTATGACAAGGCGGAAACCTATTTGGATAGTTTAAAGAATATGTCAGATTTTGGGTATTTAATACGCTTGGCCAAATGGAACGATTACAAAGGTGATTTGGATGCGACCATTAATTTTATGGAAATAGCCAAAACCAAGGCAGAGGTATCCAAGAATAGCGAACTTATGCTATGGAGTTATACCAATTTAGGGGACTATTATGGTCATGCCGGTAGAATTGGGGATTCTTATAATTCGTATTTGAAAGCTTTGGCGATTGATGAAAACAATGCTTATGCTAAAAAGGGAATCGCATGGATTGCATTTTCACACGATAAGAATCCAGAAGAGGCGGTTCGCATTCTAGATTCGGTCACAAAAACCTACGACGCCCCTGATTATTTCTTGTTAAAAGCAGAAATAGCGGATTATATGGGTGATGATATTACACGTACCAAAAACCTGGACCAGTATTTTATGAAGGTCAGGGATGCTGATTATGGTGATATGTACAACGCCTATAATTTGGATTTGTTCATTGGTGAAACCCAACAATATGACCAAGCCATGCAATTGGCACTTAAGGAGGTCGCAAATAGGCCAACGCCAGAAAGTTATGGCTGGTTAGGGTATAGCTACCTTAAGTCTGGGGATAATGAAAAGGCCTTGGAAATTATGAATGAACAAGTCTACGGTAAAACGTATGAGCCGGCCATCTTATACCAAGCAGCAGAGGTTTATAAGGCGAATGGAAAAACGGATAGAGTAAACGAAATAAAAGGAGAATTAATGGGGGCCCTCTATGAGCTTGGCCCCACTATGGAAAAGCAAATTCAGGATTTGTAATTAATTGCCCAATTAGTTGAATTTCTGGTTTGTTTTAGGTTGGATTGTTTTCACCGCCACGGTATTACACTGTGGCGGTGTTATTTTTAAGCAGTTCATCGAAAATTTAACGTTTTTTAAGAGTTGTACGGATGAATAGTATATATTTATCGATGAAATGCACTTTTAAGACCGCTAATGGCTTAGAACTATGTTTCAAATAAGAACCACCAAAAACGAAATAGTGTTATGGAATACCTACTCTTTACATTATGGATCGGTTTTATGATTCTTTTAGTTGGTAAATCTGTAATTGCCCACAGAGCCCTTCAAAGAACATTGAACAGATCCAACACCTCCAATTAGTATTACATCCATTTTCTTAAAAGAACTGGTAGCAGTAATAAATCTAGAATCAAAGCAGTTACTAGAGTTACGCTAATAATCAGACCAATGGTTATACTCGGTTGATGAATGGAAAACAGCAGGACC
Source organism: uncultured Flavobacteriaceae bacterium (assembly GCA_963793365.1). Lineage (GTDB taxonomy): Bacteria > Bacteroidota > Bacteroidia > Flavobacteriales > Flavobacteriaceae > Maribacter. The sequence goes on along the minus strand of CAWBZP010000009.1, from coordinate 1,815,869 downwards.
ATAAAACCAAAAAATAGTATAATTGTGGTAATCACGAGGGCCCTTCCGGTTTGGGCGAAGGTTTTTTCCAAGGCAGCTTCTTTATCAAGCCCCTGCGTAATACCAAGTTTATATTTTCCCAAAAAGTGAATGGTATCATCTACGGCAATACCAAATACAATGGCAAAAACGACCGATAGGCCTGCCTCCAAGGGTATTCCCAAAAAACCAAGAATGCTTCCCGCAAAAAGAATGGGTAAAATATTTGGTATCAGTGAGATTAGAAAAATTTTTAAATCCCTGAAAACCAATGCCATTATGATGCCTATTACTAATAATCCATATAAGAGCCCTTCCAAAAGGCTACTTCGAATGTATTCAGAATTTTTATCCAATAATATACTCTTCCCGGTAACTTTTATACGAACCAAACTAGAATCCAATTGTGTTTGGGCAAATTGGTCAATGGCCTTGTAAACAATTTTTAGGCTATCCGTTCCAACATCCTGAAGTTTTCCGTTAATACGTCCTACGGTTTCGTTTTCATTCACAAAACGTCCTATTTGCTTGCGTGCCAAGCGGCGTGCATCCTTTTTATAGGTTTCAAAGGTTGCCTCGTTGTCCGGTAGTTCAAAGAATTGCGATTTGTTCAAGTGATTGGCTTTGTTGACGACTTTATAGGGCAAATTTGAGGATTGTAGATTACCTATACTTTTAATGCCTTTTAAGTAGCTAAGCAGCTTTTCTATTTCCTGGGCTACTGCAAAATCGGTCACTTTATGGTTTTCTGTACTCATTACAGCTATTTCCAAAGGTCTAAAGCCGGCATAATTTTCTTGGAAGTAGATAAAATCCGATGCAATCTTACTTCTTGCGGGTAGTGTCTGTTTAAACTCATGGTCCGTTTTTATGAGGTATATCCCTAAAACGCAAAAGAAAGTAAAAACCACCGTGCCCAAGATAATCCAATTTGGGTATTTTTTGGTAAAGGTATTTGTCCGTAATAGGTATTTGACCCACGTTGCAGAGATGCTCTTACGTCCGATCAACTTGCTCTCGGGTAAACTTATCAAAAGTGATCCTGTCAAAAAGATGACCGTTATATAGGCAACGAGTACGCCAATTGCCGCATTGACCCCAAATTCCTGTATGCTTACCAACCTAGAGGACAAAAGGGTTACGAAGCCAACGGCCGTGGTCACGGATGTTAAAAGTGTAGTAATCCCCACCTCCCTTAAACACGAGCTAATGGCTTTATAGCGTGGAATACCCGTTTGCAGTTTACGAATGTAACTATCGGTTACGTGGATAACATCAGAAGTACCCACGATGAGCATTAATACAGGATAGAATGCGGCCATGGCATTCAGCTCCTTGCCCAACGCAGCTAGAAGCCCCATAAAGAGTAACAATGACATGGCTATGGAAAAAACGGAAATCAAAACCACGGGCATACTCCTATAGACGAGTAGGAGTATAATAAAAACGAGTATTGAAGCGATGATCGTTGTGCTAAGCACTTCACTTTTTTGCATCTCTACGATAGCCTCATAGAAAAATGCCCTACCAAGAATGTGGTATTCAGTTAGGTTATGTTGTTTTAAAGAGGCCCTTACGGAATTCAATAAGGTGCCAGACTCCTTGTAATCTATATTGTCTTCCGTTTGCAGGGCCAATACCAACGACTGCGCCTTCGCATCTATAAGTACATTGATGAACAAGGAGTCTTCCCGTATTTTTTGCCAGTCTTTGCTATACTGCAATGTATCGTTTAAATGGATGATGGGTAATGTGGTATAGCCAAAGGAAGTTTTTAAAGGGTAGGAAAGGCTTGTAAGGGAAGAACTCCCTATCACATATTCAAATTCCTTACTATCTTGGGAGAAGGATTTGAACCTCTTTAAAAAGTCTTCTTGAAAAACATTCGGGTTATTTTTTACCGCAATGAGTAGAAAATTATCATCCGTTCCAAACTCCTGTACATACTTGTCATAAAACGCCAAATCAGGATCTTCTTCCGGGAAAAATTGACTAAAATCGAAGGAAAATTTCAATTCATCCAGCTTGCTGGCAGCCAACACCCCTAACAGGATAAAGAGAACAATAAAAATTTTTTTGAGGGAATGTAGGCCAATTTTCATTGAAGCAAATGAAATCTGTTTTTTGTTAGAACGGCAAATTTACCATTCTAGTTAGTATTTACATCAAAAAGATTACAAATAGAAAATAGAAGGGCTTATTTTGTGTGCATGCATTACAAAATTGACCGTAGTTTACTACTGCTATTTCTAATACTCGTTACCTTGGGTAACGCCCAAACACAGAAACAGGCAAATGATTCCCTAAAAAACTTGAAAATAACGGCTTTTCCTGTTGCTTTTTACCTACCGGAAACGGGGCTTGGCTTTGGAGGTTTGGGATTGTCAACTTTCAGATTGCCCGGTGAAGATTTGGAAACACGGCCATCTTCCATTCAACTAGGATTGACCTTTACAACAAAGAAACAATTTCTACTGTTCATGCCCTACGAGTTTTATCTTGATGACGAGAAATGGCGATTTACTGGGGAACTGGGATACTATAAATACTTTTACAATTACTATGGCAGAGGAATAAATTCCGCACAGGAAAACGAGGAGACCTATACCGCAGACTTTCCTCGTTTTAGATTAAAGACCTACCGTGAAATTATGCCTCGGCTTTCGTTAGGTGTAGGGTATGAATTTGATGGTTTTAATGTATTGGAACCAGAACCGGGCGGGCTTTTGGCTGGTTCGGATGAGGTAGGTAAGGAGGGAGGAACCATTTCCAATTTAGGCCTCTTAGCCTTATTTGATAACAGGAATAATATTTTTTACCCAACGAAAGGTTGGTTTGTTGAGGCTTCCTACTTCACAAGTGCCAATTGGCTGGGGTCTTCTTTCTCCTATACAAAGTTTGAACTTGATGCCAGGTATTATCAAAAAATCAAGGGACAGCAGGTATTGGCAACCAACTTATTTGTGGGAACGAGAAGTGATGAAACGCCTTTTCAGGATTTGAGTTATATAGGAACAAAGAGATCAAGGGGTTTTGATAATCGCCGGTACCTCGATAATACAGAGGTAACTTTGGCAAGCGAATACCGTTTTCCCATCTGGCGAAGGTTTAAGGGAGCCGTATTTGGCTCAACCAGTACGGTAACCCCATCTTTGAGCGATGTTTTCAATACAACCTATAGAGGTGCGGTAGGTGGTGGCCTACGGTATGTCCTTAATAAAAAAGAGGGTACGCGTATACGTGTCGATTATGGTATATCAGGAGAAGGCGGCCAATTTTATTTCACAATAAACGAAGCTTTTTAAGCTAGAGTTCCGTGAAATTATCCAAATCAAGGGTCCAATCATAATTTTTATAATTAAGGTCGACACCTTTTGAAGTTGGAATTATACCTTTATTCTTAAGGATTTTTTTGATTCCACTTTTCCCCCCAAAATCGCCTCTAAACCAACTGAAAAGTGAAGTCACGGAAGCTTCCTTTGTATCCGTATTATAATCCGTTGTCCGTTCCAAATAATTTTTGGTAACCGTATTGAATTGCTCATCTAATCGTTCCCACTCATAAATGGCTACCGGGGGGCAATCCTTGGCGCCACAATTTAGGGCAAAATGAATGTTATATACTGGATCGTCTACACGCAGTTTTCGTTCAAATTTATTAGGGAACCATTTTCTAATGTAACCAAGGCCATATTCCCATTGTGATTTTCTGATTAGACCATGCTCAATTTTGGCGAAAGAAACGGTGTCGCCAGCAATTGCAATCTGGTCTTTTTTGAAGAAACTCCCACGATCTTCGTATAATTCGGGATTTTTTTGAAGAATTACCTGTATATAGGCATTGTATATGTTTACCCAAAATGCAAGACGTTTATTTGTTGTATCCAAAGCATTGTCCAATTCCTTAATGGAGGTACTGGCGAGCACGTTCCGTATCTCTTTTGTATCTTGATTATTCCTGATATTTTTTAGAAATTCTTCTGATAATTCGTTGAAATCTGTAGCTGAAGTGGTAACACTTTGTGCTTGTAGCGTACTTTTAGCAGAAAATACTAGCGTTATAAATGTAAGAAGGGTTATTAATTTTAATTTCATGGTTAACTATTAGGATTATCCTATATACGCAAAAGTATCCAAAAGGTTTGCTAAAGATAGGTCGCCCATTACGTATAATCTTTACAGAAACCTTTTTTATTTTGGCACTACATTAAAACTTTTTTCATCAATTTGCGTAAATAAGAAGAAATACCTTACCGGATTTTAGCAAGTAGGGATTTGATTCGTGTACCAAACTTTTGCACACTATATTTTTATGATCAGTATTATTATACCGGCACATAACGAATATCAAAATTTAAAGCGGTTATTTACCAACTCATTTTTCTTGGAACATAAGCTCCTTTCAGAGGTTATAATGGCGGTTTCGCCAAAAAACACGGATGAAACAGAACTACTTGCAGCGCACAATAAAATAAAATTTAAACGCTGTCAAAAGAAGGGTAGGGCGGCGCAAATGAACGAAGCTTCCAAACTTGCGCAAGGTACTATCGTGGTGTTCTTGCATGCCGATGTAATACCACCCAAAGGTTTTATCGACGATATCGTTGAATGTCTTAGAACCGAATATGATGCCGGATTCTTCTCTTACCGTTTCGATAAGGATAGCTGGTTACTTCGTGTAAATGCCTCCTTTACATCAAAAGACGGTTTATTTACCGGAGGGGGAGATCAATGTCTCTTTATAAGAAAACAAGTATTCGAAGCTTTGGGGGAGTACAACGAAAATCAAGTACTCATGGAAGATTTCGAATTTTTTAAACGCATGAAGAAAAACAAAGTGCCTTATACCATCATCAAGAACGATCTAGTGGTATCTGCGAGAAAGTATGAATGCAATTCTTACCTTAGGGTCAACCTTTCCAATCTACTATTGGTTTTGCTCTTTAAATTAGGGTATCCGGGAGACAAGTTAAAGGTACTTCACAATAAACTCATACGTACGCCCTACAATGGTTGAAATTATTAATGGAATCCAACAAATAGGGATCGGCGTCTTAGATGTCAAAACTGCTTTTAATTGGTATAGAAAGCACCTTGGGTTTGATATCCTATTGTTCAAGGATGAGGCCATTGCCAACCTTATGACCCAATATACAAACGGAAATGCGGAACGCCGTGATGCCTATTTGTCCTTGAATATGGTTGGTGGCGGAGGTTTGGAAATTTGGCAATTTAAAGACCGTAAACCCTGTGGACCATCAAGTCCCATACAATTTGGTGACTTGGGCATTTATGCTATGAAGATTAGATGCGAACATCTTACCAAGATGCACGCTTATCTCAACCAGCTTAAAGTGCGTCATCTTTCAAAGATAGTGACACCAGAAAACCATAATCCCTATTTTTATTTTGAAGATCCTTTCGGCAATAAAGTACAGTTGGTAGCGGATGATTACCGTTTTTTTAAAAATACTTCGGCTAACGGCGGCGTAATGGGGGTGGTCATGGGAGTAAAGGACATGGAAAGATCCATTGGATTCTATAAAAAGCTGTTGGGCTATTCCATACTACTTTACGATGCAGTTGAACGTACTGCGCCCGTAATGGAACATACCCAAAGTTTTAGAAGGGTTATTTTATGTCAGGAGCGAAAAATGAAGGGAGGGTTTGGCGACTTGTTAGGCCCTACCCAATTAGAGCTCATACAGGTATTGGATAGGGAACCTACCAAGATTTTCAAAGATAGGCTCTGGGGAGACCTTGGGTATATTCATCTGTGTTTTGATGTTCAGGGTATGGAATATATTCGGGAGAAAGCGAAGCAAATGCAACATCCCTTTACGGTAGACAGCTCAAATAGTTTTGATATGGGTGATGCAGCCGGCCATTTTAGTTATGTTGAAGATCCTGATGGAACCTTGATCGAACTGGTCGAAACCCATAAGGTTCCTATTCTAAAAGCCTTGGGCTTGTTTTTGAACCTAAAAAAACGGAATCCAACTAAAACCTTACCCAAATGGATGGTGAAAAGCCTTTTGCTGCATAGACAACGAAAGGATATTTAAGGGTATCTAATGGTTACCTTTCATAGCAAGCGCATACAGAATAGGAAAAGTAATCTACTTATTGACATTTGCGATTGGTAAATCAAATTTTACTTTCTTATACCCCTAACCAAAGCCTAATTACAGCAAGGGCCAGATTCAACGATTGGCAAAGTAGTGCAAAAAAAATGGGCAGTTAAGACAAACTACCCATTTCAATTGATAGTATTGAATTGCTTAGGAAGCGGATACTACACCCAAGGTATATAATTGCTCCAATGTTGGGGATTCACTACCTCCTGCAGGTTCCAAAGTAATTCCGAAGGCTTCGGATTCATTTGGATTGTTAAGTGCGAAAACCTTGTTTTCATCCGAAGCAAAATCTTCAAGCAACCCCATACTTGTGGGTGTCAGCGGGGAAAGTTTCAAGGACCACACTTGATATACGAAACCATCCGGTGGTTCTGGTAATCCCTTGGCATCGATATATACTTTTTCGTTTTCCTTATTCCAATAGGCTTTTGCATACGAAGTTGGTGAAACTTCCTGTCCGCCTAACGGAATAACGCTGATATTTTGATCCCTTATGGTGTTTAGGAGTTCTTTTGTTTGCTCCAAAGATGAATCGGTATCCGCAATCTGCTGCTCCAAGGTCGTATTCTGTTGTTCCACGACTTCCAAGTCCGATTTCAATTCCTGATTCTGCTGGTACATCCAAAACAGACCTACCGCCAATAGAATAGATGCTGCCCATCCTACGTACATCATAATGGGGCTACGGCTTTCATCTAAGGCAATCACCTTTACATCCTTATGCATGCGATCCATTATCGAGGAAAACGAATAATTCAACCCAGGAGAGGCTTTCCCAGATAATTCGAGTATTGAAGCTTCTATAGCTACAATCTCCTTTTGGATTTCTGGATATTCTTTTGCATAGTTTGCTATTTCCAGATTTTCCTTATCTGAAAGTATACCGGCCACGTAAAGCTCCAATATTCCCGATGCTATATATTCTTGTACATCCATGCTATATTCTTTCCATGTTTTCCCTTAACTGGGATATGCAACTTCTGTTCCGCGTTTTTACAGTTCCAATAGGAATATCCAATTCTTCTGCAGCGTCCTTTTGTGTATATCCCCTAAAATAAAGGAGTTCTATAATTTGTACGCATTTTTCCTTAAGATTCTTGACCAATTTTTTTAAACCGGTCGTATCTACAGATGAACTTGTTTCTTCCCTGTTCTCCAAAATACCTACGAAGTAGTCTGCCGAAAGGTTCTTTTTATCATTTTTATACGACCTACTGCGTATTTCATCGATAGCTGCATTTCTGGCAATATTCAAAATCCAAGTAAAGAACCTACCCTTAGAGGAATTATAGCTTTCTGCGTTATTCCATATCTTAATAAATACATCTTGACAAAGTTCTTGGGCTATACCATCATTCTTTACGATGGTATTGATGACACCACAAATATTGTCGGCATACATGGCATGAAGCTTTTCAAAAGCAGACGCATCCCTCTTTTGAAATTGTTGAACCAATAGTTCTAATTGCATATAAAATTAATTTAAAACGCTCTAAAATAGAAAAAAGCTGTTCAAAGAACAGCTTTTTTCAAACAAATAAGTAGTCTTATTCAATTATACCAGCACAACTTATCCGTGCGCCTGCAGCGCCACTAGGTTGCGAAGTAAAATCATCTACACCTTGATGTACAATGACACCTTTTCCTAAAATATTTTTGTTCTCGTCATCACATCCTATACACCACTCGTCCGTAGAGAATTCAACAGTAGCAGTACCATCCGTATTGGCGGTAAAGTTCCCTATATCACCTTTATGATATCCTTCTGTAGCTCCCCATTTTCCGTGAGGCTCGTTGGTAGGATTCCAATGCCCGCCTGTGGAAGAACCGTCTGCCGCCGAGCAATCCGCAGTTTGATGAATGTGTATGGCATGCTCTCCTTCAGATAGTCCAGAAAGTTTTGCGGTCATTTTCACTTCCCCGTCTTCTTCCACAAAAGTAACTTCACCCTTTACGTTACTGTCGCTTTTGGGCTCCATCATAAAATTGACCGTTCTGGATTCCATTTCAGCCTCCATATTCTCAACCGCAGTTTCCATTTCTTCCGCTGCTTCGGAAGCCTCTTTTTTAGTTTCCTTGCAACTAAATACAGCTAAGAGCGCCAATAGCGCCAATTCCATCTTAAATATTTTCATTTTATTGTTTTTTAGGTTAATGTCTAAAGTTACATATTAATACCAATTATACTTAGCTCATTTCATTTTGATTTTAGCAGGAATAACTTGATAGTATCTTTTGCCCTCAACCTTATCTTACAAAAGTGTAATCTTAGTAGAAGTAAGGATCAGTCGACCAAAAACCTGCTTAAAGCCCTATTGCTTTTTAGCCTTGAATACCCCTCGTAAATCTGGATTGAAAAATATACCAAATTGCAGTCTATCAAAATTTGCCTCCCTGAAGTGGTTCTTTAAATATCCAAATTGTACGCTTAAATTTTCCGTAACGTTTACTCCAAGGGCACCATACAATCTGTTTTGGCCAAAAGCCTCATTTTGTAGGTTCAAGAAAATTTCGTCATAAAAATTTAAAAAGAAAATATCGGTTAGCGGAACGGTCATTTGCAACCTATAGCGCGCTCTGTGTTGCGTTTCGCTCGTTCCAAAATAGTTGTTCTGGATAAAACGTTGTTCCAGGCGGTACCGGTGTTCAAAATAAAACTCCCAGACTTTGTTCTTCAAAATGAACTGTTCAAAAATACGGTGTTCCGATATGGAATTTTCATCGGTGAGGATATCCCCCATGATTACACCATTATCAGAAAAACTAGGGTCTGTCTCGATAAAGGCATACCCTGCCGTGGCAATGGCATCTGGATTGATGTGATAATTAAGCCCTGTCCTCAACAACAGTTGATTAAAATTGGAGCTTGTCTCGTAATACCGGAACTGGGCTTCTGAATGAATACTCCATTTATTGGCAATTTTATTGGTGCCGAAATACATGAACCAACTTCCCATTTCATTTTCCCCGTTCGGTAAATTAGCACTTTCCTGTGCTTGAACTATGAAACAACTTAATACGAGTAGTAATGTTATGCGTTTCCTCATCAAAAATCTATTTCCTTTACTGTTACTTTCAATATGATTTTACTTATCAACAAAGCCTTGATCTCCTTAAAATAACACTGTCTAAGTTTTATTTATCTGGAACGGCCGCGTAATAGTCCTACTCCAAACTAAACGGTTCCACTTCCTTGAATGGGGACAGCTCTAGACTTTGCATTTTGGACTTATAAGCACTCCACTCCTCTGCATAAAAAGTATTGGTCCGCTCCAGCGCAGTATTTAATTCCTGTTTGGCAAATTGCATGAGTTGTTTTTCCGTAGCAGTCATTCCTGTTTTTCGTGATCCAACATACCTGCGTGCGTCTTGTAACCGGTCTAGAACGGTAACGGTAGTATCGAGCGTAATTCCTTGTCGCTTATCTTCCTTGCCTAGGTACAGGGCTATCACGGTATCTATTTTTTTAACCATGTCCTTGGACGCGTTTATCTGATCCTTAAATTTTTTCTCGTCCAGTTCCTTCATATCTTTTTGAAATTGTTCTGCCACGGTTTTGCTCCTTACCAATTGCTCAACGGCATCGGCCGCTTTTTGCATGTAGGTTTCCAATTGTTTACCGTTGGCGTATACCTCGTTCATTGCAGCGGCATTAATATTCAATCGAGGGTCAGACTTTACAACTATTTTGGTTTCTTCCATGAAGTCCCCATAAGACATTTTCACGGTGTAGGTTCCCGGTTTTACATCAACTCCACCAGATTCACTGTCTTTCTTTCTTATTTTCCGCGATGGTCTATCGGCCCCTTTTTCATCCATACCCCAATAAATACGGTGGAAACCTGCTTTTTCTGGGGTTTTATACTTTAGGGTGCGGATCAGGCGTTCGCCTTCATAAAAATCGAATTGAACGGAGTCCTTTTTTTGTACTCCTGTCATTTCATTTTTATTGTCCGATGCATCTGTCGCATCCTTGGAATCAGTTGTATCGTTATCCGCTTTATCTTCCATGTTCGATTTATCAGCAGTATTATCCTCCTTTTTACCTTCTTTCAAATAATAAGTGATCATTGCACCCCATTTTTTGTTTTCCCCTTGGTACAAGGCATCGCCTCCAAACCTGCTACCAGTAGGCTGTTGGTAGGATGCTTGATAAGCCGTTGGGGGCGTAAATAATTTAATTTCTTGGTTTAGGATGGTTTTATCCGAAGCCAAGGCACGTAAGGGTCGAATATCATCCAAAACCCACGCAGCGCGACCAAAGGTTCCAATCACCAAATCGTGTTCCCTTGGGTGTATCGCCAAATCCTTGGTGGAGACGGTTGGGAATCCCTCTGTCCATTTTTGCCATTTTTCGCCTGCATTGAAGGAAATATAAAGTCCGTCGTCTGTTCCCAAAAACATCAAATTGGGATTTTCAGGGTCCTCGATAATAGATAGGGCATAGCTTTGAACGTCTTCGCTATCTACGATTCGTGTCCAAGTTTTGCCATAATCCTTGGTTCTATAGGCATAAGGCGTATAGTTAAACCTCCTGTAATCATTTGTGACCAAGAGTGCTTCGCCTTTGGTTCTGGTAGAAGCCTTTATTTGGGGAATCCAACTACCTTTTGGAAGGCCTTTAATATTGCCGGTAACTTCTACCCAGGTGGCCCCACCGTTTATCGTATAGTGTACCCTGCCATCATCAGACCCGGCCCATAGCATATCTCTTTCTACGGTTGATGGCTCTATAACCAATAAGGTCGTATGGTTTTCTGCCCCGGTAGCGTCCATTGAGAGTCCGCCACTTTCACTTTGCTTCTGCTTTTCTGGGTCGTTGGTCGTCAAATCTGGGGAAATAACGCTCCAAGTGAGCCCTTTATCCGTGCTTTTATGAACAAATTGACTGCCAAAATAAACGGTGCTGTTATCAAAGGGGTCTTGGCTAATGGCCGAGTTCCAATTGAAGCGCAATTTCGTATCCGCATCCGGTGGGGTAGGGCGCACGATATAATTGTCGCCCGTTAGGTAATCGAAACGTTGCACGTATCCTTCCTGACTCATGGTATAGCCGTATCTAGAATCTATGGGATCGGGGACTACATCGAAACCATCCCCAAAGCTTATTTCTTGCCAGTAACTATTTCGTATTCCTTGGGCTTTCCAAACGTAGGCGGGTCCGCGCCATGATCCATTATCCTGCATACCGCCGTATACATTATAAGGATATTCGTTATCTGTGGCAATATGGTAGAATTGGGCTACGGGTAGGTTCCCTATAAAGCGCCACGTTTTTCCACCGTCTTTTGAAATATTGAGTCCGCCGTCGTTCCCATCCATCATAAACTGCCCGTTATCTGGGTGAATCCAAAAGGCATGATGGTCTGGATGTACCCCATTGTCCACTCCATAGGCCGGCATGAGTTCATCAAAATTTTTGCCTCCATCCTGTGAAACGTTCACATAGGTAAAAACGGAAAATACCCGATTCTCGTTTTCCGGATCAACGTAAATTTCAGAATAGTAAAATGGTCGGTTGCCTATATCATCCTTATCGTTCACTTTATTCCACTTGAAACCTCCGTCCTCAGATTTATAGAGGGCATTTTTTTTCGCCTCGATCAAGGCGTAGACCACATTTGGTTTTCCGGCTGCAATCGCTACTCCAATACGTCCCAAATTACCTTTGGGCAAGCCATCTTCTTCAGTTAGCTTTTTCCAATTTGCTCCACCATCATGGGTCATATAGAGACCACTGCCTTCCCCACCGGAATTAAAGAACCATGGATCTCTTTTATGTTCCCACATGGCGGCAATTAATTTGTTGGGATTTGTGGGATCCATAATAAGATCGGCTACCCCAGTCTTATTATTCACGAAAAGTACTTTTTCCCAGGTAACACCCCCGTCCGTTGTTTTAAAGACGCCACGTTCCGGGTGTTCGCCCCAAGGAGAGCCAATGGCGCCTACATAAACGGTATTGGGATTCATTGGATCTATTTTTATCCGGTGGATGTGCCTCGTTTTTTCAAGACCCATAGATTTCCATGTCTTTCCACCATCCAAGGATTTAAAAACACCGTATCCGCCATTTAGACTATTTCGTGGGTTACCTTCTCCCGTACCTGCCCAAATTACAGATGGGTTGCTTTGTTGAATAGCTACGGCACCAATGGAGCCAGTAACCTCCTTATCAAAAATAGGATCCCATTTAATTCCTCCCGAAGTAGATTTCCACAGCCCACCGGAAGCAGTGCCCACGTACATTACATCAGGATTATCCGTTACAACATCAATAGCGGTTACACGACCGCTCATGCCACCGGGACCAATATTACGGGGCTTTAGGTCTTGTGCTAATTTCATATCGAAATCTTGGGCGGTCAACGAAAATGTTGAAAATAATACGGAAAGGAAAAGTAGTCTTTTAATCATTTTTTGGTTCGTTAATTAGTAGCGCTAAATATAAAGGAAATGGATGGTTAGAAATCTTAACGTGTTGTTAAGACGCCGCTGGTTTTTGTCACATAATCCAGTGCGCCCATTAATTATCTAGTACACTAGCCTGACTATCAATGCCTACGCTGATAACGAATGTACCTGGGTAAAAGAATAATTTTTCTTTTCTTTGGAAAAACAGATAGTGTATGTATTGTAGAATAAGTGTAGGGATTGTAGTACTCTTGATTATTGGGATTTCCTGTAAGGATCGAAAAAATACGAATGGGACCAGGAGTGCGCCTGAAAAATCGGGTAATCCTATATTTGAGGGCTGGTACGCAGACCCCGAAGCAGTAGTCTTTGACGACGAATACTGGGTGTATCCTACCTTTTCCGATGCCTTTGAAAATCAACTTTTCTTGGATGCTTTTTCTAGTCCAGACTTGGTGCAATGGACCAAACACGAACGTATTTTGGATACGACCAAAATAAAATGGTTGCAACAGGCATTGTGGGCACCCTCGATGATAAAAAAGGAAAATCGCTATTACCTGTTTTTTGGTGCAAACGACATACAACGCCCTGGCCGCGCCTCGTACGACCCCAAAAACGATATCAATCATTTTGGAGGTATAGGAATTGCTGTTTCGGATGCTCCTGGTGGCCCATTTCAAGATTACTTGGGGAAACCCTTACTATCTGATTTCTACAATGATGCCCAGCCCATTGATCAGTTTGTATTTAAGGATGTCGACGGTACTTATTATATTTTTTACGGGGGATGGGGCCATTGCAACCTAGGGAAGCTGAATGCGGATTTTACAGGAATGATACCCTGGGAAAATGGGGAAATTTTCAAGGAAATTACTCCGGACGGGTATGTGGAAGGCCCTTTTGTTTTCTTACGAAACGATACGTACTACTTCATGTGGTCTGAAGGCAATTGGACCGATGGCTCATATAAGGTGGTCTATGCCATGGGGGATAGCATTGCAGGTCCTTACAAGCGAATGGGGACAATTTTGGAATCTGACCCTGAAGTGGCTACAGGTGCCGGGCACCATTCCGTAATCAATGTACCCGGTACGGATGAATGGATTATGGTTTACCACAGGAGGCCAATCCCAAATAAAGGTCGCGATCATAGGGTTACCTGTATGGACCAAATGGAATTCAAAGCAGATGGTACCATAAAACCAGTAAAAATCACGTTTGAAGGTGTAGCGGCAAGGCCAATAAGATAGTCCGGTTCAATGGAACGTTTAAAAATGCTATTGGTTACGTACTTCAAAGTAAAACTGTAATGTTCTATAGGTGTCCACATCAGGATACCCATCGGTTGTGGGCTGCAATTGAGTGTAGTGGTCCTTGGCGAAGATAGACTCGCGCATCAATTTATTTAATACAGGTGCATCTTTTGGCGGCTCGTTCAACGACACCATGGATGGTGGGAGTGTTCCATCCCCTTCCCTCCGAATACCCCACCTAATTTTGCCCAATGCATCCTCAACAAAAGTTGCAGGTTCCTTGGTATGTACTTCGGTACTAATCGCCAAAGCCAATCCTCGATCCTTGGCCGGTTGCGTGAATCCAATAATAAAAGCGTATCGTTTTCCTGCTTTAAGAGTAAGTTCGTCCGTGGCTCTAAAATCACATCTAAAGAACCTAAGATGGCCGTCCTGTTCTCCAAAAGGCTCTCCTTTTCCACGGTCGTAAACGTACTGATTTGTGGGTGGGATTGTAGGAAAAACACCCCCTTTAAAGTGCTTGAGAAAGGTATAGTTTACACCCTCTATAAAATCATCTGCCCGGTTAAATTGATGGTCAAACCCATGTTTTGCACGATTTCCTTTAATGGTACCATTTTCATTGATACGGAATGCTGAAGGCGCTGGAATGGTAACTTCATAAAACACGATAGAAAGTTCTGCACCAATAGCACCGGTCATAACAGCATTATTACCGCGAGATGTTCGCAATATCAATGCATCTATGGTTACATCCTTTCCGTTGGGTATATTGAAAACTTGGCCAAGGTCCCTATTCCGTTGAAAATACCCAAAACCGTTTTCTTTGGGATCTCCTTTCCAAACTAAATTACCGGTATCCACATTTCTAATACTGGTATTACCGCCAGTAACTTCATCTTTCTCCAAATGGTGGTATAGTCCTGGCACCAGGAGCGCTTCAGGCGCTACATAATTCTTTCCCATTGCCTCAATTGAAAATGTTGCCTCGATCTGCCCATATGCCAAAAAGCAAAAAAAGGAATGGCATAGAACAAATAGCGTTGAAATTCGTTTGTTTATTTTATTCATTTGAGTAAGTCCCTTTTTTTTATGAAGATACCAAACAATTCGTTGCCCTGCCGCGGCGTTATGGAATTATAACAGGGCTCAAAGGTTGCGATTTCAAAATAAGGACTCAAGTAGCTTTTGTAGAGCGCTTTATTTCCACCAAATGGCCTTTTGTCTGAATTTTCAATAAGGGGAAAATCAAACCAAAGCCCAACCAACTTTCCTTTTTCCTTTAGTAAGGTAGCCATATGCTTTGCGTAGGCCGTGCGATTTTCATCCGTAGGCGGCATAGAGCAAAAAAAGGTCTGTTCTAAAATGAGGTCGTAATGGCTGGCATGTTCAAAAAAATTAGTATGGTGTATTTGATTATTAGGAAAATCAGGATTACGTTTTTTAAATTCTGCCAAGGGTACTTCAGAAATATCGAGGATATGCACATTCCTAAACCCTTTGTTCCATAAATATTCAACTTCAAAACCATTCCCGGCACCGGGAACCAGAATTTTTATAGAGTTATCCTTCAATTGGTCTACGTATTGCTTAATTGGGGTGGAAGCATACCCAATATCCCAGCCGGTCTCCTTGTTTTGATACCGTTTTGTCCAATAGTCCTGTTCTTTATTTAACATATTTGCTTCATGTTTTGCCGTACTGCAAAATTACTTAGAATAGTTTGGTGGGGAATTTAAAAACTAGTTGGCTAAAAGTTAAACGATATTGTGGACTTCATACCAAATACCTATCTTTCTTAAATTTCAAAAATCAACTTAAAGAGACCATGAAAAACTATTTCTTTGCGGTACTAACCATTTTCTTCGCCTATTTTTCTATAGCTCAAACGAGCCCCAAATGGGTACGCTATCCTTCTATTTCCCCAAACGGGGAAACCATAGCTTTCACCTATAAGGGTAATATTTTTAGGGTAGCGGCCATTGGTGGGGATGCCACACAGCTCACATTTCACTCCGCCCACGATTATGGGCCGGTATGGAGTAAAGATGGAGCTACATTGGCTTTTGCATCAAACCGATATGGAAATTTTGATATTTATAGCATGGATGCAAAAGGAGGTCCTGCAACGCGCCTAACCTTCCATAGCAATGATGAAATGCCCTATACTTTTTCTGCCTATGACTCCACCGTTATCTTTGGTGCTTCTAGAATGGACGCTGTCGCACATAGGCAATATCCAACGTCGTCGCAACCAGAGTTATATGCCGTTCCCGTAAATGGCGGTAGGGTTGCTCAAGTGTTGACCGTTCCGGCAGAATATGTGGAGCTAAACTCAACGGGAACAACACTGGTCTACCATGATAAAAAGGGATACGAGGATACCTTTAGAAAACACCATACCTCTGCAATTACTAGGGATATTTGGTCCTACGATACGGCTACGGAAGCCCATACCAAACTGACCAATTTTAATGGAGAGGACCGAAATCCCGTATTTGGCGCCGATGATAAGACCATTTATTATTTGAGTGAGCGCGAAGGGTCTTTCAATGTATTCTCCATGTCCTTGGACAACCCAAGCGAAATAGCAACGCTAACCGCTTTCGAAACGCACCCGGTTCGGTATTTAAGTGAGGGCAATGGCACACTTTCATTTAGCTATGATGGAGAATTATATACCTTGGTGCCAGGTGCGAATCCTAAAAAAGTGGAGATTCGTATCCGTACGCAGGAAGACAGCAATCCAATTGAATATATATCCGTTAACGGAGGTGTACGGGAGATGGATGTGGCGCCCAATGGAAAGGAAATTGCATTTATTAGTAGGGGTGAGGTATTCGTAACTTCCGTCGATGGATCTTTGACCAAAAGATTGACTAATACCAAGGAACAGGAACGTTTTGTAAAATTTATGCCCGATGGGAACTCGGTTGCTTATGCCAGCGAACGTGATGGTAAATGGACCATTTTCAAGACTACGAAGAAAAGAGCGGAGGAGCCTTATTTTTTTGCAGCTACCTTGTTCCAAGAAGACACCTTGGTTACGGCACAAAAAGATGTTTATATACCAGAATTTTCTCCGGATAGCACCTATATAGCCTACATTGAGGATAGGCGAATTTTGAAGGTAAAGAACTTGAAAACGAATGAAGTTAAGACCTTATTGACCCCAGATGACCTGTACCATATGCGCGATGGTGACCAATATTTTCAATGGAGCCCAGACAGCAAATGGTTACTGGTTGATTGGGGCGTTAGTTTAAGCAACAATGAGGTCTTATTGATTGCAGCGGACGGTTCTAAGCGACAAAACCTCACCAAAAGCGGTTATTACGATGGTTCCCCAAAATGGATAGGCGATGGAAATCAGATACTATATTTCAGCAATAGGGACGGCTTAAAAAGTTATGCCACCAGTGGGGAAACAGAAATGGATGTATACACGCAATTCCTTAATCAAGAAGCCTGGGACAAATTCAATAGGTCAAAAGAAGAGTATGATCTAATGAAGATGATCGAGGATGATACCAAGGAGAAAACGGACGAAGGAAAATCAGAGGACAAGAAAAAAAAGGACGCCAAAAAGAAAGCCACGGAAGTAAAGGAGCTGGAGTTTGATTTGGAAGATGTTGAGCGGCGAAAAGCAAGGCTCACCATTCATTCTTCCAAATTGGCCGATGCCGTGCTTTCCAAAGATGGAGAAAAATTATACTATTTGGCACGTTTTGAAAAAGGACTTAACCTTTGGGAGACCGAATTACGTACAAAGAATACCAAAATGCTGATTTCGTTAGACGCCCGCTCGGGCAACTTACAATGGGATGCCAAACAGGAAAACTTATTCTTATTATCCGATGGAAAAATAGCCAAAATAGATTTGGCAGGGGCAAAGACGGAGGCAGTGAAGATAAATTCGGAGATGGTGTTGGATGCCACTGCGGAACGCCAGCATATGTTCGATCATATCTGGTTGCGCACAAAGAACATTTTCTATCATTCCAATTTTCATGGAATAGACTGGAACGCCATGCGTACGGAATATGAAAAATACCTACCGCATATTGGTAATGATTATGAATTTGCCGAACTAGTTTCTGAAATGCTAGGTGAATTGAATGTAAGCCATGCAGGAGGCCGTTTTTCCGATAACATAGAAAATGGGGATGAAACTGCCTCCTTAGGTATATTTTTCGATTACGGTTTTACCGGAAACGGGGTAAAAATTACCGAAGTCATTAAAGGAGGTCCCTTGGATAAAGCCAAATTTGAAATTGAAACAGGAGCGGTTATTGAAAAAATTAATGGTAAGACGATCGATAAAGCTACGGACATTGCGTTCTATTTAAATAGGATAGCTGGTGAATTTACACTGTTGGAAATCGTGAATGCGGATGGAAAACGCAAACAGATTACGGTAAAGCCTATTACTCTTGATGATGAGGAAAATCTATTGTATGAACGTTGGGTAAAACAAAACGAAAATGAGGTTCTGGCCAAAAGTAAGGGTACTTTGGGCTATGTGCACATACCAGGAATGAGCGATGGACCTTACCGTACCATTTATGAAGAAATGTTAGGGAAATTTAATAACAAAAAAGGGGTGATTGTGGATACGCGTTTTAACGGTGGTGGTGATTTGGTCGCGGATTTGGCGATGTTCTTTACCGGGGTGCCTTTCCTTTCCTATGAAACCGAAGCTCGGGTCGTGGGTGGTGAACCTACTTCTAGATGGACCAAGCCTACCTTGGCCATGTTCAATGAATCTATGTACAGTGACGGTTCCTGTTTTGCCAGTGGTTATGTGGATTTAAAAATTGGTAAGACCGTGGGGATGCCCGTACCCGGCACCTGCAGTTTCGCAGGTTGGGAACGCCTACCCAATGGAGGGGTTTGGGGCGTCGTTCCGGTCAGTGCCAAGAACAAGGCAGGGGAATGGATGGAAAATAACGAGACCGATCCCGAGATAATGGTGAAAAATCAACCCGAAAAAATCGCAACGGGAACGGATGAGCAATTGGAAAAGTCGATCGAAGTCCTAATGAATGAAGTGAAATAATTTCTGGTAGCCATTAAGTTCATGAATATCAGTCAAATACTATTGTTTAAAACCTTTTCAGGTTTCTAAGCGACTTGGATTTGGGTGGAATAGTATCGCAAAATTGGTAACTTGTCATTTCATTCAATAAACCATCTCTAGAACGTTTCGCTTAACGGCGACACATCAGTATGATTTAGATATACGTAATTCACAATTTACTATGAACGCTATTAAACTTCCTTTACTATTAATGATGGCTTTTCAATTGAACGGCCAATCCCCCATAATGCAACCGGTTGTTTCACCAGATGCAACACAGCTAGCCTTTAGTTTTCAAGGCGATATTTGGGTGTCCCAAATCAATGGTGAAAACCCACAGCGGTTAACCTTGCATGAAGCCTATGAGGGGAATCCGGTCTGGTCCAATGATGGAAAGACACTCATGTTTTCAAGTGACCGCTTCGGGAACGATGATGTATTCAAAATTGCTGCAACTGGGGGCACCCCGGTGAGGCTTACCTATCATTCCTCAAATGATCGGCCTTACAGTATCACGCCCCATGGAGCCGTGCTATTTACCACGAGCAGAAATTATAAACAAGTGGAGCGGGAATCAGAAATTTACGTTTTAGAGCCTGGATCTGCCACAGAAACACGATTTATGGATGCGCTGGGCTTTGATCCGGTGAGCTCCCCAGATGGTTCTAAAATTGCATTCGTACGTGGAACCTGTAGGATAGAAAGGGAAGGATACAATGGTCCTGCCAATCGCGATGTGTGGGTATACGACAAAAAGCAGGACAGTTACCAACAGATTACAACACATAACACCAACGATTTTGCACCGCTATGGCTCAGTAACGAGGAACTTATCTTTATTTCTGGCAGAAGTGGACGGTATAATATTCACAAATCCAATCTAAATGGTGGTAGTAGTCAGTTGACCGACGAAAAGGATTTTGGGATTATCTCACATTCGTTTAGTACGCAGGGCAATACTATAGCCTATCAAACGATAAAGCAATCCTTTCTTTTTGATGTCTCGAATAAGCTAAAAACACCTTTAAGAGCTGAAATTGAAACCGATTATAGATTTGATCCGGTCGTAAAGGAAAGCATTAAAAATAAAGTGGATGAATATTCAATTTCTCCTAATTGTAAATTCATCGCCTTTACCCACAGGGGTGAATTATTCGTGAGCCGAAATGATAAGGAGGATGAAAAATCTGTTCGTTTGACGAATTCCGCGGCAAGGGATATGAATCCCGTTTGGTTGAATGATGAGGTTCTCCTTTTTGTTTCCGATATGGAAGGTCAGAAGGACCTCTATAGCTTAAAATCAACGGATACCGAGGTAAAGGATTTATTTTACTCCTTTAAAAGAGAAGTCAAGCGTCTTACCAAGACAGCCGAAGAGGAGCAAGACCCAGTGGTAAGCCCTGATCAAACTAAAGTTGCCCTTAAACAAGGTAGGGGCAGGCTATTGGTATATGCTATCTCCAGTTCCGGTGAGCTAGGTAATAAAAAGGTTTTGCTTGATGGTTGGGACGCAGGCAGTGGTGTAAGCTGGTCACCGGATAGCAAATGGCTGGCCTACAGTAAATCTGACCTTAATTTCAACGAGGAGGTATTCATTCATGCAGCGGATAATAGCCAGGAGCCGGTAAATGTTAGTATGCACCCTAAAGGGGACTCTAACCCCGTTTGGAGCAAGGATGGGAGCAAACTGGGCTTTGTTTCTGAGCGTAACAATGGAGATAACGATATTTGGTTTGCTTGGTTAAAAAAGGAGGACTGGGAAAAATCAAAGGCAGAATGGAAGCGTAGGGAAAAGGAAATGAGCGATGAGGATGCGAAAAAAGATAAGAAAGAGGGGGACGGGAAAGAGGATACAAAAGAGGCCGTGGATCCTATCGATATTGACTTCGACCAAATTTACCAACGGCTAGATCAAGTAACCAGATATGCCGGAGGAGAGTCAGATTTTACATTTGACGAGAAAGGGGAATTCATTTATTACATTAACGGCGGTGTAAGCCGAAAGGATTATGAAGTAGACCGAGGCCTCAACAAAATAAAATGGGACGGTAGTGAAAAGAAAGAGCTTAAGGGGGCGAAAAATCCCTACGCACTTCAAGAATCACCGCTAAATGGAAAGCTTTATTTTATGGAAGAAGGTGGGGCAATGAGCAGTCTTACCTTAAAGTCTGATGAAGTGGAAAAATTACCGGTCAGCTATGAAATGAAAATTCGTTATCAAGAAGAATTAACGCAAATTTTCGAAGAAGGGTGGCGAACCTTAGCAGCGGGTTTTTATGATCCCAATTTTCATGGTCAGGATTGGGAAGTACAAAGAACTACCTACAAACCGATTGCCCTAGCGGCCTCTACAAAACAAGATTTCCAGACCGTTTTTAATTTCATGCTAGGGCAACTCAATGCATCCCACATGGGATTATACGGGAGCAATGCCCAAAAGGAAACACAAGAGGAAACGACGGGGATAATTGGCATTGAGGGTGTAGCGGTACCACAAGGCTTTCAAATTTCGCGGGTTGTTATGAATAGTCCTGCAGACCGCGAAGAAAGCAAGCTGAAGAAACAAGACATTATTACTGCGGTAAACCAGCAAGAGGTAAGTAGGTCGACAAACTTTTTTGCATTGATGGAAGGTACCGCGAACGAAAGAACATTGCTAAGCGTTAAACGTGGTAACGAAATCCTAGAACTAATTATTTGGCCAAACACCTCGTTACAATCTGAACTGTATGATGAATGGGTAGCGGAAAGAAGAAAACTGGTGGATAATTATTCGAACAATAAATTAGGATATTTGCATATACAAGGCATGAATTGGACTTCCTTTGAACGATTTGAGCGCGAATTAATGGCGGCAGGTTATGGTAAGGAAGGCATCGTAATCGATGTGCGCTATAATGGGGGAGGATGGACAACGGATTACCTGATGGCCGTACTGAACGTTGACCAACACGCCTACACGGTTCCCAGAGGTGCAGCAGAAAATCTTTCTAAGGAGCACAAAGGCTTTCGGGAAAATTATCCATTTGGAGAGCGCCTACCGCTAGCGGCGTGGACAAAACCCTCCATTGCTATCTGTAATCAAAATTCATACTCCAATGCAGAGATTTTTTCCCATGCGTACAAGACACTCGACCTAGGTACCTTGGTAGGTACACCAACATTTGGGGCGGTCATATCTACCGGCGCTGCACGGCTTCAAGATGGTTCCAGGCTACGCTTACCTTTTAGGGCTTGGTATGTAAAGGCCACTGATGAAAATATGGAAAATGGCCCTGCTGTGCCCGATGTAGTCGTGGAAAACCCACCAGCGTATAAGGCTAAAAATATAGACCCACAATTAAAAAAGGCCGTAGAACAACTATTGGTAGAAATGAAATAAGACCATTTGGCATCGATGTGCTGTTTGACAAGGCTTCCTAACTGGAAGCCTTGTCAATTCCAAAAAAGGTAGATTTTGACAATGTATTATTAGCGCTCATGTGCTTTGTGATAAATGCACGAATGGGCCTTCCAATAGGTATACAACCAACCATAACCATCACATTGAATAAAAAAATAGTTTCATTTTTTAGAATTTTAGGTGTGAGCCTAATTGCGATTGCCGCCATGTTAGCGGTATTACTGATTGATGATTACGGCATTAAAAGTCAATATTTAAGGGAATCATTTGGGTCAAACACAACGTATGGCGGGTACTACACTATTTTGGATACATACCCCGTGGTATATTCACTATACTATTTTGTTTATTGGCCCCTCATTTTTTGCCCAAGTCCAAATGTAGTAGGGCAGGATGGCTAGGTCTAACTTTTTTCTACGGAATAGGAACCAACCTTTTAGGGTTATTCCCTTGTGACGAGGGTTGTAATGTCCAATTGATAGAACCCAGTATAGCAGAATTCATCCATACTATATTCGCAGCATTGACGTATGTTTTCGTGCCTATCGGCATACTTTTTTGATTGGTCCTTGTTTAAAAAAATATAAAAACTATCAACGCCTTTTGGCTACAGCCATAACGGCCGCGGTAGTAAGTTTAATCCTTATTATAATGCTATTTTCCAATCCAGAGTCAGCTTACAGGGGACTTTTTCAATGCATTATTGAATTGATATTTATTATTTGGATGGCGAGCTCTGCTGTAAAAATAGGACGCAGTTCCGGAAGTGTACTGCTGAAAGATGCCAATTGAAATGAATAATTAGCTATCATGGTAAGCTCAAGTTCCATAGGCCAAAATAGGTGATCAAAAATTAGTCTTTGTAAACCACACCATCTTTCATTACAAATGAAACATTTTTGACGGCACTAATATCCACTGATGGATTTCCTTTTACGGCTATGATATCTGCGATAAATCCTTTTTTGATTGCCCCAAGCTTATCTAGATGAAACATTTTGGCATTACTTGATGTCGCAGCTTTCAACACGGCCAACGGTTTCATTCCATAGGCTACCATAAGTTCCATTTCGCGGTAATTTTCACCATGTGTAAACACGCCCACATCACCTCCAAATACAATTTGAACTCCCGAGTCCAATGCAGTTTGGAACGATTTGCGTTTTTGTTGAATACGTTCTGGTTCCGGGTCTGTTGCCTTGTTCCAACCTTGGTATTGGGTAATTGCATCCCCAGCGGCTAAGGTGGGGCAAAACCCGATCCCTTTTTCTTTCATCATTTTAAAAATTTCGAGCGTGCCCCCATCTCCATGTTCTATGGTTTCCACACCACCGGTAATGGCCCTGGTCATTCCTTCTGGTGTACTCGCATGCGCTACCACGTATTTCCCTGCACTTTTGGCGGTGGCCACCATAATATCAATCTCTTCCTGCAAAAAAGTAGGTTGGGAATCCGCACCGGGCGTCCATCGGTAATCGGCATATATTTTAATGAAATCAGCCCCATTCCCCATTTGCCTACGCACGGTTTCTATACATTGGTCTACGCCGCTAGCGGGCTCTGCACCTAATGGTACCGATACCCCGTCATGGAATCCTTTTGGGCCATATGCACCTGTCGCTACTATTGCTGGCCCTGCAACCAATAGCCGTGGCCCGGGAATGAGTCCTTGGTCAATCGTCTTTTTCAGATAAACATCAGTATAACCAGCGCCTTCCGCACCAAGGTCACGCATGGTCGTTACTCCTGCCAGAAGGGAGTTTTTTACATGTATGGTGCCGCGAATGGCCCGCTCGACCGGAGATTCTTTTAATACCTGATCATTCCAGTCTGTTTCGTTATAGGGATGCAAGAGCACATGGGAATGGCCTTCAATAATGCCGGGCATTAAAGTAGTGCCCGTTAACTCGATGCTCGTCTTAATTTTTAATTTTTCCGCGCCTTGGGCACCACCCACATAACTTATTTGATTTTCAGTTATAATGACTACCCAATTTTCATGCATCTCCGTCCCATCAAAAACACGG
The DNA here is from genome assembly GCA_963793365.1 of uncultured Flavobacteriaceae bacterium. GTDB lineage: Bacteria > Bacteroidota > Bacteroidia > Flavobacteriales > Flavobacteriaceae > Maribacter. The sequence goes on along the minus strand of CAWBZP010000009.1, from coordinate 1,791,534 downwards.
TCTGGCCTCAATAATGTCTGGGCATTTAGATTCAGTAACACAAAAAACAGTACAAAAAAGTAGTATTTCATAGCTTTAGTTTTGGGTGGCATTTTCAGCAATAGTTTTAAGTTTTTCACCAATTACATCTTGGGAAAGGTATTTGCCGCGAATCATTATACCGTCAATTTTTAATGCGGTCAAATTTTCAAGCGGGTTGTTTTCTAGAATTATAAGATCTGCGGACAATCCTTCCTTAACCTGACCAAATTCGGCTGTAGCGTCAAAGTATTCCGCGGGATTTACAGTTCCTGCCTTAATGATCTCTAACGGGGTCAATCCAGCATTTAACATACCTTGAATTTCGTGTTGTATTGAAAAACCGGGTACGTTGAATAATTGGGGGGCATCAGATCCGAGTAACATTCCGTGACCATCATCCTGTAGTTTTTTTATCAATTTTCTACGAATGGAGTCAAACCGTTGCCATTGTGTTTCACTAAAATTCTCATCCTGCATGACCCTTTCTTTGGTAGTTCTCCAATTCGCCAAAGTGGTCTTGGGCATGTATTTCATTTCAGATTGGCTTAAGAGTTCATCATCGGTTATTGGGGCAAACCAGCGCTCAAAAAGGCTTTGGGTAGGAACAATCCATACCTCGTGCTTTTTAGCCATTGCAACTAGTTCATCAATTTTAGTAGTATCTGCCAAGGGCGTGAAGGCGTACCCGAAAAAGCCATTCCCATCTGGTTTTACATTTGCTGATGCCGGTACTAGGCCTTCCAAAAATCCGTCTACGTGGTCAATAGAGGCATAATTGCTTTCCAAAGCATGCCGAATACCTACTGCTACCGGAACATGCCCTGCATAAGGAATACCTACCGCATTTGCGGTTTCCACTACCTGATCAAATACATCACGTTCAATACCCGGATGGATCTTTAGAAAATCATACCCTTCTTTATGATATTGGGTCACTTTTGTAATGGCTTCTTCCTTACTTTTTACGGAATTGCCATTTAACGACGGACTTGAGGTATAAATTCGTGGACTTAATAATTCTCCAGCAGCTGTTTTTTTCCGCAACTCTAAATGCAAGGGATGCCCAAGCATACCGCGTATGGTTGTTACGCCTCTCGATAAATATAAATAGAGCGTTTCTTCTATACGCTCGGTACTGGTGGTTGGTGGTGGTATATGGGCATGCATTTCGGCCAAACCTGGCATAAGGAATTTTCCGGTTCCGTCAATCACGGTATTATAAACCTCCAAGTCAAGATCTTCAGCGGTGATTCTTTTTATTCTTCCAGAATCGATGACAACATTCCGATTTTTTAATAGTTCACCGGTAGTAACATCCAGTACAGTAATCTTCGAGATAAGAAAATCCTGCTTTTCTTCTAGCTCCTTAGTAGAGTTGCAGGATGTAATAAGCAGTAAAAAAACGAAGGAAAAATAGGGTAGTGCTTTCATTGGATATTATTCAGTGGTCAATCCAAAAGTTTTTTCAACTCTTTTTCATAGTATACTGAACCTTCTTTTATAACCATATATAGGTCTTTGGTATTTTTTATATCGGTAAGCGGATTGGTATTCAATAAGACGATATCTGCTATTTTTCCATTCCTTAGAGTGCCGTATCCTTCCTGCTTTTTTAGAAACTCAGCCCCATTGTAGGCAGACGTCCTTAAGGCATCCAAAGGTGTTATACCGGTTGCTACCAAAGCCTCCAGCTCTCGATGCAACGAAATACCGGGATAGGTATAGCTATTATACGCCCCGCTATCTGAACCAGCCAATAACGAAACGCCGGCTTGGTGCAGCGTATAGGTTAAACGGCCAAAGAAACGATCCAATTCCTTACGGTCCTTGACCGCTTTTTCAGATGCGTTATTAACACGGTCAATCCTTCCATGATATGTATTTTGAATACCCGGCGACATATATTTCAAATACGGATCGCTGGTGTGGTCCACTTCATCCAGATAACTTAATGTTCTGCCAATGTGAAGGGTTGGGACCACGAAAACGGAATTTGTTTTTAATTTTTCAAATGTAATGGCCGCGGCACTATCGGAATAACTATGCTGCAGTAAAGGCATGGCATCCCAAAAACCGATTTCTTGATTCTTCAGCTTTTCGGTAATCGTTAATTCGTTTGCGGAAGCACCTTTCATAATATAGTACAAATGCTCAACGGCATCGATGCCGGCATCGATGGTTTCATTTAAGGTGACCGTGAACGGCATATGCCCAGAGGTAATCAAACCTTTACTTTCTGCAGCTTCAATGGTCTTAATATAGTTGGGTCCACTTATGCTGCTGTCATAGAGTTTTACGAAATCTACTGGAATGTTTTGTAGGGAATCCAAGGCTTTTTCAATATCACTATTGTTCTCTACCTCCAATGATCCCGCCCAAGTGGCATTTGGGCCATCTATTTTAGGGCCCGAGGTAAAAATGGTAGGCCCATCAATTTTCCCTGCTTTGATTTGGGCCTTCCAATCCATTACATTGCTTGTCAAATCCCCACCCGCATCGCGGACGGTAGTAATACCATTGGCAAGAAACAATTTTAAGAACTTCTTATTGTCGGCAATTAGACTATCACCGCCCCTAAAGTGTACGTGGTTGTCCCAAAAGCCCGGTAATGCATATTTACCGGTAGCATCGATTCGCATGGAGGCCTCCGTGCCACTTTGTTCCCCGGCTTTTTGCATAGATACGATTTTACCTTCATCAATATAAATATCCATGGTGTCCAATTGCCCCGTTTCCAAATCAATAAGATGAACATTACTAATTTGTAAGTCGTACACTATAGTTGGCTCTGATTTGCAGGAAATTAAAAAGAATAGGAATACGATAAATGGGCTATAATTTTTCATTCCAATAAAGGATTAGATAATTTTTAGTTGGGTAGAAAGGTAAAAATAATTACCTATTCAATAGTTGTCGCACCAATATAAAAACAAATATCATTACGCTGTATCCTATGAAAAAAGGAATAATAAATTCTTTGATGCCCAGGGCAAGAAAAAGCCCTATCAATAACAATTGAAAACCGAGTCCGAATGAAGAGACCGCGGTCATGAACCAGTTTGGCAAGCTTCTTCCTTTTATGGCGTTCTTATCCAATCCATAAATAATACGATCGTACCCACCATAGCAGAAGGAGTATATTTTATAAAGCAGGTTCACGGTTTGTTGCTTTTCACCCTTAAGAGCCGTTGGAACCTTGTTTTCAAAAACACGACTGGTGGTATCACCATCATATCTATTTCGTAAAATAACGTAATAGTAATTATAGAGCGTACCCTGCAATTGCAGGCCAATAAAGGCCAACAGCGCATAGAAAAGCGTACTGTCCGTTATATGCCAAATGGCAAGTATGGATAAAAGGTTCAAGAAAAAGTCAGAGATGGAATCCAAATAGCGGCCGGTATGGGAAGGGGTCTCTTTGATACGGGCCAATTCCCCGTCGGCGGCATCCAAAATAGATTTTAATAAAAGAAAGAATAAGGCTGTCCAGTAATAACCATAAAGGATAAAGCCAATGGCCATAAGCCCGCAAACTACAAAACATAGCGTTACGTGTACAGGCGTAAATGATGTTGTTTTTAAGGTTTTTGCAATGGAAAGGGCAATGGGCCTTCCATAATCTGACAAGTCTAAAAACTGATTTTTTTCTGGTAATTTCGGCATTACAAAGGTCCATTCTAAAATTTACCAATAACGAAGACACGCTAGCTTGATTAGCTTTGAATGGAGTGCAAAAATACGGTAAAAAGCTTTAAATATTGGTATTGACTAAAAATCGACCGTACTGGGGAGCAATTCATAAAAGAAACGGAAAGCGCTCTCTTCTTGCCAAGAATTCCGGACCATCAAGGAATTTTAGAATCTACTTCCGGGGCTCTAGGAATAGTTATGATTTCGTTTTCCTCTTTTTCAATTATTTTTAAATGGAATCGAATAACATTGCTAACGGGACCATGAGTTTAAATATGAAAATTTAGGAAAATAGATGTTAAACTAAGTTTATGCTGCTTAAATGGCCAAGTGATAATTTAATGTGCAACTATTTATTACTACTTTTAGGAATTCTTAAATCAATTAATCAACATGTATTTACGTATGAAAAAAATTGTAGTGGCGCTCCTGTTGGGCTGCGCACTTATTATTGTCTCCTGTAGTGACAATGAACGACAGGGAGAACCTAAAGTATTGGTTTTTTCAAAAACAATGGGTTTTAAGCATGCCTCTATTCCTGCAGGCATAGCTGCGATAGAAAAATTGGGGCAAGAAAACGGATTTGCAATAGACACGACCAAGAATGCGGATATGTTCACGGATGAAAATTTAAAGCAGTATTCCGCTATTATTTTCCTCAGTACAACGGGCAATGTTCTGGACCAATTTCAGGAAGCAGCCATGGAACGCTACATACAGGCCGGTGGTGGTTATGTTGGTATTCATGCAGCTGCGGATACGGAGTATGATTGGGGGTGGTATAACGATTTGGCCGGAGCGCAGTTCCTTAGTCATCCAAGTGGAACCCCAAATGCAGATTTTATTATCAAGGATAAGGATTTCATAGCCACCCAATTTTTTACGGATACGGTATGGAACAGAACCGACGAGCTTTATAATTACAAGAATATCAATCCAGATATCAATGTGTTGATGACTTTGGATGAATCTTCGTATGAAGGTGGGGAAAATGGTGATTTTCATCCCATTGCATGGTACCACAATTTTGATGGAGGTAGGGCTTTCTATACGGGTGCTGGACATACCGATGAAAGTTTTTCCGAAGAATTGTTTTTAAAACATCTTTTGGGCGGCATCCAATACGCCATCGGTAAAAATTTGGAATTGGATTATGAAGGGGTCAGCTCTCAAATTCCTCCGGATACAGACCGTTTCAATAAAATAACCTTAGTGGAAGGAGAATTTTTTGAGCCAACGGAAATGGCCATTTTACCCAACAACGATGTGCTGGTAGCGCAGCGTAGGGGAGAAGTGATGCTCTACAGCGACGCCACCAAAGAATTGAAGCAAGTAGCGAAACTGGATGTATATAGTAAAACATTGAATACACCGGGTGTTAATGCAGAGGAGGGATTAATGGGATTGCAAAAGGATCCCAATTTTGCTACCAATAATTGGGTGTATTTGTACTATGCGCCAACAGGGGATAATTGGGTAAACCGCTTATCGCGATTCAAATATATGGACGGTAATTTTGACTTGGGAACGGAACAGATTATATTGGAAGTGGATTCTCAACGAGAAATTTGTTGCCATACTGGGGGTTCAATCGCCTTTGGACCAGATAACCTGCTCTACCTTTCTACAGGGGATAACTCCACGCCGTTCAACGAAAAGGATGCTAAGTACGTAAATAATGGATTTGCGCCATTGAACGATACTCCCGGTCACGAACAATTCGATGCAAGACGTTCCTCCGGTAATACGAATGATCTTCGGGGCAAAATTTTAAGGATCAAGGTTAACGAAGATGGTAGTTACTCCATACCCGAAGGTAATTTGTTTCCTAAGGGAACGGATAAAACGAGACCTGAAATCTATACAATGGGTCATAGAAACCCCTATCGGATTTCCGTAGATATTAAGAGAGGCTATGTGTATTGGGGCGATGTGGGCCCAGACGCCCGGGCGGATAGTTTGGAAACGAGGGGACCCAGAGGTTATGATGAGATGAACCAAGCGCGCAAGCCCGGTAATTTTGGCTGGCCTTTGTTTATAGGGGATAACTTCGCTTATCACCAATACAATTACGAAACGGGCGAAACAGGACCTGCTTTTGATCCTGCGAAGCCGATGAATACCTCTAGAAACAATACGGGACTAACGGAGTTGCCCCCTGCAATGCCGGCATACGTATATTACCCCTATGTTGAGACTGGTGATTTTCCACAAACCGGTACCGGTGGTAGAAATGCCATGGCCGGACCAACCTATTATTCAGATCTTTATCAAGGAGAGGAGAAATTACCGAGCTACTATGACGGAAAGGTGATTATTTATGATTGGATGCGAGGTTGGATGTTCGCCGTTCATTTGAATGAAGATGGTAGTTTTAGTAAAATGGAGCCTTTTGCCCCAGACGTTAAATTGAACAATTTAATTGATATGGAAGTAGGCCCGAATGGTAAAATTTACCTGCTGGAGTATGGCAGTGGTTGGTTTTCCCAAAATGCAAATTCAGCTTTGGGGTATATCGAATTTAATGGAGGAAATAGACCTCCCATCATTGATCAGCTAATTGTGGATCAAACCTCGGGTAAACTACCCTTAACCATAAATGCCTCGGTAACGGCGACAGATAAGGAAGCGGATGCCATGCGTTATGTTTGGGATTTTGGAAATGGGGAGACAACGGAAACTTCAACCCCTTCCGTGAGCTACACGTATACAACCACTGGAGCTTATAAGCTCAATGTAACCGTTAAAGATACCCAAGATGCGGCGGCGGTAAGTGAAGGCACCGGTATTGTTGCAGGCAATTCAAGGCCAGAAGTCTCCATTTCACTGGGGGAAAGTACACCGTCATTTTATTTGCCCGGACAAAAAATTACCTATGACGTTGCTGTGACCGACCCCGATGGAACGGATATCGACCCTAGAAATATCTTTGTAAGCGTTGATTATTTGGAAGGTATGGACCAAGTGGCCATGAATTTGGGGCACCAGCAAGTATCGGCAGCCGTTACAGGAAAAGCTTTGACCATGGCAATGGATTGTAAAACCTGTCATAAGGAAGCTGAGGCTTCCATTGGTCCCAATTATAAGGATGTTGCCATGAAATATAAAGATCAGCGCAATGCACTGTCCTATCTACAACGAAAAATAATTGCAGGTGGAAGTGGTGTTTGGGGAGAAGTTATGATGCCTGCCCATCCAAAGATTACGTCAGATGAGTCTAGACAGATAGCCATGTACATACAGTCATTGGCCGGCGATGGTCTGCAGAAAAAGTCCTTACCTGCAAAAGGTACCGTAACGGCCGCACCGTCCGCACCTGGAAATACATTGGTCATAACAGCAAGTTATACGGATACAGGAGCGGATGGAACAATTCCCTTAACAGGTTCTAAATCCATCGCTATTCCCAGCAGCACCATTCAGTTTTCCGATGCGATGAAAACGGATGGTATGCAGGCAATGGCATTTGGAGGCATGAATATTCTGCTGCTGAACGATGCTACCGGATGGTTTGTTTTGGAGAACATGTCTTTAACCGGGGTTAATTCCGTTTCATTGACCGCAGGATGGCAAACAGCCCCTACAATGTCCATTGATTTTGAAATCCATGAAAAGTCATCGGATGGTCCGCTGTTGGGAAAAGGAACATTACCCGCTCAGGAGGCAGGCTCCCAAGGTACTTTGTTCACCTTGCCCATCTCAGGGACAGTCTCGGGAGCAGGACCGTACTACATAACGTTTAAGGCCGAGGAGGGCAAAGAACTATCTCCAGTAGCCTTGACCAGTGCTATTTTCAAGTAGCATTCCCTTATAAAACAAGAGTAAATTGAATAGCCCGCTTATTAGCGGGCTATTATTGTTTTAGCTATTTCGGCTTAACTAGGTTGTAGGCTATTATTTGATTGGTACCATGCTACGGATTAGACCAATTTTTGACTAATCGCTTCACCAATTTCCAATAACATTTGCATTTCCGCAGCGGTAAACTCATAAGGCACGGGTTTGGCGATACCGATAGTACCGTATAAAGTATCTTGAAATAACAAGGGCGCAGCCAACGAACCCTCTACCTTGGTATCTTTTGCCGATGGCCTTGCCACGCCAGACGCATCCGTTTGTAAATTGCACATTTCCACAGGCTTCATACGTTCTGCAGCGATACCGGCCATTCCTTTACCAATGGGAATAGTGGTGAGCTTCGGAATTAAAAACGCTGGTATTCCAATTTGTGCTTGCAATTGAAGTAGCTTGTTTTCATCCAAAAAGTGTAAGGTACCCGTTGAACAGTCAAACAATTCCAATACGGCTGCCATTAGGTCCTTCCAGTTTACAGTTTCCTGCTGCAAGGCCACCAAAATGGCTTGAGGGATGTTGCTTTTATTTTCGCTCATAATTTTTATTAAAATACTAAAGGGCCTTATATCTACTTACAAAATTAACAAAAATATAGCCGACACACTTAGAAATAAGCCAAAACGAATACAGTGAAAATAGTATCCCCAATTGAGGTTTTAGGCTGACTTTTTAGGAGGTCTACGGTAGGCATAATAACCAAGAACCGCATTTATGGCACGGGCAATGGCTATGCGTATTGGGAAAAGTTCTTCTCCTAAAGACTCATCTATGGAGCGTAATTGCATATAATAGTTACTGATCAAGGGATAATCTTTTCTCGAGGCAATATAGGATTCCGCCTTTGCGACCGCATCTGGTAATCCTTCTTTTATAGGCCTGCAGGTGACGAGCACCGGTTTGTCATTTTTATGGAGCATGGCAGAAAATCCAAATAATCTGCAAATTAGGCCTCTATGTGCATATTCCGAACAGGAACCTTTGGCATTAGGAGCTAGTACCGCCGATAATACAGGGCATAGGGTTGTGGAATGGTCGTTATTCAACCTCTCCAACCAATTTGAAGCTTCGCCTTTTTTAAAAAGATAATAGGCCAAAGGAAGAAATTCCAAGGCGGTGGCGTTAATATCTACTTTGTAGCAACATTTTCCGCAATTGGCTATACAGCCTAAACCTGTGGATTTTTGAAAGGAGCCCACCTCCTTTTCCAATTGGGAGAATACACGTTCAACCGCTCGGACTTTTAAGTATATCGACACTTTTAAATTTGAGTGCGCGAATGTACTACAAGTTTCAATACCTTGTTCATATTGTCAATCAATTTTTAAGTAGGCTGAAGTGTGCTCTTTCGCCATTAAAAACGCTGTGTTTTAAGATTTTCGGGCGTGCCCGATGACAACACAATCGTAAAACCGATAACGCCCAGCATCTGTTCTTCATCGGTTAATACTTGAACCTCCCATTTTCCGGGCTTAACATTGTTCTTAAATGTATAGCCCCTAAATCCGCCATCACGACCACCTGTTATTTCATAACCAATATCCTCAACATTTTCCCAGCTACCCATGGTTTCATTATACCACCGCCATCGGTGAAAAACAGATTCCTTTAAATTGGTAGGAGCGAAAATGGAGGAAAAGATATAGATATTTTCGCCTGGCGTGTAGTGAAAATCCAATTTGTGTTTTCGCCAAAAGACATGGGAATCCTCAGGCTCATAGGTCACGAAATAGGTGTTGTTCGCAATATGGATGTCATGGGCAACAATCCCCTTGTCCAATGCTATTGGCACCGGTGGAATCAGTTTTAAAAAATAAAATAAGTTAATTACTCCGTAAATCGTCAGAATAATAAAAATCATCTTTCCCAAACTCATTTCCATTCTCGTACTCGCACTTTTACCGTAGATAAAAATCAATAAAAATAGGGTACTTGCCAGACTGATGCCTCCAGAAATTAAGAATACGGTAGTATTTAATTCCTTTAGGAATACCGGTACCATAAAGGCGAAGAATGTAAAACTGATAAAGTAGTAAACACCAAATTGTAAATACTTATTTGAAATCCTTTTTTTAAGGAATTCGTTGGCGATTAGGAGCAGTACCAAGATTACAAAGAACGAAGCGGTTTTGGAAAGCGATACGCTCCTGGAAAAATAAATGACATAGGCACTGGATAGTCCCCCAAAAAAAAATTGGATAGCTAATGGAAAATATTCTTCATACCGTTCTAGGAACGTATTTTTCCACTTGCCGTCATCTGCCAAATTATATAGATAAAGGGTAATGGAAAGGGAAGACATGTGCAGGCACAATACCGTTAGATCATAAGCACGATCTATACGGCCCAGGGTAAGCGTATCGAAAATAAACCCTCCAATAAAGAATAGGATAGGGGCATATTTAGAATTCCTTCTAATAAAATCCCGGAAGGAACTGTTACGAAACCTGACAAGTGTCCGCTTCATCTATACATTTGAATTTTGGGCTAAAGTACTTCAATTGCAGTAATCAAATGGACTGTATACAGGCAATAGTGATACTTTTGAATATTGAGAGCCATTTACGCCCTAGCTTTCTTTGGAAACCACCTCCCTAACTAATCCTAGGCAATGCCTTTTAGTTCGTGTTTACTTCGGTATGGACGTAGAAATTAGGGTCAACGGAAATTTCCTCCATGACATTTTTGAAAATCGGGGTGGTTTGCCATTCGGCAGTAGGGGTTATCCAAAGCTCATCTTTACCGGTAAGCATCCGTAAAGGAATGCTGAAATTGTCCACAATGTTGGTGAAGCGATATTGCAATTCCCCGTTGGATACTTTGTATTCCAAAATGGGAATGTTAGCCGTTCTTAAATACTGATCAAAGAAAGGACCTAAATCTAGCTCCAATTCCTTACTGATATACTTTTCTATTTCATCCGTAGTTACTGTTTTGTGATAGAATTCTTGATTCAGTCCCCTTAAGGTTTGACGCCACATTACATCATCGTTGACGATTTGCCTTAAGGTATGGAGCATATTAGCGCCTTTGGGGTACATATCGCCACTACCTCTAGCATTGACATTATAAGGACCCACTATGGGTTTGTCATTTTTAATGTTTTGACGAATTCCCCGTTGATATTCGTTGCCCGCCAGTTCCCCAAAATGGTAATCCACATATAGGCCTTCCGAATACGTGGTAAAACTCTCGTGCAACCACATGTCCGCTATGTCCTTATAAGTGATATTATTGGCAAACCATTCATGACCCGATTCATGAATCAGGATATAATCGAATTCAAGTCCCCAACCACTCCCGGAAAGGTCACGCCCCAAATAACCATTGGCGAATTTATTGCCGTAGGTGATGGAGCTTTGGTGTTCCATTCCCAAATAGGGCACTTCCACCAGCTTAAAACCATCCTCGTAAAAAGGGTAGGGGCCAAACCAATGCTCAAAGGCCCGCATCATCATGGGTGCCTGTACAAATTGGGCCTTCGCCTTTTCTAGGTTGTAGCTAAGCACATAATAATCCATGTCCAAAATGCCCTTTTCTCCTTCATAGGTTTCACCAAAGTGTACATAGTCCCCAATGTTTACGTTTACCCCATAATTATTGATGGGGTTGGCTACGAACCAGTGGTAGGTATTGGTGGCCTCATCTACTTTTCGCAAACGGCCGTTAGAAATGTTCTTTAAACCTTTAGGTGTCTTTACGCTGATGAGCATACTATCTACTTCATCGTACATATGGTCTTTGTTGGGCCACCATACACTGGCACCCAAGCCTTGGCAGGAGGTAGCAACAAAATGATTCCCGTTTTCATCTTTTGTCCATGAAAAACCACCATCCCAAGGGGCACGTATTGCTTCTTTGGGATGACCGGAATAGGTGACGACCACTTCATTAAAATCGCCTTCCTTTTGTTTCTTTTTCAATTGGATGAAATGGGCGTTCCCCCTGTGTTCCATTTTTAGGGTTTTACCATCTTGGGTCACCTTATCCATAGTCAATGGCGGTTGTAAATCGATTTGAAGCACTTGGTTGGCTTCTAAAACTTGATAGCGAATGGTATTGCTACCACTAATGTATTTATCGTCTGCATTGACCTCGATATCCAAATGGTAGTAGTTTAGATCCCACCAGGCCCGTTCTGGGGTAATACTTCCCCTAAGGGTGTCCTGTTCCGTAAAGGTTTGTGCTTGTACTGCCCCCAGAGAGCACATTAGTAAGACTATAAAAAGGTTTTTCATTTTGAGGATTAAGGTGTTGAAAGTTATTTTTATTTGTTAATGGTTTGGCTATGGCAAGTAAGGCAGGTAATGGAACTTTTCGTTTTCGTCTAGGCTCGTAGCCACGTTGTTTTGTTTTTATCTTTTTCATTTTTAAAGCCAAATCCTAAATATTTGGCGTACTTAGTAAATAAACCGAAGCCTTTAAATTTAGCTTTTTATGCCCTATTTGCTCCAGGTGTTGTTAGCATTTCCTTTTTATTTTTTTGTGTAATGACGGTCAATTTCATGAACAATGTTAGGATTGTACCATTCTTGTTTTGAGCCTTTTTTTGTTTTTGTATTTAAATATCTAACTCTACAAAATTTTGAATTTTCTTTTAATTCTTTTAAAAGGTTCCAAAATTCTGAATTAACTTTAAATTCTGAGTATCTTTTTTTAAGCGCAGGCACTAGGTTTTCTTTGCATGCCCAAGTATAAGTTTTTGTAAAAATATCTTCCTCATCAATAATGACAGATATTGCATCTGGATCATTATGATCTATTTGCATTTTACTTTTTACAAATTTTGTTTCTAACCTTAAGCTAATACTGTGTTGTGATAAAGGGTCATGGGGGAATTTTCTCTCTTTATTTCCTATAAATCTAAGTAAATTTTGATTCTGAATACTTTCATTATTTACGGAGTAACTTTGGAGTTCATGTGGATGAAAAAAAGACATTGGCATTATGTAAAAGTTGTATTTGCTCAAATCTTTCTTGAACCATTCCTTACACATTTCTAGGTAACTTAAGAGACTAGCAGTACCTACTTCTAGAAGTTTTATATTTAGTATTGGGCTATCATTGCGAAAATGAATTGCATTATCTCGTAACTCAACAAGTACGAAAAGATTCGCTTTTAATGTCTCATCAATATCAACTTCATTTATTGCTTTGCCTATAGTTATGGTTCGGAAATTTCCTGATCTTGATTTCACAAAATCTCCCAATTTGTCTTTGTCTGGAATATAAAGTGATTCTATATTCTCTAATCCATCTCTCACGACCTTTGCTTTTAACAAGATTTCCCAAGCATTTACTAAAAGAATTGAGAAAGTTTCTTCCCGATATCCGAAATCTGGTTTATTGTAAATCTCAATTGCAGCCAATACTGCTTGAATGCTTTTTTCAACCAATGTATCCGACAGCTTTAAGGACGAACTAGAAGTTGAGTGTTTAACTGGGTTAGCATGTCTATATTTTGAGCTAACTTTTAGCGCATATTCATCTAAATTTAGCCCTATAGTATGTTGGGATTTAAAAAGTCCGTTCGGTTGTTTAACTATGAATTCTCCAAACTCATTTCTACTTAATTTTGCTCGTAGGGAAGCACCCAGAGGGTATGTTGAAGCCTTAGCAAGCTGAATATCACTAAATTCCTTTCCTTCTTTCTCCATTTTTTGAAGAAATAAAAGTGTCAGTTTTTGCTTTTCATTTGCTTTAGAGGCCATCCGTTATTTATTTCAATTTTAGAGACGGTTTTATAGTTTTTCAATTTGAATGCCAACGGCTCGGCTAAGCGTAGTGCGGAAGTAAGGAAGCTTTTTGTTTCCGTCTATGTAAGAAGCTAAAGCTTATTGTTTATTTTATTTTTTTCTTGTTCAAAGCTAAAACCATAAGATTTAGCGTCTTTATAAATATAAACAGACCTTTCGATTTAGCCCCCAAGCCCCCATTACGTTTAGGTTTTGTTGAGTGTAGTTTTTATTTTTTCTTCTATTTGTTTATTCATTTCAATTGCAGATAATTCGACCTCTTTTTTAAGTAGTTCCAAATTTGCTCCGATTTTCTCGACAGAAGGTCCTAACTCGTGTGTTAAGGTCACTTTCCAAACGCAATTTGAGACTTCATCAATTTCCTTTTTCCACTTTAAAAGCTCACTTTTCATACCTAATTTGATTTATCCATCAATTGAAACTCCAACTTGCTTATTGTTCTCAAAATGCACATTAAAAAAATAAAAAGGGTCTTTTTTTTGCTGAAAAGCCATTTCAAATCCCTCGTCTCTGACAGAAATTCCTTTTAGGTCAAATTGCTTTTCTGTAGATTCAAACTCCATTTCAGCATTAGCATACTGTTCTTTCAGAGCTTTTTCCGATTCAGATTTGATTTTCGTTTCGTTATTCAGAGCATTTAGTAAAATCCGTTTTTGATTTTCCGCAATACCGTCTTTATCTCCAGCAATTAGTATTTCAATCTCAGAGTTCAAGTATCTTTTATTTATCTGCCAACCAACATCATTGCCTCTTTTACTAAAACTTTCGATTTCTCCAAAATTAGAGTCAATCGTTTTTAGTTTTTTACTTCCAAATAGTTTTCCAAATATTCCCATTTAGTTCGTTTATAGTTTGGTTCATTAAATTACACACAACTTAGTTATATTAACACTATCAATCCCTAAAAACGCCATTAGGAAAAACGACCACGCTTTCAAAACCATCCTTACCCACGGCGGAAACTCCAAAAAAGTAATTATCAATAACGATACCCTCTAAGGTGTACTCGGTTACATCACCCACATACCTGCTGTAATCCCAAGTAGGTGAGGTGGTATACCTCCAATAAATTTTATACCCTATGGCACCGTCAACCTTGCTCCATTGAAATTTAGCGGAGGGTTCAACAATTCCCCCAATTTTCACCGTTTCCGGAGCTGGCGGTGCCCAAGCCAGTGATGCCAGATTTATGGCGTTCACGGCAGTAAGTTTTGCAGCGTAATTAAAATTGACGTGCTCTAGGACATCACCATAAGCAATACCGTCCTCAACACGAATGTCTTGATGCTGCTGGGTATAGTTTTCATGCGCCTCCATAATCCGGATACCGGGAAAACCGGCATCGTTAAAAGGCCTATGATGACCTCCCCTGCCAAAACGGTCCAAACGGTAAATCATCATCGGATTCATTTCTGGCATATAGGTTTGGACGTTTTCGTGTACGTACCTGGCCAATTGTCTGGAGACACCGTCTACTTCACCACCGTAAAAGCGTCTGGCCCTTCGTTGCTCCTCCGTTTCCGTAGGAGGTACAGGCTCAGAAAAAATCCTAAAATCCACATTGCTAACAACCCCATCCACTCCCTTTATGTTCCCGATCATGTCATTATTGAATATGCCTATTACGTCCCAACCTTGATCTTTGGCATATTGGGCTACCCCTCCACCACCAAAAAGGCCTTGTTCCTCACCAGAAAGCCCCATGTAGATAATGCTGTTCTCGAAGGTATACTTGGAAAGGACCCGGGCGGCCTCCAAGGTACCGGCCATTCCGCTGGCATTATCATTTGCACCAGGAGAATCGTCTGTATAATTCGTGGGGTCGCTTACCCTGGAATCAATGTCACCACTCATAATAATGTACCTATTTGGATACTTGGTACCTTTCTGTATTGCCAGGACGTTCACAATTTCCACATCTTTTACAATACGTTGGTTAGCACCTTTTTTTACGAGGTCTTTTTGATAGATGACGTTTAAACAGCCGTTACAGGCACTGGACGTTTTTTCAAACTCACTTTTTATCCAACGCCTGGCAGCGCCAATACCCCTAGTCTTAGATACCGTATCGCTCAAGGTATGGCGAGTTCCAAAATTGGCTAACTTGGTAATATCGCTTTCAATGCGTTCTGCGGATACCGCATCGATAATATCATAAATACGTTGGTCTGTTTGTGCTGTTAGCGAAAGGGTCAAGGTTAAAAAACCAAAGAGTACTAATTTTTTCATTTAATCGAGTTTATAATTTTTGTAAAATAAATAACTGTGTAAAGCGCAAAAGGGACCTAACAAGGAATAAAGAATTCCAGGCAATCCAATACCAATACCAATTTGTGAATAAGCGGTAAGAATTGAAATTAACCCCACCAAGACAAACAATCCGAAATGACGGGCATAAAATAATAGATCCAATGAATTATCTGATTGTTTAGACTTGTTA
Source organism: uncultured Flavobacteriaceae bacterium (assembly GCA_963793365.1). Classification (GTDB taxonomy): domain Bacteria; phylum Bacteroidota; class Bacteroidia; order Flavobacteriales; family Flavobacteriaceae; genus Maribacter. The sequence goes on along the minus strand of CAWBZP010000009.1, from coordinate 1,775,775 downwards.
TAGGCCCTTAAATACATTAGAGAAAAGCAACTAAATAAAAGGGTGAAGCCAACTCCATATAGTTCAAAAAGACCTGCTAGTTTTTCGTAAGTCATGCCTGGTGAGCCAAACCAAGAATTGATTAGGGATTTTAATGGAAACACAAAATATAGAACTACGAACAGCAGCATTGCATTGAGTGCAATTATCCAATTATCCATATAATTGGTCCTTCTAAAATAATTATAATGCAGGTACCAAAAACTAAAAAGCACAAAAAAACTAATGGCAAAACCTGCAAACGATCTCAAATCCACATCGATAATAGAATCGGAACTGTCTGTACCTAAGCTTACTACTAGCAATGTTGCCGCAAAAGCAAAAACGCCATCGCTAAAGGCTTCAATTCTACTAATGTTGTGCGGTAATTTCATGGTGTTTAAAAGTATTAAAATTTAATTGGTTTTAAGTCGGATTAATTGCCAAACCCCTATTGCCGGACCTATTGCCAAAAACACAAACAGGAATTTTACAGGAAGGATATGCTGTAACCATCCCAAGAGCTGAATACTCCCAATGGTAAGGGCAAAGCCGAAACAAGTGGAGAAGGTGAGGGCGGTACCTTTTAACTCCGGAGTAACGGATGCCGCGATAAGCTGTGATAATTGCGGAGAATCTGCGCTAACAGCAATACCCCAAACACACCACGCCACTAAAAATAGTCCAGTGCCTAGCCCAAACAAAAGGGGGGATAAAAGGCATAGGCTACCGGAAATCGCTAAGGCCCAAAGTGCAACTTTTCTACTTCCAATTTTCTTGGAAATAATTCCACCAACAGCGCAGGATATGCCGCCCAACGCAATTATAATTCCTGTCCACAAGGATGCGGAAAGGTGCAAATCCAATTCTTGGGTATACCATAGAATTGCAACCGGGGTGAAGGCCCAAAATGCATAAAGTTCCCACATATGCCCAAAATAGCCGAAAGCGGCACTATTAAATTTGAGATTCTTAAAAAGCAGGGGCAAGGCATTCAACTTAATTTGACTGCTCGCCACCCTAAAGGGTCCATTGGGTACAAATAGAAACATCATTACCCCTCCCAAAACCGTTAATAGGGAAGTACACTGTATTACAATTGCTGGATTTCTGCCCCAATCGGTTCCCTTAAGCAGATAGGGAAATGCACTGCCCAATACCAGCGCTCCCACTAAAAACCCCAGCGCTTGGCCAAGCCCCTTGTCATAATAATCAGATGCTATTTTCATTCCAATGGGATAGATACCGGCCAGAAAGAAACCGGTGGCAAAACGGGCTGCTAAAATAGAAAAGGCGCTTGATGCGGGCAGTACCAATGCCAGATTTGACAGGGCCGCTAAAAGAGCGCAGATCATAAATACCCTTGAGGGTGAAAAGCGATCGGCGATCATCAAGAGCCCAAAAGTAAGGGTACCTACTATAAAACCAAGTTGTACGGCAGAAAGTACCCAACCCATAAACGCTATGTGTACATCTAGTTTCTGGGTAAGGGATTCCAATATTGCATTACCGGCAAACCAAGTGGATGTACATGCAAATTGGGAGAGGATGATTATGGAAAGGATTAACGGTTTTCGTGCTTTCAAGTATCCTTAGCGTATAAAAGTTACCTTTTCAATTTTCTCATCCAAAACCTCGTAAATGGCTATGGCGTTTATTTTTTCTCCGTTCATTGTTACATACTCATGGTCAATGACTTTATTTCCTAGTACAATGCGGTTCTTAATTTCGCAATGTAAATCTGGTGTTGTTTGGAAGAGGGTAGCATAGCCCTTCTCCATTTCTTGTATACCGGAGCTTCTTAATTGCTGAGGGTAATTATAGATTTTTATAGAATCTGAATAGGTGGCCAAGAAGCCTTCCAGGTCCCGATTGTTGTACGCATCCAATTGTTTTTGTACAATCAATTCCGGGTCATAATCGATTTCCCTATCCTGAATAAAACACATTGTTTTGATTAAATCATCTATTTCATAAAGGGCTACCTGCAAGTTTGTTTCATCACCCAAAGTAACTACCTCTTGATCAATTACGACGTTTCCAAGGGCAATTCTAGAAGCTACCTTAACTTCCACGTCTGGATTATTTTCATAAAACCTTCGGTACTTTTTCTTCATTTGTTCCCTACCGGTATAGAGTGTGTCCATAGGATAATTTAGAACTGTAACGTCTTCTGCGTAGCACCCAACGAAGGCATCCAAATTCCTGGAATTAAAGCTTACTACTTGCTTTTCAACAATTTTTATGGGTGAGTCTTTGGCTACCAAGGCCAAATGGGTACCATCTGGACTAATGGCCAGTCTTGAAATACCCCGTATTTCTGAGGCATCGAACCGGTACATAATTTTCCATTTGGTATCCAAACCGGGTTTGTACTTCATCAGCATCGTGTTATATCCACTAATTAGTGTCCCATCCTCTAGCCAAGCGAGATCTTCAGACGTACTAAGCAAATCCACGATTTCAGTGGTTGCCCCAGAAAGGGGATTCATGGACTTCACCTTGTTTTTGCCCCCTTCTTTGGAAATGAAACTGATTAGATTGGAGTTGGGAATTTTATGGAGGGACCGTCCTACATTTTTTTGGAAGGTATAATTTGTATTATCCTTTAGGTTTGAAACAACGAGATCCATCCTGTTTTCGACCAAAACCGTAGTGACGAGTACGTCTTCATTAAACCAAAAATGATACCCCACTTTTAAATCCTTTAGGATTTCCTTCGATTTTCCTGACTCAAAATCATAGCTATATAAGCGTTGGAGTCCGTTCGTATCCAATCGTATAGCGGAGATAGCCTTCTTTGTTGGTATTTTTAAGGGAGAATATTCGCTACCGCCAGGTGTATTAGAAATCCATTGCGTTTCATTAGCGCTGATAGTATATGCCTTAATATCCGTTTGGCCTTTACGCGTGGATGCAAATAAAACAGTATTGGTATCATAGAATGAGGGCTGATTGTCATACCCATCATTGTTGGAAATATTTTTGCCATTACGTAGGTATAAACTATCGTTTTCGGCATTCAGTTCAAAAAGGAATACTTCATTACTACCTTGGGCTGCCCCAATACATGTAACAAGTAATGCGATTACAATAAAAAATGATTTCACTTTCATAGCATGGAAATGGGCTTAGTCGGCGAGAAAGATAATCATCTTTTGGCAGCAAAACGCCGTAAGATATCGCGTACGTTTTTGGTGTTGTCCACAAAATACTTGGCATGTGTCTTTTGGCGGCCTACTTTAACGGTAATGGATTCTTTTGGTAGTTCTTGGAACATGAACTCATCGGTCCAATCATCTCCAATGGCAAATACGAAATCGTAATCGTGATCGGAATAAACCCGCATAGAGGCTCTTCCCTTGTTCACATTACTACTCTTAATTTCCATCACCTTGTTCCCGTTAAGCACGCTTAAATCATCGTTGGCAATAAGGCTGGTAAGTACCGTATTCAATTCCATGGCCCTTTTCTGTCCAAAATCTGGATCTGTATTCCTGTAATGCCATGCGAGCGAATAATTCTTTTCTTCTATGAAGCTACCTGGGGTACGGTCCACAAAGGATTCGAGCACGGGCATTATTTTTTCCATCCAATCTTTTTTCACGTTTTCCAGCATGCGAAATTCGGCTCCATCCTGTGAAATCCAGACCCCGTGCTCTACAATCATATTATACCCTTTAGGTAAGAACCATTTTGTAAAGGTCTCTTTGTCCCTGCCACTGATCAAGTACATGTCTGTATTTTCTTGGGATGAAATTTGGTCCAATAATGTATAGAGTTGTTCATCTGGACTCGCTTTTTGCGGATCGTTATGAAACCCGGCCAAGGTACCGTCGTAATCAAGAAACACCAATCGGCGTTTGGCATTGGAGTAGTCTTTCATAATCAGGTTCATGATATCTACGGAGAGACGCCTGGAGACATAGGTCTGATCCTTATCCTTTTGGTTCAATAGCGAGGTCATAAAATCATTGGCCCATTTTTCTACATTATAGCGTTCCAATCGTTTTTGTAGGATTACATTTCGTTGTTTCTGCTCTTCTTGGGGCATGTTGATGGCCTTGTACAGGGTGTCTGCAATCTGCTCAAAATTATTGGGGTTTATGAGTAATGACTCGTTCATTTCATTAGCGGAACCAGCCATTTCGCTAAGAATTAAAACCCCTGTTTTATCGGTACGCGTAGCGATATATTCTTTGGCGACCAAATTCATACCGTCCCTAATTGGGGTCAACCAAGCAATGTCAGAGGAGGTATAGAGGTCAATGAGGTTTTCAAAGGGCATGGACCTGTAGAAATACCAAATTGGGGTCCAGCTAACGGTAGAGAGTTCACCATTGATACGGCCAACCAATTCATCTATTTCACGTTTTAAAAGTTGGTACTGCGGCACGTTTGACCTTGAGGGTACGGCTAGGATAATGAGTCGTACCTTTTCTTTGTACTGCGGATATTTATTCAAGAAGTATTCGAATGCCTTTAACCGCTTAGCGATTCCTTTTGTATAATCCAATCGATCTATGGATAAAAAGAATTTAGCATCTGGCGCTGACTCCTTATGGGTATCCAAGCGTTTTTGCAATTCCGATTTTTCTTCCTCTGTTCTTTGGGAATGTTCCTTGGCGGCCTCACTAAATTTTTTATAATCGATTCCCATGGGAAAAGAGTCTACTTTAATGACCCTTTCATCCTTGTAAATATCATTGAAGCTCACCTCTAAGCCCAACAATCGTCTAACGGAGCTTAAAAAGTGACGTTCATAATCATACGTGTGAAAACCGATAAGGTCTGATCCCAGTAAGCCAGTCAATACTTCTCGCCTCCACGGTAAGGTTCTGAATATTTCGAAAGAGGGAAATGGTATGTGCAGAAAAAACCCGATCGATATGTCCGGTCGCTCATCTCGTACCATTTGTGGCACCAGCATTAATTGATAATCATGGACCCAAATAGTATCGTCGTTATCCGCTTTTTCAAGAATGGCATCCGCGAATTTCTGGTTCACTTTTTTGTAGATTTCCCAGCTTTCCAATTCAAATTCAGAATACTCCATGAAATAATGGAACAAGGGCCAAACGGTTCGGTTGCTAAAACCGTAATAAAAGCCATCAACCTCCTTGGTGGTAAGATTTACTTTAGAGGAGCCGTGTTCTGCCAAAGCCGCATCTATTTTTGGAGCCAATTCCTCTGGGATTTCCTCATCGGTCAACCCGCTCCAGCCAATCCATAGGCTATCACCACCAGAATGAACAGATTTCATGCCAGTTGCCAAACCACCAACACTAGGGATGGCCGTTATATCGCCATTACTGATTTGCAATTGAACGGGGAGTCTATTTGATATAATGATAGTTTTAGCCATAAAAGAGATTTATTTACTACTTTTTGATATTTATTTCTCTAAATTTCGGCAAAAAGTAGGGTAAAAGCAATTGAATCCTCATATGAATTAAGAATTTTATTGAATGGATAATTTAGATTACGGAATAATAGGGAACTGCAGAAGTGCTGCATTAGTTTCAAAGACGGGAAGTATAGATTGGTGTTGTTTACCAGAATTTGACAGTCCGTCTGTATTTGCAAAATTATTGGACCAAGAAATTGGGGGTAGTTTTGAAATAAGGGTAGACGAATCCTACAAAATAAGTCAACGGTATGAACCCTTTACAAACATATTAATAACTTCCTTTAAAAGCGGGGAAAATCATTTCGAGATACATGATTTTATGCCCCGATACCGCAAGGATGATAATTCATACCACGCCCCACCAGATTTGATCAGGTACTTTAAATTGATTTCTGGTACGCCAACATTTTCAGTCCTTTACAATCCAAAATTGGAATATGCCTTGGGTAAAACGGAATCCTTTATAAAAAAAGATTTTATAGCCAGTCTTACGCATGAAGTAAAGTTCGATACTGTTTTTTTATATACCTCTTTTGTCAAAAAGGATATAGTGGAAGGAAATGAGATTACGCTCAAAGAAAATGGCTTTATTTTACTCGGGTACAATGAAAAGTTATTATTGCCCTCTACTGATCGCGCTTATTTGGATTTGCAGAACACCAAGGTGTATTGGTTAAACTGGTCCAATTTAACCCCGACCTATAAAAAGTTCAATGAACAGATATCAAGAAGCGCATTAACCTTAAAGTTATTGAGTTACGATAAGACCGGGGCGGTTCTGGCGGCTGCAACCACTTCCTTACCCGAAACGATTGGGGAAGTCCGTAATTGGGATTATCGGTTCTGCTGGATACGCGATGCATCTATGGTAATCAAGGTAGTTTCAGAATTGGGACACAAAAATGTAGCCCGGCGTTACCTTCAATTCATAATTGACCTGATTCCTGATAAAGCAGAGAAATTACAGATAATGTATGGCATCAATAAAGAAAAGAAGTTGACGGAAGAGACCTTGGACCATTTGGCAGGTTATAAAGGGTCAAAGCCGGTACGTATTGGCAATGCGGCCTACCACCAAAAGCAGAATGATATCTATGGCATTTTAATGGATGTCATTTATGAACAAATGGTGAAATTTAGTGTTGATTTGGACAATGGGGAAGACCTTTGGGGTATAACGAAAGGTATTGTGTGGATCGTAAGCAATAATTGGAAAGATGCCGACAAGGGAATTTGGGAGTTTAGAACGGAGGATAGGCATTTTACGTTTAGCAAGGTTTTATGTTGGACAGCCTTGGACCGAGCTATTAAGGTGGCGGAAATGTTGGGCAAAAAGCACAAAATGGAAAAATGGAAACCCATAAGGGAAGAAATATGGAAAGACATTTATGATAATGCTTGGAACGAGGAAGTAGGGGCTTATACCCAATCGTATGGATCAAAAGAATTGGATGCCTCTGTCCTTTTGATGGAATCGTATGGTTGCCTAAATGCGAAAGATGATCGCTTTAAGCGCACTGTGCACGCCATTGGAAAGGAGCTGAACAATGACGGACTGCTTTATAGGTACAAAAACGAGGATGACTTTGGATTGCCATCATCGTCTTTTACGGTTTGCACCTTTTGGTACATCAATAGCTTGTTCAAGATTGGGGAAGAGGAAAAAGCCCTGGAATATTTTGAGCGTCTATTAGGTTATAGTAACCATTTAGGTCTCTTTAGTGAAGATATTGATTTTGAGACCAAAAGACTCCTGGGTAATTTCCCGCAAGCTTATTCTCATTTGGCACTCATTGAATGTGCAATCAACTTTTCCAAAAAGGCCAGTGAGGATCAGATGGTGGAAAGTTTACGTGACTAAAGGTTTATAAAGCTTGGGCAATGGTTTTGATTTTGTTCAATAATTGTTCAAGATGGTTTACCGTTGTGAACGGATTCATCACTGTTACCCGCAGGTATTGAACCCCTCTTAATTTAGTTTGTACGATATAAAATTCGCCATCCTCTAAAAGGGATTGGCGAATTTTTGCGTTCAAGCTGTTTATTTCCGTAATGCTGTGCCCATTTTTAACATATCTAAAGCAAACGATATTACTCATGGGTTGTACTGCCAGTTCAAAACAATGATTTTTTTCTATCATAGCGGCAAAGGCCAAGCCCAAATCATACAATTGCGTAACATTGGCCTCAAATACCGCTTCGCCATAAATTTTGAGTAGTGCAAACCAATGGATACTCATCATGGTTTTGGTACATTCAAAAGTACGTTTGCCAGAATTGTACCAATCCTCGTGTTCGGATTCGGTTAACAGGTAATCCGCCTTTTGCACAAAGGTAACATTGGAGTGCAGCCTATTCTTGAACAATAGGGCAGTGGTAAGCGATGGCATCATCATCATTTTATGACCGTCAATTACGACGGAATCCGCTTTTTCTATTCCCTTAACGGTATGGGCATACTTTTTTGAAAATATCCCTGCACCGCCATGGGCCCCATCTACATGAAACCAAATGGATTTTTTTGAAGCAAAGGCTGCGATAGCGGTGAGGTCATCGAAAATACCGGTTGCCGTGGAGGGTGCACTTCCTACGACTGCAAAAATGGTAATCCCTTTCGACGATGCCGCGCGAAAAGTAGATTCCAACAGTTCGGTTTTCATCTGGTACCCCTCGGTCACCGGAACCTTTATGATACCTTGATTACCCAACCCCATTATTCTAGCGGCTCTATCCACGCAGTAGTGGGCTTCTTCGCTGACCATGATTCCCAGTGACTGCGTGCTGCCATTTATCCAAACATTTTCCTTTACAATAGCTTTTCTTGCACTCAATAATGCTGTCAAATTTGCCAAGGTACCTCCTGAGGTCAAGAAACCTCCGGAATCATTATTGTATCCTAATTTAGAGCATAGGAATTCTATTATAATCCGCTCTATGGCGTTGGAGGACATCCCCATTTCGTAAATGGCCGTGCCGTTGTTCAAGAGGCCGCTTAGGAGAGTGGTGAGTGCGGTCAAAGGTGCTGGCGCACAAACTTGATGCCCAATATAATGAGGATGATGTACAGAGGTAGTACGCTGTGTTATTTCGTGGAACAAATCCACTTCATTTCCATTTTCCAAAAACTCCCTCCAAAATATAAGTTGCTCTTCAGGCTCGGTCCACTTAATTGCGTTGGCGGCTTTCCCCTCTAGTGTATCCTTTAAATGTTCCGAGAGCTGATCAATGAGTACGTGCCCTTTTTCCCTAAAAGATTCGGGATTGTAGACTTGCTTTAAAAGTTCCGTGTGCATCGCATAAAAGTAGGTGCTAGACGGACATTCACCAAATAAAAAAACGCCCCTATTGGGACGTTTTTTCTTTTGCCGGTTAGGGCAAAATTGAAATTTGAATTAGTCAAAGGTATACCCATTGTCTGCAGCAACTTTATCCGCAATCTGTGTGCGTAAAGCTATTACATTAGGGTTGTTTGTATATTTTGTAAATCGTTTCAGACCCATTAACATCATTCGTTGTTCATCGCCTTCCGCGAAAGAAATTATGGCTTCCTTACCTTTATTGATAATGGTTTCCGTAGCACTGAAAAGATAAAGTTTAGTCATTGCAATTTGGGTGGCCTGTTTGTCCGCTCCAAATCGTTTGGCATTCTTTTCCGTTCTCAGTAAGGCTGATTCTGCCATGTAGATTTCTATCAGAATATCGGCAGCGGCCAACATCAATTGTTGGTGCTGTTCCAATTCTGGTCCAAATTTTTGAACGGCTGAACCGGCTACCATCAGAAACACTTTTTTCAATCGCGCCACTAAATCCTTTTCTTCCGCAAATAATTCTGAATAATCTGGGGTGTCAAAAGAAGGAATGCCCATCAACTCTTCGCCAACGGCTGTTGCTGGTCCCAATAAATCGACGTGACCTTTCATGGCCTTTTTTACCAGCATGCCAACAGCCAGCATTCTATTGATTTCGTTGGTGCCTTCATAAATACGGGCAATTCTGGAATCTCTCCAAGCAGACTCCATGGGAGTATCCGCGCTAAAGCCCATTCCACCAAAGATTTGAATACCTTCGTCTGTCGTATTTTGACAATCTTCAGATACAGCTACTTTTAAAATGGAACATTCAATGGCATATTCCTCAACACCTTTCAATTCCGCCTCTTGGTGCGTGTTGCCTTCTGCTTCACGGATTGCGATACGGTCTTCAATATTTTTGGCAGCCCGGTAAGAAGCCGACTCATCTACGTACACGCTGGTTGCCATATTTGCTATTTTAGCTTTAATGGCACCAAAATTCATGATGGGGGTTTTGAATTGGATACGCTCATTGGCATATTTTGTAGCTTCATTGATTACCCTTCGTTGTGCATCCAAGCAAGCTGCTGCGAGCTTGATTCGACCAACATTTAAGGCGTTCATGGCTATTTTAAACCCATTTCCCCTTTCGGATAGCATATTTTCAACCGGTACCTTGGTATCGTTGAAAAATACCTGACGGGTAGAGGAGGAGTGAATCCCAAGTTTCTTTTCCTCATCGCCCATGGTAATGCCATTCTCGGGATTATTTTCTACGATAAAACCCGTGATGTTTTTGTCGTCTTCAATCCGCGCGAAGACAATGAACATATTACAGAATCCGGCATTCGATATCCACATTTTTTGCCCGTTGATGGTGTAGCTTTTACCATCATCCGATAAAACGGCTTTCGTTTTGCCCGAATTTGCATCTGATCCCGCTCCCGGTTCCGTTAGACAATAGGCTCCAAACCATTCTCCCGAGGCCAATCTAGGAACATATTTTTGTTTCTGTTCCTCCGAGCCATAAAGAGTGATGGGTAAAGTACCAATGCCCGTATGCGCGCCAAATGCGGTACTAAAAGAACCAGTAGCTCCAGATATATAATCACAAACCAACATGGTGGATACAAAGCCCATGCCCATACCTCCATAAGATTCCGGTACGGCCACACTCAAAAGGCCCAATTCTCCTGCTTTACGCATGCACTCCTCCGTAAAGGCATAGTCTTTCTTTTCAAAACGTTCCCAGTGGGCCCAAAGTTCGCGGTCTACGAATTCTTTCGTGCTTTCACGCATCATTCGTTGCTCCTCGTTCAAATCCTCTAAGGTGAAAACGTCTTCACAATTGGTTTCTTTTACCAAAAATTGGCCACCTCTCAGGATATCCTTTTGTATTGTTTCTGTACTCATGATTTATCAGTATTAAGTATAAAGTAATCAGTATTAAGTGTTGCACCTAAAACCTATTCCTAAAAGTAGTTTAGTTTAAAAATTCAAATATTCCTGCAGCACCTTGCCCGGTACCAACGCACATGGTTACCATACCGTATTGTCCTTGCATCTTTCTCTTTCGCATCTCATCGAACAGTTGTACGGATAATTTACCACCGGTACAGCCTAAGGGATGTCCTAAGGCGATTGCACCTCCATTTACGTTTACAATGTCTGGGTTCAAATTTAACTCCCGTATTACTGCCAAGGATTGTGAAGCAAATGCCTCGTTCAACTCGATTAACTTGATATCGTCTTGTTTAAGTCCTGCTTGTTTAAGCGCTTTGGGCACGGCAGCAACCGGACCAATTCCCATGATTCTTGGCGGTACGCCGGCAGCGGCATAGTTTACCAATCTTGCGATTGGCTCGAGGTTTAGTTCTTTCACCATTTCCTCGCTCATGACCATAACAAAAGCCGCTCCATCGCTCATTTGCGATGAGTTTCCTGCGGTTACGCTTCCCCCTGCCGCAAATACAGGCCTTAATTTGCTCAAGACTTCAACAGAAGTACCTGCCCGTGGACCTTCGTCTTTCGTAACCGTGTATTTCTTGGTTGCTTTTTTTCCATTGGCATCCACGTAGGTTTCTCCGACTTCGATCGGAACTATTTGGTCCTGAAAACGATTCTCTGCCTGTGCTTTGAGTGCCTTCATGTGCGAATTATAGGCAAATTCATCTTGATCTTCCCTAGAAACCTTGAATTCATTGGCAACCGCTTCAGCGGTGTTTCCCATTCCCCAATAATAGTCCTCATGTCCGGCTTTGACAACATCATAGTTTAATTCTGTCTTATAGCCGGTCATGGGTACGGAACTCATGCTCTCAGCGCCACCAGCGATGATACAATCTGCCATACCCGACTGTATTTTTGCCGTCGCAATGCCAATAGTCTCTATTCCCGAGGAACAAAAACGGTTTACGGTAACTCCCGGTACGTCCACAATGTCCAATCCCATCAATGAAATCAATCGAGCCATATTTAACCCTTGAGATCCTTCGGGCATTGCGTTACCCACGATAACGTCGTCTATACGTTTTTTATCGAAATCTGGCAGTTCCTTCATCATGTATGCGATGGTTTCAGCCGCCAATTCATCGGTTCGTTTAAACCTAAAAACACCTTTTGGCGCTTTTCCTACGGCTGTTCTGTATCCTTTAACTATATATGCTGTTTTCATGTTTCTTTATGCTTTTGGCTATTGGCACTTGGCTTTTAGCATTTTTATTCGATTCCAAATTAGGCCTAGGGCGCAAGGCTAAAGGCCATATGCTGTTTTAATTCCTTAAGGGTTTGCCTGTTTTTAACATGTGTTGAATCCGTTCCAAGGTTTTTCTTTCGGTGCATAAGGAAAGAAAAGCTTCGCGTTCCAAATCCAATAAATACTGCTCGTTGACCAAAGTGGGTTCAGACAAATCACCTCCTGCCATTACATAGGCCAGCTTGTTAGCGATTTTTTTATCATGTTCACTAATATAATGGCTGGCTTCCATCGAATCCGTTCCTACCAAAAACATACCTAAAGCCTGTTTCCCCAGTACCTTTATATCTGAACGCTTAACAGGTTGTGTATACCCCTGTTCCGCCATTAATTGAGCGTATGCTTTCGCCGTTGCTATTTGGCGATCTTTGTTCACGACCACGATGTCCTTACCGTGTTGTAAAATACCTAGATCATAGGCTTCATAGGCAGAAGTGGAAACTTTGGCCATACCAATGGTTAAGAAATATTCCTGCAATACATTGAGCTCAACATCATTTTTCTTGAAGGTATCCTGAGCTCTTACGGCAAACTCCTTGGAGCCACCTCCACCAGGGATTACTCCAACCCCAAACTCCACTAGACCAATATACGTTTCTGCTGCGGCCACTACTTTATCTGCGTGCAACGATAATTCGCATCCACCACCAAGGGTCATGCCATGGGGTGCAGAAACTGTAGGAATGGAGGAATAACGCATGCGCATCATCGTATCCTGAAACATTTTTATGGCCATGTTCAATTCATCATATTCTTGCTCTACGGCCATCATGAAAATCATTCCAATATTGGCGCCTACGGAAAAATTAGCCGCTTGATTACCGACCACAAGACCTTGAAAATCTTTCTCGGCCATATCAATTGCTTTGTTCAAGCCAGATAGAACGTCGCCTCCAATGGTATTCATTTTGGATTGAAACTCCACATTTAAAATACCATCCCCTAAATCCTCTACGACAACGCCACTATTCTTGAATACTTCTTGACTCTTTCTAATATTATCCAATATGATAAACGCATCCTGTCCAGGAATTTTTTCCATGGATTTTTTAGGGATATCATAATAATAGGTATTGCCCTCTTTAACGGAATAAAACGAATCAATACCGGCAGATTTCATGTCGTGTATCCATTTTGCCGCTTCCTGACCTTCCGCTTTAATGAATTCCAAGCCTTTTTCAAGACCAATGGCATCCCAAATTTGGAAAGGTCCGTGTTCCCAACCATAACCAGCTTTCATAGCGTCGTCTATCTTATAAAGGTCATCTGTGATTTCTGGAATACGTTGTGATACATAGGCAAAAAGCTGTCCGAAATTTTTACGGTAAAACATACCCGCTTTATCCTTTCCACCAACCAATAGTTTAAAGCGATCAACCACTTTATCGATGGTCTTGGTCTGTTCTAGCGTAGCAAAACTTGCTTTTTTTGAAGAACGGTAGTCCATCGTATCCAAATCCAACGTAAGAATCTCGCTCTTGCCGGATTTATTGGAGATTTTCTTGTAGAATCCTTGCCCCGTTTTGCTGCCGTACCATTTATTCTCCATCATCGTAGCGATGAAACCTGGTAATTTAAACAAATCGCGACGCTCATCATCCGGACAATTTTCATAGATGCCGTTTGCCACATGGACCAAAGTATCCAACCCTACAACGTCTACCGTACGGAACGTTGCGGATTTGGGCCTCCCAATTACCGGGCCGGTAAGCTTATCAACTTCCTCGACTGTCATCCCTAAATCCTTGACGCTATGAAGAAGGCTTTGAATACTGAAGGTTCCTATTCTATTTCCAATAAAAGCGGGAGTATCCTTGGCAACAACCGAGGTTTTGCCCAAATACTTTTCACCATACCCGTTCAAAAATTCCAACACCCCCGGGTCTGTTTTTGGTCCCGGTATGATTTCAAAAAGTTTAAGGTATCTGGCTGGATTAAAAAAATGGGTACCACAGAAATTCTTTTGGAAATCCTCACTTCTTCCCTCGGACATAAAATGAATGGGAATACCTGAAGTATTTGTAGTAATGAGTGTGCCTGGGGTACGGTGCTTTTCAAGGTTTTCAAAAACCTGTTTCTTAATGTCCAACCGCTCCACGACAACTTCAATTATCCAATCTACCTTGCCCACCTTGGAAATATCATCTTCCATATTTCCCGTCGTAATTCGATCTGCAAATTTCTGATGGTAAATAGGGGAAGGCTTTGATTTTAAAGCTGTGGCCAGTGCCTCATTTACCAACCTGTTGCGAACAACCTTATCCTGTAAGGTCAATCCTTTTGCTTTTTCCTTATCATTTAACTCGCGTGGAACAATATCGAGCAATAAAACCTCTACACCAATATTGGCAAAATGACAGGCAATACCACTACCCATTATACCTGAGCCAATTACCGCTACTTTTTTAATGTGCTTGTTCATGTCCTTATAAACTGTATTAATGATTTGATATATCTTTTGAAAATAATTTTTTATCGGCGATTAACTTGTTTATGATATCGGTAACCTCAAAAAAACTTTTTAATTTGTCTTCAGAGACTTCTTCCTTGACCGCCTCATTAAATTTGAGTACCGTATTTTTAGAATCGTTTCTTTTTTCTAAACCAAATTCCGTTAAATAAATAAGTACACCTCTACCATCATTTGGATTCGGTTTTCTTAGAATAAGGCCCTTTTCCTCCATACTTTTTAAAATACGCGAAAGACTGGTTGCTTCCATTCCCATTTTTGGTCCTAATGCCGTAGAAGGTGTACCAGTTTTTGGGTCTATACTCAGTAAGGTAAAACCAACGGCCATGGTAGAATCGAAGTTTTTTGCTTCTTCGTTATACATTCTAGCAACGGCTTGCCACGTAGCCCTGAGCGCATAATCAATGGTTGCTTCTTTCATATGGTATTCGGTTGCATCCAAATATAATAAAATTTATTATGCATGCATAATAAATTTTTAAAATAGTACTAATTTGAGGGCTTTGTTATTCAACGATCCTTAAAGAACTTTCTTTTCCCGTTTCTTAAGTTCTGTAGCTATAGTTCCACTAAAAATTCCGGGAAGAATGACCAAAGGGCAAAGTACCGGGACTAAGAAAATAATAGTATTGCCCGTATCATGTGTAGTTTGGTAAAGACCAATACCTAGTAGAAAACATAAGACCGCTAAGCCTAAAATACTTGATAAAATCAGTATTTTCTGATAGCGTTTCAATTGCACCGTGGTATATTTTTCAAATGCCATTTTCTAAACTCTGATTAATGAGACCCGATTTACAAAGATTAGGAATGTCCGTAAATATCATTATACAGGTCTATGTACTTCTCTTTTACGATTTTCCTTCTCAATTTCATGGTAGGTGTAAGGTGTCCACCTTCTATGCTCCATACATCTGGGGTTAACCTGAATTGTTTTATTTTTTCCCATTTGGCGAAACTTTCATTGGCTTGTGTGACCTCTTCCTGTATACGTTCCATAATTTTTTCATTATGAACGATATCTGAATTTTCACCTACGGTAATATTATTTTTCTTTGCCCACTCAAAAATATGGTCAAAATTTGGTTGAATAATGGCCGCTGGCATT
Organism: uncultured Flavobacteriaceae bacterium; assembly: GCA_963793365.1. Lineage (GTDB taxonomy): Bacteria > Bacteroidota > Bacteroidia > Flavobacteriales > Flavobacteriaceae > Maribacter. Next base: position 1,760,223 of record CAWBZP010000009.1, on the reverse strand, counting down.
TTTTCACCTTCCCCTACCACCATAATCTGCTCTATAAATCGGGATTGCTTGCATCGGTTCTCCAAAAGCTGTGGTGCTACATATTTACCACCGGAGGTTTTGAACATTTCCTTTTTTCGGTCTGTAATTTTTAGAAACCCTTCGTGATCAATTTCACCTATATCACCCGTATGGAAGTAACCATCCTTAATGACTTCATCCGTTTTTTCCTTATCCTTATAATAGCCCATCATCACATTGGGTCCCTTGCATAGGATTTCGCCGTCTTCAGCTATTTTTACTTCTACATCACTTATTACCTTACCAACTGTTCCTATTTTCCACCCTCGGTTTCTGGCGTCATTAACGGAAATAACCGGTGAAGTCTCGGTAAGTCCATAGCCTTCCATGACCGGTATCCCTGCCGCCCCAAATATTCTGCTTAAACGCGGCTGTAACGCCGCACTACCAGACACCATAGTAGACAGATTTCCTCCTAGCCCTTCTTGCCATTTACTGAAGATTAGTTTGCGCGCCAGTGCCAGCTTCTGCTCATACCACCAGCCATTGGCCCCATAGGGCTCAAACTTCAATCCCAAATTTACGGCCCAGAAAAACAAACTTTTTTTAATCCCGGTAAGCTTGTAGCCTTTGGCAATAATGGCTTCGTAGACTTTTTCCAGTAGTCTGGGCACAACGGTCATGATATTCGGCTGAACCTCTTTAAGGTTATCACTTATTTTATCCAAGCCTTCCGCAAAATGGATTTCAATACCACAATACTGATATAGGTAAAGAATCATCCGTTCAAAAATATGGCACACGGGCAAAAAGCTCAAGGCACTATCTTTTTGATTGGAGGGTACTCTTTCTGTGCTGGCGATAACGTTGGAAACTATGTTATTGTGAGACATCATTACGCCTTTGGGTTTTCCGGTGGTTCCTGAAGTATAAATCAGGGTAGCTAAATCCGTCGCTTTTACGTTGGATTTTAATGTTTCTACCTCATTTTGATTACTTTCATCGGCACCTTGGGATAACACCTCTTCCCAGTTTTTACAGTTTTTAATGGCATCGAAGGAATAAACCGTTTTTAAGGAGGTTACATTGGCTTTTATGCGATTTACCTTTTCCAAAACTTCCTCACAGGAAACAAAACAATATTTTGCCTCGGAATGGTTTAGCACATATTCATACTCCTCTTCAGATATGGTGGGATATATAGGCACATTCTGTGCGCCAAGCTGTAAAATTCCGATATCCATAATATTCCATTCCGTCCTATTGGTCATGGAGATTATAGCAATCTTATCATTTGGTTTGATGCCTAGACGTAACAAGCCCCTGCTAATAGCATTGGCTTTATCAACATATTCCTGTGTGGACGTGGCGATCCATTCTCCATCTTTTTTAGTGACCAAGGCCTTCTCTAGATTATAACGCTCAAGCTGGTAGTATGGGATATCGAATAAACGGGTTACCTTCTGCATGTACTTTAATTTAATCAATGCAAAATAGGCAAAGGGAACGGGATTTTAAAATGGGTATGATAAAATTGATTCTCTTTATTTAAAGATTTTATAAAAAGAGGCCATAGGTTATAGAAAACAAAGACCTAAACTTTTGAAATACCACCTCCATTTCTAATTGGGTTCTAAAGGGTTGCTCCAAACCAAAGGAGGCAACTGCCCTTAATGGATAAGGGCAATTTATTGCGTAAACCGACCAATCATTTTTAAAAAGTTTTGGCATATTATGTCATAATTAAAAAAACATGCAAATGAAAATTTTAAAAATAGTACCCATTACAATTATTAGTGCCTTACTGCTTTTTGGTTGTGGACCAAAGGTGAGCACCACCAAAACTGCAGATGTGGATTTGAGCGCCTACGATACCTTTGCCTACTTGCCCAACGGTAATTTTGATGACCCCAATTTGGGATATACAGATGAAACTGTGGGCAAGACTGTCATCAACGAGGTCAACAAGCAAATGAAAAATTTAGGATACAAGGTCAATAAAAATTCTCCTGATGTGTTGGTTCTTTTAAGCACGAAGACCAATATGGAAACAGAGGTCTATAAAGACCCGGTATATGCCACGTATCCCCGCTACTACGCTTCTACCTACCCTGTTAGTGCCTATTACCAACCCTATTACTATAATGGCTATGGCGGATATACAGAGCTAGTTGGTTATGACAGGGATTATGAAACTTATGAGGAAGGAACCTTAATGTTAAGTTTAGTCGATAGAAAGACAAGGAATGTTGTTTGGAAAGGAACTGCGACCAATTTTATAGGTGGTCAAAAAGATTCGGCCGCAATAGCCGGTTTTGTCGATGATATTTTTGAAACATTTCCAGAAAGGTCCTAAAGCGCCAAACTGAAAAATTACCAAAACGGGCCGATAGATGTAGTTATCTATCGGCTTGTTTTTTGAATCCATTTTCTAGCATTGATAAATCCTTCCAACCACGGAGACACTTCATCTTTTCTGTTCGTTGGATAATTGGCCCAATTCCATGGAAAAATTGAGCGTTCTATGTGGGGCATCGTAACCAAATGACGACCGGTCTTATCACATAACATTGCGGTATTGTAATCGCTTCCATTAGGATTTGCAGGGTAGGTCTCATATCCATATTGGGCAACAATGTCATAGTTTTCCTTTGACATGGGAAGGCTAAATTTACCTTCACCATGCGATATCCAGACCCCAAGGGTAGTGCCCTCCAGTGAAGCGAGCATTACCGAATTGTTCTTTTGTATTTTTACCGATGTAAAGGCACTCTCATGTTTATGGGAGTCGTTATAGGTCATTTTACCATGGGTTTTGTGCTCTGGGTTTATGAGGTCCAGCTCCATGAACAATTGACAACCATTACAAATACCGACGGATAACGTATCTGGTCTTGCAAAAAAGTTTTTGATGACCGTATTTGCCTTTTCGTTGTATTTTATAGCTCCTGCCCAGCCCTTTGCACTCCCTAAAACATCTGAGTTCGAAAACCCTCCTACAGCGCCTAAAAATTGAATATCTTCCAAGTTTTCACGGCCCGTAATCAGATCTGTCATATGTACGTCCTTTACATCAAAACCGGCCAAGAACATTGCGTTGGCCATTTCACGTTCAGAATTACTTCCTTTTTCACGAAGAATGGCCGCTTTGGGTCGTTTTCGGGAACCGTCCAAATCCCTTTTTGGAAGGGTTAAAGGGTCCGAAAGCGGGAATTTGAAAGTCAATGGCTGTTTCGCAAAGTTCTCGTATCTGATTTTTGCAAGGTCGTTTGCCGTTTGCTGCCTATCTAATAAATAGGAAGTTTTAAACCAAGTAGCCCGTAGTGTATTGATATTCAGGCCCATTTCCATCCCATTATTTTTTATGGTTAGGGTGGGTTCGGCTGTAACTCTTCCTAGGGTATGGAATTCTATTCCTGCATCGCTAAGTTTGGAAGCAATAGCATCGCTTTTGGATTGAAAAACAATACCTGCATTCTCGGAAAATAGCAATTTAATGGTATCAGATTCATTTAAACCGGATAGGTCCAATGTGGCCCCTAAATTGGTATCTGCAAAACAAAGTTCCAAAAGGGTAGTAATCAATCCGCCCGAGGCTACATCATGACCGGCGACGATTTGTCCTTCCTTGATTAACTCCTGCAGGGTATTGAAAGCAGTTTTAAAATATGGGGCATCCTGGATGTTAGGTGCGTCCAGGCCAATGGAATTCCGTGTTTGTGCAAATGAGGAGCCGCCAAGCTTATACCTATCCCTGGAAAGGTTGATATAGTAGATGCTGCCAGCGTCCTTTTGTAAAACAGGCTCTACCACTTTGCCAATATCGTCACAGTGCCCTGCCGCGGAGATGACCACCGTACCCGGTGCAATGACCTCCCCGTCTTTATATTTCTGTTTCATTGAAAGGGAATCCTTTCCGGTAGGAACATTGATTTCCAGGGCTATCGAGAAATCGGACACCGCTTTAACCGCTTTGTATAAACGGGCATCCTCACCTTCATTTTTACAGGGCCACATCCAATTTGCCGAAAGGGAAACAGATTTTAAGCCGTCTTGCAAAGGAGCCCATATTATATTCGTCAAAGCTTCCGCAATACTGTTTTTACTTCCTGCTGCCGGGTCTATGAGCCCAGAGATGGGGGAGTGGCCAATACTGGTAGCGATTCCTTCCTTACCTTTAAAATCCAGTGCCATTACGCCACAGTTGTTCAACGGTAGCTGAAGGGGCCCCGAACATTGCTGTTTGGCAACCCTGCCGCCTACACAACGGTCAACTTTATTGGTCAACCAGTCCTTACAGGCAACTGCCTCCAATTGCAGGACATCATCAAGGTAATCATGAAAAAACTCCAATGAATACGGGGCATCCTCATAATTTCTTGTGATGGTCGTATCGTTCATCGTGGTTTTCGGCGAACTGCCAAACATGTCCGAAAGTGCCAAATCCATTGGTTTGGCCCCATTGGTCCCTGATTCAAAAGTGAAACGGTCGTTTCCGGTTACATCGCCTACCTCATAAATTGGGGTTCGTTCGCGATCCGAAATGCGTTTCAAATGGTCTAAGGAATCTTTACCAATAACTAGGCCCATCCGCTCTTGTGACTCATTGCCTATAATTTCTTTAGCAGATAGCGTGGGATCGCCAACAGGTAATTTATCCAAATCAATCTTTCCACCGGTCTCCTCCACAAGTTCCGATAGGCAATTTAGATGGCCGCCCGCACCATGGTCATGAATGGAAACTATTTTATTTTCGGGACTCTCCACCATACCGCGTATTGCATTGGCCGCTCTTTTTTGCATTTCTGGATTGGAACGTTGAACCGCATTCAATTCAATGGCAGAACTAAATTCGCCCGTATCAGCGCTGGAAACAGCCGCTCCGCCCATGCCAATTCTATAGTTGTCACCGCCAAGAATTACAATTTTATCCCCTGTCTTTGGGGCATCCTTTATGGCTTGATCCAACTTACCGTAACCAATACCGCCGGCTTGCATGATTACTTTGTCATAACCCAGTCTTCGTTTAGATGGTAAACCTGCGTTTTCTGGTGTAGTAGTTTCCGCCTGGGCCATTGATGCAAACGGAACGGAAGCTTCGTTATGTTCAAAGGTCAATACCGACCCCGCGATGAGGGGTTGTCCAAATTTATTTCCAAAATCTGAAGCTCCATTGGAAGCCTTTATCAGGATATCCATTGGGGTTTGGTATAGCCAATCCCGTTCTGGCATTCCATTTTCCCAGTTGCGATTTTTTGCCAATCTGGAGTAAGCGGTCATATAAACCGCTGTACCCGCTAAGGGCAGAGAACCCTTTCCACCTGCCAAACGGTCCCGAATTTCACCACCTGCACCAGTTGCCGCTCCGTTGAAAGGCTCTACGGTAGTAGGGAAGTTGTGGGTTTCGGCTTTTAGCGAAATAACTGAATCAAATGCTTCCTCTTGGTAAAAATCGGCCTTGTCCGCCGTCTTGGGGGCAAACTGTATCGCCTTTGGTCCTTTTATAAAAGCCACATTGTCCTTATAGGCAGACACTATGGAATTGGGGTATTCCTGGGATGTTTTTTTAATCAATTTAAATAGGGAGGAAGGCATTTCTACACCATCGATGACAAAAGTACCATTGAATATTTTATGCCTACAATGTTCCGAATTCACTTGGCTAAAACCAAAAACTTCTGAATCCGTTAGTTTACGTCTCAGTTTGTGGCTCAGGTTTTCCAAATAATCAACTTCCTCCTCGTTGAGGGCTAAACCTTCCTTTTGGTTAAAGGCAGCGATATCAGCTATTTCCAAAATGGGTTTCGGTGTTGTGTGCACATCAAAAAGTTCTTGATTTAACCCTTGGTATTTAAAGGATAGCATGGGGTCAAAATCTGTGAAATCTTTATCTACCGGATTAAATTCCTCAATCCGAATAATTCCCTCAATTCCCATATTCTGCGTAATCTCTGTCGCATTTGTACTCCATGGGGTAATCATGGCCGCCCTAGGACCAACAAAAAAGGCGTCTAGGGACGCCGTGTATATTTTAGGTAGATTTCCAAACAACCAAATGAGTTTGTTTATATCGTCCTTGGAAAGCTCTTGAGCGGTCTGTACCGCATAAACCTTAGTGCTTGGTTGCCCGAAAAAGTGAATCATGAAACGCTAAATTATTAGGTTTTTGAAAGCACAAATTTACGATTTTACGACCTAAAAGCGCTATCATTTCAAAACACTTTTTAACAGGTATTGTTAATGAATTCAAACTGATTTTGGAAGCGTACGATGTTATTTTACCAACGACTTTAATATGCTGTTATAATAAGTATGATAAATGGATTTAATAGTAAAAATAATATAGATATGATATTGAGATTAAGTCATATAATTAGATATTTGATTTTTAATTAATAAAGTGACTTGAGATGGAGCATAAGAATGACCAATCGAATACAACTGGTGTGGCACTATGTATGTCCTATATCGGCAGTAAATGGAAACCTATTATGATTTTCAAAATATCAAAAGGAATCAATAGATTTAATATGCTGTTCAACGAAATAGATGGTATTAATCGCCAAATGTTGAGCAAGCAACTCAAGGAGCTTGAAAAATCCGGAATTTTGGAACGTACCGTTTTCCCGGAAATTCCACCACGTGTAGAGTATAAGTTGACTACATTGGGCAAATCCTTTTTGCCTCTAATTCAGGCAATGGACCGTTGGGGTATAAAATTTAAAGGCGGAGCGGTCAAAGCCAAAGAAATAAATACCCAACAGCTTCCTCTATTTTAGACTTGTTCTATTTTTTAAAATTGTAAAATAATAAAATGGGGCTGCTTTGTATTTTTTGAGATCATCAATGATATCATCCCAAATTTTGAATAGCATAAAAAGTGGAGAAGGGAAATAATTGATCACTGAAATTATGTACCTTTTACCAGCTAATTCAAAAAATAACCATGAAACCAAAAATTACACTTCTTGTAGCGCTCTCTTGTTTATGTTCGATTAGTAGCGTTTTTTCCCAAAAACAAAAGAGCAAAAAACAAATTGAAAAACTTAAGTCTGAGGTCGCAGCTATTGTCGAAGCCAATAAAAAGCAGTCTCAAGTGATGGTGGATAAGATTTTCAGTTTTTCGGAACTAGGATTTCAAGAGGTGGAATCCTCAAAATACTTAAGTGGCATTTTAGAGGAGAACGGCTTTGAAATCGAACACTCCATTTCTGGTATTCCAACGGCCTGGTTTGCGACTTGGAGCAATGGCGAAGGCCCCACCATAGCGTTAGGGAGCGATGTGGATTGTATTCCAAAAGCATCGCAATACCCTGGTGTGGCGTATCACAAGCCCATAGTGGATGGCGCTCCGGGGCACGGCGAGGGCCATAATTCCGGGATTCCATTGAATATTTCATCGGCATTGGCTGTGAAGGAACTCATGGAACATGAAAATATTGGTGGCACACTTATGGTTTGGCCCGGTATTGCGGAAGAATTGGTCGCTACAAAGGCCTGGTACGTCAGGGACGGCCGTTTTGATGATATAGACATGTGTATTTTCACCCATGTCGGCAATAATTTAGGCGTTTCGTACGGACCTACCCGAGGCACAGGTTTGATATCCGTAGAATATTCTTTTGACGGTGAGGCGGCACATTCCGCTGGTTCGCCGTGGCGCGGCAAAAGTGCCTTGGATGCGGCAGAACTGATGAATATTGCCTGGAATTATAAAAGAGAACATTTACACCCTTTAAAACGTTCCCATTCTATTTTTACGGATGCCGGTGATCAGCCCAACGTGGTTCCTTCGAAAGCAGCTATTTGGTTTTACTTTAGGGATATCAAGTATGAAGGCATTATGGAAATGTACGCTTTGGCAAATGATATGGCCAAAGGTGCGGCGTTGATGACAGGAACTACCATGACCTCAAAAGTATTGGGAACGGCCTGGCCACGTCATTACAATAAGGTAATTGCGGAAACGATGTATTCAAATATCAAGGAGGTAGGATTACCGGAATGGTCCGAAGCAGATCAAACATTGGCCAAAGCAGTACAGACCGAAGTTAATGCTGAAAAAATAGAAGGCTTGCCCTCCAAGTTGGATACCATTGGTCTCCCGGTTATCGATCCCGTAAGTGGTGGATCCGATGATATTGGGGATATTTCATGGAAAGTGCCCACCGTTACCTTACGTTATCCTTCTAACATACCGGGTTTACAGGGACACCATTGGAGCAATGCCATTGCAATGGCCACTCCTATTGCGCATAAAGGAGTAGTAGCCGGAGCAAAAGTAGAAGCGATGACCATTTTGGATTTTTTATTGAAACCAGAATTAATGAAAGGTGCTTGGGATTATTTCAATAATGAACAGCAGAAAGAGACCAAATATCAACCCATGATATCCGAAAGCGATATGCCTCCTATTTATCTGAACAAGGAGAAACAAGATCAGTTTAGACCTGCCCTTGAAAAATTCTATTATGACGAAACCAAGTATGACACCTATTTGGAGCAATTAGGGGTGGAGTACCCAACCTTAAAGTCGGAATAAAAATTTCCAAAGCTCACTCTGGCATTTTTTAAAGCCAGAAAAAATAGCCTGGAATGCTAAAAATAAATTGTGCGGGTTTGCTTTCTTGAAAAAAGGGTCTTTCAGGAGCAATAGAAAAAAGGTTTAGATGGCTAAGAACCACCTAGGCCTTTTTTTCCAAAAGGGCCATATAAAATCCGTCAAAGCCACTTTTGGAAGCATATATTTTTTTATCCTTGACCAAGGTAAAATCCTTTCCTTCCTCAGCATTCAAAAACGACTTCACCTGATCGCTATTCTCTTGTGGTAGGATAGAACAGGTAGCGTAGACCATTTTGCCGCCAGGCTTAAGTATTTTGCTGTAGTTACGTAAAATTTTCTGCTGGGTCTTCGTAATTTTTTCTAGAAACTCCGGCTGCATTTTCCATTTAGAATCCGGGTTTCTGCGCAATACACCCAAGCCCGTACATGGAGCATCGATTAGCACGCGATCGGCACTTCCGTAGAGCTTTTTATAGACTTTTGTAGAGTCAATTTCTCGGGTCTCTATATTATGGGCTTCATTTCTTCTAGCCCTTCTTTTTAATTCTTTGAGTTTACTTCCATAAATATCCATAGAAATCAACTGCCCCTTATTTTCCATTAATGCCGCCAAGTGCAGGGATTTTCCGCCGGCTCCTGCACAGGTGTCCACAACCCGTTGGCCCGGTTGCACGTCCAATAATGCTGCGACTAACTGCGAAGAGGCATCCTGTACCTCGAACATTCCGTTCTTAAAGGCGTCGGTTACAAAAACATTGGCACGTTCCACTAGTTTTAAAGCATGCGGATAGCCCTTTATCGGTTCCGCTACAATACCTTCATCCAATAGGGTCTTTCTTAAATTTTCCTTAGTTGTTTTTAGGGTATTTGTGCGTAGAATTACATCAGCGGGTTCATTAAGTTTGGCCATTTCCGCTGTCCATAATTTTTCGCCTAAGGCTTTTTCGCCCAAATTATCGATCCAATCCGGAATGGATTCCCGAAATTTTCTGATTTGCGACAGTTCATCGAACTTTCCTTTTATCCTGCGTTCTGGAGTAGGTTCTATTTGCTTCCAGTCCGGTAAATTAATCCCCTTTAAAACGGCCCAAACGGCCCACATCCTAAATAGGTCAGGCCTTGAAAAGGGGGCTTTGACTTCCGCAATTTCCGCATATAGTCGTTTATACCGTACCATTTCATAGGTGGTTTCCGCAATGAAACCACGATCACGGGCACCCCAGCGTTTGTCGAACTTCAACACTTTTTGAACTACCTTATCGGCATATTCATTTTCGTTGAAAATAAGGTTAAGGGCATCTATCACCGCAAAAACAAGGTTTCTATGTAATTTCATCGGGTACTATTATCGAATTAAAGATTTCGGCAAATTGCTCAAAAGCCCCTCAAAACAGGTGCGTTATCTTAAAAATATGGCTGCAAAGGTATTGTTTTAGGAGCGATTCCATTTATTTTTGAAGAATTTTATACCTCGTTCTATGCGCTATTCCTTTTTATTGCTTCTCCTAGTAATTTCCTGTGCCGATTTGGATACCACTGTACCTTTCCAATCCGTGTCCGTAACAGATGTGTACTCAGACTCATTAAGTATTAGAGCTATTGAATTAATGGGGAACAGTTTGGCTTTCGCCGCTAATAAAGGAACTTTTGGCACCCTTGATTTAGCGAATGGAAAAGTGCGTTCCAACGTAGAAAAATACCATACCTTGATTCCTGAATTTAGGGCAGTTGCCCATAATGCGACCGATTTTTTTATGCTCTCCATAGCCAACCCCGCATTATTATACAAAACAGGGGAGGATGGTAAAATGGATTTGGTCTATAAGGAGGAGGGGGAAGGCGTGTTTTATGATGCCATGACATTTTGGAACAATAGGGAAGGAATTGCGGTTGGCGATAGCAGGAATGGATGCCTCTCCATTATTGTTACACGTGATGGTGGCCATCACTGGAACAAGCTTCCCTGTGAAAATTTACCACAGGGGATAGCAGGGGAAGGAGCTTTCGCGGCCAGCAACACCAATATTAAAACGGTAGGCGATAAGGTGTGGATCGGTACAACGGCAGGTAGAATCTATTTTTCTGCAGATAAAGGAAAAAGTTGGGACGTATTTGATACGCCTATTGTAAACGATGAACCTACCCAAGGTATTTATTCCATAGATTATTACGATGAACTTTTAGGATATGCGGTAGGAGGGGACTATACCCAACCGGAAGCCAATACCGCAAATAAAGCGATTACCAAAGATGGGGGAAAGACGTGGGTGCTCTTGGCCGAAAATTCGAATCCTGGTTACAAAAGTTGTGTGCAAATCGTACCAGGCACCGAAGGCAATGGCCTGGTTGCCGTTGGCTTTACGGGTATCAGTTATTCTGCAAATAGGGGAACTTCATGGATTGAACTTTCTAAGGAACCTTTTTTTACCATCCGTTTTCAAAATGATTCCGTTGCCTATGCGGCAGGCAAAAATCGAATTTCAAAATTGGTTTTCAAATAAGTTATCTACCTCCTTTATTGCTACGGTATTGCTTTATGAGCTGCCGTTTAAACTCTTCTTCCGAGCGTAACAGCAGCAGTGTTTTTTTAGCCGAAATTACACTACTCACTTCTTTTAAAAAATCATTGTCCAATTCTTCCTCCTCTTCTTCAAGTTGTATGTATTGCTTCAATAGTTGCCCGGCCTCTTTTTCCGTTAGGGCGTCTGCATCCTTTATTTTATTCCTGATTTCTGAGTGCTCCCTTTTGCGAAGGGCATCCCTTTTTTCTTCATAGGCGTTGTAAACGGGCCAAAATTCTTGTGCCTCCTTGCTGCTCAACGAAAGTTTTTCTGTGATAAAAGCAACTTTTAAGGATTTAATTTTTTCCCAATCATGTCTGTGTTGGGAATAGGATAAAGCTGTGAAAAGCATGAATAGTGCTAAAAGTAACTTATTCATTATCTATTAAATTTAATTCGTCCAATTCGTTAATGTTTTCATTTAAATAATCCAAAAGCTGCTCATCTTCTATAGGTGAATTCAGGATATCCGATAGTTCCGTGTTTGAAACCGGAAGAACTTCTGCAATCTCGTACGTTGTTAAGTCCAATTCATTGTTTTCGAAATAAGCCTCAATGTCTGTGTTTGCCAAGTCCCCAAAGCTTACGACTGTGGTTTCGTTCCAGTTCAAACCAAAGAAAAGCACCACTATGGCCGCTATGGATGCGACCAAGGCAATTACCTTCTTCACCGGGTACAGGGGTACGACCCTCGTTTCACTTTCCAGCCTTTCCATCAATTGTACATGGAACGTATCAAAATAAGCCTCTGGAACCTTAAATGCAGTTTCTTTGGGCACCACTGATTCTTTCTTGGAAACTTTATCCATTAAATTTTCCTGAAAACTATCAAAATAGCCTTCTGGGGTTTTAAACGGATTGTTTTTATTCTTTTTCATGATACTTATTTGACTTTCAAATACATAAATAGTTTAATCTTTTTTCAAATATTGTTCCAATTTTTTAACGGCTAAATGGTACGATGCCTTTAAACTGCCAACAGAGGTATCCAAAATTTCCGAAATTTCCTCATACTTTAATTCTTGAAAATATTTCATATTGAATACTAATTTTTGTTTTTCGGGTAAGGTAGCTATGGCCCGTTGTAATTTGAGTTGTATCTCATCTCCTTCAAAATACACATCCGCCTGTAGGTTTGCAACTAACTTTTCCTGATAATCCGTATCGGTCAAGCCCTCATTTTTTGCCTTTTGCTTTATATAGCTCAGGGCTTCATTCGTGGCAATGCGATACATCCAAGAGAACAATTGGCTTTGCCCTTTAAACCCATCAATATTCTTAAATACTTTTATAAAGGTGTTTTGAAGTACATCGTCCGCATCGGCATGGTTTAAAACAATGCTCCGTATTTGCCAATAGAGTCGCTCCTTGTACATATCAACGAGCACTTTAAATGCTTGCGATTGTGTACTTTTTGTTTTTAAATCCTGAACAAGTGTTTCCTCGGCAATCAATGGAGCAGACTTTAATTCTTGATAGTTGGACACTAAATATAGCTAAAGGTTTAATACCTACTGAGAAATGGACGTACTACGCAGATAGCTAGTCAGTCTCAATTTAAGAATTTAGTTAGTTGCTTATGAAGCCAAAGATTGCATCTGAACCAGTTTTTTATAGGTGCCGTTCAATTCCATGAGTTGGGAATGTGTACCCTTCTCAACAATTCCCTCTTTGTGTAGCACCACGATTAGGTCTGCGTTCTGTATAGTCGATAAACGATGGGCAATTACGATAGAAGTCCTGTTCATCATCATCTTCTCCAAGGCATCCTGCACCAAACGTTCGCTCTCTGTATCCAAAGCAGAGGTAGCTTCATCCAAAATCATGATTGGTGGATTCTTTAATACCGCACGCGCAATGGACAGCCGTTGTTTTTGACCACCACTAAGTTTATTACCACTATCGCCAATATTGGTTTCGTACCCATTGGGGAGCTCTACAATAAAGTCATGCGCATTGGCGATTTTTGCCGCGGCCATAATCTCTTCATCCGTTGCATTCTCCTTGCCAAGCCCAATATTATTGCGAACGCTGTCATTGAACAGGATAGAATCTTGGGTAACCAACCCGAGAAGGCCACGAAGCGATTTTTTGCTCAAGGTCCTTATATCATGACCGTCTATGCGGATTTCACCTTCATTGACATCGTAGAATCGGGTAACCAAATTTGCAATCGTACTTTTACCACTCCCGGACTGGCCTACAAGCGCAACGGTGGTTCCTTTTTTTACCGCTAGGTGAAAGTTTTTGAGTACATACTCATCGTCATATTTGAATGAAATTCCCTTCAGAAGTATTTCTTTTTCAAATTCTTGAAGTTGCACGGGGTTTTCGATTTCTGAAATAGGATTTTCGGTTTCCAATATTTCAAGAACGCGTTCAGCGGCCGCATTTCCCTTTTTAACCCCGTAAGATGCTTTGCTAATGGCTTTGGCAGGGGTTAATATATTATATGCCAATCCCATGTACGCAATAAAGGAAGAGGCGTCTAGGGTTTCATCTACCAAGACCATTTTGCCTCCAAACCAAAGCAAGACGCCAATAACCAGGATTCCAAGAAATTCCCCGGTTGGCGAGGCGAGGTTCTGCCTATTTAAAAGGATATTACTGAAGTTGAAAAAACGTTTCGTAGAATTTGTAAACGTTTGATAGAATCGTGATTCCGAATTAAATGCCTTAATGACCCGCAGACCGCCAAGCGTTTCTTCGATAATGGATAGAAACTCTCCTTGCTCTCGTTGCACATCATCCGATTTCTTTTTCAAGGATTTACCGATTCGACTTATAATCATACCTGCTACGGGTATAAAAATAAAAACGAATAAGGTTAGTTTGGTACTGATACCAAACATGATAATAATGGTAAAAAGTATGGTCAAAGGTTCCCTTACAATGAGTTCCAAAACTGATAAAAACGAATGTTGAATTTCTAAGACATCAGAGGTTATTCTTGCGATGACATCCCCTTTTCGCTTTTCGGAATAATAGGAAATTGGTAATTCAACCACTTTCTGGTAAAGCTTATTTCTAATATCCTTTAGCACGCCATTACGTAAAAAAGTAATAAAGTACATGGCCAGATAATTAAAGAAATTCTTTAAGAGGAATAAAATTAAAATTAGCCCAATAACGAGCACTAAACCTTTCATTTCATCATCCCCAGAATATGCGGTTACCCTGTAATTAATATACTGCTGTAGATAGTCCTTTAAATGTCCTAAATCCGTGTAGGTTGGCTCTTCAAAAACCTTTTTTGTTTTATCGAACAACACATCCAACATGGGGATCAATGCGGCAAAGGAAAGCGCACTGAACAAAGCATAAAGGATATTAAAAAAAATATTTAAATAACCATAGTTGCGGTAGGGTACCGCAAAGCGAAGAATCTTTTTAAAATAGTCCATTAATCCAAATTAAGCTCACTCAAAATGCGTTTAATCTTCGCATCAAGTTCCGCTGAAACTTTTTTATAATTTGCCGCATTGTCCAATGGAGCATTCGTACTCATATAGAATTTAACTTTTGGCTCCGTTCCACTTGGTCTGGCCGCAATTCTGGTTCCATCCTCCGTTTCGTAAATAAGTACGTTCGATTTTGGAATGTCTATCTTTTTCTCTTCTTTCGTTAAGACATTGGTAGCAGTAGATGTATTGTAATCCTCGATCCATTTTACCCTAGATCCGGCGACCGAAGCAACGGGATTTTCTTTAAAGTCTTTCAACATTTGCTTAATCTCTTCCGCTCCGCTGATTCCTTTCTTGGTAAGGGAAACCAAATGCTCCTTATAAAAACCAAACTTTACATAAGAGTCAATCAACTGTTCGTAAAAGGAACTGCCATCTGCTTTTGCCTGTGATGCTATCTCACAAGCCAAGAGTGTAGCGGTTACGGCATCTTTATCCCGAACAAAATCGCCTACCATGTATCCAAAACTTTCCTCTCCACCTCCAATAAATCTAGATTCTGGGAAATCCTTGATCATTTTACCAATCCATTTAAATCCGGTTAGTGCCGTTTTAAACTCAATCCCATATGCCTTGGCCATTTCCTCCATCATGGGGGTGGACACAATGGTCGTGGCAATAAACTCATTGCCTTTAAAACCCTTTTCCTTCGTTTTGTCCAATAGAAATTTTGTCATAAGCACCATAGCCTGGTTGCCATTTACGATTTCCATTTTACCTTCGAGGTTACGAACGGCTATGCCCAAACGATCACTATCTGGATCCGTACCTACGACCATATCCGCACCTATTTCCTCGGCTTTTTTAATGGCCATGGATAAAGCTTCCGGTTCCTCTGGATTTGGCGATTTTACGGTAGGGAAGTCACCATTGGGCTTTTCCTGCTCCTCAATGATGGTTACGTTTTTGTAACCTGCCCGTTTTAAAACTTCTGGAATAGCGGTGATAGAGGTACCGTGCAAGGAGGTAAATACAATTTTAAAGTTGTCCTTTCCATCGGCATTAAAATTTCCATTTTCTACGGAAGCTTCAATAAAGGCCTCGTCTACTTCTTTGTCAATAACCTTTATGAGGCTATCGTCTGCATCAAATTTAATAGCTTCGAAGGCCAATGAATTTATTTCTGAGATTATTTCCCCGTCCTGCGGCGGTACAATTTGCCCGCCATCAGTCCAATACACCTTATATCCATTGTACTCCGGCGGGTTGTGGGATGCTGTCAATACGATACCAGCATGGCATTTTAGGTACCTAACGGCAAAGGATAATTCTGGTGTGGTACGTAGTTCCGAAAACAAGTATACCTGAATCCCGTTTGCGGAAAAAACCTCGGCTACCGTTCTTGCCAAGGTATCGCTATTGTGCCTACAGTCATAAGCAATGACTACTTTAATGTCCTCACCTTTATAAACCTTGTTCAGGTAATTGCTTAGGCCCTGGGTACTTTTGCCCAAGGTATATTTGTTGATACGATTTGTTCCAACCCCCATAACACCGCGCATGCCACCCGTGCCAAACTCCATGTGCTTATAAAAACGATCCTTGAGGTCATCTTGGTCATTTTCAATAAGGTGTTCTATTTCTTTTTTAACACCAGCGTCAAAAAAATCGGTCAGCCAGCTTTTGGCACTATCTAGGAAGTTATCCATTATTCTTAGGTTTATTTTGTGCTAGTAATTTAATGAGAATTTTAATCTTCTGAAAGCCTTGTATTTATTTCTTCGGATATAATATATCTATTTTCATCCTTTTTAGAGCGAATAAGAATTTCTCCAAGGAAACCCGCCAAGAATAACTGGGTTCCAATGACCATGGCAATCAGGGCAATATAAAATTGTGGGCGATCCGTAATCAATCTTCCAAACGGATTTATAAATAGCTTGTCGATACCTAAATAGAGGGCAAATCCGAGGCCTATGAGGAACATTAATACGCCCAAGGCGCCAAAGAGATGCATGGGGCGTTTGCCAAAACGGGAGACAAACCAGATGGTAAGAAGGTCTAGAAATCCATTAATAAAGCGTTCCATTCCAAATTTTGTTTTGCCATATTTCCGTGCTTGGTGCTGTACCACTTTCTCCCCAATATTGGAGAAACCGGCATTTTTGGCTAGTACTGGAATGTAGCGGTGCATTTCCCCAGAAACTTCGATGTTTTTGACCACGCTTTTGGCGTACGCCTTTAAGCCACAATTAAAATCGTGCAGTTTTACCCCAGAAGTCTTTCTTGCCGCCCAATTAAAAAGTTTGGAAGGGGTGTTTTTAAAAACAATGGAGTCAAACCGTTTCTTTTTCCATCCAGAGACCAACTCAAAATTCTGATTGGTAATCATGTCGTACAACTCCGGAATTTCTTCGGGGTTATCCTGCAAATCGGCATCCATCGTAACAATCACATCGCCATTTGCCGCCTTAAAACCAGCGTGCAATGCTTGCGATTTTCCAAAATTCCGTAAAAAGTGAATTCCGCTAACAGCTGGGTTACCTTTAGAAAGCTGTTGTATGATGTTCCATGATCGATCGGTACTACCATCATCCACGAAAATGAGTTCATAAGAAAAATGATTGGATTGCATTACGGATACAATCCAATCATGTAGCTCTTGCAACGATTCTTCTTCGTTAAGTAAGGGAATAACTATGGATAGTTGCATGCGTTACTTCTGGTATTCCCTACAAAAGTACTACAATTACTCAGGTATTAATATGCGGCTTCTTGTTTTTTGAGTATTAATCCTGTAATTAGACCAACCACTAAACCAATTATAATATTAATGATGAGTATTATAGGATAGGTTACCCAAGCAAAACTCTTTTGCATTTCTATGCCTTGATCAATTTGTTCTTCAGTGAGGTTCGGGTTTTGGTCCATTGCCGTAACTTTCCCAATTTCGTACATTTTATCCATGTATCCGGGCTCTATTATATTACTCAAGACAAAAAACCAGATTAGACCTATGATCCCTGCAATCAATGCTACTCCTGCACCTACCTTCAAGGCTTGCGATACCGACAAAAATCCGTTTGCGGCTTTTTTGAACTGGACAATACCTAAAACAATACCTGCGGCCAAAATCAATGTTTGGGTTACCTGAATAGCGGCACCCTGTTCGTAATGTAAATCCATTGTGAATAACATTATGGCGAACACGACGCCTATTAGGCCAGTAAGAAGGCCAAAATTTAAAGCAAACTTTCCAGTTTTTGGTTTATTTTCTTCCATGATTAAATTATTTAAGGTTGATTATACTAGTTAGTAGTGGGTGTATTACTTTTGTTACAAATGTCAGAAAATTTAATCTAAATAATTCCCCGATGGCTCTGCCTCGGGGTTTCCGAACTTACCTCCCCTTGGGGGAGGTCGGAATTGCCTTTTTGCAATTTCGGGTGGGGTAAAATACAAAATTTTGGTTTTTGGCCCTTTTTGGCCAAAATGAAACTGGCGAAATACTCCTGTGGCTTGCCCGGGGGATAGTCAGTTTCAAGAAATTTTTTATTTTGAATATTTTTGGTATTTCTAATTGCCGATATAGAGTTTTTTATTAAATTTGCAGCCTTAAAATGAGTGCCCGTCGGAATGGGTGCGCTAAAGTTTTTAAAATGAAAAAAGACATACACCCAGAGAATTATAGAGTAGTGGCCTTCAAGGACATGTCCAACGAAGAAGTATTTTTGACAAAATCTACTGCCGATACCAAAGAAACAATGGAAGTTGATGGCGTTGAATATCCCCTGGTAAAATTGGAGATTTCTAGAACATCACATCCATTTTATACCGGTAAAGCCAAGTTCTTGGATACGGCCGGTCGTATCGACAAATTTAAGAATAAGTACAAAAAATTTGCCAAGGAAGAGCCTAAAGACGAAGAGCCAAAAGAAAAAGGAGAGGAATAGAAACTTTCCTTTCTAATAAACATAACGCCCTCGAAATTAATCGGGGGCGTTTCTTTTTTTTGGAGTATTGTTTTATATGGGTACCGCTACAAAAGGGTACTGTTCTTTGAGATATTTGTTAATTTTGTTCAAAATGAACCTGCATGAATTACATACTTTTTGATGGTCCCCGTAGAAATCATCTTCTACCCTTTACGTTTACCCGGCCAGTAGCAGAAATACGTGTAGGCATTATGACCTTACGAGAGCGATGGGAAGCTTTTCTGAAGACCGATATTTCATCCCTAACAGAAGAATATCTCCTTAAAAAATATCCTGTCAACCTAGAACCGGACAATATATTCATAGACGCTTCAATTTTACCAAATCCTGAATTGCTTCGCGCCTTGGAAGGCTTACAGGTGGGGCAATTGTTGGCAATGGACGAATTGGTCATCGCCTACCGTAGTGCTGGGCAAGAACAATTGGATGAATTGGCCAATTTTAAAAGGGTGGAATTCAACGAAGCTGTTCTCCAAATCAAGAATACCTGGGATATTTTTGATAAAAATGCCGAAATATTACAATTAGATTTTGATTTTCTTACCAAAGGAAGAGCCAGTCAGCCTATTTCTAAAACAAACCATCTTATTCATCCAGAACGAATATTTTTGGAGGAAGGGGCCAAAGTGGAGTTTAGCATTTTAAATGCCACGGATGGTCCAATTTACCTAGGAAAAAATTCAGAAATATGGGAAGGAAGTCTCATTCGTGGAGGCTTGGCCCTTTGTGAGCGCGCAATCGTTAAAATGGGTGGAAAGCTTTACGGTGCCACAACGATTGGTCCACATTGCAAAGTCTGTGGTGAAATAAGCAATTCCGTCATTTTTGGTTATTCCAGTAAAGGCCATGAAGGCTATTTAGGTAATGCGGTATTGGGCGAGTGGTGTAATATAGGGGCGGATAGCAATAATTCAAACCTAAAGAACAATTATGCCAAAGTGCGCCTTTGGGATTATGCTACGGAACGTTTTGAACAGACCGGATTACAATTTTGCGGACTTATGATGGGCGACCATAGTAAAACCGCTATCAATACGATGTTCAATACCGGTACCGTCATTGGGGTTAATTCCAATATTTATGTACCGGGTTTTCCAAGGAATTTCATCCCTAGTTTTAGTTGGGGAGGGGCATCTGGGTTTACGGCCTATTTACCGGAGAAGGCATTTGAAGCCGCTAAGGTAATGATGGCAAGAAGGGGAGTGGAATTCAATGCGGTAGAGGCGGAAATTCTGAACCATGTCTATGAGATTACTAAAAAATGGAGAAAATATTAAATCAGCAGTACTTCCAGAATCCAAACAGCAGGTCCTTTTAGGACGCCAAATACTTTACGTACTTTTGCGTTCCCCTAGCGCTAGAATTTGTATCGAATGAAAAAAAAGGTTGCTTTTTATACACTTGGTTGTAAATTGAATTTTTCGGAGACGTCAACTATTGCAAGAAACTTTTCGAATGAAGGATTTGATCGGGTAGACTTTACGGAGACTGCAGATATGTATGTCATTAATACTTGTTCCGTAACCGATAATGCGGATAAAAAATTCAAGACCATCGTAAAGCAGGCACAAAAAGTAAATCCAGACGCTTTTATTGCAGCGGTAGGTTGCTATGCCCAGCTGAAACCCGAAGAGTTGGCCGATGTTGACGGGGTGGATTTGGTGTTGGGAGCAACGGAAAAGTTTAAGATTACGGATTACATCAACGACCTTGGCAAAAATGACCAGGGAGAAGTCCATTCTTGTGAAATTAATGAAGCTGATTTTTATGTGGGAAGTTATGCCATAGGGGATAGGACCAGGGCATTTTTAAAGGTACAGGACGGTTGCGATTATAAATGTACTTATTGTACCATTCCTTTGGCGAGGGGCATTTCCAGGAGCGATACCTTGGAAAATGTCTTGACGAACGCTGCTGAAATATCGGCACAAGGTATCAAGGAAATTGTGCTTACGGGAGTCAATATTGGCGATTACGGGAAAGGGGAATTCGGTAATAAAAAGCATGAACACACTTTTTTGGACCTGGTACAGGCGCTAGACGAGGTGGACGGAATACATCGCCTTCGGATATCATCCATAGAGCCCAACCTTTTAAAAAACGAGACCATAGAATTTGTTGCGCAGAGCAAAACCTTCGTTCCCCATTTTCATATTCCGTTGCAAAGTGGTAGTGACGCTCTTTTGAAACTGATGAAACGCAGGTATATGACGGGCCTTTACAAAGAACGGGTACAACGCATTCGGGAGGTTATGCCCAATTGTTGCATCGGAGTCGACGTTATCGTCGGTTTTCCTGGGGAAACGGAAGAACATTTTTTGGAAACGTACCATTTTTTGAACGATTCGGACATTTCCTATTTACATGTTTTTACGTATTCTGAACGGGATAATACACCTGCCGCAACGATGGAAGGGGCAGTTCCAAAAAAAGTACGAAAAAAAAGGAGTAAGATGCTTCGCGGGCTATCCGCAAAAAAGAGAAGGGCATTTTATGAAAGTCAGCTTGGTAATACGCTAACGGTTCTGTTTGAAGGGGAGAACAAGGAAGGCTACATCCATGGGTTTACGGAGAATTATGTAAAAGTTAAAGCGCCTTGGAACCCTGCTTTGGTGAACACCTTGCATAATGTACGACTCACCGAAATAGATGTGGACGGGCTGGTACGCTTTACCTATTATAATGAACAGGTAGAGGCATAAAAAACCTCTCGAGAAGAGAGGTCGTGTTTTTATTAGATTCTGATGCCGATCGGTAACATTTCCTTGTACTGTAATCGGTTTTTTCTTAGAAAGCCAGCTATGTGTGGACTTGTAGGAACTACCCTAAGGTTTTTCTCTTGAATGGTGTTTAGAACGGCCTTAATAAAATTTTCCCTGAAACCTTCTTCTGTAATTTCATCGGGAACCACCAATTTGGTCAAGAAAACTTTTCGCTCCTGAGAAGAATATTCAATTCTGGCGAGATGACCATTTACGGTCGTTTCAAATTGACGCAAAAAAGAATTATCCTTAATAATAACATCGTTCATATAGTTAATTTTAGTGTTGCTACGAGACAAAAAAATTACGATGCGCTGCTATCGTAATTAGTCTTAATCGAAATGTTATAAAATTGGGCCGTAAACTATGGCTAATTTTAAAATGTCATACAAAAGTAGTTAAAAAATCCCTAATTTCCTAGATTTTACGACCATTGATAAACATGGAAAGCTACATGAGACATATTTATTGCATGCCTGGTATGGCAGCCAGTACCGCAATTTTCGAATATATTAAATTGCCCAAAGATGCGTTTCAAATTCATTTGTTGGAGTGGGATGTGCCTAATCTTGGGATGTCGCTTTTGGATTATGCCAAACACATGTGCTTACAGATAAAGCACAAGCGGCCCGTATTATTGGGTGTCTCCCTTGGAGGCCTATTGGTTCAAGAGATGGCGCGTGTTATGGAGGTTGAAAAAATCATTATCATCTCCAGTATTAAAACACGCTATGAGCTGCCTAAAAAGATGCTATTTGCCCGGTATACCAAAGTCCATAAATTATTACCTACAGGCCTAATCAACAATATGGAATTGCTGGCCAAATATGCTTTTGGCGAAACGGTTACCAAACGGGTGGCCCTTTATGAGCGCTACCTTTCCATTCGCGATAAAGGGTACATAGATTGGTGCATAGACCAATTGGTCAACTGGCAGCAACAAGAGGCCCCAGAAAATTTGATCCATATACACGGGGAAAAGGACACGGTTTTTCCTATTGCCAACATTACAGATTGTATACCGGTAAAAAATGGCACACACACCATGATTATTCATAGGGCAAAATGGTTTAATGAGAACTTGCCAACAATTATTTTGGATTAAGCTAGTTCTATATATACCTTTGATAGGTAGATAATTAAAGGGACTAATTTCAAAATATAGAATTCATGAAAATCGTAAAGAACATCTTAATGCTTTTAGGCGTTGTTTTTGTTGCAAGCAGCCTCATATTCGCGGTTCAGGGGTCGAATGTGTTGCCGCAAACAGTGGCGGATAACGCAAACGATAGTATTCAAAAAAATGTTGCCCGGGAGTATAGGATTTCCTCTATTGATATACCGGAAGATTTAAATTTTGCCGGGGAAAAGGTACCCCAAGAAGACCCAGAAATTTTGGAGCGGGTAGACCGTGAATTTTTGGTAAATACCTACTGGCAATCCAACGCCTTGTTGCTCATGAAAAGGGCAAATAAATACTTTCCTATTATCGAGCCTATATTGGCCAAAAACGGAATTCCGGATGATTTTAAATATTTAGCGGTTGCCGAAAGCGGATTGACAAACGTAGTCTCCCCGGCCGGTGCCACTGGTTTTTGGCAAATTATGAGGGAAACAGGAAGGGAATATGGGCTTGAGGTCAATGCTAACGTGGACGAACGCTACCATTTGGAAAAATCTACGGAGGTAGCTTGTGAATATTTAAAAAAGTGGAAGGAAAGATATGGCAGTTGGGCCTTAACGGCAGCTGCGTATAATGCAGGTCCCGGGGCTATAAATAAGTTCATGGGCATACAGCAGGTCGATAATTATTGGGATTTATTGCTGGGGGATGAAACGGGTAGGTATGTTTTCCGTATCATGGCAATTAAGGAAATTTTGTCGAACCCCGAAAAATATGGATTTCATATCGATGAAAAGGATCTCTACGCCACCGTCCCTACATTTACGGTAGACATAGATAAACCAGTATCTGATTTTGCCGATTTCGCGAAGGAATATGAAATTACTTACAAGATTTTAAAACGACACAATCCTTGGTTAAGGGAACCCCACTTGAACAACAGTTCAGGTAAAAAGTACACGATAGAAATACCAAACAAGGGCTACTACAATACAGGGAGATAAGACTAAATCTTTTTCATTTGTTGCTGCATCATTTTTATCTGATCCTTCAACATATTGTTCTTATCCAATTTTTTGGCTTCGTTAAGGAGCATCGTAGCTTCACGTTTACGCCTTTTTTGCATGGCTATTCCGGCAAGGCTTAATTTTGCCATGGCCACATCATAATCCATGGTTAGGCCAAGCTTCAAGGCTTTTTTAAAATATTTTTCCGCTTGTGTTAAATTGGTCTGGGAAAAAATTATACCGTGCAGATAATTATAATACCCTTGTTGCTTCACGGTTAAAGCAGCTTTCGGACTTTTAATTTTATCCAACCACTTTTTTGTTCCTTCCAAATCCTGCTTGCGCATTCTTAAAAAGGCCAGGAGTATTATTTCATTTCGAAAATAAAGGAAAATAAAAATCAGGGATAATAAAATGAGGGAGATACCATTACCAATATTCCCTTCTATAAATTGATATACGGCATATGCGATTACTAGTCCGGCAATGACTAGTTTTAAATTTTTATTGAACATGAGTAATTCATTTTAAGTGGGTCGTTTCGTAAAACGAGATTTAAATTGGTTGTAAAACCCTATCAAAATAAAGCGCTTTAAGCACTAAATTTCAATTCGGGCAAAATTAATCAAAAGCTATGTTTTGAGGCGTACGGAATTATAAAAATATTTTTTTTCATATCACTTGTCAAAGAAAAAACTCTTCGTATATTTGCGCCCAGTTTTACCTATGCATTTAAAAGGTAATTTTTCAAAATAAAAACAAAGCATTTAATATATAGGCGATGAGCAAGAGAACGTTTCAACCATCAAAGAGAAAGAGAAAGAATAAGCACGGTTTTCGTGAGCGTATGGCTTCCGTAAACGGTAGAAAGGTTCTTGCGAGAAGAAGGGCAAAAGGTAGAAAAAAATTAACCGTATCTTCTGAACCAAGCCACAAAAAATAATGATTGCATTCTTTTAAAAATAATGAGGTGTTACTTTTCCGAAAGTAGCACCTTTTTTTTGTCCAATTCCGAAAACACTTACCCAAAATGCCAAAAAGAAAAGATTTAAACTCAATTTTAATAATAGGCTCAGGACCTATTGTAATCGGTCAGGCGTGTGAATTTGATTATGCGGGTAGCCAGTCCTTACGTTCGTTACGTGAAGACGGTATCGAAACCATATTGATTAATAGTAATCCGGCCACCATTATGACCGATCCTACAATGGCAGATCATATCTATCTAAAGCCGTTGACTACAAAGTCTATCATTGAAATTCTTAAAGCACATCCCCAAATCGATGCCGTTTTGCCAACTATGGGTGGCCAAACAGCTTTAAACTTATGTATAGAGGCGGATAAAAAAGGAATTTGGGAAGATTTTGACGTGGAGTTGATCGGGGTCGATATCGATGCGATTAATATTACAGAGGACCGGGAACAATTTAGGGAACTGATGTTGAAAATTGGTGTTGGCATGGCACCGCAAGCAACGGCATCCTCCTTTTTAAAAGGAAAGGAGATTGCACAGGAGTTCGGTTTTCCTCTAGTCATTAGAGCTTCCTACACCCTGGGTGGGGCCGGTGCCTCGATTGTGCACAAGGCTGAGGATTTTGATGAACTATTGAGCCACGGATTGGAAATATCGCCCATACATGAGGTAATGATTGACAAGGCCCTTATGGGTTGGAAGGAATATGAGCTGGAGCTGCTGCGCGATAAAAACGATAATGTAGTCATCATTTGTACCATTGAAAATATGGACCCGATGGGCATTCATACAGGAGATTCCATAACGGTGGCCCCGGCAATGACACTATCGGATAAAACTTTCCAGAGAATGCGGGATATGGCCATTCATATGATGCGCAGCATTGGTGATTTTGAAGGAGGCTGTAACGTTCAGTTTGCCGTAAGTCCCGATGAGAAAGAGGATATCATTGCCATTGAAATAAACCCACGTGTATCGCGGTCATCCGCGCTTGCGTCAAAGGCTACCGGGTATCCTATTGCAAAAGTGGCTACCAAATTGGCCATTGGTTACTCTTTGGACGAACTAGAGAACCAGATAACAAAATCGACATCGGCCCTTTTTGAACCTACCTTGGATTATGTGATCGTAAAAATCCCACGGTGGAACTTCGATAAATTCGAGGGATCCGATAGAACCCTCGGGCTGCAAATGAAATCTGTAGGCGAGGTAATGGGTATAGGCCGCTCTTTTCAGGAAGCCTTGCACAAAGCTACCCAGTCCTTGGAGATTAAGCGCAATGGCTTAGGGGCGGATGGTAAAGGCTATTCGGATTATGAGCAGATCATTAGCAAATTAACGATACCGAGCTGGGATAGGGTCTTTGTAATTTACGATGCCATACAACTAGGAATTCCCTTGAGCAGGATTCATGAAATCACAAAAATTGACATGTGGTTCCTTAAGCAATATGAGGAGTTGAATTTCTTGGAAAAGGAGATTTCCAAATACACCATCGCCAGTCTTTCCAAAGAGTTATTACTGGAGGCCAAACAAAAAGGATTTGCGGATCGCCAAATAGCGCACATGTTGGACTGTTATGAAAGTGAAGTGTACAATAAGCGAACCGAGCTCAATGTAAATAGGGTCTACAAACTAGTGGATACCTGTGCTGCGGAATTCAAGGCGATGACGCCTTACTATTACTCTACCTTTGAGGCGGAGATTGAAAAACCGGACGGAACGCGTTATGTAGAAAATGACAGTATTGTTTCCGATAAGAAAAAGATTGTTGTTCTAGGTTCCGGTCCAAACCGAATTGGGCAGGGAATAGAATTCGATTATTGTTGCGTACACGGGGTTTTGGCCGCCGCGGAATGTGGTTATGAAACAATTATGATCAATTGTAATCCGGAAACGGTCTCAACCGATTTTGACACTGCGGATAAGCTTTATTTTGAACCCGTTTTCTGGGAACATATCTATGATATTATCCGCCACGAAAAGCCAGAGGGCGTAATTGTGCAGTTGGGCGGACAAACAGCGCTGAAATTGGCTGAAAAGTTATCCAAATACGGTATAAAGATTATTGGTACCAGTTTTGAATCACTTGATTTAGCGGAAGATAGGGGTAGTTTCTCAGAATTATTAAAGGAAAATGATATTCCATTTCCTGAGTTTGGCGTAGCGGAAACTGCAGATGAAGCCTTGGTACTTGCAGATAAACTGGACTTTCCTTTGCTGGTAAGACCTTCTTACGTTTTAGGGGGCCAGGGAATGAAAATCGTCATCAATAAGGAAGAGCTTGAAGAACATGTGGTAGACCTTTTGCGTAAAATACCAAACAACAAGTTGCTGTTAGATCATTATTTGGACGGGGCCATTGAAGCGGAGGCCGATGCTATTTGTGACGGCGAGGACGTTTACATCATTGGCATTATGGAGCATATAGAGCCCTGCGGTATACACTCTGGCGATTCTAACGCCACGTTGCCGCCTTTTAACCTCGGTGAATTTGTAATGCAACAAATAAAGGACCATACCAAAAAAATAGCCTTGGCCTTAAAAACCGTGGGTTTGATCAACATCCAGTTCGCGATCAAGGATGACATAGTATATATCATTGAAGCAAACCCTAGGGCTTCACGTACCGTTCCATTCATTGCAAAGGCCTACAAAGAGCCCTATGTAAACTATGCGACCAAGGTTATGTTGGGAGAGAAAAAGGTTAAGGATTTCAATTTTAACCCACAGCTGGAAGGATTTGCCATTAAGCAACCAGTTTTCTCCTTCAACAAATTCTCTAATGTGAATAAGAATCTAGGTCCCGAGATGAAAAGTACGGGAGAAAGCATCCTATTTATTGATAGTTTAAAGGACGATGAGTTTTACAATCTGTATGCCAGACGTAAAATGTACTTGAGCAAATAGGAGTCTACGGTCTTTTTAAAACTAGAATGCCGAAGGTACGCAAGCTGACTTATAGCTTTCCTTCGGCATATTTTTTTCGCAGTGCCTTTTTATCGAATTTACCCACACTTGTTTTAGGAACTTCGGCTATGGTAATAAATTGGTCGGGGATTTGGTAGTTGGCGAAATCCTTTGCCAAAAAGTCCTTGAGTTCCGTATCGGAAACAGGCTGTTCCGTGTTGGATAATACGATGGTGGCCAAAGGGCGTTCAGACCATTTTTGGTCTGGAATTGCAATTACCGCCGCTTCCTTAATTTTTGGGTGCGCCATTAATGCGGATTCCAATGCTACGCTTGAAATCCATTCACCACCACTTTTGATCAAGTCTTTGGTGCGGTCTGTAATTTCCATATATCCATCCGAATCAATGGTGCTTACATCACCGGTCCTAAACCAGCCATCTTCTGTAAAATTATCACGGTTATGGGTCTTAAAATAGGCATTTATGACCCAAGCTCCCTTGACTTGTAATTCGCCCATTGTAGTACCGTCCCTAGGAGCAACCTCGCCATCGTCCCCAACTACACGCATTTCAATACCAGGAAATTCGATACCCTGTTTGGCCCGGATTTTTAATTGTTCTTTTTCGTCCAGATTCATATGCTTCTTCTGCAACCTGCTGGCCGTTCCTAAGGGAGAGGTCTCTGTCATTCCCCATGCCTGTACCCCCCTTATGCCAAAATCTTTCTCAAAATTTTCTATAAGGCTAGCGGAAAGGGCAGAGCCTCCCACGAGGTATTCCTCTAGCGCGAGTTTTGCTTTCGGTGGATTTTTCTTTAATTCTTCATAAACTCCCATCCAGATGGTGGGCACCCCATTGGCTTTATTGATTTTTTCCTTTTCCAATATATTTATGATCGATTGTGGCTGTAGGTGCAGGGAAGGCATCACCATATCGGCACCCGTAAGTAGGCACATGTATGGAAATCCCCAAGCCATTACATGAAATTGGGGAACGACTAAAAGAATAATATCCTGATTGCTATAATTACCGGCATTAGGTGATAAAATGGTCATGGCGTGCAGGTAGGTAGACCTGTGTGAATACAAAACTCCTTTGGGTACGCCTGTGGTACCGCTAGTATAACACATTCCACTGGCTAAATCCTCCTCGATAACGGGCCATTCAATGGATTCCAATTGTCCTTCAATCAAATCCTCATAATGCATGGTATTCAAAAGAGTGGTCTTAAAATCTTTTGGTGCATTGAATATGATATATTTTTCTACGGTTTCCAGTTTGGCGGCAATTTGCTCTAAAAGCGGAACTAAGGTAGCATCTACAAAGAGTACTTTGTCCTCTGAATGGTTGATGATAAATTCCGTCTGTTGTGAGGATAAACGAATATTTACAGTGTGGCATATTGCCCCAATTCCTGGAACGGCGTAATATAATTCCACATGTTGATAATGATTCCAGGCAAATGTCCCCACCATATCACCCTTGGTAATCCCCAATTTATTTTTTAGGGCATTGGCCAATTGGCAACAGCGTTTGTACAGTTGTCCATACGTATATTCATGCCGCTCCCCGTTGGGTAGATAGGAAATGAGTTTTTTATGTGGAAATACGCTGTTGCCATACTTTAAAATGGTATTGGTCGTAAGTGGGTAATCCATTATCAATCCGTTCATAGCAATTTTAGTTAATAGTTAAAAATCAATCGAAGGAATTATTAAAAGTAAATGTTTTAGTACTGTATTAAAAGGAGTGCTTTGCTATATTATTATTAAAATTTTTTTTTGCGAAATCACCACTTTTAATCCCTTGGTTGTAGGATGTATAATATTTAACACAAAAAGGGGCGAAATAAATTTTTAAGCTAAAACTTAATTTAATAGGGGAACGCTTTAATCCGATAAAATCATATTCTTACCGCCTCAACTCTTAATTGTATCGCTTTGAAAAGAATTCTGTTTTTGGTAGGTTTTTTGGTTCTTATTTTTATTGGGTTAAGCTATTGGTCTTTGTCCAGTACCGATAAAAGCTTTATGACCTGCGAAATAAAAAATAGTACCGATAGTGACACCATAGATTTTAAAAAGTATGATTCGGTCCTTGTTGCGGCCAGTACCTTGTACAAACCCAACGGAATCAAAAATCTAATGCAAGGGGCACAATACCGAAACGCATGGGCGACCCCTGTAAAAGTACCCATTCTCTTTTTGGACACCTTAATGGACAATGTAAGTATTGTGGAAGAAGGCGGCGGACAGCAGACCCATTCCCTTAAATTAAAAACAAATGATGGAACCTTACTTACCCTGCGCAGTGTGACCAAGGATCCGTCCCCATTAATTCCAAAATTGGCGGAAACATTAGGATTGGAAAATATTGTAGTGGACGGTATATCAGCCCAGCATCCCTACGGCGCTTTGGTGGTAGCGGAATTATCGAAGAAAGCAGGTATATTTAATACTGCACCTCAGTTGGTTTTTGTCCCTAAACAGGAAAAACTCCAAAAGTACAACGATAAGTTCGGCAATCGCTTATTTCTATTGGAATATGAGACGGAAGGGAATGCAAATTGGATGGGAGTAAAAAATGTTACTTCCTTATTGGATACGGAAGACCTGCAGGAAATTAAACTTAAAAACCCTAAAACGGTACGTATAGACGTGAATGCCTTGGTTAGGGCGCGCTTGTTCGATTTATTGATTGGTGATTGGGATCGTCATGCAAAGCAATGGGGGTGGGCAATACAGGATAACGGCGAATATAAGACAGCCTTACCCTTGCCCTGTGATCGAGACAATGCGTTTTTTAATTTAGAAGGTGTGCTTCCAACCTTGATATCCAACAATGTATTTTTACCCGAAGTACAGGCTTTTGAAAAGGAAGTTGATTATTTACCCGGGCTCGTATCTTCTTTTGATGTTTATTTTATGCGCGATATACCCGAAGTGGTTTTCATGGAGGAAGCCATGAACCTTCAACGTTTATTGACGGATGAAACAATTCGGGATGCTTTTTCGGTTTGGCCTAAAAGCGTTTTCGATTTGGATGGAGAAGAGATTATTGAAAAAATAAAAGCCAGACGCGATGACCTTCTTAGCCACGCGTTTAAGTTCAAAAAAGCAGTGCACGAAAGCGATACTTTAGCAGAACCTTTGAATGGATCTGAAGACTTGGAATTGACAACAGCACAAATGGCATGTTTTAATTGTATGGTAAATCCAGAATAAATGAAGCTTCATCAATATAATAAAAGCAATTAAAAAAAAATTCCAATCGCTAGAAACCATCGTAGACCATGAATGCAACCATTGTAAAAAAAGCGGAAAAGCATGTCAAGCAACTTATGGCCGATCAATTGGGTAGAAACTATCTTTTTCATAGTCAAGGGTATACCAATAAGCAAGTAAAACAGGTAGAGAAAATCCTTGCAGCGCTTCCCAATTCCACAGTGGATAAAAATAGGGTGGTGGTAGCTACTTGGTTTTTAAATACTGGGTATACAATTAGCTATGAACTTCACTTAAAGAAAAGCGTTGAATTATTGACCTCTTTTTTAAATAGGGAAAAAGAAGAATCTGCAGAAGTTGAAAAAACTGTACAACTCCTAAGAAGCGCCTGGGAAGATGATGAGCCGGACAATGAGGAAGAAGCTATTGTGAAAGATGCGCACACACATTATTATGCCTCAGATAATTTTGAGGAGCTTATAGGGTTGTTACGGCTAGAGCGGGAAAATTTTGATACATCTATTCCAGACCTTGAATCTTGGCGGCTACACTTTGTAAAGCAATTACGAATCAACCACCGGTTTTATACGGCCTATGCCAAAGAAAATTGGCAGGAGCAGAAGGAGGATAATGTTCTCTCTTTAATGTCTAGCATGCAAAAAGCGGTTAAAACCGAGAAAAAGGAGGCATTAAAGGCTAAACTAAAGGATGAAAGTCCGCAGCGTGCCATTCAATCCCTTTACCGTATAGAATTGAGGAATCATATTAAATTGAGTGACATTGCCGATACGAAGGCCAATATACTTCTTTCTGTAAATGCCATCATAATTTCCCTTCTTTTGGCCAATCTTTTGCCCAAGCTGGATTCCCCGGCGAACTCCTATCTTATCTATCCCACAGTGATTTTTGTCCTTTTTAGTATTGCATCCATGATTATGTCCGTATTGGCTACCCGGCCAAAGGTGGATAATGCCCAATTGGTGGAAGACGAGATTGAAAAAGGGGATACGAACTTTTTATTCTTTGGTAATTTCCATACGATGGAACTAGCCGATTTTAAATCGAAACTTAAGGAGATTATCAAAAGCAAGGAGTCTATTTATGATTCTCTGAGCATGGACCTCTATTACTTGGGCAAAGTACTTCAACATAAGTATAGACTGTTACGATGGACGTATACCATATTTATCGTAGGGGTAATCCTATCCGTAATCGCATTTGGTATAGCGCTTAAATATTACGGTATGGAAGATGAACTTTTAGACGCAGTAACTCCAGGCCCCAAATAGAAGAGTGCCATCAGGCTTGTGGCTAAAGGCTAATTGAACCAGACGGCATATTTCTTTCTTCTAAGTTCAAGCGCCAAGGTTTCCTCCATTTTCAAAGCTTCGGCTCTTGTCCGTAAGGGACCTATATGGTTGTACAGGCTTGGTCGTAAATAGCAGCCATATTTTTTTACGATTGAAGCGGACAAATTATGCCCTTTACTATTCCTATAGCCCGTTTTATGTTGTTCTAAACGTTCTTTTGGGGTTTTGCTCGTCATGCCTACATAGAGGCATTCCAATACCCCATTAAATTGCGGATTAGCCTCCCTGAACCGCCTATGCTCCGTGTAGACTTTTTTATGTAGTTCAATCACATAGATGCTATACATGGTCTTTACCGTCTTTAAATTAGTACTGGAGCAGCTTTGTTTCGTTCAAGGACTTAAGGCCTCCTTTCATCGAAAAGATGGTCTAAATACCTGAACCAAAAAGTTTTACTCCTATTTTTATGAAAATTCCTACTTATGTCAAACTACATCAACCTATTTGGTTTCTTTGCTATTTGTTTTGCTATTTGTTGTATTTGCGTGTTCGTGTTCACTGAAAACGGGGAACAATCAGACCTGGATTCGGATGATTATTAGTGGCTTGAAACAGAAGCTTTTTTACCAGCGATTTTTATTTGATATGGATTTGATTTAGAATAAATGTTTGTTCTTTCTTATTGCTGTAGTTAATCAACTAGCTTTCCCATTGTTCTGTCTTCCCTTGAATTGATTCATTGTTTCGTATACACCCAAAATAGTTCCGGTGAACCAGTCAAAAATTGAAATGGGTAAAATTCCTTGTGCTATACGGGTAAGCCGGTAAATATAGCCAGGAATGGTAACCATCCGTTTATTCTTTTCTATAGCCTTAACAATGGTGAGTGCTGTGGCTTCGGGCTCAAGAATCGGGATCTTGGATCGCACGCCATGGAACATACCGGTATTTATAAAATAGGGCATGATGGTGGTTACCCTAATGTTTTTATTCAACTTTTCCATCTCTAAACGCAAACTATCGGAAAAACCAATAAGCGACCATTTACTGGCAACGTAAGCGGACATTTTTGGATTCCCTAACAAGCCTCCGGAAGAGGCGATATTACAAATATGCCCCTCATTTTTCTCTAGCATTGCAGTTATAAACGCATGGGTAATGTATAGCGGTGCGTTGGCATTGATAGCCATGGTGTGGGTTATATCCTTTGTAGTATGCTCATGGAAATAACTACCAACGATAATTCCGGCATTATTAATTAAAAAATCCACACTACCGTATTTATGAAGTAGGGTGCTCGCCGCCTTCTCAATTTGCGGTAGCTCCGAAACATCCACTACAGCTCCAGAAATTTCTCCCAATGCCGCATAGCGGGTACATACCTTTGCCAGATTTTCTGAATCAATGTCCCAAATAAAAACCCTTGCCTTTCGCTCCAAGAAGAGTCGCGCCATGATTTCACCAATGCCCGAGGCGCCACCGGTAATTAAAACTGTTTTGTTCTTAAATTTTGACATGTGCGTAATGTGCGAATTCTAAACGAATGGAAGCTTATTGCCCTTGAAATTCAATGCTCACTTAAATCCAATCGCAAATTTTTGGCTCATTGGTTTTTACTAAACCTATGCATTGGATAAAATTAAAGGTACATCCTAATCACGGGCTACTTCAATGCCTTCGGTCGTAAATGAAAATGCCTGGGCTCCCAGGCCACCCACCATTACGGCTTGGAATAGGGGGTTCAATTGTTTTTTGGAATACCAATCAATTAAAAAGTTGGCACCACTACCTCCAGAAGTATCCTGCTGCTCTATTACATAGTCAATCGACTCCATGGGTTTAAGATAGATTGGGGAATCAATATAGCTTCGTACCAAATCTCCCTGCGTATTGTAATAGTCTATCTTACTTACAAACAAACTATCCCTACTACTTGTGTTGCGAATGCTCAGCGTTGCGGTAAGCAAGGTTCTTGAATCCCTGGTCTGGTTGTAGATGTCGGAATAGATTGGAACGTAGACCTCCCGTAATAAGGAATCCACTATTGTGGTATTGACTCTCCTGTTCAGGGAATGTTCATCCAAGATTTCTACTGGTTGTACTTCGTCCTTTTCCTGTCGGCAAGCGCTAATAACGACTAGCACTACCAAAAGATAGCATATACGGATACTTCTGTTGATCGTTTTTTTCAAAGTCAGTTTTTTAATCTTCCCATTCCGTATGAAAAATTCCTTCGCGATCTAATCGTTCGTAGGTATGTGAACCAAAATAATCACGTTGTGCCTGTATAAGGTTGAGCGGCAACCTGCTAGAGGTATAGGCATCAAAATACGTTAAGGAATTCGAGAGGCCGGGTAGGGGGATGCCATTTACAGCACCGTAGGCTACCAATTCCCTTGCTGCATCAACCGTTTCCTGTACCTTATCCACAAAATTTGGGGAAAGAAGCAGGTTAGGCAGTGAAGCGTCTTTTTTAAACGCTTCGGTGATATCGGCCAATAGACCGGCTCGGATAATACATCCTGCGCGCCATATTTTGGCAATTACTGCAATATCAAGCTTATAACCGTACTCTTTTGAAGCATCGGCTAATTGATGAAGACCTTGTGCGTAGGTAATAATAAACGAAAAATATAAGGCCTTTTCTGAAAGGGACGCTAATTTTTCCTTGTCCATGTGTGTAACTTTAGGCCGGTCGTATAAGGCATCCGCTTGTATCCTTTCGTCCTTTAAAGCGGAAATTTCACGCATACTGACGGCGATATCTATAGAGGGTACGGGTATACCAAGGTCCATTGCATTCTGGCTCGTCCACTTCCCTGTTCCCTTCTGTTTGGCCTTATCCAAGATCTGGTCTACCAAACGGCCTTTGGCCAAATCGTCTTCTTGCTCAAAAATCTCAGATGTAATTTCAACCAGAAAGGATTGCAGTCTTCCAGAATTCCATTTTGCAAAGGTGGCGTGTAGTTCATCGTTGGAGAAATCCCCCCCTTTTTTTAGTACATCATATATTTCGGAGGTTAACTGCATCAATCCGTACTCAATGCCGTTATGCACCATCTTTACATAATTACCGGCAGATTTAGGACCTAGGTATGCCACACAGGGCTCCCCCTCATATTTAGCTGCAACCGCTTCAAAAATGGGTTTAATATGTTCGTAAGCAGATTTTGAACCTCCCGGCATAATACTAGGTCCTTTTCTTGCCCCTTTGGCACCTCCTGATACTCCTGCGCCAAAGAAGTTGATGGCCCTATTCTGGAGTTCACTTTCCCGGCGATCGGTATCGGTATAGAACGAGTTGCCGCCATCAATAATAATGTCACCTTTATCGATATGCGGTAATAGGGAGTCGATTACGGAATCCACGATTTTACCGGCAGGGACCAAAAGCATAATTTTTCTGGGTTGCTTCAAGGATTTTACAAAGGTTTTTATATTGGTGGAGGCATCAACTTTTTCCAGGTTTCCGCCTTCCTTTTTCAGGGACTCTACTTTTTCCTTATCCAAATCATACCCATAAGCGGTAAATCCATTATCGGCAACATTTAGGATAAAATTACGTCCCATTACCCCAAGGCCTACCAAACCAAAATCATACATAAAAAATCATTTTAAATGTTAAAAAATAGACGGGAATTTATTGTCTATAGGAATTCCTTAAACCTAGATGGTGTAAATCAAAAATATAGTAAAATATTGACTTTAATCGCAAATGCAGTTGCAAAGCCGCTTAAATTTGCTTTTCTTTTCAATATATTTAAAATAAAGGTTAGAACACGTTTATGAAGAAAACAGACAATCAAATGCTCATAATTTTCGGTGCATCCGGAGATTTGACGGCAAGAAAACTAATACCGTCTATATTTAACCTTTACAAGGGGAATCACCTTCCGGATAATTTTGTTGTCTTGGGGGTGAGCCGCAGCGATTTGGGTGACCTAAAATTTAGAAATAAGGTTGTTTTGGAAAGTACCTATTTGAAAAAGGACCGCGATGAAAACGATGCGGAATACATTCAAAAATTTGCCGATAAGCTTTTCTACGAAGATTTAGGGTCTGACTACGATACGTCCTATGAGCGCCTTGAAAAACGTATCGCTGATTTGGACCAGAAATATGGCACGGCTGGTAACCATATTTTTTACCTCTCTACACCACCTAGTCTCTACGAACCCATCGCCAAAAACCTCTCCGATCAAGGCTTGAACGATGAAGCCAAGGGATGGCGTAGGCTTATTGTAGAAAAACCATTCGGGTATAGCTTAGAATCGGCCAAGGAACTTAACAGCGGGCTTCATACTTATTTCAAGGAAAATCAAATCTTCCGTATCGATCATTATTTGGGAAAGGAAACCGTACAGAATCTTTTGGTGACCCGTTTTGCCAATAGTATTTTTGAGCCTCTTTGGAACCGGAATTACATACACCATGTAGAGATTACCAATGCGGAAAGTGTGGGTGTTGAAAAACGTGGGGGCTATTATGATAAATCTGGTGCCCTGCGCGATATGTTCCAGAGTCATTTATTGCAAATCATCGCCTTCATTGTCATGGAACCGCCCTTAAGTGCCAATGCAGAGGAGATACGTAACGAAAAGCTCAAAGCCTTAAAATCGCTCAGGATAATGAACGATGATAAAACGTTGTACGAAAATACGATACGGGCGCAATATGTAAGTTCAAAAATCGATGGCAAGGAGGTTAAAGGCTACCGCGAAGAAGAAGGCGTGGATGCTAACTCTACTACGGAAACTTATGCTGCCATTAAGTTTTTTGTGGATAATTGGCGTTGGTCAGATGTACCCTTTTATGTAAGAACGGCCAAAAGGATGCCTACGAAGGTTACAGAGGTGGTCATTCATTTTAAAACCCCGCACCATCAGATTTTCCATGAGTCGGGAATGAACAATAAGGACAATAAATTGATTATCCGTATTCAACCCGATGAGGGGATACTTATCAAATTTGGGGTAAAGGTACCCGGTCAAGGTTTTAAAGTGGAACGGGCCAATATGGATTTTTACTATTCCAGCTTGTCCGAAACCCGGGTAATGGATGCTTACGAACGTTTGTTGCTCGATGCTATGCAAGGCGATGCAACCTTGTATGCGCGGGCGGATGAAGTGGAAACGGCATGGGCATTTGTGGATCCAATTTTAGAATACTGGAACAAGGGAAAAGAAGTGAAAATGTACGGTTATGCCGCTGGGGCCTGGGGCCCTGAAAATGCAAATGACCTCTTTGAGGGTGGAGGCGAATGGCGTAACCCAAGTGAAAATTTAGCCGATGACCCGGGTTATTGCGTAATCTGTTAGCATTTAATTTGAAGTACAACTAAAAAATAAGCATATAAAATGGACGTAAAGGTGTATCAGAATAAAGTGAAAGTTGCAGAGGAATTTTCAAGCTATTTTGTTGAAAAGGCAAAAGAGAACCAACCCTTTCATGTAGCCCTTTCTGGCGGTAGTACCCCCAAAATAGTTTTTGATGTGCTGGCCGATGCATTTTCCAATGAAGTGGATTGGTCCAACATTCATTTTTATTGGGGAGACGAGCGCTGTGTTCCGCCAAGTGATGCGGAGAGCAACTATAATATGACCGTGGAACACCTTATTTCCAAAATTAATATCGTAAAGGAAAACATCCACCGCATAAAGGGTGAGGAGGATCCAGAAACTGAGGCAAAGCGCTACGGAAGCTTGTTGGAAGAGATGTTGCCCCACGAACTGGGACTGCCCCAATTTAATTTGGTTATTCTTGGTATGGGCGATGATGGGCATACGGCTTCCATTTTTCCCCATGAGCTCAAACTTTGGATTTCTCCGGATAATTGTGAGGTAGCCACCCACCCTGAGTCTGGTCAAAAAAGAGTATCCCTAACAGGTAGGATTATCAATAACGCCAAGACGGTTGCATTTTTGGTTACCGGTGAAAGCAAGGCTGACAAAGTTAAGGTCATCGTAGATCGTGAAGAAGGGTATCTAAAATATCCGGCAAGTCATGTATCCCCAAAGACCAAAGATTTGGTTTGGTTCTTGGACGCCGATGCGGCAAAGCAACTTACTTTATAGCTATCTTAATATTTTCACTCGCTAATTCCTTAATGTACTCCTCAGCGTCGAACGTTTTGGACTCGAACTTCGTATCGCGCTCCTGGGCCTCAAGTTTGCGGTATTTGCTACGGGCAAATCTACGCACCCCTTGGTTATCGGAAACAATGAGGCCTGGTATGGGTACATTTTTCCCGTCAGCCCCTTTGGCTACCATCGTAAAGTAGGAGGAGTTACAATGCCTTCGTTTTCCCGAAGTTATATTCTCAGATTCTACCCGTACACCTACTACCATTGAAGTACGCCCGGTGTAGTTGATACTGGCCTTTAAGGTAACCAGCTCCCCAACCTCTATAGGATTCAGAAAATTAACACGATTAACAGAGGCGGTTACGCAATATTGCTGCGAATGTTTGGAAGCACAGGCAAAAGCAATTTGATCCATGAGGTTTAAAATATGACCGCCATGTACCTTACCACCAAAATTGGAATGGGAGGGAAGCATCAACTCCGTTATGGCCACCTGCGACTCTTTTACGCTTTTATAATTTTCCATAGTATCGAGTATAATCTAATGAAGATTTAAGCGGTATTCGCCGCGATTCTATTACTTACCTTCTAAAATGTGGGGATTGCTCAACCTCTACGGCAGTTATAAAATATTTTGTATCGCCAAGCCAAAAGAAGGTGGCAAAACGTTCCGTATAATCTACCTTTACGTATTGGCCTTGATACTCCTTAAGTTTTTCAATGACTTCCTTATCCTTGTCCAATACAGAAAACGAAAAGATTTGTGCCCCGCTTATCCCCTGACTTATTTCGCCCTCCCAAGTTTTTACCAAAACACCTTTATGGCTAATTTTAATAAG
This sequence comes from uncultured Flavobacteriaceae bacterium, assembly GCA_963793365.1. Lineage (GTDB taxonomy): Bacteria > Bacteroidota > Bacteroidia > Flavobacteriales > Flavobacteriaceae > Maribacter. Next base: position 1,721,467 of record CAWBZP010000009.1, on the reverse strand, counting down.
TTCCCCGGACCGGACCCCTTCACTAAATGGAACAAAATAGATAACTGCATAGTATAGGGCTCCAAGGGCAACGATGCCCAAAACAACCAAGCTTAGAATTTTTTTCATTTGCGTTTTTTACCTTCTTTTATTATGACCTTCGAGAACCATTAACTTCGCTATGGATAGGTTTTTCTTTACAACCTCAATTTAGGTTCCTCTTCAAAATCATCATCTTCCACGGCTCTTTTTAAAATGGATTCAGGGATGGATTTTTTTGCTTTGGCCCCCATTTTTTTCAATTTCTCAATGCTATTGACAATATTTCCACGGCCTTCCACCAATTTGTTCATTGCGCCACGATATTCTCCTTTGGCCTCATCCATCTTTTTCCCCACTTTCATTAAATCGCCAACGAAACCTTCAAACTTGTCGTAGAGCGCACCGGCCTGTCGTGCAATTTCAATGGCATTTCGCTGCTGCTTTTCATTGTTCCACATGCTATCTATGGTGCGTAGTGTGGCCAATAGGGTAGAAGGGGTTACGATTACGATATTTTGCTCAAAGGCTTTATTGTATAAGGAGCTATCCTGATTAATGGCAATGGCGAATGCAGGCTCTATGGGAATGAACATCAACACAAAATCCGGACTCTCCATTTCATAGAGATCTTCATATTTTTTCGCCGATAACTGATCTACATGGCGTCTCAAGGAATTAATATGGTCTTTTAGGTGCTTCTCCCTAAATTCATCTTCCGCGTTCACGTAACGCTCGTAGTCCGTTAGGGATACTTTAGAATCCACCACCATTTTTTTTCCGTCGGGCAGATTAATGATTACATCTGGTAATACGCGGCTTCCATCTGTCCGTGTAAAACTTTGTTGTACCGTATATTCACGGTCCTTTTCAAGGCCAGATTTTTCCAGCACCCGTTCCAAGACCAATTCCCCCCAATTCCCTTGCATTTTACTATCGCCTTTGAGTGCTTTGGTCAAGTTTTCCGCTTCTTGGGTAATCTTGAGGTTTTGTGTCTGTAGGTTTAATAATTGTTCCTTTAATGCAGAGTGGATACTGATGTTCTCTTTTTGACTTTCCTCGACCTTGCGCTCAAACAATTGAATTTTCTCGTTGAGCGGGGTAAGAATATCCTTTATGTTTTTTTCATTTCGCTCCGTAAACTTAAGACTCTTTTCCTCCAGAATTTTATTGGCTAGGTTCTCAAATTCCTTGGTGAATTTTTCCTGTAATTTTTCTACCTCCTCCTTCTGCGCTCTATTTTTTTCTTGAAGATTTTCCAAATCTGCTTGATAGCGCACAATTTGATTGCCCAACTGCTCCTTTTCAGATTGCAACGCTTCACGCTGTTGCTCGTTTTGCTGTAACCGTTCCTGTAACACGGTAATATTATTTTGCATTTGCTGTTCGCGTTCCACTAAGGCGCTTTGCTGCGATTTTGTCTTTAGATTCTGTATATAATGTCCTAAAAAATAACCAATGGCAAGGCAAAGGATACCAGTAAGGAGGTAAATATAAATTTCGTTCATAATCAGTATAAAGTGATATCGTAAAGATACTGGATCGACCACAAAATTTTAGAGAGCCCTACCGGTTTTAATTAACATAGTATACCGTTTCAGTTAAATGTATTGGCCGTAGGCCTCACTTCTTAATCCTAAAGGCACCAACGGTTGAATCGAAGGAAATTAAATCCGCAGGAAATAAGGTGTCAAATTTTTTATTTTCAATAAGCTTACAAGGTTCGTCGAATGAATTTTGGACGCCATCCAAAACCAACATCTTATCGCATAATTGAATCGCTAATTCTATTTCATGACTGGTAAAGAGAATGCTTTTACCGGTGTCATGGGCTATCTGTTTGAGTAGTTTGAGGATGTGGACTTTATGGTATAGGTCTAAATGGGTAGTGGGTTCATCAAGAATGATAATACGGGTGTCTTGTACCAGTGCCCTTGCTATCATAACACGTTGTAGCTGCCCATCACTAAGTTCGTAACATTTTTTATCCAATAGAAGCTCCAATTCTAATAGAGCACAGCTATTATCAATGATACGAAAGTCATTCGCCGTTAATTTTCCGAGCCAATTGGTATAGGGTTGTCTACCCAAAGCCAGCAATTCTTTTACAGACATGTTCTTTGATGCAATAGGTTCTGTTAAAACAACACTTATTTCCCTAGCAGTTTCCAGTGCTCCCATCGTTTCAATCTCTTTACCTTCTATCGTAATAGATCCGTCGATTTTTGGCAGAAATCCGGATACGGTTTTTATGAGGGTCGATTTTCCAATACCGTTTACCCCAACGATACCAACCAATTCCCCCTGCTGTAGGCCAAATGATATGGTTTTGGCTATAGTTTTATTACCATAACCGATTGTTAAATCTTCAACCTTTAGTAGGTGATATGTCGTTGAATTATGGATGAATCAAAAATTTATACCCAAAAGTAGCCTAAACTTGGGACTTAATTGTATTCCGCATATTGACATATTTTGAAATTTACTTTACCTGAATATTAGTTTGCGTTTTTATTGAACGATAATAATCTTTATCTCGGGGAGAGGACTGTAATTATTGGGGTAAATGGGGAAGAAACATCTTAAAGCTATCTTTTTTTTATTGTAGCTCCCTATTTGAAAGCAACGAAATGCCAATTCCTACACTTTAAGTTTTATGAATAATTATACTTTTTAAATAATTCTCTTAGAAGGCTTTCAGAAAGTGGTTTTGTAAGAAATTCTTTTACAATTGGGTACTGTTTCGCTTTAAGCTTATCGTTTTCGTCAATTGAGGATGTAGTAATAAATACTAAGGGAATTTTATTCATATGGATTTTGATGAAGGCTTCAAGGAAATGCCAGCCATTCATAACGGGCATATTTAAATCTAAAAAAATAAAGCCTGGCAAATTTTCCCCATCCACTAACATAGCTGATAGATTATCTAAAGCCTCTTTACCATTTTCATAGACAAGAACATCATTAGCAATGTTTTTGTTATGATTCAATAATACCTTAGTACCATACACAAAAATTGGGTCGTCATCAATAATGCAAATCGTATTTGCTATCATAAAATAATTTTTAACCGTGGGTTTTAGCCGATAGTTGGATTTATGTGATTTAATTTAGTCATTGTAAATTATACGAGAATTGTTTGACGAATTTGGAATTTACTTCAAATCCCTTCAACAATACAAAAAATATGATTAAAACCAAAAAAAGTTGTGTGAACTACATTTCACCTAGAAATCTGACTTGTAGGCAGTTGAGAGCGAAAGTGGTTTCGGGCTATTTAAAAAACCATTCTTTTTTTTCGTATCAATAACCAAATGACAACCGGTGCACCAAAAATACTTGTTATCGCATTAATAGGAAGCACACTTACGGACCCGGGTATTTGGGCAATGGTGTCGCAAAGTACCATTAGAATTGCACCACAGCAGAGCACGGCAGGTATTTGAACTCTATGCTCCGTTGTACGAAACAGTTGTCGCGTTACGTGGGGTACTGCCAAACCTACAAAAGCAATTGGGCCGGCAAAAGCGGTAATACATCCTGCCAAAATACCTGTTGCCACAATAACGGTATAACGGGCAGTCTTTAAACGAATGCCCAAACTTTGGGCGTAATTTTCCCCTAATAAGAGGGCGTTAAGGGATTTTATGGAGATTATACTCAATAAAATTCCGGCTATAGTAAACAGACATAAGATCGCTACTTGGTTCCACGATAGATTCCCCAAGCTTCCAAAAGACCAATAAATATACTGCTGTAATTTCTCTGCGTTTGAAAAGTAGGATAACACACTTACTATGGCTGCCGTAATGCTTCCGAACATTAAACCAATAATCAACAGGGCCATCGTATCCTTTATTCTTGCCGCCACGGTCATAACGACTATCAAAACCAATAGGCTTCCTAAACTGGAAGCAACCGCGAGCGCCACATCGTTAAAAATCGAAAACATAAAAAATCCCGAAAACAAAGAGGATCCCATAATCAAAAATGCCGCACCTAAACTCGCTCCTGAACTTATGCCAAGAACAAATGGCCCTGCAAGTGGGTTCCTGAACAAGGTTTGCATTAGTAGTCCGCTAAGCGAGAGGCCAGCACCTACCAATAGTGCCGTAATGGCCTTTGGAAGGCGATAATTCCAGATAATATAGCTGCTAGGCGTCTGTTCTAGCTCTTGGCCAAAAATAACTTTTAACGTATCAGGAAATGAAATGTGGACCGAGCCTAGACTTATATTTAAAACAAAACAGGCCAATAATCCAATGCACAAGATTAAAAATTGAGTTGTATATGTCGGTTTTTTAGACAATTATTCCAAAGGTTTAAAAAAGTAGGGCTCGTGTTCAGGTAACAATCCCGGATGTAAAATATGAATTAGGTCCCGCAATACAATATCTGGGCGTTGCGGCGCCAATTCATAATATAACGTCCCACCGGTATCCCCTACGGTATTGGCAAAGGTGTAGATTTTTTTATTCTGGAAGGCCTTAAACTGGGAATAATGTTGGCTTGCATTTTCCATTTGGGCGTAACTCGTAAATTGTGCAGGAGCAATCCAATATTCTGCTTGTTGGCCCAAGTCGAGTACACTCTCCCAGCTTAAGGACAGACTGCCTTTGTCTGCAGTATCGGCCCATAGGTAGTCTGCATTTGCATCTTTTAGAAAAGTCGCGGCCCAACTTTGCCCGCCGGGCAAATACCATACATCCTTATACATTGCACCACTAAGTACCGTGGGTCTATTTTTGGAACTTGCCGCAATTTCCTTTGCCTCCAAGTACGCGGTTTCAATTTCCTTAAAAATTAATCTTGCCTCGCGTTCCTTATTAAAAAACGGGGCAAAGAACTTAATCCATTCCGCCTTTCCTAAAGGAGTTTCCTCTACCCAATCCCCATTATAGATTATTGGAATGTTTGAGCGGCTTAGCGTTTCATATGAGCTGTTACCACTACGCACCGCAAAACCTACCACTACATCTGGCTGTAAGGCCAATACAGCTTCTGTGTTAAGGCTTTCGTTAACCCCAAGTTCCTCTATTGTTCCGGCGGCAATACGGGTCCTTGCGGCCTTAGAGGAGATGTATTTCGTATCTGGGAAACCAATAAGCTTGTCCAAAACACCCAAGGCCTCCAGAGCTGGGATATGTGTAGTCGAAGTAACAACAAGGTTTTGTATTGGAATGGTAATTATAGCATCGTACTCGTTTTTGTTTAACGTGATAAGGGCCTGTTTCTCTTTGGGTACCAAGGCATAGGTAAATGAATCTGCTGCATTAGGCCACGGAGCGCTTACCTCAAGGATGGTTAACCCTGATGCTTGATGCTCAATAGAAAATCCATTCGCGTAAGTTATTACAGCTGATTTGGAAGATTCTGAAATTTTGGCCGCATCCTTTTTTTCTTCTTTACAAGCTAAAAAAACTACAGAAAAACTGAATAAAAGAATTCGTTTTAACATTTTTGGATTCCAACTAAACCTCAAAAGTAGCATTATAAAACTTTACCGTAAAAGATTAAACAAAATGTTTAATTTCGCCATGAATTTTGGTTTCCACCGTTCTTGAGATGGTGGAATTAAAAGGGAATCTGGTGTAAATCCAGAACTGTTCCCGCAACTGTAAGTTTATACCACGACCAAATTTGTGTAATGCAAATGGGTCTTGGTACCTCTTTTAGGGATGTTATTTTCTTCAATGCCACTGTGTAACCTTAGCGGGATTTGTAACATGGGAAGGCAAAATAGCATTGAACAAGTCAGGAGACCTGCCTTATTCAAACAAATAAATGTTAAACTTTCGGGATAGAAGTTTACGTATGGGTACAGACATACTATGCTCCCGTTTATGAATGTAAACGAATGAAAAATCACGTTCTATGGTCTTTGGCCATGGTATTAAGTTCTTGTCATGTATTGGCACAAAAACAACAGGATTCCCTTGAAACCTTAACGCTGGACGAGGTTGTGGTAAGCGATTCCCGTTTTCAGCTAAAAAGGGAAAACTCAGGTAAGACCGTCATCAAAATAAGTCGGCAAGAGCTCGAACGTAACCAGGGACGCACCGTTGCGGAGTTGATCAATACCAAGAGCGGTATTGAAATAAACGGTACCCGCAGTTATGCTGGCCAGAATCTTTCTACCTACGTTAGGGGAGGGAATAACCGCCAAGTATTGGTGGTTATAGACGGTATTCAGGTATCGGACCCATCGAATCCCAATGCGGAATATGATTTACGCCTACTCAATAGCTCCCAAATAGAACGGATTGAAATTCTGAAAGGCGCGGCAAGCACTTTGTATGGCAATTCTGCCGCTACGGCCGTTATCAGCATCACCACGAAGAAGGCGGAGAGCGAGGGCCTTATATTGGAAATTCAATCCAGTATGGGAACCAACCAAGCGCAAGAAAACCAAGACTACTCGATATCGGATTTTTCGAATACCCTTAATTTAAGTACCAAGAAAGGTAAAATCTCTTTTTTAGCTTCCGGTGGACAACAATTTACAGACGGACTTTCCGCCGCAATAGGCACTGAGTCTGATGCCCTTTCGCGTATTGATGGGAATCTTAAGTTGGGTTACCAAGTTTCAAAGGATTTGGAATTTACGGCATCGGTATTCTACAACAAATTGAATAGTGACTATGACAATGGATTTCCTATAGAAGATGCCGATTTTCTATTTACCGGAGAACAATCACGTTTTGGTTTATCTGGCAACTACGGGTATGAAAATGGGAGTATTACCGTAAATACGGCTTTTAGTCAGATTGATCGCAGTTTTGTGTCAAACTTCCCTTCCGCTTTTGACTCCCAATCCATTATTTTAGATGTCTTTAATAAATATAACTTTGCCGAAAGACTATATACCATCGTTGGTCTCAATTATATAGAGAACCAAACCTTATTTTCAGGCGCCCAATACTCAGATTCATGGGACCCCTACCTTAATTTGGTTTATATAGGTACGAACGGATTTAATCTCAATACAGGACTACGTTTGAACAACCATAGCAGTTATGGGTCGAATTTTATTTATAATATCAATCCGTCGTATCGATTACGGGCGGGTCCTGGTTTCCTCAAATTTATGGGCTCTTATGCCACTTCCTATATCGCTCCTAATTTATCCCAATTATTTGGACCATTTGGCCCAAATCCTGATTTAAATCCTGAAGAAAACAGAACCCTGGAAGGAGGATTCGAATATAGCGTGTCTCGACAATTCACTTTCAATGCGCTTTACTTTGATAGAGCGGAAAATGAACGTATTGAATACGTGACCATAAATGAGACTACTTTTGAGAGCCAGTATAGAAACGCAGCTAATACGGTTAATTTTAACGGGATAGAAGTCGGGATTTCTGCAATTCTGATTCCACAGCTAACCTTGAACGGGAATTACACTTTTACCCGTTCAAATGAAGGATTGGCTTTAAGGGTACCAAAGAATAAAGTAAACGCTAGCTTAGGATACGAAATTGACACCAGTACTTTTATAGAGCTATCGTACCAATATGTCTCCAAGCGATCGGATACTGATTTTGCAACTTTTGAAAATGTAATCCTGGATAGTTTTAGTTTGGTCAACATACAAGCGAGGCATCAATTTTCTACTCGTTTTAATGCGTTTATTGCCATGGAAAATATCTTTAACGAATCGTACACAGAATTACTTAATTATACAACAAGAGGTAGAAATATACGCGTAGGGTTTAACTTGACCTTATAAAGAGTAATCTGATTATTGCTTACTATAAAAGAGATTTTCCGGTAAAAAGAATAGTGATAGAACCGCTTTTGGGTACTTAGACGCTATAGTTTTGTTAAAGCAGTATTATTGTTTTCTATTTAATTTTCAAATGCGGGGCTGAATTGTTGATCATACACCGTATCGTCAATCATATTGTCATTGAAACGAGCGAACATTTTGGAACTTCCTATACTATTTATAGGATGCCCCACCGTAAAATCACGTTTACTGGATTGGCCTGTAATTACCGCTAATGCCCGTGCTAATAATGGCTCGTTCTCATCCCCTAAAACACCAAGGTTACCGTAATCCTCTTTTAATAAAATATCGGGCTGAAGGCCATTCGTATAATCAAAAAAGCCATCTGCATTTTCATTTCTACCGATAAGAGGCTGTATGGCCCATTGGTTATTCGGATTTATCTTATTGACTCTAGACGGTGTATATAAATACGAGTTTTCACGATCATCTACCATCGTTGTTGAGAATTCGTTCTTGCCTCGTGTAACATCCCCAATTTGTATCACGTCCATATAGGGCTCTAGGCTGTTGATCAATAATTCACTCGCCGATGCGGAACTCGAGGTCGTTAAGACATATACTTTAGAAAAGCCTAACGGATCTATGGTCTGTCCATTAAATTTATCCGCAAAATATACTTCCAACTGGCTATCCGAAAATTGATCTTGTAGCTTTTCATTATATCTTTTTCTCAAAAAAATATCCGAAGTATTTGTACCATAAATCATACTGGCCAGTAAACGTGTAGTATTAACTGAACCACCAGGATTATATCGCAAATCCATTATCAAGTCGGTTATACCGGCAGCCTTTAAATCCTCCACGGCAGCATAGAGCTCATCGTCATATTCATTTGTAAATTGGTTGTACATGATGTAACCGATTTTCTCGGTACCAATTTCAAAAGATTTGGAAATAAACACGGGGTTTTCAGCGAGGGCTTCTTCTTTGGTAAGCTCAACCTCCATATCGTTCGGTACAACATTGCCATTTACGAAATCTGCCATATTTAGCGTATACGTATCATTTGGGCCAAATAACAGTGCGGTGTAATTATCTAAGTTCAAGGTTTGTCCATCAACTCCCGTAAATAGGTCTCCGCGTTGTATGGCTTTCGTGGCAGCATCTGAATTTGGAACAATATACCGTACAAATCCGAAAACAGCGTTGGAACCTTCAAAACGTACGAGGCCAAATTCCAGCCCATTACTTTTTGAAATCCCTGCCAAGGAATTGGTAAGTTCACGATAGTCCGCATTATAGAAGCTAAAACGATCTTCTATATACTGTAATTTATTTTCAAAAAATGCCGCCGGATTAGCCTCAGAATCAAGAAAATCCGTGTATTCGGCACGGCCCTCTGCATTGTTGGCAAAACGGTCGTCTGCTAGATCATCGACATTCGATTGCCAGAAATACCAAAAATTCATGGCTTTCCACATAAAATCCTGAACTTCCACGGCTGCCGATCCATCTGGATCGATTGTATCGGGAAGGTTTAAGTCTTCATCTTTTGAACAAGAAAATAAAGTAACTAAACTTATGAGCACTACTATCTTTTTCATACTTAGGGAAACAGCGTTCTTCTTAATTTATTTTACGGATACTATATTCTAAACTAAATATATCTTCAAATGTTTATGACTCACTTCTATTAAAAAAAGTCAATCTATATTTAAGTTAGAAAGGATTAACCTACCCCAATAAACAACGGACAACTACGTTTATTCGAAACTTTTTTTATTCATTTTATCAATATCCATTTTTAATAATCCATCCATTACTGCGAGGTTGTCGGTTGGTTTAAAGCGGTATGAACCAATGAATGACTCGGCGCTCATGGCTGGTTGCAGATTAAACTTAGCCGTTTGCCCGGTTATACTATTTAGCGCAACAGCTAATAGGGGTTCGTTGGGATCTCCTAAAACGCCTAGGTTGGATATGTCCTCTTCTATTGTGAAATCAGGCAGCAGTCCGCTTGTATAATCCGAGAATCCATCGGCATTTTCATTTCTCCCCAATAAAGGTTGTATTCCCCACTGGTTATCCGGATTTATGTTCCCTTCCCGATCTTCATCGTAGAAATAACTATTTTCGATATCATCTACAAAAGTGATGGAAAACTCATTCTTACCCCTTGTCGTCTCTCCAACTTGTATCACGTCCACATAGGGTTCTAGACCATTTATAACCAGTTCGCTGGCAGAAGCAGTAGCATTGGTGGTAATTACATAAACCCTGTTCAGGTTTAAGGCATTGATAGCCGCACCAGATAGGGTAGTACTGGAAAAATTTGTTTCTCCATCGCCTGGGTCAAAGGTTGACTGTATTTTATCATTATATCTTGCCTTTAAGAAAAGGTCGTTCGTATTGGTTCCATAAACAGAACTCGCGATTTGAACGGCGGTACTTACGCGCCCTCCACCATTATAACGAAAGTCCAAAATAAGTTCGGTCACACCATCAGCTTTAAATTCACCAAATGCGGCGTTCAATTGATTATCAAAAGCGGCTAGAAAACCGTTATACATCAAATACCCCACTTTAATACCGTTCTGTTCTATAGTTTTTGAAACCAGAATGGGATTCTCTGAAAAATTCTCAATCTTGGTCAACGAAATTTCCTCACCATTGTCCGTAACACTGTTATTGGCAATATCGGCCATATTTAGGGTATAGGTGTCATTAGCACCGAACAATAGGTTGATGTAATTATCGCGAGTAAGCGTTGTTCCATTAACGCCCGTAAATGCATCGCCTCTTTGGATATCCTCACCGGAAGCATCAGAATTGGGCGCGATATAGGTTACTACGCCATAAATATTATTATTGCCTGAAAAGGCATATAATTGGAATTCCAAACCGTTACTTTTAGAAACACCTTGAAGGCTATTGACCAAATCCTCATAATTTTCGACGGCGACAGAGAATCGATCTACAGCATTTTGCTCGCCAACAACCCTAACGTGGTTATTGCAAATGTTATAAAAGAAAGTTCCCGGATCTGTTTCAGAGGCTAAAAATTCTACATAACTATTTAGCGTGTCAAAACGATCATCATCAAGATCAGCTACATCTGCTTGCCAGAAATAAAAAGAGTTCATTGCTTGCCACATGAAATCTTGGGCAGGATAATCGGCTCTGAGTTTTGTTTCTTCTACAGGGGTTTCAATTACTTCCTCCTCTATTATGGGGGAATCATCATTTTTATTACAGGATTGTACAATAACTCCTAAGCATAGGAGTGACAGGAAGAATTTTTTCATAGCTTTTTTTAAATTAATTCAATTCTCTTTCGGCAATAACCATTCCATAATAGTCCCAATTGGGCTCTCAAACGAATTGGCTTCCTTTTAAATACGTTGTTAATTAGTATTAGGATGTTAAATTTACTTACAAGAAGACGAAATAAAAATTAATTGTAACAAAATTCGTTGAACATCGTCTTCCTTTTGTAGACATGTTAACATGATTGCGAACAGCCAAACCAAAATGAAACAGACAGAATTTTTAACTATTGTGATGCCTTTTAAGGATAAATTGTTCCGCATGGCCAAAAGGCTTTTGGTGTCAACGGAGGAGGCTGAAGATGCAACGCAGGAGATTCTTATTAAGTTATGGTCCAAGAAACATAAAATGGAAACCTATAATAATGTGGAAGCCTTTGCGATGACGATGACAAAAAATTTCTGCTTGGATCGGTTGAAATCTAAACAGGCAGGTAATTTAAAATTGGTTCATAGCAACTACACGGATTCCAACACATCGCTACAACATGAAGTGGAAGCGAGGGATAGCGTGAGCTGGGTAGAGCGAATCATGGATGAACTGCCTGAACAACAAAAAATGGTATTGCAATTGAGGGATGTTGAACAATACGAATATGAAGAAATAGAAAAATTATTGGATATGAAACCTACAGCCGTTCGTGTGGCCTTGTCCAGGGCTAGGAAAACCGTACGGGAAAAATTAACGGAAAAGCACAGTTATGGAATTGGATAGAATAGAAAGTTTAGTGGAGAAGTATTTCGAGGCGGGCACTACGGTTGCCGAGGAAGAGACCTTGAGAACGTATTTCTCATCTGGGGAGGTAGCTCCACATTTAGAACAATACGCGCCGATGTTCAACTATTTCTCAAAAGCGAAGGAAGAACGGTTCACAAGGCAGGTCCCATTAACACCTAGAAAAAGTTATTTGAAATGGGCTTCAGTTGCCGCAGTGGCGGTTTTTGTAATCGGTTTTTATTTTTATCGACCGGCATCAGCCCCTGTTACTTTAGCAGACGAGTATACCCAGGAAGAGATTGAGTCTGCACAGGAAGCTTTTGCCTTATTGGCGATGAACTTTAATAAGGGAACAGAGCAATTGAACCATTTAGAAGAATTTCAGAAAACAACGAATAAATTTTTAACTAAAGAATAATTAAGATGAAAAAGATAATAGTAATAGGACTTTTGGTAATAGCACCCTTCGTCTCCATGGCCCAAGATATTTTTGACAAATATGAGGACAATGACAAGGTTACCTTTGTAGCCATGCAGCCCAAAATGTTTCAAATGTTGGGCAAGATGAGTGTAAGCTCTGATGATCCCGAAGCCAAGGAATTTTTTGAGCTCGTAAACTCCATCACCAGTTTTAAAGTGATAACTACAGATGACGCCGCTATCTCCAAGGATGTTGATAATTGGGTCAGCAATAGGTTGAAAAGTTCCTCTTTTGAAGAACTGATGCGGGTACGGGATGGTAGTTCAAACGTTAAGTTCTATGTAAAGGAAGGGAAAGATAGCGACCATGTAAAAGAGCTCTTAATGTTTGTGACTGGAATGAAGGACATGGATATAGATATCAATGGTAAGAAGTTGGAAACGGTTTTACTTTCCCTAACAGGGGATATCAATCTAAGGTCTGTATCAAAATTAACCGATAAAATGGATCTACCGGGAGGTGATCAATTGGGTAAAGCATCTAAAAAGGGGAATTAAAAACAAAGCAATTAGCGGCAGGCCCCTCAAATTCCTGCCGTGGTTGACAACAAATATTCATCAATCAATCACTTCCACATTTAATGATGTGTAGGTACACTAAAAACAACAATCATGAAAAAAGTAGTAGTAGTTTTAATCGCAATGTTGCCGGTATTTGGTTTCTCACAATCCATCTTCGATAAATATGAAGATATGGACAATGTAGGTTCAGTAATCATAAATAAAGGCATGATCGATCTGGTTTCTAAAATAGGAGACCTAAGCGATGACCAAGAGGCCAAAGAGTTTATGGAAGTGGCCCAAGGATTACAGGGGGTAAAGGTTTTTATGACCGAAGACCTTAACGTTTCTGCAGACATGTCCGCAACAGTAAAGAAGTACTTGAAGTCCTCTAAAATGGAAGAACTGATGCGTGTTAAGGACAAGGATGTAAATGTGAAGTTTTACATCAGGGAAGGTGGTAAAAAGGACCATGTGGAAGAGTTGTTAATGTTTGTTTCTGGACTCGATAATGTTGAAATGGGAAAACATGGAAGAAAATTGGAGACCGTATTGGTTAGTCTTACCGGGGATATTGATTTGAACAAGATAGGGTCCATTACCAATAAAATGGATTTGCCAAAGGAGCTGAACAAAGCTGGCGGTAAATAAAATAATCACTAGAGCGGTTAGGCTTTCCATGGAATATGGAAGGCCTTATCTCAATTAAAATTAGTAACCATGAAAAATATTCGTTACAGCATTAGTATGGTATTGCTTATAATCCTTTCTTCCTGTTCATCGGAACAAAGCCTTCAGCAATATTATGTCAACAATGCGGAGAATCCCAATTTTCTATCTTTTGATCTGCCGGCCAGTCTTTTGAATTTGGAAAAGGTTGAACTGGATGAAGAAGAAAAGGAAGCAGTATCCTCATTGAAAAAACTGAATATACTTGCTTTTCAAAAGAAAGAAGGAAACCATAAAGCATATATTGTAGAAAAAGCCGCTGTAAATACTATTCTAAAAGGCCCAGATTTCAGTGAGCTTATGAAGATGAATACTGAATTTGGTAGGGCTACCATAAAGTTAAAAGGAGATGACGACGCTATCGACGAAATAGTAATTTATGGGGATAATGATGAAAAAGGTTTTATTCTGATTCGGGTTTTAGGAAACAATATGAACCCGGCCAACTTTGTACAATTGATACAAGCCATGGAAAAATCGAATTTTGAAGGCAAAGGCTTGGAGCAGTTGGGAGACTTGATCAAAGGCTAATGGATTAATTTTTGGGATTAGGTATTAAAAAAACCCGTTAACACCAGCGTTTACGGGTTTTTGCTCTTTTAGAAGGGGCTATTTACTCCTTGACAATCTGTAAATTATTTTTTCCAAAATCCAAGGTGCGTATTGGGAAAGGAATATTGATATCCCGTTCATCAAAGTGTTGCTTAATAAGCTTTATGGCCTTATGCCTTGCAGCATGTTCTTGTTTTACATTAATACAATCTGTCCAAAACCGGACCATAAAATTGATGGAGCTGTCACCGAACTCCGTAAAAAAGAATTCGACTTCTTCATCATCGACCTGTTCAAATTGATTCTTGATGATTTTGACCGTCAAATCTTCAACCATTTGTAAATCACTCTCGTACCCAACCCCACAATTTACGAATATGCGCGCCCTTTTATTCAAGGAGTAGTTGGTAAAAGACCCGTCAATAAATTTGGAATTGGGAATAACTACCACGTTATTATCCGGTTTTCTAAGGATGATATTGCGTAAACTAATCTCTGTTACAAAACCGGAAATACCATCAGCTGTAATAAAATCATTTATCTTAAGCTGGGGCATAAAGGAGAGGATTAGCCCGCCAAAAGTATTGCTTAACGTTCCTTGCAATGCTAAACCTATCGCCAAACCAACGACTCCTGCACCAGCTAAAATACTTGTAAGCACTTTGTCCAAGTCCAAGACGCCCAAAGCGATAAAAAAGCCAATTAATAAGACGACAACGAAGATGACTTTGGCTATAATTTCCTGTATGGAAACCTGACCGATTTTTTTAAGAATGGTCCTTCTTAGTAATTTACGAATTCCTCTAGCCAAAAAGTAGAACAATACCATTACCAGAATGGCCATGATGAAATTTGGTAACTTTAAAATGATGGCATCCAACCAGCCATCCAATTTACCCCAAAGGTTACCTACCGATTCTTCTATAGAGAAATTTGCTTGCATTTAGTTTTAAGTTTTTTGTGTTTTCCATAAGGTAGGGAAAATGAAACTAAAACTAAAATCCAGTATGTGTTACGGGCGTGTTTAGCTGTAAATGAATTAAAGAAAAGTGTAAATGAAACAACTCCGCCCTAAATGCCTGTATAATTGCTTGGCGTAATTTGCTTGAGTTCGTTCTTAATGGTGTCTGAAACCTCCAGCGTATCTATAAAAGACGAAATAGAAGCCTGATTTATTTTTGAATTGGTACGGGTCAATCCCTTTAAGGCTTCATAGGGGTTTGGATAGCCCTCCCGTCTCAAAATGGTTTGTATGGCCTCGGCCACTACTGGCCAATTGTTTTCAAGGTCCTGTTCAAATTTTTCTTTGTTCAACAATAATTTACCCAATCCTTTGAGGGTAGATTGAAAGGCAATTAGGGTATGGGCAAAGGGTACACCAACATTTCGTAAGACCGTGCTATCGGTTAAGTCGCGTTGAAGCCGTGATACAGGGAGTTTTGCGGAGAGGTGCTCAAACAAGGCATTCGCAATTCCAAGATTTCCCTCCGAATTTTCAAAATCGATAGGATTCACCTTGTGTGGCATGGCCGATGACCCTACTTCACCCGCTTTAATTTTTTGTTTAAAATAATCCATGGAAACATAGGTCCAGAAATCACGGTCCAAATCCAGAATAATGGTGTTAATACGTTTCAGGGCATCAAAAAGTGCGGCCATGTGATCATAATGCTCAATTTGCGTGGTGGGAAAGGAATGCTGAAGACCTAATTTATCCTGTACAAACTTTTTACCGAATGCTTTCCAATCAATGGTAGGGTATGCCACTAAATGAGCGTTGAAATTTCCCGTTGCCCCACCAAATTTAGCGGCACTAGGTATGTCGTTCAATAAATTAAACTGTTCCTTTAAACGTACCACATACACTTGTACCTCCTTCCCCAAACGGGTAGGGGAGGCCGGTTGGCCATGGGTTCTCGCCAGCATAGGTATTTTTGCCCATTCCGTGACCAGTGCGCTTAATTTCGCTAAAAGTTTTTGGTACTGCGGAACATAAACCTCGTTCATGGCCTCTTTTATAGAAAGTGGAATAGCCGTGTTGTTTATGTCCTGGGAAGTGAGTCCAAAGTGGATAAATTCTTTAAAAGCGGATAGTCCCAAAGCATCAAACGCCTTTTTTATAAAATATTCAACCGCTTTGACATCATGGTTTGTCGTCTTTTCAATTTCCTTTATTTCTTGTGCATTACTTGTGGTAAAATTCAAATAGATGTTACGTAATGCCCCGAACTTTGTGGAATCAAATGTTGAAAGCTGGGGCAAAGGCACCTCACAGAGTGCAATAAAATATTCTATTTCTACCCTAACCCTATATTTTATTAGAGCTTCTTCAGAAAAAAAAGGAGCCAACGATTCGGTTTTTGACCTGTAACGACCATCAATGGGTGAAATGGCGTTTAATGCATTTAGCGACATGATTTTTGGTTGAATTTATAAGCCGCAAATATACCTATTAAGTGCCATAGTTTAAAAATCGATTTCTACAGAACTTTGGATACAGAAACGTATTGTTTCAAAAGATAGTTGTATGGCATTAAAGGTTGTGGTTCGGTTTCTTAAGGGCATCCATCGTCTTTCTTGCCCGTGCTTTGTAGGCAGCGCTTCCGGTGGCATAATTTTGAAATAAAACCTGATAGAGTTCTTTATGGATCCACTTAAATTTTTTTCCAAGGAGGAATAAGGTGGTTATGGAGTAGGCTTTAGGTGCCACTTTGTGTTCTGCAATAAGCCAGTCGAAACAAGCTTCGGTAATTGATTTTAAATGGCTCTCTGTGAGTATATTTTTCGATGGGTGCATGTTTTTTGCAAAATAACCCTTTACCAAAAGCTCACAGATTTTAGCCGCGGGGCGAATAGAGGATTCAAGCTTGATTATGGAAAGAGAACCTATAAACGCTTCAATGTAATTTAAAACATGACCGATATCCTTTTTGGCGACGAATTCCAATACCCAACTTGCCTTGGCGGAAATAGGATCATGATTCTCTCTTGTAATTTCTATCAATAAGGGAATTAAATGTGGGTTAGCGCTAACGGTATCGGCCATTATGCTCCGTTTTTCCCTTGAAGCGTTTACATAATCCAAGGCTTTGTAAAGTTCTGTTTTGGTCATAAAATTGTATCTTTATTCCATAGTTCCCCCAAATATGAAAGTACTAAAAAAAATTACCCTTGTCATGGTGTTAATTTTTATAGCCATGCAATTTTACAGCCCTACAAAAAATAGTTCTCCAGGCAACCATACGGCCGTTTTTCTTAAGGAAACCAATCCCTCCCCAGAACTGAGGGAAGTCTTTGAAAATTCCTGTTATGACTGCCATAGCAACAATACAAGGTATCCATGGTATAATAATATCGCACCTATTTCCTACTGGTTGGCGGGTCATGTGGATGAAGGAAAGGAGCACTTGAATTTCTCTGAATGGAATAGCTATTCGATGGATAAAAAAGACCATTTACTGGAGGAGTTGGAGGAGGAGGTAGTCAAAGGTGAAATGCCTTTGAACAAATACACTTATATCCATGGCGATGCGGCATTATCGGGCAGTGAGGTGAACGCTATTTCTGAATGGGTAAAAAAAACAAGAATCATTTACCAATTAGGGAAGCAACCAAATTAGGCACGCCCTCAACTGCTGTCTTTGTAATGACGGTTACCCTTTTTTTAGAGTCCGGTTCAACAGAAGGTGCAGGGTCTATAAAATAAATTGACGTCCCCTCTGCTACAAAATTAACCAAACTAGCGGCAGGGTAAACTTGCATTGAGGTACCTATGATAAGTAAGACATCCGCTTTTTCGGTTATGGCTATTGCCTTCTCTAGCAATGGTACGGCTTCCCCAAACCAAACAATATGCGGTCTTATTTGATACCCGCGTTGGCATACATCTCCCAATAAAATGTCTGATGTACATTCAAAAATATCCTCGGGCGCCCCCATACTGCGGGCTTTTAATAGTTCGCCATGTAGGTGCAGCACTTGCGTGCTGCCTGCCCGTTCATGTAAATCATCAACGTTTTGGGTTATAATGTCCACGTTGAAATGTTTCTCCAATTCTACTAAGGCAAGATGGGCTGCATTAGGGCTTACTTTTGCCAACTGTCTTCTGCGTTGGTTGTAGAAATCCAAGACTAATTCCGGATTATTCTTAAAACCTTGAGGGGAGGCCACCTCCATAACGTCATGACCTTCCCAAAGGCCATTTGAATCCCTAAATGTTTTTAAGCCACTTTCTGCAGAAATTCCGGCACCGGTAAGCACAACTATATTTTTCATTACGATATGATTTCGGGTTAAAAATATACTTTTCTTATTTTGCAGGCATGATAGATCTTAAGCTTTTGCATTATCTGGAGGAATTCGTTTCTGAAAAAAGAAAACAGCGATTCCAAGATGTTTTAAGTCAACGCACGAATTTTATAACAGTGGCCGTTGAAGATGTATATCAAATGCACAATACGAGTGCGGTAATTCGAAGTTGTGAGTCGTTTGGTATACAACAGGCCCATTTGATCGAAGGCCGATATGGGAAACGGCTGGATAAGGAAATTGCAATGGGTGCGCAAAAATGGGTCGATATTCATAGGTATACCAATTCCATAGAAGCAATTGAGGCACTGAAAAATAAAGGGTATAGAATCGTAGCTACAAGTCCGCATGCAACCAGTTCGCAATTGCAGAATTTTAAGCTGCAAAACAAAATCGCATTATTTTTTGGGACCGAAACCAAAGGATTAAGTAATACGGTGCTCGATCGTGCCGATTTACTACTAAGGATACCCACGGTAGGTTTCACTGAAAGTTTAAATATATCCGTTTCGGCAGCTATAATTTTACAGCATTTAACGACCAATTTAAGGACCTCTGCTATCGACTGGGGGCTTACCGAGGAGGAGATGCTGGAGAAACGTTTAGATTGGGCCAAAAAGTCAATTAAAAGCATTGATTATATTATTGCACGATACCACGAATCTAATTAAATTTTTAGTAGCTTTAATAATGAACAATCAATTGACTAACAGATGTATACATTCCTTATCATTATTGCTACCCTTATCCTTATTGTGCTTGTTTTGGCATTTATCGCCCCAAAGACCTACCACGTTTACCGAGCTACTGAATTGGACCATTCTACCACACAGGTTTGGGAGCATATTAGGTATCTACGAAAACAACAGGAATGGTCTCCATGGGCCAAGAAAGATCCTGATATGGAGCACAAAATTATTGGTAAAGATGGGGCAATTGGGGCTATAAGCTACTGGAACGGCAATAAGGAAGTTGGTGAGGGCGAACAGGAAATAACCAAAATTGTTGAAGGTAAGCGTATGGAGCAGGACTTGAGGTTTTTAAAACCTTTTAAATCCCGATCACACTGCTATATTGAACTCGAGGAAATCGATGCCAATAGAAGTAGGGTCGTTTGGGGGTTTAAAGGAAAAAATAAATTTCCCATGACCATTATGATGCTGTTTATGAGCATGGATAAAATGGTGGGAAAGGATTTTGAACAGGGCTTGGAGAATCTTAAGCATAATTTGGGTAAAACTTAAGGTATTAAGTGCAGCATATTTTTTTGAACCTCACTGGAAAGGAAAAATAAATAATAGCCGTAGCAGCAAGGAAATCATACAATAAGGTTTATAAGACTTCAGGAGGTGATTCTTATCCTTTTAGTTATGGCCAACAAGTTAGATTTTGGTAAAGCTAAACATGAAAGACAGTTGCCTCTGCTCGCGCAAAAAATCGAATGGGTAATACCGTGGTGCCTATTCCTTTAGAGACGTACATTTTGGAAAAGGAATTTTTGTACCAACCTCTTAAATACCTACCGCTACCACCCGGAGTGTAAATTTTCAATCCAAAAAAAGTAATTTGACCCCCATGGGTATGTCCAGAGATAATGGCCTTGATAGGAATTTTTTCCATTTGGTTTAGTGCGTCAATTTCTCTTTTATAAGCGGGGCAATGATTTAGTACGACAGTTTCTAAACGTCTATCCTCCACTGTTTCTAGCGATGCAATAAAATCTGAATTGCCACCTATCAAATCATCAATACCCAGTAGGTTGATCCGTCTATTATTCTTCTCTAAGACATAGTTTTGATTTACGAGAACAACACCGTAATTGTCCTTCACTATCCGTTCAAATTCTTCTAATGCTATTTCACTATCGTATTCTTTATTTCCTAGAATTACGATTTTTAAAATATGTGGGTCAAAGAGTTGTAATAAGGGCTGAAGGAGGTGGAAATGCCTTTTTTTGGCGACGGTATCACCAGTAAATAGTAGGGCATCGGGATTGAGTGTATTTACCTTTTCGGCAATTCCCAATAACGAACCGTTGATGTTCTTAATGTGAATATCAGATAATTGAATAAGGGTTATAGGTTCTTGGTTGTTTTCGGATAAATCGTATTCCGTCCAATCAATGATATACTTTTCAAACCAAAAAGCATCTAAAGCAGTAAGTCCTATTAACGCGACAAGTCCTCCAAAAAACCTTTTTATAAAAGATCTTCTTTCAATTCCCATAAAGTTAGCCCTTTAGATAATGCCATTATTTTGGAGCATCGTCTTCCATTCATTATTCCATCACTTCCAACAAGGCAATGTCGAAATCATTCTCTAGCATTACCTTACCATTACTCACCACTACCTCGGTACCGGAGTAGGTGTCATATAAGGTTGTGCCATCACCAAAAAAACCTTTTACCCAAAGGGATTTCTTTCCTGCTGGCAAATCCAAACCAACTACTACCTTGTCAACAGTATCCTCATTAATTTTAAGGTACCTACTAAATACATAAGGTTTTTGTGCCAGTCTTTTATGAATACCCGCGCCTACGGCGGGGTGGTCATTCCTGAACGTGCCTATTTTTTGCCAATGCTCCAAAATTTCCCTCGTTCTGGGGACGGAATCCAGTTCCTTCCAATTCATGAACGAACGCAGGGTAGCATCTCCTTGCGTACCTTCAATCGTTAAATCCCTGGCGGTTTCATCACCATAATAAATTTGTGATGCCCCAGGGTGAGTAAGAGTATATTTGCGGCCTTGAACGAATCTGTACGCTCTTTATCGTAGGGTTGCCCGTCATCGTGTGATGTTAAGTAGTTTAAAACGCTTTTTCCCTTTAAATCAGTCTGTAAGAGCTTGCTGTATTTGGAAAAAATAGATTCATAATCCTTTTCTGCATCTGTCTTTAATTCAAAATTGATTAGACTTTTAAATCCGTTAGAGAAATAATCTACTTCTTTATCCCCAAAATCATATGCCCTTCCCCCGGAAATACCATAATTGTAGACTTCTCCTACCATATAAAATGGGCTTTTATCCAAAACGCGGTTTGGATTTTTCTTTTTCCAAAGTTCGAAAGCCGCCGATGCTTCCTGGTAGAGTTCTGCCCAGGCGTTTTCATTTGCGTGTTTCACCGTATCTACCCTAAAACCATCCACGCCATAGTGATGAATGTAGTCCGTTAGCCATTTTATAATATAAAATCGGGGTGCCCTGGGATAACCTGTACGGTCAAAAAAGACGTCCAATTCGTCCAATTCAGAGCTTAATCTTCCTTCAGATTTCCACTTGGCCAAAAGCGCGTCGGGTAGCTTAACGGGGCTATCTGATTCTGTAAGGATATCGGGTAAATTCTCAACCAAGGTACAACTAGTGGTATTCTCGTAAGTCGTAAACTCACATGTAGGAGAGGTACGCACCCATTCATCGGGCCATACTGGATCTTTTGGGGTAACGGGACCGGTGTGGTTTAGAACAACATCCATTAGAATTCGAATTCCGTTCTCATGTGCTGTAGAAATAAGGGTTTCCAAATCGTTTTCTGTGCCAAAATTAGGATCCAGCGCAGTCCAATCCTTTGCCCAGTAGCCGTGATAGGCATAGGTGTTACCTGTACCTTCATCGGTAGCGCCATGCACTTGCTCCACTACCGGAGTAAACCAAATGGCATTGACTCCCAGTTTGGTAAAGTATCCATCCTTAATTTTATCCGTAATACCTTGAATATCACCACCCATAAAGCCTCTGAGTTTTCCGGTTTCTTCATCGCGCTCTAAATTGAGGTCGTTTTGGGGGTTTCCATTTTTAAACCGGTCGGTCAATAAGAAATATACGGTTGCAGCCTCCCATTGAAAGTTTGGATTTTTCTTTATAATAGCCACAGAATCAGTTGTAGCCGTAGTATTTTCTGGTGTCTTGTTTTTGTCCGCTTGGCACGATATTAAAAAGGCAATTGCAAGGAAGGTTAAGAAGCTATATTTCATGTTTAGGGTATTTCCGTTAAAGCTATAACATGGAATCCAATCCAAAAAATATTATTTCTTTCTATTTAGAACTTTATACTCCTCGTAACAACTGCTGATGGCATCCAGAATTTGGAGGTCATTGGCCGTGGTGATAAAGGACTTTGAGTAATTGCAATTGTTTAGGATATCTTGAATATCCACTTTTTCCAATTGAAGGAATTCCGTTAGCGTTTCACGATCAAACTTGGATGCCAACAGATTGCGAATTTCATCGTCTTCGCGCATTTGCCGCAGCTTACGCATTTGTGCGGGTTTTTTACCGAATAAATTCCGAAGCAAGTCTGCCGGATTTAAAATGGCACCTAGCACTTTTGTAACCGCACTTGGATTTTTATTTCCACCTTCATAACTAACCGATAGTCCTGAGATACTGTACTGGTAGGCGTTGTTAATAGGCAGGTTCTTAACATCGATTTCCAAATACCCTGTTAGGGAATAGGGCCTAACGATAACCTCTTCCAAGGCGTAGGCCAATTCTGTAAGGGCAATTTGGGTATCCTTGAATTTAAACATGTCGTTGGTTACCCTAATTTTCTGCGATTTAAAACCCAAAAATGAAAAATAGAGCGTGTCATTGACCGCGGCCCGTATAGAGAACTCCCCCTTTTCATTTGTAATCGTACCAAATACTTGATTTAGGTTGACGACGTGGACACTTTCTAAAGGATATTCTGTTTGAGCGTTTACCACGACCGCAGTAATGCGCTGATCCTCATTGGTTTCCTGTGAAAAGCCTAAAAATGAAAAGAATAGTAAAATGGAAGATAAAAAATACTTCATGCCTCAAACACCTGGTTTACTTTACAAACAAAACAAAAAAATACGCCGAAGCGTATTTTTTAATATACAATTAACTAAAAGAAATCTCCCTTTCTTTTGTTGCTGCGTCTTTTGCCGGCGTTGGGGCTTCCCGCAGTACTGCGTTCCCTTCTTCTGCCTTTACCACCACGATCATCATCACGTTTTCCACCGCGTTTTCCTTTAAAGCCACCGCCGCTTCTGCGCTTTCCGCCGCCGCCACCGCCGCCAGGGTTTTTAGAAACTTCTACATTTACGAATCGGCCATCCACTTTAAAGTCGGTAAACTTTTCCAGGATTTGTTTTGTAACATCGGCTTCCGTGTTAAAGAAAGAGAAGCTTTCCTTTACATCCACTTTAAATACATCTTCCTGTCCCAAGCCTACGGTATCCCTTATAAAATCTTTCAAGGACATCCAATCATAACCATCCTTTTCACCAACGTTGATGAAATAACGTACAGACCCACTGGTAGGAACGGTAGTACTATTTCTTCCTTCGCCATTATCCCTCCCGGTATCGGAAGCGTTTAAGTCATTTGATTTATTATAATAGTTGAAGAATCTCGAAAATTCAACGGATACAATTTTTTTTATCAACTCCTCACGGTCAATACCTTTCAGGACATCATTGATGGCCGGTAGGTAATCGTCTACATCCTTATTTATTTTGGTATCCTTGATCTTGTTTGCCAAGTGGTACAGTTGAATTTCACAGATTTCCATTCCCGTGGGAATTTTTTTGGCGATAAAATCCTGCTGCACTATTTTTTCAATAGCTTTTATCTTCCGTAATTCACTTCTTGTTATGATTACCATAGAAATACCGGATTTTCCGGCCCTT
This sequence comes from uncultured Flavobacteriaceae bacterium, assembly GCA_963793365.1. GTDB lineage: Bacteria > Bacteroidota > Bacteroidia > Flavobacteriales > Flavobacteriaceae > Maribacter. Next base: position 1,697,448 of record CAWBZP010000009.1, on the reverse strand, counting down.
CCCGTTCTTCCGCTACGGTGGGTGTAGGTTTCTATTTCATCGGGTAATTGATAATTGATAACATGGGTAATATCATCCACATCAATACCACGTGCGGCTACATCTGTAGCTACCAACATTTGAATCTGTTTTTTACGGAAAGAGTTCATGACCAAATCGCGCTGGTTCTGGCTTAAATCGCCATGTAGCGCTCCGGCATTATAGCCATCCTCGATTAATTTTTCCGCTACTTTTTGGGTGTCCCTTTTCGTTCTACAGAAGATTACTGAAAAAATATCCGGGTTGGTATCTGCCAAGCGCTTTAAGGCCGGATAGCGGTCCCTTCCACCAACAACATAATATTCATGTTGTACGGTAGAGGCTCCAGAATTTTTAGCACCTACGGTAATTTCCTTTGGGGAGTGCATGAATTTTTTAGCAATAATCGCTACCTCCTTCGGCATTGTGGCCGAGAATAGCCAAGTTGACTTTTCGTTGGGGGTATTGGATAGGATTTCTTTGATATCCTCCATAAAGCCCATGTTCAACATTTCGTCCGCTTCATCAAGAATACAGTAATCGATCTTCGAAATATCGACAAGACGTCTACTGATCATGTCCTTCATTCTTCCAGGAGTGGCCACAACGATTTGTGCCCCTCTCTTTATTTGTCTTGCCTGCTCTGTAATACTTGCCCCACCGTAAATGGCAACAACGTTAATGTTGCGTTCGTATTTGGAGTAAGCCTGCATTTCATTGGTGATCTGTAAGCATAGCTCACGGGTAGGGGACAGGATTAGGCCCTGTGTCGTTCTACTGTTGCTATCAATTTTCTGGATTAATGGAAAACCAAAAGCAGCGGTCTTCCCTGTACCGGTCTGTGCCAAGGCAACAAGATCGGTTTCGCTTTCCAATAAGATCGGAATTGCTTTTTCCTGTACTTCCGATGGGGTTTCAAAACCCATATCGGCAACAGCATCTAATAAGGACTTCTGCAGTCCTAGTGCTTCAAACTTTGTCATAAATATGTTATACTAAATCGCAAATATGAATGTTACATAGAGCGATTATCATTTATAACCTATTTAGACTCAGCGCAACACATGCTATACCAGCGGCGTTAATTTGGCGGCAAAGGTACTGCTAATTATTGATATGGTATAATTTATAGATAAGTAATATATAGTGTTGGTCGAACGGTCTTAAAGTGATGAAGTGGTTCTGGTTTCTTTCCATAATGGCACTACTTAACGAAGTCGGCACTATTCAAAAAGGAAATCAATTTTTTAAAGGCCTTACCGCGATGGCTTATTTCGTTTTTTAAGGATAAGGGCATCTGCGCAAATGTTTCTTGATATCCGTTAGGCTGAAAAATAGGGTCATATCCAAAACCATGTTTCCCCTGTTTACTTTTAGTTATCATGCCCGCTACCTCACCTTCAAAGAGATGGGTCTTACCATTGATATTTAGTGCAATGACCGTTTTAAAGCGAGCGGATCTGTCCGTTTCATTTCTCAATTTATCCAAAACCTTATCCATATTGGCTTCAGAATTGCTTGCAGGACCCGCATAACGTGCGGAATACACACCGGGCTCACCTTTTAATGAAGCTATTAATAGGCCGGTATCATCTGCAAAGCACGGGAGTTGGTAGTTGTTGTTTACAAAATTGGCCTTTAGCCTAGCGTTACCTTCCAAGGTCTTTGCAGTTTCTGGAATAGCGGTATGACACCCAATACTGTCTAGGCTCACCAACTCAAATGGAGGAGGTACCAACTTTTGAAGTTCTTTTAACTTGTTAGGATTGTGTGTCGCAAAAACTAGTTTCATACCGGGAATCAGGATTTTTTTTAATCGGTTTTGAGTTTCAAAAGTAGTAATTTTATAAAATGGAATTAAAGTTACCACCCGCATTGGTTTTTCTGTTTTTTGGACTTGTAATGTATCTTGTAGCGAATTTTTTACCGTTCGGTTTTTTCGATTTCTTTGGTCGCAGCATTCTTTTTAAGGTTTTCTTGGTTTTGGCGTTTGTAGTTTTACTAGTGGCCTTGTTTCAGTTTTATAGGGCCAAAACAACAATTGACCCCACCAAACCCGTGAACACCTCTAAACTGGTTACAAGCGGTGTTTACAAATTTTCCCGTAACCCAATGTATTTGGCCATGTTGCTTTGGCTCCTGGCATTAGGGATAGCGCTTGGTAATGCTTTTAATACCTTGGTCGCTGCAGGTTTTGTTGGGTATATGAATCGCTTTCAGATTGTTCCTGAGGAGCGTATGCTTTTGGAAAAGTTTGGGAGGGAGTTCAAGGAGTACTGTACACTTACCAGACGCTGGTTTTGATGTATTGTTTAAAAAGCTAATACTTATAAATATTATTTAATTAGCTTATAATTTACTATATTAGCTTATTAGTTAATAATTATGATAGCAATAATCACAGGAGATATAATAAATTCTGAAAATCACCCTTCCTCGGAATGGATTGATTTGCTAAAGGATTACTTTAACCAGTTTGGACCGTCACCTATGCATTGGGAAATTTATAGAGGTGATGAATTTCAATTAAAAGTTACCGAAAAGAACGCGCTTTTTACAGCCGTGCGGATTAAGGCCATGCTTAAATCCATTAAAGGTCTGGATGTGCGCATGGGGATAGGGATAGGCCTGGAAACCTATTTGGGAAAAGGTGTAACGGAATCCAACGGCCCGGCATACCAACGCTCTGGACGCAATTTTGAATCGCTAAAGGACAGCAAAATTAATCTTAGTATCGCCACCGGTGATAAGAAGCACGACCGCACCTTGAATTTAATGCTGCAATTAGCATTGGATTTTATGGATGATTGGAGTGTTGTATCTGCGGAAATCCTAACATTGGTCCTGGATAACCCAAACTATTCCCAAAAAGAAATCGCGAAAAAATTAGGTATTAAACAGTCCGCTGTAAGCCAACGTTTAAAGAGGGCTAGGTTAGACCTTGTTTTGGATGTGTTGGCCTATTATGAAGAGGTAATAACGGAACGCTAATATGTTGGTATTTATAAAATTGCTTTTGGCCCATTTAATAGGGGATTTTGTTTTACAACCTGCAAAATGGGTAGTGCACAAGCAGGCCCATAAAATAGCATCCAAGTATTTGTATTTTCATATCCTGTTGCACTATTTATTGTATCAACTTATTTTATGGGATTTATCGTTATGGAAAATAGCAGTTGTTCTTGCGGTGGGCCATTATGCCGTTGACCTCCTAAAATTATACACGGCCCATCTGTTTAAAAATAAAGCCATACCCTTTTTTTTAGATCAGGCTTTGCATTTGCTGCTTATATATTGCTGTTCATTTTATGCGAATCTATATGAACATACACTATCCCTTTTCCAAAATTTGGATTGGGCCCTAGTAACGGCTATAGTCTTTGTTACTTATCCTGCAGCCATAATTATGGGAAAAATACTGGAAGGCATGTCGAACTTAATAGAAACGGACCATAAGTCATTACCAAATGCCGGCAAATACATCGGCATAATAGAACGCCTTTTTGTGCTAATCTTCATCATCATTGGGCGTTGGGAAGTGATAGGGCTACTAATTGCGGCGAAATCTGTCTTTAGGTTCAACGATTTAAAGGAACGAAACAACAGAAAATTAACGGAGTATATTTTAATAGGAACCCTGGTTAGTTTTGGATTGGCCATTTTGACCGGGCTTCTTTATATACAAACCTGAAATCGCACTTTAGATGACAACCCATTGCCAACTACTATTTGAAATAGGTTTACGTATTGGTATACATTCAATTATGGTCTAGGCGAAATTACACACTTCTTTCAAAGCTGCTGAGATAGCAAATGTAAATTCTATTTTATATAGATTCATGTTCTCTTCATCTGCCCAAAAAATAAACCGATACCGTGGCATTAACCCAATCCACGGTAGACGCACTTATTCCGTTCATAAACAGGAGAGTTGATAAGGATAATAGAAACGCTAAGGAACTCACTAGGGCCCGTATAAATACGAAAATTAAAACTGTAACCGGGATTCATTTTTACAATTTGAATTGGAAGCGTTATCCCGAGAACTACTTGTCGCTTTGGAGGAATTGTCAAGATTTTATGAATTATACATCACTTATCTTGCTTTTTGTTTTATTTATTGGATAACATTTAGAAGGAAGAATTAAATTTTTACTTTTGCCACTTATTTTAGTGGAAGGGTTTCAATCTAAATACAAATGTTTACAATGATCGAAGTGAGCAGGAAATATGTTTTTGATTTCGATAGTACCTTGACTAGGGTAGAGGCCTTGGATGTGCTTGCCGAGATGACTTTGGAAGGTAGGTCCAATAAGGAGGAAATCATTAAGGAGATCCAAAAAATAACCAACTTGGGTATCGATGGCGATATTTCGTTTACCGAGTCCCTAGAACGCCGTATTAAACTTTTACACGCCAATAAAAGGGACCTTGAAGGGCTTGTTAAGGAATTACGCAATAAAATATCGAAATCCATTGCCTCCAACAAGGAATTTTTTCAGAAATATGCAGCGGATATTTACGTGATCTCTTGTGGCTTTAAAGAATTTATAGATCCCATAGTTGCTGAATATAATATACCTTCCGATCGTGTTTATGCGAATACGTTTAAATTTGATACGGAAGGGAACATCATCGGTTTTGATGAAAAAAACGTACTGTCCCAGCACAACGGTAAGATTGATTGCCTTAGGCAGATGGACCTGGATGGAGAAGTTCAGGTTATAGGGGATGGGTATAGCGATTATGTAATGCGCGAAGCGGGTATTGCGGATAAGTTTTTCGCCTACACAGAAAACGTGCACAGAGAAAAGGCCGCGAATAATGCGGATTATGTTACACCAAGTTTAGATGAATTTTTATTTGTGAATAAATTGCCAAGAAATATCTCGTACCCAAAGAATAGGATTAAGGTCCTTTTATTGGAAAATGTCCATACCGCTGCCTTCGATAATCTATCTGAAGATGGATTCTCGGTAGAATTGATAAAGCATAGCTTGTCTGAAGAGGAGCTGATGGAAAAAATAAAAGGGGTTCACGTTTTAGGAATACGCTCCAAGACGCAGGTCACAAAAACAGTGTTGGATGTTGCCGATAAATTGTTGGTGGTAGGGGCATTTTGTATTGGTACCACCCAAATAGACCTTGAAAGCGCCAAGAAAAAAGGTGTTGTGGTATTTAACGCGCCTTATAGCAACACAAGATCCGTAGTGGAATTGGCCATTGGGGAAATTATAATGTTAATGCGTAGCGTATTTGACCGCAGTAGGGAAATACACGAAGGCCAATGGCAGAAAACGGCAGCAGGTTCTAGGGAGGTACGCGGTAAAAATTTAGGTATTGTTGGTTACGGTAATATTGGAAAGCAATTATCCGTATTGGCTGAAGCAATGGGGATGCGGGTCTATTACTATGATGTGGACGATAAATTGGCCTTAGGAAATGCCGTTAAGTGCAATAGTTTGGAGGACCTATTAAATGTGTCCGATGTTGTTACCTTGCATATAGACGATAACAAGGCCAATAAAAACTTCATTGGGGAGCGCGAGCTAAAGCAAATGAAGAAGGGCGCCATGCTTATTAACCTTTCTAGAGGTTTTGTCGTGGATATCGATGCCTTGGCAGCGGCGTTAAAGGAAGGACACGTTGGTGGTGCCGCGATTGATGTCTACCCAGATGAACCAGCCAGTAATGGGGAATTCCATACAAAATTGCAAGGGTTCGGCAACGTTATCCTTACCCCCCATGTTGGTGGTAGTACCGAAGAGGCTCAACGCGATATAGCAGACTTTGTTCCGAATAAAATAATGGATTACATCAACTCCGGAAATACCGTCGATGCCGTAAATTTCCCTAATATCCGTTTACCGAAGCAAAATAAAGCGCACCGTTTTCTGCACATCCATAAAAATGTGCCGGGCATCATGGCGAAAATAAATAAAGTATTGGCTCAGTATGAATTGAATATCTCCAGTCAATACCTCTCAACGGACAATGAAGTGGGTTATGTGATTACCGATTTGGATAAGGAATACAATAAGGATGTTATAAAAGCCTTGAAAAAGGTAGATAATACGATTAAGTTCAGGGTTCTGTATTAGATTTGGGATACAGCGTTTATTAACTTTCTGAGTTTGGGTTTTTGAATTGAACTGAGTCTATTTTTTAAACTTGTCTTTTAAGCATTAACTTCAGCGTGCTTCAAAATGCACTGCTTATTGATGGTGGTATGGTTCGTTTTTTAGAATCGTATATGCCCTGTAAAGCTGTTCAGTAACAAAAAGGCGCACCATTTGGTGAGAAAACGTCATTTTTGAAAGACTCACCTTACCCACTGCCTTAGCGTATACGGCATCACTAAATCCATAGGGGCCGCCAATTACAAAAACAAGTTGCTTTATTCCTGCATTCATTTTCTTTTGCAAGTATGCCGAAAATTCTATTGAGGATAATTGCTTGCCCTTTTCGTCAAAAAGAATTAAAACGTCTGTTGCGGCCAATCGTTTAAGAATAAGGGCCCCTTCCATTTCTTTTTGTTGCGCTTCGGATAAGTTCTTGGTTCTCTTTAGGTCGGGAATCAGTTCTATTTCAAAATTAACATAGAAATTCAACCTTTTTTGATAAACCGCTATTAGCTCTTGCAGCTCAGAACTATCGGTCTTGCCAATGGCCAAAAGTTTTATAGTCATATTCCAAAAGTAAATCAATTTCGCAAATGGATTTGTAATTTAGCAAAGCATTAGAAGAAAAAAGGGATGATTTCAGAAGAACAGTTTAAGGAAGAGATAAAGTTGATCATTGCAAACGCAGTACGTGAGGATGTTGGGGATGGAGATCATAGTTCCTTGGCATGCATACCAGATACGGCCGTAGGTAGGGCCAAATTATTGGTCAAGGATGAGGGTATCATTGCAGGGGTGGATTTTGCGGAATTGGTTTTTTATTTCATCGATCCAAATCTTAAGATTGAAGTTTGTATTAAGGATGGGGAAGCTGTAAAACAGGGCGATATCGTTTTTTATGTAGAGGGAAGCTCACAAAACATTTTAAAGGCAGAACGTTTAGTGCTGAATGCCATGCAACGCATGAGTGCAATTGCCACGAAGACAAAACTTTTTGTGGATCTTTTGGAGGGTACGGGCACTAAAATATTGGATACCCGTAAAACAACACCGGGTATACGAGCGTTAGAAAAGTGGGCCGTTAAGATTGGTGGTGGTGAGAACCATCGGTTTGCGCTCTATGATATGATTATGTTAAAAGATAACCACATCGATTTTGCCGGAGGGATAACAAAGGCCATTGCCAAAACAAAAAAATACCTCAAGGAAACAAATAAAGATTTGAGGATTATTGTAGAAGCCAGAAACTTGGAGGAAATAAGGGAGATATTAAAATCTGAAGGGGTCTATCGTATCCTCATCGATAATTTCAACTATGAGGATACCCGCAAGGCCGTTGCTTTGATCGGTGATTCCTGTTTGACGGAATCGTCTGGAGGAATAAATGAAAAAACAATTAGGGAATATGCGGAATGTGGTGTGGATTATATTTCATCTGGGGCGCTGACCCATTCTGTTTATAATATGGATTTAAGTTTAAAAGCGGTTTAAATGTCGTTGGAGGTCGAGGAAAAACTAGATAAAATACCTATACTAAATTGGTTTGTGCGTCTTCTGAAGAAGCTGAGACTTCCTGGTTTTGAGGGTCTATCTGTTTACGATTTGCTAGAGATGTATGTTTTTGGCATATTAAAGGGAACCCTTTCTACGCGTGCCAGCGCCATTGCTTTTAGCTTGTTTATGGCACTTTTCCCCTTATTGATTTTTATGGTGACCCTGGTGCCTTTTTTGGTGTCCTATGTTAGTATTGAACATGGAGATTTTGATGTTCAGTTCCGGTTGTTTTTGGAGTCTTTTTTACCCAATGCCACGGGCGAGTATTTTGGGGAGGTCTTTCAGCAAATAAAGGACCAGAAGCGGGGAGGATTACTGTCATCGGCCTTTTTGCTTAGCATTTTTTTGATAGCCAATGGGGTCAATTCCATTTTTGGAGGTTTTGAAACGTCGTACCATATTGAACTTACCCGTAATATATTTAGACAATATGCCTATGCTTTGATGGTTGGCCTAATCCTGGCCATTCTCATCATATTGGGTTTTGTGGCATTTATCTACTTTGAATTTTACGTTCTGGGGTACCTATCAGAATTTGCGGCACGGCAGGGAGGATATGTGCTTGGGGAAGACGAGGTTGTGGGAATACAAATTGCAAAAATCTTATTTTTTATCGTATTATCGTACTTCACTACAGCTATCCTTTATTATTTTGGAACAAGGGAAGGGAAACAGGCCCGGTTTTTTTCCATCGGCGCACTAATGACAACCATTTTGTTTTTGACAACTTCCTATTTATTTGGTATTTACGTAGAAAAATTTGCACGGTACAATGAATTGTATGGCGCCCTGGGAGGATTATTGATTTTAATGGTTTACATCTGGTTAAATTCTAATATCTTGCTACTTGGGTTTGAATTGAACGCATCCCTGAATACCTTACGCAAAATCACACGAAAAGAATGATGAATCAAATTTTCCGTTTAAGTCTTTTGGGACTTTTTATCGTATCGACAAGTGCTTCCGCCCAATCTGTTTTTGGAAAATGGAAAACCATTGATGACCGCACCGGGAAGCCAAAAGGGATCATTGAGATTTATAAGGAAGACGGTTTAATGTACGGTAAAGTACTTGAAATTTTGGAAGAAGGTAAAGAAGATGTACGCTGTACCAAATGCGATGGGGAATTGAAGGATAAGCCCGTTGAAGGCATGGAAATCATTACTGCAGGAGAAAAAGATGAAGATGGTGAATGGAAAGGGAAGCGCTTGTTCGACCCGGAACAGGCAATGACATTTCGCTTTAAAATATGGTTAAATCCAGATAATCCAGATGAATTAAAGGTACGGGGTTATTTGGCCTTTATCTACAGAACACAGACTTGGTTGCGGGTGGAAGGATAGTTACTATGACCAATTTTGTTAATGTAATATTACCCATTCCATTAGAGCGACTATTCACCTATAGCCTAACCGAGGATGAAACCTTGCTAATTAAGCCAGGAATGCGCGTAGCGGTTCCCTTTGGGAAATCAAAAATATATACCGGTATAGTTTACGAGCTTCATCAAACACCGCCTCAAGCCTATGAGGCCAAGGAGATCCATGAGGTTTTGGACGATTATCCCATTGTAACCCCAATCCAATTAAAACATTGGGAATGGATGGCTTCCTATTATATGTGCACGCTAGGCGAAGTAGTCCGCAGTGCTTTGCCCGGGGCATTTTTGTTGGAAAGTGAAACATTGGTTTTACGCAATACACAATATGAAATTGATGAAAATGACCTACGGGACGATGAGTTCTTGGTATACGAGGCCCTACAGCATCAATCCATGCTCAAAGTCAATGAGGTAGCTGCTATTGTAGAACGAAAGAATGTATTACCTGTGTTACAGCGCCTTTTGGCGAAAAATGTAATTATCCTGAAAGAGGAGGTTTACGAGCAATATAAACCGAAATTGGTGCGCTATGTAAAAATGGGACGGGAGTTTGGCAGTGACGAAAAACTAGAGGAACTTTTAAATGAACTTAGTAGGGCCCCTAAGCAAAGTCAGGTCGTACTTACACTTTTTCAACTACAGGGAAGTTCCAAAAAACCAATTAAGGTGAACGCTTTGGAAAAATCCAGTAACGCTTCAAAGGCGGTCATTAAAACTTTGGTAGATAAAGGGATACTTGAAGAATACTATATAAAAACTGACCGTGTGTTATTTGATGGGACCTCGGATAGTTCTGCTGTTAAAACGCTTAATGAATATCAAGAGACCGCCTTGGGCGCCATAAAAGTTGCTTTTGAACGGGATAAGGTAACGTTGTTGAAAGGCGTAACTTCTTCAGGCAAGACCGAAGTGTATGTGAAGCTTATTGCTGAATGTCTGGAGAAAGGGTTACAGGCCTTGTACTTACTCCCAGAAATTGCCTTGACCACACAATTAATTAGTCGGTTACAGGAGTATTTTGGGGAAAACATCGCCATTTACCACTCAAAGTATACTGTTCAGGAACGTGTAGAGGTATGGCAGAATGTTTTACAGGGTAAACTCAAGGCCCAATTGGTCATTGGGGCGCGCTCCGCCTTGTATTTGCCGTTCAAGAATTTGGGACTGGTGCTAATTGATGAAGAACATGAGAGCTCGTTCAAGCAATTTGATCCCGCACCAAGGTACCACGCCAGGGATGCCGCCATTGTTTTAGGGAATTTTCACAATGCGAATATTCTATTGGGTTCCGCAACACCAAGTGTAGAGAGTTACCATAATGCACAAACGGGAAAGTATGGATTTGCGGAAATAAACAGACGTTTTGGAAATGTATTGATGCCAGACATGGAATTGGTGGATATAAAGGAAGCAACACGTAAAAAACGCATGAAAGGTCATTTCTCCGAACGGTTGCTCATGGAAATTGAAGAAACGCTACTGAATGGGGATCAGGTAATTTTGTTCCAGAACAGAAGGGGCTTTGCCCCGTTATTGGAATGTTTAACCTGCGGCCACACCCCACAGTGCCCCAACTGTGATGTAAGTCTTACGTATCATCAGTATAGGAATCAATTGCGCTGCCATTATTGTGGGCATCATACGGCACTTCCCGAAAGTTGCTTCGCCTGTGGTAGTCCAGAACTGGATACGAAGGGCTTTGGAACTGAACAAATAGAGAAGGAAGTGCAGAAACTTTTCCCGGATGCCAAGGTAGGGCGAATGGATTTGGATACGACCCGGGGTAAACACGGTTACGAAAAAATTATCACCGCCTTTGAGCAACAGGAGCTGGATATTTTGGTAGGCACCCAAATGCTAACGAAAGGTTTGGATTTTAGGAACGTGAATTTAGTAGGGGTCATGAATGCTGATGCCCTACTTAATTTTCCGGATTATAGGGCCCATGAACGCACGTATCAATTGTTGACCCAAGTATCTGGTAGGGCAGGGCGAACCAAAAAAAGGGGTAAGGTAATTATACAGACCTACAATCCGTACCATCAGATTCTCAAACAGGTTACGACCGGTGATTATGAGGGAATGTATACAGAACAGCTATACGAACGGGAGCAGTATAAGTATCCTCCTGCAAACCGTATCGTAAAGGTGACTTTCAAGCATAAGAATTATGCATTGCTCAATGAGGCTGCAGATTGGTTTACGGGTGCCTTACGCACTAATTTTGGAGGAACGGTGTTGGGACCGGAATATCCGCCGGTGGCCAGAATTCGAAATCAATATTTAAAGCATATATTGGTAAAAGTCGATAAAGTACAATCATTGGCGCAGACAAAGGCCAATGTTAAACGTGTAGAAAAATCCTTCAATGCAATCTCAATGTTTCGAGCGGTACGGGTCATTTATAACGTAGACCATATTTAAAGTAAAAAGACCGCTAAAAGCAGTCTTTTTAAAGTAATAGTATATCATAGAATTATACGTTACTGAGTGCTTCCGCCAATTCTGTTTTCTTATTTCTGCTCAACGGAATCGATCTTCCGCTAACTTCTACATTTTTGCTGTTGAATTTCTCAACCTTCTCCAGGTTAATGATGTAGGATTTATGAATTCTCAAAAACTTATCTTCCGGCAATTGCTTTTCAAAAGATTTCATTGTTGATAAAATTACGATGTTGGCTTCATCCGTAACTAGTTTTATATAGTCACCAAGGGCTTCGATCCACTTAATATCATTCAAGATTACCTTTCTTTTCTTTAGGTTGCTCTTAACGAAAATATGCTCCTCATCTTCGTTGACCCTATGCAGTTGTTCGTAGTTGGCGACCGCTCTTTTTACGGAGGCATCGAAACGTGCCATGGTAATCGGTTTATGTAAATAATCCGTTACATCATAGTCAAATGCTTTAAGGGCATAATCTGGTTTTCCGGTAATCAAAATTACCTGAGGACTGTTTTCTAGGGACTCGAGTAGGTCGAAGCCGGTAATAATTGGCATTTCAACATCAAGGAATATGAGATCTATCTCATGGTTCTTGATTCCGTTTTTAGCTTCGATAGCATTACTGTACTCCGCTACCATAGTTAAATTAGGGTGATTGTTTACCAACTTTGCAACGGCCATCCTTTGCATGGACGAGTCGTCAACGATGATACTTCTTAACTTCATAAGGGCTGATTTGTGGGGTTAAATCATCGACAAATAACCGAAAAATGCTGCTTAACTACAACAAAAGATGTGAACAATGCAGTAATGATCGTATATTTGGTAATGATTATATGATTAAGATTTGGTTCAATTTTTAAAGTTATTACCTTTCAATAACGAAGAATATTCTCATTTCTTATAATTATTTTAAAATTATATCTATTTTTGCACTCCTTAAAACAAAATATAATATGAACCATTACGAAACTGTTTTCATTTTGAATCCCGTTCTATCTGATGTACAGATAGAGGAAACAGTTAAGAAATTCGAAGATTTCTTAATTAACAATGGCGCCAAAATGGTAGCCAAGGAAAATTGGGGCCTCAAAAAATTGGCCTATCCTATCCAGAACAAAAAGAGTGGATTTTACCACTTGTTCGAATTCACGAACACCGGCGAGGTAGTATTGCCTTATGAGCAGGAGTTTAGAAGAGATGAACGTGTTATGCGCTTCTTGACCGTTAAGTTGGACAAGCACGCCGTTGCATGGGCAGAAAAAAGAAGAACAAGAAACAAAACCACTAAAGCGTAAGGACTATGGCAACATTACAACAACAGGCAAAAGGAAAGAAAGATGGGGAGATTAGGTATCTAACCCCTTTAAACATTGAGACCAATACAAAGAAGAAGTATTGTCGTTTTAAAAAGTCCGGTATTAAATACGTAGACTATAAAGATGCTGACTTCTTGTTGAAACTGGTAAACGAGCAAGGTAAATTATTGCCAAGAAGGCTTACAGGTACTTCTTTGAAATACCAGAGAAAAGTGGCGCAAGCCGTTAAAAGAGCTCGTCATTTGGCGTTAATGCCATATGTTGCTGATTTATTAAAATAATAAAAGAAAAGGAACATGGAGCTAATATTAAGAGAAGACGTACAGAATTTAGGTTTTAAAGACGATGTAGTTAATGTTAAGAACGGATACGGAAGAAATTTCCTTATTCCCCAAGGCTTGGCTACTATGGCTACTCCTTCGGCTAAAAAAGTTTTGGCTGAAAACCTAAAGCAACGAGCACATAAAGAAAAGAAAGTTGTAGATGCCGCCAAGAAAACTGAAGAGGCATTAAAAGCTTTGGAATTGAAGATTACTGCTAAAACAGGAGCTGCGGACAAATTGTTCGGTTCTGTCACTAATGGAGATTTAGCCGATGCCTTGGCAAAAGAAGGTCATGACATCGATAAAAAATTCATTAGCATTCAAGGTGGTGCGGTTAAAAGAACCGGACCTTACAATGCCCAAATCAGATTACACCGTGAGGTTGTTGTTGATTTCGGTTTTGAAGTTATTGCAGAGCAAAAGTAATTTTTATAATTATTTAAAATATAAGCCTTTCAGTTCACTGGAGGGCTTTTTTTTGATTTCGTGTTATGAAATACACCAGACTAACAAAAGAACAACTAGAAGAGTTACACCCAGAATTCATTAATTTTTTGGCCACCCAATCCATAACGGCTGAAGAATGGAAAACCATTAAAAAAGAAAAGCCGAAAGTAGCCGAAGAAGAATTGGATGTTTTTAGCGATTTGGTCTGGGAGGGCGTTTTGAATAAAGTATCCTATCTGGAAAACATTTCACAGGATCAAATGCATTTGTTCCATTTGACCGGTAAGGAAATGAAACTGATTTCGGTCAAAGTGCTAAACCCTGAAGTAGATTTGACTACCAATCTTGGTTTTTCTTGGTTCAAAAAAAATTGGCAGTCAGATTATGTAGAGTATCTTACCGCTTCAAAAGCTTATACCGATGATAAAAACGTAGATAAGTTTTTATTGATACAGCAGGGAGCCGTTATTACCAAGGGAGAATTATACCAGTGGTTCGAGAAGGTAATAGTCGCCCCTTAAAGCCGTAAAATACAATCCAAATTAATTACACACGATAGGGCACACCCTCCGACAAATTTTATAAAAACAGCTTTAATGTTCCTTTCCCTATTTTGGTAGGGATTGGGGGGAGGCCTATATTTGCATATCAATAATTGACAATGGCACAGAAACCATCCATACCCAAAGGAACACGCGATTTTACCCCAACAGAAATCGCCAAACGCAACTATATCTTTGATATCATAAAGAATAATTTTGAAACCTATGGCTTTCAGCCCATAGAGACACCGTCCTTTGAAAATTCTGAAACCTTATTGGGAAAATATGGGGATGAAGGAGACCGCTTGATTTTTAAAATTTTAAATTCAGGTGATTTTATCAGCAAGGTAGATGCTGTAACGTATAGTTCTAAAGATTCGAATACCATCGCTCCTAAAATTACGGAGAAAGCACTGCGTTATGATTTAACGGTCCCTTTTGCACGATACGTGGTAATGCACCAGAACGAATTGGATTTTCCTTTTAAACGCTATCAAATACAACCTGTTTGGCGTGCGGACCGACCTCAAAAGGGGCGTTTTAGGGAATTTTTTCAATGTGATGCAGATGTGGTAGGATCAGACTCCCTTTTACAAGAGGTTGAATTGATACAACTTTATGATGCGGTTTTTTCTGATTTAAAACTTGATGGGGTTACGATTAAAATGAACAACCGAAAAATATTGGCAGGTATAGCAGCGGTTATTGGGGCTCAAGACCTATTGATCGATTTTACGGTGGCGCTTGATAAGTTAGATAAAATAGGGGAGGAGGGCGTTAAAAAAGAAATGCTGGCAAAAGGGATTTCTGAATCCGCTATTGAAAAAGCGGCACCATTGTTCGAGCCTCAGGGGAGCAATGTGGAACAGTTGCTCCGCTTAGAGCACTTATTGCAGGGTTCGGAAGAAGGTAAAAAAGGTTTGGAAGAGTTGCGGTTTATAATGGAAACGATAGCGGTCGTGGGGCTGCAATCCGCCACCTTGGCAATCGATATTACATTGGCGAGGGGTCTAAACTATTACACTGGAGCTATTTTTGAGGTTTCCGCCCCAAAGGAGGTCGATATGGGGTCTATCGGTGGTGGTGGTCGTTATGATGACCTTACCGGTATTTTTGGATTAAAGGATGTGAGCGGTGTGGGTATATCGTTTGGTCTTGACCGTATTTACCTAGTTTTAGACGAACTTAATCTCTTTCCAAAATCGGTTGATAGAACACTTGATGTGCTTTGCCTTAATTTTGGTGCCAAAGAGGCCTTAGCGTCCTTAAAATTGGTGACCGTACTCCGTAAAAAGGGGGTTTTGGCTGACTTATATCCGTCGGATACCAAATTACAAAAACAGTTCAAATATGCGAACAACCGTAAAGTACCCTATGTAATTTTATTGGGCGCTGAAGAACTCAATTCAAATTCTTTTGTGGTAAAACATATGGAGAGTGGGAAACAAACCACTTATACCTTGGCTCAGGTAGACGAATTTGTGGCTACATTATAACAGGCTTTTAATTTCGTTTAGCACTGTATTAAAGTAAGCCGTACTGTGCGGCACTATTGTCAATCTCATTTCTGGGTGATGTAACTGCTGTTCAAACATAGTAATGGGCCAAAGTTTTAAATCTTCCACTTCGCTTTGCTGTTTGGTCAAATGGTTTAAATCAACAGTTAATTCAGCCAAAAAGGTATGGTGGAATTCACGATCAATGAGCTCCTTTCCATGGTGTTGGACCGATTTAAATAGGCCAATGTTTTTAAGTTTTCCTTTGGGTAGTTCCAATCCAATTTCCTCCTTTATTTCCCGAACGGCAGCGTCTAAAATATCCTCCCCTGCACCAATGTGGCCCGCAACGGAAACATCCCAAAGCGCAGGGTGTATGTTTTTATTTTTGCCCCTTTTTTGTAGTAGTAAGGTTCCGTTTTTGGTATAGAACCAAATATGTACCGTAGGATGGAACAATCCCTTGCGGTGTGCTTCCGTTTTCATTTCCGTAATCCCGGTTCGTTCACCGCTAGGGGTAAGTATGTCTAGTAATTCATCCATAGGGAATGAATTTAATCGGATTTATAGCGTCGGTATTTCTAGATGGTATAAAATATAGTAGTATAATATTGCACAGTATTTAAAATACACAGCACGACTCATTTTATACCATAAACTAAGAAACCCTAGTCGAAATAACTAAAGGTTTCCCCCTCCTTAATGTTCAAAAGCGTCTCGTAGATTAAACGGATAACATTTTCAACATCTTCCTTGTGCACCATTTCTACGGTAGTATGCATATAGCGTAACGGTAAGGAAATCAAAGCTGATGCTACGCCACCATTGCTGTATGCAAAGGCATCTGTATCGGTTCCTGTCGCTCGGGATGCTGCCATGCGCTGAAATGGAATTTTATTGGCTTCCGCCGTCTCTATGATACGCTCACGTAATTTATTTTGAACCGCAGGGGCATAGGATATCACGGGCCCAGCGCCTATTTCTGTATGACCTTGTGTCTTCTTCTCGATCATGGGCGTGGTCGTGTCATGGCAGACATCGGTTATAATTGCGATATTGGGTTTAATGGTCTGGGTAATCATTTCGGCCCCGCGTAATCCAATTTCTTCCTGCACGGAATTGGTGATGTACAGCCCAAAAGGAAGTTTTTTCTTGTTTTCGTGTAACAGGCGCGCCACCTCGGCAATCATAAACCCACCCGCACGGTTATCTATTGCCCTACAGACGAACTTATCCTTATTTAAAACATGGAACGTATCTGGATAGGTAATCACACAACCTACGTGCACTCCCAATTTTTCAACTTCGGCTTTATCCTTTGCGCCAATATCAATACAAATATTATCGAGTTTTGGTGCTTGTTCTTCCTTGTTATCCCCTTTACGTGTGTGGATGGCAGGCCACCCAAATACACCTTTTACGATACCATTTTTGGTATGGATGTTTACCCATTTGGAAGTCGCGATCTGGTGATCGCTACCACCGTTACGTATCACGTAAATTAGACCATTGTCTGTAATGTAGTTGACGTACCACGATATTTCATCGGAATGACCTTCTATGACAACCTTGTATTCAGCATCTGGGTTGATAACCCCTACGGCGGTACCATAGGTATCTGTAATAAAGGTATCAACATAGGGTTTTAAATAATTCATCCACAATTTTTGCCCTTCCCATTCATAACCGGTAGGTGCAGCGTTGTTTAAGTACTTTTCAAAGAAATCCAGAGACTTTTTAGTGATAATATTTTTAGTGGCCATCTACTTTAATTTAGGCTACAAACTTAACAATATTAGGCTTGTTTTAATAATAACCTTCTGTAATAATGATTAATTTTGGCAAGACTTTTGTTCAGCTAATGCTAATGAGATATACTTGTTTTCTTTTTCTGCTGTTTACTGCCAGCTTGCTTGTAAATGCGCAAGTTGAGGAGCAGGAATTGGATTCCGTAGCCGAAAAAATGATTATTGTTGCCGGCGATTCCTTATTGCAGAGTTCCATTGCCTTAGAAGAAGCTTACGTCTTTGGAAAACTCAACTTTTCTTCTTACGATGAAAAATTAAGGTATTATATTTTGCGTAGAAAAACGCACAAGGTATATCCTTATGCCAAATTGGCTGCAGAGCGTTTGGTGGAATTGAACGATAGTCTTGCTAGCATAAAAAACAAAAGAAAGCGTAAAAAGTATACGCGGAAAGTCCAAAAATACATCGAGGAAGAGTTTTCTGAAGAGTTAAAAAAGCTGACCCGTACAGAAGGCCAAATTTTGGTGAAGTTGATTTATAGGCAAACTGGAACGACCGCTTTTGATCTGGTTAAGGAATTAAGGAACGGTTGGCGTGCCTTTTGGTATAATACGACCGCAAAATTTTTTAAAATAAGTATAAAGGAGGAATTTCATCCAGATCAAGTAGAGGAGGACTATTTAATAGAGGACATTTTGCAGCGTGCCTTTTCCCAAGGCCAATTGGAACGCCAGGCAACGGTATTGGACTACGACTATGACCAACTCTATAACAAATGGAAAAAGAGTAGTAAAATACCCGACAATTAACTTGTTTTGGTTTTCTTTCCAAAAACCGAATCTACAATGGTTTTAATTCCCTTAAAACCCATATAAACAGCATATCCGGCTAAAATAACACCAATAATACAGACAGGCCAAAAAAGGAACTTATCCTCATTTTTAAAGGCTTGCCAAAGAATAATTGGTGCAGTAAACATTAATACTACCGTTATTCCTAATTGTTTCAATCCTTTTACCAATACCTCTTTATCCGTTCTCATTCTATAATCAAACTATCTTTAAATTGCTGAACAACAGCAAAGTACCCTAAGGCGAAATTATTGGGTCTTTCGACATTGTCGAATATTTCATCATTGTCCAATCCGGTTACATCAAAAACATTACCTCTAACCGCTGCAACAGGCGTTTGAAAAACACCTCCGGTATCTTGGGTCTGTTCTATAATTAAATCTACATAATTGAAGAAGTTTTGATCTGCACCAAGAATATTCACGGTAAGTTCCGTTCCCGGTTCAAATTCCTGATCATAAAAATACGAGAATTCAAAAGCTTGTCCATCAACGAACTCGTCTTCTACAGCCAAAAATTCACTAAAACCAAAGTCGATTACGTAATAATCTTGAGTATCCGGTCTATCGGTAAAGGTGACTATGATTTCCGTTTCTTCATCTCCGAATAGGGTACCGCTTCCTTGCTCAAAATTATCTATGGGAGCTGATTTTATATAGGTTGTAGAAGCGGCATAGCGCCTCTCGTTGTATTCCAATAATAAAAGGAATACGTCGCCTTCCCTGATGTTATTGACCCGTATTCTTTGTTCCGCATCAAAGGTAGGGTCTGGCACCCAGATTCCACTACCCGGATCAACTTCGGCTAAATTGGAAAAAAACGGTCCATTTTCATATAGTTCAGGTGCGTCTGATCTAGGGGTGCCGTAAATAATAATAGCACTCTCTATAGCTGCTATGGGATTGTTTTCAAAAAAAGTACTGCTTTCCGTCACCTTTATTTCGACAGGTAGAAATTCTTTAGATTCATCAACTCTAATAATTCCGTTTACTACAAGTTTAATGTCCCCTGGGGAACATCTATATCTATGACCTCCTCACACGAAAGGAAGAATGAAATACTGAAAATTAAAATCACGAATTTTCGCATGGTCTAAAATTTAAAATTATAGGTAACCGATGGTACTATTCCAAATATGGACGTTTTTACGGCTTCGTTCCGTCTCGTATCCTCATTCTGTCTGAAATTGATAGATGCTGCGTTCATGCGGTTGTATACATTATATATACTAAATACCCATTCCGTCTGAAGCTTCCTATTTTTATTTTTTCTAGGTGTTAAACTGGCAGAAATATCCAGCCTGTTGTAGGAAGGTAATCGTTCTTGGTTGCGAAGACCATAAAATGGAACTACAATACCTTCAAATTCAAATTGGCCAACCGGGTAATTGGTAGGCTGCCCTGTTTGAAATATAAAATTTGAATTGAAGCGCCACTTATCATTTAATTCATAACTGCCATAAATTGAAAAGTCGTGGGTCTTATCAAAGGGTGTATTGTACCAATCCCCAAAATTGATTCCTGATTCCAAATTAGAACGTCCATTATCCACAGTTGATGTTCTACCAGAGGTTCGCTGTTCCGATTTTGATAAGGTATAGGATAACCATCCGGTAAGTTTACCATCATTTTTTCGCAATAAGACCTCAAGCCCATATGCTCTGGCATCTCCACTAAGGATAACTCTTTCTATGGCGTCATTGGCAATTAGGTTTGCACCATCGATATAATCGATTCGATTTTCGATATCCTTAAAAAATACTTCCGTTTCCAGACTATAGGTGCCATCGCTACTATTTTTAAAATACCCTAGGGCATATTGGTTAAGAAGTTGGGGTTCTACGTAAGGGCCGCTAGGGGTCCAAACATCCAGAGGAGTAGGGGAGCTGGTGTTCGAAAGAAGGTGTAGGTATTGAGACAGGCGTGTAACACTGGCTTTAATTGAGGAATCCTCATTAAAACTGTAGGCCATGCTAAATCTGGGTTCCAAATTTGTAAATCTTTTGAGACTACCATTTCTACCAGGGCTAATCGTATCTATTGGTTCTGCTTCTCGATATACCAATGTAAATGGATCAAAAAAAACGGGGTTGTCATTTTCATACACATAAAATTCATCTTGTCCTAACCGATTAAAATGGCTTACCCTTAGGCCGTAGTTTAGGCTTAATTTATTTGAGATTTCATGTTCAACGTCTATGTACAAAGCTGTTTCGTTTGCATATTTCTTGGTGAGTTCGCCTTCAACGATTCCTGAACTTGGTTTGTTAGGCTTAATTTCTCCTGGATTAAATGCATAATAAATATTATTGAGGCCGTAGTTTACTTGCAGTTTGTCATTTAGATAATGTTTTAAATCATATTTAATATTGAAATTTTGAATGCCTGAATCCCATTCAAAGCCAACAAAATCAAGGACTAAACCATAGTAATAGTCTGAGTAAATCAAGGAAAGATTGGAAAATAATTTATTGGAGAAAAGATGGTTCCATCTTAAATTCCCAACTGCATTACCATAGGTATTAACAAATCTATCGGTAATACTAAACAGGTCCCTGCCAAAATACCCGGAAAGAAAAAGGCTATTGTTTTGATTTATTTTGTGACTGATTTTGGTGTTCAAATCATAGAAATAGGCTTTGTTGTCTATATCAAATAAAGGTAGGAACAAATGCGCATACGAAGCCCGTCCACCAATAAGAAAAGAGGTTTGGTCTTCGATTATTGGCCCTTCTATTAACAGCCTACTTGCTACTGCACCAATGCCACCGTTTACTTTAATTTCTTTACTGTTGCCATCTTTTTGAAATATTTCCAATACGGAGGATACCCTACCGCCATAACGGGCCGGAATTCCTCCTTTGTAGAGTTTTATGTCCTTTATGGCATCTGGATTAAATACCGAAAAAAAGCCAAAAAGATGTGATGAGTTGAAAATAGTAGCCTCATCCAAAAGAATTAAGTTTTGGTCTACCGCGCCGCCTCTTACGTTGAATCCTGAGGAAGCTTCTCCAGCATTACTTACTCCAGGTAGCAATAGCAGGGATTTAATGACATCTGCCTCCCCTAAAATAACGGGTATTTGTTTAATCGTTTGAGCGGATATGGTATTAACACTCATTTGCGGTTTACGGATTTCAATCCGTTCTACATCATCGGTCACGATAACTTCGTCCAATTCTTCAGCCTGCTCTTCAAGCTTAAAGTCTATGTTCGTGTTTTTTGATAGTGAAAGCGTCTTGATAATATCTTTAAAGCCTAAATACCGAACCAAAATACTGTATTCTCCTTCAGGTAAGGTTATAGAAAAAAATCCGTATTCATTGGTGGTAACTCCTGTTCTTAGCTCAGTTACCGCAATAGTAACTCCAATAAGGTTTTCATTTGTGCTTTCCTCTGATACAGTTCCACTAAGGGTAAACTTTTGTTGGGCGAACGAATTGGAAACACAAGAAATAATAAGGATAAGCGCAATCCAGGTATTCCTGTTCATCAATTTTTTTCTTAAAAATAATTATAAAATGGAAGAAGCGCTCTATCTTTTTTAGATTAAAAAAAGACCCGTTCATAACGGGTCTTAGAAGTACAACCAAAACTTTATATAGAGGCCAGTATTTTATTGAACGTAGCACTAGGTCGCATCGCTTTCGCGGCTAGTTTTGGATCTGGCTTGTAGTAGCCGCCAATGTGCTGCGATGTACCTTGGGCTTCCAACAATTCGTTCAAAATTTGTTTCTCATTTATAGTTATGGACTTGTTAATCTCCGTAAAAATAGATTTCAACTCCGTATCCTCATTTTGCGCTGCCAAGGCTTCCGCCCAATATTTTGCAAGATAAAAATGACTTCCCCTTGTATCCAATTCCTTAACTTTTCTTGAGGGGGACTTATCGTTTAAGAGAAATTTTTCTGTGGCACCGTCAAGTGTATCCCCAAGAATTTTTGCTTTTGGGTTTGCATTTTTATCACCATAAAAATCTAAGGAGACTCCTAGGGCAAGGAATTCCCCTAGAGAGTCCCAACGCAAATGGCCCTCTTCCAAAAATTGCTCAACATGCTTTGGGGCAGATCCACCTGCACCCGTTTCAAATAGACCACCACCATTCATTAATGGAACAATGGATAGCATTTTTGCACTTGTGCCTACTTCTAAAATTGGGAAGAGGTCAGTAAGGTAATCACGTAAAACGTTTCCGGATACAGAGATGGTATCCTTCCCTTCTTTCATCCGTTTTAAGGTGTAGGTAGTGGCCTCAATGGGAGCCATAATTTGAATATCCAACCCTGTTGTGTTTTCCTGGGCCAAATATGCTTTTACTTTTTTGATGAGTTCTGCATCGTGCGACCTGTTCTTATCCAACCAGAATATTGCAGGGTCCTGAGTGGCTTTGGCACGTGAAACGGCTAATTTAACCCAGTCCTGTATGGGGGCGTCCTTCACTTGGCACATGCGCCAAATATCACCTTCCTGTACTTCATGCTCAATTAGAATAGCTCCAGAATCCAAATCCACGACCTGAACGGTTCCAGGTTTTTTGATTTCAAAGGTTTTGTCGTGAGAACCATATTCTTCGGCTTTCTGGGCCATTAAGCCAACATTGGGGACCGTTCCCATTGTCCTTGGGTCAAAGGCGCCGTGCTTTTTGCAAAAATCAATGGTAGCGGTATATATGCCTGCATAACTACTATCTGGTATAACGGCTTTGGTATCTTGGGCATTTCCCTTCGCGTTCCACATCTTACCTGAATTGCGAATCATGGCAGGCATGGAAGCATCAATGATGATATCACTTGGAACATGCAGGTTTGTTATCCCTTTATCGGAATTGACCATGGCAAGGTCTGGTCCATTTTCCAAGGCCTTATCCAAGTCATTTTCAATTGCATTTTTTTCTTCCTTGGGAAGCTGGTCAATTTTTTGATAAAGACTGGCCAGACCATCATTCGGACTTATACCCAATTTTTCAAACGTGTCCGTGTATTTTTCAAAGACCGGTTTTAAGAATGTTTCCACCACATGACCAAAAATAATGGGGTCGGAGACTTTCATCATGGTCGCTTTTAAATGGACGGAAAAAAGCACTCCCTTTTGCTTGGCATCCTTGATTTCCTTCTCTATAAAGGCCAATAGGGCCTTCCGGTTCATTACCGTAGCATCAATGATTTCCCCAGCTTGTAAAGCGATTTTGTCCTTTAAAATAGTACTTGAGTTATCTGAAACCAACTTTATTTGAACCGCAGCGGCTTTATCCAATGTCATTGATTTTTCATTGGCTTGAAAATCCCCGGCACCCATGGTAGCAACATGGGTTTTTGAATCTGAACTCCAGGCACCCATGGAATGCGGATTTTGCTTGGCATAATTTTTTACCGCTCGTGGTGCCCTACGGTCAGAATTACCTTCACGCAGAACAGGATTTACGGCACTACCTTTAATTTTGTCATATTTTGCCTTTACTTCCCGCTCTTCATCAGTTTTAGGCTCATCTGGATAATTAGGAAGTTTATACCCTTTTTCCTGTAACTCCTTTACTGCTTCATTCAGTTGTGGAACGGACGCACTTATATTTGGCAACTTAATAATATTTGCTTCCGGTTGCTTTGCCATCTCGCCCAATTCTTCCAAATCATTGGATACCTGTTGTTCTGGGGTCAAAAACTCTGGAAAGGTTGCGGCAATTCTACCGGCAAGGGATATATCCTTGGTCTCTATTTCAATTCCCGAAGTTTTTGTGAATGCTTTTACAATAGGTAAAAAAGACTCCGTTGCCAATGCTGGAGCTTCATCTGTTTTGGTATAAAAAATTTTGGACATTTGCAGTTTTGTTTTTGTTTAAAGCGGAGCAAATATACAATTTTCTATAGGCTTAAAAGAGTGGATGCCTCCTAATATTTAAGGGTCGCGAGAAGTTTTGTGAAATAATAAAAGCCATATCAATGTACGCATACAATGATATGGCTTTCTAGAAAAAGTTCGCGGACTGTGTGTTTTACTTTTGCAATAAAACGGCAACCCTTGATTGCCTCCGTATCCCTTTTTCAACGTTTAAAATGACACTAATTTTGGACAAGGAATCCAACATCAAAAAATCATTTCATTTCGTTGTTCTAATCACTATGTTTAATTCCAAATAATGAAATCAATCCAAGGATTCAATAGTCATATAAAAGCGACAGCCTTTATAAAACTACGTTGTATTTTTTAATTACAAATGAATGTGATTAAATTTAAATACTAAACAACAATACAAAGAACGTAAGCTTCGTAATGGCCCTTAAATTGATTTCTTAGCAAATTCAATTTTTGGACCATACTTAAATATAATACTTTTTTTTCAATTGGACATAAAAAGGTATCAAATTAATAATCAACAGGTTATGAACTAGGTTTATTCACAAATGTTCATAAAAAAACACCGAGTCAAAAAATGAAACGGTGTTCTGTATTTTTATTTAGGAGGACTTATCCTCTTACTTCCTTAATTCTAGCCTTCTTACCGGTCAATTCTCGGAAATAGTAAATTCTTGATCTACGTACTTTACCTTTCTTGTTCACCTCTATTTTCTGAAGTGCAGGCAGGTTGATGGGAAAGATACGCTCTACACCAACGGTTCCGGACATTTTACGGATTGTAAAAGTTTCCGTAGCACCAGTTCCCCTACGTTGTATAACTACGCCCTTAAAGAACTGGGTTCTTGTTTTCTCCCCTTCCTTAATCTCGTAGTACACGGTAATGGTGTCTCCAGCGGAGAATTTTGGAAATTCTTTCTTCGTTACGAATTCGTCTTGTACAAATTTTATTAATGATTCCATTGAATTGTTAATTGGAATTAAATTAAAGCAACGTTCACGATTTTCGTCAGAGGTTGTTCTAACAGGCTGCAAAATTAATCCTTAAATTATATTCTACAAGTATTTTTAGTACTTTTTACCGTATAATGCGCTTAATTACTATTCCAATAAATCCGGGCGCAGCTTTTCTGTGCGCTCATATGCTTTGTTTTCCCGCCATTCCTCAATCTTACCAAAGTTGCCGCTCAAGAGTATTTCTGGTACTTTCATTCCCTTGTATTCCGCCGGCCTAGTGTAAACAGGTGGTGCCAAAAGCCCATCTTGAAACGTATCGGTCAGAGCCGAGGTTTCATCATTCAAGACACCTGGTACTAACCGTATTATTGAATCGCAAAGTACTGCAGCTCCCAACTCCCCACCCGAAAGTACGTAGTCACCTATCGATACTTCCTTTGTAATATAAGCATCACGTACACGTTGGTCCACGCCTTTGTAATGACCGCATAGAATAATAATGTTTTCTACCATAGAAAGTTGATTGGCCATTTTTTGGTCCAGCGTTTTCCCATCTGGCGTCATGTAAATGATTTCGTCATAATTTCTTTCAGATTTAAGTTGGGCGATACACTTGTCTATGGGTTCGATCATAAGCACCATGCCTGCGCCACCACCAAACTGATAGTCGTCCACATTTCGGTATTTCGTGTCCGTATAATCCCTTAGATTATGGAAATGAACCTCAACCAAGCCTTTATCTATCGCTCTTTTTAAAATTGAGGCTTCAAAAGGGCTCGTAAGTAGTTCGGGTAATACGGTAATAATATCTATTCGCATCTCTTGTTTAGAAAAATCAGTTGGCGGCCCAAAAGTAATGAAAACAGTGAGAATCCTTTCGCCACCCCAATCGTTCGTATAATTTTTGGGCAGGGTTGTTTGTATCCGTTTCCAGTGCCAAGCCCTTAAATCTGTTTGCACTGCAAAAGTCTTGCGCCCGCTGTAGCAGACTTTTACCTATATCCTTTTTTCGATGGGTTTTGGATACGAAAAGGTCATTTAATATAAGGGAAGGCTCCAAACTAACCGATGAGAAGGTGTAATAGAGTTGTGTAAAGCCTACCGCCTCGTTATTAATATAGGCAGCGAAGATGATAGCTTCTTCCCTTTGTAACCTATCAGTAAGAAATTGAGCGGCACCTTGCTTATCTGATGGCTGCCCATAGAAAATTCTATAGTCATCAAATAAGGGAAGAATATCTGAAATTTGCGCTAACGAAATTCGCTCTATACGATGTTCCATGCCAAAAAAAGCTCCTATAAGGAGCTTTTATCATTTAGTTTTTTTCTGCTTGTTTATTTCATCTTGGAGCTGCCTGCTTATTTTCTGTTCGCGCTCCAGTGCTCGTCTACGGTGATCTTCGTATTCCACTTCTAGCTCAGAAAGATTCTGTTTGGCTTCTTGGGTAAGAATATTACTATTCCTAAATCTGTAAATAAATAGCCCCAACAACAAGAAAAGACCTCCAATAATGGTCCAAAGTATAAAATTATAGGTGCCTTTGGATACAGGTATCCCTATAAAGGACATGCTATCCTTCTCCTCGGTTACGGCGGCTAAATTGGTCGTAGTCTCTTCCAATTTTTTATTCAAGGAGGTTATGGTCGTCTCATGCTCGGCAATTGTCGATTTAAGTTCATTTGTTTTTTTGTTCATCGCCGCAATGGAATCCAAAACATTCCCGCGCAATTTATAAAGGTTGGATTCCTTCACAACCTCATATCTAACACCATCCGCACGGTAGTTCCCAGAACGTTTGGCGACATAATCGAATTGATTGCTAATAGGTCCTTCATCTAAAGACAATTTGTCATCCTCTTCGGCTTCCTGCGCAAATTGTACGGTTGTAACTAGCAATAAGGCCAGTAGCAATAGTATTCTATGGACTTTCATGTAAATAGGTTATAGTATTAAAAAAATGATTTAGAGATGACTAAAGTAAATTATTAAAGTCAATTAAGAAAAAAAAATGAACAAACGTTGTAAGTGTTAAGGTATCTACGGATGTGAACTAAATATGGATGTTCAAGGCTTGGATTAATAATAGGTATACCTACGCACTTTGGCCATATATTTTGCTAATCGTATGACTTGATGGGAGTAACCATATTCATTATCATACCAAATATACAGAATGATATTTTTGCCTGTTTTGGATACAATCGTTGCATTACTATCGTAAATGGCCGGCGCCGATGTGCCTATAATATCAGACGATACGAGTTCCTTGCTCAGTGCGTACTTGATTTGTTCCACGAGATCGCCTTCCAAGGCATACTTTTTAATCATGGTGTGTACACCGTCCAACGAGGTTTTTTGTTGAACCTCAATATTGAGAATTGCCAAAGACCCGTTGGGCACAGGTACGCGGATAGCGTTAGAGGTAAGTTTGCCTTGTAACGAGGGTAGGGCTTTCGCCGCCGCCTCGCCAGCGCCCGTTTCTGTAATGACCATATTTAGGCCAGCTGCACGCCCCCTTCTGTATTTCCCATGCATATTGTCCACTAGATTTTGGTCATTGGTATACGCATGTATCGTTTCCAAGTGTCCTTTTTCAATACCCAAGGTTTCTTCAATAGCCTTTAGAATGGGGGTTACTGCGTTAGTCGTACAAGAGGCCGCTGAGAATAATTGGGTTTCATCCGGGTCATACTCCAAGTGGTTGACACCATGAACAATGTTGGCCATTCCTTTTCCTGGGGCCGTCAATAATACTTTCTCCGCTCCATTGGCCTTTAGGTGCCGCTCTAGCTGTTCTTTGGTACGGAATGCTCCTGTGTTATCGATGATAAGGGCATTATGGATTCCAAATTCCGTGTAGTCTATTTCTTCGGGGACATTGGCATAGATGACATGTACGGTTGTACCATTAATGAGCAATCGTTGCTTTTCATGGTCTACATTTACGGTACCGTTAAAAATACCATGAACGGAATCCGTTCGCATTAAATTGGCCCTTTTTTCAAGATTTTCCCTATCACCAGGTTTCCCCCTCACGACAATAGCCCTTAATCGCAATTGGTTGCCCTTGCCCGTCTTGGACATTAATTCACGGGCTACCAGTCTACCAATTCTACCAAAACCGTAAAGGACAACATCTTTGGGTTCTATACTTGGAAAATGTTGGGCGGTCTTTAGTTTTTCGATGACGAAGGCCTTTACATTGTTGAAATTGTTATCGTCGCAATGATATTCATAGGTTAGCTTACCAATATCCAATTTGGAAGGGGGCAAGGAGATATCTGAAATTGCTCTGAGAATTTCTACGGAATCAAAAATGGAAATCGGTTTTTGAACAAACTCCCCAGCATATTCATGCAAGTGAATAATATCGCTAACGCTCTTATCGATGACCTGATTTTTAAAGAGTACGATTTCGATAGATTTATCATACCAAAGGTCACTCACAATTTTAATGAACTCGGTAGTAGCTTTTCTACGGTCTGCTTGAAAAGCCAATTCATTTTCATAAGTTGTTTTTGGGGCCATAACGGGTAAGTTGCTTTTAGATTCCTACAAAACTAGAAAAATTAAGTGCCTTGGGTGGCAATTGTTAATAAAAAAGCCCTCGTTTCTGCGAGGGCCTCTGTCAAAAAGTAAAGTTATTATTGAAAAATGAGTCGGTCCTTTTCACCATTGGGCCCAACCATGGTAATAATCGTTTTTCCATATCTGGATATGGCACCAAAGGCCGTATAGGCATCGTCTATGTTGCCAATTTCGGTATCATCAATTTTAACGATTACCTTTTCGGATAAACCATAGCCCCTATAACGTTCCGGTACACCTACAATCTTAACGCCAGTTTGGGTTTTATATACTTTTTTGTCGTATTCCGTAAGATTTTTGACTTCCAACCCCATTTCGGGCACAACCAATTTTTGTCTTTCCTTTAGGGTAAGCGGTACTTCCAAAAGCTCCCCATCCCTGTCTATTACGAAGTCTAACGTATCTCCGGGTCGTTTTGTGGATAGGTAGCCCGAAAGGTCGGCATATTTATGAACGTCGATAGCATCTACTTTCTTAACGATGTCACCCACTTGCAACCCTGCGTCCACCGCCGCTGAGGCATCTTCAATATATTCAATATAGACCCCATCAATATTATTGATGCCACGTTCAATGGCGTCCCTGGTATTTACAGGGGCCGGGCTTATGCCCGTAAATCCTTTTTGCACATTACCATATTCCAGAATATCCTGAACAACCTTTTTGGCAATATTGCTGGGAACGGCAAAGGAATAGCCTACATAGGACCCCGTTTGGGAAGTAATCGCAGTATTGATACCCACGAGATCCCCATTCGTATTTACCAAAGCACCACCGGAATTACCCGGATTTACGGCAGCATCCGTTTGAATGAATGATTGATTCTTACCTAAATTACGTGCTTTAGCACTTACAATACCAGCGGTAACCGTAGATGTAAGATTAAATGGATTTCCTACGGCCAATACCCATTCCCCAATTTTAGTACCATCAGAATCGCCGAAAGCGAGGTATGGTAACTTTTCGTCGGCATCGATTTTAATAAGGGCAATGTCAGAATTTGGATCGGTACCTATAAGTTTGGCCTCATAGGTTCTATTGTTATTAAGTGTTACCTGAAGTTGGTTTGCACGTGAGATTACGTGATTATTGGTGACAATATAACCATCCGAGGAAATAATGACCCCAGAACCGGTGCCCACTTGCGGTGTTGCGGTGCCTCCAGAACCATAAAAGAAATCAAGTATCGTGGTAGGTCCCTTGCTCAAGGTTATGTTTTTAACGTGGACTACGGCATTAACCGTATTCTCGGCCGCCAAAGTAAAATCTACTTCATTTATACCCGCTCCTTTAGCGGAGGTAGGGGTATAGCTGGCATTGAACAAACCACTATCGCTTTCCTGGGTTATTACGGTGAAATTTTCTTTTTCAAAGAAAATCTTATACGATCCCAACGTTATCGCTCCTGCGAAAACCGAAACAAGAAGAAGACTTGCCAATTTTTTCATATTCATTAAAGTTTTAACGTATTGGTCGTAAAATTACTTGAAAATATATTTTTTCACATCGGTTTAACTACTTTTTAACGGGAAGCAAAAAACGAATTAAAGCCTATATTTGTACTATTGAGATGATATGAAAAATACATTTTATAAATACCAGGGCACCGGAAATGACTTTGTGATGATCGACAATCGCAAGGATAATTTTCCTAAGCAAGACTCGGCCTTAGTGGCACATTTATGCAACCGTAAATTTGGTATTGGTGCAGACGGTTTAATTTTGTTGGAGGATGATGCGGAGCGCGATTTTAGGATGGTCTATTTTAATGCCGATGGAAGGGAAGGAAGCATGTGTGGCAACGGAGGAAGGTGTATTGTCGCTTTCGCCAATTTTTTGGGAATCATCGATTCCAAAACCAAATTCAATGCTGTAGATGGCCTGCATGAGGCCACTATTAATGGTACTAAGGTTCAGCTTAAAATGCAGGATGTACTCGAAATACACGAAAAGTCGAAAGCACTTTTCCTGAACACCGGTTCCCCACACCATGTACAATTGGTACATAACCTTAAGGTATTTAACGTGGTAGAAGAGGGTGCACGCCTACGCTACGGTGTTTATGGTGAAAGAGGAAGCAATATAAATTTTGTGGAGGAACGGGGCGCGAATGAATTTGATGTCCGTACGTATGAGCGTGGGGTGGAAGATGAAACACTTTCCTGTGGTACAGGCGTTACCGCTGTTGCTCTTGGGATGCACCATTTTGGAAAAATTCATGGAAACACTGTATCCATAACTGCCTTAGGAGGAAAATTGGAGGTTTCTTTTGACACCCAAAATGGCACCTACAGGAATATTTATTTGAAAGGCGATGCTAAACAGGTTTTTAAAGGGGAAATGGCATGGTAACATTGCATGGAGACCGTATCTATCTAAGGGCCTTGGAGCAAAAGGACCTCGATTTTTTGTACCAATTGGAAAACGACCCCAAGGTATGGGAGGTAAGCGGTACCCTTACCCCATATTCAAAAGATGTGCTGCAGCTCTATTTGGACAATGCACATAGGGATATTTTTGATGTTAAGCAGTTGCGATTGGTAATCAGTTCAAAAGACCACCGCCCTATTGGTCTCATTGATATTTTTGATTTTGACCCCAACCATAAACGTGCGGGGCTGGGTATTGTTATTTTGGAAGAACGGGATAGGAACCAGGGGATTGGCAGTGAAGCCATTTCCTTATTGTGCTCCTATGTTTTTGACGTGTTGGGTTTAAAACAGGTTTATGCCAATATTTTGGAAGAGAACACAGGAAGTATTCATCTCTTCAAGAAATTGGGTTTTATAGCGGTAGGGGTAAAGAAAGACTGGATCAGGGTAGGGGAAACCTATAAAAATGAAGTTTTATTACAAAAAATAAATTAATGTATATAAAAAGAATTCTACTGGGTATTTTACTCGTCGGTTTAGTTGGTGGAGGTATATTCGCTTTTATGGTCTACGGAACATTTTTTACCCCCAACACAAGTTTCAACAATGAGAAGGCCTTTGTTTACATTCCTACAAATGCAACTGTGGCATCCCTAGAAGAGCAATTGAGTCCATTATTGGAGGATATGGGTTCCTTTACATCCGCAGCGGATCGTAAAGGATATTTGGAGAACATAAGGCCAGGAAAATATAGCATCGAAAAGGGGATGAACAATAATGAAATTGTAAACTCCCTGCGAAGCGGAAATATTCCGGTCAAGGTTTCCTTTAACAATCAAGAATCGGTTGAGGCTTTGGCAGGTAGGATAGCCAGCCAAATAGAGGCGGATAGTAGCAGTTTGCTTAAATCTTTTGAGGATACCGAATTTTTAAATGCTAACGGATTCACAGCTGCGAACAAGCTGTCGCTTTACATCCCCAACAGTTATGAGTTTTTTTGGAATACGTCCGCAACTGGCTTCAGGGAAAGGATGCTTACGGAATACAAACGCTTCTGGAACGATAAAAGAATGGGTAAGGCAGAGGCGCTGGGTCTCGTGCCCAACGAAGTAATTGCCTTGGCCTCCATCGTGCACAAAGAAACGGCCAAGGTTGAAGAACGGCCCCGGGTTGCCGGACTTTACCTAAATCGGTTAAAGGACGGGATTTTATTGCAGGCCGATCCAACGGTTATTTTCGCCATTAAGAAAACATCGGGTAATTTCGATACCGTTATAAAAAGGGTGCTGTACAAGGATTTAGAATTGGATTCCCCTTATAACACCTACAAGTATGGAGGTATACCACCGGGACCGATTATGATGCCCGATATAAGTGCCATCGATGCCGTTTTAAACCCAGAAAAGCATAACTATTATTATATGGTAGCCAACGTAGAAAAATTTGGGTACCACATGTTTGCAGAGAGTTTAGCGCAACACAACCGAAATAAGGAGCAGTACATCCGATGGATAAACGCCCAGAAGATCAATAGATAGGCCAATTGTCCGAATTTTAGCACATGTTAACTAAATGTGTATTTTTTTAACAGAACCTTCTCAAACTACTATATTTTCCATTCTACCTTTGACGAAGAAATTTAAGCAGGCAAAAAGTAGTCGCCCTAAGTCTTAAGAAATAAATAATATGAGAAGATGGATATTGATATGTTGTCCTCTTATTATGATGTTTATTTTATCTGGTTTCGGATTTAAACCGTTTAAGGTTGAAGTTCCGGAAGTACTTAAAGTAAAAGAACCTACTTTAGTTTTGTTTCCTCAAGACGAAACTTATTTTTCGAATTTAAAAATTAATCCCCCTTTTATTGGTAGCCAGTTCAATGGTTTTAAAGAGGCTTTGGCTTTTAAGGAGTCCCAAGGCAACTACTTTATTGTCAATACGTATGGTTATTTGGGTAAATACCAGTTTGGACTGGGTACCCTAGAACTGGTTGGGGTCTACAACGGTGTCAATTTTTTGAACAATCCGGAGTTACAGGAGAAGGCGTTCCACGTTAATATTTCCCGTAATAAATGGATTCTGAGAAAAGACATTAAACGCTATGTGGGTACGCATATGGATGGTGTTGAAATTACCGAATCCGGTATTTTGGCAGCCGCACACCTTGCTGGGCCCGGGAATGTGAAATTGTTCTTGCGTTCGCAGGGCCGTATGGATCTAAAGGATGGTTATGGTACAAGTATATCCAATTACATGAAAAAGTTTGCAGGATATGATATTTCCATGATTCCTCCTAAGCGTAATCCAAGGATTTAGTTTTTTATACCGATGAAGGTGTGGACCTTGGCAACTCGTTGCCGAGGTTTTTTTATGCTTGAATGATAAAGATGGCCGGTCTTTTATGCAAATCCACATTTTCACTCTTCCATTGCTTTGCCGTTTTCGATTTGATGTATTCCGTAGGGAGTGTTATATCTGCAGCCACGCAGATAAGGGTATTTGGAGCTACCGTCTTAATTAACTCTTCGAGCATTTTGTTGTTGCGGTAGGGTGTTTCTATAAAAAGCTGCGATTGCTTCTCGTCCTTGGATTTTCGCTCCAAGCCTTTAATGTATTTTTTACGCTCGCCGCTTTCAATTGGTAAATAACCGTTAAAGGCGAAATTTTGACCGTTCATGCCACTGGCCATTAAAGCCAATAAAATGGACGAGGGTCCTACTAAGGGTACTACCTGTAAATTTTTATCATGGGCAATCTTTACTATGGCAGCTCCTGGATCGGCGATACCGGGGCAACCCGCTTCGGAAAGGATTCCAAGGTCAAAACCTTGCAAACAGGGGTCCAAAAAACCTGGGATTTCCTGTGGCTCCGTAAATTTATTCAGCACGGATAGTTTTAAGGAAGGCTGTGATTTTCTGGGACTAATCTTTTTAATGAAATGACGGGCGGTTTTTTCATTCTCCACCACATAGTGATCAATTTTTTCAATAGCCTGTTTAATGGATATTGGTAGCACCTCTAATGGGGCCATATCGCCTAGTGTAGATGGAATCAAATAAACAGTCCCCGTTTTCCCGTTTCGTTTGCTCATGAATTATTTTTCTAATCGTGCCGCAATTATAGTGCATGCTTGGTCTATAAGCTGATACACCTTTTCAAAACCATCCTTGGAATCGTAATAAGGATCGGGGACCTCCTTCAATTCCAAATTTGTTTCGTTCAGTAAAAGTTTCACTTTTTCGGTATCATGCTTTGTACGTACCAGACCCAGTATTGCATTATAATTGCTTTTGTCCATTGCGTATATCAAATCAAAAACATCAAAATCCGCAACCGTAAACTTTCTACAGCATTGCGCACTAATATCGATACCATGTTCTTTAGCAACCTTTATGGACCTGGGGTCTGGTGGATTACCAATGTGATATCCTGCCGTACCGGCAGAGTCGACCTTTACATAATCAAGATTAACCTTACTTTTTAAAATGCCTTCGGCCAATGGGGACCTACATATGTTACCTAGGCAAACCATTAACACGTTCATTGGTTACTGGATTTAGGAGAATTTTTTGGTAAGGTCATCAATGTACTTACGAAACTGCTTATCGGTTTCCGCAAGATTATCGACCGTTTTACAGGCATGTAACACGGTAGCATGATCTCTTTTTCCAATCTGTGACCCAATACTTGCCAAAGAGGCTTTCGTAAATTTTTTGGCAAAGAACATCGCCAGTTGTCTGGCCTGTACAATATGTCGCTTTCTTGTTTTGGATTGCAGCGTAGCAACATCCATTTCAAAATAATCAGACACTACTTTTTGTATATAATCTATGGAGACTTCACGCTTGGTATTCTTGACGAATTTTTCAACGACCTGCTGCGCCAATTCTATGGTAACCTCACGCTTGTTTAAGGTAGATTGAGCGATCAAAGAAATAATGGCTCCTTCCAGTTCCCGTATATTGGTCTTAATATGCTTGGCCACGTACTCAATAATATCTTCGGGAATTTCAACACCGTCCCTATATAATTTATTCTTTAAAATGGAAATTCGGGTCTCATAATCGGGACTTTGCAATTCTGCGGAAAGGCCCCATTTAAAGCGTGATAATAGCCGTTGTTCAATATCCTGCATGTCTACAGGTGCTTTATCCGATGTCAACACCACTTGCTTTCCATTTTGATGTAAATGGTTGAAAATGTGGAAAAAGACGTCTTGTGTTCCAGATTTCCCCGATAAAAACTGAACATCGTCAATGATGAGGACATCGATTAACTGGTAGAAATGAATAAAATCATTTCTTGTGTTCTTTTTGACCGACTCAATATACTGTTGTGTAAATTTTTCGGCCGAAATGTAAAGTACGGTACGCTCTGGATATTTGTCCTTGATTTCTACACCAATGGCGTGGGCCAAATGCGTTTTACCCAAACCTACACCGCCAAATACCAATAGTGGATTAAACGAAGTGCCGCCGGGTTTATTGGCAACCGCCATTCCTGCTGATCGTGCCAGCCTGTTGGAATCACCCTCCAAAAAGTTATCGAAATTATAATTGGGGTTTAATTGTGATTCTATTTTTATGTTGCGTATCCCTGGTATTACAAAAGGGTTGCGTAATTCTGGATTTTTAGACTTAATGGGCACATCCATTTCTTGTGCAGCCATGGCGCCCCTATTGGAGCTCGGTATTTTTTCCGTAAATGGTTCTTTGTTGCCATAAGTATTCTCCATACGAATGATGTAGACCAGTTTTGCGGCCTCTCCCAATTCTTTGGTCAACGCAACTTTCAAGAGCTTTACATAATGTTCCTCGAGCCACTCGTAGAAAAATTTGCTAGGTACTTGTATGCTCAGGGCATTATCGGAGAGCTTGATCGGTTTAATGGGTTCAAACCAAGTTTTGAATGCCTGCGGTTGGATATTATCCTGGATAAATATCAAACAGTTTTTCCAGACGGAATTTGCAGTAACACTCATAATGGAATCTCAACATTTAATGGTTAGCCTTTAGCTAAGGGAGATTGAAAATTTTCAATCTAGGTTCTCGTTCAACTTGGGCAAATATGTGAACAAATTATCTAAAAAAAAAATCCAATATCATTGAATTTGACCTTTTTTTTTCTCATGTTCGCTTGCCCTTAGGGGGAGCTTTTAAATATATACTTTTTAGTTTAGATAAATGCGCACAAACACAATTTCTTTTCGAATTAGATATGGGGAAACGGACCAGATGGGAGTCGTCTACCACGGTAACTATGCCCAGTATTTAGAGATGGCAAGAGTAGAGTGGCTGCGTATGTTGGGTATTTCTTACAAAGATATGGAGGCCAACGGTGTTATGCTGCCCGTAATCAGTTTAAACATTCAATATCTAAAGCCAGCGCTTTACGATGATTTGATTTCGGTACAAGCAATTTTAAAAAAAAAGCCTGCGGTACGGATAGAGTTTAACTATGAAATTAAGAATGAAGCAGGAGAACTATTGGCTACCGCCAATACCGTTTTGGTTTTTATGGACATGCATCGAAAAAGGCCCATGAAATGTCCGGCTATTCTTTTGGAGAAATTGAATTTCTAAAAGGCACCTAAATACTATATGGATTCTCCTATTTCTACAACCAATTTATGATTCGCCTTTACCAGTTTTAGTGTTTTGCCAAAATCTTTTTTTGGAACCGAAAGCTCAATTTTACCCTTCAAATGTAATTCTTGGGAAATTACGGTTAGCTGGTGTTTTTTTACCATCCGCATAACTGCATTCATTTCTGGATATTCAAAGGAAATAGTCAGTTTTCGTTGCAATATCCTCTCTTGTATCTGCGCCGTTTCCAAGGTTAACTTGGCCGTTTCCTTATAAGCACTGATCAATCCGCCCACACCCAATTTTGTACCTCCAAATACCCGCACTACCGCTACCAGGATATTGGTAACATCAAAAGCCTGTAGTTGACCATAAATGGGCATGCCGGCAGAATTATTGGGCTCACCATCGTCATTGGCGCGGTATAATTTCTCCTCTATACCCAGTTGCCAAGCATAACACACGTGGTTGGCGGCAGGATACTCTTTTCGTAAAGACTCTAGATGTTTCTTTGCCTGTTCCTCATTTGTTACGGGGAAGGCATACCCGTAGAACTTGCTCTTACGCTCCTTTAAAAGCAATGGGCCATAGGGTTGCGCAATGGTTCTATAACTGTTCAATGACTGATTTTTATGAATTTAATTCAAGTAGTGTAGTAATTTTATCTCCCAAGGCAACCAATACAATACTAAGAATAGCTAAGCCTATACCCAACCAATTTTTAACGGAAAGGACCTCCCTAAACAAAAGTATCCCCAATAAAGTGGATAGCATAACAATGGCTACGTTGTTAATGGTAAAGACAGAAGCACTTGTCAAGGTTGGATGTTGCAAAGCTTTGAGCAGGAAGTAAATGGAAAAATAATTAGGAATCCCCAAACAGATACCACCCAGTACATTTTTCCAATTAATTCCAATTGGTTTCTTAACGGACGTACCTAAAATAAATAAACCTCCTATAACGGCTGCCGAGGCAAATACCGTAGCCGAAAAGAGTGGATAGGCTTTCTCTGGCATGTGCACTTCCTGAAAATACTTGATACTCGTGTCGATGACCCCCGAACCTAGAAAAACTAAAAGAGGTAATAAAAAGGCCCATTTTTCTGCCTTTAGTTTCTTTTCCTTGTAGGAGGCATAATAAACGGCAAAGAGAGCTAGGATTATACCCAAGACTTCCAGTATTGTAAGTTGTTCATTATACAGGTATTCACCAAATAATACAGGAATTACCAATGACATTTTGGTGGCTACGGAAGCTACGGAAACACCCAATTTTTGTGAAGTTGCTGCCATTAGGTTGAAGATTACGATAAACAGGAGTCCCAAAGCCACCGCTCCAAAAAACCAACTTTGTTGCAGAATTTCGGTCAGGTCCAAGGGAGCATCGTAATACAAAAGCCCAACGGTGCATGCGGTAATGTAGTTGACGATAATGGCATATAAGGTCTGTATTTTGTAGGTGGAAAACAGCTTGAACACTACAAAGATAAAACTAGAGGCAAGTACGCTTAGGGCAAGGTAGAACATCTATAGAAAGTTTGGCAATTGTATAATATCCTCGGCACCCACGTTAAGATTCCATGTTTTTATGCCCAATTTAGCGGCACTTACCGTATTCTCCTCCGTGTCATCAACGAAAAAGGTTTCCTCGGGGAGTAGCCTGTTTTCATCTAGTACGAACTTATAAATCGCGGCATCCGGTTTTCTCATTTTGATTTCGTGGGATAAGTAGAATTTTTCGAAACAATTCTTGAATCGAGTATAATCCTTCATTCCCATTGTTTCTTGAACCTGCTCAATATGCAGCGCATTCGTATTACTCAAAAGTAACAATCGGTATTTATGCTGCTTCCTAAGCTCCTCTATGAACTGTAAACGGTATTCCGGAAAGGTAAGGATGATAGCATTCCACGCATTTTTCAATTGTTCTTTGGTGGCACTCGGGAATGCGGATTGCATTGTGCTCAAAAATTTCGGAGTAGTTACAAGCCCCATCTCATATTTCTTTGCAAGCGTGTCAAACTCCGGGGTTAGTGATGTAAAGCCAAAACGGGCCATTTCCCTAAAAGGGGCCAGCTTATCCAAATCAATAAAAATATCCCCAAAATCAAATATGATGTTCTTTATCATGTAATAAAACTATTAGTTGATCTCCCATTAATTGGGTTTGCGCAACAAGTGTACCGGTAATTTGGGGCGCCCTTAGACCCGTACCAAAGGTAGTGGCACCTTTGAATACGCGCGCTTCGTCCCAAAGATTGTCCTGCATAAAAGTGTTTAATGTTGCCGAACCTCCTTCTATGATTACACTTTGCACTTGGGCATCGTACAAGGCAGCACAGATACTTTCCGCACCATTTTTATTAAAATCGATAAGCTTGTAGGTAATTCCTTCCCTATAGTTTTGCGCTTCGTTCACTTCCGTTAAAACCATGGTGGGTTGAGAGCCATCGAGCAAGTGACTATCCTTTGGAATTTTCAGGGTTCGGTCTATAACTATCCGGATTGGGGGCCTGCCTTTCCAGTCCCTCAGGTTTAGTTTTGGATTATCGGCCAAAGCGGTGTTGGTCCCTACCAATATGGCCTGTTCTTCACCGCGCCATTTATGCACCAATTGTCTCGACCGTTCATTCGTTATCCAATACGGTTTTTTATCTTGGCCCCTCCGCATAGCATCGGGTGCAATAAAACCGTCAAGGGTTTCTGCCCATTTTAAGATGATATAGGGCCTTTTTTTTATGTGGTACGTTAGAAATCGTTTGTGATGCGCCGCGCAGGCATCCTTTAGGATACCGACTTCAACAGTACATCCTGCTGCCTTCAGTTTTTCAATACCTTGTCCAGCAACTTTTTCATGGGGGTCTTGGAGTCCAATGAACACTTTTCTTATCCCGGTTTTAATAATCAGGTCTGCACAAGGAGGTGTTTTTCCTTGATGCGAACATGGTTCAAGGGTAACGTAGAGCGCGGAGGATTTCAAAAGCGCAGTATCGGAAACGGCATTTATGGCATTTACTTCCGCATGCGGACCACCAAAAGCACTGGTGAATCCTTCCCCTATAATTCGGTTTTTATGAACAATAACCGCTCCTACCATTGGGTTTGGCGCTGTTTGTCCCAGCCCATTCCTTGCAATTTGTAAGGCACGCAACATAAAAGTTTCAGCCGTGGGCAACGACGGAAAATTTGCAGCGGCCTCAAAATTGGCGTCGGTATTTTTATTGTACATCGAGGCTAACCTTTTTACCCATAACACTTATCTTCACGCTTCAAAAATAGCACTTTAAAACCTATTGTATATTGGTAATGGAAAATGCAATACTTCGCGAAATTAGGAAAGAGGATAATCCGCATGTTGCGGCGGTTATAAGGAACGTTTTAGTGGCCCTTGGTGTTCCAAAAGTGGGTACGGCCTATGCGGATAAAGCATTGGATCAGATGTTTGAGCATTATGATAAACCCAAAGCCACATATTTTGTTGTTGAGGAAGATGGTGAAATTTTAGGCTGTGCCGGCGTAGCCCCATTAGAAAATTATGAGGGTAACATCTGCGAATTGCAAAAAATGTATTTCTTGGAGACTGCAAGGGGTAGGGGTTTGGGCAAGTCAATGATTTCGCTTTGCCTGGAACGGGCACGGGAATTTGGTTTTGAAGGGTGTTACCTGGAAACAATGCCGTATATGGAGGCTGCCCAGAAGCTTTATAAACAAATGGGTTTTGAATATATTGACGGACCCATGGGCAATACGGGCCATTATTCCTGCCCAGTTTGGATGCTTAAAAAATTCTAAGGTGCTTTTACGCGAGATAAAAAACATATTTCATACCGAGCTGGATTCCCTTTATGGTAAAGAGGAAGTTGCCAGTTTTTTCTACTTACTTATTGAGCATTATATTCGATTGGAGCGCTTTATTTTGGCACTTCAGCCCAATGTGGTTATCGAAAAAGCCCAGGAAACGCTTATTTTCAGTGCACTTGGCCAATTAAAGTTAGAAAAACCCATACAGTATATTTTGGGTGTCACCACGTTCATGGATTTGGAATTGAAGGTCACGGAAAAGGTGTTGATTCCAAGATCGGAAACCGAGGAATTGGTGCGGTGGATATTGGATGACCTCAAAGACACCACTAATTCAGTACGAATCTTCGATTTGGGAACGGGTAGTGGTTGTATTCCCATCGCTTTGAAAAAAAACCTTCCCACGGCTTTAATAAGTGCAGTGGATATTTCCACTGAGGCACTGCATATTGCAAAAGGAAATGCAGATTTTCATGAAGCAAGCATTAATTTTTCTCAGGCAGATATTTTAAACCTGAACGATGCCCTTAAACATACCTACGATATCATCGTATCTAACCCTCCTTATGTAAAGGAGTTGGAGAAAAAAGAAATGCGAACGAACGTTACCGCTTACGAACCGGAAATAGCACTGTTTGTGCCAGATGAAGACCCTTTGGTATTTTATAGGAGTATCGTAAAATTTGCATCGACTCATTTAAGTGGTAATGGTTTTTTATATTTAGAAATCAATCAATACCTCGGTAAGGAAATGGTGGCTTTACTAGAAGATTATCAATTTAAAAACATAGAATTGAGAAAGGATATGTACGGAAACGATCGAATGTTAAAAGCAGTCAATTCATGAAAAGTGTAGTTGTTTTTTGTGGGAGCAGCGAGGGTATTGATGCTAAGTACGCAACAGACGCCTATGCGCTGGGTAAAACCTTTGCTAAAAATGGCATAACCTTGGTTTACGGCGGTGCCAAAATTGGTATCATGGGGCATGTGGCCAAAGGGGCTCTCGATCACAAAGGAAAGGTAATTGGGGTTATTCCAAAATTTTTAAAGGTTAGGGAAGTTTTTCATGACGGACTTTTCAACCTCATCATTACCCAAAATATGCACGAACGCAAACTTAAGATGCATGAACTTTCTCAGGGCATCATCATGTTGCCCGGCGGTTTTGGAACACTTGAGGAATTTTTTGAGATGTTGACCTGGTCCCAACTAGGCCTACATCAATATCCTATCGGAATATTGAATACTAACGGTTTTTACGATGCCCTCTTAGAAATGATGGCAGGGATGGTCGAAAAAGGCTTTGTAAAACAGGAAAATTTAAACACGATTCTTGTGGACGATACCATTACCGGTTTG
The DNA here is from genome assembly GCA_963793365.1 of uncultured Flavobacteriaceae bacterium. Classification (GTDB taxonomy): domain Bacteria; phylum Bacteroidota; class Bacteroidia; order Flavobacteriales; family Flavobacteriaceae; genus Maribacter. The sequence continues at coordinate 1,655,692 of CAWBZP010000009.1, read as the reverse complement.
TTAGCGCAAATGAACGCTTACCAACCACTCCCAACACCAAAATGGATGCGAAAAGAGCAATATTAAAAGATGAAAGAGAAGATAGAGGCACTTAGGGCAGCGTTGCGTGAACACAACTATAACTATTATGTGCTGGATCAACCCACCATTTCAGATTATGAGTTTGACACCCAGCTCAAGGAATTGCAGGCGCTAGAAGCTAAATATCCAGAATTTTACGACTCCAGTTCCCCATCCCTTAGGGTAGGTGGAATGATCACCAAAAATTTTGCCACTGTTGTCCATGAACACCGCATGTACTCATTGGATAATTCGTATTCCAAGGAAGACTTGGAAGATTGGGAAAAACGCATCCAGCGCAACCTGGGCGATGTTCCAGTAGTCTTTACGTGCGAATTAAAGTATGACGGGGCCTCCATCAGTATTACCTATGAAGACGGAAAATTGGTAAGGGCGGTTACACGTGGCGATGGCATACAGGGCGATGATGTCACCAACAATATTAAGACCATAAAATCCGTACCACTCCAATTAATAGGGGGTTTTCCTAAAAAATTCGATATCCGTGGGGAAATCGTGTTGCCGTTCGATGGATTTCTTAAAATGAACGAAGAGCGCATTGCCAATGGCGAGGAGCCTTACATGAACCCCAGAAATACGGCTTCGGGTAGTTTAAAGCTCCAAGACAGTAGTTTGGTGGCCCAGCGGCCGTTGGAATGCTTGTTGTACAGTATCGTAGGCAAGGATTTGGGCTTGGAAAGCCAATTTGAAATGTTGGATGAGGCCCGGGAATGGGGTTTTAAGGTCCCAACGGTGGCTAAACTTTGTAGAACAACGGATGAGGTCATGGCCTTTGTAGAGGAATGGGATACGAAGCGTCACGAGCTGCCCTATGAGACCGATGGCGTTGTGGTCAAGGTAAATAGCCTCCAGCACCAGGAAGAATTGGGCTACACCGCCAAGGCTCCCCGTTGGGCCATGGCCTATAAATTTAAGGCGGAACAGGTATTTACCAAACTCAATGAAATCACCTATCAGGTAGGCCGTACGGGGGCGATAACCCCTGTAGCCAATTTGGAACCGGTCCTTTTGGCCGGGACCACCGTAAAACGGGCATCCTTGCATAATGCCGACCAAATCGAGAAATTGGATATTCGGGAAGGGGATACTGTTTTTGTGGAAAAGGGCGGGGAAATTATTCCGAAGATCATTGCGGTGGATTTCACCAAAAGACCGCAGGAATCCAAACCTACAAGGTATATCACACATTGCCCGGAGTGTGCAACGGAACTTACGCGCACCCCAGGGGATGCCAAGCATTATTGCCCCAACGAATATGGCTGTCCGCCACAAATTACCGGGCGTATTCAACATTTTATTTCTAGAAAGGCGATGGATATTGAAGGTTTGGGGGGCGAGACGGTAGAGTTATTGTTTAAAGAGGGCCTAATAAGCGATTATGCCGACTTATATACGCTTACCAAGGATGCCGTTTTGCCTTTGGAACGTATGGCAGATAAATCAGCGGAAAATTTGATAAATGGCGTAAAAGACTCGGTCAATGTACCTTTTGAGCGGGTATTGTTCGCGCTTGGTATTCGTTATGTAGGAGAGACGGTAGCTAAAAAATTGGCCAAGGCCTATAAGAATATAGATGCGCTGAAGGATGCCTCCTTGGAACATTTGAATGCAGTAGATGAAATTGGGGAACGTATTGCCCAAAGTGTCGTTGATTTCTTTGCCAATGAAAAAAATAGGGATGCGATAGCGCGCTTACGTGCGCACGGGATACAGTTGGCACTATCTGCGGATAAGCTTGAAAACCAAACCGATACGCTTGCGGGGAATACTTTTGTGGTTTCGGGGGTTTTCGAGATCATGAGCCGCGATGAGCTTAAAAAGAAAATTGAGGACAATGGGGGCAAGGTGGGTTCCTCCATTTCCTCAAAGACCAGTTATTTGATCGCAGGGGATAAAATGGGACCAAGCAAACGCACAAAGGCAGAAAATTTGGGTATCCCCATAATTACTGAACAGGATTTTTTAAACATGATAGAAGCATAGGGATATGGATATTTTTACAATTATTTCGGTACTGGTATTTCTTTCGGCCATTTTCGGCTATTTGAATGCCAGGTTTTTAAAACTTCCCAATAGCATCGGCCTAATGCTTATTACCATTGTATTTACGCTGGTCGTTTTCGTTATTGGCTATGTAGATGATACCCTAATCAATGCCGAGCGGTATATTATTAGTCAAATCGATTTTAAATCGGTCCTTTTGGACATTATGCTTAGTTTTTTGCTGTTCGCTGGGGCCTTGCATACCAATTTTGAACAACTAAAAGTGCAGCGATGGCCAATTCTGGTATTTTCTACCCTCGGGGTTTTGGTGTCCACTTTTTTGGTTGGTACGAGCATGTTTTATCTATTGCAAGTGATAGGAATGGAAATTCCATTTATTTATTGCCTGCTCTTTGGGTCGTTGATATCCCCCACAGACCCCATCGCGGTGCTCGGGATTTTGAAAAAAGCCGGGGCGCCTAAAAAATTGGAAACTAAAATCGTGGGGGAATCCCTTTTCAACGATGGTGTTGGGGTAGTGGTCTTCTTGACCATTTTTCAATTGGCCTCCGCAGGGGATGCCGCTGTTTCCCCGTTGGAAATTGTGGAGCTCTTTGGGGTAGAGGTTATCGGTGGACTAGTCTTAGGTCTTGCCTTGGGTTGGGGAACCTATAAATTGATGCGTTCTATCGATGATTATGATATAGAGGTCATTATTACCTTGGCAACGGTCATGGTGGGTACCTTGATTGCCCAGAAATTCCATTTATCAGCTCCCTTGGCCATGGTTGCCGCGGGGTTGGTAGTAGGTAACGATACCGTTCGTACTTCGGCCATGTCCGCCACAACGGAAACCTACGTGGATAAATTTTGGGAATTGTTGGATATTCTTTTGAATACTTTATTATTTGTACTCATTGGTATGGAAATGTTGGTACTCTCCTTTAAAACAGACTATGTTATTGCCGGCCTATTGGCTATTCCGGTGGTGTTGGCGTGCCGGTACCTCTCGTTACTATTGCCTATTAAATTTTTTGAAAAGAAATTGGATTTTATCCCCAAAACAAACTTGGTGATGACCTGGGGCGGATTGCGAGGCGGAATTTCGATAGCCTTGGCCTTGGGTCTTGCTGAAGATATGTACCGCGACGTATTTTTAGTGATAACCTATATCGTTGTGGTCTTCTCTATTATTGGACAAGGATTAACGGTAGAAAAATTGATAAAGCGTGTTGTAGGATGATACCCGATACTTTTACCGATTTTGAAAAAAGCTTGGACCTCCCCCAGGTTCCCAAGGACTGGCCCGCTGAACTGAAGGCCATGTGGTTCGATGCAAAGGGGGATTGGGAAGCCTCCCATAACATAGCCCAGGATATGCACGATTCTATGGGAAGTTGGCTACATGCCTACCTGCATAGAAAAGAAGGTGACAGGTTCAATGCCGGATATTGGTACCACCAAGCTGGAAAATCCTACCCAGAAATTTCGTTGAAAAACGAAATGAAAGTTATCGTGGAGTTTATTTTGAGTAATGGGTAATGAGACGCTAGACATGGACATGAAACTTGAGACAAAATTGATGAGTTTTATCAACAGGTAATTATTTTTTGGAATTTTTTTGACGGCAAGAGTGAAAATTGATTCAAAATAATTTCTTTACCATCAACCATCAACCATCAACCATCAACCATCAACCATCAACCATCAACCATCAACCATCAACCATCAACCATCAACCATCAACCATCAACCATCAACCATCAACCATCAGTTTACATTCCAACTGAAACTTTAATAATATTTAGAGTGTGTTAATGTTATTATAAATGACCTTTGTTGGTTTAACATTTGTCTATTTTCGTTAAACAAACCAATGAATCCCATCATTATGAACTCCTTTTTCTCAAAAATTTTTCTGTTTTCATTTATACTTTTAATGTCTTTTAAGCCCAATGTACAAGAGTTTCAGGGTCAAGCCTATTACTTTTCTAAATCTACGATGGAACTTGGTAGTTGGGGCGCTAGAATGAGCGAAGCCCAGAAGAATCAGGTAAAAGCACGTTTAAAGAACAGACTGGAAAAAGCGTATGTGCTTAATTTCAATAAAGAGGAGTCCGTATTTAACGAAGAGGAAAAATTGGATGCCATGTCTGGTGCAACGGATTCTTGGGGAAATAATTTTTCAAGAGGAGAGCAATATAAAAATGTAAGACAAAACGCATTGGTACAGAGTCAGGAATTCTATGGCAAGAAATTTTTGGTAAAGGATAGCTTGCAGGGCATCGATTGGAAGATGGGTTCGGAATCAAAGCAAATAGGACAGTACCAGGCATTTAAAGCAACTGCCATGGTACCCACCAGTGAATTAAATTGGTATGATTTTTCATGGAGCGATTTAAGGAATGCCCCAGCGGAAAATATTGTCGATTCAACCAATGTTAATACGGTAGAACCGGAAATAGAACTCACGGCTATAGAAGCGTGGTATACGCCACAAATACCGGTTAGTCATGGTCCTGGTGAATATTGGGGCCTTCCGGGATTAATTTTAGAGGTAACCGCTGGAAATACTACGATGTTGTGCGCTAAAATAGTAATGAATTCCAATGAACGCATAACCATAGAAGCTCCAACCAAAGGAACTGAAATTACTAAAAGTGATTATCAAGCAACTGTTCAGCGTAAAATGCTGGAAATGCGGGATAATAGGGGTAGGAGAAGAGGGTAAGTCAAGTAAATCCAATTCCCAGTTTTCCATCTAATTTGAAATACCTCTCCATGAGAAAAATATTTTATATCATGCTGCTCTTTATGGCCCCTAGTATTCATGGTCAAGTAACGTTAAAGGGGGTGGTAAAAGATAGTTTGAATTCCCCGTTCGAATTGGCTAACGTAGTAGCCATAAATGAAGAAACCAAAGGATTGGAGTCCTACGGAATAAGTGATGCGGAAGGTAAGTACCGCGTTCAATTGGCAAATAACGGCACCTACAGGATACAAGTGAGTTATGTGGGCATGAAGACGTTTACAGAGGTGCTTTCCACAACAGATGCCGATATTGAAAAGGATTATATTTTGGCACCTGAAAATGCATTGGATGAAGTAGAACTTATTTATGAAATGCCTGTAAGCACGAAAGGGGATACCTTGGTCTACAATGCAGATTCGTTTAATACGGGAACGGAGCGCAAGTTGGAGGATGTTCTTGAAAATTTGCCCGGTGTCGTCATCAATGAAGATGGGCAAGTAGAAGTAGAGGGGAAAGTTGTTAATAAGTTGATGGTGAATGGCAAGGATTTTTTTGACGGGGATACCAAACTGGCCACGAAGAATATTCCATCCAATGCTGTTGATAAAGTGCAAGTACTTCGAAATTACGCGGAAGTAGGGCAGTTGAGCGCGGTAGGAAATAATCAGGATAATGTTGCGCTTAATATAAAACTGAAAGAGGGAAAAGAAAATTTTTGGTTTGGATCAGTTACTGCAGGGGGAGGGGTATCTCCAGAAAAAGAATTATACATTGTACAGCCAAAATTATTCTATTATAGCCCAAAATACAGCCTTAATTTTATAGGAGATGTCAATAACACTGGTGAAGCTGCCCTTACCAGACGTGATATTAGGGGTTTTGGCGGCGGTTTTAGGGCTCCAAGTAGGAGCAGCGGAACCAATATTAACCTTGGTGACAATAGTTTGAATTTTTTGACCACCCAAGCGAATGCCTTGGAAATAGAGAATAAATTGGCTACCGGCAACTTTAGTTATTCCCCAAGCAGTTCCTTGGATTTAAGTGGATTTTTAATTTACAATAGCAGTCGTATTGTTTCTAGGGAAACTAGTTTTGTACAATACACCAATGAGGATTTGGGCATTCCTGATGAAGCTACGGAGGAATCAAGTAATGAGCGGTCCAACCAAGGTTTGTTAAAATTGAGTGCTTCTTACCAACCCAATGGCAACAATCAACTTGATTATGATATCTTGGGCCGGATATCCGATGATTCACAGAATCAAAATGTATTTTCATCCGTCATCGGGAATACAAATCAGGTTGAAGCGGTTAAGCCCTATAGCATCAACCAAAACATCAATTACTATTTCACCTTGGACGAAAACAATATTTTCGCATTTGAGGCACAGCATCTGCTAAAAAATGAAGATCCATTTTATAACGCTGTATTGGTCAACGACCCTAATGGAGAGGATGCTTTCGATACTACGGCGCAGGCTTTGGGATTGGTTAGTGATTTACCCTCCTATGATATTGGGCAGAACAGGAGAATCAAGTCAAATCAATTGGATGCGAAATTGGACTATTTCAATATTCTCAATGCAAAAAGCAATATTAATTTGACACTTGGTACGATTCTTAGCCGTCAAGAATTTAATTCCAATATTTTTCAATTCCTTACCGATGGATCCGCATTTAGTCCTACACCAACGTTTAATGAGGGTAGGGCAATCAACGATACGGAGTATAATTTCAGCGATATCTATTTAGGCGTTCATTACCGTTTCAAATCTGGGATATTTACGGTTACACCTGGGTTTTCAGTTCATGCTTATGGAAACAGGAATACCCAGTTTGGGGAAACTTTCGAGGATAATTTTTTTAGATTTTTACCAGATTTTGAAACACGGCTTCAGCTGAAAAAGAGCGAATCCCTTACCTTGCGCTACGATATGCAAAACCAATTTACCGATGTAACCCGGTTAGCGGAAGGATTAGTGCTCAATAACTTCAACGATATACAATTTGGAGCACCAGACCTACAAAATGCCCTCTCCCATAATGTAAGTTTGCTGTACAGTAGTTTTAACCTCTTCAATTATACCAATGTATTTGCAAGGGCGGCTTACACAAGTAATACAGACCAGATACGCAGTTTAACGAATTTTGAAAATGTTATCCGTACAAGTACTTTTTTCAATTCTAATTTCGCCGACGAAAACGTATCCGTTTTTGGGCGCATACAGCGAACTTTTGGCAAGGTACAAGGAACTTTAAATGCGAGTTTCAATTATAGTAAGATCAACCAATTTATTCAAGGACAGCAATCCTTGAACGAAGGGTTTACGCAAACATATACACCGGGCATACGCACAAATTTTAAGGTGGCACCAAATATTAATCTTAGGTATCGGTATAGTGTAACCAATAACAACCAAGGAAGCCGTGAAACAACATTTATTACCAATGCGCCTTCCGTGGAGTTTGATGCCTATATCTGGAAATCGGTAACATTTCGTACCAATTATACCTATACCAACCAGGATTTGGGTACAGGAACATCACAATCATTTCAAAATTGGGACGCCACTCTCGCCTACCGGAAGGATAAGGATGCAAAGTGGGAATATGAGCTAAAGGCAACCAATATTTTAGATATAGATTCTCAAGTACGCAACGGAGCAAACAATGTATCTGTCTTCACTTCGGAAACTTTCATTCAACCTAGATTCTTAACGTTCAGGTTTGTCTACACGCTATAAAATAGTAGTACCATGTTTTAAATTTCGTTGGAATAACAATTCTAGAAGGGCCTAAGGGTAAAAGGAATGTGAAAGCATTTAAAACCAGGGAAGAGCCTAGAATTAGCAAAAGAGATTTTAGGTAGTAGAAGGAGTTCGTACTTTTTTAAAACGCTTCAATATTTTACTAAAAAAAAATCAAAGTGAACAAAAAATAAGTTTTTAACCATTAACCATTAACCATTAACCATCAACCATCAACCATCAACCATCAACCATTAACCATACAGGGCTATCCAAGCTGTTTTCTTTTTCTTAAAATATCGACTTCCAATAAATCCGACCGCTCCGGCGGATATTCCAATCAATAGGTAAAAAAGTCCATAGCTATCCCGGATATCAAAAATAAGGGGTAGCCGAGTGAATATTTCAGCCGCAAAAGCACAGTAGAGCCCAATGACGGACCAATACATCCACGCTAGGTGGGTTACAATAGGGTTTTTAACGCCCCTTGCGTAGAGTGGTCGCATGCCCAATACCAAGGTAACGGTACTGATTATAGCGAAGACATGGAGTATACCAAAAGTACCATGCACCCGGTAGATCATAAAGGCGGTCGCACAGACAAGCAGCATGGAGACGCCATAAATTCTACCGATACGTTTATGCTGTAGGGTTCCTTTTTGTGTAGCTAAAATGAGGCTTCCGGTCACTAGGGCAAGTAAAGCGGCAAGGGTATGGAACCAACCAATAAAATCTTGTGGCATTGTTTTTAATTTTTACCCAAAATAGATGCATCGAACGAACAAATCCTATTTTAACGTTCCCAATTGTATTATGTGGGGGATGAATTGAAATTATAACCCTTACAGTATTTTAAAATTCCTGATATTTATCATAGTATGCCAGAATACGCCCAACTATTTTTGGGGTACTAAAATGACCAACATATGAACGTATTCATTCTACCCTTAGTCAACTGGAGCAATGGCATTGTTATGATCTCTGTTTTTGCAGGGGTATGTGTAGCCTTGGTCGGTATTGTATTAATGCTGATGAGTGGGGATAAGAAAAAGCAATAGTATTAGGCTCATAGGGATTAAGCCTATTTTAAAGGATAGGGTTCATTGCCTCTACCGCATTCCGTTTTAAAGATACATGCTTACGGGTAAGGGATAATCCAGGGATTTTCTGGGATAAAATAACTTTAGAATCACTAAACCAACAGCTCGTGGCACCCGACTCAACAAGTGCCGCAGATAGGCTAGTTAAAGGCAATGCGTTGTTCCCCAAATGCTTTTTTGAGAAACGGCAACCTACACAGCCCCAAGTACGGAAAAAAGGCCAACCAACAAATAAAAACAAAAAAGTATTGGCGTCGAATTTCTTCCATTTTTTGTCTTACCAAAAGAATCAGCATAAAATTTACTTTATTCAACTTTTAGCCCCGGCAGATTTTGACCATTTTGATGCAAGGTCATGGACGTAACCATTCCACTCTCGTCTCGGGTAAAAGTGATACTGGCCTCTACTGCCTTTAAAAAGAACTTATCTATTGCGGATGCAAAAATTTCAAATTCTGGCTGACCAGTCGCCTGCCCAAACATTTGGTCATCTCTTTTCATTATGGAAATGCTAAAGGTAGGCGCTAGTTGATACGTACCCACGTACCTTTCTAAAATTTCCGAATCTATCTCAACCTCTTCAGGTAAGATTCTTTTTTCTGGCATAGTAAGCTCCAAGGTTTGGCCTAATTGTTTTAGGCCTACACCGTCAACACTATAAACAGAATTGGTCAATACCACCACAGCCTTTTCACTACCATTTAGAAAACCTGAAAAGGCTCTGTATCCCCCAGTGCCCCCGTTGTGCCAAATAATACGGTCATCGTCACTGTAGTGCCATCCCAAACCTACCGTTACATTGTTAGTAGTATCGGAAAAAGCGATAGTATGGCTTAATTTCATGGCTTTATGCAAGTCTGAACCACCATCTGAGCTATTTGCTTTTATAAATTTTAGCATGTCACTGGCCGAAGATCGAATAGCGCCGGCACCTGCAAATGTCGGCAGGTCCCAATTGGAAGTGAGCGCTACTTGCTCGTCATGGCCTAAGGCTAAATTGGCTTTCATGTTTTGCGTGAGTGTAATACTGGTCTCCTTCATTCCCAAAGGTTCGGCAATATTTTCAAGCATCAATTGCTCATATGATTTGTTGGCATGTAAGGCTAAAATATGTCCCAGTAAACCCATGCCAAGATTTGAATATTCGTAAGCGGAACCAATATCCCGGGTTAGTTCGTATCCGCTTATAAAACGATACAATTGGGCTACAGTGTAGTCTGCATACGGATTGTTAACATCTGCAGGTTCCATGTTATTCGGTAATCGGGGTAGGCCAGAGCTATGTGTCGCCAAGTCTTTTAGTGTGATTTGTTTGCCGTTTCTTTCGGGTATCGTAACTGATTCCGGTAGGTATTTGGCAATAGGATCGTCAAGCTTCATGGAGCCTTTTAAGATTTCATTGGCCAATAAAATTGTTGTAAATACCTTTGAGATAGATCCTATTTCGTACACCGTATGTTCATCTACCGGTTTTCCCCCTTCAAATTTGGTTTTACCATGATTGTAAAATTCAATGCGGTCTCCATCTACGTAGGCCATCGATATACCCGGATTGAATCCTTGATTTACGCGTGCGCGGATGTAGGTTTTAAGCTCTGGTTGAATTAAGGTGTCTTGTGCCAATACCGTTTGAAGACTGATAAAGGCGATAGAAAGTATACAAATGGTTTTCATGGTAATTCATTTAATGTCTGGTGATTGGACTTCGTTAACTTGGGTTTGTTACAGTTATCAGTACTATTTATGATGATGAATCGCTTTTTGGTTGTTTATGTTTTACACTACATTCAGTACCCTTTAGGTTTTAATACAATGGCTTTCAGTGTTTTGCGATAATTCCACCCAACATTTCTTCTTTGGAAAGTGGCTCAAACTATGTCTTTATAAAATCAAAGTCCGCTTTGCGCACCTCAAATTCGTAGGTGGCCCCTTTTTTTGGTTTCTTTGGAGTATACGTTCCCGTCGAACGTTCACGGGAATATCTAGAAAATGAACGATTGTCTTAACGCTATGGGCCTTGGCATTTTCCCTAAATTTTTTAAGATGTTCAAATTTAGTTAACCCTAAATCGAGAATTGCATCACTATTCGTTTTTTGCAATTGGGTTACCACATCAAGGATTATCGTTTTAGTCCTGTCTATTCGTTCTAAAAACCGGGTAGGCCATTTATCTCTTTTTTGTCTGGCAGAAAAAGGGCTTTGTTCCAAGTATCGATGGAGAATACAACGCCTTTGTTTTTAGTTTTCAAGTACTTAGCATGAGTGGTTTTACTAGCTCCGGTATTTCCAACAATAAGGTGAATCATTTTATTTATTAAAGTTCTATGAATGAAAGAGGTGCCATTTTCCAATTCGCGTTCTGGCTGAAATAGGTTGACCTGTTTATGTGCCGCAATACCGCCTAAGACCAAAAATGTGTTCCTCCTCTTGGCGATGTACTTTCAATTAAAAATCAACTCGGGCAGCATTGCTTTCCAATTAACTGCTCCTTCTTAGAACGGCTTTTGATTGGTTCAGTCGTCTTCTTTTTGGCACTAGGTCCAAAATCAACACGAATCTTTTATACACGGTATTACACTTCGAGAAATTCCTTGCGTACAACAAAAGGCCCAAGCGCTTTTCCATTATTTAAAGTCATATGGAGTTAATGGTGTTTTTTTGTAGGGATTAACTATTAAAACTGAGCGGTCATTGTGTTTTCTGAACTAATCCGCAGCATAAATAGCGTTGCCATTCCAGTGGGGTATTTATGAATTTTTAGCATTGGCTCATTGCAGCCTGCTTGTCATAATATTTTTCCATGTCATTTAAGACTTCGTAATATTTCATAATACTAATTTAATATATATCGGATAGTGGTCAGAACCAATACTGGGCTGTCGTTCTAATGTTATCAATCGAAACTCTTTGGTAACAAAAAAGTGATCTAAAGGCCAACGCATAAATATATTGTTGGCATTGTAGCTGTTGTAAAATCCCCTTCCAACCCTTACATCATGCAATAGATCCTTAGTTCCCGTCAGCTCATCAGTTGCAGCCCAACTTACGTCGTTGATATCTCCTGCCACTATGGTAGGCAACTTATCATCTTCAACCTTATTGCCCAGTTTCACCATTTCTGCCTCCTGTTGTCCTTCATTATCGGGCAAGTCCTTGAAATGGGCGGGGGGTACTGGATGAACGGAATATACGCGTATACTTTTTCCGTTTTTAAGCTGAATAACACTTTCAAAAGATGGAACTTTTTCATTTTGTAAGTAATTGACCTTAAATTTTTTAAAAGGAAATTTACTGTATAGCGTCATTCCATACGCTGCACTATTGGAGGTTTCCCGAGCGTAAGGATAATCTGATTCTATCGATTCCAATTGTTTGTCCCACCAATCATCAATTTCCATGGTTATGAGCAAATCAGGCGTTTTCGTTTCAAGTAAATCTAAAAGGGGTTGAGATCTTTTGTTGGACATTTTTACATTTACCAATAGAATACTGATTTGGTCTTCAGGTGAATAAGTTCCCTCCTTGGCTGTAGGTACAGCCTCTGCAACTAGACTTGTATAGTTAACAAGATAGCTGCCTTGCACCAACATACTTCCAAGTACGCCCACCGCCAAAAAATAATCATACCATTGCCACCTTTTGGTGAATAATAGAAACAATATTAAACATATAAAGGAGGCAATAAAGAATTGTATTCTTGGAAAATCAAGCATTTTTAAATATCGGCTGTCCGTATTACTTAAGGTCGATAGTAACGAACCCACAACCACAAATAGCGCAACTGTGTATAGAATGATGTGAATTGTTTTTCTTAGCTTTCCCATTAGTTTTTCATGGCGACCACGGTTTTGGATATGGTTAGTTAGATGGTTCAGCACCTAATTTAACAAATAAATCACTTTTTAGTTCCTTATAAATCAGCCTTTCTTGCTTTTTACTTTTCTAGTTTCATTCCAATAGTTTATCTATAAGACAATCAATATACCGATAAGTACCAGGGTGCTTTCTCCATTAGCGTTTTTAAAATTCGTTCTTGTTTTTTTTCCATCAGGAAGTTCTGTCGAATTTTTCTAAAGAATTTTAGTATTGAGTAGCGGTTTCTAATAATGAAGAACAACGTTTATGTATATGAGCTGTGGCGTGTTTAAGCACGAACCTCTCCAAATAAAAACTGACTTTGGAAAATCCGCAGGATTTTCCAAGTGAGGACAGACCCAGTCATAGCTTATATTTATATAATGTATTGTACACTGGGCTTTTTCCTCACAAGTATTAAAATTAGTCCGATAATAATGAAAGGAATACTCAAAATTTGTCCCATATTAATTAACATTCCGCTTTCAAAATCGACTTGGTTTTCTTTAAAAAATTCGATTATAAATCTTGCGGAAAATATTAAAATTAAAGCCACGCCTAAAATTAGTCCGTTTGCTTTTACTTTTTGATTGTTATAGATTAGCATTAATATTCCAAATATTAAAATATATGAAAATGCCTCGTAAAGTTGAGTTGGATGTCTTGGCATTAAATCATCTCTTTGAAAAATAACTCCCCAATTTCCGTTTGTCGGTTTTCCATAAATTTCAGAATTCATAAAATTCCCAAATCTTATAAACGCAGCTACTATTGGTGAAACAAGTGCAATTCTGTCTAAAACCGATAAAAAATTTGTTTTATACTTTTTACAATAAATTCCGATTGCAATTAAAACTCCAATTGTTCCTCCGTGGCTTGCTAAGCCTTGAAATCCGATGAATTGATAAGTATCTCCGATTTTTTTAATTGGCAGTAAAATTTCGAGTGGGTTTGCAAAATAATATGAAGGGTCATAAAATAAACAATGTCCGAGTCTTGCTCCTAGAAGTATTCCCACAACAACGTAAATAAATAACTTTTCTAACTTTTCAACTGGTATATTTTCTTTAATGTAAATTCGTTTTGCAATGTAATGTGCTAAAAGAATTCCAGTCATAAAAAACAATCCGTAATATTTTAAAGGAAAAGTTTCTGTTATCCAATAAATTACTGGGTCAAGATTCCAATTTATAATTCTATCGTTCATTCGTTATCGTGAGTTTTTTCAGCCTTGTGTATAACAATTAGATATACACAATTGTTGTTTTCCTAAGTTATGTGTATAGTTAAACACAGGATTTAATACATTTTACAAACAAGTTGCAGCAATCCGCTTCGCTAATATCGTAGTTTCTAGTCTATAAGACTCTATTAATTGCTTATCGTTTTTCAGAGGTTCTCAACATTAGTATTTAGTGCAACCCATTTTTAATCCGTATTTTTAAAGCAATAAAAAGCCTTTGTACCACGTACTATTTTTTACCTTATAAATCACTCTAGCCCTATGCAAAAACTACTTATAGCCAACCTAACTTTTTTTATTTGTTTAACCATGACCGCCCAGGGAACCATGCTCTTACGGCAGCCTACGCTCTCCAAAAACGACGTGGTCTTTATCCATGCCAATGACCTTTGGAAAGCACCTCTTTCAGGCGGGGATGCCACACGGCTCACCAGTGGTTTGGGCTATGAAATGGCCCCGCATTATTCCGCAGATGAACAACATATAGCCTTTACCGCAGAGTATGACGGTAATTATGATATCTATGTGATTCCCGCTAAAGGGGGCACTCCCAAACGGCTGACCTTTCACCCGGCCCAGGACGAGGTACAGGGTTGGACCCCAGATGGCGACATTTTATTCCGTTCTACCCGGCAGGCAAAACCAACGATGACCAGTCAGTTTTACACTGTTTCCATGAACGGCGGTCTCCCCAAAGCTTTGGCAATTCCAAGGGGCGCCTACGGGGAAATCGCGGCAGATGGTACGCACATTGCCTATACGCCCATTACTTCATGGGACCCGGAGTGGCGTAATTACAGGGGTGGGCAGGCCATGCCCATTTGGATCGTAGATTTAAATACCTATGAATTACAGACTACCCCGCAATTAGACCAAGAGCGTCATTTGTATCCGGTGTGGGCTGGGAATAAAGTCTATTACCTCTCGGAACGTGATTATACCAGCAATATTTGGAGCTATGATATAACCACGAAAACGGAAGAACAGGTAACCTTCCATAAAAAATTCGATGTCAAAAGCCTCGATGCCGCAGGGGACCAAATCGTATATGAACAAGGAGGCTATCTGCATGTGTTGAACACCGGCACCAAGCAATCCAGACAACTGGCTATTGATGTAAAAGGAGACCTGAATTTTAGCAGGGAACGTTGGGAGAGCGTCTCTGCCAATGACGTGGGCAACCCCAATATCGCCCCCAATGGAAAGCGGGCCGTATTCGAGTACCGTGGGGATATTTTCACGGTACCAAAAGAGGAAGGCAGCTGGCGGAACATTACACAAAGCAGTGGTGCGGCAGACCGCTATCCGGTATGGTCACCCAAAGGGGATAAAATCGCTTGGTTTTCGGATGCCACTGGGGAATATCAATTGGTAGTAGCCAATCAGTTTGGCGAGAATCCAAAAAGCTACCCACTACAAAATCCAACATTCTATTTTAAACCAGATTGGTCACCCAATGGCGATATTATCGCCTATACCGATACGGATTATAATATCTGGTCCATTGACCTTACTAGCGGAAAGGTGACCAAAGTGGACACGGACCGGTATGCGCATCCCAACCGCACCATGAACCCTGTGTGGTCGCCAGATAGCCGGTGGATGACTTATGAGAAGCAACTGGACAGCCATTTTAAGGCTATTTTTATCTATGACACCCAAAACGGAACTGCCGTGCAGGTAACGGAGGGTACGGCAGATGCCACGAGTCCCGTTTGGGATGTGGCAGGTGAGTACCTCTACTTTTTGGCCAGTACCGATTATGGCTTGGCATCCGGCTGGTTGGATATGAGTTCCTATGACCCCAGTACTACCCGAAGTCTATACACTTTGGTATTGAGCGCATCGGGCAAGGCCCCAAATTTACCCACTACGGATGAAGGTACTTTAGAAGGTAAAAAGGATGCTTCCGAAACGGATTCCAATGCCAAGAAAGGAAACAAAAAAGCCAAAGATGATGCGGAATCGAAAACAAAACCGGTTAAAATTGATTTTAACGGAATACAGACTAGGGTAGTGGCCTTGGATTTACCGGCACGGGATTATCGCTTCTTGCAGGCAGGAACCGAGAAACAGGTTTTTATCGCGGAAGCAATCCCCAATGAAAGCGGTCTTAAAGTACATAACTACGATGTAGCCAAAGAAAAACCGACCGATTTTGAGAGCGGTGTAAGCGAAATGGTCGTATCGGATAATGGGGAATTTACCTTGTTGAAAAATAAAGCAGGCTGGGTGATTACAGGAACCAAGGATGCTCCGAAACCGGATGACAAACTGCAAATCGATGCCAGGATGAAGGTAGATCCACAGGCGGAATACGAGCAAATCTTTAAGGAGGGTTGGCGCTATATGCGCGATTTTCTCTATGTAAACAATGTACACGGAGCGCCTTGGGACGATGTCTATAGCTGGTACCAGCCCTGGATAAAGCATGTAAAGCATAGGACCGATTTGAATTATGTAGTGGATATTTTGAGTGGTGAGGTTGCCATTGGTCATTCTTATGTTTCCGGCGGGGATATGCCCAATGTGGATGAAGTGCCCGTAGGTTTACTGGGAGCGGATTTTACCCGTGAGGACGGATTTTACAAAATCGAAAAAATATACAACGGGGAACTTTGGAATCCGGAGCTTCGGGCGCCCTTGGCCATGCCTGGTCTAGACGTTAGGGAGGGCGATTATATAGTCGCTATCAATGGTACCCCGCTCACCGGTGACGACAATATTTACGATTTTTTAGCGCAAACGGCAGACCGTACCATTAGTATATCTGTAAATGAATCCCCGTCTAAGTCTGGAGCGCGAAAACTTACCGTAAAACCAGTATCTAGTGAGTACCAACTACGGTATATGGATTGGGTAGAGGGGAACCGTAGAAAAGTGGACGCCCTCTCTGGTGGTAAATTGGCCTATGTCTATATCCCTAATACCAGCGGACCCGGCTTTAGCAGCTTCAACAAATACTATTTTTCCCAACAGGATAAAAAAGGGGTTATTTTAGATGAACGTAATAATGGCGGTGGTTCTGCGGCCGACTATATGATCGATATTATGGCACGTGAACCTTTTGGTTATTTCAACAGCAAGGCTAATGATAATAGACCTTGGACCTCTCCCATTGCTGGCATTTGGGGCCCCAAGGTGATGCTGATCAATGAACGGGCCGGGTCCGGTGGTGATTTGTTGCCCTACATGTTCAAGGAGAAAGGATTGGGACCTTTGGTAGGGACCCGAACTTGGGGTGGTTTGGTAGGTACGTGGGACACCCCACGGTTTATCGATGGCGGCCGAATGGTAGCACCACGGGGCGGATTTTACAATACCGATGGGGAATGGGATGTAGAAGGCAAAGGTATTGCCCCGGATATTGAGGTGATTCAGCACCCTAAGGCCATTGTTGCCGGTAAGGACCCACAACTGGAACGTGCCGTGCAGGAAGCACTGCGCTTACTGGAAACACAAGAATTTAAAATTGTACCGGAACCACCGGCTCCCGTCCGCTGGAAACGCCCGGCAGGGTATGAAAATGAAAACTAAATTAAGGAATACCTACACGAGACTTCATTACTGGCAATGGCTTCTTTATTCTTTTGGCAATTCAACCGTTTCGCCCCAGAGGTATTTCGCAAACCACTGCCAGTTGTGCCACGTTGCGGCCAATTGTTCCTTGGGTTTGTTTATACCGTGGCCGAAACCTTTATAGATAATGAGTTCCGTCTCCACACCAACATCCTGTAGCCCTTGGTAGAGTTCGTAGGCATTTGAGGTAGGTACTCTTTTGTCAAATTCCCCATGTTGTATCAGCGTAGGGGTAGTTGCGTTGTTGATGTTCGTCATGGGCGATGTCTTTTCATAGATCGCCTTGTTCGACCATGGTGTCGCTTTCAGGTACTGCCTGGTAAAGGGATGAATATCTGTGCTTACGTAATAGGTCATCCAATTGGAAATACCTGCACCTACGGATATCGCCTTGAATTTATCTGAATTTGTGGTCAAAAAAGCAGAGATATACCCGCCTTGGCTCCACCCCATGGAGGCCACTTTTTCGCTATCGATCAAGCCTAGATTTTCCAAGTATTCAACTCCGGATAACACGTCCCACGCATCCCCAATTCCGAGATTTTCCACATTCAAGGACCGAAATTTCTCTCCATAACCTGCAGACCCTCTGTAATTGGGCCTTAAAATCAGGGCCCCTTTGTTGAGCCATTGCACCATAGGATACACATATGCCGGTGTTGGGCTTGGAGTAGAAATACCCGTTGGGCCTCCATGGATAACAATCAGTAAGGGATATTTTTTGCTAGCGTCGTAGTCTAGTGGTTTGTGCAAAACGCCTTCAATTAAAGTTCCATCCTTGCTTTTCCAGGAAATGACCTCACTTTTAGCTACGGACCAAGATTGTATCTGACTGGTGAAATTGGTAAGCTGGTTGCCATTTTTAAAGGGGGAATCGCTTAGATATAGCTCGGGTAAGTCGTCATCATTTGCACCTGTATATGCTATTTTATTGCCATTCTTTGCGAAGGAATAGCTATAAATTCGTTCAGGTTTTGAGGTCAGCACCTTAGTTGTTCCTTTAGTTGGGTCAATATGAATTAGCGGACTTTTGGTTTTTTGCCAAGCAATGGCGAAAATGCCTTTTTCATTCCATTGCACGTTGGACAGGTTTTCATCAAAGTCCGCTGCAAGCTGTTTCATATTGGAACCATCAATTGCAATACGAAATAGATTGTCATTACGATAAAAATTAGAAATTGTGTCCGCGAGACTGGTTTGGTATAAAATCGACTTTCCATCAGGCGACCAATCCAATAGGTCATCGTTGCTAGGATTGCTCACAAGCAATTGATGCGATTTGGAAGCAAAATCATAAATGGAAATATCCGACTTTAGGAAGGCCATTATGGAGGGGTCCGGTTGATGCCCAAAAGCTATTTTTTGCCCATTGGGTGACCATTTAAAACCGTTGACGGAGAATGTTGCCTTATCCAGAAGAAGGCTAGGTTTTGATTGCTGCAACAGCATGGAGTCTTTTAATTGTTCGGGTAACAAGTTGCTATAGAGGCGTTCCGGTTCAAAATTAATGACCCAAAGTTGGTTTAGGCTATATTCCGAGTCTTCCACTTCAAACCCGCCGTACTTTTCTTTCCGTGCTTTTTCTTCCTTGGAATTATCTTCGGATTGCAGAAAGGCGATTTTCGTCCCGTCCGGAGACCACTCAAAATCCGTAACATCACTTTCAACAGTAGTAAGTTGAAAAGATTCACCACCTGCGGCTCTCATGACCTGTATTTGGGTTTTATCCGCTCGTTTCGACAAAAAGGCAATCCATTGACCATTGGGTGACCACTTTGGGGAAGTACTGCTGCCCGTAGGATTATTGGTCAATTGAAACGGCGCCTGCCCTTTCTTAGCTACCCAAATTTCAGTATCGTACCTATTTTCCTTCCAATCCACTTTTTGGGAGGTGAACAATAGTGCCTCTCCGCTGGGTGAAATCGTGGCATTTGATGCGGACTGTAAAGAAATCACCTCTTCAAACGATGGGTTTTTCTGTGCTTGTGAAAAATTGTAGCTAAACAGAACTGAGACGAGGATAAAAATGGACTTTTTCATTTAGGAATTTTTAGCTGGACGGATTGAGTTAAAAGTAAGGTAAAATATCGATAGGCTTATTTCTTACTTAACCAGTGCACACTTTCTAGTGGAACACACTTAGTTCAAACCCTTTAGTTACCCGAATTGTAATCCTATTCAGTATTCATTTTACTGATGCCCAGAGGGCTTGGAGGAAGTTTACCACAATTCACAAAAACTCCTTTAAGAGCTAAAGCTTTTTCTTAAAACAAACACTGTTGGCCATATGTTCATAGGGTGGATAATTGGGAACTATCGTATAACCTTTCTTTTTGTACAGTGAAATGGCTTCTGGTTGTCTTTTGCCGGTTTCCAGAACGCAAAAAGTGAAACCCAGTTCTTTGGCCCAAGTTTCGAGTGCTGCCAATACTTTGGATGCGTATCCTAAACCACGTTGGTCAGTGGTTACGAACATGCGTTTTATCTCTACGGACTTGGCATCAAAAGGCTTAAAGGCGCCACAGGCTACAGGGCTATTTTCTTTATAAAATACGACGGCGTGTTTTAAGTGGATTATGCCATTGAACTGGGCATAAAAAGCATTATCCGCACCATCGCGCCGTGCCAGATCTGCATCCAAAAGGGCAACCAAGGCTATAAAATCCGTATTTGTACTTGATGTTCGCTTTAGGCGTTCCATAATGGGCAATCCGTTTTACACCTTGACCGTATATCCATTGGCGGACTTTCCAGCGGCATCAAAATAAAAATCGATACGCCCCAGGTTTACGCCAAAGCAACCCACTTGGTTCACCAATACGGCTCTAGCTGCTGCATTGGTAACTACCGTAGGTTTTTCCAAAAAAGTATGGGTATGCCCCCCTATGAACAGGTCGGTGTATTTCGTGCTTTTGGCTAGTTTTAAATCATCCGGTTTGTTCGGGTTTTCGTAGGTGTAGCCCAGATGGGAAAGACAAATGACCAAATCGCATTGTTCCTCTTCCTTTAATAATTTTTCCATGTCCGTAGCACGTTCATACGGATTTAAATATTCCGTCTCCTTGTAAAGTTGCTTGGTTACGAGTCCGTCCAACTTAATACCGATTCCGTACACACCAATTTTTACACCATCTTTTTCGTATATCAGATAAGGTTTTGTAAAACCGTCCATGACCGTATTTGAAAAGTCATAGTTAGACGCTACGAACTGAAATTTGGCATTAGGCATTTGGGCCAACAGACCACCTATACCATTGTCAAAATCATGATTGCCAATAGTTGCCGCATCATACTTGAGCATACTCATTAATTTGAATTCCAATTCGCCTCCATAAAAGTTAAAGTAGGGGGTACCTTGAAATATATCGCCGGCATCAAAAAGCAAGGTGTTGGGGTTCTCTTTGCGGATGCTGGTTACCAGCCCAGCCCTGCGGGCCAAGCCGCCCAAGCCGGGAAACTCGGAATGTGCTTTTGGAAATGCATCGATATGGCTATGAACATCATTGGTATGCAAAATGGTAATATGCCTTTTCGTAGTAGCCGAACAGGAATGAAGTCCAAGCCCCCCAAGCGTCAAAAGACTTGTAGAAGCGGCCGTATTGCGTAAAAATATTCTTCGTTTCATCTTACTGTAATTGGTAATACCTAAGGTCAATTTTTGGGGCTACGGTGTCCACTTTTGAAAAGTAGTCGATCATTGCGTTTCTGATTTTATAATCGGTTTCCGTTTTCGATAGGGCTTCCTTAAAGAAATCCATATTATCACCGCCGGTAACCAGATAGTCCGATGTTGCCACAAAATAACTTTTGTCGTTGTCTATGGGAAAGTTGGCAATGGAAAAGCTGTTGAGGCTCCCGTCTTTGTTAAGAACAAGTTGCATCCCGGCAACCGGATGCGCACGCTTCGATTTAATAAGGTAATCTACCATTTTCTGTAGGGTTTTGCCCTTCAGTTCTAGCACGACCACGGTATTCTCGAACGGCATTACTTCATAGGCTGTTCTGGCGCTAATGTTTCCTTTAGAAATGGCGGAGCGTATACCTCCATGGTTCAACAGCACGAAGTCTATCGAATTTCCCGTCCGTTTTTTAAATATCGGTTCGGTTTGGGCCAAAACAATATCTGCCATAAGATTACCGGCCGTACTATTGAATACCCCATCGGTTTTGGTTATCGGGAAAGGGGCATAAGCCAGGGTGCTGTCCAATACCTGTTCTACACGATTGTAATAGGGGGTAATAAAATTCTGTATGGAGTCTACGGCCAGGCGGGTGGAGTCTACGGCAAGCTGTTTCGCTACTACTGCACTTAACTTCTTTTCCGGATTGCCGCAAGATGCCAACACAGCAATTGTTAAAAATACAACAAAATGTTGTATTTTTAAATTACCAAAGTGTTTTAACTTCGCCATAGAGTTGCAGGGATATTATTTACATTTGTGTAAATGTAAAAATACATGTTTTTAAAAGGAATTAAGGACAAGTTTAAGTACAAATCCGGACAGAAATTATTGAAACAATTGATGTCCAAACCTGTAACTGTAACCCGCGAAAGCAAGGGTATACGTTCATTAGGCTGTATAGTGGATTTGGATAAATTTGAGAAATCTGAAGTTTTTTTTCAATTACAGGATGAGTTCTCCCTTAGACCAAATGCGGTTAAGATAATAGGATACAAGCGTTTTTACGATAAAAACTCACCCTACGCCACACCCGTTTTTTCGGATAAGGATTTAGGCTGGAACGGTGAAATTGAAAACAGTTATGCCTTGGAGTTTCTGGGAAGGGAATATGATTTATTGGTGAATTATTATAAGGAGGAAAACCTATTGCTTAATTTGATGTCCGCCAAGACCAAGGCACGTTTAAAGGTTGGTTTCAAAGAAGTGGGTCCGCAATACAATGATTTAATATTGGATACTCCATTAGGTGAGTTCGACACCTTTAAAAAGGAATTGAAAAAGTACTTGGGCATATTTAAAGAAATTTGATTATGAAAGAATTACAGGGTACGGGTGTGGCGTTGATTACGCCGTTTAAGGAAGATGGTTCAGTAGACGTGCCTGCATTAAAGCGTGTCGTTGCCCATTCTATTGAAGGGGATATTGACTATTTGGTGGTGCTGGGTACAACGGCAGAATCCGTTACGCTTAGTAATGCCGAAAAGCAATTGGTTATGGATACCATAGAAGAAGCCAATGCTGGGATACTGCCTTTGGTCATTGGTATTGGCGGGAACAATACGCACGGTCTTGTAGAGGAATTGCAACATTTGGATTTATCCGCGTACTGCGCCGTTCTGTCCGTTTCACCCTACTACAACAGACCCACCCAAGAAGGGATTTATGAGCATTTTAAGGCACTTTCCAAAGCGTCACCTTTACCTATTATCCTGTATAATGTGCCCGGGCGCACAGGAAGTAATATGTTGCCGGAAACTGTAGTGCGGCTAGCAAGGAATTTTGAGAACATCGTTGCCGTAAAGGAAGCATCGGGTAGTCTTATCCAGATTATGGAACTTATCGCCAAAAGACCGGAAGGATTCTTGGTCCTTTCCGGAGACGACATTACCGCGCTACCAACGATATTAGCGGGTGGGGAGGGTGTAATCTCGGTCCTTGGGCAAGGAATACCCCATGAATTTTCCAAAATGGTAAGGGAGGGTATGAATGGAAATTCGTCGCAGGCCTATCATCATCATTACCGTATGCAGGAGGGTATGAAATTGATATTCGAGGAAGGTAATCCAGCAGGGATAAAAGTGATTTTTGAATATTTAGGGCTTGCCAAACCTTTGGTAAGGCTACCGTTAGTCGCTGCTTCAGATTCCCTAAAACATAGAATAGTCTCTTTCATGGAAACTGTAGTGCGCGTACCTGCTTAAAATTCGTTAAATCTTCGCCAAAAACAACTATTCTGCCACATAAAGCCTGTATTTTTATCGGTTGAAAATGTTTTTTAAATCCATTGATAATCACTAATTTTGCAAAATGTTTTTTAAAATGAGGCGAGTTTTCCCATTACTGTTGATTGCCATTACCTTACAGTCTTGCAGCGAGTACCAAAAGGTGCTTAAGAACGAAGATGTGAAGGCAAAATATGACATGGCGGAAAAGTTTTACGAGGAAGGTGATTTTAAAAGGGCCAACCGCTTGTACGAGCAGATTGCACCAAAGTATGTAGGGAAACCTCAGGGAGAACGTGTTATGTTCTTTTTATCCAACACCTATTTCGAGCGAGAGGATTACAATATGGCGGGGTATCAATTCGAGCGTTTCATTAAATCGTATCCAAAAAGTGATAAGGTGGTAGAGGCATCCTTTTTAGGAGCCAAGAGTTATTATGAACTCTCTCCCGAGTATTCGTTAGATCAAACCGATACGGACAAGGCCTTATTGAAATTACAGAACTTTATCAATACCTATTCAGAATCGGAATATTTTGAGGATGCCAACGCTATGGCGCAAGAGCTTACTACCAAAAAAGAACGTAAGGCCTATGAAATATTGAAGCAGTATAATCGTTTAGGAGAGTTTAACTACGATATGTTGAAATCTGCCGTTGCGGCAAGCGATAATTTTGTGTCCGATTTTCCGGGTTCGGAGTTTAGGGAAGATGCCATGTTCGTAAAAGTGCAGGCCTTGACCCACATGGCTATGAATAGTTTTGAAAGTCTTAAGGAAGAACGTTTAAAAAGCGCACGCGCTGCCTACGTTACCTTAAAGAAGCAGTACCCAGAATCCAAGTTTGATAAGGAAGCTGGCGATATACTTGAAAAAATTGATAGAGAATTACAACAGTTCAAAACCGTTGAATCAAAATAATTTAATTAATAATACATATGAACGATTTAAAAAACTCTAAGGCTGCAGTATCTACGGTAACCATTAACCGTAACGAGTTTGACGATAAAACCGAAAATATTTACGAGGCTATTTCCATTGCATCCAAACGTGCGGTTCAGATCAACTCTGAAATTAAAAAAGAGCTTTTGGAAAAGTTGGAGGAGTTTGCCACCTACAGCGATAGTTTGGAGGAAGTTTTTGAAAACAAGGAGCAGATTGAGGTTTCCAAGTTTTACGAAAAATTACCTAAGCCTCATGCCATGGCGGTAGAGGAGTGGTTAATGGATAAAATTTATTACAGGAATACGGAAAAAGACGCATAGGAATATGTTGAACGGCAAGAACATCCTTTTAGGCATAACCGGAGGGATTGCCGCTTATAAAACAACATTTCTAGTACGTTTGTTCATAAAAGCTGGCGCTAACGTTAAGGTTATCCTTACTGATAGTGCCAGCTCTTTTGTTTCCCCACTTACCTTGGCCACCCTGTCCAAAAATCCCGTTGTGTCAGATTTTGTAAAATCCGAAGCACACAGTACAGATTGGAACAACCATGTGGAAATGGGGTTATGGGCAGATTTAATGCTAATTGCTCCTGCCACTGCAAATACCATATCCAAAATGGCCTCCGGTGCTTGCGACAATCTACTGTTGGCCTCATATTTATCGGCTAAATGTTCGGTTTATATTGCTCCCGCCATGGATTTGGACATGTATAAACACCCTTCTACCAAAAGATCCCTGGAGACCTTAGGTTCTTTTGGAAATCAGATCATACCGGCTACCAGTGGGGAGTTGGCGAGTGGGCTCCAAGGTGAAGGTAGAATGGCAGAGCCTGAGGACATTGTCACGTTTATAAATAATCATATAGGTTCTGGTCTTCCGCTCACTGGCAAAAAAGTATTGATAACGGCAGGACCAACCTATGAGGCCATAGACCCCGTTCGGTTTATAGGAAATCACTCTTCGGGTTTAATGGGATTTGAATTGGCGAAGACTGCAGCCCGTTTGGGTGCAGAAGTTTTTTTGGTGACGGGCCCCACGTCCTTATCCTTGCAGCATGATAACATACATATAGTTAATGTGGTTTCTGCAGAGGAGATGTACCACAGTACCCAAATGTATTTTGAAACTTCGGACATCGTTATCTGTGCCGCCGCCGTTGCGGATTATAGACCAAAGCACAGTGCCGATCAGAAAATCAAAAAATCTGAAGAAAATATTTCTCTGGAACTGGTCCGGAACAGGGACATCCTTATGGCATTGGGACAGCAAAAGACAAAACAATACTTGGTGGGCTTTGCGTTGGAAACGGAAAACGAAGTTAAAAATGCCACTGAGAAGTTAAAGCGGAAAAATTTGGATGCGATAGTGCTCAACTCCATGCGGGACAAAGGCGCAGGTTTTGGTGGGCATACCAATAAAATTTCGTTTTTAGATACCAATTCCAACATTAAGACGTTTGAACTAAAGACCAAGGCAGCGGTTGCCGAGGATATCTTCAACGAAATACTTAAAAGACGTAATGCGTAAGGTTTTTTTTATTTTTCTATGTTTTTTGGGAATGATAGGTACTGCACAGGAACTAACCTGTACGGTAACGGTCAATTCGGATCAATTATCACAGGGAGATTTACCGATATTCAAAACCTTGGAACGTTCCTTAAATGATTTCGTCAACAAAACCAAATGGACCAATAGGGTCTATAAGGAGAATGAACGGGTCAACGCCCAAATGTTCATTACGATTACGGAATATGAATCCAATCGCTTCAAAGGCAACATTCAGATTCAATCTTCCAGACCGGTCTACAACACCTCCTATTCAACGCCTATATTCAACTACAAGGACAATCAATTCAATTTTCAATACATTGAGTTTCAACCATTGATTTTCAATGACAACCAATTTGAGTCCAATTTAATTAGTGTATTGGCCTATTACGCCTATATCGTTTTGGGCTTGGATGCCGATACTTTTTCCTTGGAAGGCGGGACGGAGTTTTACAGAAAGGCGCAAAACATCGTAACCTTGGCACAGGGTAGTAATTTTACCGGATGGAGCCAAACTGCAGATTCTAATCGAAGTCGTTTTGAGTTAGTGGATAATCTACTATCCAATACCTATAGGGAATACCGCATAGCCATGTATAATTACCATAGAAAAGGCTTGGATATATTGGCCGATAACAATAGCACGGGCAAGCAGGTCATTGCAGGTACCATGAACCTGTTCCAGACCATGATCAATAGAAGGCCCAATGCTTTTTTGATCTCTACTTTTTTTGATGCTAAATCTGAGGAAATACAAAACATTTTTTCCGATGGTCCAACCGTGGATATCGTCAAATTAAAGGAAACCTTAAATAAAATCGCACCACTGTACGCCAGTACTTGGAACGATATTAAATATTGAACCTTTTTTCAAAACGGAATATAGATTACCTTTGGAAATCTAAAATTCTGAATAGTGCTTTCCACCCTTTCCATTTCCAATTATGCGTTGATCGACAGTCTAGAAGTAGACTTTGATAAAGGTTTTACCGTGATAACGGGTGAAACCGGAGCAGGAAAATCAATTTTGCTTGGAGGCTTATCCTTGGTCTTGGGCAAACGGGCCGATTTATCCTCGTTGCGGGTAAAAGATGAAAAATGCATCATTGAGGGAACTTTTAAAATAGACACCTACGGACTTCAGGATTTTTTCAATGAGAATGATCTTGACTACGACACCCATACCGTAATCCGAAGGGAAATTTTGCCCAGTGGTAAATCAAGGGCTTTCATCAATGATACACCAGTGACCTTGGACGTGCTTTCTCAACTGGGAGATAACCTCATCGACGTGCATTCCCAGCACCAAACCATGCAATTGACAGAGAATGATTTTCAATTAAAATTGGTGGATGCCCTTGCTGCGAACCAAAAAAGGTTGGAAGATTATGCTAAAGGACTAAAATCCTTTAGGAAGGCCCAAAAAGAACTGGAGCGCTTGATAGCGGTACAAAATACTGCAAATAAGGAGCATGATTACAATACCTTTCTCCTTACGGAATTGGAGGCTGCCCCTTTAAGGGAAGGTATTGTAGAGGAGCTGGAAGCAGAATACGAGCAGTTGAACAATGTAGAATTGATAATGGAACATTTATCCACGGGAGACCAATTGTTCAATGATGAGCAAATTGGAGTCTTGCCCTTGGTGACCGAAATGCGCCAGTCCCTCGCTAAATTGGTGAATTTTGGGCCCAGTTATGGGGAACTCTATCAACGGGTACAATCGGTTTTGATTGAATTGGACGATATCAATTCAGAATTGCAGGGAATACAGGAAGGGGTAGAGGCAAATCCTAACTTATTGGAAGAAGTAAGCGGAAAACTGCAAGTGTTGTACAACCTACTCAAAAAACACAACGCCAGTGAGGTTTCCGAACTAATAGTAATTAAAAATACCTTGGCCGATAAAGTTTTTGAAACGGCACATTTAGATGAGAAAATTGCCTTAAAAACGCGGGAGCTGCAGGATATGGAATCCGTATTGGAAGAGCAGGCGGTTGTTTTACGTGAAAAGCGAAAAGAGGTAATACCAGAACTAAAATCCAAGTTGGAATCTGACCTTGCACAATTGGGAATGCCCAGTGCCTCGTTTGAAATTAGTCTTGATGCTACGGATACTTTTATGCCAACCGGTATGGACACGCTCATTTTCTTGTTCACCGCAAATAGGGGAGGCAGTTATGGGGAATTGAAAAAAGTAGCCTCCGGAGGTGAATTATCAAGGATCATGTTGGTCATCAAGGCCATTTTGGCCAAGTACGAAAAACTGCCTACGATAATGTTCGACGAAATCGACACCGGTGTTTCGGGAGAAATCTCCAATAGAATGGCAGATATAATGAAGGATATGAGCAATGATCTTCAAGTATTTTCCATCACCCATCTGCCGCAGGTCGCATCAAAAGGAAACCATCATTTTAAAGTTTTCAAAACCGAGGGTGCAGAGCGTACAATGACCAATATGAAAAAACTCGATGACGAGGGTCGGGTCGTGGAATTGGCGCACATGTTGGGCGGTAAGGATCTTTCAGATTCTGCATTGGCACATGCACGACAACTTTTGACTTGAGGTATTTACCACGCCCCGCAATTTTATTTTAACATATTTTAGATATCTTTGAGCTTTAACGTTAACATTAGAAACAACCACCATGGGATATAATTTATTGAAAGGAAAAAGGGGAATCATTTTTGGAGCATTGGATGAAAATTCCATTGCATGGAAAACGGCGCAAACGGTACACGATGAAGGAGGTACATTTGTATTGACAAATGCCCCAATTGCCATGAGAATGGGTCAAATAGATGAACTTGCCAAAAAAACAGGTTCAGAGATTATTCCTGCAGATGCTACCAGCGTTGAAGATTTAGACAATTTGGTGGCGAAGGCGGTTGAAATTTTGGGTGGTAAGCTAGATTTTGTACTACACTCCATTGGCATGTCCGTGAATGTTCGGAAAGGAAGGGCCTATACCGATGAAAAATACGATTTTACAATGAAAGGATGGGACGTGTCCGCCCTTTCGTTCCATAAAGTATTACAATCCTTGTACAAGGCAGATGCCATGAACGAATGGGGAAGTATCGTAGCCCTTACCTACATGGCGGCCCAACGAACCTTTCCGGATTATAACGATATGGCGGATAATAAGGCCTATCTCGAATCTGTTGCTCGTAGTTTTGGATACTTCTTTGGTAAAGAAAAGAAAGTTCGTGTAAATACCATTTCACAATCACCAACGGCAACCACGGCAGGGCAAGGTGTAAAAGGGTTCGATGGCTTTATCAGTTATGCCGAAAAAATGTCACCCTTAGGAAATGCAACGGCCCAAGATTGTGCAGATTACACGGTAACCCTATTCTCTGACCTGACCAAAAAAGTAACGATGCAGAATCTATTTCATGATGGAGGATTCTCGAATACCGGGGTGAGTCAAGAGGTCATCGAGAAATTTTAATCCGCTTTACGTTGTAATTAGTAACGGGACTAGTGTAAAAGAGAAGTAATTATGGAATTATCGTTTTCTTTTATTGTTCCCGTATACAATAGGCCCAATGAAATTAAGGAGCTTTTAGAAAGTTTAGGCGCTCAATCTTATCGCAAACCTTTTGAGGTCGTGATTATTGAGGATGGTTCCACCGTTTCTTCAGAATATGTAGTGGCTTCATTTGAGGATGCTCTCGCTATTTCTTATTATAAGAAGGTTAATTCTGGCCCGGGAGATTCCCGAAATTATGGTATGGAAAGGGCAAAAGGCACTTATTTTATTGTCTTGGATTCTGACTGTATTGTTCCGCCGCACTATCTAGAAACCGTTGAGCAAAGTCTAAATAATAACTTTGTACATTGTTACGGCGGCCCAGATGCGGCCCACGAATCCTTTTCCACCGTGCAAAAAGCCATCAATTATGCCATGACCTCTTTTTTAACGACCGGTGGCATACGCGGCGCGAAAAAGACGGTAAACAAATTTCAGCCAAGAAGTTTTAATATGGGGATTTCCAAACAAGCGTTTGCAAGTGTAGGTGGGTACGGTACTATTCATCCGGGGGAGGACCCGGACCTTACCATTCGCATTTGGAACAAGGGTTACGAAACCAAATTGATAGCGGAAGCCTTTGTTTTTCATAAAAGAAGGATAGACTGGAATAAATTCTATATCCAAGTACATAAATTTGGCTTGGTACGCCCTATCCTTAATGTATGGCATCCAGAAACGCGTAAGCTAACCTATTGGTTTCCTACACTTTTCTGTTTAGGATTTTTAGTTGCGGTCATTTGTGGGGTTTTTGGTATATGGATGCCACTAGCGGGTTATGGAATTTACTTTATCCTTTTGGGTATCGATGCGCTCCTAAAAACCAAGGATTTAACCGTAACCTTTTTGGCACTAATAGCAACCGGAGTACAATTTTTAGGATATGGATACGGATTTTTAAAATCTACGATTTACCTTAAACTAAGTAAAAAAAGGCCTGAGGCCCTATTTCCAAAATTATTCTTTAAAACAAATTAATGAAGGCGCTGCTGGAATGGATTAAAACAGGATTGAAAAAAAGGAAGGCAAAGGTGTTCCTACTTTTTCTAATATGCGCTACGCTCGCCTGGCTTATCAACAGACTGTCCCAAAGTTATACGAGCAATACAACGTTCCAAGTAACCTATGTAAATATTCCCCAAGAATTTATTTTGGCAAATACGCCAAAAAAGGAATTGGAAGTTCGCCTAAATGCGGTTGGTTTTCAGTTTTTAGGCTACGGATTGCAGGCAAAGGAAATTAAATTGGATGTTAGTAAGGTCATGCATAAGGACTCCACCTACTTTTTAACGGAAGATCAACTTCGTATACAATTGGAGGCACAATTAAACAACAACAGTACCTTGGTGGACTTTGATAGTGATCCTATTTATTTTGATTTCACCTCATTGGAATCGAAGAAAGTAGCCGTTAATGCTTTGGTGGAACTTACGTTTGCCAATAACCATGCTTTGGAAGGGACATTGACAATTAGTCCAGATTCCATTATAGTTTCAGGTCCAAAAAGTCAAATAGACACCATAAAACATATTAAAACACAGCCATTAAGGCTTACAGATTTAAATAGTTCATTTTCAGCTGAAGTAGCATTGCGATTGCCGAAGGAATTAAACGGGACCAAATTTTCATCACAGGTTACCACTATAAGTGGAACCGTGGTCAAATTTTCCGAAAAAGTAATGGAAGTCCCGGTAACCGTTGTCAACTTGCCAAACGGTGTTAAGGTCCGCACTTTTCCAGAAATGGTTGAAGTACGGTGTCAAGGCATGTTGGATGACCTAAAGGAACTGGAAGCCGATAATTTTTCCGTTGTGGCGGATTACGTCAATGTATCCCAAGAAACAGGCAATAAATTGCCCATAACACTACAGCGGTATCCCAAAACTTTATACAACGCCTTTTTAGGTACCAACGAAATCGAATTTATACTGCGAAGGGAATGATTGTAGGATTGACAGGTGGTATAGGAAGTGGTAAATCTACCGTAGGCTCGATGTTCAAGGAGCTGGGGATTCCCGTCTACAATTCGGATGAGCGGGCAAAGCAATTGATGCATACCTCCAAAACCCTACGGAAGCAGCTTTTGGAACTTTTTGGTGAGGCCGCCTATATGAACGAGAGCTTGAACAAGGCTTTCATTGCCGAAAAAGTATTTAAGGATAGTGCTAAATTGACCGCATTGAACCGTATTGTGCATCCTGCGGTACGGAAGGATTTTAGTGCATGGGCAGCAAGCCAAAAAGCACCGTATGTTATCCAAGAAACGGCCTTGTTATTCGAAAACAAAGCACAAAAATTCTACTATAAAACTATTTTAGTGACCGCTCCTAAAGAAGACCGGATACAACGGGTGTTAGCGCGTGATAACGCTACAAGGGAACAGGTAGTAGTGCGAATGGATAAGCAGTTAGATGATTTTGAGAAATTAAAATTAGCGGATTTCGTAATCGAAAATATTGATTTAGAAAGAACTAGGGCAGAAGTCCAAAAGTTACACCAGTCTATCCTTGCTGATTGTGAGTAGTTTAGAAATTTTAACATTTTTGTTAAGGTTAGGTTAAACGTATGATTGTCTACCTGTATAATCTTTAATTTTAACATCTAATGAACAAAAAGTTATTTGTGCTCTTAGTAGTTTTAATGAGCCTTTCACTTATTGGTCTGATTTTCGTTCAAAGTTTCTGGATCAAAAAATCCATTGATAGTAGAGAGGAACAATTTTCCAGTAGTGTTTCTGAAGCATTGAATAGCGTCACCAATAAAATTTCCGAAAGGGAAACCAAAAATTACTTCGATAGGTATTTAGATGCAAAGGATAGTATTGGTGAACTAAAGGGCTCACAGTTAACCAATTTTTTTTTCATTGACAGGGATATCAACTCCAATGAAATTTTGCTTTACGAACACGGAATTTTAGAAGAGGATTATGGTATTTCCTCTACGTTCTTTGATAGCGGTGATGATGCGGATACCACCATCATTAAGAATTATACAAGTAAACGAACAACCTCGATTTTCAAGGAAGATTTTGATTTGGAAGGGAATAGATTTCGTCTCAATCCAATTCAACGCATAGAAAAAATTAATGGCCTCAACAAGATGGAGAAGGCTGCCATGGAAGATATGTTTATGGTTCACGCCAAGCGCGTACCTATTCATAAACGGGTTTCCAAACAGGAAATAGAATTACTATTGCAGCGAGAATTGGAGAATAGGGGAATTGATATCGCCTTGGAATATGGAGTGTATAGCAATGGACTTCCCACAAGGGTAAAATCACCCAAATTTAAATATGCGGAATCTAATATTTATAAATCCCCCATGTTTGTCGATTTTGAAGGGGTCTCCAATTTTGATCTGTTGGTTTCTTTTCCCAAGAAAAAGAGATTTTTAGTACAATCTATTTTAGGATTGGCCATGCTTTCGTTATTGTTTACCATCATTATCGTGGTGGCGTATTCCGGGGCAATTTATCAGTTGATACGGCAAAAGCAGATATCAGAGATTAAGACCGATTTTATAAATAATATGACGCATGAGTTCAAGACTCCTATTGCAACGATAAATTTGGCCGTTGAGGCAATCAGAAACCCTAAAATAATTGGGGACCAAGAAAAGGTCATGCGCTATTTACAAATGATCCGTGATGAAAATAAACGAATGCATGCACAAGTAGAAAATGTACTTCGTATATCCAAATTGGAAAAGAACCAACTGGATATTAGTAAGGATAGGGTAGATGTGCACGACATAATTGAGGATGCTATCACCCATGTAGAATTGATTGTTGGCGATAGGGGAGGCTATATACATACGCATCTAGATTCTGAAAGGTCGGAGGTATTGGCGAATGAAATGCATTTTACCAACGTAATAGTAAATATGTTGGATAATGCCATAAAGTATTCTAATGAGGCGCCAAAAATTGATGTTTACACGGAACGCGCCAAGAATTATATTATTATTAAGGTACAGGATCATGGAGCGGGTATGAGCAAGGCCGTTGTAAAGAAAGTTTTTGAGAAATTCTATAGGGAACACACAGGAGATATACATAACGTAAAAGGGCACGGTTTGGGACTTGCCTACGTAAAGAAAATAGTAGAAGATCACCAAGGCGAAGTTTACGCAGAGAGTGAAAAAGGAAAAGGAAGCACATTTTACATAAAATTGCCGTTAATTTAAATTATATGGAAACAGTAAATAAGAAAATACTTTTAGTCGAGGACGATCCAAATTTTGGAATTGTATTGAAGGACTATTTATCAATGAACGATTTCGATGTCACCTTGGCAAAAAATGGAATGGAAGGTTTTGAGAAATTCAAAAAGGATAATTTTGATATTTGTATTCTGGATGTCATGATGCCCTACAAAGATGGGTTTACCTTGGCAAAAGAAATTCGGGAAAAGAATGAAAATGTCCCCATTGTATTTCTAACGGCAAAGACCATGAAAGAAGACGTTCTAAAGGGTTATAAAGCCGGGGCGGACGATTACCTTAACAAACCATTCGATTCTGAGGTATTGTTGATGAAATTAAAGGCGATACTACAGCGAAAAGCATCCAATGGATTGGCCGATAGCAAGAAATTTGAATTTACAATTGGTGGTTTTCATTTGAACTCGAAATTGAGATTTTTAAAGTATAAGGACGAGGAGTCCATAAAGCTTTCCCCTAAGGAAAACGAATTATTACGTTTATTGGCATTGCACGAAAATGATTTAATGCCCAGGGAACTGGCATTGACTAAAATCTGGAGGGACGATAATTATTTCACCTCCAGAAGTATGGATGTATATATCGCCAAATTGCGTAAGTATTTAAAACGCGATGATACGGTTGAAATTTTGAATATACATGGTGAAGGCTTCCGTTTGGTCATCAAAAACGAAGGCGAATAATCATTTCATAATAAGGATTAATAAAAGCATCCCTTGCAAGAGGGGTGCTTTTTTAATTTTTAAGTTGTTCGATTATATCATCTACGATTTGCTGTGGTGTTTGATCTATGGATACGGTTAAGGCATCCTCAGGCTCTTCCAGCGTTTCAAACTGGGACCGCAAAAGGTCTTTTGGCATATAGTGATTTTTACGCTGTGCCAGCCTGTTATTTATAAGTTCAAAACTCCCCTTTAGGTAAATAAACTCATATTGCATATCCAGCGATTTACCTAGGAGGTCACGGTAGGTCTCTTTTAATGCCGAGCAAACGATTACTGCCCCATTCGCGGCATGTTCCAAGGCAAGTTCATTAAGGCGTTTTAACCAACCTTGCCTATCATCGTCATTTAAAGGTTTGCCTTCGCTCATTTTTTTTACGTTAGCCTCAGGATGATAATCGTCCCCATCAAAAAAAGGGATGCCCAATTGTTCTGCCAAAAGCTTCCCAATAGTCGTCTTTCCACTACCGGAAACTCCCATTAGATATAAAATTTTTGAGGTAGTCATTTGTATCTTTTCTATTTCTTGTTGTGTATGTGTAATAATGGTGTCGTCTGTATAATCATAATCGAACCAAAAAGTACGCTCATTTTTAAGAAACCACGTAAGCTGTCTTTTGGCAAAACGTCTGGTGTTCTTCTTAATTTCCGAGATGGCAAAATCCAAGGTCCATTTGCTATCAAAATACTGGAATAATTCCTTATAGCCAACCGTTTGCAACGCATTTTTAGTCCTATGGGGCATCAATGCTTCGGCCTCTACTAATAAGCCTTCCGCAAGCATTAAATCGACCCTATCGTTGATTCGTTGGTAAATCAGAGATCGGTCTGCCTTCAAGCCAATGCTCAGTACCTCAAAGTTTCGTTTCGATGTTGGTTTTTCGATAAAAGAGGAGTAAGGTTTACCACTTCCAATACTTACTTCAAGCGCCCTTATAAGCCGCTGAGAGTTATGTAAATCTACTTTTTCATAGTATTTAGGGTCTAGCTGTTTTAGTCGTTCTTGTAGATTCTCTAGGCCCAACGTTTCCAAATCATGATTAAGTTGCGCTCTAACCTCAGCATCAATGTTAGGAAAAGAATTTAATCCTTTCGTTACGGCATTGACGTAGAGCCCGCTGCCGCCAACCATGACCACTACATCGTGCGTCTGAAAAAGCTCAGACAGCTTCTGAATAGCCTCTCGCTCATAATCGCCAACGGTATACGGCTCTGTAATACTTTTATGCTGAATGAAATGGTGTTTTACTTGGCCCAGCTCTTCTGCACTGGGTACGACGGTTCCAATACGCATCTCCTTAAAGAACTGTCTGGAATCAGCAGAAAGAATTTCCGTTTCGAAATGTTGTGCCAATAAAATAGCAAGTTTGGTCTTGCCGATGGCAGTGGGCCCAATAATGGAGATGAGTACCTTATTCATTCAATACCGCTCCACAATTATAACAATGCCGTGCATCATCACGGTGACCTTCCTTACTGCAGGTAGGACAGGACTGCGTGTTCACATGTACGTAAGTTCCTCGATGATCCTTAGTGCCCGGCTCGCGAGATTGCCTTCCAAACTCTGAAGTTACAATTCCTGTGGGTACTGCGATGATACCATATCCTAAAAGCATAATTATCGTGGCGATAAGTTGCCCTTGTGGTGTTATAGGGGCAATATCTCCGTAACCAACGGTTGTTAAGGTTACAATGGTCCAGTAGATACTAGTAGGAATGCTGGTGAAACCCGCTTCGTCCCCCTCCACGATATACATTAAGGTCCCTAACATCACCGAAGCGATAAGTACGGCAAATAAAAAAACGGTTATTTTGGCCCTACTCGCTTTTAAGGCTCTTTTTAATTGGGACGCTTCCCCAAGAAATTGGACCAGCTTTAAAATACGAAAAACGCGTAATAATCGAAATGCCCTAACTGCTAAAAATACTTGTGAGCCTGCAAAAATATAGGACAGGTACAACGGTATCGTAGAAAGGAAATCAACGATACCATAAAAACTGAAAATATACGTTGTTGGTTTTTTAATGCATACTATTCTCGCAATGTATTCTATGGTAAAGAAGATGGTAACTACCCACTCAAGGGTCAAAAGTATTCTATGGTAATTGGCATCGATTTCCTTTACGCTTTCTAGCATAATTAGAATGACGCTAAAGATGATGATGATAAATAGGATAATATCGAACAACTTGCCCATGGGCGTATCCGCCTCATAGATTATCTCATGAAGTTTATGTTTCCAAGGAGCTTGTTTGTCGGTCTTTTCCAAATTATACGTTTAATTCCAATGTCTTTAGGACTCTTTTTTTTCTCAAATAGGATTCGATTAAAAAATTGGCATCCCGGGTAGCGTGCATTGGTGTAATTAAAGTTTCCAGGATATGCATATTATTTATTTGATAGTTTAGGTCATAAAACCCAAATCCTACCAGAGATCCATTTCTGATCAGGATGGCGCTCTGCTCTCCTATTTCTCGTCCTTTATCTACTAAAACTACGTTTTTATCTTTCAAATTGTACTTTGCCGTAGCGGAAAGAACACGATTGTTATAGGTTTTGGTATCTTCTAGTTGTAAACAAGCCCCGTTACAAGTGCCCTCGTCGTAACCGGAACAGTTGCCTCGCGCTTCACTTATACCGTTCACTTTTTCGCAGAGGCCAAACTCTTTGGTTACTTTATAAAGATGGTTTTTGGCACTAAAGATACCGTTGAACAATCCAAATGGCTCTTTGCATTCCCTGAAGGGTCTAATTTTAAGTGCGGCATAGCCATTTTCATTTTCTTCAAGACAGAGGGCATGGGAAAACATCCTTTTTTTGGGAATGATACTGTATTTAGGCCTCAATTTTAAGAGCTCTTCATGCTCCTTTAAGATGGCTACCAGTTCACTTCCGGTTTCTTCGAAAGTTACTTTTTTTGTGTCTTTTGCCAGTTTTCTGGACCGATCACCGCTTTTTGTAAAAAGTTGGTTCACCTTCTTTTTTATGTCGGTAGTCTTGCTTAAGTGTATGATGTCCCCGTCCTTGTTGTGCATGTAGAACATACCCGTTTTATTAGGTAATTCGCGCACGATGTCCAACTGTTTTTCGGATAGTTCTCCTTGGCTCTCTTTACGGATGGTCTCTGTAATTATAATTTTTTCGGAATCCTTCGCTAGAAGTAGTTTGAATAATTTCACCGTAGCCAAGGCATCACCGTTGGCCCTATGCCGATCGCTCACGGGTATACCAAGTGAACGCACCAATTTTCCCAAACTATAGGATTCAGCTTCCGGGAGAAGTAACTTGGATAGGTCTACCGTACATAAGGTTTTACGTTCAAAATTATAACCCAAGCGTCTAAACTCCGTCCGTAGTATCCTGTAATCGAATTGTGCATTGTGTGCCACAAGCACGGCGTCATCCGTAATTTCTATAATACGCTTTGCAACCTCATGGAATTTAGGCGCTGTTTGGAGCATTTTAGTATTTATTCCGGTCAGTTTTACCACGAAAGGCTGTATTTCCTTTTCGGGATTTACCAAACTAATAAACTTGTCCACTACTTTATGACCGTCAAACTTATGGATAGCAATTTCAGTAATCCCCTCTTCATTAAATTTTCCGCCCGTAGTTTCGATATCTAAAATCGCGTACATGTATCTTAATCTTGATTTATTGTGTAGGTCTTTTTGGTATCAATTTCTTGAACCAAAGATACTACTTCCAATGCGCACCATGGTACTGCCCTCCGCAATGGCTATTTGGTAGTCCCCGCTCATTCCCATAGATAAAATAGAAAAATGGGTGTAACTACTTTTGAGTTTTGCATATAGTGCCTTGAGCCCTTTAAATTCCCGTCTTACCTGTTCTTTATTATCGGTAAAAGTGGCCATGCCCATGAGTCCCTTGATTTTTACGTTCTTATATTGCTTGAACTCCTCATTATCCACGAGTTGCAACAATTCTTTTTCATCAAAACCAAATTTACTATCCTCTTCGGCAATATGTACCTGCAATAGGCAGGAAATTGTTCTGCCATTCTTTTCGGCCTGTTTGTTTATTTCCTTTAACAATCTAGGGCTGTCGACGCCGTGCACCAAGGAAACGTATTCGGCCATATATTTTACTTTATTGCGTTGTAGATGACCAATCATATGCCATTCAATATCCTTGGGCATCTTTTCCCATTTTTCGGTCATTTCCTGAACCCTGTTCTCCCCAAAAATACGTTGGCCTTCATCGTAGGCTTCTTGAAGGTCTGAAATTGGTTTTGTTTTGGAAACGGCAACCAACGTAACGGATTCTGGCAAATCGTTTAAAATGGATTTTAAGTTTTCAGCTATCGACATATAAATAATTGTATTTCTAAAAATGCTACTTTATAAACTGGCGAGAGACCGTTTCGGATTTTTTACTACTTGAATAATCATAGAACCCTGCACCAGATTTTACGCCCAATTTACCTGCCGTAACCATGTTTACCAATAGGGGTGAGGGGGCGTATTTTGGATTCTTGAACCCTTCGTACATTACATTTAAGATTGAAAGACAGACATCGAGACCTATAAAGTCGGCCAATTGTAAAGGCCCCATGGGATGGGCCATTCCAAGTTTCATGACCGTATCTATTTCTAATACCCCTGCAACACCATGGTGTAAGGTCTCAATGGCCTCATTGATCATGGGCATTAAAATTCTGTTCGCTACAAAACCAGGATAATCATTTACTTCGGTCGGTGTTTTACCCAGTTTTCTGGAAAGTTCCATGATGGTTTCGGTCGTTTCGTCGGAAGTGCTATATCCCCTGATAATCTCTACGAGACCCATTATGGGAACGGGATTCATAAAATGCATTCCTATGACCTTATCAGCCCTTTGGGTAGCCGCCGCCATTTGTGTAATGGAAATGGAAGAGGTGTTGGTCGCTAAAATAGTCTCTGCGTCACAACAAGTATCCAGCTCCTTAAAAATCTTAACTTTTAAGGTTACATTCTCCGTCGCTGCCTCAACCACAAGGCCGGTACCCACAACCCCTTTCTCCAGTACTGTAAATTGGTGTATATTGGATAAAGTTTGTTCTTTCTCCGAAACGGTAATTTTTTCCTTGGCCAACATCCGGTCCAGGTTACTGCTAATGGTTGCTACACCTTTGGCCAAAGCCTGCTCAGCAATATCGATCAAATGGACCTGAAATCCGTTTTGGGCAAATACGTGGGCAATACCGTTCCCCATTGTTCCAGCACCTATTACTGCTATCTTTTTCATATTTTTTTAGGATTAAACGAGGCTATAATTTTAAGGGCTACCTCAAGGGCCTGGGTTCCTTGTTTAAGGCTAACCACCGGTACCGTATCATTATTTATAGCATCCGCAAAGGATTCAAGCTCATCTAAAATGGCATTATTGGTTGCAATGGAAGGGTTTTCAAAGTAAATCTGTTTTTTAACCCCTTCGGCATTTTGTAAAATCATGTCAAATTCCCCGGCTTCTTTGGGGGCATCCTTCATTTTTACGACTTCCACCTTTTTTTCAAGAAAGTCTACCGATATATAGGCGTCTTTCTGGAAGAACCTTGATTTTCTCATACTTTTGAGTGAGATTCTGCTTGCCGTTAAATTTGCTACGCATCCATTCTCAAATTCAACCCTGGCATTTGCAATATCAGGCGATTGACTTATTACCGATACTCCGCTGGCATTTATCTGCTTTACCTCAGAATTAACGACACTTAGGATGGCATCAATATCATGGATCATTAAATCCAAAACAA
Organism: uncultured Flavobacteriaceae bacterium; assembly: GCA_963793365.1. Classification (GTDB taxonomy): domain Bacteria; phylum Bacteroidota; class Bacteroidia; order Flavobacteriales; family Flavobacteriaceae; genus Maribacter. The sequence continues at coordinate 1,615,718 of CAWBZP010000009.1, read as the reverse complement.
CAGGAACATCAGTACCTCTAGGATTAAACTCGGCCAACCTATGGCTTTCTATGAACATGGGTTGGTCAATGGCATGCTTTACGGCTGTAAAAGCGGGATTGAATCGCTCCACGTGTCCTACCTGTCCCTTTACTCCATATTGCTTTTCTAGAGCCAATAGGGATTGGGCCTCTTCCAAGGTATGGGTTATGGGTTTTTCTACAAAGATATGTTTTCCTTTTTCCATGGCACGCTTGGCACACTCAAAATGGGAAAGCGTAGGTGTTACGATATCCACAACATCCACTGCCGCTATAAGCTTTTCTAAGTCATCAAAATAGCGATAACCAAACTCCTCACTTACTTTATCCCCATTAGAATTATCAGCATCATGAAAACCTATAAGGTCATATTTTTTAGATTCTTTTAGGAGTTTCAGATGGATTTTCCCCAAATGACCGGCTCCTAAAACACCAACTTTTAGCATTTGTATTGTTTTCCCCCAAAAATACACATACTTAGCTACTTTCTTCCTATGGAGACTTCCATTTTTATGATTTAATGGAGTAAGATTTAAAATGGTACTTCCATGGTTTAAAGAACTTCCCTAACTTTGAGAATCAAACCAACAACCATTGAAAGATACCTTAAAACATAGGGGAATGCGCAACCATTTAGCGCAAATACTTAAAGACAAAGGAATTGCGGACAACAAGGTACTTGATGCCATTCGTGAGATTCCAAGGCACCTGTTTATGGACAGTAGTTTTGAAGGACACGCATACCAGGACAAGGCATTTCCTATTGCAGCAAACCAAACAATTTCACAGCCCTTCACGGTTGCTTTTCAAACGGAGTTATTGCAACTGCAAGCTAATCAGAAGGTCTTGGAAATAGGAACGGGTAGTGGGTACCAGACGGCCATACTCCTAAATTTAAAGGTAAAGGTCTATACCATAGAACGGCAGTTAGAGCTATTTAAGAAAACAAACTTGTTTTTTAAAAAGATGGGCTATAGGCCTAAAAAGTTCATTTTTGGTGATGGTTATAAGGGCCTCCCCGAAAATGCCCCTTTTGATCGCATTATAGTTACGGCGGGTGCGCCAGAGGTACCAAAGGCATTATTATCCCAATTAAAAGTAGGGGGGCGGCTGGTTATTCCCATTGGGTTCGAAGATCAGATTATGACGCTATTTGTGCGAAGTAGCGAAAAGGAGTTTGCGAAAACCGAGTATGGTTCATTTAGGTTCGTGCCGTTGTTGGAAAATAAAAATTAATTATTGAAGCTTTTCTTTATACGGTCTAAGTTTCGTTTATTGTCCCGATCTTTTATCGTATCGCGTTTATCGTAAAGTTTTTTACCCTTTGCAAGGGCGATATTCATTTTGGCCAGTCCACGGTCGTTTATGAACAGGTTTAAAGGGACAATGGTTAAACCGGAGGTCTTGATTTCCTTACTTAACTTTTTCAGTTCCCTTCGGTTTAAAAGTAACTTGCGTTCGGCCTTTGGTTTATGGTTGAAGTGCGATGCGTGTGAGTACTCGTCTATCTGCATATTAATAACGAACAATTCGTCCTTGTCATTAAATTCGCAAAAACTTTCAGAGATAGAGGCCCGTCCTTCCCTGATGGATTTTATTTCGGTACCCGCCAATACGATACCGGCGGTAAATTTATCCAACAGCTCGTATTCAAACCGTGCTTTTCTATTTTTTATGTTGATATTACTTTGCATCGGCTGCAAAAATAAGAACAAAAGACAGAATGGCTTACCCTTTTACAACTAAATATAACCCGCGGTAAAAGTTTGCATTCAACCAAGAGCCTATTAATTTAATCTGGACAATTACAATTAAAAACTAGCTTTGTATCGGTGGCCACGCCGTTTACGATTTGAACAATGAACAGGGTGCCGTATTCACTATCATCGATTGCACTATATTTTTCTTCACCGATAACCTGATTAACAAATTCTGGAGTGGTATTGCTATGACCAACGACCAAAACATTTTTATTAAGATTGTCCGCTTTAAATTGATTGAAGTCTACGATACGTGGATCGTAATATTGTACGTCAATATTTTTCTTTACCGAGGTAGGGGCCGCGGTCATCGATGTTCTATTATAATCCGTAGAATAAACGGCATCCAATGGAACCGCATCCAGAATTTCGGCCCAATGCATTGCTCTTCCTAATCCCTTTTGGTTAAGTTCCGGATCAGCGTCTTCAGGATTGCTACGGTCTTTTTCGGCATGGCGTATCAGATAAAAAGTAGAAATTGATTTTTGATCTTTGGCAGCAGTTGCTATTGCTTCTTCCTTGCAGGAAATACTAAGGGTGAGAGCTATAAAAAGTATGAATTTGATGGCTTTCATGGTAATTGGATTGTTGTATTCAATTAATAACTAAAATTACTTCAAAATAGTACTATAAATAGTCTAATTTTTGTTTTTTTGCATATGAATAAATTTTGTGGGGCGCTTCTTATTGGTTTTGTAGTTTTTGGGCTAAAGGCTCAAGAGGTAGTTCTGCCTAGTGACTTTAGACAGCATAATCTTACGGAATACAACAGTAGTTTACTCAACCCTGCCTTAAGCTTAGATCGTAACAACCCATCCTCTATTGCACTTTGGACGCGCTGGCAGTGGCAAACCTTTGATGGCGATCCCACTTCCTTGTTCCTGAATTATACGACGAAGTTTAATGAGGCTTCTGCCGCGGGAATAGGCTTTTTTCAACAAAACACAGGTGTTTTTTTAAATACGGGAGGTGCCGTGAACTATGCCTATTCTATTGAGTTAAGCGAACGCGTTTATTTGGGCGTTGGTGTCAATGTATTTGCCTACCAGCAAAAATTGGCTGACGAACGCTTCTTCATACCCAATCCCATACAGACTTCGATTACAAACGACTTTATCGTTCAATTGGCACCGGGTTTAAATTTAAATGTGGACCGATTGAATATTGGATTGGTATCAGAAAACCTCTTTGATTATAACTTTACGACCAACGAGCGCAATACGAGCCCGGATGACCGCATATTTTTAGCCTTGGCCAGTTACGACTTTCCTATTACACTTTTGACCGGTGACACCAATTCCTTACTGCGCCCGTCTGTATACTACAAATCCATTCCGGGCTTGGATTCCCAATTCGGTATAACTTCATTACTTACTACGAATAAGTTTTGGGTTCAAGGCGGTTATAATAGTTTTTACGGATTCTCTGGGGGAGTAGGCGGGCGCTTTTTCAAACGCTTTTCCATAGGAGCATTGGTTGAAGTAGGTACCGGTTCTGACCTACAGGGTAAGGATCCGTCATTTGAATTTGTAACATCGTATAAATTAGGTCCCCTGCAATCCGCTGAAGAAAAATTACAAGAAGAGCTTATTGCCCAGAAGGAACAGGAGAAAGAGTTGATCACGGAAGAATTGACTAAGGCAGAAGAACTGGCCTTGAGGCGCGAAACCAAGAAGCAGGAACGTTTGGATTTAATTGCGGCAAAACAGGCAAAAGATTCCATTCAAGAAGCCTTTAAGAATACTGCCATTGCCGAAAAGGAGTCCAGGCAGGAGCTAAAAATGAAGCGCGATTCCCTTGAAAATGAAAAGCAGAAACAAGCTTTGGCGGCATCCAAAGCCTTGGAACAACAGCGCAAGCAGGATTCCATTGCTTCCGCGAAAGCTATGGAGCAGGCGCTTGCATTGGCCGCGCAACAACGCCAAGATTCGATTGCCCGTACTGAGGCTATTTTGGCCGAAGCCAACCGTAAAAAAGCGGAATTGGCGGCACGGACCGAGGTTGTAAAACCAATGGCCGGTGAAAAGTATGAGGAGGTTTCAAAAGAAGGGGCCTTGACCCCAGGCTATTATTTGATTGCCAATGTATTTGGAACTAAAAAGTATTTTGATGCCTTTATGGCCGAAATGACTAAAAAAGGTTTGAATCCAAAATCCTTTTACAGGGAAATGAACAAGTATAATTATGTCTATTTAGGGAAATACACTACTATTGAGGAAGCAAGAACGGCAAGGGATTCCAAGCTTAATGGTAAATATTCCGAAAAGCTCTGGATATTTAGGGTTACCGGAGAATAGTCGAAAGAACAATTAATTAAGTTGAGATGTACCCGAAGGTCTGCACTCTAAGGGAAAATTATTTCAATTCCCTTTTTATAAGTACTTCTAGATAGGTTACGGTATTTAAAAGATATTTACGGTCCTTTGTCAAGGTAGCCATTGCGATAGACCCTTGCAGTATGGTAAACAACTGTTTTGCAAACTGTAAAGGACTTACGGGTATTTTGAACTCGCCACTATTCACCCCATTTTCAAAAACAAGGGCAATTTTTCCCTCAATTTCTTTTATAGTTTCTTTTGTAGCTGCTGCTAGCAATCTATTGTTGTGCTGTGCATCGATGCCAACATTTAATATGGGGCAACCGCCCATTGTCAATGTAAACACATCGTACTTTTTATAGAAATTAATAAGATTCTGAATTTTATCCATGGCCTTTCCTGCTATCGATAATTGTTCATCAATCGCATTTAAAAGGAGCGTGCGGTTATAATCAAAAGCGGATAGGGCCAAAGCTTCCTTATTTTCAAAATTACCGTAAAGTGCGCCTTTGGTAAGATTCGTAGCTTCTGTTAAATCGCTCATGCTCGTTCCTACATAACCATGCTTATTAAATACGGGCGCAACGGTCTCAATGATATAAGCGGTGGTTCTTTCTGCTTTGGTTGACATGTAGGAAGGTTTTATGCGAAGATAAAAAATCTATACTGCATGGTATATAATGTTTATAAAAAAAATGTCCTCACTGATTGTGAGGACGCTTTTCAAAACTTTTATAGAATTACACGTTGATTTCTTCTTGATTTCTGAAAACCAGTCCGTCGTCAAATGCATCCAATAAAACAACACTGTCAGACTTTATAGTTCCACTTAACAACGATTTTGACATGGTGTTCAAGACCTCTTTCTGTATAGTCCGTTTCACGGGTCTGGCTCCAAATTGAGGGTCGAAACCTTTCGCTGCCAAAAAGGATATAGCTTCCTCTGTTGCATCTAAGGTAATCTGTTGTTTATCCAACATCTTCTTTAACTGCTCTAATTGAAGTTTCACTATTTCCTTGATATCCTTTTGTGTTAAGGGTGTGAACATTACGATATCATCTATTCTATTGATGAACTCTGGCCGAACCGTTTTTTTCAATAAGCCCAGAACCTCTATCCTAGCTGCCTCCGTCGCACTATAAATATCATTGGAGTTTTCAAAGGTATCCTGAATGATTTGGCTTCCCATGTTACTGGTCATAATGATAATCGTATTCTTAAAATCTGCGACACGTCCTTTGTTGTCCGTTAATCGGCCTTCATCCAACACTTGGAGCAAAATGTTGAAGGTGTCTGGGTGAGCCTTCTCTATTTCATCCAAAAGCACCACAGAGTAGGGGCGTCTTCGTACTGCCTCGGTCAATTGCCCACCTTCGTCATAACCAACATATCCTGGAGGGGCACCTACCAACCTGCTTACCGCATGGCGTTCTTGATACTCACTCATATCAATACGGGTCATGGCATTCTCGTCATCAAAAAGATAGGAAGCCAAGGTTTTTGCCAATTCCGTTTTTCCAACTCCTGTAGTTCCAAGGAAAAGGAAGGAACCGATGGGCTTTTTCTCATCTTGTAAACCGGCCCTACTTCTGCGTATAGCATCGGAAACAGCCTGTATTGCCTCGTCTTGCCCGATAACGCGCTTATGAAGCACCGCTTCCAATTTCAATAATTTTTCACGCTCACTCTGCAGCATTTTGGTCACGGGTATCCCTGTCCATTTTGCCACAACTTCAGCGATATCCTCGCTTGTGACCTCCTCTTTTATCAAAGTGCCGGAATGCTGTTGCTTGTCCAAATCATTTTGCAATTCGGTCAATTTTTCCTGTGCCTCCTTAATTTTACCGTACCTTAACTCCGCTACTTTGCCATAGTCTCCGTTACGCTCCGCTTTTTCGGCCTCCGCTTTAAAGTTTTCAATATCTAATTTGGTTTGTTGAATAGTATCGACAACCGTTTTCTCGCTTTCCCACTGTGCAAAAATTTCGTTGCGTTCTTCCTTAACATTAGCCAGATCTAGATGAAGTACTTTTAATTTTTGATTGTCATTTTCCCTCTTAATGGCCTCTATCTCAATTTCCAATTGCATTATCTTACGGTCAAGCACATCAAGTTCTTCTGGTTTGGAGTTGATTTCCATGCGTAGTTTAGAAGCCGCCTCGTCCATTAGGTCAATAGCTTTATCCGGTAGAAACCTGTTGGTTATGTACCGCTGTGAAAGTTCTACGGCAGAAATTACGGCTTCGTCCTTGATCCTTACTTTATGGTGTGCCTCATATTTTTCTTTGATTCCCCGTAAAATGGAGATGGCACTTTCGGTGTCCGGCTGGTCTACCACTACTTTTTGAAACCTTCTTTCCAAGGCTTTATCCTTTTCAAAATATTTTTGATATTCATCCAAGGTGGTAGCTCCTATGGAACGTAGTTCGCCCCTTGCCAAAGCGGGTTTAAGAATATTTGCCGCATCCATAGCACCTTGTCCGCCACCTGCACCAATTAAGGTGTGAATTTCATCAATGAACAGGATGATGTCACCATCTGCACTCACCACTTCTTTAATGACTGATTTTAATCGTTCCTCAAATTCACCCTTATACTTGGCACCGGCAATCAAGGCTCCCATATCCAAGGAATAAATCACTTTTTCCCTAAGATTTTCAGGAATATCACCTTGTATAATTCTGTGGGCAAGCCCTTCTACAATAGCCGTTTTACCTACACCAGGTTCCCCAACTAAAATGGGGTTGTTCTTGGTTCGTCTGGAAAGTATTTGTAGGATTCTTCTAATCTCCTCGTCCCTTCCTATTACAGGATCCAGTTTTCCGCTATCTGCAAGCTCATTAAGATTCTTGGCATATTTCTGTAGGGAATTATAGGTTTCTTCCGCGCTTTGGGAAGTAACCTTGTTTCCTTTTCGTAATTCTTCGATTGCTGTAATTAATTGTTTTTCAGTTGCACCTTGGTCTTTTAATATTTGGGCTATTTTGCTTTTGGATTTTAAAATAGCCAAAAAAAGATGTTCTAGTGAAACGAAATCATCACCCATATTTTTTGCAATACCGGTCGCTTCATTCATGGTTTTTCCTGCCTCTCTTGAGAACTGAAGCTCTCCTCCCTCTACTTTTGGAAAGCTTGATAGTTCCTTTTCTAAAATTTGTTGAACCAAATTAAAATTTACTCCTATTTTTTTGAGTAAAAAAGGCATAACATTTTCCTCGACTTCAACTAAAGCTTTAAAAATATGCTCGTTCTCAATTTGCTGATGGCCCATATTTTGGGCAATCAGCTGGGCCTGCTGGATGGCCTCCTGTGATTTTATAGTAAAATTGTTTATATTCATTTTCTTTATTTTTAGTTAATTGTAATACTTTTGAAAGGTGTTGTTCAATAATCTTACCATGAAAATAAGTAAGACAAATTGACTGTAATTTGATAAAAACAGAAGACAAATAGTCAGGTTGAGTAGTGTTGAACGTCAAGAAAAGATAATTTTATGGGAATATTAAGTGGTTTATTTGGAGGGTCAAAAGAAGAGGCGAAGCATGAAGTACCCTCTGTTCCTTGGATTGCTTTGAATACCTTGGGGCAGTTAGACACAATTAAGGAAGCATCCAATAAACGCCCACAAGTTATCTTTAAGCACTCAACAACCTGTGGTATAAGCAGAATGGCTCTTAATATGTTTAAGGGGAACTATGCACTTGAAGACGGTCAAATGGATTTTTACTTTTTGGATTTGCATGCAAACCGGGATGTATCCAATGAGGTAGCTTCTAAATTTGGGGTACAGCATCAGTCGCCGCAACTTCTTATCGTAAAGAATGAGATAGTGGTGTACCACGATTCCCATGGTGCTATCGCAGAGGTTAATTTAGAAAAGTACCTGTAAAAAAAGCCCCGCATCTGCGGGGCTAGTGTATTAATTGAAACTTTGTCGGCTCAAAATGTTTTTCAGATTATTTTTTAAATCCTCACCTGCATCGTAAACCATTTGCTCGTTACTGGGAAACGGAATCCGTGCAAGCTGCAGGAGCGAAACCAAATCATTGTCCAAGGCTCTTTTATCCCCATCGAAATTTGCATAACTATGCTCAAATACAAATTGGCTTGTCAGGGGATACTGATTAATTTTTTGCTTCTTCCTTAGGTCCATAAAATTTACGACTCCAGTTACTTGGGCACTTTTAAATTGCGTGAATTGATAAAAATCGCATCGTACGGTTTTAAACTTGTCAACTTTAATGCTATTTCCTAAACTGTCCGCAACAACGTTACCGTTGCGATCTTCTACAAAGGTGTAACCGTCCTTTATTTGCTTTTCCTTACTGATTTGTTTCTCCCTAATCTGTTCTGGGGTAATGTTGATTGCTTGAAAGGACACTTCCATCTGGTAGTCATAATCTTGATTTTGTATTCTGTTGGTGTGGTATTCTGTCCAGAGATTATTTAGGCCGTATGTGTTTAAGTTCAAGAGTTCTTCTTCTAGGCGTTTTGGAATGACCATATCGGTATTGTTGGTCATTTCAACAATAACAAAGTCCAACCCTTTTTGGTAGGCTTCCTCCCTTTTAGCAACTGCATCCTTAAAATTCGGATTTAATTCTTCCAAATAATTTAGGTCATCATAGGCAGCCCTAAAATCTGATTTAAAATTGGCATTTTGCAGAAGAGTTGACGCATTAGTATAAAGAAACTCCGATAAATCTTGTTTGGCAGCAATCAATTGATCATCATAATTTTTGAAATTGAATTGTGCTTTTCTCCCCTCATCTTGAATGTAAAGCGGTAATAATGGTCGAATTCGTTCCTGTATAGACTTCAAATTGGCGTAGCCCTCATAGATTTCTTCAAAATTCGCTGGGTTGCTATCTTTTTTAAGAAACCTTATATGTTGTAATTCCCGCTCCATATTTTTGCGGTAGCCTTCCTCGAGTAACACGATGAAGGTCTGATTGCTTTTCTTCGTTTTGTTTTCGGCAATATTGGAAATCGCCTTGTTTATAGCGCTCATGTAATTTCCTGAATTTAGCGCTTCCTGGGTTCTTTTTACACCACTACAAGAGGATAGTAGCCCTATGATTAAACCGAATAATAGAATTTTTTTCATGACGAATATTTTTTATATCTAAATAAGGCTAATCCAATAGCCGTGCCATAAAAGGCTTTTAACATAACGCCTAAGGTTAAAAGTTAGTATAAAATCGGTGTCATGAATGAATTGATTCTTTTAAATTAATTATAGCCCGCCTAGTTATTAACCAATGTTTCATAAATAAATAAAGTGTTTAACTGTTTTTTTATTTCTTTCTATTGTCTCTTTGTATTTTTGCAACTTGAATTTAAAGATAAACGGCATGCAACGCGACACCACGATTTTTAACTTGATCGAAGAAGAGAAACAACGGCAAATCAAGGGCATAGAGCTGATAGCCTCTGAAAATTTTACAAGTCCACAAGTGATGGAGGCACAGGGTTCTGTGCTTACCAATAAATATGCTGAGGGGTATCCTGGAAAACGGTATTACGGTGGTTGCGAGGTCGTTGATAAGGTGGAGCAGTTAGCTATCGATAGGGCCAAGGAATTATTTGGGGCCGCTTATGCGAACGTTCAGCCCCATTCCGGTTCACAGGCGAATACGGCTGTTTACCATGCTTGTTTGCAGCCTGGGGATAAAATCTTGGGTTTCGATCTATCCCATGGGGGGCATCTGACCCACGGTTCTCCGGTCAACTTTTCTGGAAGGTTATATAATCCGGTTTTTTATGGTGTAGACAAGGAAACAGGGCGGTTAGATTATGATAAAATACAGGAAATAGCAACCAAAGAACAGCCAAAGTTAATTATTGCAGGTGCTTCCGCTTATTCTAGGGATATGGATTTTGAGCGCTTCCGAAAAATTGCGGATAGCGTCAACGCTATATTGTTAGCAGATATTTCTCACCCGTCCGGGTTGATTGCGAAAGGCCTTTTAAACGATCCAATTCCACACTGCCATATCGTAACGACTACTACTCATAAGACCTTAAGGGGGCCTAGAGGTGGCCTTATTCTTATGGGCAGTGATTTTGATAATCCGTTTGGTATTACCTTAAAAAATGGAACCCTGCGGAAGATGTCTACATTGTTGGACTTGGCTGTATTCCCTGGTAATCAGGGGGGGCCCTTGGAGCATGTTATAGCGGGCAAGGCAATTGCATTTGGAGAGGCGCTGACTGATGCCTTCGGTACCTATATCTTACAGGTTAAGAAAAATGCCAATGCCATGGCGGAAGCTTTTGTAAAAAGAGGATATCACCTTATCTCTGGTGGCACGGATAACCATATGATGCTTATCGATCTTAGAAACAAGGACATTTCTGGTAAGGATGCGGAAAAGGCGCTAGTAAATGCAGATATTACGGCCAATAAGAATATGGTTCCTTTTGATGACAAGTCACCATTTGTGACTTCTGGCATACGCTTTGGAACGGCTGCAATTACCACAAGAGGCTTACTGGAGGCAGATATGGAGGTTGTAGTGGATTTGATCGATCAGGTGATCACGAATCCCGAAAATGAAAGGATTCTAAAAGAGGTTAAAGGAAAGGTTAATGCAATGATGAATAGCAGGCCCATCTTTAACGGGTAATATTTTAGTATTTAATCCTAATTAGCTTAGGGAATCCAATTATGTTTAATGCTAACTCTAGTGGTCATTCAATGGTTAATAAGATGCATTTTATTTTTGGAAAGTCTTTAATACTAGCTGTTATTGGATAAGTTTGAATAGTCCTAATAGGACTAAAAGGAGGAGCGAGATATAGTACCTGTAGCTAAGTCGCTAATATGAATACTATTCCGTTAAGAATTCTAAATCTCCGGTTACATACGTATTTCGTTTAACGTCATAAATGGACGCTTCTACGTCCCAGTCCAAATAGACACCCCAAAATTCAGTATACGTTTTTGGAAGTAGTTCAGGTGGTGCTGTAGTCGTGGAATTCAAATCCAAATTATCCTCAAAAATGGGAACGAATATCTCGTATGGTTTTTGGGTAAGTCCTTTGCTCAAAAAAACGTAGTTACTCGCAATCTGTTTCAGGATATCATCAAATTGCGAGGCAATACTATTCTCGTAGATGCGCTTGATTACGATACTGGTATCTTTTAAAAAAAGGGTGAGTTCCTCGATATCGATGAAATGTTTATTTTTCAAATCCAGTACATCCAGGCCTTGCTGCAATGGACTTTTGGTTGTGCCATTATTTCCCCAGCGGCCCGTATTGAAATGCGATAAAAGCTCCAAGAGATCTACATCGCAACTAACTTCCAGTACAAGATTTACAGAACCGTTGGAGAAGTTATTGTTTTTCAACATTACTGATGAAAAATAATGAAACTCCAGGGTTTTGATAAATTCATCCAAACCAAGAACTTCTTGTTGGTACCCTAAATTTGTATATGAATTTTTATTAAAATCCTCGTAATTGAAAATCATATGAAATCTGTTACAAAAGCATTCTTATTTATAAAGATACTTTTATAACCAATTTTATGAACTTAGGAAAACCTTAGAATTATGGAGGAGATTATTATAAAATTAAGGTATAGAATTTAAATACTTGGAAATCAATACTTTTGAATTGGGGTGTTTTAAAGGAATCCACGGTTTTTTGCTTCTTTAATCAAAGCAAGATCATTACCGTTCTTAACATCGAAAAGCGCTTTTAGTTGTCGTTTTCGAGCTTCGACGGTCGTATTGGCAGAACCAATTAATGGTGCAATATCCCTTGTATGAATACCTTGCGATAGGTGGTACAGTATTTTTTGATCCTGGTCATCTATAGCAATATCGTTGGCCATTTTGCGTCTAATAGCGGCCAGGGCGCTAGCCGTGTAATACGGTGGTTTGTTCATAATGGTTTCTACCATGGTCTTAAGCGACATCTCGTCGATTTCGGATTTGACCATGTATCCATCGGGATTTACCGTTTTAAAAATATTGTTGATCCTGTAGTTGTCGCTGTAAGAAGACATAAAGACAACTTTTGAATTTGGAACTTCTTTACGAGCGATCAAGCCTAAATCAATTCCGGTCCTGGGGTCTTTGGATTCTGGAGAGAACAATTGAATGTCTAGCAATATGATGTCATACGGAATGGCACGTTTCGATAGTTCTATTTTATCCTTACCTTTTTCAAAACTTTTGGCAATCTCTACCTTGACATTAAAATCCTTAAATTCAGAATCCTCCAAAATATATTTATATCCCAAGGTGGTCATCTCGTGATCATCTACCGCTAAAATCCGTACCGTATTCATGTAATTTATGATTCTATTCTAAGGTACTAAACGTTTTCTAACTGACTCTTAGTATCCACAAATTTAGAAGAATTTTTTTTAAGTGGTATTTCAAGCGTAATCATAGTACCTACTCCTTCATTGGAATTAATATTCCAAGTACCTTCCAATTTTTTTATCCGCGAGCTTATATTTCGTATGCCGATGCCTTTCTTACCCTTATTCGGATTAAAGCCAGAGCCATTATCGTTCATATTAACGTAGAAATGGCTTTCGTCTCTATTAAAAGTTATCGTAAATAGGGAGCAATTGGCGTGTTTAATGGCATTTTGAAAGGTTTCTTGAATAATACGATATACATTAATTTTTATATCCCCGGCCAATCCATCCCAATCTTCGTCCTCATTGAAGTTAAATACAGCTTCAATAGCTGCATTTTTTGAACTGCTGGCCAGTAGCGATGCAATAGAATCGGTAAAATTATTTATTTTTTGATACGCGGTGTGGCTCAATTCGTGGGAAATGGAACGGATTTCATTTTCAATTTCTTGTAAAGAGGATAGGGCCTTGGATTTTTCTTGGATTGCCTCATCGGTAGAGCGCTTGTTAAGTCCGGTCAAGACCATGCGTGCCCCAAGCATTTTACCCAAGATACCATCATGGAGTTCCTCTGAAATCCGCTTTTGCTCCATGCGCTTCACCTCATCAACCTTTTGCTTCTGCATTAGCATTAAATTGAATATTTCTTGGTTATTGGCCTGCTGTTGCTGATCAAAACGAAGCTTTTGATTTTTTGCCCGTTGATTAATGATTATATAAATGGACATTCCCAAAAGAAAAAATACTACCGCTATCCCGGTCCACATTTGTTTCTGTTTGGAAAGCGTTTCTTTTTCACTTTCCAATTCAACATTCTGCGCTATAAATTCATCTGTTTCAAAACGGATTCTTGCAAATTTATTTTGTTGCTTGCGTTCCTCCTTTTGCAAACTGTCATTCAGTTTTATATATTTTTTAGTGTATGCTGAGGCATTTTCATTGTCTATTTCAGCCAAAAAGGCCCAAGTCTCCAATAACCGTTCATTATTTTCACTCTGGATAGAAAGTTTTTCAGCTTTTTTTGCAAAAGATAATGCTGATAAGGTATCTAAGGCATATGCCTTATATTCAGAATAATTTAAATAGCTACCTGCTAGACTAGCTTTTTGATTCAGATTGGTTTTTATTTCGATAGCCTTAAGAAACAAATCATTAACGTTAATCGTATCCTTATTATATAATTTGCTCGAAGCAAGATTGCTAAGTGCGATTGCATAGAAATCTGGCCTGTTATTTGCGATATTTTCGAATTGCAAAACTTTTTCGAAATTACTAATTGCCTTTTCAAATTGTTTATTGTTCCTATAAACAACCCCAATATTATTTAAGACTTTGGCTTCTTGTATTTCTTCATAAGATGCTTGTTTTAGATAATAGAGCGCCTCATTGTAATACGCTAAGGATTTTTCAATTTCTCCCAACGCTCCCATGGCCACGCCAAGAACATTATAGCTTTGAAAAAGAGAATAGGTATTGTTCAAGGGTTTAAAGCGCTCAATAGCTCTAGTTACTGAAGTTTCACTTCCCACATAATCCTTGATGCCTATTTGAACTATGGCCATTTGTAGAAACATGTCTCCAGAAAGTTGAATTTCTCCAATACTTTCAAATAATTTTTGGGCTTCAGAAAAAGCGTAATAGGCGCTATCCTTAACAGTATAAGTATCGAAAAAAGTTCCTAAATCATGATAATTTTTACCTAGTGATAAAGAATCTCGTATAGAATTATTTAAAATAATTGCCCTCTTATTGATTTCTCGAAACTTGAGGCTATCATCTTTACTGGAATAAGTTTTAGAAAGAATTGTAAAATATTTGGCTTTTAACGAATCGTTTTCAATATTATTGGCTTTTTTATAAGCTTTGGACAACAACTCTAAACTTTCATTATTAGTCAAATCATCAGTTTTACTTTTGTCAATCAAGGTAATAATACTGTCAAATTTAACAGTCGTGGGTTGGCTTTTATTTGAAACTTTATTTTCTGAACAAGCGAGTAATAGCAATAAAATGAAGAGTAGAGGTATCGATAATCTTATTTTCATTAGGAAACTCATAAAGATGTAGCTCAATAAAGGCAAGTTATAAAAAAAGCCTTCAACGAATATGCTGAAGGCTTTTTTTATATGTAAAGAATAAATTTAACTCAATAAAGTATCGGCCGCTAATGGTTTTATAATACAATCAGAACAGGCAAGTGCATCAGAAAATTTTAAGATACAATCGCTGCAAGCCAGCATAGCATCATTCATTAATTCCATTCCGCCGTTGGTATTTGCAACTAAAACTGCTGCTGCTACGATTACTAGTACTACTGCTGCCAAAATACGTGTTACTTTTTTCATTTTTAGTGTGTTTAAGGGGGTTATTTTTAATTACACCACTAAAGTAATGAGGATGCAGGGCAGCAAGAAGTCGTTTTTATGGTCTTTAGTCAACGCCCCTTTTCTGCGAGTAAATGGTCCAGTTTTAAGAGAATTCTTTAATTTAAGGTGGAAAGTGTACTTTTTGAAAGTATTTTTTTCAGGTTGTCCATGTTTTCACGGTATGATTTTGAAAATGGCAGTTGCTCATTTACCATTTTGAGATTGCAGATAGACTTCCCAAAATTAATACGGGAAACGTAATCGGTATTTACGATATAGCTTTGATGGATTCGCATAAAATTTTCAGGAAGCGAATTTTCAAACGTTTTTAGCGTCTTGTAGGCATTGGTAACGGTGCCATCTTTCATGAAGAATTCCGTTGTATTGTTATCTGCTTTTAAATACAGAATATCATTCGTGTTTAGGTAATGGTAATCTTTGTAAGACTGTAGGCAAATCGTTTGATTGGCCTTTTCTTTGGGCACACGTTTTTTCAGCTTTAAAAGGGATTTACGAATGTCGAATTCATTGTAAGGCTTTAACCAATAATCGAAAAATCCATTTTTTATTGCATCGTAGGCATAATCCTTATTTGAGGCGATACCGATTAAGATAGGGAGCTGCGGTACGTATTGGTGTATTTCCATGACCATATGAAATATGGTAGAAGGTTCATCACTTAGGTTGATAAAAACGATATCCGGCGAAAATTTTAGAATATCATTGAGTCCGTTTCCTGGATTGTGCGAGGAACTAACACATTCAAAATCGCCGTACTCGTCCAAAAAAGCATGGAGCTGCAGAATGGAAACGGTGTCAGAATCGATTATGGTATACGTGTAGTCCAAGAAATTTGTGTGTCTAG
This sequence comes from uncultured Flavobacteriaceae bacterium, assembly GCA_963793365.1. Lineage (GTDB taxonomy): Bacteria > Bacteroidota > Bacteroidia > Flavobacteriales > Flavobacteriaceae > Maribacter. Next base: position 1,600,008 of record CAWBZP010000009.1, on the reverse strand, counting down.
TACGAATTTAGCAATAGACCAAATAAACCTTGCCAAGAATGTCCTTATAAAAATGGAGGACTTAGTTATAAAATGAGTGTTTACAGGGGCTTTGAAAGAAAATACTTTCAAATATTAAAGGATTAAATGCTATTCTGGTCGGCTTTTTGCCTGGTAAACACCCAAATCCGGTGCATTTCTTCGATCTATTCCCAAGAGATCAACCGGCACCAGAATCGAACCGCTTAAATCACCCTTATTAATCACCTCGGAATCCAACCCGATTCTAAAATCATTTTTGGACGGAAAGAAAAAATCCGTGGTGCCATTGAGCACGATTTCATTAAAGCTATCCATGTTCTCAAAATCATACGGATACGTACCCGGATTGCTGGTGCGGGATAGGTTATATTTTATAAAACAATTTTGAAACTTATAATTAAACAAGTTTGTTTCATCAGGTAGAAGTGAAATCTCGGATTGCGTGTTTCCCGTTATAATACAGTTTATAAAATATGCCTGAATCAAATCTGTGCCATTGATGCCTTCATTTAAGGAAGTGTTGCTAAGTTCCAAAGCGGCACGAGTCCTAAAGCCTTGGTTCCAATAGTTGGCAATGGTGCAATGGGTGAATGCATAGCTACCTCCATTTTCACAACGTAAGGAAGAAGCTCCCGCACCTCCCAATACTAGGTTCTCTGCAACCAAACGAGCATTTTTTGCCCATAAATTATTTCTACCGCTATTGTAGATCTGGCTATTTTTAATAATCAATGTTTCATTTTGATTGATACCGTTTCCTTCTACAAAGAGACCAACTGTCGCGTTCTTCAAGGTTAAGTGTTCTATATAATTATTAGTACTTCCTTTTGAAAACCATAGTGCTCCCCATTGCCCGGGAATGTCCGAAAAGGATGGTTCTAAGCGATCACCTTCAAAAATAACTTCATTTTCAAGGAGTAGCGTATCTGTACTCAAGCTACCATTTATGGTTATACTGGCACCGTCTTGAACGTAAAGTCCCGACTCGTTATGAAAATAGATTCGTGCCCCGGCCGCTATAACAGCCTCCTTCCCACTTGGGATGATGCCGTAGCCATAGATTACATAGGGTTTTTCATTCGTAAAATTAAGTTGGGTATCCCTAAGTTCAAAGCCAACAGCGTTGGTTTCGTTACCAGCGTCAGCCGTAGTTAAAAGCAATGCTATTGGTTGATTTCCTGTGTCGGCACTCGGATATAGAAATATGGCATCCTTCACCAATGTGACCAGCTCGACAGACTGCTGAAAGGGTTCGTTATCAAAAAGAATGGCATCGGTATAGAGCAATTCCTTTGTTTCATTATCAGCAATAGCTACCGTTGTTTCTATACGTATAAACAGGCTATCCTGCGCATAGATAGGAACATTGCTAAAGCTTTTTCCGGCAACACCATCCACATTAAGGCGGTAGAAACTATCTATTCCGTTTTTCAAGGAAATACGGGGAATTAGAACATCATCCCTGGTATCATTGTACACTTTTAAGGTATAGGTACTGCTTCCAATATTACTAAAAACGGTATCCAAATAAACAGTATCCCGAGAAAAAGAAAGATTCCCAGCACTGGGCGCATATTCGAAATCCTTCCTACAGGATAAGCTCCAAAGCAGTCCACAAAAAATCGGAATCAGTATTAGGAATTTACAGCGCAAACACTAGTTTTTTAACGAATTGAAATTATAAGAATGTTTCCTTTATCTCCTCGGAGATTCGGGTGGGTCTTAGCGTATCGTTACTAAGTAGACACCATTCTGTACTGGAACGAACCAATAGTGTTTTTGTTGTGGAGTGGAACATTTCTACAATTCTAGTACATTTTGCTCCAGAGCTGGACGCAATATAGGTTTTTAAGGTGATGGGGTCATTTAATACCGCAGCCGCCTTATATTCTATATGATGTGTCAGTACCACCCAAATTAGGCCTTCCTGCATTTTAGTTGAGGCCTTTGTTTGCCAATGTTCTTTTGAAATATCTTGAATCCATTGCACATAGCGTACATTATTGACATGATTTAGGTCATCTAGGTCATCTGCCGAAACAATTAACTGTTTTTGGTAGCCCAACATCTTACTTTTTTTCAATTTTTACTTCGAATAGAATATCCCAATCCTTACCGGTAACAAAAAAAGTACCACGACCGGGATGGTAAGCAATACCGTTCAACACATTATCGGTAGCGTTCCAATCTGCCGTTTTCGAAACCTTATCGCTTAGACCACTAAAATTGATGACCCCTTCAATAGCGCCAGTTGAACTATCAATAATCATAACACTTGGTTTTTGATAGACATTGGCGTATAATTTTCCGTCAACATATTCCAGTTCATTGGCCTTATTGAATATAGAGGAGTTGGTTACGGTTTCAATATAACCTTCTTCCATTAGGGTTGTTGGATTTAGGAACCAAATTTTTTCGGTTCCGTCACTTTTAAATAATTTTTGACCGTCATTGGCAAGACCCCAACCTTCACGACTTTCACCATATTGAAAGTTGTCCAATTTTTTGAAATTGGTGGCATCGTAAATGAAACCCATGCCGCTTTGCCAAGTGAGCTGATAAATTTTGTCGTCCAGAATGGTGATACCTTCCCCGAAATAGGACTTATCCAGGTCTATTTGCTCGTAAACTTTACCGGTTGTAAAATCGAATTTCCTAAGAAATGACCGTCCTTTTTTTCCAGTACCCTCGTATAATGTATCTTGATAGAATTCCAAACCTTGGGTATAGGCACCCGTATCATGTGGGTATTCGTTAAGTATGGTATAGGAATATATTTCCGGTGCTTTTTCTGAAAGTACTTTTATATTCTTATTGACTTCAACAGTCTCTCCCTCAAAATCAATTTTGGCGGTCAATATTTTGTTTCCTAAGGTAGGCACAGATACTGTAAATTTGCTTCCATTTAAGGCTATTGCTCTACCGTCTATACTGTAGGTGACATTTTCAATCTCTTTCTCCTTTTTATTTTTGATGCTTACGGCCAGTTCATCATTCTGGTTTATTTGTTTTGAGTCTCCTTCAAGAACAATTTCAAATAGGGAAGACGCTTTTTGATTTCCGCTTCCGCAGGCTAAAAAAATAATCGGAATAAATATGAAACATAAAAACTTAGTAATTCTCATTGGATTTAAAATGTGTTTAGAGTTTGCATTGCCACTAGGCAAGAGCGCTTTTTAGCGCTTAAAAGGCAATTTAATTCATAAAAATTAGAAACTAAAAGGATTGGGAAAGTTTTAAAAGATTGTATATTTGCACCTGGCAAGTCCTACACGACCAGCTCCTGTAGAATCCCCCAGGGTGGGAACGCAGCAAGGGTATACGGTCGTAGCGGTGCGATGTAGGTAGCTTGCCTTTTTTTGTACCCTATAACCAAATTGTCTTTGATCGGGTAATTGGTTCAATATGAGGTTTATGTAGAATTCTAGCGTCACTTATTTTCCAACTAAATGAAATCAAAGGTTATCTTGATAACAGGCGGATCTTCCGGAATAGGGAAAGCCATAGGGTTATACTTATTGCAGAAAGGCCATAGTGTATATGGTACTACAAGGAATGCTTCCAAATATCCGGACTTTACTTCATTCCCCTTATTGGAATTGGATGTAAGAAATAGGGAAACCATAAAAAATGCTGTTACACAGTTACTTCAAAGGGAATCAAGGATTGATGTATTGGTCAATAACGCAGGCATTGGAATTACAGGCCCAATGGAAGAAACGCCCCATGAAGAAATCTTAAAAGCGTTCGCTACAAATTTTAACGGTCCGCTGAATGTCATCAATGAGGTGCTCCCTATAATGAGAGCGCAACGAAGTGGTTTAATTATCAATATTACCTCCATAGCCGGTTATATGGGCCTCCCTTTTAGAGGAATTTATTCCGCAACAAAGGCCGCCTTGGAGCTGGTTACCGAAAGTTACAGGATGGAAACAAAAGAATTTGGGGTCCAGTTTACCACTGTGGCTCCAGGGGATTTTGCCACAAACATAGCAGCAGGCAGGTACCACGCCCCAGTCTTGAAGGATTCGCCCTATCGACAAAAATATGCCGATACATTGGCTTCTATCGATGCTGATGTCGATAGTGGGGGAGACCCTGCGGCAGTAGGAAAAAAAATAGCGAATATCATTGCAGCTAAAAATCCGAAACCACATTACCGGGTAGGTTCAGTTCTTCAAATACTATCCGTTACAATAAAAGGTATTTTACCTGGAAAATGGTTTGAGAAACTACTTCAAAACCACAGCGCAAAGTAGTGCAGAATTCAAACAATAAGTGCTGTGCTATTCAAAAACCAATCTCAATTTTGTTACACTCAAGGCTAGGAATAAATAAATTGACCACCTCTTTTTAGGCGAGAAAGGAAATAGATTCAATTATTGTAAATACTTGAAAAACCATCAACGATTAGGGCATTATCTGTAATAATGGCCTTATTCATTTTGTCCAAAACCAAGGTTTCCACCAATTCTTTAAAGTTATCCGTATGGTACTGGGTCTTGGGATCTATACCCATACCGTTTAAAATCGACTTCCACTCTTTCACATCAGTTTTAATATTGATGCCTACAAGCTCATGGTCTGGTTTCATTTCCTTGAGCTCTGCAACTCTTTGAAATATATCCTGATATTGTTTTTTATTCTCTCCAGACCAAAAATAAAACAACACTTTTTTGTTTTTTGCGATTTCAGGTAGGCTTATTCGTTCATCATCAGGAGAGACCACTGTTAAATTTGGTATCGTTTTAAGCGGCTGAAGATTTAAAATGCCGTGGTAAAGATGTTCAATTTCTTCAATATGCATGTTGTTTTTGGAGACCTTCTTAAAATCATTGATAAACACCTCATTGTTCTCCGGACTATCCTGTTTTTTTAGTAAATAATCTACCGCAACATTTCTAAATAGGTTGTCCCTTAATTCCTTTTCTACGACCAAGCTATCAATTAAGTGGAGTTTGTGCATATTATAGTGCAACTGCTTGCTATTCCCCATTTCCTCTGGATTGCATCCATTTTTACAGGACATATAGGAGAGATTGCCAAAATGGGCCTTCATAAAATCATAATATGGCCTTAGATAGGTCAAATTTTGATTGTTGTAATTAAGGTCATTACGGTAGGCATAAAAATCACTGGGTAAACTATGCATAGTTTCCTCGGCCGTTTTTCTTTTGTGTTGAAAAGGATAAATTTCCTTATACCTATTATAGGTATAATCAATGTCTTGGTTCAAAAATTCAAAGCCCTCATCAGACATGTTTACTTCTTCTTTTAATTCTTTAAGATGTTGAAGTTTTTGATTTTTAAGTGCTTCTATTTTTTCGATAAAGTCAGCAGGTTCCAGCTCATAATATTCGGCATACATGGAGGCGTCTTCTTCCTCGGCAGAGAGAAACAGATCTAATAGAAAATTATTCAATTCTTCGTTACTCCCAGAAAACACTAAGGACTCGTCGAAGTAAATTGTATTGAGCCTAACCATAAGACTATCACCTTTTTCCAAATAGACGTATTGGAATTCTGGAGTATGACTAAAATTGTAGAGTCCATTATCTATAGCGGATAAGGTAAGCTTAAACCGATTTTTTTCATCGAGTAGGGCAGAGTCTATTTTTTGTCTTCCCTTGAACAATACAACTTGGTTGCTGGTAGGGTTTACAATCTCACCGGCAAATAGTATAGTTTCGGAATCGGATTCATTTTTGGACGGGGCGCAGCCCACAATCAGGACAATAAGTGTAGAAAGTAAAATTCTTGTCATATTGTATATCGTACTTGAGTACATCAAAAATAAGCAACCTTAGAGGTGGCGCCTGTTAATAGCTAGTTAAAAATTAGCCTGTTGCAACTTAACACCATTTAAATAATTTGATTGAAAACTACTGCTTTAAAGCCTATAATTTCTGTATTTTTGCACGGATTTTTAAAATTTTAAGAGTATGCTATCCGTATCTAATCTATCGGTTCAATTTGGAAAGAGAGTTTTGTTCGATGAAGTGAACGTTGCGTTCACGCAGGGGAACTGTTATGGTATCATAGGCGCCAATGGCGCCGGCAAGTCAACCTTTTTAAAAATCCTTGCAGGCAAGATGGATCCCACTTCGGGTCACGTGCATCTAGAGCCAGGTAAAAGAATGTCCATTCTAGAGCAAAACCACAACGCGGCAGATGCGTTTACGGTCCTGGAGACCGTTGTAATGGGGAACAAGCCATTATACAAGATCAAGAATGAAATTGATGCCCTTTATGCGGATTATGATGATAAAAATGCCGACAGAATAGGGGAGTTGCAGGTTGCATTTGAGGAAATGAACGGATGGAATGCCGATAGCGATGCCGCGGCCTTATTATCTAACCTGGGCATAAATGAAGAGCTGCATTACACCTTGATGTCAGAACTGGATTCTAAATTAAAAGTACGTGTTTTGTTGGCCCAGGCCCTTTTTGGTAATCCAGATGTATTGATAATGGATGAGCCCACCAACGACCTGGACTATGAGACAATAAGTTGGTTGGAAAACTTTTTGGCTGATTATGAGAATACGGTTATTGTAGTTTCTCACGACCGTCACTTTCTAGACACGGTATGTACAGATATTGGGGATATCGATTTTGGAAAGCTAAACCTATACTCCGGTAATTATACTTTTTGGTATGAAAGTAGTCAACTTGCCGCACGTCAGCGGGCCCAGCAGAACAAAAAGGCCGAAGAGAAAGCGAAGGAACTGCAAGAATTCATAAGTCGCTTCAGTGCCAACGTGGCCAAGAGTAAACAGGCGACTTCGCGTAAAAAGATGTTATCAAAACTAAAGGTGGACGATATAAAACCTTCTAGCCGAAGGTACCCAGCCATTATTTTTGACCGTGAGCGCGAAGCGGGTGATCAGATTTTGAATATTGAGGGACTCTCCGCTTCAACGGACGAAGGAGAACCGCTTTTTGAGAATATCAATATAAATCTAGCTAAGGGCGATAAAATAGCCATTATTTCTCGAGATTCAAGGGCAACCTCTGCTTTCTATGAAATTATCAACGGCAACAAAAAAGCGGATAAGGGTAAGTTTCAGTGGGGAGTAACTACGACACAGTCCTATTTACCAGCCGATAACTCCCATTATTTTAGGGACACTATTAATCTGGTGGATTGGCTGCGCCAATACGCTAAGACGGAAGAAGAGCGGGAAGAAGTCTACATCCGTGGATTTTTGGGCAAAATGCTTTTTAGCGGGGAAGAGGCATTAAAAAAATGTACGGTACTTTCTGGAGGTGAGAAGGTGCGGTGCATGCTAAGTAGAATGATGTTAATGCGCGCCAATGTGCTTATGTTGGATGAGCCTACCAATCATTTGGACCTGGAGAGTATTACCGCTTTCAACAATTCCTTGAAGAACTTTAAAGGGACCGTTCTCTTTACGACGCATGACCATGAATTTGCCCAAACTGTTGCAAATAGGATTATAGAATTGACGCCCAAAGGCAATATTGACCGCTATTCAACGTTTGATGAATATATGTCTGACAAGGCATTAAAAGAACAGCGTAATAAAATGTACACTGTAATGGCATAGCATAGATTAACCCAAATCCATTTGCCTATGAAAACCTACACTATTGTGGCCCTGTTCCTAATGGGCCTTGGTTTCATGTCCTGCGAAAAATCCATTGAAGAATCTGCTGAAGAGCTTCCTGTAAGCTATAATGCAGCGTATACGGTGCTCCTAACTGGGGCAAATTCCCTGTACGCCCAACGCTTGGGCTCAACGGTGAACGGACTGGTAATAAACAATGAGTCTAGTGCTTTTGTTGCCAGTACTTCCGAGTTTTTGAGTTTTAAAACAGAAGATGGGATATGCATCTATTCGGATACAGAATGCGATGCAAGGGTGCAACTGTACAATTCCGTAACGGACGAAACCACGATTCTGGAAGTTTTTGAGGATTTGGATGCATGCGCCATTGAGGTTACGGACATAGCGCATACAGGCACCCGTATCATTCTGTCCTATGTACGGGAATTAGAAGGAAAAGAAAAGCAATTTATGGTTAGGCTAATCGAATTATCTAGTGATGGTTCCACTTTTATCGATATCCCCTTAGAAAAAAAGCCAGTAGATTTAATGCCTTCCACAGATAGATTATTTGTTCTTACATTGAATGAATTCGTAACAGATGAATTCCACCTCTCTGTAATTGATATGGCAGCTGAGGAACATATCATTGAGTTAGATCTAGGGTACGATGCCAAAAAGCTTTTCAAAAATAATTCTGGTGATATAATCATAAGTTATCCAGAATTACATACCGTTCTTGATAAAAGTACCTTGGATAAGCAATATACCCTGTACAGTTTAGAGACTGCCCCGGGCTTTATAACCACCAAAGACTCTTTTTTGGATTCTTACGGTCGTTTGTATTTTCAGAAGTCTATGCCAACCGCCACCATAGTGACTGTTCCAGCTATCTACGATTTTGACAAGAACAGTACTGTCGTCTACCTTTATGAGAACTTTTTGACCGAGACCGAATTAAATGTAAAGTATGCCATTGGGGCAACCACGAGTGTTAGTTTTGACGAACTAAATAATCTTGTTCTAATTGGATATCGTAAAAAAGGTGAACAGGGAGGGGGAATCCTACGTATAAGTCCCGCTCCTGATTTCAAGATTATTGACAATATTGATTTGGAAGCGGTGCCAGAAGCTATCTTCATCAATTAAATAAGCGGTTTAAGTGCTTTTTGAGCTTGTACCAATTGCTTCTCTGTGTCCTACTAACGGTATGCATTAGAACTTTGGCTGCCTTAATAAGGCCAGTCTTACTTGCTTTAAATTTAGCATTCGGCAAACTGTAGAATTTTTGTTTTTACTCCAGCATAAAATTAAAAACCGCTAAACCCTGTGTTTTATTAGGTTCAGCGGTTTTAAAGAATCATTTGTGTTCTAACAATTAAAATACTTGCTATTCCAGATAGCGGGATTAAAGTTTTTGCCAAGTGCAAAACCGTAAAAAATAACTACAGAAGCAATACACTTAAACATAAAGAAATAAATAATCCAAAATTCCGCGCTAGAGCTAGACTTTGAGAAAAGCCCATCAGGCACCAATAAAGTAGCCAAATAACTAATGAACATAACAAGTACTGAAAGGTTGACGATGCTTTTAAAAGGCCACATCAACATTTTTCTTAACGGATGAAGGTCATTGCCCCATTGATGAATAAGGTAATGATATCCATTGCCAATAGGAGCGAACAATAAAGGGTCATCCTTGTCCTCCAACTTAAACAGTTTGGAGGGGGCTATAATTTTAAAACCTTTTATGTCCAACTCATGCTCCTCTTCCAAGGTTTTAATTTTGGAGATGGCCTCTGAAGGTATTTTGCCCTTAAAATATTTTGAATCTAAAAATCGCAAACGATAATCGATACAAATATTTTTTATCTCATCGATGTGATAGATACGCGAAGTTTCCAATAAATCGATATTGAACTGATTTCTAGGAACTTCCTTTCCTTGGGAAATAGTCTGTGCTATGCGGTCCATCTTTATATCCAAATCGTTAAGAATGGTATAGACCTCTTTAAGCCTATTTTCTTCCGATTTTGAATCTTTCAGTCTCGCGCGATGTAATTTTTCTTGAATATTAGTTTTGGGTAGCAACATTTTCTCTTTTTTAGCAATACTCTCAAAGTTAGCCAATTAATGATTTTCTAAGAATTATGTTTAACAAATTTAAATGTTAATAAAATGTTAATTACGATGAAATGAATCGCTCGGTATAGGCAAATTAGGCTTACTATTGTATCTTGACGGTAAAATCGTGCAGCTCATCGATTTTTAATAGAATAGCCTCAAATTCCAATCTATATGAAAAAATGGACATCCCTCGTGTCCCTGTGTGCTTTGCTTATCGGATTTTTCAGCCATGCACAGGATGGTTTATCCCAATTCTCCATAAACAATGGGGTCTCCTATTTTAAAACATCAGAAAGATCGATTATCGAACATACTGCCACAGTAGCTCGGCAATCAACATTATTAAAAGTTCTAAAAGCAACGAATTTAGACGAAGTTTTATCCTACAACGGTGAGTTTACCGTTTTTGCGCCAACCAACCTGGCATTTGAGAAACTATCAAAACTAACCATTGATAAGCTTTTGGACCCTCAAAATAAAAAAGTACTGAAGTCTATCCTTTCCTTTCACATCATAGCAGGAAAACTATCGGCATCCGCTATTTTAAGGGCAATGTGCCGCGGTAATGGCATTGCTACTTTTACAACTATACAAGGGGAAAAGATAACGGCCACCATGCGTGGCTTGGATATTATATTAACGGATAAAATCGGAAATGAAGCTATTATTCTAAAAGCCGATGCCAATCAATGCAACGGTATTATCCATGAAATTGATACCGTATTTCTGCCCACCATTATGCCTTGACTAACGTAATGTAGCTCCAAGTTCTCGTTCGTATGCGGCTTGTAGCTTGGACATAATCTTATCTATTTGCTTCTCGGTCAACGTACTTTTATCGTCCTGTAGCGTAAAGCTTACAGCGTACGATTTCTTGCCATCAGGTAAATTTTTTCCTTCATATACATCGAAAAGGCTCAGGTCCTTTAGGAACTTACGTTCCGTACGATAAGCGATATCGTGGATTTCGCTATAGGTCGCTTTCTGATCCAGCAACAGGGCAAAATCACGTTTAACTTCTGGATATTTGGTTATTTCCTTGAATAAAATAGGCGAATTCCTTAATTGTTTCAAAATGGTGTCCCAATGAAAATCAGCAAATAGAATATCCTGCTTAATGTCAAAGTGCTTGAGAATGGATTTTTTGACCAATCCTGAAGATGCTAGGATATTGTTTTTGTAGGAAAGCGATAAACCTTCGGAAAATAACGTTGAATTAGTGGGTTCGCTTTTTAAATCGGAAAGCCCTAAACGGGTCAACACTGCAGTCACCATGGATTTCAGTTCAAAGAAATTGCTGGGTACTGCCGTATTGGTCCAACTATCTTCAAACGCATCTCCGGATAGTAAGAGACTTAAGTATTTAGCCTCTACTCGTTCCCCATCTTTTTGTCCGTAGGTTTTTCCAAATTCGAACAACTTCAAATTGTTCCTTCGTCTATTAATGTTAAAGCTTGCCGTCTCCAGGGCAGAGAACAGGGAAGTACGCCTCAGAACGGATAAATCTCCGCTCAAAGGATTTAAAATTTTAACGGGATTGAATTCATAATCGGTTTCCGCCAAAAGATCGGCATACTCAGGATTAGTTAAGCTATTGGTTAAAATTTCAAAATATCCCCTTGCAGCCAAAAAATTACCAATCGTTTTTTGAATCGAATGATCCTCTGTAGGGGTGGTCGTCGCAACTGATGCATTCAATTTCTGGCTAAAGGCTATGTTATTGTACCCATATACGCGTAAAATCTCTTCAATGACATCAACTTGGCGCTTTACATCCACACGATACGATGGTACTTCGAGCCCCATTCCGGATTCTGTTACATTTTTGACTTTTATATCCAAGGAGGCCAAAATCGATTTTATGGTATCCTGCGAAATTTCCTGACCAATTAGTTTGTTGATTTTCTCAAAAGCGAGAAAAACCTCAAAGTTCTTGGCTTTGTTAGGATATAAATCGATAACATCAGAGGTTATATCACCGCCAGCAATCTCTTTAATTAATAAGGCGGCACGTCTTAAGCTATACTCGACATTTTCTATGTCGATGCCGCGCTCAAACCTAAAGGAAGCATCTGTATTAAGCGCATGCCGCTTTGCGGATTTACGAATACTTATAGGATTAAAATAGGCACTCTCTAGAAATATGGACGTAGTTTCGGAAGTGACGCCAGATCCTATACCTCCAAAGACTCCGGCTAAACAGAGGGGCTTTTCAGCATCACAGATCATCAAATCCTCTTCATGCAAGGTGCGTTCCACACCGTCCAAGGTTGTAAATTTGGTGCCTTTAGGTAGCGTTTGGATTAAAATTTTATTGCCTTTTATTTTCGAGGCGTCAAAAGCGTGCAAGGGCTGTCCCAATTCGTGCAAGACATAATTGGTGGCGTCTACAACATTATTTTTAGGGGTAATTCCTATGGCCTTAAGTCTATTTTTAAGCCATGTAGGGGAGGGTTGAACGATAAGGTTACTCAAAGTAACACCACAATATCTCGGGGCCAGGGAAGCGTCCTTTACATCAACGTCTATTTTAAGGGAGCGGTCATTAATATTGAAATGACTTGTAGATGGGGTAAGCAATTCCTTTGAAATTTCTTTCTGTTTGAGACCGGCCTTTAGATCACGGGCAACGCCAAAGTGGCTCATGGCATCCGCCCTATTAGGAGTGAGCCCTATTTCAAAAACCTCATCCTCTTCAATTTCAAAAATTTCGGAACAAGGGGTACCCACCCTTACATCATCATCCAGGACCATTATACCGGCATGGCTCGTACCCAACCCTAATTCGTCCTCTGCACAAATCATTCCATGGCTTTCCTCTCCACGAATTTTCCCTTTTTTTATGACCCAAGCCTCTCCATCAGCAGTATAGAGCGTGGTCCCAATGGTTGCCACAGGCACTTTTTGGCCTACTGCCACATTTGGTGCACCACAGACAATTTGTAAGGGTTCGCTTGTCCCAATATCCACAACAGTTACATTTAATTTATCTGCATTGGTATGCTTCTCGCAGCGAAGTACGTGCCCTACAACGACGCCTTTCAAGCCTCCTTTAACGGTTTCAAAAGCATCTATTCCCTCAACCTCCAGACCCAAATCCGTTAAAAGTTCCGCTGTTTTTTTAGATTCCCAATCTATTTGTATAAACTGTTTTAACCAGTTATATGATATTTTCATTCAATGGTTTTTAAAGGCCGTAAAGATAAAACAATGCCTGTTTACATTCAATAAGCTGTTAAGTGTTTCTTTTAATTTTTAATTGTGCTTTTTAAATTGTTATTTCGTTTTTAAAACCTGAAAAAAATGAGATTTAGCATTGGAATAGTTGCACTTTTAATAGGTATTAGCTCTTGCAATGAACAAAAAAACACCCCCGAGCTAGCTCAAGGTGTTTGGCGCGCGGAGCTGGAGGTAATGGATAATGAAATTTTGCCCTTTAACTTTAAGTTGACCAAGGATGCTACAGGTGCATATGCCATGCAGATTATGAACGCGGAAGAGGTAATTGATGTAGATGAGATTAAACTGGAGGGGGATTCCATCAGTATACAAACCCCTGTTTTTGAAGGATACTTGTCTGGCACCTTCACGGATAAAAGTATGAAAGGTGTTTTTGTTAAAGAAAGTTTGGACCGTGTTGTTCCTTTTACGGCCACTTTTGGGGAAGAAGAGCGTTTCTCTACCAAAGACCGAAGTGCTGTAAATATTTCTGGAATATGGGAAAGCCGTTTTAGTCCAGAAACAGACGAACAGTATATGGGCAAGGGAATATTTATGCAGGAAGGAGATAAGGTAACCGGAACATTTAGAACCACCACCGGCGATTACCGCTATTTAGAGGGTGTTATGGATGCGGATTCGTTAAAATTATCTGCGTTTGATGGGGCACATGCGTTTTTGTTCACCGCCAAAGTAACTGACTCGAGTATGACGGGTACTTTTTATTCAGGGAACCATTTCAAGGAACCCTTTATTGCTAAAAGAAATGATGGGTTTGAATTACCTAGTCCAGATTCTTTGACATTTATGAACGAAGGTTACGATAAACTCGCCTTTACCTTTCCAGATACTAAAGGAAACAAGATTTCTTTGAAAGATGAACGCTTTAAGGATAAAGTGGTCGTTGTTCAGTTAATGGGTACTTGGTGTCCCAACTGTTTGGATGAGACTAAATTCTTGGTGGGCTATTTAGAGGAACATAAAGACAAAGGCCTGGAGGTTGTTGGATTGGCATTTGAATCGGCCAAAACGGAAGCAAAGGCTTTTGAAGCACTGAATAGGTTGGAAAATAGGATTGGGGTTACCTACCCCTTGCTATTGGCACAATATGGTTCTTATGATAAAGCTGCGGCTCAACGAAAACTACCTATGCTCAATCATGTTTTGTCCTATCCTACCACTATTTTTGTCGATAAAAAGGGGGCGGTACGGAAAATACATACTGGGTTCAATGGACCGGCAACGGGAGAAAAATTTGAAGAATTTAAACGTGATTTTGACGAAATGATTACCCAGCTTACAGCAGAATAAGTTGAAGCTTATATAATAGTGGACTTTCCCAACCCAATGTTTTCATCGTTCATATTAAAGCTGCCATCCAATTCCATGATATTATCAGCAATAAAATCGCCTACATAATTGGTGCCGTACTTCGAACTTCCCAAAATATCGGGCGTTACAATCTTTTTGGAAAAGGATTTCAACACGGCAGCTACCACCGCATCCGATTCCTCGTTCATTTTAAAATGCTGTAATAACATGGCCGTGCTTAAGATGGAAGCTACCGGGTTGGCTATGTTTTTCCCTTTAGCGTCTGGGTATGAGCCGTGTATGGGTTCGAACATGGCATGTTCGAGTCCTATGGAAGCGGAAGGCAATAAGCCGATAGACCCTGCAATAACACTCCCTTGATCAGACAAAATGTCGCCAAACATATTATCGGTCAATATAACATCAAACTGGGATGGATTCAATATCATTTGCACGGCGGCATTATCAATAAAAAGGCAATCGAGCGCCACATCTGGGTAACTTTCCGATATGGTACGCACCACACGCCTCCATAATCTCGATGTTTCCAGGACATTGGCTTTGTCCACCAAGGTGACTTTCTTTTTCCTAGATCGTGCCGACTTAAAAGCAAGGTGGGTAATTCTACTTATTTCTTTTTCGGTATACGTACAGGTATCCGTTGCAGAATTTTGATTTTCATCATTAGTTTTTTCACCGTAATAAATTCCACCAGAAAGTTCCCTAAAGATTACCAAATCCGTGTTCTGAACGCTAATTTTTGGCAGTGGCGATTGCTTGACCAGTGCAGGAAATACCTTTACGGGTCGTATGTTGGCAAAAAGGCCTAATTCTTTACGGAGTTTCAATAATCCTTGTTCGGGCCATATTTTAGCCTTAGGATTATCATCGAATTCTGGGAGGCCCAATGCACCGAACAAGGTTGCATCGGCCTGTTTACAAATTTCTAATGTTTCCTTGGGTAAAGGTGTACCGGTTTTTTTAATTGCCGTGGCACCGATCAATGCTTTTTTAAACGTAAAACTATGACCAAATGTTTCCTCTACGGACCGTAGGCATTTTATGGACTGTGCAACGACCTCGGGCCCTATTCCATCTCCCTCTAAAACTGCAATATTCAAGTGCATAATTACGATCTACTAGGTAGGTATTTTGGTAGCTTCAATGATTTGGTGAATATCTTCATCCTTTACTTCTTTTTTTGAATCGGCAAACTTCAAGAATTCCTCATAGACCATATCTAGCTGGGTTTTGGTGAGCTCGTAGCCAACAATTTTAGCACGATAGGCAAGGGCGGCCCTGCCGCTTCGTGCTGTTAGAACGATCGAGGATTCCGTTACGCCTACATCGGCCGGGTCAATAATCTCATAGGTTTCCCTATTTTTGATCACACCGTCTTGGTGTATTCCAGAACTATGTGCAAATGCGTTTGCCCCAACAATGGCTTTGTTGGGCTGTACCATCATCCCCATTTTGCTGGATACCATCTGGCTGGTATCATAAAGCAATTTGCTATTAATGGTAGTATCTAGATTTAGGTCTGGATGCTGGCGCATAATCATAACTACTTCCTCTAGCGATGTATTGCCGGCACGTTCCCCAATACCGTTTATGGTACATTCTATTTGTCTGGCCCCATTTAAAACGCCTGCAATGGAATTGGCGGTGGCTAAACCTAAGTCATTGTGGCAATGACAGGATAGAATCACCTTGTCGATACCTTTGACATTCTCCTTCAAATATTTCATTTTGGCGCCATATTCTTCTGGAAGGCAATAGCCTGTGGTATCGGGAATATTAAGCACCGTAGCACCGGCCTTAACAACGGCTTCGCAAACGCGCGCCAAAAACTCATTGTCTGTACGACCGGCATCCTCCGCATAAAATTCAACATCCTCCACAAAGGTTTTGGCGTAGCTTACTGCAGCTACCGCACGCTCTATAATGGCCTCCTTGTTGGAATTGAATTTATATTTTATGTGGGAGTCTGAAGTACCGATACCGGTATGTATTCTAGGCATTTTAGCATATTTCAATGCTGCCGCAGCCACTTCAATATCCTTGGGTACGGCACGAGTTAAACCACAAACACTGGCATTTTTAACGAGTTTTGCGATACCCTCAACAGATTTGAAATCACCAGGGCTTGAAACGGGAAAACCGGCCTCAATTACATTTACCCCTAGCTCATCTAGGCGTTCTGCGATGACCAATTTCTGTTCCATGTCCAACTTACAACCAGGAACCTGTTCTCCATCTCTAAGCGTAGTGTCAAATATTTGTACTATATCTTTACTCATTATATTTACGTAGTTTTACTAGTCAAACGAATATATAACCTAAAACACAAAAACCAACAATTTTGTTATGTTCTTTACAACGTTAAGACACTTTTGTAAGTATATAAAACATTGAATTCCAATTCTTTAAACTCATTTTTTTACGATGACAAATGCGCATAAAGATGCTCTGTTCGTTTTGGTTAAATCACTATCAAAATCAGAAAAGCGTCAATTTAAGCTCTATGTAGGTAGGCTAGGGGTGAATACCGACGCCAAGTTTCTGGCGCTTTTCAATCTCTTGGATAAAATTAAGCATTATGATGAGAAAATAATACTAGAAAGTGGAATTGTTAAGAAGGCGCAACTTTCCAATCTAAAAGCACATCTTTATAAACAAATACTGGTAAGCTTACGATTAAATCCCGTTAACCAGAATATAAGGGTTCAAATTAGGGAGCAATTAGATTTTGCGACCATCCTGTATCAAAAAGGACTCTACAAGCAGAGCCTTAAAATTTTGGACAAGGTAAAGGCTATCGCCATAGAAAATGAGGAGAAAAATATCGCCTATGAAATTGTAGAGCTCGAAAAAGTGATTGAGACCCAATTCATAACCCGCAGTATTCCCGATCGCGCCAATGAATTGGCTATACAGGCAAAGGAACTTTCGGGGCATAATGTAATGACCAGTAAGCTCTCTAACCTTTCCCTGCAATTGTACGGTATGATGTTAAAAGTTGGCTATGTACGTAGTGATGAGGATTACCAAAACGTAAAGACTTATTTTAATGACCATTTGCCCCTCTACAATATAGAAGACTTAGGTTTTCGTGAAAAGCTCTGGCTTTACAAAGCCTATTTATGGTACAGTTTCCTTACACAGGATTTCTTGTCCTGCTTTAAATATGCCAGTAAATGGGTGGATTTGTTCTATGATAATAAGGACATGATCTACTTGAATCCAGTATTCTTCTTAAAAGGAAATCACTACTTGTTAGAATCCTTGTTTTATGTTCAATACAGTTCTCAATTTAAAGAAGTACTTGAGCGTTTGGAATGTACCATAAAAGAAAAGGAGTTTCCGAACAATGATAATATTAACTCCTTGGTGTTCATGTATATCAACGCCAATAAACTCAATCTACATTTTTTGGAAGGAACGTTTGAAAAAGGGTTGTATTTGGTTAAAATTGTGGAATACGGCATCAACAAACATCGTGACCGCATTGATGTACACCACGTTATGGTGCTCTATTACAAAATTGCCTGTTTGTATTTCGGAGTTGGTGATAACAAAATGTGTATCCAATACTTGAAGAAGATAATCGATAACAAGAATCTTAAAATGAGGGAAGACCTCATGTGTTTTGCCAGGGTATTAAGTCTGGTAGCCCATTATGAGGCTGGTATGGATTATCATTTAGAAGTACAATTAAAAAGCACTTATAAGTTTCTGCTTAAAATGAATGACATGCACGCTGTGCAGAAAGAAATGATAAAGTTTCTTAGAAGTTTGGGCGGTATTTATCCGAACGAGCTTCGGAATGAATTTCAAAAATTGTATACTGAATTAAAGAAATATGAAAACCACCCCTATGAGAAAAGGGCATTTTTATACTTGGATATCCTTTCCTGGTTAGAGAGCCATTTGCAAAATAAACCGGTATCCCAAATAATACGGGAAAAGGCCATGGCGCATATTCGCTAAGCATGGTTCAAGGATGAAAAAAGCTCACCTGCAGCATGTTTTGGAAATTAATTTGGCAATGTTCTTTATTGCCACGTCGGGAGCATTGGGCCGGTATGTGGATTTGCCTGTCCCCATTACCATCGCTACGAGGGCACTACTAGCTTTCTTCGTATTATACCTTTTTTGTAAATGGAAGGGAATGGCGCTTAGGGTTAATCGAAAAGATGTGCCGATACTACTGGTGAGCGGTATTTTGATGTGCGCACACTGGCTTACCTATTTTTATGCGTTAAAATTCTCAAACGTTGCCATTGGTATGCTTTCCTTGTTCACCTATCCCGTACTTACGGCATTTTTAGAGCCAGTGGTCCTAAATTCTAAATTTCAGCGTGTTCATTTGCTTTTGGCTTTTTTGGTGCTTCTGGGAATGTATTTTCTGACCCCTGAACCAAGCTTTGAAAACACGTATACCATAGCCATTGGTCTTGGATTCTTTTCTGCGTTATCCTATGCTTTGCGAAATCTATTATTAAAACAAAAAGTGGCTGCATACAACGGCACTGTGCTCATGGTATATCAAACCGGAATTGTTGCGCTATTGTTGTTTCCCTTTCTTTTTACCCTAGCACCAAAACTTATCTTGGGGCAGTGGCAAGGACTTGTGGCGTTGGCAGTACTGACTACGGCAATTGGCCACACCTTATTTTTAATGACATTTAAGCATTTTAACTTGACCACCGTAAGTATTATTAGCAGTATACAGCCCATTTATGGAATACTTATCGGGGTTATTTTTCTTGCGGAGATACCTACGGGCAATACCGTTATAGGGGGAGTTTTGATTTTGGCTTCGGTCATTATCGAAAGTGTTCGTTCCAAGAAAAAAGAGGGTGCGGCTGCTAACAATCATTTAGAATAACACCTTTTATGTGGCGCCAAACTTTGTTAATAGGTCTTCGCCAGCATCGGTCAATAGTTTGTATTTTGCCATTTTAAGTAATTAGAAGGAGTAATCAGCTAACAAAACTTTTTTGCGAACCGTGCCAATGACAATCCGTTTGTTTTTTTTTAAAGAAGGTAAGTTTAAATACACGCATCCCAAATGGGATCATTGGGAGCTGGGGCTATAATTTCCAACATTTCCTTTTTTACGGGATGCAGTAAACGAAGTTTTCGTGCGTGTAAGTGTATGCTGCCATCGTCATTACTTCGATTAAACCCATACTTTAAATCACCTTTAATAGGACATTCAATAGCAGAAAGTTGTGAACGTATTTGATGGTGTCTTCCGGTTTCAAGATCAATTTCCAGTAGATGGTAATTATCGAGACTCCTAATCAAGCGGTAACTAAGGATAGCTTTTTTGCTATTAGGTACTTCATTGGTATGTGCGTAGGATTTGTTCTGTTTGGTATTTCTTTTGAGATAATGCACCAATTTTTTTTCTGGTTCATCCGGTCTATTTTTAACAACGGCCCAATAGGTTTTTTTTGCCTCTTTCTCTGCGAACATTTTATTAAGCCTGGGTAGCGCTTTCGAGGTTTTGGCAAAAACTACAATGCCCGAAGTTGGCCTGTCCAATCTATGTACCACACCTAGATAAACATTACCGGGCTTATCGTATTTTTTCTTTAAAAACGACTTTACCGTTTCACTTAAGGGCTTGTCGCCGGTCTTGTCGCCCTGTACAATATCGCCTGGCCGCTTATTGATGACAATTAAATGGTTGTCCTCGAAAAGAACTTGTAAGTTATCTACGGTGGAATGAATTTTTCTTGACAATGAAATTTAATTTGATATTTGTTTTATAAGGCACTTCTTTATACGAAAACGAAAATATTTTTTCGGTTTGGAGTCAGTGGTCTACACTTCTACCATGCACTTTTAATACTATTAAAACTGATATTGGTTGCATTGTCAACTGGATTTAAGCCCTGATTAAAAATATCAATTCAACCATTTTAAGCGCTAAAATGATAGTCTTTTCCCTTTAATAATCAAAAAAACTAAAATAAACACACCTAAGGTTACTGCAATATCGGCAACATTAAAGATGCCCGTACGTAAAAACCCTAAGCGTATTTGAAAAAAATCGGTAACGGAACCATGTGCTATACGGTCAATGAGGTTTCCTATGCCACCACCTATTACGAGACCAAAGGCCAACAATAAAACCTGGTTTAAATTGGGTCTTGTTAGGGTTCTATATAGCAGTATGACCAGAACGACCAAAGGCAGGCCTTGAAAAAAAATACGTTTGGCGGTAGGAGGGAAGTCTTGCCCAAAACCCAACATGGCACCTGTATTCTCTACATTGGTAAGGATAAGATGTTCGCCAATTATGGGGATGTACTCCCGTGGTTCAACTTTCTGCCGGGTCAATTCCTTGGAAACCTGGTCGCATCCTATGGTGAGTAACACGATGCCAAGAATCCAAAATTTTGACAATAATCCGTACCGTTCCATGCTGCCCTTTTACTTAGTATTGCTCTTCGTCACTAGGGAAATCTAGGCGCTTTACGTCGGTTACATAATTGGAAATTGCCTTGCCCATTTCTTCATAAAGATTCATATACCTACGCAGAAAACGGGGGTTGAATTCATGCGTCATTCCCAAGAGGTCATGGACTACCAATACTTGGCCGTCTGCGTATTTGCCTCCACCAATTCCAATAGTAGGAATGGTAAGACTTTCCGATACTTGTTTCGTTAACTTGGCCGGTATTTTTTCCAAAACAAGACCAAAGCAACCTAATTTTTCCAAGAGTTGCGCGTCTTCCAATAGCTTTTCCGCTTCTTCCTCCTCTTTGGCACGCACGGTGTAGGTTCCAAATTTATAGATGGATTGTGGTGTTAACCCCAAATGGCCCATGACCGGAATTCCAGCGGCTAGAATACGTTTGACGGATTCCTTAATTTCCGCTCCACCCTCCAATTTAACGGCATGTGCTCCGCTTTCTTTCATAATCCGTATTGCGGAACGCAATGCTTCCTTCGGGTCGCTTTGATAACTACCAAAGGGCAAGTCTACCACCACCAAGGCGCGTTCCACGGCCCTAATGACAGATGAAGCATGGTAAATCATCTGATCTAGGGTAATAGGAAGCGTTGTCTCATGGCCGGCCATGACATTACTCGCAGAGTCCCCTACCAAAATAACATCCACATTGGCAACATCGACAATTTTGGCCATGGAATAATCGTAAGCGGTAAGCATGGAAATCTTCTCTCCATTCCGCTTCATTTCCACTAACGATTTTACGGTAATCCTCTTATATTCTTTTTTAGCTATGGACATAGATATTTTTTAATTTGAACCGCATAAAAGTAAGGAGTTTTAATGAGATTGAAGAAGTATTGAACCGAACCATAACCAACAGCTATGGATAATTAGTGTTATTTTAGGCTTCACGTAATTAAAAAGGTTTTATGAAATACATGACTTATTTGGTTCTCGGGTTAATGTGTATAACGGGTTACACGCAAAGTACCGAAGCGCTTTTAGCGAAACAGGCTGTAGATGGATTTTTTGAAGCCTTCCACTTGCAAGACTCCATTGCAATGAAGAATCAAATGCATTCAGCTATGGTATTGCGAACCATAAGCCAAAGTCAAGAGGGAAGTACACATTTAAAAAATGAAGATGTGCATGTTTTTTTAAAATCTATTGTCAATATCCCAGATTCGGTTCAGTTTCAGGAACGCTTACTTGATTACCAAATTCAATTGGATGGGCCCTTGGCAAACGTATGGACGCCTTATGAATTTTGGCTCAATGGTGAGTTTCATCATTGCGGGGTTAACTCCTTTCAATTAATGAAGGAGGGCGATAGTTGGAAAATAATCTATTTAATAGATACCCGTCGTAAAGAAGGGTGTCTCATTGAAACGGAATAATTAAATGCAAGTTTATCGGCTATTGGTTCCATTTTCTTGATACGGTCTCATTTTCACTCGGAAAATCAGAAGGGATTTCCTGGGTTACCTTTCCGGTTGCGGCCCATTCGGCCCCACGCTGCAATGTGGTAATAAATCCGACACATTCCATAGAATAATCAAAATGACCAAGTGTGGTATGAAAAACATGTCCGTTACCATAGTTTATGGCCATCAATTGGGGTACATGTTGCCCAAGGCCTTTCACGGCTGGGTTCCAGGGTGGGGCATTCTTTTCAACGTCAGCAAAGGCCGTAGCTAAAATGGTGGCATTCTTGAACGGACCGCGCATACGTTCATAAAGTTCGTCTTGGGTGTGGAGCCATTTACTAGGCAATCCGGCCATTATAGGATGTTCAGGAGCCCTATTTGTAAGTTGAAACTCATACTCAGGTCCGTGAGACCCGCAAACCCCTGCGGTGCTGTCCATAACAACCTCGCCTGCATCGTTATAATAAACATAGGGTCCTGTATCTTCATCGCGCCCGCCCCAAGCACCTAATGCAATCATTTTATTGTATTCGTCCCATTCGCCCCAAGCATTGTTGGCTGCATGTACTACTACGAGACCGCCCCCGTTTTTCAAATATGATTCGAAATCATTCCTTGTTTTCTCTGGCCAGAGCGGAGTGCGCTCCCCTAAATTGGAAATGACGACATCGTATGGCGAAAAATCTAAGGAAAAATTCGAGGTCTTAATGGGTTCCTTGGAAATAGCATAGGAGGTATCTTCCAACCCGTATTTCTCAATAAACATGGTATAGGGTTCTGGTCTAGACTCATTGTATTTTATACCCAGCCAAACAGAATCCATTCTGTGGACAGTAACGGTAAATAGTCCGGTTTCCTCAAGGTAATCTTTCATCATCATTGTGGTCTTGGGCCATACATAATGATTGTTTTGTCCATCGAGGATTAAAGCCTTTAGTTTTTGAGGTTTCTGCGCTTCTACTTCCTTTTTTTCTTCTCCACACGAAATAATGGTGCAAAGTACTAGTAGGGTCACTAGTCTGTTCATGGTTTTCAGTTGAAATTTTTGCATGGTTTTGGCTATTAAGTGGTCTTAAATGTACGTGAAGTTCTTTTGATGTCAAAAAACTCTAGTGAAGGAAAGTCAAATAAGAAAAATTGGATTACTACTTGCAGTTCGGCGAAACAGATTTTACCTTAGCCTTAGATTTAAAAAATAGAGATGACACTATTAGGTATAGGTTCAAGAATAAACCACCCAACATTTGGGAAAGGGGTGGTCACCAATGTGTCATCCAATCAATATTGGGTAACTTTTGTGGACAAAGGATTGGAGACCATAGCATTGGATGATGAATTTGAGATAATGGAGGCAGTTGAGAATGAAGTGGATACTGTTAGTTTTTTTGATGTTGAGTCATCATTGGTAGCCATTCTTCAAAAATGGAGCGATGCTACCCAACGTGTTGCCATTGCGGACAAATGGAAGGGCGGTAACTTAATTTTGGAGCCTGGTGAAGCTGGGCTGAGTAATAAAGAAATTCCTATCGATACCTTTTTCCATAAAATTGTAATGGTTCGTGATCGTATACGGGTAATGGAACAGAAAATAAACGCGAGTAAAAATCTTGATGACCAAGAAAAGGTAGACCTACAGCAGTATATTACACGTATTTATGGTAGTCTTACCACCTTTAATGTTCTTTTTAAGAATAAGAGCGATCAATTTGTTGGCGAAAAGAGCAGTTCTTGACCCTTAAGTCCGTTTGCCAGTAGTGTGTTTAATTTTTATCCTTGTAAAACGTCCAGGACACGGTCAGGTGTAAAGGGTAGGTGAGTCAATTTTTTTCCTGTAAGCTTAAGGAATGCATTGGCCACGGCCCCGGCGACCATAGGTGTAGCCGTTTCCCCAACGCCCTCTGGGTGCTCGTTGGAGTCTATAAGAACGGTCTCGATACTATCAGGCACGTCTTGCATACGTAACACCTCATAGTCGTTGAAGTTAGATTGTTGCACCCGTCCATCCTCAATGGTTATTTGTTCCTTAAGGACACTGCTTATCCCCATAATAATACCGCCCTCCATTTGGGCCTTAACATTATCAGGTTGAATGATGAGTCCCGCATCGATTGCAATCCAGAAGTGGTGTACCTTGATTTTTCCAGTCTTTTTATTCACAGAAATTTCACATATTCCTGTTCCCAAAGATCCATGTTCAACAAATGAAACACCCTTGGCCCTGCCATCCTTGGTAGGGGAGTCCCACTGGGACAATTTCACAACCGCTTCCAAGGTGGCCAAAGCGCGCGGCGAATTTACCATCAATTTTCTACGTAGGGCTATGGGGTCTAGCCCTTGGTCACTGGCAACAGTATCCAACATACACTCAATGGCAAATTTATTTGGCCCATGCCCAACTGCGCGCCAATGTTTTAAACGAATCCCATGAGAGGCTGCATGCCATTCTGCAAGTTGATTGGGAATGTCATAATGCGTATTATGAACACCTCCAGCTACCAAATGTCCGCCATCACCCACAACGCTATGCGAAAAAGCAATAAGGTTTCCTTTTGTTTCCGTACCTACTATTAAGCGTTGTAGTGATATTGGTCTAAAAGCGCCATAACGTAGATCATCTTCCCTGGTCCAGATAAGTTTTACGGGCAAAGGTGCCATTTTCTTTGCCAAATAGGCACATTCCTCCACAAAATCATTCATACTCCTTCTTCCAAACCCACCGCCTAAATACTGTAAATGAACCTGCACCTTATCCGGAGCTATTCCCAGTATTTTGGGCACTCCCAATTTTGTATCCGGTCCCTGCTGGCTTCCTACCCAAACTTGGGCACTGCTTAAATCTTCGGAAACCTGAATTACCGCATTAATTGGCTCCATTTGGGCATGGTAGACATAATCGTTTTTAAAATCTTCCCGGTATATTTTTACTGCATTTGATAAACCTGTTTCAATGTCTCCTATGGCATTCACCACCTTTGCTTGTTGCGATGTGTTGGCTATGCCTTCATACTGTTCATAAATGGATCTGGAATCAAATCCGGACGCCTGGCTCTCGCTCCAAGTGATATTAAGTTGTTTTTTTGCGTTCAAGGCCGCTTCCAAGGTTTTCGCAATGATACCGATGGCATAATCGAACGATAGTATTTCTAGCACGCCGTCTAATTCCAAGATTTCTTCATGATTGTTCAATGTTGGTTTTGCGCCATGCAGATTGCCCCGTTCCAACACGCCATAAACCATATTGGGTAAACGGATATCACATGCAAATAGAGCAGTGCCGTCAACCTTGGAAGGTATTTCAGTCCTTGGGATATTTTTTCCTATCAGTTGATAGTCCTTTGCGTCTTTGTAAGCTTCCTCCGAAAGTTGCGGGATGCTTTCCGGCATTTTCAAATAAGGAACGAGCTCTCCATAACTTATTGTTTTTCCTGTCTTTTTATGGGAAATAAGGCTTTTATGTGTTGTTAGTTCTTGAATGGGTACGTTCCAATGTAGCGCGGCACTGTGCACTAGAACAAAGCGTGCCTCGGCACCAGCTTTGCGCATCAGTGGAAAATTACTTTTTGTAATTCTGCTGCCCACGGTAAACATTAATTTGGAGCCGGGCGTCCATCCTTCAGAACCATAAATGGCTGCCTCTTGTGGAGAAAATTCAACCTTTACCTTGGACCAATCCGCATCCATCTCCTCGGCGAATATAACTGGTAGTGAGGTCATGGAACCTTGCCCCATTTCGGCTGCTGGATTAAAAATGGTTAATTGGCCATCCTCCCTAAGTTGAACCCAGGCCGTTATTTCGTGATTTTTAAGTTGTTTCTTTAGTTTCTTTTGATCAGCGCAGGATATGAATTGGGGGAGTAGGCCAGAAACACCAATAAACAAGGCGACACTACTAGTGGATTTTAAGAATTGCCTACGATCAATATTTCTTTTTGTCTGCGCCATACCAGGTTAAGAATTTGTGTTTTCCGATGCAAGTTCTATCGCTTTGATAATCCTTAGATACGTTCCGCAACGGCATAGAATTCCGTTCATATGGGCTTTTATTTGGTCACGGGAAGGAGAAGGGTTCTTTTCTAATAGTGCAGCGGCCTGCATTATTTGTCCGGATTGACAATAACCGCATTGCGGAGCTTGCGCTTGAATCCAAGCTTTTTGTAAGGGATGGGAACCATCTTTTGACAGCCCCTCAATGGTCGTAATCCGTTGGCCTTCAGAAACCCCATCTACCTTTACGATGCAGGCTCTCATTGGCTTACTGTTTATATGAACGGTGCAGGCCCCGCATTGGGCAATTCCACAACCATACTTTGTTCCCGTAAACCCCAGATGTTCTCTTAACACCCATAACAGGGAGGTTCCTTCCATCACCTCTACATCAACCTTTTTAGAGTTTATAGTTAAGGAATACTTGGCCATACTACATAGATTAGTCCTTAATGTATTAAAAATAATGAAGTAAGCGGTATAAGGACTTTGTTTTTAATAAAATGATGGCACCTATTTATAAATCCCTCAAATACCAAATGGGTATAAATGCTGGTTTGCAGATTTTCTTAAGCCCCTTCCAAATCAAGAAATGCAAGCGAATTTTAGTTTCATAAAATGAAGGGGTTCTTGTTGGGTTATACCGCTTCCTTTTTCTCACTTAAGTATTTCCAATAGCGTTTAGGTACATGCTGGGTATGAAGTTTGGCGTTGATACGTGATTTAATCGTAGTGCTTTTAAAATAATGCTGCCATAGGTCTTGGAATTCATATTCCGCACCGGTCATATTAGCACTACGCCGTATACTATTGGAAGAGAAGTCCTGTAAATCCAGGGAAATAATTTCAACCTTGTCCAAATTATAATAGAGTCCGTATTTACGTTTTACATCATAAATAATCCATTGTTGGTCGGCGTATCTATTTCTAAAATGTTTTGAGATAAGGGGCAGTACATCATAATCCGGTTCAATATTGGCAAAGTATATTTCGTCCTTTGTCAACTGAAACCGGACAAAGGCTTCCATACGGTGTTTTTCCCGCCCTACTTTGTGTGCCAATTGACTGATTTTTAACACGGCGTCATCGGAGAAGTCCAAAGCGCTGTTTCCATTCCTTGCCATCAGCTTATGCGTATACCTATACAGAAGTGTCTCTATACCTGATTGCTCGCTCAAAAAGGCAAAATAAATATGTTTGATAGCGGTATTGCTCTTATTACGAATACCGTTCCATACGCGCTGGGCTTTCTCCATATTGGTGAAAATGGTTTCAGTTTCGGCAAAAAGCCCACGTTGTACCTGACCTTGGGTTTGAATGTCCGCGTGCGGTACTTTTTGCTCAAATCCATTAAAAACTGCAGTTAGGAAGCCGTTAAAGCTCCCATCATAAATAAGTGTTTTTGTTGCGTTCATACCATTGATTTTTAGCTGTAATACATTTTGGCCATACGTCTTAGTAGAAAAATCCGCTTCTTTAATCTGCTCTTGATAACCACCAAACCGTACCCTGTATTTAAAATCTTTGAACGGCCGCGTTCCAAAATCGAAGCTGTCATGGTAAGTACAGGTCTTTTTAAGGTATTTTCCATTTGTTTTTGTATTTAGTTGAATAAGGATAACTGATTACTATACTGATGTTTGAACTTTGAGTTTGTTGATTGTAGAATCATTCCCTTTATACGTGCCGCATCCAAATCTCTACGTTCCCAATCGTTGGAATTGCAAATGATGAAG
Organism: uncultured Flavobacteriaceae bacterium; assembly: GCA_963793365.1. Classification (GTDB taxonomy): domain Bacteria; phylum Bacteroidota; class Bacteroidia; order Flavobacteriales; family Flavobacteriaceae; genus Maribacter. The sequence goes on along the minus strand of CAWBZP010000009.1, from coordinate 1,572,140 downwards.
TATTTGGCCCGGTTAAGGGCGACGCCCATTTTTTTGAGGTGGTCCCAATTCAAATTCCGAAATTTTCTACCATTAATTATTTTATGGACCGAACCCATTCCTATACCGGGTATACGTGCCAATAGCTGCTTGTCCGCCGTGTTTATATTTATGGGAAAATGATTAAGGTTGCGTAGGGCCCACATCAACTTAGGGTCAATATCCATATCTAGGTTAGGGTGCTGACTGTCCAAAATCTCGTCAACGCTAAAACCATAGAAACGCAATAACCAATCTGTTTGGTACAGCCTATTTTCCCGTAACATTGGTACGGCAGACCCCAACATAGGCAATCTACTATCCGTTGAAATGGGTACATAACCGGAATAATATACCCGTTTCATATTATAATTTTTATAGAAATGGGTTGCCGAATACATGATATCCTTGTCGCTTTCACCTGTAGCCCCAACAATCATTTGGGTACTTTGCCCGGCAGGGGCATACTTTGCGGCACTTCGGATTATTTTTCGCTCTTCCGTATAGCGAATGATCTCATTTTTCACCTTTAGCATGGGTTTAATGAAGTCTTCATGCTTTTTGTCCGGCGCCAATAATTTGAGGCCCGATACCGTGGGGATTTCAATGTTTACCGACAACCGGTCAGCATATAATCCGGCCTCATACATTAATTCGTCGCTTGCACCTGGAATAGATTTCAAATGTATATAACCATTAAAATTCTCCTCTTCACGAAGCTTTTTGGCTACGGCAATCAAGCGCTCCATGGTATGGTCTGCACTTTTAAAAATGCCAGAGCTCAAGAATAGGCCCTCGATATAATTTCTGCGGTAAAAGTTAATGGTAAGGTCGACTACCTCCTGGATTTTAAAGGCGGCACGTTGAATGTCATTGCTTTTACGGGTAACACAGTAGGCACAATCAAAAATGCAGTGATTGGTCAATAATATTTTTAAAAGGGAAACACACCTTCCATCCTCGGTATAGGAATGACAGATGCCATTACCCGTATCTCCAAGTCCCTTACTTTTATTTTTACGGTTGCTGCCACTGCTGGAGCAGGATACATCATACTTGGCAGCATCGGCAAGTATATTCAGTTTCTCCTTTATACGGTTAAAATCCATGTTCTTGTAATTATTCCAAAATTATGGAACTATTCCTAATTATGGAAATAATCCAAATAAAATTTTGGAAATAATCCATAAATCGTATCTTTGAAAGGACCAGGACTAGCTTATTTGTAGATTTCCCTTCTGTGAGGGTAAATAAATGGGTAGGTTCCTCCCTATAAGGCGCAACTTTTTAACTGTTTTACTATGGAAAACGAACTTACTTTGAAACGCTTCACTGATTTACGGCGGGCCTTGGGTTATACGCAAACTGATTTTGCCGCTCTTTTAGGCGTATCCAACACCACTGCGGATATTGAACGTGGGCGTACCAAATTATCCGGCAAAATTGTTTTGGAGCTTTTAAAGCAATTTAAGATAAATCCTTTATGGCTATTTGGGGAAAGTGATGAGCAATATTTGGAAACTTCCAAAACGAGTGTAATTCCAAAAGTAGTAACGGTCGATTCCGCGAATAGGGATAATATGGTTCTGGTTAATGCCAAGGCAGCAGCAGGCTATCCCCAAAATATATCGGATACGAGTTGGTACCAACAGCTACCGGCCTTTGACCTTCCAATTCCAGAATTTAGGAATGCAACCTACCGTGGCTTTCAAGTGGAAGGGGATAGTATGCTACCAAATCTTCAACCGGGGGAATGGGTTTTGGCAAGGGCAATAGAACACATAGATTATGTGAGTGCCAACAAAATGTATGTGGTGGTCCTTCAAGATTCCATAATGGTAAAAAAGATAGAAAAGCGACCCAATTCCAATAATATTACCTTGGTTTCCTTGAATGAGACTTATCCGCCTTACGATATAAAACCCTTTCAAATACAAGAGATTTGGGAAGTAAGCAGTAAGATTACTTTTAATGTAGATGCCACTACAGATAGTGGCCTATTACGGCAACTTCAGGAATCTATGGAGGAACTAAAGAATCAATTACAGCACGTTAAAAAGGTTTAATTAACCTATTATTTTAAATATATTTTATATAAAGGCCAGAATCCTTTAGGGTGAATCCCAAACTTTTATAGAGGGAAATAGCGGCAGTTCTGTGGTGGCCACTAAATAATAAGATAGCATCCAGATTTTGTTGTTCCGCTTCTTCCAGTAACTTTTCCATAAGTTTTCTTCCGATACCTTTTCCTCTAAAGCTGGAGGATACTACCACATCCTCAATCATTCCCTTAAAACCGGAAATAACCTTATAGGTGGCCATCATGGCAATGCCCACCAAACGTTGATCATCCATGCAGACGGCAACATGAATCGAGTTCTCCTTGTTAAATAGGGCTTTAAGGGGCAGTTGCTTCAATTCTTCATTCAACTCCTTATACAGCGATGTAAGTTGGTACTGCAATTCATCTGTAACTTCACTTTCTTTCAATAATTTGATAGTCATGATCGCATTTTATTCCCTTTAAAATTACTTTAATTCTTACTAACTTAGAAGCGAAGCCCTTTTTTTAAAAGGATGGAGCTTTAAAAACATAACCAATCGTTTTTATGAATCAAATTTTAGCAGGTATTTTCTTTTTTACCGTCCTTTTGGCAAATGCCCAAACGGATAAGGACACCCTTTTGGTAGCTTACACTCCAGCTGCACCGTTCGTTATTGGGAACGGCGAAAATTTGGAAGGGCTCAATGTGTGGTTATGGAAACGGGTCGCCAATAGTTTGGAACTTAATTATACCCTAGTGCCTATGGAATTTTCGACCATGTTGGATTCGCTTCGTACCGGTGGTGTTGATTTGAGTATCAATCCCTTGACGATAACAAGTCAGCGTAGTAAGGAAATGGAATTCACCCATTCTTTTTTTGTGTCCAACGCAACGATTGCTGTCGCAGAGGTTTCTTCTTGGGATAAGTTGAAAACGTTTTTTGGCGGATTTTTCAATCTCAATTTTTTAGGGGGATTATTGATTTTGTTGTTTATAATTTTTCTTTTTGGGGTTTTGGGCTGGTTTTTTGAACGAAAGGTAAATCCTTCTGTATTCAGGCCAACCCGAAAAGGGATTTGGGACGGGGTTTGGTGGTCTGCCGTAACCTTAACGACAGTAGGTTATGGAGACAAAGCTCCCGTGACCAAGCTAGGGAAGATAACCGCCCTCATGCTTATGTTTGGTGGCCTTCTGTTCATTTCCGGTCTTACGGCGAGCATCGCTTCAAGCCTAACGGTGAATCAATTAAGCAATAACCCCGATGGTTTTAACGCGTTCAAGGAGCGGGCGGTGGGTACCATAGCCAATTCGGGAACTGAAAACTTTTTGACGGAACATTTTTTCAGAAACATAAAGGAATTTGGAAGTGTACCACCCGGACTTACTGCCCTTAGGAAGGGTTCTATCGATGCATTTATGTACGATGAGCCCATCTTAAAATATGCAATTCAACAGGATTCCACCCTAAATGGCTTGGAGCTATTACCTGTCAAATTTGATGTGCAATTTTATGCTTTTGGCTTACCAAAAACACACGTAGATTTAGAACAGCGTATATCTCAACGCATCCTTGAGATTATTGAGACGGAGGAATGGGAAATTGTCCTTAACGAGTATGGTTTGGCGGAATTTTAAGGAGAATGGGCCCTTACATTTCCCATAGACAGGTCGATAGGACCAAATTTATGCAGCGTGGGGAGAAGGGCACCACTATCCGTTTCCTTCCAGCCTTCCCAACTTACTTCAAGACCATCAATAGGTATGATTTTCACCCAAAGCCTAAAGCTTTTGGGAATACCGCTACGCTCCAAAATCCATAGATAGGAATCCCCTGGCGTATCGCCACCTTGGGTGTAGGTCACCAGCAGCCCTTCCGAACCATCCTCCAGATTTACCAAAAAGCGCTTTGTTCCAGGATCGAACACCTTAAAGGGGGCTACCAGCCAAAAGGAATCATTATTAAAATAACTTTTAGCATCCGCTATAAGGTCTTGTGCCTGATCTTGGGGTACATGTTTTTCGTTATTGAGGACCACACTTGAACTGGGCGTAATTAAATCGAGCTCCACACTATAATCGCTCCACGAAACATTTACAATTTGTTTTTGCTTATTCCACTTATAATTATGACTACCTCCTCTAAAGGACCATTCTACCAAAGCTGCTTTTTCGTAATTCTTGGCATTCAACGCCTCTAGCATTCTTTGCGCCAAGGCATCTGCTTCCGGTCCCGATTCACCATTGGGTAACGGTTTGTCATAGAGAAAAAACAAGATCCCAAAGACCAGCAGCAAGGCAAGTAGCACACCTAGTAGATATCTAAATAATTTAGTTAACATAAGGACTTTAATAAATTGATATTTAATATATTGATTAAAATTAATAACATAGGGATTCTTAAATTTAGATGCATCTAAAAACCGGCAGCAGCATCGTCTCCACGTTTATCTGCACCACCTTCGAGTTTTCCGTTTGGCAAAACACGTATGGCGTCTACTTTTCCAATAATTGGCGTGCGTTCTTCATTGATAATATATCCTTTGGTTTTCAGTTCATCGGTTAGCGTAGCTGGAAAACCATCTGGCTCAAATATAACCATGTCCGGAAGCCATTGGTGGTGAAACCTTGGGGCATCCACTGCGTTCTGCATACTCATATTAAATTCGTAGCCGTTTAAAATGGTCTGAGCCACGGCTGTAATAATAGTTGATCCTCCAGGCGTACCTACGACCATCCATAGCTTACCATCGCGCTCCACAATGGTGGGTGTCATACTACTAAGCATGCGCTTTTCGGCTTCAATGCTATTGGCTTCTGCCCCAATAAGGCCAAACATATTGGGCACACCTGCTTTTGCGCTAAAATCGTCCATTTCATTGTTTAAAAAGAAACCTAGCTCATCCGAATATAGTTTTGAGCCATAAGCGCCGTTTAAAGTGGTTGTTACGGAAACGGCATTGCCTTGTGGGTCCACGATAGAGTAGTGGGTAGTTTCCATACTTTCTACAATGTCAATGGTGCCATGCGCTACTTCGGATGATTTCGTCGCCTTTTCAAAAGAAAAGTCTTCCATTCGTTCGGCTAAATACGCATCGCTCAATAGCACGTCATAGGGGATTTTAACGAAATCTGGATCGCCCAAAAAATAATTGCGATCCGCGTATGCCCTACGAGAAGCTTCCGTAAAAAGTTGTATCATTTTTGGGGTGTTGTGCCCCAGTTGTCCTAAATCATAATTTTCCATCATTGTAAAAATTTGATTTATGGTGACACCGCCACTGCTAGGGGGGCTCATGGATATGATATGCAGGTCTTTATAATCAAATACAATGGGGTCTCTCCATACAGCTTGGTATTTTTCCAAATCTTCCACAGTAATGTAGCCTCCCTTAGATTGGATAAAGTCAGCCAGTTTTTGTGCTATCTCTCCCTTGTAAAATCCGTCCCTGCCATTTTTAGCGATACTGCGCAGTGTATTCGCCAAAGCGGGATATTTAATGGTGTCATTCTTTTTAAATGCTTGTGCAAACTTTGTACTATCGCCGTTAACGGCAATAAACCTATCGCGTTGGCTGGCGAGTCTTTTCTCTTGGTTTTCGGTTACAACGATACCTTTTTCCGCTAGGGCAATTATAGGCGCTATAATTTTCGCTAATGGTAGAGATCCGAATTTTTCGTGCACTGCTATGATTCCCGCTACGGTACCTGGAACACCTACGGCTGTGGCTCCTTCCGTGCTTTTCCCAGGAATTACATTACCCAAGGAATCCAAGTACATGTCTTTGTGTGCCGCCAATGGCGCTTTTTCCCGATAATCGAGTCCGCCCACTTCCCCGTTTGCCTTGCGGTATACCATAAATCCGCCGCCGCCAATATTGCCCGCAAAGGGGTAGGCCACGACCAAAGCCAATTCTGTAGCGACCATGGCATCAAATGCATTGCCTCCCTGCTGCATGATGTCACTACCTATTTTGGAAGCTTCTTCCCGGGCGGAGACCACCATGGCTATTTCGGTAACGAGGCCCGTAGGGGCGGCAGGATTCTGCTTGCAAGCAACGAGCAGAGAAATTGAAAAAGCAAGGAACAACAGCGTATTTGTTTTCATAAGTGTTTAATTGGTTTGTTTAGTTGGTATTAGCTTATATGAAATAATTCTATGCATGAATATCATTTATTCTTCTTTTCGGTCAATGCTATGAATTTATGTTTTGAAAAGATAATCAATTCATCAAAAAATTGGGTAAACTCTTTTTCAAATGAATCGTAGTGTTCTTCAAGATCTATAATTGCGAAATTCATTTTGGATTTGTTCTGTGTCCGTCTATTCATGCCATTGAGGACTTTTGCAATGCCCTCCATTTTGGAATAATTGAAAATCCAGTTATCAGCGATCATATAGGGCATCATTCGCTTTACACCATCTGGTAATATGTCATACTCGGTTTCCAACAAGTCATAAAAGTCATCCACGAATACATCTAAGGGAACGGCGGAGTATTTAGACCAGTTTTTTGCCAGAAAATGATCATAAAAAATATCCACGATCACCCTACTATAGTGGCTGTAATTCGCGTGCAGTCGCTTGCTGCTCAATTTAGGAATTGGGTGGCTGTCTGTATACGTGTCTATGTAGCGGTGCAATTTTATGCCTTTCTGTACCCTAGGAGGCAAATGCCCAAATTTATTACCCCGAATACTGTCCGCAATAAAATTACCGATCATTATTTCCTTATCGTTGAAAGAAAGATAAATATGCGCCAAGAAGTTCATCTGCCAATTTATACTTGAAAAATCGAATTTACGAAGAAGGACTATAGTGGTTGGAGGGAACCCTTTATATTTGCAAAAACTTATCAAGAATATGACATTAATTAAATCAATTTCAGGCATACGGGGAACCATAGGAGGAAAACCGGGCGAAAACCTTACTCCAATCGATGCGGTAAAATTCGCTGCCGCATATGGAATCTGGCTTAAGGACTATTCCAAAAAGGAAAAACTAAAGGTAGTTATAGGTCGAGATGCACGCTTGTCTGGTGAAATGATTCAGAATTTGGTAGTTTCCACTTTAATAGGACTGGGGATTGATGTTATTGATTTGGACCTGTCCACTACACCAACCGTGGAAATAGCTGTGCCGATGGAAAAGGCGGACGGAGGTATAATATTAACGGCCAGCCATAACCCCAAGCAGTGGAATGCCCTTAAATTATTGAATGAGAAAGGGGAATTTCTTGATGCGGCCCAAGGGGCTAAAATTCTGGAGATTGCAGAAAGAGAGGATTTTGATTTTTCCGAAGTTGATGACCTGGGTGAGATTATCAAAAATGATAGTTATATCGATATCCATATTGATGAAGTTCTGGACCTGCCATTGATTGATGTGGAGGTCGTTAAAAAAGCAAAATTCAAGGTAGTTGTGGATGGAGTCAATTCAACGGGAGGCATTGCCATCCCCAAACTACTGAAGGAATTTGGGGTGGAAGTAGTTGAGCTCTACTGCGAACCCACCGGTCACTTTCCCCATAATCCAGAACCGCTAAAGGAACACCTGACGGATATTTGTGCGTTGGTGGTTAAGGAACAGGCGGATTTTGGAATTGTCGTTGATCCAGATGTGGATCGTTTAGCCTTTATCAGCAACGATGGTGAAATGTTTGGGGAAGAATATACCTTGGTGGCTTGTGCAGATTACGTTTTGGGTAAAACGAAAGGCAACACCGTTTCCAATCTTTCTTCTTCCCGCGCATTGCGAGACATTACCCAAAAACACGGGGGCACTTACGAAGCGGCTGCTGTGGGTGAGGTAAATGTAGTTACAAAAATGAAAGCCAACAATGCAATTATTGGGGGAGAAGGTAATGGGGGTATCATTTACCCTGAAAGTCATTACGGTAGGGATTCCTTGGTAGGAACAGCGCTTTTTTTAATGCTGATGGCAGAGCGTGGCGGCACGGTTGCAGAATTGCGTGCCAGTTACCCGAGTTACTTTATGAGTAAAAAGAAAATTGAACTTACGCCAGGCCTGAATGTGGATTTAATTCTGAAGGCGATGGCAGAAAAATATGCAAGAGAGGAACTTTCCACTATCGATGGTGTCAAAATAGATTTTCCAGATAATTGGGTCCATTTAAGAAAATCGAATACGGAACCTATTATTAGGATCTATACAGAGGCCAAAAGCCAGAAAGCGGCAGATGATTTGGCCGACCGAATTATTGGTGAAATCAGGGAAATAGCTCGAATTTAATTTCGAAACGGCAGCATTAGATTTGGCTTATTGCTAGTGGGGTCTTCAAAAAAATTCCTCTTATGAAATTCCTGCAAAGGGAGCGGGTTTTTTATTTCGATGTTTCCAACGCTTATGTGTCCAAAGGTAATATTCCGGTTTTTCCTTAATCTGGGCCTCCGTAAGTCGTAAGAAGGCATTGGTAATTTCATTTTGCTCCGTCTCTTTTCCATTTAGGGTAATGGGAATGAATTCTGCGCTATAGTACCCACGTTTTACTTTGCTAACCTTTAAGAATACAACAGCTAATCCGGTTTTACGGGCCAAGGTTTCCCCACCATTGAATATAGGAACCTTTATTCCCATAAAATCTGTCCAGTACTGTGCCCGGTGCGCTTGGGGCGATTGGTCGCTTACCATACCGTAAGTGGCTCTAATATGGTTCCTGTGGTTTTTAATAACAGTTTTGGCAGTCTGGTTTTGGGTAATTAAGGTCGTGTTCCATTTTGCACGCACTTTTCTTACAAATGCGTCGAAATATGTGTTATTGATTTGTTGATAAACGGCATAGCCCTTCGATTTAACATAATTGTTGATGCTTACGTTCCACTCCCAATTCGCATAGTGAGCGCAGAGAATGATTATGCTACGCTCTTTTTCAATGGTACGCAGGAGTTCTGGGTTTACAACAGCATACTTTTTCAAAACCTCCTCCTTACTTAGGTTCATGGATTTAACCATTTCCAAAAAAGTGTCGCAAAGATGTTTATAGAATGCCTTTTCAATATGGGCTATTTCCCTTTTGTCCTTGTTCGGAAATACAAGGTTCAGATTATGCTGCACAACTTTGCGTCGGTATCCAAAAACATGGTACACAAAGAAAAATGCGATGTCTGAAAATGTATAGAAAAGGCGGTGCGGCAATATGGAAATTATCCATAAGAAGGGATAGGTAAGAACAAAGGCCAATAATTGCATCCTAAAAAATTATGGGCAAATATAGCTATATTTGCCGCCAATTAAACGACACCACAATGAACAACTTAGGCATAGCTACAATAGCAATTATTGCGGCAAACGTGTTGGTTTCTATGAAAGGATTTAATGATACGTATTTTTTTGAACGGTATAAATTCGGGATTGGAGCTATAAAGGCAGGGCAAAAAGAACGGATGCTTACTTCTGGCTTTCTTCATGTGGATATTTCGCACCTACTTTTCAATATGCTTACCCTATATTTCTTTGCCGGAGTAGTCATTAACTGGTTCGGTTCGGCCAAGTTTTTAATCATCTATTTCGCCAGTCTGTTGGCCGGAAGCCTCTTAGCTTTAAATTTTCATAAAGATGAACCCTATTATTCTGCAGTAGGTGCCAGTGGCGCCGTAACCGGTGTGCTGTATGCGGCAATTCTCCTGCAGCCTACCATGCAATTGGGAATTATGTTCATTCCTATTCCGGTGCCTGCCTATGTCGTGGGGATTGGCTATTTGCTCTATTCCATTTATGGCATGAAAAAGCGCTTGGGCAATATTGGCCATACCGCACATTTTGGGGGTGCTATTGGAGGCTATGCCTGTACACTTCTATTTATGCCTAGCATAGTGCAGACAGAACCATTAATGGTAGGTTTATTGGCGTTACCCATTGTCCTTCTTTTCGTTCTTGGTAAAATGGGAAAATTATAAGGGCGGTTTGCCCAAGAACTAAAAATAAGGTCTTACCGTTTTTAGTGCTGGTTACTACAAAAGGTGATTATGTGCACCATTTGGTTTAAAAATTAGGGCACACTGTATAACTTCTGAATAGCACCTTAGTGAGGTATTTATAGGCACAAGCCTAACATATTGTGTGTTGAAGGGTGCTTTTTCCGAAGACTGTCCGTGCTAACCTATAAAGCTTTTAATTCTCACAAATAACGAAATAAAAAAAGCCCCAAGTTTCCTTGGGGCCTTTGCTTTAATATGGACGCACTTAGTTTAAAAGTTCGGCCACCTTTTGTTCCAATTCCGGTCCTCTTAAATTTTTAGCGATAATAACTCCATTTTCATCCAACAGAAATGCGGCGGGTATGGCATCCACGTTATATAATTTTGCAATTTGATCATCAAAATAAGCGGTATTGGAAATATGATTCCATTCCAATCCATCTTCTTGAATCGCCTTTTTCCAGGCCTCTTCGGTACGGTCCAATGAAACACCTAAAACATTAAGGCCTTTATCATGATATTTATTGTATACTGCCACAATATTCGGGTTTTCCGCCCTACAAGGCCTACACCATCCTGCCCAAAAATCGATTAGGGTCAATTTGCCCATGACATCGCTTAAGGCGATTTCCTCGCCTTCCGGATTTGGGCCTGAAAATTCAGGGGCCTTGGCGCCAATACTGGTATTCTTGCTGGCTTCCTCAGATTGCTTCAGCCGCTCTATCCCCTCCTGTAATCGCTTACCGGGTGCCGAATTTTGTATTTCTGGGGACATACCTTCGTAAAGCCCTTGTATTTCCTCCAAGCTCACGGCTTTGGTGGCAATAGCCCGATCGAGTACCAATGCTGATATCAAGGCATTGGGGTGGTTTTTTACATAGTCCAACTCAAAATTTTTGTACTCTTCCTGCAGCTCCTTCATTTCATCCTGCAGGGCCATAGCAGCTTCACCGCTAGCGGATTGCATATCTCTTTGTATGGATTGCGCCTGTAGGGATAATGCCCTGGATTTTTCCATATAATCGGCAAAAGTGTCATTTTGAAAAGTTCCCTTAATGTCTGCAAAACCCATACTATCCCGTTGTGCGCTAAATTGGATTTCTCCATTTTCCAATATAACAGCAGTGTACCCAGGCAGTTGCTCAACGAAGATATAGTGAAGTTCTGGTGCATCGGCCACTCCGGTAAACGTAAACTCACCGTTCGTAGTAGTGGCGGTATCCACTTCAATGGGTTGATTGTTTTCCCCAATTTTTTTCAAGAATACTTGGGTTCCGTCCTCTATTTCTCCTCTTAGCATACCATCAAGCGTAAAGCCTTCCGGTTTGGAATTACAACTCAACACCAAAACTGCGGCAAATACTATAAAAATACTTTGTTTCATAAAATCGACTTAATTTTCCCGCAAATGTACTTATATATGGGATATAAAAAAAGACCCCTAAAACTGCTTTAAGGGTCTTCATACATTTAAGTAGTATTTTTTTAGAATTGGTACCGGATACCCAATCCGATGTCAAAATCAAAATTATCCGAGAAGCCATCATAGCCTACGACTCCCAGTTCTGGTCTAAAATCCAAGGACAGTATCAATGGGATGTCGAAATTGTATTCAATACCTATATCGCCAGCCGCAAAAATAAAAAGTCCACCATCATCGTCATCCCTGTTGGGGTTGTTAGGAAAATCTACACTTCCTAAACCTCCACCAACACCATAATACCAGTTAAAGTTGTTCTCGATCGGGCGCACCCATTGGTAGAGGCCGGCCAACTTAAAGGCATCAAAATTTCTACTATCCCTCCATCCTAAATCAAATTCTGCCCTATTGCCAACACCTAGTGCCGTTTGGTAGCTTATTTCAGCCCCAAACCCATCGCTATCCCCTAGGCGTAGACCTAAAGCGTGATCTGCTATTTCCTGGGCGGAAAGCGAACAGGTTGCTAAAAAAATAAGTACGGTAATACCTTTTAAAATCTTCATATATTCTGTTTTTTTAAATTTAAAAATGAGCTTATTTGCTCTGTTGCTCAAACAATAAAACTTAATTTAGCATTCAAAATTGTGTTAGGTTGAACAATAATTCGTTATCAAAGTTACAAGAACTTTTAGAAGGGGAACTTCTTTTTGATGACCTTACCAAGGGTCTTTACGCCACAGATGCTTCGGTCTACAGGAAAATTCCTTTAGGGGTGGCGTTTCCCAAATCTGTTACCGATATCAAACAAATAATAGCTTTTGCGAATAAGGAGAAAATTGGCCTAATTCCTAGGACTGCCGGAACTTCCCTTGCCGGGCAATGTGTTGGTGATGGTTTGGTGGTAGACGTTTCAAAACACCTTACCAATATTGTTCATTTAGACGAAACAAAAAAGCAGGTTACCGTGCAACCGGGTGTAATTCGTGATGAGCTTAATTTATATTTAAAACCATTTGGCTTATTTTTTGGCCCCAATACTTCCACTTCAAACCGTTGCATGATTGGCGGTATGGTGGGAAATAATTCTTCGGGTACTACTTCCATCCAATATGGAGTAACCCGGGATAAGGTTATTTCAATGAAAACGATTTTGGCTGATGGGAGTGAAGCGGAATTTGGCCGTATTTCTTCCAAAGAGTTTGAACGAAATAGTACCGCGGAAACATTTGAAGCTACTATTTATAATAGTATTTATAAAGAGCTCATAAATAAAGAGATAGCTGAAGAAATTAGTAATAATTTTCCCAAACCCGAAATCCACAGGAGAAATACAGGTTACGCCGTTGACGAACTCTTAAAATCAGTTGTGTTTGGTGGGCCGCAGCCTTATTTTAATATGGCCGAATTGCTGTGTGGTAGTGAAGGGACCTTGGCCTTTACTACAGAAATTACGCTACAATTAGATGATTTACCACCAGCTTTATCCGCCATGGTGGTTACCCATTATAAAACCTTGGAAGCCTGTTTGCAAGATGTGGTGCCAGTGATGAAGCACCCATTGCAATTGTGCGAAATGATGGATAAGGTTATTCTTGATTGTACAAAAAACAATAGGGCGCAGTTAGCCAACCGGTTTTTTGTGGAGGGAGACCCAGAGGCCTTATTGATGCTTCAAATAAGCGCACATACAGAGGTTGAATTAAACGATGCGCTTGAGCAATTATTGAAAACGATAGAAAAATCGGGACTCAATTATGCAAACCCTGTTTTAGTGGGGGATAATATTCCCAAGGCAATCGAGCTTCGAAAGGCGGGCTTAGGGCTTTTAGGCAATATTGTAGGGGATATGAAGGCGGTAGCGTGTATAGAGGACACGGCAGTTGCTTTGCCAGACCTTAAGGATTTTATAAGTGAGTTTTCCAAAATCATGGAAGGCTATGGTCAAAAAGCAGTATATTATGCACATGCCGGTGCCGGTGAACTGCATTTGAGACCCATCCTTAACTTGAAGAAGGGCGAAGACGTTTCCCTTTTTAGAAATATTACGACAGATGTAGCAAAGCTCACCAAAAAATACGGTGGGTCTTTTAGCGGGGAACATGGTGACGGTATAGTGCGCGCGGAATTTATTCCTTTGATGATCGGTGAAAAAAACTATGCGCTATTGCGGCGTATAAAGTCTTATTTTGACCCGCAGGGAATCTTTAATCCGGGAAAAATTGTGGATGCTTATCCTATGGATGAGTCCTTCAGGTATGAGGTAGATCGCAAAGAGCCAGAAATTAAAACCTTGTTCGATTTTTCGGATAGCGAGGGTATCCTAAAAGCGGCAGAAAAATGTAACGGAAGTGGGGATTGTAGAAAAACCCACCATATGAGCGGTGCCATGTGCCCCAGTTATCACGCTACAAAAAATGAAAAAGACACAACGCGCGGTAGGGCCAATGCCCTAAGGGAGTTTTTAACCAACCCCAAAGCAGCTTCGCAAAATGCATTTGATAGTGCCGAGCTGAAAGAGGTTTTTGATCTGTGCCTCAGCTGTAAGGCCTGCGCAAGTGAATGCCCCAGTAACGTGGATGTTGCTACGCTGAAAGCGGAATTTTTATACCAATACCAAGAAGCGAATGGGTACCCCATACGGGGGAAATTGTTCGCTTACAATACCTTTTTGAACGGAATGGGCAGCAAGGTTCCCAGCCTTACCAATGCTATCTATGATTCCAAATTTTTAGGGGATTTGCTCAAAAAAACGAGCGGAGTGGCGAAGCAACGGAGCTTGCCAAAAGTTTATAGTTTTAATTTTAGTAAACACTTAGAAGAGCTTAATAATCAGAATACTGAATCAAGAAAAAGGGTCGTATTATTTATTGATGAGTTTACCCGGTATTTGGATATTGAAGTTGGAAAGGATGCCATAGAATTATTAGTTCGCTTGGGGTATGGGGTAGAATTATATCTAGCGGAAAGCGGACGTACTTTTTTATCGAAGGGATTTTTGAAACAAGCGAAAAAGCTTGCCGAAAAGAATACAAAACAACTTTCCAAATTTGCTGACCAAGGGCTCCCAATTTTAGGATTGGAGCCATCTGCAATACTTTCCTTCAGGGACGAATATTTACGGATGACAGTGGACAAGCAGCAGTCGCAGAAAATTGCGGATCATTCCTTTTTGATTGAGGAGTTCTTGGCCAATGAAATTGCCTTGGGCAACCTACAGTCTTCTTCGTTTACGACAGCGGCAAAGGATATTAAAATTCATAACCATTGCCACCAAAAAGCCTTGAGCAACCAAAAAGTCACTTTTGATATTTTAAATTTGCCCACCAACTACAAGGTTACTATCATACCTTCCGGTTGCTGTGGTATGGCCGGGTCTTTTGGGTATGAGGAGGAGCATTATGAGACCAGTATGAAAATTGGCGGGTTAACCCTTTTTCCAGCGGTGTCCAAAGCATCGGATGCTACCCTAATTGCGGCAAACGGTACAAGTTGTAGGCATCAGATTTTTGACGGCACTAAACGAAAGGCAAAACACCCGGTAAGTATTTTAAGGGAGGCACTGCTCTAGTATTTCAGGCAATCGCTAGTCGGCCTCGTGCTGTTTTGCCGGTTCTAATTTATCCGTTAGCGATGCAATGAGCTCGTTCATGTCCATCGATTTCAAATCCTCGTCCATATAAAATGATGCCAGCTTATCATTTTCGTAATGATACAATTTCCAACGTTTGAAAGAATATTCCAGGGCGGTCATATGTTCTACCCAATCCCCTGAATTAAGGTATAGGCATGCCCCTTTTTTAGTTTCAACGATTTCTTTTTTGGGAGAATGACTATGACCACAGACAACATGATCATAATGTTGGTCAATGGCCATTTTTACCACGTTTCTTTCGAAAAGGGAAATTTGCGAGGGTTCGCGCTGCCGTTCACGAGCATTAATTTCTTTAAATGGCGTTTTCTTACTTCCAAATCGATTTAAAATTCTAGAACGTATGTTGGCAATTGTTAGCAAGAGATTAAAGCCTATGCTGCCAAAATTTAAAAGCCAGTGCGAATAGCGTAGTGAAAAGTCAAAAATAGCGCCATGAAAAAATAAGGTATTCTTTCCATTCAGTTTTAAGCTAAGCCGATTCGCAATCGTAATAGATTTCATATCGGTAGGGTCTAACTTGCAAAAGGCATCATCATGATTGTCGGTGATGTAAAAAACCTCCGTACCCTTGGCCGCCATTGAAAATATTTTTTTGATGATTTTCAGCTCCGCAGTGGGTAAGTAATTGTTCCGCATTTCCACAGTATCCAAAATACCCCCATTAAGTATCAACTTTTTGGGGTCGATACTGGAAAGATAGGTGAGTAGCTCCTCTGCATGACAGGTATAGGAACCCAAGTGGATGTCCGATAGCACAACAATTTCGGGTCGACGCTTTTTCAATTAAAAAAATTTGGGACAAAATTAGACCTAATGGTATTTAAATGGGTCGTTGGGCGGGTCAAGATTAAATAATCTTTAGGTTAAATAATCATTATGCAGGGATGGTAAGGTTAACCTAACATTAAGCACTTTTAAAATTTTTCTATCATGCATTTAAAATTTACCTTTGAAACTTGCGTCATTTTCAGGAAAGTAACGCCTAAGCATTAATATAGAACGTAATTTATATGGCCGGGAATACCTTTGGAACCCTATTTAGGGTGAGCACTTTTGGAGAATCGCACGGTAAGGCAATAGGAGGGGTCATCGATGGATGTCCGGCAGGGATTGATCTCGATATTGCCGCCATTCAACATGATCTTGATCGAAGGAAACCTGGGCAATCCGCCATTGTCACCCAACGTAAGGAAGCGGATGAGGTGGAATTTTTCTCAGGAATCTTTGAAGGAAGGACCACCGGCACCCCAATTGGCTTTGCCATTCATAACACCAATCAGAAATCAAAGGATTACGGACATATAAAGGATTCATACCGCCCTTCGCACGCAGATTTCGTTTACGACAAGAAATATGGATTTAGGGATTATCGTGGCGGGGGCAGAAGTTCTGCACGTGAAACGGCAAGTAGGGTAGTTGCCGGGGCAATCGCCAAGCAATTTCTTAAAGGCATTAAAATTCAAGCGTTTGTTTCACAAGTTGGGAGTATGCGCTTGCAAAAGGAGTACCATGAGTTGGATTTGACCCAGACCGAAAACAATGCGGTTCGTTGTCCCGATGCCAAAATGGCACTTAAGATGGAGGATTACATCAAGTCCATTAAAAAAGAGGGTGATACTATAGGAGGGATCATTACCTGCGTTGCAAAGAATGTACCAATTGGTCTTGGAGAACCGGTGTTTGATAAATTACATGCCGAGTTGGGAAAAGCGATGTTGTCGATTAATGCAGTAAAGGGATTTGAATATGGCAGTGGTTTTGAGGGTGTAACGATGAAAGGTAGCTCCCATAACGATCAATTTAATCCGGATGGAAGCACTAAAACGAACCATAGCGGCGGTATTCAAGGGGGTATCAGCAATGGTATGGATATTTACTTCAATGTAGCGTTTAAACCCGTGGCGACCGTTATTCAAGGCTATGAAACCATAGACAAAGAGGGAAATATGGTGAAGACCAAAGGAAAGGGGAGGCATGACCCCTGTGTAGTTCCTAGGGCCGTACCTATTGTAGAAGCCATGACCGCGCTGGTTCTAGCGGACTTTGCTTTATTGAACAGGACCATACAATTATAGTTATCAGAATTTCCATTATCTTTTCAACCTACGATTTAAACCAACTGACTAAGAACATATGAAAAAACTGGCATTACATTGGCAAATTATAATCGGACTTGTACTGGGAATACTTTGGGCACTTTTATCGAGTGCTGTTGGGTGGAGTTCCTTTACCATTGACTGGATAGCGCCTTTTGGAACCATTTTCATTAATCTTTTAAAGCTCATAGCTGTTCCGTTGGTGCTTTTTAGCATCATAGCGGGTGTTGCGGGTATTGGAGATCCCGCAAGCTTAGGGCGTATGGGAGGCAAAACACTTTTAGCCTATCTGATTACTACAGTTCTAGCTGTAACGGTAGGGCTCTTTTTGGTAAACTTAATTGGACCTGGAAAACTAATAGATCAGGAAAGCAAAATTGATAATAGGATTTCCTATGAAATTTGGGCAAACTCACAAGGGTATCAAATAAAGGATGGTATCAACTACTTACAAGACCCAAAATTTATGGAGCGCGCCAAGCGTATTACGGATCTATCCAGAGCTGAGCTCCAAGATGCCTCGGTCTCGGATAAA
The DNA here is from genome assembly GCA_963793365.1 of uncultured Flavobacteriaceae bacterium. Lineage (GTDB taxonomy): Bacteria > Bacteroidota > Bacteroidia > Flavobacteriales > Flavobacteriaceae > Maribacter. The sequence goes on along the minus strand of CAWBZP010000009.1, from coordinate 1,554,439 downwards.
TTGGAAACCGCAGATACAGCTCAGGAAACTGGGCCCTTGCAACCCTTGGTGGATATTGTCCCCCAAAACTTCTTTAAGGCATTGGGCGATAACGGTCTAATGCTACAAGTCATATTTTTCGGACTCTTTTTCGGCATTAGTCTATTATTCATACCTAACGAAAAGAGTAAACCTGTCATTGAAGTTGTGGACAGTATCATGGAGGTTTTCTTAAAGATGGTGGATTTGGTCATGAAAGCGGCACCCTTCTTTGTTTTTGCGCTCTTGGCTGGAGTCGTGAGTAAAATGGCAGGGGATGATATTTCTAAGGTGGTCGAAATTTTCAAAGGATTGAGTTGGTATTCCTTAACCGTGGTGCTTGGATTGGCAAGCATGATATTTCTAGTGTATCCATTAATGTTTAAGCTCTTTGTAAAAGCGGTTTCATATACCGGCTTCTTCAAGGCAATGGGGCCAGCACAGACCTTGGCTTTTTCTACGTCCAGCAGCGCGGCTACCTTGCCCGTTACCATGGAATGTGTGGAGGATAATCTTGGTGTGGACAAAAAAGTAACCAGTTTCGTCTTGCCCATTGGGGCTACTGTTAATATGGATGGCACATGCCTCTATCAAGCAGTTGCCGTGGTATTTCTAGCGCAGATGCATATGATCGATCTTACCTTAGGCCAACAATTAACGATTGTTCTTACGGCAACATTGGCCTCCATAGGATCCGCCGCCGTTCCTAGTGCAGGTCTGGTGATGCTGATTATCGTATTGGAATCCGTAGGCTTGAACCCCGCATGGATAGCTATTATTTTTCCGGTAGATCGTATTTTGGATATGATGCGTACGGTCGTGAATGTAACCGGTGATGCTACGGTCTGTTCCATTATTGCCAAAGGGGAGGGCTTGTTCAACTACAATCCGGATAAAGACCCAGACGAGGCCTGGAAGCTGCAGGAGAACGAGTAGCGCAACGAGTCAAGTTTAAGCATCGAATTTCCGGTACGCTGCCATGGTAAACATATAAATGCCATAGCCTACCAGGCCGGCAGCTACAAGGCCTAAAAGCCATTTTCCAAAGGCCTGTTCCTGAATGAATGAAAAAGCGGCCGCTGTGCCCCTCATTTCGTTCGATGGATTGCCAACCAGGTTGAACCCGGCGGTAATAAAAAAATACGCAATTATTGAGGTTACGATACCTCTGGCAATTAATCCCGCATATCCAACGCGTTTTATGTACTTCCTTTTGGCCACGGCCTGGATGGACCGTATTTGAAATTTTTCCAAAAAATCCCCCTTATAAGCCTTTATAAATTGGTAAATTCCTTTTACGGCCAATGATAAACCGATACCTATGAAAATATATTTTCCGGTTGTTCCGTTTAGTAATGAATTACCGGAATTTCCACCACCTTTTAATAGGGAAGTCTTTCCCCAAACATCTAGAACAGCAAAAATCCCTATAGCTCCATAAACTAAACCGCTAATAAAAAAGCTTATCCGTTTTACAATTCCTTTCGCTTCGGTCCCAATGCCTTCAGGATCACTGATACTCTCAATAAACCGCCAAATACCGTAACAAAATAACCCCAAGGCTAGGATGATGACCAACCAATTGCCAAAGGCCTGATTTTCCAAAAAATCGATAACCTCGAGTTTACCAGCTTTTTCTCCGCCCATATTAAAGGCAGCCAACAAGGCTAAAATTCCGGTTAGGGCATATACCGTACCCTTGGCGATATACCCGGCACGTGCCATTTTTTTTAGTTTTTCATCCATGGTATCAATATGGAAAAAAACGGACAGTTCTACTAACCGATAAAAAACTCTTAATAATGCAATCGAAAAATAGTATTAGAGGAATTTGGCCTGTAATTCTGGTGTAGGAATCATACAAGCCTCCTTTTTACCGTACCAATTGTACCGGTTTCGTGCTATAAAATCGTATACGATGTTTCTAAAAGACTCCGGTAACCATTGAAAAATAGACAACACACTCCAAATACCACCTAGCTCATTTGCAATCTTTAAGGCAGCGGTAGATTTGGTATAGTAGGCTACACCAGGTTCTATAAGAATGATGGAATCCACTTTTTCGGTATCAATAGATCTCGCTGAAGTCAATGCTTTACCTTCCTCACTCTGTAAGGCTGCAAACCGGAACAGGTCATTTTTGTCCCTTTTGATTATAAATTGAACGGCACCATTGCACAGGTTGCAAACGCCATCAAAAAGAATAATTTTTTTATTGTTTTCCACACTGTAAAGATACGTTACCTGTATTATTATTTAAACACGCATTTCTAAAAATTGGTTTTACTTCCAAAACTGCAAATTAATGCTAAAAGAAAATATAAAGTGTGGGTAGATTGCAGTAATTATCATATACGATTTATTTCAAACAACTGATTACGAATCACTTTAGAGCCTACTTCTTCTTTTCCACGAGTTCCAATTGATCAACGCTTACATTGGTAGTAAACATGCCATAATTGACAATCGCTTTCCCTTTTTCGAGCGAATCTATGCTGCCTATTGCCTTGCCATCGAACATGCGTACCCTGTCCCCAATTGTGAAAACAGGTCTAGGTTTATTCTTCTCCTTGATTACCGCCTTTTTCTTCGCTACTTTCTTTTTCTCGCGGATGACCTCGACCTCTTTTTGGGCCTCTTGGGCCACTTTTGCTTTTTGGGCCCGTTCCTTTTTGGCTTCGGCAGCAGATTTCTTTTTACGCTTGCTGTTCTCGGTTTCAACGATTCGTAACAATTCAGAAACCAAGGGTCTTTTTTTATTATCTTGAAAATACTTGTCTGCCGCCACATTCACTTTGTTGCCCAAGAGGATCATACGTTGATCATGATCGTACAATTCCTGATAGTTTTCCAGTTTGGATTTGATTTTGGCGTTCAGCTTTTCCAATTTGGCAGCTTCCTCCCGTGCCCTGGTCTCTTCTTCCTGCAGCCTAGAGCCCGTTTGCGCCATTTTACTGCGCTCCTTCTGTAATTTGGCGATGGTAGCATCAAAACGAACCTTGCCGCGTTCTATCTTCTTCTTTGCCTTATTGATGAGGGAGTAGGGGATACCATTTTTTTGGGCTACCTCAAAAGTAAACGAACTCCCTGCTTGGCCAAGTATCAATTGAAAGGTGGGCTCTAAGGTTTTACCGTCAAAGAGCATGTTCGCATTGGTAACATGCGGCAGTTCATTGGCCAAGGCCTTTAGATTGGCATAATGGGTCGTAATTACACCATAGGAACCGCGCTCATAGAAAACCTCCAAAAATGCCTCGGCCAGGGCGCCGCCCAATTCGGGGTCGCTCCCGGTCCCAAACTCGTCGATAAGGAACAAGGTTTGATTGTCGCATCGTTTTAAGAATTGGTTCATGTTCTTTAACCGATAACTGTAGGTACTTAAATGATTTTCAATGCTTTGGTTGTCTCCAATATCCGTTAGTATCTTCTTAAAAAAACAAACTTCGCTACGTTCATGCACCGGGATCAATAAGCCACTTTGCAACATGACCTGAAGCAGCCCTATGGTTTTAAGGGTAATACTCTTGCCCCCGGCATTGGGCCCGGAAATAACGATTATTCTGTTTTCATCATGCAGTTCAATCGTCTGTGGGAAGGTCTTTTCTCCCTTTCGTTTGTTCGTAAGAAAGAGGAGGGGGTGATAGGCATCCCGTAAATAAAGTTTGTTGGATGGGTTGATGTTGGGCAGTATGGCGTTGATATCCTCCGCGTATTTTGCTTTTGCCGCGGTAATGTCCACATGTGTCAAATAGGTCTGATAATCGCTTAAAAGCCCTCTAAAGGGCCTAATTTGATTTGTGAGTTGCTTTAGGATGCGCTGTACTTCTTCTTGCTCCTCAAATTCCAGGTTATTAAGTTCGCGACTATATCTTAAAGCGGCCTCCGGTTCTATATAAACGATACTTCCGGTCTTAGACGTTCCCATGACGGAACCTTTTACCTTTTTGCGGTACATGGCCTTAACGGCCAAGACCCTGCGGTTTTCTACAACAGACTCCCGTATTTCATCCAAATAATCCGATGCTTGGTACATATTTAGGGCGGCACCGAAACTTTGACCAATTTTTCCCCGCACTTGGTTGATTTGTCGGCGTATGGTAAAAAGGGCATCCGAGGCGTTGTCCTTTACTTCCCCAAAACGATCGATCACCGTATTAATGAGGTCCGGTATTTCCGTATTTGCTTCCAATTCCATTGCAAAATCATGAAACAACGGGTAGTATTCCTTGAATTTCTTAAAAAATTTTTGGTGTTGGACAACCGTGGTGCAGATACTGGCGAGGCGTTTAAAACCTTGTAGTTCCAAGGTTGTATTTTCAATCTTGAGCAATTTTAAATCGGCATTAATACTATCGAAGCCATGATTGGGAATACGGTTATCACTAATGAGCGATGAGAGGTACTCCGCCGTTTTGCCTAATTCTACGGTAATGGTCTCCGCATTATCCATGGGGGCAAGCTCCAAGGCAGCCTCCTTGCCCAAAACCGTATTGCAGCGTGCTGATACTTGTTTTAATACGGAAGGAAATTCAAGATCCTGTAGTGTTTTGGAATGTATGTTCGCCACTGTTTATTTTAATAAGCGGCAAAGGTAGGGATTGGGGGTGAGATTTGGAATAAGGGAGCTTTGATGATACCAAAAACATAACGCTGTTTTTGTATTGTAAACTTGTAGCTGAGAATACTACTATTGATAATGCGATTAGATTTTACTTTTTAAAGATTGGTTTTCAAATTGATGCAGAATTCAGATATCTCAATATTTGGCTAATTTTATGCCATCGTTTGTTTTTGGGAATCATCTTAAAACATCGTTAGAGTAAAACACTGAAGAAAAACTATGCCCGTCAACATACACCCAAGTTGGGAAAAACAGTTACAGGACGAATTGGCCCAGCCCTATTTTGAGGCGCTAATACGCTTTGTGAAAAATGAATACCAAGAACACACCTGCTACCCAAAAGGCCCTGATATCTTTGCCGCTTTTGACCATTGCCCTTTTCACGAGACTAAAGTGGTCATCATTGGTCAAGACCCGTACCATGGTCCGGGACAGGCGAATGGCCTTTGCTTCTCGGTTAAGGACGGGATGGCACATCCACCCTCCTTAATCAATATTTTTAAGGAAATAGAAAGCGATTTGGGGAAGCCCTATCCAAAAAGCGGTAATTTGGAACCTTGGGCAGCGCAGGGCGTGTTGCTCTTAAACGCAACCTTGACCGTTCGGGCCCATGCCGCCGGAAGCCATCAAAACAGGGGGTGGGAACATTTTACGGATGCCGTTATCAAAAAAATATCCAACGAAAAGGAGGATGTCGTATTTTTTCTTTGGGGCGGATTTGCAAAGAAAAAAACAAAATTAATCGACTCGGAAAAACACCATATCCTCACTAGCGGACATCCTTCTCCCTTAAGTGCCAATCGTGGATATTGGTTTGGTAATAAACATTTTTCGCAATGCAATGAAATATTAAGGAAATTAGGCAATAAACCCATTGTATGGTAAGTTATTACTTTAGATTTTTTACTAACTTTAAAAAGCGTCTATTTATTTTTCGCTTCTGATAATTAATTAAAACACTTACAATGAGTAATTTAGATAGATTGAACTCGATATTGCTAGTAGATGATGATGAAGCCAGCAATTTCCTTCACTCCATTTTTATCAATAAGTTGGACTTGGATGTTACTGTAAATACCTCCCTCAATGGCCAGGAAGCCTTGGATTTTATTCTAGGGAAGGGACAGAACGCGCTTGAACTGCCATGTATGGTTATGTTGGATTTGCGAATGCCAGTTATGGACGGTTGGCAATTTATGAAGTCTTATGAAGAGCAGGTGCCTAAAAAACTTAAGGACCAGATTACCATAGTCTTGGTGACAATTAGTGATAACCAAGAAGATAAGGATCGGGCAATTACTAACGAACATATCGCGGATTTCTCCCAGAAACCCTTGTCTGACGATACCTTTAAAAAGCTTATTCAAAAACACTTCAATTTGGCTGCCATTTAATTAAGCCAATAGCGTTGAATGCTCCTTTTTAGTAGCTATCAACTGCAGATCTAAAAGTGTATCCTGTACTTTTGTCAACGTAGCAACCGTTAGCTGCTGTTGACTCCACTCCGTTAGCGAAAGCCATTTGTGGACATCACCAAGTTTTTGTTGGTAGGTATTGGCTAGGGTTCTATCAATACTCGGAATCTGTTTGAATTCCCTTGTGTAGGTATTTATTACTTCTTGAATATGATTTACCAAACTTCTATTTTCTTGTATGAACGAATCCGTGCCCACCAATAGAAAACAGGGCCATGGGGTTGGGCAGTCGCCCAAATGCCTAAAGATGCCGCTATCCACTAAGGGTTTTGTCGTAAAGTGTTCCCACATAAAATAATCACCTAGGCCTGATGTAAGACTCTCCATAGCTCCCTGCAGGTCGTTGACCAAAGTAAATTTTAGATTTTCGGTATCCCAGCCCATTTGTTTGGCCTGAACATAAGCCATTAGATGACTTCCACTGCCAAAACGGCTAATGGCTGCCGTGGTTTCCCGCAAATCGTCCAAGGAGCGATACGCACTATTTGCATCCACATGAATACCCCATAGCAAGGGCGAAGCAATGTATTCCTGTAAAATTTTGACAGGATTGCCTTCCGTAATGCTTTTTACGATACCCTCTGTAAGAATTATGGCCAAATCTGTCTCGTTGGTGGCTAATAGTTGACACATTTTACCGGTACCCTCAGGCACATCTGTCCATTGCAAGTCGATTCCCCGCTCTTGAAAGGCACCTTCTTCGATGGCCAAATGCCAGGGTAAATTAAAATGTTCTGGAACTCCTATTATCCTAACCTTTTTCATTTCATTTATTTTTTAGGTAATCATAAATGGCATACTGTGAACGAATGGGCTCTGCTGAAGGGCCAAAATCTACTTTTTTATTGGAGTCTTCTACGTCCAATACTCTGGCCTTTTCGGTATCCTTTAATTGTAAGGAAAGTATATGCCTTAACTCTTTAAAAATAGTTGTATCCACTATAGGGGTCAGCACTTCTACACGACGATCTAGATTACGGGTCATCCAATCTGCAGAACCCAAATACATTAATTCATTTCCCCCATTTTCAAAAAGATAGATTCTTCCATGTTCCAAGTAGCGGTCAATAATGCTGGTAATAAAAATAGTATCCTTGCTACCGGCTTTTGAATCATTGCTAGCTTTTAAATAACAGCAAAAGCCTCTTACGATTAGCCTCACCATAACACCGGCATTTACTGCCCTATATAAGGCCTTGATCATATCGGCATCTTCTAGGCTGTTCATTTTTGCGGTGATGCCTGCTTTTTTTCCCTTTGCAGCGGCATTGATTTCGTTTTGAATCAAGTTAAGGAACGTTACTCGGGTGGAAAAGGGCGAGACGAGTAACTTTTTTAGTTTCGGTACGATAATTTTTCGCTCTAGGACCTTAAAGACCTGTTCCAAATCTTTCGTTATTTTCTTGTGCGCCGTAAAAAGTCCGTGGTCACAATAAATAGCTGCAGTTTGTGCATTAAAATTTCCGGTACCAATATAGGCGTACCTTCTCTTTTTGCCTTTTTCAGTCCTATAGACCATGGCAATCTTTGAATGAACTTTAACCTGTGGAATGCTAAATATAACCTTGGCGCCTTTTTCTTCAAAAATACGTCCCCATTTTATGTTATTGGCTTCGTCAAAGCGTGCTTGGGCCTCTACAAACAGGGTTACCTCTTTTTTGTTTTCCAACGCCTTAAGTAAGGCATTTGCCAATGCGGAAGACTTGGCAATCCTATAGATGGTCATTTTTATTGCGGTGACATTAGGATCTTTGGCAGCGCACATCAAGAAATGTTCTATAACTTTGAAATCGTGGTACGGAAAGTGTACCAATTGGTCTTTTTTCGCAATCGCTTCGAAGACACGTTCATTGGAAGATAGCAGTTTATGCGCTAATGGCGGTTTCACTTCATATTGTAGGTGCTGCGTTCCTTTGGGCCTTGGAAATTTAAAAAAATCGGAAAGATTATGGTAGGGCCCGCCAGGGGACAGGTCAACCTCCCCTAGATTTAAATCCTGCTTTAAGGCTTGCAATAACCAATTGGGCATGGTGTCGTCATACAATAGGCGGGTAGGCTGGCCCGTTTCGCGTTTTGCGAGGGACTGGTAAATTTTTTCCACCAGTTCCATATCGGCATATTCGTCCTCCAAATAGAGCTCGGCATCCCGGGACAGTTTTATAGAGAAACACCCGCTTATTTCATCCTCTTGAAGTAGTTCTTGCATTTGTAATTTTACAACATCATCCAAAAAGCAATACTGGTGCCCCTTGCCCGGCAAGGTAACGAAACGGTCCAGTTCCTCCGTTGGTATGCGTACCAGACTATACTGCTGAGCGCCATGCGGTACTGCCAAATACAGCGCACCATCTTCCAATTTTATATTATTTGTATTCTTAATTACCTCACATAAGCCCCTTTTCTTAGAATCAAAATAGGCGTGTAAGAAATCTTTTTGTTCTTGGGTGAACTCGGGTACAGGCTTGATGTAGATATTGTGTTGCTCCAATTCGGCTAAGGTACTAGCAATCACTTCTCCAAAATGGCCCTGCTGCTCGTGGATAATCTTAAGAATTTGTTTAAGGGTCTTGTTGGCCTTGAGCATTAACTTCTTACGAAGGTTCTTATCCAATTGCTTGATTTGACGAAGTCTGGAGACCCTAACCTTGAAAAATTCATCTAGATTAGAGGAAAAAATGGCAAGAAATTTAAGGCGTTCCAGCAACGGGACGCTTTTGTTTGCAGCTTCCAGTAGAACCCGTTCATTGAAATAGAGCCAGTTGATATCCCTATGCTTTAGATTGTTTTTTTCCATGGTAAGGTTTGGACAAAAATAGGCACTTGTAGCCAATGAAAGCTTAAATGAATGTTAACCCAGACGTTCCAAACAGAATTTAATTAACTCGTCAACGGATTCTGCAGGATTCTTGGAAAATTCGCCAGATGCTCTGTTGGCAAGTACACAATTCAAGGATACCGCGCGGTGTCCCAGCAGGTGAGCCAAGGCATAAATTCCGGAAGTTTCCATTTCTAAATTGGTCAGTTGTTTGCCGTCATGGTTAAAGCTGGTCATTTTTTCTTGTAGGCCTGACTGACTGGGTGCGAGGCGCAGCTGTCGTTGTTGGGGACCGTAGAAGCCCGTGTTTGTTGCGGTGAAGCCAAATCGTATACGATTATCGATAAATAATGCAGCCAGGTCTGCTGAGTAGGGGAGTACATAAGGTCTTGCTTTTGCAGCATCCCAAGCCGTGTGCGCTATAAATGCATTTTCAATTTCTGTATTGGAAATTCCGTCGTGCTCGTAAAAGTGAAGTAGACCGTCAAATCCAATAACCAATTCACTCATTAGAAACGAATCCACCGGAATATCCGCTTGAATACTCCCAGTGGTTCCGATACGTATAAAATCCAATCGTATACGATTATTACGCACCGTACGGGTTTTAAAATCGATGTTTACCAGGGCATCCAGTTCGTTAAGAACGATATCAATATTATCTGTACCGATACCTGTTGAGATTACCGTAATACGTTTTCCATTTAAACGTCCTGTGTGGGTATGAAATTCGCGTTTATGCTTTTTTACCTCTATGGTATTAAAATGACTGGAAACCTGGCGTACACGTTCCGGGTCACCTACCGTAATTATTGTAGTGGAAATATCCTCTGGGTGCAGGTTGAGATGGTAAATGCTTCCATCTTCGTTTAAGATAAGCTCAGCAGGCTTTAGTGGCATGCTATAACTTTAAAATCCTATTGGATGACGTATTGTACAGGAAATTGTATTTCAAGGCGCCTCCCAAATACACATCGTTTTCTTGAATGCAGGAATAGTAACTTGTTTTGCCTTCTAATATTTCTTTGCCCTTGTTGGACAGCCGAACGGGATTAAGACTGGAAATAAGTGGTTTTAAACGCGTTAAAGCCCTTTCATACTGTGTATCCCCAAAACCAAGATTGCCTTGATTCTTGAGTATGGCATTCATATAGTCACTTTTGGATTTGGGCTTCTCCTCCACGGCCAAACGCAAAATAGTATTTTCCATCTCGTTTAGTCCGTTGACTATACTCGGAAAGCGTTTTAAATGGGTTTTAACGGCATCGCCTAGATAATCAAACTGGTAATCCTTATAATCCGTTAAATTTTCCAATCGAATTGGGTTGTTACTGCAATACAACTGCCATACGTAATCTGCATATTCCGTATCGTCTTGGGTCAAGACTTTTTTATTTTTGTAGAGATTGAGCAATTGCTCATCACTCAACTCGTTAAGGCCATATAGGGTAATGGAATCATCTTCCTTACCGCTACAAACAAGCGATATTTCGGCGTACTTTCTATGGGTGAGCAACCAGCTAATAACCGCGAGCATGTTCACTTGACAAAAAAGGTCATACTCGAACCATAAAATAATTTGGTCTTGCTGCTTATGGCTGCATAGGGATCGGTATTCCTTTAAGGTCTTTTCAATAAACCATGATTTGGAAACTTTATAGTTTTTATGAAGAAAATCAAATCTGGTTTTCCAGAAGGACTCTGTGCCAACCGTTGGTAATGTTTGCCCTTCACATAGCATCTCCCTCCACGTAATTACATCGCCTTCAATATTCAACTTTTGAAGCCTTTGGGTGAATTGATCTCCATTTGTAATGTGTAAAAGGGAACTCATACCAGCTTAATTTTAAATTGGACCATTAAAAGTACCACTAAAAATAATGATATAAAATAATTTAACAGAAAACTACCGTAAGTTTATCGATGAAAGCAGGCCTGTATTAGCCTCCCACGCGTTTCACGGCGAAGCCCTTATCTTCTAAAATGGCCATAATCTTATCGCGATAATCTCCTTGTATTATGATTTTGTCATCCTTGAAGGTGCCGCCTACACTAAGTTTGGTCTTCAATTCTTTTGCCAATTTTTTAAAATCGTCATCGGCTCCCGTATAGCCTTCCAGAATAGTGATGGGTTTTCCCTTGCGTTTTTCGTATTTACAAAGTATAGGGTCATTTTGTAGCCAGATGCCGTCCGCTTCTTTTTCTTCTGAGGCATTAGCTTCCGGTTCGTGGTCCGGGAATAGATTTTTAAGTTGATCTTTAAGGTCCATGAAGTTACTTTTTAATCAAACCCAATTCAATTAAGCGTTCATGTAAGAATGCTCCGGCTGTAATGTCCGCATATAATTTGGGATGGTCCCCGTCAATGCAATTTTCTAGGCAATTAAGCGGCATTTCGCTAACCGGATGCATAAAGAATGGAACGGAGTATCGCGATGTTCCCCACAGTTCTCTGGGTGGATTCACTACTTGGTGAATGGTAGATAGTAGTTTATTGTTCGTTAACCGCGATAACATATCGCCAACATTGATCATTAATTCATCTGGCTTGGCAATGGCGTCTACCCATTCGCCATCGTGATTTTTGACCTGTAGGCCTTTACCATGAGCGCCCATTAACAAGGTTATGAGATTTATATCTCCGTGGGCGGCCGCCCTTACGGCGTTCTTTGGTTCGGAGGTGATGGGAGGGTAATGAATGGGGCGTAAGATTGAATTCCCGTTCTTGATGTAATCATCAAAGTAGAATTCGTCCAAATTTAAATGAAGGGCCAAGGCACGCAACACATACTTTGCAGTTTTCTCCAACATCGTATAGGTTTCCTTTCCTACTTCATTAAACTTGGGAAGTTCTTTGACCATGACATTGTCTGGGTATTCCTCTTCCAATTCAGGATTATCGGTCACGTATTGCCCAAAATGCCAAAATTCCTTTAAATCCCCTTCTTTGCGGCCTTTTGCATGTTCCTTCCCAAAGGAAGTGTACCCACGCTGTCCGCCTATGCCTTCAATTTCGTACTTTTCCTTTGTTTCCTGAGGAAGGTCAAAGAATTTTTTTATTTCTGCATAGAGTGAATCTACCAGTTCATCGGATAGGAAGTGTCCGCTTAAGGCCACAAAACCTATATCCTCAAAGGCTTTTCCAATTTCATCTATAAATTTTTGTTTTCTTTTTGGGTCATCAGAAAGAAAATCAGTCAAATCAACGCTCGGCACCAAACTCATAATTTATGGAATTTGTGTAAAATTAGTAATAATTGCCCATTTATACATGCTGTAGTAATTGTTCTGTACTGTGCGCAATTTTGCTACTTTTATGGTTTAAAATAAATACGCCCAGTTAATGGATTTCAAAAACGTTCAAGTTGCCGATGCTATAAAAATCAGTCTTTACAAAGCCATGCTTAAGCCACGCATGATCGAGGAAAAGATGTTGATACTGCTACGGCAGGGAAAAATATCCAAATGGTTTAGCGGTATCGGTCAAGAAGCTATTGCAGTAGGCGTTACCAGCGCTTTGGAAGCTGATGAATATATACTGCCCATGCATCGCAATCTGGGGGTTTTTACTACACGGGAAATCCCTTTGTACCGACTGTTTGCGCAATGGCAGGGAAAAGCGAGCGGCTTTACCCAAGGTCGAGATCGTAGCTTTCACTTTGGAACACAAGAATTCAAAATTATTGGGATGATTTCCCATTTGGGGCCGCAATTGGGCGTGGCCGATGGTATCGCTCTTGCCCACAAGTTGAGAAAAGAACAAAAGGTTACCGCCGTATTTACGGGAGAAGGGGCCACTAGCGAAGGTGATTTTCATGAAGCGCTTAATATTGCTGCCGTTTGGGAGTTACCCGTGCTCTTTTGCATCGAGAACAATGGTTATGGACTTTCCACGCCTACCAATGAGCAATTTAGGTGCGCAAACCTAGCCGATAAGGGAATTGGATACGGTATGGAGTCCCATATTATCGACGGCAACAATATTCTGGACGTTTATGCAAAAGTGGCCGAACTTACCAAGGATATGCGCATAAACCCACGCCCGGTTTTATTGGAATTCAAGACATTTCGCATGCGTGGCCATGAGGAAGCCAGTGGTACAAAATACGTGCCTCAGGAATTGTTGGACCTTTGGGCGGAGAAAGACCCCTTGGAAAATTTTGCCGAATTTCTAAAAAATGAAAAGATACTTTCGGAGGATTTGGAAACTACAATGCGCGGAGAGATTCAGCAAGAAATTGATGAACATCTTCAAAAAGCCTTTGCCGAATCTATCATTGTACCTAATCAAACAAAGGAATTAAGTGAGGTATATCAACAATTTGATTACAAAGAAGTTACCCCAAAAATACATACTAAGAACATTAGGCTTATCGATGCAATATCCGATGGATTAAGCCAATCGATGGAACGATTTGACGACCTGGTAATTATGGGTCAGGACGTTGCCGAATACGGTGGCGTGTTTAAAATTACGGAGGGATTTGTAGACCGTTTTGGAAAGGAACGAATTCGAAATACCCCTATTTGCGAGTCGGCTATCGTTTCTACGGCCATGGGCCTGTCCATAAATGGGATGAAAAGTATTGTAGAAATGCAGTTTGCGGATTTTGCCAGTAGCGGTTTCAACCCCATTGTAAATTACTTGGCCAAGACGTATTACCGCTGGGGAGAAAAAGCGGATGTAGTCATTCGGATGCCCTGTGGGGGAGGTGTAGCTGCTGGTCCGTTTCATTCCCAGACCAATGAAGCCTGGTTCACAAAAACACCCGGACTCAAAGTAGTGTATCCGGCATTTCCGTTTGATGCGAAAGGACTTTTGGCCACCGCCATAGAAGATCCCAACCCAGTTTTGTTCTTTGAGCATAAGGGTTTGTATAGAAGCAAGTACCAAGAAGTGCCTACCCATTATTATAACCTACCATTCGGTAAGGCCAGCGTCTTGAGAAAGGGCACTGACATAACCATCGTTACCTATGGTGCCGGTGTCCATTGGGCCTTGGAAAGCTTGGACTCCAATAGCGCCATTGATGCGGATTTGATAGATCTACGAACCCTGCAGCCCTTGGATATGGAATGTATTTACAATTCTGTTAAGAAGACAGGAAAATTAATAATCTTACAGGAAGACAGTCTCTTTGGGGGCATAGCCAGCGATATAGCTGCCTTGGTGATGGAAAATTGTTTTGAATATCTGGACGGTCCCATTAGAAGGGTAGGGAGCTTGGATACGCCTATTCCGTTTAATAACAAGTTGGAAGAGCAATACCTTTCCAAGTCACGATTTGAGTCCGTTTTGTTGGATTTAGTGCAGTACTAGTATTCCCGCTAACAAATTTAGTAATCGAGATAGCTTTGCACCTTAATTCGCCCCACCTTTGCTAAGATTTGGGGCAATGAATCGTTTCATCCATCCAAAAAGCACTTATTAACGTATATAAAATCAAACAAAATAAAACAATTACCTATGAGAAAAATGATTTTGGTCTTAAGTATAGCGCTTATCGCTTCTTCCTGTTCTATTTCAAAAGATGCGCGGGCAAAGAGAAACCTTTTAAGCGGTTCTTGGACTTTGGATAACATTGCATTTGAAAATAATACGGGGAACGTAAAGGCAATATTGTTCAATGACGTGGAGGATATATGTTTGGAAGGTAGTGATTGGTTCTTTAGAGACAATAATAGTACTGGAAGATATACCATAAGTCCTTCAACGCTGTGTAATGGTGGAGACCGCTATATTCGATGGTCTGTAGTTGAGCGGGAAGAGAATTACACGAGTCAGTTACAATTTAAATTCATAAACGAGAAAAATCAGGATATTTCTGGTGGGGTCGGGTATCGTTTAAACATTGAAAGTTTAACGGAATATGCCATGACCTTAAAATCGAATGCGATGGTAGATGGCTCGGCCGTCAATGTTATATATGAATTCAGTAAAAAATAAAACCTACTTACTAATTAGATACTAAAAATTTATGAAAACAAATATTATTAGAAATACCAGTTACGTCTTGGCAATTGCAATGGTGATGAGTTGTAGTACGGTAAAAAATGCAAATAAAACCCAGAAAGGAGCAGCCATAGGTGCTGCCGGTGGTGCAGTTATCGGAGGAGTGTTGGGCAATAATGTTGGTAGTGGTAACAACACGGCCCTAGGTGCCATTTTGGGTGCCGCTATTGGAGGTGCCGCAGGGGGTTATATTGGTAATCGAATGGACCGACAGGCAGAACGGATCGAGGAAGAGATTCCGGGAGCCGAGGTAAAGCGTGTTGGTGAAGGTATCAATGTTACCTTCAATGAAGATGCAGGGGTATATTTCGATACCAATAAATCTAATGTGCAGGGAACTTCTGCCACTACTTTGGATAAATTGGCAGGAATTTTTAAAGAATATCCAAAGTCCAATGTCTTGGTTGAGGGACATACCGATAGCGCGGGTTCCGATGAATATAACATGAACCTATCTAAACAACGGGCACAATCCGTCACCAATTATTTAGTCTCCAAGGGAGTGGATGCCAGTCGTTTTGATACCAAATGGTATGGTGAGACACAACCTGTAGGTGATAATTCTACTGTAGCGGGAAAAGCAAAGAACAGACGTGTAGAATTGGCGATTGTAGCGAGCGAGGAACTAAAACAAGAGGCGAAACAAAAGGTTGATTAATTTAGAAGTCTACTTCTTTTTAAGTCCAAATTAAAACCCTGCTCGTGCAGGGTTTTTTTTGTAAATGATGTAACTTCAGCAGCGTGAAGGAACATGCTATACTTATCATTGGCGGCGGTTTGGCCGGTCTTACGGCCGCCATTCACTTAGCCTCTGAAGGCCAGGATGTTGCTGTCTTTGAAATGAATGCCTATCCCCACCATAAAGTATGCGGGGAATATGTTTCCAAAGAAATTGAACCGTACCTAAACCGCTTGGGTATCGACCTTATGGCAAATGGAGCGGTAAATATCACTCAATTTCAAATATCGACCGTAGAAGGGGATTTGTTGACAACAGAATTGCCCCTTGGGGGTTTGGGAATTAGCAGGTATGCGTTTGATGCCCTGCTTTATAAAAAGGCTACCGAGCTGGGGGTGCACTTTTATTTTGAAAAAGTAATCAAAACTGAATTTAAGGAGGACAAATTTTCACTGAGCACTGGTACTAGCACGTACCTAGGTAAAATCGCTATTGGTGCATACGGAAAACGTTCTGGCCTGGATAAGAAACTGGAACGGGATTTCAGTTTTAAGAAGCAAAGATGGTTGGCCGTCAAGGCACACTATAATAATGTGGAATTTTCCAGGGATGTAGTGGAGCTTCATAATTTTGAGGGCGGGTATGGCGGACTTTCCAAAACGGAAACGGGAGCGGTAAATTTTTGCTATTTAGCGAGTTATCAAAATTTTAAAAAGTTCAAGGATATTAAAGAATTTAACGATAGGGTAGTGGCCATGAACCCTTTCTTAAAGGCATTTTTAGCCGGATCGGAACCTGTGTTTGAACAACCCATGGCCATTGCACAAATTGCATTCGACCAAAAGGATGCGGTGGTAGACCATATGCTGATGTGCGGGGATACCGCCGGGTTAATACATCCGCTTTGCGGTAATGGAATGGCAATGGCCATACACAGCGCTAAAATTGCTTCGGAATTGGTGACCCGTTTTTTCTCGGATACTGATTTCAATCGGAATCAATTGGAGAAAGCGTACCGGAAAAAGTGGTCCAGTACGTTTAGCCGTCGGCTTTGGTTCGGTAGAAAATTACAAGGGATTTTACTGAATAAAAACCTCGTTTCCCTGGGCCTGCGTACCCTTGGAAAATCGGATACGCTTTTGCGCTACCTTATTTCGAAAACACATGGAGAATTAGTAAGATAATGGTTGATTTTAGACATCGAAGTACCCAATTTGAGATCATGGATACCTTTACGGGTACCACTAACGAGCTGGATACGATTTTGAAGGACATCAACCGGGTGAATAAATTATTGGGAGGGTATGCTATCACCTTAAACGCTGTTTTTGAATTACTTACAAATAATCCGAAAAAATCATATACGATTTTGGACATGGGTTGTGCCGAGGGAACCATGCTTAGAAAGCTGGCATTAGAAGCGCGAAAGCGAGCCTTGCCAATTAAATTGATAGGCGTAGACCTAAACAAACAAGCCTTGGAGTTGGCGCGTGAATATTCTAAGGATTTTCCTGAAATCACCTATATGGAATGTGATATATTGACAACGGATTTCTCCGATATCAAAATCGATGTGGTCATGACTACATTGACTTTGCATCATTTTACCGACGACGGAGTTGTTAAATTTGTAAATCGATTCAATACCATGGCATCCTTGGGAGTGGTCATCAATGATTTGCAACGAAGCAGGCTGGCGTATTATTTATTCCAAGCCTTTAGCCTATATTTCATTAAAACGAAAATAGCAAGATGGGATGGACTCCTATCTATAAAAAGAGCATTTACTAAGGCCGATTTAGAGGGCTATGCTAATGCGGTGCTCAATGCAAAACACAGCATAAAATGGAAATGGGCCTTTAGATATGTATGGGTTTTGAAAAAGAAATAGTAGATTGAAGGTCAAGAATAGCTATGAATCAAACAAGAATTGTAAGTGTTACCAAAGTATTGCCAGAATATTTTAGATACACGAAAGACATTATACCACTGGTTGAATTTTGGTTAAGTGGGCAGGAGGAACGTTTTATGCGTAAGGTCGTCAAAATATTTGAAGGTGCGGCTGTAGATAAACGGTACTCCATAATGCCGGCCGAGGAGGTATTCATCGGCACCTCCTTTGAGGAAAAGAACGCTATATACGTTAGGGAAGCAAAGCGCATGGGTATCGAAGTCCTGCAAAATGCGCTTAAAAAATCAGATTGGGAACCGCAATCCGTAGATTACATCATCACCGTTAGTTGCACCGGTATCATGATTCCATCGTTGGATGCCTATTTGGTGAATGCGCTGGGAATGCGACAAGATGTGGTACGCCTTCCGGTTACAGAAATGGGCTGTGCAGCGGGGGTATCCGGATTGATATACGCCCATAATTTTTTAAAGTCCAATCCGGGAAAACGCATTGCACTGGTGGCTGTAGAGAGCCCCACTGCTACCTTCCAACTAAATGACTATTCCATGGCCAATATGGTGAGCGCCGCAATCTTTGGCGATGGTGCGGCCTGTGTGTTGCTATCCTCGGAAGCGGATGCCGTAGGTCCCCGCATCGTAGGGGAGGGCATGTACCATTTTAAGGACGCTACGCACATGATGGGGTTTGATTTAACCAATGACGGACTCAAAATGATATTGGACCCATCCGTCCCGGAGACCATTTCCAGTCACTTTGAAGCTATTGTCCATCCATTTTTAAAAAAATACGGGAGTTCTATAGAAAAGGTAGACCATCTCATTTTTCATCCGGGTGGAAGAAAGATTGTCCAGACCGTAGAGTCGCTTTTCGGGGCCTTGGGTAAAAATATCGATGATACACGCGAAGTTCTTCGGCTGTACGGTAACATGAGCAGCGCTACGGTACTGTATGTCCTGGAACGATTTTTAGAGCAGGACATAGCTACCGGGGAACAGGGTCTTATTTTAAGTTTTGGTCCCGGCTTTTCAGCGCAACGCGTCCTTATAGAATGGTAAATAATAGTGCTTAAAAAAGAAGGGTATTACAATGAAGGATTGGGCTTTGATTTTAGGGGGTAGCAGCGGTTTAGGATTGGCAACCGCAAAAAAATTGGCGCTGCATGGGTTTCCTATCATTATTATACATAGGGATAGACGTTCCGATATGGATGACATCCAACGCGATTTCGAGGAAATAAAGTCCTACGGAAACAAGCTCATTACCCTTAATGTAGATGCCTTAAATGCAGAAAAACGATCCGGTATTATCAGGGACATCAAAGAAGCATTGACCAATGGACGACTTATAAGGGTTTTGGTGCATAGTATTGCGAAAGGTACCCTTAAACCAATGCATTCCAAAGAAGGTACAAGCTTGACCGCTACGGATTTTAAGATTACGTTTGAGGCCATGGCCTTAAGTTTGTATGAGTGGACGACCGCTTTGGTGAACGAAGGGCTGTTTGCGGCAGATACCCGTATCATTTCCTTTACCAGTGAGGGAAATACCAAGGCCTTGCCCAATTATGCGGCAGTTTCCGTGGCCAAAGTGGCCCTTGAGGCTATAACGAGAAGTATAGCACTGGAGTATGCTCCTTTGGGTATTAAGGCAAATTGTGTACAGGCCGGTATAACCCAGACCAAATCCTTGACAATGATACCAGGTTATGAGCAACTCAAAAAGCATGCAGTACAGCGCAATCCAAATAAGCGGTTGACTACGCCTGAGGATGTTGCAAATGCAGTTTATTTGCTGACCACTGAAGAGGCAAAATGGATTACGGGCACGGTTATTCGGGTCGATGGTGGAGAAGGTTTGAATTAATTTAAGAGCTATCATGGAGCGTTATCAATGGATTTTTGACAAACTACCTTACACAGCGCCTTTTCTATTTGTGGATGAAATTTGCAGCATCAATGAAAAGGAGGTAAGTGGAACCTACACCTTTGATTCCAATGCAGATTTTTACAAGGGGCATTTTAAGGATAATCCGGTAACGCCCGGGGTTATTTTAATGGAATGTTGTGCGCAGATCGGCTTGGTATGTCTGGGTATTTATCTTTTGGGAGAAACCGTGGATGCCAAAATGCTGAAAATAGGGATGAGCAGTTCACAGATGGACTTCCTATTGCCTGTTTTACCGGGAACGCAGGTAAAGGTAGCGGCGCAGCTGGAGTACTTCAGGTTTCAAAAACTAAAATGCAAGGTTAAAATGTATACTACGGAAGGGAAACTGATTTGCAAGGGAACCTTGGCAGGAATGATAAGCAATAGTAATGGGTAGAAGAGTCGTTATTACGGGATTAGGAATATGTGCACCCAATGGGGTTGGCCTGTCGGACTTTACACAAGCGTTGTTGGATGGGAAGAGTGGATTACGCCATCAGCCCAATTTGGAAAAATTAGGTTTTGGTTGTCAGGTAGCTGGGGAGCCCTTGGTAAAGGACAATCTCATCGATGCATACTTTACGCCTTTGGAACGTAGGGGCCTCAATGCTACAGGGATTGTTTACGGCGTTATTGCAGGAATAGATGCGTGGACGGATGCCGGACTGGAAAAAAATAGGAGCGCGGAACCCAGCTGGGATCGTGGGGTGCTTTTTGGCACGGGTATATTAGGTGTGGACAAGTTTAGGGAGGCCATTCATTTGATTGACGAAGGAAACGTACGAAGGCTAGGGAGTACTTCGGTCATACAGACCATGGCCAGCGGCATAAGTGCCTATTTGGGAGGTCAATTGGGATGCGGTAACCAGGTGAGCACAAATTCCGCGGCCTGCACTACTGGAACAGAGGGTATTATCATGGCCTTTGAACGAATAGCAGAAGGAAAGGCGGAAATTATACTCACGGGTAGTTGTAGTGATAGTGGGCCATATGTATGGGGTGGTTTCGACGCAATGCGTATTTTACCAAGGGATTATAACGATGACCCAACCAAGGCCAGTAGACCCATGAGTGCATCTGCAGCGGGTTTTATCCCTGGAAGTGGGGCAGGGGCCTTGGTCCTGGAATCCTTGGAAAGTGCCCGGCAAAGGGGAGCAAAAATTTATGCGGAAGTTTTGGGTGGGGAAATCAATAGTGGCGGACAGTTAGGGGAAGGGTCAATGACCGCCCCAAATAGTGCGGCCGTACAGCGTTGTATTAGAAAAGCAATCCAAAATGCTGGAATTGAAGTCTCGGAAATTGATGTGATCAACGGTCACTTGACCGCGACTTCAAAGGATGCGCTGGAAATACAAAATTGGAGTGAAGCTTTGGAGCGGGATGGAGCCCATTTCCCATACATCAATTCATTTAAGGGTACCGTGGGGCACTGCCTGGCAGCTGCGGGGAGTATTGAATGTGTTGCGGCCTTGCTACAATTTAAGGAAGGGGTGGTATTCAAAAATGTGAATTGCGAAGACCTGCATCCGGATATAAGTGAGTGTATTGCCACACACAAAGTACCTACAACAACGATTCCCTATAAACCTACCATTCTGGCGAAAGCTAGTTTTGGCTTTGGGGATGTAAATGCATGTGTTATTTTTAAAGCCTATCAGCCCTAAAAATTAATAAAAACCAATTGGTATTAAAATAATGTAAATGCTAGAAGAAGAAAAGTATCAAAAATTACAGAACATCATCAAGATATATTTGCCGGAGGATGTCTCCTTGAATGACGTATCGCAGGATAGTCATTTTATGAACGATTTAAATATTAATTCGGCCAACTTGGTCGATATCGTCTTGGATGTGGAGGATGCCTTTGACATTAGGCTGGAAAATGAGGATATGGATCAAATGCTCACGGTGCGTGATGCCATGGCAATAATCGACAAAAAAATGGCGCATGGCTAATTCCAAGAAAAAGCTTAAGCGAAAATGGCTTTTTAGAGGCGGTCTGGGATGTCTGCTCGTGGGAACAGGAGTTTCTTTTGCTATTGAGAGCGGATTCCTTAGACATAGTGGTGCACCCCTTTGGCAATGGATACTGGCAGGTACTGTTTCTTTGGCAATCCTTATTTATGGGGTACTGATGCTTATCAAAACCGCCTTTCTAGAACAAAAACTAAAGGAGTGAATCAGGTATACACTACTTTATTGCTCAATAACGGCGTCCTTATCCTTGATCAACACGGAAGCTAAAATTCCGGAAATCAACGAAACCGATATAACGGTTAGGGAAACCCATTCCGGGAGTTCCACGTAATGGGAAAAGAGCATTTTCAACCCTACAAACGCCAAAATAACGACCAGACTGTAATTGATATAGCGGAATTTTTGGAGCATTCGTGATATTAAAAAATACATGGACCTAAGTCCAAGAATGGCCAAAATATTGGAGCTGAAGACAATAAACGGGTCTGCCGTAATGGCCAATATGGCGGGTATACTGTCCAAAGCGAACAGAATATCCGTCAATTCGATAACAATGAGCGCAACGAATAGGGGAGTGGCGGCATTGACCCCCATACGTTTCACGAAGAAGTCATGGCCGTGCAGGGTTGTGGTTATGGGATATATTTTTTTTATCTGTTTGAAGATGAAGGAATTTTTTGGGTCAAAATCCGCATCATCGCCTTTTAACATCTTAAATGCGGTGTACAGTAAAAATATTCCAAAAATATAGATGATCCACTCAAATCTGGTAATCAAGGCGACTCCAAAAAGAATCATCAAGGCCCTAAAAACGATAGCTCCCAAAATACCCCAAAACAATACGCGATGTTGATACAAGGGCGGAATCTTAAATGAGGCAAAAATCACGGCGATGACGAACACATTATCGATGCTCAAGGAAAGTTCTATCAAGTAGCCCGTAATGTATTTGAGAACGGCAGTATTTGGAGTAAGGCCCGTAGGGTTTTCAATAATCCCGGCATCGAACAACCAATAGATGACGCCGCTAAAACTAAAGGCTACGGTTACCCAAATAGCGGTCCATATACCAGCTTCCTTTGATTTAATGACGTGGTCATGTTTATGAAAAACACCAAGATCCAAGGCAAGAAAAACAATAACATAAGCAATAAAAACAATCCAGACTAACATATACGATTTTAAAGTTGCGAAGGTAGTAAATTTACCCTTTTTCTTATTTTAATTTTGATGAATGTTATGGTCCAGACGGTAATTCAAAACCCATCAACATTTGAACGGATAAGGTCGATCATTTTTTGTCAATAACCGTATTTTTAAAAAAAATTAGTAACCGAAAAGAAAACAGAAATGACAAAACAGGAACAAATTGCATTGGATAAAATAGCAAAGAATGATCATGAAATATACGCCTTGATCAAGCAACGTTACAGCCCAAGAATATTTAGTGAAAAGGAACTTAGCGAACAGGATGTAAACCGCCTTTTTGAGTCGGTACGTTGGGCTGCGAGCTGTTACAATTGGCAACCGTGGCGTTTTATCTATGCACACAAAGGCACGGAGGCCTATAAAAAGATTGTGGAATGTCTTAGTGAGTTCAATCAAGGTTGGGCCACAAATGCCCCAGTGCTAATGTTAAGTGCCTACAAGGAGAACAATCCAGACGGTAAAGAAAATTTTCATGCCTTGCACGATTTGGGATTGGGCTTAGGAAATATGTCCGTACAAGCAGAATATATGGGTATTGGACTGCATCATATGGCAGGTGTAGACTGGAAAAAGGCGCATAAGGTATTTGATGTGCCGGAAGGTTATCATGTAAATACCGCTATTGCTGCGGGTTATTACGGTGGCAATTTGGAAAATTTGTCCGATGATCTTCAAGAGCAGGAAACTGCAGCTCGTGAACGTATGCCGATGAAGGATTTTGCCTTTAAGGGCGGATGGAAATCCAATTAATCTATTTTGATATAATTGCAGCTGCGAATCAGTAACCGGAAAGTGCATTTTATCGGTTAATTTTAGTCGATTGGCATACAGAATTTAGCAAAAGCTTGGGGTTAAAGCATTTAATAGTATTTTTCTAGTGAGAAGAAACTATTAAAATGAAAAAACTAACCCCATTTTTTTGTGGTGTGGCATTCCTTTTTACGGGACTGGTTACGGTAACCTCCCAAGATTCCACAACGGGCAAGGTACGTGTTCAAAAGCGAACATTGATGAATAAATTTGAACCGGCCTATGTTCTTTCCGTTGCGGAACGTATTGCATTAAAGCAAAGCAGATTGGCCCACCAGTATCGCGTTAAAAGTATCTTGGATACGCTCAACATCTCCGTTGCTAAAAAAAGGCGATTACTGAAGGAATTAAAACGGAACCCATTTTCGGAAATCATTCTACAAACCCTTGACAAAGAAGCGAATTCCGTACTGGAAAAAAGCAATTAAAAACGGTACCTATTTTTATTAATAGGATTTCATTTTTGCCTTCCTCTTTTCCAATTGACGCTGTAAATCTTCTACGGAAGCGGCTATGGCCGCTTCAAAACTACCTTTAGATGTTTGTGCAAACAAACGCGGTCCAGGAGCACTCAGTCTTATATTACAAATCATCCCGGTATCTGGGGAAGAGGTATTTTCTTTTTTGAAAAAAACATCGGAGCGCACTATAAAATCGAATTTATCCAATAGTTTTTCCAATTTCTTGGCAGCCATAATTTCCAATCGGTTACTGGCTTTTACGTCGTCGTATTCAAAATTGATGTTCATAGGTTCAAAGTTTAGTTTAAGGTACTCATTTCAGTTAATCCGAACAACTAAAAATTTCTTAAATCTGTCTTCGTCCATGTAAATTTTTTTTAACCAATTTGCTTTTATAAGGTTAGACCTCTGTACCGAAATTTATTTTTTAGTTAAACCCAGGTGAGGATGCTGATTCTCTGTACAACTTTGCGTATCTTAAGGTAATGTTTATCCTACCTAATTCTAAAAACTGGCATTATGGAAACGTTACAGGACAAAACTGCATGTTTAGATAAATTGGAGCGTTGTAGCAAAACCTTGGCTTATTTTCAATCTCAGATAGACTCCTATCTGTATGAGCCTACCACAAAAGCCTTGTTCGACACCAAACAGTATCTAAAGGAAAAAATTGAGGCCTTGGCCAATGCCAATGAAACCATGCTCGGTTATTTACGGACCACAAAGGAATTGCTGCCCGAGCAGTATCAATTGGTAAACCAATATATTAAAAAAACGTTCGAACTTGAGTTTGATGTGATGGATTATACGACCCAATTTAAAAATACGGCCTCCTAATTGATTCTGATTGTCGTAGGCCTTATTTTTGTGGTCCTGATGGAATTAAAAGGAAATGAACACACCTACATCGAAGATGAATAAAATTTACCTTCGGCACGGAATTCGTTAAAAAAACACAAATAATATCACGAACATGAAAAAATTCATATGCTTACTTTTAGGTACCAGTTTTTTACTCGGCTGCGGTACGGCTCAAGACCTTGAATCAGATACTGGGGCGAGCCAATTACGGGACTTCATAAATTCACAATACCTAGAATTCAGGGCAGAATGGGCCAATCCTATGGCCAGCCAAGGCCTATATGCCATATCCAACGCGGGACTCTTGCCACCGGGCAGCAATGTAGGTGCAATCCAAATTACGGGTACCAATAATTTTTTAAAAATGCAGGGCGACACAATTACAGCCAATTTACCCTATTTTGGCGAACGACGCTTAGGCGGTGGAGGATATGGTGGCAATACAGGTATTGAGTTTAATGGGGTGCCCAATGCTTATAATCAAGTCTATAATCCTGAAAAAAACAGACTCGAGATTTCGTTCGAAATTGCAGATAAAACGGAGGATTATGACGTGCGCTTAACCATTTTTCCAAATAAAAACGCAGGCTTGAGCGTAAATAGCAATCAACGCAATTCCATACGCTATACCGGCGCTGTAGTTCCTATGAAAAAGGAGAACGAGTAACTTCAATCAGCATTTTACTATTATGTACCCTAAATGGATATAGCTGAGTGGTAAAATATGTTTGAAAATGGGCTAAAATGATTTTATTGTACACTATTTTGCCAAATTTAGACCAAATTTCAGTTAAAAAGTACTTAAAATGCCCAGGTTTTGGCAAATCCTTCGTCATTGGCCATACAGAACAATACCTTTGTATTTCAAGAAAGTTAAATATTAGAATCTAGAAGTATGAGTAAAGTAAAAGCAGATGATTTGGTACAGGTACATTATACGGGTAAGCTAAGTAATGGACAAGTATTTGATAGTTCACTGGACAGGGAGCCTTTAGAAATTAAATTGGGACAAGGGGCGCTCATTCCAGGTTTCGAAAAAGGCCTATTGAATATGGAACCAAAGGAAAAGAAAACCATCGTAATCGATAAGCAGGATGCTTACGGTGAAAAAAGAAAGGAACTTTTCCAATCCGTCAAAAAATCAGATTTACCTAAAGAAATCGAGCCTGAAGTAAATATGGCACTTATGGCGACCAATGCAGACGGTAGCGAAAAACAACTTCGCGTAGCTGAAGTAAATGAAGATGATATCGTAGTGGATGCAAACCATCCATTGGCCGGTGAGGATTTGACCTTTGAACTGGAATTGGTAGCTATTAAATAAGACTTGTAGTAGTTGTTTATTATAGAACCGCCCTCTTCGGGCGGTTTTTTTGTGCTCCGTTACAGCGCTACGGATATGGTATATATCCTTTATATTTGGGTTTGACTACATAGTAATTAGCAATCGAGATATGAAAATAGAGCAAATTAATGTAGCGGTAGGCTATACGGTTTCCAAATGCCTTGCCCTCGCCGCACTCCTAACGCTTGGCTTTTCGTGCAAGGAAGAACTATCCACAGCAACGGAGGAAGAATGGATTTCCCTCTTCGATGGGAGCAATTATGGCGATTGGACTCCAAAATTTGCAGGGGCTCCACTTGGCGTAAATTATAAGGACCGGTTCGTGTTCAAGGATAGCCTTTTGAGCGTTAGGTATGCGGAAACGGACACCTTCAATGGTAATTTTGGCCATTTGTATTACAAGGATAAATTTTTCCATTACAAGCTAAGGGCACAATACAGGTTCGTGGGAGAACAAATGACCGGCGCTCCGGCATGGGCCATACGTAATAACGGACTCATGCTACATTCCCAAGACCCTAAAACGGTAGGCTTGAATCAAGATTTCCCAATTTCGTTGGAACTGCAGTTGTTGGGCGGAGATGGGGTAACGGAACGTACCACGGCGAATCTCTGTACTCCGGGGACCAATGTGGTCATGGGGGATAGCCTGTTTACCCCGCATTGTATCAATTCCGTCTCAAAAACCTATCCCGGAGATCAGTGGGTAACCGTGGAGGCTTTGGTGCTGGGAGATTCCCTTGTGCAGCATATAATGGATGGGGAGGTAGTACTGGAGTTCAATAAGCCTACCATTGGGGGAGGTGCCATTTCTGGCTATACGGAAAGCGCCTATCAGGAGGGAAAACCTCTGAAAGAAGGGTATATCTCCATTCAAGCGGAAACGGCGCCTATTGACTTTAAGAAAATCGAACTTTTAAATCTTTGCGGATGCATGGATAAAAAGGCAAAAAATTACAAGGATTACTATATAAAATCAGATACGACCGCTTGCGTGTACAACTAGAGTGTATTTGTAACCAAAGAATAGCTATTTTACCGATGACAAAAATCAATCTTGAAGGAAAAAACATAGTGGTAACCGGAGCTTCTGACGGTATAGGTAGGGGAGTGGCTGATTATTTGATGGAAATGGGCGCAAGGGTGGCTGTCCATTACAATACCAATAGGAAGGCTGCCGAGGCATTGGTAGCGAAACACAATAACGGTTCCAAGATTTTCCAGGCCGATGTATCCAAGGAACATCAAGTGGTACAATTTTTTGAGGAAGTAACCCAGTGTTTCGGACAGCTTGATGCAATAATCTTAAACGCCGGGGTGTTTTTACCCCATTCCGTTTCGCTGAATACCGCCGAGTGGCTCGCCGTTTGGAAAAAAACGATGGCCGTAAACCTCAATGCCGTGGGCTTGCTCACCAAACTGGGACTGGACCACTTTTTAAAGCAGGGTGAAGGTAGGTTTATCTACATTGGCAGCAGGGCCGTTTTTAGGGGTGAGACCGAAGAATATTTGGCCTATGCGGCTTCGAAGGGTGGGTTGACCTCTTTGGCCCGTAGTGTGGCCAGGTCCTTTGGAAAAAAGAACATTAAATCCTTTATCGTTTCGCCGGGATTTACAAGAACGCAAATGGCAGAACAGTTCATTGAAAAACACGGTGAAGAACGGATTTTAAATGAAATAGCCTTGCCAAGCTTAACCACCCCAAAAGATTTGGCCCCCGTGATCGCTTTGATGTGTAGTGGAGGAATGGACCATGCAACGGGAGCTACCATAGATTTAAATGCCGGGAGTCACATTAGATAGTGTTACCAGCGCTGTATAGAGAACTCGTATTTTTAGTACGCAATTTGATGATTTTGAAGTGAAAAATAAAATACAAATTAATGAGGACCGGAAAAATGGTACTAGCAGTACTCACAGGCGTTTTACTAACGGGATGTAAGTCTACGGAAAAAATAGTAGTACCGAATCCCAAATTGGGCGCACTAATGGAAAACAAGGAATTTCGGATAGCAGTGGATGCCGTGCAACCACAGCTAACCATGGCCTTGGCACAGTTGAATAATAGTCAGTTGGTGCGCCCGGGCAATAAACTTAGCAACATAAATGTTAACGGGGAAGGCTACTTCATTAAAATGGAAGGCGATAGTGTTACCGTCAATTTGCCCTATTACGGAGAACGGCAAATGGGCGGGGGGTACGGAAGTCCGGTTGGTATCGTATTTAAGGAAATTGCGAGAGACCTAAAGATTGAAAAGGCAGCGAAGACGAACGCTTACCAAGTTACCTTTGGGGTACCTAGTGCTGAGGAGTTTTATCGGTTTATGATTACTATAGAAAATAATCTGGGTTGCACGGCACATGTGACCAGTTCGCACAGAAACCGGATCCGGTTCACCGGAAAAGTAGAAGAATTGGAGTCAAGCGAACAACAGTAAATCTTTTAAATAGTGGGTGCAATTATAGGTAACTGATTGTTAGCTAAATAATCATAAGATAGTAGTGTAGTATTAACTTTAATGATATGCTTTGTTCTTATCAACATGATTTTCATAGGCTTACGGAATAGACTTAGCACCTTAAATCCGATTTTTTGGAACCGTAGATGAAAAATGAAAAGCTATAATTCACAAATAAGGAAAAGGCGAAGGGGAATAAAATTACAAATAATAAAGATGGATGTTCATTAAGATAGGGAACCTTCGGCAAAGAGAATATTATACACATTGGTCCACAATGTAATTTTTGATTTACTGGGAGCGTTTAGGTTGGGTAATTCGTAATAAATAGCATCAAAAAGATTACGTTTTTGTTCTGCTTGGTCTGATTTTGAATCAAGGTTGTCGAAAATCATACTCCATTTGTTGAATAATCGATTGTTACTAATCTCACTATTGAGCATGATAATTTCTTTGTGCCGCTTGTCTTCCCGTATGTTTGCGTATAAAGACAGTACTGAAATTTCCTTCCCCTCAATAAACTGAACAAATTTATGGTTATGGTATAGGAGGCAGCCTGTAATATTGAATTTCAGGTTTTTCTCCCGGGCGTCCAAAAGCATTTCTAAAATACTTTTTTCAGTGAAGGAAGGTTGGGCGACGGATCTGTAAATGATGCTGTACATAACTTGTTTTTTTGTAAAACAAAATGCATGCGGCCAAGCAAAATAAATTCTTTTAGGACGTATAGGGGAAGTTCACAATTAAGTTACAAAAAATTTAGTTATGTATTGATTTTAGGTTGTGGTTATTTGTTGCTGGCCCAATGTGAGCTAATGGAATTAGTCTATACTCATTTATTAGGTTGGTGGGATGGGGCAATAGTTTAAATACGTATTTCAAATATTCTATTTTACATAATATAAATTATAGTACAGATTTGTCTAATGTGTAAAACGGCGCATGTGTTACCGCTAATTTAAAATCAACACTCCAATATTTTAAAATCTGTAAGATTTATGGACTTGTTGCCATCTAAATATTTAGAAATCAAAAAACTAAAAAATTAATTCGTGAAAATTTTCGTGAAAAAGCCGTGAAATAAAAAACTATTATATAAAACTGAACGGTTAATTTTTCACGAAATCTTTTTCTTCAAGCTTGATTCTCTTCGTTTATAACTTCCAAATGTAACTCTAGCTTCTAAATGTTTTTTCCAACTTCCTTACGATCTGCCACAGCCGATGTACATCCAGGAAGATTTACAACGTAGGCACTATATCCATCTTTAGATTTTTCGTAAATGATTTCGTAGTCTTTCATTTCTAACTAATTCTTATTTTTTACATCCGATTTTTACTCTCTATACCAGTGGATGAATTGCCTTAAGAGATTCAGTTCGGCATAGTTTCCGCTCCCAAATTCATCCCAATATACCTCATGTTCATTAAGGATTTCATTAGTTTTTAATGCTATAATCCTCTTATATAAATCGTCTTTACTATATAATTTAATCAAGAACTCATAACCTTCTTTACTCAAGTCACCTTTATATGGGTCAGGTCTCGACGAGCTTCTGACCATTGGCACGTAAGACTCTATTAATGAAACAATATTTTCTGGGTTTTTGTCCAAATAAGCCTTAACGTATTTAGAAAAGGATTCTTTATCTTTTTCGAACCACGCATGCGCTATCCAACTAGCCTGATTGGGAAAAACTTCGTAAAAGGACTTATCCCTAGATTCTTTGATAGCTCTCTCGGTCAGCACGTGAGCAAGTTCAATAAGTTGTTGTTCATCAAAAATCTTATCTTCAAGCCTATTACCTGACCTAAACCAATTGTTAAGCTTATAAGCAAATTGAAAATCCTTTGAGAACTCCAAAAGTTCTTTGGCAAAATCAAACAATTCCTTTTCTTCAAGATGATTTTTCAACATCTGGTAAATAAAAATACTGGCTTGACCGTATGGATTATCATAACCCATCCCCATTATACCTCCTTCATTTGGCAGTAAATCAGTAATGTGGCAAACGCTTTTCGATAAGATTTTGGTTTCTTGCCAATCAAATGTTTTCTCAATGCTTCTCAATTTGTGAATGACATTCCCTGGTTCAGAATCTTCCGATAAGATTTTCAGCTTCTGTGCGACTTCATCTACCTTAGAGT
Organism: uncultured Flavobacteriaceae bacterium; assembly: GCA_963793365.1. Taxonomy (GTDB): domain Bacteria; phylum Bacteroidota; class Bacteroidia; order Flavobacteriales; family Flavobacteriaceae; genus Maribacter. Next base: position 1,523,708 of record CAWBZP010000009.1, on the reverse strand, counting down.
TTGGAATGGATTCAATTATTTCATTGAAACTTACATCTGAAATATCTCCCTCAATAACAGTATATGAGAAATACCTATCAAAGTACTTAGCCGAGACAATTTTTTTTTGAACGTACCAGTCGTTGTAGGTCTCGTTAGAGAACACCCTATTTCCAAATGCCACCTCCAACATCGGAAACAAACCCCTTAATAGGTCACGAACCTGTTTGTCTTCTTTTGGGCCAAGCGATTCACCTAAGCTTGTAAAATGACTTTTTATCTCATCTATCTTTTTTTGATTTCGGTTGTTATCGAAGCGATTCTGATAGGATCCGATGAAGTAATCAGGATTTGATTTTACAAATTGATAGTAGTTCGGATAAAAAGTCTTCAAGGCCTCTATCAACATCAAATCCACTATGTTGACTTCGCCAATCAACAATGGTAAGGTAAAGGAAAGTGAATTGCCATAGCGAACAGCCAATCTTGGAGTATCAAGCCTTTCAAGGATATTTGTTGAAAATTGATAAACGAACCTTTGAACCTCGGTTTCCGAAATATCGATATTGTTATCATTTAATGCTTTTTCTACCAATGCAAAACAGAACTTTTTTAGGGCTTCGGGTTGTGCCTTTGGTATGTTTATGGGGATTTGAATTATTTTTTCTAAAAAGCTTTCGCCAGCCTTTTTATCGCCCGAACCGAATCTTTCCCCAATCGCCGAGGCCACCATTTGTTCATCAAATGCCAAAACATAGGTGGTATATGCAAAATCCCCAGTCAGTTTTACAAGTCGGAATATGGCATGAATTTCAGTTTTGTCCAATCGGTCAATATCATCAATGTATACTACTACTTTTTTTCCATTAATCCTCAATAGATCTTCAATTCTTAATTTCAGCTTATCTAAATCTACGTTTGACATCATCTTTCCCACAGCGTCAGCGGTTTTGTCCGCTCCAAAGAATGATATCAGTCCCCCATATTTCTGAACCATATCCCCTACGTTTTCCAGACCGGTCTTCAGGGGTTCTTCTTTGGATTTGAACCTGTTCTTAATCCAGATAATGCTCTTTGAAGGAGTGATGTCTTTTGTTTTAACTGTTTTTGTTTCTTCGCCCGCTTTTTTTATCTCCCTTGCAAGGGAATTAAAAAACGAGGTCAGTAGTGATGTTTCATCAGCAAACCTCCAGGGATTGAATGTCACTTGTATTATATCATCACTTTTTGCCTCAATTGAGCTTTTGATAAAATTTATTATAGTGCTTTTTCCTTCGCCCCAAGCACCGAAAAGACTATAAACAATACTGTCCTTATTTTTTCTCTCAATAATTGTGTCTGCAATCCTTTCAGAAAAAGTATGCCTTTGAAACCTATCGTCTTCTTTTTTTTGAATCGGTCTATCGGCGGCGTAATCTTCTTGAATTTTCATATTAATTGTATATATGTCATACCCATAGCTTCTCAAATCTTTTACTGGCCACTCTCGTATATTGTGCGGTGTGTTTGGGATCACGGTGCCCGAGATAATCCTGTATCAAACGCAGGTCATAGCCCATGTTGGCCAAATGGAAACCACAAGAATGCCGCAGGGTATGGGGATGCATGTTTTCAATATTCGCCTTCCCCCCTACTACGGTTACAATATAAAACACGGCTTGCCTGGTCAATGGCATTCCCCTTTCGTTGATAAAAAGCCAGGGCAAATTGTCATCTCGTGAAGTGAGATACCTTTTGATGGCCCTGAGTTCATCCCCAGAGATCGGATGTTCAGTCGATAACCCTCCTTTTAAGCGGTCTATCCAAATCCGAGAGTCTTTCAGGTTGACATTAGACTTTTTGAGGGTAATAGCCTCACTTGCCCGAAGACCGTGCCGGTACATCATCAAAAGTAGCAAGTAGTTTCGTTTTGGGTATCTTGTCTTTTTCGAAGCTTCAAGAAAAGTTTTGACCTCGGAATCGCTCAGGTAGTCCTTGCCCTTTTCATGGAAGTTTGTAGTCTCTTTTTTAGAACTCTTTACATTACGCCCTTTGGCCATGTTTTTGGAATATAGGTTGAACTCCCTGAAATATACTTCAAAAAATCAGAACTCTTTACAAAATCCGCATTTTGTAAAGAGTATTATTGATGTTATTTTATTCATTAAATTTTAGTTCCGTAAAACGTGATTTAACGGAACTATTAAAAAGAACGACAAATGGAACTGGAAACGAATATTTTTTAAGGGTTTTGAAGCTGTGCCGTAAAATAGCCGTTTTATGGGATTATAATATCAAAGTAATTCTGTTAATGTCTGTATGCCTAGGGATGGCTGTTCTATTTGCCGAGTCGAGCTATCCATAATAAATTTTGAGTTGATTAGGGACACGGACTATTCTTGTATGGATGGAGATTTGCATAGTCTAGTAAATGTAATTTTAAAAAGTGATATTTTTAAATAGGTATTTTATCCTTGTGCTTCCAATATTAGAATCCAAAAAAAGGAGCAACGTTTCTTAAAATTTGCATCTTAATAAATAATAAACATAGGAAATTTTTGTCATTTTTGTTAAATGTCGAATTTAATGTAAAATTTTTCTTACTTAATATAAAAATTACTACTTTTAATATAATGGTGTTATTATGAAATCTATGAAAAATCTTCTCTTAGTCCTTATTGTCCAATTATCATTCTCGTCTTGTTCTGATGATGACCCACAGGCGGGGTGCTTCCAAGAAGAGAGTAGGAATATTGTCGCTACAATCACTGATGCTACCGGAACCATCAGGGAACCAGGTATAGCCTGTCCTGACGAATATATAATCGAACCTGACGAGAAAGTCGAAATCCGACCTTTAGGTCTTTATGACCCCTGTAACCTAAATAGTGAGTTTCAAGTTGGTAATACAAGGGTGATATTCAGCGGATATGTATATGAATCCTTTGAAAATGAGGACATATGCGCTGATTTCTTCGAAATTACAGAAATAAGATTTATTGACCCTTAACCTTTAAATAAATACACATGCGAAAAATTACTTTTATACTTTTTTCATTGGTCTTCTATGGGCCGATTGTGTTCTCTCAAGAAAGAGTAGAAACAAAACTTATATCAGCTTCTACATCGGAAGAAACAAAACTTTTGGAAACACTCAAAAACTACAAAGTTGCGGAAATTGACATAGCACAATTCAAGAAAAATGTTTCCTCTTTAGAAGAAACTAGTGTTATTTGGGAAATTGATGAATCATTAAAATTGGACTTTAAAATGTATCCGCATGATGTTCGTTCATCTTCATATGAAGCAATAACTGTCGATGGCGATAAGATTCAAAAAGTGGAGTTACCAGAAATCATAACATATAAAGGTTACTTGCCGGATGGGCATAGTGTTCGATTAACCATCGATGATGGATTCATTTATGGAAAAATTGAAACTGATAAAGGAACCTTAAAAATCGACCAGCTCAAATACATGGTAAAGGATAAATCCATTCCTTCTAACAAGATTGTTATTTATCAATTGGCTGATGTAAAGGAAAGCGACAGTGAATGTGGAACGCCTAATGTGGAAATTGAGGAAAAATCAATATCAAGTCAGGTTGCTAAATCAACTTCTGCGGGTTGTAGCATTATAGAATTGATTCTAGATTGTGATACAGATTACTTCGATGATTATGGAAATAACTCTCATGCCAGAATGTTGGCAGAAATTAACATGATTCAAGAAATGTATGAAGATGATATTGATGCTGTTTTAAGCGTAACCCAAACAGCAGTTTTTGCGACTTGAAATTTTTATACTTCAACGAACGGAAACACTATACTTTCGGAAATACAGAACGTTTGGACATCGTGGCCTTATAGTTCTTATTCTAAAGATATAGTACATCATTTTACAGGGAAAAACACGGGACCTTTTGGTCAAGCTTCAAGAATTGGCGCAGCCTGTGACGACCCAAATCCAAGGGCTTGGTCTGAGGATAGGGCGAATGTAGATCAAACAATGGCACATGAGATAGGCCATTTATTGAATGGGCGACACGGTGAAGGAACGAATTGTGGTGTTCCTTTTACACAAAGTGTTATGTGTCAGGGAGATGACAAGGCTTACGCTTTTTCCGCTGCATCCATTACTAGGCTGACTAATTTTATTGATGATTGGAGCCAATGTTTCAACTACAATACGACCTACATTTATGCTACCAGTGGTAATATATGTGTCAACGATACTAAAACCGTTCAATTGTTGAACTTCAGCGATACTGCTGGTACAGATATAGTATGGAGTACAAATGGAAGATTGCAACTGACGTCTGGACAAGGAAACACTATTGCTACTGTAAGGGGGACCTCGAATGGCCAAGGGGTGGTAACCGCTACTATCAACGGACCAGGGGGTTGTGGGAATGTGGTTGAAACCAAAAATATTTATGTTGGTCCCGAGCCACTGAACATTTCTGTTTGGGTTGATTCAAGTGGTTGGGCGACCGTATCCATTACCGGAGGTAGTGCTCCATATTCATGGACTCTAAACGGCAGTACAACAGGGACTTCGAACTCAAGTTATTTTAGCATTTATGTAGGATGCAGTGGGGGTTATTTTTACGTTCAAAGCACTGACTCATGCGGTTCTACATCTGGGTCTACGTTCATTAATTCATGTTCGGGAGGGGGTGGATATTATTCGACTGCCGTTTATCCAAATCCAACATCCAATGAGTTAAATGTTGTTGAAAGTGATACGTATAGAGCGGAAGGAAATTCTGACTCAGTATTAAAGGACATTATAACTCTAAGTTTATACGATTTCAATGCATCTATGGTAAAATCGATTAAAATAGATGGTCGAAAGAACGAACTCAAGATGAATCTAAGTGGTTTGAGAAAAGGCAATTATTTTCTAAAAATAGAAGGAAGGGAAATAAGCGAAACCCATCAAATTATTATTGAATAAAGTGGAAGTTCATATGGGTTTATCATCAAAATGGGGGCCACTTTTGGTCTCCATTTATTATTTGTCCTTCATGCTGAGTAAAGAGTGGTAAGATTCGGTTTTAGTGTCATAAAACTAACGTTTTTCGGTACTGACACTTAATTTGTTTATCTTAGAAACTAAGAAAATGCAATATGCTAAGTCAAGACCAAGAGAACATAGAACTTACTGATGCCATTAAGGAAGAACTTGATAGAAGACTGAAACGACACAAAGATGGCAGTGCAAAGTATTATACATGGGAAGAGGTCAAGGAAAAATTGGCTCAAATAAGAAAATCATAAGTCTTATTCTTTGACTAATTTATATCTCCACCAGAAAGGTAATTGGCAATTCTATTCATAAGCTCTGCAAAATTCTCACAGTCCTTAAATTGTTCTTTTATTATAAATAAGTCCATTATTGCAAAAAACGGATATAGTATACCACCAGCGGCGGATTAAAGTGAACCACTTACAGCGGGTCAAAGTGAGCATAGCAGAGCGGATTAAAGTGAGCCACTAAAAATCGATTCTATTTGAAGGTTTAGTCAATAGTCTTTTTTTGTTAAAAAGATTATGGCCAACACACAAATAGAAATGCGTAAAGTAAAACGAATATTCAAATTATATAGTGCTGGTGTGAGCAAACGCCAGATAAGTAAACAGCTCGGACTATCTCGGAATACGGTTACCAAGTATATTCATTTCTTCAAGCGTTATCAGCTTACCGGTTATGAGATATCAGAAATGACTTTAGAAGAGCTTCACAAGCTGTTCAAATCAGACCAAAAGCCAAAGAGTCCGCAGTTATTGACTTTAGAGAAGTACTTTCCTTACTTTGATAAAGAGCTTCGAAAGACAGGGGTGACCAAGCAATTGTTATGGCAGGAATACTACGCCAAACACCCTGATGGCTTCAAACTATCCCAGTTCAGATATTGGTATCGTGAGTGGTGTAAAGATGTATCACCAGTAATGCACTTTACCCATAAAGCTGGCGATAAACTCTTCATTGATTATACAGGAAAGAAGCTTCATATTGTAGATAAACATACCGGAGAAATACACAACTTGGAAGTGTTCGTATGTGTATTGGGCAGCAGCCAGTATACTTATGTCGAGGCTCGTGAGAGCCAAAAGAAAGAGGATTTTATTGCCTGTGTAGAAAATGCCCTGTGGTATTATGGTGGTGTTCCGCAAGCCTTAGTGCCAGATAACCTAAGGGCTGCAGTTACTAAAAGTAGTCGCTATGAGCCTAAGGTAAACGAAACCTTTGCAGACTTCGCAGAACATTATGAAACGGCAGTACTTCCAACAAGAGCTTACAAGCCAAGAGATAAGGCTATTGTTGAGAATACGGTACGAATTATTTATACAAGGGTATTCGCTCCGCTTAGAAATCAAACCTTTCATACTCAGAAAGACATAAACAAAGCAATTCTAGAACTTTTAGATGTACATAACAAAATGTCCTTTAGAGGTAGGGAGTATTCAAGATACTCCCTGTTCAAGGAAATAGAAAGCGTTGAACTCAAACCATTGCCCGTAAAGCGTTATGAGATTAAATCGTACGCAAAAGCTACCGTTCACAAGAACAGTCATATCTATTTAAGCAAGGACAAGCATTATTACAGCGTGCCATATCAGCACATAGGCAAACACGTTAAGGTGATATTCTCTAATAGTTTAGTAGAGATATTTCACAAAGAACAACGGCTTACCGCGCATGCTCGCCAGAGAAAGAAATACGGCTACACTACTTTAAAAGAGCACATGCCTTCACATCATCAGTTCGTAAGTGAATGGAACTCCGAAAAGTTTATAGCATGGGCAAATACTATTGGCTCTCATTGTAAAGAATATATCATGGTAATCTTGGATAAGAAACAACACCCTGAGCAATCTTATAAATCTTGCCTTGGCATATTGCACCTAGCTAAGAAAGTGGGCAACGAAAGATTGAACAATGCCTGTAAAAGGGCTTTGGGATACCAAGCCTACAATTATAACATGGTCAATAGAATCTTAAACAAAGGTTGGGACAGACTAGATGAAAACCTTGAAGAAAATATTGAAATACCTAACCATAATAACATCAGGGGCGGTAATTATTACAGATAGAAATCAATAAATTTAAACCAAGTATATGAATACACAAACATTGGAACAAATGAAACAATTAAGGCTTTACGGTATGATCAGAGCCTTTAACACCAGTTTATCCTCGGATAGCATTGGGTATACAAACGATGAGCTTATCGCCTATCTAATACAATCAGAATGGGATGACAGACAGAACCGAAAGATGGAACGATTGACCAAAGCAGCTAGATTTAGGTACAGCGCTGTGATGGAAAACATTGATTATGACAGTACGAGAAACCTTGATAAAAATCAAGTGCAACGTTTTGCAAGTTGTGCCTTTATTAAGGGTAAAGAGAATATATTAATTACAGGAAGTACAGGCGCGGGCAAAAGCTATATAGCATCGGCAATAGGTCATCAGGCTTGCTCACAAGGGTTTAAAGTAATGTACTTTAATGCTAGTAAGCTCTTTACCATGCTCAAAACATCAAAAGCAGATGGTTCATATGTAAAACAAATAAACAGATTAGAAAGACAAGATCTGTTAATACTAGATGACTTTGGATTAAAAGCTTTAGATACATTAAATAGACACTCTTTTATGGAAATTATTGAAGATAGACATGGTAAAAGGTCAACTGTCATTGCATCTCAATTGCCTGTAGAAGCCTGGCATGATATTATCGGAGAACAAACTATAGCAGATGCCATTTTAGATAGATTGGTACATTCTGCTCATCGAATTAACATCAAAGGAGAATCAATGCGTAAAAAACTAAGAAATAAACACTAATTTTAAACCTCTTTAGAATCGATTTTGAGCAACTGATTTGCTATGCTCACTTTAATCCGCCAGAGGTGGCTCACTTTGACCGCCCTATCCACCATTATTCCCATTTCTAGACAAATGGCTTTGATTTCCCTGAACTTCAAAGTCCTTAATGTTTCAAAAGTCTGTATCCGTCGAAACACCTCTGGAATACCGACCACTTTTTTTTCCTTCCATTTATAAAGATTGTCATAAAAATATTCAGGACCGGCAAGGATAATTCCCAAATTCTCCTCGGTCTTGTCCCTGAGTTCGTGGATATATTCCAACTGCGAAGGCTTAAACTTTCCCGCTTCGTCTATGATAAGCAATAGTTTTCCCTTCTGTAGTCGAATCTTGGTTATTATCAGGTTAATAATATTGTACAATGTAGTGTTTAGGGCATCACCTTCGAATCCTACTTCATTCAACAGCTCAAGATAGAACTCCTTGGTGCTCATACTTTTCCTGACCACCATATAGACCACCTTGTCGTTCGATTCTCGAAAATAGGTAAGCCCCACGGTTTTTCCAGCACCGGGATAACCTATTAACGCCGACATTTTAGAGTGCGATTGGGTAGCTGCGCACATTTCTTGAACAATATTAAAGTTGTTAGTAGAAAAAATCCTCATGACTTTGTATTAATTGATTATCCGTAATTTTTTGTTTCTAACTTTTCTATAGTAATTCTCCGTGATGTGTTTTTTTCCTTTGGTAAGTGGGATTTCTTCCTTTGTTTCCTTTGGTTTTCGCATTTCTATCATTTCACTGATCAGCATTTGATCTTCTGCCTGATTCATAATTTTTGCCAAGCTCTGTTGTGGATTTTGCTCTTGAAGTATCGGAAGCGCTTCTAGTTGTATTTGCCCTTCGTCTATATCTTGCACTACTTTGTCAAAATTGGATTGAATCCTTTTTCTATGATTTCCATTCACTCTTTTAACACGTCCCAATTCACTAGGAGTTAGCACTATACTGAGGGGGACATCCAAATCCAAGAATCCCTGATATTCATTTCTCTTAAGATCAAAAAGATATATTCTGCTTGGGTCATTTTCATCATATCTTACCATTATATAAGTATCATTAAGCTTTTCCGATAACGGTATATTTTCGATAGTGTAAGATTTCCTTCCGTTAATGCTCAACCTGACCATGCCCTGTCGAACTTTGATACGCTTAGCTTTGTAAAAGATATTTGCTATTTGCCAAGCCTTGAATTTTCCATTATGGGGCTTTGGAAGTCTTTTTTCACCTCTTTTTTTCATGGTATCCTTGTTGTACAAATCAATTAACTTCACAATCAATTCAACTAACTGTTTCTTGGTTCTAAGATTGGCAGGTTTCATGTAAAACCTTTCAAGGCTCTGGCAAGCCCTACCGTCCTCTATCTTTGATTTGATTCCAAAACCAAGATTTCCCATGATCCGATTTAGGTAGTAGGAAGAAAAGGTTCTGAACCAACGTTCGACATGGCCTTTATCCCTGGGGTTGTAAGGTCGTGTACGTCGAACGTGTACACCGTAATCATCCATTTTTTGGTTGAAAGAGGTAAACTCGGATGAAGAATAGGAAGGGTGGCTATCTACCACAATTTGTCGGGGAACATATTTGAATTCCTCTAAGGCCATACGCAAGCATTGCATTATCAATACGATGTTCTCTGTTTCGGAAAAAGAATGACCGATTATCTTACGGGTAAATACATCCATAGCAACGCATAGATGCAGATAACTTGTTTTTCCATCGTCATTCTTGTAGGGTACATTTAAACGAGTACTGTCAACCTGGTATACATCGGCAATATTCTCAGGCTCCATTCTCGTAAAATGTGGTAATAAATGATTTTGGGTATATTCCTCTCCTTTTCGGAGCATATCTAGGCGATTCTTGATTTCATTATTTCTTAGAAAAAGGGTAACGGTAGAATAGGATATCTGTCTTAACCCTCTTAACCTAAGCTCTTCATTGACCATTTCGGCAATCTGCCTTCTACTATAATTTTTACAACTGACGTAATAAAAAGTTATCCTCTTTTTTACCAAGGGTGTGAGGGCGTAATTATTTCTGCCGAACCTTTTGAAATCATGTAATAGCGTATCTTGAATACCGTTCTCTTCGGCCAACCTTATTTTCTTTGAGTAATAATTATAGTCCTCGTTCCAAAAAACAGCCTTTTCCAGTTTTAAATATATTTTATGGATTTCCTTCAACCTATATCGCTTTTGCTTCTTCAACAGAATTACCTCGTTAAAAGCAGCATGGGTCTTGGCAAAAAGTATCCTTTTCCCCCTATCTAGATAGTACATCGTGTAAAATGGAACATACTGCTTCCATGACAGCGGGTTGGACCAGGCGTTCGATAGTATCAGCCAAATTTCTCGGTGCTTTTTCTGCAAATCACGCTCCCCTATTTTTTCCATGATTCTAACTAGCTCAACTTCGGTAATCGGGATATTCAGTTTCAGAAGGGTTTTCTTGGGGATGCTTTGATATGAGATCCACTTCATCTTGGTTACCGAATCTTTTATGGTTTCAAAACAAGAGGATTTTCCTTTATTGAAAAATGTGATATAATTTTCAAGGGTTCTCCTGTTCATGCCGTATTGGACAAGATAATTAACGGACAGATAGGCATTGCTACCTTTCTTCATGTATAGTTCTTCCATCGTTGAATGACTAATAAGATTATATTTATAGTTACAATTTTAATTGATTAACTTTAATAGAAATATACTGTTCTACGCAATGTAAACAATATAATAAATGCTTGCATTTATTACCCATATGAAGTATATTGCAGTTGTGTAACATACTGCACATGTTATACATGCATTATATAATTAAAACTATAATTTAACTACTAAGTAGTTTAAATGTAACTAATTAAAACTACTTGAACAAAATATTAACATGGTTGGGAAAAAGCTTAAGGATTTGAGGCAACAAAAAGGATATACTCTTGTTGAATTGGAAGAAAAATCCAAAGTATCTTATGTCCAAATCACGCGATACGAAAACAATAAATCGATGCCTACGAGTAAAACCTTGAAGAAATTGGCGGATGCATTGGAAGTAAAGGTGGATGATATCACAGAGAATGAGCCTAATGAAACTATTATTAAAGACGAGGACCTAGAGGAAAAATTCAAAAGGGTTAAAAACGCGGTACCTGAAAATAGTGCAAGCCGCTTGGCCTTGAGCAGGATTTTTGAATTAATGATTTTAGAAGGCAACATTAACCAAATTTTGCCCAAGAAAGCGTGAATGGTAATTCTACATTAGTATTAGGCCTTCCCTTTAAATCATTTTGGTAATTCTAAATTAGTTTTGTGATTTTGGATATTCGAGGGAGTTATTCAGTACAAAGTGTTTCGAGATAAATCTTTGAAATTTCATTTTGATAGTTTTAAAATAGCGGTAACACATGCTTGCATTTGATATAATATCAGATATCGGGCGCAGCCCTATATCGGCAGATATTATGTCAAAGCCGTTTTACTGGAATGGTCCTTAACGGCTGTAGGTCATAATTCTATTATGTACGGAAGATTTTAAAAGATTACGAATTTTTTAAAATTTAGCGAGCCGATGCGGCTGGCAATTCGTAAAGTTTCTTTAAATCGATTTACGCTACCGGAAATTTTCCACACAGAATAAAATTCATTCTAAACTTCGAAATTCCGCAATCCTGGCAACAAACCTTTTAGCTGTATCTATAATTTGCCGTTATGTAAAATTGCCGCTGTCAATCGCTCGATTGCTTTTTAAAATCAAAAATGCTTATGGCATTTTTATTTTAAAAAGCAATTTCCAGCCGCTTGCCAACGCCAAAAAAAGCAAATCCTTTTAGATTCTTTTAAAATACCCGAATTGCGATAAGCTGCCCGCCAGTAAATTTTTCACGACCATTTCACCCAGATACCGCAACAACACAAAATTGAAAAATTGACTTTTTGTAAGGTTCAAGAACACCATTAAATATAATCATTTAATAAGCTTATGAGTGAAATGAAAGCTCTTAGCAGGTAACTCCCTTTTTATTTAAAAGGCAATAATTTAAGATCCTTATCAACAACGCCTGTAAGGATTTCTTTATTGTTTCCAGCGAATAAGTTATTCAATTCAGCCATAAAAATAAGTCCGCTTTTATAAGGCACTATACCCTTCATTCCATTTTGACTAACCTTAAGCTCAGCTAGTCTAGTACCATCGAAGCTGTACTTATAAAGGTAATCCTTTGCAGACAAATAGATATTGCCATCTATAATCAAAAGAGACTGATCGGCGAAACCAAAGGCGTAGCTCGGTAAGGCCTCCGCATGGATAACCACTAGGTTAGGATCAAGAATACGTAAGGTAGACAAGCCGTATAACAGTAGGTTGTCATTAGGTAATTTTACCATATGATAGGGCGCGCTCATGGAACCTAAGGAACCAATTGGCCCCTCACCAAGGACATTCAATTCTTGTGAGTTAAGAACGTTGAATTCGGCATCCAATTCTAATAGAATGGAGGTAGCATTACTAACCAACCCATCCGAAGCAAAATCAAACGCTCCTGCGTACGCCAAAAACCCGTCTCTAAAAGGCATCAGATTACCAATGACCCCACTTTTATTTCCAAAGTCAAATTCTTTTATGGTTTCCGTTTCCCCAGAAACTAGCGTATTTATTGCTGGAATATATTTCCTTAACCCCAAATTAGTAGCGTTGGCACCAAAAGCATAGGTGTTGTTATTCAGCTTGGTATAACCTACATCAAAGTCATAACTTAGTAAATCTAGGATAGTAAGTGGGGATGATCCAGTTTCAATATTTACAATATGACGCTGTCTTTTTATTGCATTGGTAAATCTGTAAGGCATATCGATATAAATTGTGCCATCATCTTGAAAATCGCAAAGTGCTCTAATTCCATATTCAGAAAAACCACTATTTATTGCAGTTAACGTAAAATCTAAACCTTCGGATATTGCAGCGTAGTAGTACTTTAATTCATTGAAATCGATATATATGGCAAACATTTCATTTGTAACAGGATGTCTATCAAAAGTCAAAAGACGTTTACTGCCTAAAAACTCATCTGGAAAGAAAAATGAATCGGCTTCTTCCCTTACATAGAATTCTTTTTGCACAAAATCTGATTGAGAGATATCGGTATCCCCATTTTCTCCAAAAGCGCCCATTGTAATTATCTTTGTGCCTGGAGAAAACCGTATTGTGCCCAGTTCCTCTAAAGTAACTTCATTACCAGCTACCCGATAAGTATACGATACGGCATTCTGTGAGCAATTTTCAATTTGGAGTGCTTCATCAAAATACAGGGTGTCCTGAACTATATTAAAACATGCAACAACTTCCTTATCGCTATTCCCATCAGAATCCTTTGAGCATGAAGTGATAAAACCAATGAATGACAATAAAAATATACAGGATAGTTTAACGTAGTTAAATTGAAAGGTTGACTTATAAATCATAGTATAGTTTTAATTTAAAATAGCTTGAAACATAATCGAAAGAACGCCAACTATCTTGCAACATTAAGTTAACGATTATAAATGAGTCTAATTGTTTATTTTCTCCTTTTCACTAAAAATTACGTCTGTCCTATACCCATATTTAGTTTCATGATGTGAAATATTATCAGATGAATTGGGTACACATCGCGATAAGCAACGCCAAACGGATTTTTGTCGGAACCTATCACAAAATCAATGCTAAATATCTTCAACTATACCTGAACGAGTTTGTTTACAAGCTAAACAGGACGTATTTCGGGGAACTGATTTTCGATAGGTTAGTGATAGCGAGCATCACATCAAGTGGACATTAAACGGATATACAAAAATTAAGTCATCAAGTATTTGAGAATAGTTTGAGTGATATAATATCAATAATTTAAGATTCATTCCACACACATTACCTTCCCTCCTATCGTCGGGTCGCATAATAAGTGTTTATTTACAAGATATTTATTGTTTTTAAAGGAGTTCTTGTACCTCGTACCTCGGTTTCAATACCTTTCGAGAAGATACTTTTTAGAAGAAAAATTTAAATAAAGAGTAGTACCAAGTACTTTGCCTTACCCAAGCAAAGTTACATAACGCAAGACATTATAGAACATTTGTAGTGGTTTTGTCTATAGAGTATTTCAGCGCTATTTGACATAGTTGCGTTGTAAGCCCTGTAAGTGGATTATAACAAAGCATTTATGTAAAAACGAAACTACGGTAGATTGAACTAGAGGCTCTATAAGGCAGCCGCTTCATCTCGCCACCAAAAGCAATCAGCCACTGGTTAATTTCTTTTGTCACGAATTTAAAAGCTAGCCTTTTAGGTTTGTTCAAAATTCTTGTATTCGAGGAAATATCTGCAAGATTTTTTCTAGAGTATTCTCGTCAACGTTCCGCAACAGCACAAAATTTAAAAAAAATAAATTTCTGTGCACTTGCAACCACTATCCTTTGGTTGAAACTTTTCTTTAGGCACTTCTGACATTTTGTAAAATGGACCTTAAGCATTTGTGTTGGTAGTTAAACGTATTCTTTTATTTAAGCAAATGCTAAAATATGTATCTTTGAAATATGGAAAACCATACTTGTATTCGACTGGAAGCTGACGTTAAACAGATAATGGAATGTCGCACTTCAATCTCAGCCCTTGATAATTCATTAAGCGCTGTTGCCGAGGTTCTAAACCTTGCAGGAAATAAGGTTCGACTCCAAATTCTATTCTTGCTCCAAAGAGAAAAAAGGCTCTGTGTCTGTGATTTGAGCGATATTCTAGAAATGAATGTATCGGCCATTTCACAACACCTAAGAAAACTAAAAGACAGAGATTTAATCTACGCGACAAAAGAAGCTCAGACTATTTTTTATGCGCTCAATAAAGATAAATTGGCGACATTGAATCCTATTCTAAATTTACTGAAAAAAGAAAAAATTACGGTATGATTGGAAATAAAAAATTGATTGGCACATCGATTCTAACTGCCCTAGCGGCATCTATATGCTGTATTACGCCTGTATTAGCCGTATTGGCAGGTACTACTGGTTTAGCTTCTACCTTTTCTTGGATTGAACCTTTTAGACCTTATTTAATCGGTTTTACTGTTTTGGTTCTGGCATTTGCATGGTACCAAAAATTTAAGCCGAAAACTCAGGAGGAGATTGATTGCGAATGTGAAGATGAAAAACCTAGTTTTCTTAACTCCAAGAGTTTTTTGTTCTTGGTAACGCTATTCGCGGGTGCAATGCTAGCATTTCCGTCCTACTCCCATATTTTTTATTCCAGTCCAAATTCAAGTAAAGAAGTTGTATACGTGGAACAATCAAATGTCAAAGAAATTAAAGTAACCGTTGAAGGGATGACCTGTTCGGGTTGCGAAGCACATATTGAAAGTGAAGTCACCAAACTTGATGGAATACTCAACGTTGATGCTAATTACGAAGCTGCAAATACTATTGTAAAATACGATGAAACGAAAGTCGACCTTGAGAAAATAGAAACTGCCATTTTAAGTATAGGCTACAAAATAATAAAGTAATGGAGATACTGTTAGAATCTACAATCACCTGCCCTAAATGCAGTTGTGAAGCAAAAGAGGAGATGCCTACAACAGCATGTCAATTTTTCTACGAATGCAAGAATTGTAAAACTTTACTTAAGCCCAAAGAGGGCGATTGCTGTGTTTATTGTTCCTATGGAACGGTAAAATGTCCACCCATACAAGAAGGTTCTAGTTGCTGTAGTTAACCAGTAAAGTATCTTTTCTTTTTTACTTGATTAAAAAAGAAACAAAAAAATCAAGGCTTACAGATAATTTTGGAAACAATGTACGGGTCGGTCGCTAAATTTTAGGATTCATTCTGACCCTTAAGACCGCTTTGAATTTTTTGAAACATTTTTCAGATTAAAAAAATTTAGTACCAGCCCCCTAAAATTCTTAACGCTCCTCTTCCCTATTGTTTTACCAAAGTTCTCTTAGGCCGAGACCCTCATTTCAACCTTTAGGAATCAATTATAATATGCGATTTTTCTTTCGCAAATACTCCAAAGTTCTTTGTTCTTATAAACTTCGCATTTAGTCCAGTTATTAAAATTGTCAGGATTGGAATACTTACAAGTAAAAATGTTATTGTGCGAGGGTTCTTGATATTTTACAATATAACCCATTTCGTCTGATACCGTTAGACTACCGGTCAAGCAATTGTATTGACTTTTAATTAAGCCGTTATCGTGATAATTTTCATAAAAATATGAGGCCACTCCCATTGGTCTAAATGCGTATTCCTTAATTTCCGGTAATTCTTTCCATTGCTTTTTATTGAACAATAAATCTTTTAACTTCTTTCTTACAGGAACTTTTTGCAAACTTTTGAACTCATATTTTTTTAAAAAATAGCCTTCCAAATTTCCCACTTTATAGTCTACAAATCCAGTCAGTTTATCGTTTTCATAAATTAAGTTTCGTTTTTTGATTAGACCAATGTCGTCTTGAACTAGTCTTTCTCTGAAAACCTTCGATTCTTCATTATCATTATACAATCCGCCCCGGAAATATTTATACCTATCGTAAAACCATTCCTGTATTAGCTTTCCCTCATTATCATATTCCTGAACTATTCTTTCTTTTCTGGCCCAATTGCGAAACGAAAGATTCGACTTATTGATTATCAATGAATTATCAAGGTATTCAAAATCCACTAAGACTCGATTCATACTATCTTTTCCATATTCGAGATACCTTCTTACGCTACCGTCCTTATTAAACCATGCTTTATGACAATTATTTATTCGCCCATCAATTGATAATGGACTTAACTCCCAGTATTTATTACTTGTGTCTCCTCCTTTCGCTATATTTCCCTTGAAAGCCCATAGTTCAATTGATTTCACATTTCCATAAAGAATCTGGTCACTATTGCTATAGCCGATACTAAGCCTAGTGTTCAAACTACCACTTTGAGAACAGCCT
This sequence comes from uncultured Flavobacteriaceae bacterium, assembly GCA_963793365.1. Classification (GTDB taxonomy): domain Bacteria; phylum Bacteroidota; class Bacteroidia; order Flavobacteriales; family Flavobacteriaceae; genus Maribacter. The sequence continues at coordinate 1,506,895 of CAWBZP010000009.1, read as the reverse complement.
GATAAAATAATAATGGCCATTAGGCTATATGACAATAACTTGATTCTCATCACATGATTTTTAGTAATATTCTATGACTCTTTCACCTATAAATTCTGGTATTTTCAAACCATCTTTTTCTTGATAGAAAATAACTTTCAACCAATTTCCCTCCTTATCATAGTTGCTATATTCATAAAAACCTTTAAAAGAATTCACAGTAGAAATAGTACAATAACCGTTTTCATCAAAGTTCTCATAGCCTCCCGTTTTGTAGTTTAATCTTTTAATACCTCCATTCGGGTAATATGATTTTGAATCAACGTGACGTCCAAAGTTTGGATTATATATCCTGTTATCACCATGAAAGACAATATCATGCTCATCTTTAACCAAGGTTTTGTTTTCATAGGTCAAGGAAAATTTGTGAGTTAGGTCTAGCTTCCTTTTAGTTTTAATCTTTGAATAATCATTATTGTAGTATTCATATTTGGTTTCCTCTTTTTTGAAAACTTTATTGTGACTATCATAGTTAATAAAAATTTTAGAAGTCAATACAGTTGTATCTTGCCTTTGAGCAAAATTTCTCAAATATTCATGCTTCTTGACTTCAACCAAAACACTATCCTGAAAAATGTTATCTGTTTTGATGTGTGGATGAATACTATCTGGCATTGTAAATTCTGAGGTTGACAACAAATCTCTGTTCCTGAATTTTCTATTGAACATTTTGGTTGGATGATAATGGCCATTGGTAAAAACATATTGCTTAGTTAGGTTACCATTTAAATCAAAAAATCCTTTTGAGCCGTACCCTGCATAACCGTATGATTTATTTTGCATCCCTTTTATTTTCCCGTTTAATACCCTCCCTTTTTTAATGATATTACCTCTGATAATAGGTAAGTATGTATTATAAACATATTTTTTTGGGTTTCCTTGAATGTATTCGATTTGATATTCGCCTCTTGGGATTTTTCCAAAAGAAGAACTGTTTTTCTCTTTACAAGAAGTAAGATAAGTCATCAATAACAATAAAATGAATAGTATTGTGCGGAATTTCATGGAACTCAAAATCTATATTGTTCTGAACGATTATTTATCATTTTTATTGGAAGCCATTCCACACACATTACGCTCCCCTCGTGCCTCGGGTCGCATAATAAGTGTTCCATTACCTTTTCAGAAAGAACTTTTTAGTAGAAAAATTTAAAGAAATGTGGTGGTAAATACTTTGCTTTACAAAGCAAAGTTACATAACGCAGAACATTATAGAACAGAATAGTTCTATAATCCGTCATTATGGTCAAATAGCGATAAGTTATAAGAAATTTCTTTGTTTTGCTAGCCTTACTAGAGCTTTTGTTATTATACGCCAATGTATTAGCCAGTGGCTGAAGTACTAATCGATGTTGTCTTTTTTTGCTTTTCCTAAAGACACCTTAAAGTCATCTGTAGTACCATGAAGTTTTACATTTAGGTAGCGAATTTTCTCATTAGGGTCCTGTTCTACAATTTCTTCTTCCGCTTCAATTTCATTAGTATTCTTATTAGCGAATAGTTTGTAGCGCGCCGCTTGTTTTACGGTTTTCCATGGAATTCTTAAAAAGTATTCAAAATGATGGTCCATATCCTGGTTTCCTGACAGCTCCATATGCCCCAAGGTAGACTCGATAGTCATCGTAGGTATGGTGATTTTCCCATTGGTAATATCTATATGGTTTATGAGCGTATCAAATTGGACGTTTTTGAGGTTTTTATCGCCCATATAATCAGACAATAGCGTCATAGGCCCGTCGTTCTGTAATTTGCCTTGAAATACTTTTACATCCATATGAACTTCAGACTGGTCTAGATCAGGAACCAAATCGGGATAGATTCTAATTTTTCCGTCTATTGTAGTAGAAACACGACCTTTCAAATTGTCGGACACCAAGTGGTCTTGTCCGAAGTTTTCGAACTTAAAAAGGAACGTATCAAGGTCTATATTTTCAGCAACTATAGTAGGCATCATATAAATATGCTTTGGGTCGCTTCCATTAAAGTAACCCGACATATTAAACCTACCCCCTGCTGCATTCATGGTAAGCGTATCTACATAGATGTAATGATCGGGGGTCGTACGTAAATCGGCTTTAATTTGTTCCAAAATAATGCGGTGATACATAAAGTAATCGATATCCACATTAAATTTCATAGCGGTAAATGGTAGCTCATAGAGATTAAAAGCTTCCGCATGCTCTTTAACATCTGCGGTTTCTGATACCGCCACTGTGGTGGCTGCTTTTGGAACAGTATCCGAGGGGAATAACTGGTCATAATCGATATAATTTGCCTTGAAATCAAGATAATTATCTCGTTGTTTTATAGCCTCGTTAGCTCCTAAATAATAGTCCATATTTACATTAAACGAAGTTCTACCTATTTTTCCTATAAAATCCTTAACTACAAGATGGTCCTCTTCATAATGAAAACGCCCCGTAAAACGTTCGAATCGAAGCGGATGTAACTGCATTTTGGTAGAGAGCTTATCCAAAACTAAATCAACTGACTGTAATTCTGACGCTTTGTAATGCATGCTAGAATTTACTTGTACCGCTAGTTTTTCAAACTTCTCGTGTCTATACCCTTCAGGTACATAATTTTCTCCTTGGTACGAAAAAATATCTTCTAATCGTAACACATCTGATGTTAGGCTAATATCTAAATCTACAGCTCCATTGCGTTCTTTTTGCATCCAAAACGCATAATTATGTACCAGTCCATTAAAATAAAAATCGGAATCATCAATGAAACCTGTAAAATCAACTATTTTAAGGTCTTCATCTTCAATTAAAAAATCTACATGAAAATCGTGTAATTCATGAGGGTAATGTTTAAGACGGGCATGCAGACTGTCTACAAAGAATTCGCCTTTGGGTAAGTATTTGGCTTCTGTAAAGGATTTGGCGGAAGATTTAAAGGAGAAGCCAGCGCTTAAGTTTTCAATTTGTTCATCGATACCTGTACTATCTATTTTAGAATACCCCGTTAATTCTGTTAGGTCGAGAACATTGGACGCAATTTCTAAATGGGCTTCTACGGGAGTATTGGTATGATGCACGATGGCAGGAAGGTCAGACAGAAACCCTGTTATGGATATATCTGATTTGCCTAGCAGCATATCAAACTGATTGAGCCTTGCTTTTTTGCCGTTCATTACCAAGTGAACATTCAGTTTTTCCAGGGGCGCAGGAAGGTCTTTAGCGTATAAGCTTAAATCTGTAACCTTTAGCTCCGTAAAATAAGCTTGATTAAGTTTGTTTAGCGCAAGTTCAGGTTGGTCTAAATCGATAACATCATGAAAATTCATTGCTAAGGAAACATTACCTGATACCTTTTCTATATCGGTAATGTTTAGAAAGTCGGCCATAAAAGCCAGATTAAAATCTGCATTTAATTGCATATCTATTTCAGGTTGTTCAAAATTATTTACCACAATAGTGCCTAAAAAGTTACCCGTTTCTAGTTTTGCGGTCATGTTTTTTAGAGAAAAGGAAGTTGTACGTAAATTACGTTCTGCCCCGTTAGTGAAATGCCCAATGAAGCCCATATTATTTACCCTTTTGCCTTTCGTTGTATTTTCCAGAAAAGCTTCACTTGCACCAAAGTTCACATCAACAAATGGCGTTTTTTGGTTAATCACAGGCCCTTGAACTAGTGCATTAAAATAAATGTTGCCTGCGTTTTTATAACGTTCCAAAATGGGTATAAGGTCTTCGGGAGCAAAAGCTATGAGCATGTCAAAATTTGGCTTAGTTCATTTTATGGTAAGGTCTAAGTCTACATCATTTTTAGTATCTATTGTACCTTCCAAGTCAAAATCACCGTGTTCCATGGTAACTCCAGATGGTTTAATGGTGAGAATACCATTGGTTTGGTTAAAATCAACATTGGTATGGAGTTCAAAATGCTTATGGCGGATATAGGTGGTATCGCCATTAGCAATCAGATTCATTTCGAATTCCGTCTCGATATGGGCCGTAATTAATTCACCATTCATCTGGAATCCACCTTCCGCCTGATGAATAAAGGCTTCTAAATCAGTATGCTCAGCTTCGTCCTTTTTGTGAATATCTAGATTCTTAAACTTAATCTTCTCAAGATTAAAACCTACAGGTTCTTCATTACTTTCAGTTTCCTCGAACGGCTTTAATGCGTTTTCAAGATTTATTGTTTTATCAACATGTAAAACAATGTCGAGAAATCCATCTTCTATAAGCAATGACCGAACACTATAATTTTCACTTACAATATCCCATAGGTTGAAACCTACATAGATGTCTTTAACATCTAGAATAACCGGGGCGTCTTTCCTTTTAGTTTCGTAAATGTGAACATCATCTACTTTAAAAGAAATATCAGGAAAATTACCAAAGAGTGATAAGTGCGTATCGCCTACGGTAATCAAACCCTGGTACTGCTTATTAAGCTTGGTAATTTTGTCTTGAATAATAGCATCTTGTGCTGTATGAATAAACAAGAGCAAAGCACTAAGCGTAATTAATGGTACTAAAATGGTCATGGCTATACAGCGCCACCAGAATTTTTTACTTTTTAAGCTGATAAATTTCATAATGTACGGGTGCTATTTTACTAACGTATTTGGCTCTATTATAGTGCACTCTCACACGTATAGTTTCAATTTTCATACCTTATCGATATTAGCCCCTAAGCGATAGCAAGAATTAAACTTAGGACCAATCTGTTTCAATACTAAACCCGTCGTTTAACCTAAAAAATCAATTTTCTAAGTCATATCTAGAATATCTTTCTCGTGTTCCTAATTAGGAAGTGTTAATCCTTGGAATACCTTAGCTAGTAGAGCTCAGGTAGTTCCTTTTAAGATTCGATTTTTTCAGACTACTTACGCTTGAGAACGTAAGTACCTTGTTTAAAAGCTACGACAAAAGAAGACCACTACTATTGAAAAGGGATGTTTCGTACTATTAATTGATGGAAACAGGTTGGAACTTCGAATGCTATAGCGCTATCAAGGATTAATAGTACAATCTAAAATCGAGTAATTTGCAAGCATCGTAATGCCTCTGATGTAGCTCTTCTACCACGGCAAACATATCATCATCTTCCTTGAACAAGTTAAAGAATGCTTTATCTAGATTTGAGCTGCTTATCCCGTTAATTTTATTTCCATAGCCAGACACCGCTTTTGCATTCGTGATATCCAAAAAATATTGTGCCTCCTCTTCGTCCAAATCAAGCACTTTTGCATTGGAAAAATGTAAAATCTTTCCTTTTAACCTCCCTTCAAAAAGTTCAGCGATTTCTTGCAAACTATAGTAGTAGTCGTTTAAACAAATACTATTTGCCTCACCTTCCATAACCAAATAGATGATTTCATAATCCTTAAAATAATGGTCATCCAGGACCAAAGCATTTAAACTAGCTTCAAGGCCTTCGATGGTATCACAGATTTGATAGATGCTGGCTACGCCATACTGTACCGCCAATTGTTCCAGACTGTTCTGTGTTTCTGTAACCTGATTCGTTTCTATATCAGCAACCCCTTCTAAACAGAAAATGAAATTATCTGAATCTACAGCCTGTTCTTGGGGTAATTGTTGTCTTTTCTCTAACAATTCTCTGAAGTTGTGTATGATTTACGAATTACAAAATTAAGGTATGTCATGTATTCTTTTTCCAATCCAGTCTTTTAAATCGCAAGTAGATTGACGAATGAAACCCTTATCAAACTGTAAGGCCTTTGTAAGCTGTTCTAGTCCTTAGGTAGTATCTTTGCTCAGCAATACCATTGAAGTTTATAATAATAGCGTATGTCGTTTAAAAAGTTACACCCACACTTATTGGAGGTTTTGGAGCAAGAATCCATTAACCATCCCAACCCGTTTCAAAAAAAAAGTATTCCGATAATAAAAAGTGGGTCCCATGTCTTTTGTACGGCAGCCAAAAATAGCGGAAAGACAACGACGTTGATTTTGACCACCTTACAGAAATTGAAGTGTGAAGCCCTTGACCATGCTCCTAGGGCCGTTGTCCTGGTAGAAAATAAGGAAAAGGCACTGGAATTGTACGAGCGGTTTTTGGACTTTACAAAACAGACTTCCCTACGGGTTTATGTGGGTTATAAGGAGCTCCATATCGATATTCAAAAATCAGAACTTTTTGAGGGGGCCGATATTTTGATCACCACACCCACCAACTTACATAAACTGTTCCTGACCAACGGGGTCAGTACCTCCCAATTGCAACTCTGTAGCATCGACGATGGGGATTTTTTAACGCGACAGTCAGAATATTCCGCCATGATTACCGTTACCCAAAGCATCATGAAGTGCCAGTATGTGCTGTATGCTGAAAAATTGGATCCAAAATTAAAGCGCTTTGAAGCGTACTTTATGGAACGGGCAGTATTCGTTTAGCGAATCTTGCTGGTTTTTTAAATACACCACCACTGCATCAATTGCGTACTTCGATTAAACATAACCATTAGTTTTTCCCCTAACCGATTTGTAATCAAATTCAGGATTTAGGGTACCGCTGCTTACCAATATACATAGCGGTTGGCTGTTCAACATAGTAACTATTCATACCAGTCAATAATTATAACGATGTAGTTAATACTATTCCGTGGGACAAAGTATCTTATGAAATAAATAAAATAGCTATGGATTTACAGAATAAAACAATATTGATTACCGGTGCCTCTAGCGGCATTGGAAAAGCAACAGCAAAAAAATTGGCCAAGCATGGGGCCAATGTGGTGCTCATGGCTAGAAGTGAGGATGAACTGAAAGACCTAAAGAAGGCCATTGAAAAAGAGGGCGGCAAGGCCTTGGTTACCCCTGGTGATGTTACAAAAATGAAGGACTTTGAAAAGGCCGTTGAACAATCGGTTTCCCAATTCGGGTCCGTTGATGTATTGATTAACAATGCCGGATTAATGCCCCTTTCGTTTGTGGAAAAGCTAAAGACCGATGAGTGGGAGCAAATGGTAGATGTTAACATAAAAGGAGTATTGAACGGTGTAGCTGCAGTATTACCAGAGCTCAAGAAAAATAAGGGCGGACACATCATTAATATTTCTTCGATGGCCGCACACCGCTATTTTCCTGGAGGAGCGGTATACTGTGCGACCAAGGTTGCGGTAAAAATGTTTTCCGAGGGCTTACGGCAAGAATTGACGCCAAAGTATGGTATAAATGTTACCTCCATAGAACCGGGTGCCGTTGACACCAATCTACCAAGTACCATTACCGACGAGGATATTAAGGAAAAGATGCAAGGCATGATGGAAATGGAGACTTTGGAATCTGACGATATCGCCAATGCAATCTACTACGCCCTTTCGCAACCACAACGGGTAAATATCAATGATGTTTACATTGTGCCCAGCGAGCAACAATAAAATTTAACGTTTAACTTAAAGCAATTAAAAAATGGCTACAACAACAGAAAAAGAAATAAGCACCATTAATCCAACCAACGGAAAAACGTTGGCATCTTATGCCTATATGACCAATGAGCAAGTGGAGCAAGTTATACAGCATGCACAACATGCGTTTATGGATTGGCGCCATAAATCCTTAGAACACCGAGGAAAAATAATCAAGGCAATCGGCGAGGAACTGCAGAATTATAAAAAGGAACTGTCGGAATTGATGACCGATGAAATGGGGAAATTGCTAAAACAGAGCCAGCAAGAAGTGGACCTATGTTCAGCAATTTGCACCTATTCCGCAGAACATGCTCCCCATGCCTTGAAAAATGAAGAACGGGAACTCTCTGATGGTGGCCGTGGAATCATCACCTACTCCCCTATGGGAGTTATCTATGGTATTCAACCTTGGAACTATCCTGCGTATCAAGTGATACGGTATACCATTGCCAATCTAATGGCCGGGAATAGTGTCCTTCTGAAACATGCCGAAAATGTTACTGGAACGGCAAAACTACTAAAGACTATTTTTGACACGGCCGGTCTGCCTGCCGGATTATTTAATGTAATCGTCATAGACCATGACCAATCAGACAAGGTCATCGAACATGAGCTTATACGTGGCGTTACGTTGACAGGGAGCCCTGGTGCAGGGAAAAAGATTGGTGAAAAAGCGGGGAAAGAACTCAAAAAAACGGTCTTGGAACTGGGGAGCAACGATGCATACCTTATTTTGGATGATGCCGATATTGAAATAGCCATCGAAAAGAGTGTACAAGGACGGATTTATAACAACGGGGAAACCTGTATTGCCGCAAAACGATTTATTGCGACGGAAAAAGTATACGATCAATTTAAAGAGGGGTTCGTAAAGGCCATGAAAGCTCTAAAAATGGGCGATCCAAAATTGGAAGAAACGGATTTGGGCCCAATGGCACGAGAAGACTTGCGGGAAAAGTTACACAAGCAAGTGTGCCAAAGTGTTGAAAAAGGTGCAGCGATTTTATGCGGAGGGGAAATCCCAAAAGGCGAGGGATACTATTACCCGGCAACCGTATTGGGTTCTGTAGCAAAGGGACAACCGGCCTATGACGATGAACTTTTTGGCCCAGTGGCATCCCTCATCAAAGCCAAGGATAACGAGGACGCTATGCGTATTGCCAATGATAGCCGATTTGGACTCGGAGGCGGAATTTTCTCTAAAGATGTCGACGCGGCCATAAAACTCGCCGAAAATCATTTTGATACCGGAATGGTGTTTGTAAATTCATTTGGCCTGGCCGAGCCAAGCATGCCTTTTGGAGGTGTAAAGAATTCGGGTCACGGACGCGAACATGGCGGTTTTGGATTGAAGGAGTTTGTAAACGTTAAATCGATTATGATTTCAGCAGAGTAAGGCTAGCTGGTAAATCATCCGGAACATTCATAAAAAAGCGCGGGTTCCATAGGGTAATTCGCGCTATTTCTCTTGCATACGTTATCTGTCGTAATTGCTAAGATGATTATGATTCCAAAATGCATGGTATGGCTAAATCTTTTTGAAAGAGGACTATAATGAAGTAGAACCATATATAATATCTAAAAATGATAAAGACGATAAACTTAAAAAAACGACCTGAAGGAACCCCTACCCTTGCTAATTTTGAAATTAAGGAGGAGGATATCAATAGGAATTTATCTAGTGGGGAACTCTTGCTGGAAACAAAGTACCTTTCTGTAGACCCCTATTTACGGGGACGCATGAGTGCCGCCAAGTCTTACGTACCTCCGTTCGAAGTCGGTAAACCAATAAGCTCCGGTATCGTAGCGGAAGTTCTGGAGTCCAAAAACGATACATTTAAAAAGGGAGATTTTGTATCTGCACGGATGGATTGGAAGACACGGCAAATCTCGAATGGGGAGGGCCTACAAAAGGTAGACCCAAACAAAGCACCGTTGAGCGCATATCTTGGTATCGTGGGAATGACGGGGTTAACCGCTTTTTTAGGTCTTCATGAAATTGGAAAACCTAAAAAAGGAGAAACATTGGTGGTCTCTGGCGCAGCGGGTGCTGTGGGGAGTGTTGTTGGCCAAATAGGTAAAATTTTGGGACTTACGGTTATCGGTATTGCAGGTTCCGATGAAAAAGTAGATTTACTAAAAACTGAATTCGGTTTTGACCATGGTATTAATTACAAAACTACCGAGGATATGAAAAGGGCCATCCAAAAGGCAGCACCTAATGGCGTGGATATTTATTTCGACAATGTAGGCGGACCCATTTCGGATGCCGTTCTATTCAGCATCAACAGATTTGCACGGATGGTTGTCTGTGGGGCAATTTCAGTATATAACAGCACAGAACTACCCACGGGACTTAGTGTTCAGCCATTTTTAATAAAGAATAGTGCCTTAATGCAAGGATTTATTGTCTCCAATTACGAAGAAAAATTTCCGGAAGCCATGCGCCATTTATCGACTTGGCTAGGTGAAGGCAAATTAAAATACAGGGAAACTATCGTGGAAGGATTTGAAAACACTCCACAGGCCTTTTTGGATATGATGGAAGGAAATAAAAAAGGGAAAATGGTGGTAAAAGTGTAAACCGTTTCGTTTGCGGTAAACCAAAGTAAATTAAAAAATTAAAACAGAGAAAATGAATATATTATTTGTATTGACCTCCCATGATACCTTGGGGGACACAGGAAAGAAGACAGGATTTTGGATAGAAGAATTTGCGAGCCCCTATTATACACTATTGGATAAAGGAGCAACCATTACCATCGCAACACCCAAAGGGGGGAAAGCACCCATCGATCCGAGTAGTAATACTGAAGACGCACAAACGGCGGCCACCAAACGGTATTGGGACGATTCCGAAGCGCAGGAGCGCATAGCGAACACAATGGTATTGTCCAAAATGGATGCATCGGATTTTGATGCAGTATTTTACCCGGGAGGTCATGGGCCTTTATGGGATTTGGCGAATGATGCTACATCTATAAAATTGATAGAAACCTTTAACGCGCAAAAGAAACCAGTAGCTTTTGTCTGCCACGCGCCAGCAGCCTTAAAAAACGTAAAGAATACTGATGGGAGTCCGCTGGTAAAGGGTAGGAAAGTAACCGGGTTCACCAATAGCGAGGAGGAAGCGGTTCAGCTGACCAATGTAGTACCTTTTTTAGTGGAGGATATGTTGAAAGCGAATGGAGGTATTTATTCAAAAAAGGATGACTGGGCGGCATACGCTGTTCAGGAGGGAAATCTGATTACAGGTCAGAATCCTGCTTCCTCTGAATTGGTCGCAGATAAATTAATGGACGCCTTGAACTAAATTGACCACAAATTGATTCCTAATGGGGGCTATTCGTTTTGGATAGCCTCTTTTTTGTGCTTTGGTTTCTTTTTAGACTCCGTACTCAATAGTTGATGCAGTAGGTATTGATTTGTAATCCGGCATCATAGGTTCCGGTTTCGGTAAGTTTCAATTGGCATCCTTGCTTTGAATCCCCAAAAAGTCGGGTTCCCTTCCCCAAGATCAAGGGATTGATTTTTACCTTGATTACATCGATGAGTTTGTGGTCAAGAAGCCATCCTGCAAAAACGCCACCGCCACATAAATAGATATCGGTTTTGGAATGCTTTTTTAATTGGATAAGGAAATCCGGGTTAAAATCTGTAATTACATGCACCTTCTCACTGGGCCTATCGAATGTTAGCGTCCTTGAAAAGATATAATGTTCCATGTGTGGATAGGCCGGTTGGGCAGCTTTTAGGCCATACGAGTATCCAAACTCATAGGTTTTTCTACCCATGATTGTCGTTTCAAAAGACTTCAAATCCCCTAGGTATTTGGTGAGACCGTTCCCACCCCCTACAAACCCACTGATATCGCCATCGGCACCACAAATAAAACCGTCAATGGATATGGCTACATAATAGATGATTTTTTTCATTCACTTTTTTATTGGGCTTACGTATGTGAGCTAAATTTACACTTAGTTTCTTAAAGCAAGTATCTGTTATTCAACAAAATAGGTTTATTTTTTAAAATAGTGATAATGGAATCATGGGAAGTATAAAAAAGTAGTCACATGCATACATTAGTCTACGCCCCCATCCTCGTTATAAATTTCTTGGATAAGCTTGTTTCCTCTATTTTGAATAACTTTGTGGGTTACGAGCAAAGCTAACTGCATGACACTTTTTAAAACAGGCCTTTCCCTTCTTTTACTCCTTTTGGTTTGCAACACCATGCATGGACAATTGGTGAACATAGAATCTAAACGGATGCAGAAAGATTCTACCCGTTTTGCGCTAAAGAGCGATGTACTTTTCGATTATACCGATAACAATGGGGATTATATCTTTCAAGTAGCTTCCAATGTAACCACCCAATTAAAATCAAAGGATTTAAAGAAAATATATTTCTTTATTGGCAACTACAAACTAATCCGCAGTCAAGACCAGGATTTTCAAAACTCTTGGTTTTTTCATTTACGGTACAATCAAAAACTATCGGATCTGTTTCGGCTAGAAGCCTTTATCCAAAACCAGAACAATACCTTATTGACCATTACCCGCAGAAATTTGGTGGGTGCAGGGGTACGACTAAAATTTCTGAATACGGAGCGCACAAAGGCGTATTTTGGAAACTCCTATATGTACGAAATTGAGGAAGTGGACGCGACCAACGAACAGTTCTTTAACCATAGGAACAGCAGCTATCTTTCCTTGAACCAGTCGTTTAAAAACACCAAGCTTGATGTTACGGGAACGGTGTATTTTCAACCCCTTTATGAAGAAATAAAGAACCATCGCATTCTTTGCCAGCTTAAGGCTGAATTGCCCATAACTACTATCATAAGCCTGTCTGCACTATACAATTATTTTTACAGTAGCTTCTCCCCTATTGCAGAAAATGACAGGTCTTCCAACCTAAGTTTTGGACTCACCTTTACGATGTAAAATACTACCTATGAGGTTTGCTGACTAAATTTGAATAAGCTTATTGTAAACAGTTTTAAGAATAAAAAACGAACGTTATTGGGAAGTTCTACACCTTTGTCTACATAGTTTTCCCGAAAAAGAGATTACTTCACTTTGCTCCTAATGGCCATGATTCTTTTCCCGAATACAGATTACTTCGCTTTGCTCGTAATGACGCTAGTGTGTTATTCTTAACAAACCCCTGACTATAAATACGATACAAAAACGTCTTCAATTTTGTGAATATCTATTCCACTTTTTGGGAAATCCAGGTAAGTCCGAATGCTATATTTGCCACCCCTAAAACAAAAGATATGAGTGCAACATGGTATGAGTGTAAAGTAAAATACAGAAAATTGGATGAGGCAACAGGTATGCAGAAAGTCAAGACCGAGCCCTTTTTGGTCGATGCCATTTCCTACACCGAAGCTGAAAGTAGAATCACCCAGGAAATGGCCGCTTATTTAAGCGATAGCGATGAATTAAAAATCACCAATATTAAAGTGGCGAACTACGCTGAAATACATCCGTTTGAGAATGCGGACCGCTGGTTTAAATCGCGCATATCCTTAATTGCATTCGATGAGGAAAGTGGTAAGGAACGTAAAACCAACCAGTATTTGTTGGTACAAGCCAACGATGTAAAAGAGGCTTATGAGAATACCATAAGCGTAATGAAGGATACTATGGGCGACTATACCGTGCCCGCTATTTCAGAATCGCCCATAATGGATGTGTTTCCCTATTTTTCTGGAGAAGAGGACGAATTGGAACGGATAGAAAAATTTACGGCCCTAAAGGATTCAATCGGCAACGCTACAGCTTTTGATGAAGCCTTGGAAACGGTAGACGCTTTAGCTAAAGCTAGTGTCGGTAAAGACTAGGTTTTTATAATAAGACGCTCTAAGCCGTAAAGGAGCGTTTATGCAAGTGTGGCGAAGCAATCTGATTGATGCGTGTTACTGTTATACAGATTACTTCGCCTTGCTCGTAATGACGAACGTATTCCGAGAAAACGTATTTGCGAAGCACGAAGCAGTCTGTTTGATTTCTGTTCCTAAATGGCCGATTACTTCGCTTCACTCGTAATGACGAACACATTTTGACAAAACGTCTTTGCGAGGCACGAAGCAATCTGTTTAATGGGTGCTCCCAATCTGCAGATTACGTTACTTTTCTCGTGAAAACGTGTATGCCTCTTAAATAGAGTCGTTTAATACCCGGCCGCCTGACCGTCTTTGCGCGATTCGGAAGCTCCCGTGTAGACCTTACTTTCCACATCAATGCCTATGGCTTGATATCCCCCATAAATGCCTACGGCAAAGGAAATATCATGGCCTTTTTTACGCAATTCACGAATCGTTTTATAATCAAACCCACTCTCTAGATTCAAGGTGCCGCCATCGGTCATTATAGATCCCGTAGGTTGTGAACTTCCCCTATGCCGCATTCTTGGGGCATCCCCGGCTTCTTGTAAATTCATTCCAAAATCAAGGATATTCACAACAATCTGGGCATGACCCTGGGGTTGAACGGCACCGCCCATTAATCCAAAACTCATATAGGGTGCACCATCTTTGGTAATGAATGCGGGAATAATGGTATGAAAGGGTCGCTTACCCGGTTCCAAGGCGTTCGCATGGGTTTTGTCCTGTACATTGAACATCTGGCCCCTGTTCTGAAGTACGAATCCCAATCCGTCCGGGACCATACCAGAGGCAAACTCGGAATAGATACTTTGGATCAGCGACACCATATTCCCATCCTTGTCCGCGACCGTTAAATAGGTTGTGTTGCCACTTTCAATTTCAAAATCCCCGGCAGGATAGGTTTTCGAGGCCTTGGCCATATCAATTAAACTGCGTTGTTGCTGTGCGTATTCCTTCGATAACAATTGTTTTAAAGGGATATCATTAAATGCTGGGTCTGCGTAAAATTTGGCCCGGTCTTCATAGGCCAATTTTTTGGCTTCCGTAAGTACATGAAGGTATGCTGTGCTTCCAAAGCCCATAGCAGCAATATCATAGCCTTCAAGGATATTAAGCATTTGAAGCGCTGCGGTACCTTGCCCATTGGGTGGGAGTTCCCAAACATTGTACCCTCTGTAATTCACGGAAACCGGTTCAATCCAATTGGAGGTATGTGCCGTAAAATCAGCATAGGAAAGAAACCCGCCATGCTTTTTCATAAAATCTGAAATTGTACGGGCTATTTTTCCTTTATAAAATGCGTCCCTTCCCTTATCCGCTATCAATTGATACGAAGTGGCCAAATCGGGATTTCTGAAAACCTCCCCTTTTTTTGGTGTCCTTCCATTAATCATATAGGTGGCCGCAAAACCGGGTTGGTCTTTGAGTCCTTCATAATTCGATTCCATTTCATAGGCGATTACTTCAGATACTGGAAAACCCTTGTTGCCATAATCAATGGCAGGCTGAAGCAACGCTTTCATGGGGAGCTTCCCAAATTTATCGTGCATGGCGAACCAGCCATCCACACATCCCGGTACGGTTACGGGCAAGGGACCGTAAAAGGGTACGTAGTTCATATTGTTTTTTACAAAGTAATCTAGGGTAAGCGCCTTTGGGGCGCGGCCGCTGCCATTAAACCCAAATAGTTTTTTTGATTTGGCATCCCAGACAATAGCAAAGATATCACCACCAATACCACAACTTGCCGGCTCTACAAGGCCTAGCATGGCGTTGGCCGCTATGGCAGCGTCCATGGCCGAGCCTCCCTTTTTTAGAATATCCAAGGCTACTTGGGTTGCCAAGGGCTGACTTGTAGCCGCCATACCGTTTTGTGCAATGATTTCTGATCGGGTCGTAAAGGTTTTGCCTGTAAGTCTGTCTTGGGCAAATAAGGCGTTAGTTACCAAAAACAGTAGCAGTATGCTCAATGTCTTTTTCATATAACAAGTTTTAATTGGTTTTAAAACTACAAAAAAGCAGTTGTTTTAATAGACTTCCCGCGTATCAATTCTACGGGGGCCCTGTAAAATTTTGAGTCGTCAAAGTCTGCATTTGGAATGGAATCCCGAAAAGACTTTTATTTCAGTTGAATTGCATCCTAAAAATTTGTCGGGTTAGATTTTCGTGCGAAGGCTGGGGTTTATGCATTTACAAAATACATTTTCATGGTACCCCGATTTTTTACGGGAATTTCTCCACGGTATTCGCAATGCCAGTTGTCCTTTATAAGCAAATAGGTATTTTCACTAATATTAATTTTTCCGGGTTCTGACATCGTTTCCATCCGCGCAGCCACATTGACCGTGTCCCCCCAAATGTCATAAGCAAATTTCTTTGTCCCCACTACCCCAGCTACCACAGGACCGGTATTGATTCCGATACGGATATCAAACGTGAGTTCACTTGTTGCAACATCCTTTTTGGTTATCTCTACAAAATCCGCTATCTCCATAGCAGCTTTCACCATGCGTTCGGGATGGTCCTTGGTATCCCCATGTAAGCCACCAACCCCCATATAGGCGTCTCCTATGGTCTTTATTTTTTCCAGTCCATATTTCTCCATGATTGTATCAAATTTGGAAAAATAATAATCTACGGTTTGTACAAGCGCCTCTGGGGACAGCTTTTCCGAATAGCTGGTAAAACCCTTGAAATCTGTAAATAAAACCGTTACTGCGTCGTATTGCTTGGCCTTTACCTTACCACTGGCCTTTAGCTCTTTGGCGGTATCTTCCGGTAAGATGTTCAATAATAGTTTTTCCGATTTTCTCTTCTCCTTGGAAATCACCCTATAGAACCATAATGATGCCAAGAAAAGCACCCCAACAAACCCCAGAATGATTAATTGGTTTCTCTTTTGTGTTTCCAAGAGTTCCACTTCTACCTGTTTTTGGGATACTTCAAAATTGGTACGCTGGTCGGCCAATTGCTGTACCGTTTCTAAGTTCAGAAGACTATCTCGGTAAGTGATATGATCTTTGTAGTGTTTATACGATAATGGCATATCCCCTACTAGCTCATAAAGCGAAGCCAATTTTTCATTCGCATCTGCCAATTGTTCCCGCAGCCCATACTGTCGCGCTAAACTTAGACTTCTTTTTGTATAGCTAATAGCCGTTTCATATTCTTCCTTTTCAATATAGATATCGGCCATGGCCATTAAGAAGTCACTGATGGGATAAAAGTCCTCTGAATCTTCTAAAATTTTAATGGCTTTATTAATGTTTTCTTCCGCCAATTCATTTTTACCAGTATTGGCGTATACGATACCTATATTTCCTAGATTATAGGCTTTTCCCGAGATATAATTGACCTTTTCAAATAGAGCTCCTGATTCGTTAAAATATGTTAATGCCGAATCGTATTTTTTTAATGAAAGTAGGTGGTCACCAGCGTTGAAAATAAAAGATGCCAAGGCGACATCAGCTTTGGTATTTCGCAGGGTGGCGATTGCTTTATTATAATATAACATCGCATTATTATGATTTTTCGATATTGAGTATATATCAGCAATTGCACCATATGCACTCCCTTCCAGCGGAATCTGATTTGCTTTACTTGCAATCTCTGCACTTTTGAAAAAAGCCTTTAATGCTTCATCTAAATTACCAAGAATTTTTTTTGTGCTCCCTTTTTGAAAATAGCCTTGGGACAAATATGAATTTAAATTGTGTTCAAGAGACAGTTTTATTAATTCCTCTGAATAATGAAGACTGAGTTGATAATCACTAACTTCATTAAAGGCTAGCTCCGTAAGTAATTCTAATTTCTTTTTTCCTTTGAGTGTATCCTTTTGGTAGATTAAAGTCAGGCTATCGGCGATTCGCTGGTCTTGTGCAAAAGTAGAAATACAAAAAAAGCCTATCATGTAATAATAGGCTATTTTAAAATAATCCATATTATTTATCTAGTTTGAGGAGGTTTTACCCTAAGTTTTGGATCCTGGGTAGGCTGCTGTACACCTGCTACCGAATAGGTGATACTATAGGCTTCCTCAGAACCAGGGGGCATTGAACCTATTATCCCAACCCAGGTACCATCATCTTCTTTAGAGGGGTCAATTATGAAAAGATCAGTTCCAGTAGGTTCAAAAATATTGTCCAGACTAGAGACATCCCCAGCTCTTTGCCAGCTAACAGAGTCCCCCGGTCCAACTAAGGTGGTCATGGCTGCGT
Source organism: uncultured Flavobacteriaceae bacterium (assembly GCA_963793365.1). Lineage (GTDB taxonomy): Bacteria > Bacteroidota > Bacteroidia > Flavobacteriales > Flavobacteriaceae > Maribacter. Next base: position 1,489,346 of record CAWBZP010000009.1, on the reverse strand, counting down.
CGCCTGGTCCGGTGTTGGCGTTATTTCCTTCATCATCCGACAGACTTGGTGGAAATGGATTAGCGGTAGTGGCACTGACGGTAACGGTATGCGCCTCAACAGTTTCCCCAACGAATTGTATTTGCCATAAAAAATTATCGGTTGAATTGGCAACACCCTGGCAAGCTTTTTTACCATTATCATTACCGCCTTCAAAAATATTTAAATACTGACCGCTACTTTTCACCTGTAAATAAATCCAGCCAGGGTTTTTAGGGGCATTGGTCAGCTTCCATAAAAAGTTTGGGGGTGCCGCATTCTCATCGGATAAACTATTTTGGCCCACCGTGGCGCCATTGTTTCCGGCACTATTCAATACATTTAAATATTGTCCACTACTTTTCACTTTTAACAGGTACCACCCAGGATTACTTTTCGATCCTATAAGTGTCCATATAAAATTATCCGTTGTTGGGGTATTGCCTTGGCAAGCGTACCTCCCCTCCTCAGAAGTAACCTGAAAAATATTTAAATATTGCCCGCTGCTCTGTACTTGTAGTTTTAATTCGGTAGTTGTCATAATAGCTTGGTTTTTGGTTTGGTTAGTGTTAATTTTTACATCCTGTGAAGAAATCGGTTATGCTTGCAATCCTTTCTTAAATATACCACAAAATGAAATATAATCATCAGATTATAAGACGAATAGTCCAAATTTTTATCCGAACATAGGCAATTATTTACCGAAGTACTTTGTAAAACTTAATTCCAATGGTGATGCAAGCAAAAATTGCCAACTAAAACCACCGTTAAGCAGCGCTCGTAAACTATAAACTAGTGGGAAATAAATTCCCATTTGTCTTTGACCAATCAATTAAAATGAAGAAAAAAAATACGATTGCCATTAATAGCTTGAATCACAAAAACGGAAGGCCCTGCTTGGCTTGGTAAAAGGTAAACCCTATCCAACCCGCATAGAGTAGGGCAAATAGCGTAACGGCAACCAAGAGGTTCTTTTGGGTGGTCTTCCATTTCCGTTGTAAAAAGTAAGCAAATAAAGGCACTACTTGTAACGCGTGCAAGCCAAAAAAGTGGGCAATTCGTAAATCGCCACCAACCGTACTCCAGTTCAATAAGGGTAATCCGGCACCACCATCGGCCACACCAACATTATGTGCCAATTGACCAATCATCTGACCACCGACCCAACTCCCAAAAAAAACGATACACCAACCCCATAAAATGGCCCATTGAACGGATTTCGATACCGCTAACTTTAAGCGTATGGTCTCTATTATAAAAAAGAACATGATCACCACATTTATTCCTATGAGAATACCCATGGCCAAAAAGAGAAGGGCATCCGTAGGCGTCGAATAATTATAATGTGAAAGAGTTCCACGTGCCGCCTGTCCTGCAATGATTCCTATTTCAACAAGTAAGGTCCAAGCTACGATACCGTTGATCCAATTCTTTTTCTTCTTGGAAAAGGGATACAATGTGATTAAAAAACCCAGGGTTAGGATATAGATGGCACCAGATATAGCGAACTTTAAGGGCTTTATCCACACATTGAGTCCCATTAAAGTGCGATTATCAACAAGCAGCCCAACAATGCAAACAAAAGCAAGCAGGATATGAATCCAAACAATGCCATAAAGAATGGGGCTTGATTTTCGTACGGTTTGTACTACGGACTTAAATTGCGACATCACGTTTAGTTTTTAAGGCTTTCAGTAGCATAAAGAATAAAAAGCCCAACGGCCCGAACATAAAGGTACCCAACAGACATATTGCGAGTAGCGCTTGGTGAATACCTACTTTCCCATTCTGCACTACAATCCACATCCCCACCAAGAGATCAAAGGCCAGATAGTGCACCCAACCCGCCAATACAGCGGTTTCATTGGTAAATAGTTCCGTTACCGATGCCAAACTACCAAAATCCATCATGCCTCCTATCATTAAGGATTGAATGATGTATACGGCATAGATTAGGGAAAGCAGCAATGGAATCAATTTATAGCGCATCAGGAATTGGGTCACCTTCCATTTGGGTAGAAAGATCATCAAAATCCACATGGGCAATACCAGAAGATTAACGATCGAAAAAACGGTAGTTGGTGTCATTGGTGGTGGTTTTAAGGTTTAAAATTGGATATTTACTACCGTAAAGTAAATAATAAAAGCACCAATTGGTATAAATTGGTGCTGAATTGTTACTTACCGGAACTGAAGTACTACTTCGCTTTCACAAATACCATGCAATGCTGCCAAGGTAAATTATCGCTATTTTGTTCTAGCCTAAAACCAGCGGCTTGCATCTCATTTACCGCTTGTTCCTCCGTCATTTTATGCAGTTCCTTAATGGGAACGGATGCATCCTCTCCCCTATATTCGATAAGGTATAATTTTGCATCGGGTCGCATGGCGTTTTTAACGGACTGTATCATTTCAAACGGAAAATTAAATTCATGGTAAACATCGACCATTAAAACTTTGTCAATGGAATTTTCAGGAAGGTTGACCGTTTTCTCACCGCCCTGAACCAAGTTTATATTCTTAACCGTACCCTCATCACGTTTTAATTTCATAGCTGCGAGCATTTCGGGTTGAATGTCTACCGCATAAATTAATCCGTTACCCACCATTGGGGCCATTTTAAAAACATGATAGCCAGAGCCTGCCCCGATGTCCGCAATGGTATCCCCGGGTTGTATGTTCATATTCTGCAAGAGCTTGGATGTATTTTCCTCCTCCTCACGTTCCGTACGCTCTAACCAAGACATTCCTTGGTACCCCATCACATGGGCAATTTCGCGTCCTTTGTACCATTTTCCAATTCCATTTGGATCTCCAGATTTATAGGTATAGATTTCAGAGGTGTTGGATTGCTTCTCATCCTGTCCCTTACATTGGTAGTTGACCATAAGCAGTATGAATAAGCCTGTGAATCGTATTAGTTGTTTCATCCTATATTTTTTGTTTACGTGTTTATTCAAATCAAGAACCCAGCGTCTTTTTTGCATTAATTATCTGATTTTAGGCCTTAACGTGATGGGTTTTATTAAATCCTCTATTCTCTATCCTATATACTCTATCCTCTACCCTCTACCCTCTACCCTCTATAATTTACCATACCGCAGCCCTTTTATTTCAAAGACGCGTTCTTCCGTTCCCAGTTTGAGAACAGCGGTGTCCCCTACCCTTTTTGAAATTAAGATTCGTGCAATGGGCGACAGAAAGGATAGCTTTTGCTTCGCGATATCCGCTTCGTCCACACCCACTATTTGGTATTCATTGGTGACTTTATTTTTCCCTATTTGGACCGTTACATATGCACCAAACCGTACTTCATACGTAGGTTGTTTTTCTAGGTTTACTACTTGTGCACTGGCGATACGCTCATTAAGTAATTGCAACTTGGCGTTGATTAAATTGAGTGCGATACGGCGTTCCTTTTCATTCTCGCTCGACAGTTGTTCCTTTTTGTCCTGGAGCAGTGTCCTTTCCGCTAGCAGCTCATCCAATCCCTTCTGCGTAACGTAGTTCGTAACTCCGGCAGGCAAATGGGCCCGGGGCGGTACCATAGGTACTTCCTCTTGATCATCCTCTTTTACAAATCCTCTACTCATTACATCCTTAATTTAGCAATAACTTACGCAAATTGCACGAAAATCCTTGATGGCATTCCTATTTTTTCTCCCTACTATGGGCCTGCCATAAGTAAATTATAACGGTGTTGCCCATTCTCACCTCGTATTTTGCATTTCTAGATTTCATATATTTAAACGGATTAAGCATTTCAAAAACGAATGTCCTATGGGTACACGAAGAGAATTTATAGAAAAAATAGCGGTAAGCTCCGTTGCCTTACCCCTGATCAACGGTCCGGAGCATCTTTTTGCAGCTTCAACTTTTCCTAAAGAAGGGCCTACGTTACGGGTTGCTATAATGGGATTGGGTAGCTATGGTTCGCGCGTAGCCGAAGCCATGGAATCTTGTAAACGCGCAAAACTGGTAGGGGTAATTAGTGGCACGCCTTCCAAGGTCAAAAAATGGCAATCCAAATATGACATTCCGGAAAAAAACTGTTACAACTACGAAAACTTCGATGCCATAAAAGACAATCCAGATATTGATGCCGTGTATGTAATTACGCCCAATGGCCTGCACAAAGAACAAAGCATACGGGTGGCAAAGGCAGGAAAGCATGTCATCTGCGAGAAACCTATGGGGGTCAATGCTGCAGAGGGTCAGGCAATGGTAGACGCCTGTAAAGCAGCCAATGTAAAGTTATTGATTGGGTATCGCATGCATTTTGAGCCTAAAACGGTGGGCGTGATAAAAATGCGAAAAGAAGGTAAATTTGGCCAACCAAAATTTTTTCAAGGGCAGTCCGGTTTTGTAATCGGTGATCCCGATCAATGGCGGTTGAACAAAGAATTGTCCGGTGGTGGTGCAATGATGGATATTGGTATCTATTCGATAAATGCCGCACGGTATATGCTTGGTGAAGAACCCGTTTGGGTAACCGCACAAGAAACCAAGACCGATCCAAAAAAATTTAAGGAGGGAATAGACGAAACGATACAGTTTCAAATGGGGTTTCCCAGTGGCGCTGTTGCCAATTGTCTTTCAACCTATAGCATGAACAATCTAGATCGTTTTTTTATGACCGGTTCAAAGGGGTTTGTTGAAATGCAGCCCTCTACCGGTTATGGGCCAATTGAGGGGCGTACGCACAAAGGCCCCTTGACTCAACCGCATGTAACCCATCAAACCTTGCAAATGGATGGTATGGCGGCCCTTATTTTTGAAGGCGTGCAACCTATTGTTCCTGTTAACGGGGAAGAAGGTGTAAAGGACATGAAAATAATAGACGCAATTTTTGTGGCTGCAAAGACGGGAGATAAAGTAATGCTTTACTAAAAGTTTCACGGGAATAGGCTTGGACCTTAACTTTTAATATTCCATAAGTTCGATAGTTTGAAAATCGATGGGATGGCTGTTGGATTGCAAGGAGATATATCCGCCTGTCACATCGGCATCCCCCTGATCCATAAGCGATTTGGCGATGGCATTCTCCGGATTATAAGTAGGGTTACCATAGGTTAGGATTTTTTCACCATTGACAAAATGACTGATCTGATCTCCTTTTACTTCCAATTCTGCCGTTACCCACTGGTCTCCATGATAGGTTTTAGACACCTCCGCTGGGATACAGGTAGCTTCATTCCTAGCTCCTTTGTAATCGATAAATATACCGTTGGTACAAGCAGCGCCCAAAGGGCGATCATCAGTTCCATTACCACCATGAAAATTATACTCCAAACAAATAGGAAAAGCTTGATCTAACTTTTGTGTAGCTGGTGGCTGGCCATGGAACTGAATACCACTATCACGATAACCCCAATCAGGCGCTCCCGCCGCAGTTTCACCTATAAAACGATACACGACTTTTAAGCGGTAGTCCGTCAGTTTTTTATTGTAATAAACCGTACCGAACCTATTTTTAAATTCAGGTCCATACGCATCATACCTTATTTTTAAAAGGCTATCCTCAACACGTAGGGTATTACCAAAATTTTCTCCCAACGGATAACCATTTATCTTAATGGTCCATCCATCCAAATCTCTACCATTAAAAATGGAAACCCATTCTGGCGCTATTTTTTTAATACTTGTGTTAGCGGTTTCAAATTTATCCTTAGCTTTTTTACCGCCACAGGAAAGGAGTAATAGCGTAGAGACAAAAAGGACCAAAAACGTACTACATTTCACTTTCATCAAAAAAGGGTTAAGGATTTAGGTCATAAAAGCTTTCTGTCTAAGGATTCACCTTAGACTTTAAGGAGTTGAACTGTGTTTGCAACTCGGTAAAACGTTCCTTGGCGTCTTGGCCTATTTCTTTATCGGCATCACCGGTTATATAAGATAAATAGGAAATTTGCCCTACGAGCTTGGGTTGCGGGTAGGCACCCTCTTCACTCTTTAGCGCATTTAAAACCGCTTCCAATTCCCTCTTTTTGTCCACATCTGTAGTGGCTTTTAGCTGATTTTCCAAGTCGGCCTGTAATTTGGTGGCTCTGGATAATAAGTCCATCACTTTGTTTTGGAATGCCATTTGCTCTGTAATCGTAGCTCTAGTAACACCTTCTTTTTCCAATCTTGGATCAATCAAGACTTCAAAAGCTTGATCAAAGGTTTCGTTGCCAACCACTAACCTTGCGGTATAGGAACCTGGAGGAACAATTGGTCCGTTTTTATAGCTGCGCGATTTTTTTGGATTCCAAGTCCCTTTTTGGCGCATGTCCCAGGCAAACCTGTTGATTCCTTTTTTGGTTTCAAGCTTGGTATCTGCATATTGAAACGTCATGCTTAAATCCATATTCTCCACCTCTTCCATTGTAGATTTTAATTGGGTTGTATCGCTTACAATGGTTACAATCGGCTTTTTTTCCGCATCCAAAATTTCCAACCGGACTTCATTTTTATATTCCTTAGGCAGGTAATAATCTATAAGTACCTGTGTTGCGGTATAATTTGGAAATTCTTCAGCGCTTCTTCCATTTCTGTATCGAATTGTATTATTTGGTTTAAAAAGTACCGGTGTGTCTGCTAAAGAAGCCAAATTAGGATTGCGAAGCGAAGTGATATTATCCAACACCCAAAAACCACGGCCCATGGTACTCAGTATCAAATCTCCGCGGTGTAGGATGATATCCGTAATTGGGGTTACCGGTAAGTTCTGTTGAAAGGCTTTCCAGCTGCTGCCATCATTTAAGGATACATACATTCCATTTTCCGTTCCTGCATACAATAAGCCTTCCACCTCAGGGTCTTCCCGTAGCACTTTGGCGGTATGGTCCATTGCAATGCCGTTGGTCGCGGTACTGATCAATTCCCAGCTTTTGCCATAATCTTCCGTCTTGTAAAAGTAAGGGGTCATATCCCCCAACAAATGGCGGTCTACGGCGATATAGGCCTTGGCCGGATCGAACTGGGAGGGTTCAACGGACTCTACCCTACCCCCTTTAGGTAATTTTTTAGGGGTAACATTTTCCCATGTTTGGCCACCATCTTGGGTTATCGAAATAATGCCGTCGTTGGAACCGGTCCAAATGAGGCCTTCCTTAATTTTAGATTCCCTAACGGAATACAGGGTACTGTAATACTCTTCCCCTGTAATATCCCTGGTAATGGGGCTACCGGAAATTACTTGTTTGTCGTCCTCATTAGCGGTCAAATCTGGGGAAATGATATCCCAAATTTTACCATCATTTCTAGTTTTGTGAAGGTATTGTGATCCCATATACACCACATTGGGGTCGTGTGGAGAGACATGGATCGGTGCTACGCGCTGAAACCGATACCGCAGGTCCCTTGGATTGTGTCCGTAAATATTAGACGCCCCAATAGAATATTCTCGGTTTGTACCGGTAATTTTATTGTAAACACTAAAGCGCCCCTTACAGTTATTATAGACTACGTTATGGTCACCCGGCTTTGGAATCGTGGGTCCGGTTTCACAACCGCCCACATCAATCATGACTTGGGTACCCTGCGGAGAAGTACCGCTTGGAGGCGCACTTGGTATTGCAATGGTCGTATTATCCTGTTGCGCCCCATAGACCCAGTACGGATATTGGTCGTCTACCGCCACCTGATATATTTCTGCCGTGGGCTGATTGAATTGTGTGGACCAGGTCTTACCACCGTTGTGGGAAACATTGGCACCCCCATCATTCGACTGTATCAATAAATCTGGATTAGTGGGGTTTAACCAAATATCATGGTTATCTCCGTGTGGCACGTCCATTTCCTCCCATGTTTTACCGCCATCCATGGATTTTAAAAGTGGGTTCGCGTTAGAATAAACGATATTAGGATTTTTAGGATCGAGCTCAATATTGGTATAATAAAAAGGACGGTTGACCAGACCTTTTTTACTGGAAGTTTGTGTAAAGCTTTTTCCTTGATCGATTGATTTGTAAACACCTCCTTCATCTTCCGGAGCTTCAATGACCGCATACAAAATGCGGGAGTCCACAGGAGAAACGGCCAAATCAATTTTACCGATCAGACCCTTTGGTAGCCCTTCTTCCAATTTTTTCCAATCCTTGCCACCGTTTACGGATTTGTAAATGCCTCCTTCTTGGTTTGTTCCACCAGAAATTATGGTCCATGGCGTTCGTTGCGCTTTCCAAGCTGCGGCATATACAACATTTGGATTACCCGGGAGCAGCTCCAAATCTGCAAAGCCCGTTTCATTGGAAATATAAAGGACCTTTTCCCATGTAATTCCACCGTCTGTAGTTTTGTAGATGCCGCGTTCCTCATTCGGCTTAAAAGCATTTCCTATGGCTGCTACCCAAACGATGTTACTGTTGTTAGGGTCTATTTCCACAGCACCAATTTGCCCTACTTTGGAGAGGCCTATATGGGTCCATGTTTTTCCGGCATCAATGGATTTATAGACTCCCTTACCACCAATAATATTACTACGCAGACCGTCAGAACCGGTACCTACATATACAATATTAGGGTCGTTGGCAGCCACCTCAATGGCACCTATGGAAGGGGTATCAAAAAAACCATCGGATACGTTGTTCCAAGTAGTTCCGTAATCATCCGTTTTCCATACTCCAGCACCCGATGCCCCCAGGTAAAAGGTTCCGGGAAGTAATGCGGTCCCCGTCACTGTAGTAACCCTACCGCCTCGCGCTGGACCGAGGGTACGGTATTGAAATGCTGTAAAATCTTGGGCAAAAGTGGTTATTGTACCTATTAAAAGTAGAAAGCCAAAATAATGTAATCGTGTCCTCATGTAATCGTTTTGTACGTTGGTTAAAGTTTAAAGTTACTTAAACTGAAACACAAAATACAAACGGACCTACATATTTGCAATTTTCCTATGGATTTGGGAATTAAACTAGAAATGGGTTCGAATTTTAAATTGACGCCCAGTGAGTGCTTTTCTTAAATCTAAATTTTAGGATTTATGATAATTGAGGATTGCCGAGTGACGTATGAAAAATGGGTTACCGCTTTTCTTTCTTTCCTTTAGCATCGGTATCCTGTAATTTGTCATCCACCCAGATACCACTCGTAATTGCCTTGCCGTCCTTATTGTAAAAAACGCCTTTACCGTTGCGCTTGTCGTTTTTCCATTCCCCAACATATTTATCCCCGTTTGGCCAAAAATAGGTGCCTTGACCGGTTCGCATATCATCTTCATAGTTGCCCACATAATATTCCCCATCGGGCCAGTAAAAAGTACCGCTCCCTTCACGTTCATTATCATTCCATTGCCCCTCGTACCTACTACCAGTCTCCAAAAGGGCTATGCCCGTTCCATTGGCCTTATTATTTTTTACTTGACCTACGTAATGTAATTTTGTACCCTTTGTGCTGGTAAAGCTAATGTATTGGCCAAAAGACTTTTCCTTGAGTTGATTTCGCATATTTGCCAATTGTATATTGGCCTTTTCCAGTGCGAAGTTCAGGGAATCCAATTTTCTAATTTCTTTGGTCGACAGTTCGGGTACACGCAGCGAATCTGCCGTTAAATCTTCCCTGTTGGCGTTTGTCGTGGATTCCCGCTCCATAAGACGTTGTGCCAAAGCGATTCGTAACGGTATTACAGTATTCAATTCCTTGCTCTCATTGAGGGTGTTCGTATACGATTCAATCGCCTGCGTATAGTTCCCTTCCATGAGCACGGAATCGATTGCCAAGAGTCGTTCATTATTTTTCTTATAGGTATCCAAATCCGCTTCCATAGTTTCGGCATTGGAAAGTTGTTGTTGCATAGAAAATACTTGAGTTCCTAAATAGAACGTAGTACCTCCAAATAATGCAAGTAGACCATATAAAAAAATAGTTTTCTTTTTCATGTTATCCTAATATCGTTGACCTTACACTAGTTACGAATTAATCCGTTAAATGGATTTCAGGTAATTTATTCTTTACCCTTCTAAAGTCTGGAGAGAAATAAACGTGGAAACGCATGGTCCAAGATTGCTTATAAATCCCACCATTTGCCAAATCCTGCCCTTGAGAGTACATTGCCCCAGCGGCAATGGTCAATCTTGGCGTTAAAATATAACCTAGGGTTGTCGTAAGTCTCAAGTCTTCCATGGGGCTAGCTACTACAGCCTTTCCACTTTGCATAATCAATTCCGCCTCAGGCGAAACATAAAGGGTTTTGGGTGCCAATTTATGACTGTTTAAGGGTATTTTCATGCGAAACATATAGCGCCACCTGTTTCTAAAAATGTAGTCACTATTCTCCTCAAAACCTTGTGTCCAGCGGTGTTCAATACGAATACGATGATAGATCATCATGTTTTCCAATGGCTGTGCAAATTGATATTGATGCCATATACGCCACTCCGGCACTAAATTTCTATCGAACTCGGCGGCATCGGTATTGAAATTTAGCCGTAAAACACCTCCCAAACTCACATTAAAATATTTGGAGTGGATATACCCAATGGCATGCCTGTTGTAGACTTGGGCAACCTGGCCTACAAAGGGTGAACTTTCGGTTTCCTGAAACCTTAAATGGGTCTGGGCATCCCAAAACAAGCGTTTAGAAATTCGAATATTCCCATAACTGTTAATCCAAAGTTTGGTTAGGGGTTCCTTGTATTTTGAGGAAAGCGGTAATTCCTGCGTTTCTGTTTCCTGTGCAAAACCACTAAACGTAAAAAATACAAGAGCAACGACAACACAACTTAAACGATTTCTAAAAACGGTTTTCATAGGCTATTGCTCGCTGGGCGTATTTTGTACGTTCATCAGTTGCAACACCATAAATGGGTCTTGCTCTCTTCGCAACCTCCGTTCTAATTTTTTTGTTTCTTCATCCCTAAGTGCCTTGATTCTGGCATAGGTACTGTTAATCGTGTTGTTTAGTTCTAAAATGGTATCACAGGATAAGTCTTCGGCAATTTCATTTAAAAAATAAGGCTCTAGCACGTTATCATAGGCCGTTGTTATTCGTTTTTTCACTTCCTCATCCATAAGAGTAGCAGTAAATGGGTTCCAAATGCGATCGATGTACGTAGTACGCACCGTATCTGCATAGGCAGGCATCCTTGAAACCGTCCGTGCCAAATCAGTGAGATCAATTAAGCAGTTTTTGATATTATTTGCAGTGGCTAGGGTATTGGAGGACGTTTTTCGGTTGGAGTATTCCTTCAACATATTCCCGGCAAACGAATTCAGATGATTCATTGCCTTCCTATATTTTGGGGGTGTTGACCTTGAGGCCGAATCAATAAAGGTTTGTAAGCTTTCGTTTTGGAGAATTACCTGCTCCTCGACCGCAATTAATTCTTGCTGTTTGTTTTCAAGGGTCAGTTTTGCTTTCAGTTCGGATGCAATTTCTGTCATGCCGGCCGCTACCATTTTTGCGAAAGATTCTAATCCATTCAAGTCTTTTTGTTCGGTTCCCATTGATTTATCGGTAGGAAACGAAAACGTTTGGCTTATCATTGAACTATCACGTTCCACTTCCACACGCAATTGGGTGCCAGGCATGCCCTTAGGATATAAATGTTGGATCAGTTGTGCCCGTGAGGTATAATCCAGAATTTTCAAGGAGTCATACGCGACTAAGGCCTGTAAGGGTCTTAGGTAATCCGACGCTATTTTTTCAACTGCAGAAATTTGTAGTAAGGTGGTTTTATCGGACAGTTTTAAAATGTTCAATTGTGAATTGGACCGTATAAAATTGCTGATTTCCGTGGCTGTGTTCACCGATGACTTAATATTCTCAATACTTGAAATTTCCAAGGAATCCAAAGGAAAATCTGGAACCTTAACTTTGAACTCAGGAAGAAAATCCGATTTACCCAAGGTTGCAAGTATTTGGTCTATTTTTACGTATTGCGCTGTATTCCGTTCCAAAAGATTGGAGAGGCCATCGTTTAGGAACCGATCCGCCTCCTCAAATGGCAACTGCATGCCCAATGCCTTTAGGTAGGCTTGATTCAATTTTACGACTTTTGTTTTTATACTTGGCTCATTGTATATCAAGATAGATTCGGTTTTACCATCTTTCCTAAGTTTTATCGAACTCAATAGGCCATCATTAAAATACCAACTTTCCGTTTGATACATTCCATTAACTGGGTACAAGGACCATTCGTCATGCGCTAGACCATTACGTAAAAACCGCCCTGCCAGGGTGTAGGTTTCATCTTGTATGTTGAAGTTCTGTTGTGGCACACCACGCTCAAACTGCATATTACTTTTGAACAGTGTCTTGACTATATCCGATTCCTCTATTTCCTCTACAACGAAAGTCCATCGCCCATCCGGGGCACCTAGTTTAATGGCACCAGATGCAGTTTCTTGTGTTCCGCTAACCAGTACCCGGTATTGGTAATCAACGATCTCGCTACTGCTTTTGGATTGGAAATCACCGAATTGAAATTTCCATGGTCCGTTTGGAAAACCGTTTAAGAAAGCACCCTTAAAAAGAAAGGAGTAGTCTTTTTGCTGTAATAGTTCCTGAAGATTGGAACGTTTTACTACAAAGGCACCGTCCAAGACGGTATCATTATCTACAATTTTATACGTGTATTGGGCATCTCCCTTATACTCCCCAATTTGGAGTGGCCCGTTAAAGTTCTGCACAGTTTGTGCATTCGTAATTACACTTAACAGTAGTAAGGTAAGAACCGTAACGAACTGCAAAAAGGATTTAAAACGCCCAACCATGCCGCAAAAAAACTAAAATTAATCCAATTAGCTGGGAATAGTCGCTAAGAATTTTTGCTTTATCAAAATAGTAGCTAATTCATTAGTTAAGGAACAATTAAAATATGTATAATCTGGAATATGGTAAGGGAATTATCTTAGCCGGCAATATATGCGTCTTTAAAACACTCCAGGGTGGTAATAGGCAATTTTAAAAGTGATTTCTAATCTGGGAATCATGGTGATTCTAAAAACAAAAGGCTATTCCCAATTGAATAGCCAGCTATTTTAGTCCAAAGTGCTAGTTGAAAATTTGTAACGGTACCGTTGTTCCTAGGATGTTAACAGTCTTGCCACAACACATATGTGTGCATTGTAGTCATTCGCTACAAATTACTGATTTCAAAAATAAAGGGAACCTGAATTGTTCGAGGTCGTTATTACTCCAAATTTTGACGCAATACAATAAATGGGTTTACCAATCTATCGGAAAATAGTCTTTTAAGAATTTGCCACACCAATGTTTACCAGTGTTTATCCCATCAAAAAGGGGGTCTAAAACTCTTGCAGCGCCATCAACAATGTCTAACGGGGGCTGAAAGTCGTGGACTTCTTGTTTCATTTTCGCCAATTCAGCAGGGTCTTCATCGGTTACCCATCCAGTATCGACGGCATTCATATAGATACCGTCTTTGGCCAGTTCACCCGCCGCGGTGTGGGTAAGCATATTTAAAGCCGCTTTTGCCATATTGGTGTGCGGATGACGCGATTCCTTGAAAAAACGGTGGAACTTACCTTCCATTGCCGAAACGTTGATAATATGTTTTTGCCCGGTATTCTCTTTTTTCATTACCTCCGCCAAACGATTGCATAGAACAAAAGGAGCAACAGCATTGACCAATTGTACTTCCAGCATCTCCGTGGTTTCTATTTCTCCCAGTTTTAAACGCCAACTGTTTGTTTTTCTCAAATCTACCTGTTGTAGATCGGCGTCCAACTCCCCTGTTGGAAAAACTTCCGAGGCCTTTAAGGCATTATCGAAACTATAGGGTATCTGCGATAACTTTGCCGAAGCTCGTAAACCAATGCCCGGTTCTGGACCGTGCCAAGTCACCGGCATATTTTGGTTGGGAGCGGTTTTAAGATTGAAACACCGAAGTTCTTCCAGACAATTTTGATGATCACTCAAGACAGTCTGTGCAAAGGAGGGTAAAGATGCGACGGGCCGCTCCTCATTAAGCATGAGATGGGCGTAAAACCCCGCCGGCCTTCGTACGGTCTGTGCCGCATTATTGATTAAAATATCTAAACGCTCGTATTTCTGCTCTATGAAATTGCAAAAAATCTCTACGCTTGGAATATGGCGTAAATCCAAACCATGGATTTTAAGACGATGCCCCCACTCCATAAAATCAGCTTCCTTTGAAAAGCGAAGGGCGGAGTCTACCGGGAAACGGGTCGTGGCCACTACGGTAGCACCACCTCGTAATAACATTAGGGTGATATGATATCCTATTTTAAGCCGAGACCCGGTAATCACAGCTACTTGTCCTTTTACATTAGCGTTTTGGAAGCGCTTGGCATAATTGAAATCGCCACATTCCGGACACATTGTGTCATAAAAGTGATGCAGCTTGGTGAACTCGGTTTTACAGACATAGCAGTTTCGTGGGGTCTGTAGTTCCAAAACCTCCTTATTTTCTAGGTCTGCCGCTTGCAGCAATTTTGGTGCTACGAAAATATGCGCTTCACGGGCACTCCGGATACCTGTTTCCTTGCGCGCGTGTTTATCGCGTATGGCTTGCTTTCGTTTTTCGTTCTTTTTTGCATCCTTTACCCTTCTCGAGAACTCCTCCCTATTGGGTCTGGAAAGCTGCCCGGCAACCTTAATCAATGCGATACGTTTATCTTCGGGTATTTCAAAGATTTGGTTGGTGTCTTCGACCAACTTGTTTAAAACGGCAATGCAATGGTCAATTTCCGAGGGGGAAATAGCGGTTTCTAGTTCATGCTGCTTATCCTTCATGGTGCCAACTTTGCTAAATTAAATTTCAAACGATTGCTAAAGCACCGTAATTCTTACTTTTTTCTTTTTTAATCGGGAATTGTTCAATTTGCCTACAAGCGTATCTGCTAAACCTTTAGGGACGGCTACAAAGGCACAGTCTTGTTTAAGTTCAATAGTTCCCAATTGTTCATTTTTTAAACCACCTAGCTTAAAGAACAGACCTGCTATATCCCCTTTTGAAATTTTGTCTTTCCGTCCTCCGGAAATAAATAGGGTTTCCCAATAGGGAACACTACCCTTTTTGGTATTCGTGATTTTCAATTCTTTAGACTCTGGTATAAAATCCGGGAGTGCTTCATTTTTCCACTGTATTACATAGGCAGTTCCTGTCTCATTTACACGTGCCGTTCTACCGTTTCTATGTGTAAATTCTTCTATCCTATGGGGTAATTCATAATGAATGATAAATTTTAACTCTGGAATATCAATGCCTCTTGCAGCCAAATCTGTTGCTAAAAGTACCGTACAACTACCATTTCTGAATTTAATCAAAGAACGTTCGCGATCCTTTTGTTCCATACCTCCGGAGAAGCAGCCGTGATCTATGCCGTTCGCAGTCAAATACTCACTTACAATATCGATACTATTCTTAAAATTGCAGAATACAATACCCGGTTCCCCACCAAGTGTTTTAAGAAGTTCCGCTAAGGTGCTTCGCTTATCCTTTTCTTGAGAGATGACGGTATTAATAGTCAGTTGGGAAGGTAGCTCCTGTTTTAGATAGTTTATGCACCTTGGATTTTTCATTCCAACGAATTCGGGAATCTCAATACCTTTAGTGGCTGAGGTAAGAATACGGTTCCTTAAATTAGGTAAAGCGCCCAATATTTCCCTCATTTCACTTTCGAAGCCAACTTCCAGCGACTTATCGAACTCATCCAAGACTAGCGTGGTAATATGTTCCTTTGAAAAACGATCAGCCCTAAAATGGTCCAAAACTCTACCGGGTGTACCAACCAATAGTGTGGGGGTATGTCTTAGCTCTATCTTGTCCTTGGAAATGGGTCGACCTCCGTAAATAGCATTCACCTTATAACCGCTACCCATATTTCGTATGACCTGTTCTATTTGTATGGCAAGTTCCCTTGAGGGGACCAAAATCAATACTTGGACTTCTGGGTTTTCATAATCTAAAAATTCAAGGACCGGTAATAAGAAAGCCAATGTTTTACCTGTTCCTGTAGGGGATAATAAAATCGTATTCCCTAGGGTTGCCATGACATCAATCGCCTCTTCCTGCATCGCATTAAGGGAATTAATTTCCATCTTCGATAAAATATCCTCACGGTTTTTCATGGTAGGAACTTCAGTGCGTTTTCCCAGCTGGCCTAAAGATGTGTTCTATGCCTCCTGAAGGTCGCGTTTGGATTTTCTGTATAGGTAATTGGGGTAAATGCTTCGTTTTGCAAAGCGATTCAACTTATTGGAATTGACCATTTTCTGAAAAATGGGTTTGGTTACGCCAAAATACTCGTACGTTGATCCGTCCAAGAACGTAATTTCCAATACCAGTCCGTTATGCTGAAAATCTGCAACTCCGGATGTATTTATAGTTTCCTCGTAGGCAGATTTATTGGCTTCCAAGGTTTCTGGGGCGATACTTACCAAAAAGTGGTACCCGTCTATGATACGACGGCTTTGCACCTCTGCTTCGGCACGTTTTTCATCGCCCTCCTGAAACTTGTCCGGATGCCATTCCTTTACCAAATTCCGATAAGTGGATTTCAGTACTTTGAGCTCTATTTCCTTTTCAATTCCAAAGAGTTTTTTGTATTCATTAATACGCTTCATAGTCATTTTTTTTAGCGGCTGCGAAACTACATCTTTATTTGAGACAAATGATTGAAAAATTAGGAATAAAAAAGCCCTTCACGATGGAAGGGCTTTTTCTTAAACTAGAATGTATGTATATTTAAATAACTTTTACGTTCACTGCGTTTAATCCTTTGTTACCTTCTTGAAGATCGAACTCAACTTCATCGCCTTCGCGAATTTCGTCTACCAATCCTGAAATGTGTACAAAGTGGTCCTTTTCAACTCCTTCTTCAGTAATAAAACCAAATCCTTTTGTGTCGTTGAAAAACTTTACTGTTCCTTTACTCATTGTAATGTAATTAAATTTATAATATTAAATATTGTGCAAAGGTGATGCCATTATTTGGAAATTAGGCCTTTTATTCGGTTTATCTTTTTTTATTACTGAATTAGCTAATTAAATAGCCGTATCGTATTGAAATTGAATAGGATATACCTCGTATGGTTTATTTATAAGGTCTTCTGGACTTCTATAATTCAGTTTTTTATTCATTTATGCTGCTGTCCAAGCCACTCCATTATTGATACCGCGCTACCATTTATTTGTATCGGTTCTCCATTAAAATCAAAATCCGCAGTATTGGCATGGGAATATATCCAAGACCAATGCCCGGGAAAATAGTAATCTTCGCCACCATAGATACCGGTTAGGTCAATAACATGGTCGTAAAATGAAAAATATACATTAGATGCTCCCGCAGCCTTTAATCTATTATAAAGCGGAACAACAGTTTCATTGGGGATGGTAGTAGTATCGTCCTTGGAATGTATGAACCATAGGGGTACGTTCTTAATTCGTTGAATTTGTTCGTCCGTAATATATTGGTTTTGATAGGCCAAGGCACTTATATAACCCGCTGCAAAGTAGGAAGGGTGTTCCAAAATAAGTTTTAAGCTCATGTAGCCACCGTTTGAACACCCACCAATATAAATTCTATCGGTATCAATTTGTGGCTGGGAAGTAACAAAGCTCGTGATTAAATCGAATAAAGCGCTATGGTAAATATCTTCCTTGTCTCCTCGGGTATAGATTCCAGCTTCGTTTTGCATCCAAAAAGTAGGGGTCTGTGGAACCAAAACAAAAGCACCGTCGAAGTACGATTGCAGTTTTGGTGTGGCATAATTTGTGGCTTTGTTCGCAATTAAGGGAATACGCACATCCGTACCGCCTTCCCCCCCACCGTGCAGCCAAATGAGCAATGGAGATTTGATGGTTTTTACTTCAGGCGCATAGGAAGCATAGGTTAGCGTTGTCCCGTTATAGCTATGCGTACCATTTAAATCAAATCTGTCCAAATCAGGATACAAACGATTTGCTTCGTGGTCCCAAACGGTCCTAGTTGGGGTATGGGTGATGGCAAGCTCATAGTTGATCCACTGATTACTGCCCCTACCATCCTTGAAAACATATTTTATAGGAGAATCCAATGGATTATTAGGGTGCACCATGAGCACAAGCGTAATATGATTTCCATTGGGATTGCGGCTTCCTTCATTATCGGACAGGTAGGCATAAAGCACATCCCTAGTCCCGGATGCTTCTGTCGGGGTCATTTCCGCCCCATCCAAACTGAGCTGTACCTTAACGGTAAAGTCAGACGCCTTTGCCTCGGTTATAGTACCAGCTAACGGAACGACTACTTTTTTAACTGCCGGCCCCCAATCAAAGCCTTCAAGGATTAAGGTGTAGGTGCCTTGAAGTGCCGGGTTTTTGATAATCGGGATTGGTTCAGAAGCATTGGATGAGACACATTGTAGTATAAACAAGAGGCATGCAAAAGATACGAGTGTATTTTTCATAAACGAAAATGTTGCGTTAACTTTAGTAAGATACTTGTTTTTGACCAAACGGATTAAACGAATTAATTAAACCGATTCATTTTTTAGCCATTACGAAAATGGCTATCTTGAAAACAAAAACTATGTTTGGATTATTTAAGAAGAAAACAGAAAAAGAGAAGTTACAGGAGCAATACCAGAAACTAATGAAGGAATCGTTTGAACTGTCCACGCAAAACAGGTCCAAGAGCGATGCCAAAGCAGCGGAAGCAGATGCAGTTATGAAGCAGATAGAGGCATTGGATACCTAAAATAGTGTAGCAGATTGCTTCGGTATTTATTTACGGTAATAGAAATACCTTAATTTGTAATACATACTGATGATGATAAAAACGTTGAAGCGCCTGACGTTTCTGGCCCTAGTGATTCTGCATATCGCGGCCATAGGTCAAGAGAAGCGATTTGATATGGAAAAAGACCTATTGATGGCTCAATTCGATAACAAAACGGATATTGATGACCTACACACAGCAGCGGCCCTGGCCACTTTGGTTCATCACCCCAATTACCATAATCTAAATTATTTTCCTGTTGCCGGCACCTATGGTATTCAAGAAGGTTTATATGTTCCGCCCAATGAGCTGATGGCCTTAGCGTTCAACAAAGAATGGGCAGATGCACATGCGGATAGGGATAAGGCCATCGAAAACGTAATCCCAAAAATACGGAAGGTCTTGAACAATGGGGGTGCTATTTGGGTTGCGGATGCGGGACAATCTGATTTTACCGCACTTTGGGTAAAGGAATTGTTAAATCTTGAACCTGATTTGAATACCAAGGAGAAAATTCATGTGGTACAGCACAGCGATTGGAACGAGGAAGTAACCACAACGCAATTATTAAATTATGTAAAAGACAAAACGGATTACCATAAGATTCCAGACGGTAATGCAATAGGTAATGGCACCCCAGGGTTTAGGGCCCCACAACCGGTGCAATGGCGGGCGTACATTAGCAATGAAAATCTTATTCGTATCTGGGAAACGGCAATACGTATTGGAAATCAATACAACGGGAAGGAAAATAGGTATTTGAATGAGGCCATATCCAATGGAGGTTTGGATTTTTCTGATCTCTCTGAAGTTTGTTATATTCTCAATATCGAAGAAATTAAGGATGCAGAGGCCTTTTTCGACTATTTTTCAACACCTGGTGCGGTCCAGAAATAATAGCAATCCGTATTCCAAAAGCTATATTTATGAATGTTTAGCAGCCTATGGTTACATCCAAGCAACGTTTAGATGATGGTGCCTGCACTACCTCGCTAAACCGGGACACCATTTTTAAGCCTTAAAAAGGCCTCCTGTAATTTTTGGGTAATCGGTTTTGCTGTATCTCCGGTATAATACCAATGGTCATCAATCTGCTGTATGGCTGCTATTTGGGTGCTGGTACCGGTTAGAAAAGCTTCGTCCATTTCAGTTATCTGGCTCTTTTCTATAGGTTTCATGACCAATTCAATATGCAGTTTTTGGCATAGTTCAATTACGACCTGCCTTGTAATTCCGTCCAGAATAAACGTATCTGCCGGATGGGTGTATACCACTTCATCCTTGACGAAAAAGATATTGCAATGCGAAGCTTCGGTTACAACTCCATTGCGAACAAGTACGGTTTCATAACATTCGTTCCGCATCGCTTCCTCGTTCAGCATTACATTGCCTAAGAGCGAAGTCATTTTTATATCGCACCGTGCCCATCGAAAATCTTCTCGTGTAATAACCTTTGCATGAATCCTATTGATATCGGGCAAGGTTTTCGGGATTGCATATAGCATCACCGTAGGTTCAATACCTTTCGGGTAAGCATGCTGTCTAGCAGCAACACCGCGCGTAATTTGAATGTAGACCAAACAATCGGTATCCACCAAATTGGCCGCCTTCAATAAATCATTGATGGGACGTTTAAGTGTGGTAACCTCAAAATCGATATTTATTTTAACTAAACCTTCGCCTAAGCGATTTAAATGCGCTTTTTCATAGAACATTTGCCCGCCTATTTGCACCATAACCTCATATAGACCATCGCCGAATATAAAACCCCGGTCAAACACCGAAACTTGTGCCGCTTCGGCAGCAACAATGGAACCATTTAAATAAACGAGTTTCGGATAGGCCATTTAGAGGTACTGTTGTAAGTGTTTTTTAAAATAAGCGGCACTATCGGTTATACTTTGTATCGAATTGACGGCAAAATTACCACCTTGTTCAATATAGTAATATTGCAAAGCGTCTTTATCGATATTTGAAAGTAAGGATCGGTAGTCAATGGAGCCATTTCCCATCTCAGAATAGTCACGGGTAACCTTATCCATGTCCTTGATGTGCCACATGACATACCTACCCGGATTTTCTGCAATTAAGGTAGCCGGACTTTTTTTAGCGGAATGTTCCACCCAATACATATCCATCTGTAATTTTACCAGGTCCGGTTGGGTTTCGGCCAATATTATATCATAGCCCGTAAGCCCATCATGCTCGGTAAACTCGAAATCGTGGTTATGGTAGGCAAATTTTAATCCTGCTTGGCTCACACGTTCCCCTATGGCATTTAATTTTTCGGCCAATATCCTGAAATTATCAAGGGTCCTATATTCTGGGGCCAACCAGGGCCATGTAATATAAGCACTTTCAAGATTATGGGATCCTACGATACATTGGTCCACATAGCGCATTAATTGATCTTTAGGTTGGGTGAATAAACTTGAAAAATCATAATGCCCGCTGGAAATCGTAAAATCCAAATCGGTCAATTGTTTTTTAAAATCCTTGGATTTAATGCCGTAATACGTGTCTTTTTCACCGTCATATCCATAAATCTCCCCATCTTGGTACCCCAAGCCTCGTGCGTATGAAATACTTTTAAGCGGTTCTTTGACCATGGCGTCCCTGATGGTAAACAATTGCAATCCCATTTTATAATTCGATATTTTAGGGATCAAGGACAACGGAACCATGCTTGCAGCGGTAATGATGCCAGTTTGCTTCAAGAACGTTCTTCGTGTGGAAATGGTCTTCATGGGCATGCTCAATTCAGGGTTATTCTGATTCTTTACTATCAAATATACTACTAGTAGCGTCCCATTTTAAAACTGAAACAAAAAAGCGACGGTCTAAATGGTGTTTTTAGGCCGTCGCTTTTTCTATTTTGAATAGGATGAATTTTAACTCTTAGCTACAGCTGCACTATTATAGGTAACCCTATAAATGGCATCGCCATAATCATCTGAAATTAGCATGGACCCATCCTTTAACCATAGAATATCTACGGGTCTACCTGATGCCTCTTGCGTTTCTTCATTCAACCAGCCGTCAATAAAAGGTATGCCTTCGGTTGCTTGGCCGTTAGTGATATCGACCATCATAATGCGGTATCCTACTTTCTTAGTACGATTCCAGGAACCGTGTTGTGCTACGAAAGCCTGACCTTGATATTCTTTTGGGAACATGGTGCCTGTGTAAAATTTCACTGCCAAAGGTGCTGTATGTGCCATGAATTGGTAGGCGGGATCCACAAAATCTGAACAGGGCCGTAAATCCCCAAACTCCGGATCTTTGACAACACCGCCATGACAGAAGGGATAGCCAAAATGTTGACCAGCTTCTGTAATATGGTTTAATTCGCAAGGCGGTATTTCATCACCAAGCATATCCCTACCATTATCCGTAAACCACATATCGCCACTTTCCGGGTGCCAGGTAAAACCTACCGTATTACGAACACCCTTGGCGTAAATCTCCCGATTGCTGCCATCCGGATCCATCCTTGTAATGGCAGCGAAACGTTCATCCTCATCGGTCGGGTTGCAAATATTACAGGGAGCCCCCACGGGGACATATAATTTATCATCGGGGCCGAAAGCGATATATTTCCAACCATGATGAAATTCGGTCGGATAATCATCATAGACCAATTCCTTTCTGGGACTGCCTTTTAAATTGTCCTCAATGGCGGGATATTTCCATAAACTACCCACTTGGGCAACATATAAATCCCCATTTCGCATTGCAACCCCATTGGGTACTTCCATGGTGTCCAAAACCATTACGTTATCGGCAATATAATCTCCATCGTTATCTTGAATGGCATAGATCGTGTTCTCGTTTCTGGTTCCAACAAATAAGGTTCCATTGTCGCCCATTGCCATGGAGCGCGCTCCATCAACCCCTCTTGCGTATACTTTAATCTCAAATCCTTCCGGTAAATCTAGCTCTAAAAGGGCCAAATCAGTACTGTCTAAGGGAACCGATTCCTTTTTGGAATCAGCTGCCTCCTTATTCGTTTCTTTACAGGAAGAAACTCCAAGCATGAATACTACGAGTAGGAGAACTTTAGAAAATTGTATGTTTATTTTCATTATGGTATTGTTTTTATCAAAGATACGTAAGGGATGTCAATTGTTAAATTAATTAGACTACTCTAGAAAAAACCTTCTAAATGCCTATTGATTATTAACTTTTAAAAAAGCTATCTTGGTATGAACCATAATCTAAAAGCGTTTAACACTAGGGTGCGTGTTTAGAATTACATTTCTAGTATAGGTTTAATTACCTTTCCAGCTTCCATGTCTTCAATGGCTTTATTGATGTCCTCGAATTTGTAATAGGTTACCAATTTATCAAAAGGGAATCTGCCTTGTTTGTACAATTCTATAAGCCTAGGGATGTATACTTTAACGATACTGTCCCCTTCAACAACACCTCTTACTCTTTTACCATGATTGATCATGTCATTGGCATCAAATGAATATTCGGTTCCTCCCGCAGGTGCTCCTACTATGGCCAGCATACCTCTATTCGCCAGGGCTTTAAACGCTTGCTGCGCCACCGTCTTTATACCGGATGCTTCTACGGCGAAATCAACACCCTCGGCGCAGATACCCATTATTTTCTCTATTGGGTCTACTTTTTTGCTATTCACGATATGTGTTGCCCCTAGTTTTAAGGATAATTCCAATCGTTCAGGATTTACATCTACGGCAATTATCTGTGCACACCCAGCATTTTCGGCGGCAATGACCGCTGAAAGCCCCACCGAACCTACTCCAAAAATAGCGATACTCGTTCCCGGGTTCGGGTTAAGAGTATTCATTACAGTACCCGCACCAGTTTGGATACCGCAGCCTAAAGGCCCCAATAATTTTAAATCTACTTCCTTGTCTACTTTAACCGTGTTACGTTCGTGGGCAATGGCGTATGTACCAAAAGAGGACTGTTGAAAGAAGGCTCCATTTAATTTTTCTCCTTCGCTGGAATAAATGGCATCGTTGGACGCCTGCCTTTTGTTCATAAAATTCAAGGGTTCCAATTGAAGGCAGTAAGCTGTGGCCCCTTCCTCACAAGGCCTACAATGACCGCAAGAGCCATAAGAAAGTACGACATGGTCTCCTTTTTTTAAATCGTTGACATGACTCCCTACCTCTTCTACGATTCCGGCACCTTCGTGCCCCAGTACTACGGGAAAGTTCGTAGGCAGCACACCGTCTCGCACAGAAACGTCTGTGTGGCACAATCCGGTAGCCACAATTTTAACCAGAACTTCGTGCGCCTTTGGGGCATCCAATTCTACCTCTTTGAACTCGAATTTTTTTTCTTTTTCCTTAACTACGGCAACATTTGTTTTCATCTTCATTATTTTAAATTTTCTTTTCCGTTCTGCGTTTTTCCTTTATAGTCAATGGGATCTTGAAGTATTTTGTACCAATAAAAATTGCTACTGTGGGAATTAAAATAGTAATACACGTATCTACAATAACATGAATAGAACTATACTTTGAACCCTTGGTCACTAGCTACATTGGTTTACAAAAAAGAGGCTTCCTGTATAGTGGAAGCCCCATTGAATTATTTTCTTCCTATCCGAAATCTTCGGTGATAATAGCTTCTTTTTTGACATCCAAATCTTTTAAGGCATCTACCACACTATCCATCATAGGCGGTGGTCCGCAGACATAGAATTTTTTATTTAAATCTTCTACCTGGTCTTTTATATACTGCTTATCGATGACGCCGTGGGTATATTTACTGTTCCGTTCTTCCGAAAGGATATTAATAAAATCGTTTCCCAACCATTTTTCAAAATCTGATTTTAGTATGATATCTCTTTCGCGCTGATTTGCGAATATGAGCTTGTTCCCTTCCAATTTTTTCTTTTTCGCCAAATCCTTTAGGATGGCGATAAATGGAGTTACCCCTGCACCACCGGCCAAGAATACGCCGGGACCCTTGTAGGATATTGCACCCCATGCATCACTTATGCTTAGGGTATCTCCTTGTTCCAATGTTTGCAATTGGTCGGTGACCCCATCATGACCGGGATACACTTTAATCGTAAATTGGAGAAATCCGTCATCCGGCAAACTAGTGAATGTAAAGGGTCTCTTTTCGTCTTTCCATTTGGGCTGGTCTATGGCTAATTCACATGCCTGTCCCGGTGTAAACGTATAATCGGCAGGCCTGTCGGTCTTAATTTGTAAAACATTATGTGTAATAAATCCTATTTCTTGTATTGTTATTTTATGTGCCATTTTTAATTTTTAAAGTGTTAATCTTTACGTTTTCCAAGAATCGCTTTCAGGAAATTTTATCCAAGGCTTTCCCTATCAGTGTATCGCCTTCTAAAATTTCAAAGGTTTCGTTGGTACCTGCATCATCATGCAAGACATGGACCAAGGTCTGGGCAACATCATCACGCGTTATGGAACCGCTTTTTTCAAAACTTTTTTTAAGGCTAATTTTACCAGTTCCCTTATCGTTTGTTAAAGAACCGGGCCTTACAATCATATACTTAAGACTACTTTTCATCAAGTATTCATCTGCATTTTGCTTGGCTTTTAAATAGTCTTCCAAGTCCTCCGCCGCTTTGGGATTGTCTGCCCCCATAGAACTCAGCATAACAAATTTTTTGACTTCGGCCTTTGCGGCTACGTCTATCAAGCTTTTGGCCCCTTCTTGGTCCACTGCTACTACCTTTTTACCTCCCGATCCAGCGGCAAAGATTATTTTATCGATTCCTTTTACCGTGTGTGTCAAATCCTTTTCCAAATCGCCTAGAACAGTATCTATCCCATCATTTTTAAATTGGGCCACTTGTTCTTCTTTCCTCACCATCGCTACCGGATTAAAATATTGTGATGCCTTTAAAAGGTTCACCACTTTTTTTCCTGTAGTTCCGTTGGCGCCTGCCACTAATATATTTTCCATGTGTTTTCTTTTTTCTTTGTAACAATATCAAAATAAACCTTGGTTTTACTTAGTCTGTATAGCTTTATTATTAGCTCTAAACCTATTTTGAAATTAAGTTCTAAACTTTGCAGAATAAAGCACACATTATACCGGTTTACGGCAATTGCTTAGGATTTTAAAATGTACATTCAGATATACTAATTTTAAAAAATGGAACAATGAGCGACGCGAATAAAAAAGAGGCCTATAATGCCGATATAACGAAGGAGGATTTAAACGCATTAGGTGAGAAAGTGGTTCACCAGCGGACCGATAAGGGAGATGATGCGATGCTGCGGGAGCGAAAAAAGGACGTAGATTTCTCTGGGTCCGATTTGGACATACCGGGAAGAAATACATCAAAGGATAGTACAAATAAAAAGTTAAAGGACGAGGAGAACCAATTGTATAGTCAAGGCGGCTCTGGAAATGAGGATTTGGAACGTGATAGCGAACACCTGAAATAATTAAGATTTGAAATAAACAAAAAGCAGCCGCTCGGCTGCTTTTTTATTTGGTACACTTTTGGGTTTAGGACAAGCTTACATTCAATTCAATCTCCGTATCCAGTAATTTTGAGACGGGACAAACTTCTTTGGCCTTATTGGCGACTTCCTTGAATTTGCTTTCAGATATCTTAGGTACGTCGGCTTTTAAATCTAAGGTTACCTTGATAATTTCCCCATCTTTAAATGCGACTTTGGCATCGACATCCAAGGTGTTTGGGGTAAAGCCTTCCTCACCCAATAAAAAGCTCAATTGCATTGCAAAGCATCCTGCGTGGGCGGCCCCAATTAATTCCTCAGGGTTGGTACCCTTACCGTTTTCAAACCGTGTATTGAATGAATAAGGAGTTTTTTCCAAAACCGTACTACCGGTCGTTAGGTATCCTTTTCCTTCCTTACCGCTTCCTTCCCATTTTGCTTTTGCGTTTCTTGTAAAGTTCATATGTCTTGTTTTTTAAATTAATAGAAATGATATCCTTCAAAATCGAATTTTACGCCACAGGATATCTTTTTTCATTAGGCGTGTTCTTTTTGTTCTTCGTACGTAGGATAATCCAAATAACCTTCTTTACCTGGCGTATAAAAGGTGTCTTCATCCCACTCCGCTAAATCATATCCGTTTTTGAACCGTTCCACTAAATCAGGATTGGATATGTAAAGTTTGGCATAGGATACCAAATCAGCATGGCCAGCTTCAATGACCTTGTTACCCGACTCTTGGTCGAACCCCGCATTTATCATTAAGGTGCCATTGTAAAGCGGTCTAAAATGCTCTGCAATATTACTTACCGCATATTCAATTTCAGAAACATCTGTAAATGGTTCGGATAAATGGATGTAGGCCAAATTATAATCGTTCAACTTTTTAATGATGTACTCAAAGGTGGGTATGGTATTCTCATCCATGGTCATCCCAAAAACGCCGTTAAGTGATGGATTAAAACGTGCTCCAATTTTCTCTTGTGGAATAACTTCTTTAATGGCATCCAATACTTCAAAAAAGAATCGGGCCCTATTTTCGATACTACCGCCATATTCATCCGTTCTATGGTTAGAAGTACTGTTAAAAAACTGATGAAAGAGGTATCCATTGGAGGAATGGATTTCTACCCCGTCAAATCCTGCTTCAACCGCATTTTTTGCCGCATTTTTGAAATCTTGAAGCGTTCTTTGGATATCCTCCTTGGTCATGGCCTTAGGAGTTACCGTTTCCTTAAAACCTTCCGGGGTATAGGATTTCTCGTTTGGGTTGATAGCAGATGGGGCCAAAGGCAAATTTCCGTCATGAAAGTCTGGATGTGATATCCTACCTACATGCCATAATTGAATAAAAATCTTACCACCCGCTTTATGAACGGAATCCGTTACTTTCTTCCATCCGTCTACCTGTGCCTTTGAATGAATCCCTGCGGTATTTACATAGCCAACGGCCTCTTTTGATACTTGCGATCCCTCGGTTATAATCAATCCTGCAGATGCCCTTTGCCTGTAATAAGGTACGTGTAAGTCTTCCGTAGGTCTATTTTCTTCATTAACGGCTCTGCTGCGGGTCATGGGGGCCACTACTACCCTATTCACTAGGTCTAGATTTTTATGATAGGGTGTTAAAAGTGCTTGTTTGCTCATATTAATTTTTAAGATTTGTTATTGTTATACCTTTCTTTGTAAAGATCAAACAATTTATCTGTACTTATTAACTCGTCTGGTTAAAATATTGTTATAAATGAGGTGTTGTTAGCAAGGCCGGCATGCCTTGTTGTTCCCACATTATAAAGGATCTTAGGGTAGTGCGTATGGCTTGTGAAAATGATATTCTCGTAAACTCCTATCTTGTTTTAAAGACCTTGAACATCCCTATAGCGCTTTCAACACAACGAAGTGAGCATGAAGGGGACTGTAGAATAGCGTTTCAATGTAAAAGCAGGGGCTAACTATTTGGTAGATAAAAGTATGTTTTGTTGAATATTATTCAGATTTTTTCTTAGATGGATGCTTTAAAATAGCTAAGTTGTACCCCTTATAGTAATCGAATCCAAGTTTTGAAATACGCTGTAATAATTCTCACCCTACTGGTAGCATTGCCCCTTGTGGCACAAAAGAAAAATGACAACTATCGCCTTCATATAAAAAGAGCTTCAGGTCCTATTGCCGTAGATGGTAAAGGAGATGATGCAGCTTGGCAGGATGCCGAGGAAGCAAACGATTTCTTTATGGTGCTACCCATGGATAATCGTAAGGCTTCTGAACCCAGCACTATAAAAATGGCCTATGACGATAAACATATTTACCTTTTGGCAACGTTCTATAATGCTACAAAGGCAAATTATTTTGTGGAATCCTTGCGCCGTGATTTTTCCTTTGGTAAAAACGATAATTTTCTCCTGTTTTTGGACCCGTTCAATAACCAGACCACTGGCTTTTCCTTTGGTTCCAATGCCTACGGAGCGCAATGGGACGGTACCATGTTCGATGGTTCCAGGATAGATTTGAACTGGGATAGCAAATGGATATCAGACGTTACACGTGATGAGGAAAAGTGGGTGTTTGAAATGGCCATCCCCTTTAAGTCCATCCGCTATGGTGAAGGCGTAAAAGAATGGGGAATAAATTTTAGTAGGCTCGATTTAAAGTCAAGCGAAAAATCTAGCTGGACCCCTATTCCGCGTCAGTTCCCAACAGCTTCATTGGCATACTCGGGTACCTTGGTCTGGGATGAAGCGCCACCGGCACCAGGGGTCAATTTCTCCATTATTCCTTACGTGCTCGGTGATATCAAGCAAAACTTGGAAAGCAATGAAGCTGTTGTTACAAACGGGAAAGTTGGCGGGGATTTTAAATTCAGCCTTACCTCCTCCCTAAATTTGGATTTGACCGTAAACCCAGATTTTTCCCAAGTAGAGGTAGACCGACAGGTAACGAATTTGGACCGTTTTGAACTATTTTTCCCAGAACGAAGGCAGTTCTTTTTAGAGAATGGTGATCTGTTCGCCAATTTTGGCTACGAATCCATACGGCCTTTTTTTTCCAGAAGGATTGGATTAAATGTACCCATACAGGCAGGAGCGCGCGTAAGTGGCAATCTGAACGATAATTGGCGGTTGGGCCTAATGGATATGCAGACCGAAAGCATAGAGGAAACGGGGCTACCCAGTCAAAATTTTGCAGTCCTGTCTTTACAGCGCAAGGTGTTTGATCGAAGCAATATTGGATTTATGCTCGTAAACAAACAGTCGTTTAATTATCCCTTGGAAAATGATAGCATTAATGCCCAATACGCAAGATACAACCGTAATTTAGGTATTGAATACAATTTGGCATCTGCAAACAATGCGTACAATGGAAAACTTTTTTTTCTCAAATCCTTTGCCCCAAATGATGGAGATCAAGGGTTCGCACAGGGGGCCAATTTAGACTACAGAAGCCGAAAATGGAACTGGAGGATAAAGGAGGAATGGGTAAGTGATGACTACTCCGCAGAAGTTGGGTTTGTGCGCAGAAGGGGATACCGAAACCTGACCGGAAATGTTGGCCATCTATTCTTTCCCAAAGGTGGGCCAGTTTTAAGCCATGGTCCCCAATTAACCGGTATTTATTTTTTTGACGACAGCTTCAAGCAAACGGACCATACCACTTTCATGGAATATCTTATCGATTTTAGAACCAGGAGCACGCTTACCTTTTTTGTGTCCGATGATTATGTGGAATTACTTGACCCCTTTGACCCAAGCGGACTCCAAATAGCCCAATTGCCTACGGGCTCCAAACACAACTGGAATGCCTTTGGTTGGGATTATGCCTCCAAACCACAAAGTTTATTCACCTATGCTTTTGGGGGCCGCGTGGGCGGCTATTATGCTGATGGGAATAGGACCAGTTTACGGGGCGAAGCAGGGTATCGCTTTCAACCGTATGTGAGTCTTAAAGCCAATTTCAATTACAATCACATTGAACTGCCGCAACCTTGGAATACGAATGATTTCTGGCTTTTGGGCGCGGAAGCAGATATTACCTTTACCAATAAACTGTTTTTTGCAAATCTGTTGCAGTATAACGAGCAGAGCAACAATTTTAATATAAACTCGCGCTTTCAATGGCGTTACAGTCCCGCATCGGATTTGTTCATCGTGTACACCAATAATTATGTAATAGCACCTTTTGAAGGCAGGAACTGGGGCTTAACCCTAAAATTCACCTATTGGTTGAACAATTGAGATTACCCCTTCTCAATCGCTTCGATAACTCCTTTGGCCGCCATTTCCCCTGAGGTCATAGCAGCGTTCAGCGATCCGTTGAGTAAATAGTCGCCGGCCAAAAAGGTACCCTGCATCAACCTTGTTTCTGTTGGAACTACTTGGTTTCTTATGTCCTTTAGGTTTGGAAGTGCCTTTGGAATCGCATACCTACCCAAATACCGATTTGTAGTAATGTTTGCGAATTGAAAAAGTTCCTCCTTTACTTTCTGAATGAGTTGGTATTCGGAAAGATCATGTTTTTTGACAATGGTAACGGAAAGTAGTTCCTTTTCCCCGCGCTGCTCCATTTCCAGAGCCGTATGGTAAAAGATATTGTTGATAAGCGCTCCCTGATCTGTGATGAGACCGATCAATGCTTTGTTAATCACCTTGCTATTCGTAGTAAAATATAAGGTATCGCAAGAGTGCCAATGTAACTGCTGCTTTCTAAGGTTGGGTACCAAAGGGGACGCATCGGTCGCAATAATCGTAAAATCTGGGTGTACTGATTTTCCGTTTGAGAACGTAATTTTTTCATCGGTACAGGTTTCTACTTGGCTGTTGAAATGAATTTTAGTTTGGGTAAGTCTTTCTGCCAGTTGCATTGGAATAGCGCCGATACCCGCTTTGGGTAAAACGGCCAGGCCAGAACCAAACATTTTATAAACGAACTGAAACATTCTTGAGGAAGTTGCCAGTTCCGGTTCCAGAAAAATCCCGGAAAAGAAAGGTTTAAAGAAATCGGTTATCATTTCCTCAGAAAAACCAAAGGATTTTAAATAATCCAAGGTTGTGGTTTCCGGCTCCTTAAAAATAGTCTCTAGACTCTTTTTTTTTAGGTTGGCATTTAATTGTAGGACCTTTAGCTTGTCGTTAAAATTACCAACTTTGGAAAATAAGGTGGGGAATAAAAGGCTGAAACTACGCAAAGGGTCTCCTATTATCTCACTTTTCCCATTTTTGAACAATTGCGCTCCAGGCAGGAACTGCTGAAGCTGTAAGGCATCGAAATCCAAGTACTTTTGAGCCATAGGATAAGCATCAAGCAATACCTGAAACCCGTGGTCTAATTGATAGCCTTCTACAACATCTGTTTTTACGCGACCTCCTACCCGGTCGCTCGCCTCATAAATAGTAGGCGCGTAGCCTTCTTCTTCTAAGGTAAGGGCAGCAACAAGGCCGCTTATTCCAGCGCCAATAATGACAATCTTGGTTGAGTTCTTTTC
The DNA here is from genome assembly GCA_963793365.1 of uncultured Flavobacteriaceae bacterium. Taxonomy (GTDB): domain Bacteria; phylum Bacteroidota; class Bacteroidia; order Flavobacteriales; family Flavobacteriaceae; genus Maribacter. The sequence goes on along the minus strand of CAWBZP010000009.1, from coordinate 1,457,747 downwards.
CATGAGGTAAAAATAGGAAAAGTGTTTCGCTTACGGTATAAAGTTGAGGAACACGTTTCCTATTCCGGAGAAGAAATTGTCTTTTCTGAAACCGAAAAATTACCAATTCCATCTTTAGTGATAATTTTTACGGTGTAAAAAGTATTATTAGCATAAGGAATACCTGTTATCGTATTGATTGTTAATCCTACTTCTTCCTGTACGACCGTTTCACCTTCTAGGATAACTACATCATATGTTAGAGAATCGCCATCTTCATCAGTTGCCGTCCAATTTATATTAAAAACTTGATTGTCCGTATCAAAATCTAGAGCGATTTCAGCTGCATAGGGTGCGTAGTTACCTACCGTTTGGCCCGGTGTGGTGAAGGAATAGGTGTCACTAACTGTAGTTCCTGTTTCATTTTTAGAGGTGACCGTCCATGAATAAGTTTTGCCACGTTCTAAAGTTACCGAAGTTTCCAAAGCTCCTACCGTAATTTTAGCAACCTCCTGTGCCCCTTCTAAAACGCTTAGGTCGTAGTTTATCGTATGCTGCGAGGCGTTCCATTTAAAAGGTATGGACACTTTTGACTCATCATTGGGAACCGGATTAAAATCTGAACAAGGTTCCCCATTTGCAGGCAAGGTTCCTTGCGCTTTTGTAGGAAGGGGTTTGTCGATTTGTTTCTCCGTCTCGGTTGAGGTTCCTTTATCGCAGGAAGAGAACACAACAAAAACCATTAACGTAAACGAAATGTATTTTAGATACTTAAACATCATTGCTTTATAATTTTAAATGTTTTTGAAATTCCTTTAGATTCAATGATAGTTGGGTACATCCCAGGTTCCAACCCGTTCAGGTCAACCGATTCCATATTTTGTTGAGTAAGCTTTTTACTGATTAAAAGTCTACCGGAGGAATCATAAACGAGAACAGTACTCCGATCGTTGTAACCTTCCATATAAATACTATTCTTAGTAATTGTGGGATAGATTACGATCCCATCGGAAAATGAAAATGAATCGGATATCAACCCTTGACAATCACTTTCTCCAGAAATAACAATTGTATTGAAGTCAGCTAAATCAGATAATAGAATTTCATTGAATCCATTGGTTTCAAATTGAAAGGTTTTGAATGCTCCGTTTAAGTCAACTTTATAAGAATAACTTCCTTCTACGTTATAGGAAACACTTTTTGAGTTGGTATTCAAATTCGCTCGCTTCCCAGTAATGGAACCCACTTCATTAATTTGAATGCCGTAGGTTTGAGAATAAAGGATTTCAGGTATTGAGATTTCAACAAAGTAAGGTCCAGATGCCAAATCTTTTAGTGTTAGATTATCAGTAATAGATATTCCAGTAAATATGCGTTCAAAACCAGCACCATTAATTTTAATATTATAGGTGTAAGAATTTAATCCACTAGAAATTATAATAACTCCATTGTCTTTACCAACACAACTGGGAGATTCAGCATATACGGATAATGAATTAAAATAAATAATTTCACAACCATTTTCATTTATTACCGCACCTGCTGCTGTATTTGGACATAAATCCAAATAATTAGGAACACCATCATTGTCAGTATCAAATGTACAATCTGGTTCTTGTCCTAAATCATTAATAGTCCAATTATAGTTGTCAATAATAAATTGCCTTGCAGTGCTACCTTCACAATATTGGCTATTTCCGGCATCGAAAACTACATTATTTTGTAATGAGGGTAATTGAGACCAACCTATCAATGTTTCATCGTAATTGGCGGTAGAGAGACCGGAATCATAAAACATAAAGCTTAAATCCTCTGTATTAGTAATGTTCCAATTATCTAAATTGTAATCAAACTGCGGAGCTTCGTAGAACATGCGACTAAAATTAATACCGCTAGATACATCCCAAGAAGTAATATTTTGGTCAAAATTTGATGCTCCTTGAAACATTCCTGTAAAATATTGCACGTTAGACATATTCCAAGTAGAAATGTCTTGATTGAAATTAGTAGCTCTGCTGAACATCTCACTTACATTTTCTGCACTAGTCATATCCCATGAAGAAATGTCTTGATTAAATAAAGGACAATTATTAAACAAATTATCAAATCTCTGAATATTACTCACATCCCAATCATTAAAAAATACATTACCTTTTAAAGATTCACATTCTGTAAAAACACTATAAAGTTGAGAACTGTTAGTTAAATCTGGAGTATCAGTAGCTATTACGTCTAAATTTTTACAACCAAAAAAGCCAAAATTTAATCCGACCCATTTATTATCTCCCCATTGTTTTACGGCTATAATCTTATCACGATCCTTTCCATCAGCATAATATGGACCCGCAGCATCAGGCGTAAATCCAGGGTTTGGAAAGTAACCTGTAATCTTCACTTCATAAATACCGGGATTACTGTACGTGTGAATTATTGATTTTCTAACTTTCTCATCTGTGGTACCATCCCCCCAATCAATATTAAATTCATATAGGCCAAATCGGGCTGTTGGAACTTCAATTTGATTATCGTCAGTTGAACCAGCATTATCTGTCTTCCATACGGTTATGTAGGGTCGTTGACCTTCAATACAATTTTTGCCATTATCATTAATTATCCAACCATAATCATTTATCAATTTTTCTCGCGCAAATTCTGCATCACAGTACTGATAAGCCTCGGCATCAAAAGTTACATTTCGTTTTACATCAGGTAGATTACCCCAACCTATTAAAATTTTATTATAATTTTCTATGGAAAGTCCTGTGGAATAATCAAACATATTCTTCATGTTTTCCACGTTTGATATATCCCAAGTCCCAATATTTTGGTTAAAGGGACTTTCAAAACCAAACATCCAATTCATATTTATAACGTTAGATACATTCCAACCCGTTATATCTTGATTAAAAAATTTATTATAGTGAAACATAAAACCCATATCTGTAACATTATTAACGTTCCACGCAGAAATCTCTTTGTTAAAAATGGATCCATCAAACATTGAACTCATGTTTGTTACTTTGGAAACATTCCATTCACCAATATTTCCATTAAAAATCAAGTTTTGTTGAAACATGGCAGCCATAACAGTCACATTTGAAACGTTCCAATTATTTAAATTTTGATTAAAACTGTCAGCTTTTCGAAACATGAAAGCCATATTTCTAACCTGGGTTACATCCCAGTTTTCTAAAGGTTGATTGAAAGATGCGGCTTCATTGAATAAACTACTCATTGCAATAACTTGAGAAACATCCCAATCTCCTATAGGTTGATTAAACAAAGTTGCTTTCCAAAACATTCTCGATATCCAAATAGCATTTGAAACATCCCATTGGTTCATTGTTGAATTTCCGATAAGGGCTTGACAATTAAAGAACATACTACTAAAATTTTCTGTAGCATTGATGTTAGGTAAATCAGTAGCAATCATATCCAAATTAATGCATCCAGCAAACGCACTAGACATGGAACTCCATTCATTAGTTCCCCATTGGTCTATTCTTAATATTTTTTGTTCATCACCTTTTATAGAGCCATCTTCATTACCTCTAAAAAAAATTCTTGGAAATATCCCGCTAATTGCAACTTTAAATGTTCCGGGTGAGCTATAAGTATGTATAGCATCACCTGTAAAATTAGATTCTATAGTTCCATCACCCCAATCAACGGCATAATCGTAGGTTTCTCCAGAGAATGTTGGAATCGTAATCTGATTATCCTCAGAGACGCCTGGGTTATCTGTTTTCCAGGTAGTGATAAATTCAGATTGAGCAAAAGATTGGGAAAGCCAAAAGCAGCAAAAAAAGGTAAGTAAGAATTTCATTATAACTTGCTAAAAGTTGAGTTTTTAAATCTACTATTTAAAAGCAACCTACAAAGAATTATTCGTTTAATTGTACTAAAATTCCTGCAAGTATATTCCAATACTTCAGTTAATACCCATACATACTCTGAAAGACGTTTTTGTAATTTTCTCATAAGTAAGGTTTGTTTTGTTTTAATTTGTTCTTAAAGTTTAACAGTGCACAGATTTATAATTTCATCTTAAATGAAACCGATACTACTCTTTTTTCAAAGTCAAAAAAGACCAGAAGACCCATCGAAACATTTTTTTGAAACTTTAACATCATTGCTTAATAATTTTAAATGTTTTTGAAGTTCCTTTGGATTCAATGACCGTTGGGTACATGCCGGGTTCCAAACCGTTGAAATCAACCGATTCTAAATTTTGTTGTGTAAGCTTCTTAGTAATCAAAAGCCTACCAGAAGAATCATAAATAAGAACGGTACTTAGTTCTTCATAACCCTCCATGTAAATACGATTTTTGGTAATTGTGGGATAAATTATGATTCCATCGGAAAATGTAAATGAATCCGTAATCAAACCTTGACAAGCACTTTCACCCGAAATGGCTACCGAATTGAAGGTATCCAAATCAGAGAGTACAATTTCATTGAAACCATCGGTTTCAAATTGGAAGGTTTTGAACGCTCCGTTTAAGTCAACTGTATAGGAATAACTTCCTTCTACGTTATAGGAAACACTTTTTGAGTTGGTATTCAAATTCGCTCGCTTCCCAGTAATGGAACCGACTTCGTTAATTTGAATGCCATAGCTTTGGGTATAAGAAATATCCGGTTTGGAAATAGTTATAAGATATACACCTGTTGATAAATTTGAAACTTCTAATGGTTCATTCAACGAGCTATTTTCATACTCAGAAGAAACAGGACCTTCAATTGATATATTAAAAGTATAATCTACCAATGAACTTGAAATTGTTATACCTCCATTAGCTTCACCTGGACAAGTAGGTGTTGAACCATAAACTAAAATGGCACCTAATGCTATAATTTCACAACCATTATCGTTTACCGTTACATTTGGTCTTGTATCCAAGCAATTATCTTTATGATCTAATACGCCGTCTAAATCATTGTCTTGGTTACACAAGGCATCTTTGCCACCATCGGTTATCGTCCAGCCATATGTATCTATAAGATATTGCCGAGCCTCTTCAGATTCACAATATTGGCTATTGCCGACATTCAAAGTAACATTTGGCTGTAATGAAGATAATTGGCTCCAGCCATTTAATAGCTTATCATAATTTTTGAACGAAAGGTTAGACTGGAAGAACATTCCGTTCATGAGAAGCACATTTGATACATCCCAACTACTTATATCTTGATTAAAACTAGATGCGCCAGAGAACATTCCTGACAATATGTTAGCATTGGAAACATTCCAAGAATTTAAAGGTTGGTTAAATGTAGATGAACCTGCGAACATAGAACCGAATGTTACAACTTTAGAAACATCCCAATTTGAAATATCCTGGTTAAAATTTGTGTCTCGGAACATACCCTCCATATCCAACACGTTTGTTACATCCCAATCATTGAGTGGAGAATTAAAGGAAACTGCACCCGCAAACATTACATTCATATTTGTAACCTTACCTACATTCCATGTGTTTATATTTTGATTGAAGGATGTTCCATTAGAAAACATGGCTCCCATATTTTCAACATTTGAAACATCCCAGTTTCCAATCGGTTGATTAAATGCCTTTGCTCCGGCAAACATTGTAAACATGTCTTGTACTTTAGATACATCCCACTGCTCAATTGGTTGATCGAAAGAATCCGCACTAAAAAACATCGCCCTCATGTTCGTGACATTTGATACATTCCATATATTGATGTTTTGATTAAAGGATGTAGCCCCATCAAACATGGCGCTCATATTGGTGACGTTACTAGTGTCCCAATTTGAAATGTCCGAATTGAAATTTATTGCCCCACTAAATGTACTATTTAAGTTCGTAATTGAACTAATATCCCAAGCATTCATCATTTCATTCCCGACAAGAGATTCACAGTCAGAAAATGCAAATGCCAAGGAATCTATGGAAGACAAATCAGGAGTGTCCACGGCTATGATGTCCATATTTTTGCACCCTCTGAAAGCAAAACTTAAACCAAGAAGTTGTGTTTCTCCCCATTGATTAATTAAAGTGATTTTCTCCTTATCCGTATTTTCTGCAAAATATAATCCAGGGAAATTGCCACTTATGGCAACTTGGTAGATTCCTTGTGTTGAATAGCTATGTGTTATATCCCCTGCTACCTTGGTATCTGAAGTTCCATCGCCCCAATCCACTGTAAAGTCATAAGTCTCCCCTGGAAAAGTGGGAATGGTAATTTGATTATCTTCGGACACTCCAGTATTATCCGTTTTCCAAGTTGTTATAAAATAAGTGCTTGAGCAATCATTTCCGGCATCTATAATTTCCCACCCATAATTGTCGATTAAAAATTGTCTCGCTGTGCTACTATTACAATAGTTAACATTGGCAGCACCCAATTCTACGTTATTGACCAAAAAAGGTAGCGTACTCCAAGCATTGATTGTTTTATCGTAGTTCGTTGTTGACAAGCCAGAACCATCAAATAAGGATTCCATTTCTTGAACACTTCTTATATTCCAATTTTCCAAACTTTGATTAAAGGCGGTTGCACCATTAAACATATTATTTAAATATCTTATGTTGCTAACATCCCATTCACCAATAGGTTGATTAAAACTAGTAGCCTGTGAAAACATATCTCTTGCCATAAAAGAGGTATAACTTAAATCCCATTGGGACATGCTCCTATTTCCTTTTAATGATGTACAGCCGTAAAACATCCCAGATAAATATATATCCTTGGAAAAATCAGGGCTATCAGTTGCCAGGACATCCATATTGGAACATCCAGCAAAGGCAAAGGCCATAGAATTCCAACGAATGGTACCCCATTGGTCAATAGATATTATTTTTTTGTTATCTGAAATTTTACTTGGGGTTTGATGTGGATAATTGCCAGGACCTCCATTATTGAAATATATATGAGGAAACCTTCCTGTTATAGATATTTGATAGATTCCTGGTTGGGAATATGTATGTGTGATATCTTCCGTGATTCCTGTATCTGTGTTTCCATCTCCCCAATCAACACTATAGTTATATACTTCTCTTGGATTTGTAGGTATGGTAATTTGATTATCTTCTGAGGGACCAGGGTTATTTGTTTTCCAGGTAGTTATAAAAGGTCTTTCAGCTTCACAATTTTCACTTTGGTCTACAAAAAACCAATTGTAATTATCTATTAAAAATTGACGGGCATCTTTGCCTGCACAATATTTAACATCTTTTGCTCCCAATGTTATCCCAAATTGTAAGCTCGGTAATTGGCTCCAACCAATCAATATTTTATCGTAGTTCTCCCGAGAAAGGTCGTTGTCATCGAATATATTAGACATGTCGGAAACGTTGCTTACATTCCAAGAAGAAATATCTTTATTAAAACTACATTGGCTTAACATATGCCTCATAGAGGTAACTTTGCTAACATCCCATAGAGAAATATCTTGATCAAAAAAGGTGCTATTGAACATAAAATCCATATTGGTAACACTGCTCACATCCCACCCCGTAACGTCTTGTTTAAATGATGAAGAGCCAAAAGTACCCGACATGTTCCGCACATTGCTCACATCCCAGTTACTGATGTCAAAATTAAACGTACTACTAAAAAACATATAGGACATGTCAATTACGTTACTTACATCCCATTCTGAAATATTTTGATAAAAGGCAGACTTATCGAACATGTTGGACATATCGGTAATGGTACTTACATCCCAATCATTGAAATTTGAAACACCATTAAAATTTGGAAATTCACGATTACCGGAATCATCAAAAGCATACCCACAATAAAAAAACATCTTTCTTAAACTGGTGGCATTAGAAAGGTCTGGTGTATCCTGTGCGGCCACTGATAAATTTGAACAATGGGCAAAAGCCGATTCCATCGAAGTCCATTGGTTAGAACCCCATTGATTTATAGTCAATAATTTATCTTTATCCCCAATTTCATTGAAATAAATTCTTGGAAATGTACCACTTATGGAAACATAATAAATACCGGAATTGTCGTAAGTATGGGTAATACTGCCAGTGACATTTGAATCTACATTTCCATCGCCCCAATCAACCGTATAGTTATAAGTTTCTATGGGAAATGTAGGAATGGTGATTTGATTGTTCCCAGAACTCCCTAAATTATCTGTTTTCCATTTGGTTACAAATTGGTTAGTCAAAAAACAAACCTCGCCACCATCGGTAATAATCCAACTGTGATTGTTTCTTAAATCCTCTTTTGCTGTCTTTCCATCACAGTATTCGCTATTACCAGCATTAAAAATAACGCCATCTTGTAATTGATGCAATGACGACCAGGAGTTCAATATATTGTCATAGGTAATCTTGGACAGTTTAATGTCCAAAAACATATCCATCATACTGGTTACATTACCAATATTCCATGCAGAAATATCTTGTTTAAAAGTATCAGCGCGATGGAACATATTATCCATCACAGTTACATTACCTACATCCCAATTGCTAACATCTTGATTGAAGGAATAGGCGTATTGAAACATTCTAGTCATGTCCATAACCTCTGATACATCCCAGTTGTTAATGGGTCGATTAAATGCAGTGGCACCGTTAAACATACCGGACATATCAACGACGTTACTTACATTCCAAGAAGAAATATCTTGTCTAAAATCAAAAGCATAAAAGAACATGTTTGAAGTATTGGTAACATTGGACATGTCCCAATTATTTAAAGGTTGATTAAAGGTTTCAGCATTTCGGAACATTGAATTCATATTGGTCACGGAACTTACATCCCAATTTCCAATAGGTTGGTTAAAGTACTTTGAATTGTTGAACATATAAGCCAAGTTCGTTACACTGCTTACATTCCAAAGAGATAAACTTTGATTAAAAACTAAGGCATTATCAAACATTAGGTCCATACTTGTAACATTTGATACATCCCAATTTTCTATCGGCATATTAAAAGATCTCGCATTTGCAAACATCCAGCCCATGACTGTTACATTTGATACATCCCAATTTTCAATATTTTGATTGAAGGAATGGGCACCGGCGAACATAGCCCACATTATTTTGACATTGCTTACATTCCAATTCGCAATATCTTGATTAAATGATGTAGCATTAAAAAAAACAGCAGGCATTTTCTCAACATTGCTGACATCCCAATTTCCGATCGGAGCATTAAAATTGGTACACGAATTAAACATGCTGTCCATATTTAAAACACTTGAAACATTCCAATCATTGAAAGCAGGAGTCCCTATTAGCGAAGTACATCCGCTAAACATTTGATTAGTGGAAGTGACTTTAGAAAGGTTTGGAGTATCGTCTGCTAAAACATCTAAATTTTCACAACCACTGAACGCCTCTTGTGCTGTCACCCATTCAACATCACCCCATTGATCTACCGAGATTATTTTCTTGTTATCTCCCCAATCCTTGAAATAATAACCAGGAAAATTCCCTGTGATTCTTATAGAATAAGTACCAGGATTGGAATAGGTATGGCTTAGATTAAAACTATTGGTAAATGTTTCAGCAGTACCGTCTCCCCAGTTTATAGTTATCGCACCAAAATTCCCAGAATAAGTGGGAATTGTAATCTGATTATCCTCAGAAGCACCTGGATTATCTGTTTTCCAAGTGGTTATAAATTCAGTTTGGGAAAAGGAGTAAAAGGAACAGAAAAAACAAGCCAGGAGGGTAAAATAATATCGCATTCAATAGTTCTAAAGATGAGATTCCAAAACTAGAGTTTTAATTGAAACGGGAACGAATAATTCGTTTAAATGTAATATTATTCCTGCAAAGGCTTCTTCATTATACTTAAGTAAAACTAGGTTTTTTGCATTCAAATATTTCTTAATCAGAAATCAAGGTCTATCATATCCCGGCCCTTTTACAAACCTACCCGGTGTAGCACCCGTATGTTCGCCATCTTCCAGCACAGCCGTACCATTTACAAAAACATGAAGAACACCTTCCGCATATTGGTGCGGATCCGTAAATGTCGCCTTATCCATTACCTTAAGCGGGTCAAAGACAACGATATCCGCAAAGTATCCGGGTGTTAGTTTCCCTCTCTTTTTAAGGTTTAGATTCTCAGCTGGTAAAGCAGAAAGCTTTCGAACGCCCTCTGCCAAGGAAAGGACATTTTCATCCCTGGCGAATTTACCCAACACACGCGCAAAGGAGCCATAGGCCCTAGGATGCGTACTTTGCTTTATAAAAACACCCTCATTGGTATACGAACCGGCATCGGAACAAAAGCTGATCCACGGTACCGCCATTTTTTTCTTAATGTTCTCTTCGGACATGGAAAAGTAGACCACCTGTACACGGCTTTGATCTTCTATAATTAAATCGACCAATGTTTCTTCAACAGATTTTCCAAGTTCATCGGCAACTTCGGGCAGGTATTTCCCCATGTGCTTACGCAGGTCCTCATTTTTAAAGCCTACAAAAAGTATAGTCTCGGGTGCATTCCTAAATTCTAATTCCGAAATTGCCCTTTTTCGAAGTATAGGGTCATCCAAACGTTTTAGCATTGCCTCTATTCCCCCTTCTCGTACCCAATCTGAAAGTTGAACATGTAAACCAGTAGAACTGGCATTATAGGTATACATATCCGCAGTGATGGGTAAACCTGCCATACGCGCAGAGTCTATCTTGGCCAAGGCCAAATCCAATTTATACCAGTTCGGTTTTGCCGATGCTTTCAAATGATAGACCTCGGCGGCAACATCCGCTTCCTTACTTATGTGAATGAGTTCATCCAAACTTTCCAACAATTGATTTCCTTCATCCCGAATGTGGGAGATATACATGCCTTCATATTCACCTGCAACTTGGGCCAGCGCAATCAATTCTTCAGTAGATGCATAACTACTTGGCGCGTAGAGGAGTGAACTGGATAAACCTACCGCCCCCTGTTGCATGGCCTCACGAGTCAACTGTTTCATTCCGTCCAACTCCTCAAGAGTCGCGGGCCTATTTTCATAACCAATGACATGCTGGCGCAAGGTTCCATTTCCTACAAAAGAAGCTACATTGGGCGAAATCCCTTTCTTTTCCAAATATTCCAAATATTCCCCGAGCGTGTTCCAAGGAATATCGAAGGAGATATCCCCTTGATCGGCTTTCATTTCGGACTTCATTTGTTCGTTCAACGGTCCCATGGAGCGCCCTTCCCCCAATACTTCTAAGGTTACCCCTTGCCGGATATCACTCTGGGAGCGGCCGTCCTCCAATAGTGCCACATTGGCCCAACTCAGCATATTTATAAAACCGGGTGCCACTGCTTTACCCTCAACGGAAATCCGTTTTAAGCCCTTTAAGGTTCCCGGTTCGCCAATAGCGGCAATAGTATCCGCATTTATTCCAATATCTCCTTGATAGGGGTTCTCCCCGCTTCCATTATAAATGATGCCGTTTGTTAAGACAATATCATATATAATTGGCGTATTGCAGCCCATGAAAATAAAGATGAACAAAAGAGGAAAGTAACGCATAGTGGACGTGATTAGAATACATATCAGCCTAAATATAATGAATTGTAAGCCATGTGCACAAAATGTCCAAAACTGGGGGCAACTAAAATAAGGAAGTAAATTCTGGCCCTTAATCTTCGGGCGGGTGGCCATGAATATCCTCAAATACCGTATCAAAATTCTCGCGGAGATAGGCGTTCAATTTCTTTTGATAATCGTCCTTTAACCAACTTAAGAAGTTGTAGGTACTTTTGCTAATGCATTTACCGTAGACATGTATACGATTATCAATGTCCTCCTTCAATAATTTGGCCAATGCCAAAGCATCGTAAACATCTTCGCTATTTTCTATGCAGATATACGCGTGCTGTGCAATGGAACGCTCCAAGACTACTTTGGAGGATTCTCCCTTAAAAGTGGCCGTTTCATAGGTTTCCTTAATATCAAAATAGGTTTCCTTAGAATTCTTGAATTCCTCCTTGATTTCATCGGAAAGATCCAACTTAAAATCACTTTCAATATCTTCATCGTCCCGTATGCGATCCATGTAATAGTTGGGCGACTTAAAGATTGCCTCCCAATCTAAATCTGCACCCCAAGGCCCAAAACGGTAACTGTTGTTGCCTAAGTCGATGACCGTAAATTTAGACTTGTTGTTCAATACCCTAGATCCCCTACCGATCATTTGATAGTAAAGCGTAAGCGACTTGGTAGCCCTATTTAGAATAATGGTGTCTATGGTAGGTTCATCAAAACCCGTGGTCAAAATACTTACAGACGTTAAAATGGCATCCGGCGTGTCCCTAAACCATCTAAGAATTTGCTTTCGTTGTTTTTTGGTCGCGGTATTGTCCAAATGCATAATCGGCAAACCGGCGGCTTGGAAGGTATGGTACACTTGTACCGACGTTTCAATACCGTTGTTGAAAATCAGGGTTTTTTTACCTTTTGAATGTTTCGTATAGGCCTCCAACAATTTATTCAACATGGCCGGACTCGTATAAAGATCCGAAGATGATTTAACGGTGTAATCACCGTTAGACCCAACCTCCAAAGAGGTCAGCCCCATATCATATTGATAGACCTCTGCGCGGGCCAAAAAATCGTTGACAATTAAATTTTCTATAGATTCCCCTGGGATAAGCTCATCATAGTTCTTATTCATGGGCAAGTCCCTATTGGAACTCAGCGGTGTTGCCGTCACCCCTAAAATAAAGGAGTTTTCAAAGAATTTGAACAATTTGGTAAACGAATTGTAATGCGCCTCATCAATAATGACCAGACCCACATCGGAAATATCCAATTGATCGTCATTCAACCTATTGTTCAAGGTTTCTACCATGGCCACATAGCAGCTGTAACGCTCTTGATCGTCCAAATTGGCCTTACTGTTCACCACTTTGTTAACCACTCCAAAACTGGTAAGCATTTCGGAAGTTTGGTTACAAAGCTCGATACGGTGGGTCATTACCAGCACTTTTTTAGTGTGGTTTTTGAGGTATTGCCGTACCATTTCCGAAAAGATCACGGTTTTTCCCCCGCCGGTAGGTAACTGGTATAAAAGGTGGTAATCATCCCTTTCGGAATCGAACTTATCAAAAATTTGTTGAATTGCACCTTGTTGGTAGCTGTAGAGTTCTTTGTCGGTCTTCTTGTCCTTTAATTCAAAAACGGTCTCTTGCATAAAATCTTTTCTGGAGTTTGCAAAGGTAACATTCTCCGTTATGGATTGCTAATCCCTAGGTTAAAAAGGGTATCTTTTGCGACCATAGGTAAACGAATACCCTAGTAAGACCGGTAAAAGTGAGTCATCAACATTATAAAGTATATAAGCCGTGCGGAATGCTAAGCCAATTATCTTCTGGCGAGGACCGGCAACTTCGAAAAAAAAGGTTTTTAAGTATACTTTACGATTTTCCCACGGGGACGATGCCCATTGGCAGGTTGGATGAAAAATCGGAAGGCCTTTTGCTAATGACTACGGATGGAAAACTTAGCGATACCATTAACGCGAAAGGCATTGAAAAAGAATACTATGCCCAGCTTGATGGTGAAATTACCATGGAAGCGTTGGAACAACTCAAGGGCGGTACCGTTATTGGCCTTTTTGGAGCAAAGTATAGCACCAAGACCTGTATTGTTAAGGTGTTGGATCGTGCCCCTACCCTTCCTCCCGCTCATTCTAAATTACGTATAGGAAGGCACCGGCCAACTTCCTGGATAAGTATTACCCTTACGGAAGGTAAATTTAGACAGGTACGAAAAATGACCGCTGCAGTAGGTTTTCCAACCTTACGATTGGTACGGGTTAGGATTGGGGATATTCTATTAGACAAATTGCAACCAGGAGGTGTAGCGGAAATTGAATTTGCAGAAGGTACTATTTAGGAATCCGCTTTCCCGTAAAGCGTGAGAATATAGTTATGCTCTTTTTTGTATTGATGAAATAAACGCCTGTCAACAGTACAATGGAAGCAATGGCAGACTGCAGGGTGACTTCTTCATTTAAAAAATACCACCCCAGGAGCAGTGCGATAATTGGGTTTACGTAAGAAGACGTTGCTACCTTCTCCGGAGATACGATGCGCAGTAAATAATTGAATGCCGTAAAAGTGACGATACTACCAAAAAGAATCAATAACAACATGCTCCAGACAACCGGCGTACTCCATGTAGTTGGAGCGGACCACTCTTCGCCTAAGAGTGAACTGATAAGTAAAAGGGAAAAACCGGCAGTAAGCATTTGATACCCTGTATTGACAAAAAAGTTTGAGGGCAAATCAGCCCTTCCAACAAAAAGACTGCCATAAGACCAGCTGAGCATACAGACAAAGATGAGCACCATTCCCAAAATTGCTCCTTCCTGTGTTATGATTTGTTTTTGCCCCACCAGTAAGAAAATACCGGTGATGCCTAGAAAAATACCAATTAACGAAGTGGTTTTTATTTTTTTCCCTTGTAGAAAGCGCATCATTAATAAAACAACTAAGGGCTGTGCAGAAACCTCCAAAGCTGCAAATCCGCTATCTACATATTGTAAGGCCCAAACCACTACCCCGTTCCCAAAAGTTAAGAACAAGAAACCGGCTATTATTGTATTTTTTAGCTGTGCCTTGGTAATTTTTAGGGAGTAACCAAGAATTATGGAGATAAGGAATATTAAGCTACCCGCGGTTACAAAACGGATACCTGCCAGCATAAATGCCGGGAGTTCTGTTACCGCAATTTTATTCCAAAGATAAGTAGAGCCCCAAATAAAATAAATGGCAAAAAATGACAAAACAACCAAGATGGTGTTGCGTTTCATTTTTGCCATGTAAAGATTGAGTTAAGGTTTAGATTTTTTTGACCCTTACGGCATTCATCCCCTTCATTCCTTTTTCCAGTTCGTAGGAAACCTTATCGTTTTCCATTATCTCATCGATTAGACCACTAACGTGAACGAAATACTTTTCATTGTTTTCAGCATCAATGATGAATCCGAAGCCTTTTGAGGTATCGAAAAAAGAAACCTTTCCTTTTCGTACAGGATCGAACTCCTCCACATCGCCTTCCTCTTTCTTGGGGATTCCCAAAACGATATCTTCCGCTTCAATCTCCACTTTCATTGCGGGATCTGGTGGAGTATCCACTAAGTTACCGTTGTAATCTACATAGGCCAATGGAATACCGGAAGTTCCGCTTTCCTTTGCCGCAGCTTTACGGGCATTTTTCTTTTTTTGTTTTTCTTCGCGCTTTTTTAAGCGTTTTTTTTCTTTTTCAGTTTTATTAAATGTCTGTTGCGATTTTGCCATTCGTAATTTTAAAAATAGTATTTGATTTTACTGTTAAGGAATTGGAATACGTGTTGACGTGTATAACGAATGGTAGGTTTTTTGAGTAAACTATGACAGCATTCGTTCTAAGGTCATTGCAAGAATCATCTGCATCCCTATAAAGTTGGGCAAAGATACACGATGTAATCGGATTTTAAGGTATTCATCCCTCGCAAAGTAAAATATTTTTAAAGAATTATATTCTCAACAATACACGGGTAACACGCTCTCCCCGTACGGGTTAAATGAGCGGTAAGCGCTCATTTATCTTCTTTTGATCCGACATTGATAGTACCGGTTCAATCCAGCTTATGTCTATACCTCTCAAAAAAATGTTAAAAAAATAAAAAACAAATATTGAGGATAACTAACTGTATAACAATGTTTTAAACTATTTTTCCATTGCTTTAAGTTTTATTAAAATGTTAAAAATAGTACCTTTTTATACATAGTACTGTAACAAAAGTAATCATTACTCGTCTTCTCTATATAACAAAACAATTAATCATCAATTAAAAAACAAACATCATGAGAACTTTTATTAGAAACACGCCGACCGAATCCAGAAGAAATTCTTTTTTTTCAAATTTTAGGGACAGCAAACGGGTACAATGGGTGGCCTCAAGAAATTTTACCCATTAAAAAACATCAATCATTTATCAATCATCCGGCCAATCACCGGAACTAAAACGAACATCATGAGAACTTTTATCAGAAACACGCCGACCGAATCCAGAAGAAATTCTTTTTTTTCGAATTTTAGGGACAGCAAACGGGTACAATGGGTTGCCTCAAGAAATTACACCCATTAAAAAACATCAATCAATCATCCATCAATCATCCGGCCAATCACCGGAACTAAAACGAACAGCATGAGAACTTTTATCAGAAACACACCGACAGAAATCAGAAGAAATTCATATTTCTCAAATTTCAAGAACAGCAAACGGGTACAATGGATCGCTTCCAGAAATCATACCCATTAGAATTGTCTAACAGACCAAAATGCTGAACTATGAAAAACAGGTTCAAACACCTTCAAGGAAACCACCTTTTACGTTTCCAGGTGCTAAAAAAGAAAAGGATAAGATTGAAAAATCTTATCCTTTTTTATTAAATTCTTTGATTAATTGATTAGTCTATTAGTCCCGTAAGGTTATTTCTTCCACTACACCGTTAGGATATGTCAAAAAGGCGGTATCATCACAGGTGCCATCTCCAAAATCAACATTTACAGCAAGTCCGTTTTTGGATACATCCATGTCGCCCGAAGCTACAAAATCACAACCTATAGTGCTTGACAGCGCTGAGTTAACGGTAACGTTATAGGTATTTCCTTCATACACTACGGTCCATGAACCGGAAATGCTATACGTGGTTGCTTCCCCAAACGCCAAGGTAAAGGACTTGGTTCCATTCTCGGATATGGTGGAGCCATCTTCCATGTCTACCGTCATGTTACTGACCACTTCAAAAGTGACCGAGCTTTCATTAGAATTTGCACTGAATGAATAGGCCCTTGTCCCATTTATTTTAATAGTTCCAACATAAAAGTCAACATAGGTTGCGGTAAATGAGCCCTCTTCGCCTTGTTGATCATAGGTTACGGTCAATGTACCGTTTACATTTTCGGTACCATTGAGGACACAATTATTAAAGGTTGCAGTATAACCGGTATCGGAATAAACGGCGCTATAACAGTCATTACTGGTAGATTTACCGGTAGTCCCTGTGTTGGAATACAGGTCGAAAAGCGCAATGTCCACCCCTCCCGTGATTTCATCGGTTTCCAAAACGGCCTTCAACTCGGCTTGTGTCAAGACAACTTCCTCATCTGTATTGGCATCATCGCTACAGCTATACGCAAGGGTCATTCCTATAAACAGAAAGCATAATTTTTTAAAATTGGTTGTTAGAATCTTCATAGTATTTGTTTGTGGGTTGTGGCATAGAAACGTGAAATCATAATTTTTAGTATTAGGAAATTCAAGA
This sequence comes from uncultured Flavobacteriaceae bacterium, assembly GCA_963793365.1. GTDB lineage: Bacteria > Bacteroidota > Bacteroidia > Flavobacteriales > Flavobacteriaceae > Maribacter. The sequence goes on along the minus strand of CAWBZP010000009.1, from coordinate 1,440,506 downwards.
TCTAGACAAGATGCACCATTATTAAGTAGAGCATATATACGAAACAAGGTCAAAAAACAGTTAGTATCGTATACGATATAGTATATTTGATATATGTTGGTAAAAATTAATTTGAGGGACCAAGTGCGGGACCACCTATTGGCGGAGATGGTTACCGGAAAGCTTAAAACCGGAAAAACCCTTAATCTAGCGGCCTTAGCCAGAGATTTGAATGTAAGTGTAACCCCAATAAGGGAGGCCTTGACGCAATTGCAACAAGCTCATATTATTAAAGCGGTACCCAATAGAGGGTTCATTATTGCAGAACTTGATGTAAAAGAGGCCGAAGATCTCTATGGCTTGGTCGCAAATTTAGAGGTCATGGCCATTGAAAATTCTGAGTTTACCGAAGTGGATATCGAAAAACTCCGCGCCCAACAACTAGTTTTTGAAAATGCCGGGGATGCTATTTCCAGAATACAGGCCGATTTGGAATTTCATAGACTCCTTACTAAAGGATACTCGAATGAATTGGCACTTCAGGTTTTGAACGACCTAAAGACACGCATTTTCTTTTACGAAAAAGCCTTTATGGAGAATGACTCTTTTTACAATCAATCCGATAACCAACATGAAGCAATCATCTCCGCCATTGCAGATGATAATGTTCCAACAGCTTCCCTCCTATTGAAAATGAATTGGATGTTGATTTTGAATTATATCCAAAAAAAACTGACGGAATAGAAAATAGTTTAATTCAACTCTCAGAACTTTGGTTCCGTAGAAGTTTAACTAACAAGCTCTCTGGTAAGAAATGTAGGTAGTTTGGATTTTTAAGAGCGAATATTTGGTTCTTAGGATTAAAAAAATTAACCAACACGCTGGTGCATATTTCATTGTAATCGATACCCTGTAGTACTGGTATTATCGTAATCGGTTGGGAATTTACTGCATTATACGGCTATTTTTTTCACTCAACGAAATCCATTTTACCTAAAAATACACTGAATTATGCATTATTTAAACCGGGAAATTGAGGCCTTGACAAAGCGAAAAAACACACGGGCCTTGGCAAAAAGACAACATTCCTGTGGCATCTTTCAAGAGATAAATGACATTCCGGTATCGGAAAAAAACAAAAATGAAGAAGGCTTCGACCCTACTCCTTAAAAAGGGCCGTATCCAATCCCGGAATTAGCTTCATGGCATTTTTGTAGTACACCTTTTTAAGAACCTCGTCCGATAGGTCCAAGCCATACATAGCCCAGAAAGCATGGTACTTTTTGTAATAGGGAAAGTATTCATCGTTACTTTCCAATACCCTAAAGTAGGTAGGAAACTCATCTGGCTTCCAACTATCCTTTCCAAATAGGATACGATCTTGGTATTTCGTGAAAAACGCCCTGGCATTTTGGGGTTGTCGTCCCAATTCTGCGATAACGGCAGATATACCTACGTTCATATTTGGCATTGCATCCATGAGTTGGCCCAATTTTTCCAAATTGTTCGCATACCATCCCATGTGGGCATTGATAAACTTAGTTTTTGGATGTTTCTTAAAAACATTGTGTTGCTCTTGAATAATTTGCTCAAAAGGTGCCGGATCGGTATCGGACCGTTTTCTTCTTGGATGCGTTTTAAGTTCGAGCCAGCGCTCATTTTCAGCATTCATTTCGTCCCAAAAAGACTTTGGATCTGCGGTATGGATCAATACGGGTATCCCAAGTTCGCCACACATTTCCCAAATTGGGTCTAGCCGGGCATCATCGATTGCCAGACGGTTGCCGGAAGCGTCTTTGTTGCGTAGCCCAAGACTTTTAAAAACTTTAAGTCCCCTAGCCCCGTATTCAATATCTTTCTTTAACTGGGCGGCTGCCTTTTTACCCCATTCCAAATCTGTAGCTCCTTCAAAATCAACATTGGCAAATACAACAAATCTTTTGGGGTAGCTCTTATTAATGTTATCTATTTTTTCTTTGAGACGCTCTCCAGAGCCACCACTTAAATTGACCATTACCGCTTCGTTCATGGCATCCATGTCCTTTACTAAAGCGTTTAAGGCTTCTACGGACATATCCCTTTGATGGCTATGGACATCCACAAAAGGAAACTTGGCTTCCTTGATTTCTGAACCCGGCACAACTAACGTAGAAGTTGGGTTGTATTCTTCAAAGCCCATTTCCTGCGCAATGCTCGGTAACCCCGTGAAGAATAAAAACAGTGTTGTAGCTAAATAAATTAAATTTGTTCGTTCCTTATTTGTCATCGTCCCTTAAAATTTGCTGTAATTGTTGGTATTCATTTTTCGTATCGATATCGGCCAATTGTCCTATAGCATCCAGCATTACAAGTTCGTTTTCTTTGGTTTTCAATAGTTCTTTTGCCCCCTTATCACCTTGTAAAAGTAGTAATTCCTGATACAGTGATGCTGGAAACAGCGCTGGCACTCCGGCTTTATTTCCGTAGTTCGTTGCAATTATTTTTTTTGAAGATGCATTGAGAAAAGCATGAACTACTGAATCCATGTACGCCGAAGTCAATAGGGGTTGGTCCGCAAGACATACTAGAATACCGTCTGGCCGCGGTAATGATTCCAATACTTTTTTTACACCATAGCCAATACTAGTTCCCAGACCCGCAGACCAATTTGGATTGGTGACCGCAATCACACCTTTTTTATCGAAATGACACTCCTTTTTAATTTGTTCTGCATGTGCACCAAGCACAACATAGACGCTTGAGCACTTACTCGTTTGAACGGTGTGTATGGTCTCGAGTAAAAGGTTGGAGGATTTCCAAGGTAATAATTGTTTAATGGCCCCCATGCGTGTAGATGCCCCGGCTGCCATGATTAATACCGCAATGTGGAGATTTTTATTCAATGATGAATTCTATTTTCTTTGTCCTTTAGCTTCATGGGCTCCGTATTCCGTATCACTGCCAATAGTTCCGCTAAAATGGAGATTGCAATTTCCTGGGGTGTTTCTGCGCCTATGTTCAAACCTGCTGGGCCGTGTATGTTTTCCACAAACGCTAAATCAATATCCAAATCCTGCTCCAACAGCGCGTTCAACAATTTTTCCCTCCTTTTGGAGGGGCCTAATAATCCCAAATACAAGGGACTGGTATTTTTTAGCACCGTCAAATACTTAAGGTCCTTTGCAAAGCTATGGGTCATTAATACAACAGCAGTATTTTCGTCTACGTAGGATAGCTGCAGGTTTTCCGGCACTTCGTTTAAGAACTCGTCTATTCCAGGGAAATCGTCCTTTGTTTTATCCTCTTTCGGGGTAACCGCAACACCTACCTCCCAGCCCATGCCAATTGCAAAATGGGACAGTTGTACCGCATCGTGTTCGCCTCCTATAATCAATAGGCGTTTACAGGGTTCCATATGTTGTTCAAAATAGTGTGCTCCCTCCTGTTTTCTTAACGTTGGATGTAAAGGAAACGATGCTCCATCCAAATGAATGGTTGTACCATACTGAGCCAAGCTCCCAAATTCCATTTCATAGGAGGTAATCAAACTAAATGATTTTCGTTCCAGTAACACACTTTCAAAAGCTTCCAGGGCAGTTACTGAGGGTGAAAAGGGTTCTATAAGTAGGTACAGAATACCTTCACAGCCCAAACGATACCTACCATCGTAAGTCATTAATTTTGGTGTCTGGTCCTCAAACACGGATTGCGCCTGGAACAAGATTTCTTTTTCCACACATCCCCCGCTTACGGCACCAATCATTTTATCATCTTTACGTATAAGCATACGCACACCCGGTCTTCGATACGAAGAACCTTCCAAAGCGACTACTGTAGCCAGAACACACTTTAAATCTAAAGCGCTTGCCATTTTATATTCCTGGACAATTTTCTTGAATTCGTGGGTCATGGTTAACTTCGGTCCTTATCTAACTGCACGGGTATACACGTCCATTTAACAATACTATTATGTTATTTGATGATATGAAATATACTGCTTTTCATAGTCTTGGACCTAGGGCCTTTTTTGCTTTAACAATCTTTAACATAAATTTCATAATTCCCGATAATTTAAATAAACTTTGTCCGTTCTGCTAGTTGAACGTATAATTAATGAATATGAAATTATTTTTGAAGACCTTCAGTGTATTTTTTTTACTGACTTTTCTTGTTTCTTGCGGCAATGCCGATGATGATGTAAATCTTGATCTTGATTTTGGGGACGGTCTTGGTAAGGGCCAACCCGTAGATGATTGTTTGGGATTGGATGAAGGGGAATTGGTATTATCCATTCAGGAACAATTTACGACACTACCAGGTAAGGTGTCCGTGTTTTTTAGAGTATCTGATACAAGCGGGAATCCCGTGCCGGGTTTAACGGCCAATCAATTTACAATCTACGAGCAAGGTAGGAACGACGATTGTTTCAATACCATATCTACTTCAGAATCCTCTGCACGTATTTCACCCAATTCACAAATTTTTTCCAATAATACCCTACTGGTCCTAGATTTGAGTAATAGCGTACTTAGCAGTAGTCTTGAAGAATTGAAATTGGCTTCTACCAGTTTTATAAACGCGGTAATGCCGGCTACCACACAAGAATCGGTTAAAATGGCCATTTATTGGTTTGATGGGGAGGATAAATTGCATTTGTTGAATGAGTTGACTCCGTCAAGGGACGAATTGGTTGGTGCTATTGATGGTATTACCGATGATATTAGCAATGACCCATCTACGGATTTGTACGGAGCAGTAATAAAGGCTACAGACATTGCTTCCAATTTGGTTAGGGAATCTACTTCGGGAGGTAAAATTGGGGCAGCCTCTGTCGTTATATTTACAGACGGTACCGACCAAGCATCACGATTTACGGAAGGTGCCGCGTTGAAAAAAGTAAATGATGCCAACGCCAACATTTCTTTCTTCAGTATTGGACTTGGTGGCGAAATTGATACCGATGTCTTGCGTTCAATCGGAAAAACAGCAAGTGTATTCGCACAGAACAAAGACGAGCTGGAACGGACATTCAATGATATATCGGAGAAGGTTTCAGAAAGGGCAAATAGTTACTACCTTTTTGAGTATTGTAGCCCTAAACGTGATGGTAGCGGAGAGAACAACTTGGCCATTGAGGTAAATACCGGAGCCAGACAAGGTGCGGTACAGACCAAATTCAATGCCAACGGATTTACAGGCGGTTGCCAATAAGAGGCTCCAAATAATTTTTAAAAAGAAGCGTAGATACGCTTCTTTTTTTTTGCCCTAATTTGACCGTAACAAGTGTTTGATATTCATTTGGTTGGCACTTTTTGATGCACTAAATACAAGGTTTTTCATCGGTAAAAACGTCCGTTTATCGATTTCAGCCGTATATAAAAGCGATAACTAAATATTAATTTAAACAGAATACAATGAAAAGATTATCCGTAGTTACTATACTTTCAGTAGCCATGTTAACCTCATGTGTTTCTAAAAAGAAATACGTTGCTTTGGAAGATAACCTTTCCCAAACTCAAAGTCGTTTAACAAAGACACAAGTAGAGAAAGAGGAACTGGAAGCTAAAATGACGAAAATCGAAGCTCGTGTAGAAGAGTACAATTCAAAGATCAATTCCTTAAAGGAAATGAACGATAGCCAGTTCACAACCGTGGATGATGTTGCCGTAATGAGCAACAACACAAAGGCAAAGATGAGAAATACCCTAAAAAACGTTGACCCGGCAAAATTAGCCCAAGCGACTACGCTTGAAGACTCCATGAATTTAGCGGTTTCCTATAAGCTGAAACAATCCATTTCCGATGAAGGTGAAGATGTGGATGTAAGTATCGATAAAACGGTAGTGATGATCAATATTTCTGACGAATTATTGTTCAATACCGCAAGCTATACAATTAGCAATAAGGCTGACAACATCTTAAAAAAATTGGCCGAGGTTATAAAATCCGAGCCGAGTATGGAAGTTATGGTCGAAGGGCACACAGATTCACGCACCATAAACACCCCTAATGTTTCGGATAACTGGGACCTAAGTGTTAAACGGGCAACCTCCATTGTACGTAAATTACAGAAAGAGTTTAATGTGGACCCATCACAATTAATTGCTTCAGGTAGAAGTAGTTATGTGCCCTTGGTGGAGAATAACTCCAAAGAAAATATGGCCTTGAACCGTAGAACAAAAATCATTATTCTACCAAACTTAGATAAATTCTTTGCCTTATTGGATGCCGAGGAGAATCTATAGGAATACAGTTGAATTATTTAAAAGGGAAGTGATCGCTTCCCTTTTTTTATGCTCAAAAATCGGAAAATCAATTGGTATCAACTTAAAAGTAGGGTTTTTGGCAAGGGAATTGTTTTAGTAACAGAAACAAGTAGCCGCTATACAACCTATCCTAAAAACTATATTCATGTTTAACCCATTAAATTTAGGATGATGACATTAATCAGTAAAATTATTCAGCAAAGTGCATTAGGTCCCTATCCGGTGGCGTACAAAAGTATCTTTTTGAGCCTATTTATGTTCATCGTTACCTTGTTGCTCATTATGCTATTTGTACTTCTTAGGTATGGCAGGTATATGACCTTTAATTTTGGATATTAGGTTTTGATACGTGCCCCAAGGAAGTCCACTGCCACGAGGAAAGTGGAAAAATCAGCTCTATGTTGAAACGATTCGCGTAGCAGTCAATTTCCATTAGAGGCTTAACTACGCTTAATTCCACTCCGTTTGGCGAATTAAGCTGCTCTCACAAAAAAGGTACTACTTTTTCAGAATCTATTATTTGTAAATCATGGCATTGGGTAGTGTTGGGTTGGTTTCATTTAAATCAAGTAGAAAACCATTGATAACCGCATACCTAATCGTTCCCTCTTTTTCCAAAAAGAAGGTTGGGTTGATTCCGGGCTGCAAAAACAATTTTGGAACTTCGTAGTTTGGTCCTATTAAATGTAAGGGTAAGGAAGCGTTCACTTGTTTACCGGGTATACTGGCCATTCTAATGTAACCGTATCCCTGCCGCAATAGTTCCTTAAAGTTCATGGCATTCGCCTCTTTCATACTTTGTACTGTTTTGGGATAAGCTTTGGCTTGTTTAAGGGTATAGTCGGTAGCATCTAAGGTTTCATACCCATAATACGTAGAAAGGTCACCCTGGTCCATGATACGGCTACTGTACCAAAACGAATTGTGATTCTGGTAGTCCACTTCAATCTGGTTTATTCCCAAGTCAATCACGTACATATCCCCCATAAGTTCATAGTGCGCAGCTTCAATTTTTAAGTCGAACAACTTTCGGTCGTTTTCTGGTATTTTCTCATATTCCGCTATGGGAATTTCCTTATAACTCTTCTTGGCAATGGTATAGATTGCCGCGAGTATAGAGACATAATTTAATTTCCGAATCTCCTGTTTTTCAGTATCCTCAGGATACCCACCTGATTCAATCAAAATGGTACTGGTGCCCCATTTTTGAATATTGTCCCCAAAAGCCCTTGGTTCAAAGTCATCGTTATAGCGTCCTACTTGGCCGGGAGCGTATTTTTGAAGAATTTCATTCATGAATACGATAATTTTCATCGCATCACCACGAGTTTCATTGATTTCCTTTTCATAATTATAGGCCGGGGCCAAATACGAGATTGTAGCAGGTTTTTCTGTACGTTCCGCGTTATAGTAGGTACTTTGATCGTGCAGGTTAAACCCAAAATCAGCTTCAAGACTATCCCGTACCCGTTTTAGGGTTTGCGATTCTGGGGATTGCAAACGAAGGGCATCCCGATTGATATCCACCCCCAATAAATTTCGGCGTTGAAAGAGCTCCGCACCATCGGGGTTTAACATGGGCAAAAAATGAATGCTTAGGTTATTTAATATGTATTCCTTCTCCTGTTTGAAATCAGGACTATTGAAAAAATTCAATATATCGAAAATTGCCTGGGTTGCGGTAGGTTCGTCTCCATGCATTTGCGACCATAAAAAAATTGAGGTAGCACCAGTACCAAGACTGATTAAGGTTAAATCTCTCCCTCCGATTGATTTTCCAACCGTGCTAACCGTAAATTTAGGATTGGATTTATACGAATTGATAAGGGGTTCTATGTCCTGCCGTTTTATCCGTCTTTTACCGATAGCTGATTCTTTGTAGGCTTCATACGTGTCATATAATTGGGTGGTGATGTTCTCTGACTGTGCGGTTGCAACACACGAAAGAAAACCTAAAAAAAGCAAGCATATTTTTTTCATGAAAACTATATTTTGTGACTGGGTTATTTATCAATTAGTGGCTCGTTGTGGTAAAGGTTTAAAATCAAGATTGCGAACTGCGAGACGTACCTTCTTCATGAAATCCACACCAGGGTCGGTCTTCATTGTACGGTACCCCTCGTCCTTTTCAAGCCATAGCGGATGGTTCTCAAAAAGGGTATATTCATAATGACCGATAAGGTAATCGATATCATATTTATCTTTCAAATAGCGAACAAGCCAAATATTGGATTTTAGTTGGGCCTTGGTTAACGGTAAATCGTCCGTACCACCCACATTCTCCACACCTATGGCACAATGGTTTAGTCCAATAACATGCCGTGCCATGGTGGTTTCTGGCAATAATTGGTATATGGTGCCGTCTCGGTCTACCATAAAATGGGATGAAACATTGAGTCCGCTTACATTTTTAATATCCGGCCGCCAATTGGGTAACGTGGCAGGGTCAAATGCTTCAAATGATTTTTCAAATGTGGGAATAACCGTCCAGTGCAAAACAATCATTTTTGGTTCTATCTGCGGGCTTTGTTGCTGTATGCCGTACCGCAACTCAAGATAATCCAACGTTAATTCCCTGCGCTCTTGGTTAAACGTAATTGGGCTGTCCACAATCGTTTTGGTTGTGGTACAGGAGGCCGTTGCTATAAGTATTAAAAACCTGATTGAGATTCGTTTCATGGCTATTTACTTAGGCTATCCTTTGCAACGGCATATTTTATGGTTATTTTCCTTCTCCCCCATTCCTTCGCTTTTTTCACATCTTCTCCCATATAAATATCAATTCTATTTTTCCACTTCTGGTTCATTTTGTCCTTTACGATGTATATACCTTCAAAAGTATCTATTTTCACCATGGTGTTGTAATCCAGTCCCTTTTTTATTAGGTCACGAGATACGGCAACCCACTTTTGTCCCGGTTTTATGGAATCGCCCCATGCCGTTATGGCCGGGTGTTCATATGAGGTTTGGTAGGGTAAGGAATTGTAGGCGGTGGCCGTTACGTTGAGGGGAATCCAATCGTATTTCGTGTCCAGAGTTTTGTCTTCACAACCCATAAATATAAACAGAACGAACCAGAAAAAGACCCTATTCACCATTTCCTTCAACAGAGGATATTTTCCAATCGAAAACCTTCCGTCTAACTTTCGCTCCATTCCATATTCAGTTTTGTAGCATTTGTCTATAAAAGATTAAGGGTTCATAAGATGTTTTGGCAATCCGGGCACATCCTATAAAATGTTAAGGTAGGAATACCTAAAACATTTAACAAAAAATATAGTTAGGCTTTTTCTTAAATTTGTAGCGCTATGAAGAAAGAAAAAAAACCGGATTATGTAGTCTTTGATGAAGAGACACAAACCTACCACGGTAAGCTTGCGCCTTTTGCAACGGGCGTTTCTGCTCCAAAAATTACACCGCCCGATGTAACCTCATGGAAAAATACCCATATTGTAAGCGCAAATAATCAATTTAAGGCCCAATATGAGGAATTACAAAAATCCTATAAGGCCTTAATGGACAATTTTGAGTATAACAATTTGGTCTATAGCGCCAAATTCAATTTTGAACCCATCGTTGGCAAGGAATATCATTTGTACAGGGCTGAGGACGAGAGTACGTTTTTATCCTTAATCTTACCCCATGAATGTGCTTTCGATCATGTGGGTAGTTTTAGGCTTACGCCGGATAAGACCTGGCAAAAATTATAGGCCGGGAATAGGAACGTAACTGGTTTCGTTTTTCATCATCGGAAAAGTTTTTGCTTTCCACTCCTCTTTAGCTTTTTCAAGTTTATCCTTGTCGTGCGAAACAAAATTCCAAAAAATATGGCGCTCCTCCGGGAAGGGCTCTCCGCCAAAGAGAATAATATGGCTATTATGATGAAGTATCGTTTTACAGGTATCGGCAACCTTTGAAACAAGAATATTCCCTTTTTTCACTACGTTTCCACAGGCTTCGATGCTGCCTTCCACAATGCAAATACCTATTTCCCCTTTTAAGTTATCCAACGTATTTAGGGAATAGGTTTCTTGCGTTTTTATTTCAACCATAAATAGCTCGGAATGAACGGGCACTGGAGCTGTACGTCCATATCCGCTACCCGCCACCAAGGTAAACGAGGCAGTTCCCTCTTTCCATTTGGGAAGGTCCTTGTTGGGAATATGATGGAATTCCGGTTCCATATCCTCCTTTTCTTTCGGTAGTGCGACCCAGATTTGGTATCCGTGAGCCGTAAAAACGGCACCGTCCCTCAGGCTACTCGGAGTTCTTTCCGTATGCGAAACACCTTTTCCTGCCACCATCCAGTTGACCGTTCCTGGACGTATTAACTGCTTCGTGCCCATACTGTCTTCATGAAGCAGTTCGCCTTCCAACATAAAAGTTAAGGTGGAGAGTCCCATATGGGGATGTTGGTCCACATCCATATATTTTTCAGGCCCCAGTCGCGTGGGCCCCATATGGTCTATAAATATAAACGGTCCGATCATTCGTTTTTTACGAAACGGCAATAAGCGGCCTACCAAAAAATCGCCAATATCCCTACTTCGTTCAGCTATTACTAATCCAATGTTGGACATACCTATCGTTTTGATAAATTTACAACAAATGAAAAAATAAGAAATGAAAAAGTTAAAGTGGGTTTTGGCCCTTGCTCTGATCGCAATTGTTCTTTTAGGATATTTCAATTATCCGAAATTAAATCTCATATCCGGTTACGCTTCCAAAAATATGGCCTCCAATGTCTTTGTGGCCAATAGAGACGCTGGTGATATCAACTTAGTTGACCACGAAATGCCCATGATCAATTTGGCGCAGTCCGAAGTTGCGGATAAAGAAGCATTCGCAACCGCTTCGGTTTTTGGCCTCATGAAACGGAAAGCAGTTTACAAGGAAGGTTTGGGAGCGGTATTGACTAATGATGAATTTGATCGCCATGCTTTTGACCTCGTGCCCCAACGAACCAAAAAAGCGGACACCCTGCCATTTCCCTACGGCACTAATGGAACGAAAGATACGCTTTTGGCAAACGTGGATTACGCTAAATTAGAGGTTGCCTTGACCAATGCCTTTAAAGACCCTGAACAAAAAACGAGAACACTGCTCGTAGTGCATAAAAACCAAATTATTGGGGAACGCTATATTCGAGGTTTTTCAAAGGAAACGCCTATTTTGGGATGGTCCATGACCAAAAGTGTTTTGGCTACATTGTACGGTATTTTGGAATATCAAGGAAGGATAAAGGTAGCTTCGACGGCGCCCATTCCAGAATGGCAGAACGATGAACGAAAACAAATTACCCTTGATCATTTGCTGCGTATGCAAAGTGGGCTTTCTTGGGAGGAAGATTACTTTAAAATATCTGATGTTACCCGCATGTTGTTTTTAGCATCCAATATGAGTGAAGCCCAAAGGGATACTGAACTGGTGGCCCAACCTACCGAAATTTGGAACTATTCATCGGGTACCTCCAATTTATTATCCGGAATTTTAAGGAACCAATTCAATGACCATCAAACCTATCTCGATTTTCCCTATCAGCAATTAATCGATAAAATAGGGATGTCTTCCATGCTCTTGGAAACAGATTTGGTAGGTAATTACGTAGGTTCATCTTATGCATGGGCCACCACCCGCGATTGGGCGAAATTCGGGATTTTATACCTGAACAAGGGCGATTGGAACGGCGAACGCCTCTTCTCAGAGGAATGGGTAGACTACATCACCAAACCTACAGCGGACTCTGACGGTACCTATGGCGCCCATTTTTGGTTGAATGCGGAAAGTAAATATCCGGATATACCCCGCGATTTATTTTCGGCAAATGGCTTTCAAGGTCAGCGTGTTTTTATTATACCCTCTAAGGAGCTCGTAGTTGTACGTACCGGACTGGAAGAGCAAACCGATGAACAGTTCAATACCCTGCTCGTGGAGATTTTAAATTCGATTGAATAAGGAACCTCGCCATGAACAATTTTGCGCCTAACCACACCATAGGGCAGGTTCACAACAGAAATTCATTGGGTCGCAACATTAGTTTTTGAAAATGAAAGTGTCCCCGTACATTTATACTGTTCTTACAAACGAAGTATAATTTTTCATTTTCATATAGTGTTCTCGTAAAAGAGTCTGGTCTTCTGATCGGACTCTTTTTAGTTTGTTCCGATTTGGTTTGTGGTTTATTGTGATTGGCCAATGGACTCTAGTAATCGAGAAATCTTACCCGTACGGGAAGTCAAAACAAGTACTTCAATTCATGTAGCCCAGTCGGGCAACAGAGCGGCGCCGAAGATGAATCACTGAGGGTAGCCAAAGTTGTTCCCTGGCCACAACGGAAATAGGTCAATTGAGCGGAGCCGAAATTGGATTACTGGGCAAAGCCGAAGTTAGGTCACTGAGCGGAGCCGAAGTGACAATTCAACACCCACCCAACCCATCAAGGTAACCAATTGTCCTTACCAAAATTAGGCTTGCGTTTTTCCAAGAAGGCATTTCTACCCTCTTTTGCTTCCTCGGTCATGTAGGCCAGTCGTGTGGCCTCACCTGCAAATACCTGTTGGCCCACCATACCATCATCGGTCAGGTTCATGGCAAATTTCAACATTTTAATAGAGGTAGGCGATTTTTCAAGCACCTCCTGCGCCCATTGGTAAGCCGTGGCTTCCAATTCCGCATGGGGCACAACGGCATTTACCATACCCATATCAAAAGCCTCCTGGGCGGAATAATTACGGCCTAAAAAGAATATTTCACGTGCCTTTTTCTGGCCCACCATTTTTGCGAGGTAGGCAGAGCCATACCCCCCATCAAAACTGGTAACATCCGCATCGGTCTGTTTAAAAATGGCGTGCTCCTTGCTGGCGAGGGTCATGTCGCAGACCACGTGCAAACTATGTCCGCCGCCCACAGCCCAGCCAGGTACTACGGCAATAACGACTTTGGGCATAAACCGAATCATGCGCTGTACTTCTAAAATGTTCAAACGGTGTTGGCCATCCGTTCCAACATAGCCTTTATGTCCGCGCGCCTTTTGATCACCGCCACTGCAGAAAGACCATATTCCATCTTTTGTGGAGGGGCCTTCCGCAGAGAGCAATACAACACCAATACGCGTATCTTCTTGGGCGTCATAAAAGGCTTTGATCAATTCACTGGTCGTGTTGGGGCGAAATGCATTCCGTACATCAGGTCTATTGAAGGCGATCCGCGCTACGCCGTTACATTTTTTATAGGTAATGTCCTCAAATTCGAGGGCGGTCTTCCACGTGGGTGATTCCATGCTGTATCATCTAATAGTAAGCCCTAAAGATAGGGCTTAGGATAGCAACCTACCAAATTTTACGACTGACTACTGCTACCTCATTTCCAATTATAAATCACGCCTTTACCGTTACGTACGGTATTACTATTTTTGTTTTAGTTTTACTAAAACCTGAGTGACTCTAGATCAATTTTTATCTTACGCATGAGAGAAACGCTGTATACCTTTATAAAATCGATTCGTAAATTTCTGGCGGAGAAATTGCACCAACACGGTAAAGGATTACCCTACCTTATTACGGTCATCATAGCCTTGGTCATCGTAGTTGGGGGCATCAATCTCTTTATAGAACTTACGGATACCCTGAAAACGGAAGTTTTGGCCGCTTACGATACCGCAATAACGGATTATATCATTTCTTTTCGTTCCCCAGGCCTCACCTGGTATTTCAAATTCGTGACCGATATTGGGGATATTTATGGCTACCTTATTGTACTGATTATTTTTCTTGTGCTTTCCCTATTGGTGCTAAAACGCCGGAAATATGTGGCACAGGCGACCTTGGTTCTAGCCTTGGCTACCATTTCCAATATGGTGCTTAAACGATTTATAGACCGTGCACGCCCGGGAATAGAACATTTGGTTTCGGTCGAGACCTTGAGTTACCCTAGTGGCCATGCCATGAGTGCCATGGCCTTTTACGGATTTTTAATTTATATGGTCTATACTTTTAAAATCCATAAGGGTGCCAAGTTTTTATTGATTTTGGTACTGGCCCTGCTTATTTTAAGTATCGGGGTCAGCCGAATTTATTTAGGGGTACATTTTCCATCGGATATTGCGGGCGGATTCATTGCGGGCTTTATCTGGGTCGTTTTTTGCGTTCTCCTTTTTAATTTGATCGAATTGTTTCGGCGAGACCCAGCTACCTAATTAATAGTGAAATGCCTCTTAAAGTATACAAAACAACTTTGATTATGCCTTGTAACCGTGGATTGGGAAAATAAGAAGCCGTGTTTTACCGTTAAGGGACTAGCAATTTTATAATTTTAGGGATGCTCCTGATAATGCTTTACAACTATACGCTTTCAATGCTTCAACCTTACTTAAAAATCGCTCTGATGGAAAAGCAACTCCAATATCTCTTGGTCTTGTTATTTGTGCTTATGGCGGGTAGACTCCATGCCCAACGTGACTATGTTCCCGGTTATATTATTTTAGAAATTAAGGATACACTTTACGGTACGGTTAGGGACAGAAATAATTTCTCTGGAAAGATCTATCAAAGAATCAAGTTTAAACAAAAAGGCCGAAGGGCGAAGAAGTATTCGGCGCATGATATCAAAGGCTATAACAATGGTACGCATACCTTCACCTCGCTATGGTACCATGAAGAAGGTAATTTTTTGCGGACGACATTTCATGCCAGTCCTTATTTTAAGGAAAAAGCGTTTTTAACCGTTTATTCAGAAGGATCCCTGAGTGTCTATGGCAAGGAGTTTTCTGATGGTACCAGCTATGGTTATTCAATTCCCTTGTTCAAAAAAGCGGGAGAGCCCTATTATATTCGGCCTACCCAAGGTATATTAGGCTTAAAGAAAAAGCAATTGGCCCGCTATTTCAGCGATTGCCCCGGTCTAGTTAACAATATAGACGCGGGTGAGTTTAAACGCACTTACGAAGTAGCGGAGTACTACAATACCAATTGTGTTGAGTGATGGATGGAGAACCACCTTTACCGCAAGCCCGAAGTTCCAAGGCCCAACGAACCCGACGAAAATGAAGTATAGTACGTACCGTATTTTGGAAGATTGCATTGTGTTCGATTTCTATGAATTCCGGTTCAGTTCCTTGCGAAAAAATAACATGGTCACCTTAGGTCGAATCAAGGAAGTCGACTTTACTACGATTCCCTGCTCTATGGAAATCGATGAGGGCGAACTTATTTTCTTTAACCACGACGATACCGAGGCGATTAAGGCCTTTGCCCAAAAACACCAACTACCCGTAGCCAATAAGCCCGATGTCTGGGAACTGCTCTGTGCCCCCTTTTTGGATACGGAATTGACCGAAGCCGAAATAAAACGTAATGCAGAAAAATTAAAGGAACTACACTTTTCATCTAATGCTACAAAGCAAATCCGAAAGAAAATTAAATACGCCCTATTGGGTACTTGGGAGTGGCAGTACTTGGGCCATTGGGATGTCTTGGCCGCAAAACAAACCCGTAGCCTATTCTACAGGTTTAGCGGAAAATATTTTTACTGGTGGACCATGGAACTAGCCTTGCAAGGGAAACCTAATAGCTCCGAAAAGGGGTAAAGAACTATTGTCTAATCCGGCAATTAAATTAGTGCCATACGTTAATAACTTCTTACAATTGCTGTAGGGCCGTTCTTGATTTCTATATTGTAAAAAACGAACTTCGTCCTAAACCAATATGTGGAATTGAAACTTAATCTATCTTATCATTACCTGCAAGCCTTGAAAAGTAAGGGCTCAGATAACCACTTTTTATTTTTTTCGTACCTCAAAAAATAAAAAAAGCTTGCCTTTTCCCACACCCAATTCTAACAAAAATCAGAATCAAAAAAGAATTTTTCAAAAATTGTCCGTAATTTTGTCCGTGTACGTAAAAACGTCCGTAAAAAACTATGGCTACAATAAACTTCTACTTGGATAAACCTGATAAAAAAGGTTTTGCTCCAATTCATCTAAGAATAAACTGCAACGGAAATCAAGTTAAGGTTTCTACAGGTCAAAAAATAGAACCGAAAAACTTTAATAAATCCAAACAAAAAGCGATTGGATTAAGCGTGGAATCTCACGAAATCAATCATTATTTAGATTTTCTAAAAGAACGAGCAGACGAACTTTTGCACCATTCAAATAAAAAAACCTTTGTACAAGACGAAGTTAAAAGCGTATTGAACGAACACATAGAAAATTACAAAGAAAATAGCAATGTAAATATTGTGAAAGAGCAAGTTGCGCTTTATGGAAAACCATTCACTTTTGTAGATTTATTTGCTGGAGCTGGCGGTTTTAGTGAAGGTTTTTTACAAGCTGAACACAATAATAAATTCTTCGAATTTGTTGTTGCCAACGACATCAACGAAAATTGCGAATTAACTCACGTTGTTCGTTATAATCATCAATTAGGTTTAGATGCTGAATTTTTAAAGCAAGATATTACTGAACCAGATTTTTTAGACAATTTATTAGAAAAAATTGATGGACGTAAAATTGACGTTGTTTGTGGTGGACCACCTTGTCAAAGTTTTAGTCTTGCAGGAAAGCGGAAAAAATTTGATAAAAAGGACGACCTTTTTTCTCACTACCTAGAAGTTATTAAGGTCTTACAGCCTAAATACTTTGTGATGGAAAATGTAAAAGGCATTTTGACCAAAGAAGGCGGGAAAATAAAAGAATTGATTATCAAAGAAATCAACTCTATTGTTGACACAAAAGAAATTCCATTACTAAATACATTCATCAAAAAAATACGAAAAGAATCAAATTCTTTCCTTTTCGATAGTATTGTTAAAAGAGTTGAACTTGAAAAACTACTTGAAAAAGACAAAGAAACTGGAAAAGCAGATTTTATATGCTTTGTAGAGAATAGATTTAAAAAACTGACACCAAAAATCGCAGACTACAAAACCAGTAAAACGGATGAAAACATTAATACAATTCGTCACGGTTTCAACCTTTTGGCAAGAACAAAAGAATGGGAGAAATTAAAACGTGATATTATCAAAGAAAAGGATTTTTGTAATATCGATAGTGATGACTTTGTAAATTCCTTTACAGATTTTCTAACAGAGATAAGCTCTGAAAATATCATTTCAAAAATTGAGAATTCATTTAAAGCTTTAAAAGTTCCAACCAATTACAAAAAGGATTGTGAGGATATTATAACTGCTTTAAAAATATACACAACATCTTTTGATGAATCCATTGAGATTTTACAATCTCATTGTAACAAATCACAAAAAAAGGAATTAGAGACTATTCTTGAAAGTATTAGGCTTTACAAAATTGAACAACCATTTGTTGCTAATGCATCAAATTACGGTGTACCTCAAAATAGAGAGCGAGTACTTTTTATTGGTTGTCGCAAAGACCAAAAGTATATTTCTAAAATTCCTGCAACAGTTTCAGAGGAAGAGAAAGTAACCATTTTTGAAGCTTTATACGATTTAGACTTTATTGGCAACAACCAAGAAGCACATCGGTATGAAGACGTTGATATCTCTGCTCAATATAACGGAAGTGCAATGAAAATGGCTAAACTTCTCAAAAAAAGAAAAATTGACGGAAAACCTATTTCAAATGGTGGAAAATCATTTGCAGAATGGTCAAAAAAAGGCAGATTAATTGAACGATTTAAACCTCAGACAAAACCATTTTACGTTAAGAATACGGAAGGTTTAGAAAACGGAGAAAAATATTTCGACATACTAAATAATCACAAAACGAGTAACCAGAACGACACGGTTATTGAAAGACTTGGTGTGATTCTAAAAAATGGCAATTATAAAAAAGCGCAACCAGAACTTGAAAAATTAAATCTTGCTACAAACAAGCGAAATTACAATGTTTTGAAACCAGACGAGCAAAGTTCTACAATAATGACTATTGCAGACGATTACATTCACTACAATTCGCCAAGGTCTTTAACGGTTAGAGAAATGGCACGTTTACAGTCATTTGACGACTCCTTTGTATTTCAAGGAAAACGCTCAACAGGTGGAAATAATAGAAAAACAGAAGTGCCACAATACACTTTAGTTGGAAATGCTGTTCCGCCTTTATTAGCCAGAGCAGTCGCAAGTGAAATATTAAAACATATCAAGTGAGAAAGCTTACAGACGCAGAACAAGAAAAGATAAAATTACTGACTAAAAACCAAGTTTCTCTTACTTTAATTGAACCAACCGAAACCGGACTGAAAAAATCAATAATGGATGCAACTGGTTCCGTCCGAAGTTATTTGAAAAGTGAAAATATCCACGATTACGAATTACAACCACAAGGTACAGAAAGTAAAGTTATGATTCCAGCAATCATTCATACAGGTTTTAAAACTATAAAATCACAAGCGTCTTTATATAGGCCTTCAACTAAAAAAGGAGACCCTAGAATTTGGTTTTATAGTTTAACAAAGGTTTCAGAGCCCAACGATATTATTGCTATTACATACTTTGATAACCAATTTCAAGTTTTCAACTTAACAAAATTAGATATCAAAGAATTGATTAATTCTTCAATTCAAAATCCATTTCAGGATTTAATCAATGCAATCAACACGACTGAAAACAAAGTTGCATTTGAGCTTCTAGCTATGCTAAGGAAAATTGCGAATGCTGGCCCAATTCCTTCAATGGTTGATGCTGACACTTCTGTTGGCAGAACACTTGAAACTGCGCTTGGAATTGACATTAACTCGTCTAAACAACCAGACTACAAAGGAATTGAACTTAAATCTTTTAGAAATAGCAGAACCAACCGAAAAAACCTATTTGCACAAGTTCCAGATTGGAAATTAAGTAAGTTTAAAAGTTCGGCAGAGATTCTTGACAATTTTGGTTACGAACGGGAAGAGGATTTTAAGTTGTATTGCACAGTTTCAGCTATTACCAGAAACTCGCAAGGTTTGAACCTTAGAATTGATAGCGACATAAAACAATTGATTGAAAACTCAGACAAACCAGAGGTTGGAGATTTTGTGGTTTGGACATTAGACAAACTTCACAATCGACTAAGGTCAAAACATAAAGAAACGTTTTGGGTAGAAGCTGAAAGCACCAAAATAAATGACCGAGAGCATTTTCAATATAAATTAGTAGAGCATACGAAAAAGCCAATTACGTCTCAATTTGACTTGCTAATTGAGCAAGGAATTATAACACTTGACCATTTGATTAAGCGAAACTCAAATGGAAAGGTTGTCGAAAAAGGTCCTTTATTTAAAATCAAACCGAAAGGAATTGAATTACTGTTTCCGGCAAGTGAAAGTTACAATTTAATGACTTAGTGGAATTTTCAACGCTGAAACCCATACAAATTTCCAGTCGCGCCATCCTTGCCAGACTAAAGCTGTAAAAGAATATGTCTTGGCCTATGCTGGCAATTTTGCGGACAGAAAAACCAGTTAGGTAACAACGTATCCCATGAAAAAATGGGGCGGAAAGTGCTAAAAACAAAGGCTTATGCTTAATTAAAAAGTTCGCCATATTTTTGATTTGTATTTTAGAAAAATGAAAATATGACTACGTGTAAAACTGAAAGTAAGTGCTTATTACCTGCCCTACTTTTCATATACTAACCAATAACAAAACTTACCCTAAACCCCGTTATTTTTCTCCTCAATCCATTTCCCCATAAACTTGGTCGCCGCCAAACTTTGGTGTTGTAACAGGCTGCCCACGAAATTTTGTTGGCGGTGGGCAGGAAGCGTGTTTTGAAGGTTTTCAATAGACCCTAAAAATATCTTTGTCAACGATTTTTTAGCATATAGGGTATTAATCAATGTTTTACCCTGTGTTTGCGCTTGTTCCCATTGTATTTGGTTCGTATAGAACTTGACCGCAGCAGTGGCAAAGGCTTTGGGGTCGTCTTCGATAGCACCGTTCCACTCCAGGATACCGTGCATACCTTCCGCTCCAATTTTTGTGGTAACACTGGGCGCACCGTAGCGCATGGCATCCACTAATTTTCCTTTTATACCCGCTCCAAAACGTAAGGGGGCCAAGCAGACTCGTGCCTGTTGCATTACAGATTGTACCGCTTCTGCCCTACCCTGAACTAAAAACCCCTCGCTTGGCTTATGCATTTCCAATACCTGTTGGGGAAAATAGGCACCATACACTTGTAGCTTGGCATTGGGGATCTGCTGCCGGATTAGCGGCCAAATCGTATTTTTTAGGTAGGTGAGCGCATCCACATTGGGCGCATGTTTTCCACCGCCAATAAAGATAAAATCGGTTCGCTGCTCGTAGCCGGGCCAATTTGGTGTTTCAGGTAGGGCGTCAACCATGAAAGGCAGTAACAAAAGTAGACTTTTATCTATTTTTAGGGTACCGGTGAGGAGTTCCATTTCGTAGCTGGAAATAATCAAGGAAAGATCACAGCGGTAGATACTCGCAATTTCGCGCTTGTTCTTATCTTCCTGCAACCAGGCCTCCGTAGTAAAATCAACTCCTTTCTTAAAGCAGGCCTCCCGTACATGACGGAGGGCGTGTAAATCTTCGGTATCCAAAATACGCAGCGCATCGGGTACCTGTTCCGCCACCCGCCAACCAAATTGCTCTTCGGTCAAGAATCGGTCGAACAAAACAATCGTCGGATTCAACTGCTTCACAAATGCGTCAAAGGAGCTGTCGTTCATCAGAATCTCTCGTGTTCGCACACCCATGGCTTCCAAATTCAACGAAAATTCAGAACGTGTGGCGGCGGAAGCTACGGTAATCAAATAACCTTGTTCCTTAAAAACGGTGAGCAGTTGAAGCAACCGCACCCCTGCCGCCGTAGCGGTAGGTTCTGGCCAAACCAGCGCAATTACAAGTATCCTGTTGTTTTCCAATTCCAATACTAATTTAGTAGCAATACACTAAAAAGTGCTTTTCGCAATAATCAGGATATACCATAGACGTTCTATCCATTTAGCACGTTCATCCCCAGAGCCCGTTTACTTACTCACCCCAATATCATCGATGAGGACTACGCCATAGGGGTTATGATCAAAAATAAATTGAAGCGAAACTATTTCGCTCAGCTTAAATTCCGGATTTTGCTTTTTGAATTGGGCCAAGGGAAAATGATAGGTCTGGAACTGCACTTCCCAATCGGCCCCAACCATATCTTCCTCCAGAAATTCAAATTTGGTAAAACGACTTTTCAAGGGCTTGGGAATCGCTTTGATGGCACTTACCTTGATGGAGGAATTTGTACCGTTGGCATCTACCAATTGAACGGTAAAATCCAAATTTGGAACATCCCGCACCTTTTGTTCTTCCTCATCTTCATCCTTTTCCGCGTCCTTTTTGGCCAACCAGGAATGATTGCCCGCAGCAATTGCTAGCTGTAGCGTTGCGGTGGAATCATTGAACCAGTCCCTTTGATTATTCGAAATGGAAAGGGCATAAGTCGCTTTGGGTTCCATTGTAGCCCCGGATTCATAATCCCAACCCAATACCAGTGCATTGTTGTCCTGGCTTTTTTTATCGCGGGTCATTATAGGCTCCTCTTTCCATAGGTTAAAATCCCGAGCCTGTAATTGGGTACTGTCCCCAGCGCTGGTTACATCCAAATCCCCTTCAAAATCCGCTAGGATTTGAGTCGTAGATGGCTCAAAACTGGTAAGGTAGTGTTCTATGGGTAGCCATTGCTTGGCAACCGAAACATCCTTAAAAATAGGCAGATATTTGGTGTTATCCTTTAAAACAGCTTCTGCGAAAGCACTAATAAAAACTTTGGCCGTTGCTTGCTGTTCCTCCTCATCCAATAAGGGTTTTAAATTCAACAGCCATTTTGCGGGCGCCCCAAAATCGGCATTCCCCCAAGTGGAATTAAACTGACCATGATTGGCATGGTGAATGTACACCCCGGCTTTAAACCGATTGATACTATCGGTAAATTGTAATCTACGATAGGGTCGCATGCCCCAAAAACTAACTTCATCCGAATCATATGAACCCTGCAAGCTCAAAAAATTTATGTTTTTTAGGGTAATGGTACGGCCATAGCGGTAATCTGTTGGTGCCAGTGCCACCACCCCCTTGATATTAAAGTTAAAATCGAATTTTTTGTTGGCATCATCTGGAAAATAAGGCAGTTCATTATAAGCCGCGGCAATGGAAACCGCTTCCCCGCCCTGGAATGCCCTACCAACATAATGTTTTCCAAGTCTATCTTCTGATAAAGCTCATGGCCAGCCTCCTTGTTCCAATTTCTTAAAAACTCTAAGTGTTTCAGAAGTAACCAAGCCCGCGCAGGCATTTCCTTCCCCCTAAAATCGCCGGACCAATGCCCGTTGATAAAATTCTGGTCTACAGATATGGCCATGATTCCCCTACTGGCCAAGAGTGTTCCCAAATAGCCGTAGCCATCATCGGAATAATCGATCATACTATGATTACCATGCACTATAAGCGTGAGTGGAAAAGGACCTTCGCCTTGGGGCATATAGACCCTTCCGTTCAACGGGAAATTCTTGGCCCCAAAGCCCCAGTATTGTTCGCGCCATTTCTTTTTATCGCCTTTCCATTCAGGGATAAGCAAGGAAGCATCCACGGCATCGGTCTTAAACTTGACACCCGATGCGTATTCCTCCCTATTTTCATCCGTACCGCTACCATAGGTAAATGTAGAAACTTGAAAGGTACCGTCTGCCGCCGGATTGTCCATGGCGTGTTTCTCATCGGCCAAGATACTATTGTCCGTAAATGCCGCTGGCACACCCGTTTCGTAGGGATCTTCTCCCGTCTGTATCAATGTATACAGCACGAATAAAGACCCGATAAGGGTAAGCGCAAGAAACAGACCGGAAAGAATGGATTTGCGATTCAAAAACCAAAATAACGCTATACAAAGCAGCAAACAGAGTGCGATAATACTGTAATAAAAAACATCGGGCCAGCCAAAACCGAAAAGTTTAAGGGATACAAAAACAACGATACCCGTAAAAACTGCCGTGATAGCAGTTCTTGGCAACTTTTTTAAGCGCTTTCCCGCAATCAAAAAAATCTGGTAGAGTACGGCATTCAAAGCAAGGCCTATAGCCATGGCAATCAACATCATTACGATAGGGTGCCAGCCAGTAAGAAAGTTATAGCCGGCAATGCCATAAAAAATAAGGGTTAGAATGAAAATATAGCTAAGCAGTCGGTTTTTCATGCGAATGGATATGTACGGTAATTTAAAGGCCTTAAATTAAGCATCTGCCTGGAATATTAATAACGATGTGTGTATTATTCCTATTCTAACTTTAATGGTTTTGGCAGAGAAGCGTGGGTTAATCGTATGGAGAAATGACTAAAGAGTAGTTGGTGATTAGTGGTTAATAGTTAATGGCCATTAAAAATAACTGTAACAAAATCGCTATGGTTTAGTCCTTTATAAAAAGTTAGAATGAATAAAACATTACTATTTACACTATTATCGCTACTACAATTAACGTCCTATGGACAGCATACAAGAGAATTATTGGATTTTAAATTTGAAGGAATTAAGCAATCAGGAGTCCTAAACTTTCCGCAAGACCTAAGTCCTAAAGGGATAGTTTTAATTGTAAACGGAGATGGGAGAACCAATGCAGTTGAGGAAAATTGGTGGTTAGACGTTCGTAATTCGATTACAAAAGCTGGATTTGCCACTTTTATGTGGGACAAAATGGGATGTGGCAACAGCCAGGGCACTTATAAGAACGGAAGACCTGTTGAAAATGAAGCTTTAGAAGTAATAGAGGCTATTAAAAACTTGAAAGCAAATAAAATAAAAGGTTCAAACAAAATTGGATTATGGGGAATTAGCAGAGCTGGGTGGATTAATCCAATAGTGATTGACCAATTTGATAAAGTTGATTTTTGGATTTCTGTGAGCGGTGTTGACGGTGACGAAACATTTGATTATTTATTAGAGCAGAATTTGCGTATTGAGGGACATCAACAAGATACAATTCACCTTATTTTAAATGAATGGCGCAACAGTATTTTGTTATCTCATGGTGGGGCAAGTTATACAACATACTTATCAGCATCAGAGAATCTACGAAAAAATACGTTTTGGAAAAAAATTAATAATGGCAGTACACGTGAAGAAAACTATTATGAATATCAAAAAATCTTACAAAAAGCCATTTTAGATAAGGATACCCAACTGCCTTTGTATATAGAGAATTTCAACAAGGTGTTATCGGAAATTAATGTACCTGTTCTTGCACTATTCGGCGAAACGGATATGACTGTGGATTGGAAAAAAACTAAGGCGCTGTATGAAAAGACAATTCAAGTAAACTCAGATTTGACTATTGTAACTTTTCCTAACTGTAATCATAATATGTGGCAAGCTAAAACAGGAGGATTTTATGAATTTGAGGATCGTAACTGGACCTATACTAGATGTGATGGGTTTTTGGATTCAATTACCAATTGGCTGAATGAACTAAAATAATACTGACAACAAAACCGTATCTATTTAAATTATTGTATATCGACTTCTTAAGAAAATATTCTCGAAATTTCTATTCAGTTTCTATTTGCAAATTTTCGCACTAAACCACCCAACTATTCACACAAAATCATGTTAGTAACGAGTAACGAGATTAAATTTAAAAAACAACAACTGTCAACCGACAACTAATACCCACATGTTTAAGAAATCACATTTTTGAGGCAAACTTTTTGGAAATCTTAGATCGAAGCTTACGTTCGTAATCCTCTTCCAACCACTCTTTATAGTTCTTTGTATTGTTCATGATGCAATAGGAATATTGCCGAACCCGGTATTTGATTTCCTCCTTTAATTTTTTGGCAAGGATACGCGCATCAAAGACATCCTCCGCATTTTCTACGCATATTTTTGCGTGCTGTTCAATACTTTTTTCGAGTACCAATTTTGACTTCTCGCCATTGGCAAAACTTTTTTTATACTCCGCTTTAATATCAAAGTCGATTTCGTTCGATTTTGCAAATTCGGCCCGCAAATCGGGTGGCATTTCATAGACGAATTCACGCTCAATTTCTTCATCGTTCTTAATGTTCTCCAAATAGAAATCAGGAAAATGGAAAATTTCCTGCCAGTCTATTCCTGCATTCCATAAGCCAAAACGGGCTACGTTATTTCCCATGTCAATAACATTGAACTCCTCCTTATGGGGCAAATACCGAGATCCCCTACCTATCATTTGAAAGTATAAGGTAAGGGAACGTGTAGCGCGGTTCAATATAATGGTCTCCACAGTGGGCTCATCGAAACCTGTGGTCAAAATACTGACCGAGGTAAGGATGGCATCTGGTGTTTCCTTGAACCATTTTAGGATATCCCGGCGCTCGGAGGCATTATTCTTATTATCTAAATGCCGAATGTTGTATCCGGCCTTTTTGAATATTTCATATACATACCTGGAGGTATTGATACCGTTATTGAAGATCAAGGTCTTTGTGCCCTTGGCGATATCATTGTATGCCGAAACCAATTTGTTGAGCATGCCATGGTTCCCATAAAGCTCATCGGATGATTTGACCGTATAGTCCCCGCTTATCCCTAGCTTTAAGCTTTGAAGGCTTACATCATAATTGTACATATTGGCCTTCGCCAAAAACTTTTGCTGAATCAAGGATTCGATGGACTCCCCCACGATCAACTTTTTATAGTTGTCCTTCATGGGAAGTTTAATATTGGAGCTTAACGGGGTAGCCGTTACCCCTAGAATGATGGACTCCTCAAAATACTTGAATAGTTTACGAAAAGAGTTGTAATGGGCCTCATCAATAATGACCAAGCCAATATTGTTGATTTCAACCTTTTCTTCCTGTAGCCTGTTATTGAGGGTTTCCACCATGGCAACGAAACACATGTATTCGTCTTGGTCTTGCCATTCCTTAACCTCGCTATTGATAATTTTGTTCTTTACCCCAAAACCTTTGAGCATTTTGGAGGTCTGTTGGCTCAGCTCAATACGGTGGGTCAATACAATGACCTTTTTCTTTGTCTCTTGAATATAGCGCTTGGCAATTTCAGAAAATACAACGGTCTTCCCCCCCCCGGTCGGTAATTGGTAGAGCAAGTTTGAATTGTCCTTGTTCTCGTCCAAATACTTGAATATGGTATTTAGATCTTCCTTTTGATAATCGTACAGGGTCTTTTCAGTAGTATCTTTTTCTAATTTCAAAAGGCTCTAAAGGGTTAGATAGGTTAATGATGCGAAAACCTTACAAAATTATGGGAATTTTATGGGTAAACGAAATATAAATTTTAGGAAAGACCATTCTAATACCCTTTGTTCCCATCCACCTTGTTGACCAATTCCGCGTCCGTTCCTAAGCGTTTATAGTTTTTGACTATTTGTGGCGCTACAGAATCGGTGTCCGAAACGCTGGCGTAATGTGGGGTCATAAATATTTTAGGATGGTCCCAAAACGGATGTGCCTGTGGTAATGGTTCTGTATGGTACACATCTAGACAGGCACCGGAAAGATGACCACCATCCAAAAGCATAATAAGGTCTCCATCTACCAAATGCCCGCCACGTGCAACATTGATGACGTAAGCGTTTTTTGGTAATGTGGATAAAAGTTTTTTGTTTAGAATGTCTTCTGTTTCAGGGGTGAGCGGTAACAAACAGACTAAAACATCTGTCGTTTCCAAAAATTTGGGTTGCTCGTCGGACCCGTGAAATGTCTGCACATGCTCAATGGCTTTTTTGCTGCGGCTCCATCCTTGGACTTTAAAACCTACCTTGACCAAATCTGATGCGGTCAGCGCACCTAATTCGCCAAGCCCCATGATACCAACAGTTACATCCTTAATGCGAAGGTAGGGTTCGGGTTCCCAGCTATGTTGTGTTTGTTTAAGCTTGTAGGAATTGAAATTCTTTAGATGGGCTAAAATGGCTGCCAAAACATGTTCAGACATATCTCCTGCCAAATAAGGGTCTACGATACGGGTTATGGGTATATTTTTGGGCCTTGTCACATCCTCAAAAATATAATCCACCCCGGCACCGGCAGAGGCTATGCATTTAAGGTTGGGATAATTGGTCAACGAACCTGTTGGATGCTTCCAAACAAGTGCCATGGTAATTTCATCCTTGGGGTGGGCTTCCAGGTAGCTATACACCTTTATAGTACTATCCACCGCAAGTAGGGCATTTTTCCAGCTTTCAATTTTATCGTCTTGTCGTATTATTACAATTGCCATGTGCTAATCTATTATATCTAAGGCTTTTGAGAAATCATCCTCAAAAAGCCATGCTTGTTTTTGGGTTTCTGTATAAATTTTTAGGATGCGCTCCTTATATTCCGCTAACAGCCCATGAACGCTAACGAACTGTATTACTTCATTGAAGGAGTTTAACATACTTTTATAAAAGGAATCGGGTACGTTGCGTTCTAAAGAAAAAGTCTGTGCAATTTCCAAGTTATAGCACATGACATCCGCTATTAAATACGGGTCTACACCCAATTTAATAAAATGCTTTAGATATTTCTGTGCGACGGACCTTCGTGCTTTGGGTCGCTTTCTTTTAAGTGGGAAGTATTCATTGGAAATTTTTGCCTTTGCCTCTTGTACCAATTTATCCTCCTTTGGATTAAATGCGAAATCATAGTAGGCCTTTACCACAGGAAACTTTTCGTAAACCTCCAGGAGTTGCCCCTCCAATGCCTTTTTTGGAAGCTTGGAAAGATAGGTTTTTAAGGCTCTTTTACTCATGGTCAGATGCTATAGGGCTTCAAAAATAAGCTTTAGCCCAATACCTTCCTAAATGCACAAAAGATTGTTAAACATTATAACTCCTGTAGAAGTAAGTCCTTGTTTCTTTGGAAAAACCATTAAAAAATGGTATACTGTAAACTTGTACAACTACTAAATTCCATACATACATATGAGGCAACTAAAGATTATCAAGCAGGTAACGAATCGCGAATCCAAATCACTCGACAAATACTTGCAGGATATTAGTAAAATTGATTTGATTACCGCTAACGAAGAAGTAGAATTGGCCCAAAAAATTAGGGAAGGTAGTCAAGCCGCTTTGGAAAAATTAACAACTGCCAATTTACGATTTGTGGTTTCCGTAGCAAAACAATATCAGAATCAGGGTTTAAAGCTGCCCGATTTAATCAATGAAGGTAATCTAGGTTTGGTAAAGGCTGCGAAAAGGTTTGATGAAACCAGAGGTTTTAAATTTATTTCCTATGCCGTATGGTGGATTAGGCAGTCTATTTTACAGGCCTTGGCCGAACAATCGAGGGTCGTTCGTTTACCCTTGAACAAAATTGGTTCCATTAATAAAATAAAGAAGACATTTTCTTATTTAGAGCAGGCGCATGAGCGTCCGCCATCTCCAGAAGAGATTGCAAAAGAATTGGAAATGACCGTTACGGAAGTGAAACAATCACTAAAGAATAGCGGTAGGCATGTATCTATGGATGCACCCTTGCGTGAAGGTGAAGATTCTAATCTGTATGACGTTTTGCGATCGGGAGAGTCACCAAAACCGGATAATCATTTGTTGCAACAATCCCTTAATACGGAAATAAACAGGGCTTTGGATACGCTATCACCAAGAGAAGCGGATGTCGTTAAGCTTTATTATGGCATTGGAGACCAACAATCCATGACCTTGGCGGAGATTGGGCAAACGTTTGATTTGACCCGCGAACGTGTTCGGCAAATTCGTGAGAAGGCTATTCGAAAGTTGCGCCATGCCTCGAGGAGCAAGTTGCTAAAGACGTATTTAGGATAAATCAACTGACTCAATAAATAAGAAAGCGCCCGTAGTTACTACGGGCGCTTTCTTTTCAACTAAACACTAAACACTAAACACTTAGGAATAAGACAATTTATTGATATTAAAATTTACCAGAATAGTATTTAAATCTTGGATAAAGTTTTGATACGATGAAAAATCCTGATTTTGATGTGCCATTGATCTGTAATTTTAAAGGTTGTTGTTTTGGGATAGATTACATGTAATCCAATTCGGCCAATTCGTTAATACTTAAAATTTCATTTAAATCTTGAAGAAAAACTAAGTACTCTTCGCCGTAGGTGTCGTAAAGCATGGTTGTAGGTTTTAAGATTATATTTTATTTGGGTTATTAACTCTCCCTAGTAAATATATAGTTAAGCTAAGCCTGTAACAATTAATTGTGGTGAACCATTTTATTTCTGTTGTAAACTCAGCAAAAAAGTAGGGTAACGCTTTTTCAACTTCTAAATTGACGTTTCGAATACTATTAAATCAAGCATCCACTACTCCAATTGAATACTTTTTCAGTTTCTATTAGTATCCAGAAGATTTAATTCATAATCCAGGTTCTCTTCCAATACCGGGTACTCCTCCATAAATACTGCGTATAGTTCTTTCACTTCAACACTTCTGTTAGCTTTACAGTGCGCTTCCATTTCAATGAGTAATGCGCGCATACCATCTGCTTTTAGCATGGCAAAACCTGCTTTTAATTTGTGTGCGGCTAAGCTTATTTCCTTAAGATTATTGGTTTTTAAATGTAGTTTTACATTGCCTACGAATTCAAGAACATT
Organism: uncultured Flavobacteriaceae bacterium; assembly: GCA_963793365.1. GTDB lineage: Bacteria > Bacteroidota > Bacteroidia > Flavobacteriales > Flavobacteriaceae > Maribacter. The sequence continues at coordinate 1,410,749 of CAWBZP010000009.1, read as the reverse complement.
GGTTTTAAATAGTTTAACAAGTTCCTTGAGCATGTCTATTTCCCCAAAACATTCTTTCAATAGATGCGCTACATCTATTGAAGTGGTAGTTTTGGGTTCTATCATTCTCGTTTGTAATAATTCCGTGAATTCATTTTCCATAGCTTTGGTTCTTTTATTTTTTACAATTATGTTCATCAATTCCTCTAATGTATAGGGCTTTAACAAGAAATCATTTATACCCAATAATTTGCACGTTTTAGTGTCCTGTTCTGTAAAATCTGCACTAAAAGCGATAATTGGGACTGATCTAATTTCCTTTTTTGTATGGTTTCTAATTACTTTTGTGATTTCAAAACCGTTTAAATCCGGCATTTTCAAATCCATAAGGATTAGATCTATCTGCTGTGTAGCCAAGAAGGTCAAGCCCTTTCTAAGATCAACTTCAGTATATACCTTGCAACCCCATTTGGTCAATTGTTCCTTGATCAAACGTTGGTTCATGAGATTGTCCTCAAAAACCAATATTTTGGTGCCCGATAAAAGCTTCCTACCCGTTTTTACATCCAGATCGCTACCACTTTTCACAGGGATATTTTTTAGGTCTCCAATAGCATACGGTATGCTAAAGCGTACCGATGTACCCTTGCCCAATTGACTGCTAATCACAATTTCCCCATTTTGTTTTTCAATAATACCCTTGGTAATGGAAAGCCCTAATCCCGTACCACCGTATTTTTGAAACGTATCATCTTCAGCTTGCGTGTAACTTTCAAAGATGGTACTTAGCTTTTCCTTTGATATTCCTATTCCGGTATCGGACACCTCAAATTTCAAAACACATTGTTGCTTTGTTGATCGCGTTGCTGAAACCGTTAATTTGATATGGCCCTCGTTTACAAACTTTATTGCGTTACCCAATACATTAAGAAGCACCTGAGATAATTTAGAAGGGTCCCCTTTAATAATTTCAGGTACATTTGAATCGATTTGTAGAATTAATTCAACGTGCCGTTCCATGACGAGCGTTTCGCTCAAAAACATAATATCATTGAGAAGATGCTGTATTTTGAAATCAATGGTCTCGAATTGATTTAATCCAGAAGCTGTTTTTGAATATAGTAGTACTTCATTTATAATTTTTAACAATGAATGGGATGCAAATTGAATGGCCTTCACCTTCCGTTGCTGACTCGTGTTTAATTTTTCATTTTCAAGAAGGTTTGTAAATCCTATGATACTATTTAAGGGAGTCCTTATTTCATGGCTAACATGGGCAATTAATTGATTCTGTTTGTCCTGATCCTTGTCCCTTTCCGGTACTATTTTGGATAGATCTGTAATTTTTGGTCCCTTTTGGGGCGTATAAATATGATGTTCCAAACTAGTTTTAAAATTGTCGAAAGTCTGTTTTAACACCTTTGCTTCATCGGCACTCAATTCCTCAAATGAAAATTCGTTCACAGTACGTTCCAATTTTGATAATTGACCGAGTAAATCCTTGGTTTTTGAAATGGACATACCTATTGCTTCTTTAATTAGTGGTTCTTTTTTCTTTAATAAATCTAAAAATCCGTCTTTGGAGCCTCCCTATCAAGAAAATGTTTTCTAGTGCTATGTAATTGTTGTGAATACCCTTAAATTGTAGGTCTAAAACCAAACCTATGAAACTAGTTACACTATTATTATGCCTACTACTAGGTGTTTCGTGCGCAGAAAAGCCCAAGAAAATAGAGGAAACCAACCTCGATAAGGCCCAAAGAATACATGACGCCGTAATTACCATAGACACACATAATGATATCAATGTCAAGAACTTTACGGATAGTATCAATTACACCCAGCGGCTAGAAACGCAAGTGAACCTGCCCAAAATGAAAGAAGGCGGATTGGATGTAACGTGGTTAATTGTGTATACGGGCCAAGATACGCTTACCGCAGAAGGATACGATAAAGCAAAACAAAATGCCATGCAGAAATTTGAAGCAATCCGCAAACTATGTGAAGATATAGCACCCGAACAGATTGGCTTGGCACTAACGTCTGAAGAAGTTAGACAAATCCACGGTTCCGGTAAAAAAGTGGCGATGATCGGAGTTGAAAATGCGTACCCGATTGGCACGGATATGAGTCAGTTTGAAACCTATTACAACTTAGGGGCACGTTATATTTCATTGTCACATAACGGACATAGCCAGTTCAGCGATTCCAATACGGGAGAAAAGGATTCGGTATGGTTACACAATGGCTTAAGTGATTTGGGCAAAGAAGCCGTAAATGAGATGAATAGACTGGGGATCATGATCGATATCTCACACCCGTCCAAAGAAGCCATGAAGCAAATGATTGCCTTATCGAAAGCACCTCTTATTGCTTCGCATTCTTCGGCCAGAGCCCTATGCGACCATAGCAGGAATTTGGATGATGAACAATTACTGCTATTGAAAGAGAACGGCGGGGTTGTACAAACCGTAGCCTTCAGTTCCTATTTGAATACTAAAAAAGATAGTGTGCGAAGTGCTTATATGAAAGGTATCGCCGAAAAGGTTGCAGATTCCTTGGGAATTGAATGGTACGAGCGCTCAGCGTTTGGGAGTTTGAGCGATTCACAAAAAGAATCTTTCATGGAAAATTATCCAAAAGTTCTTAAAATAGCGGAACAACGGGTACAAGATGATACGAATGCTCCCGAAGCCGTAAATGTTTCAGACTTTGTAGATCATATTGATTATATGGTGGAACTGATCGGTATAGACCATGTAGGAATCAGTTCAGATTTTGATGGTGGGGGTGGAATAGAAGGATGGTCCGATGCATCGGAAACCCTCAACGTAACCCTAGAATTGGTAGAACGGGGATATACCGAAGAGGAAATAGGCAAATTATGGGGAGCTAACCTATTACGTGTTTTGGATGAAGTACAAGCGGTAGCGAAGGAATTGCAAGGGACTTAATCTTCTTCGCCGATAGCTGCCAAACGGTCTCTAACAAATTCGACCTTTGTTTTTCCATGGGGTTTTGGTTTTCCATTTTCCCCAAGGTTTACCATGATAATATTGTCAACAGTTACGATGGTTTCATGGTTCATTTTGTTACGGACCTCACAGTTTAAGGTCAACGACGTTTTACCAAATTTTACCACCTCAATGCCGATTTCAATCACGTCCCCTTTTTTGGCGGCGCTCATGAAGTTGATTTCCGACATGTATTTGGTGACGATTTTTCCATTTTCCAATTGAATAATCGTATACAGGGCAGCTTCCTCATCAATCCACGCCAATAGTCTACCTCCAAATAAAGTACCATTGGTATTTAAATCTCCCGGCTTAACCAGTTTTCTTGTATGAAATCTCATAGGCTTCAATTAGGTGGTAAAATTAATACGATTCCATTAGCCAATACAAGCTTCTAAGTGTTTTAACACCTAGAATTATCAACTCTAAAATAGTAGACATCAATACATTGCCTTTTCGCAGTTTTACCCTTCAAAAAATAGTGATTCCATCCTTTTTTGCAGATTGAGCCCTAGTATTTTAACAGTTTTAGGGCAAACCCCTCAAAAAATTCCCTGGATTTAAAAATTAGCGTGCGATTGTAAAGAATTTTTTTCGGCTTTTCCCTAATTTTCGATTAGTAAAAAAGAAAGGACCCTAGACCCTTGCCAATGGTCAAAGCAATGACTTTAAGTGGCTTCTCCAATTTAATGGTGTTCAATAATACCCTTGCAGGGCATGTCCTTAGGTCTTCTATTGTTTATAAACTCGTTAAAAACTAATACCTCCCATCAAAAGTCAAAGCAGCTTTATCCTTACTTTTAAGGAAACATCACTCAAAATGAACGACAGGTCCAAGAAACTGCTTCAAATTCGTCCCAAAATTTCATCTGCAAAAATTCATGCTACAATGAGTGACGATGAGCGCTTTCAGAATGAAACGCTACGCCCCGTTATTAAAATGCAGAATGACCTTTTACTCGCTTCCTTTCAAAATTATATTGTAAAAGGAAAAAACGCTTTCTACAGTTTAACCCTAGACAACAGGCTAGGTTATATTGCTAATGCCATTCAAAAAGATATTAAGTACCGTAACTCCCTAAAAGGAATCATTATTGGTCAATTTGCCTTAGAGGAATATGAGATTTACATCAAAAATTCTTCTGCTTTAAACAAGAGGATGATGACTATGGTTGTAAAAAGGATTCAGGACCAGATTCAATATTTTGAGCACCACGACGTATTAGCTTAAAAGTGATTCTCCGTTTAAATTGGTCGTTAGAATAGTGCTCATTAAATCAAAAAAGGGCCTAATCGTTTTGAAGGATTCATTGATTTTAGAGGCAAAATCATCCTGCAGCACTTCGTTATCCGTAAATTTTCTGACAAACGTAAATTGTTTTTTTCGAATAAGCCCTATGTTGGGGTGGTCTTTGTCAAAGCCTTTAGGTGCGGTTTTTAGCGCCTCCCCCTCTAGTTCTCCCCAAATAGATTTGAATTCTTTATCGTCAATAATCTCGAGTAAGTCGGTAGCATCCACCTCCCATTCTTTCCGTATCCGCAATAAATCCTCTTTTTCAGGGTTCCAAAAACCGGTAGCAATAAAGCTCCCTTGGGGCTGTAGGTGTACATAATACCCACCTCTACGATGAGCTCCTGCCCTAGTGTAGGCAGCTGAAAAATTATATTTGTATGGGGTTTTATCTTTGGAAAACCGCACATCCCTATAAATTCTGAACACCTTTAATTTTTCAATCTCATCATGCGTCCTTAAACCTTCCAATACCTTATGGAAGAATTCCTTAGCCTCTGCTTGGCGGTCTGTAAACTGTTTTTTGTTCTCTGTAAACCAATCACGATTATTGTTTGTTTTTAACTTATTCAGGAATTCCAGGGTCTCCTTGGTAATTACAGGATGTAACATACGACTTATGGGTTGTGATTTTAAGCTAAAGTTAACCATTTGGCCAAAAACCCTTTTAAATTAATGGTTAATTTTGATGCCATAAACCAAGCTAATGAACCATCAATCTATTGTTGAACAAATCAATATCCATAAAAAACAGCCCAATTTACGCTATCGATTAAAGGAAGAAACGGAGGTTTTTACGAACCTTCTCTTTTATACACTCTTTGATATAGACACTCCCGTTCAAGAGAATTTGGAGAACTTGCAGCGTAAATTTGATAGTCTGGTCGATCTCGCTTGTTGGGAAAGCGAGAAACCTTGCAAAAAGGTTTGGGCCAATTATGTGGAAAAATTACCTACTATTTTACAGAGCCTTAATCTAGACGCGGAAGCTACGGTTAATTGTGACCCTGCTTCGCTATCTATAGAAGAGGTGTACATGGCGTATCCTGGTTTTTATGCCATTGCCATTTATAGACTTGCCCATGAATTGTACCAAATAGGATTTCCCTTGGTTCCCCGTTTAATGACAGAATATGCCCATAGGCAGACCGGTGTGGACATTAATCCTGGAGCGCAAATAGGGAAATCGTTCCATATTGATCACGGTACAGGGGTGGTGATTGGGGAAACCGCAATCATTAAGGATAATGTGAAGATTTATCAGGGCGTGACCTTGGGCGGATTGTTTGTGGCGAAACATCTACAAAAAACGAAACGGCACCCTACTATCGAAAACAACGTTACTATTTACGCCAATGCTACCATATTGGGAGGGGAAACCACTATTGGAGCCAACAGTATTATTGGCGGAAATGCCTGGATTACGGAATCCGTACCACCACATTCCACTGTTTTTCATACACCTGAAATTAAAATAAAAACAACTCCGCATGTCTAATTCCATTTTGTCCTTAGTTGGCAATACCCCTTTGGTGAAATCTAGGGTCTTGAATACAAACCCCAATGTTACCCTTTATTTTAAGATGGAAGGTCATAATCCTGGTGGCAGTGTAAAGGACCGGGCCGCATTAAGTATGATTAAAAGTGGTCTTGAGCGAGGGGATTTCGACAAAAACGACAAGCTTATTGAAGCAACGAGTGGTAATACAGGTATTGCCTTGGCGATGATAGCCGGTATCTATGGTTTGGACATAGAACTGGTTATGCCCGAAAACGCTACCAAGGAGCGGGTACAAACAATGCGCGCCTATGGAGCCAAGGTAACGCTGACCCCTGCGGATGTTGGTATAGAGGGCGCCCGTGACTATGCCGAAACGAAAGTAGTAAATGAAGGCTACATCATGATGAACCAATTTGGAAATGCCGATAATTGGAAAGCACATTACGCCACGACCGGTCCTGAAATCTGGAACGATACCAACGGAAAAGTAACTCATTTTGTTTCTTCCATGGGAACCACAGGTACCATTATGGGTACCTCCACTTTTTTAAAGGAAAAAGACGAAGTGATACAAATTGTAGGCGTTCAACCTACGGACAACTCCAGCATACCCGGTATACGTAAATGGCCTGAAGCCTATTTACCCAAAATATTCGATGCGAAAAAAGTAGATCGTATTATGGAGGTAAGTGAGGAAGAAGCGCGTTTTATGGCAAAAAAACTTGCCAAGGAAGAAGGTATCTTCTCGGGAATGAGCAGCGGTGGAGCTGCTACAGTAGCTTTACGTTTGGCCCAGGAACTAGATTATGGGGTCATCGTATCCATCGTTTGTGATCGTGGCGATCGTTACCTATCCTCAGACCTTTTTGAATCCTGAGTCGATTTTCGAAAGTGAATTCGACATTTTTTTTTTAGAATTGAAAGAAATGTATTCGAAGCATTCCAATTGAAGCTAAAACGGCAACACTAAAGCCATTTTTTTCGTTTAAAATAAAACATCATTCCCACAAAAAGAATGATCATTACCCCCCATACGTAGTAGTAACCGTAACGATAATGTAATTCTGGCATGTGGTCAAAGTTCATTCCGTAAATACCCGCTATGAAGGTCAATGGAATAAAAATAGAGGCCATTATGGTCAATACCTTCATGACTTCGTTCATTTTATTGCTCATATTACTCATGTACATTTCCATTAGGCTCATGGACATTTCCCTATAAATTTGTAAACTCTCGTTGATTTCAATAGCGTGATCAAGAACATCCCGTAAGAATAATTTAGTATCCTTTGTTATAAGGGGGTTCTCAGAATCAATAAGCCGGCTGATCAATTCTTTTACAGGAAAAATCCAACGTCGTATTTTAAGGACTTCCTTTTTTAACTGCTGGATGTTCTGGGCAACGATAGGTTCAGGATTCTGGTAAACTTCATCTTCCAATACTTCTATTCTATGGTTTAGATTTTCGATTGCCAAAAAGTAGTTATCCACGATAGCGTCTAAAAGGGCGAAAAACAAGTAATCTGCACTTCTACTTCGTATACGGCCCAATTTATTGTTGATGCGGTCCCTTAACCCATTGAACACATCTTCTTTCACCTCTTGAAATACCAAAACCGTATTCTCGAGCAGGACCAAGGCAACATGTTCACTCATTATTTCATCCTCTTCGGTAATATATAACATACGGAAAACACCAAAAATATAGTTTTCATACTCGTCAATTTTAGGACGCTGCTCCGTATTTACGATATCTTCAAGCACAAGTGGGTTTAAGTTGAAATGCTTACCGAGTTTATCTATAAAGGGTTCATCAGTTATGCCTACTACATTCACCCAAGAGGTTAGGCCGTGACTTGAGGATGCCACAAAATCATCCAAGTTTTTAAACTCCTTGAAATCTAAATCGTCTGTATTATATGCGGTTCTATAAATAATACTGTCAGACCGTTCCTTATCTCCCGTATAACTAATTGTTCCAGGAGCTTTTCCCATTTTATTTTGTACTCGGGACTTCTTTTTCTTTCGTTTAGGAAATAATAGCTTTTTCTTCAAGTTTTTTATTTTTTTAAATATACTAAAACTACGGGCTTCCCTTTATTCAAAAGAAATTTGATCGAGGTGGAGTCCTGATCCTGGTGCTATGGTTTTAAGTTTAAGGGAACTGCCGGGTTCCAAGGAACGCTGAATATCCTCTACGGTCAACTCCAATCTGCCCAATTGTACCAGAGCGCCCATAATCATGCGTATTTGATACCTCATAAATCCTTTTCCCCTTATCCTTAGAAGGTAACTTTGATTAGGGAAAAAATTGGCCGTTAAAAAATTATTTTCCTCAATTCCGCAAAATTCAATGGTACGTATTGTTTGGGTATTTGGTTTCAGTTCCGCCGTATAAACAGAGAAATCATGGGTTCCTTCAAAAATCGCAGCTCCAACCTTCATTAACTCCAAGTCTAACCTATCTATATAATTCGCTAAAAAAGGGGCGCTATACGGATGGTTCTTCTGTCCGAACGAAAATAAATATAAATACGTTTTACGGGTACTATCCCCAATGATATTGAATGATTTTTTAATCGTTTCAATCGTAAGCAATCGTATGTCTGATGGAAGATTCTTATTGAATTGAATAAGAAAGTCATCTAAATTCCCAAGGGGCTCCTCCAAGAACAATTCAAAAGCCGCAGCTAAAGCGGAGACTTTAGCATCTGTCCTACCCGCTCCAAGAATTTTGAACGGTGTGGACGGATACAAGAACTTAAAAGTCTTACGAAGCATACCCTCTACAGTCCGGTGTGTTGGTTGCGCCTGCCAACCGCTATATCTAAAACCCAAATACTGTAAACGGACCAAATAAGTAAAACGCTGTTTTTCCATCAGTGTAAAAATAGAATAATAGTAGCGCTATAACGGCTCTTCGTAAGATAAGTCGCACCCTTTTAATTTTTTGTAAATTTGAGTAAACACTAGTAATACCATTCAAACAATGAAAAACGTAATAAACAAGCCCTCCAAGTGGTTTTGGGCCTTGGGGGTAGTGGCTTTAATTTGGAATCTAATTGGCGTATTCGCTTTTATTGCAGATATGTCTATGTCCGCCAAAGACATTGACGCGCTTGATAAAGCTAATCGTTATTTGTACACACATCGCACTAATCTTGTAAAGGTCGCTTATGCATTGGCTGTTTTTTCAGGAGCCTTTGGTTCTATTGCCTTGTTACTACGAAAAAAGGTGGCAACGTCCCTTTTTGTACTTTCCTTGATTGCTGTTGGTGTACAGGTAGCCGGCACTTTTTTAGTAACGGATATTATTTCCATTGTAGGTATCGATAAAATAGTCTTGCCGATTACCATACTGATTATAGGTGTTTTACTGGTATATTTTTCACGATTCAGTACCGAAAAAGGGTGGTTGGTTTGATAGTAACAACATAAATCTGGAGATTGGCAACAAAGTAAACCGTTCATCGATTTATTTGAAATAAAGACAACTTCTCCCCGTTTTAAAAAAGCAATTATGGTTTCCCAAAGCCAATAACCTACTTTATATGTTAAAAGAAATTCTGACGTGGAAACGTACGCTATTACTTTCTGTTGGCGTTTTGTTCCTTTTGAATATTCTAAGTTTTTACGGACTATATACCAATAAGTTTTATTTTTTTAAAATCGATAACTATATATTTCCAATGTTGTCGATAATACATCTCGTATTTCTTTATGTACTATGGTTTAAAATCAAGGAAGATGAGTTAAGTGACCCGCCTATGCGTACTTTGGAATATGTTCTCTACTTCATTAGCATCGTCTACCTTTTTAAGCTTGTGGATACGGTCATAAAATTAATAAGCTATTCAGATTTTGAAGACCATCTCATCCCTGCTACCTTTTTGCCCATTGGCTACTTCATGCTGGTGTTATACGTCTCTTTACTAATCCTTACTTTTTTGGCAATTAGCTATCGAAAACAACTGGTTGGCACGTATCAATTTGACGATATGAACCAGCATGTGGACCATTGGAGGTAAAATATCTTTAATTCCAATACTTTCGAAAAAACTAAGCAAAACTCATTGCCTTAAACCATTTACTATTATTGACATACGCTAGGACAGCCTAAAGTACGCATTGGGTATTCTTGGTATCAGATTATAATCCCGTATTACAGGACGTAGGTTACTACCCCATCAGTTGCCTTAGGCTATTTTATTTATTTTTAAAAGCCAATTGTCTCCCGAGCTTACAATTACTTTATTTAAATTCCTTTTAAAAAACTGCTATAAAGGTCCTTAAATTCATACCCATCAGAGAAACGCTGTTTATTTAACTTCTTGTTGGACACGAGTCCCCATAACAACAGCTCCTTCAAAAAGTAAGTATCCTGTTCAGGGTATTCCGGTTGATGTTCCTTTATCAATTGGTTTAGTGCAGGAATACTGTCCAGAGCGCGTTTATATTCCTCATCGGTAAAATCATCCAAAAGTTCAAACCCTTCTCCTTGAAAAAACCAGTGCAGCAGCTCATCATAGACGGTTTCCTCATCCTTACGCTCCAGTTTGTTTATTTTTGGAAAGTACTCGGGGAATAAGGATTTAACGGCATCATCAATCAATATTTCGGCTACACCATCTGCTCCCTCCTGCTCTCCTTCGTAAACCAATTCAATCTTTCCAGTAATAGCTGGTATGATTCCTGCGAAATCGCTCAAACGCACCATTGTATTTTCTGCACCGTTCAAAAGGGTACGTCGCTCTGCGGTACTCAATAAGTTCTCAAACGCCGTAATACTGGTACGGGCACTCACTCCACTTTTAGCATCTACATACTCGCTCTCACGCGCCTCAAAACTTATTTGCTCCAATAAATCCTTCGCCAGATCGGGCACATAAACACTTTCCACCTGTCTAGGGTCCAGTTTCGATTCCTGCTCTGTAATCTTACGGGCGGTCTCAATATCATCTGGATAATGGGTAAGGATCTGCGAACCTATACGGTCTTTTAATGGGGTAACGATACTTCCCCTATTCGTATAATCCTCTGGATTGGCCGTAAATATAAATTGAAGGTCTAATGGAAGTCTCAGTTTAAAACCTCTAATTTGGATATCGCCTTCCTGTAAAATATTAAATAGGGATACTTGAATCCGCGCCTGTAAATCGGGTAACTCATTAATTACAAATATGCAGCGGTTGGCACGCGGTATCATACCAAAGTGGATGACGCGATCATCTGCATAGGAAAGCTTTAAGTTGGCCGCTTTTATTGGATCTACATCACCGATCAAATCGGCTACCGTAACATCAGGAGTTGCCAATTTTTCAAAGAACCTGTCATTTCTGTGCAACCAAGTAATTGGGGTATCGTCCCCTTTTTCCGCAATCAATTCCAACGCAAAACGGGACATTGGCAACAAGGGGTCATCGTTGATTTCCGAACCTGCCACAACGGGAATCCATTCATCCAACAAGTTTACCATTAAGCGGGCCAATCTTGTTTTTGCCTGGCCTCTTAACCCTAGTAAGTTGATATTGTGCCTTGATAGTATTGCACGTTCCAATTCTGGGATAACGGAGTCCTCGTATCCCCAAACTCCTATAAAAGTATCCTTTCCACTTTTAATGTTCTCCCTTAAATTGTCTCGCAACTCATCCTTTATTTTTTTACTCTGGTATCCGGCCTTTACGAGTTGGCCCAATGTTTTGATCTCTGTATGCTTCATATAGTTATTCATGGATGAATGTCGATTTTGTAACACTATTCCGTATCAACAATCCCCTTTTAAAATTATTAAACGCTATTTTTTCTTTTTCAATTTTTATTGCTAATATCCAAGTTCCCTCCTTCTATCCCATGAAACCTTTGCGAACTTATAGTACTACCTGACGCAGTATATGTTAAACGGTAACCGAGAATAACCGAAGTTACTTCAGTCGCTTTCTTCTATTGGCCTCGTAGTCTTCAAATATCATTTCGCCCAAACCTTTTAGCCCTGTAAAGAAGGCCTTCCCTTTATTCGCTTCTGTAAAATGGCGGATAAATTGCATCAGGTAAGGGTCTTGGGCAATCATAAAGGTTGTAATGGGTATGTGTAATTTACGGGCCTGTCTGGCCATATTATAACACTTCTCGACTATAAAATCATCCAAGCCAACGCTATTTTTATAATAGGTACCATCTGGCATACGTAAGCAGCTTGGTTTACCGTCGGTAATCATAAATATCTGCTTATTGGTGTTCCGTTTTCTACGCAGCATATCCATCGCCAATTGAAGGCCAGCCACCGTGTTGGTGTGGTAAGGACCTACCTTCAAATAAGGCAGATCCTTAATCGGAATGGGCCATGCGTCATTGCCAAATACCAGTATATCCAAGGTATCCTTGGGATAACGCGTCGTGATAAGTTCTGCCAGTGCCATGGCAACTTTTTTGGCAGGAGTAATTCTATCCTCACCATACAAAATCATGCTGTGGCTAATATCAATCATGAGTACGGTACTCATCTGTGCCTTGTACTGGGTGTCCTCCACAACCAAATCCTCTTCGCTAAGCTGAAAACTGCCTATACCATGGTTTACTTGGGCGTTTTTGAGACTTTCCGTCATGGATATATGCTCCAGTCCGTCGCCGTAACGGTATTCCCTAAAGTCCCCCGTATGCTCGTCACCTTGTCCGGATTTTCCGGTTTTGTGGTTTCCGGCACCGCTTCGCTTCAGTTTTCCAAAAATTTGATCTAGGGCACGTTGGCGAATGATGCGTTCCATTTTTGCGGTAATCGAAATAGAACCTCCACCACCTTCTTCTCCCTTTTCACCTTCGCCTCCACCATCTTCAAACTCTTCACGAATGTACCCTTTGGATTTAAGTTCTTCGATAAAATCCTCTATTGTATAATCTTCCGTGGTAAGTTCATATTCCTTATCCAATTCGCGCAACCAATCGATCGCCTCATCGAAATCTCCCGAAGTATGGGTAATCAATTCCTGGAAAATCTCGAAAAGTTTATCAAAAATAGATTGTTCCGGGGCTTCATAGGTCTGGAACCTATACCCTTTTCTTACATTCATAGCCATAGCATAAAATTAAGACTTTTCCATTGGATGCTACGCCTATTTAAGAAATGTTAACGTTGTTTAGATGCCAACTCATTTTTTTTGTAGGCAAGTAGCCTGCGTAAACTTGGACTTATACCAAGTTATTTTGGAGGTATCGTTCGTTTAACGAAAATCTGGACGGGCACTCAATAAAAAAGGACATTTCACCGTTTCTCCTGAGGTGCCCATTCAATCCATAAACTATGAAGTTAATAATCCTTCGATGCTTTAGTTTCTGTTTCCTTATTACCTTAACTGGTTTAAGTTCATGTAGTACTGATAATGACCTTGTGTTAGAGCAAGAAACTGAAACCGAAAACGAGTCTGTCGCTGACAATGAACCAACACCAGGGGATACCACGCCAACTGAGAACCCACCTGCGAATACACCGCCGGAAGAAGGGTCATGTAACGAACCTTCTAATTTCGTTTTTAACGAGAAAGACGGTCTTGTGCTGGTTGAATTTGAAAACGCTGTGTTCACAGAACCTTGGAGATTAAAAACAGATGGCAATTCCCATTCTGGCGAGGGTTATATGGTGTGGGAAGGGCAACAGAATTTGGGTAATCCCGGTACTGGGCTTGTCACTTTCAAAATAGAAATCGAAAATACAGGTACCTATCAATTTCTTTGGTCCTCCGCCGTTAAGACGGGAAATAACGGTACAGACCACAATGATACGTGGCTACGTTTTAACGATGCCAGTGATTTTTATGCCAAGAACAGGGAAGGTACGAGTACTGTATATCCTAAGGATACAGGAAAGACTCCCAATCCGGAAGGTGCCTCAAAAGACGGCTGGTTTAAAATTTATAGAAGTGGCAATGATCTTGATTTTAAATGGCAAGCCGCTACCTTTGACAATAATGCACATGATATTTATATAGATTTCGATACTCCCGGAACCTATACTATGGAAATTTCTGCGCGTTCATCTGGCCACGGCATCGATAAATTTGTACTCTTTGATACTTCCCTTAACAAAGAGGACGCCACGTCAAGCACTACATATAGTTCTATTACCTGTAATTAACCAAGGGTAATAAAACCAATTGTTATAGAAAAAAGCAAGGTCAAAAGCTATACGGACCAAAGTACGGTTAACTTCATAACCGAGTACTTATAGGATAGAATTCCATAAATAGTTCGTATTTGCCCATGCAGAATCAAGTTCCAAGGCGTTATTCTTGTAATTTAGTGCAGCTATGCTACGAGAACATCTTCAACGCCAACTATATGGTTTTATTAATACACCCCCTATTTGGCTACATACCCAATTCAGTATTCAACAATTCAATTTTCCACAGGTAGATGTGACCAATTTTTCACCAACCCCTATTCCGCAGCGTATACGATTGGGGTATCAAATGGAGCATGCATGTAAACAGCTCTTGGACCAGAGTACTGAATATGAGGTGTTAGTACATAATTTACCCATACGTAACGGAAAGCAAACAATAGGTGAAATAGATTTTATATTGCGTGAGTTGGAAACAGGACAACTTATCCATATAGAGCTCACGTATAAATTTTACATTATAAACCCAAAAATTTCAGAGCCCATTCACCAATTGATGGGTCCCAACAAAAGGGATATGTTTTTTACAAAAATGGAGAAAATCAAGAACGAACAGTTTGCTTTACTCCACACCAATTCAGGTACTGCTGCACTTACGGCAAAGGGTATCGAGCATAAGTCTATTATACATCAAGCATGTTATAAGGCTCAACTGTTCGAGCCATACGGCAGCGAGCCGCTTTCCATAAGGCCTTTGAACCCAAAATGTATAGTAGGGTATTGGTTACGGATTAAAGACTTACAGGATGCATCCTTCTCTTCCTTTCAATTCTACATCCCCTTTAAAACGCAATGGGTAGTGGAACCCCACAATGATGTAAACTGGACCTCCCATTATGATACCCTTATGGAAGTCAGTTTGCGGTTACTAAAGCAAAATGCACCAATGGTATGGATGAAAAGGAGTGCTAACACGTTCGAAAAGTTTTTTGTGGTGTGGTGGTGATTTATAAATATTGTAGGATTGGTTATAGTAGTTTTAAATTCTATATTCTTGTAGTACTTAAAAGGCTGTGCCTAAGGTCCCTCCATTCATGCGGATTGACTATTTTTGATGTTATAATTTTTTTGGGAAATTTTCCTAAGAGAACATTGGCCTGATTTTAAACAAAAAAACGAAGCAGGACCAAACTCTAAAGCGGTAAGAAAATAAAGCATGAGGTCATTAAAAATACTTATTCTTTTCTGTGTTACAGTTGGTTTTTCCAAACTCTATTCCCAAAATATTAAAATGACTGCTGAAGTAGAAAGAATCATTCAACTCGGTAAAGATTCCATTGTACAATTGGCACTACAGCGAATTAATAATGGAGTTACAATAGAAAATTTCAAGAAGATAAAAGTATATACTGATGGCAATGAAGTTTACGGTTCTTTCCGAAATCCAATAAAATATCTTCCAAAAGAAACGGTCAATTATTTTGATGTAGTGGTACAGCTTATTGAAAACGTTACCCAAAGCAGTCCACTTGCTAACGGAATTCTTGAATACAAAAACGCGGATATCCTTTATTATAAGGAAACGGCGCAGGCCAACGCTGCGCTTCAATTCATAAGTGAAGCTGTTAGTAATAGCGGTGTCGTGGGATCTTTAGACTTGGGAAAATTTGAGGATACCATGATTGTCCGTGAACGAGAAAATTACTATGATGTGCGTGTAGTTTCGGAATTTCAGGAATCTTCCTATCACGTAGAAAAAGTTACTGGAGAAATTTCAAATGCCGAGCATGCACATCTGGTCAGTCCACCGCTAAAAACACCCAAAAACGAGGTATTTGTAGAAATACAATAGCGTAATTTAAGGGATGACTGCCTTGTTAAACCGGTATTTTGAGTACTAAAAAAATAGAACTACTATAAAAAAAGGAATCCATGGAAAAGCTACGAGAATTACTAGTCTTGACACTGATTGGTTTTGGTATGACATCAGTATTCAGTCAGTCAACTACTTTTATTCCAGAATATTTAGAACGCTTGGAAAATTCGCGGAAATATCTACTGCTTGTTGCAGAGACTATGCCAGAAGAGTTTTATGAATTTAAAGCTACGCCAGACTCAAAAAGTTTTGCGGAAAACTTAATGCACATCGGGTGGGCAATGGATTGGCACAGTCAGTCCCTATTGGGCGGGCGCGATGCCCGTAATTGGCAAACCGACACAGAACTTAGAGTTGCGGAAAAATCGAAGGCAGAGATGATTACCACCATCAATTCTACGTTTGATGAAACAATGAAATTAATAGCTGGGTTCGAAATTGAAAAACTTGATGATAAACTGGACTATTTTGGACTAAGTAGAACTAAGCGTCAAATTCTTATGCTTCTTGCCGACCATATTACACACCATAGGGCGCAAATGATAGTTTCTATGCGGTTAAAAGGTCTCGTACCGCCACGATACGTGCTGTTCCAATAATGAAACAATTTTAAAGTAATGAGGGAACACCGTGGTAATAGTATCTGTTTTCCTTAATTATTATTGTTTTAAATTTTTGAAACTAACGAGATATTGATAGGAATATCCTATCATTTTTTCCGCTTCATCAGCTCCGCCTCAATGTCCTTCAAAGTAAACCCCTTGGCCTGCAAAAGCATAAGGTAGTGAAACAAGAGGTCTGCACTTTCATATAAAAAAAGCTCATCGTTAGTGTCCATGGCTTCGATGACCGTCTCTACCGCTTCTTCACCCACTTTTTGGGCGATCTTGTTAATACCCTTGGCAAATAGCGATGCTACGTAAGAATTCTTATTATCTGCCGATGTCCTGCGTTCTTTAATAGTCTGTTCCAATTCGGAAAAAAAACCGAAGTTTGAACTGTTATCCTCGGCCCAACAGGTATCCGTTCCGTTATGACATGTAGGTCCGGATGGGTAGACCGAAATTAAAAGCGTATCGTTATCACAGTCATTTTTAATGGATACCAGATTCAGGAAATTACCACTCTCCTCCCCTTTTGTCCATAAGCGTTGTTTTGATCTGCTATAAAAGGTAACCTTGCCGGTTTCCTGGGATTTTTCTAAAGCCTCGCTATTCATATAGCCCAACATCAGCACATTTTTAGTCCGCTCATCTTGGATAATGGCAGGTACCAATCCGTCGGTCATTTTGCCCCAGTTTGGTATATTGAAATCCATATTCTTTTGTGTCATAACTAGTTATTTCTTCTATACATTGATTTTCACCGTTACTTACTGAATGTAACAAAACTATTTTTTATGAAATTCATTTGGCATCGCAAAGGCATATCTCAGGTCAAATTCTTACCGGAATGCCATGGGCCTTCAGCTCCTGTTTCAGTTCTTTAATCCCAATTTCCTTAAAGTGAAAAACACTGGCTGCCAGTGCAGCATCCGCCATTCCTTTTGTAAATGTATCCGTAAAATGTTGGATTTTTCCTGCACCGCCAGACGCAATAATTGGAATATTAAGTTCGCTAGAGAGCTTGGAAAGTGCGGCGTTTGCGAAACCATTTTTTGTACCGTCATGGTCCATGGATGTGAACAGGATCTCACCGGCTCCACGTTCCTCCACTTCCCTGGCCCATTCAAACAATTTGAGTTCCGTGGGAACTTTTCCTCCAACAAGATGAACGATTAATTCTCCATTAATTTCCTTGGCATCGATAGCTACAACAATACATTGAGAACCGAATTTAGCGACCAAATCATTGATTAGTTGCGGATTTTTTACTGCCGATGAATTGATGGACACCTTATCTGCACCATTTTGGAGCAGGATATCCACATCCTCAATTGATGAAATCCCCCCTCCTACCGTGAAGGGTATGTTTACTTTTTCCGCAACCCGGTACACGAGTTCAGCCAAGGTTTTTCGTTTTTGTTCCGTAGCGGAAATATCAAGGAATACCAATTCATCCGCACCCTCCTTACTATATATTTCAGCCAGTTCAACAGGGTCTCCAGCATCCCTCAAATCAACAAAATTGATGCCTTTTACCGTTCTCCCATCTTTAATATCCAAACAGGGTATAATTCTTTTTGCTAACATGTTTTTTACTATTAAGTATTTAATATCCAGTCTAACTAAAAAACTGTATCATTTTACCTGATTACTATCGGTATTCTCGCATTACTTAATACTTTTTACGCGTTTTAATCTTTTACATTTAAATCCACACCTTCATAAAAACCCAGGTCTTTATCCTTCAACTGCTTTACCCAAAATGCAATTTGGCCGGTATGGTACGAGTAATGTTCCACGGCATGCATAATTACCCCGATGCCGGAAAAAGAAAACCCTTGCACCGATCGGTATTGAATCATTTTATCCGCACTGGCGTCAAAAATAACCCGTTTTGCGGTATCCACGGTATCCTCCAGTTTTCGCAGCAGTTCGTCTTTGGTGAGTCCGCCTTCCAAGGAAAACTCCAAATCCCTTTTTCGTTCATCTTCTTGCTCCCCCAATGAGGAAATAATATATTGTGAGATATTTCCGGATAGGTGCAGCAAGAGATTTGCTATGCTGTTCAAAGAACTATTTGGTTTTTGCCATGCCTCTTCTTCCGTTAGCTCGGCGAGACTTCTTTTAATCATGCGGGTACTTTCATCCATGCGGTAAAGTGCATTCTTTATGATTTCATCCACTAACCTAGTTTCTTTATCCATTGCGTACTATAAAGGTTTCCAATTGTTTTAAACTGATTCGGTTTTCATAAATGGCCTTCCCTATTATCGTGCCTTCGCATCCCAATGCTGCCAATCTAGGTAGTTCGTCGTAAGTTGAAATACCTCCCGAGG
Organism: uncultured Flavobacteriaceae bacterium; assembly: GCA_963793365.1. Lineage (GTDB taxonomy): Bacteria > Bacteroidota > Bacteroidia > Flavobacteriales > Flavobacteriaceae > Maribacter. The sequence continues at coordinate 1,392,037 of CAWBZP010000009.1, read as the reverse complement.
CAATCAATTTTAAAGAAGCTATCCCACCCCTTTCCTTTGACTCAATTTCACCAGCCTTCGTTGATGGCCTATCGCTTTCCAAGATTTTCCGATATAAATCTACCGCAGGACCCGCCAACATACCATCTTTGCTGATATCTGTGCAAATTACGTATTCAATTCCTTTGGATCGGTATGATTTTATAAATGGAATCAATTCTTCCTGTGATTCCTCTTGCCACCCAGATACCGCAACCTTTTCGTCCATGGCATCCGCACCTAAAATAATTTTATGAGGACCATGTTTTTCGATCCAACCCAAAAATGTTTCACGGTCCTTAACGGCAATACTACCACCGGTAATCTGTTTTGCTCCGTTTTCAAAGGCTATACGAAGATCTTCGGCGGTCTTTAGTCCGCCACCAAAATCAATCTGCAATCCGGTTTGTGAAGCGATTTGCTCCAATACCTTATGATTAACGATATGTTTGGATTTCGCGCCATCCAAATCCACCAAATGCAAGTATTCTATACCGTGTGCTTCAAATTCTTTGGCTACCTCTAGCGGGTTTTCATTGTATATTTTTTTTGTGTTATAATCACCTTTCGAGAGGCGTACACATTTTCCATCGATGATATCTATAGCTGGGATTATTCTCATATAAGTTCAGTAACTAGAAATTAGCACAAAGTATTTAGTACACTTTATTTTAAGCTTTTCTGTAATGAATAATTCATTTTTTTAATTTCATTACACTTATCCAACAGTGGTTTTATTTTACTGGTTTTGATAAATTTTAAACGCTGAACCAAGAGAAGTTGTGTTTCCAACTCTGTTGTAGACCCGTTCGTAATACTTAGAAAATGAATAAATTCCTTTTTTGAATTTCTACCTGCTCCCTCTGCTATATTGGAGGGAATTGATATACTACATCTTTTAATCTGGGATATTAAACCAAACTTTTCATCATCTGGCAGTTTCTTCATTAATAAATAAACATCTTCCACCAGTTCCATACCCTTCTCCCAAATTTTCAAATCTTCATACCTATTCATAAAATTTATTTAAAAACGTGTCAAATACATTTTCGTAGATTTCCCCGCAACAATTCCTATAATCAAAATATTTTGCCAAACACTTTGTACCCAATACTTCGTACTTAATACTATTTCGTAACTACCACTTGTTAAGAATCAATAACACGAACTATTCACTAAAGCGATAAAAAATTCTTTAAAATAAGCGCCCCTACAGCGCTACTCTTCTCCGGATGAAATTGGGTTCCATAAAAATTATTCTTTGCCAATGCGGCACTATATGCAGCTCCGTATTCACTAATTGCAATGGTGTCCTTACAAATTGGGGCATAAAAACTATGTACCAGATAAATATGCTCATGCTCCTCAATAGCATTGAAAAGCGGGGATTTAAGATTTGTAATTTGATTCCAGCCGATTTGTGGAACTTTTACAGTCTTTGCAAACTTTACGACATCAACATCGAAAATTCCCATACCCACCGTATTTCCTTCTTCCGAGCCATTGCACATTAACTGCATGCCTAAACAAATGCCCAGAATAGGCTGCTTTAGGGTAGGGATAATTTTATCAAGCCCACTATCCCTTAGTTTTTTCATGGCGGAACTTGCCTCACCCACGCCGGGAAATATTACTTTATCCGCTTGCCGGATTTCCGAAACATCATTGGTTAAAACAGCATCATAACCCAAACGCTTTATGGCAAATTTGATACTCTGTATATTTCCTGCGCCGTAATTTATTATTACAATTTTCATTTTTTACAAGTATTTAGTAGGTACAAAGTCATTTCGCTTATAATTGATTAAGCCGTACCCTACACTTTTTACTTTTAAAGTACTCCCTTAGTGCTGGGCAAAACCATTTTTTCAACGTCACGTTTTACTGCCATTTTTATGCTCTTTGCAAAGGCTTTAAAAATTGCTTCGATTTTGTGGTGTTCATTGGTACCCTCGGCCTTTATATTAAGGTTGGCTTTTGCACCATCTGTAAATGATTTAAAAAAGTGGTGGAACATTTCAGTGGGCATATCCCCAATTTTTTCACGGTTGAACTCTGCTTCCCATACCAACCAATTACGGCCTCCAAAATCAATGGCAGCTTGCGCCAAACAATCATCCATTGGCAAGCAAAACCCATAACGCTCAATACCCAATTTGTTACCCAGGGCATTGTGAAAAACTTCCCCTAGCGCAATGCCGGTATCTTCAATGGTGTGGTGTTCGTCCACTTCAAGATCTCCATCAACTTTAATCGTTAAGTCCATTTGACCATGTCTGGCCAATTGATCCAGCATATGATCAAAAAAAGCCAATCCGGTATGTATATCGCTCTTCCCCGATCCGTCTAGATTTAGTTTAATGTATATATCGGTTTCATTGGTTTTTCTTTGGGTTTCGGCCGTTCTATCGTTCAACTTTAAAAACTCATAGATTTTCTCCCAGTCGTTATTTTCCAATGCGATGTAATCCTCCAGTTCATCTCGCTTTACCGTAATCTCTCCCGTGCCTAAATTTGTACCATCATTGATGAAAATTCCTTTGGAACCTAGATTTTTGGCTAATTCCATATCGGTCAGGCGATCGCCGATTACGAAGGAATTTTTAAGGTCATAGGCATCACTAAAATAGTCGGTCAACAATCCTGTTCCAGGTTTTCTTGTAGGTGCGTTTTCATGCGGAAAAGTGCGGTCCAAAAAAACCTTTTCAAAAACAACGCCTTCATTTTCGAAAGACTTCAGAATAAAATTATGGACCGGCCAAAACGTATCCTCAGGAAAAACATCGGTACCCAAACCATCTTGATTGGTAATCATGACCAATTCATAATCGAGTTCCTTTGCTATTTTACCAAGAAAGGTAAAGGCTTTGGGGTAAAAAATCATTTTTTCGAATGCGTCGATTTGCTCATCTACCGTTTCTTTGATAATGGTACCATCGCGATCAATAAACAATACCCGCTTGCCACCTACGCTCCCCATAGTGGAACTTTTTTCCTTCTTTCCTGTGTTCATATGATTGATTTTAATGCTGAAATAAGCGTTCTATTCTCTGCTGATGTCCCAACGGTAAAGCGCAATGTATTCTCGCATAAAGCTTGAGTAGTTCGGTTTCTTACCACAATTCCCTTTTCCATCAACTGGGTATAGCGAAGTGTGGCATTATCTACTTTGGCCAAAATAAAATTGGCATCACTTGGGTACACGCTTTCTACAAAGGAGACCGTTTGCAGGGTCTCCTCTAATTTTTCTCTCTCTTCCAAAATCTGGGCAATTTCTTCTTGCACCGATTTTTGGTCCAATACCCTCTTAATGGCACGAGACTGGGTAAGCTCATTAACATTATAAGGTGGTTTTATCTTGTTCAAAACCGCTATGATCTCTTTTGATGCCATACATATACCCAATCGAATACCCGCCATACCGTAAGCCTTAGAGAGTGTTTGTGTCACGATCAAATTAGGGAATTCTACCAACCTTGACGTCCAGCTTTTCTCTTTGGAAAAATCTATATAGGCTTCATCTATCACGACAAGTCCTTGAAAGGAATTCAAAAGTGCCTCTATACTTGGCGTAGAAAAACTATTTCCGGTTGGATTATTGGGCGAACAAATAAAAATAATTTTAGTATTTTCATCAATAGCATCCGCAATTGCGGAGGTATTGGGTTGGAAAGACTCGGTAAGGAACACCTCCCTGTTTTCGACCATGTTAATACCCGAAAGTACCTTGTACATTCCGTAAGTGGGTGGCAAGGTTAGAACATTATCCTGTTTTGGTTCGCAAAAGGCCCTAAAGATAAGGTCCAATACTTCATCACTACCATTGCCCAATAGTATGTTTTCCGCGTCAAGTCCTTTTAATTCTGCCAATATCGCTTTAAGGCCACGCTGCTGTGGATCGGGGTAGCGATTAACCCCATTTTCGAACGGATTCTCATTGGCGTCTAAAAAGATCATTGTGGAACCGTCTGATACATACTCATCACGAGCGGAGGAATACGGACTCAAGCCCTTTACATTTTCCCTGGTTATTTTATTAAGATTAAAACTCATTGCTATAAGATTAAGTCTTTATAGTGCCAGACCGGAATGGCGTTTTCTATTTTAGTTCGTTTGTTACTACTTTTTTCTTTGGCTCCGCTGCCCCTCCCTTAGTCATGGCGAAAAACGACAATACTATTACTTTAAACTATCCAATCGTAAGGTAACTGCATTTTTATGGGCATGTAAACCTTCGGCTTCGGCCATTAATTCAACGGCTTTTCCTATGTTTTGAATTCCATCTGCCGTAATTTTTTGAAAAGTCATACACTTCATAAAACTATCAAGGTTAACACCGCTGTATTGTTTTGCATATCCGTTGGTAGGCAAGGTATGATTGGTGCCAGAGGCATAATCCCCAGCACTTTCCGGCGTATAGTTTCCAATAAATACAGAACCGGCATTTTGGGTGTTCTCAATGTAAAAGTCCTCATTCTTCACACAAACGATATAATGCTCCGGACCATATTCATTGATAAGATCAATGGCTGTACGGTCATCCGGCACATAAATAAGCTTGCTATTGTCCATGGCTTTTCTAGCAATTTCTTTACGCGGTAATTTTTCCAATTGGCGTTCCAACTCCTCCGCTACAGCATCCATAAGTTTCTCTGACGTGGAAACAAGAATTACCTGACTATCTACGCCGTGTTCCGCTTGACTCAATAAATCGGAAGCCACAAAGGCCGTATTTGCCGTATCATCGGCAACAACAAGCAATTCTGAAGGTCCTGCGGGCATATCAATGGCCACCCCGTATTTTGTCGCTATTTGTTTGGCCACGGTAACGTACTGGTTCCCAGGCCCAAAAATTTTATACACTTGGGGTATACTTTCCGTACCAAAGGTCATTCCTGCAATGGCTTGTATACCTCCCACCTTTAAAATCTTGGTAACCCCACACAATGCAGCGGTATAAAGAATAGCGGGGTTTAATTTTCCTTCCTTATCGGGTGGTGAGCAGAGTACGATTTCTGTACAACCTGCTATGGTCGCAGGTACTGCCAACATTAAAATGGTAGAAAAAAGGGGGGCCGTTCCTCCTGGAATATACAATCCCACTTTTTGTATGGGCCTTTTTTCTTGCCAGCAAGTAACACCCTTTGCCGTTTCAACTTCAACGCGACCCGTTTTTTGGGCGCTATGAAATCTTTCAATATTCGATTTGGCCAGTGTAATCGCTTCTTTAAGATTTGAAGGAACCATTTTTTTAGCAGAATCAATTTCAGCCTTGCTCACTAAAAAATCATCCAAATAAACTTTATCGAACTGCTGCGTGTATTTTTTAATAGTGAGGTCACCATCCTTCTCCACTTCTTTGAAGATACTATTTACTAGACCCTCTATAGCGGCAACGGTTTGGGTAGGACGTCTTAAAACATCCTTCCAGTCCTCTCGCTTTGGATTATATATTTTTTTCATCGCTTATTTTTTCAACAATTGAATAGAAAACCTGTAATTCCCTATTCTTTATAACTGGTGCACTCAATACTTTGAAGTCCTTACTATATTACAATACCATTTTTTCAATGGGGCAGACCAGAATTCCTTCTGCACCAGCTTTTTTTAATTCATCGATCACTTCCCAAAATTTATCCTTGTTGATAACCGTATGTACGGAACTCCAGCCTTCATCCGCCAATGGCAATACCGTGGGACTTCGCATACCCGGTAAAAGGGCCAATACGCCTTTTAACTTATCGTTTGGTGCGTTCAAAAGCACATATTTGGATTGACGCGCCCGCAAGACCGACTGAATACGGAATTGGAGCTTCTCCAAAAGAACTTTTCGATCTGCAGAAATCTTTGGTGAAACGGCCAAAACAGCTTCACTGGTAAGCATAACTTCAACTTCCTTTAAATTATTCTTAAATAATGTGCTTCCGCTCGAAACTATATCGCAGATGGCATCGGCCAAGCCAATATTGGGGGCAATTTCAACAGACCCATTAATTATATGTAGCTCTGCATTAACTCCTTTTTCCTTTAGATAATTGGTAACGGTGTTGGGGTACGAAGTTGCAATGCGCTTGCCCTGAAAGTCTTGAACAGAATTATATTTGACAGATTTTGGAACGGCCAGGGAAACTTTACATTTCGAAAAACCAAGCTTTTCCGCAATGGTAATATCCTCCCCTTTTTCAACCAAGACATTTTCACCTATGATAGCGATATCCACTACCCCATCGCGCAAGTATTGGGGAATATCCCCATTCCGAAGATAAAAAACCTCGATTGGAAAATTTCGCGACGATGCCTTTAATTGGTCTTTTCCATTATCGATGGAAATGCCACAATCCTTTAAAATTTGCAGGGAATCTTCATTTAGTCTTCCCGATTTCTGAATAGCAATTCTAATTTTACTCATTTTTCTAGTTTAGTGCTTGGCAATCAAAAGAGCGTTAAATACAAAACCCGTTTGATTGCTCAAACGGGTTTTCAAAATATGTTGTACTACTACAATACATTCCTACCGCGCCTGAGCGTGTGTATGAATGTGATGATGTGTAGTGCTATTTTTCATAATGCTGTAAAAGTAAAAGGTATTTTTGATTTCACAAAACAAATGTTCAAAATCGACCAAAAACTTTTTCCATCGAAATTAATTATTACCTAATATTAGGGGCAATCCAGATTCACCGCCACCTACCACGATAACCTTGGCATTTGGTGATTCAGATAATTTCAAGGTTGCATCTATTCCTTTATCCTGCAGTATTTTATCGGTCAAGGACGCACTTAAGATTCGGTTTGCATCCGCTTTACCTTGCGCCTCTATCGTTACTTTTTCAGCCTCTTTTTTAGCCGTAACCAAACGGAACTCATATTCCAAAGATTCCTGTTCTTGTTTTAATTTACGCTCAATAGCATCTTTAATGGTTGGGGGCAAGGTTACGTCCCGTACCAAGATTTCGTTCAATTGTATGTACTGTCCTTGAACTATTTTTTGCGTTTCATCAAAAATCTCTTGTTGTATTGCATCCCTTTTGCTAGAGTATAGTTGCTCTGGCGTATACCTACCTACTACGGAACGGGCTGCAGATCGTATCGTTGGTAAAAGGACCCTTTGAATATAATCCTCTCCTTTTTCTTGGTGTAATTTTCCCAAATCATTACGGATTGGTTCGAACCAAGCGGAAGCTTCCAATTTTATATCCAAACCATTGCTGGATAATACGTTCATTTTTTCAAGAACTTCTTGTTGGCGCACTTCATAGATGGTAACCCTGTTCCACGGTGCCACCAAGTGAAAACCTTCTCCCATTGGAGCTTCATCGGTCACGACCCCTCCTCCAAACGTTTTGTAAAGGACTCCAGCCTGCCCGGAATCAATAGTAACCGTGGATTTTGAAATTCCAATAATCAATACAATTAAAATAAATATTGCGGGTAATGCAATCTTAGGTAACTTATCCATTAATCTTTTTTTTAAATTAAACCGTTATATTTTCTTATAAACCATTCTGCCGCGAAAGCAAATGCTATGATAGCAAGTAGAATTTTGAAATCAATCAAAGATACAACATTTTCAGTCCTTTTCTCCGTTGGTACATAGGCATCATTTGCAATTAAATCCTGCAAAAGGACATCGAGTTCTGAAGGATAGTAGGTTTCGCCTCCAGAACCTAAAGCCAACTGGTTTAGCTTGGCCACATTACTGGATACAAATTGGTTTTCCATATCAAATTCAGAAATCGAAAAGATGCCATTTTCAATGTTGGGTTCTTTTTCTACAGTGACCTTAAAGCTATATTCCCCGGGCAAAAGGTTGGTAAGATCAACTTCAAAATAGCTATTTTTCAATACCATTGGAGTGGTACTAGTTTCATTTGTCGTTGTATTGGTGACCGTAATATTTATTTTGGCGTTGGGTTCGAATAGAAATGCCTCATCAAAATAGGTAGCCCTAATAAATACATTACTGCTACCATCATATACCTTTTCATAATCCACATTAAGGCGTGCTTTATTCTTGGTAGTGGTAAGATACCTAATCAGATTACCCACGAACTCATCAAAATTTGAGAAATCATCCGTATTGCGGTAGGTTTGCATTCTCCATTTCCATAATCCCTCTCCCGTCAACAGAGACTGTCTTCTTGCATTGGTTTCCCAAACCGACCAAAGGGGTTCCTGCACATCCAATCCTCTTATTTGGGTTCCCAATAGAGCCTCATAGGGCTGTGAGAACAAAAGTGGCCCAGCATCACTTACTAAAGGTGGAAAATCGGAAAGGTCTAAATTAGAAATGTCATACTTTGAAAAACTAGTGTTCAAAAGACCAAAGACCTCTTGTTCCGGATACCCGTTCTCAATTTCAAAACCCATATTCATTTCATTTAAGAAAGAATAATCGGTATGGGTTCCCGTCAGTATAAAGGTATTGGCATTCATGAGCTTGGCAAATGCCATATGATTCCTAAAGCTGACAGTAGGTTGGTAGAAAATTAGCAAATCCATGGACTCTAACGTGGCAGTAGGCTCGCTCGATTTAAAAATTGATACCGAACGTTGCTCATTACTTTCAATCGCTTTTTTTAAGGTTCCTAGATCAGGATGCAAAAGGTCTGAAACCAATGCTATTTTTGTTTTTTCATCAATCACTTCAACTGTTGTGCGTCTACTATTATTGGCAGTATTGCGTTCTTCCGGTACTGTCGTTACCCGAACCTCAATATTTTTTACCCCAACAGTATTGGCATCAATTTTGGTGGTAATGGGTTTGAGATTATTCGAATAATCCAATTTTATATTCTCCCGGTAGACCACTTGCTCATTCATTGAAATTGAAACCGTGGCTGCTACGGGTGCGTTTCCTTGATAGGAAATATAGGTTTCCAACTGAAATTTATTGTTTAGGAACGCATATTTATTGGTCTGAACAGGCCCTACGGATAGGTCCCTATATTTCGTTGTATCGCCCAATACAATCGCATAGACCGTATTTTGTGAATCTGGTTTAAAATAGCCGTAATCCTGCCCTATAGTCTGGTTACCGTCCGTCAGCAGTACGGTTACGGTTTGTTCACGCGCATAGACATCCTTAAGGGAGGAAAGTGATTTGTGGATATTCGTAATTCTTTCCGTAAAGCTAAGGCTGTCCAACGGGGCTACGTCGCTTCCAAACTTATAATTATCAATATTAAATCTTTCAGCAATTTCATTTGAATTGCCAAATTCGGACACTAGATTGTTAGCCATGGTACCACTTTCCAAAATGGACGTGGAATTATCGGCCAAAATCACCAAGTTGGTCTTTTCCAGTGTATAGGACGGCTTGGAAAACTCTGGATTTATTAGGAGTAAGAAGATTCCAAAAATCCCAACAAAACGAAAGAAAGCCAAAAGAAGGTAGTATGTTCCTTTGGCTTTTCTTTTATAAAAATACTGGAATAGCGAAAACCCCAGCGCAACGATAGCAGCAAAAAAAATATACAATACCGTTAGGGTTTCCATGGAGTAGACTATTGTGCTTTTTGCGATAAAGATAATGGGGTATCCTTATTCTTAATCTGGATTAGGTCAACATGCCACCGTCAACGTTTAAAACCTGTCCCGTTATATACGACGAAAGGTCCGATGCAAAGAATAAGCAAGCGTTGGCAATATCTTCAGGTGACCCCCCTCTTTTCAATGGGATTCCGTCGCGCCATCCTTGGACCGTTTTTTCATCCAGCTTTTCAGTCATTTCAGTTTCGATAAAACCTGGCGCAATAGCGTTGCATCGAATATTTCTGGAACCTAATTCCAGTGCGACCGATTTTGTAAATCCGATCATACCTGCCTTGGAAGCTGCGTAATTGGTTTGTCCGGCATTGCCCTTTACCCCTACCACGCTGCTCATATTTATAATAGATCCGCTACGTTGCTTTAACAGGGTACGTTGAACGGCCTTGGTCATGTTAAAGACCGATTTTAAGTTGATGTCTATAACAGCATCGAAATCAGCTTCGGACATCCGCATCAATAAATTATCCTTGGTTATGCCGGCGTTGTTTATTAAAACATCGATAGTACCTCCAAAATCCTCTAAAACGTGAAGCACTAAGGCATCCGCTTCCTGAAAATCTGCCGCATTACTTTTATATGCTTTGGCTTTGACACCTTTGGCCATCAATTCCTTTTCCAATTGAAGTGCTGGAGCTTCACTGGAACTATAAGTAAACGCTATGTTGGCACCGTGATCGGCGAACACTTGGGCAATTCCCATTCCTATTCCCCTACTGGCTCCCGTTATAATTACATTTTTTCCTTCTAATAGTTTCATAATACTTTTATTTCTGAGGTCGTTTACCAAATATACCTTTTGTTTGATTTATAGGCTAAAAAAAATCCCGCTACTAACGGGATTTTATATGAACGTTAGGGATTACTAACCCATCACTTCCTTTACTTTCAATCCTATTTCTGCAGGAGAATCAACTACATTGATACCACATTCGCGCATAATGCGTTTCTTGGCCTGAGCCGTATCGTCACTCCCTCCTACAATAGCTCCCGCATGGCCCATTGTACGTCCTGCAGGTGCCGTTTCACCGGCAATAAAACCTACAATTGGTTTTTTACTACCACTGGCCTTGTACCATTGTGCGGCATCAGCTTCCAATTGGCCGCCAATTTCACCGATCATCACCACACATTTCGTTTCAGGGTCATTGATTAACAATTCCACCGCTTCCTTGGTCGTTGTTCCAATGATTGGATCTCCACCAATACCTATTGCCGTGGTTATTCCCAATCCTTGGCGAACCACTTGATCGGCGGCTTCATAGGTAAGTGTTCCTGACTTGGAAACGATACCCACATTGCCTTTTTTAAAGACAAAACCAGGCATAATCCCTACTTTGGCCTCTCCCGGAGTGATTACACCAGGACAGTTAGGTCCTATTAAGCGACAATCCCTTTTCTTAATGTAATTTGCAACTTTAACCATATCCGCAACGGGTATACCCTCCGTAATGGTTATAATCACCTTAATTCCTGCTTCCGCTGCTTCCATAATGGCATCAGCAGCAAAAGCCGGCGGAACAAAAATAATGGTCGTATCCGCACCTACTTTTTCAACAGCCTCCGTAACGGTATTAAAAACAGGCTTTCCTAAATGTTCTTGTCCTCCTTTACCTGGCGTTACACCACCTACGATATTGGTGCCGTACTCAATCATTTGCTCGGCATGAAAAGTACCTTCACTACCAGTGAACCCTTGTACGATTATTTTGGAATCCTTATTTACTAATACGCTCATACTACTGTAGTTTTTATTTTGACTGCACAAAAATATAAGTTTGCCAATGAATTTTAAAGCATTAACGTGCTTATTTCTTGTCCATATTTTTAATTAGTTCTGGAATTTTTTTAATGTATGCCAATTGTTTGAGTTTTTCGCGTGATTCTTCTACCGGAGTACCAAAATAACTTTTTCCGCCTGCAACAGATTTAGTAACCCCTGTCTGTCCCATAATAACGGCCTTTTCACCTATGGTTATACCACTGTTCGTGCCTACTTGACCCCATAAGGTTACTTCATCCTCGATAATGACACATCCTGCAATACCGGTTTGTGAAGCAATGAGGCATTTTTTACCAATAACGGTATCGTGCCCAACATGAACCTGATTGTCCAGTTTGGTGCCTTCCCCAATGGTAGTATCACCAGTAACGCCCCTATCTATAGTACATAGGGCACCTATATCTACTTTATCCCCTATCACGACCCTACCGCCGGAAACAAGTTTGTCAAAACCTTCCGGACGTTTTTTGTAATAAAAGGCATCGGCCCCTAATACGGTACCAGCATGTATTGTTACATTATCGCCAATAATACAGTTGTCATAAATGGAAACATTGGAGTGTATGATGCAATTACGGCCTATTTCAACACGATTCCCTATAAAAACATTGGGCTGGATTACGGTATCCTTTCCAATTTTAGCAGAAGCCGAAATTGCATGGTTACAGGGAACAAAAGGTTGAAAGAATTTGGTAAGGGTATTAAAATCCCTAAAGGGGTCATCTGAAATTAGGAGCGCCTTACCATTGGGACAATCAACTTTTTTATTTATTAAAACGACAGTTGCCTTCGATTGCAGTGCTTTGTCATAATACTTGGGATGGTCCACAAAAACGATATCCCCTGCTTGTACCACATGAATCTCGTTCATACCCAATACCTCAAAACTTGGGTCGCCAACAAAGTCGCACGAAATTAGTTCTGCAATTTGTTGTAATGAAAATGGAGTTGGAAATTTCAAAAGCTCTATCCGCTATATTAATGTATTGATCCTTATTCTTTTACTCGCTCCATGTAAGAGCCGCTAGCCGTATCTATCTTTACCTTATCACCTTCGTTAATGAACAAGGGTACATTTACTTCTGCCCCGGTTTCTACCGTAGCGGGCTTGGTGGCATTGGTTGCGGTATTTCCCTTTACACCCGGTTCTGCATAGGTAATGGTAAGCACTACACTGGCAGGCATATCCACGGATAAGGGCATGTTGTCCTCCGTATTAAAAAGAATGGTAACGACTTCACCTTCCTTTAAGAGCCCTGGCGCATCCAACGAACTTTCTTGAAGGGTAATTTGATTATAATCGTCCGTATTCATAAAATGGTAGGTTTCCCCCTCCGCATATAAATACTGATACGATCTCGTCTCTACACGAACATCCTCAATTTTGTGTCCGGCAGAAAAAGTGTTGTCCAATACTTTTCCGGAAGTTACACTCTTTAACTTGGTGCGTACAAAAGCAGGTCCTTTTCCTGGCTTAACATGTAAAAATTCGATGATTTTATAAATATCATTGTTGTATCGAATACATAATCCTTTTCGTATATCTGATGTAGATGCCATTGTTTAGCGTATTTCTAGTGTTAATTATTTTGATTGGGTCCTATTCCTTAGTTGTTGCTGAAATAACCCTTCATGATTCCGCGTTGTGAATCGCGTATGAACTGCAGTATTTCATCACGTTCCGGGGTTGCTTCCATTTCGGCCTCAATGATTTGAACGGCCTGCGAATTATTGTAATTTTTTTGGTAAAGTATCCTATAGATATTCTGGATTTCCCTAATTTTTTCTGATTCAAAACCGCGCCTTCGTAATCCTACGGAATTGATACCGACATAGGATAACGGTTCACGGGCCGCCTTTACATAAGGGGGAACATCCTTACGGACTAAGGAACCACCCGTTACAAATGCGTGCTGCCCTACCGAGACAAATTGATGTACGGCAACCAGACCCGCTAAAATTACATTATCGCCTATGGTCACATGACCCGCCAAGGTTGAATTATTCGAAAAAATACAATTATCCCCAACCAAACAGTCATGAGCTACATGGCAGTACGCCATAATAAGGCAATTTTTACCAATTACAGTCTTCATTCGGTCAGAGGTACCTTTGTGTATCGTGGCACATTCTCGAATGGTCGTATTATCGCCTATGACCACCGTCGTTTCCTCCCCGTTATATTTTAGGTCTTGCGGTGAAGCGGAAATTACGGCACCTGGAAAAATATTACAATTTTTCCCTATGCGCGCACCTTCCATAATGGTTACGTTAGAACCAATCCAAGTTCCATCGCCAATAGTAACATTGTTGTGGATTGTGGTAAAGGGTTCAACCACCACATTTTTGGATATTTTGGCGCCTGGGTGAATATAGGCTAAGGGTTGGTTCATACTATGTTCTTTTAACGATTTGGGCCATCATTTCAGCTTCGCTTACCAACTTATCATTGGCATAGGCGTAAGCTTGCATGTGGCATATTCCCCTTCTAATCGGGCTAATGAGACTACAGTGAAAAATAAGCGTATCGCCCGGCAAAACCTGCCTTTTAAATTTCACTTTGTCAATTTTCATAAAAAGGGTAAGGTAATTTTCTGGGTCGGGCACGGTGCTCAATACCAAAATACCACCGGTTTGTGCCATTGCTTCAACCTGTAAAACTCCTGGCATCACTGGAGCTCCAGGAAAGTGACCCACAAAGAAGGGCTCGTTCATGGTTACGTTCTTCATCCCTACGACATGTTCATCGGAAAGCTCCAAAATTCTATCGATTAGTAAAAATGGCGGTCTGTGCGGCAACATATCCATAATTTTATGGATGTCCATCAGTGGTGGCAAACTTAAATCGTATTTAGGAACGCTGTTCCGCTTCTCCAACTTTATGATTTGGGAAAGTTTCTTTGCAAATTGGGTATTTACATGATGGCCCGGTTTATTCGCAATAACTTTTCCTTTGATGCGGGTACCGGTCAACGCAAGGTCCCCAATTACATCAAGTAGTTTGTGGCGGGCAGCCTCATTGGGCTGATGCAACGTAAGGTTGTCCAAAATACCGTTGGCCTTTACGGAAAGCTTCTTTTTATTAAATGCCTTCTCCAATTTTTTCATGGTAGCCTCGGAAATTTCCTTGTCCACGTAAACGATAGCGTTATTTAAGTCACCCCCTTTTATCAACCCGTTTTCTAGCAACATCTCCAATTCATGAAGAAAACTAAAGGTACGGGCATCCGCAATTTCTTCCTTAAAATCCGATAATTTATTTAGGGTTGCATTCTGGGTACCCAAGACCTTGGTCCCAAAATCGACCATGGTGGTAACCTGGTACGAATCTGCAGGAATCACGGTGATTTCACTTCCCGTTTCCTCATCTTTATATGAGATGACCTCCTTTACGATATATTCTTCCCTAGGAGCGTTCTGCTCCACAATACCGGCCTTTTCAAGCGCTTCAACAAAGAATTTGGATGAACCATCCATAATGGGGGGTTCAGAAGCATCCAACTCAATAAGTACATTATCTATTTCCAGACCTACCAAAGCAGCAAGCACATGCTCTGAAGTCTGTATTTTTACCCCATTCTTTTCCAGATTGGTTCCCCTTTGCGTATTTACAACCAAGTTTGCATCTGCAGGTATTAGAGGGGTACCTTCCAAATCTACCCGTTTAAAGGCATACCCATGATTTTCATCCGCAGGTAAAAATTTTATGGTTACATTACTACCGGTATGTAAGCCAACACCTGTTAGGCTCACTTCCTTTGCTATGGTTCGTTGTTTATTAACGGTTGTGCTCATCGTCAGTCCTTTTTTTCCAAATTGTCGATTCTACCTACCAGTTTAGGCAAGTTTTTAAAATGAACGTATGATTTATTGTAATCGGCGTAGTTTAAGGCTGGTGATCCCTGTAAAACTTCGCGGTCCTTTATATTTCTACCGATACCGGATTGCGCCTGTATCCTTACATAATCGCCTATGATAATATGGCCAACGATACCTACCTGCCCCCCGATCATACAGTGTTTTCCAATTTTCGTGGACCCTGCAATACCGGTCTGTGCTGCAATTACCGTATGTTCCCCAATTTCTACGTTATGGGCAATCTGTATCTGATTATCCAATTTAACTCCTTTTCTTAGAATGGTCGACCCCAATGTTGCACGATCAATCGTGGTCCCCGCGCCAACATCGACATTATCCTCTAAAATAACATTACCTGTTTGTGGTACTTTAGCGAATTCACCCATTTCATTAGGGGTAAACCCAAAACCATCGGCACCGATTATAACACCGCTATGTATAACGCAGCCATTGCCAATGATGCTTTCTGAATAAATTTTTGCGCCGGCAAAGACCACCACATTATCCCCTATCGTTACATTATCGCCAATATATACATTAGGATATACTTTTACATTATGTCCTAAACGAACGTTATTCCCTAAATAGGAAAAGGCACCTAAATATAGATTTTCACCGTAAGTAGCGGTATCGCTTTTGAAAACAGGTTCTTCAATGCCTGTTTTATTATTCTTAACCTGATTGTAATACTCCAATAATTTAGAAAACGATTTATAGGCATCCTCAACCTTTATAAGGGTTGTGTCCAACCGTTGTTCTGGGATAAAACTCTTATTTACAATGGTAATCGAGGCCTTGGTTTTATAGATAAACGGAGTGTATTTCGGGTTGGCCAAAAAGGTAAGCGAACCTTCTTCCCCTTCCTCAATTTTTGCAAGTTTATGCACGGCTATATCTGGGTTTCCATGTACTTCACCTTCTAAAATACCTGCAATCTGACCTGCTGTAAATACCATGGGCACAAAAGTAAGAAAAATAGTTAAACCGCCTCTTTAGGGTAACACATATAATATTTGGTCACCGTTTTTGAAAGCGCATTCAAATTAAAGTGGTCGGAGAGTTTGGCTACATCCACAATCTTTCCATTTTTTCGTAGAATATTTATGTTTTGATGTTCCCTGTCGTAGGCCTTATTCTTTAATACTCCCTTAAAAACAAAATAGGATGTTTCTTCATTGGTAAGTTTGTGTTTCGTTTTAATTTTTTCAAATTTCCGCTTGAACTTACCATCATCAATGGCTTCCTTCTTTACCTTAATATGCAAGAGTTTTCGATTGATAATCATTTTGCAAAGCTCAGATAACACATAGTCATCTACGTATTGCCATTCTTTTAAAGCGGAAAGGATGTCCACATCATCCAACTTTGCGAACAACTGTAACATGGCATGGTCAAAATTATCCTTATCTATTTTATGGGACAGAAAATAACCAAGGGGCTTGCTACATTCCAAGGGAGTACTTTGTTTTATAAGAAAACGGGCCCGCTTTAAAATACTGATCAGCAATTGCTCTGCCACTACACTCGTTTTATGCAAATACACCTGCCAATACATAAAGCGCCTGGCCATCAAAAACTTTTCTACGGAGTAAATTCCCTTTTCTTCTATGACGAGGTTGCCATCTACAACGTTCAACATCGTAATTAAACGTTCTGCATTTGTGTTGCCTTCGGCGACACCTGTATAAAAGCTATCCCTTTTTAGGTAATCCAAACGGTCCATGTCTAACTGACTCGACACCAATTGGTTCAAGAATTTTTTTGGATGCTTGCCCGTGAAAATGGAAATGGCTTCCGTTAAACTTCCGTTAAATCGCCCATTGAGTTCTTTCATGAATTGAAGTGATATAAACTCGTGGCTTACGCCTTCCACAATACTATGTTCCATAGCGTGTGAAAAGGGACCGTGCCCAATATCGTGCAATAGAATGGCGGCCAACAAGCCGTTTTCTTCATTTTGAGAAATTTCAACTCCCTTAAAACGAAGTACTTGTATCGCTTTTTGCATTAAATACATACAGCCCAAGGCGTGATGGAACCTGGTGTGGTGAGCGCCCGGATAAACTAAATAAGAAAGTCCCATTTGGGAAATTCTACGCAACCGTTGAAAATAGGGGTCTGCAATTAGGTCGAATATGAGGGTATTGGGGATTCTAATAAATCCGTAAATTGGATCATTGAAGATTTTCAGTTTGTTTGATGTTTTCAAGATAGAACTTGCTTTTCTGAAATTAACTGTTCAAAGTTAACCAAAAGCACCAGCATATAATTTGATAATTTTCAAATAAGAATCAATGACAAAAATAAAAATACTGTGGGTAGACGATGAAATTGACCTACTTAAGCCCCATATCCTTTTTTTACAAGCAAAAAATTATGACGTAATTACCTGTAAAAGTGGGCAGGAAGCGCTGGAAGAAATTGCGGGTACGCGTGTAGATATCGTTTTCTTGGATGAAAATATGCCCGGTATTTCCGGGTTGGAAACCTTATCGGAAATTAAGGCCATAGATAGCTCCATCCCTGTGGTCATGATCACCAAAAGCGAGGAGGAGTTCATCATGGAAGAGGCTATAGGCTCCAAAATTGCCGATTACCTTATCAAACCCGTAAACCCCAATCAAATTTTACTTTCATTAAAAAAGAATTTGGACCATTCCAGATTAATATCGGAAAAAACGACCAGCAATTACCAGCAGGAGTTTCGGAAGATCGCGATGGACCTATCCATGGTGAATACCTGCCAAGAATGGGCAGATTTGTATAAAAAATTGATTTATTGGGAGTTGCAGTTAGAAGAAATCGAGGATAGCGGTATGTTTGAGATTTTGGAATCGCAAAAGATAGAGGCCAATCAGCAATTTGGAAAATTTGTCGACCGCAATTATGTAGATTGGTTTACCGATGCGGATGGCCCGATCATGTCCCATACTGTCTTTAAGGATTGGATCGCTCCAGAGCTTAAAGAAAAAACCTTGTTGCTCGTGGTCGACAACTTACGTTATGACCAGTGGTATGCTTTTGAGGATACGGTTAGCTCCTTTTATAAAAAAAGAAAGGAGGATTCCTATTACAGTATTCTACCTACGGCAACTCAGTACGCACGTAATGCTATTTTTTCTGGATTGACTCCGTTGGATATGGAGAAGAAATATCCAGATTGGTGGAAGAACGATACGGAAGAAGGGGGTAAGAACCTTTTTGAGGATAAATTTTTGGGAGAACAATTAAAACGCTTGGGGCTCGATTTAAAGTGGGAATACCATAAAATAAGCAGCCTAAAACAAGGGAAACAGTTGAGTCAAAATTTTAAAGCGCAAAAAGACAATGACCTCACCGTTATCGTATACAATTTCGTTGATATGCTTTCGCACTCAAAAACTGAAATGGAGGTTATCAAGGAGTTGGCGTCCAATGACAAGGCGTACCGTTCGTTAACCACAAGCTGGTTCAAAAATTCCCCAATGCTTGAAATCATTCAACAAGCCCAACAACTGGGAATGAAACTTATCATAACTACTGATCACGGCACCATAAATGTAAAGTCTCCCTCCAAAGTTGTGGGTGATCGCGATACCAGTCTTAATTTAAGGTACAAGACCGGGAAGAGCCTTTCTTATGAAAAAAATGATGTGTTGGCGGCAAAAGACCCAAGATTGATCCACTTGCCAAGTATCAATATGAGCAGTTCCTATATTTTCGCCAAAAACGACTTGTTTTTTGCCTATCCAAACAATTACAACCATTATGTGAGTTATTACCGGAATACGTATCAACATGGCGGGGTTTCGTTGGAGGAAATGATAATTCCTTTTGTGGTATTGGATGCTAAATAATTGAATGCAATGGAATTGATATATACCCAAAAGGAAATCCAACATACGGCAAAGAGGATAATTGAAAACACAAAGAGCCAAACAATTGCCTTTTACGCCCCTATGGGTGCTGGCAAAACCACCTTGATAAAGGCCATCATTAAGGAATTGGGCAGTACGGATGAAGTAAGCAGCCCCACCTTTGGCTTGGTCAATGAATATTCAAAGGAAAACGGCGAACTGTTGGCCTATCATTTTGATTTTTACCGATTGAACGATGAAATTGAGGCGATGGATCTGGGCTTCGAGGATTATTTAAATTCTGAAAGGTGGATTTTTATGGAATGGCCAGAAAAAATACCAAATCTAATTCCTAATGATGCCCAAAGCATCCAAATTGAAATATTGGATACGGAAACTAGAAGATTGTCAATCCAATAACTTTTTATAGTTCAGGCAATGCAGTTAGTTGAAGCAGGCCTATGTTGGTATCGGTTTCCATTAATTTTTATTGTATTTTTTCGATGAAAAACAGATTATTCGATAAAATGTATGGTTTATCAGATAAAAAGCCTTATTTTTCGGTTAAATAACATTGCCTTTGTAGATTTTTTCTTACGTTTGCAATAGAACAAATGAATGTTTAACCAAAAATCCCTTGAAAATGAAAAACAAAAGGACTTTTCTTGCCTCTTTGGCATTAGGTGTGTTTCTTTTAGCGATGGCTGCACCCGTAATTAATCTAGATAACCAAGAGCTTGGTATTGATAAAAAAGGACTTATCAAGAAAATCTAATTTTCCAAAATTAATTGGAATGAGGGACTATGTAAATAGTCCCTTTTTTTATATACTAATATTAGTTTTAAACCGTTATCATTGGGTAATTATTACTTTAAATGATACCAAGAACCAAAAAGAAAAAAGCTAAAAAGAAAATATTTTTAGAATCTCTCTTAGTTTTCTTTATTGCTATTGCTCCATTTTTGTATAAAGTCTATGAGTATTTACCCATAGAGCCAGATGGGAGCATTTCTATACTTTGGATTACTATTCAACCAAATGGATTTCAAGATGCATCCTTTCACATATGGTTTTTGACCTCGAAAATTGTTCCCTTATACCTTTTAATTTTTTGGTTTTTGACCTCTAGGGATTGGTGGTATCATATCATCATTATACCTATTGCCATGTATGCGTTTCAATTGTTTGAGGTCATGTTTGATACCGATGACAATATTGATACTGAAAATATTTGGTGGATTATTCCGATTTGTATGATTACCATACCTTTCGTTTATTTTATCCGAATTAAGTTATACGATAAACATGTGCATGGAATTGACTTGGAAGCGATGGATGCGGAACTCGAGGAGCTTAAAAAAAGAGACTTGTATGTCCTAAATGAACCTGAGTCTGAGAATACTGATAATTTGAATGAGGAAATAGAGCCAAAATCTATCTCAGAGCAATTGAACACCAAATTATCTACCGGCAATCTTGAAAATATACTTCGAGGATTGCAAGAACGTATACAAGGGTGGTTGCATTTTAAGTTCTAAAAGGGATTTTCCCATTCCACCTTTCACCCAACTTTTCATTTCCCCAAAAATTGTACATTTGAGAATCAGACCATAGTTTTGATTTAAGTGCATTTTACGTATGAACCAACCCACTTCCCCCTTTAGTAAACAACAGTTGCTTCCACAAGAAGAAACCTTAGAGGTTTTACGGCAAAAAGGGGAGCTTCACATTGGTATTCCAAAGGAAAATCAATACCAGGAGAAAAGAATCTGTTTAACCCCAGACGCTGTAAATGCCATTACTTCAAACGGACATCGGGTACTGATTGAATCCGGTGCGGGCGAAGGGGCCCACTATACAGATTTGGATTACACCAAGGCGGGTGGCGAAATTACGAGGGACACCAAGAAAGTTTTTGCCTGCCCCTTAATTTTGAAAGTAGAGCCCCCTACCCTTTCGGAAATTGCGTTAATCAACCCCCAAACCGTGATTATTTCCGCACTTCAAATTAAGACACAATACAAAAAGTATTTTGAGGAGCTTGCCAAAAAAAGAATTACCGCCATCGCCTTTGAATATATTCGAGATGACGAAGGCAAATACCCTGCCGTACGATCGCTCAGTGAAATTGCGGGAATTGCTTCGGTATTGATTGCAGCGGAACTCATGGCGGCAAACAACAAGGGAAACGGACTCATGTTCGGCAATATTAGTGGTGTACCCCCTGTTGAAGTCGTAATCATTGGGGCAGGTACCGTTGGGGAATTTGCTGCACGATCGGCAATTGGTATTGGAGCAAATGTAAAGGTATTTGATAATTCCATTACCAAATTACGCAATATACAGACCCATTTACGGCAGACGGTCTATACTTCTACCATACAACCAAAAAACTTGTTAAAGGCACTAAAGCGCTGCGATGTCGCCATTGGCGCCACCAGGGGAAAGGACAGATCACCGGTAGTCGTTTCCAGTACTATGGTAGAGCATATGAAAAAAGGGGCGGTAATCATTGATGTGAGCATCGATACCGGTGGTTGTTTCGAGACGAGTGAAATAACCGACCATAACAAGCCTACCCGTGAAAAATACGGAGTCTTGCATTATGGGGTGCCCAACATACCCTCCAGATATCCAAAAACCGCTTCGGTTTCCATCAGTAATATTTTTACCCCTTATTTACTAAAAATTGGGGAAGATGGCGGATTGGAAAATTCACTTCGGTTTGATAAGGGATTACGCAACGGACTGTACATGTATCACGGAATATTGACCAATAAGTCCGTTGGAGAATGGTTCGACCTCCAATATAGCGACATCAACTTCCTCATTTTTTAGAAAACGGATTCCTTTCCTTTTTCTATCGCCATTAATGACCTAATTTTGCACCTTCACAAATACACTTACGAAGCATCATATGGATTTTTTAAAAAGGTTGGGGTTTTATTTGGTAGGGCTGTCCATAGGTATCGTTTTTCTTACGCTATTCTTCAAGAAAAAATCGGCCGAAACCGGTGTTTATTTTTGCTACCTCCCCAATTGTAGGACCTTAAAGGATATTCGTTCCAAACCCATGTATTACAGTGCTGAAGTGCAACAAAAGATGCAGCAATATCAACTGGACTCCTTGGATGTGGCCTATGTGCTTACCGAGGGAGATGTAGATTTTGGTAGAAGCGATACAAAATCCGTTCCCTGTAAAACCTACCTTGTGGAATCTGAGCTAAGGGAAAAAGAATGGACTTTTACAGTTAGAAACTGTGCCAACAAAGCTACCCTTCAACAAATTGATGTACGGTAATTTAGATTAGATTTTTCTTCGCTTACGCTCCTTTTTAAGCAATGCCAATTCCCTATTGGTCTGTCCTGCTACAGAGGTGTTTTCATCGGCCCTACGAATCAGGTACGGCATTACGTCCCTTACAGGCCCAAAAGGAAGGTATTTTGCTACATTATATCCATTTGCGGCCAAATTGAAGGATATATGATCGCTCATCCCATACAATTGCCCAAACCAAATGGAGTCGTTGTTGTTCTTAAGACCCTTATCTGCCATCAGTTCCATCAACCTGTAACAACTTTCTTCGTTGTGTGTTCCAGAAAATATGGATAAGGTCTCCAGATTATCGGCCATATAGGCAATCGTGGCGTTGAAATTCTCATCGGTCTCCGCTTTGCTGGAACAAATTGGGGTAGGATATCCCTTTTCTTTGGCCCTTTCGTTCTCCTTTTCCATATACGCTCCACGAACCACTTTCATTCCAATTTTGAAACCATCGGCCATACCCTTATTGTGTAGGGCCCTCAAATAAGTTAACCGATCCCATCTATAGGTTTGCAATGTGTTAAAGACAATCGTTTTTTTTGTGTTATATTTTCGCATCATGGCTTCGACAAGTTCATCTGCCGCATCCTGCATCCAACTTTCTTCCGCATCGATCAATAAGGAAACATCAAGATCATGGGCCTTTTTACAGACCTTATCAAATCTATTCATGACCCGTTGCCATTCAGCAGTCTCCTCTTCGCTAAGTTTCTTTTTCTCACCAACTTTTTGGTATAATTTAAAACGGCCAAATCCCGTAGGCTTAAAAACCGCAAAAGGAATCGCCTCCTTCTCCTTTACAAAATCCAAAATTTTCAAAATCATTTCCGTAGCACTGTCAAAAGGATCTTCTTGCTCCTTGCCTTCTACGGAATAATCGAGAACGGAACATACCCCCTTGCTCCAAAGCCGGTCTACAGTAGGCATACAATCCTTAGCATTAATACCACCACAAAAATGGTCGAAAACGGTTGCTTTAATCAAACTTTCAACCGGTAAATGTGCTTTAAAGGCAAAGTTTGTGATGGCAGAACCCATTTTAACCAGTGGCTCATTGGAAATCATTTTAAACAAAAAGTAAGCTCTTTCCAGTTCTGAGTCCGATTTAAGGGAAAAAGCGGTTGCTGTATTCTCGAAGATTTGGTCCATTTTCTAATTTTTCAATAGCAATCAAATATAAACACAGAATTTATATTCCTAAGATTAAAAATAACCTTTATTTTGTGCTCCATACATACCAATTTTGAGCTAATCCCTTATTTTATGGAATCCATAATTTCCGATTCATACGCAGTTCATTTTAACGATAAGGCCTTTAAGGCCTTAAATACCCATTTGGTGCAAAAAGCATACTCCATCATTTTTATTTTGGTAGATGAGAATACCCATGAACTGTGCTTGCCCCAATTTATGGCTGAAATTAACGGGGAATATCAATTTGAAATTATTGAAATAGAATCTGGGGAAATCAACAAGAATATTGATACCTGCGTAGGGGTTTGGGAAGCGCTATCAGAATTGGGCGCAGACCGCAAAAGTATCCTGATTAACCTAGGAGGCGGAGTTTTAACAGATTTAGGCGGTTTTGTTGCCTCCACCTTTAAACGTGGTATCGATTTTATAAATGTACCTACCACCTTACTTTCTATGGTAGACGCCTCCGTAGGGGGTAAAACAGGTGTTGATCTTGGTTCCTTAAAAAACCAGATTGGGGTAATACACCAACCAGTTATGGTGCTTGTGGTGCCCGATTTCTTGGACACATTAGATAAGCGACAGGTAAAAAGTGGCTTTGCCGAGATGCTTAAACACGGTCTAATCCAAGATCCGGCGTATTGGACCGACCTTAAAAATGCGGAAACGCTAGCCGATATGAAGGCACACATAGTAACTTCTATAAAAATAAAGAACAAGGTCGTCTTAAAGGATCCTACGGAACAAGGTATCCGTAAAATTCTAAATTATGGCCACACTCTTGGGCATGCTATAGAATCCTATTGCTTGGATGCCGCGGATAAGGAAATGCTCTTACACGGCGAGGCCATTGCTGTAGGAATGGTATTGGAAGGGTATTTATCCCATAAGCTTTTGGGCCTATCCCAGTCTGTCCTTCACGATATAAAAAGTACATTTTTGGAGCGATATGAGCAAGTGGATTTTTCTAGCGAGGACATTTCCAGCATCGTAGAGCTAATGAAATATGATAAAAAAAATACGCACGGTAAAGTGAATTTTGTGCTTTTAAAAGATGTAGGGGCACCGGAAGTGGACATTGAAATCCCTGCTGAAATGTTTGTTGAGGCATTCGCTTACTACAAAGATTAAAAACTTCATATACCAAATAGGGTACTTTCACAACTCTTTGGATACAACTTTGGTATTTATTAGTAGATTAGGTTAAAGCAAGTAAGTAACCATCTATAAATAAATTAGTTATGACCAGACGACTTATTGACTACCGTAAATTGGACCACCATTTAGCATCACTTTTAATCGATACCTATCCTCATGGATATGGGGACGAAGACATTATTTCCTTTAAAAACATACAAGGCGATGTGGTAGAGGCGGTACAACTCAGAACCCAGGATACACTTTATTTGGTTAAAATAAGCAAGAGCCTGTCCAACTTTATTGCCAATTTCGAAGAAAACATCGAAAAAGAATTGGAACCAAAAACCCCGGAAGAGGTAATGCAGGCCGAAGACATGACCAAAGCCCTTTACCTAAATTTTGAAAGGGAACCAGAATCGGAATTAGATCTGGATTAATTTTAAAGATAGCGTTCCTCCAAAATACGCGCATGATGCTTTTGGTGGCCACTGATGACCAAACCCAATGCACCTGCAGACCAGGGCATACCGCTGGCTGTACCTATCCGTTTTAGTTTTTCCTCCGGCAAATTCTTGAACAAGCTAATGCTGGCCTCCCGTACACTTAGGTACTCGCTAAAAATATCTTCTTTGTTGCGGCTCGCACTATCGCTTTCGGCTACATAATCATCCTGTTCAAACCCTGGTAATGGTGTTTTATCATTTTTGGAAATTCTAAATGCCCTGTATTGAAATATACGTTCCGTATCAATCAAGTGCGTAAGCACCTCTGCTATGCTCCATTTTCCGGGCGCATATTTGTGTTTTAACTGGTCTTCTTCCAAGCTCCCCATAAAAGTAGTAAACCACTTTTTACCCTCCACTAAGGCAGACATGATATCATCATCCTTGTCAAGTGCATTAAGATACGTGGCATAAAAATAATTGAACTCGTTTTCTAGCAAATCAGAAGTTTTCATAAAATAGAGTGACTGGTTGGCGGAATAGAAAAAAGTCCAATCATCGTTAATAATTGGACTTAATAACTGTATTCCGATAAAATTATAGCTCGTTAAAAATGGTATGCATTAAACGTTTTTTGTCATTGAAACTTTCTTCCAACGAAATCATGGTTTCCGTTCTGCTGATGCCATCAATATCATCAATTTTGAAAATAATATTTTTGGCGTGGGTAGTATCCTTAGCCCTTATTTTACAAAAAATATTGAATTTACCCGTTGTTATGTGGGCGATGGTAACGTTAGGGATTTGATTTAAACGTTCTAAAACAAATTTTGTTTGATGTGTTTTTTCCAAGAAAATACCAACGTAAGCAATAAATGCATAACCTAGTTTAACGTAATCCAAAGTAAGCGAAGAGCCCTTTATGATTCCCGCTTCTTCCATTTTTTTTACGCGTACATGGACAGTACCCGCAGATATCAGCAATTTTTTAGCAATATCCGTAAATGGGGTTCTGGTATTGTCGATTAACATATCCAGAATCTGATGATCTATCTCATCTAATTTAACCTTACCCATAGTTGTAAAATTTTCGACAAAAATAAAAAATTATAACAGTAAATTCATTGAAACTTAGATTTTTTTAATGAAAATGTAATCATTTTTGTCTTTTGCTCAAAATAAGGCAATGAAAATCAACTTAGTAGTTTTAAAATCCCAGTTTCTTTTAACCAAGCGACATCATTCTCATTTGTGCAATCCACTACCTTATGTCCAAAAATTTCGTCCATCGGAAGCGGTACGGATATGCGTTCCGGCACAAAATCAATCTTCCCCCCGTGGAGCACCTCTTTATATTGAACGGGAATTACATCCTGTTGCGCCTTACCTAAATTAAGCTGTTTCACATTCTGGACTAAGACATCAACGTATTGTTTTCCGTTCTCCGGGATTGACAAATAGGTAGCTACTTTATGCCCTCCAATTTCGCCATTTGCTATTGTATTGATTCCTTTTAACAAGGCGTAAAAAATGAATTCCCGTGTCTTTTCTCGCTCATAATCCTCCGAATAGTGGCCTGCTTCGAACAGAATTGTTGGAGTTCCCTTCATTTGAAAGGCATCGCCTACACAATTTGGGTTAAATGCGTCATCATACCTTCCTACTTGGCCGGGTATCAATTCTTGCAGAACCCTGTTCATAGCCGCGATAAGCTGCATACTTTTATTCCGCGAGGCGGAGGTATTACGTTCTTCGTCAAACGCGGGGGCCAAAAAAGATACGGTGGCGGGTTTCTTGGTCGTACCCACATTGAATATCGTGCGTTGATCATGAAGATTAAAACAAAAGTGGGGTTGAAAGGAAGTATATAAGGAGTGTAGCACCCTACTTTCCGATTGAGACAAATCTTGGGCGTCCCTATTCAAATCTTTTTGGTTATCATTGACACGGGTATATGCCTTGGCGCCATCCGGATTAAGAATTGGGACAATACTAAGCGTACAGGCATCAGAAATTTTCAGTGTAGTTTCAGTATCCCGATTTAAGTATCGTAACAAATCAATAAGTGCCTTAGTTGTCGTTGACTCATTGCCATGCATCTGCGACCACATTAAAATTCGTCTTGGGCCATCACCAAAGGTGATATTGTTAATCGGTCGATTCCGTACGGATGTTCCAATTGTTTCCAAATGAAATTTAGGACCTAAGCTTGAAAAAAAGCCGCTCAATTGTTCATTTGTTATATACCTTCCTCTTACATCAGAAACATAAATATCTTTTTGGTACTCTATCTCTTTCGCCATAATGTATACGTGAATTACAAAAATAGCCTAGGGAAAGTTTACAATTGTATACAACTGTAAACTTCTATTTTAACTGTACAGTCTTTAAATGTTTACAAGGATAACCAAATTATATAATCTTATTTTAAGATTCTTAATATCAATATATTATATATTTTTATTTAAACTATAACTATAATTAAAATAAAGATTTTATCTACGATTTTAATCTATTTTTAGTTTATAAAATTGAAATGAAATAACTTTGTAAACATGTTGGATACGGTTAAATTTATTGAACGATTGGAATTGATCTTAAGTCATTATGAACTTTCAGCAGCAGCATTCGCAGATCGTATTGCAGTTCAAAGGTCCAGTATTTCACACCTACTAAATGGAAGGAACAAGCCTAGTTTGGAATTTGTCCTGAAAATTACCGATACGTTTCAGGAGGTAGATTTAAAATGGCTAGTTTTTGGAAACGGTATTTTTCCAAAGGTTGGTCAGGAAAAAATTGAATCAAGATTTGAAAATAGTGACAACAAAAAACTAGTCACGCCTTCCCCTACTAAGACTGTGGAGCGCATTACCATTTTTTATACGGACGGCACCTTCAAAAATTATATACCGGAGGAGAAGTAACAGGGCAGCACTAACAATTCACCTACTTTTTACCGCCACTAACCCCCAATTTTTATAATTTTGCAGCATGATAAAAACTTCCATACTTATTCTTTTTACCTGTCTATTGTTATGCTCATGTTATGTTCCTGAGCGTAATTGCAAGGAGTATACTACAGGTACTTTTAGGTTTACCTATGAAATTGATGGCGCAGAAAAAGAGGGTAAATTTATACGGAGTGATGCCTACAGCATTGATTATTACGATGACAAAATTGACAGTGCCACCGTACGGTGGTACAACGATTGTGAGTTTGTTTTACAGGACATCAACAGTAAGACCACTATACAGTACAAGATTATAAGCACAACAGATTCTTCATACACATTTCAGTACAAGAGCGCTGTAAAGGACCCCAACAAGAAGCTAGTGGTAAAGACCGGAACAGCTTATAAAACAGAATAGTCGCCAAGCGAATAGAGCATCTTCCTTTCTTAAGGGCTACACATAAGTAGCCATTCTTCCATTTATCCAAACATTTAATATCAGGTATTTCCACTTGCTTTTATTTGCGATTGCATAATAAAGTTGATTTGGCTACCTTGGATGGAACTATTTAATTTTCACCCATGAACAAATCCAAAAAGGACAGACCGCAAAATTTCAACCGCCGCGATTTCGTTAAAAAATCGGCACTTGCTTCATCTATATTCATTGTACCAAGGCACGTACTTGGGGGCTCTGGATTTTTAGCGCCGAGCGATCGGCTTAATTTGGCTGCCATTGGTGCGGGCGGAAAAGGCATAAGCGATATTCAAAACGCCGCTGTAATGGGTCGGGAACGGGTTGCCGCATTGTGTGATGTGGATTTTGCAGGTTCTGCCGCAAAAAGTGTGGAAAATTTCCCTAAAGCAGCGTTGTACAATGATTTTAGGGTGATGTTGGAAAAAGAAAAAAATATAGATGCCGTAACGATTTCAACTCCGGACCACGTACATGGACCAGCCGCTAAATGGGCCATGGAGCGTGGTATTCATGTCTATGTACAGAAACCGATGACGCATAACATTAAGGAAGCAAGGGCATTGACCCAAATGGCACGCGATAACAAAATTGTAAGTCAAATGGGAAACCAAGGAGGCTCAAACCCACTGTTAGGGATGGTGCAAGGATGGATCGATGCCGATAAAATTGGTGCGGTCACCAAGGTGCAAGTCTGGACCAATAGACCGGTCTGGCCGCAAGGTATAGCGATGCCTATGCCAGACATGAATCTTAAACCCGATAGTTTGGATTGGGATTTGTGGCTTGGTCCTGCAGCAGAACGCCCCTTTATCCCTAACCTTCACCCATTTAATTGGCGCGGTTGGTGGGATTTTGGCACGGGTGCCTTAGGAGATGTAGGATGTCACCTTATTGATATACCGTTCAGGACTTTGAATCTTAAATACCCTACGGATGCCGAATGTAGCGTAGGCTCTGTATTCACGAAGATGTGGACGCCAGATTATTATCCTGAAGGTTGCCCCCCATCATCATTCATCACCCTACATTTTGACGCGACGGACAAAACCAAATCTCCCATCGAAATGACGTGGAGCGATGGCGGTATACGCCCGTCGCATCCAGATATCATTCCTGCAAACGATGACATAGGAGGTAAAAACAGTGCCAATGGGGTACTCATAATCGGGAAAAAGGGAATTATTTCCACAAACATTAATGACAGCTCTCCCTTAATGCCAAAATTATATCTTAACGATGGCACCACAGAATTTGGTCCGGAAGTAGAGGACAGCCTAGAACCCGAATACGGGCATCAGCGCAAATGGGTGGATGCCTGTAAAGCCGGGTTTGGAAGTGAGGAGCACAGCGCCTTAACCTCTTCTTTTGATTACGCAGGCCCAATGACAGAGACAGTTTTAATGGGTAATCTGGCCATACGTAGCTACATGTTGCAAAGGGAAAATGCGGAAGGAATGCCCGAATTCTTTGCCCGTAAAAAACTATTATGGGACGGTGAAAATATGAGAATCACTAACTTGGAGGAAGCCAATCAATTTGTTGGACGAACCTATAGGGAAGGATGGGAGGTATAACTCCTTCCTTCTTTAATCTTTAGTTAGGCCTACTGTAGGCAATTTCTGGATTGGATTCTTTGTGCTCCTTGAACATCCGCTGCTGTTGTTTAACGGTCATGGTACTTCCATCATGGCTCCATCCCGGAGGGCCGAAAATATACATTAGCTTGTGGCTCAATTTTTTGGACTTTTTGGTATCGTTCCAAATGTCCTTGAATTCGTGCGTAAGAATAACAATTGGGTTGTTGGAATTTGGGGCGTGGATTACTCCAAATTTCACATCTACATCGTCATCAAGCTCTTTCCAAGTGCCAAAAATTTTATCGAATATATTTAAAAATCCGCCATGGTTCTTGTCCAAGTATTCCACGTTTTGGGCATGGTGTACTTGATGCATGGTATGGGTATTGAATACTTTTTCAATAATACCCATTTTAGGTACATATTTAGAATGCAGCTGAAATTGCCAAAATGATTCAATAGCAAGACAAACGACCACCATTTCCACAGGAAAACCTACGATGGGCATCCAAACATAGAAGAAAGGTTTATATAAGAGCGTGAACCATCCGTTCCTGATGGCGGTTCCTAAATTAAAATTGTCCGAAGAATGGTGCACAATATGGGCTGCCCATAGTATACGAATCTCATGGTTGGCGCGATGAAACCAGTAGTAAGTGAAATCATCGGCTAATTGACAAAGCAACCACACATACCAAGCATATCCAAAGGATTCATATCCCATAATATTGGTGCGAACACCATCTACCATTGGGTTAAAAAGCTCATAGGCGTACTCAAAGAGGACAACCAACAATATAACCTTTAATAAGGGGCCTATAATGGCTGAGCCAATACCCATAGCACTGCTGGCAGCAAAATCCTTCCAATCGTAAAGATCATCATCTCCATGGGTTTTGCTATATGTCAATTCCAATAAAATAAACGCTATAAAGGCTGGCGCACCGTATACCAGAGGGTTGGTAAAATCCATTTATCTAAAAATTTCGTCAAATATAGTTATTAATGTGCCTATCGTAAAAGTTGTGCAATCATAAGACTAAAAATGTACCAATAAACCTATCGTAAATTAAACAGACTATCTTATTTCCTACTTTTTAGTATGGTGTTTTGTTCTCGTAGCAATTTTTCCAAGCTTGATAGTAATTCGATGTTTTTAGGTGTTTCGACCTCCTTATTTTCTGGATCTTCCGCTTTGGCCTTAAATCGATTAATAAATTTAATCATAATAAAAATGGTCAAGGCGATAACGCCAAAATCAATAAGTGACTCGATCAGCTCCCCATATCCTATTGCAACCTCCTCAACCCCTTCCTTGGCGTCGCGTAAAATCCATTTTTTATTGGCCAGGTTTACATCGTCCGTCAATAACGAAAGTGGAGGCATCACAACCTTGGAGACCAAGGTATTTACAACATTATTAAACGCCGTTCCAATAATGATTCCGATTGCAAGATCAATCATATTGCCCTTAACGGCAAAACTTTTAAAATCATTGAAAAAGTTTTTCATAGGCTATTAATCAAATAAAGTTTTGGGTTCATCGCCGGACGCATCATCTTTATTTTTATCCACGTTGGTTCCATGCTCCTTACTACCGTCTACCGACTCCTCGTCCACCACCTCTATATCCTCTGCTTTTTCCGGTTCGGGAGGTGTATAGGGCAAGGGGTCTAATCTATTGATGTTTTTAACCTTGTCCGTTGTTAGTTGATTGCCTAAAGCTTTGATTCCCTTCACTGCTATAAAATCTTCCAGATCAACCTCTTCGCTTTCTTTTGGATCCTTCCCTCTTGGTTTTGGAAACTCGATTTCAACGATTGGTCGCCAATCGGTTGCCACAAGTTCCAAGTATGATTTAGGGTGTTCGGAAATAAATAATTCTTCTTTGTTTTCATTCTCGACAAGGAAACGTTTCACATAAAAACGCTCTTTTTCACCTTCCCAATAAATCGCGGAAATAGGTTTTTCAGGAATCCATTTTTCCAGTACAATCATATCATCGTCAAAATGAGAGGTCAGTACCGGCAATATAGTTTTGGCCACTCCTTTTTGGTTGACCACCAGTAAAAGATCATCTCCCTTAAATTCCCCCAATAGCTCTCCCCTGCCATCTACGTTGAGTCTTCTTACAATGTCGTCGAACCAAATCTTTCTAGGTTTTAGGGTGGAGACTCCCTTTTCCTTCAATTCAATGCGTTTTACGGAGTATTTTGTTACGATGTTCCCTTTAGAGGCCCTACCCTTGATAAGGACGTCGGAAAAATCGATATCCCATTTTAATTTTTTGATACTTCCTACTTGGCGCAACAAGACGGTAATCACCTCGGCCTCACCATTAGGATTTGCGGAAAAATAAAGCACCTGTGAATTTGGCTTTCCGTTGGTCAAATCATAGAGCCTATCACGGGTTATACTCGTTACATTAAAGCGTTTAATGTAGGTAGGACCACCCTTACCGTCTTTATAGACCATATTATAGGTGGTTCTTTTGTCCTTTTTCTTGAACACCGCAACATGAATAATGTTTTTACCTACAAATATTTTGGAGTCCACCTTGGAAACCATCATTTGCCCATCAGCAGTAATAGCAATGATATCGTCGATATCGCTACAGTCCGTTACGTATTCATCTTTTTTAAGCGAAGTTCCCACAAAACCTTCTTCTCTATTCACATAGAGTTTCGTGTTTCTTATCGCCACTTTGGTAGCTTCGATATCATCAAAAACCCTAATCTCTGTCTGCCTGCCTCGTTCCTTGCCGTAGGTTTCCTTAAGGTTCTTGAAATAATCAATGGCAAAGTCCACCAAATTTGCCAGGTGATTTTTGACTTGGGCGATCCGTTCCTGAAGACTTTCTAGGTGTTGCTGAGCCTTATCCAAATCAAATTTCGAAATTCTTTTGATCCTGATTTCGGTCAGTCGCACGATATCCTCTTCGGTAACAGCTCTTTTCAGATGCTTTGTGAATGGCGCCAAGCCCTTGTCAATGGCTCGTATAACCCCTTCCCAAGTTTCCTCCTCCTCAATGTCCCTGTAAATTCGATTTTCAATAAAAATACGCTCCAAAGAGGCAAAATGCCATTGCTCCTCAAGTTCACTCAACTGTATCTCGAGCTCTTGCTTTAATAGTTCAACGGTAGAATCCGTGGATCTTTTTAGCATTTCGGTCACGCCAATGAACAGGGGCTTGTTGTCCTCAATGATACATCCTAAGGGCGAAATTGAAGACTCGCAGGCCGTAAAGGCGTATAATGCATCTATGGTTTTGTCCGGAGATATCCCCGAAGGCAGATGTACCAATATCTCAACATTTGCAGCGGTATTATCCTCAATTTTCTTTATTTTAATTTTGCCTTTATCATTGGCTTTGAGAATCGAATCTATTAAAGTGCCCGTATTGGTACCATAGGGTATCTCATTGATAACCAATGTATTTTTATCTAATTGGGCTATTTTTGCCCGCACCCTTATTTTGCCACCGCGTAAACCGTCATTATAATTCTCCACGTCGATAATACCGGCTGTGGGAAAATCTGGAAATAGCTTAAAACGTTGTCCTTTTAAATGCTTGATGGAAGCATCAATAAGCTCAATGAAATTATGGGGTAAAATTCGGGTAGATAGACCCACCGCAATACCTTCAGCACCCTGCGCCAGTAACAGCGGAAATTTTACAGGCAAGTTTACGGGTTCTTTTTTTCTACCGTCGTAAGACGCCTGCCACTCCGTGATTTTTGGACTAAAAATAACTTCTAGGGCAAATTTGGAAAGTCTGGCCTCTATATATCTCGATGCCGCAGCCCGGTCTCCTGTTAGAATATTGCCCCAGTTTCCCTGGGTGTCGATGAGCAAATCCTTTTGCCCGATCTGCACCATGGCATCTGCAATACTGGCATCACCATGGGGGTGGTATTGCATGGTATGCCCAACCACGTTCGCCACTTTATTGTAGCGGCCGTCATCGAGCTCCTTTAGGGAGTGCATAATCCTGCGCTGAACCGGCTTAAAACCATCTTCAATAGCAGGAACGGCGCGTTCTAAAATAACATAGGAGGCATAATCCAAAAACCAATCCTTGTACATGCCCGTAACCCTGGTCAAGGCTTCAGAGGAGTCTGTCTGTATTGTATTTTCTTCGGAAAGATTCTCGTTATTTTCCTCGTTCAAATCGTCATTTTCTTCCATTCAGAAGCAATCGTATTTATTTGGTTTATACTACTTTGTCTTCAATTAAATCAACTTCTACTTTAAGATTGTTGATGATGAATTTCTGCCGATCCGGTGTGTTCTTGCCCATGTAAAAACTAAGCAACTCCTCGATAGACATCGCCTTGTCCAACATAATGGGCTCCAATCGAATATCATCACCTATGAAATGCCGAAACTCGTCCGGTGATATTTCGCCCAAGCCCTTGAAGCGCGTAATTTCTGGTTTTCCGGATAGTTTATTGATGGCGTGCTGGCGCTCTTCATCACTGTAACAATAAATCGTTTCCTTTTTGTTCCGTACCCTAAATAAAGGTGTTTGAAGAATATACAGGTGGTTTTCTTTTATCAGTTCCGGAAAGAACTGTAAGAAGAAGGTAATCAGCAGCAAGCGAATATGCATGCCATCCACATCGGCATCCGTTGCAATAATGATATTATTGTAACGCAAATCTTCAATGGATTCCTCAATATTCAACGCTGCCTGCAATAAATTGAATTCCTCGTTCTCGTAA
Organism: uncultured Flavobacteriaceae bacterium; assembly: GCA_963793365.1. Classification (GTDB taxonomy): domain Bacteria; phylum Bacteroidota; class Bacteroidia; order Flavobacteriales; family Flavobacteriaceae; genus Maribacter. The sequence goes on along the minus strand of CAWBZP010000009.1, from coordinate 1,357,160 downwards.
ACGATTTTCTTTGACATGCCATAGGAATTCAATGGTTTTCCCTTAAGGCTAAAAACGGCTTGGGTGTTTACGTCACGTGACTTTGTAATAGAGCCGGATGCAGAATCACCTTCTGTTATGAACAAAGCGCTTTCCAATCTCCGGTCATGTTTCATATCGCTTAAATGCACCCTGCAATCCCTTAATTTTTTGTTGTGTAGGCTTGCTTTTTTCGCCCGGTCCCTAGCCAACTTACGAATACCGGAAAGCTCCTTACGCTCCTTCTCGGCCATCATAATTTTTCGCTGAAGTTTCTCTGCGGTATCCTGATTTTTATGCAGGTAATTATCCAAGTACCTGCCCACGAAATCATTGATATATGTCCTCACTGTTGGGAACTCCCCTCCCATATCGGTAGAACCAAGTTTGGTCTTGGTCTGACTCTCAAAAACGGGCTCCATCACTTTGATGGAAATAGCGGAAATAATCGATTTGCGAATATCCGAAGCATCGTAATCCTTCTTGTAAAATTCCCTGACCGTCTTTACAATGGCCTCCCTAAATGCGGCCTGGTGCGTACCGCCTTGTGTGGTATGTTGTCCGTTAACAAAAGAATGATACTCCTCGCTGTATTGGGTTTTGCTATGCGTTATGGCTACTTCTATATCGTCCCCTTTCAGGTGAATGACCGGATACAGCATGTCGTCCATATTATTATTGTCCTCAAGAAGGTCTTTTAGCCCGTTTTCTGAGTGGAATTTTTCTCCATTAAAAACAATGGTCAAGCCCGGGTTTAAGTATACGTAATTCTTGAGCATGCGTTCCACATACTCGTTCCGGTAACGATAGTTTTTAAAGATGGTTTCATCGGGTGTAAAAGTTACTTTAGTCCCCTTTCGCTTCGAAGTATCTTCTGGACCCATCTCATTTTCCAAGTTACCAGAGCTAAATTGGGCCGTTTTAACTTGATTATCCCGGGAAGATTGTACTTCAAAAAAACTAGACAATGCATTCACTGCCTTTGTACCTACACCGTTGAGTCCGACCGATTTTTTAAATGCCCGGCTGTCGTATTTACCCCCTGTATTCATTTTTGAAACTACGTCAACGACTTTCCCTAGGGGAATACCCCTCCCGTAATCCCTAACCTTAACGACTTTGTCCTTGATGGTAATTTCAATCGTTTTACCGGCACCCATTACAAATTCATCGATACAGTTGTCTATAACCTCCTTCAGGAGGATATAAATACCATCATCGGCAGAGGATCCGTCACCCAACTTTCCTATATACATACCGGGGCGTAATCGGATATGCTCTTTCCAATCGAGCGAACGTATATTATCTTCGGTATATTGAGTGTCTTGGGACATGTACTAAAATTTTATGAAAGCGATGTTAAAGATACTGTCACTCGCCTAAAGATAAAACCCCTAACCGTTAAAGTAATTAACAATGAATTTCACATTATTGTTGATAGTCGTTGGCATGTAAGCAAATTGATTCCGCTTTAGAACAAAAAAATGGCCACCAAATTGTATGTAATACCTCCTCGAATGGATAGGAAAAAACACGCTATTTCTTATCTTTAAAACTGATTAGATATGCATATGGAATTTATCGATTATTATAAAATCCTTGGACTAGACACTAAGGCTACCCAGGCAGAAATAAAAAAAGCCTATAGGAAACTGGCGCGAAAACTCCACCCAGACCTAAATCCAAATGATAAGGAGGCACAGAAAAAATTTCAGCGCATCAATGAGGCCAATGCCGTTTTGAGCGACCCCGAGAAGCGTAAGAAATATGACCAATATGGTAAGGATTGGGAACATGCGGATGCGTTTGAGGCAGCGCAACGTAATCAACGAAATGCTTCCGCACAACGTGGAGCAGGGTATAGCGGTTCCAGTTCCTACAGCAATGAGGATTTTTCAGATTTTTTCGAATCCATGTTTGGGGGTGCCGGTGGCTTTGGTGCAGGCAACGGAAGACGTACTACCCAATTTAAGGGTCAAGACATAACGGCTACCCTAAGACTGAACCTTCTCGATATTTTGGAAGACCAAAAACAAACACTAGACCTTGGGAACAAAAAAATAAGGATAACGATACCGGCGGGCGTGGAAGACGGCCAGACCATAAAAATAAGTGGGTATGGTGGTGACGGAGTCAATGGCGGGCCCAAAGGCGATCTGTACCTTACTTTTGAAATCCATAATACTACGGATTTCCAGCGGGTGGGCAACGACCTCTACAAAACCCAGACCATCAGCCTCTATGATGCTTTACTTGGAGCTTCCATTGAAGTAAATACTTTGACAGGCAGGGTAAAGTTAAACGTTAAACCAGAGACCCAAAACGACACAAAAATTAAGCTAAAGGGAAAAGGGATGCCAATTTATAAACGCAAGAACGCTTATGGTGATCTTTATATTACCTATAAGGTTACCATGCCACAAAACTTGACGGCAACAGAAAAGAAACTTTTTCAACAACTTAAAGAACTACGATAACATGCGAACGGAAAATTTTATTTTGGTCAATCACTATTGCGAGCAGACGCAAACGCCAGTAGATTTTATTTTTTCCCTAATAGAATATGGATTTATTGAAGTACGGGAAATAGAGAATAAGGTTTATGTGGAACCACATTCCATTGTGGAAATTGAACGTGTAAGCAGGTTACAAAACGAATTGGGAATCAATCTAGAAGGAATCGACGCCCTTTTCCATATGTTGCAAAAAGTAGATCATCTAGAAAGTCAGTTACGTTATCTTAAGGAACGATTAAAAATTTACGAGCCTTAGACATTGAACCTAAAGTGCATGACATCGCCATCCTTAACAATATACTCCTTGCCCTCTACACGCATCTTACCTGCCTCCTTTACCTTGGCCTCAGTGCCGTAGTTTACGTAATCTGCGTATGCAATAACCTCTGCACGTATAAATCCTTTCTCAAAATCGGTATGGATGACTCCCGCAGCTTGCGGAGCGGTAGCCCCTACAGGAATAGTCCAGGCCCGTACCTCTTTAAAACCGGCCGTAAAATACGTTTCCAAATTGAGTAATGTATATGCTCCTTGAATCAATTTTGTCGAACCAGGTTCTAATAGTCCCAAATCCTCCAAAAATAATTGCCGTTCCTCATAGGTTTCCAATTCGGTAATGTCAGCCTCGGTACCCACGGCTAAAAAGATAACTTCTGCATTCTCATTGGCAACGGCGGCTTTCACCTTGTCCACATAGGCATTACCTGTTGCTGCTGCCTCTTCATCCACATTGCAGACATACATAACGGGCTTATCTGTTATAAACTGAAGTGGCTTTACAAACTCTGCCCTGGATTCCTTATCAATCGCTATGGCCCTAACAGAAATGCCGGCCTCAAGTCCATTTTTAACCGCGACCAATGCAGCTTCCTCCTTTTGCGCCTCCTTATTACCAGTTTTTGCAGCGCGTTTTACCTTCTCCAATTTCTTATCCACCGTCTCCAAATCCTTTAATTGAAGCTCCATGTCTATCGTCTCTTTATCACGCAGAGGATTTACACTTCCGTCCACATGAACAATATTGTCATTATCAAAGCAGCGTAAAACATGCAGAATCGCATCGGTTTCACGAATATTGCCTAAAAATTGATTACCCAGGCCTTCTCCTTTACTGGCCCCTTTTACCAACCCGGCAATATCAACTATTTCTACCGTGGCAGGAATTACCCTTTCTGGGTTGACCAATTCCTCCAATTTTTCTAAACGGGCATCAGGTACGTTGACGACACCTATATTAGGTTCAATAGTACAAAACGGAAAATTGGCGCTTTGGGCCTTTGCGTTTGACAAACAATTAAAAAGTGTTGATTTACCAACATTTGGTAATCCTACGATACCTGCTTTCATATCCCTAATTATTTCGAGGGTGCAAATATAGTTTTTACAATCGTATTCTTTTTCTAAAAAGTGAAACTGATGAAGAATGAATTAGCATATTGATGATATGTTATAACTCGTACAACTATTGATGAGCGCAAGACTAAATATAAAATATTTGTTAAATTTTGGTTATCTTTGACAATGTCATCCGACATTAATCGGATATGGAACTGATTAACCATAAGGTAATAAGCGTAGGAGCGTTTTTATAATTCCTTCTTTCCTGGTCCAGATGTCATACTCCGCTCTCGTGCAGAGATTTTCGATTCTCCTAAGTGTTATGTCTTTCCAGCGGGGCGCTTACGTATTTAAAAACACCCAAACACTTCAATGACATAGCAACTTACATATTTCAATTACGCATCAACCCTTAAAAGCACCTCAAGGTCATAAGTTTAATAATAGGATACTCTCCGTTGTTACTCTGTTATGAAAAGAGGTATTAACTAACTCAAATAAACCTATATGATGAGAGGATTTAAGATTAAATCGTTAGTGTATTTACTTTTATTGGCTCCGATTGGAGCCCCAATTCATGCAAATACAGAATATACTATAAATCACGCAACCCTACAATCAACAGTTTCCGGTAAGGTCACAGATGACGCTGGTTTGGCATTGGCGGGTGTCAATATTCTAGAAAAAGGAACTACGAATGGTACAACGACCGATTTCGATGGTAATTATACGATTGATGTAAATGCAGGAGCTACCTTAGTTTACAGTTACATTGGTTTTGCTACACGGGAAGAAAAAGTAAATGGACGATCTGCCATAAACATTCAACTACTCGAAGGAATGCAATTAGACGAGTTTATAGTTGTAGGGTCCAGAACGGCGCCTAGAAGTAATGCCGACACCCCTTTGCCTGTTGACGTTGTTGGTGCCAAAGACCTAACTTCAACCGGTCAAATGACTTTTGACAAGGCTTTACAATATAGAATCCCATCCTTTAATACAGTACAAACTCCGGTTAATGATGCAACTTCTTTGTTGGATCCCTATGAAATTCGAAACATGGGACCTAGTAGGACCTTAATTTTAATTAATGGGAAGCGTAAAAACTTAAGTGCGCTATTGTACACTCAAACATCTCCAGGACGAGGCGAAACCGGTGCAGATATATCGGCAATACCAACCGATGCAATCAAGAGAGTAGAAATTCTTCGTGATGGTGCTTCGGCCCAATACGGTTCTGATGCCATTGCAGGGGTAATGAATATAATATTAAAAGATTCACCCAATGAAGGATCCGCAACCGTTAGAACAGGTATTACTTCTGAGGGGGATGGCGAAATGTTCGGCGTCGCCGTCAATAACGGTTCCTCTATTGGAGAAGATGAAGGCTTTGTAAACTACACCGTTGATCTTTCAAAAGTAAACTTGGCGAATCGACCTGGTACAGTTAATGCTGCTGGAGAAGCTGCAGATTTCGGAGCTGATATAGCAGACGTGCAAGAGTTTTTAGGCCGTAGGCCAGATGCAGGCAATATAAATGGCTCTCCGGAGACTGCCGCAGCCAAGTTTTCTATAAATCTTGGGTATGACCTTAGCGAGAACACGCAACTATATGCAAATGCCGCTTACGTTTATAAATCTGTAAACAGTTTTGCAAATTATAGAACTCCGTATTGGAGAACAGTAGATGATTTTCCTTATTTGGCCGATTTCTTTCCGGGAAACAATCCTAATACCCCTAATGGTTACGATGGTTACGTTCCAACTTTTGAAGGTTTGCTAAGCGATTACAATGGAACCATTGGTTTTAAATCAACTATTAATGATTGGAATGTTGATGCAAGTTTTACAACAGGAGGAAACCTACAGACCTACAAGGTGAATCAAACGCATAATAGAAATATTGTTTATTCACCTTCAGTATTTATTGATGCCAATGGAAATGGCTCTATAGACGATGGTGAAATTACCGAAGGTTCAGAATTGTACCGAGCAAACAGTCAGCAATCTTTTGATCCGGGCGGAACTAAATTCACACATAATGTAGGTAACATTGATATCTCAAGAATACTTTCTGATAAAATTAGTATTGGTGTTGGTGCAGAGTTTAGAACAGAAACTTTTGAGGTAATTGAAGGTGAACTTGCTTCTTACGACGGTGGTGGAGCCGACTCCTTTGCAGGAGCTTCTCCTCAGAACTCAGGTAAATTCAACCGTTACAATATTGGTGGATACTTCAGTTTAGATTACGATGTGTCTGATGCTTTCTTGCTAAGTGGTACTATTAGGACAGAAAATTATTCTGATTTTGGTAATGCTTTTGTTTACAAGTTCAGTTCACGGTATAAAGTCAATGATGCCTTTACGTTAAGAGGGTCCATTTCTTCTGGCTTTAGAGCCCCTACCCTACACCAAATTTATACGCAAAAAGCACAATATTCATTTATTCCTGGACAAGGAATTCAAGTAGGTGGTTTAATCAACAATGTATCAACACAAGCAAAATTATTGGGCATTCCTCAATTGGATGCTGAAACATCCCAAAACTTTACCATTGGTTTTGGTGGAAAAGCGAACAAATTCAGCTATACTTTAGATTATTACAATATTGCTGTTAAAGACCGTATTGTATTAGGTGCTGAAATTAGTGCTACAGGCGATGCTGGAAATCCTTTGGATATTCTTTTAGCTGCCAATAATTTGAGTGATGTTAGTTTCTTCTCAAATGCAATTGATACAAAGACATCCGGTATTGATGTTGTACTTGGTTATGGAAGCATTGAACTTGGCGAAGGTAGTTTAGGTTTTAATTTATCTGGAAACTATACTATTCAAAACGAACGTGATGGGGCAGTAAAAGATATTCCTTTAGTTGCCAATGCTGGACAATCTGTCGTCAACGAAACGCAAGAGGCCTTATTCTTTACCTCTAGACCAGTAACAAAATGGATTCTAGGAGCGAATTATGATATCAATAAGTTTGGTTTTTCTCTAAACAATACATATTTCGGAAAAACTACGTTCCAACAACAAGGCCTGGATAATAATTTATTTACAGAGTTTACGCCAAAAATTGTTACCGATTTGGGTGTTAATTATAGTGCAACCGACAAACTAACCCTTGCATTAAATTTAAATAATATACTGGATGTGTTACCTGAATGGAGTTTTAAATCTAAAAATGCTGCAGGTGATGCCATATTGGCCGATCCCGCACAGGTACAAAACCAGTCTAATCTGATTACCTTCAATCAGCGTTATTCTCAAATGACTTACGATGGATATCACTTTAGCCAATTGGGCGCTATGTTTAACTTATCGTTGAATTATAAATTCTAAAATAGATTATTTTTAATTGACAAAAGCTACCTACATTTAGGTAGCTTTTTTTGTGTACTATGATTGATTTATATAGTGAAAATTTAGCCTGGGTTTACGATGAAATCTATCAAGGCTTTATAGATTATGCGGCAGAGTATCAGTTTTATGAACAAATATGTAAAACGTATAACGCAACTAAAATTTTAGAAATGGGTTGTGGTACTGGAAATTTGGCGCGCTCCTTTTCAAAAGAATTTAATACGTATGTTGGTTTGGATTATAGTATGCCCATGTTAGCCATAGCAAGGAAAAAATTTCCGTCTGGTTCATTTGTACATGCTGATATGAGATCGTTTAATTTAAAGCAAAATTTCGATGCGGCCCTGATCACAGGAAGATCTACAAGTTATTTGATTAACAATTTTGATTTGGAAGATACCTTCAAATCTGTTCATACCGTTCTCCAAACAAATGGAATATTTGTTTTCGATTGTATCAATGCCGATTTATTTATCCCCTATATTTTACAGAACAAAGAAGTTACCCATACCTCTATCAGCAATGGGAAGGTTTTTGAAAGGGATTCCAAATGGATTAAGAATAAATCCGACAACTATCATTTAATAGATTGGAAGGCGGAATATTTTGAAGTTAAAGGTGCTAAAAGAATATCGCTAGGTAAAGATTCAAGCATATTTAGAGCTTTTACTAAAAATGAAATAAGTGCCTTTTTAAATAAGACAGGGTTCAATATTTTAGAAGTGAAGACGAGAAATACTTATGCATTTGATACTATTGTGTTTACTTGTATCAAACTAGGATAGATTTAAAACTAACTCTTTATTCCGGATGCATAAATTTCTGTTTGGCCAATAGTACTTCCTCAGATTCTACATGGTCATCATCTGGAACACAACAATCTACAGGACAAACGGCGGCACATTGTGGTTCTTCATGAAAACCCATGCATTCCGTACACTTATCCGGAGCAATGTAATACACTTCATCACTTATAGGCTCTTGAACTTCCCCTGCATTTACCGCCTTACCGCTTGGTAAAACGACATCCCCATCCAGTGAGGTACCATCGCTGTAGCGCCATTCGTCTGCACCTTCATATATTGCCGTATTAGGACATTCTGGCTCACAAGCTCCACAATTTATACATTCATCCGTTATTATAATCGCCATAATTTCTTCTTCATTAAAATGCCCAAAAAACAATGGGCATGCTTATTTTTGCACAAAGTTAATTCCTAGTAAGATAGTATACAAATATAATGACCCAACACATTTTAATAATAGAAGCTTTTGTTAAACTTGGAGGATTCCTAAGGGCATTTTGTGAATTTGATAATTCTGGAATCGTTAATGAAGGAATAGACCAAACTAGATTAATTGCCTTCAAGGCCGAGGTTGAAGGTGTGTATCATTATAACGGTTGGTTTACAAAAGAAAACTGTATCCATGCGTTTCAAGAATGGGGCAACCTTCTAACAGAAGAAAAATTAAGGCATTGGCTATCACCATATGACCTTAACACCAACAAGGAGATTATCGTAGCGCTTATTATGGCAGGTAATATTCCTCTAGTTGGTTTTCATGATTTGCTGTCCGTTTTAATAACTGGGAACAAGGCATTGGTAAAACTTTCCAGTAACGACGAAAAACTTATTCCTTTACTAGTGAATTATTTGGTGGAAATAGACCCTTATTTTAAGGATAGGGTAATTTTCACAAAAGAAAAGCTTAATGCGTATGATGCAGTCATTGCTACGGGCAGTAATAATACGGCACGTTATTTTGAATATTACTTCAGCAAAAAACCACACATTATTCGTAAAAATCGAAATTCGGTGGCGGTATTAAACGGTGGTGAAACCTCGGAAGTCCTTTCCGCCTTGGGTGAGGATATTTTCAGGTATTTTGGTCTTGGTTGCAGAAGTGTTTCCAAACTTTTCCTCCCTACCGGATATGATGTCGATGCCTTTTACAAGGCAGTTTACAAGTACCAAGAAATTATTAACCATCACAAATACGCCAATAATTACGATTATAATAAGGCAGTATATTTGATGAGCGCATTTAAAATACTGGATAATGGGTTTCTTATATTAAAGGAAGATGAAAGTTATGCTTCTCCAATTGCATCCGTATTCTACGAGTATTACGATGATGCCTCCGCTTTGAAAACAAAATTGAAAACGGATGGGGATAAAATTCAGTGCATCGTTTCATCGTGCTTTATGGAAGGGGAACTCAATTTTGGGGAAACCCAAAAACCATCTTTAAACGACTATGCAGATGGTATGGATACTGTTGAATTCCTGTTGAGAACATCGTAGAATTTAAACCGCTCCACCACGCTAGTTCTTTAAAAATTCATGATCTTTGTACGCATAATTTATACCTAAAATGAAAAAACATAATTTTAGTGCCGGCCCATGTATATTGCCAAAAGAAGTATTTCTCAAGGCATCTGAAGCTGTTATGGATTTTAACGGTTCTGGACTTTCACTACTAGAAATTTCACATAGAAGTAAAGATTTTGTAGCTGTAATGGAACGCGCAAGGTCCCTTGCTTTAGAACTATTAGGGCTCGAAGGAAAAGGATATCAAGCACTTTTTTTACATGGAGGCGCAAGCCTAGAGTTTTTAATGGTCGCTTATAACCTGTTGGAAAACAAAGCGGGATATTTAAATACAGGCACTTGGAGCGATAAGGCGATTAAGGAAGCCAAATTATTTGGGGAAGTTGTAGAAGTGGGCTCTTCAAAGGATGAGAATTTCAACTACATACCCAAGGGTTATACGGTGCCTAAAGGTCTTGATTACTTGCACCTCACCTCTAACAATACCATTTTTGGAACACAGCTAAAAAAATTCCCAAAGACCGATGCTCCTTTGGTTTGTGATATGAGTTCCGATATTTTTTCAAGAAGTCTAGATTTTTCACAATTTGGGTTAATTTATGCGGGGGCACAAAAAAACATGGGTCCGGCGGGTACGACCCTGGTTATTGTAAAAGAAAGCATTTTGGGAAAAGTTTCCCGGAAGATTCCTTCCATGCTTGATTATAAATTACACATCGATAAGGAAAGCATGTTCAATACCCCTGCGGTTTTTGCTGTGTACACTTCTATGTTGACGCTAGAATGGCTTAAAAATAGAGGGGGTATCGCGGCAATTGAAGAAATTAATGAAAAAAAGGCCCAGTTACTCTATTCAGAGATTGATTTAAACCCAGTCTTTGACGGATATGCGATTAAAGAGGATCGCTCTATTATGAACGCCACCTTTAACCTTACCAATGATAGTTTAAAGACCACCTTTGAAAAACTGTTGAAAGAAGCGGGCATAAATGGTTTAAACGGCCACCGTTCCGTTGGTGGCTACAGGGCAAGTATGTATAATGCCCTATCGTTGGAAAGCGTTGGTATTTTGGTAGACGTAATGAGTGAAATGGAACGACAGGGATAAAAAAGCGACCGGTTGATTTTTTAGAGCGATTTATAAAAATGGAAACCGTTCACAAGTACAAGAAATATGAAGATTTTAGCGAATGATGGTATATCCCAAAATGGCATTACTGCTTTGGAGAAAGCCGGATTTGAAGTTTTGACGACTACGGTGGCCCAAGAACAGTTGGCAACCTTTATAAAAGATAATAAAGTTGATGCACTGCTTGTGCGTAGCGCAACCAAAGTTAGGAAGGAACTTATCGATGCCTGCCCAGGCTTAAAACTAATTGGCCGTGGTGGTGTAGGCATGGACAATATTGATGTGGATTATGCCAGATCAAAAGGATTGCACGTCATCAATACGCCTGCAGCTTCCTCAGATTCTGTTGCGGAACTCGTTTTCGCCCATTTGTACGGCGGCATTCGTTTTTTGTACGATGCCAATAGGAATATGCCCTTGGAAGGCGACAGTAACTTCAAGGGACTTAAAAAATCCTATTCCAAAGGCATGGAACTTAGGGGTAAAACAATGGGTATTTTCGGTTTTGGTAAAATAGGGCAAGCAACGGCTAGATTAGCTATTGGTGCAGGCATGAAAATTCTCTATTGCGACCCAGAAGTTGAGGAATCGCAAATTGGGCTTTCCTTTTATGATGGACAGGAAGTAACCTTTAACCTTAAAAGTAGTGGTAAGGACCAAGTATTACAGCAGGCTGATTATATTTCCCTGCACATTCCTGAGCAGCAAAATTATGTGCTTGGCAAAAGCGAATTTTCTAAGATGAAAAAAGGCGTGGGCATTATTAATGCAGCACGTGGCGGAGTACTTGATGAGGTAGCGCTAGTCGCGGCATTGGAAGATGGAACGGTTTCCTTTGCAGGTTTAGACGTATTTGAATCTGAGCCGCAGCCGGAATTAAAAATTTTGATGCATCCAAACATATCACTTTCCCCTCACATTGGGGCTGCCACCCTGGAAGCCCAGGAAAGAATAGGTCTTGAGCTGGCAGATCAAATTGTTTCTCTTTTAAAATAAGTGCTCCATAGCAACATTTTATAACTCTTTTTGTATTTTACAAGACAAACATTAAACTAACTATTACAATGGCAGGATTATTAGATTTACTCAACAGCCCAATGGGCCAACAAATGATAAGTGGTGTTGCAGGACAGACCAATCAACCGGAAAGCAAAACGGCCGACGTATTAAGTATGGCTATGCCTTTGATCTTGGGTGCAATGAAAAAAAATGTAAAATCATCCCCTCAAAACGCCCAAGGCCTAATGAGTGCCCTTTCAAATAAACATGACGGAAGTATATTGGATAATCTAGGCGGACTTTTTAATGGCGGTGTAGATGACACCGTTATGCAGGATGGCGCAGGAATTTTAGGCCATGTTTTTGGCAATAAACAACCACAGGTAGAGAATGCATTGAGCCAAAAATCTGGCATGGACGCAGGTACGGTGGCCCAAATCCTAAAAATAGCAGCGCCTATTGTAATGGGGTATTTGGGAAAACAGACCGCACAAAGTAGCGTAAATGATTCTACCGGTATGAATGCGCTATTGGGAAGTATGTTGGGTGGACAACCGCAACAAAACCAAAGCTTGATAACAACCTTGTTGGATGCCGATGGGGATGGGAGTATTTTGGACGATGTTGCTGGTATGGTCATGGGAAGTAATAAGAAAAAAGGAGGACTTGGCGGATTGCTGGGAGGCTTATTTGGAAAATAAATTTGATTTCTGTAACAATGGACCGCTTGCGAAAACAAGCGGTTTTTTTGTATCTTAAAGCTATGAAAAAGAAAAAAATAGTCTTCCAAACGTTGGTATCCTTTGCGTTGTGCTGCCTTGTATTATTTGTTTCAAGTTGTGGAGCTTCAAAAGAGCCCCTATCCATATCCGATCAAGAAAAAAAAGCTTTTGAACAGGTTGAGGGGGATACCATATCCATTGCCAGTGACAAGACCGAATATGAAATCATTATCATTGAACCCGGTTTCATGACTTGGCTTAATTCCATTGCCCGACCGGAAGGGTACTACTCCCAAAATTTTTTAGAAAACAGGAATTATATTATGGTCGTGGAATGGAACCAACGGGTGATGCAACCCCTTCGCTATGATCCAAATTTATATTTGATGCAAATTGACTATTTCCAAGGTATAGATTATGGCTACGAGGTAAATTATAAGCTTTATAATTATTTTATCTACTTTCAGAGAAAATACAATCAGCGTTTAGGGCCTTTTTTACCACGCATATAACAAGTATCTTTGTAGCTCGAAAATCATATTTTGCTATGCAGAGTTTAAAAGAGCGCTGGGGCATTACCAGCAATTTCCAAATGGTAATCATTTTTATCGTATTTGGAATAACGGGCTCGTCATCGGTATATGTGGCTAAACCCTTTTTAAATCTAATAGGCCTACAAGAGGCCAATTTCCCAGATACTTGGTGGGCCACCACCCTTTACTGGACCTTACGCATCCTACTGATTTTTCCTTTTTATCAAATCTTATTAGTACTCTACGGTTGGCTACTTGGCCAGTTCAAATTCTTTTGGGCCTTTGAGAAAAAAATGTTGAGCAGATTAGGACTTGGATTTTTATTTAATACAAATAGTTAAGTTTTATTTAACATAGATTAATAGCTCTTTCCTTATTTTAGTGCCGTGAAAAAAACGCTGGCTACAAATATATCCGCATTTCTATTGCTGCTGTTGATGCTTTTAAAAGTGTCCTCTTTTCACGTTTATACACACCAAGATACTTTATCCGAGACTATAGAGAATTGTGCCGTTTGTGATGTTGTCTTAAAAACTCAAACTTTAGAGTTTTTAACCATTGCACTTTTTGTTATTGGTTGTACTACATTTTCAATTCTGAACAAAAAAGTATCGCTAGTTTCAAATCCGGAAATTCTTTCCGCATTTTTTCGCTTCAAGTTTTTTGGTAGGCCCCCTCCCAATAGTTAGGCAAACCTCCTTTTCAACACATTTTTCGATATTCAAAAGGGTATCGACTTCTTCTAAGTGAAAAAATTAATAAATGAAATATTATTTATTCGTACTCGCTGTTTTCAGCAGTTTAGTGGTATCGGCTCAGGATTGTAACGCAATTTTATTGGGTGAAGTCGTCGATTTTCATGACAACTCTTCTTTGGTGGGTGCCACAATAAGCATCACAGGGTTAGATCGTAAAACCATTTCAAGTAACAATGGAAAATTTACGTTCAAAGATTTATGTAATGGCATTATAGAACTGGAAGTTTCCCATCCAGAATGTACCTCCAAGTTCGTAAACGTTACAATTGATGGTGACACCTTTGAAAAAATCAAGCTTGAACATCATTTAGAAGAACTGGAAGAAGTGAAGGTGGTGGGAGATGTGCCAACCAACACCAATTCTGGGCAAGAGGAAAACCTTTCGTTGAAGGATATAGAACGTAGCAGTGGCAAAAGCCTGGGAGATGCTTTGAAGAAAATTCCCGGGGTATCCACATTAAACACGGGAGGCAATATAGTTAAGCCCGTTATACAGGGCCTAAATGGAAGCAGAATTCTAATTCTCAACAATAATGTGCGCATGCAGGACATGGAATGGGGCGAGGAGCACGCACCAAATGTTGATATCAATGCCAACCAAAAGATAAGTGTCGTTAAAGGTGCGGCTGCATTGGAGTATGGTGGGGATGCCATAGGTGGTGTAATTGTTTTAGAGCCGTTACCCATTGTTAGGAAAGATTCACTTTTTGGAAAAACACAGATGAATCTTTTCTCTAACGGTCGTGGAGGAAATGTTACCTCTTCTTTGGTGAAATCATACAAAACGGGACTGTATATTAAAGGGCAAGCGTCCTATAAACGTCTTGGGGATTTAGAAGCTCCAGATTATCTCCTTTCCAATACGGGCATACAGGAGAAAGGCGTCTCACTTAATATCGGTAAACGAAATTTCATTTATGGTTGGGAGGGCTACTACTCCTACTTTCAATCTGATATTGGTATTCTAAGGGCATCCCATATTGGCAACGTTGATGACTTAATACAATCCATAAATAGCCAACGACCCAATATCATTAACGATTTCACCTATGATATCGTAAGACCTAATCAAGAGGTGTCACATCACTTGGGCAAGTTAAACTATTATAGAAGATTCGAAGGGTTTGGAAAATGGACCGTTCAATATGATTTTCAAAAGAATAGAAGGTTCGAATATGATGTGCGTGTGGGGGAAGATGCGGATAAGGCCTCATTGGACCTGAAGCTCACAAGCCATTCATTTTTAACCAATCTAAAATTAGATGCGAAGAGAGGGCTTGATATTAAAATTGGGGCCCTGGGCAGGTTTCAATCTAATTTCGCCAACCCTGCCACTGGGGTTAGAAGATTAATCCCAGATTACGATAAATACGATTTCGGGCTATTTTCAGTGGGTGAGTATGAGGTCAGCACCTCATTATCTGTTGATGCGGGCTTGCGGTATGATTTTAGTAGAATAGATGCCAAAAAGTTCTATAGAACTTCGCGTTGGGAGGAAAGAGGTTACGATATCGATTTTAGCAACATTGTAATCGAAGATTTGGGAACCCAGCTGTTAACCAATCCCGTATTTGACTTTCATAATTTTTCCGGTACTACCGGGGTAAAGTATGAATTGAATACTGACAATCGTCTACGCTTCAATTATGCCTATTCACAACGTGCGCCTAACCCTTCAGAGTTATTTAGTGATGGTCTTCACCATTCTGCTGCACGTATAGAATTGGGAGACCTTAGAATTAAAAGTGAGCGCTCGTCTAAAGTTTCCGCGTCATTGGAGCGCAATTCGGCACAATGGGGATATTCCTTGGCGCCATTTATAAATAGTATTAACGATTTTATTGTTTTGGAACCTACTGGGGTTGAATTTACGATCAGGGGTGCATTTCCCGTATGGTCCTATAAGCAAACAAATGCGTTGATGATCGGTGTGGATGCTTCCGTGTACAACCATTGGACTTCCAATATACGCACAGATCATAAATTTGCGTGGGTACGGGGGAATGACGAAAGCACGGATACGCCACTAATTAATATTCCATCGGCTAATTTCAACAATACCATTACCTATACAAAACCCAGCTGGAACAACTTGACGCTTAGTTTGGAAAGTCAGTATGTTTTTGAACAAACTAGATTTCCGCCCAATATAACCGTCTTTTCGCCACAGCAACAGCAAGACGTACTGCTCGATATTAATACGCCTCCCCCAGCCTATCACCTTTTAGCTGCCAATGCAGAGGCTTCTTTTTCAATTAAAAATTCAAACGATTTTACCATAGGACTCAGTGTTTCTAACCTGTTAAATACTGCTTACCGCGATTACCTAAATAGGCTACGGTATTTTGTGGATGACATGGGAAGAAATATTAGCCTACGCCTTATTTACAACTATTAATCCTAAATTTAAATTACAAATGAAAACAAGTACAGAAATTACGAAAAGCACAAAATTAAAAAGTATCTTTTTAATGGCCATTTTGGTGGCAACCTCTATTTCCTGTACGGATGATGATGACCCTATAGCAGTAGATGAGGAGGAAACCATAACCACAATGAACGTTACTTTGAGTACTGCTGGAAGTGCGGACATTGTATTGCAATCAAGGGATTTGGATGGTGATGGACCCGAACCTCCGGTAATATCCGTAGCTAATTTGGCAGCCAACACCACGTATGCCGGTAGTATTGAATTATTGAACGAAACGGCAGACCCGGCGGAGGATATAACTGTAGAGGTAGCGGAAGAAGATGATGAGCACCAATTTTTCTTTTCTACGGGCGGTGCCATTAGCCAAGTAACCTATGATGATGAGGACGGCGACGGAAATCCTATTGGTTTAAGTTTTGTACTTACTACTGGTGATGCAGGTTCTGGAACATTACAAATTACCCTTCGCCATGAGCCAAAAAAACCTAATGATGGTAGCTTGGCCGATGCAGGTGGGGAAACGGATATTGCCCAGACCTTTACTGTAACAGTGGAGTAGGCATTTCCCAAGAGAGACTGTTTTAAAAGGAGGGCCGCCTAAAGAGTAATGTCGTTTTTATTTTTTGAAAATCGGAACCGAATTAGCTGGAACGTTAAACTAGGGCAAACGAATCGCCCACTTTTAAAACAGTCTCATTTTTTTATGGAAATTGAACTATTCTTCAAGCGCATACCACTCAATATTCGTTAGTGCCGCCCTTCTCCCCTTCTCTACGGGCGGATAATTTGTAACGAGATAATCGACAATTATTTTTTGGTTTTCACCAAGTTCCCAGAGTCCTTGGGTTTTTTGCATCCATCTTATGGTTGCGTTCCATTGCGCTGCTCCCATTCTGTTTTGGATTACCAATTTGGAGGAATGACAGGTCGTGCAATTGGTAATTACCGTTTCTAATCCGTCCGCCGCTACAAGTCCAGTACGTACATGAATACCATTCTCGATTTGGTCAGGATCTACAACCGTGAGCTCTTCTTCAGGCTTGTCCAACGTGATAAAAAAAAGACCTATACCGCACAAAACAAGGATAAAACCACCTATAGCTGCTAATGTTATAAGGTTAGCATTTTTTCCTGTTCTAAAATTCGCTCCTTTTTGCATCAACTAATTTTTACGGCGATTCTATGACATGCGTTATTTAAGTACCCCTTTGGGTTCCATCCAGGCAATACCATGGGCTGTTTTTCCCCTGTGGAGTCCGTTGCCCGGGCCCAAATCTCATAATACCCATTTTTAGGAAAGCTTACTGTTGCAGTGAAATGTTGCCAGGCCAGTCTATTCTTAGGTTTATCCAAATTAGCCGGTTTCCATGAAGTTCCGTAGTCGATTGAATACTCCATAGTTGCAACCTCATTTTCGCCCGCCCATGCGTGCCCATTTATTTTTAGGGTTTGGCCTTTTTTCAACAAGGCCCCAGATTTTGGATAGGTGATCAATGACTTTACGGGCATGGACTCTATAATGCACATATTTTCATCTGCTACAGCTTCACCGGGTGCCACGGTTTCACAAGGAACCCTATAGGAGCTGCCCCCCATTTTTTCTCCATCATGAACTCTATCCCGAACGCTTATCCTAGTAAGCCATTTACCCGATGCGGATGCCGGCCATCCCCCTGCAACCAATCGCAATGGAAAACCGTGCACGAGCGGAATAGCCTCCCCGTTCATTTCAAATGCCAGTAAGGTTTCGTTTTGCATCGCTTTGTTTATAGGGACTCCCCTAGAAATCGGTTCTTTTTCGGGATTGCGGCTTAGGTGTATATCTGCAGCGTGGTACCCTATATAAACGGCCGTATCCTTAACCCCAACATCGTCCAGAATATCACGTAGCCGTACGCCTTTCCATTCGGCACAGGACACCGCACCAATGGTCCATTGATTTCCTTTCGCTGGAGGATTAAACTCGCTCCTGCCATTACCGCCGCATTCCAAGGTTAATTGATAAACATGGTGCTTAAATTTATTCTTCAAATCTGAAAGGGAATAGGTCTTTGGCGTTTGAACTGCTTCTCCATCAATCGTCAATTCCCACGTATCTTCATTGACCGATTCAGGGACCAAGCCATTATTTCGAATAAACATATATTTATTGGGTGTAATCCGATCATTCAAGAGATGTGCTTGGGCTTCCATATTCCATGGGCGATCGTTGAGTACAACCATAGCCTCGTCTTTATTGAATAATTGAAATGGGTCTGTTTCCTGTAACGCGACCGGCGTATAATCTTGGGGCATTAATTCCCCATACACGATGTCGAGGCCTAAAAGAGTGGCTAAACTTCCTAAACTTGACTTTGCAACAAAATTTCTTCTTTTCAAAATGCGACGACTTTGAGCTAAAGTTAAGTTATTTGAAAATTAATCGGAAGCTTCTAAACCTCAATCGTCCGTTCGTGACCAGCCCTTTTAAATACGTAAGTGTATAGCCACATTAGGGTGAAAGATGGTATAAGATCCAAACCTGGGACAATTTCTTCAATAAAAGTGATTATACCTGCTGCCTGTCCAGCTTTACCCTTATACATCCTCGTCATCAACCAAGCGGAGAGTGGCGCCCAAACGATATCAGAGAACTCCCCTACAAAGGGTATGGCAAAAGAGAGCATTCCAATACCATCAAAAAGCAATCCCAAGAGGAGTTGTTTATATTTCTTATGTTGTAAAATCGACATCGAAACAAAAATAGTATTCCTATTAGCTAATGTAACAAAAATGTCAATTTTTTTAATTTCTCCAAGCCTAAAACAAGCCGATAGAATTAATGAAGGTCCGAGCTAATTAGTTTAAGGAATTCATTACGCGTCTCAATCTTTTCAAACTGTCCCCTAAACCCAGATGTGGTGGTTACCGAATTCTGCTTTTGAACACCACGCATCATCATGCACATATGGGAAGCTTCGATTACCACGGCTACACCTTTAGGTTTTAAGGTGTTGTTGATACATTCCAAAATATCATGTGTCAAACGTTCTTGAACCTGTAGCCTCCTTGCAAATACATCCACCACTCTTGGAATTTTGCTTAGACCTACAATATGTCCGTTAGGAATGTAAGCAATATGAGCCTTCCCGAAGAATGGCAACATATGGTGCTCACACAATGAATAGAGTTCAATATCCTTTATGATGACCATATCGTCATAGGATTCCTTGAACATGGCGCCTTTCAAGATTTCTTCAGCATCCTGCTTATAGCCCTGTGTTAAAAACAACATTGCTTTTGCAGCGCGCTCCGGAGTCTTGAGCAAACCTTCTCTATTTACATCCTCACCTATTTCATTGATTATGGAAGAGTACCTGTTTTGTACCTCATCCGTTATTTCAAAATTATATTCCTCTAAATTCCTATATGGAGACATGATTTATACTTTATGTTTAACTATATTAATTTTAAGTTGAACAAATTTACTGTTTTCTTTCAGGAACAAACCTAAATATTTCATAAATCGACCAAGCGAAATTAATCTTTTTAAAGACTTTATCCTTACACATTGGTTTTAAAGACTTTATTCTATTTTACCCTTGATTCTTTTTCATTAATTTTGAGACCTACGCCGAAAATAATATTCAAAACCACCAAAGTCGATGATAAAAGCTTCTAACATTCATAAATATTACGGGGAATTAGAAGTTTTAAAAGGAGTTGACCTCCATATTCAAAAAGGTGAAATAGTATCTATTGTAGGTGCTTCGGGAGCCGGAAAAACCACATTGTTACAAATTCTTGGTACGCTAGATGTACAAACCAATAAAGCAGACAGTACCCTGTTGATCAATGATACGGACACTACACGTTTGAGTGATAAGGAATTGGCACGATTTAGGAATGAACATATCGGATTTATATTTCAATTTCACCAATTACTGCCAGAATTTACGGCACTTGAAAATGTTTGCTTGCCGGCGTTTATAAAAAAAACCGCGAAAATCGATGCTGAAAAAAGAGCAAAGGAACTACTTGATTTTTTGGGACTTTCCCATAGGTACGAACATAAGCCTTCAGAATTATCCGGTGGTGAGCAGCAACGTGTTGCCGTAGCTAGGGCACTTGTAAACAATCCTGCTATTATTTTTGCAGATGAACCAAGTGGAAATCTAGATTCTGAAAGTGCCGATAACCTTCACAAACTATTTTTTGAGCTTCGCAAAAAATTTGGGCAAACCTTCGTCATCGTAACCCATAATGAAGAACTAGCGGAAATGGCCGATCGTAAGTTGACTATGGTGGATGGTAAAATTGTAGACAAGGAAATAATTGTAGCCTAAACCAGGGATTAAATGTTCAATGAACTGATTGCCTTTATTAAATACCCTGTTTATAGGAAAGAAACCGATTTATCCGTTGCATACAAGGCCTTCTATATGGTGAAACTAACCTTGTTTGGTATTTGTATAAGTATTGGATTGTCCCTAGTTATAGCATTTTTGGAAGAAATGCTAAGTCTGGAACTAGGCAAACATGCCATAGACGATTTATTGAGCGGTTATTCTGCACTTGGTATTTTCTTCTTTGCCGTCATCCTTGCCCCTTTCCTTGAAGAGTTAGTATTTAGGGGACCTTTGGTTTGGTTTAGGCACTCTAGCTATTTTCGCCCAATATTTTATTTGGTAGCGCTACTTTTCGGTTACATCCACTTAACTAATTTTGAGCTTTCAACAACCGTTCTAATCCTTTCTCCTTTACTGGTAGCTCCGCAGATTTCCGTCGGATTATTATTTGGTGTGATCCGTATAAAATTTGGGCTTTCATGGTCAATGGCAACGCATGCGCTATACAACCTCATCTTGATGACTCCTTTCATGATCATGAAGATTTTAAATATACCGTTGGAATGAAGAAGGCTGAACTAAAGGATTTTTTGGATGCCAAAGTTGAAATGTATAATAGGCCTAGTTTTTTAGACACCGATCCTATTCAAATTCCGCATTTATTTACAAAAAAAGAGGACATTGAAATTAGCGCCTTTTTAACGGCGACCATAGCCTGGGGCAATAGAAAGAGCATCATAAACAATGCACAGCGGTTAATGGAACTGTTGGAACATAGCCCCTATGATTTTGTGATGAACCATCATGAAAAGGACACCCACCACCTGCATGATTTCGTGCATAGAACCTTCAACGCTACGGATCTGGTTTACTTTCTTAAAAGTCTACAGCACATATATAAGAACCAAAACGGATTGGAAGGAGTGTTTACAACCTTTCAAGGGGAGCATACACTGCAACCTACCATATCCAGATTCAAGGAGCTATTTTTTGAGCTACCTCATGAAACTAGAACGACCAAACATGTTTCCGATCCTTTGAAAGGATCGGCCGCCAAACGAATAAATATGTTCTTACGGTGGATGGTACGGGATGCCTCCACAAATGTGGATTTCGGGATTTGGAACAAAATTAGTGCCGCAAAACTGTCCTGCCCCTTGGATGTTCACTCAGGTAATGTAGCCCGTAAATTAGGACTGTTAAAACGAAAACAAAACGATGCAAAGGCCTTGGCGGAACTGGATCGGAATCTAAAAAAACTGGACCCCAAGGATCCAGTTAAATATGATTTTGCCCTTTTTGGATTGGGAGCTTTTGAAAAGTTTTAGTTATTTCTTAAAAATAAATCGGGCTGCAAAAGGACTACCCAATGGAATAAGGTCATGACCACCCTCGTGTCTCAATTATGTTTTCTAGAATCACCATCTTTGCTTTTATACCATTTTAGCTATTACACTTGATGTTAGAAAGAAGTAGCTTGAACATACTGTTTCTTAAAAATTCCTGTTTTTTCATTTTACACAATATATTTTGGTTCTGAATTTTACGAAACTAGATTGAGATTCTTATTTTAAGGTTCACTTAAGACTAGGGTTGTATTTTCATTTATGAACTAAAGACCAAGATGTTAAGTTAAGAACCCCTTGAGTTGAATCCGTAAGAATCGATAACTGTTGAAACAGAACCGTTCGATTATGTAGATTTAATCTACTTATGATACTATACCCATCGTACCTAAGTCTAAGGGTTGCTTTTTGCCTCCCTCGGAAATCGATTTATAAATAGCCTCTACTAGTATCATATCACGTTTTCCCATTTCGCCGGGAGCAACATTTGGGGTGCCCAAAAGAATATGTTTGGCAAAATCATCCATCTGTAGTGCTTGTTGGCGTTGGTGCGGAAAACTGATAACCGTACCGTTGGAAGTCCTGCCACTAATTGGTCCGTAGCTATGGGCAGGGTCAAGTTCAAACCAACCATCACTGCAATGGGATTTTAAACGGTTACCGTTGGCATTATGGGAAGTCATCATATGGCCCACGGCGGCATTTGGAAATTCGAACTGGGCCGTAATGGTCTCATCCGTCTCCTTAAAATAATCCGGACGGGTACTAAACTCCTGGGCAGAAACTGAGATTGGATTTTGTCCCGTTCCATAAATACTTGTTTGAATGGCATACACACCCATGTTCATCAAGGCCCCTCCACCGGACAAGGATTTGTTCAAGCGCCATTGATCTGGGTTTCCTCTTGAAATATAACCCGCATCGGAGGAAACGAACAAGACGTCCCCAAACGTTTTTTCCTTCACATATTTCTTCACCTCGTTCGTATAGGGGTCGCTCTGCATTCTATACCCAACTGAAAGTTTTACATTTGCCGTCTTGCAGGCATTGATTATAGCATCACATTCCGCTACGCTGATTGCCATGGGTTTCTCGCAAATGACATGCTTTCCAGCTTTGGCGGCTCTAATACTAAAATCTGCATGCATACTATTGGGCAACACCACGTAGACGATATCTATATCGGGATTATCCGCAATCGTATCAAAGTTGTCATAATTATAACTATTTTTCTTGGGGATGCCGTATTTGTCTTGCCATTCCTTTTCCTTTGCCTTTGTACCCGTTACTATTCCAGCCAAGTAACAGTACTCGGTATCTTGCAAGGAAGGTGCCAATTGATAGGTACTATAACTCCCCAAGCCAACTAGCGCAATTCCCAATTTCCTTTGTTCTTGTCCTGGATAAAAACCCTTAGCAAGGGGCATGGTTCCTAATACTGCAGACCCAACGAGTCCTTTTGTCATTAATCCGTTAAAATTTCTGCGTGTAAAGTTTTTCATCTGTTCTGCTTTTCCAAGTTTTACGTTCAGCTATTAAACTAAAAAAAACCACCATTCAATGAATGGTGGTCATAAATTTAAATTTTTTTTATACTAAGATTTTGGCATTACTACTGTATCAATAGCGTGGATTACTCCGTTAGACGCTAGAACATCTGCAATAATTACTGTTGCCGTTCCGCCACTGGCGTCTGTCAAGAGAACATTGCCATCCCGTAAAGATAAAGTTATTGTTCCTCCTTGAACGGTTGCTACTTCAAAACTGCCATTATTGGAGTTGATAGCCTCAATAACATCGGAAGCATTATAAGCCCCTGATACAACGTGGTAGGTTAAAATTCCTGTCAACTTTTCCTTATTCTCGGGTTTTACCAAGGTTTCAACGGTGCCTTCAGGTAATTTCGCAAAGGCATCGTTTGTGGGCGCAAAAACTGTAAATGGACCATCACTATTCAATGTTTCCACTAGTTCCGCAGCCTTTACCGCAGTAACTAAAGTTGAAAAATTCTCATTTCCTGCCGCTACACTTACTATCGTTGGCATTTCCTGTACTTCGGATACAACCTCTTCAACTTGCTCCTCTGCAGCATCCATGGCTTCCTTTGTTTCTTTTTTTGTTTCACCACAACTCATCAAAAAAGCGGTTGCTAAAAGTGATACTGTTACTATTTTAAATCGTTTCATTCTTTTGTTTTTTAGTGTTTACTAGTTATTTCTGTAAAGTAACAGAATCAAAATCAAAATTATCTTAATATTTGTTTAAAGTTTATTATTTTTTATTAAACAGTTGTTGCTATTACAAAAAATGTATATAAGCGCGCGGTCGGCCCTATCGGCTACAACTCAAAATCACACCAAGAACTTTTCATTTAATTCATTATTTTCGTTTGTACTAATTTGCTTAAATCGATAAAATGAAAAAAATATTACGACTTTCCCTTTTTATGGTTACGACCCTAGTCGTTTCACAATCAAGAAGCCTACCTATTGATACGGTTGTTACTACGCAGCATAACGCTACCATAAACGGTGCCACTTTTTCTTATACCGCAGAGACAGGCACACAACCTGTATGGGACGAAAACGCGAAACCAATTGCATCTTTGCACTACACCTACTACACCCGTAATAATGTAAAGGATAGACCAGCACGGCCTTTATTGATTTCTTTTAACGGCGGTCCCGGATCGGGATCTGTTTGGATGCATTTAGCCTATACAGGCCCCAGGGTCTTAAAAATCGATGAAGAGGGCTATCCTGTTCAGCCCTATGGCGTTAGTGAAAACCCATATTCCGTTTTAGATATCGCGGATATTGTTTATGTAAATCCGGCAAATACCGGTTATAGCAGAACAATCCCTGAAAGCGGAAAGGAAGTTGATCGCGAAAAATTCTTCGGTATCAATGCGGATATTAAATACCTGGCAGAATGGCTCAATACTTTTGTGACCCGCAATAACAGGTGGCGCTCACCTAAGTATATCATTGGGGAAAGTTATGGTGGAACAAGGGTAATGGGTCTTTCATTGGCCTTGCAAAATCAACAATGGATGTATTTAAACGGCGTGATTATGGTATCTCCGGCCGACTATAAAGTAATACAAAACAGTGGCCCTGTTGCAGAGGCTATCAATCTACCTTACTTCACCGCTGCGGCCTGGCACCACAAAGCACTCCCCTCCGAGCTCCAGAATAAGGATTTGTTGGAAATTTTACCGGAGTCCGAAGCTTATACGATCAACGAGTTGATTCCCGCCTTGGCAAAAGGAGGATTCTTAGCTACGTCTGAAAAAGAAAAGGTAGCAGAAAAGATGGCTTTTTATTCCGGGCTGAAACAAAAAGATATTTTGGACCAAAATCTGGTCGTACCCACCTCTTACTTTTGGAAGAATCTTTTAAAGGATAAGAATGGGTATACCGTAGGTAGATTGGATTCTAGGTATTTAGGAATGGACAGGCAATTGGCAGGTATGTCCCCAGATTATAATTCTGAGCTTACCTCTTGGCTTCACAGTTTTACCCCTGCCATTAATTACTACTTACAGGAAGAGTTGAACTTTAAGACCGATGTTAAATATAATATGTTCGGGCCCGTGCGCCCATGGAATAATGATGATGACAACACTCGCGATGATCTAAGACAGGCCATGGCACAGAATCCTTATCTAAACGTATTGATACAATCTGGATATTACGATGGGGCAACTACCTATTTCAATGCCAAGTATACCATGTGGCAAGTGGATCCTAGCGGCAGAATGAAAGATAGGTTCAGTTTTAAAGGGTACCGGTCTGGTCATATGATGTACCTAAGGCGTGAAGATCTTAAGACAGCAAACGATGATATTAGGGACTTTATTAAAAGAACAATGACCAATGGTGAAAGTGCCAAGTATTAATCGATACTAGTACCGTCTAATACCATTTTTGATATCCCCAGCAGGTGCAATGAGTTCAATTTCATTTCATTTTCCGGGGATTTTAATGAAACCTTGTTTAAACCAACCGCTTCCTTGAAAATACGGTCGCGCTTACGTTGCTTTCGCTTTTTAAAAATATCAATGGTTACCCCTACTGTAATACCACCTAAAACTGTAGCTAGCAAGTCTGCGTTATCCCAACCGCCATATTGCTTTTCATCTATACCCTCCTTGGCCAGCCCTATGAGAAGACTTCCTCCTACAGCACCTATAAAAGTCCATGTTCTATCGCCATCGGAGATTTCGCTAGCAACACCAGCACCTACGAGCCCATATAGATTGCCTCCTAGAAAATGTAATGCCTTATCACTTTCTATCTGACCGAATAGCTGGGTAGTAGAAACGAAAAACAAAAGTAAAATCACTATCTTTTTCATGCGCGGCAAAGATATTAAAACTAATAAAAGCCGATTGCTAAAGTTAGATTGATTTCGTTTTCCAAATTCTTGCCATTGCACTAATTGCATTATCTTAGGACCTTTAATAGCAAATGGAACTAAAAAACTATTTTAAAACCCTCTCCATTATTCATTTGTCCTTGGTCTTAGGACTTGCCGTGTTTACCGGTTTTGTCTTATTCCAAAACAAAGGGTTCAAGGCGAATACCAATGAAGACAACGTCTTCCTTTACATTGTACCCATTGCCGCTTTGATTGGGTATTTTGGAAGTCAGCTGGTCGTTAAGAAATTGATGGGCACTATTAAAAGGACAGCTACGCTGCAGCAAAAATTAAGTACATTCCAGTCTTCACAGATTATAAAATTCGCTTGTATAGAGGCACCGGCTATTCTAGGGCTTTTTGCCTATTATTCTTCAGGCAACGCGTTACCATTGGTCATTTCAATATGCTTATTGGCGTACCTTGTCGTACAAAGACCCAATAAGGAGCGACTATTGAGATTCACTCCCTTAACACCTGATGAACGAAGACTTATCGAAAAAATTTAATCCTTTTACCCTATGAAAACCATTAACAAATTAGGAATCACCTGTATGCTTGCATTTTTTGGATTGACCTCTTTACACGCACAGGATTGGGCAGATCTTAATCGATTCAAAGCGGCAAATGAAGCGTTGCCTCAAGTTCAGGAAGGGGAAAACCGCATCGTTTTTATGGGCAATTCAATTACCATTGGTTGGTTGAATCTTAGACCTGACTTCTTTGAAGGAAAATCCTATGTAAATAGGGGTATAAGCGGACAAACTACACCTCAAATGTTACTGCGTTTTAGACAGGATGTGGTCGATTTGGACCCGGCCGTAGTAGTGCTATTGGCCGGCACAAACGATATTGCGGGCAACACCGGTCCTTCAACTATAGCAATGATAATGGACAACATAAAATCCATGGCTGAAATCGCTCAAGCAAATGATATTAAGGTGATTCTTTCTTCTACCCTACCTGCATATGATTATCCTTGGAAACCAGGATTGGAGCCTGCCGATAAAATTATCGCGTTGAATAAAAAGATTCAATCATATGCCGAAGAAAACGGCCATTACTATTTGGATTATTTTTCCGCAATGGTTGATGATCGTAATGGATTACCAAAAAAATACGCTGAAGACGAGGTACATCCTACCGTTGAAGGGTATAAGGTTATGGAACCCTTGGTTGAAAATGCCATAAAAAAAGTACTTAACAAAGCGTGATCAGGGGTAAAGTAGAGGGAAAAATTTCCCCTCCATTTTATGTCCTTTTGGAATTGGCGGTACTCCTTTTAACAATTCGTCATTGGTATTGCTAATAGTACCATCTGCGAACACATTAAGTACAAAGGCTCTTCTTGGTCGGTTAGACTTATTTTCATAAGAACCGTGTACCAGTAAAGGATGGTGAAATGTGGCATACCCTGCTTTTAGTTCTATGGGTACGGGTTTAAATTCAGCTTTTTGTTCCGGAGTCAAATAATCCAAAATTCCGTCCATGTTACCTGCAAGCTCGGGAGCATTCAGGAGTCCCCATTTGTGGCTTCCGGGGATATAATGCAAACAGCCATTCTCAACCGTGGCATCATCAAGTCCCGTCCAACAAGTCAGGTGTTGCATGGCAATTGTTCTCGTCCAATAGGAATAGTCCTGATGCCAAGCTACAACACCACCATGTTGTGCGGGCTTATAAAATAGCTGATCATGCCAAAACCGAACCGCCTTGTTTTCCAAGAGCTGATGTGCGGCCATTATAAAAGCAGGATTCCAAAGTACATCATGAAAGCCAGCGGTTATACGCCAATGCCCCAAGGAGTGAAATAGAACAGATTCCGCATTCTTAGACTCATTACTATGAAACTCATAAAAAAGTGAATTTCCGGGATGCGACGGATCCATAATCTCATTTAACTCATTTTGAAGCTGAGCAACACTATCCGCATCCAATAATTTTATACCGGACACATAACCGTATTGATGAAAATGTGCAATTTGCTCATCGGATAATCTATACGCATTCCATGCCTCCTTACTTTTTGGAAGTTGAAACAGGTCTGAAACAAGCTGATGTTCTTCGGCTAGGTCTTTCATTAACAGCGGGTTTTTAAATTAAAGGACACCCTAAATATAAGCCAAAATTAAAAACAGAAAGCACTAAATTAAGGGCGGCTATTTGCTTTCGTATCTTTCCCTAACTAAAAATAATTCACCATGAAAACCATTTTACTCTTAATTGCCGTAGTCTGTATGGCAGCCTGCACTCCAAAAAATAACATGGAACAAGACCGTAAGGAGATTTTGGCATTACTGAACCAACAACAAAAAGACTGGAGCAACAATGACCTGGAGGCATTTATGGAAGGTTATTGGAAATCGGATTCGCTCTTTTTTTATAGTGGTGGAAAGTTGAATGCAGGATGGCAAAACACCTTATCCAGTTACGAAAAGAAATACCCAGACCTATCCTATTCGGGCAATTTGAATTTTAACATCGTAAAGATATCCCCAATAACTACCGGTGCGTATTTTGTTATGGGAGAATACTATCTTAATCGCGAGGTTGGTGATGCCAAGGGTACGTTTATGATTGTTTTTAAAAAGATAAATGGGGAATGGAAAATCATCGCCGATTCTTCCTGTTAACACCTATTAGTACGTTGGTTTTCATTATTTTTGATGAAATTTGATGAACTATAAAATGAAAAAAACATTGATTTTAATGGCCGCTTTGGCCATGGCTTGTAATTCTTCCCAAAAAACAATTGATGAGCAGCCAATCCAAGAGGCTCCCAAGCCCATTTCAGAAACGAAATACGCCGAAAGCATTACTGAAAATGAATTAAAGGAGCACTTATACACTTATGCTTCAGACGAATTTGAAGGTAGGGAGACCGGCCAACCTGGCCAAAAGATGGCAATCGCCTATTTGAAGGCCGAGTATGAAGCCTTGGGTATCCCAGCGGCTAAAAGTGATGGTAATTATTTTCAGGAGGTTCCCTTGGAGATAAGCAAACTACCCATTGGTAAACTTACGGTGAACGCTACAGATTATCCTATAGGTGAGCATGTGCTAACGTTTGGTGCCGCCAATAGTACCACAGATGAAATTGTCTATGTAGCTTATGGTATTGATGACGATTCTTATTCCAATTATACAGATATCGATATTAGTGGTAAAATAGTTCTGTTAAAGGCAGGCGAACCAAAAGCGGAAGATGGCACTTATTCAGTATCCGGTACTATGGAACCTTCGGTCTGGAGCAACATGTCAGAGTCTTTGACCAAAAGAATTCAAATAGCGGTTGATAAAGGGGCCCGTGGTATTTTATATTACGACGCGGATAATTTTTACCGTTTCAAAAGACGGTTCGAATCGATGAAGGATAATGACAGTGGTAGAATGGAACTGGTAAACAATAGTACACCAGATTTTTATACCCTTTTTGTAGACCAGAAATTGGCAGAAGCGATTTATCCGTCCATTGCCGAGGAAGAGAATCCAAAAGTACTTCTAGAAGACCTTGAATTGGCCTTTGAAAGTTCCAACACTCAAATAGCATCGGAGAATGTGGCCGCAATTATTCGTGGAACTGAAAAACCGGATGAATACCTCGTAATCTCGTCGCATTTAGATCATATTGGAATTTCGGGTGATGGTCAGATAAATAATGGGGCAGATGACGATGGCTCTGGCACCGTTGCCTTGTTGGAGATTGCCGAAGCCTTTAAAATTGCTGCAGCTGCAGGGAACGGACCTAAGAGATCGGTAGTTTTTCTTCACGTTACAGGGGAAGAAAAAGGACTGTTAGGTTCAAAGTATTATACTGATGTCGATCCCATATTTCCCTTATCCAAAACTGTCGCTAACCTTAATATCGATATGATCGGAAGAATAGACCCTAAAAGAGAGGGGGACCGAAACTATATCTACTTAATTGGTTCTGACAAACTGAGTACGGATCTCCATGAACTCTCAGAAACTATAAATAAAAAGTATACAAATTTAGAACTTGACTACACTTATAACGACGAAAACGACCCCAACAGATTTTACTATCGAAGTGATCATTATAATTTTGCAAAAAATAACATTCCTATTATCTTTTATTTTAATGGAACCCATGATGATTATCACAGACCTTCTGACACACCGGATAAAATAAATTATGACCTTCTGCAAAATAGGGCAAGACTTATTTTTTACACGGCTTGGGAAATTGCCAATCGGGATAATAAAGTAGTGGTAGACAAGGTTTCAAAATAATCAATTATCTCTTGGCGAATGCCCGGAAATAGATAAGCCCATTGGCACTTAAGTGCCACTCATTTGTAAGATGATTCTAAACAAAAAAGTCTTGGAGGAATCCAAGACTCTTTATTTGCTTTTAGGGTGGAAGACCGGGTTCGAACCGGCGACCCTCGGTACCACAAACCGATGCTCTAACCAGCTGAGCTACAACCACCATTTGTAAGCGAGTGCAAATGTAAATTTTTTAGTTATTCTGAACAAATAATAAATCATTTTTGGATAATTATTTCTTTTTATTGGTTTGTTTTATTTTTGTTTAACTTGCCTTTTAAATTAACGGAACAACCTGCTTGCCTTTATATAATTTAATAATATTCGAGATTAAGAAAAAGATTGCCCCATCCATTGTCTTAGCTCTTCTTTTAAGCTATACTAGTGTTATTGCTCAATTGGATAGCATTGTAATAATTAAGGAAAAACTTTTCAATTATTCAAAGCAACCCAATTTTTCGGAAAGTGACACTACGTATATCAATCTGCTAAATGATCTTTCTTACAGGCTGCGCTACTCGCAACTAGACTCTATGGAGCTTCTGGCAAAAAATGCCTTGGAATTAAGTGCCTCCTTAGATTATAAAAAAGGCACCTTAGAAGCGTTGACCAATTTTTCTGCCTTTCATCTTTACAATGGGAACACGGAGCAAGCTATTCAATACGGGGAAAAAACATTGGAAGACAAAGAAATTCATGCCTATCCTTCCCTTCAAATGAGGATTTACAATCAGTTGGGGCAAGCCCATTTTATAAAACAGGAATACCCACTTACCTATACTAATTTTCTCAAGGCACTTGAACTTGGGAACCAGCTTAATGATGACCTGTGCATATTTAGAATGAATATGAATTTGGGTACCATGTTCAGCTTATTGGAAGATTATACAGAAGGCCTTGGCTTTTATGAAGATTCCGAGATTGCCGTTAATAGGATAGGGAATAATACCTTCAAAGGTATGGTAAAGAGTAATATGGGCTACTTGTTTATTCAAACAGGAGAGTTTGAGCGGGCAGAGCAGTTGTTACTGGAAAGTATTGAAATTTTCAAATCCCAAAAAGTGTCGGAGTGGTTAGCCTTCACTTATAGTGTTTATGCGCAATTACATTTAAAATTGAATGATTTTGAAGTATCCAGATTAAATTTTAAAAATGCCTTGGATATTCAAAATTCATTAAACGATATTAAAGGTAAGGCAGATGTGCTTTATGGCCTATCCAAGGCAAATATTGGTTTGGATAACCTAGAAATCGGAGAAAAGCAAATTTTGGAGAGTTTGGAACTTTATAAATCCTTTAATCTAAAGACAGGCTTGGAAAAGTGCTACCGCGTTTTGTACGAGCTTAAAAAAAATCAAGGGAAAATCTCGGAAGCGTTGGATTATTTGGAACTATCCGATAAGTTGGCCAACGATATCTCAAAAGAAAAAAACAAACGGAATTTGAACATGTTAAACGCAAAGTTCAATTCTGAAAAGGAAAAAGAAAATCTCAGGATTAAAAGTGAGGTTGAAATAGGAAGACAACGAAAATTTGCGCAATGGGCGCTTGTAGCTTTTTTAATTGCATTATTTATAGCGCTACTTGTTTTTAGGGCCAGTAGACGGGAAAAAGCATTAAATAAAAAATTGGAGAATCAGGCAATCGTTTTAAATGAGAATCAAAAGGTTCTTGAAAATATCAATAACAGTCAAGACCGACTTTTTTCAATCGTTGGCCATGATCTAAGGGGGCCGATCATCTCTCTAAAGGAATTACTAACACTCTACATTGAAGACCCCGACGGCAAAGAGTATTTTGAAAAATTCGCACCCCAATTAAGGGATGATTTGGAACAGGTGCAATTTACCATGGACAACTTGCTTCATTGGGGAAAAACACAAATGCAAGGATTTTCGATTTCTAAAGATCGAGTCGCAGTAAAGGAAGAACTAGAGTATATACTGCAACTTTTTAGAAAAGATATGGAACGAAAACAAATTACGGTCAAGAACGAAATAAATAAGGAGTATTATATTACAGCCGATGTAGATCATTTTAAAGTTATCTTCAGAAACTTACTAAGCAATGCCCTGAAATTTACCCCGGAAAAGGGTAAGATTTCCTTATCTACAGAGGTCAGAGATAAAAGTTTGGTAATAAAAGTGTCCGATACTGGTGTGGGGATGAGTGACGATATACTAAAGAAATTATTCAAAAGCACCGAGCATTTTTCAACCTTTGGAACTAATGCAGAGAAAGGTACTGGCTTAGGTTTAAGCCTAGTCAATGAAATGGTCACAAAAAACCAAGGCAAAATACACGTTCATAGTAAGTTACACAGCGGAACTGTATTTTCTGTTGAATTGCCATTATCCACGACATAACTACCTTTTCGATTCAAGCTACGAAATATCGCTTCTGCAGCGTCAATAATTAGTGGGTCCATTGCGGACTTAAACTTTAATTTTCCTAAAACAGTAGCAATACTTGTCCAAGTGAAAAGAAAGTAATTCGCTAATATTTCCATCCCATTTGTCAAAAATATCGATGAACTACATTTTTAGACGGTTAAAACACACATTTTAAGCAAGTTCACAACATTTTTTACTGGAAACAGCTTTAACAGCGCTACTTTTATCCTATGTATTTTAGGAATTATCGTATATCCTTTAACCCAACTACTAAGGTCTTGCACAAGCTCTTGACCTACTGTAGAATCTTTGTGCTGGTAGGTTTGCTTGTTTTTACGACCGGCAGTTTTGCACAAAATTCTAAACGGGATAGTATACTTTTTGAAATACATCTAAAAAGGACTTCCAAAAAATTTAATCAAAAGGATACACTATATATAAATGACCTCGTTCAACTTGCGTATGAATTTCGCTATTACAATCTAGACAGTTTATTGGTGCTAAGTAAGGAAAGCCTAAAACTTAGTGAAAACGCTTCATTTATTAACGGACAAATAGAATCGAATAGAAATATTGGGGGCTTTTATTCAGACAAGGGACAGGTAGACCAAGCAATAACTTATTTTCAAAAGGCGTATAACCAAGCCGATAAGGAGGGAAAAATAGAATTAAAGGTAAAATCGCTGAACGATCTGTCAACGGAGTATGGTCATCAAGGAAATTATTCTTTGGCCTTGAAAGGATATCTGGACGCGATAGAAATAGCAAATGAGGAAGGTTTTAAAAGTCTTCTTTCTATTATCAATG
The DNA here is from genome assembly GCA_963793365.1 of uncultured Flavobacteriaceae bacterium. Lineage (GTDB taxonomy): Bacteria > Bacteroidota > Bacteroidia > Flavobacteriales > Flavobacteriaceae > Maribacter. The sequence continues at coordinate 1,323,437 of CAWBZP010000009.1, read as the reverse complement.
AAAACATAGCCAACTTATACCTCTCCCAAAATGACTATTCTCAGGCAATGGTTTTTTTTAAAAAAGTAAAAGCCATCAATGAAGAAATTGGAAATCCAATATACATCGCTGAAACCTTAAGTAATATGGCCTCTGCCTATGCTGATATGAATGAGCTGGAATATGCCATGTTCAATATCAACCTTAGTATTACAACTTTTGAGAAAGAAAAAATAATTGAGTGGTTGGCGTATTGTTATGAAATAAAAGGCAAAATTTATCTTAAAGGCGGAAAGTACCAATGGGCGTTGTATTGGTATAAACAAAGTGAACTTTTACATAAAGGAATTGATGACGAACGCGGAAAAATAGGCTTGCTTAATGGGCTTGCAGAGGCTCATCTGAACCAAGAGAATGATAGTCTAGCCGAACAATATGCCACGGAGGGTTTTGAACTTTCTAAAAAAATCGGGTATCGTCTCGGAATTAAAGAATGTACGTATTTATTATACAAAATAAATAAAAAACGAAACAATCATGAGGATGCTCTTTGGTACCATGAGATTTTTCAAATTACCTCAGAATCTTTAGCTAGGACCGATAACGAAAAAGCCCTAAATATGCTAAAGACAAAAATGGAATATGATCAACAGAAACAACAATTGATCCTTGAAAATGAAAAGGCACTCGGAAAGCAAAAAATATATATATACTTATTTTTAATCCTCTTTATTATATTCGTTATTTTCTTTTTTATCGTTCGTAAAAACGAAATAGTTCAAAAAACGCTTAACAAAGAATTACTTTCCAAGAAAAAAGATTTGGAAGAGAAACAGGCTTACCTCAATGAACTAAACCAAACAAAAAACAAATTATTTTCCATTATAGGCCACGATTTAAGAGGTCCAATAGGTGCTTTTCAGGGCTTACTCAAACTATTTAAGGAGGGGGAGATGACCAAGGAGGAATTTTTAAATTTCGTTCCAAAGTTAAAGGTCGATATTGACACCATAGCCTTTACGCTCAATAACCTTTTATCTTGGGGACAGTCCCAAATGAACGGAGCAATCACCAAGCCAACGATAACACAGCTCGACAGCATTGTTGAAGAAAATATGGCTCTGTTATCTGAAATTGCAGATGCTAAATCTATTGAATTCACGAATCTTATTGAACGGAATTGCAAGTTGTGGGCCGATGCAAATCAAATTGATATCATTATTCGCAACCTCTTGAGCAATGCCCTTAAGTTTACGCCAAACTTTGGTAAAATAGAAATTGGTGCAATTCAAAAAGTCAATTATTTTGAAATCTACGTAAGGGATAATGGAGTGGGTATGAATGAGGAAACTATGGGTAAAATTTTCAAAAAAGATACGAATCATACCACCTATGGTACAAATGATGAAAAGGGTACTGGCTTGGGCATGTCGCTATGCAAGGAAATGGTGGAAAAAAACCACGGTAAAATATGGGTAAGTAGTGCTTTAGGAAAAGGATCTAGTTTCTACTTCACCATACCCGGGGTAAATTCAGACTACAAAAAATCTGCTTAGACTATTTTAATTGTTCTAAGGTATCTACAGCAATCATTCGTTCAACAGTAAAACCTTCGGCGTATTCCACACCTACTAACCTACCTAAATCCTTCGCCCTATAATGGACGCTCTCAATAAAAGTTTTGCTGCTAATGGGTGTTTCCGGTTCTTTGCTTTTAGGGTCGTGAAATTGAGAACGGTAAGCTAAAATTGCATCCGTTTTTTTGGAAATATATGCGCTGATGTCCACAACGAAATCCGGTTTCAAGTTTTTCCATTGTATATAATGGTACACTAATTTTGGTCGCCATTCTTGTTGGTTTTCGCCCGACATACGCGTTTCAATTCGTCGCAATCCACTCAGAAAACAAGCATCGCTCACTAATTTACTACCTTTTGCATGATCGATATGTCTATCTTCAATGGCATTGCACAAAACAATCGTAGGTTGATACTTCCGTAGTATTTTTATGATTTCCAATTGATGGTGTTCATCATTGGTAAAGAAACCATCCCTAAACCTAAGGTTTTCACGTACAACAACCCCCAAAACTTTAGCGGCAGCAGTAGCTTCTTGATCTCTAATTTCAGCAGAACCTCTCGTTCCCAGTTCGCCTCGGGTTAAATCAATAATACCTATTTTTTTTCCCAATGCTATTTCCTTGGCAATCGTACCCCCGGCTCCAAGCTCCGCATCATCTGGGTGTGACCCAAAAACCAATATGTCCAACTTCATCACTTCTACTTTATTCATTAACTATTATGCGGAAACCGAAACTTCTTTTGTTACCGCTTTTAAAGCCTGTAACATATCCTCTTTTAAATCATCGATATCCTCGATTCCTACAGAAAAACGAATTAGTCCGTCAGCTATCCCCTGCTCTGCCCTAACCTCTGCACTCATAAGTGCATGGGATGTTTTCGTGGGTGACAATAGGGTACTCTCCACACCGGCCAAACTCATGGAGGATTTTATTAATTGAAGCGATTCCTGAAATTTGGAAACATCCAGTTCAGGTTGTAGTTCAAACGAAAGCATGCCTCCAAAACCTTTCATCTGTTTTTTGGCAAGCTCATGGTCTTTGTGTGTGGGCAAACCTGGATAGTAAACTGCGGTAATCTCTTTCAAGTCCGCCAAAAAATGGGCCATAGCCAACGCATTTTCATTTTGGGCCCTAACGCGAATTCCCATCGTCTTCATACTCCGTTCCAATAACCAAACCGTATAATCACTAAGACTTCCTCCCAGATTTTTAGCCAATTGAAAAATTTGGTCCATATTTTCCGCTGTAGAAGCAACGGCCCCAGCACATATATCTGAATGACCACCCATGTATTTTGTAGCGCTATGGATTACCACATCGATACCAAAATCAATTGGGTTCTGGTTTACGGGACTGGCAAAAGTATTATCAATAAGCGTAATTATCCCATGCTTCTTTGCAATGTTGGCCACAGCCTTCATATCTGTAATGGTCAATAGCGGGTTTGAAGGGGTTTCAATATAGATTACTTTCGTATTCTCTTTGATTTCCGCCTCAAAAGCCTCTGCATCCCATCCTGTTGTAAAGGAATATTCAAAGCCATATTTGGAAAATTCCTCATTCACTAGATTGTAGGTTCCACCGTAAAGTGTTTGCTGCAGCACTACGTGGTCCCCAGCCCGTAAAAAGGCCATAAGTGCCGTACTAACCGCTGCCATTCCACTTCCAAATATCAATGCGGCCTCTGCATGTTCCAAGGCTGCTATCTTTTTACAGAGTCCCTCTTGGTTTGGCGTATTGAAATACCTTGGGTATCGCTTTACAACTACATTTTCATACGCATAGGAAGTACTCATGTACAATGGCGAAACCGCTCCTTTATGTTGTTTATCCTCCAATTCTCCCACATGGGTGCATATGGTATTTAAGCCGATACTTTTCTTGTCCATTCAACTATAATTAGGTCATGAAAGGTACAAAAATCACATTGGATAATAAATCAAAAATAATATTGGATACTGAGTCTCTGGTTTATTTTTTATTTTTAGAACTAATAAGATATCCCCGATGAAGAAAAAGATACGGACACTTTTACTTAGCCTTACCATTGTTTTTTTAGCCTGTAAAAATCAAGAGCCCGCAGCAACCGGGTACCAAGGCCAGGGAAAAAACCCAATAGTATCCACGCTATCGAAACCGGTACAAAAACAATGGAAAGGCACCTGGTCTTTTGATAACGAAACCACTTTTTTTAGTAATGAATTTGAAAGTGGGCGCTTAAACGGGGTCGTGGCCGACAGTACTGATTACTTTACCGCGTTGATTTCCGCTGAAAATACGCCAATTAATGTAAGTCCGTGGTATGCATTTAAAATTTGGTCCACAAAACCACGAGCCATAACCATAAAAATGACGTATCAGGATTCCCGCAGCAGATATTACCCCAAAATAAGTAAAGATGGCGAAAATTTTAAGCCCTTGGACAGCATTAATTATCACCCTATAAACTTAGGAACGGGTGCTTTTGGCATCAATGCTGCGCCAGAATTTGTTGAAATTAAGGTTGAAATCGGACCAGAGCCTATTTATATAAGTTCCCAAGAGTTGTATGGATCTACAAGGGTAAGAAAGTGGATGGATTCCTTGGCTATCAAATCTTTTGTATTTAATTACGAAATTGGTAAAAGTAGGGAGAACAGGGCTATGAATTTGATGGAAATTAGCACTGAAAAAAATAAAAAGGCTGTAATGGTCATTTCAAGACAGCATCCACCTGAGGTTACAGGTTTTCTAGCAATGAAATCCTTTATCGAAACCCTAACAGGCGATACCCCAAAGGCCAAATTGTTTAGGGATAATTATGATTTATTTGTTGTTCCGCTCATGAATCCAGATGGTGTGGATAATGGGCATTGGCGGCATAATATGGGCGGTATTGATTTAAACAGGGATTGGCAAGAATTCAATCAACCGGAAACGAAAAGTGTTCGTGATTTTCTCATCGGCAAGGAAGCAGAAGGCTATGAATTTGCTTTCGGAATCGATTTTCATTCCACATGGGATGATATTTACTATCCCATAGATTCTACGATTACCGGAAAAAAAGGCAAACTGGTTTTCGATTGGATTGAAAATATTAGTGCCCGGCTACCTCAAAAACAAACCAATATCAAGCCCTCCGCAGATATAAGGCCAACTATGGTATCAAGAAATTATTTCTACGTAAATCACGGTATGCCAGCCATTGTCTTTGAATTGGGTGATAACACCCCAAGGGATTTTCTAAAATTAAAAGGACAGGTGGCCGCTGAAGAGCTTATGAACCTCTTACTGGACTGACTTTTTACTGTAATTAACGGTGTACCTCCAATAGCTCAAGGCACCTAAAGCTGCCACAGCAGCAATCGTATACCAAATAAATGTTGGGGTAATTACCTGCGCCCCACTGGCGTAACTATGCAATCCTACAAGGTAAAAATTAACTCCAAAATAAGTCATCATAATACTCCCAAAGGCAACAACACTTAAGAAGTTAAAGGTCCATTTACCCCTTAATCCAGGCACCAATCTTGTATGTATCACGAAGGCATATACCATTATCGAAATAAGTGCCCAAGTCTCTTTTGGGTCCCAGCCCCAGTAACGGCCCCAGCTTTCATTTGCCCATTGACCGCCCAAGAAGTTACCGATCGTCAACATAATAAGACCTACAGTAAGTGCCAGCTCATTGAGTATTGTTAATTCTTTTAAGTTGATGTCCATACGGGCCTTGTTCTTTTCTGTAGTCAGCATAATAAGAATAAGACAGACCAGACCTAATATCATACCCACGGTCAAGGGACCATAACTACCTACAATTACGGCTACGTGTATCATTAACCAGTAGCTATCCAAAACTGGCTGTAAATTGCCAATAGAGGGATCAATCCAACTTTGATGGGCAATCCATAGTAACATAGCGGTTACGAAGGCGGAGGCCGCTATGGTCATATCATTTTTTCTACCAAAGGCCAAGCCCATGGCCATAGTTGCCCAAGCAACGTATAGTATACTCTCATAGGCATTACTCCAAGGAGCGTGGCCAGAGATGTACCAACGCAGAATTAAACCCGCCGTATGCCAAGCAAAGAATAAGATTATCGTACCCTTTAAAAAGTAAATGGCTACACGCCAAATTGAGCGGTCCTTGAAAATTTGAAATACAAGGGTAAAGAACATGAGAACTCCTACCAAGGCATAGTATTTGTATAGCCTATTGAAAATATCCAATCGATTATAAATAACCTCCGTCTCAATTTTTTCTTTCGTTGGCAGCACCTCGCTACCATGATTTAATTGGTTTTGTTGAAAAGCTGCCAAAAGTTTGTCGGCTTCGGCGTAATCACCAGTCTGCTGCGCTTTACCCAAGGTCATAAGGTAATAGGGCATTGCATTTTTAACAAAGTTGGCATAGAGCGAATCCCGTATCTCGTACTGCCCTCCCCTATATTCCACTGCTGATATCCATTTATTATTTTCATCGTCCAATAAGGGGAATATCTTGACAATATCCTGCCCTAGCGCTTGGTTTAATAGGCCCAGCCTGAGGTTGGCATCCTTAAAGTCTTGCTGAAACTTATTTGGATTGGTAGTAGCGGTAGCTTCTTGCAAAAAAGGTTCTAATTTATACTGTCCTTTTTCAGTGAAAAAATCGGTGGCCTTTACATATTCCTGACCTTTGGGAACCCCAATTATCTTACGAATACTATCGTTCTGGCCCTTTTTGTCCAAAGCAATGAATTCTGTATTGTACCAAACCGCCGGGTTCATCATCATAGATAATAAAACCTGATCTGCATTATACCCCATGTAGGTATCCTTGAGACTTAATTTACGCAATAATTCAGATGAAAAGGTATTGATAGGCTTCATTCTACCAGCTTCATCCTGTATAACCAGTTTTCCAAATTTGTCCGCATGTTCTTTACCGATCATGCTGCTTTGAAGCAACGAATCTATCTGCTCTTTGGTAGGGGCCTTGCTATGATCATGCCCATCATCTGCAGTATGCTGTTCCTGGGCGAAGGTTGAGAATGAGAATGCCAAGAGCAGCGTTACAGCAGTGAAGAGCTTTTTCTTTTTGGTTTTGAGTTTTTCCAAGGAATTTGATAAATCCTTAAACCGGGTTTTGCCAAAAAACATGATGCCCATAAGCCCTAGGTACAATAGAAAGTAGCCGATATAGGTAATCCAGGTTCCCCAGAAATCGTGATTGACAGATAAAATAGTTCCTTTCTCATCTGGGTCGAAACTGGACTGAAAAAAGCGATACCCTTCATGGTCCAAAACGTGGTTCATATAAATTTTATAATCGAAAGGGCGTTCATCGGCAACGGTTACTTTGCTCATAAAAGAGGCGTATCCCTTTTCTGTGCCGGGATATTTCTCGGCAATAAAATCGTTCAACTTCATACCAAATGGTAGTTCATACACCTTAGATCCATAACGGATTGCAAAATCCAGGCCACCCACATTTATTTTGTCACTGAAATTTGACGGGCCTTTACTACCTAATACTTTAATTTGTCTGGTCTCCCCTGCAACCGATATATCAAAAATCAAGGCATCCTGATCGCGTTCCGTCTTTTCTGCGTCCGGTATTTCAACGATACCGTAAGAACCCTGCATTAAAGAATCTGGGATAACGAATTGCATGCCTGCGGTGTTATAGAGGGAGCGTAATTGTAATTGTTGTAAACTATCCTTTACCAAAGTACCTTGAAATTGGTCTGCCATGCGCATAAAACTACCATCAAAAGGTGCTTCTATCTGGTAAACGGAGTCCGTCGTTTTTATATTAATGGCACCATCGGTATTATTATTTAAGGCAAATAAAACATTGTGGATACTGGCCACTTTTCCGTTTTCTAAAAAATGCTCGTGGCGTTGCCCGCCACCGGCCTCCACTATTTTTAAAAAATAATTTCCGGAAGTGTCAGGTATCAAGCCCTCCTTGGCCCCTTCTATAAAATCGACATATTTAACCGTGAAATCTGTACCGTTAAAATCTGTATTCCAAGGAAGGTTGGATTTGATGGCCTCTGCGGTAACAATCAAATCATCTTCCAGCACTTTTCGTCTGGGTTCCCCTTCTATTTCCCCATCCACATTTACCGTTAGGTAGGTTTTATCGGAATAAAATACATTCTCAGTATTCCCTTCCCGTATCGGCATCATCCCCTCAAAACTTATGTAGCGGGTTACGAATGCACCCACAATAATCAATATCCAAGATAAGTGCAGCAATAATACGGGCCATTTTTCCCAGCGTAGGAGTCGGTACCTAGCTATATTTCCTATAAAATTAATGACAAAGAAAACCATTATTGCCTCGAACCAGAATGCATTATATATCCAAATGCGTGCCGTCTCCGTACTATACCAGCTTTCTATAAAAGTACCGAAGGCCATCGCCGTTGCAAAAACGATAAAAAGTAGGGCCATTAAACGTGTGGAAAAGAATATTTTTTTTAATAATTCCGTCATGGAAGAAAGGCATTGATTTTTAAGATGCAAAAGTACGTTCTTTTCATTAGTTATGTAAACCTGGTAAGGCTTTAATAGTTCAACAAAGCTGTTAATTTTTACATAATATGTACCGGGATAATCTTTGTACTTTTGCCTAATGATAACGGTGGTTTTAATTGGTACGGGCAATGTGGCCCAAAACATGTTTCATGCATTTTTAGAGGCGGCTAAGGTTACCGTAGTACAGGTAGTAGGCAGAAGGGAAAATGCATTTGATTTTGTAAAGGGAAAGGCTAAATGCACAACGGATTTCAATCAAATATTACAAGCAGATATTTATGTCTTGGCGGTGTCTGATGATGCCATACCAGCCGTATCAAAAAAGTTAAGTCACTTACGAGGTCTTTTCGTGCACACCGCTGGTGGCACAGCCATGAACGTACTTAGTACCCATGAACGGCATGGTGTTTTTTATCCCTTACAAACCTTTACGAGAGGTAAGTTGGTCTCCTTTAAATCCATTCCCATTGGTATAGAGGCAAAGACAAAACAAGATTTGGAAATTCTTAGAGTTATGGGGGCGGCGATAAGTTCTATGGTCAAAAACATCTCTTCAGAAGAACGCTCCATCTTGCATGTGGCTGCCGTATATGTTAATAATTTTACCAATTACATGTATACCGTTGGTAAGGAAATTTGCGATGAAAATAATGTTGACTTTAATCTATTAAAACCATTAATAAAAGAAACCGCTACTAAACTGGACCGGCTTTCCCCTTTGGAAGCACAAACAGGTCCGGCGAAAAGGGGCGATCAACAAACGCAACATCATCATTTAACTATTTTGAAAAAAGGAACGCAACGAGAATTATATATTTTACTGAGCAATGAAATTAAGCGCAAACATGGAGAAAAGCTATAAGGAATACTTAAAGGACATTACCACATTTATCTTTGATGTGGATGGGGTTTTTACAGATGGTAGCCTCTTGGTCACCACAACTGGTGAAATGCTACGCAAAATGAGTGTGAAAGATGGTTACGCCCTAAAGGTGGCACTCACGAAAGGATATAATGTCTGCATTATTACAGGTGGTACCAATGAAGGTGTGCGAAATAGGTTGAAAGCTTTGGGAGTGACCGATATTTATATGGGTGCACATCACAAGATTGATGCTATGGAGGAATACTTGGATATCTACCAAATAAATCCTGAAAATGTGTTATATATGGGCGATGATATACCAGATATTCCACCTATGAAAGAAGTTGCTTTGGCGACTTGTCCACAAAATGCAGTGCCCGAGGTTAAAAGTGTGTGCCACTATATTTCGCATATAAACGGCGGTAACGGTTGTGTACGCGATGTAATTGAACAAGTATTAAAAGTACGTGGCGATTGGATGAGTACATTTAGTGCAGCAAACGATTGATTATGTTATTGAAAAAATTAAGGGAATACCAAATTATACTGGCTTCTGGCTCACCTCGAAGACAACAGTTTTTTAAGGAAATGGAATTACCGTTTGAAATCCGTTTAAAACCTGTTGAGGAGATGTACCCTCCACATCTAAAAGGTGGGGAGATTTCAGACTACCTTGCCAAACTCAAGGCCGAAGCCTTTAGAAATAATTTAAATGAGAAGGAAATCCTAATTACCTCAGATACCGTGGTTTGGCATAACGGCCAATCCTTGGCAAAAGCTATAGACGAAAAGGATGCTCGGCGCATGTTGGAAAAATTATCGGGAGATTGGCACCAGGTTATTACATCGGTCTGCTTCACTACCCAAGACGAACAGCTTATAAAAAATTCGCTTACGGAGGTAAAATTCAAGGAACTGCTGCCTACTGAAATTGATTATTACATCAACCAATACAAACCCTTTGACAAAGCCGGGGCCTACGGAATTCAAGAATGGATTGGGCTAATTGGGATTGAGGAATTAAAAGGTTCATATACCAATGTTGTAGGGCTGCCTACGCAATTGGTTTACAAAACCCTGCTAGATATGGTTTCGTAATTCTTTTTAGATAACTTTGAAAAAAATGGTGTTTATGAGAAATTTGAAATGGGGTACTACAATAGTATTGGTTCTTTCGGGAGTTTTTATTTTGATTTCCTGTAAAGATACTACTACCAAAATAGCACAGGAAAAAGTCGAAAATAATTCAAAGAATACCTTGGCCGAACGCAAGAAACCACTCTCTGAGGAGTTTAAGTCGTACTGGTACGGCGGGAATGCAGAAATAAGCTCCTACTCTTTGGAACAGGCCAGATACGGTGAATTACGGGAGGGTAACGCTGTACTTATTTACGTTACGGAACCCTTTTTGCCCGGTTTGCAGGTAAAGGCAGATAATAGTGACCCGAGCAATATCCCCGTTCTTAAATTGAACGCAACTAAAAATTACTTGACCGGTATATACCCCTACGCTATCATGAACAGTACATTCTACCCTGTTCATGACAACCAACACGCACTAAAAGTCTCGTTTTCATCTCAGGAATGGTGCGGACACGTTTATGCACAGCTCAACAATAGAGACGATTTCGAGATAATGTCACATTCCTATTTTGAGACGGAAGCCGATGAGGATTTCCATTTGAACAAAGCAGTACTGGAAAATGAGCTGTGGAACAAAATTCGTATTAATCCAAAAGACTTACCTACCGGATCAGTTGAAATAATTCCTTCATTAGAATATATCCGACTTTCACACAAAGCGCTTAAAGCTTACAAGGCCACAACTGCTATGGTGCAAAATGGACCAACCACCTTCTATGAAATATCCTACCCGGAATTGGAGCGTACTTTAAAAATTGAATTTTTAACCGATTTTCCGCACACCATAGAAGGTTGGACTGAAACGTTTAAGGGAGGTTTTGGGGTAAACGCAAAAAAACTGACTTCAAGGGCTACATTAATTAAAAGGATTAAGACCCCCTATTGGCAACAAAATTCCAATAAGGATTTATATTTGCGCGATAGTTTAGGATTATAGCCAATGAAAAATTTTCTTGCCAATCATCACGATGAGCTAATTTATAGCCTAGTTGTTTTTATCATAATCATTATTTTAAAATTTCTCTTTACCACTGCCGTAAAGAAAGTCAGTAAAATAGGAGATTTCAACCCCGTACGTACCAATTTAATTATAAAGTATATCAACATTGCACTTACCTTGCTCGCAATAGGGGCACTAACCCTTATCTGGAGCGTTAATTTTAAGGATTTAGGGGTTTTATTGTCATCGGTTTTTGCGGTTATAGGCGTTGCCCTATTTGCACAATGGTCTATTTTAAGTAACATCACCGCAGGGGTCATCATCTTTTTTTCATTTCCATTCAAAATTGGCAATACCATTCGCATTTTGGACAAGGAACTTAATGACCCAAATGGTGCAGAAGCAGATATATTTACCATTGAGGACATTAGAGCTTTCCATCTACATCTACGAAGGGGAAATGGGGAAATTTTGACCTATCCAAATAATTTGGTACTACAAAAAGGGGTGATTTTGGTAGCTACCTACCGCCAAGACGAACTCCTAAATACAGATGAGGAGGGTAGTTTTTGATTTTGTTAAAGAAGTTGTAAAAAACTGCCTTTAGGTACTAATCTTGTTATATTTGGGCGTATTACCAAAACCAATCAACAATGCGCCATTACTTAGGGATTGTCATTTTTTGTCTACTTATATTCAATCCCTTAAGTGCCCAAGCGCCAAAGAAAAGCTCTCCTGCAGATATCTATCATGCCATAGAAAAATTAAATTTTTTAGGTACCGCCTTGTATATTGCCGCGCACCCAGATGATGAAAATACCCGATTAATATCCTATTTGTCCAATGATGTAAAAGCACGAACCGGCTACCTCTCATTAACTAGGGGGGACGGAGGCCAGAATCTGATCGGTCCAGAATTAAGGGAACTTTTAGGGGTATTACGAACACAGGAATTACTCGCAGCCAGACGTGTAGATGGAGGTGAACAATTTTTTACCCGTGCAAATGATTTTGGGTATTCCAAACATCCAAAGGAGACTTTGGAAATTTGGAACAAGGAGGCTATTCTTGGCGATGTGGTACGCACCATTCGCACCTTAAAGCCAGATGTAATTATCAATAGGTTTGATCATAGAACGGCCGGAAGCACCCATGGGCATCACACGTCTTCCGCAATGTTGAGTGTTGAAGCCTTTGATTTGGCAAACGATTCCAATGCTTATCCAGACCAATTGAATAGGACCGAAACTTGGCAACCCAAGCGCTTATTCTTTAATACTTCATGGTGGTTCTATGGCAGTCAGGAAAAATTTGAGCAAGCAGACAAATCCAATCTTCTTAGTATGGATGTTGGGGTATTTTATCCTATGTTGGGGATGTCCAACAATGAGATTGCCTCCTTGGCAAGCAGTCAGCATTTATGCCAGGGCTTTGGACGGTTGACCTCAAGAGGTTCCGAAGAGGAATATATTGAGTTATTGAAAGGGGATTTACCCAAGGATAAGGATAATATGTTTGAGGGTATAGATACCAGTTGGTCACGAATTCCTGGTGGAAAAGCCATTGGGGATTTGCTTTATGCGGTAGAAGCCAATTTTAATTTTAAAGACCCGTCTTCCCATCTACCCGCTTTATTGAATGCGTACCAATTACTGCAAAAAACAACGGACGAGCATTGGAAAAAACTTAAATCCAAAGAATTGACCGATATCATTACAGCCGTTTCCGGATTGTATTTAGAAGCTAACTCGGAGATGGCCTATGCCAATCCGGGTCAAAAAATAAAGGTTAGTCTTGAAGTTTTAAATAGGAGTGACGCTAATGCATCTTTAGCATCGGTTTTTATCAATGGACAATTGGTTTTGGACCAACCTAATAAACTGGGTGATAACGAATCTTATACCCAGGAAGTAGCTTTAAAAATTCCAGAGAACACCTCTTTTACCAGTCCTTATTGGTTAATGGAAAAGGGAACACTGGGAACTTATAAGGTTACCGAGCCAAAATTGATTGGTAAACCAGAGACCCCAAGGGCTTTTACAGCCACGTTTAATTTGGATTTTAATGGAGTTCAAATCCCTATCGAAAAACCCATCGTTTATAAATACGCCAAACCGGAAAAAGGGGAATTATACCAGCCCTTTGAGATAGTTCCTGAGGCTACTGCCAGTTTCATGGACAAGGTTTTAATCTTTGCCAATGCCTCCCCCAAGCGGGTACCGGTAACCATTAAAGCGCACAAAGACAGTATTTCTGGTCGTTTGGAATTGCAGTATGGGCCCGGTTGGACGGTCACAGAATCTTCCCGGCCATTTTTTATAGCAAAAAAAGGAGACCAACAGACCGTCTATTTTGAATTGAGTCCGCCAGCTATGGAAAACGAAAGCACCATCTCTCCAGTTTTGCAAATCAATGGTAAGAAAATTTCAAAGGAAATGGTGACCATTGCTTACGACCATATTCCTACACAAACAGTCTTATTGCCCTCTGAAGCCAAAGTGGTACGTCTAAATATTCAAAAGGCGGGTGATAATATAGGTTATATTATGGGTGCCGGGGACGAAGTGCCAACAAGTTTGGAACAAATCGGTTATAATGTCCAGCTCATCGACCCAACTTCAATTACTGCGGAATCCTTAAAAAAATACGATGCCGTAGTTCTTGGGATTCGTGCCTATAATGTGGTAGATGAGTTAAAATTTAAACAGCGCTATATTTTGGAGTATGCCAAGGAAGGGGGTACCGTTATTGTACAATATAATACGGCGAGTAGATGGGCGGATCAATTTGAAAATATTGCGCCCTACACTTTAGAAATTTCAAGAGACCGTGTAACCAACGAAAATTCTGATGTAGCCATCATCGCCACTGATAATACACTTGTAAATTTCCCAAATGAAATCACCAAAGATGATTTTAAAGGATGGGTACAAGAACGCGGACTATACTTTCCTGATAAATGGAGTTCAGAATATACCCCAATTCTGGAAATGCACGATGAAGGTGAAGATCCTTTAAAAGGTAGTCTTTTAATTGCCCCATACGGAAAGGGTAACTATATTTATACCGGACTCAGCTTTTTTAGGGAATTACCGGTTGGTGTTCCAGGTGCCTATAAGCTGTTTTCCAACATGCTATCTGTAGGAAAGGATAAAGTGGAATCCAAAGCGCAAATAAAAGGATGAAAACGGAACGTGATGAAAGCAAGACTTGGAAAAAAGAATATACCATTGTTTTGGTACTTAATTTTTTCTACGTTCTTATTTTTTACTATTTAATGACTTCATTCAATTAGTATGAAGGAATTAGATTGGATCATTCTTACAGGAACACTAATTTTTATTGTCGTTTACGGCGTTTGGAAAACCAGGGGCAGTAAAAATGTCAATGATTATGTTCGTGGTGGCAACGATTCAAAATGGTGGACCATAGGCTTGTCCGTAATGGCCACCCAAGCCAGTGCAATCACCTTTTTATCCACACCGGGCCAAGCCTTCCATGATGGAATGGGTTTTGTTCAATTTTATTTCGGGCTTCCATTTGCCATGATTATCATTTGTATGGTATTTGTACCCTTATACCATAGAATGAAGGTGTATACGGCCTATGAATTCCTGGAAAACCGATTTGATCTAAAAACACGATCACTAGCCGCCATTCTCTTTCTAATGCAACGCGGACTAGCGGCAGGCATTACCATATTTGCACCTTCCATCATCCTATCCGCCGTTCTTGGCTGGGATTTAAGGACCCTAAATATCATTATCGGCTCCTTGGTTATTATTTACACCGTTTCTGGTGGTACAAATGCGGTAAGTGTTACCCAAAAGCAACAAATGTTCATTATTATGACGGGGATGTTCATTACCTTCTTTTTCATCCTTGGGTACCTACCTGCAGACATTACGTTTAGCAAGGCTATGAAGATAGCAGGTGCGAGCAATAAATTGAACATCTTGAATTTTGATTTTGACACCTCTAGCCGCTATACTTTTTGGAGTGGTATTACAGGAGGCCTCTTTCTATTTTTGGCCTATTTTGGAACCGATCAGAGTCAGGTGCAACGCTACCTATCCGGTAAATCTGTACGCGAGAGTCAATTGGGTTTAGTCTTTAACGCCATCTTCAAAATACCCATGCAGTTTTTTATTCTTTTGGTGGGGGTTATGGTATTCGTCTTTTACCAGTATAATCCGTCCCCTTTAAATTTTAATCCCTCTGCTACGCAAGCCATTATGGAATCATCGTATGCCAATGATTACCAACTGCTTCAAGAAGGTCAAATTGCATTGGAAGCGGAAAAAAGAATTGCCCAAAATAAGTTTTCATCGGCATTGGAAATCAAGGAATATACTGCCGTAGAAGAGGCCAAACAGCAAATTATACGTATTAATAAAAAGGATAGCACCAATCGCGTCGCGGCAAAATCAATGATCAGTCAGGCTAATGATGTGGTGGAGACCAATGATAAGGATTATGTGTTCATCCATTTTATTCTTCATAACCTGCCTACCGGACTCATTGGACTTCTTTTGGCCGTAATCCTTTCGGCAGCCATGTCTTCTACCGCGTCTGAATTGAACGCCTTGGGTACAATAACTGCATTAGATCTCTATAAGCGTAATAAAAAGGGAGATTTTACTGATAGCCATTATGTAAAAGTCTCAAAATATTTCACGCTTTTATGGGGAATCATCGCCATCTTTATAGCCTGTATCGCAAACCTTTTTGATAATCTGATCCAATTGGTCAACATTATTGGAAGTATTTTTTACGGGAATGTCTTGGGTATATTTCTTATAGCCTTCTTTTTTAAGTTCATCAAGGGAAATGCAGTATTCTTTGCGGCGGTACTTACGCAAATCATCATTTGTATTATCTATTATTATTTAATTCATATTTATCCTTCAGGACAAGAGAAATTGGGTTATCTATGGCTTAACTTTTTTGGAGCGGCGTTGGTCATTCTTATCTCCTTTATTTTTGAGGCTTTTGACCGCATGTTGAACCGGCCCATAGCTTCCAATTAAGTCTATTTTTCAAAAAAATTCATGGTGCATACTCAAATTTCCGATTATTTTAAGAAGCACTATGGCGCAAATCCATTACTTATAAAGGCACCTGGCCGTATAAATCTAATTGGGGAGCACACAGATTATAATGAAGGATTTGTACTGCCGGCTTCCATTGAAAAAGGGATTTATTTCGCTATTTCGCCCAATGTTTTGGATACAATCACAATCGAGACCTTTTTAACACAGCCTGAAAAAATCGAATTTAGAATGGATGGCAGTCATAAACCATTCAGCTCATTTTGGGGTAATTATTTTAAGGCAATTTTGGAGCTACTGGCCGCCCAGAACTATCCTTTAAAGGGCATGAATTGCGTATTCGGTGGAGATATTCCTATTGGATCCGGACTTTCATCTTCTGCCGCACTTTGTTGTGGTTTTATTTATGCGGTAACGAAAAGCTGCAAAAAAGAAATTTCAAGGGAAGCCATTGCGTTAATCGCTCAAAAAGCGGAACACAAAATAGGACTGAACTGCGGACTCATGGATCAGTATGCCGTGCTCTTCGGGAAAAAAGGAAATGCATTTTTCCTGGATTGCCGAGATTTGAGCCATCAGTATATTCCAATAAACATAACAGGCTATAGCTGGGTATTGATCAATTCAAATATAAAACATAACCTTGCCGTAGATTCCGAATACAACAAAAGACGGATTTCCTGTGAGCGCATCGTTAGTCTCGTAAACGAAATTAAACCCAACATTAAATCACTTAGGGATGTTACGCTTCATGATTTGGATACCATAGCAGCCAAAGCTTTAGAAATAGACCTTTTACGAGCCACCTATGTTATTGAAGAAAACCAAAGGGTACTTGCAATGATCAAGGCCCTGACCAATGGTGATGCCGTAAGGGTAGGTATAATTCTCAAAGAGGGTCATTGGGCTATGTCCTCACAATACCAAATTACAACACCAGAGTTGGATTACCTTGTTGAAACGGGAGAGCAGTTAAATGGGGTGTTAGGCTCAAGGATGATGGGAGGTGGTTTTGGCGGTTGTACTATTAACCTTATGCAAACTACCCACTTGGATTCTAGCGTAAAAGAATTGCTGAAAGCCTATAAAAACGAAACCGGTATTACCGCAGAATATTATCCGCTGTCCATCGATGACGGTGTTCACGTTTTTCAAACGAATTAGCCGGCAAATAAAAAAAGTCCGTGTAGAACTTCTACACGGACTTTATTAGTATTCTTTAATTTAGGATTACTTTGGTCTACAGCGCAACTAATGTTCCTTATTCACATGGCCGAATTTTAAACGCATGCCACACGAAACTTATTTAGCTCCCCATTCCTTTAAGGAATCCGTATTCATTTTTACATAATCTTGGTTACCAGCTTCCTTTGCACCTGCCAATGATTTTTTTGCCGCTTCAATAGCTCCTTTTTTATCTCCCGCTTTGGCCAAAATCAATGATTGCTGTCTCAGCTGCCAAAAAGCAGGCTTTTCGGTCATGGACATCGCTTTATTCATCCACTCCTTCGCTTTATTGATGTCCTTTCCCTCGCTTGAATAGTATACGGCAGCAGCGTAATAATCTCCAGCGCTTGGACCATTTAAGGTAGCATCGATACTTTTCATTACCGTAGCATCGGTGGGTACACTAAAGGGTACAGCTACATAGGTGTTTTCCCAAATAATCCCTAAGTTGGCACCAGTACTGGTTACATCATCTATAGTAATGGTGAAGGTCTCCACGGGCATTTCCATTTTTTGGACCGGTACCGTTACCTGCGCCACAATCTTATTTTCGTCCCAGTCACTTGGTGTACCACCACCTTGCGTATCCGTGTAGAAGAAAACCTCCCAATTTGAAGCCCCTGGTGTAGTGAAAATGGAATAAGTTCCCGCTTTTACTTCCTTACCACCAATCGTTACATCCGTATCGAAAGTTATCGTAGTATATGCGTTGGCACCCGTACGCCATAATTTATCAAAAGGAACCAAGTTGCCGTAAACCTCCCTACCTCTCATGGAAGGTCTTGAATAGTCTACCATTACCTCCGTTAAACCTACGGTCTGCATTAACTTTGCGGCAGGGCTGGGTGCTGGTGTATTTATTTGTGCCTCTACTGTTAAGGAGACTACAATTGCAATAAAAAATAATACTACTTTGTTCATAATTTTTGTTGATTAGTTTAGTGAACAAAGCTAGAGATAAACCACTGTTAGTTTTGTTAAGGAAGTCTTAAATAGCAACAGTCCCTTTTATGGGTAAACCGCAAAGGGTCTGGCAATTATACCATCTTCTAGGTAGACGGCAAGATAATAGATAGCCGTTTGTAAATTTGTATCGATTACACCTTCTTTCATTACGCCATTTTGCTTCTGCCAAACCGGCCTTCCTAGAGCATCAAAAATAATTTGGGCATAGATTCTTTTTCTGGTAGCCAAGGAATAATAGTATTGATTGGTAGTCAAATCCTTATAGATTACTAGATTATCCTTGGTCTCTGGATTCTCCGGTACAGTGGGTTCTTCAGGATTCCCAGGTTCTACAGGAGGATTAGGCTCTTCAGGATTCTGTGGGTTATCCACTACGAGCTGAAAGGTAAATAATCGGGAAGCAGATTCTATGGTAGGGTTTTGCCGCGAAAAAAATTCTGAGGAGAAAAAATAGCGCTCCGTATCTATCTGTGTTATCCCTTCGGCCTGTACAAAAGCAAGGTTGAGTTCTTGTTGGGTATAGCCTTCAAAGATTGCCGTAGGATTTAAATCATCAACTATTCCCACAAACGGGCTCAATATGTTTGAATAACCCAAAACCACCAATCTATTTGTTACCCGATCATAGGTTACATCCGTTACAAGGCCTATACCTTCAATAGCACTGATCCGGGTTGCCGTATAGGTGCCCGGTGCTTTGGGGAAAGTATAGGCTACCGACCCAAAACTTTGCCATTGCTTTGTCAAAACAACGAGTTGGTTATCCAGCACAAAAAATGCTTCTGCATCCCAATCACTGTTACCATTATTTATAAATTCGGTCTGGTCCGCAAAAGAAAACGCAATTTCGGTTGCTACTACCGTATCTGAAGAAACAAAATCCGATTTGGAAATTCTATAAACTTTCAAATCTGTGCGAATACCAAGATTATTTCCAAAATCACCTATGTAAATAAAATTTTCATCCTGGGTAATTGCTTCCCAATCTACATTTTCTGCATTACTAACGCTAATAATTCGTTTCACCCCAAGGTCTAACGTGTCCAATTCAAACAATACCGGTTCATTGCCAGAATCATTATGGGTAATAAAACGTTCATTGAAATAAATTAATCCAGAAGTTTCAGAAACTTCCGCGGGGAGCGCTCCTACAACAGCCAGATTCTCCTGGGCCTGTAGATAAAGACCCGAACACAGGAGGAAAATGAACAAAAGCTTTTGAGCAATTAATTTCATAAGTAGCAAGTACGTCATTATATAGGTAAAACCTTATAAGTAAGCGCTATAAATTAAAAATAATCGTTAAAGCTGGCCCTAATTATCTTTTTTATTCTGAATTTAAATATTGTTTAACTAATATAATTTTTAGTTAGACAATTATTGGGTTTATATTTGTTGAAATACACAGAATGAAATTATACCAACTCCATTCCAAACAGGCTTTACCTATGACAATGGACAAAGCTTGGGATTTTCTTTCCAACCCGGCCAATTTGAAAGTCATAACACCAGAACACATGGGTTTTCATATTTTAGCAGGTGCAGATAGACCAATGTTTTCAGGCCAGATTATTCAATATAAGGTCTCGCCTTTCCCTGGTTACACGACCAAATGGGTAACCGAAATAACCCATGTCGACCCGGGCCATTACTTTGTGGATGAACAGCGTTTTGGACCTTACGCCCTTTGGCATCACAAGCACTTTATACGCGAAATTGAGGGAGGAGTTGAAATGGAGGATATTATAGATTACAAAATCCCATTCGGAATTTTGGGACAGCTGGCACATCCATTAATCGTAAAAAAACAATTACTACAAATATTCAATTATCGCGAACATAAATTAAAAGAACTATTTGGGACTATAGCGCATATTCCTAATGAATTAAATCTAAACTCTTTTTAAATGAAAAATATTTTACTTATTGGAGGCTCACACGGTATTGGCCTCTCCATTGTTAAGGAATTGCAGGAAACACATAAAATTTTCGTAGCGTCCCGAACCGATGAATCTCTTTCACATGAAAATGTAACGCATATTAAATTCGATGCAACCAAGGATAATTTGGATGTGTCAAATCTTCCAGAAAAATTGGATGGGTTCGTCTATTGCCCTGGAAGTATCAATTTAAAACCCTTTAAGATGATGGGCTTGGATACGATAAAGGAGGATATGGAACTCAATTTCTTCGCCATGGTAAAAGTGGTTAAAGAAGTCATTTCCAAAATGGACGAGGGTTCAAGTATGGTTTTTTTTAGTACCATTGCGGTAGGCACCGGAATGCCGTTCCATACCAGCGTAGCTGCTGCAAAAGGTGCCATTGAAGGCTTTGCAAAATCAATGGCCGCTGAGTACGCTCCTAAGATACGTGTTAATGTAATAGCTCCTTCCTTGGTAGACACTCCATTGGCCAGTAGGCTTTTGAACAATGACAAAAAACGGGAATCCATGGATGAGAGGCATCCGCTAAAACGGGTAGGTACACCTGAAGATATTGCAAATAGTGCCGTATTTTTATTGAGTGAAAAAAGTACCTGGGTTACCGGACAAATATTAGGTGTGGATGGCGGACTTTCTACTTTGAATATCAACTAAATGGCAAAAAAGGAAGTATCTATATTTTGGTTTCGACGCGATTTAAGATTGGATGATAATCTGGGATTTTTGGAGGCGTTAAAAGGCGATTATCCTGTAGTTCCAATTTTTATATTTGATACGGAGATTCTATCAAAATTACCGGAAGACGATGCTAGGGTTACATTCATTCATGACACCTTGCAGGAAATGCGTAATGCGTTACAGGATAATCAAGCCAGCTCATTGGCCTTATACCATGGGAAACCAAGCGAGATTATAAGCCAGCTTACGGATGAGTATGACGTTAAGGGGCTTTACACCAATAGGGATTATGAACCCTACGCCAAAAAAAGAGATACCGAAATCGCCGCTTTGCTCCATGATAAAAAAATACCCTTCCACACATTTAAAGACCAAGTGATTTTTGAAAAATCAGACGTCTTAAAAGATGATGGGGACCCTTATGTGGTTTATACTCCCTATAAAAATAAGTGGAAAGAACACTTCAACGCAGACCGTGATTTAACGATACATTATACAAGCCAGTATTTAGATAACGTAATCGAACATTCGAGACTTCCTAACCTTTCCTTAAGTGATATGGGTTTTAAGACTTCGGATATTAAGGTTCCTGATTATACGGTTACCCCTACCCTAATTGACAATTATGAAGATACGCGCAACTTTCCGGCAGAGGAAAATGGTACCTCGCGCTTAGGGCCACATTTACGGTTTGGTACTGTATCCGTTCGTAAAATGATGAAAAAGGCCATTGCGGAGGACAATGAAGTCTTTTGGAGCGAGCTTATATGGAGGGAATTTTTTATGACAATTCTTTGGCATTTCCCCCACACGCAAGACACTGCCTTTAGGGCAAAATATGACCGTATTGACTGGCGCAATAATGAGCAAGAGTTCGAAAAATGGAAAAAAGGGGAGACAGGCTATTTATTGGTAGACGCAGGAATGCGCGAATTAAATGCTACCGGTTATATGCATAATAGGGTGCGTATGTTGGTTGCCAGCTTTCTTTGTAAGCATTTATTGATTGATTGGCGCTGGGGAGAGGCTTACTTTGCAGAAAAACTGTTGGATTATGAAATGAGTTCCAATGTTGGAAACTGGCAATGGGCAGCGGGAAGTGGTGTAGATGCCGCTCCCTATTTTAGAATATTTAATCCTATGACCCAGGTGGACAAGTTTGACAAGGACAAAAAGTACATTAAAAAATGGATTCCGGAATTTAAAACGGATTCGTACCCCGAAAAAATGGTCGATCACAAAATGGCCCGTGAACGCTGCTTGGAAACTTATAAGGAAGCCGTATCCTAATGAACATCGTCTGGTTTAAGAGAGATTTGCGGCTTTTGGACCATGAGCCACTAGTAGAGGCAATAGCTGGCGGTGAAAAAACCTTACTACTCTACTCCTTTGAACCCCTGTGGACAACAGACTCACATTACAGTACAAGACATATCGATTTTATCAAACAGAGTCTGGCGGATATGAACCGTCAATTATCATCCTTTGGTACCAAGATTTTGGTGGTAGAAAATGAAATTATTGAGGTTCTTAGGAAGTTACAGGAAATAGAAGGCATAAGGTCGATATATTCACATCAAGAAACAGGAATGCTCATGACCTATGAGCGCGATAAGGAAATTGCGCAGTGGTGCACGAAAAATGGTGTCGTTTGGAAAGAATCTGTCCATAATGGCGTATTTCGTGGGATACTAAACCGTAAGCACTGGAAGAACGATTGGGTCAATTATATCAATGAACCTATCCCCCAAACAAAGATAGAAAATGGTCATTTTCATTCAATCAATGAAATAGACCTATTGGTTAAAACCTATTTCAATGGCATATCCTTACAAACCGAACCCAATAAAAACGTACAACGTGGTGGAACTCAAACAGGCGTAAAATATTTAAATTCATTCCTTAAGAAAAGAATATTGGGATACAATTCCAATTATTCCAAACCTGCCACTTCCCGCCTTTACAGCAGTAGGCTCTCACCCTATTTGGCTTGGGGCAATCTTTCCACCAGGCAAGTTTGTCAATTCGTTGCAAACCACAAAAAAAATAGAAGTACCCGTAATTTAAATTCATTTCTTTCGCGGATGCGCTGGCAGGCCCATTTTATACAAAAATTTGAAATGGAAGGGGAAATGGAGTTCAGAAGTATAAATAAAGGGTATCAAGAATTAGTAAAAGAGCGAAGACCGCATTTACAGAAAGCATGGAGAGATGGTGAAACGGGAGTACCACTAATCGATGCCAGTATGCGCTGTTTAGTCGCCACGGGCTTTATAAATTTTAGACTGCGCGCCATGCTTGCCTCATTTTTTACTCATCTTCTATGGCAGCCTTGGCAAGATTGTACGGAGCACCTTGCACGGCATTTTTTGGATTTTGAACCCGGCATACATTTTCCGCAGTTAAACATGCAGTCTGGTGAAACGGGCGTAAATACCATCCGCATATACAATCCCGTAAAAAATGGTAAAGAACATGACCCAGAAGGACTTTTTATTAAGAAATGGGTGCCCGAACTGGTGAAATTACCGATAAATTACCTGCACGAACCTTGGAAAATTCCTGAAATGGAACAGGTATTCCTCAATTTTGAATTGGGCAGGGACTACCCAAAGCCGATTGTGGACATTGATAAAATGCGAAAATTCGCAAGCGAAACGCTTTACAGTTATAAAAAGCACACCACCACGAAGAAAGAAGGGGTTCGTATCATTAAAAAACATACTTTACCCGGAAGACCCGTATGGGACCAAAATGCTTAATTCCTTATTTTATGGGGAAAAGTTTAATGCATGCTGAATTTTTAAAAAAACATGCTGACACAAAGTACTTGGGCTTTTTTCCTATTAACGTGCCAATTGCCGTTCTAGCTCTTGTTGATTAACGACCCTCCGCTTCAGCATATTCACATACCTAAGTGCTTCCCTAGTACCGTAGTCAGAATAAGATTTTGAGGCGAACTCGATTGCCTTATCCAGGTCACCATTAATCTCATTGCTAATGGCCATGTTGTAATAAGCCCTACCCGCTACTTTTCGCTTGGGATTATCCAATTCTGCATTCCAGAGTTCCGCTGCACTATCCCAATTCCCGGTCTGTGCCCTTCGTCTAGCCACTTTAAAATTTGTACTGCCCCTGACAAAATAGTCCCGAGCCACGCGAATACGTTCAGGTTTTGTAAAACGACCATACATAGCCCCTAAATGTGAACTTACCTGTACTACGGCTTCCTTTCTACCTATAATCGCTTCCAAGGCGCGCACCGGATTGATGCCTTCCCCTTTGGAAACTACATGATCATTGGAAATATATTCATCCAGAATTCTTCTGCCGGCCGGGTCGTAAACCCTCCAACCATTTTTTATCACTGTATTCAACTGGATACGATGACCTGGAACATTTGCTTTTATACCAAGGTTATTGGGGATATTTACCATTGCCACTTCGTAGTCTACGCCGGTGTCCGTATCATAAAATTCTAATGAGAACAAGATATCCACTTCATTTTCAGCACATAGCTTTTCTACGATTTCCCATGATAGTGCAGCAGGAAAAACGCCGAGTCCTTTTTCAAATTCGGCCTGTCCCTCAATACGTTCAATGGCTTCAAACCTATTTCCGCGTTCAAGCTCCTGTTGAAGTCCTAAAATGGCATTTTCCGCTCCTTCCTTATCAAGGTGAAGACCTTCCAGAGATATTATTTTATCGATTTTATCAATGGTTTTATTTTTTTCGGATGCAGCACTTCTGTTTATGATACCAATTTTAAGGACATCGGCATCGATAGCAACCTGTGCAGGTTGGGTAACGCCCATAGTCAATCTATTGGTAGCGCCGCACGCCATAAATAAAAAAGAAAGTGAAATCAACGAAAATACGTGGATGCTATTTTTCATGGTAGCTGTGTATTGGTGGTAAATAGTCTGTTACTTAACGAAAAAAAAGACCTGAAAGTATGCGTTGATTCCTTAATAAAGCTAAAAATGATAGTTTATATACTGATATTCAGTGCTTAATTGCCCAACATTTACCTTGCCATATAGGTGTTATCCCAGTAGCCTTGAGAAATGGTAAATTGGTATATTTACAATAATAAATTTTAAACCTTCAATAATTAAAATTTGGCGTACGGCTAACAAACCAATCAATTACCATGAAAAAAATTTGCATCCTAGTAGTAGCGCTATGCATAAGCACCGCTGGCTTTGCCCAAAAGATGGGTAAGGAAAAAAATACCATTATCGCGTCTGTTGAAAACCACAAGGAAGAACTTATAAAAATAAGTGATTCTATCTGGGCTTTGGCAGAAACGGCGTTCAATGAAAGTGAATCATCACGAATTTTGGCTGATTATGCTGAAAAAAACGGGCTAAAGGTCACCAGAGGAGTAGCCGATATCCCAACCGCCTTCACGGCGACCTATGGATCGGGGAGTCCGGTTATTAGTATTTTGGGTGAGTTCGATGCTTTACCGGGAATCTCTCAAAAAGCATCACCGGTAAAGGAACCCTTGGAGGAAGGAGCCGCCGGTCATGGTTGTGGTCATAATATGTTCGGAACCGCTAGCCTAGGCGCTGCCATCGCGATAAAGGAATTGATGGACGAGGGTAAAATTAAGGGAACCCTTAAATTTTTAGGTACCCCTGCAGAGGAGAAATACTTCGCCAAAGTATGGATGGTAAAGGCCGGTTTATGGGATGACGTTGATGTCAATGTCAGCTGGCATCCATCGGCAGATATCGAGGCCGATGTTCAAAGTGGCTTGTCATTGATTGATTTTGTGGTAGAATTTTATGGCCAGACCGCACATGCTTCCATGGATCCCTGGAACGGGCGGAGTGCTTCGGATGCATTGGAACTTTATACGACCGGAATAAACTATTATAGGGAACACATTTTGCCAACTTCAAGAATCCATTATCACATACAGGATGGCGGCCAAGTAGTAAACGTTGTTCCTGATTATGCCAAACTTTGGGTGCGGGTACGTGACCCCAAAAGGGCCAAGATGCTGCCCACCTATGAGCGTGTAAAGGCTATGGCCGAAGGTGCCGCAATTATGGCGAACGTAGATTATAAAATTTCCTTGGTCTCTGGCATTTACGAAACGCTGGTCAACAGGTCTGGTGGGGAAATTATGCAAAATAATCTGGAACTTTTAGGCCCTATTAGCTATACGGATGAAGAAAATGAATTTGGTAAGGCAATACAAAAAGCGACCGGAAAGCCAGAAGTTGGCATGGATGGTAATGTATATCCATTAAAAGAGACCGAGGAGAACCCTGGTGGTGGCTCTACGGATGTTGGTGATGTAAGCTGGAATGTACCCAACATTAATTTAGGCGTCGCCGTCGCCCCAAAAGGTACCCCTTGGCATTCTTGGGCGGTAGTAGCCTGCGGTGGTATGTCTATCGGCCACAAGGGTATGATCCACGCATCTAAAGCAATGGCGATGACAATGGTTGATCTGTTTAAGGAGCCAAAATTGGTGGCCAAAGTGAAGGAAGAATTCAAAACGCGCAAGGGTGATGAAGTTTATGAGCCCATGATTGATGGTCCACCACCGTTGAACGATAACTAATTCTCCTATGGGTGTACCGTATAAAGTATAGCTAAGCAAAAATCTTTTGCCCCTATGAAATTGTAGTTTAAAAACACGCCGTTATAAAATCAAAATTAGACTGTGCAACCCAATATTTTTTTGACTTTAAATTATAGTAATTTCTATATAATACCTTTTATGAAAAAATTGACCCTATTCTTTATCTTAATTTCCGGATGTTTTGCATCTGCACAATCCTTTGATTTTCAATATGACCATTATTCCTTTATCGTAAAAGATTTGGAAAAAGTAGGTGCTTTTTATAAAGAGGTTTTGAATTTGGAAGAAATACCCCACCCATCCGCTACCAGTGGCTTTCGATGGTTTAGGATAAAGGGAAATTCACAATTACACCTCATTGGAAAAGACAGTGTAGCAATGGAACATAGCAAAAGTGTTCACCTGTGCTTGGCGACACAGAAATTAGACGAACTTATTGCCTATCTAGAAGAGAAGAACATTACTTATTGGGATTGGCCAGGAAAAGAAAATGCAGTGACACTTAGAGCGGATGGTGTACGCCAAATATATGTGAAAGACCCTGAAAATAACTGGGTAGAAATAAATACGGCAGCCCATTAAACATAATTGAATTTATAGTTGACATGAGTAAAACAATCAAACAAGTATTCAAATTGGGGTTTCCCTGGCAAACCCAAGACCCATTTTTATTCTGTGTGTATCATTTAGATTATTATCCAAAAGGCGATGGGGAATTGGGACCTGTAGATACGCTAGAAGGTCGAAACTTAGGAAACGATTTTGTGGGAAAAGATGGATGGAATATGTATCATGGAACGAGCATACCGGGGTTTCCAGCGCATCCGCATCGTGGTTTTGAGACCATAACCATCGTTAACAAAGGTTTTTGTGACCATTCCGACTCTTTGGGTGCTGCAGGACGCTTTGGTGAAGGGGATGTTCAATGGATGACCGCTGGCAGTGGTGTACAACATTCAGAAATGTTCCCCTTACTCCATACCGAAAAGGAGAATACCTTGGTGCTTTTCCAGATTTGGTTAAATCTTCCCCAAAAGAACAAATTGGTAGACCCCCATTTCAAAATGCTTTGGCATGAGGATATTCCAATACTTAAACTTGAGGGTGGCACGGTAAAGATTATTGCAGGAGATTTTAATAACCAATATGCCCCAGAACCTGCACCAAATTCATGGGCCGCAGACCAAGAGAACCAGGTGGCAATATGGAACATCCATATCAAGGCCAATGGCACAATTACGCTTCCAAAGGCAGATCTAGGTATAAACCGTACCCTCTATTTTTATGAGGGAAACACATTAAAAGTAGCCGGTGAAACCATTGAACCAAATTATGGTGTAGAGGTAGATGCCAATGAGGACTTAGCACTGACCGCTGCGTCTAAACCCGCTCATATTCTAGTCTTACAGGGCAGGCCCATACAAGAACCCGTGGCCAAATACGGCCCGTTTGTAATGAATACTGACGAAGAATTACAGAAAGCGATGGATGAATTTAGACTTACCCAATTTGGTGGTTGGCCTTGGCGATACCCCGATCATGTACACGAAAAAGATTCCGGCAGGTTTGCACGTTATCCAGACGGTACCCTAGAAGAAAAGTAAATGCTAGAAACTGCACGTTTAGTTTTTGATTTCGGCTTAATGGTATTGATATGGATGGTACAGTTGATTGTGTATCCCAGCTTTTTATATTACAAGAACTTGGGCACTTTCTACAACTGGCATGAGACCTATACCAAGAGAATTGCGATAATTGTAATACCGCTCATGTTCGGCCAATTGATTACCACCATACTGCAAGTAGTTGTTACACAGAATTTTTATACCCTTACCAGCAGCGGATTAGTACTCTTGGTGTGGGCATCGACCTTCTTGCAATTTGTACCACTGCATGCCAATATTGGAAATAAACGAAATATAGAACCCACGCTTAGACAACTAAAACAAAAAAATTGGATACGCACGGCATTGTGGAGCTTGCTATTTGTCCTAAGCCTTTATACTATGCTAGGTGTTTGAAAGCACAAAGAATTGCCTAAAAACAAAAATCTCAGTATTTTATTTTTTACTATAAAACGGCTTAAACGAGGATTATAACCTTACAATTTTCGCACCGATAGCGCGCAGTCGTTCATCTATGTTCTCATAACCACGATCGATCTGCTCTATATTGTGGATCGTAGACGTTCCCTTAGCGGACAATGCGGCGATCAGAAGCGAAACCCCTGCCCTAATATCTGGGGAAGTCATCGTCGTTGCCTTCAACGTAGATTTAAAATCATGACCAATCACCGTTGCCCTGTGTGGATCACAAAGAATTATTTTGGCTCCCATGTCCAACAGTTTATCGACAAAGAATAATCGGCTTTCGAACATCTTTTGATGAATGAGTACCTCTCCCCTTGCCTGTGTTGCAACAACGAGTATTATACTCAACAAATCCGGGGTCAATCCAGGCCATGGTGCATCGGCAATGGTTAATATGGACCCGTCAATATAATTTTGAATTTCGTATCCATCCGTGTGCTTAGGAATGTAGATATCGTCCTCCCTACGTTCCAATTGAATACCTATTTTTCTAAAAACGGTAGGAATCTGCCCTAAGTCGTCCCAACTTACATTTTTAATGGTGAGTTCACTTTTGGTCATTGCTGCCAAACCGATCCAGCTACCAATTTCAATCATATCGGGCAACATTCTATGTTCTGTGCCGCCTAATTTTTCCACGCCATCTATGACGAGCAGATTAGAGCCAACACCTGAAATCTTCGCCCCCATTCTGATCAGCATCTTACACAATTGCTGTAAATAGGGTTCACAAGCGGCATTGTAGATTGTCGTTTGCCCCTCGGCCAAGACTGCAGCCATAACAATATTCGCAGTACCGGTGACGGAAGCCTCATCTAAAAGCATATAGGTACCCTTCAATTTTTTCGCCTCTACACCATAAAAATATTCCTCTCGGTTATAGCGAAATTTGGCCCCTAATTTTATAAATCCCTCGAAATGGGTGTCCAAACGCCTTCTTCCAATCTTGTCACCTCCTGGTTTGGGAATATATCCTTTTCCAAAGCGCGCCAATAAAGGGCCTACAAGCATAATTGATCCGCGAAGCCCTCTACCATCCGCCTTAAACTGGTCTGATTGCAAATACTCCATATTTACATCGTCTGCCATAAAGGTATAGGAGCCTCTGCCCTTTTTCTGGATTTTCACCCCAAGGTCCTCCAAAAGGGAGATAAGCTTATTGACATCAACAATATCGGGAATATTGCTGATCGTAACTTTTTCTTCTGTTAGCAGTACTGCGCAAAGTATTTGAAGTGCTTCGTTCTTTGCCCCTTGGGGTGTAATTTCACCTGATAGTTGGTGCCCCCCTTCAATTCTGAATGTTCCCATCTAGCGTAGTGGAAATTTAATAGCGTTTCTTGCCGCGGTTATTGTTTCGTTGATTTTTTTTCCCTGAGCTGGTCCGTGGTGTTTTAGCAACTCGGTTTTTAAGGAACTGTCCACTATCGGTCAAACTCTCCCCTTCTGCGGCCAAATCTATTTGACCATTGCTCAGTTCATACAGATGCTTAAAAATGGCCTTGTCATCAACCACGTCCTTGTTCCAATTAAGGTAACATTTTTTCATGTGGTTGGCTATGGCATACTCCAATCCTGATCGCTTATCACCCTTTTCCCACTCTACCGCAACATCGACCATACGCTTAATATTATTCCCATAGAAGCGGTACTTTGGAAAATTTTGTGGATACTCTAACGGTTCTGGACGCTGCCCAAGAATCTCTTTTGAAGTTATTGGGAATGGGGATTCTACATCCAGTTGAAAATCGGACATAATAAATAATTGATCCCAAAGTTTGTGCTGAAAATCGGGCACATCCCGCAGATGGGGCTGCAAATTACCCATTACACTTATTATGGCCTGGGCTACTTTGTTTCGTTCCGCGTCATCTTCTATGGAAACGGCGTAATCCACCATTTTTTGGAAATGACGTCCGTACTCGGGAATAATTAAATGCGGACGCTCCGTATTATATTCTAGGTTTTCTACTAATTGCAAATTGAAAATTTTAGCTTAAAATGTTTGAAGAAGTATTCTTATAACGATGCCAATTTAAGAAAATTATGGATGAAATGCTATTTTACAAGGAGATTACCCCTTCTATTTTGCCCACTTCCTTATATTTTGCTATTACCTCATCCGGATTTTTGAGATTTACGGTAATGGAAACACTGGTATATTTGCCTTGTTTGGATTTTTTGGATTCGATGACCGCTCCCATATTATCGAAGATTTTATGAATTTGAGCAATTTTATCCGTTTCGCTTTTAACAATAAACTTGTAAAGGTAATTGGAAGGCCATTTGGAAGTTTCCTGTAATTGTTCCTTTAATTTTTTATAAAATTCTTCTGGATTGTTTTCGTCCATGTCTCGTATTTTATGCAAAGATAAGTGTAATGGAGCAGTTTTATAATACTCTTTGTTTACGTACTTTTGTAACCTGATTCATCCCTATTGAACAAGAAAAGAATTGTAATAACAGGTGGGCCTGGCACAGGAAAAACGGTATTGATTTCCTCGCTTGAGGAAAGCGGTTTTTATTGTTTTCATGAGGTCATACGTACCATGACCTTGGCAGCCTTGGTCAATAAACCTTTTAAGGAGGAACTGGTCAACCCTATTGCTTTTGTAAACGACTCCAAATGCTTCAACGACCAATTATTAAAGGCCCGTTTGCAGCATTTTAAGGAGGGGAAGGAAGTGGACAAAAATCATCTTTTTTACGATAGGGGCCTACCAGACGTGCTTGCTTACATGGACTATTTTAATCAGTCATACGACCAAGACTATATTGATATCTGCATGGAGAACCGCTATGATGAAGTTCTACTCCTACCGCCATGGAAAGCTATCTATGTGCAGGACAATGAACGCCTAGAAAATTTTGAGCAAGCGCAGGCAATTCATCAGCAGCTAGAAAAAACCTATACCCAGCTAGGTTATACGCCCATTAAGGTTCCTTTTGGAACTGTTGCGGAACGCTTGCAATTTGTAAGGGACCTTATTGCTAGAAGCGGTGAGTAATACACCCACAAGCATTTTGGAACGCTATTGGGGCTTTACCAGTTTTAGGGGCTCCCAAGAAGCTATAATCAATGCGGTACTATCTGGTAAGGATGTCTTGGGGTTATTGCCTACAGGAGGTGGAAAGTCGATTTGCTTTCAGGTTCCCGCTCTGCAGCTGGATGGCATCTGTATTGTTATTTCCCCGCTAATCGCACTCATAGAAAATCAAGTTGCGAATCTTCAAAACCTAGGAGTTAAAGCCATTGCACTCACTGGCGGATTAAAATTCAAGGAGGTGGATAAATTACTGGACAATTGCATTTACGGCAATTACAAATTCCTTTACCTCTCCCCGGAAAGGTTACAGCAAGAATTGGTCCAGGAGCGTATACGGGCTATGCAGGTTTCCCTTATTGTAATCGATGAGGCGCACTGTATTTCGCAGTGGGGCCATGATTTTAGACCGGCCTATTTAAGCTGTTCCGTTTTGCGAGAACTCCATCCCCAAATACCGATTATCGCATTGACCGCAACCGCTACCAAAAAGGTAAGCCAAGATATCATTGCTTCACTAGGATTGAAAAGCCCCGTCATAAAAAAAGATTCCTTTTATAGGGCGAATATAGGTTTTGCCGTCATTGTATCAGAAGATAAAAACTATCAGCTTAAACGCTACTGCTTAAGTTTAACGCATAGTGCAATCGTTTATGTACGCAGTAGAAAAATAGCCGAGGAACTTTCACGCTACTTGGTATCGAATGGTCTTAAGGCTACTTTTTATCACGGTGGTATTGACCAAAAATCCAAAACCGAACGACTTAACCTTTGGTTGCAAGACAAGGTGTCGATTATGGTAGCGACCAATGCCTTTGGAATGGGAATCGACAAACCGGATGTAGAGCTGGTGCTCCATTACCAAATACCGGATAGCTTGGAGAACTATTTTCAGGAAGCAGGAAGAGCCGGCAGGGACGGCAGGATTGCCAAAGCCATATTATTGACCAATACCACGGATAAATTACTGGTGAAAAAGCAGTTTTTGGAGGTTCTGCCGGACATAGCCTTCGTTAAATTGATTTATAGAAAATTGAACAACTATTTCCAAATTGGATATGAGGAATTTACGGAAACACCTTTTCCGCTCAATTTCAATGAATTTTGTGCTGTTTACCAACTAAATACTTATTTGGCCTATAACGCATTGCTTCTTCTGGACCGAAACTCCGTACTATCCCTTTCAGAGAATTTTACAAAAAAAATTACCCTAAAATTTAAGACGGAAAAGGATACTTTATTTAGGTATATGGATCAAAATCCTATACTCGAACAATTTATAAAAGTAGTTTTAAGGACCTATGGAGGGCTATTTGAGTTCGACACCCATATCAACACTTTTCTTTTATCCAAAAAATTGAATATTCCGGAATCTATGATTTTGGCCAATTTTGAAAAGCTGGCCGCCGATGATATTATTGAATACCATCGAGTAGATAGTGATCTGGAGATTACTTTTTTGGTGCCCAGGGACGACGACCGCACCATTAACCGGTTTTCACGCACCATAACGGAGCAAAATGAAATTAAAGTCGATAAAGTTGCCAAAATGTTGGCGTACATAGCGAATGAAAAAACCTGTAGAAGTGTACAATTATTGGAGTATTTTGGAGAAGAACAACAAGGCGTTTGTGGTATTTGTGATGTTTGCAAAAAAAGCACTACTGTTGAAACTGACCTACTTTTGGCAAAAACCGAAATTCTAGCGTGCTTACAGTTAAGAAGTGCTACTTCACGCAATCTACTGGCCCAAGTGAATATAACACAAAGTCTACTGATTCATGCCTTACAGGAATTATTGGAAGAACAGCGCATAAAATTAAATTCTAAAAACGAATACCAAATATTATAGCATGAAAGCATTACGAATACTATTTATGGGCACCCCAGATTTTGCCGTAGGTATTTTGGATAAACTCGTAACCAAAGGACATACCATTGTTGGTGTTATCACAGCGCCAGACAGACCTGCAGGCCGTGGCAGACAGCTGAATGAATCAGCAGTAAAAAAATACGCCATGAAACATTCAATTAAGGTACTGCAACCTATTAATTTGAAAGATGCCAATTTTCTGGAAGCACTTAGGTCCTTAAACGTAGATTTACAGATTGTGGTCGCATTTAGAATGTTACCCAAAGTGGTGTGGGAAATGCCACATTATGGCACTTTTAACCTTCATGCCTCGCTACTTCCACAATATAGAGGAGCGGCCCCCATAAACTGGACCATTATCAATGGAGAAACCAAGACCGGAGTAACTACTTTTTTTATTGATGAGAAAATTGATACCGGAGCTATAATACTCCAAGAAGAAACCTATATAAATGAAACGGACAATGCCGAAGATTTACATGACCGTTTAATGGATTTAGGTGCGGAAACAGTTCTTAAAACCGTTAGGCGTATTGAAGAAGGTAATTTTGAAACAACCCCACAATCAAATTATGCAAATCTAAAGGCAGCACCCAAGCTTCATAAGGAAACTTGCGAAATTGATTGGAAAAAACCTATAACGGATATCTACAATTTTATCCGTGGTCTTAGTCCCTACCCTACGGCTTGGACTACCTTATACAATGGAGAGCAGGAACTAACTACAAAGATTTACCAAACTA
Organism: uncultured Flavobacteriaceae bacterium; assembly: GCA_963793365.1. GTDB lineage: Bacteria > Bacteroidota > Bacteroidia > Flavobacteriales > Flavobacteriaceae > Maribacter. The sequence goes on along the minus strand of CAWBZP010000009.1, from coordinate 1,289,204 downwards.
AAAAAGAACCTGCGGAACATCAACTACCCTATGGAACCATTGTCCATTCCAAAAAGGAAATGAAAGTAGCGGTACATGGAGGCTTCTTAAATTTACAGGAAATTCAACTACAGGGAAAGAAAAGGATGGCGGTCAAAGATGTGTTGAACGGACTAAATTTGGAGGAAAATGCCAAAATGGGGTAAACCCCCGTCACTATTGGGCTGCGGGAAACGTAAAAAAAACCCTACTTTATCAACAAACACCCTGAGTTATCAACAAAATAGGGGATTTCCCCCCGTTTTACTTGTGTTGGTCATAAATCCATATAAATTTGTTCTAAGGTATAAAATCATTTAATCACAATTAATTAATCACATTATGAACAAAACAGAATTGATCGATGCAATGGCAGCTGACGCTGGCATCACAAAAGCTGCGGCTAAAAAGTCATTGGAATCTTTCTTGGGAAATGTTGAAAAATCCCTAAAAAAAGGAGACAGAGTTTCTTTGGTAGGTTTCGGTTCTTGGTCCGTATCTAAGAGAAATGCAAGAGAAGGTAGAAACCCATCAACTGGAAAAACTATCCAAATTGCTGCTAAGAATGTAGTTAAGTTTAAAGCAGGAGCTGATTTGAGCAAAGCTGTAAACTAGTTTTACACAGATAAATTAAGTAAAGCGCCTCTTGTAGGCGCTTTTTTATTTCCATGTTTTTGCATTTAGAGGGATTTGTCTTACTTTAGAAATATAATCATGAACAACAAATGGTCACTTTAAAGCCAACTAAGGGTAAACTACTTATTGCAGAGCCCTCACTAACAGGTGATGTTTCTTTTAATAGGTCTGTAGTTTTATTGGCGGAACATAATACAGAAGGCTCGGTAGGTTTTATCCTAAATAAACCTCTGGAGTACCAAATCAACGATTTGGTAACCGAAATAGAAGTTCCGTTTCAAGTATACAACGGTGGGCCTGTGGAGCAGGACAATCTGTACTTTATACACAAAGTACCACACTTAATTGATAATAGCGTGGAAATATCGGACGGAATCTATTGGGGAGGCGATTTTGAGACCACCGTAGCGTTGATCAACAAGGAAATTATATCCGAGGACGATATTCGTTTCTTTCTAGGATATTCTGGTTGGTCCTCATTGCAACTGGATCAGGAGCTATCTTCAAAATCATGGATCGTCATTGAAAATGAGCACGAAAGCCGCATCATACAAAAAGCTGCCAACGCGTTTTGGAAAGAGAATATGATTCAGCTTGGTGGAGATTACTTACTGTGGTCCAACGCCCCTGAGAATCCTAGTTTAAATTAAATTTGTTTAGGAAGGGTAAGTCGTGCCATGGCATTTAGTTTCCCTACCAAATCACGGGCAGTGCTATCTAAGAATCGCTTTTTTCTGTATTTAGTTACAGGGATAATACCGGCGATACTATTAACAATAAAAAGCTCATCTGCTTTTTGCAGTTCAAACGGGGATATGCTTTCTTCCAGCACTTCATAATCCGCTAATTTTGTTAATATTTCAATCAATTTTTTCCTTAGAATACCATTAAGGCATCCATCTTTTAATGGAGGGGTCTTTATTGTCTTTTGCTTTACCAGAAAAATATTTCCGCTAAGCGACTCTACGACCATCTTATTCTCATTCAACAAGAGGCAATCTTGGTACTCATTTTCTGATGCGTAAACGCTAGCAACCACATTCAATATCTTGTTTGTGGTATTTAAATTGGAAAGCATGCTCGCTCCTTTATAAAAATCCTTGAAAAGTTCTACTTCATAATCGCGCTTATGAATGCTGAAAAATGTATCATCTAAATTATCTGTACTGATGAGATAGGAAATTTCATTCGTGGAAGGAATATAAGAGCCACCACCAATACGGAAAACGGTAAATCTCACCTTTTTTGCACTATTGTTATCCTCTACAGCAACCGTTTTGAGTATCTCATCTTCCATGAACTCCATGGTAAATTGCATAGGAATTTCCATTCTTAGAATGCGCATGGAGGACATTAACCGTAAATAATGATCTTCCAAGAAATAAACAACACCGTTTACAACACGTAGTTCCTCTGAAAGGGCATCCCCATACTGCAATCCCCTATTCGTTCCCCTTAGAATAGTGTTTTCTTCATCAAGCAATTCCCCATTAAAATTGAGCATAAAAAAAGCCTTAATAAATTAAGGCCCAAAGATACTTTAATTAAGCTTATTTCTAGGAGGAACCAAGCACCTGTTTTAGATCTGAAACTTGATTGGTCCAAAGCATTTTGGATTCTTCCACTTCATCCTCCTCGGCAAAATCCGTAATAAACAAGGATACATCCTTGGTTATTTCATCAACGATAATCTTCATTTCAAAGTAGCTGTCATCTTCCGCTTCTTCCCATGCAAAACGAACAAACTCATCGGTCTTCCTTTTCAACAATTTAGCATCTTCCTCTGCTTCGTCCCAAATAAAGGTGAACTTTTCTCCCCTCGAGTTAACGTTGTCCGCAAACCATTCAGATAAGCCAGATGGTGTAGCCAAGTATTGATACAACATTTGTGGGGAAGATTGTATAACAAACTCTATTTCAAATTTAATTTTATCGCTCATTTTCCTACTTCTTTATGCCGGGCAATATATATATTTCTAAATGATAAAAAAATAAATGATGACTTAATTTTTTAAGTTGCATTAGTTGATGAACAAATAATTTACCATTATATTTGCAGCCGTTTTAAAATTACATGGCGAGGTAGCTCAGTTGGTTAGAGCGTCGGATTCATAACCCGGAGGTCGGGGATCGTGCCCCCCTCTCGCTACCAGTGTTTAAAGGGAATCCCAAGATTAAGGTCTTGGGATTTTTTGATTTGTAATTTCATCCTCCACTTTGTTATCTCATCCTCGAAATCGAACACAAAATAGATTTCCTGATTTTTTGAAAAGAAATAGGTATATGCAAATTTCGATTGACTATCGATAATTTAGGGCATGCTGGCAAAACCCAATAGAAAAAATTTAACATTCCTGAACTGCTGTACAACGGCGAAAACCTTATGACTGTTTCTATTATGTTCTATATTCGTGTTCCACTAAAGCGAAACCAAAATGCAAACTCAAATACTACTCCCTCTCCTGATTCTAATAATCCTGTTTTCATCATGTGAACCAACGCTCGAAGAGAAGTTTAGTGATAAGGGCCTGAAAGATGTAAGCCACTTTCCTATCGGTGGTGCCATAAACCTTAGAAGTGTGCTTAAGGACAAGAAATTAGATTCTATTACCCAACGTAATTTTAATAGTATAACGGCAACCAACGATATGAAAATGTATTCATTGGTAAAAAATGATAGCATTCCTAATTTTACAAGAGTGGACAGCCTTGTTTCCTATGCCAAGGAAAACAATATGCGGCTATTTGGGCATGCGCTGGTTTGGCATTACGGGCTCCCAAAATGGATACCCAGGACAACAAAAGAAAAGGGAACGGCTTGGGCAGATCATTTTCTTAAAAAGTATATCGATACTGTGGTTACACGTTACAAAGATAAGGTAGTTGCGTGGGACGTGGTAAATGAGGCTTTCGCAACCAAGTCCGGAGCATATCGCGAAACTTACTGGCACGAGACGTTTGGCAAGGAATATATAGAAAAGGCTTTTCACTACGCACACGCAGCCGACCCGGATGCAAAGTTGTTTTACAATGATTTTGGACAAGAAAAATATCCTGAGAAATCTGAAGCTATTATTGAAATGGTCAATGATTTTATAAAAAGGGAGGTACCTATTCACGGTATTGGACTACAAATGCATTTAGAGATGGCTACTTCTGAAAGTGATATCGCAAATGCGTTGAAAGCAGCCGCATCAACCGGCCTACTCGTCCATATTTCAGAATTGGATATTATATTTAACACACACAATGACGAAAATGGTGGTGGCACACAAGCAATTTCTGAGCTTACAACGGCAATGAAGGTGGCACAAGCAGAAAAGTATAGGCAAGTTGCTTTGTTATACCGCAAACACGTGCCCAAAAAACAGCAGTTTGGAATTACATTTTGGGATTTTAATGATCGTGATACCTGGATAAAACCATTTTTTGACTTAAATGAATGGCCAACAATTTACGATGAGAATTTAGACCCTAAACCAGCATATTTCGGCTTTGCGGATGGGCTTACCACATCTTTGGACGATTAAAAAATACGACGCTGTAATTACCTACCTTGAACAACTGCAAGATATGTTCAATGCCATTTTGGATTGACCAAATCCTATTCTCCACGGTAAGGGAATGAATTAAAACCGAATGGCTTTTTACGAACAAGGTATATCTTATTAGAGAAGCAAGCTTGGGGAAATGAAGGTCAATCACGAAAAATTAAAAGTATTGGTTAGTATTGCAGTAGCATGGGAGAAACATATGTTTAGTCTAACGCAGACTTTAAACTGAATTAAAAACTAGTCAATGAAATATCTAGCACTAGCACTGGTTGTGCTTTTATTTAGCTGTAAGGGCGAAATAAAGACCGAGGAAGAGCCCAAAATTGATAAAACGATTTTTCTTATGTGGGGTGATTTTACAGCTACATATCCTCAATTTAAAAATAATGCTATGCCAGAATCTTGGTATTTCCATAATAACGAAAAGGATGCGAATAGGTTAGCTAATTTGACCGTGAACGGAAAAAAGACGGCGACTACGTCTGGCCTGCATTCCTGGTACTTAGATGCCAATGTCGATTTGCCTAAAATTGGCACTAAGCATATCATCACTGATTTTCAAGGAAAAGCACAAGCAATAATTGAAATTATACAGGTAGATACGATTCCATTTAATCAACTTTCAGACGAATTTGCCGCAAAGGATATGGGAACAACGCGCGAACCACTGAAAAAATGGAAAAAAGCACATTGGGATTTCTTTGCCTCCGTAATGAAAGAAAAGAATGAGAAACCCTCGCAAGAAATGCTGATTGTTTTTGAGCAATTTCGTAAGATTTGGCCTCAAGGACAGTAAAGAATAGCTTATAAATCCGTTATTTTAAACAATATCGGATTACCCTCAGCTATCAGCGATTTTTTGGGCACCTGAAACGAATCATAGAAGGATAATAAAACTACTACCAAACCTGAATTAATTGGCCTTTTTAACCCTTCTTAGTTCTTGTATATTTAAATAGCCTTATAACCCAACATTACGGAACCAGTTTTCGTTCCAATGAATTATGGCGGTACACTAATTATAAAGAAGCTTCCATCAAAGTGACTTTAACTGTTTTAAAGAAAATTATCCAATGACAAATTTCGTCTACATGGGCCCTATTACAAAGGATGGCCAACTTTTCTTCCCATAACCTTTTGATGCACTAACACAATCAAGTTTAAAAAAAAGAATAATAAATTGAAAATGAAAATTTAGACTATTTTTATAAAAAACAGTACTCTTTTTGTGAACTGTGGCAGTTTCACTTTTTACCTGTAGGATTTTTTTTTAATTTGTAAGTATAATTTCCCGTTTTCGTTTAAAATTGTTGTCTTAGCCTGCGGTATGAAAATTAACCTTAAATGCAATACTAGAATTACCACCCAAGTCCTGCTCAAAGAACAACTTGAGAAGTTGGATATCCCTTTTTCTTATGATACCAATGGGGATGTTGAAATAAATGGGAACCTTTCCCTAAACCAAAAAGATGCCTTGCTAAAGGGCCTACAATATTATGGTTTAACGGTATTAAAGGACCCAAAAATGGGATTGGTAGAGCGTATAAAGCAAACTATCGATGAAATGTTTGAGGATGATGACGCAAGAAAGATGAACGTTTCTACTTATCTGGCAGATAAACTAAGTTATACCTATGCCCATATTTCAAGTGTTTTTTCGGAGAGCACGTTTACATCGATAGAAAACTATGTTATTTTGCGAAAAGTTGATTTAGCCAAGGATTTACTCAACAAGACAGATTTGACCTTGACCGAAATAGCAGACCGGCTTCACTACAGTAGCGTGGCCCATTTATCTACCCAATTTAAACGCACTACCGGTTTAACACCCAGTACGTTTCAACGTATTATGCAACGTAAGGGTGTGCTAATACACGAATAGATATACCAACCTCCAAGAATACGAATGAATACAAATATCCTGAATATAGCATTGGCCGATGATGATGATGATGATAGAATGTTGTTTAGATTGGCTATGGAAGAGTTACCCATTAAAACCACAACAAATTATTTCAAGGATGGGCAAGAATTGCTAAACTTTCTCCATCAAAAAAGTAAACTGTTACCAAACTTGATTTTTTTAGATTTGAACATGCCCATAAAAGATGGAATGCAATGCTTAAAAGAGATTAGAAAGGAACCCATATTTAATGACATCGCCGTGGCTATTTATTCAACATCCTCTTCTGAACGCGATATTGAAGATACTTTTGTGAACGGGGCAAATATTTATATCAATAAACCACCAAATTTCAATACCTTATGTAACGTAATTGAAAAGGTAATCAATTTAAAATGGCAATACCATACTTCTAATCTAAACAGAGACACCTTTTTGTTTCGCATATAAATTTGCCAATGCTCAATCGTTTCAGCACATCCTTCAAAACCTATTTTTCTATTCTTTCCATAGCATTGATTGTTTTGCTTTTTACTTCCACCATGGCGTACAAGCAAATAAAGAAGTTACAGGAATCCGCTGAAATGGTATCGCACACCTTACAGGTACAGGATGCCATAAACATGCTTTTTTCACATTATTTTAGGTTGGAATCCGAGGATTTCAAGCAGCAAATATTAAATGACTCACTTCATAATTCGACCTACAAAGCTTATACTGCAAATGGACAAATAGCCTTAAATAACCTAAGCGGTTTAATTGAGAACAATACTTCTCAAAAACTAAGACTAGATAGAATAATTCGTTTACAAGACTCCCTACATGCAAAATTGACGACGCGCCGTCCTTTGTCACAATCAGAACTGGAGAAGGATTTGTCTGAATTATTAGTAAAAATAAGGCGTGTCAATGATGGAATGAGGGCAGACGAACGCTTACTTTTACTTGAACGGGAAAAGAAATATGAGGCATCCAAGATAGTGGCCCCATTAACTACCTTGTTATTGGCTATTTTTTCACTATTTATATTTTTGATTTCATTCGTACGCATGTATCGAAATAAGATGCGGCTTCGTGAGTCTGAAGCCTTCCTGCAGAGTGTGCTTGCCAACACAGATAATATCGTAAATTTTTATACGCCCGTCTATTCAAAAGATAATTCGATTATTGATTTTGAAATAAAATTTGCCAATGCCCGAAACAAGGATATTTTTGGCTTAGAGCCCGAGCGAATACTCGGAAAAAATATTTCGGATGTTTATCCATTTCTTAAGCTTAACGGTGAAATTCAAGGATTAATTGCTTGTTACCACAAAGGGAAACCAATTACGTTCGACCGTCAGGTAATCCTCAACAATGAAAAAATGTGGCTAAGATCTTCGGTAAATCCATTATTGAATGGTTTGCTTGTTACCGCCCAAAATGTTACCGATGAGGAAAAAGCCAAAGCCGAGCAACTTATGCTTAAGGAGAAAGCTTTAGAGGATAATCAAAAGCTCAGGGAATTGCAAACTTTTTTAAACAAGGTGTTGTCCAGTTCAGAAAACATTATCAGCTATTTTACGCCTATTGTTAATGAAAAAAAGGAAATCATTGATTTCAATTTGGACTTTCATAACGATCTTATTGTTGAGATTGCACAATTGGAACGTTCTTTTATGGAACACAAACCCATGTCAGAAGTTTTTCCCAAAAATTTTGAAAATGGGGTTTTTGAGCATTTAGTAACAAGTTTTGAGGAAAACAGAGTTGTGAAATTCGAAAACCCTTATGAATTTCATGACAAAGAATATTGGTTTAAATCCACAGCGGTAAAATTGGACAAGGGTGTTCTGATAACTACCATGGATACCACTTTTGAAAAAAATACGGAGGAAAACCTTTTTAAACTTAATCAAAGGTTAGAAAAGCAGAATGAGGAATTACTTTACAATAGCGCTTTTTTAACTAATGTCTTTAAAAGTATTTCCCAAATAGTCATGTACTTCACGAGTATTCGGAATGCAGAAGGAGAAATTATTGATTTGGAGATACAGTTCGTAAATAGTAAAATACACGATTTTATGGGCATTGACCCTGATATTGTGAAAATGAAGAAGGTTTCTGAAGTATTTCCAACGATTTTTAAAAATGGAGTATATGAAAAATTAAAATATGCCATAGAAACAAATACGGCCATAGACTATGAAACATCGTTTGAAAAAGACAATAGAACCCATTGGTTTAAAGCAACGGCCATAAAGCTAGAGGATGGTGTAACCGTTACCACACAAGAAATAACGGATGATAAAAACCAAAAAGAGCAACTGCGGGTCCGGAATTTGGAACTTAGAAAAAGCAACATGGAACTCGAAGCCTTCAATCGTGTAGCAAGCCACGATTTACAGGAACCTTTACGCAAAATACAACTCTTTATTTCCCGTATTATAGAAAACGATAAGGAAAAACTATCTGAGCGGAACCGGGAGTATTTTGGTAAAATTGATAATGCGGCATCACGTATGCGTTCCCTAATAATAAATCTTCTTACCTATTCACATATTGATGGAAAGCACCAAGACTTTGAACAAACAGATTTGAACGAGGTTTTGGCCAAGGTTAAGGATGACCTTTTCTCTAGCCTAACAAATTCTAGCGTTGACATAGAGCACAAAGAATTGCCTACTGTTAAAGGGGTCCCTTATCAGCTGGAACAGTTGTTCATGAACTTGATAAGCAATGCCGTAAAATATAGTTCTAAAGACAAGGCTGCACTTATTACCATACAATCAGAAAAAGTAGCCGTAAAAGATATAAAAGAAGATTTTTTCAAGGCACATCATCATTACTTTAAGATTAGCATAAGCGATAATGGCATCGGCTTCTCCATGGATCATGCCAGCAAAATATTCGAAGTATTTCAACGGCTTCACCAAAAATCTGAATATTCAGGCACTGGAATTGGTTTGGCCATATGTAAAAAGATTGTTGAGAACCACCATGGTTATATTTCAGTGACCAGCGAACCCAGTGTAGGTTCAACTTTTGAGTTTTATCTCCCGGCCGCTTGATGATATTTCAAAATTGCACTAGCACTTTTTCTATTAGAAAATGGTACTTGTTTTTGCTAGTTTTCTCAGTGCTATCCTCCAAATAGCTACAAAATCAAGTAATTATATAATATAATCGGCAAATTGTATAACACCAAAGCTGGTCTTTTCATCGATCTTTGACCGAAGGGGATTATCAATAAAAGTTTCTTGAATATCAATTAGCTGGTAAGGCGGTCATAACACTTTGGGGTATAGGCATTTGATAGAAAACTTGGAATTGGCATCCTACTCAATTTAACAACCTAAGTGAACATGATGAACGCAATGATACTTTCTTCCTCCGGGATACGAACCGCTTTTGAAGAATTGCAACAGACCCTTGGCGGCCAGCTCAATTCAAACATTAAGGAGCATATTTTAAATTTTCAAAATGAGACCGGCAAAGGTAGAATTCGCGGAATTACATTTACGGGCGGAATTTCATATTTGGAATTTGATGTTACCTTTTCTCAAAATTTCTCAATTGAGGTTGAAACTTCAAAACAGGCTCCTATTTGCTTCGGATATTGCTCGGCAGGAAAAATTGCGCATAGTTTTGGGCACGATACGCATTTAGAGATTTTTGAGAATTTCCAAACTACGATTTTAACCAACGCATCATACAGCAGTAATATGCTCTATTTTTCGAAGGGTGTCGCAACCAAGATTTCCTTGATCGTTGTAAAAACTGATTCGAATTCTAAGGTAAGTCCGTTAAAGGAAAATTTAAGGCGCAAGATTCAGGAGCTATTCCTTGATAGCGCATCGGCCAAAAATACAATTTACAAAGGCTCCTACAATTTAAGGATTGCAGATAAGATTCAACAGATAGATTCCATGGAGCATGAGGGTATCGTTAGAAGCCTAATGATGGAAGGGCTTGTACATATTATTCTTGCCCTAGAAATTCAACAATACACAGACGATTTATCCCAAATGAATCACAAAACGGGAACTTTATCAAAATCTGAAATGGATATGGTTCTAGAAGTATCAAAATTTATCGATAATTATCCAGAACGCTCGCTATCCATTAAGGAATTAACCAGAAAATCTGGACTTTCCCCATCTAAACTACAGGAAGGGTTTAAGCTATTGCACGGCACCACCGTAAGCGATTACATTAGGGATGTACGTTTGATTAGGGCAGAACACCTAATTAAGGAAACCAATCTAAATATTTCAGAAGTGGTCTATAGCATTGGTTTTACGAGTAGGAGTTATTTCTCGAAAATTTTCAAGTTAAAATATAAATGTAGTCCTAAACAATACCAGGATAAACAGAAAAATACGGTTCTATCTGCCTGAAAATTTCATTTTACAAGGTGATTTATTGTTTTTCAACCGCCGGTTCTTACTAAAAGAACCGGCTTTTATGTTTTCTGTGAAAAAGTTTTTAACGGGGAGAGCCAAACTTGCCTTGCGGGATAACAAGCCTTAAATAGTACCTGCCATTAGATTATTATCGGTATTAAAAACGGAAATGGAAGCAATTACATTTTGCAATATGGATTTGAGAGATTCTATGGAATTCGGTTTTTCAATAAAACGGTCTGCTCCCTTGCGCTGTAAAGCTTTGATTTTTTCCACCTCAATATAACTGGAATAAATGATAACAGGGATCGATTCCAGTTCAGGCTCATTTTTAATATCCTCCAAACACTCTTCCACATTCATAAGGGGCATATTTAAATCCAGGAAAATCATATGGGGAAATGCGGAATTTGGGTCAATCAATGCGGCAATCAAATCAACTCCATTATTAAAGGTACGTACCGTTATATTGAATGGAAGCTCTAAGAGGGCTTCCCTAAAAAATAAAGAATCTTCTTTGTCGTCATCTGCAAGATAAATTATTAATCCTTTATTATTCATTGCGCTTAAGGGAATTAAGTATTTGATGATAAATCAATATTTTAGTTGCAATAAAACCCTTTAAGTATAAACTAGATGCTTCGTTTGTTTAGGGCAATTTTTCTTCCAAAAAAAAATGCTCCAAAGATCAATGATTTATCACTCTAAAGTACAAATATAATAGATTGATAAACAATTAAATAACCTGAAAAAGTTCTTGATGAACTGTATAAAAATGTAGCAATGTTTTTATGTAAACATACATCCTAGACTGCCTAAATTAAGTGCATAAGTTGTAGTGCAATTTTGGTCAAAAAAAGACAACTAAATGCTACTCCAAACTTATGAAACCGTCCAAATTAGTCAAGTATAAAACTGTCCTGCAAAAATGAAATTAAGAATAAAAAACTTATTCGTTTATCCCTATATTTGTTAAAAAAAATAGGTGTTGCCATGGATAAATCCCCGTTAATTTTGCTTGTGGATGACGATGCTGACGATAGGGATACCTTCGCCGATGTTTGTCGTGACTTAAATCAAAAAATTAAGCTCAAACTTTTCAAAAACGGTTCGGAATTACTCACCTATTTAAATCTGGATACTACAGAGATTCCTTCTATCATATTTCTAGACATTAATATGCCCGTTAAAAATGGCTTTGAAAGTTTAGGGGATATAAGGAACAAGTCTAAATTTAGCGAGTTATGCATCATCATTTACTCTACTTCCATTGCCAATAGGGATATTGATAGGGCCAAAGCACTAGGAGCCAACGGTTTCTTGGAAAAACCTTCTTCTTTTAAAAAATTGAAATCATGCATTCAGAAAATATTGAATACAGATTGGAAGGAGCCCTGCGCCCATTTAGATGAACTGGAATTTGTAATTACATAGAGTTGTAATTTTTGCTGATCTTAACCATTCTTAGCAACCTATTTTTTTTGTTTCTATAACATGGCCTGTTTTATGTACCAACGTAATACACCCTTTGCAAACCCAATTACGTCAAAATCTGCATCAAAATTCGACTCTAAAGCTGAATTTATGAACACAATTCAATAACCTAAAAAATTTTATTGAGTTAACATGAGATGGAATTCGCCTAATATTTTTTGTCTTATCGTACTAAATTTAACGATGATTATAGTTCAATCTCATTTTGTCATTTTTAGTCGATAGTAATAAACCCTTGATTGCTTGTTATTGGGGTTTAGTTAAAATCAGCGCATTAATACAAAGCAATGATAGGTTGCTTGGAGAAAATTGGCTTCGATGCCTTGATAAAAAAAGATAAAATTTATCGATTAGACCAATAATAGTATTCACTATGAAAAATATTCTACTTTACCTAGCCGATGATGATAGAGAGGATAGAGAACTATTTCTGGAAGCTCTAACAGATATTCCAATTGACACACAGGTTAAACAGTTTGAAAATGGAATAGATTTAATGGACAATCTATTTGGAGCGGAAAAATTGCCGGACGTTATATTTTTGGACCTTTATATGCCAATTATGGATGGATTTGCATGTTTAACGGATATACGGAGTTTTACTAAATTTTCATCGATTCAAATTGTAGTCTATTCTTCGGTCTATCGCAATAGGGAGGTAAAACAGCTCAAAGAAGACGGCGCTAACCAATACCTTCAAAAGCCTCCTTCCTATAATCAATTAAAGACCTTGCTTTATAAATCACTTTCCTCGGTTCAGGATAGCATCCAAGAAACAAACACTTCCAAAACCAAGTTTCTTTCCTTAGTTTAATAAGGACACTTGGTTAACACGATTTATGTTAGTGGAGATGCAGTAGCCCTTTTCAGAAGCTTCCCCAAATTTTATTTTGGAAAATAAGTTCATTTTCAAAGGGAAGTTACAAATGGGAATTATTTTCTAGGATACTTGGCAAAACATTAAGATTATTTAATAGTCTAAAGACTGAGGTCAACCGTTAATTCGTGCTCAAAATCGTACTTTTGCAGCTTTGCTATGAATTCATGATTAACTACGAAGAGAATATTGAAGTAAAGGGCGCTCGCGTTCATAATTTAAAAAATATCGATGTTACCATTCCCAGGGATAAGCTAGTGGTTATTACCGGGCTTTCTGGAAGCGGTAAATCCTCATTGGCCTTTGACACTATTTATGCTGAGGGGCAACGTAGGTATATTGAGACTTTTTCGGCCTACGCAAGACAGTTTTTAGGCGGTTTGGAGCGACCCGATGTAGATAAAATCGATGGCTTATCACCGGTCATTGCCATTGAACAAAAAACCACCTCTAAGTCTCCAAGGTCAACCGTTGGGACTATTACAGAGGTCTACGACTTTCTACGCTTATTATACGCCAGAGCAGCGGATGCACATAGTTATAACACCGGCGAAAAAATGGTGAGTTATAGCGATGAACAGATAAAAGATTTGATCATACAATCCTATCGGGATAAAAAGATTAATATCCTTGCGCCTACCATTAAATCACGAAAAGGGCATTACCGCGAACTATTTGAGCAAATTGCCAAACAAGGCTTTGTTAAAGTAAGGGTAGATGGGGAAATCAAGGATATTGTAAAGGGCATGAAAGTAGATCGCTACAAGACCCATGATATCGAAATTGTCATAGATCGTTTAAAGGTTGTCGAAAATGAAGATTTGCATAAACGGCTTTCAGAATCGATAAATACGGCCATGTACAGTGGCAACAATGTACTCATGGTTTTAGAGGAAGGTTCTGAAGTACCACGGTATTTTAGTAGGGATTTGATGTGCCCTACCACGGGTATCTCCTACCCCGTTCCAGAGCCTAATACATTTTCATTCAATTCCCCCAAGGGCATGTGCCCTCATTGCAGCGGTTTGGGACATGTGTACGAGGTAAATGAAAACAAAATATTCCCCAACAAAAAACTATCCATTAAAGCGGGTGGTATCGCTCCCTTGGGTGAATATAAAAAATCATGGGCCTTTAAACAGATCGAGACCATCGCCCAACGTTATAATTTTCAGATTACCGATGCCATTCAGGATCTTCCCGCCCCGGCCATAGCGGTACTTTTAAATGGTGGAAAAGAAAGCTTTGAGGTCGATTCCAAATCATTGGGTGTAAAAAGGACCTATAAAATAGATTACGAAGGCATATCGAATTTTATAAAAAGCCAATTTGAAGAAGCGGGATCAACCTCCATAAAAAGATGGGCCAAAGAGTATATGGACAAAATTGTTTGTCCTTCCTGTTCAGGTTTCCGTTTAAGGAAAGAATCGCTTTATTTTAAACTAGAGGAAAAGAACATTGCCCAATTAGCGAATATGGATATCGTTGAGCTCTCCCAATTTTTTGAGGGTCTTGATAAAAAATTGGAAGGAAATCAGCTTAAGATTGCCGAAGAGATTATTAAGGAAATCAGTACCCGTATCCAATTTCTATTGGATGTTGGTCTTGATTACCTTTCCTTAAACCGAAGCTCAAAATCGCTCTCTGGCGGAGAAGCACAACGCATACGGCTTGCAACCCAGATCGGCTCGCAATTGGTGGGCGTACTTTATATTCTTGACGAACCAAGTATTGGTTTGCACCAGCGTGATAACGAACGTTTAATAAAATCACTGGAATCGCTTAGGGACTTAGGCAACTCCGTAATCGTTGTAGAGCACGACCGCGATATGATAGAACGTGCAGACCACGTCATCGATATTGGACCCAAAGCAGGTAAAAACGGTGGCGAAATCATTTCTGAAGGAACACCAGACAACTTAAAGAAGCACAATACCTTAACGGCAGATTACATAACTGGCGTCAAGAAAATTGAAGTCCCAAAGGAGAGAAGGAAAGGAAACGGTAAGGAAATTGTACTATCGGGCTGTACGGGGAATAACTTAAAGAATGTTACGGTAAAATTCCCGTTAGGGAAAATGATTGGTGTTACCGGAGTTTCGGGGAGTGGCAAATCTACCTTGATTAATGAAACGCTTTACCCTATAATGAACGCTTATTATTTTAATGGCGTAAAAAAACCCATGCCCTATACCAAGATCAAAGGGCTTGAACATATCGATAAGGTCATCGATATCAACCAATCACCCATTGGTAGGACACCAAGATCAAACCCGGCAACCTACACCGGAGTTTTTGGGGAAGTCAGGTCCTTGTTCGCAAAAACGACGGAGGCATCCATACGTGGATACAAACCCGGGAGGTTTAGTTTCAATGTAAAAGGAGGACGTTGCGAAACCTGCCAAGGCGGGGGCCTACGAGTCATTGAAATGAATTTCCTACCAGATGTATATGTAGAGTGCGAAACCTGCAACGGCAAGCGATTCAATAGGGAAACCCTCGAAATTAGATATAAAGGCAAGTCGATTTCAGACGTTTTGGAGATGACCATAAATGAAGCGGTCTCCTTTTTTGAACTTATTCCTAAAATACATCGTAAGTTAGAGACCATACAGGATGTAGGGTTGGGCTATATTTCGTTGGGGCAACAATCCACAACCTTATCGGGTGGTGAAGCACAACGTATTAAACTGGCTACGGAACTATCTAAACGGGATACCGGAAACACGTTTTATATCTTGGACGAACCTACTACAGGACTTCATTTTGAGGATATACGGGTGCTCATGGAAGTTTTGAATAAATTAGCGGACAAGGGCAATACCGTCTTGGTCATAGAACACAATATGGACGTCATAAAAATGGTGGATTACATCATCGATATTGGCTACGAGGGTGGGCGCTCTGGCGGCCAACTGGTGGCCAAGGGAACACCGGAAGAAGTTGTAAAGGATAAGAAGAGTTATACAGCAACGTTTTTGCAGCGTGAGTTAAAGCATTAATTTTGGCGGAAGCGACCTATCAAAATATTAAGAAATTAGTTTAAAGGACTATGAGATCAGAACAGCATCACAAAGGGTGGAATGAAATAAAAACCAACGATTCCTGGGCCATTTTTAAAATAATGGGCGAATTCGTAAACGGTTTCGAGCGTATGAGCAAAATTGGTCCCTGTGTCTCGATATTCGGTTCTGCACGGACAAAGGAGGATGATTATTATTATAAGCTTTCGGTATCTATCGCAAAATCTATAGCCGAGGCAGGATATGGGGTAATCACCGGTGGCGGTCCAGGAATTATGGAGGCCGGTAACAGGGGTGCAAATCTTGCGGGCGGAACCTCTGTAGGTTTAAACATTGATCTTCCGTTTGAGCAACATGACAATCCATATATAGATGACGATAAGAGCCTGGATTTTGACTATTTCTTTGTTAGAAAGGTAATGTTCGTCAAATATTCACAGGGCTTTGTGGTAATGCCCGGCGGTTTTGGAACACTGGATGAACTTTTTGAAGCCATTACCCTGATACAAACCCATAAAATTGGAAAATTCCCAATTATTTTAGTCGGTAGTGATTTTTGGAGTGGCCTTTTCGATTGGATCAAGGGAACCATGCTAAAGGTTGGTAATATCAGTCCAGAAGATTTGAACTTAATTCAAATTGTAGATAGCGAAGAAGAAGTAGTGGATATAATAGACTCATTCTACAAAGGCCACACCATGAGTCCTAATTTTTAATTGAGGCTTTGATCAACATACCCCGTTTATTTATACAAGTAGGTTTACTCCCTTTTCTATTGCTGGGATTAAGCGGGTATGCCCAATACGAAACAAACTTAACGGTAAGTTTGAACGAATACACCAAAGAATTGGAGATTAGGCAAGAGTTTACCTATTATAACAATTCCAACTATAATCTAGGGGTAATTTATTTTAACGACTGGGCCAATGCCTATTCCGATAAAAATACGGCCTTAGCAAAACGTTTTGCACAGGAATTTAAAAAATCGCTGCATCTCGCAAAGGATGACGAACGCGGTGCTACCAGCATCATAAGTGTTGTAGATAATGCGTACCAGGGAATGTTATGGGAACGTACAGATGGTGAAGATCTTATAAAAGTGAGTCTAAATGAGATTTTACCGCCACAAAAGTCTACCAAATTGTTTATTACCTACAAAGTAAAACTACCCCCTACTAAATATACCCCGTACGGTTTTGACCCAAAAGGGGGATATTACCTAAAGGATTGGTACCTTACACCCGCGGTATATGATGGCAAATGGCATTTATATTCAAATAAGAATCTGGAGGACCTCTATACAAATATTACGAATACGGTCATCAATTTTAAATTCCCAGATAGTCTACATATCGCTTCCAATTACCGTATAACATCCCAAACAGCATTTCCCAACGGTCAATTTGCATCCTTGAAGGGAGAAAGACAGCGAGGAGGAGAATTGATTCTTACACCAACGAAAGAGTTTACGACCCATGTAACGCCCTACATGACTTTTTCGACCAGTATAAAGGCACCCAGATATAGCCCTATAGGGCAGGGGATTTCCATCAATAAAGTTGCGGATTTTATCAATGAAAATCTTGGCTCTTATCCCCATGAAAAAATATTGGTCAGTGAGCTTGATTACGATAAAGACCCCCTATACGGGCTTAATCAGCTGCCTTCTTTTATAAGGCCTTATGAAGAACAATTTCAGTTTGAAATGAAATTTTTAAAGACGGCCCTGAACAGTATCCTTCAGGAGACCATGTTCTTGGACCCCCGTAAAGACCAATGGCTGAACAGTGCCATAGCCAATTACTTATTGATTGCCTATGTAGATCAATACTATCCTGATCAAAAGTTACTGGGAAAACTATCCCGTATTTGGGGATTGCGAAGTTTCCACTTGGCTAAAATGGACTTTAACGATCAGTACGCATTCCTGTATAATTTAACGGCACGTAAAAATTTAGACCAGGCCCTTAGCACTCCTAACGATTCCTTGATAAAATTCAACCAAAAGATAGCAAATAAGTATAAAGCCGGGCTGGGTTTGGCTTATTTGGCAGATTATATTGGTAAGGAAAAAGTGGATGAAAGTATTAAGACGTTCTACAAATACTATAGGCTCAATAATGTTAAAGTGTTGGATTTCGAATCTATTTTAAAACGCTCAACGACCAAGGACATCAATTGGTTTTTTAGGGACTATATATCCACTGATCGTAAGATCGACTTTAAAATTAAAAAGGTAGACAAAGCAGAGGACTCGCTGCGCGTCACGATAAAGAACAAGGAGGGCACAAATGTTCCCATTTCCCTATTCGGGCTCAAAAAAGATTCTGTTATTTCCAAATACTGGTTCCAGGACATAGCTTTGGAGGAAACCTTCACCATCCCAAACAATAATGAGGATAAACTGGTACTTAACTATGACCAGAAAATTCCTGAATTTAACCAACGGGATAACTGGAAATCCTTGAAGGGGTTTTTATCGAGTAATAAAAAATTGAGTTTTACTTTTTTTAAGGATGCCGAGAATCCCTACTTTAATCAGGTATTTTATGTTCCTGTCATAAGTTTTAACGTATATGACGGCTGGGTTCCTGGAATGCGATTATATAATAAAACCCTCTTAGAAAGACCGTTTGTATATGATTTCGCACCCTCCTACTCTTTCCGGGAAAAAGCTTTTGTAGGTTATGGCAAATTCAGCTATAGAAAATACTTAAGCAAGAGCGGTCTCTACCTCGCAAATTATTCCTTAGGGGCCTCAACATCCCATTTTAATGTAAATTCAAGATATTCCTCCATAACCCCGGCACTTAGTTTTGGATTTAGGCCGGCAGATTTAATCTCGAACAAAAGAGAGTTTTTGACCTTTAGGTATGTCAATATTTTACGTGATTTTGACCCAGCGTTAGAGAATTTGGCCAATGATCCAGACAATCCGGATTATAGTGTTTTCAATGCACGCTACTTAAATAGGGACAATGGTATATTGGATTACAAATCCTGGTTTTTAGATTTTCAATTGGCCGGAAATTTCAGTAAACTTTCGTTTGAATATGAATACCGAAAACTCTTTGAGAATAACAGACAGCTAAATCTTCGCTTTTTTGCTGGAAAATTTTTGAGTAATAATACCAATTCTGATTTTTTTAGTTTCGCATTGGACCGCCCTACAGATTATCTTTTCGATTATGGATATTTAGGTCGGTCGGAAGATTCTGGTATCTACAGCCAACAAATTATTATTGCGGAAGGTGGTTTTAAGTCATTCTTGGATGAGCGCTATCGCTTTTCCGATAATTGGATGACCACGGTCAACGCAAGTTTTAATATTTGGCGCTGGATCGAGCTTTATGGCGATGCCGGTCTTGTCAAAAATAATGGGTTCAAAGAAAAATTCGTATATGATTCGGGCATCCGGTTAAATCTGGTGACGGATTATTTTGAACTGTACCTTCCCCTACACTCCAACAACGGGTGGGAGGTTTCCCAACCAAACTATGGTGAAAAAATAAGGTTTATAATAACCGTAAGTCCCAAGACCCTGACCGGACTATTCACAAGAAAATGGTTTTAAATTGACAAAAACTGATTCAGGCCTTAGAATACATCCTTTAAATTATACTATTCTTAGTTTAATTTAAGTTTTGTTGAAAAATATGAAATAAATTAACGAGGTTGAACGTTGCTTTAAATCCCGTTATTCGGTAGTTTTGTGCAAATAACTAAAAATACATGGACGTTTCTTCAAAGACTAGTAATGATATTTCTTTTGATGATTTCAAAGAGCAGATCATAAGCGATTATGAAATTGCGTTTTTAAGTAGAACATGTAGTTTATTAGGACGTAAGGAAGTCCTTACCGGCAAAGCAAAATTTGGGATTTTTGGCGATGGCAAGGAACTTCCACAGCTAGCCATGGCCAAATCCTTCAAGGATGGTGACTTTAGAAGTGGTTATTACCGGGATCAAACATTCATGATGGCCCTTGGCCTGTTGAACCCAAAAGATTTTTTTCATGCCCTTTACGCAACAACGGATATTGAAAAGGAACCCATGAGTGCCGGTAGGCAAATGGGGGGGCATTTTTTGACCTATAGCCTAAATTTTGATGGAACTTGGCGAGATCTAACAAAACAAAAAAATAGCAGTGCAGATATATCCTGCACCGCCGGTCAAATGCCTCGACTATTGGGCTTGGCGCAAGCCTCAAAAGTTTACCGTAACCTAAAAGGGCTCGATAGTGCCAAATTCTCCGTTAATGGTGATGAAATTGCTTGGGGAACCATAGGTAATGCAAGTACCAGTGAGGGTATGTTTTTGGAAACCATAAATGCTGCCGGAGTATTACAGGTACCCATGGTCGTTAGCATTTGGGATGATGAATACGGAATTTCGGTTCCTGCCAAATACCATACCACCAAGGAAGATATTTCAAAGGCACTATCAGGATTTCAACGTAATGATGAAGAAAAAGGCTTTGAAATACTAAAGGTAAATGGGTGGGACTATACCGCACTAATGCATGCGTATGAAAATGCGGCAGATATTGCCCGGCAAGAGCATGTACCTGTACTCATTCACGTAAAGGAATTAACTCAGCCCCAGGGGCACTCCACTTCTGGTTCACATGAGCGGTATAAAGATAACAGGCGATTGGAATGGGAACGCGATAATGATTGTAACAAGCGTTTTAAAGAGTGGATATTGGAATCGGGCATTGCTACTAACGAAGAATTGGATAGCATTGAAAAAAGGATAAAAAGAACGGTTAGGGAAGCCAAAAAAGAGGCTTGGGAAGAATATTTAGAAGATTTACTGTCCGCCAAAAAAGTATTGGTAGATCTTATCGACAAAGCCGCCGCTAAAAGTCCAAATAGAAATTTTCTCAACAAACTAAAGAACGATTTAATTGCTACAGAAGAACCCATAAAAAAGGATTTGGCCATAACCGCGCGTAAATCCTTTCGGTATCTCTTAGGAGAAAATTCCAAGGAAAAGCAGGCATTGCTTCAATGGACGACAAAGTTCCTTAAGGATTCCCAAGATGCGTTTAGTACAAACCTGTATAGTGAAAATGAAAATAGGGCAACCAATATCAAAGCAATTGCCCCGAGTTATAAAAGCGACTCCGAGGAAGTGGATGGTCGTGTTATTCTAAGGGATAATTTTGACAAACTCTTCGATAAATATCCAAACACCTTAATTTTTGGGGAAGACACAGGTGCCATTGGTGACGTAAACCAAGGCCTTGAGGGTATGCAGGAAAAGTATGGGACCACTCGCGTTGCCGATACGGGCATACGCGAAACTACTATTATAGGACAAGGAATAGGAATGGCGTTAAGGGGGCTTCGCCCAATAGCTGAAATACAGTATTTGGATTATATTTTTTATGCAATTGCTACACTAACGGATGATTTGGCATCACTACGCTATCGTACGGCAGGAAAGCAAAAAGCGCCTTTGATTATTAGAACAAGGGGGCATCGGTTAGAGGGAATTTGGCATTCCGGCTCGGAAATGGGAGGACTAATTCACGTTCTTAGAGGAATGTATATTCTTGCTCCCAGAAATATGACCCAGGCGGCAGGATTTTACAATACATTACTCAAAACAGATGAACCGGCGCTCGTGATAGAAAGCCTGAACGGGTACCGTTTAAAGGAGAAAAAACCGAGTAATCTCGGAGAATTCTGTACCCCGATAGGTAAGGTAGAGACGATCAAGGAAGGGAAAGACATTACTTTGGTGTCTTACGGATCTACCTTGAGAATAGTTCAGAAAGCGGCTAAAGAACTACTGGAAGTGGGCATTGATGCAGAAATTATTGATGCACAGACCCTGCTGCCCTTTGACATTGAAAAAGAAGTGCTGGAGAGCGTCAAAAAAACCAACAGATTATTGGTCATCGATGAGGATGTTCCTGGGGGTTGCTCTGCTTATTTACTTAATGAAATAGTCGAGAAACAAGGTGCTTACCGTTATTTGGACAGCTCCCCACAAACGCTAAGCGCCAAAGCACACCGTCCTGCTTATGGTACCGATGGCGACTATTTTTCAAAACCCAATAGAGAGGATATTTTTGAAAAAGTGTATGCGATAATGCATGAGGTAAATCCAACGGATTATCCGCGTCTGCGCTAAGCATAGGAAGCAAAGAAAATCAACTTTTTTGTGGTGTTTGCTTCTATGTGGTGCCTGCGTCAGTATAGTAGTCAAATCTTATAGTCCTCCCATTGCAGCGAAATTAGTTCGGTTCAGATCGCTCTTAATTAGCAAAAAATCCCGCAAAATTGCGGGATTTTTTAATTAATTTAAGTCCATCACTTTAATTTTTAATCTCCGATTCAAGGGGCTTCACCGCCGGTGTCTTTGGATTGCCATCGGCATCAATTTCAATAATCGCATCAAAACCTAAAGTATCCAAGTTTTCGGCAATTTTGGACCTATCCCCTACCATAAACCAATTTATAGCATCTGGTTTTACGACTGTTGCCCCAACATCCCGCACTTCCTTTAAGCTTAGGTTTCTTACGTTGGTATCATAATTTTGATAATAATCATCTGGCAGATCATACTTAATTAGATTCACCATAGAACTGTTTACGGCGCTATTGGTTTCCCATTGTCCCGGTAGGCTCAATATTTGATTGGTCTTCACTTTTTCCAGCTCTTCTGGCGTAACCGGCCGTGTTGAGATAAATGCTGCAATCTCATTTCGGATTTCTGTAACGGATTCGGCGGACTTATCCGTTTGTACCGGAGCATATACGATAAACGGTCTTTCCGCCTTGGTCCCCATAACAAAACCACCGGCACCATAAGACCAGTGCTTGTCCTCTCTCAGGTTCATGTTGATTCTAGAGGTAAAATCCCCGCCCAAAACACTTACCATCTGTTCCAGTGCAATTTGGGGTACAGCACCATATTTTTCAATTAGGTTACCCGCTAAAATAACAGATTGTTCAGATTCTGGGCGATCCATCAAATACAAAGTATTCTTGGAAGTAGCTTTTGGTGCATTAAAAGCAATAGTTGGTACATCGGCCTTTTTCCATTTGCCCATGGCACTTTCCAACTTTGATTTAAGTTCGCTCATTTCCAAATCACCGGTGACCACCAAAGTTGCATTATTGGGCCTGATCCATGTAGTATAGAAACGCTCTACGTCATTTCTGGTCAGTTTAGCAACCGTTTCCTCATAACCCGTTCCCGTATATGGATTGCTATAGGGGTGGCCTTCTCCATACAAATATTTGTTCATGACCCTCAATGCCATTGAAATGGGTTGCGATTTTTCTTGTTTGATGGTATTGATTTGCTCGTCTCGCAAACGCTGAAACTCCTTTTCTGGAAAGGCAGGATTTAAAACGACATCTGCAAATAAATCGATACTTGCATCCAAACTGGGTTTGAGGGTATTTAAATACACATTGGAATTATCTTGGCTTGAATAGCTGGAAAGGCTAGCTCCCAATAATTGAAGCCTCTCGTTTATTTCCAATGAATTCATATCCTTTGTACCTTCATCCAAAAGATCCATAGCGAGTTCTGCAGTCCCGGGACTCGATAAATAATCGGTTTTATATCCGGCATCGAACATTAAGTTCATGACCACAGTTGGCACTCCTGTGCGTTTGGCTAGAACGATATTTAGACCGTTAGACAATTTGGCCCGTTCCAATTCAGGGAACTTCGAGCTTTTGGCAAGACCTAATTCCGGTAACTTTGTTCTATCGATAGGGCTTTCGGTAACCTTGTATTCTGGAAATGGCTTACAAAGTAAAACATGCTTGCCTTTGGACAACCATTTTTTAGCGGTTGCTTGCACGTCTGCTACCGTGGCGTCTTCAACATATTTTAAAATGGTCTTGTAGTACGAAGCATCTCCAAAATAGGTTTGGTTTGATGCCAAGATATCCGAGACTCCTCCAAAGCCACCAATACGCTCCAGACCTTTAATAAAGCCTGAAAAATAGGCGGCCTTTACACGCTTTAGTTCCGCTTCGGTCGGACCATCATTAATCAATTTAGTCAACTCTTCCTCCATAATGCCCTGCACCTTTTCCACATCGCCACCGGGCTTTACATTGGCCCAGGTGACAAATTCACTAGCAATCTCGCTTGAGGATTGAAAGGATACGACAGAACTGGCAATTTGCTCCTCATACACCAACCTTTTGTACAATCTAGAGTTTTTACCGCTCGTGAGAATAGATGAAATTAAATCGAAATGAATATCTTCTTTATTGCCAAATTCTGGAGTGTTCCAAGTAAATAAGATGCGTGCTTCTGGAACCCGGTCTTCGTAGACTTGATAGGAATCATACTCCTTTATTGGTATGTTTACTTCCTGTCTTGCAATGGTTGGCCCAGATGGAATATCTCCAAAATAATCCAGTACTTTTTTATATACTTCTTTTGGATTAACGTCTCCGGCGACCGCTACTACAGCATTTGCCGTGCCGTAGTAGGATTTAAACCATTCTTTGACATCTTCAAGGGAGGCAGCATTTAAATCCTCCATCTCGCCTATGACCGTCCATGAATAGGGATGTCCTTTAGGGTACATCGCCTTGGTCAATAAATCCCATTGCTTGCCGTAGGGTTGATTTTCTCCCTGTCGTTTTTCATTTTGTACAACACCGCGCTGCTCGTCCAATTTAGCTTGATCGATGGCCCCTAAAAGATGACCCATTCTATCCGACTCAAGAAAAAGAACCTGATCTAACGCGGAAACGGGTACATTTTGAAAGTAATTGGTACGATCTGTATTCGTGGTCCCATTTAAATCGGT
This sequence comes from uncultured Flavobacteriaceae bacterium, assembly GCA_963793365.1. Taxonomy (GTDB): domain Bacteria; phylum Bacteroidota; class Bacteroidia; order Flavobacteriales; family Flavobacteriaceae; genus Maribacter. Next base: position 1,264,517 of record CAWBZP010000009.1, on the reverse strand, counting down.
TCCGCCAATACGTTCCAAGGCCTGAAAATAGTCGTCGTTGAAATTTTCGCTTCCATTAAACATTAAATGTTCGAATAAATGCGCAAACCCACTTTTTCCAGGTTTTTCATTCTTGGAACCAACGTGGTACCAGACATTGACCGCAGCTATAGGGGCCTTGTGATCTTCGTGTACCAATAAAGTTAATCCGTTCGGCAAAACAAAACGCTCATAAGGGATATCTATTTGATCGGCCTTAAATTCAAATTCCTGTGCATATTGTTTACAAACCGCCATAAATACAAGCAGGGCAAGTAAAATTCTTCTTTTCATAATGCTATTTTTTTATTACCGTAAATATAACTTTAAAGGTTTTAGTTACAATCATTATCTTTCATTTAAGAATTACCGTAAAAACCAACCTTTTAGTAAAGATGTTTATTTTATGCTACAGGAATTGCAGTTGATCTCTATTTTAAGAACACAGTACGACATTGAAAATCCTACAATTTTACAAATGGAAGGCTATGTTAGCCTAAATTTCAGGGTTACCGTCAGCAATCAAGATTACGTGCTTAAAGTATATGGAAAAGATCCTGACATCCACGAAATGATTGCCGCCGAAAACATAATACTGCGTGCCCTTAAAGAGCAGGAGGTATCATTTTCAAAGGTAATACAAACCAACACCGGTGCATCTGAATATTCGAGTGATGCATATACCTACCGCTTGCTGTCTTTCTTGCCGGGTTCCTTTCTTGCCGAAATCGGGCATTCTCCACTTTTATTAAAATCGTTTGGTTCCAGTCTAGCCAAAATGACAACTGTGCTAACGAAACTTCGTAATCCGGTAATAGAGGCTAAGGTAACGCAATGGGATTTAAAGCATTTTCAGAAGAATTGGACGTACTTGGAAGCCATTCCAACAGCTAGCGACCGTAGTCTAGTAGATTATTTTTGCCTGCAATTCAACCAACACGTCCTTCCTATACAATACGAATTAAGGCAAGGGATTATCCATAACGACGCCAATGATTGGAATGTGTTGGTTGGGAACGATAAGGTTACCGGAATTATTGATTTTGGTGATGTATGCCATTCCTGGATTATTAATGAACTAGCGGTTGGGCTTACCTATGTTCTTATGGAAAAGGAAAACCCCTTGACTATAGCGGAGCAAGTCATAGGGGCCTACCACGAAGTCTTTCCCTTGAACGAATTGGAACTGTCTGTATTGTATTACATTATTGCGGGTAGATTATGCATGAGCGTTCTTAACTCTGCACATGCAAAACGGCTAAAACCAGATTCTGATTATATTACCGTAAGCGAAAAATTTGCTTGGAACTTACTACGCAAATGGGTTTCCATAAACCCGATCAAGGCGCATAATACCTTTAGGGAAGCCTGTGGGTTCACCACACTGGCGGGTAAAAGCATGGATGAGCAGGCACGTAGGCGGGGCACCAATCTTAGCGACTCCTTATCCCTTAGCTACACTAGGCCCATAGAAATGGTTGGTGCGGCTTTTCAATACATGTATGATGCCGAGGGCAACACCTTTCTAGATGCCTATAACAATATTATACAGGTTGGCCATTGCCACCCAACGGTGGTTAGGGCCGGTCAGCGTACCATGGCCAAATTGAACACCAATACACGGTATCTCTATGAAGAGTTATTGAGTTATACGGACGCCCTACTGGCCAAATTTCCGGCACATTTGAACAAGGTCTTTTTGGTTAATTCTGGAAGTGCTGCCTCAGATTTGGCGATTCGTATAGCGAGGACGCACACCTCCAAGAAAAAAATTATGGTCGTAGAGCACGGGTACCATGGCAACACGCAAAATGGCATCGACATAAGCCATTACAAATACCACCACAAAGGAGGCACTGGTAGACAAACAAATATATTGGAGGCTGAACTCCCCAAGGTTTTTGGTTCTGGGATGGAATCGGAAGAAGCGGTAGCCAATCATTATATAGCACTTACAAATGAACGTATTTCTAAAAACAAAGGAGAAATTGCAGCGTTTATTTCTGAACCCATAGTTGGGTGTGGTGGACAAGTACCCCTTCCAAGGCCTTATTTAAAAAGAATCTATGCGAAAATTAGGGCACAAGGCGGAGTATGCATAAGCGATGAAGTACAGGTAGGATTTGGAAGATTGGGAGACTATTTTTGGGGCTATGAAATGTACGATGTAGTACCTGATATTGTTGTTTTAGGCAAACCCATAGCCAATGGTCATCCTATGGGTGCGGTGGTCACCACTCAAGAATTAGCGGATAGTTTTGATAACGGAATGGAATTTTTCAGCTCTTTTGGTGGTAATCCGGTTTCTTGCGCCATTGGAGAAGCCGTATTAAACGTTTTGAAGGAAGAAAGTTTACCTAAACAAGCAAAGGAAGTTGGCGCTTATTTAGTCGCCGGGCTAAAATTGGTACAGCAAGAACATCCAGAATTGGCCGATATACGAGGTGAAGGCCTTTTTCTTGGGGTAGAAATTTTGGATGAAAAGGGTAGGCCTAATACGGAATTGGCATCCTATATTAAAAATGAACTTAGAGAAAGGTATATTCTTATAAGTACGGATGGGCCTTATGACAACGTACTCAAAATAAAACCGCCACTCTACTTTAACCGAAAGAATGTAAACGATTTTTTACAGGAATTGAATACGGTTTTAAATAACAGAAAAAAAATTAATACTTTTAGTCCAAATAACATAACCTTATGAAAAGTCCCCTAGTAAAAGATTTAGGCCTTGCCTTTTTTAGAGTAGCGATTTCAGCGCTTATGCTCACCCACGGCCTACCAAAATTCCAAAAACTCATTTCAGGGAATTTTGAATTTGGAGATCCTATTGGAATAGGAGCTACCCCATCCTTATTTTTGGCGGTTATAGGAGAATTTATTTGCCCCATCTTGATTATTATAGGTTTTAAAACCAGGTTGTCTGCGATACCTACTGCCATAACAATGGCAGTTGCCGCGTTTATAGTGCATGGTGCGGACGATTTTGGAACAAAAGAAAAAGCCTTGTTTTACTTTGTGGCTTTTGTCACCGTTATCTTGCTGGGTCCGGGAAAATTTAGTGTTGACCGAAAATAGGCTAGACTATTTTATATAATAATTCTTTCAGCAAATCTGCATCTGTCGTGGTTGCGGCTCCTACCCCTTTGCCTTTGAGGTCTAGCTCACGTAAGCTAGAAATTATGGCGCTTACCTTTTTCATGGGGTAATTTCTGGCCGCCGTTTGTATTTCGTTCACGAAATACGGATTGATGCGTAAGGTGCTCGCCACATTTTTTGGGGAATGGTCATTTAGGCCATGGTACTGTAATAATTGTGTGAAAAAAGAATTCAATAAGGTTACAGTTAAGATAAACGGATTGTCCTTAGGGTTTTGGGCAAAATAGGTAATGATTTTTGCTGCTTTTACAATATCCCGTTCGCCGATGGCTCTTTTAAGTTCAAAATTATTGTAATCCTTGCTTATGCCTATATGTTCTTCTATATGTTTAGGGGTAATCTCGGTCTGTTTGGGCAATGCTAATTTTAATTTGTCGAGCTCCTTACTTATTTTACTTAAATCGGTTCCCAAATACTCTACCAATAAAAGTGCAGCTTTGTGCGAAATTGTGTAGCCATTGCTTAGCAAATTTTTTCTTAGCCAATCACTTACTTGATTTTCGTACAGTTTTTTACTCTCAAAAATAACTCCATTCTTCTGTACGATTTTATACAACTTTTTACGCTTGTCAAGTTTTTTATACTTATAACATAGCACCAGTACGGTGGATTGTTGAGGATTATCCGCGTAGGAACATAACTGCTCTATGGTTCGTGACAGATGTTGGGCTTCCTTTACGATAACTACTTGGCGGTCGGCCATCATAGGGTATCGCTTCGCATTGCCCACAATATCATCTATAGACACGTCCCTACCATAAAGGACCATCTGGTTGAATCCCTTTTCCTCTTCCGTTAGCACGGTATCTGCTATAAAATCAGATATCTTATCTATAAAATAGGCCTCCTCCCCAAAAAGGAAATAAATAGGGTGTAGCTGTCCCTTTCGAATTGTATTGACTATTTGTAGTGCTTCATCCATTCAGAAAAAATCATCAACTTTGTGTAATGCAGCTACTCAATTTTCCCAGCTACACCTTCCGGGTCAAAAATAGCGAAAATAGAACCTTGATCTTTGACGGGATACGGAAAAAATTTGTGGTACTCACACCAGAGGAGTGGGTACGGCAACACGTCGTTCAATTTCTTACTCAAGAAAAGAAATATCCAATGAGCCATATTAATGTTGAAAAACAGATAACGCTTAACGGGTTACGAAAAAGATATGACGTAGTCGTCTATAAACCTAACGGGCAACTACACCTTCTTGTAGAATGTAAAGCACCCGAAATCTCGATTTCCCAAGCAACATTTGACCAAATTGCACAGTATAACTTTAAACTGAAGGCAACCTATTTAATGGTTACCAATGGGCTTTCACATTTCTATTGCCAAACGGACCCGAAAGCGGAAAAATATCAATTTATGAAGGAGATTCCTGATTTTAGCCGTTAATTTGCCATCGTTTTGAAGATAGCAGTCGTCATATTGAACTGGAACGGTGAAGTTCTGTTGGAAAGGTACTTACCTTCCGTTATGGCTCACTCCAAAGATGCAGATATCTATGTTGCAGATAATGCCTCTACAGACGGGTCCATCGCGTTTATAGAAAAACAGTACCCTACGATAAAAATTATTCGGAATACAGAAAATGGAGGGTTCGCGAAAGGGTATAATGATGCCCTTGAAAATCTGGATGCGGATATCTTTTGCTTATTGAATTCTGATGTGGAGGTGACGAAAAATTGGTTGGCTCCTATTTCACAATTGTTTATTGAGCGAAAGGATGTTGCCATAATACAACCTAAAATAATGGATCTTTTGAAGAAGGAATACTTCGAGTACGCTGGGGCGGCCGGAGGGTTCATTGATCAATTAGGATATCCATTCTGCCGGGGCCGTATCTTTCAGACCTTGGAGCGGGACAATGGACAATATGATGATACCAAGGAAATTTTTTGGGCCACTGGGGCGTGTATGTTCGTTAGAAGACAGGTTTTTGAAGAATTGAAGGGCTTTGATGCGGATTACTTTGCACATCAGGAAGAAGTTGATTTTTGTTGGCGTGCCAAAAACCATGGGTATAAAATTATGTATGTAGGGGCTTCTAAAGTATATCACCTAGGCGGTTCCACCTTAAGCAATATGAATCCTAAAAAAACATATTTAAATTTTAGGAACTCCTTATTCTCCATAACCAAAAACCTGCCACGAAGAAAAGCGTTTCTGATCATTTTTATCCGGTTGCTTTTAGATGGTATTGCAGCGGTACGTTTTATCTTTCAATTTCGATTTAATCATTGCTGGGCTATATTGAGGGCGCATTTGAGCTTTTACAGGCAATTTGGAAGGATGTACAAGAAGCGGGAAAAGACCAATTTTATCAAAAGATACTACATTACGAAGTCCATAGTATGGTCTTATTTCGTACATAAGATTAGAAATTTTAACATTTTAGTAAAAGATTAACTAAGCCGGCTTATAGAGTGAATCTCTATTTATATAATTTTGATGTCGCTTAGATGCGAAAATTAAGTAAATAACTAAATATTAATATAGATTACAATTATGAAAAAAATACTGTTAGGATGTCTTGGAGTTACGCTTTTATTATCTTCTTGTGTATCAAGTAAGAAATATGCAGATCTTGAGGCTAAACAAAAAGAAACACAGGATTTATTGAACTCCGCAACGGTTAAATTGAATGACTGTTTGGAAGAAAAAGCAACTGCTTCCTCAAGACTTCAAACTTTGGAAGATCAAAATGCATTCTTGAAAGCCAACAATCAAGATTTGATCAACAATATGGGCAACTTGACTACATTGACCACTAAAGGTGCTGAGAACTTGGAGAAATCATTGGAAAGTCTTCAAGAAAAAGATTTAACGATTCGTAAATTAAATGATGCCATTACCCGTAGAGATTCTGTAAACCTTTCTTTGGTTCAGAGCTTAAAAGGTGTTTTAGGAAATATGGATGACGAGGATATTGAAATTAGCGTTGAAAAAGGTGTAGTATTTGTATCTATTTCCGATAAATTACTTTTCAGCAGTGGTAGCTATAACGTAACCAGCAGGGCGAAAGAAGTTCTTGGTAAGGTTGCAAAAGTAGTGAACAACAAACCTGATTTTGAGTTTATGGTAGAGGGTCATACAGATGACGTTCCTTATAGAGGAAATGGTGTTTTGGTTGACAACTGGGATTTGAGTGTTAAACGTGCAACTTCTGTAGTACGTATTCTACAGGATAGCTTTAATGTAGATCCGAAGCGTATGACAGCTGCAGGTAGGTCTGAATACATTCCTGTATCACCAACTGAAAAGTCTAAAAACAGAAGAACCCGCATCGTAGTTCTTCCAAAAATTGACCAATTCTACAGTATGATTGAAGAGGGAATGAAAGATCCTGCAATCAACAAATAAGGATTCATAATCATTTTAATAAATTAAAAGCGGCCTTCTAGGGCCGCTTTTTTTATTGTAAAAATTAGGTTTAAAGTATATCCAAACTTCCTTTTCCTTCCCGTATAACTTCTGGGTAACCTGTGGAAATATCGATTATCGTAGAGCCAACATTTCCTCCATAACCACCATCGATAACGATATCCACTAAATTCTCCCACTTTTCAAATATCAATTCCGGATCGGTGGTATACTCAAGTACATCATCCTCATCCCTAATAGAGGTGGAAACGATTGGGTTCCCCAAAGCTTCGACCAAGGTTTTAACGATGGCGTTATCCGGGACACGAATACCCACCGTTTTCTTTTTCTTGAACTCTTTGGGCAAATTATTGTTACCAGGAAGAATAAAGGTATACGGCCCTGGTAAGGCACGTTTTAAAATTTTAAAGGTTGCCGTATCAATTTGCCTAACATAATCGGACAAATTGCTTAAGTCGGTACAAATAAAGGACCAGTTAGCCTTTGCCAATTTAATCCCCTTGATACGCGCAATCTTTTCAAGTGCCTTTGTATTGGTAATATCACAACCCAACCCATAAATGGTATCGGTAGGGTAAATTACCAATCCCCCTTTGCGTAGCACCTCCACAACCCTTTTAATCTCCTTAGGGTTAGGGTTCTCTTCATATATTTTAATGAATTCTGCCAAAAGCTTTATTTTATTTAACTTGATAGACCCTTACGTAATCAACTTCCATTGTAGCTGGGAAAATTGAAGTATCGACCCCCTCCAAACCTCCCCAATTTCCTCCTACCGCGATATTCATCAGAAAATAAAAATTGTTGGAGAAAGGCCAACTATCAACCGTAGCGGATGTAGGACGCCGAAATGTAAATTGAACGTTATCAATTTCATCTACGTAAAATTTGATGTACTTATCTGACCATAGGATTCCAAAATTATGGAATTCTTCTTCTATGGTTTCAAGGTCCACAGCTCCTGAAGTAATTTCAGTGCCATTTGTATGGTTGTTAGCGGTACTATGGATTGAAAAATGGGATTTATTAGGTTTGAAACTAACATATTCCATCATATCGATTTCTCCACATGCCGGCCAACCTACCGTTTCAATATTGCTGCCAAGCATCCAAAGAGCTGGCCAAGTACCATTGCCCTTATGTTCCGGAAGTTTTGCACGTATTTCCATTCTTCCGAATTTAAATGCTTTTTTACTATTTAAACGTGCAGAAGTGAAGGCTCCTTCAATGGTATTATCCGTATTTCTTTTAGCTGTAATTTTTAAAATACCGTCACTTACTTCCGTATTGCCCTGATTTTGATAATTTTGGAGCTCATTGTTCCCCCAGCCATTTCCGCCGGTTTCAAACGTCCAATTTTCATCTAGTAGGGCTGTCCCTTCAAACTCGTCGTTCCAAACCAAAACCGCATTTGTCCAGTAATCTGGATCATCTGGATCGGGTCTGTTGGTTTCATTCGCTTCCGGTGTAGATTCAGGTAGTTGAGCTCCTTCCGGTTCTGCAACACTGGAACTTGAACAACCTGAGAGGAACATTCCAAGGCAGACTAAACTAAGTGCGTAACTATTCATGTTTTTTTTACAATATAAATTATATTTTTTAATCATGATTATAACGCGTCTAATCCTGAATAACCTCCAATTTTGCGAAACGTAACAACAGCTTTTTTATGTCTCCCTTATCGAATTGTATTTCTGCCTTTTTATCATTCCCCACCCCTTCTATCTTGATCACCTTTCCACGACCAAAACGCGTGTGGTTCACCAAAACACCTGGCTCCAAATTGGGGTCAATGGTATTGGTATTCCCTATAGGTTCGCCGAGCTGTGGTTTGATCTTTCGTAATTTTTTAAGTTGATTAAGGTTTGGCTGTCCAATACTTGGAGGTGTTCCCCGTACCGGTTTTTCCTGACGTAGCCTGCTTTTATCAACTTCTCCGAAGATATTGGCATTTATGAGGGATTGGTATCGATAGCCGCCATCTACCGGGGTTAAGTTCTCTACATATTGTTCATCTATTTCCTCTAAAAACCTACTAGGTTCCGCATCTATTAATTTGCCCCAACGGTATCTATTTTGGGTATAGGTCAAATAAGCTTGTTTTTCTGCACGGGTGAGTGCCACGTAAAAGAGACGGCGTTCCTCCTCCAATTCGCTACGGGTACTCATACTCATTCCGGAGGGAAAAAGGTCCTCTTCCATACCCACTATATAAACATATGGGAATTCGAGGCCTTTTGCCAGATGGATGGTCATGAGCGCCACACGATCGTCATCTCCAGTATCCTTATCCAAATCTGTTGCCAAGGCTACATCTTCCAAAAATTCACTTATACTACCGGTAGCCTCATCCAACTCCTTTTGTCCCTCGACAAAATCCTTTATACCGTTTAAAAGTTCCTCAATATTCTCCATCCGGCCAATACCCTCTGGAGTTCCATCCTTTTTGAACTCTAAAAGAATGCCCGTTTTTTTTGCTACGTGCTCTGCCAAGGTAAAGGCATCGGCACTTTCGTTCATGATTTGGAAACTTTTGATCATCGTAACAAAATCTCCTAATTTCCTTTTGGTGCCAGAATTAATTTTTAAATCGATTTTATCGATATTCTCCATCACTTCGAAGATGGACCTGTTATAATGGTTTGCCGCAACTACCAATTTATCTATCGTGGTGCCCCCTATTCCCCTTGCCGGAAAATTAATTACCCTTTTCAAGGCCTCCTCATCTTTTGGGTTGATGACCATACGTAAATAGGATAGCACATCCTTAATTTCCTTGCGCTGGTAAAACGATAGACCGCCATAAATTCTGTAGGGAATATCACGTTTACGCAATGCATCCTCAATAGACCTGGATTGGGAATTGGTACGGTACAAAACCGCAAATTGCCCATTGTTCATTTGCTCCTGCATTTTATGGTCCCATATAGAGCCGGCCACAAACCTGCCTTCCTCGGCATCTGTAGGACTACGGTGAATTTTTATAGCCGCTCCATCATCATTGGCGGTCCAGACCACCTTCTCAAGCTGGTTTTTATTCTTTGCGATTATGGAGTTCGCCGCATTGACAATATTTTTTGTGGACCTATAATTCTGTTCCAAGCGATACATGCCAACATTGTCATAATCCCTTTGAAAGTTGAGAATATTACTAATGTTTGCGCCCCTAAAAGAATAGATACTTTGCGCATCATCACCAACCACGCAAATATTTTGGAAACGATCGGCCAAGGCTTTTACGATAAGGTATTGTGAGTGATTTGTATCTTGATACTCATCTACCAGGATATAGCGAAAACGGTCTTGATATTTCATCAGTACATCTGGGTATCGCGTAAGCAGTTCGTTGGTTCTTAACAGCAGGTCATCAAAGTCCATTGCGCCCGCCTTAAAGCATCGTTCCACATAATTCTGATAGATGTCACCCGTACGGGGCTTTTTGGCCATGGCGTCTGCCTCCATTAAATCCGGATCATTGAAATAGGCCTTTACGGTTATAAGACTGTTCTTAAAGGAGGATATTCTATTCTGTATCTGCTTGTATTTATAAATATCCTTGTCCAGCCCCATTTCTTTGATGATGGATGAAATTAGCCGTTGCGAATCTTGGGTGTCATAAATTGTGAAATTACTTGGGTACCCCAACTTGCCGCCATCAATACGAAGTAATTTTGCGAATACGGAGTGGAAGGTTCCCATCCATAAGTTTTTGGCCTCGGTACTTCCAACAATATCGGAAATACGCTTTTTCATTTCCCTTGCCGCCTTATTGGTAAAGGTCAATGCCAAAATATTGAACGAATCCACCCCTTGCGCCATCAAATGTGCAATCCTATAGGTAAGCACCCGGGTCTTACCGGATCCTGCCCCGGCAATCACCATTAATGGTCCATCCTTATGCAAAACCGGTGCCTTTTGGGCATCGTTCAATTCATCTATAAATGAGCTCAAATGTTGTTGTTTTTGAAAGGGTGAATTTAGCCATAATTGAGGGATACAAAAAATCTAGTTTTTCAGAATTATAAACAATAGGTGGTATTTCCTTTCAATTTGAATATATTTAAAGCATCTATTAAATATGCTATGACCAAGAATAGTTTAACCTGTATTTTACCCATCATTTTATTAATATTCTTAAGCTATGCGGGTAAAGCCCAAACAGCAAAAAGTGGTCCGGTTATAAATACGTATGGCAAAGTCTATGCGATTGATGATGCAGATTTCAAGATTGATGACTCCATGACGTATAAGGCTGTCTTCGATATTACGAACTCCCCTGAAGATTTGTCCCAGGTTAATTCGAGTATTGAAACCGCGGCCCGGTTTCTTAATATGCACGCTCAAAGCGGAATACCTGTAGAACAGTTGAAAGTTGCGCTTGTCGTTCACAATAAGGCCTCTAAGGATGTAATCACTTCCGAAGCGTACAATGCAAAATATGGAACGGACAACCCGAACGAAAAATTACTAAACGACTTAATGGAGGCTGGCGCCGAGATTATTTTCTGCGGACAGTCCTCTGTTTCCAGAGGTTTTCCAAAAGAAAGCTTGATTGACGGAGTTCAATTATCACTTTCTGCAATGACCGCTTTAATACAATTACAAAACCATGATTATAAATTGATTAAATTTTAAAGACAAACTATGAGAAAGTTTACACTTTTGGCCGTATTCCTATCCGGCTTTTTAGCATTGGCGCAAGGCCCCAAATTAGACAAGGATTACGCCGCTATCGAGGATAAAGTAATTGAATGGCGTAGGGATATCCATCAGAATCCAGAATTGGGGAATAGAGAGTTTAAAACAGCGGAAAAGATTGCCAAACATTTGGAATCCTTGGGCATAGAAGTCCAAACGGAAGTAGCCCATACCGGGGTAGTCGGTATTTTAAAAGGGAATAAACCAGGAAAAGTAGTGGCGCTTCGTGCCGATATAGATGCTCTACCCGTAGTTGAACGTAACGACCTTCCTTATAAATCAAATGTAACTTCCGAGTATTTAGGAGAAAAAGTAGGCGTTATGCATGCCTGTGGGCATGATACCCATACAGCTATTTTAATGGGAGTAGCGGAGGTAATGGCCAAGAATATGGACAAAATAAAGGGTACGATTAAATTTATTTTTCAGCCCGCAGAAGAAGGTCCACCCCCAGGTGAAGAAGGAGGTGCACTTTTAATGGTGAAAGAAGGTGTCCTAGAAAACCCAAAGGTAGATGCCATATTTGGACTTCATATAAATTCACAAACTCCGGTTGGGGTCATACGTTATAAATCTGGCGGCACTATGGCAGCAGCTCAGAGTTTTACCATTAACGTAAATGGAAAGCAAAGTCACGGCTCCCGGCCTTGGGCAGGTGTTGACCCAATTTTAATCAGTGCAAAAATTATCGATGGTTTACAAACTATTATCAGCAGAGAAACCGATTTAACGGAAGAAGCTGCGGTAATAACCGTAGGTAAAATTAAAAGTGGCGTACGTTCTAATATTATACCCGAAAGCGCAGAGATGATTGGTACAATTAGAACATTAGATTATGACATGAAGGATAAACTGAATAAGCGTATGGTAGAAATGGTAGAAACTATCGCTAAGGCTTATGGCGGTACTGCAACTTGTGAAATTAAGGATGCCACGGATATTACCTATAACAATCCAGAATTGGTGGAACAAATGTTGCCAACCATGAAGCGCGTTGCGGGCGAAAAGAACATTCAAACCCAAAAAGCGATTACGGGTGCAGAGGATTTCTCCTATTTTCAACGGGAAGCACCGGGGTTTTTCTTCTTCCTTGGTGGAATGACCCCCGGAAATACGGAATCCTATCCGCATCACACCCCAGATTTTAAGATCGATGATAGTGGTTTGCTCTTGGGCGTAAGAACGCTGACCGAAATGAGTTTGGACTATCTGAACAGTGATAAAACCCCAAGGTTGGAAACCAAACCAAAAGGTTGAGGCTTAAAAGCGAAGTTTAATCATATTATAATACTTGCCTGGGCGAGGTTAAACTATTGCATTCCATTTTTTAACGCGATCAAGGGTTTTTGCCTTTAAAAGGTTCAAAACGAGAGTCTTAATTTTCAGAAATGGGTCCACTTGAAGGATGAGAAATAGTAGACCATACATGCGTTGCTCCTTTTGTCAATGATAGGAACAGTTTCCCTTTAATAGCATAGACTAACGTGAAACTGCCTAAGGGCCTTAAAAGAGGACCGTATGGCATGTCTTTAATTGGACCGAAACCAATGTTTGGCAGTTTTCTAAATTTAATAATAAATGAAAAGTAACTTTTAGTGCTAATTAAGAATTGAAAGACTGTTCGTATCTTGGCGGAAAATTTTAGATATATTTAATTCATATACCGATACTATGATTCGAATAATTTTATGTTCCGGCTTTTTATTTATTGGAGTTCTTAATGTACATGCACAGAAGAAAAGCGAACTAATTGAGCAAAATCAGGAGTTGAAATTTCAATTAGATTCTATAAAAAGAATTGTAAATACGGCCCAACGCAACGAAAAAATTGGCCTTTCAAAAGCGGAAGAATTGCAAAAGCAGGTAACCGAGCTGCAAGATGCCAACGCCACCTTGATGAAGAACTTAAATAGCTTTGCAACCTTATCGAGCCAGAATTCAGAGAATATCAATAAAACATTGGCCACTTTGGAGCGCAAGGAGGCACAATTGAAAGGCATTACCAATGCAGTTTCAAGCAACGACTCCACGGCAGTTATGGCCTTGACACGCGCAAAACAAACCTTGGGGGAAAACGCCAAGGTAAGTGTAAATGAGGGTACGGTTACCTTTTCGGAAAAGTTGGATTTCTTTTTCCCCGATGGTTTGGGTGTTCAGGTTAATGCCGGAGCAAAGGAGTGGCTGGAGAATATTTCCAATGTCATCAAGGCCAATCCTAAAAGTATTATTTCTGTGGCAAGTCTAAATATTACCGGAGAATTGGACTTGGCCATTATGCAGGCAGCAAACATTGCTACCATTTTAGTAAAAGATTTTGGAGTAAACGGTGACCGGATTCAGGTCGTTGGAAAAGATGGGGGTTTAAGGGAATCCGTACAAATAAAGATTCAGCCAGATTATAAGGCATTCTATGATATGGCCAAAGGAGAGGTTAAGAATTAAGGAATTACACTTCATCGATAAACCATTATACTAATTGAAGAAATTAGTCGTTTTATGATGGTATAATTGAATAAAAATTTCGAAAATGACCTCAGAACAAGTGTTTCAATTGTTTGCCTATTTATTGCCCTCTGTCGTAACCGGTGCCATTGCCTTTTATTTTTTTAGGATGCACACCAATAACGAGGAAGGCCGTAGACGCTTCTTACTGCACAAAGACTCTCAAAAAGATACCCTACCCGTACGGTTGCAGGCCTATGAACGTATGGCCCTATTCTTAGAGCGAATTGCAATTCCAAGCTTGGTGGTTCGCGTTTCGCCACAATCAAAGGATAAGGATGCCTACGAGAAGCTTTTGATAAAAAGTATTGAAAACGAGTTTGACCATAACCTATCCCAGCAAATCTATATGACGGATGAATGCTGGAATATCATCAAGGCAGCCAAGAGCGCAACCATTCAAATGATTAGAAAGGCGGCAATGAGCGATACCGAATCTGCAGATAAACTACGGGAGGATATTTTGAACCAAACCATGGAAAAGGCTTCCCCATCGGCTACAGCACTTTCATTCGTGAAAAGGGAGATTGGGGATTTGTGGTAGATTGTTAATGGTTGAAATTAAAAAATTGAATTTAAATCGGTGAAATAATTCCACAGTTGCAGCTATCATCTGAATGTAGGTAAACCAAATTAGCTGTCAGTCTAGAGTCGGGAACCAATCCCAAGTTCACGTTCTCGTTCAAAAAAAATAATTTTGGCTATTGTCTAGGGCAGGTAAAAATGGCGATAAAAGCACAATTAATGATTGAAAAGTTTAATACATTCTTCTAATCTTGCCCTAAGGATACAACTTTACAAAGTAACTGAAAATCGGATTGGAAATAAAGCTTTCGTAGAACACATCGGTCGTGATGCGCGTAACTAAAGTATTCTAGGCCGCCGTCCTATACAGCATCAGGAAAAAGTGGAAATACGCCTTATCCTCGATGATGCTGCCTTGGTCCTGGCCAGCCAGGGCCCTCCAGTAATGCGAATGCAATCTTGTAATACAGCGTTTCGAATACTTGGTAGGTCCTTTTTGCCGCCGTCGCCCATCGTCAAGCATGCAAAGCCCTGGACCAATCCGAGGTAGGAAATGAACGTCCGGTTGATACCGATGTCCATGGATATATCACTAAGGATCAAGCACTTGTTTAGCTGTCCTAAAATAAGTGCTACGAATTAGTTTTAGCCATCTATTTGCTGACTCCCTTGTCGCTTTTGTTCTGACAAAGTTATTATAAATTTTAACTATCAGTCTAAATATACCTATTACATTTTGATTGTATATCCTCCAAAAATATAAGGATATCCTTGTATTAAAAAACCAGTTAATACTTTAACTTTTAAACAAATAATGAAAACCTTTTTACAATGAAAAACACAAGGATTATCAGTGTACCCATTATCATTTTGATGCTTGCTTCATGTAGTCAAAAAGAGATTTTAGATGACTCAGAAATCAATTTTGATGAGAATATGTACAATAAAGAGTATATAAAAGGGGCCGAACTTACTGAGCAGCTTGATTACCGGGTATTCCATTTAGCTCAATTGGTAAATAAAGCAAAATCTGAAAAAATTAATTATAGTAAACTACTCTCAAAGAAAATGGGCAAGGACAGAAACTACAATCAATTATTTTTTCGAGACCTTATATATTCGAATAGCTTAGACAATAAAGGCAATGGAGTCGACGAAGAGACGGAGTTTTCCCTAAACGCATTTAATGGAATGGATGAAAGGGATTTGCTGCCTTATATTTAAAGAATCAAGGATGGAGACGAATCAGATCCTACGTTCCTTATATCATCCTTTGATCCGACCACTAAAAATGGAAATGTTTTGGCCCTAAAATTTGATACGGAAGGTAAATTAAGAATCGTAAATACGGATATAAAGGAAGATGATGTTTTTGGAGGAAATACTTCGAAGGCCAATCCCGGAAGTGTATATTTGCTTGATTCTGATGGCTGTGGAAATTATTACAAAACATCGCAGGGTTGTGGCGGTTCTTCAGGTGGAGGTGGCACTTATGACGCTGGAGCCATATCCATTAAAAGTTTTGTGATAAGGGACAAGAAAGATTCGTGGGTTAACAATAATGAGGTGAGAGTGGTTCGTGCCTCAAATAGAGGCATATCATCAGGAAATACAATTTCACACTGCGGCGTCAATGGCAACGATTATTGTAACCTAAGGGGTGACTGGTTAGCGCAATATAATAATAGTGAAATAAATAATGGAAGGGAAATAAGGCCTAATTATTATTTGGCCGACAAAATGGATACCGCTGCGCCAAATGGGACAGTTACCCTTTATTCCATGTTTGAATATGATAATTGGCCTGCACCTACAAATGACTTTGAAAGAACCGTAAACGGAATGAGAATGGTGGTTCATTACAAATCTTATCAAACACCCTATGTGCAGGAGATTTTTACTACCAATCCGAGTGTTGAGCAATATGGGGTTCGGTATAAATTATCAAGTTCTTACGATGATAGAGCGGTAAAATACAGTGCTTACTAAATAACATTCGATGATTATAAGAATTTTTGTTGCGCTGTTGATTTTTAGTACAAGTTTAAATTCCCAAACCAATACTGAAGCTGGTCTTAAAGACCAGCTTCATCTTTATTTAGGAGGAGAATATCGCATAACCCCAATTCATGGCATGACTGATAGTAACAGAACTGATGCTAGTTTTTTTACTAACATGGATAGACAAAATTCGGGACTTGGGTTAGTAGCTGGTGCGGAGTACTTTTTATTTGAAAAAATTTCCGCTGGCTTGACGGGATCTATCCGATATGATGACATAATATTTAAACCTCCTACCGATATAAGGGATTTTTCACAAGATGTGGAACAAAAAAATATGCTTTTTGGATATCACTTGGATATAAATTACCATTTTAAACTCTTCAAAAGGGGTTGTTCCTTTATCAGTGCAGGTTACAGTCTTCTCAATCGAAATAGTGATTATAATACCCAAAGGATTTTCTACAATGGACAGGGGGATATTATCGAAAGGCAAGATGTTTCCGGCGATTACAAATATTCTGCTATAAAGCTGTCGTTAGGATATAGATTAAATAGGAGCAAGTTTAGTTTAGGCATTTATTCGACCCGAAGAACACCTTATTATGAGGGTTCCAATAGTTTTATAGTTCCTCATGTCAATTATAAATATTCAATTTCATTACTATCCAAAAGTTTTTGAGATTAATCAAAGAACGTCTGTCAAAACCTTTATGCAGTTCCGAAAATCAAATAACCTTGGAAAATAAGTTTTTTCCGACATCAAAATCGAGCTTTGTCTGGCTGTACATCCTCTTTGCGTCCCCGCCCACATGGTTGTAGGGGTAATCGAGGGTAAGGTTAAATCACAGGCACATCCTTATCTCCTCGACAAAGTTCGATAAGGCGTACCATTTTTTTGCTATCGTCCTATCTATCCACTGTAACAACTGGTGTGGGGTCAGGTCGAGGTATATCCACGATTTTAGGGCGTTCGCGTTTGTCCCGACTAAGGTCTTGATCTGCACGTTTTGGTTCATCGTCTTGAGGAGTAACTCGATCTCCCAACGTTTTTTTAGAGGTTGGCAATCGTACTTACAATTCAGTCCATATTGTTGGTAAGGGCGTCTTGTTCGTATTTTTGGTTCGCCAAAAGAGCTTCCTAATTCGTATTTAATATTCATAAATTAAAAATACAGGATTCTCTGGCTACTTTTTTAAAGTAACTTTCGAATCTTTTTGACATTCAGATATTCTTTCCCTTGGGATACACCTTCATAACGTAACTGCAAATCGGATTGCAAAAAACCACTATGGATTTGAAATCCATAGTTTTAAATAAAGCATGAATTCTTGACCAAAATTATTTAATTATCCAATTGCCCTGCTCTGAATTGGGCCTTCCCTTATGGTGTCCCAGATATTCCTGAACCATCTCATCGGTTATCTTCCCAGTACTCCAGGCACTGTAACCGACCCCCAGAAATGAAGTCCCCAATACTTCTTGGGTATGGCCGGGAACTCCTGTTCAAGAAGACGCGAAGATTGCCCCTTCAACTTCTTCACCAAAATACTTATGATCAAGGAAGGGGGGTACTCGACATGTATGTGGATATGATTCCTGATCACGACGCCTTTTAGAATACGAACATTCTCGGAATCACATATCTGGCAAAGCAATTCTCGACAACGATATTTCAGATCGCCCTGGAGAACTGTATACCTTCACTTCGTCCCCCAAACGATATAACATGTTAGATTACTTATGGAATGGGAATTCTTACTATAATTTGACATACCATAAAGCTAAAACATTTATAGAAACTAAAGTAACTGCAATAAATTGCAGGGATTTAACCTTTTACTAAATAATAAAGCATTCGTTCTCCCTTTTGGGAGCCATGGGGCTTTATTCATTTTCATTGGGCTCAATAGGGTTGGTTTCCTCATTTTTATTTTTGGCATAAAGATAGCCCCGCTTCCACCACATGGTCATTTTATCCTTATCAAAAATTAAGGAGTTTGTGGTTAAAATGGTAGGGGTATAAAATAGATTGATAATCGCATTATTTTGTTTTGCCACCAATTTTCCAATGCGGATATTCTGATTTTCAATACGATCAAAAATAAAACTCATCATGGTGGTTATCAACTCGAACGGATTTTTGGAAGGCAGCCTGTTCAAATAATTTACCTCGGTATGCAACACAACTACATCTACCTCGGTAGCGCCGCGCTTTATGGCCTCCTCTATGGGTACAATACTTCCAAGACCACCATCTGCATACTCACATCCGTTTTTACGCACCAAACTCATAAATGGGGTATAGTTGGCAGAAATCCAAACCCAATCACAATATTCATCATAGGTGCAATCCTTGATGGATTTATATTCCACTTGATTCAAGGATAAATTGGAAACAGTGATAACTACGTCAGATTTACCGTTTTTCAAAGTCTCGAATTCCTCAATAGTCAAGCTACTTCGAATTAAGTCCCTAAGATTTTCACTTTCACCAAACGTCTTTTTACCCCTTAAAAAATTACGAATAACATTCCAATGGTTAATTTTTATCTCCTCGAGTCCATGTATTTTTTTTATTAGAAAGGGACAATTATTAAAAATACTGTCTTGATTTACATTTGAATAAATCTCCTTGATTTTATCCAATTTACTCAAAGCCAAATGGGAAATAAGCAAGCTCCCGGTAGAGGTTCCTACAAATAAGTCGTACGTCCTTCCTTCTTCTTGAATAAGAAATTGTGCAACGCCACCTGCAAAGGCCCCTTTACTGCCTCCGCCAGAAATAACCAAAGCTCTCATGGTACTTTTATTTTCGTTTTAAGATAACGTAAATCTGATGAATTTAGTTGTTTGGCCATCGATTCTATTTCATTGCGTTGCCCTTCTTCTTGTAATTGCGCATCCAATAGATACCTAGCAAAATTTCTAAACTGCCAAGAATGGTGGTTTGTCGCTTTAATCAAATTGATGAGTCCATTGCCCCTTAACGCTTTTAGATCGTTTAAGTATTGAAATGCCATTTGGCGTGTTTCTGGGTTATAAATAGAACTGGTATATTGAACTAATTCCTGATAGTAATCCCCTTTTTGCTCCAAGTCATAATCTGTCGTTATTAAAGCTAAAGTCAGCCATAGCAATCGCACATTTTTATTTTGAAAACCAATAATACCCTTTGTTTGGTTTAAATAGGCCTCCCTATTACTTTCAAAACTATTCCATAAGTTAAAGAGCATCAATTCAATGGTGATGTAACTCTTATCCAACAACAGAGGTTCAGCAAATTCCTTTAAGCTTTCAGGAATAAAACCAATGTTTTCGGCAGCAAACTGCCTCACCTTCAAATCATCATCCTTTAGCAGTACTAAATAATCTACTTCTAAAAGGGTATCCTTTTGCTTTGAAAGTTCTAATTTCAAATACCTCGACATCGAAGTATCTCTTAGAAATTTTTGGTCTACCGGTATGTTTTCAATAGTTGGCTTCAAAACATAAAACGTGCGGATGGAAGCGCTATGTTCATTAAAGAAATCCTTCACTTCTTCTATGGGAAAATCGATACTTTTTAACCATGTTGTTTCAAATTCGTTCAGGTCTTTGCCACTAACCCGTTCCATTTCCATAATGAAATCTGAAACAGTTGCATTTTTAAACTGATAATTGCGCAGAAAATTTTGAATCCCGATTTTAAAATTATCCGGCCCCACCCTTTCCTTAAGCATTACCAAGGCCCAAGCTCCTTTTTCGTAAAAAGTTAAACTACTTGCATTAGGATTCAATAAGGACTCCCCTTCCCCATTGGTCTCCCGTTCCTCCAGGACCTTTGCCGTATCGAACAATTTCCAATAAAAATAATCATCGCCAAACACCTCCTTTTCCGCTAAATAGGCATAGTAAGTAGCAAAACCTTCCTGCAACCAATGATGCTCTCCGCTTTTTTCGGTTACCAAATTCCCGAACCACTGGTGTGCCAGTTCATGGGCATTGACATTCACATAGTTCTTATCAACAAAGGCAATAGAATCAATGACAAAGGCATCGGAGAAAAATGTGGCTGTCGTGTTTTCCATCCCTGCATATAAAAAATCATGAACGGGTACTTGTTTATAATTCTGCCATGGATAGGCAACCCCAATTTCAGCCTCCAAAAAATCAAAAATTTGTTCGGTGTACCTATAGGTCGGTTCTACCCTCATTGCATCGGATGGATAATAGTAATTTTCTATGTTGATTCCTCTTTTAGTCCTTAACTCCTGTTTATCATATACACCAATTGAAAAAGCGACCAAATAACTACTCATAGGACTTTCCATATCAAAATTCCATTGCTTTAAACCGTTTAGAACCTGCGTATCTTTCAAACGCCCGTTGGCAATAACCGTATAATTTTCATCATAAACGATAGTAAGGTCAAAAACTACCTTTTCCTGCATATCATCAATACTGGGTAACCAATGACTGGTATATTTTCCCTGGCCCTGGGTCCATAATTGCTCATTTCCCGTGATTGTATCATCAAAGCCAATATAATACAAGGTTTTTTTGGGAACTGCCGCATACTGCAATTTCAACCTGTAGTTGCGACCTGCTTTAAAATTGTAATCAAGAATTAATTTTGAATCCGTATTTCTGAACGGGACCTCTTTGGAATTTAAAAAGACATTTTCAAAATTCATTTGATGCGCATCCAAAAAAACGGAATCCACGGCCTCAAGAACTTTAAAAGTGTATTCTACCGTTCCACTAATAGACTTTTCCAATGCATTTGGAATGATGCGAACATTTGCGTTTAGAAAGTCTACCTTATCTTGATGCTGTCCAAACACTGCCAAACCAAGAAGTAAAAACAAAATGACCATACTACGTCTCATACCACAAATATATTGGACTTTAGTATCTTAATGGAACTAAATACAAACCTTGTAATCAAAATCAAATCCTTCATTTGCTGGTATAGCCCATTAACTCTAAATTCGTGCTATGAACAACGGTTTTCTACAAACTCCTATCGTATATCTCAAAGGCGTTGGTCCCAATAGGGCGGAAACCTTGAAGTCAGAATTAGGGGTAGAAACCTACCAAGATTTGTTGAATCTTTTTCCCAACCGCTACATCGACAAGACCCAATATTACAAAATTGGACAATTGCAACGAAACAACTCCGACGTTCAAATTATCGGGAAGATCGTTAATATCAAGACCGTTGAACAAAAGAAAGGTACCCGTCTCGTCGCTCGTTTTATGGATGAAACCGGCGAAATGGAACTCGTATGGTTTCGAGGACAAAAATGGATTAGGGAGCATTTAAAACTAAATGTGCCTTATGTTATCTTTGGTAAGTGCAATTGGTTCAATGGAACTTTTTCGATGCCGCATCCAGAAATGGAACCTTTGACCGAACATGAGCAGGGCACCAAAATCTACATGCAACCGGTTTATCCTTCTACGGAAAAACTGAGCAACAAAGGAATTACCAATAAGGTCATCAATAAACTGATGCAACAGCTTTTTTTGGAAGTGAACGGAAAATTTTCCGAAAGCCTTCCAGACCCGTTACTTTTCGAATTGAAATTATTGAATAAAAATGAGGCCTTGTTCAACGTTCATTTTCCTAAAAATCAAGAATTATTGGCTAAGGCACAGTTCCGCTTAAAGTTTGAAGAGCTTTTTTATGTTCAATTGCAACTCCTTGCCAAAAAGCTTTCCAGAAAACAGAAAATAAAAGGGTTCCCATTTCTTGAAGTAGGCGAATTTTTCAATGATTTCTACGCTAATAAACTCCCGTTTGAACTTACTGAGGCCCAAAAAAGGGTGATTAAGGAAATAAGGGCAGATTTGGGTAGTAATGCCCAAATGAACCGACTTTTACAGGGCGATGTAGGCTCAGGCAAAACCATAGTTGCTGTAATGACAATGTTACTGGCCATCGACAACGGGTTTCAAGCCTGCCTCATGGCCCCTACCGAAATTCTCGCCAATCAGCATTACCAAGGCATAGCAGAACTATTGGAAGGCACCAACATTACTTGTGCCCTATTGACCGGCTCGGTAAAGAAATCCGCTAGGTTCCCAATACATGAGCGACTTGAAAATGGAGAACTGCATATCCTTGTGGGAACCCACGCACTCTTGGAGGATAAAGTTCAATACAAAAACTTAGGACTGGCCATTATTGACGAACAGCATCGCTTTGGGGTGGCCCAACGTTCCAAATTATGGCATAAAAATGAGTTCCCCCCACATATACTTGTAATGACCGCCACTCCAATTCCTAGAACTCTGGCCATGAGTCTTTACGGGGATTTGGATATTTCGGTCATCGATGAATTGCCCCCAGGCCGAAAACCGATAAAGACCGTACACAGATACGATGCAAACCGATTAAAGGTATTTCGTTTCATACGGGATGAGATTAAAAAAGGCAGGCAAGTTTATGTGGTCTACCCGTTAATTCAAGAATCCGAAGCCATGGATTATAAGGATTTAATGGATGGTTATGAAAGTATAGTGCGCGATTTTCCACAACCGGAATATCAGATATCTATTGTACACGGTCAAATGAAGCCTGCGGATAAGGATTATGAAATGGGGCGCTTCGTAAAAGGGCAGACACAAATTATGGTGGCGACAACGGTAATCGAAGTTGGCGTTAATGTTCCCAATGCCTCGGTTATGGTCATTGAAAGTGCAGAACGTTTTGGCCTTTCCCAATTACACCAATTACGTGGCCGTGTTGGCCGCGGTGCGGACCAAAGTTTCTGTATTCTAATGACCGGACACAAATTGTCTGCCGACGCCAAAACACGCTTAGAAACTATGGTGGGGACCAATGATGGTTTTGAAATTGCGGAAGTTGATTTAAAACTTCGTGGTCCCGGTGACTTGATGGGCACCCAACAAAGTGGGTTACTTAACCTAAAAATTGCGGATATCGTTAAGGATAATGCTATTCTAAAAACGGCGCGGTACTATGCTCTACAACTACTGAAAGAAGACCCAAGCTTGGAGAAACCCGAAAATTTGATTGTTAGGCATATGTACGCACAGCTGGTCAAGCACAAAAATATATGGACGTATATTAGTTGAATCCCCATCTCCTCCGTTAAATCTAAAACAACGAATAGATACCTTTCCTCATATAATACTTCAATTCAGCCTATTTAAGCCCGAAAAAAGTTCTGTATACCATTCCGTTTTAATACCATAACAAAATCTCTAGGTTCACTATTCTTCTATTTTAAATTTGTCTGTAAATCATTAACTCAAGACGCCATCAATTAGGCACCAACAACAACATCCTAAGGTTTAATATTCTGATTAACCCGAAATAAATTATTTGGATCATAGCGGTTTTTTATTTGAACCAACCTCTCATAGTTATGCTTATAACTGGCTTTAATACGGTCTTGGCCTTCATCCATCATAAAATTGGAATATGCCCCACCTGCCGAATAGGGATGCAAGGCTTCTTGGTAAGCTTTGGTCCATTCCGTAATTTTATCTGCATCTTCTGCATTTGGGGAAACCCCCACGTAGACCCCTGCATACTTGGCATTTCTGTAGGCCCAAGGGGTTTCTTCGGCCCCTACCCTACTGGCTGCTCCGCTGATATGGTATAAATGCATTTGAGATAACGGTGTTGGAATTTTAGAACCAAACTTTAAATGTTGCGCGGTAATTTCTGGTGTTAAGGCATTAAAAAAGTCGGCTCGCCAATACCATTGCATGCCTTTCGGAAAAAAACCATCGAACATAGATTGTAAAGCCGGGTATGGCATCTCAACTACATGGGCAAATACTGGTTTAAGATTTAATACCGTCTTAAATAAGGCATCGAATGTTTCGGCATCGCCAGTATAACACCAAACAATGGCACAAAACTTCTTGTTGTGCAGTTCTGCAGGAAATGGCGATTCAGGAACGACCATAGTAGCAATGAACCCGCTCAATTCTTCTGGCCCATTTTGAATAAATCCATCATACCAAGCCATAATTTCTTCCACACGTTCTATGGGCCAAAAGGTCGGTCCGGCCATCACCTTCTTAAGAGGATGCGCTTGAAAGGTAAATGAGGTTACCACACCAAAATTGCCTCCGCCACCACGAATCGCCCAAAACAAATTGGGATACGAATTGGCATTAACGGTCACAAAAGTTCCATCGGCCAAAACCATTTCGGCCTCTAGTAAATTGTCAATGGTCAACCCATATTTTCGTGAAAGATAACCCACCCCGCCACCAAGCGTTAGTCCTCCTACACCAGTACTCGAAACCATACCTGATGGTATTGCCAAACCAAATTCGTGTGTGGCAGCATCTACTTCGTTCCAAATATTACCGCCTCCTACTTTTACGGTACTGTTTGCCGTATCTACATTTACGAACTTTATACCGGATAAATCAATAACCAGACCGTCATCGCAGAGTCCCAGACCGCCACCATTATGGCCACCGCCCCTTATGGCGACCAATACATTGTTGGTTCTACCGAAGTTTACCGCCTCGACAACATCAGCTGAATTTTCACACATCGCGAACAATCCCGGGCGTTTATCGATCATGGCGTTATAAACTCTTCTGATTTCATCGTAATTGTCGTCTGAAGGTTGCACTAGCCCACCTTTTAATTGTTTTCTAAATGTTGCTATCTTATCAGGATTGATTTCTTGTATCGTTTTCATGTTGTTTATTTTGTTGGATGAGGTATTGAAGGCACCTTGGCTTTCGGTTTTTTTGTAAATGGAATCAGCATGGGCACTTCCTTTTGATACATTTCATATTTCTCGCCCAAGGCTTTTCTAAGGTCTTTCTCCTCTAAAAATTTAACAGCCACAAGAATATAAGCGCTAGTAACCACAGCAAATAATAAATGGCCTTGTGTCATTGTCGGTGTCGCCCAAAAAGCGATTAAAAAACCAAGCATTATCGGATGCCTTACAATCTTATACAAATAATTGGTCTGAAATTTGGGCGACTTGGAAACCCTATCCTTAAAATTATCGACAATTTGGGTCAATCCGAAAAGTTCAAAATGACTGATCATAAAGGTTGAAAGCAGAACAATTAGCCATCCGAGCCAGAATAGTGCATGTACGGCCGTAGTGAGGGCATTGTTTTCTAGCGTCCAAACAACGGTAGTCATCGGTTGCCAATTCCAAAAAAGCAACAACAAGGCTAAACTGGTGAGTAGAATATAGGTACTGCGTTCTGCCGCTTTACCAATGATCTGCACCCACCACTTTTTAAATTGTGGGCGTGCCATAACACTATGTTGAACTGCAAAAAGGCTCATCAGGCCAATGTTGATTAAAAGTGAAGTAATCATACCCGTCTCGATGCCAGAATCAATGCCCTTGGGAACCCATAAATTGCCCACAAAACCTACGGCATATAGAAAGGAAACCAAGAATACGATATAGGCCAAAATTCCGTAAATAAGGATGCTAATTTTTTTCATGTCTTCTGGATTTTAATTGTTCATTCCAAAATTATACATGGTTCTTTAATGAAAATGTTACATTTCAACCAAAGACTATCACTTTTCGTTCAAGAGATAAGTCATTTAATTTCAAATACTTACAGGTTTTTTATAAAAACGGAAGGCGAGATTCCGTATTTCTTTCGAAAACATTTGGTAAAGTAGGCGGCACTATTGAAACCGGTTTCAAAAGCGATTTCAGCAATGTTCCGATCCTTTTTTCGCAGCAAGCGCAATGCTTTGCCCAATCGAAAATCTTGTAGTAAACTATTTGTAGACCTTTTTACGACCGCAGTCATTTTGCGATACAACTGTGAAGTACTCAAACCCAGGTTGGAACAAAAATCCGGTACACCTAAATTAGGATTCCTCCACTTCTTTTCAAGATAATTCATCATATCATTTAAAAACTTCTCGTCGGACAGCGAAATAACGTCAATAGACGCTTCATTAATCTGTCGGTTTTGGTTTTCGCTCTCATAAAGCTCTTTTATTTCGGAAGTTATGAGGATGCGACCCTGTGAAATATCACACAGATATTCGGCATTCTTTAAGGTTTCTTCAAATAGGCCACAGTCTCGGGTTACCGGAAGACCCGCACATACCCCAATGTAGGTTTGAAAAGGAGTATCTTTTAATTCAGACAATAATTTTTTGATGGCCAAAATTGATTTTATGGCATTTGTGGTCGTATCGTAGGCTATTAAAAGATTAGCTTCCCATTGCTTTATGATTCTTCCTTCGGAAATGGCGATTGTAATACTAATTTCTTCCAAAACCGATTTCGACAGCAAGTCCGCCGGGATTTTGGCGATATCGTTATTTAATTTTAATACCGCCAAAATGCGAAATGCAGGATTATTAACGATGTTTAAACTTGATTTTTGCGATTTTATTGGGTCTTCTATCCGACCTAAAAAAGATTCTACAATGGACTCGTTTACTTCAAGAATTCGTAGGGGGATTGCGCCATGTGCCTTTGCGTGTAAATCAATGACCGCCTGTTTGTTCGGGGCGTCCATTAAACAAAATGCCGTTTGCCTTTTCTCATCGCACCAGTAGGTTAGGCCGCGACAATTAAATAGGTGTTCTATTTTTAAATCTTCTTGATGCATTTCAGCAATATCGTGCGCAGTAATCCCTTCCGGTAATTCATGCAAATCCATGTAAATTGGCATAGGAATAAATCTTATGATTAAAAGATAAAAAACGGGGGGAAGTCTTTTCTCGAATACCTTAAATATAGGTAATTAAGAGACCGTTTTGAAATATTCTTTGGCCCGACCTATCTTGAACAGCATTATTTTCAGTACCAATTGTGGCAAATAATTTAAAGTGAATCAGCGCACATCTCGAGAGACCTACATTTGGCCATTAACTGTATAATACCCGCCGCACCTATCGACTTTAGACTCTTTTTCGGCCTAGGATACCGTGGCTACCCCACGTTTTTAGCCCGCTACATTGTTTAATGGAGCATGGTGTTCATGCACCATTTTCCATCCAGTCTCCGTCTTCACAAACAGTAAGGTGATCTGGTCATTGACCACGACTAGGTCTTCGCCGAACTTTAAATGAAAATCTGAATGGAAGGTAAGATTGGCCACCTCACCATAAACGGCAATCTGCAAATCCTTAGCATCGAATTTTACGACTTCGGTAACGGAACCGAAGACATTGCGCTCATGTGCCTCATTTGCGACATCGCCATTACGCGGTTCGCCATTTTTGAACTCGGTAAACTTTGGGCCGTAGGCATGAAAGGAAATCAGTTTATCCAAATCCTTGTCCTTGATGCTTTGGGCAATGGCGCCGAAAGTTTCCAAAACTTCTTGTTTGGCCTCTGGAAATTCATCGTTTATCAGATCGGTTTTCATTTCATGGACTTCTATGCTATTCGTGAATCCTGTTAATAAGACTCCGGAAATAATAAGTACTACTGCAAATCTGAAATTTGTTTTCATAATTCTACTATTTAAAATGGTTTATACTAATTCACTATAGTGGCCCTCCAAATAGCACAGGATCATTACATCCGTACCATGGAAAAACACGTTTTTAATCTATTTTGGGTTTAATCGATAATCGAGATTTCAGGATTCCAAGGCTAGCCTTAAAATTTCAAGGTAGTTTGGCCACGAATTCCTTTTGGGCTTACCTGGTAGGTTTGGGGGAAAATTTGAAAACCGACCGTTTTCAACTAAAAGCGATAATCTATCCCAAATTCAAAGGGGAATGATGTTCATGCACCATTTTCCATCCAGTCTCCGTCTTCACAAACAGTAAGGTGATTTGGTCATTGACCACGACAAGGTCTTCTCCGAACTTTAAATGAAAATCTGAATGGAAGGTTAGATTGGCCACCTCACCATAAACGGCAATCTGCAAATCCTTAGCATCGAATTTTACGACTTCGGTAACGGAACCGAAGACATTGCGCTCATGTGCCTCATTTGCGACATCGCCATTACGCGGTTCGCCATTTTTGAACTCGGTAAACTTTGGGCCATAGGCATGAAAGGAAATCAGTTTATCCAAATCCTTGTCCTTGATGCTTTGGGCAATGGCACCAAAGGTTTCCAAAACTTCTTGCTTGGCCTCTGGAAATTCCTCAATAACCAGGTCTACTTTCACTTCTGGTGTTTCAACTTTTTCCTCACATCCAGTAAGCCATGTTCCAAAAGCCATGAGGCATGCTACTATTAATTTTGTTTTCATGATGGCGTATTTTTAATTTGTTCATGACAAATGTAGCATGGGATTATTTCCATTTAATCTACATTTAGACCAAAAAAATACACTTTTAGACCAGAAGGAATTTTAAGTTAACTAATAAAAAAATTCTTGAAACTGACTATCCCCGGGGCAAGCCACAGGAGTATTTCGCCAGTTTCATTTTGGCCTAAAAGGGCCAAAAACCGAAATTTTGTATTTTACCCCACCCGAAATTGCAAAAAGACAATTCCGACCTCCCCCAAGGGGAGGTAAGTTCAGAAACCCCGAGGCAGAGCCATCGGGGAATTATTTAGATTAAAAAAACGATATCTTATTGAATTCAAGAACACTAAAACGGGGGCAAACCCTCGAAGCAATTCAAATAAAAAGAATTTAATTTCAAGAAAAGCCTTGGAATGCTGAAGTATCGATTATCGCGTAAAATTTGAGGGGAGAATGCCGTATTTTTTATGGAAACATTTTGAAAAGTAAGCAGGACTACTAAATCCCGTTTGATATGCAATTTCAGAAACATTTTGATTTTGCTTTTTCAGGATTTCCAAGGCTTTGTTTAAACGATAATCCCTTAAAAATATATTGGGAGATTTGCCTATCAAATTCATCATCGTTCGATATAATTGAGATTTACTATACCCCAGATTTTTTTCAAAATCACGAACTCTAATGGAATTTTGCGACCAAATTTTTTCGGTGTAGGCCATTAACAAAACCATAAAATCTTCTTCAGCACTATTCAATATATGAATCGATGTGCGCGCCAAGGGTTTGTTTTGGTTTTCTCCTTCGTAAAGATCTTTAATGATAGTTGTAATTGAAAAACCGCCTTTGGCAATATCGCTCAAATAATCCGCAGATTTTATGGTATCCTCAAAAATACTGTCCTTTCCCGTAACAGGAGTGCCCGCATGAATACCAATTTTAAAGTCTAAGTTTGGAGTGATAACCCCATGGTATGCGTCCTCGATTTTTATACCGCAATGTACCGCATTGGTAACTGTGTCAAATGAAATCAAAAAGGTAGTGTTCTCTTGTTTTACAATACGGCCGTTATATTCTGATACTGCTGCTTTTATGGATTGTGTATACCCCCTAAGTGCCGCTTTAAATGTGTTTATCTCACTTGTTCGTAGGGTCTTATTCATTATTTTAACGACCATTAGCGTTCTAAAGGCAGGTTCATTAATTATGTTGAGACGTATGTTTTTAGATTTTTCAGGGTCTTCGATACGTCCTAAAAAGGATTCGACTATGGTATCGTTTACCTCTATAATTTGAGTTGGAATAGCTCCATGGGCATTTTCATGAAGCTCAATCAAGGCTTCCCTGCTAGGCGCTTCAATCAAACAAAACGCTGTTTTTCTCTTTTCATCGCACCAATAAGTAAGTCCACGACAGTTGTATTTATGTTCAAGATCCAAATCAGCCTGGTGCATTTCTGCCACATGTGCCGCTGTAATTCCCTCAGGAAGATTATGTAAATCTAAGAACAATGGCATAGTCGTGAATTTTAATAGAACAAAATGCTACTTTTTAAACGTTTCAGGAAATTACGTAATATTGAGGTAACATGCTTCATCTTAAATCGTTAATGTTCCCAATGCCTCGGTTATGGTCATTGAAAGTGCAGAACGTTTTGGCCTTTCCCAATTACACCAATTACGTGGCCGTGTTGGCCGCGGTGCGGATCAAAGTTTCTGTATCCTAATGACCGGACACAAATTGTCTGCCGACGCCAAAACACGCCTAGAAACCATGGTGGGGACCAATGATGGTTTTGAAATTGCGGAAGTTGATTTAAAACTTCGTGGTCCCGGTGACTTGATGGGCACCCAACAAAGTGGGTTACTTAACCTAAAAATTGCGGATATCGTTAAGGATAATGCTATTCTAAAAACGGCTCGGTACTATGCTCTACAATTACTGAAAGAAGACCCAAGCTTGGAGAAACCCGAAAATTTGATTGTTAGGCATATGTACGCACAGCTGGTCAAGCACAAAAATATATGGACGTATATTAGTTGATTATTTGTTCTGGTAAAATTGGGATTTTTTGCTTGTTCAAAATATTACCATTAAAATCTACTGTAAAAATCCCCTGAGATTTAAATTGGCCTCCTAAGTTTGCACTCTCTACCCCAATTAGAAAAACCTTGTTTTCATAATCCAAGGAATAACATTTAGCCAGCGGGTTCCATTCAACCAAATCATCATCAAATTGGGTTACTTCACTATAAATGTCAATTGTGATTAGCTCACCTGTATTTAAATCATAGATACTTGGATAAACGGCTCCTGTACCTGGAAATGCACCTCCTAAACCAAAATAGCATTTATTATCAATTACAAGCTGCGGACTTAGGGAGCTCGGAAAAGTTCCAGATAGCAACAAATTTGATTCAGGGATATCAATATCAGTTATAGATTCACTTGAAAAATTATATTTACTGAAATTTTCCCTTCCGAATAAATAGCAATCACTAGACTGATCTAAAACCAAATTATAAACATCAGGCTTTAAGATAGAAGTGGTATATAACACCTCTAATTGTTCTAAATCAAAAACAATGAATTGTTGATCAGAGCTATTATCGATTACATCTTGATTAAATAAGAAATATATAATATTACCGGCCAATCTTAATTCAAATTTGGTGTTGCCTTTCGCCTTGAATCTACCGAGAGTATATTTTGAAATTTGACCGTTTAAAGGATTCAATATATTTATATTGTATTCTCTTGTGCCATCTGTACTGCTAAAGGTATTGTAGTCTTCGTGAAAAAAGTATATGAGACTTTTGAGGTGGAAATAAGTCCCATTGGAAGAAAAAACATAAGGCATCCTTATGTTTGATATCCTATTGGTAAGAAAGCTTTTATGATAAAAAATATTATCCCCGCCAAAGACTTCTTGTCTAAAGGTTATACCCTCGGAATTAGCGTAATAATCATAATATCTATCGTTTTCAAGGCCTATTTCCGCATTCAGGTCTGAATAGCTGAAAGAATCATGGTTCCCGTTTAGGCTTTCATACTCAAATAGTGACCTACTTTCGGTACCACCATTAATATTTAAATCATAGTATTTTCCAAGGACTTTATAATTAGATTTAAAACTTTCTGAAGTATTTATTGAATCTTTTGAACAAGAAAAAAGAAATATAAAAAGGCTTACAAGGATAATATTTTTCATGTTCGAAATTTAAATTAAAATGAATGAGATTAAATATTAATATGTAATAATTCGACAAAATGTCATTTATTAAATCTTAACTGATTTTTTAGATTTAAAATTTAACATCTTCATTGTTGAACATCGTAATTTAAAAGGGTGTTCATTTCCTAAAAACCCTTGTTTTTAATAGCTTTGTGTTCTTAGAATTAAAGAACATGAGCGCAACAAAAACTTTGTTTGATAAAGTGTGGGATTCCCACGTAGTACATAAAATACAGGATGGTCCGGATGTTTTGTTTATCGACAGACACATGGTGCACGAGGTAACGAGTCCGGTTGCATTTTTAGGTTTGAAAAACAGGGAAATTCCTGTCATGCATCCAGAAAAAACCTTTGCAACGGCCGATCATAACACCCCTACCATCAATCAACATTTACCGGTGAAAGATCCCCTTTCGGCAAATCAACTGAAAATGTTGGAGGAAAACGCCAATGAATATGGTATTTCCTATTGGGGCCTAGGCCACGAAAAAAATGGAATCGTACACGTTGTGGGTCCTGAATACGGTATTACCCAACCGGGTGCAACAATTGTATGTGGAGATTCACATACCTCTACCCACGGTGCTTTTGGCGCCATCGCTTTTGGGATTGGAACTTCTGAGGTTGAAATGGTATTGGCAACACAGTGTATTATGCAGCCCAAGCCGAAGCGTATGCGGATCAATATAAATGGAGCCATGAGCAAAGGCGTTACACCAAAGGATGTAGCGCTGTTCATTATATCGCAATTGACCACCTCTGGAGCCACAGGCTACTTTGTGGAATATGCGGGTGAGATTTTTAGGAATATGACCATGGAAGGCCGCATGACCGTCTGTAACCTTAGTATTGAGATG
Organism: uncultured Flavobacteriaceae bacterium; assembly: GCA_963793365.1. GTDB lineage: Bacteria > Bacteroidota > Bacteroidia > Flavobacteriales > Flavobacteriaceae > Maribacter. Next base: position 1,231,944 of record CAWBZP010000009.1, on the reverse strand, counting down.
GGTGCCCGTGGCGGCATGATCGCACCAGACGAGAAAACATTCGAATACATTAAAGGACGTGAGTTTACGCCCAAAGGGGCGGACTGGGATAAAGCAATGGCTTACTGGGAAACTTTGTATACCGATAAGGATGCCATTTTTGATAAGGAGTTAACTTTTGATGGTTCCTTGATCGAGCCCATGATTACCTATGGTACAAATCCAGGAATGGGTATGGGGATTTCCAATGATATTCCAATGGCAAGTGCCTCGCAGGGAGGCGCTTCCACCTATCAAAAATCCTTAAAATATATGGATTTTAATGAAGGGGAAAGCATGATGGGCAAACCTATCGATTTTGTCTTTCTAGGAAGCTGTACCAACGGAAGAATAGAAGATTTTAGGGCATTTGCGTCGATAGTGAAAGGAAGGAAGAAAGCGGATAATGTAACCGCTTGGTTAGTACCTGGCTCGCACAAGGTAGAAACCGCCATTAAGGAGGAAGGTATCCTTGCCATTCTTACCGAGGCAGGTTTTGAGCTTCGGGAACCAGGGTGTTCCGCTTGCTTGGCCATGAACGATGATAAAGTTCCCCCGGGAAAATTGGCGGTAAGTACCTCCAATAGAAATTTTGAGGGTAGACAAGGTCCAGGATCAAGAACGATTTTGGCCAGTCCGTTAGTTGCGGCGGCGTCGGCGGTAACTGGAAAAGTTACGGACCCAAGAGAACTAATGGTAGAATTCGCATAAGGAATTTACCTTCAGCTAGTAACTATTGGCTACGAGCTAAATGAACGAATACACTAATGAAGCTACAGGCGGAAAGCCCGAAGCTAAAAGCACAAGAGATGGCATACGATAAATTCAAGATATTAAAATCAACCGCGGTTCCTTTACCCATAGAAAATGTGGATACCGATCAAATCATACCTGCACGTTTTTTAAAGGCCACGGAACGTATCGGTTTCGGGGATAATCTTTTTAGGGATTGGCGCTACAATCAGGATAATACCCTAAAAGAAGATTTTGCGCTTAACCAAGACAAGTATAGCGGTAAAATTCTAGTGGGCGGTAAGAACTTTGGTTCCGGTTCTTCAAGGGAACATGCCGCATGGGCCGTATATGATTACGGGTTTCGATGTGTGGTTTCCAGCTTTTTTGCCGATATTTTTAGGGGAAATTGTTTAAATATTGGGGTACTGCCCGTTCAGGTAAGTGCAGAATTTCTGCAGAAAATATTCGATGCAATAGAAGCGGACCCAAATACGGAACTGGAAGTAAACCTACCGGAAGAGAAAATAACCCTGTGCGCTACAGGTGAAAGCGAATCTTTTGATATCAATGCGTATAAGAAAAATAATATGTTGAATGGCTTTGACGATATCGATTACCTTCTGAACATTTCAGGGGAGATAGAATCGTTTGCCAAGAATACTCCCCTTTAACCGCAATTCCTGCTAAGGAAATACACCCATGAAAAGAAAGTTGGAAATCATGGATACCACCCTAAGGGACGGGGAACAGACCTCAGGGGTATCCTTTTCTGCATCGGAGAAACTTACCCTTGCGAAATTATTGTTGGATGAGCTCCAGGTAGATCGCATTGAGGTGGCCTCCGCACGGGTTTCCGATGGCGAATTGGAAGCGGTACAACAAATTACGTCATGGGCTAAAACCAGGGGCTATTTAGAACGTGTAGAAGTACTCACCTTTGTTGATGGTGGTGTTTCCTTGGATTGGATGAAAAAATCCGGCGCCATATCCCAAAACTTATTGACCAAAGGTTCCTTGAACCATTTAGAACACCAGCTGAAGAAAAAACCGGCACAACACTTTTCCGAAATTGCAGAACTGTTCAAAAAAGCCGAACAACAGGGAATCATCAATAATATCTATTTGGAGGATTGGAGCAACGGTATGCGTAATTCCAAGAAATACGTTTTTGATTTCCTGGATTTCTTGGCAACCCAACCTGTAAAAAGAATCTTGCTGCCAGATACCTTGGGCATCCTAACCCATACCGAGACTTTTCAGTTCATTTCCGAAATAGTTGGGAAGTATCCAAGCTTACATTTCGACTTTCACGGTCACAACGATTATGATCTAGGCGTGGCAAATGTTATGGAGGCGGTAAAGGCAGGCTGTCACGGTCTACACCTCACCGTAAACGGAATGGGGGAACGGGCAGGAAATGCCCCAATGGCCAGTGCAGTAGCCGTAATCAACGATTTTTTGCCCGGTGTGGAAATAAGTGTCAACGAATCCTCCTTGTTCAAGGTAAGCAAACTCGTTTCTGCGTTTACCGGTTTCACTATCCCGGCGAACAAACCAATAGTTGGGGATAATGTTTTTACGCAAACTGCAGGTATCCATGCAGATGGGGATAGCAAAAAGAATCTCTATTTTAGCGATTTGATGCCCGAACGGTTTGGACGTAAGCGTAAGTATGCCTTGGGTAAAATGTCTGGCAAAGCGAATATTCAAAAGAATTTACAGGAGTTAGGACTTACGTTAAACGATGAGGAATTAAAAAAGGTGACCGCCCGTATTATTGAACTCGGTGATAAAAAGGAGCGTGTTACCAAAGATGACCTTCCCTTTATTATATCGGATGTGTTGGATAGTGCCGCACATCAGCAAAAAGTTTTTGTAAAATCCTATGTGCTCACCCATGCCAAGGGCTTAATGCCATCCACTACCCTATCGCTAGAGGTAGAAGGCAAAACCTATGAAGCGCATGCACAGGGCGATGGGCAATACGACGCTTTTATGAACGCCCTGAAAAAGATATATGAGGCCAAGAAAAAAACACTTCCCAAATTAACGGATTATGCAGTGCGTATACCTCCGGGAAGTACTTCTGATGCACTTTGCGAAACGGTTATTACCTGGGAATTGGACGGCAAGGAATTCACCTCCAGAGGTTTGGATTCGGACCAGACCGTATCCGCCATCAAGGCAACGGAAAAAATGTTGAATATAATTTAAACAGATTGTTTCGTGTTTTAAACCAAATAGCACAAAGCAAAATAGAACCAAAAAAAATGAAATTAAATATTGCCCTATTGGCCGGTGACGGTATCGGACCAGAAGTAATTGACCAAGCAGTAAAGGTGTGTGATGCCATATCCAAAAAATATAACCATGAAATTACTTGGAAACCGGCCCTGACCGGGGCTGCCGCCATTGATGCCGTGGGAGAACCTTATCCAGATGAGACGCATGAAATTTGTGCCAATGCGGATGCAGTTCTTTTTGGTGCCATAGGCCACCCAAGATTCGACAACGACCCCTCAGCCAAAGTACGTCCGGAACAGGGCTTACTGAAAATGCGTCAAAAATTGGGTCTTTTTGCCAATGTGAGGCCCACCTTTACGTTTCCGTCACTAATCGACAAATCTCCATTAAAGCGGGATCGTATTGAAGGCACAGATTTGATAATTCTGCGTGAACTAACCGGCGGAATCTACTTTGGGGAACGCGGCAGAAAGGATGATGGGAACACTGCTTTTGATACCATGACCTATCAACGTTTTGAAATTGAACGGTTGGCTAGGAAAGGATTTGAAATGGCCATGAAACGTTCCAAAAAATTATGTTGTGTAGATAAGGCCAATGTGTTGGAGTCCTCAAGATTATGGCGGGAAACCGTACAGGCCCTGGAAAAAGAATATCCTGAAGTAGCCGTCACCTATGAGTTTATTGATGCTGTTGCCATGCGACTTATCCAATGGCCAAAAGGTTATGATGTGATTATAACGGCTAACCTTTTTGGAGATATTTTAACCGATGAAGCCTCTGTAATCGCAGGATCTATGGGATTGATGCCTTCCTCATCTGTAGGGAGTAAAGTTTCACTCTATGAGCCCATACACGGTTCCTATCCACAAGCAGCGGGGAAGGATATCGCCAACCCCTTGGCAACGGTCTTGTCCGCGGCCATGTTATTCGAGGATATGGATATGCTACAGGAAGCTGCCGAAATACGAAGGGTCGTGAATAAATCCTTGGCAGAAGGCTATGTCACCGAAGACCTGGCAGAAGGAGGAAAAAGCTATAAAACAAGTGAGGTTGGCGACTGGCTGGCCAAAAATATATAGGCCTGTCTAAACAACAAAAATTATTATTAAGGGGAAGTATACATTAGACATTACAATGCCTACTTAATTCCATTTTCGATTTAGTAGGATTGGTAGACTATAGATTTTATTAATAAGTAATTTGACCAAAACCAAGAAAATAAAACTAAGAATTAAAAAAATATTAATATTGAATATTTTTGATTAAAAAAAATTGAATAATTAATAGAAAAAAATAAGTTTTTCCAACATAATTTAAATTATAAAAAATAATTGCACCGAGGTTTGTTGGAACGAATTGAACAATATTTGCTTTAATAAATACTAAAACGAAAACTATTTGGCAATCTAATATTTTGATAAATATGTAACAATCAAACAATGATATAGACTAATACGTTAAAACATTTAAATTAAGAGAGATTTTATGGAAAAAAATTACACAGCGTTTGGGTTAATTTTTGGAGTAGTATTAGGAGTAAGCATTGGAGTTGCATCTGATAATCTTGCCATTTGGTTATCACTAGGAATTGGAGCTGGTTTGGCTTTAGGTTCAGGTTTTCAAACATATGCAAATGGAAATAAAAAAAATTGTGTATTTAGAAAATCCAATCATTGATTCTATAAAAAACTGCTTACAGTAATTTATAAAAATCATAGATATTTTTAGCTTTCAGAGAGGTTTGTGAGTATTTACAGAGTCCGTTAAATTTTTAAAATTTGACTCTTGGTATTATTAAGTGAACAAAAAAAATAAAAAAGTCGGCACTTGTATAATCCGAAACAATAGCGTTTATATCCACGTTAATTTTCATATACAAAGACAGTGTAAGACAATTTGATAATGAAGATCGGAATTTATCTAAACCTAGTTTACATTGTAATTCTATCCCTTGCTTCGTCGTGTGTCGGAGGTAAATATGTTTACGAATTTGATACTGGAAAGAATTTGGATTTCAGTAATGGTAAATGGATTTTTAACGAAGTTTCGTCTAATTCAGAATCTAAAAACAACAAAAGACTTTATGATGAATCTTACAATCAATTTAGAAAAATAATTGGAGATTCATTAATCGAGTTAATCTCCTTAAGAAATATCTCATTGGTTGAACCAGAAATAAAATTCGAACCAACCCGAAGGGAATTAAAAGAATTATATGAAAACTCTAAGTGTGACTTTCTGATTAGTGTTAAAGGACAAATAATCTCAAATAATGCTAGTAGTTTTTACAGCAATGACCAAAACTTAAGTTATTCAACAAGTAATCGTTCAGCCGTTTATATCCAAATATTTGATTTGAAGAACGGAGTTTTAATCTCTTCTTCAAAAGGAAAGGCTAGAAGCACAGAACAACATTCTGACCTTGAAAAAGATGGGTCCCTAAATTGGACGACTCGAGCTGAACCTATGATGATTAGAGCCGCAGAAGGACTTATTATGAAGTACAACAAATACCGTACAGATAAATAAAAATGCTTTACAACAAATTCATAAACAAAACGGAGTTAGTTTTTAAAAGCTAAGGTTTTTATATCTTTTTTAAGACCCAAAATCTATGGAATATCGCTTTGAGGCAAAAATATATCGCTATGTGCGTGCCGGAATGCAAACGCTAGTTTGCTCCAGTATTGTTTATACCCTAAACATTGTAGAACCCAATGCTATTTTTAAAGACTTGTGGACGCAATTAGTGTTTGCGCGTATACTTGGTCAACCAGTTTATGAAGGTCTGGAATAACCGTACGTGCCAATCTGGAATTACTGTTTAATAGCACGCATATTCCAACATCACTATCCGGGAAAAGTGCGATTTCATTTCTATAACTGTTTACACTTCCACCATGGTGCCAAATGGTTTCCGTAGCTCCTGATACCTCATCCTTAAAAGTATGGATTCGCCAACCAAAGCCATAGGCAGATTTAAGGTGACCAGGCCACTGCTGGTAGTATTTACGGTGCTCGTTGAGTTCTACGAAAGGTTCAAAAGCCTGCCCCAGAGCTTCCTTGGACATAACCTTGGGGTTATGGCCCAATAGAAATCGCATCCATTTGGCCATATCCGTAGGACTGGCATTGATACCCCCAGCGGCTATGGCATTATAATATTTGTCCGTAAGGGATAAGGACCTCCATCCACTACCCTGTTTTCTATGGGGAAGTGCAACATTTTTTACTTGGAGTAGAGTCTCGTGGTCCATTGAGATGGTCTCCATTCCCAAGGGCTCAAAGAACAATCCGGTTAGCAAGGTTTGAATATCCTTACCCGTTTTTTTAAACATAATTTCCTGACTCAAGGAAAACATGGCATTTTGATAACTGTATTGGAGTCCCGGTTCACTAATTGGATCCACTTCGTTAAACCTTTTGGCGATAGCGGACATGGGTAGGCCGGCCTCAACCAGGTTCGTAAAACTATGGTAGGGCGTACCGGAAGTGTGGGACAAAAGGTGGGCTACCCTAACTTTATTTGTATTTATGGCATCCCCGAACTTGAAGTCCGGTAAAAAATCAACTACTTTGTCATCCCACCCAAAGGCTCCTTTACTTTCCAGGTTTGCGGCCAAAACGCCGGTAAATCCCTTAGAAATAGAACCTAACCTAAAAACTGTCTGGCCGTCCACGCCCAAGGCTCCGGCTACGCTTCTCTTTCCAAAGCCATCGGAAAGAATAATCGAATCTCCGCTTACGATACTAACACCTGCCCCTACAATATCCCCGTTCTTAATGGCTGTTTCGAAATAGGAACGCACCGCCTCGTTCAAAGCTTTCTTTCGCATTGTATACAAACGTGCCTCTTTCTCCGAAATACGCTTAACAATTGGCACCGCATTAGCGCTGGTTGATATCGTATTTGTCGGTTTAATCGTGGAGGTAGTTAAAACCGAGATAGAAAGGGCGAATAAAACGGTTCCTAGAAAAATTTTAAATCGATGCACTAGTGTATGGGGCTTTAGGTACAATTAGAACGTTATAATTTTTGTTTAAGTACCGATGAACTGCATAAATTTAAAAACTTTAACCGTAATTATCCCAATTCTTGAAAACAAAAAAGGAACCTATAACGCTAGATTCCTTTTTTACTGAATATATAATGTCTCAAAAGGCTAGCAATCAAGCGCCATTTTTCTAAATTTTAGTTCTTTTTTTCTACGCAGAATTAATATTCCTAGGGCAATCGCGACTCCGGAAAAAGCCAATAGCGCTCCCACCAAACTTGAGTAAATGATACCATAACCGAACGCTATGGGCAGCCCGGCCAAATAGGCGCCGGAAGCATTTCCCATGTTAAAGGCACTCTGGTTCATGGAGGAACCTAACATTTCAGATCCTTTTGAAGTATTGATAATCGCCATTTGGATTGGAGTCGCTACCGTAAACGACACAGCCCCAATTACAAAGGTCATGGCCATTAATAGGTATGGATTTGTGGCGATGAACATATTAATGAGCAAAATAGCACTCATAATGGATAAACTAAGGATTACGGCTTTTAAAGGCGCAAACAATTCTACCATTTTTGCACCTAAAAAATTTCCGAAAACCATGCCTAGACCGGCAAGCATCATGGCATAGCTTACAAAATGTTCCGGAAGACCGGCAACATTGGTTATTAAAGGAGCGACGTAACTATACCATGCAAAGAATCCTCCCGTTCCTATTGTTGTCAAGGTTATTAATGCCCAGAGTTCACTATTTTTCAATCCTTTGGCAACAGTTACCTTTTGTTCCGGAGATTCCGTTTCAATTTTAGGCATCCAGAGGTAAATACTACCTAAGGCCAATAAACCCACAAAGCCAACCAAGTAAAACGATACGCTCCAACTAAATTGCTGTCCTAGGTAGGTACCAATGGGAACCCCAATGACGTTGGCAACCGTTAAACCGGAAAACATAATTGAAATGGCCTGTGCGGATTTTCCTTTCTTCGCCAGCTTTGTAGCTACAACGGCACCAATACCAAAAAATGCACCGTGGGGTATACCTGATAAAAACCGTAAAAAAAGAAGGCTGCCATAACCGCTTGCCAAACCGGACAAGGTATTGAAAACCGTAAACCATATCATGAGCAAAAAAAGCATTTTCTTGGGGGATAGTTTAGCCCCTATGCCGGTAAGTAAGGGTGCACCCACCACTACCCCTAGGGCGTAGGCGGCTATAAAGTGTCCTGCCTGGGGTATTGTGACTCCCAAAGCCCCTGAAACTTCGGTTAAGATACCCATGATTACAAACTCCGTAAGTCCAATTCCAAAGCCTCCAATAGCCAAGGCAAAGAGTGCTTTTTTATTTGATGGATTAATCTTCATAAACTAACATTTATCCCTTTTTAATAAGTAGGGCCAATCGAGCCAATTAAAAAGGTGATTTTAAAGGGCAAAGTTAGCTGGTATATTCGTGTAAATACACTACTACATTGTCAGATTTATGTGCAAAATTACCCCAAATCGCATATTTAAGGGATTTGCTGGTTAAAAATTGATAGATTACGTGTATTGATAGGGCCAGACCAAAGCATAAATATAGGATGCCATCACGAGACAAATGAAGTAAACCGTGGGTTGATGGCCATCAATCCACGGTTTACTTGGTGCTTTTAAAGAATTGCTAGCTACTTTAATAGGACAGCCTTCCTTACTTCGACTTTTTAATTATAAAATATAGTCCGTACTCACAAAATTGGACAGTTTTGCTTCCAATAATTGCTGAATGGTTTTAGTATTAAGTTCATTGTCCTTAAAGGCCACGAACGTCCGGATAGAAAAGGAACGAAGTGCATCGTGTACACTTAGGGTGGATTGGGCGGAATCTTTTCTCCCGGTAAAGGGATAAACATCCGGTCCACGTTGGCAGGAACTATTCAAATTAACCCGACATACCAAATTCACCAGCGTATCGATCAACGGAGAAAGGGCATAAACATCTTGGCCAAAAAGACTTACTTGTTGCCCGTAATTGCTTTCTGCCATATCATCCAAGGGCTCTTCAATATCTGAAAACTGCACAATGGGAATTATCGGGCCAAATTGCTCTTCTTGGTAAACCCGCATGTCTTTGGTTACGGGATATAGCACAGCCGGCCAAATATAATTTTCTGTACGTTTACCTCCCTTTTTATTCAATATTTTGGCTCCTTTTGCCAAGGCATCGTCAATGAGTTCCTGAATATATTCCGGTTTGTCCGGCTCGGGTAGCGGCGTCAATTTTACACCATTATCCCAAGGGTTACCAAACTTTAATTCATCGACCCGTTGGGCAAATTTTTCATTGAATTTTGCCCTAATATCCTCATGTACATAAACCACCTTAAGTGCCGTACAACGTTGGCCGTTAAACGACAGCGTACCGGCAATGCACTCCTCAATGGTTAAATCCAAATCAGCATCGGGTAAGATAATAGCGGGATTTTTGGCCTCCAATCCCAAAACTAATCGCAACCGATTGCTTTTTGGATGTTGTTCTTGCAAGGCATTCGCAGATTTACTATTGCCGATCAGTGCCAAAACATCAACTTTACCTGTTTGCATTATTGGTGCCGCCACAGTTCTACCGCGGCCAAAAATGACGTTGACCACTCCTTTTGGAAAACAGGTTTGGAAAGCTTCGAGTAAAGGGGTAATTAAAAGAACCCCATGCTTTGCAGGTTTGAAAATGGTAGTATTCCCCATTATGATGGCAGGGATAAGCAGGGCAAATGTTTCGTTGAGCGGATAGTTATAGGGTCCCAAACATAAGACAACACCCAGCGGACCTCTTTTTATATGTGCATATACCCCGTCGTGTTTCTTAAATTTGGCGGCATCGCGATCCAACTGTTTATAATCCTCTATCGTATCCACGATATATTCCACCGTTCGATCAAACTCCTTTTGGGAATCAGGTAAGGATTTACCAATTTCCCACATCAAGAGCTTTACGACTTCATTTCTTTTTGTCTTCATCTTAGTGACAAAGTTTTCCATACAATCAATACGGTCCTTCACGTGCATGGTGGGCCAAAGTCCCTGTCCCTTGTCATAGGCCGCCAATGCGGCATTCAACGCATCCATGGCATCGGCCTCTTGAAGGTCGGGAATACTACCCAATAAGGTAGGTTTGTATTCCTTTGTTGAAGAAATGGTGGAGTACACTTCGGTAGTTTGCCCCTTCCATTGTTTCAATTCGCCATTGACCAAATAATGACGTTGATCAATGGTTGATTTTATTTGATATTCTTCCGGTATTTTTACTTCGCTCATTGTTCTAACTATTAATTTATCCCGCTATTAGTTCTTCTTAATGTATTACCAATTATAATTTAAACCATCTCCAACACTAAACAAAATTTGTTAAACAAGATATTCAAACAGGTCTGGCTTATCGTTAATATAGTTCCCATAGAAATTGTTTTCTTTCATCCGTTTAATAAGTGGTTGCAGATTATCAGGATTTTTAAGTTCGATGCCCACTACAGCTGGGGCATTTTCCCTACTCGATTTTTTCGAATACTCAAAATGGGTAATATCATCCGTAGGTCCCAAAATATCAACTACAAATTCCTTTAAAGCGCCTGGCCGCTGCGGAAAACGAATTATAAAATAATGCTTTAGCTTTCCATATAGTAATGCCCGCTCCTTAATTTCAGCGGTCCGGGTTATGTCGTTATTACTACCACCAACAATACAAACTACATTTTTACCTTTTAGTTCATCCTTAAACGTATCCAGTGCAGCAATCGTTAAAGCCCCTGCAGGTTCAACAACAATAGCGTCTCGATTATATAAGTCCAAAATAGTCTGACAGACGTGACCTTCCTCAATGGTAATCATGGTATCCAAAAAGTTGTTACAAATAGAAAATGTCAACTCCCCTACCCGCTTTACGGCAGCTCCATCAATAAACCGGTCAATCTTTTTCAGCGTCACTACTTTGCCCTGCTCCATGGCCTCCATCATAGAAGGTGCTCCTTTAGGTTCTACACCAATAATCTTTGTATTGGGCGATAATTGACTAAAAACACTGATTAAGCCAGATGCCAAGCCGCCGCCGCCAATACAAACGAAAAGGTAATCTATTGGCGCTTTTACCTGTGCAATTAATTCGAGCCCAACGGTTGCCTGGCCCTCGATAATCTTAGGGTCATCAAACGGGTGAACAAAAACCTTTCCAGTTTCACGACCATGCATTCTTGCCGCTTCCGATGCATCATCAAAAGTATCGCCCTGTAAAATAATTTCGACCCATTCACCACCAAATAATTTGGTCTGTTCTACTTTTTGTTTTGGGGTTACGGATGGCATATAGATGGTACCCTTTATTTTCAAATGAAAACAAGCAAAGGCTACCCCTTGGGCATGATTCCCGGCACTGGCACAGATAACCCCTTTCTCGCGATCTTTCTGTGAAAGCGAACTTATCTTGTTGTAGGCGCCCCTTATTTTGTAAGAACGTACCCGTTGCAGGTCTTCGCGCTTCAATTGAACGGTACATGCGAATTGCTTGGAAAGTCGTATGCTGCCCGTTAAGGGTGTAACTTCAGAAACTTCGGCAACAACTTTTGCGGCTTTACGCACGTCCTCCAACTTGGGGAAATAAGAAAGTTCTTCCTTTTTGAATTTTCTTCTTGTGCTTCCCTTAGATTCCATTAAACACTTTAGTTTAAGTCTTTACCAATCCTTTTTTATCGTAAGATGCTCCACTTAGATTAATTACGGTAACCATCACTGTGTTACTACAAGGGAAGGCAAAACCATAACCATTTCCCATCACTAACAAAGCTGATTTATTACCCTAAACAATTGGCTTCATCGCGGTCATGGATTCACGTAAACGTGCGCCTACAATTTCCACGGGATGTTCGCGCAATGCCTTATTTACTGCAATGAGTTTAGCGTTATCGACATCGTTATCCATTCCCTCGGAAAAATTTTTACCAATAACATCCGCATCTATTTTTTTCATGAAGTCCGCCAACAAAGGCTTGCAGGCATGATCAAAAAGATAACAACCATATTCGGCCGTATCGGAAATGACCCTGTTCATCTCAAACAGTTTCTTTCGGGCTATGGTATTGGCGATTAACGGAGTTTCATGGAGCGACTCGTAATAAGCGGATTCACCTATAATTCCGGATTCCGTCATGGCTTCAAAAGCGAGTTCCACACCAGCCCTAACCATAGCCACCATCAATACGCCGTTGTCATAAAATTCCTGTTCACTAATTTCTTGCGATCCTGCAGGGGTTTTTTCAAAAGCTGTTTCCCCAGTAGCAGCTCTCCAGGTCAAAAGATTTTTATCGTCATTGGCCCAATCTTCCATCATGGTTTTGGAGAAGTGGCCGGTCATGATATCGTCCATATGTTTTTGGAACAAGGGGCGCATAATCTCCTTTAACTCCTCAGACAATTCAAACGCTTTTATCTTGGCGGGATTGGTAAGGCGGTCCATCATATTGGTAATACCTCCATATTTCATTCCTTCTGTAATGGTTTCCCATCCGTATTGAATGAGTTTGGAAGCATACCCTGCATCAATCCCTTTTTCGATCATCTTATCAAAGCAAAGGATAGAACCGGTTTGTAACAACCCACAAAGAATCGTCTGCTCTCCCATTAAATCTGATTTCACTTCGGCTACGAATGAAGATTCCAAGACACCCGCTTTGTGTCCGCCAGTACCTGCTGCGTAAGCTTTAGCCTGCTCCAAACCTTTACCTTCTGGATCGTTTTCTGGGTGTACCGCAATTAGCGTGGGAACCCCAAATCCCCTTTTATATTCTTCCCGTACTTCGGAACCCGGACTCTTGGGAGCCACCATAATAACGGTTAAATCCTTACGGATTTGCGTACCTTCCTCCACAATGTTAAAACCGTGCGAATAAGAAAGCGTTGCTCCCTTCTTCATTAAGGGCATCACTGCCCCTACTACCGCAGTATGTTGCTTATCTGGAGTTAAGTTGATAACAAGATCTGCCGTGGGGATTAACTCTTTATAGGTGCCAACTGTAAATCCATTTTCAATAGCGTTGATATAGGACTGTCTTTTTTCTTTTATAGCGGCATCTCGTAGGGTATAGGAAATATCCAGACCAGAGTCGCGCATATTCAATCCTTGGTTCAATCCTTGGGCACCGCATCCTACGATAACAATTTTTTTGCCTTTTAAAGCGGTAACCCCATCTGCAAATTCGGACGAATCCATGAATCTACATTTACCAAGTTGTGTCAATTGGTCTCTTAAGGATAATGTATTAAAATAATTGGCCATTTTGTTTGTACGTATTTTTGATTATTAGTTTATTTTAAATGCTTCTAGTATCGCTGAAATTTGCATAACATCCTTAGTGACCGAGATACGGCCGGATCTTACAAATTGCATAATCCCATAAGGCTTTAGTTGATCGTGCATTTCATCTATTTCATTTCTTCGACCGCTTTTTGCCAATACAAAGAAATCACGCGACACGGTTACGATCTGCGCATTGCTTTCCTTTATTATATTTTGAATTTGCCGCTCATCGAACAAAAGCGAGGATGCTATCTTAAAAAGGGCAGATTCTTGATAAATAGTTTCATCATCTGTGTGATAGAACGCTTTGATCACTTCTATTTGTTTTTCGATCTGACCAACAATATTATGCACCCATTTTTCTGTGGTATGTACGACTATCGTAAACTTGGACACATAATCGATCTCAGATTTTGAAACATTCAAACTTTCGATGTTGATATGTCTTTTTAAAAAGATTCCAGAAATTCTGTTCAATAAACCAACATTATTTTCTGAATAAACCGATATGGTAAACCATTTATTTTCCATTCCTTTTTTATCTATATGCTACTATTCGTATTCTTTTATAATCTGCAAACCACTTACCCTTGCTATACAATTCCCCTCTTAGTTCTTCCTGAACCTCATTTAAAATTACAGAAACTTCCTTGGATGACACCCCTCTTAAAAAAGGGCCGCAGAACATTGCCAACCAATCAATAATTCCCGTTTCCGGGTTTTTTAGTTCCGTAGGCCTATCGTACCATTGAGCAAAAGTGACCGTAAAACCAGCTTTTTCCAATGCTGTCGCGTAGGTTCCAATGGACGGAAAGTACCAAAGTTGTAGATTGGCCTGTTCCTCATATCCAAATTTACGGAGCGAAATTCGCAATTGCCCTGTAATCCTTTCTACATTATGCTTACCGCCAAACTCCAGCACAATTCTACCACCCTTTTTCAAATTAGCGTACATGCAAGCTATTGCGTTTTCAAAATTGATGACCCAATGCAAGGTTGCATTAGAAAAAATGGCGTCAAAGGGTTCCTTAAATTGAAAATTTGCGGCATCACCAACCTCAAAATTACATAACGGGTAGTTCAATTTGGCTCCAGCCACCATTTCCATAGATTGATCCATGCCAATTACATCGCAGCCATATTCCCTTATTCTTTCCGTTAATTGACCTGAACCGCAGCCTAAATCCAGTACTCTTTCATTAGCCACAGGTTCCAGAAGGTCTATCAAAGAACTACCCAAGGCATAAACAAATGCATGTTTATCATTGTATAGATCCGTATTCCATATATGCGCCGGTTGCTCCATGCTATTTTTTAACTGCTACAATCAATCCTGTGGACCAATTCATCTTTGTAATTTGGAAATCGTTCCTCCCTTCCAAATGATCTATCAATCGTTGCACATGCTTTTCATGTCCCTCTGGCCAATTGGGTTGCTTGGCCATATCATCTACTATATAAAATCCTCCTACCTCAATCAACTCCAAAACCTCAGCAAGCTCACTATATTTACCGGGCCAAGCATCTGCAAATATTAAATTGAACTTAGGGCCGGTATACTCTTTTAGCCATGTGGTACCATCTTGGCAGATTAGCGTTACACGTTTATCATCCCCAAAATAATGTAAAGCTATTTGGATCAACTCCTCATCATTGTCCACGGATATTAATCTAGAATCCTCATCCAAACCCGCTATCATCCAGGATAGACTTAATCCTATACCTGTTCCCAATTCTAAAAACCTACCTTTTGGTTTTGAGGTAATCAAAGTTTTAAGTAAGCTTCCTACATACAAATCAGAAGGCATCGTAAACCCAACTTCCTTCGACTTACGAAGAATCTCATCATGTATTTTGGGAATGTCCTTTAGTATTGAATCTTGCATGCAAAAAGTTAAGTATACCTATTCGCTAAGGCTTGTATTATTTTAATCTGATTTCTGAAACAGAGGCGCCTGACGGAATCATAGGAAAGACATTATCTTCACGTTCCACTTTTACCTCTAAAAAATAAGGGTTTTTTGAGGCCATCATTTCCTGTATTGTAGCCTTTAAATCCTCACGTTTAGAGACTCTCTTTGCCTCAATACTATATCCTTCGGCTATTTTTACAAAATCTGGATTCACCATAACCGTGGACGCATAGCGTTTTTCAAAAAACAATTCTTGCCATTGCCGTACCATTCCCAAATGATCGTTGTTCAAAACCACGATTTTCACAGGGAGATTGTGTTGAAAAATAACGCCCAACTCTTGAATGGTCATTTGGTATCCGCCATCGCCAATGATGGCTACTACCTCCCGATCCATGGCACCCATTTTTGCACCTATTGCTGCGGGAAGGGCAAACCCCATAGTACCCAAACCACCAGACGTAATATTACTTTTCGATTGTGAGAACTTGGCGTACCTGCATGCTATCATCTGATGCTGTCCTACGTCCGATACAATTACCGCCTTGTTATCCGAAGCCAAATTAATTTCCTCAATGACCTCGCCCATCGTTAGGCCTTGCTTGGTAGGATGAATATCCTTACTTATAATACTATCGAATTCTATCTTGTATTTTTCCTGAAAAACAGCATGCCAGGCCTCATGTTTGTTTTCTTTAAGTAAAGGAAGCAGCAACCCTAAGGTTTCCTTGGCGTTACCCAAAACGGGCACGGTCGCGGGCACATTTTTATTGACCTCGGCAGGATCGATCTCAAAATGAATTACCTTGGCTTGTGTTGCATAATCTGCCAATCTGCCCGTAACCCGATCGTCAAACCGCATACCGATTGCCAAAAGTACATCGCATTCATTGGTTAACACGTTTGGGCCATAATTACCATGCATGCCCACCATACCCACGTTCAATGGATGGGCAGTTTCCAAAGCAGAAGCACCCATAATGGTCCACGCCGCAGGAATTCCTGTCTTTTCAACCAATTGCTTCAATTCCGCTTCGGCCTTACCTAAGATTATTCCCTGACCCCAGACAATAAAAGGCTTTTTTGCTTTGTTAATCAACGCTGCAGCCTCCTCGATTGCTGTCATGTCAGGTTTGGGAACCGGTTTGTAACTACGTACGCCGGTACACTTTGCATAGGAAAAATCAAGCGTTTCTATTTGGGCGTTTTTGGTTATGTCTACCAATACAGGACCGGGCCTACCAGACTTGGCAATGTAAAATGCCTTGGCCATCACTTCCGGTATTTCAGAAGCATCGGTCACTTGATAATTCCATTTGGTTACTGGGGTAGATATACCTATAATATCCGTTTCCTGAAAGGCATCTGAACCCAATAAATGCCTTGCTACCTGACCTGTAATACAGACCATAGGCGTAGAGTCTATTTGTGCATCGGCAAGACCGGTTACCAAATTGGTGGCACCCGGTCCTGAGGTAGCGATGGCCACCCCTACCCTTCCTGAAACACGGGCATAGCCCTGGGCAGCATGGGTAGCGCCTTGTTCATGCCGGGTTAAAATATGGTTTAGTTTATCCTGAAACTTGTACAGCTCGTCATAGACAGGCATTATGGCACCGCCGGGATATCCATAAATGGTTTCAACACCCTCCGCCAATAAGCAATGGATGATGGCCTCTGCGCCAGAAATATTCGTTAATTCCTGATACTGTGTAGCTGCTTTTCTTTCTTTTACTGTTTCCATTCTCCAATTTCATGTTAAAGTCATCCGCTGATTGCAATGACTTTCAGATATTTTATTAAAATTCATCGGTAACACAACCTTTTGAGGCCGATGAAACCGTTCTAGCGTATTTGTAGAGACTCCCCCTTTTTACTTTCAATTCGGGCTGTTTCCATACTGATTTTCTGTTCCTTAGCTCCTCGTCGGAAAGGTTGACCGAAATTTCATTTTTCTCCGCATCGATGGTGATGACATCCCCATTCTTCAACAATCCTATGGTTCCACCATCCTGTGCCTCTGGAGAAACATGCCCTACAACAAAGCCATGGGTTCCCCCAGAGAAACGACCATCAGTAATCAAGGCTACATCCTTACCCAATCCTGCACCCATAATGGCAGCGGTAGGTTTAAGCATTTCTGGCATACCCGGGCCGCCCTTAGGTCCTTCATACCGGATAACGACCACATCGCCTTTTTTGACTTCGCCCTTTCCAATGCCTGCGTTTGCCAAAAACTCATCGTCATATACCTTTGCCGGTCCAGAAAAATAGGTTCCCTCCTTCCCCGTAATCTTTGCCACGGCTCCTTCTGTTGCCAAATTTCCATACAGTATACGTAAATGTCCGGTTGCCTTAATTGGATTGTTCAAAGGTTTTATGACCTGTTGGTGTTCCAATAGCCCGGGAAGGTCAGCCAAATTTTCGGCAACTGTTTTTCCGGTTACCGTAAGGCAATCGCCATGTAACATATCGTTTTCCAACATAAATTTCATTACTGCCGGTACTCCACCCACACGGTGAACATCCTCCATTAAAAACTTGCCGCTTGGTTTTAAATCTGCCAAGAATGGCGTAGTGTCACTTATGCGTTGAAAATCATCCAACGTAAATGCTACATCGGCTGCTTTGGCGATGGCTAAAAAGTGCAATACCGCATTAGTAGAACCTCCTAATAAAGTTAACAGCCTAACCGCGTTTTCCATTGATTTACGTGTGATTATATCACTTGGCTTTATATCATTTTCAAGTAAATTTCGCAAAGCCTTCCCAGAGGATATGGCATCGTTCTGCTTGTGTTTTCCTATAGCCGGGTTGGAAGAATTATACGGCATCGCCATTCCTAAAGCTTCGATAGCGGAGGCCATCGTATTTGCCGTATACATACCGCCACAGGCACCTGCCCCCGGGCATGCGTTTTGGATGACACCCTTATAATCCTCGTCGTTCATGGTACCGGCCACTTTTTCACCCCAAGCTTCAAAAGCGGAAACAACATCCAATTTTTTATCCTTGTAACACCCCGAGGCTATCGTACCTCCATAAACCAAAACAGAGGGTCTATTTAAGCGGATCATGGCCATAAGGGCTCCGGGCATATTCTTATCGCATCCAACTACGGTAACCAAACCATCATAATTCATGGCCTGCACCACAGTTTCCATTGAATCTGCAATAATGTCCCTAGAAGGTAAGGAATAACGCATACCGTAGGTTCCCATGGAGATACCGTCACTTACGCCAATGGTATTAAATACAAGTCCTACCAAGCCACTATCATTGACTCCCGCTTTCACTTCTTGGGCCAAATCATTTAAATGCATATTGCATGGATTGCCTTCATAACCGGTACTACCTATACCGATCAAAGGCTTTTTCAAATCCTCTTCCGTAAGGCCAATGGCATAGAGCATGGCTTGTGCGGCAGGTTGTGTGGGGTCCTGGGTAACGTTCTTGCTATATTTATTCAATTCCATAGTATAATTCCAGTATGCTTAATTTCAATGTTGATGTAGCTATCTTATCAAAGATAAAAGTTTATAAAGGCTTCTTTTTTTAACAAAATTTGACAGTATAAATCCATTTTGCATAAAATATACATAAATACCTGATTTTCAATATGTTGATTCCCTATTTTATATCATATTCAATACTAAAATAAATCCTATTCTTTAGTTCGAAAATTGGAAATTGCAGATAACGGGAATGATTTAGGCCGGTATTTATGGAAATGTACAATACTGACGGTTCTCTTCAGAAGCCATAAAACCAGTTTTGGCGCCTCAATTTTTATAGTAACTGAGAGGTGTAGTTTTGAAACTAAAGAAGATTCATTCTGGATGCAGGCAACTTTGAGCACTAAGCAATCAAACCAGTTTAAAACGAATGCCGTCACCTTCTCGTTTCTGGGCCAAAATGCAAATGGCCTTATCCGATAGTTGCAGAATTCGTGGATAGCCTCCCGTAGTCTGCCCGTCTTTCATTAAAACAATTAATTTGCCTGATGGTGTAAGTTGTACCGTACCTGGCAAGGTGGCCGAAGTAATCATGGATACTTGGTGGGTGGCAATAGTTTCTTCAAGCTGATAAGCCATTCTATTGTTCTCATGGGCCACGGTAAACTGTTTTGAAAAAATCTGTTCCAAATGCCTATCGGTCAATAACTCAAATTCTGGCCCCTTACTTACATGAAGAAGTGTTTCGTCTAAAAAGGAATCTACCTTAATCTCGGAAATTTTAGGTTGAAAGAGCTTATTGTAACTAAAGGGCACCACATCCCTTTCCTGAAGTCTATTTTCCTTGGTAACCGGCTTATAGTACGATTTGCTCCCCAAGACCTCTTTGGGTGAAAATCCGCCACGAACTCCCAAATAAGCCCGAAAACCTTTTTGTAATTGGCCAAATGATAGAATGTCCCCAATCGCTATTTCATATACCTTATAATTTTGGATGGGTAAGTTATTCAAGGTTGCGGACATTTGGGCTCCTCCAAGGGCCATATAAGTTTCTTCCTCAAAGACCAAGGTTGGGCCCGTCATGGTAATTTCCAAAACTGCGGCAGAAACCTCATTCTCAAGTAAGGCATTTACCTTGAACACCGTCATTTCATCCATTACTCCAGAAACAGGAACACCTTTGTTTCGGTAGTGAAACCTACCAGCATCTTGAACTGTGGTGTAAAAACCGGCCTTCAATACTTTAAGCATTTATCTTGATTTTTTCCGGTTTATAAATTCCAACTTCAGCCTCAATTTTATGCAAGTCATATTCGGCACGCGATATTTCATAAAACTGAATTTTGTCCCCAACACTAACAAAGCAAGGTGTTTCTTTTTTTGCATCAAAAATAGGAACGGAACAATTTCCAATGATGTTCCACCCTCCCGGAGATTCCTGCGGATAGATACCGGCTTGCTTACCTGCGATACCGACCGACCCCTTGGCCACCTTAAGCCGTGGAGTTGCCTTTCGTGGAACTTCCAAACCTTGCTCCAGGCCCCCTAAATACATGAACCCAGGTAAAAAACCAATACCA
The DNA here is from genome assembly GCA_963793365.1 of uncultured Flavobacteriaceae bacterium. GTDB lineage: Bacteria > Bacteroidota > Bacteroidia > Flavobacteriales > Flavobacteriaceae > Maribacter. The sequence continues at coordinate 1,211,676 of CAWBZP010000009.1, read as the reverse complement.
TATACAGTATAGGTTGGAGCTGTGTGTAAGGCGATGATTTCAGGAATGGATTTATTTAGTTTTTCGGCTACTTCGTTTAAATCGGGTGCAAACTCCAAATCGTAGGAAACCGGCAAGCGCCATAAAAATCGATCCGGGTGTTCCACCTCCGTAACTTGCTCGTACCAATTATGAATATTGGTAACGAGCTTATCAAAATCAAGTACCTCTTTTCGATTGACGATTAGCAACGAATTGTAGGAAGTAACCGTTTCCCAATCTTTTTCCTTTAAACCGTTTGATTTCAAATAGGCTTCAAAACGGAGAATACTTTCAAGGATGGTCTCACTAACTTCGTTGGGCCATTCTATGAGAACGGCATGTACTCCAAATGGTTTTACGTTTATTGCAGGGGAATTCAAATTTTGGTGTGTATATTTTGTTCAACAAAATGCCCTGTAAGATACATTAAAATTTGAAAAGCTGTAGGTGTATCCCCATGAATGCAATACGTTTCTGCCTCCATCATAACTCTTTTTCCATCAATCGTTCTTACTTCATTCTGGATATACATGCGCATTAAATGATCCCAAACGTCTTCCGCTTTGGAAATGACCGCATTTTCTTTTTTCCTTGAAACCAAACTTAAATCCGCATTGTAATTACGATCCGCAAAAGCCTCACGTTTTATTTTGAAATTTTGGGCCAATGCCAAATCTTGTACTTTGCTGCCGTACGGGACATACAGATAACTATGCTCCTTATAAGGGGCGATAGCTGTTAAAAAGGCATTCGCTTTTTTTTCATCCTTTGCTATATCATTGTACAAAGCGCCATGCGGTTTTATATGGTGGAGACCAAGGGTGGCTTTTTTACACTCATCCATAAATAGTTGCATTTGATTTTGAATAGACTCGATAAGCTTATCAGTGGGAATCTCCATGGAAATACGGCCAAAATTTTCCCGATCTGGATAGGACGGATGTGCACCTATCTTTACCTTATATTTTTTCGCAAGATGCAAACAGGCTTGTATAGAATCCACTGTTCCCGCATGGCCGCCACAGGCTATATTACAGGAGCTTATCAAGGGGAATAGGTCAGCTTCATTTCCTTCCCCTTCCCCAACATCACAATTAATATCTATATAACGTTTATTCATCTAAAACATGCCAAATACGGTTAATATACTCTTTACCCCTAAAGTTAAGGATAGGATGATGATTAGCAAACCTATCAGGTTTTGTATCCAACTGTTTCTGTATTTTCCCATTACTAGATTTCTGTTAACTACCCACAAAAGAAAAATAGCGATAATAGGTAAAAGAAGGCCATTGGCTACCTGTGCAAACTTTATTATTTCAATAGGTTTTATTCCGAAGGATAAAAAGAAAACACCCAATAACAATATTGAGATCCAAATTGCCCTAAACTTCCAATCCTTGTATTCGGCCTTCCACCCAAAACAGCTATTCGCCACATAGGCAGCTGCCAAAGGTGCGGTTATGGCTGAGGTTATTCCCGCGGCAAAAAGACCGATGCCCATAAAATAAAGTGCGGCAGTACCGTAAAGAGGCTCCAAGGCTTTGGCCAAATCCAGCACATTTTGTACTTCAGTAGTTTTTATGGCCGCCGCGGAAACAATGATGCAGATAGACACAAAACCACCAAGTACGATGGAAACCAAAGTGTCGCGCTGCGCCAATTGTAAATCGTTTTTAGATTTCCACTTTTCGCTTACCAATGCCGCATGCAAGAAAAGATTATAAGGTACAACGGTTGTGCCCACAAGGGCAATAATGGTTAGCACACCATTCTCTGGAATGGTAGGCAAGAACAATCCTTTGACCATAAGCCACAAATTGGGCCCTGTTAAAAATGCTGTAATTATAAAGGAAAGACTCATGGCCAACACCAAAAAAATAAAGACCTTTTCCAAAGACTTATAACTACCAAAAAAAAGCAATGCAAAAGCCAGAATACCAAGAAGGGATGGGTACCAAGCACTATTCTTCATTCCAAACAAGGCCTCCAGCCCTAATGTGGCCCCACCAATATTACCGGCCTCATACGATGCATTCCCTATAATGATGGCAGAAAAAATAAGCCCTATTACACTGTTCCTTATCCACCGGTTACTAAGTTCCTGCTTTATTACATCAGCCAATCCTTGTTGGGTTATAATTCCAAGCCTTGCAGACATTTCCTGCAATATGTAGGTTGCGATAATGGAGAGAAGCATGGCCCACAAGAGACTAAAACCGAAATCTACCCCGGCCATTGTACATGCCGTTACGGTACCCGGTCCAATAAAAGCGGCAGCCACTAAAACTCCTGGCCCTATTTTCTTGAACATTGTAAATCTATTGATTAGGGTAAATATAAAGCCAATAAGTGAAAACCAACACTTCAATCAAATTCAATTTCACCACAATTTTAACATTTCAAACTACCGTTAATCTAAAAAATTACCGTTCGTCTAAAAGTTGAATGTCATTCATCGAGATTACATACTATTCTGTATTTATCTGGGTTATAATTTTCCCGAAACCTAAAACTTAACCTACTAATGATTTGTTTAGAATGTAAAAAAGAGCTTGGTTATCTAGACCATAAAAATGCAATGGATAGCGTTGGTGTCGAGCTTTGTGCGCAGCATTACAAGCGTATAGAAAACGTGGTAAAAAGGCATAACTCCCCACTAGAAGCGGTGCAACTTTACTATGCCTTGAAAGAGGCAGGAGTTAGTTCCATGTTTGAGTGGTGGGATGGAAAAAAATTTATTGACATCGCCATCTCCAGAGTTAAACTCAACATTGAAATAGATTCCGAATATGAAAAGCTTACAGAGCATGAAGCTATAAATAATCTAGAGGAGGCAATGCATTCTTTCAAAAACGGATTTACTACGATTCGCATCCCCCATATCGTAGTGCGGTATTATTTGAAGGAAACGGTTAATAACATATTAGGAATTATGGAAGGCCTTAAAGCCAATATTAAAGTGATCAACTAAAAATCCCAATTTATGGAAAATTCCAAAAAAGTCTATAAAAACCACCTAAGGGCAGCATTAGCGGTGCTTTTGATGGGCATGCTTATGAAAGTTCTCCATTGGCCCTATGCCAGCGGAATCATTTTTACAGCTTTTTTGGCGATACTGGTTCTGTATACTGTACGATTTCTCAAAAAAGAGGAAAAAAAGACAATTGATCTTATTAAAATGGGATTGGTTCTTTTTTGGACAACCAATGGTTTATTGAGGATTCTCGATTTTCAATACACATTGTTCTTTCAAATTGGGACAGCACTGACATTTATAGCTTGGTTCGCGATGGAAGGCACGGCTTATTTTATGGACCATAGGCGCAAGACAAAAAATACTTTGGCAGATATCCTATGGAATTTTGTAATGGTCCTAGGTGTATTGACCATAATTCTTGGGGGCCTAATGCATTTGCTAAATTGGGACTATTCAATTCCTACCCTTACCATAGGGCTCACCATAGTTACGAGTTTTATTCTAAAGGATATTTTTAGCCCTCCCAAATCCAGGAAAGAGGATTCCAATAACGAAGAACTGTACTCGTAATTTTCAAGTACTACCCTTAAATCGGGATTACTCTATGGATATTTAAGTTTTTCGTATCTTTTACCCAAAAGGGTATACCTATGAAATCTATAGATCGCAGACAATGGCTTAAAACCGCGGGACTAACCGGTGGTTTTACTTTTTTAGGAGGTTTGGGCGCAATGGCCTTTGAACCAAATTCAAAATCTGTTTACACGGACAAGGATATTGCTAAATTGAATTCGAACGAGAATCCTTTCGGACCATCCAAAAAAGTACGGGAAGCTGTCCTGAATTCATTGGATGTAGCCTGCAGGTATCCTTCAATGGTATTTCATCCCCTGGTGCAGCAAATCGCGGATACGGAAGGGGTTTCTAAGGATTGCATCGTAGTGACGGGGGGCTCTACTGAAGGCCTAAAGGCAGCAGGGCTTACTTACGGAATGGATAAGGGTGAAATCATCGCCGCAGACCCAACCTTTCAAGCTTTGTTAACCTATGCTGAGAATTTTGGAGCCTACGTACATCGTGTGCCTGTAGATGCCAATATGGGCCATGACCTCAATGAGATGGAACGGCGCATTAACTCCAAAACAGGATTGGTTTTTATCTGTAATCCAAACAACCCAACCGGCACATTGTTGGATAAGGATGTACTAAGGGATTTCTGTTCCTCCGTGAGCAACAAGACCATGGTTTTTAGTGATGAGGCCTATTATGACTTTATTACCGAACCGGATTATCCGTCAATGGTAGAACTGGTAAAACAGAATATGAACGTTATCGTATCTAAAACTTTTTCCAAAGTATACGGCTTGGCGGGTATGCGTATTGGATATTTGGTCGCAAGACCGGATATTGCCAAACGGCTTAAACAAAATATAATGGCAATGACCAATGTGCTTGCTATCGAGGCGGCTAAAGAAGCACTAAACGATGATGCATTCTACAAATTCAGTGTTGCGAAAAATATGGAGGCAAAAAACCAAGTTTATAAAACCTTGGATGATTTGAACCTGCCCTATCAAAAATCGCACACCAACTTTGTCTTTTTTAAAACAGGAAGACCCATCGCTGAAATGATACCTGCAATGGAAAAGCAGCATGTTCTAATAGGTAGACCTTTTCCACCTTTTAATGATTGGGCTAGGATTAGTACCGGCACCATGGAAGAGATGAAATTATTTGATACCGCTCTGCGTAAAGTTATGGTTTAAGGTCTTCAAAAACCTTTGAATTCCTACCGTGGGATAAGCGGACGAAATATTAAAAATGATAAAAAAACTCCTTGTTTTAAGTTTATTAGCTGTACTATTTTTGGGTTGTAACTCCAAAAATGAAAGTAGCGGTGATGAACCCAAAACAGATTTTAGCCCTAGGGATTATCAAAAAATAAAAAAAGCGGGGAAATTAAGAGCACTTTTGGCCTATAGCAGTACCAGTTATTTCCTTTATAAAGGAAAACCAATGGGCTATGAGTATGAATTATTGGAGCGACTGGCCCATCATTTTAATCTGGAGTTGGAAGTAACCGTATCAGAAGATTTAAGTTCGCTGCTTTCCGAATTGAATAAAGGAACTGTCGATATTGTGGCCTATGGCTTGGCCGTAACAACTGAGCGGAAGCAAAAAGCTGCCTTCACGGATTACCTTTATTTAACAAATCAGGTGCTTGTACAGCGTAAACCAAAGAATTGGCGTAGTCTTACCTTAGACCATATAAAAGAGAACTTGGTATTAGATCCCATTCAACTTATCAATGATACGGTATCGGTTCGTTTTAATTCCTCCTATTTTGATCGAATCCAAAACCTTTCTAAAGAAATTGGTGGGCGTATCGTCATAGATACCTTAAAAGGCAAATTAGCTACGGCGGAAATAATTAAAATGGTTGCCGATGGTACCATCAAATATACTTTGGCGGATAAAAACCTTGCCCAAATCAACGCTTCTTACTTTCCCATCCTGGATGTAACGGTTCCCGTAAGTTTCTCCCAACGTATTGCTTGGGCCGTTCATAAAAATTCAAAAGAGTTATTGTTGAAAACAAACGAATGGCTAGAGGAGGAAAAGAAAAAATCGGATTACTATGTAATTTACAATAAATACTTCCGCAACAAACGTAATTTTAATCGGCGTGTAAAAAGTGAATTTTATAGCTTAACCAACAATCAGATAAGTGAATACGATGATCTGATCAAAGCAAATGCAAAAAAACTGGGATGGGATTGGAGACTTTTAGCTTCCTTGATCTATCAGGAATCTAGGTTTGATCTTGAAGCAAACTCGTGGACCGGTGCCGAAGGCCTTATGCAACTTATGCCAAACACCGCAGAGGAGTTGGGGGTGCAAAATAGCTTGGAACCTATAGATAACATTAATGCTGGATCCAAATACCTGAAAAGCATCTATGCCAATTTTGAAGAAATTACGGATACGGTACAACGCATAAAATTTACTATGGGCGCGTATAACAGCGGTTATTACCATATAAAGGATGCTCGTATGTTGGCCAAACTAAATGGCTTGGATCCCAACGTTTGGGATGGCCATGTCAACGAAATGCTTCTAGCATTGAGTTATCCAAAAAACTATAATCACCCCTCGATAGATTATGGTTATGTGAACGGTATTGAACCCTACAATTATGTTGACCAAATATTTGAACGCTACGAGCATTACGTTAATTTTATCCAAGAATAATACTTCGATTCGTTCTAGTTCCACGGCACTATGCAAATTCATTAAACTTAAAATAGTAGCCTAGGGTTAAAATAGTTTTGAAAATTTCCATATTTTGTGTGCCTTTTGAGGCGTAACCAAAAACCAACCAAACCATTATGAAAAAAATTATATACGGGGTTTTAATTGTAATTGTACTACTTATCGCAATTCTGCTTTTTAACACCTTGCAGTTAAGCTCAAAACAAGTACAGCCTGAAGCCCTTGAAAAAGTAAAAATTTCAGAAACTGTTTTTACAAACCTATCCCGGGCAGTCCAATACCCTACTATCTCCTTTAGCGAAGACGCAATTCCGGATTCAACGGCATTTAATGGTTTTCACAGATTTCTCGAAGAAACCTTTCCAAGAGTACACGCGGAACTTACCCTCGAGAAAATTAATGCGTACAGCCTGCTCTACACTTGGAAAGGTTCCGATTTGGGCAAGCAACCTATAATTTTAATGTCCCATCAAGACGTGGTGCCCGTTGACGAGCCCACGCTGACGGATTGGGAAGCAGGACCATTTGAAGGGAAAATAACAGAAACAGATATAATCGGCAGAGGTACTCTGGATGATAAAGGCTCACTCATGGCATTATTGGAATCTATAGAAATGCTATTGGAAGAATCCTTTGTGCCTTCGCAGACCATTTATTTGGCCTTTGGCCATGATGAAGAAGTAGGCGGTGCAAAAGGATCGGCTAAAATTGCGGATTTATTGGAAGAAAGGGGCGTTAAGGCAGCAATGACAATAGATGAAGGTGGTTTCTTGGCAGACGGTTTGGTACCAGGTATCGATAATACCGTTGCCGTAGTGAATTTGGCAGAAAAGGGATTTGCCTCATTCCGGCTCATTGTTGAAACCAAGGGTGGCCATAGCTCCGCACCGCCAAAGGAAAATACCATTGGCATATTGGCCCAAGCCATTGTCGACCTTGAAAACAATCAGCTACCCTACAAAATGGTAGAACCCATTAATTATCAGTTAGACTATATGGGCGCAGAATTACCCTTTATGAAAAAAGTGGCTTTTGCGAACCCTTGGCTATTCAAAGGGCCTATTCTGGAGGGGCTAAACGCACATACGACCACGGCACCAACCATAATAGATGGTGGTGTTAAGAATAATGTAATACCCACCGTTGCCGAGGCTACCATTAATTTTAGGATTCTCCCGGGAGAAACAATTGATTCCGTAAAAGAACACATTATAAAAATAGTGAGCGATAAGGTTCAGGTAGAGCCAGTAGGCTTCCTTACCAACCCTTCTCCTGTTTCAAAAATAGATTCCGATGCCTACAGCAAACTCGAAACTACGATTAGGTCTGTTTTTCCCGATGCAATAGTTGTTCCTGGCTTAGTTGGCGGAGGTACCGATGCCCGTTATTTTTATAAAGTATCGGATGATGTTTACCGTTTCTACCCTATTCGATTAGGACCTGAGTCCATGACCCGCTTTCACGGGATAGATGAAAAAATTAGCAAGAAAAACTATAAGGAGATAATCCAATTTACCTATCAGCTTATTAAGCGATTCAATTAGAAAATCAACTGAAATAATAGCAAATAGAACGCTGTCAATCAATTTTAAAAAATCAACCCAACCAGCCCTCCCTATCCAAGCTACGGTACTGAATAGCCTCGGCAATATGGTTTCCGTTTAAAGCATCATCGCCAGCTAAGTCCGCAATAGTGCGGGCTACTTTTAATATTCGATCATAAGCCCTGGCCGAGAGGTTTAATCGTTCCATGGCATTTTTGAGAAGTGATTTTGATTTCTCGTCCAGCTTGCAATATTCACGAATTTGTTTGGTATTCATTTGTGCATTGTAGTGAACGTTGTCAAGTTCCTTAAAACGTTCTGTCTGAACTTCTCTAGCCCTGGTAACCCTTTTTCTAATTTCTACACTCCCCTCCCCTTTTCTGTCCTCAGCTAATTTTTCAAAAGGAACCGGTGTCACTTCGATATGAATATCGATACGGTCCAACAAAGGACCTGAAATTTTGCTCAAATACCGCTGCATTTCCGCCGGAGATGAAGTTACTGGAGCATCCGGATCATTAAAATACCCTCCCGGACTTGGGTTCATGCTAGCCACCAGCATAAAACTACTCGGATAAGTTACCGTAAAACGAGCCCTGGAAATGGTTACCTCTCTATCTTCCAGAGGCTGACGCAAAACCTCAAGAACACCACGTTTAAATTCAGGGAGCTCATCCAAGAACAAAACTCCGTTGTGGGATAAAGAAATTTCTCCGGGCTGCGGATAGGAACCGCCGCCTACTAAAGCAACATCGGATATTGTATGATGTGGACTCCTGAAAGGGCGCTGACTCATTAGACCCATATTTTTTATTTTACCCACAACACTATGTATTTTTGTAGTTTCCAAAGCCTCTTGCAAGGTCATAGGAGGTAAAATAGAGGGCAAGCGTTTCGCCAACATTGTTTTTCCTGCTCCTGGCGGGCCAATTAAAATAATATTATGGCCCCCGGCTGCTGCAATTTCCATACATCGTTTAATGCTTTCCTGACCTTTTACATCGGAAAAATCAAATTCAGGAAAATCCAAGTTTTTGTAAAACTCGGCTCGCGTATCTATAATTGTTTGTTCTAAAGCTATCCCCTGATCAAAAAACTCCAGTACCTGTTTTATATTATCAATGCCATACACTTTTAAGTCACCTACAATAGCGGCCTCCTTTGCATTGGCGGTGGGCAAAATAAATCCTGTAAATCCCTCCTCTTGCGCTTTTATGGCAATAGGTAGCGCCCCTTTTATGGGTTGTAGACTGCCATCAAGGGATAGTTCTCCCATAATGACATACTTTTCTATGGCTTCGGATTGTATTTGACCGGAAGCGGCCAAAATACCGATGGCCAACGTTAAATCATAAGCGGAGCCCTCTTTGCGAAGGTCTGCGGGCGCCATATTGATGGTAATCTTTTTGCCTGGAATTTTATAACCATTATTCTGTAAAGCTGCCGCAATACGGTAGTTGCTCTCTTTTATGGCATTATCTGGAAGCCCCACCAAATGATAGCCAATGCCTTTGTCAATATTGACTTCCACCGTAATAGTGGTAGCCTCCACTCCAAACACGGCACTACCATAAACTTTTGTGAGCATGTATTATTCCTTTGGCCTAAAAGTAAGGATTTCTTCTTGGTTCATAATTTCATCCTTATTCATCATCATTTTACGAAATTCCCCATTTATGAACATTTCCGCTTGATCCTCATAATGTTTACTGAAGGGATTGCCAGATTGGCCTGTTGGTAGAATACTGATACTGTTTTCCACATCAGAAAAATCAATAACCCTGCGGGTAGATGGTCCAGAACTTGTTTTATAATAACCGGTATCATCGTAAGGGAATGCCATATTATTGATGACCTCCCTGGTTCCTACCACAGGAAATGGGCCTACATTAAAAAAAGAGCGCAGGGCGGAAATCTGGCCTATGGGGTGTTCGTGTTCCAATGTGTGTACCTTTTCCCATATCCAACCATCATAATCCTTTCCGAAATCTTCTTCCAATGAGGCAATGGTTTCTACGAAAGATTTATTTACAATATCCTTCATGCTTTCTATCTTATTTGGTGTAGATATATCGTCCCACCAAACAGCATTTTCATTTTTGGACAAAGGAGCAATCAATCGTTTTACAAAATGGGTAGCCATCATTTGTTCAAACAACTCCTCGCCCAACTCATCCTTAAAGGTATTTTTTAAATAAAAATAAATCCACCTTGTGTAAACTGTGGCTTCGACCGAATTTAAATCATAGTCTCCCTTCCATAGATTTAATCGATCTACAATTTTTAATCCATCGTCACTTAAGCGCGAAACGTCAATTAATTTAGCTAAATCCGTTATAATCGTGGGATGAACGGAAGACCTTATATCAGTAATCATTTCACTAGTAGCTTTCAAATCCCAATCATCTTTTGGGCTGAGCAAATTTACGATTCGTTTTGCCCTATTTTCAGGTAAGTAATACCCCGGATAAAGCATTCCGGAAATTGAATCGGGCTGGTTATTTGCCGAATAAACGTATTGCCAAGGTGGATTGATGGCTTGCGGATTTTTGCTAAAATCCAATAGGTCCTTTTTCAACGGCAAGCCCTTGCCCACTTCATAAATTAATTTTGTATCTATAGAATCTGGGATTTGATAAAGTTGGGCCGAAGCGAACCACGCCACGTTTCCTGCAGCATCGCCGTACATGACATTGAGACCGGGAGCATGAATTTTAGGCAATGCCTTTTTAAACTCATTTATATTCGTAGCGTGGCTTAAACCAAAAAGTGCGTCTATGACTTGGTTCTCCATTTGGGTATAAATCCATGACATTGCAACGGGCCGCTCCTCCTTTATTTGATCGGCGATACCATTTAATATAGGGCCATGTACCGATTTTTTATATGTGAATTCAACATTGGATGAATCCTTTACTTTAATGGTTTTATTGACTATTTCATAGTCTAAATAACCTGATTCGCCTAAATATTGATTTTCGTTATCCGGATTCGGCTGTTCAAAATAAAAATCGACATCGTCGTTCTCAAACATGGTTAATCCGTATGCTAATTTGCGATTGTGGCCTAGTAATGGAAAAGGAATACCGGCAATATGATATCCATATTTTGAATAGGAAGGGGTTTCCACATGGGCTTCATACCAGACAGAAGGTTGGGCAAAACCAATGTGCGGATCGTTAGCAAAAATGACCTTTCCGTTTTTTGTTTTCTCCGGAGCAATGACCCAGCTATTGCTTCCTTCAAATAATGGGATATTTAATGCGCCCAACGCTTCGTTCACTACTGCCGTAAGTTTGTTCTGTATTGAATCCGTTTCAGTGGCATCATAGTTCCATAACCATTCTGAATCCCGGTCCGATGAAATGCTTAAATCTTTTAAATATGCTGGACCTAATTTGTTTTTAATAGTGGTAAGTAGGGGATCTGTCTTGTGGGCCATGGCAAAACTGAAAGCCATATAGCCGATGGTGTTATACATATCCTCTAAGTCGAACTCTTTTTTATCGATACCGGTCAGGTAAAACTCAATAGGGGTGGGTCCTTCCTGTATAAATTGGTTAATACCGTCCAAGTAGGCATTGGCCAAGATTACACCCTTGTCGTTTGGGTCTACGTTAGCAACCGTAATTTTGGATGCGTCTGCAATTCCTAGTGACAGGAAAAATTTGTCCGTACCTAAAAGATCTTTCCCAAACACCTCAGATAATCGTCCGCTGGCAATTCTTCGTAGCAACTCCATTTGCCATAAACGATCTTGAGCATGTACATACCCTAACGTTCGGAATGCATCTTCCTCGGTTTCCCCATAAATATGTGGAATTCCATATGCATCATAATAGACCTTTACTTCCTTTTCTAATTTCGAAAGTTCTTTTTCGCCAGAATAGGTCGGTTTTAGGCTATAGATAAATATACCTGCAATTAGCGCCAAAAGAATTAGTATGGCACCTAGCATGAACCCGATTTGCTTAATTATTTTCATTTTTATTGAGGGATTTGCGCTCCAAGGTAGAATTAATTTTACACTAAAACCCGCGAAACCCTGCTTTTTATTGAGAAGTAGTTAACAGGAAAAGTAGCTGTCGTGTTCGTTATCGCGAATTTCTCAAACCTTCCAATAGCCACTTTTTATAGGTGCGTACATCTGAGTTTTGAATAGATGTATTTAAAACCTCCAATTCGGGTGATAATAGCACATAAAAGGGTTGCGAAATAGAATTAAAGTTTACATCCTGAAAGGTGCCCCATTTCTGAGCTATATTCGTAATGGGCTTTACCCTGCCACTATCATACTGAAAATTGAATTGTTCAGCTTCGGGAAGCTCTTTTCGATCATCGGTATACAACGAAATGAGTACGTAGTTATCCTTAATGATAGGATAAACTTCTGCATCACTCCATACATTTTCCTCCATCTTCCTACAATTGACACAGGCCCAACCGGTAAAATCCAACAAAATAGGCTTGTTCACCTTCTTAGCATACGCCAGACCCGCATCAAAATCCTTAAAACAGTTTATCCCTAAAGGACAGTCGCTCTGCTGTTCAAAAATGCTATAAAATCCTGGAGGGGGAAATCCACTAAGCAATTTCAAGTTGGTGATATTAGTTAGCCCTAGAATAAGGTATAGGGTAAACGCGAAGCTAAAAAATGCGGTTACCTTCCTACCACTAGTTATTTTTTTTGAAGGACCATCATGCGGAAACCTATATATTCCTAAAAGGTATAGGGTTAGGGCAATGCCCAAGAAAATCCAAATTCCTAAAAATACTTCTCGCTTTAAAATACCCCAATGGCCCACCATATCTGCGTTGGACAAGAATTTAAGTGCCAATCCGATTTCCAAGAATCCCAAAACCACTTTAACGGTGGTCATCCAGCCACCAGATTTTGGGAGCGAATTCAACCAAGCCGGAAAAAGCGCAAATAAAGCAAAGGGTAAGGCCAACGCTACACCAAAACCAGTCATACCTGCCGTAAGATTCGTGGCCACTTCACCCTCGGCTAATGTTGTGCCACCCAACAGCCCCCCTAAAATTGGACCTGTGCACGAAAAGGACACAATAGCCAAGGTTACGGCCATAAAGAATATGCCAAGCGCACCTCCTACCTTTGAGGATGCTGCATCCATTCTGTTGGCCCATGAACTTGGCAAGGTAAGCTCATAATATCCAAAAAATGAAAAAGCAAAGAATATAAAGATGAGGAAGAAAAATAGATTCAACCACACATTGGTGGCGATTGTGTTTAAAATTTGTGAGTCGACGGAATCAAATAAATGGAACGGTAGACTCAGCAAAAAATAAATTAGCACTATAAAAAATCCGTAGAGTAAAGCATTGACAATACCTTTGGATTTCTTTTGGGAATGTTTGGTAAAAAAGGATACCGTTAAAGGAATCATTGGAAAGACACAGGGCGTTAGTAATGCAATAAGGCCTCCTAAAAACCCTAGTCCAAATATGATCCAAATATTAGTGCCACTACTTATGTTGTCTTGCCCTTGCGTGAGCAATTCCTTATTTTTTAAGTCTAGCCGTAGTTGTTGTCCTAATTGAAGGCTACGCTCATCAACATTGGCAACAACTTCCTTGGCTTTACTCCCATCCAGCGTGAATATTATTTTTTTATCCATAGGTATGCAGACCTCTTTGCATACCTGATAGAATAAATCCACCTCTATTTGATTGACGGAGGGGTCAAGGACTTTAATACGTTGCGTAAACGTGGCATTGTCCCTAAAGAAAGTTTCGTCAACCTCAAAAATATCGCTGTACTCGGTCACCGTTTCACTTTCGGTAGTGCCCCCAAGCTTTTCAAATGCTTTCCCTTCACCCTTATAAATGAACTCTATGGGAAGGCCCCCAAACTCCGAAGTAAATTGAGAATACATATGCCAACCCTGAAGAATATCGGCCTCCATGACCAACTCATATTCCGAATCAGAAATTTTAGTTATGTAGTGCTCCCATGCTACAGGATTCTTATCATCTTGACTATAAATACAATTAGGCAATACAAATAATAAAATGAAAGCTGCAAATATTCTAATCATGTAATTTTAAATTTTAAAACCCCTTTGGCTGCATCAGTTACCCTAAAACGATGATCGGCCCTTTTACCAACAACCCAGACAATTTCATTGTCACTGCAAAGCAACCATTGCTCTTCTTTTTCCAAAAGGTTCATTTTCTCATCCTTAAAAAATTTGGAGAGCTTTTTTTTACGGTTCAATCCCAATGGGTAAAAATAGTCGCCTTTCTGCCACTTTCTTAACACTAAGGGATACTTTAACGTATCTTTTTGAACAAATATTTCGTTAGTACTATTGTCACCACGCTCCTTTACTTGCGTACTGTTAACAATAATTGGTGTATCCAAACTATCCTCATGACTTAGTATTAAAAATTTTTCGTTGTTATCGATCCTATCGTCTAGCGTGGAAAGCCATAGAAAATCCCGATCTTTTAAGAGCATGTGGGTATTTGACGTTAAATGCTTCCCGCTCATGCCCTTTAACAGCTCTTTTAAATTTTTCCATTCGGTAAAACCATAATTGTTGAACAGACCATATAAAACCGCATCCAAGAGAGGTAAATCCTCCAATGATGCTATAGAAATCCTAAACCTACCTTTTTCTGGTACAAAAAGCTCATTTTTCAAGTTGTCCAAATAGTAATCGCTTAGGGCTTGGGTTTGGCCCAAATGCCTCAGGGTATTTTGAAAATTACTCAGAAAAGTGGGATGAAGCTCCTTTAACTTTGGTATGAGCTCTATGCGAATTTTATTTCTTTGGTATTTAACATCCGTATTACTTTCATCCTCCCTCCAAATTAGTTTCCTACTTTTCGCAAAAGCTTCAATTTCCTCCCTAGAAAATGGAAGTAGTGGGCGACGCACCTGTTCTGTTCTAGCTGGTATTCCTGTTAATCCGTTGATTCCTGTGCCTCGCGATAAGTTTATTATAAATGTTTCAAGATTATCATCGGCATGATGCGCAGTCAAAAGAAAAGCTATTTTCTCCTGCTTTAGAAGCTGTTTAAACCAATTATATCTTAAATCCCTTGCTGCCATCTGTACGGAAACTTTATGCTGATTTACATAACCAATGGTATCAAAATGGGTTACATAAAAGGGTACATCCAATTTGTTTGCATGGTTTCGTAAAAAATCCTCGTCCCCATTACTTTCTTTTCCCCGTAATCTAAAATTACAATGGGCCAAAGAGTACTGTAGTCCTGTTTGCCGGCAAAGTTCGCTTAACACCATACTATCCAAACCTCCACTGCAGGCAATTAAAAGGTGATTGCCCTCAAATTCCGGAAAATTAGTTTCGATATGATTTTTAAAGGTTTCTAACACTTTATAAAAGTAAACAAGTCCCAGAGGGTAGAAGAGATAACACGTATATTTTTACTACAACTTATACCGAACGGGTCGAAAGGAAATTTACAAATGAATTTAATTTATCCTTGTGATTTAAAGCCAATTCGGCATTTAAAATTCCTCCTTGACTATTGAAATTTTGACCGTAATTTGGCAACGAAAACTTTTCAACTACCTCGCCCTTAAATCGGGTAAGCATTTTATCAGCCACTTCCAAAGCTCCTACGGCACCACGACCACCTTTTGAGGTAGCCATGAGAAAAATAGGCTTATCCACTAAAAATTTTGAATCTACCCTGGAGAGCCAATCCATCAAATTCTTAAAGTAGGCCGATGGATAGCTATTGTGTTCATTTACGGCAATTATCAAGCCCTTGGAGTTGCGAATAGTGTTCATGAGGGTTTTCAACAAATCTGAAAAACCATTCTCTCTTTCGTGGTCTTCGCTATATAACAGAAAGGGGTAGTCAACCATATCCAGTAACTGCACTTCCTGTTCTTTCAATAAGGAGACTGTATACTTCACTAACCTGTAGTTGATAGAAGTGGAAGAATTGCTACCGGCAAATGCCAATATTGTATTCATGGACACTGATTTTTAAAAGAATACGAATTTAACCCAAAAGCGATAAACATGAACTTATTTTATCTAATTTTGCCCCGTCAAACATCCAAACGTACTGTTTTATAAGTATATAGGGTATAATGAGTACCATGAACCAACCTAAAGCCAGGTTATATTTTTTAGATGCAATACGTGCTTGGGCAATTCTTATGATGTTGCAAGGCCATTTTATCGATGGCTTATTGGATAATGCATTTAGGAACGATTCCAATTTGGTTTTTAGTATTTGGAAATATTTTAGAGGGATTACAGCACCGGTTTTTTTCACTATATCCGGCTTCATCTTTACATTTCTATTGATTAAATTCCCTCAGACGGGGTGGGATAACCCTAGGGTAAAAAAGGGAATAAAACGCGGTTTGGAGTTATTGGCCATTGGCTATCTATTGCGCATGAACCTCTTTGGACTGTTTAAGGGTGAGGTCTATGATTCTTTCTTTTTGGTGGATGTATTACATTGTATAGGGCTTTCCTTACTTTTTATAATAGCATTTTACTTGTTGACTTTTGCAAAGAGGAAATGGATTTTTCCAACGCTTCTTTTTGTTACTACGATGCTATTGTTCCTCTTTGAACCCCTATTTAAAGTAGCAAGTTTTGAACTTTTGCCCCAATTTGCCCAAAACTACCTTACGAAAGCAAATGGGTCCGTTTTTACCATAATACCATGGTTGGGCTATGCGACCATTGGTAGTTTTATGTCCGTTGTATTTTCAAAATATCAAGAACGTAGGAATCTTTACCTGTACACCATTCCGTTGTGCATTGTATTGGGCGCGACCCTTATCCTTTTTTCTTCGGATTTTTTTGAGTTCGCATTTGAAACTACCGGAATCCGGTTGTTCCAATCCATATTCAATAACAATTATCTTTTTATTCGTTTAGGGGATGTGCTGTTAGTCTTTTCCGTATTTCTTTTGCTCAGGAAGTTTTTAATGCAGACTACGTTTCTAAAAATTGGACAAAGTACCTTATCTATCTATATTATCCATTTTATTATCCTATACGGCAGTTTTACAGGTGTTGGACTATATCGCTTTTTTCATCACTCCTTAAATCCTTGGGTAGTAATTGTAGGGGCGCTTTTGTTTATGATCGTAAGCTCCGCTTTAGCACTGAAATACGAACGGAACAAAGCTGAAATTAAGACTGGTATCCGCTCCTTTTTATCAACGATCCGAATTTATCTGGAGCAAATAGCACTACTCATTTTTGAGGTTGCAAGAACTGTAACGGAAAAACTATTACGGTTGTTGGGGCTGATAAAAAACTAGTTTTCAGCAACCATCAGACTATCAGGATAGTGGTTCAAAGAATGAAATTGAACAGAAAAAAAGCAGCCATTTAGGCTGCTTTTTTCACTTAAACTATATCGTTTTAAATATGCATGGCACGGTCCTCTGTGGCAGCCATGGCCGCTTCCTTAACGGCCTCGGCATAGGTTGGGTGTGCATGGCTCATACGGGCTATATCCTCTGCAGATGCCCTAAACTCCATTGCAGTGACCGCTTCCGTAATTAAATCGGCACAACGTGCCCCGATCATATGTACCCCTAAAATTTCATCGGTCTTTTTATCGGCCAGTATTTTTACGAAACCATCCGTATCCATACTTGCCCTAGAACGCCCTAACGCGCGCATGGGAAACTGTCCTGATTTATACTCCACCCCGGCTTCCTTAAGCTCCTCCTCTGTTTTACCAACAGCGGCTACCTCTGGCCACGTATACACAACACCAGGAATCAAGTTGTAATCAATATGGGGTTTTTGACCGGCCAATTGTTCGGCCACTAGGGTACCTTCCTCTTCTGCTTTGTGCGCCAACATGGCTCCTCGTACCACGTCTCCAATAGCATAAATAGTATCCACATTGGTTTTCAAATGCCCGTCTACAATCACCCTTCCTTTATCATCAAGCTTTACCCCTGCGGCTTCGGCATTTAAACCATCTGTATACGGTCTTCTACCGACAGATACCAAACAATAATCACCTTCAAAGACAACTTCTTCTCCTTTTTTATCATCCGCTTTTACGATTATGGTATCCCCTTTTCGCTCTACAGACTTTACTTTGTGCGAAAGTGCAAATTTTACCTTTTGCTTTTTCATTACCTTCATTAGCTCTTTGGAAAGTGCACCATCCATACCCGGAATTATGCGGTCCATATATTCTACGACCGTAACTTCGGCACCAAGACGTTTGTACACCTGACCCAGCTCCAGCCCAATAACGCCCCCACCAATCACAATCATGTGCTTTGGTATTTCCTTAAGTTTCAAGGCTTCTGTGGAGGTAATTATACGCTCCTTATCAATCGTTATGAAAGGCAATGTAGATGGCTTTGAGCCTGTAGCGATGATGCAATTTTTTGCTTCTATTTCTACTGTTTTACCTTCGTTTTTTTTAATGTTGATATGCGTTGCATCCTTAAAACTCCCAACCCCTTCGTAGACCGTAATGTCATTCTTATCCATTAAAAACTGAATGCCTTTGGTAGTTGTATCTACAACTCCCTGTTTACGGGCGATCATCTGCTCTAGATTAACCTTGACCTCACCTGGTATATCAATACCATGTTCCTTAAAATGGGTAATGGCATCCTCATAATGATGCGAAGAATCCAACAAGGCCTTGGACGGAATACAACCTACATTCAAGCACGTTCCACCTAAGGTAGAATATTTTTCAATTATCGCAGTTTTCATTCCTAATTGTGCACAGCGAATAGCTGCAACATATCCTCCCGGTCCTGAGCCAATAATGGCTACGTCATATTGATCCATAAAATTGTTGTTTTCTAATGTGGTACAAAATTAATACTATTTTTAGTTTTAGAGGGGTATCGCCGTGGAATGCTTGACCTCTTTTATCGTAAATGAACTTTGTGTACTGCCTATGTGGTTCATGGTAGTAAGCTTATTCACCATGAAATTTCGATAAGCGTCCATGTCCCGTACATGTATTTTTAAGAGGTAGTCGTAATCACCGCTTAAATGATGGCATTCCACTACTTCGTTCAACCGATCCACTTGTGCTTCAAATTGGGCAATATTCTCTTTAATATGCTGTATTAATTTTACGTGGCAAAATACCGTAAAATTTCTATCTACCACAGTCTTGTCTACAAGGGCAACGTATTTATTTATGGCACCAATGCGCTCCAAGCGTTTAATACGTTCGTAGACCGCAGTGGTGGACAAATCCAATTTTAGCGCATATTCTTTGGTTGTGCGCTTACTATCTGCTTGTAAATAGGATAAAAGTCTCAAATCAATCGCATCTAGTTTCATACCGATTCTAATTCTAGGAAGTTCTTTAATTACTCAAAAATATAGATTTAAAATCTATATTTATTATTTATTAAGATTTTAAAACTATTTTATTTGTATAATATTGACATTTTAACTACTAAACCTTAGTTTAGCTTAAATTTTAATACCATGAGTCAAAAAACAACCAACGATTTACAGGATTTACAATATTTTGGTGAATATGGAGGGGTAAATCCTTCTATATCCGATTCATCGACTTATACTTTTCTTTCGGCAAAAACAATGTTCGATACATTTGAAGGAAATACGGAAGGCTGCTACCTCTATAGCCGTCACTCCTCGCCCTCCAATCTGTACTTGGGAGAGGCCTTGGCAGCTTTGGAAGGAACCGAAACGGCAAATGTTACGGCTAGTGGAATGGGAGCGATAACAGCGGTTATATTGCAGCTTTGCAGCGCGGGTGACCATATCATTAGCAATAGAACTATTTATGGAGGTACCTATGCGTTTATGAAGAATTTTTTAATAAAGTTCGGAATTAAAACCACCTTCTTGGATATCACGGATCTAGAAGCGGTAAAAAAAGCCGTTACCCCAAAAACAAAAATGATTTATTGTGAAAGTGTGAGCAATCCGCTATTGGAAGTAGCCGACATTTCCGCACTTTCACGTATTTCCAAGAAAAATGATATTCCCTTAGTTGTGGATAATACCTTTTCTCCTTTATCCGTAACGCCCGCCAAGTTAGGCGCAGATATTGTCATCCATAGCCTTACGAAATTTATAAACGGAACTAGTGATTGTGTAGCGGGCGTGGTTTGTGGAACTACGGAATTTTGCCTCGGCTTAAAGGATGTCAACAGCGGAGCCGGTATGCTTCTGGGCAGTACTCTTGATAGTTTTCGGGGCGCATCGATCCTGAAGAACATGCGTACTTTACATATACGGATCAAGAAGCATAGCGAAAACGCGATGTATTTGGCTAAAAATTTTGAAAAAGACGGTTTACGGGTAGTCTACCCAGGTCTTCCCTCCCACCCCGGACATATGATTATGGAAGATCAAATGAATCCGGAGTATGGTTACGGTGGTTTGGTGACCATGGATGTAGGTTCCTTGGAAAAAGCCAACGCCCTAATGGAGTTGATGCAGGAACGTAAACTAGGCTACCTCGCCGTAAGCTTAGGTTTTTATAAAACCTTATTCAGCGCACCGGGCAGTTCTACTTCGTCTGAAATCCCCTTAGAGGAACAAAAAGAAATGGGACTTGGAGATGGGCTCATTCGATTTTCCATTGGTTTGGACGACGATATTGAGCGCACTTACTCCCTCATGAAAAAATGTTTAATAGACCTTAAAATATTGGATTCCACGGCTATAAACGCCTAAATTACCATTTACTAGAGGGTTTGCACATCATTGGCATAAATCGTAATATTACGTAATCACCAAACTAATTATTAATGGCAGACCAAAATACCAATGAGCACAGGGAGAACGAACATATTGTAGCCAACAAGGAACTTAATCTCATGGAGGCTTTGATACCGGTGGTCCTCTTAATGGCTATGCTGGCGTACAACATATTCTTTGCGGATGGGGAATGGTTTGGGGAGTATTCCAATCAATTGATTTTACTGCTAGGAGGAGTATTTGCGGGGATTGTCGGATTTTTCAATAAGACCTCCCTGAAGACTATGGTTCTGGAAATTTACGAGAACCTAAAAAGTGTTTTCGTCCCTATAATGATTCTATTCTTGGTAGGGGCTTTAGCTGGCACTTGGTTGGTGAGCGGTATCATTCCGGCGATGGTTTATTATGGTTTAAAAGTCTTGAGTCCGGCCATATTCCTTCCTGCCTCCATTGTTATCGCGGCCATCATTTCTATTGCAACAGGGAGTTCTTGGACCACATCGGCTACCGTGGGTATTGCACTTGTTGGTATCGGCACAGCTTTGGGCATTCCAACGGGTATGATTGCAGGTGCCGTAATCTCAGGCGCATATTTTGGAGACAAAATGTCGCCCCTAAGCGACACCACCAATTTGGCCCCGGCCATGGCGGGCACAGACCTTTTTACCCATATAAAGTACATGCTCTTTACAACCGGGCCTACCATACTAGTTACCTTGATTACGTTTTCAATAATTAGCATGAATATCGACACCACCGGCACGGCAGATGTTACAGGGTTGCTCCAGACTATAGAGGAGACGTTTAATATAAATCCGTATCTGTTTATAGTTCCAATGGTAGTTATTGCATTGATCCTTATGAAGACCAAGCCTCTTATGGCTTTGGGTATAGGTGTCGTTCTTGCTGCGGTTTTTGCCCTTATCTTTCAATCCGAAATATTGAGTAGTTTATCCGATTCCAATTTGGGTGCCATCATCAAATCGGTCTTTACAGATACGGCTATCGTGACCGATAATGAAAAGTTAAATGAACTTTTTAGTTCCGGTGGCATGCAAGGTATGCTATGGACCATCTATTTAATCTGTTGCGCCATGGTTTTTGGCGGTATAATGGATGGTATTGGAGCATTGGCCAGGATTACACAATCACTATTGTCCGTTGCCAAAAGTGTCTTTGGGCTCTTTGCAAGCACTGTACTAAGCTGTATTGGCCTCAACGTTATTGCAAGTGACCAATACTTGGCATTGGTCATACCAGGGAAAATGTTTAAAAAAGCATATGAGGACAAAGGCTTGGCACCTGAAAATTTGAGCAGGACCTTAGAGGATTCAGGTACGGTTACCTCTGTACTTATTCCTTGGAACACCTGTGGTGCCTACCAATCTGGTGTATTAGGGGTTAGTGTTTCCGATTATTTTGTTTACGCAATATTTAATTGGATGAGCCCCATGATGACCCTTGCTTTTGCTGCTTTCAATATTAAGATACGACAACTGGCTACCGCACAAAATGCATAGTCTCTAAAGTATCTAAGCCTTGGCATGGTAATTTTATGATTAAATTTTAAAGCATTCGTTTTTAATCGTTGGTATATTCTTTAATTTCACACGCTCAATTAAAAAACACATAACATGGCTTCAATAACATTAAAGGGTACTCCAGTGCATACTATAGGTTCTTTGCCTGAAAAGGGTGAGAAAGCACCAGATTTTCAACTTACCAAAAATGACTTATCTACCGTTAAACTATCTGATTATGCAGGTTCTAGACTCGTTCTAAATATTTTCCCAAGTATAGATACGGGAACTTGTGCGCAGTCTGTACGCCAATTTAACCAGGAGGCCGCGGAATTGGACAACACCATGGTGCTTTGTATTTCCAAGGACCTTCCCTTTGCCCAAGCCCGTTTTTGCGGTGCGGAAGGTATTGAAAATGTTGAAATGCTATCGGACTTCAAAGATGGTAATTTCGGAACGTCATACCATGTTTCTTTTTCAGATGGTCCCTTGGCGCCGTTACATTCCAGAGCCGTTGTCGTTATTGATGAAAATGGGAAAGTTTTGTATACGGAGCAGGTTTCCGAAATTACGGAAGAACCAAACTATAAAGCGGCTTTAGAGGCGCTAATGGATTAAAAACATCCTCATGCCCAAAGAATCTTTCTTGGTCAACCGTATTAAAAGCGTTGGTTTCGCCTTAAAAGGGGCATTGCTTCTCATCCGAACAGAAGCGAGCATAAAAATTCAGGTTTTTATAGCCATCGCTATGACCGCTGCAGGCTTCTATTTTAATATTTCAAACACGGAATGGATACTTCAACTATTTGCCATCGCTTTGGTACTGGGTATAGAAGGAATGAACACCGCAATTGAAAAAATCTCGGATTATATACAACCGGAATTTGATGTTAAAATAGGGTTTATCAAGGATATTTCAGCGGGTGCGGTTATGTTAGTTTCCATTGCAGCTTCTATCATAGGTTTGATTATTTACCTGCCTAAGATTTTTTAGACCGTAGTAAGTTTCCCCATAGCTCATCGTAAATTAGTAATTTAGCATTAGAATTAAAGATTTAATGGCAAAAAAGGCAACTAAATCAAAGCCAAAACCTACTAAAAAAGGATCACCGTTCAAATTATCCAAACAGAATAAAATCATTTTGGGCAGTTTGTTAATGCTCTTTAGTATTGCACTTTTCTTTTCGTTCATCTCCTTTTATTTCAATTGGCAGGATGACCAAAGTCTTTTGAGCGAATTCAAGGATAGAAATGAACAGGCGAAAAATCTTTTAAATAAATTCGGTGCCAGTATAAGTCATTTTTTTATGTACCGTGGTTTTGGAATCGCGACGTTTATTCTGCCATTTCTAATATGCCTTACGGGTATTTACCTTTTTTTAGGCCTTCCTCTGAAGGCGCTGTTTAAAAAATGGATTTGGGGGTTGCTTTTCCTCGTATGGATTTCTATTGCCCTTGGCTTTTTTGCTACCGAAAGCCCATTATTGGGTGGATTGGTAGGCTATGAAATGAACGATTTTTTACAGGATTACGCCGGTAAAATAGGCGTTCTATTACTATTGATATTTGGTCTTGTATTTATTGTGGTGCGATTGTTCAAAATTACACCAGAGGATATTTCTACCTTTTTCAAGTCCAAAAAAGAAGCCATTTCATCAGAATTCAAAACCAAAAAGGAACATAAAGCTGGCTCGGATGAAGAACTTTCTGTGACGGCCACTGAAGAGGAAACTCCTGTTACCATAGATACATACACCCACAAAACAGAAATACCCCATTTAGAAAAAGAAGCGGACAAAAACGATTTAAAACTAGTTCAAGAACAAGAGGATACCCTTGCAATGGAAGTGGAACAGGTTATAGAAGAACCTGAGGAAGTTGATATTTTGGCAAGTAAATTAGTGGATGACTTTGGGGAATTCGATCCAACATTGGAATTGGGCAATTACAAATTCCCTACGATTGAACTTTTAGACCAACATGGGGTAACGGGTGGTATTACTATCAACCAAGAGGAATTAGAAGAAAATAAGAACAGGATTGTAGATACCCTTAAAAACTATAAGATTGGTATTGCCCAAATAAAAGCGACCATAGGTCCGACAGTTACTTTATATGAGATTGTTCCTGATGCCGGAATTCGCATTTCCAAGATAAAAAATTTGGAGGATGATATAGCCCTTTCCCTTGCAGCCTTGGGAATACGAATTATTGCACCTATACCGGGTAAAGGAACTATTGGTATTGAGGTTCCTAATAAAAATGCGACCATCGTTTCTATGCGTTCTGTCATCGCTTCAAGTAAATTTCAAAAGGCGGAGATGGAATTACCTATTGCTTTTGGAAAGACAATCAGCAATGAGACCTTTGTGGTTGATTTGGCTAAAATGCCCCACCTGCTTATGGCCGGTGCTACCGGCCAAGGTAAATCTGTAGGTCTAAATGCCGTATTGACCTCCTTACTTTACAAAAAGCATCCGGCGGAGGTAAAATTTATCTTGGTAGATCCCAAGAAAGTGGAGCTAACACTTTATAATAAAATTGAGCGCCACTTCTTGGCCAAGTTACCGGATACGGAAGAGGCCATTATCACGGATAACACAAAGGTAATCCACACCTTAAATTCCCTCTGTATAGAAATGGATAACCGCTACGAATTATTGAAACTCGCGATGGTCCGCAACCTAAAGGAGTACAATACTAAATTTAAGGCCCGAAAATTGAACCCTAACGACGGTCACAAATTCTTGCCCTACATTGTTTTAGTGATTGATGAATTTGCGGATTTGATAATGACCGCCGGTAAGGAAGTAGAGACACCTGTCGCCCGGTTGGCGCAATTGGCACGGGCTATTGGCATTC
Organism: uncultured Flavobacteriaceae bacterium; assembly: GCA_963793365.1. Taxonomy (GTDB): domain Bacteria; phylum Bacteroidota; class Bacteroidia; order Flavobacteriales; family Flavobacteriaceae; genus Maribacter. The sequence continues at coordinate 1,186,775 of CAWBZP010000009.1, read as the reverse complement.
ATTTGATAATCGCTACCCAAAGACCATCGGTTAATGTTATTACCGGTATTATCAAAGCGAACTTCCCGGCGAGATTGGCATTTAGGGTTACCTCTAAAATAGATTCAAGGACCATTTTGGATACGCAAGGAGCGGACCAGTTGATTGGTAGGGGCGATATGCTTTTTACGCAAGGCAACGATGTTACCCGTTTGCAATGTGCCTTTGTAGATACTCCCGAAGTAGCCAAAATAACGGAATTTATTGGAAGCCAACGTGCCTATCCTGAGGCATATGAACTACCGGAATATGTGGGCGAAGATTCTGGCACGAGTGTTGATTATGATATCGCCGACAGGGATAAAATGTTTAAGGAGGCGGCCGAGGTAATCGTTATTGCCCAACAGGGATCCGCTTCATTGATACAACGAAAGTTGAAATTAGGCTATAACCGTGCCGGCCGTATTATCGATCAATTGGAAGCTGCAGGAATCGTAGGTCCTTTTGAAGGTAGTAAGGCAAGACAGGTTTTAGTATCTGACATGGTAGCCCTGCAGCAATTATTGGATAATGAAACAAATTAAAAAGGAAATGAAAAAATTTATTATTGCTCTATCAATTCTATTTACCGCAACTTTTGCACATGCGCAGGATGCAGCTAAGGCCAAAGCATTGCTAGACGATGTCTACACTAAAGTGAAAAGTTATGATAATATTTACGTGGACTTCAAATTCGACCTTAAAAATGCGGAAGCAGGTATAAATCAAGAAACCCGGGGAGATGTTACCCTTTCCGGAGAAAAGTACGTGTTCAATTATTTGGGCGCAAAGCAGTTGTTCGATGGCAAAAAAGTATACACCATTGTTCCTGAAAACGAAGAGGTTACTATCGAAGATCAATCTGAGGATGAGAATGCAATGACGCCTTCAAAAATGTTGACTTTTTACAAAGAAGGACATAACTATGCGTGGGATATTTTACAGGACGTACAGGGCCGAAAAATACAGTATGTAAAATTGACCCCTATCGACTCCAATACCGAAATAAAATCAAGGTTGTTGGGAATAGATATGGGCACCAAGCATATCTACAAACTCATTGAGACCGGTAAAAACGGCACCAAGACCACGATCACTGTTAATTCTTTTAAAACGGACCAAGATTTGTCCAAAACCTTATTTACTTTTGACGAAGCTAAATACAAGGATGAAGGCTATTTCATTCTAAGAAATTAGACCCGTTGAGAATCCTAGACAGATATATCCTAAAAAGGTTCGTCTTTAATTTTGTCAGCTCGTTTGTAATATTGATGTTCATCTTCATATTTCAAACGATTTGGCTTTTTATAGACGATTTAGCTGGTAAGGGCCTTGATATTGTGATCATAGGTAAATTTCTGTTCTATTTGATGCCGGATCTTACGGAAAAAGTCTTGCCGCTAACGGTGCTTCTATCCTCCATTTTAACCTTTGGCTCCATTGCGGAGAACTATGAGTTTGCCGCAATGAAAGCCTCAGGGATTTCCCTGCAGCGCTCTATGTTGAGCCTAATTATATTTGTAACGATTTTGGGTGGCGTAACCTTTTTCTTCGCAAACAATGTTATTCCCCTTTCACAGCGTAAAATATACAATTTAAGAAGAAACATAGCTAAGGTCAAACCTGCCGCTGTAGTATCGGAAGGGGTATTTAGTGATTTTGAGGGAATGAATATTAAAGTGGATGAAAAGTACGGAGACAACGACCGGTTTTTAAAGAACGTTATCATCCATATCAAATCCAAAACTAATCTAAATACGACGGTAATTAAATCCAAGACAGGGGAATTAATAAGTAGTGAAGAATCTGACCTCATACAATTGGTACTTAAAGATGGTCATTATTATGAGGATATAATCTCTAAGAGTAATGATAGTAAAATGCAGTTTCCTTTTGCCCAGGCCGATTTCGATACCTACACCATGAACATCGAAATACCCGAAATAAATAATGACGAGCTAGAGGAAGAGCGAGATATTAGCACCGATAAAATGAAGAACATTTCGCGCCTAACAAAGGACATTGACTCGCTGCGTGAAGATAACTATAGAATTGTAAGGGCGTTTTCGAAAAATATTGAAAGTAGGATAGGTATGTTCGTTCCCTTGACTCAAAAGAGTATAGATTCTACAAAAATGGATATGGCCATAAAAAAAGATTCTATTCTTGAGCTTAAAGTGGCGGATGCAAAAGCGAATACCGCCTTACAGGATTCAATAAAAGAGAATCCTCTGGTACTTTTTCCAGATTGGCAACAATTACAAATATTGAGTACCGCCAAGAACGCTACCGCCAGTATTTTGGGCTCCGTAAGTGGGAAAAAGGAAGAAATGCAGAAGCGCTATAAAATCTATAATATGCACATTCTGTCCCTTCATAATAAATATGCATTGGCATTTTCATGCATTATCCTATTTTTTGTAGGGGCACCCCTAGGGGCAATAATTAGAAAAGGAGGGTTGGGCCTACCTATGGTTATTGCCATTGTATTGTTTTTGATATATTATTTTATAGGGGTCTTTGCAGGGAACTACGCCAAGGAAGGCAATATTCATCCGATGATGGGTGCATGGCTATCGACTTTAATCATGTTACCTTTGGGGATATTCTTGACCAAAAGGGCCACTGAAGATAAGGGCATGATGAATTTTGGGGCTGTAACGGATTTCTTTAAAAACCTTTTCAAGAAAAAAGAAAAAGACAAAAGTTGATTGTATGAGCATGACCGCAATTAAAAAGATACAACTGAACACCATTGAAGAAGCCATTGCCGATATAAGTGCAGGAAAGGTTATAATTGTTGTTGATGATGAAAATCGTGAGAACGAAGGTGATTTTTTAGCTGCAGCAGAACTTGCAACACCGGCTACCGTAAACTTTATGGCTACCCATGGCAGAGGCCTTATTTGTGCCCCTTTGACCGAAGGGAGATGCAAGGAATTGGGATTGCAGATGATGGTGCATACAAACACAGACCCCTTGGAAACGGCATTTACCGTTTCCGTAGATTTAAGGGGAAACGGGGTAACCACTGGTATTTCTGCTTCAGACCGTTGCAAAACAGTCTTTGCCCTTACGGATGAAAATACTAGGGCCCACGATTTGGCCAGACCGGGACACATATTTCCTTTGGTAGCCAAGGAGGGCGGTGTTCTAAGACGAACAGGACACACGGAAGCCGCTATCGATTTTGCACGACTGGCAGGCTTAAAGCCCGCTGGAATTATTGTAGAGATTATGAATGAGGACGGTAGTATGGCCCGCCTTCCGGAACTGATGAAAGTTGCCAAAAAATTTGATCTCAAAATAGTGTCCATCGAAGATCTTGTGGCTTATAGAATGGAGCATGATAGTTTAATAGAAAAAGTAACCGACTTTAATATCACCACTAGGTTTGGAGACTTTAGGCTTCGTGCCTATAAGCAGACGACAAACAACCATGTTCACCTGGCCTTAACGAAAGGAAGTTGGAAATCTGACGAAAAAATTCTTACGCGTATCAACTCGACCCATATTAATAATGACATTTTAGGTACCCTAACCCATAACCCTAATGAAAAATTAGAGGATATGTTTACCATGGTAAATAATGAAGGAAAGGGGGCCATTGTATTCATCAATCAAGATACAGAATCGCTCAATCTTCTTTCTCGATTAAACGAGCTCAAGGAATTGCAAAAGGAAGGGATCCATAAAGCGCCCAAAATTGAAATGGACAATAAGGATTTTGGTATAGGTGCCCAGATTTTGCACGATCTAGGAATCCACAAAATGAGGTTGATGACCAATAATGTACAGGCGAAGCGTGTAGGGATAGTTGGTTACGGGCTAGAAATTATAGAATACGTTACTTACTAAAATGGCCCTATTTTAAACACGACGTCAACACCGTTTTCATTATTTCAGCACGCTCACTTACTTGGTCTCCGGTCCAACTCAGTTTTATTAAACAGGAGATTGTTCTCCCCATCCAAGCATCGGATTTTGAGAAATCGGCTTTTGAATAGTCGGGGAGTTGGTTATGGATTTCTTGGGGGAGTTTCCCCAGCGATTTGAGTTCCTTTAGATGGTCCCACTTTTTGTAATAGTGCCAGTTATTATCAAACCAATAAAAACAGGCATCAATACCAGCTTCAACCAAAGCGGTGTGTGCCTTTTTGGCCAATTCTTGAGTTGGTAAAAAGAAATTTAAAAAAGAATAGTTCTCCACTCCCCCTTCAGGAACCCTCCTGAACATTACACCTGCAATGGGCGCAATAGCATTTCTTAAAATAGTATATGATTTTTCTTGAATAGTTAAAAAATCATCCAAGCGTTTAATTTGGGCACATCCAACGGCCGCATTTAGCTCTGAAATCCTAAAATTATAACCAAGGAAGGGATGGGATTCCGCTCCCCTATCAGACCCATAGTGGTCATGACCATGGTCGGAATAGTGATCCGCATTTTTTATGAACGCATCATTATTACTAATTAACGCACCGCCCTCACCACAGGTAATGGTTTTTACATAGTCAAAGGAAAAGCAACCCAAATCCCCATAGCTCCCTAAAGGCTTGCCTTCGTAAGAGCCCCCAATAGCTTGGCAAGCATCTTCGAGCAACAATAAATCATGCTTTGTACAGATATGCTTTAGCGCCTTAAGATCGGCCATAGACCCACACATATGAACAGGCATTATCACTTTGGTGCGCTTTGTAATTGCCTTTTCCACTGCAACTGGATCCAATGTCAATGTATCATCAACATCTACTAAGATAGGGACGGCTCCAATGGCCAAAATGGACTCAAAACTGGCCACAAAGGTGAAGGTGGGCATAATAACTTCATCACCCGCACCTATTCCGGCACTTACCAAGGCAACTGTTAGCGCGGCCGTACCACTGCTTACCAGCTGCGCATGTTTAGTGCCCATCCGGTGAGCCAGCGCTTTTTCTAATTCCAGCGCTTTCCATTGCTTGTTACGCATTGCGTCAAAACCGTAACGCATCAAAACTCCGGTATCCAGTACTTCTTGTACTTGATTTCTTTCTTCCTCCCCGAACAACTCAAAACCTGGCATTTCTCCTTACTTTATCGATTACACAAAGCTTGGTTAAATTATTGGTAAAACCAAAGTTTTATAGCAAGTATAACCACCATTATAATTAAAAATGTTTTAATAAATCGGTCACCCTTGGCTACGGATACCCTACTCGCCAACCACGCGCCGGTACCGTTCCCTATGGCCAAAATAAGACCTATTTTCCAATTTACCTGGTCATTTAGGACAAAGACAATAAGTGCGGATACCATATACATAAAAACAACAGCCACTTTTGTTGCGTTGGCATGGACCAAACTCATCCTATTTACAAAATGAAGAAATAATATCATGATAAATCCTAATCCCGCATTAATAAAACCTCCATAAATTCCAAAAAAGAAAAATGCTACAATTCCAAGCCATAGGTATTTTCCCGTTAATCGTTCCTGTAGCTTTCGAACTCCAATTTTGGGCCCAAAAATGATAATAAGGACAACAAATATCATGACAATGGCCAGTATCCTATTGAATACGGCACCACTAATATCAACCGCCAAAAACGCGCCTAAAATAGAACCAAAAAATGCGGAGATACCCAAATACGTATTAAAAGGAAAGGTACTCACACCTTTACTTTTAAAACCGGCAGTAGCGATTGCAGTCTGAAATACGATGGCCACTCTATTCGTACCATTGGCCAGGGTGGATGGTAGTCCCAAAAAGATAAGAATGGGTAGTGAAAGCAAGGAGCCTCCACCGGCAACCGTATTAATGAATCCCACTATAAAACCTACAAGAATCAACAAGGGATAGGCATACCATTCTTCCATAAAAAAAAGCTAGTTGCAAAAATAATAAAAGTGTGGCGTAATTTCTTGAATCTTGCTATCCACTTGGTTAAGCGCTTAGGAGTAAAGCCTATTTTATTCAGATCTCATCATTAAATAAAAAAATTAAATATCAATTAACTCAATTTTATACCGTATTTTAAGGTCATTGGTACTTTTCAAATATTCACTTGCTATATAATTCCTTAAACCCGACTTTTTTTGTGCAAATTTTAGTAGCATACCGCTACCTATATTTTCGGGTCCATGCGATGCATTTTTTATCGTATTTCGTCAAGATTCGTAATGTATTTTTGCCAAAATTGGATTCTCAAGAATTGACTAGGGAACTCTCAAAAAGTGCATTATTTAGTAGTGCACGAACAGTATATTGTTACTGAGTTATTTGAATCTAACCCAAAAAAATAATCTAAAAACTAATCCAAATAAATCGAATAAAATGAAAATTGCCATTCTATCCCAAAATCCAAACCTGTATTCCACCAAACGCTTAGTTGAAGCAGGTACTGAAAAGGGTCATGAAATGCACGTAATCGACCATTCTAAATGCGACCTGATTATAGAAAAAAAGAAGCCGGGACTTATTTACCAAGGAAAGGAAATAGAAGGCTTTGACGGTGTAATACCACGAATAGGTGCTTCCATTACTTTTTACGGTACTGCCGTAGTTCGCCAATTTGAAATGATGAAGATATTCAGTTCTGTAGAATCACAAGCCTTGGTGCGTTCCAGGGATAAGTTGAGGAGCTTACAAATACTATCTAGGGCAGGATTGGGTTTGCCAAAGACCATTTTTAGCAATTACTCAAAAAACGTTGGCGCAATCATCGATAAGGCAGGCGGTGCTCCTGTCGTTATAAAACTTTTGGAAGGTACCCAAGGTCTAGGTGTTGTACTCGCCGATAACCGTAATTCTGCCGAATCCATTTTGGAAGCCTTTAATGGACTGCAAGCGCGGGTAATTGTGCAGGAATTTATAAAAGAAGCCAAAGGTGCGGATATTAGGGCCTTTGTAATTGATGGTGTTGTGGTAGGGTCTATGAAAAGACAAGGAAAGGAAGGTGAATTTAGGTCTAACCTTCATAGGGGTGGTTCCGCGGAAATTATCGAGCTTACGGATGAAGAAGAAAATGCGGCAATCAAAGCTGCCAAATGCCTAGGTTTAGGCGTGGCCGGTGTTGATATGTTGCAATCCGCACGGGGACCATTAATTTTAGAAGTAAATTCTTCCCCAGGCCTGGAAGGGATTGAAATCGCAACAAAGAAAAATATCGCAGGTAAAATTATAAAGTACGTTGAACGAAATGCCGAATAAAAAATTTAAACTGCTGGGTAGCTCCATTGAAAAAGGAAAAGGAGCGCTCTTAAACTTAGATATTGCCAAATTACATACCAGGACCAAAATAGAAGTGCCGGTCATAGTACAAAGAGGAAAGAAAGACGGTCCCACCTTATTGCTAACGGGAGGAATTCATGGGAATGAAATCAATGGTGTGGAAATTGTTAGGCAGCTAGTCTCCAAAAAATACAACAAACCAGATTGTGGAACGGTGATTTGCATTCCCGTAGTCAATATTTTTGGGTTTTTGAATCAGACGAGGCAATTTCCGGATGGTAGGGATTTGAACAGGGTATTTCCCGGTAGTTTAAGAGGTTCCTTGGCCAGTAGGTTCGCTTACCATCTCGTCAAAGATATTGCACCGGTAATAGACTATTGCATCGATTACCATACAGGCGGTGATAGCCGCTTTAACGCACCCCAGATACGGATAGATAAGGATGATGCCGTTGGCCTAGGGCTAGCAAAAGTATTTGGAGCTGAATTCATTGTTAAATCCGCAGGAAGGGAAAATTCGTTTAGGGAAACCTTGCATAGTTTGGAAAAGAACGTGTTGCTTTACGAAGGCGGTAAATCGCTCCATATAGATAGCGAGATTACGAAAATTGGCATTCAAGGCGCTTTGCGGTTAATGAACCATTTAGGGATGCGAAATTTTGAAAAGGAACTTGCCGAGGCGTCCATAAAACCGATTACCCCAAAGCTGGTCAACGCATCAAAATGGTTACGGGCAAAGCATTCCGGTATGTTTCACCCCATCGTAAAAGTCGGTCAAGAGGTTCAGAAAGGAATTATTCTTGGTAGTATATCAGGTCCGTTCGGTTATTTTGAACGAAAAATAAAAGCTGTAAATTCAGGCTATATCTTGTGTATAAACGAGTCACCGATCGTAAATCAAGGCGACGCAATTTTTCATATTACTAAGGAATTCGAATAGTCGAAATTCGATAATAGCAAGTTTACTTAGGGATAGTAAAATAGTACTTGAAATAGAAAGTCCCCAACCATTGGAAGGTACGCAAGGCTAAATAAATATAAAATACCAAAACCAAATTGTTGTCGTTATTTAATAAACGATTGGGACGCAGAAATAATAAATTTATTTTAAAATTGTTTTTACACATTTTGATTGACTAATCAAAAAGCCGATGTACAAGGTTTATTATATTCGTTTTGTGGTGCTTCAAATTTTAAAAAATAACCAAGATGTTGATTTAATTGTTAATTTTGCACCAAATGAAACAGGTTATCCACAAATCATTGGCAGTTTTTATGGCTGCCGTAGTGCTTCTAACTACGATGTCGTTTGCTGTGGATATGCATTACTGTGGTGATAAATTAGTGGACTTTTCCTTCGTTCATCAAGTTGAAACTTGTGGAATGGAAAAAATGCAAGAGCCTACCAGTTGCGAAAACCCATTATTTTCCACAAAATCATGTTGCACGGATAAGCAGCTCGTTAACGAAGGAACTGAAGATTTAAAGATATCATTTGATCAAATTGATTTAAAGCAACACTTCTTTATTGCGGCTTTTGTTTTTTCCTACACTACTCTTTTTGAAGCTACCGAATCCAAGGCGATTCTTTTTATTGATTACCCCCCTCCGTTTCTCAAACGGAATGTGCAAGTGCTGCACCAGAGCTTCCTAATTTGAAGTAATAGATAACCCCGATAAAATTCGGGATATGCGCCCTGCGGCCTAGTCGTTTTAGGGCTCGATTTGCTGTTTCAATTTTCGAATTGGCGTCAAATAGCTTTCATACTACTATCTAATACTCGTTCACATGCTCAATAAAGGCATTAAATTTCTTATCGAAAATAAACTGGTCGCAGTCCTACTACTCGTGCTATTTGTAGGCTGGGGTACGATAAATGCACCATTTAATTGGAATACCGGCTTCCTGCCCGCCAATCCTGTGGCCGTAGATGCTATTCCAGATATTGGAGAGAACCAACAAATTGTTTTCACGAAGTGGCAAGGCCGCTCACCCCAAGACATTGAGGACCAGATTACCTATCCCTTGACAACGACCTTACTGGGTATTCCTGGAGTGAAGACCATACGTAGCTCGTCCATGTTCGGTTTTTCAAGCATTTATATCATATTTGAAGAGGATATTGAATTCTATTGGTCTCGCAGCCGAATTCTGGAAAAACTAAATTCCTTACCTGCAGGATTGCTGCCCGAAGGGGTTAATCCGGCATTGGGACCCGATGCTACTGGTTTGGGACAAATATTTTGGTACACGTTGGAAGGGCGTGATAAGGAGGGTAAAGTAACCGGTGGTTGGGATTTACATGAACTGAGAAGCATTCAGGATTACTATGTAAAATACGGACTTTCAACAGCAAGCGGTGTTTCCGAAGTGGCTTCCATAGGTGGTTATGTGCAAGAATATCAGGTAGATGTTAATCCTGAAAAAATGAGGCAATATAACATCGATTTAAGTGCGGTAGTTAAAGCAGTCAAGGAAAACAATCAGGATATTGGTGCGCAGACATTGGAAATGAACAAAGCCGAATACCTGGTTAGGGGCTTGGGCTATATTAAATCGATTTCGGATATTGAAAATGCCGTCGTTACTTCAGCTGATTTCACCTCGATTAGGATAAAGGATATTGCAACGGTACATTTAGGACCACAGACAAGACGTGGCATATTGGACAAGGAAGGCGCTGAAGTTGTTGGTGGCGTTGTAGTGGCCAGGTATGGTGCAAATCCTTTGGAAGTAATTACCAATATAAAAGACCAGATTGCTGAAATCTCTACGGGTCTTCCCACAAAACCTTAGCGGATGGCCGCACCTCCCAAGTAACCATAGTGCCCTTTTACGACCGCACCCAACTCATTCAAGAAACACTTTATACCCTTAACGAAGCACTTACGCTGGAAATTTTAATTACCATCCTTGTCATCATTGTAATGGTATTCAATTTAAGGGCATCCATTCTTATATCTGGATTATTGCCCGTTGCCGTTTTGATGGTATTTATAACGATGAAACTGTTTAATGTGGATGCCAATATCGTTGCACTATCCGGTATTGCCATTGCAATAGGCACCATGGTAGATGTGGGTGTTATCCTAGCCGAAAATATGATTCGACATTTAGAGGATGAAAAGCTGCGTTTTAAGGAAAATGGCAGTGAATACAGCACGAATGAAATAATTTACAATGCTACGGCAGAAGTTTCAGGCGCCATTTTAACGGCAGTAATGACTACCATCATTAGTTTTTTACCGGTCTTTACAATGGTAGGTGCCGAGGGAAAACTTTTTAGACCACTGGCCTTTACCAAAACCATGTCGCTTACGGCATCATTGGTGATTGCACTATTTTTAATACCTCCTTTTGCCGCATTTCTTTTCCGGAAACGAAGTTTTCGGGACCGTTCCAACACTGTACTGAATGCACTATTACTGGTACTTGGGCTAGCCGTTATACTTTATGGCTTTTGGATCGGACTTATTTTAATAGCTTTTGGCCTAAGCGGATTCTTTTTCAACTATACTGGAAAAAAAGACTACACAATCTCATTGTATAGGTATCAATATTCATTGAACCAAAATAGTACCAACGTTATTATCTCATGTATAGCCATTGTATTCCTTCTTGCGGAATATTGGAGACCACTCGGTTTTGATCGTGGTATTTTCATAAACCTAGTTTTTGTTGCTTTTATTTGCTTTGGATTATTGGGCGTTTTCAGCCTATTTCAAAATTACTATGCTGCCATCCTACAATGGGCACTTGAAAACCGACTGTTATTTCTAACCGTTCCCACTACGGTTTTGGTGCTTGGAATTTTGATTATGCGAAATACCGGCAAGGAATTTATGCCGGCACTTAATGAAGGTTCCTTTTTGTTGATGCCCACTTCCCTACCCCATGCAGGCGTAGAGGAAAACAAACGTGTCTTGCAGCAATTGGATATGGCGGTTGCCAGTATTCCAGAAATTGAAACGGTAGTTGGTAAAGCGGGAAGAACGGAGTCTGCCCTTGATCCCGCCCCCTTGTCCATGTACGAGAATATGATTCAGTACAAGCCTGAATACATGCGCAATGAGGATGGTGAACGGCAACGCTACCAGGTAAATGATGATGGTCTTTTTATATTGAAAAACGGAAAGTTTATTATAAATCCCAATTCTAAAATCAAAGAAGAAGCAAACTATGCGGAGACTGCATTGCAAGAAAGTGCTCAAAGTGAAGATTTGGTTGAAGATGAGGACGGTGAATACTACCGCAATTGGAGACCGAACATACAATCGCCCGATGATATCTGGAAGGAAATTGTAGACGTGACCAAATTTCCAGGGATTACGTCGGCACCCAAATTACAACCTATAGAAACTAGGCTGGTCATGTTACAGACAGGTATGCGCGCCCCAATGGGCATCAAGGTAAAAGGACCCGATTTAAAAAGTATAGAATCCTTTGGGTTACAACTTGAAACTATTCTAAAAGAAGCGGAAGGTGTTAAAGAACAGGCCGTATTTGCAGACCGTATTGTAGGTAAACCCTATTTGCTTATCGATATTAAACGAGATCAATTGGCGCGTTATGGTATTTCCATAATGGATGTACAGGAAGTATTGCAAGTTGCCGTTGGCGGTATGCCTTTGACCCAAACGGTTGAAGGGCGTGAGCGCTATGCGATACGCGTTCGTTACCCAAGGGAGCTACGAGCGAACCCAGAAGACTTGCGCAATATCTATGTGCCGGTCGAAAAAGGTAGCCCTGTACCTCTTGGAAATCTTGTGGATATCCGGTATGAACAGGGACCACAGGTCATAAAAAGTGAAGATACATTTTTGGTGGGCTATGTGCTATTCGATAAACTTGACGGATTTGCAGAGGTTGATGTCGTTGAAAATGCACAGGAACTGATAAAGAAAAAAATAGAGGAAGGGGATCTGGTAGTTCCACAGGGTATCAGTTATCGTTTTACGGGAACCTATGAAAATCAACTCCGTGCAGAAAAAACCCTTTCTGTAGTGGTTCCCCTAGCCCTGCTGATCATCTTTTTAATTCTCTATTTCCAGTTCAAATCGGTAACAACCTCCCTGATGGTTTTTACGGGAATCGCCGTAGCGTTTGCGGGTGGTTTTATAATGATTTGGCTTTATGGTCAGGCCTGGTTCTTGAATTTTGACATTTTTGGGGAAAACCTCAGAAACCTTTTCAATATGAAGACCATTAATTTAAGCGTAGCGGTTTGGGTGGGGTTTATAGCCCTTTTTGGTATTGCCACGGATGACGGCGTGGTCATGGCCACGTACCTATCGCAAACCTTTGGAATGGAAAACCCTACCGATAAAAAAGGAATCCGCCTAGCGACATTGGAAGCCGCCGGAAAAAGAATCCGACCCTGCCTAATGACCACGGTCACCACTATATTGGCACTATTGCCTGTGTTAACCTCCACTGGAAAAGGAAGTGACATTATGCTCCCAATGGCCATCCCCATATTTGGAGGAATGATTATTGACGTAACCTCATACTTTTTAGTTCCCGTCTTGTTCAGCTGGAAAAAGGAATACGAACTCAAAAAACTAGCAAATGAAGAATTGTAAAATTACACTATGCCTTTTATTTGTCACCGCTTTTGTAAAAGCGCAAGATTTACAGTCCTACATTGAGACCGCATATAACAATAATCCAGAAATACAGGCTTATACCCTAAGGTATACTATTGCCGAGGAAAAGATTAATGAAGCGGATTGGTTGCCCAATACGGAGCTTAGCGCAGGCTACTTTGTCAGCGAAACAGAAACACGGGTTGGTCCCCAGCGTGCCCGTTTTGGCGTACGACAAATGTTACCATGGTTTGGGACAATTACGGCACGTGAAAATTATGCGGCTTCGATGGCAGATGCAGTATATGCAGATTTCGTAATTGCCAAAAGAAAACTGGCCCTTTCAATTTCCCAATCCTACTACGAGTTATATGGATTAAAAGCCAATAAAAACGTGTTGGAGGAAAATATCCAACTTTTAAAAACCTATGAGCAACTTGCCCTTACATCCGTGGAAGTAGGTAAAGCTTCTGCGGTGGATGTTTTACGACTACAGATTCGACAAAATGAACTAATTCAAGAAAGGCAGGTGTTGGATGAGGCCTTTCAAGCGGCGCAAATAACCTTCAATAATTTACTGCATAGAACTAACGACAGCGAAATCGAGGTTTTAGAGGCCATGGTTATCCCAAATGAAGATCCTGTGTTTGGTACGGATGTACTTTCTTTAAATCCGGAGCTTGTTAAATACGACAAACTATATCAATCCGTAGTCCAGTCAGAGTTACTAAACCAGAGGGAGAGCGCGCCAATGATAGGTTTTGGCGTTGATTACCTTCCGGTAGGCGAACGTACCGATATGGATCTCATAGATAATGGCAAGGATATTATTATGCCCATGGTTTCGGTTTCCATTCCTATTTTCAATTCGAGCTATAAATCCATTACGAAACAGAATGAACTACGCCAAAAAGAAATAGAAAGCCAAAAACAACAACGGCTAAATGTATTGGAAACGGCATTTGCCAATGCACTTTCGCAACGAAACCAAGCGCGAATCAAGTTCAACACACAGGAAAAAAACTTGAAGCAAGCTAGAGATGCAGAAGGGATTCTAATCAAAAACTATGAGACCGGTACCATCGATTTCAATGATGTACTCGATATCCAAGAGCTGCAACTAAAGTTTCAGATGAACCGTATAGCTTCTATACAGCGCTATTACGAACAACAAGCCGTAATCAACTATTTAATTCGATAAGCGATGATTAAAGATTTTTACATAAAAAACATGGTTTGCGACCGCTGTATTAAGGTGCTTAAAAATGAAATTGAAGCACAAGGCATGTCATTGAAGGAAATAGAGCTAGGAAGAATTCAATTGGCAATTAAAACAGATAACGACCTAACCGTATTAAGGCATATAATATCAAATAATGGTTTTGAGCTTATAGACTCCTATGAAGATAAGTTAACGGAGCAGATCAAAATCCTATTGGTCAGAATATTGGATAAAATGCCACTTGATCTAAGTAAAAAGCTATCAACGCACCTTGCCGAGAAAATACACCAAGACTACTCCAAAGTAAGTAAGGTATTTTCGACTACGGAAGGGATAACTATAGAAAAATATTTCATAAAGCTAAAAATCGAAAAAGTAAAGGAATTAATACAGGCACAGGACAAAAACTTCACAGAAATAAGCCAGCTGTTAGATTATAGTCATATCAACCATTTAAGCAGACAATTTAAATCCGAAACCGGCATGAGCTTGACGAACTATAAAAATGAACAAAAAAACCTCAGAAATCCGTTAGACCAAATTGTATAGATATCAACCACAATTATGACACAACTTCCTGTATTTCAGCCTTATTTTTGTATGGAAAAATATGAACTCTATTAATTTAAATAAAAGATAAAATGAAAACTACCATTAAAAATTTCAGTACAATTCTTGCGATGCTAACACTACTATTTATGTCGAGTTGCAGAGAAACAAAAAAGGAAAACGATAGCGAGGATATTCATATGGAAAATACTGAACATATGGACGACTCTGAACACCATGATATGGATGATGGGCATTTAAATGAAAATCAGGATCATATGGATGACGCAGATGACCATATGGAAACTGAGGAGCATCATTAACCTAAAATATATAATTGGTTAATTGATAGAATTAGCTATAAAATGATGAAAACGGATAAAAAGGCCTTATCCAATATATTGGATGGCCTTGGACCCAAAAATGTAAAACTAAAATGCAACTACAAATGAAAAAGATGAAACAGATTACGAAAAAATTAGGAATTGTAGCCTTAGCTACTACTATTGCCGCATTGACTTCCTGTAAGGATGCAAACAAAAAAGAAACTATTGCACCCACGAGTGATGAAATGCATGAGGAGGCAATGAAAGATACAAACCCAATGATGGCCAATACCAATTCTACAGATACAGCGTCTGTTTTTAATGCATATTTCAATTTAAAGGACGCACTGGTAGCAGATGATAACACGAAAGCAAAAGAATTGGGAACTGTATTAAGTACCGCCTTAAATGAGTTAGATACATCCATGCATTCAAATACTGGCCACAGTGCATTGCAACAAAGTGTTAATGCCGCAGTGGAGCATGCAAAAGCGATTTCCAATAGTACAATCGACGAGCAGCGAAAGCATTTTAAACCATTGACTAAAAATATAACTGAAATGATTGCAGTTACTGGGATCGAAAGTAAGGTCTACGAGCAATATTGCCCTATGTACGATGGCGGTACAGCATGGTTGAGTAAAAAGGAAGAAATTAGAAATCCATACTATGGAAGCCAAATGTTGACCTGTGGAAAAGTGGAACGGGTGTTGAATTAAATGTTTTGAACCTTTTGTGAAACAAAAATAATAGTGTAATCAGTAAAATAAGGTAGTACGGTTTGGTGTATAGTTGGATTATAGGTTCTGTGTTGGTAGCTGCTGCTCTTACACTACTTTACTTGATGTATGGCAGGAGAAAGCCAATAGAAAAATCGTTTGAGAGTGTTGCTGAACTTCTTGAAAAGAGT
Source organism: uncultured Flavobacteriaceae bacterium (assembly GCA_963793365.1). GTDB lineage: Bacteria > Bacteroidota > Bacteroidia > Flavobacteriales > Flavobacteriaceae > Maribacter. Next base: position 1,170,954 of record CAWBZP010000009.1, on the reverse strand, counting down.
TTCGCCAATGGTGACATATCGGTAGAAGACTATGTGGAGATGAAAGAAATGCTTAAAAAACCAAATAACTAAACAGGCTTTAGATGATCCTGAATACGATGAGTAACCAATTGGGTATAATTAAATTTTGAACAAATGAACAGTTTTTTAAAACATTGGGGAGAGGCAGCGTACACAACGACCGGTTTTTTTTGGATGGCGTTGTGGGCCTTTGTTTTGGGATACATCATTAGCAGTATGATACAAATTTTTGTAACCGAAAAACGGATGCAAAAAACAATGGGTGAAAATGAAGGTAAAAGTGTAATCCTGGGAACCTTTTTTGGTTTTATAAGCAGTTCTTGCAGTTTTTCGGCGCTGGCAGGAACAAAATCAATCTTCAAAAAAGGGGCAAGCTTCGTATCCTCCATGGCCTTTCTTTTGGCATCGACCAATCTGGTCATTGAGCTGGGTATACTTATTTCAATTTTTTTAGGCTGGCAATTTGTCGTAGGGGAATACGTAGGAGGAATCCTTTTAATTGTTATCTGTTGGATATTGATACGCCTCATCAATCCTAAAAAACTTATTGAAAATGCACGTAAAAATCTGGAAGGTGATGAGGACGCAACCATGGATGATTCCAAGAATTGGAAAAAACAGCTTAAAAACGAGGATAGCTGGGCACGGGTGGCTAAAAAATACAAGATGGAATGGCAAATGGTCTGGAAAGATGTAACCGTAGGCTTTACCGTTGCCGGAATTGTAGCTGTTTTTATACCAGATTCTTTCTTTCAGACTCTCTTTATCAATAGTGGTCAAGGAAATACGGACTTTAGTTTTTTTGAAATCTTGGAGCATATTGTCGTTGGACCCGTTGCGGCTTTCTTGACCTTTATCGGTTCTATGGGCAATATTCCGTTGGCCGCATTACTTTTTGGCAAGGGAGTTAGTTTCGCAGGAGTGATGGCGTTTATTTTCAGTGACCTTGTCGTCTTTCCGGTTTTGCGCATTAACGCAAAATATTATGGCTGGAAAATGTCGCTCTTTATTTTGTTTTTGTTATTCACCGCATTGATCGGAACTTCATTGACCTTACATTATTCGTTTGATATGTTGGGTATCTTGCCAGATCCATCGCAAGCAACGATTCAGGATAGTGCTTATTTTAAGATGGATTACACCTTCTTTCTCAATATTGTGTTTTTGGCAATCTCGGGCTATATGATTTACCTGGGCTTTTATAAAAAGAAAGATGTAGCGCACTCCATGAGTGAAATGGCTCCAAAAAGTCCACTTCTTGAAAAAATACTAAAATATGCCGCATTTGTTTGCTATTTCTGGCTTGCTGGCGGATTACTATTGAAATTTTTAATCGATTAATTCATTTTAGAATGGAGCGTTACGATACCCTTTCTGAAATTATACCCATGATGCAGACCAATGCCCAAAGCAATGGTTTTAGTGTTTCCAAAAATTGCTTGTCCTGTGCATCCTTCATTTTGGTTGTCGCGATTGAAGCTTTTCAAATAGATAAGATGTTTCGTTTCAATGGCATTAACAATTCGGATGGCAATGGTATTTCTCTTAAAATGACGGCTACAAAAGGCTTTCTAGAATATTTAATGGCTGCATATAGCGGTCATACACTAAGGCTGTTCGCTGAAATGGAACCAAAATTCAAATCAAATTGATATGAAACACACCTATACGATACATGGCATGACCTGCAACGGTTGCCGTAGTCATGTTGAAGAAACACTCTCCAAGGTAGCAGGGGTTTCGAATGCATCTGTCAATTTGGAAAAAGCCGAGGCTGTCATAGAAATGGAATCCCATATTTCCATCTCAACCTTTCAGGAGGCCTTAAAAAATGATGGCGGCGCATATACCATTCATATACTAGGTGCACCTCATGAGAAACCTGAATCTAAAATGAAGACCGAACCTACCGGGAAAAGTACTGGAACATTTTACTGCCCTATGCATTGTGAAGGGGATAAGACCTATGACAAGCCTGGAGATTGCCCTGTTTGTGGGATGGACCTTGTTGAAGAGCAAAATTTGGCGTCAACTACTGGTGAGCAATGGACGTGCCCTATGCACCCCGAAGTGGTTAAAGCTGAACCCGGTTCCTGTCCTATCTGCGGTATGGATCTTGTTCCCATGCAGCCAGACCTTTCCTCCGAAGAGAAAACCTATCTCAGGTTATTAAAAAAATTCCGGATTGCATTGGCCTTCACCCTTCCCATTTTCTTGATTGCCATGTCCGAAATGCTGAACAACAATCCGTTGTATTCCATTCTAGAGGTAAAGTATTGGAATTGGGTCCAATTCGCGCTTTCCATTCCGGTAGTCTTTTATGCGACCTGGATGTTTTTTGAACGAGCCTATCGTAGTGTCGTCTCTTGGAACCTAAACATGTTTACCTTAATCGGAATTGGTGCGGGGGTGGCTTGGCTGTTCAGTGTTGTAGGTATCCTTGCCCCCAGTTTTTTTCCAGAACAATTTAAGACAGCAGCCGGTACCGTGCATATCTACTTTGAAGCGGCCACGGTTATTTTAACCTTGGTATTATTGGGGCAGCTGTTAGAAGCAAGGGCGCACAGCAAAACGAATGCAGCAGTAAAGGAACTGTTGAAATTGGCTCCCAACAAAGCGGTTAAGGTAGTTGATGGTCAAGAACATGAAGTGGCCATAGATGAAATTGAACTTGGGGATATCCTTAGGGTCAGACCAGGGGACAAAATTCCTGTAGACGGTGTTCTTACAGAGGGAGAAAGCAGCATCGATGAATCCATGATTACGGGCGAGCCCATTCCTGTAGAAAAAATTGTAGGCGATAAAGTGAGTAGTGGTACCATTAATGGTAATCAGTCCTTTTTAATGAAAGCGGAGAAAGTGGGCAGCGATACCCTTCTTTCCCAAATTATTCATATGGTGAACGAAGCAAGCCGCAGTAGGGCTCCCATACAAAAGCTGGCGGACACCGTTTCAGGATATTTTGTACCCGTAGTAGTGGTTATTTCTATACTTACGTTTACCGCGTGGGCAATATGGGGTCCTGAACCGGCTTATGTATATGCCTTGGTGAATGCCATTGCCGTTCTTATTATCGCATGCCCTTGTGCTTTAGGATTGGCCACACCCATGTCCGTTATGGTAGGTGTAGGGAAAGGAGCACAGCATGGGGTTTTGATAAAAAATGCAGAAGCCTTGGAGAAAATGGACAAAGTGGATACGCTCATTGTGGATAAGACCGGTACGTTGACCGAAGGCAAGCCTTCCGTAGAAAAAATAGGCGTGTTTGGTAACGTGTATAATGAAACGGAAATTTTACATTTTATCGCATCACTCAATAGTTCCAGTGAGCATCCGCTGGCAGCGGCAACTGTTCTGTATGCAAAGGAACGGGACACGAAACTATCCAAAACGGAGCATTTTAAAGCAGTAACCGGAAAAGGTGTGGAAGGAAGTGTAAATGGAAAGAAACTTGCCTTGGGCAATGCCAAGATGATGGCGTATGCAAACACTACGGTATCAACTGAAATGGAGGCGGAAGCAAAGGGCTATCAAGAACAAGGAAAAACGGTATCCTTTTTGGCAATCGACGGCACTGTAGCCGGTTATGTTGTAATTGGGGATAAAATCAAGGAAACAAGTGCAAAGGCAATAACAGCATTGCAAAAAAAAGGTATTTCAGTCATCATGTTAACAGGTGATAATCACAATACGGCCAAAGCGGTGGCCAAGGAGCTTCAACTTGCCGATTATAAGGCGGGCATGTTACCAGAAGACAAGTTGGAAACGGTAAAGAAATTACAGGGTGGAGGCAAAATAGTGGCTATGGCCGGGGATGGTATCAATGATGCACCTGCTTTGGCAAAAAGTGATGTGGGCATTGCTATGGGAACGGGAACAGATGTGGCTATTGAAAGCGCAATGATAACTTTGGTGAAGGGCGATTTGCAGGGTATTGTAAAAGCCCGAAACCTTAGTGATGCCGTAATGCAAAACATAAAGCAAAACCTATTCTTTGCGCTTATTTACAATACCTTGGGCATTCCTATAGCTGCCGGATTACTCTATCCATTTTTTGGTATTCTACTATCCCCAATGATAGCAGCTTTGGCCATGAGTTTTAGTTCTGTTTCCGTAATAGCGAACGCATTGCGATTGAGAGGTGTTACAATGGAGTAGTGATTAGATGATTAAAAGAAAAACAGCAAATAAAATAAGAAAGGCACATCGATATCTCGGTATCTTTTTGGGCATTCAGTTCCTGATGTGGACTATTAGTGGTATGTATTTCAGTTGGACGAATATTGACGAGATACACGGCGACCAATTTAGGCAAGAAACAGTTCAACAGACCGCTTTTACCAATTTAATAAGTCCTTCCCAAATTCAAACCGATGCTGCTATTGTTTCGGTGGAACTAAGGGAAATTGCGGTAGAACCTTACTATTGGGTTAATAATAGCCAACTATTTCATGCGCAGACGGGTCAAGCCAAGAAAGAAATTACCAAAAGCGAAGCCCTTGAAATTGCTGGACAAAATATGTTATCAGAATTAAAAGTATCTAACATAGAACGTATTGTGCAAGTGGATAATCATAGTGAATATCGTGGCAGACCACTTCCGGCCTATGTTATTTCTTATGAAACACTTGAAAATATAAAAGCTTATGTATCAATTAAAGATGGTGCGTTCCAAACTTTGCGGCATCGTGATTGGCGTTGGTTCGATTTTCTTTGGATGACCCATACAATGGACTATGAAGGCAGGGACGATTTCAACACCTTCGTGCTGAGAACTTTTTCTTTGTTGGGCCTTATAACCGTTTTAAGCGGTTTTTTACTGTGGTACATAAGTTCACCAACGATACGCAATCTTAGAAAGAAGAAATTTACTAATACAAAAAAAATCAATACCAATGGAACAAGATAATAGTACAAACCAGGACAAAATGGAAAAAAGCGATTATACGCGATTTTTTTTAATGCTAGGGTTATCCTTCGTAGCAATGTATATTACCATGTACCTAAATACCTATGAATGGGACCACGTTTGGTTCAGCTTAACAAGGTTCTATATGGTCTGTTTGGGTATCGCTGCAATGGCGGTTATAATGCTGTCGCTTATGCTCAAAATGTACAAGAACAAAAAGAAAAACATTAGTATTTACATAGGAAGCCTGATTCTCTTTTTAGGGGCTTTAGGATTGGTTCGAGACCAAAAATCTACCGTAGGTGATGTGTTATGGATGAAAGCAATGATTCCACATCACTCGATTGCTATATTAACGAGCGAAAGAGCAGATATTCAAGACCCAGAAGTAAAGAAATTGGCAGAAGAAATCATCAAAGCCCAAAGAAAGGAAATTGCAGAAATGAAGCAAATGATAGACCGCTTGCAAAACGAAAAATAATAGATTATGAACAAAAATATCCTTTACATAGGTATCGCAGTCCTTATAGGACTTCTTGGTGGTTGGCTCTTATTTGGTGATGCCAAAAGCACGAGCCAAAACAGCGATTCGGCAGCGCACGATCATGCTGGCGATAGCGCGGAACAAATGTGGACCTGCTCTATGCATCCACAAATTTTGCAACCAGAACCGGGGGATTGCCCTATTTGTGGCATGGACCTTATTTTAGCCGATACAGGTGCGGAAGGCCTCGCCGTAAACGAGATTAAAATGACCGAAAATGCTGTGGCCCTTGCCAATATAAATACCAGTATCGTAGGGAGCAGTTCGGCATCCGATAATAATGGTACGATTTCCCTTTCAGGAAAAATAGCGGCCAACGAAGAAAACAATACGATACAATCAAGTTATTTTGATGGGCGTATAGAACGTTTGAACGTAAATTACGAGGGGCAAAAAGTGACTGTTGGGCAACTTTTAGGAACCATTTATTCCCCTACCCTAGTTGCAGCGCAACAAGAACTGATTACTGCAGCATCCTTAAAAGAAGCGCAACCAGCGTTATATAATGCGGTACGGAACAAACTTAAAAACTGGAAGCTCTCAAATGCCCAAATAGATGCAATTGAAGCATCGGGGCAAGTCCGGGAAAATTTTCCAATGTATGCAACGTTATCTGGCACCGTATCAGAGGTTTTGGCCCGTGAAGGGGACTATGTAAAACAAGGGCAAGCTATTCTAAAAGTGAGTAATTTGAATACTGTTTGGGCGGAATTCGATGCCTACGAAAGTCAGATTTCCACTTTAAAGGAAGGTCAGAAAGTTACAATAGTACCCAATGCCTATCCCAATAGGGAGTTTACTGCCAGCATTTCGTTTATAGACCCAATACTTAATGATGCAAGCCGAACGGTGACCGTTAGGGCTACCCTCACAAATACAGATAATTTGTTTAAACCGGGTATGTTCGTAACCGGTAAACTCCAAGAAACTGCTGTAGACCTAAATGAAATTATTACTATTCCGGCAAGTGCGGTCCTTTGGACCGGAGAACGTTCCTTGGTCTACATAAAAACCAACCCAGGACAACCAATTTTTCAAATGAGGGAAGTAAGGATTGGTAGCAGATTGGGCGATGAATATACCATAACAAACGGTTTGACCAATGGAGATGAAATTGTGACCAACGGCACGTTTACCGTTGATGCCGCCGCACAATTACAGGGAAAAAAGTCCATGATGAACCCCGGAAAACAAACCAATACGGACCTACCCCTAACCCAGATGCGAATGGAATTCCACTCCGATTTTCAGGAGAACTTTAAAACTGTACTCAACGCGTACCTCAAAATGAAAGATGCCTTTGTTGCAAGTGATGCCCAACAGATTACCACGTTCGCTAAAGAGGCATTAAACGCACTAAATTCCATAAAAATTGACGAATTGGGTAGTATGGAAAATGCACATATAAAGAAAAGTATTGAAATGCTGCGCACCATTGCCGAAAATGATAATCTAGAAAATCAGCGTGCACATTTTGTGTTACTCAATGAAAATATAGTTCCTATTGCCCTAAACGTGCAAGCACTAGGTACCGAACTTTACGTCCAGAAATGCCCAATGGCCAATAAAAATAAGGGTGCCGTTTGGTTAAGTACCGAAAAGGATATTAGAAATCCCTATTACGGAGAGCAAATGCTTAGCTGCGGTAGTATTATTGAGACCATTGAATAACGTTACCTAACTCTATACATCCTTACAACCCCCAGTTTAGTCTACCAGATATCGGTATAGAAAAAGATGGGTTCATGACTCACCGCAAGTACACCTTGTTAAATTTTTATCGGTGTAAGGAATGGTTATTATTGATGGGGCAAGAATTATGCAGGTCCCTAACCAAATAAAACAGTTTATTTTGCCCTAGTAATCTTATCCCGTAGTGCCCTCCAAGTAATCATTTTTATATTTTGATCAGCAATGATTTCTGCACATTCCTTACTGGTCAAAAAATCATAGTCCGCTTGCCGCCATACCGAACCATAATCAGGATGGTCTATGGTAATGGCCTTCATTTCCTCATTATCGTAAGCAGGGTGTAAAAGTAAAAATGTAAGACCGGGTTCCAAATTCTTTAGAAGATTCGCATAAAAACGTTGTGCCCCATCTTTATAGGTATCAGGCTCCATGGATAAAATCCTGTCTACCACCACTGTATTGGTAGTCAGCAATTTCTTGATTGACTCGTTTTCCATAGCATAAATGCGCCCGTCCAAAAGAACCGGCAATCCAAACTCATTACCTACCTTCATATAAGCCGCCGCAAATTCTGGAGTACTGGCGGCCGCACCCATGTGCGCATCCAAATGCGTTACATCAATTCCAAAATCGTATGCTTTTTTAACTTGATTTCGTAGTTCGACTTCTACTTCCTTGGGGTCTGCAAACATTTGAAGACTATCTACCATAGCATAAAAGTAGCCGTTCTTGTTAAGTAGGGTAGCAACAGAATCCTTAGGAGACACAGGTCCCCATTTATAATTTTTCCATTCACTTGTTAGGGTCATATGCAATCCAAAATCCATCGCTTTATTACTCTTGGCGTAGGCAGCAATTTCAGGAAACCAAGAACAAGGAACCATGATACTGGCAGAATTTAAAGGGCCAGTTTCCAACGCGGAAATACTGGCCGCATTTTCTGAGTGGGCAACCCCAAGATCATCTGCATGTAATATTAACAGCTTGGTATCTGCAGGGTATCCCAAACGCTCCACGATGGACTTATTTTGGGCGTTTCCAAGTAAAGAAAAAAATAAAAGAAAGTAAAAAAAATTTATGGAATTGGTCATCTTTGGTATTTAAGCTTGAATTGAATAACTATTTAAAAAACAGTAAGATAAGAATACAAAATTTAAGTTTTTAAGAAAATATTAACCATATGCAACTTCCAAACCACGAAGAGTTCTAAGTTTCTTAAACGAAAACTACAGCCACATTTTACACGCATATCCCTGACGAATAAAATTAAAGTTAGAATAATTTTACTGTGTTATTAGTGTGTTCAAAAGTTTAATTATTATTAATCAATAGCACTAATATAAAAATTGCAATGTCCGCATCCTTATTGTATAGAACTTAAAAATTAAATTTTAACAAAACCATTTTTAATACGCATACCACATTGCAGCTGCTATTATTCTATTCTTTTTTTTAATGTTGAGAACATTGGGTATAAAACACCTAAAATGGAAAAAATTGAAATACAGGGTTGCCGTGGGTAATGAACGTTTTGTTAGCATTGACCATACAGCAAGAGCCCATTCCATACAGATAAGGGAAAGTGAAGGGTATAATATTCAAAGGCAATCGTACATACCTGTAGCGCTCCTAGGGCATCAATTGAAAATTGCCTTGATTATTAAATTGGGGCTTATAAGGAAGCTTCTGATAATTTACCATCAATCCTTATCGAAATCATGAAAAGTCCAAAAATTGGCGTAGTGATAGCGTGCGGATATTTAGTGGTAGCAGTAGGTTTTAATAGAATATCTGAAGTTATAGATTAAATAATGGTCTTGTGTAAGACCACCCATATTCAAGAAATTTGGGCTCCATAGGTTCTGGAATGTGTGGTCAAAAAAGGATTGGCAACCAGAGCGCAGATTTCATATGTAGTATTGAGCGTAAAGGTTTAATGCGCACTCCTAGATAAAGGCCTTACATAGCCGAGACTTCGGTGATATTAAATAGTATCATTATACGGATGCAAGAACATATCAATAATTAGGAGTTAAAAGCAATTAGAGTGACAAAAAATAATTGCGCTATTTCAGCCGCCCAGATATAGGGCGATTCAAAAAATAGTTTTAGTCTTGATTATACACCACCATTAATAACGTAGCCCTAGTAAAATAGTTAAAATTGTTCCATTGTGTGACCATTATCAGGTTTAGTTTTGGAATGGATACCCTTAGAAAAAGTCAATCAGCCCTAAAATTCCATTATAAGAAATTACACAAGCGAATATAAGGGCGGCCATTAAACCTATATTTACTGCTATATGCGTGCTATGGCCCTTCATTACCTTTTTATTATTTATCAATAATATAATACCGATTATCACTATGGGTAAGACAAACACATTGAAAACCTGAGACATAATCTGCATTTCAATAGGATTTGCACCAAAAATTGGTACAATCAAAGCAAACAAACAGGCTATTGCGGTTATGCTTCGAAATTGCTTGGAGCTGGTGTCCAATTCCCCGGATTGATAATCGGCCAGCAAAATTGGTGCTATCAATAGGCAAGGAAAAATGGAAGATAACCCGGCACTTAAAGTACCAAAGAAAAATAAGGTTAGTGCAAATTTACCTGCCACAGGTTCTAAGGTATTTACCATCTCCAATACCTTGGTAACCGGTTGACCTTGATGAAAAAGAGCTCCGCTGGCTACAGCCATTATACATGCGCTGATTATAAATACCAAAACCGCTGCTGTAATGGCATCTTTCTTTTGTTGGCTCCTATTTGCCATAGTCCAGCCTTTTCCCTTAATAAATAATGGACGGGATAAGAACGTTGCTGCTGCCATGGTAGTTCCTACAAAAGCAGCAACCATCATTTTTCCGCCCTCCACTTGGGGGATTGAAGGTACCAACCCTTGTAACACTTCCATGGGCAATGGGTAAACCATAAAAAGTGAGATTATGAACGAAAGACCCATTATGGTCACAAAAATGACAAGTACTTTTTCAAAAAAAGTATATTTTCCTACCCACAAAAGTCCGTACATAATGGCTATAACGACAATAGCTACAAGTAATACGGTTTCATATCTGAACCCTTCCAATTGAGGGAAATAGATTAGAAATATTTCAAAAATAATATTAGCGGAGATACCCAAAATACCCATTAGGGAATTCCACTGACCAAAAGAAATTCCTATAATAATCAAAAGGGCGATTATTTTTCCGCCCTTGATATTTTTTTTAAAGCCATAGAGCGCTGTCTCTCCTGATATTAAAGCATAATTACCGTACACGTACATGAGCAAGCCAGAGAAAATACAGCTGATTAAAAGCACCCATAATAACTGCATACCATATGTACTGCCCGCTACGATCATAGAGGTTACGCTACCCGTACCAATGGTGTAGCCTATAGCAAATATACCTGGGCCAAATGCCAAAATCAACGCAAGCATTTTTTTTAAAATAGAAGCGTTCGCTTTTTGTTGATTTACCATATTAGTTTTTTACTTTGGCTATTGTCGCTAACGTTTGACTTACTTTTTTTTCCAAACCAGCGTAATCCTTTTGATCTAAAATTTCTGTACTTATGAGTTTGGAACCCATGCCTACACAGGTAACGCCAGCTTCGAACCAAGCCTTTAAATTAACTTCTTCCGTACTTACACCACCTGTAGGCATAATGCTTGTCCAGGGTTGGGGACCTTTAACGCCCTTCACAAAACTGGGCCCGTAGAGGTCACCAGGAAAGAGCTTTACAATTTCACAGCCCATTTCTTCCGCCTTATTTATTTCGGTAAGGGTTCCGCAGCCCGGAGACCACAAGATCTTTCGTCTGTTACAGGCAATGGCGATATCTTCCCTTAATGAAGGGGTTATTATAAAATTCGCCCCCATTTGCATATATAACGAAGCGGCTCCTACATCGGTTATAGAACCAACCCCCATAATCATTCCAGGTAGGTTCTTTATGGCATACTTGTTAAGTTCAGAAAACACTTCAAAGGAAAAATCGCCCCGCGCCGTAAATTCCATTAATCGCGCTCCACCATCGTAACAGGCTTTAAGTATTTTTTTACCCAGTTCAATATCTGGGTGATAAAACAAGGGAACCATACCGGTTTCCTTCATTACTTGTGCTACTTCTATTCTTGAAAACTGCGCCATAATGTATTTTACTTTTCCTTTAAAATTTTGTTGAAATCATATAGTGACGGATCTTTCACAAACTGTTTTGCAGCCACATAATCCGTTTCACTTATATAGTACAGATTCTGAAAACAAAGTTGTACAAATTCTGTGTCCACATCTACTAGGCGCGGTGCTATTTTACCGGAAGCGTCTTGTATGTCCGTCAGAAAAAGTGGACTTACCTCCCCTCTAGAATTTGCGGTTACCATGCAACCGGTTTTACCCTCATCAAACAGTTTTTTTACGCCAAGACCTAAAAGGGTACATAGCGTAAGATCAAAGCCTATGGGCCTACAGCAACGAAGTTCATAACCTAGCTCTACAGGTCTGCTCTTTATTTTGATATCCAATTCCTTTAGCCTTTCCTGGACTAACATATTAAAAATGTGGGCCTTACTTACATTGCCCAACTCAGGATGACCGTGATCATCATAAGTGAAATTAATGCCACATTTTTTAATTTCCGATAACGGCATGTTATGAAAAACCCCCTCACTGATCAAGGCTACACCGTAATTGATATTCTCAATTTTTCGTTTGATCATCGAAGAAATAATAAGACGCACGACCTTATCAAAAGTTATGGCATTCTCCTCAAACATTTCGGGGATAACCATCATTGGAAAATGGCAACTTGCAGCTATGCCAAAGGCGAGATGGCCCGCTGATCTGCCCATGGCAGACATTACAAACCAATTTTGACTGGTTCTTGCATCTTCATAAGTCGTATTCCCTATTCTGACTCCTTCATCCTTGGCGGAATGAAATCCAAAAGTTGGATTCCTATCGGGCAAGGGCAAGTCGTTGTCTATCGTTTTAGGAACGTGAATATTTGATATTTTGATGTCCTCCTTCAACAGAAAGCCTGCAATCCTATTGGCGGTAGAAGCAGTATCATCACCACCTATACTCACCAATAGTTTTACATTGTTTTCCAAAAAAAGGTTAGTGTTTAGCTGCTCATCTTTTGGTTTGAAACGACTCATAACTAAGGTTGAACCGCCTCTGCTGAATATTCTATCAGCATGGAAAAAATCAAATTCCTTTATTTGAGGACTTGTGCTAAATAGGCCTTTAAACCCCTCATGCAAACCCAATACCCTGTACCCATCCTTTAAAAAAGACTTTGCCACGGTGCTGATAACGGAATTAATTCCAGGTGCAGGTCCACCGCCGCATAAAATTAGTATCGACTTTTGCATAGTATTTAAATGATAATTATTCGTTACTATCTGGCAACTCTGCCCGAAGTATCGCCTCCCATGATTTTTTCTATTTCCGCTATTTTCACCAAGTTATAATCACCCAAAATGGTATGCTTTAAGGAACAAGCGGTAACTGCAAAATTTAGCGTCTTATAATACGCTTCGCCATAATGGAGTAAACCATATATTAGGCCTCCCATGAAAGCATCACCGGTACCAACACGGTCCACTACTTGTGTGATTTCCGTAAGATCAGTCTTGTAAAGTTCTTTGCCATTGTAAAGTATACCTCCAATTTTTTGGTGGGAAGCATTAATGGAGTACCTCAATGTGGTACCCATAATTTTTAGCTGTTTACATTCAGAAAATAAAATGTCGTAGAGTTCTGGTAGGGAAGCTTCATTCCTATAATCCGGAGCTACCTTATTTTTCCCGAGCATAAAATACGCGGTATCCAAATCTCCTAAAATCACATTACAGTAGCTCAAAAGTTCTGGCATTACCTGATTTGGTCGTTTACCATATTGCCATAGCTTTTCACGATAATTTAAGTCTACGGATATGGTCAGGCCTTTTGTTTGGGCTGTTTTCAAAGCCGCGAGACACTCTTCTGCCGCATTTTGGGATATTGCGGCGGTAATACCGCTCCAATGAAACCAATCTGCCCCTTCAAGTGCCGTATCCCAATCTATAACCCCGTTCCCAATATTTGCCATGGAGCTCTCTGCCCTGTCATAAATGATGTTGCTACTTCTGGGACCAATCCCGGTTTCCAAAAAGTATAAACCCATTTTTTTTCCACTGAAAGCCACATGGCTGGACCCTACATTCTTTTTACGAATCTCCTCTAAGCCGCAAAGACCAATATCATTATCTGGCAGCTGTGTTATGAATTCTGTATCAACTCCAAAATTTGCCAATGAAACTGCAACATTGAACTCGGCACTGCCATAATTTGCATTGAAAAAAGTAGCTTGGGAAAATTTTTGGTGTTTTTCTGTCGACAACCGTAATAATAATTCCCCGAATGTTACAACTTTTTTCATAATCAAATCTCAATCTTTATATAAGCAACGGATCAGTACCTACTTGATTTTAAATACCCAACGCCTGTCCACCGCCAATTTGTATCGTTTCGGCAGTTATGAAGGATGCGTCCTTACTCGCCAAGAATGAAATTACGCCCGCCACGTCTTCTGGCTGTCCTAACCTCCCTAGCATAATATTATTTGCCCACGACGCAAAAACTTCTGGTTTTGTTGCTTTTATCTGTGCATGGAACGGCGTATCTATCGTGCCTGGAGATACCGCATTAACTCGAATGCCATATTCGGCCAAATCTTTCGCCAAAGCTCTGGTTATTGCGTGAACACCTGCTTTTGAAGTGCCGTAAATACCGGCTCCTGGGCCCCCTGCGGTCCATCCTGCATTGGAGGTATAATTGATGATGGATGGATGCTCGCCTTTTTTTAGAAACGGTATAGCCGCCCGGGATGCAAAAAACACAGAATCTAAGTTCAGTGCCATAACATTCCGATAAAATTCAGTCGTCATTTCTTCGAACCGTGACCTTCCACCCAATCCACCGGCATTGTTAACAAGAACATCTATTTTACCATACTTTTCACCAATTGCCTTGATGTTCGAGGTAACCGCTTCATCCTTGGTAACGTCGAAACCACGATATTCAGCTCTAATACCTAAATCAGTGAGCTCTTTAACACGTTCTGCACCTGTTTTATCCTCAATACCGTTTAAAACAACGGTATACCCGTCCTTACCCAATCTTTTGGCCACTTCAAGACCAATGCCTCCTGTTGCTCCGGTTACTACCGCTACTTTTTCTTTTGTACTCATTTTATTATGGATTAAATCTATTTTACTTAGTTTAAATTTTACTTTTTAGTGGTTCTATTCTAGGACACAATAACCAAACACTTGCCATGGTTATGATTGCCAAGGCAGCTCCTATGATAAATGCCGGCGTATAATTTCCCCCAGCCGTTAGCCAAGGAACAAGTGCCGTTAAACCAAAGGCTCCTAACTTAGCGGCCATGCCTGCAAACCCCGATAGGGTGCCAACCGTTTTTCCTCCGAATAAATCACTGGGCAAGGTCTGTACATTTCCAATTGCCGTTTGAAAGCCGAATAAGATTACCGCCATTAATAATACCGCGGTTTCCGGCCCACCCGGGTTCGCCATAGCCAATAAAGAAGGTAACATGATCAAACATCCAAGAGTGATGACCAATTTTCGTGTTTTATTTACGGACCAGCCCACCTTGATGCGATTTTGAGCCAAAAGACCACCGAACCATGCACCTATCATTGCCCCTACGTAGGGTACCCAAGCATAAAAACCGATGGATTTGACATCCATCCCGTATACCTCGTTTAAGTAAATCGGAATCCAGAAGATAAACAGCCACCAAATAGGATCGATAGCGGCAGAAGCAAGGATAACCCCCCAGCTCTCTTTATGCTTTAACATTGTTCCGGTGTCCGGATTATAACCCTCGTCATAATCTCCATCTTGATCTATATCTTGATTTTTCTGCCCTGTTAGAATGTATTCACGTTCTTCATCCGTTATCCATGGATGCTTCTTAGGGGGAGATTTCACTAAAATCCACCAAGGAATAAGCCATAAAAGGCCCGTGATCCCAACCAATATAAAAATCCATTGCCAGTTGAAATAGACAGATAGCAAACCAATTGTAGGGAAGGCAATAATTCCTCCAATAGCTGCACCAGAATTAAAAAGGCCTTGTGCAAATGCACGTTCCTTAGTAGGAAACCATTCCGCATTTCCTTTTGCCGCTCCTGGCCAGTTACCAGCTTCCGCAATACCTAATAGAGATCGGAAAATGCTAAGACTTACAACACCCCTGGCAAAAGCATGAAGCGCTGTTGCAATAGACCAAAAACCAATGGATAGCGTAAACCCGATCCGTGTTCCCAATTTGTCGAAGATTTTACCAAAAATGGCTTGGCCAAAGGCATATGAAAAGATGAATATTGTAGAAATAATAGCATAAATTCCCTTTCGCTCATCGGCAGTTTTATCGGGATATAAATCTTCTGCCATATCCGGCCAAAGAACAGGAAGCGCTTGGCGATCAATATAATTGATTACCGTAGCCAAGGCAATTAAACCTATCACCCACCATCTTAAACCCTTAACCTTCATAACTTTATAGTATTATTTGTTTAGCCTTTTAAGAATGTATTCTCCTTGCACGTAAACCATTAGGTAACGCGTAAGTGGTAAAAATTTCTGAAATACTTAAAATGCTCCTATTAAAGCTTCAAATTACGTAATGGTCATTAGGTAATTTGTCATTTTGTAGAATTGAACTAAGTATTACAACCCTTCTTTCGTTTATTAATTTGACAAACCGTGCATTTCTGTCAAACCTTAATTAAATATTATAACAATATTGATACAATGTCTTGAAATGTATTTTCATCTTTTCCTTTGCAAGCTGGGGATTTTGCTCCTTAATGGCATTAAAAATTTCCATATGCTCCTCAATTCCCCTAAAAGCCATACCCTTATCGCAGACATGATACTTTTCAAAATTGGTAATTATCTCTGGTGTAATAATCAACATAAAAGTATTCATCGTACTATTACCACTAGCTTTTGCTATAGCCAGATGAAATAGTAAATCTTCCTGTACGGCATCTTCCCCATTATTAACTTTTTCACTATACGCATCCAAAGCACTTCTCATCTGAATTAAATCCTCCTCACTTCTTCTTTGTGCCGCTAAGCGAACGGTCTTCAATTCAAGTAAGATTCTAGTTTCAACCAAGGATTTAAAATCCGGCTCCTCCAGTCTTAGAATATCCTCCATCATCCCGTTCATGGCCACTTGGCCTATATCGGCAACAAAAGTGCCGCTTTGCGGTTTGGATTGTAACAATCCATAGAATTCCAATTTCTGGATGGCCTCCCGTACATTACTTCTACTAACCCCAAATTTTTCAGACAACATGCGTTCTGATGGAAGTTTATCCCCCGGTTCCAGATTCTTATAATTAATTAAATCCCTTATTTTAGAGATAATCTCATTTTGTATTTCCTGATTTTCAGTTCTTGTAAGTATTTCTATCTTCATAGTCTATATAACATTATCTAAAATTGGTTAACCAGATTGGTTTGTTAAATTTAGATAAATAACCAATAGTAAAAAAACTATTGGGAAAGAGTTTTTTAAGTTTAAGTTCGAATTTGCCTGGACACATACAGCGGCTTACTGGTCAATTACAAGACCAGTGGTGCCAACTGTACAAACTAACTCAAAACAACTGTTTCATTCATTTTATTGTTCTAATATCCAGGGTTTTGGGTAATAACTCCCCCACTTGCCAATATTTCCGAAATTGGAATTGGGAACAAAAAGTAATTAGAATCAACCGATGCACCCATTTCTTCATTAACAGTTCCTGTTCGGACCAAATCAAACCATCTTTGCCCCTCAAAGGCCAGTTCGAGTCTTCTTTCTTCTTGAATGGCATTTCTGACCTCCACCTGGGTGGATGCAGATGAATTTGCCAGACCAGCCCTGGTTCTAATTTTATTCAGTTCCGTTAGGGCTCCTGAAGTATTTCCATTTTCATTCAATGCCTCGGCATACAACAAAATAACATCTCCTAACCTCAACTCTATCCAGTCATGATCCGGACCTCCGGTTTGAGGATATTTAGTAGAAGCCATTAGAGCTTCGTCAATATTGACAGCTCTTCTTAAATCTCCGGGACTAGCATCAAAGGCAGCAATCAAATCCGGGTCTAAAGGCATTAAGGATTTTGTATCAAGCCCCCCATACCATGACCAGAACTCCGAATCGCCATATTCATCTATTACGGAACTTGATATTTGTGTGGCGAATATGATTTCTGAATTCAAATCATTTTCTACACCAAAAATATCCCCATAGTTAGATTGCAATGTAATTCCCTCAGCAGAAGCTCCATTAACAATGGCAGCTAGATTTGGTTCAGCATTACCGAAATCACCTCTATGAATATATACTTTGCCCAATAATGCTTGGGCGGCATATCTAGAAGCCCTTCCATTGGATATGCCAGTGCCAAGAACTGCAATAGCATCCTGTAGGTCAGGAATTATTACATCACTATAAATTTCTTCTACCGGTTGTCTCACTAAAATCGATGAATCAGTAGTGCTTGGTAATGGTGAAAGGTTCACGGGAACGTCTCCAAAGACCTTTACCAGCTTGAAATAGGATAGCGCCCTTAAAAACTTTGCTTCACCTATATCTGTGTCATCCGTTGAATTTTCAATCACGTTGTTTGCGCTTAAAATTGATTTGTATAGGGCTGTATAGAAAGGTCCAAAAAATTGATCTTCCATTGCCGTCAAATTAGCGTTGAACTCATCGAAGGTAGTTAATGGCGGTTCTAACATAAGAGCGTTGTCTGCTCTAAAATCTCCCATTACCGCTAATGGCGTTACTGAACCATGCTGATAAAAATATGCCGCATTTAGTACCCCTGTAAAATCAGTTAAGGATTCTGAACTAGCAATATTTGGTGGAACTTGGTCCAAATCACTATCACAAGCTGTTACCAATAATAACAATCCTAATAATCTATATAAATATTTCATTTCTTTATTTTAAAAGTTAACATTTAAACCAAGTGTAAAGCTTCTAACAATTGGACTAGCTCCAACTTGTACGCCGTAGGTTGTAGGACCTAAATAATCACTTTGGGTAATTTCTACACCCTCCGGATTATAAGAGGTATAATCATCTCCCCATAGGTAAAGCAAATTGGTAGCTGCAACATAAATCCTCGCAGAACTAATACCAACTCTGCTCGTTAAATCCCGATCTACTGTATATCCCAAGGTTAAATTACGTAGCGCAAGATAAGACGCATCCTGTATCTGTGCATCCAGTTGATTCCTAGACTGGGTGTAGAACTGTCCGTTTCCATCTGCAATACCGTCATTATTGGCATCAAAACTATCCCTTACTCTTCCGCCAAATTCAGAATTATAATAAATTGGGTCGATGTTAAAAACGTCTCCCCCCTGCGCTCCTTGAAATTGGAAAGACATGTCAAAATTCTTGTAATTTACATTAGAGCTCAGTCCATAGTAAAAATCAGGCGTATTCTGACCTATTTTCACTAAATCCCCACCTTCCTCAACGGTTCTCGTATTGTCGATGACACCATCGCCGTTTTGATCTACCACGTAGTATTCTGAACTATTGATGCCAATTGCACGTGTAGGATCTTCTATAAAACTGTCCTCTACAATTCCTATGGTTTCCAAGCCCCACATTTCTCCAATTTCACCACCCACATAGTTTCTAAATACGGGACCTCTCCCACTCTGTCCATAGATTACTTGGGGTAATTCTTCCAAGTCGCCTAAATCCGTAATCTCCGTATTCACCGTAGAGAAGTTTGCACCCATGCTCCATGTAAAATCTTGTTTTTGCACTATTGACGCAGATAACTCCAATTCCAAACCTGAACTCCTTACATCACCAGAATTAAGTCTTATGGAAGTTGTTCCTAAAACTTCTGAAACACTCTGATTAATTAAGATATCTTCAATATCCGATGTATAATAATCTGCGCTTAGTCTAATTCGGTTATTGAAGAAACCTAAATCCATACCATAGTTAGTCTCCGTATTGGTTTGCCATGTTAAATCTTCGTTAGCAACGTCTGAGGGAATCAAAAATCCAGTTCCTAATACGGTAGCTTGAGGATTTAGTAGACTTAACGAATTGTAAGCTCCCAAATCGGATGTAGTTCCCAAAGAACCGGTACTGAATCTTGGTTTCAATAGACTCAAAAATTCTGAATCATACCATTTCTCATTATGTACATTCCAACCTAAAGAGAATGCTGGGAATATTTCATACTTATTGTTTGCCCCGAAACGAGAATCACCGTCTCTTCTAATAGAAGCCGATACCAGATAGCGGTCATCAAATGCATAATTGATTCTTCCAAAAATACTTTTTCTTGCAATAGTTTCATCCCTTTCGGTTACTGTAATATCCGCAGGGTTCAACAAATTGTAATTGATAATGTCTCCGAAAGGTACATTGCTGCCGTTAAGTGCTGTTCCATTCGTATAAAGATTCTGAAATTCAAGTCCAGCAACAGCGGAAATATCATGCTTACCAAATACTTTTGCATAATTCAAAGTTGTTTCACTCAATATAGAAGACCTTTTGACATTTACTTGATCTAAAGCAGTTTGGTTTGTACGGGCCCTTGAATCAAACTCAAGTCCGCGCCAGAAATAGTCTTTTGTATCCCGAATATCCGCACCAAGAACGGTTTTTAAGTTTAACCCATCAAACAAGGCAAACTGCAAATAAGAACTAACATTGGCAAAATATGTTTTTTGATAACGCTCCGTATTGTCCAACTTGGTAGCAGGTCCAGCATCTCCTGAACCACCAATACCATTTCCACTTCTACCATAGTGCCAATCTTGCGCTGTCATTCCTGGCTCAAGTGTATAAATACTGCTGTTAAAAGGAGCATCGCCCCCTCTATAACCGGAGTCAAAAGAATCTAGACCCAAAGCCTGTGCTTGTTGATCTAACTGCTGAACGAAAGCAATGGAAGCATCCGTATGATAAATAGGATGAATACTATAAGATCTTAAAAGATCTCTCATATCATGACCAACAATATCCCTTGTAGATGTAAATCCGTTGAAACTTAAGCCGGTTTTGAACTTTTCCCCCAATCTGGCATCGATGTTCATACGTGCATTGATTCGTTCAAAACCTTGGGTACGTACAATACCTTCGATGTTTTGATAACCAATCGATGCAAAATAATTTACGTCTTCCGTACCTCCGCTCATACTGAAATCATGGGAAGTACTGGAGCCATTTTTAAAGAGCCAATCCTCTACAGCTACCACATCAGGTGCATTTTTGTAGGCATTTATTTTATAATCAACAAAAGCTGGGTCTAATTCAGAAACATCGAATCTTCCACTAGCGATACCGGTTTCTAATTGATTCCCCCATTCACCTGCCGTTAGGTTAATATTATCCCTGAGATATCTACTTGAAGTACTCGTAAACGTATTATAACTGAAACTCGCTTTGCCCATTTTCCCTTTTTTGGTAGTTACCAAAATAACACCGTTTGCACCCCTAGAGCCATATATTGCTGCCGAGGCCGCATCCTTTAAAACCTCCAAACTTTGAATGTCATTGGGGTTAACCGTGGCTAAACTTCCAGATATTGGATAGCCGTCTACAACTATCAATGGACTTGAATTACCGTTAATAGACGATGCCGCTCTTATTTGAATTTTAGGATCTGCACCTGGCGCACCATCTTGATTCTGTATCAATACACCAGCTAGCTTACCTGCCAAGGCATCATCAACACGTGCTGCTTGAATTGCCGCAACCTCGTCGCCTCCAATTTTGGCGACTGCACTAGTTATATTCGCTCTTTTTTGAGTACCATACCCAACAACTACGACCTCATCTAGTTGACTTAAATCTTCTTGCAGGGTCACATTTATTACATTTTGACTATCTACAATGATATTTTGTGCGGCAAAACCTATGTAGGAAAATCGTAGTGTTTGACCAGACGCTACGTTGATAGTATAATTACCATCAAAGTCTGTTTGCGTACCATTTGTTGTATTAACAACTAAAACATTGGCACCTACAATTGGAATACCATTTACATCGGTTACTGTTCCGATCACTTCAACATCCTGAGCAACCAATTGTATGTTGACCATCAACATTACAATCATGAAAAGTTTTAATTTAAATTTCATTTGTATTTAATTAAGTTAGTATTATTGAACTCGTGGATTCCATCCCGGTAATCCAACGTATGCAAGTGATATTTCCATCACGCTAAATCTTCAATTTACTAATCGGCACTTTTTTCATTTTAACAAATGAAAATTCCTATTTTTGCAGGAAATGTGTTATTAGTAATAGTAACATGTTTGAGTATTACTTCCCTTCGAAATGAAGTAATCTTTGTTTTAAAAAGGATGGGCGTGCACCCGTCCTTTTTTTATGGCGTGTTTCAAAATTTCATAGTTTGATTTTAAATTAATAGTAACGTCCTAGTGTTGTCAAATTGGTTTTCCATACTGGTTAACCAATTTGGTTTACCAAATATATATTATTAGTTTGTTAAATAAAAATTAAATTTCAATTTTTCTATGATTTTATTGCCAAGCTGATAAACAGAGCTACTTAAAACTGTCAGATTCTTATTTGGGCCCTTTTATTATTGAGAAAATGAAGGTCCACCAATGATTTTAAGAATGCATTCTAAACAGCGGTAATTTCCTGATGATAGTATAAGCTATTGTACTTCTCTCCTGTTCTTCATCCTGGCTTGAAATCGGGCCTCTACCCTTTTACATTTCTAAAACTTATTCCTTGCGAAATAATTTCTACTAGTTCTAAACCTGTTTCATCCAAGTAATCCAAGCCAGTTCCTTCTCTATCCCTATCGGATTAATAGTTTTAAATTATGGTGTATGATTTGGAATGCAAAATAAAACTACATATTAAAAACCCCGCCGTTTATATCCAGGGTTGCTCCAGTAATAAAGCCATCGTACTCAGACCCTAGATAGGCAATCGCTCGCGCCACGTCATCAGCGTTGCCCGCCCGTTGGATCGGAATGCTTGCCGTTGTGGCTGCGGCTGATTCCTTTGTCGTGTGGGTATCATGAAACGAGGTTCCCAAAATAAGCCCGGGTGCAACGGAGTTGACCCGAATGCCTCGCGGTCCCAATTCTGAAGCTAAAGCTCGTGTAAAAGTTAGGATAGCTCCTTTACTGGTAGAATATGCCAGCGAACCGGGGTGACCACCTTTACGCCCAGCCAATGAAGCCAAATTTACAATACTACTGTTGTCATTTTTGGCAAGATGGGAAACTGCAGCCTTCGTTACGAACATCATTGAGGTAAGGTTGATATCCATTACCTTTTTCCAAAACTCCAACTCCATATCATCTAACATTCTGCGTGCTACCAGTGAGCCCGCATTATTAATAAGAATGTCTAAACCACCTAGGGCAGCTACTGTTTTTTCAACCAAAACATTTGCATCAGCTTCTCTCGTTAAGTCCCCGTTTATAGCAATCGCTTTTTGCCCTTTACCCACTGCATATTCCACAAGCTGATCTGCAGTTTCCGAACTTGAGAAATAGTGAATGGCCACATTGGCGCCACTATCTATAAAATTCCTGGTAATTGCCTCCCCTATTCCTTGAGCACCTGCGGTAATGAGTACTTTTTTTCCGGCTAATTTGTTTTCCATATGCTTTAGATCCGATTTTTTTAAAAATCTTTTACCAATTTTAATTTTACATTTACTATTCCGAAATCAGAACATAAATTTTATTACGCTTTTTTATCTCCAAAATAAGACACTCCTCCCCCACTCAGAAAATCTTCTCTTACGGGACTAAAAGTGTCAATGAGCATACCCTCTTCTAGACAAACTGCACTGTGCAATAAATTAGGTTCAATATAAACTCCATCCCCGGCTTCAACAATCTTCTTTTTTCCATCAATTTCAAATTCAAATTTGCCCGAAACACAGTAGGTAGCTTGTGTATGAAAATGTTGGTGGGGAGCTCCCAAGGCCCCTTTCTCAAATTTCACTTTAACCATCATAATCTGATTATCGTATCCTAGGAACTTTCTCGACACACCTCCCCCAAGTACTTCCCATTCTATTTCTTTTGTGCTGATATACTTTTCACTAAATCGTTTCATAATTCTGATAATTTTTTTATTTACATAATATTCGCCAAACTAGTGTTTGATAGATGGTTATTGGTGGTGTCAAAGGAATTCTCCTTTTAAGACTCCTTTGGTATAATTCTAAAAACTGCCCTTTGGACTAAATACAACATCACTCAATTCCCGGTTTAGTACTGGGCCCCACTGTCGCCTCCCTGAACCATACCTCTGTGTAACAACCATTCACATATTGTTTTGAAATATCACCGCCATAGGTTTCAGCACCTGCAGACCAAACCCTATTCGTCTCAGGGCTTTTACCATTAGTTTGGTTATATGCACCCTGTTTGAAATAATTTAGCTCACCTTTATAAGCGGTGGCTCTTTCGGTACCATCTTGACCAATTGGCACGAATAGTTTCTTAGTCTGATCGGGTAAATCTGTTTTTTTTACATAATCTGATGAAATAAGGTTTTTAGTAAACGTTTTGGTTTCATGCCCGTCACTCGTAAAAATGAGGTACATGATGCCATCATAAACATTTATTGTATAACTAAACTCTTCCCCTAATTCGATGCCATCCAATGGTTCGGCAGGGGCTTCATCTTTACCAGCGCCAGTTGCGGACATGTCATTTCCCCACACAGCTGTTGAAAAATCCCATCTATCAGAATTATCAGTACCCGCCGTGTTGATTTCATAATTCCAGAAGACTGATCCTTTGGTGTGGCCCGGAAATTTCTTGTAAAATATTTTTAGCGGTTCATTTTCATGTCCCTCGCCACTATGAATTTGACCAACTACAACGGAGTAAGAGGCGGGAACCCGGGCATCGCCAGAAACGGATACTTGCATTACCTTGCAAGTGCCGGTTAATTTACCCCCTTCTTCGGGTGTCCAATCCCTTTTTTCATGCAGCTCTGTTCTAGTATTACTTGAGTTTTTTGAAGTGACACCGGCATTTGGTGTTTTGTAAACTACCCATCGCCGCGTACCATCGATTACGGTATAGAAAAAATCCTCGTGTTCGAAATCCACAAGATTTTCTACCGTAGTTCCATTACCCAACAATATTTTGAACTTGTCCATGAAAGGAATTACCTCATTTGGAACCACGGTCTTTGTACTTAAACCATCATTGGCCTCAAAATATCCAGCATTGGACATGGCATCATCACTGATAGTGATATCTGCCGACTTAAACCAAACTTCAGCATAATTGCCATCTGTATATTGCTTTTGAAGATCACCGCCATGTGTTTCGGCTCCCGAACACCAAACTTTATTTACCTTAGGGTCTTTCCCGTTCGTTTGGTTATAAGTCCCTAATTTAAAGAAAAGCCCCTCTCCTTCATAGCCATTTTTACGCTCGACGCCGTCTTGACCAATTGGAAAAAATAAACCGCGTACTTGCTCTGGTATGTTTTCGCGCTCAGTATATTCCGAAGAAATAAGATTTTTCGTAAACGTTTTGGTCTCGTGCCCCTCGCTTGTAAATGTAAGGTTCATCATTCCATCCTTGATATCCACTTCATAACTAAATTCTTCACCTAAGGCAATACCATCTTTCGGCTCTGGCGGATACGTATTTTCAGCGTTTCCAACCACAGAGAAATCATAGCCCCACACAGGATAGGAATAATCCCATCGCTGAGAATTATCGTCCCCGGCCGTATTGATTTCATAATGCCAAAATACCGATCCCTTGGTATGACCAGGAAATTTTTTATAAAATATTTTCAGCGGTTCGTTCTCATGACCATCAGCGCTATGGATTTGACCCACCACTACTGAATGGGTAGCAGCAACACGAGCATCGCCCGTAGTTGACACATTCATTACCTTAAGGGTGGCATTCATTTTGGCCTCGGTCATGGGTGTCCATTTTTTTAATTGGGCCAATTCTGTTCTAGTGTTGTTTGAAGAACCGTGGGTACTGCCTGCATTTGGAGACTTAAATACTACCCAATCCCCATCGTCATCGCCGGCGGTATAAAAGTAATCCTTGTTTGCATAGTCAGTTGCCACGCCTACATTGGAACCATCCCCTAAAATCAAGTTCCAATGTTCAAAAAACGGTATGATTTCGTTTGGAGTAGTCCCTAAGGCTAATTTGTCAACTTCCTTTGTGTTGTTTTGCTTTTTGCTAGAATCCCCACAAGCAGAAAGAACAACTACGGCTCCTATAAATAATGGATAGTGGAGAAAATGGAATTTAGTTAGTTTTAAGCTCATGGTATACTTTTGTTTATTAAATAAATGGCTCTTTTGTACCTGTATTTTTTTTAAGTGCCTTCTGTTTTTTAAAAGGAAAAATCATAAAACTATAAGTTATAGTACATTTTTTGATGAGAAACCTTAATTATCAAAATTGGTTTACCAGTTTGGTTTACCAAAAATAAGAATAATTGCGAGACTTCCAAAAATTTAACATTAAATAGCTTTTTACATAATGAAGGAAAGCTTTACCATTCAGGTTGCTTAGAATAAAAGTTATGATTATGGATTTAATTTTTTTATAAAACGTATTCTGAATGCAATTGAAGTCGCCATCGTTTATAAAAATTGAACCTTTACCAAAAACAATATATTAGGTTGAATCAAGCAAAAAGACGCCCCTCCGCTTAGTCAATCTGCTCCCTTGGCCTAGATTGGTTTACCCATTTAAAAATAGTACTACCATTGTATCGTGACTTAAAGCGACATGACTTCTACTGTGCCAGGGTTTTTTAAGGAATTGTGTCATTTCTTAATCATGGGCGTAACCGGGAAAGCGGCTTATGAAGGCGGTTTTGTAATTTGGTAGGCGCTTAAAGTAGCTACAAGCGCTTCAGTACCGCAAATTAAATGTTCCAATAAAAGAGACTAATGCGTCATTACTTCACCAAACGTTTTACTTATTAAGCATAATTTCTAATACATTAACTTAAGCGGTAGATTTTCTTCAACAATCAATTTGCCTGAGTTTTCAATACTATTATTGGAATGTGCGTTGTTCTTTGCACCCCAAAGCCTTGCTACAAAGTCTACGTTATTATCAATAAATTTATTACCTAAAATGCTTACATTAATAATACCATAGGTATTGATTAGGATACCATCTTCCTCTAGGGATCCACATTGTATAAAGGTACTGTTGGTAACCACCAAATTACCGCCCACTGTAGATTCATCATAGCCGCCTCGGTAATAGTCAATTACATTTTTGTTGATGTTTTCAAACTTACAATCCGTTACATATACATTCTCTGCATTATAATCTCCGCGGTCATCATCTTCGGCAGAAAGCTCTAGGCCATTATTGCAATTCTTTACAAGTGTAGATTCCAATTTAATGTATTCGGAAAATGAATGTTTGTACCCTTTCAAAACAAATTCAAAGTTGGATATTTCAGCATCCCTAATTTCCAAATTGTATAAACTGGACATATTTTCCTTTAGGGGTGCAAAGGCATAATTTGTTCCATTACCCTCCAACGCTACGGAAACCAAAATAAGCTCCCCTTTTGGGTTCATTTCAAAGGCTGGGGTTTCTTCAATACCTTTAAATTTGATGATACTTTTTTTAGAAATATCGGCAGATTTTATAATTAATTTTTTGTCGATTGTAAGGGAGGAATTCAACTCATATACATCTGCTGACAATAGAATGGTGTCACCACTAGTTGCTTCTTGAATTGCTTTTCGTAATTCTACCGTGGATCCAACGGAGCGGTTTTGCGCTTTTTGCTCCTTATCGGATTTTAAGGGATACCAGTCCGGACCGTATTGAGACCGGTCCATACTATTTAACCTTCCTTCCGGCTCTCCAATAATAGCTCCAACCGTATTATTTTCTAAACGGGAGTGCCCAAACAGATCTTCCGAAATTAAGTCAAACTCAAAGCCATCATATAATTCAAAATCAGGCAGCTTGTTTGTTGGAATAAAAATGTGGTCCTCTAGCTCTGAAAGGGCAAAATCCTCCTGCTTAAAAACTGAATCATATGTAAACGTAACACCTTGATTATTGATCAAATTGCTTTTAAAAGTTATTCCATCCAATGAATCATGTGCAACAATCGGTTGCTCATCCCCATTTTCATTGAATATAAGGTTATTTGCCACAACGGTACGAATAGGTCTTTCCGATCTTATTTCAGAAGCGGGCAATACCTCTTTTTGGTCTACATTTGATCCTACTCCAAACTGCCAAGTAGAGCTACAATTGATCCAAGAGTTATAGGCCACTACCACGTCAGTAACTTGTATGTAACGATTCAATGGCGATTTTGGAATTCCGTTCATAACGGCAAGTGGACTTCTAAAAACTTTACCCCTCAGGTTATAGAAGTAATTGTTCGTTACCCAATGCCCTGTTCCGATCAAACGCACTCCCCCAATTTGTTCAGAATCTGTATCCCCAATGAAATAATTGCCGTCTATGATACAGTAGTTTCCGTGTCTCGTAACCAATGAGCCTTCACTTTTGTAAAAGACATTGTTTCTGAATTCATTAAAATTTGTTTTGCTTGAAATAACCTCCACTTCCCCATTACATCGATCAAAAAAATTATTGGCTACTAGGGTATGACTAGGGGCCATGGAAGTAAAACTGTTTCCAAGTTGTATGGTCTCGGCACTTGGGCCGCCTTTGGGAGGTCTGGGTCCAAAATAATTTTCCGTGATTTTATGGTAATTCTTGATGCTTTCATTACCTGCCAAATCCACTCGTATAGTTGGTCCTCTATTGGCCTTTCCAGCGATATAACAATGATCTAATTCGTTATGCCGCCCCTTGAACTGTACCCAGAGATCGGTAAGATATCTTTGTGGTTGATTGTAATCCAGAATGACACAGTTGGTTATCCGGGAATGGTTGGCTACCGTATCCTGATTGATCGCAAACTCAATAACCGCCTCAGAGGGAGAATAACCTTGAGTGAAAAACAAACCGTTAACAACTAAGTACTCCCCTCCCAGTTTTAAATCGGATTTTCCTTTAACAAATACCTTTCCGGCAGTTTCCGCTTTTAACGTTATGGGCTGGTTTTCCTTTCCGTATCCTACAAACCTAATCTCAACGTCTTTCCAATCGCCATTAGCCATTATAATTTCATCCCCAGGCGCTGCTTTAGCCAAAGCATTGTTCAATTCCTTGATATCCTTTACATAGATTCCGTTGGAAACCACATTTTTTTCACAAGAAAAAAGTAACAGGAACATACTAAGTAATAAGAAACTATTTTTTACCATTTCAATGTTTTATGATGCTAGAGATTAATGAAGTTAATTAAATGGGGTATCACCCATATTTTCGAGCCAGATATTTTAGGATGGTATCCACAATTTCCTGTTGCGTATTATCCATGGCAACGGTCAAGGCGCGTTTAGGGACTTCTAGTGTTTGAAAGTCAGATTTTAAACCTGAAACAGTGCGGTCATAAGTAGCATTTTTTTCTAAACGTTGGGTGACGTTCTCATAAGTATCGTTCATAAATACCCAATCCAGTTCAAAATCAATATTTGCGCTCAATCTTTTACGATATTCTTTTTTCAAAATAGAACAAGAAATTACACATCCCTTGTCCGTCATTTGAGTCGCAATCAACTTTTCAACAGATGCCAGCCATTCTCCAATTAAAAGATTTTGGTCAGGGGAGCCCTCGGCCACATTTTCATTGGCCAAGAGGGTATCCACGTCATAAAAGGGAACTTCCAATTTTTGGGCTACCTTTAAACCTACAGCGCTCTTCCCAGTGCCACAAACTCCTACAAGAATGACGATATGATTACTATTTCTCATTGTGTTTTTTTAAATTGGTTAACCAGTTTGGTTTACCAAAAATACATATATTTGTCAAACACACAAGTTTTTAAGGTATATTCTATGTATCACCAGCCATTTATATTTTGATTATGAAAGAATTCAACAACCAAATTTCCAGAAGAAAGTTTACTAAATTATCGGCTTCGGCAATTGGGAGTATACCCTTTTTGGGATTTGGCAACTCATTTTCTGAGGCAAGTACCGCAATCAAAAATGACCTTTCGGTAAGCCTATTTTCGAAACATTTACAATTTCTAAATTATAACGAAATGGCAGCGGCCGCTGTTGATATGGGTTTTGATGGACTAGATCTTACCGTAAGGCCTAAAGGCCATGTGGCACCAGAAAGGGCATTGAATGATTTACCAAAAGTAGTTACCGCAATGAAGAAATATGGAATGCGCCCAGGAATGATGACAACGAACATTTGGGATGTGAACAACCCAGAAGAAAAACAGGTTTTACAAACGGCAAGTGCCTTAGAATTCACACATTATCGTACGGCTTGGCTAACCTATCCAGACGATAGGACGATTATGGAAAGTCAGTCAAGTTACAAGCAACAAGCCCTAGCTTTGGAGCTATTAAATAAAGAATTAGGATTAATTGGCTGCTATCAAAATCATGCTGGAAACCATGTTGGCGCACCCATTTGGGACCTTATACCAATTCTGGAAGCGACCAACAATGAACATATTGGTACGCAATACGATATTAGGCACGCCGTAGTGGAAGGAGGTAGCAGTTGGGAACTTGGTTTGCGCCGTATACGGCCTTTTATAAAATCAATAGTCATAAAGGATTTTAAATGGGGAGTAGTCAACGGAAAATGGAAACCCATCAACACCCCACTGGGAGAGGGCATGGTCGATTTTAAACGCTACTTTTCGCTGCTTAAAAAGTACGAAATCAATGTCCCCGTCTCTCTACATTTAGAATATGATTTGGGCGGCGCAGAGCATGGTGCTTCGGAAATTACGATAGACAAGAAAGAGGTCTTTGGGCAAATGAAAAAAGATTTGAATTTCCTAAGGGATACATGGCAGCAAGCCGAATAATAAAATAACCAATATCTATGTCTTCATTACCAGCAAGCACCAGAGCAAAGTTCAAGGCAATAAGTACCGCCACCGTGGCTACCTGCTTATTTAAAAAAGGTTTAAAAAATCAATTTATACAAGGCGTAAGACCGCTCCAAAAAGGTAGGCCAACTATGGTTGGGGAGGCTTTTACCTTACGTTACATTCCGGCACGGGAAGATTTGAATCCGATCAGCGTTTTTCAAGATTCCAAACATCCTCAACGTCTTGCAATAGAACAGTGTCCAAAAGGAAGTGTCTTTGTAATCGATAGTAGAAAGGATGCCCGTGCAGCTTCCGCTGGCTCTATTTTGGCTACTCGGTTAATGGTTCGCGGCGCAGCTGGCATCGTCACCGATGGCGGCTTTAGGGATTCTTCCGAAATTGCGGACCTCAATTTTTCCTCGTACCACAACACGCCTTCGGCACCAACCAACCTAACCTTGCACCTAGCTATTGACATTAACGTACCTATAGGTTGCGGCGATGTAGCCGTTTTCCCCGGTGATATAATTCTGGGAGACGATGATGGTGTTATGGTTATTCCCGCTCATTTGGCTGAGGAGGTTGCCCATGAATGTACTGAAATGACCCTATTTGAAAATTTTGTCTTGGAACAAGTGCAAAAAGGGAAGTCCATTGTCGGCTTATATCCGCTTACCGATGAAAAAATGAGAACAGAGTTTGAGCAATGGAGAATACAATGAAAATTTCGCTAACAACGAACTCAAGGTTTGTAAAGCTTTACTAGTATTGCCGTTTTACTATTTTTAATCAAAGGAACCTCGAAAAACATTCGTTCTTAAATACCTTTAAAATAAAAGCCCGATTCCTGCTTAAGAATCGGGCTTTGTACTATGCGGAGAAAGAGGGATTCGAACCCCCGGAGGTGTGACCCTCAACAGTTTTCAAGACTGCCGCATTCGACCACTCTGCCATTTCTCCAAGTGTCTGATCAGGTATTCCCTGAATGCGGGTGCAAATATAGAAAGGTTTTCTTATCTAATAAAGTCTTTTCTTATTTTATTTTACGAGGAATACGTTCCCTATTTAGTCCTTAAAATCATACACTTATAATTTCGATTTTTTCCTAACTTTCCCAAATGCCAGAACCACTCGTAAGCATACTGATCCCTTTTAAAAATGTAGAAAACTATTTTGAGGAATGTCTCACATCCATAAAGAATCAGACCTATCCACATTGGGAGGTTATAGCCATTAACGACCACTCTAACGACGGCAGTTTAGACGTTGCAATGAAATTTTCTCGAGAAGATCATCGCTTTCAAATTCTCAATAACCACGATTCCGGTATCATAGCAGCGCTCCGTCTCGCCTATGAAAAAAGTAATGGGGAGTTCATTACCCGTATGGATGCAGATGATTACATGGCTTTAAACCGCTTGGAAGTAATGGTCGGTTTACTTTTGAAAAAAGGAAAAGGTTTCCTTGCATTGGGACAGGTTAACTATTTTGCCAAAGATGGGGTCAATGAAGGATATCGAAAATACGAGCAATGGTTGAACGGCTTGACCGCCAAAGGGGATAATTACAAGGAAATTTATAAAGAATGTGTTGTCCCATCGCCCTGTTGGATGGTACAAAAATTAGACTTAGAACGTTGTGGGGCATTCGAACCAGATCGCTATCCAGAAGATTATGACCTTGCATTTCGCTTTTATGAACACCATTTAACCTGTATTCCCTGTCATCAGGTGCTGCACTATTGGAGGGACTACAATACGCGAACATCCCGAACCAGTGCACATTACGCCGAAAACTACTTCTTGGACCTGAAGTTGCATTATTTCCTGAAATTAGAGTACCGGGTATCCAAAACCTTGGTGGTTTGGGGCGCTGGTAAAAAAGGCAAGAAAATCGCGAAAATGCTCGTCGGGTTAAATATTAGTTTTGAATGGGTCTGCAACAATCCTAAAAAGATAGGTAAGGATATTTATGGCATTACCCTTAAACACTATCACGTCCTCGGCACAGAAGTATCGAAGCAGTGCATCATTACCGTTGCAAATGAAAAGGACCAGCAGTTTATTAAATCGTATATAAATAGCATAAAACAAAGCAAGGCGCGGGAATACTTCTTCTTCTGTTAACGCTATACTTCCTTACTTTTCCCGGTTGGAAACTTATCAAAATATTTAGTGAAATTGCCTGAAGCTCGTAAATTCTAAATAATTATCTTTGCCTAATCAAAAACAGGAATGCAATTTAAATATCCAGAAATTCTTTGGGGTCTTTTTCTTCTACTCATTCCTATTATTATCCATCTCTTTCAATTACGTCGTTTTAAGAAAACACCTTTTACCAATGTAAAATTCCTAAAACAGGTAGTCTCGGAATCTAGAAAAAGTAACAGCTTGAAAAAATGGCTGCTATTGGCCACGCGTTTGGGCTTATTGGGAGCCCTAGTTATTGCCTTTGCACAACCCTTTATTGCAAACAAACAAGCGCTTCAGCTTCAGGAGAATGTTTATTATTTGGATAATTCTTTCAGTATGGGCGGGCAAGAAGAAAATAGTACGCTACTCAAAAATCGTATTCAGGAGTTCCTAAAATTCGTCCCCGTAGCGCAACAATTTACCCTATTCACCAATACCCGAACCTTTAAAAATGTGGACGCCAAGGGTATTCAAAATGAACTTTTAAACCTTCCCACAACTTCTGAGCAGTTGGGCATCAACGAAATACTTTTAAAGGCAGCTACCCATTTTACAACAAGATCGGGGGTAAGAAAAAACCTTGTGCTGGTGTCCGATTTCCAACAGCGTATGGGCAGTCTACCTACGGATACGATATCCGATATAAAA
This sequence comes from uncultured Flavobacteriaceae bacterium, assembly GCA_963793365.1. Taxonomy (GTDB): domain Bacteria; phylum Bacteroidota; class Bacteroidia; order Flavobacteriales; family Flavobacteriaceae; genus Maribacter. The sequence goes on along the minus strand of CAWBZP010000009.1, from coordinate 1,137,925 downwards.
ATACATTATGTTAAACCCAAAAATTTTGAAATAGCCAACACGTCCATTGATTCGGTCTATATTGGGGAAAGCAATAATGAAACCGTGGAGGTCGTGGCGAAACTAACTACAAACACTGCACAAGAAACCATTCCGGTTTCATTATATAACGAAACAACGCTAATCGCAAAAACAGCCGCAAAATTCAACAAGAACAAAACTGCCGAAGTACGATTTACAATAAACGCCCAACAGGCAGTTTTGGGAAGGGTAGCCATTACCGATACCGGCTTGGAATACGATAATCAATTTTATTTCAATATTGATGAAAAATCAAAAATTAAAGTCCTAGCCATAGGTACAAGTTCAGACGATTTTCTTAGCCGCATTTTTTTAAATGAGGAGTTTGATTTTCAATCTACAGCCTTGGACCAATTGAATTATAGTAGTATTGAAAATCAGAACTTGGTAGTGCTTAACGAGCTCACGAAGATTCCAGCATCCCTAATTACCTCCTTGAATTCCTTTGTAAACAATGGGGGCAGCTTTGTTATGGTTCCCGCAATGTATGCCGACCTTTCTTCCTATAATCAATTGGCCAATGGATACGGGGCTACAAACTATGAAAATACTTTTGTGCAGAGAATGGCCATTTCTTCGGTCAAAATAGCGCATCCTTTGTTTGCCAATGTGTTTGAAAAAGAGGTTTCCAATTTTCAGTTTCCGTATGCAGAGGAGCGGTACAAGTTGATAACAAATACACCCATCGCAATAGAATTTCAAAACCAAGAGCCATTTTTAGGGGGAAATGCCCAAGCCTACTTTTTCTCCGCTGCCCTAAATAACGAAAATTCCAATTTTAAGAGTTCCCCATTAATTGTTCCCACGTTTTACAATATGGGAATGAATAGTTTAAAATTACCTCCACTGTATGCAAACCTTGGGAGACAAATAGATATTGAACTGCCTATAACCCTACAACAAGATGATATCATTAAAATTTCCAATGGGCAAAATGAGTTTATTCCGCAGCAACGAATACTCCCAAAAAAGGTAACCTTAGCCTTTCTAGAAAACCCAAAGGAAGCAGGTATCTATCAAATTAAGTACAACGATACCTTATTGCGAAATATAAGCTTTAACGAAAGTAGGGAGGAAAGTGAGCTTCTGTACTTGGATATGACGAGTTTGGAAACGAGTTCGTCTTTTTCCGATCTGTTTCAGGAAATTCAAAAATCGAACGCCATAAACGAGTTTTGGAAATGGTTTGCTATTTTAGCAATGGTATTTGTTCTCATGGAAACCCTACTCCAAAGATTCTTTAAATAAGCTATGAAACTACGACCCGTAAACCTATGAATATACTTTTAAAATCGGTTACAATAGTAAATGGGGCCACTAGGGATCTTCATCTAAAAAAGCGGGATATCCTTATTAAGAACGGGCGAATCGATACAATCGCTACTGCGATTGATGCTCCACCAAAAACAACGACAATAGAAAGAAAGAACCTTCATGTTTCCATTGGTTGGTTCGATAGCGGGGTCAGTTTTGGCGAACCGGGATACGAGGAGCGGGAAACGATAGCCAATGGTTTGCAAACCGCCGCCAAAAGTGGTTTTACCGAGGTTATTCTAAATACGAGCAGCAACCCCACCCCAGATTCGTCCTCCGATATCGTGTTTTTAAAAAATGCCGCTGCGCAACAGGTAACTAAATTATATCCCTTAGGGAACCTGACCGTAAAAGGTGCCGGTAATGCATTGGCGGAACTTTATGATATGAAAAACGCCGGGGCTGTAGGCTTCTACGATTATAAGCATACCATAGCAAACGCTAACCTATTAAAAATAGCCTTGCAATATGCACAGAATTTCAACGGATTGGTTTTTTCCTTTCCCATGGATCGAAGTATTTCCGGAAAAGGAATTGTAAACGAAGGCATTACGAGTACCAAATTAGGTCTAAAGGGGATTCCGGCGCTTTCCGAGGAACTCCAGATTGCCAGAGACCTATTTATTTTGGAATATACAGGCGGTAAATTATTCATTCCAACGATTTCCACATCAAATTCCGTGAAACTGATTGCGGACGCCAAGAAAAAAGGCTTGAATGTTTTTTGCAGTGTAGCCGCACACAATCTTGTCCTTACGGATACGGTTCTCGACGAGTTTGATACCCAATACAAGGTGCTTCCCCCTTTAAGGACCTCCTCAGATACGAAGGCACTGCTAAAAGGGGTGCAAAATGGTACAATTGATTTGGTGACCTCTGACCATACCCCAATAAATGTAGAACTAAAGCATGTGGAATTCGATAATGCGGAATACGGAGCCCTAGGCTTGGAAAGTATTTTTGGGGTACTCAACAAAATTTTGGGTTTTGAAAAAACGATTTCATTGTTGACAGAAGGTAGGAAGATTTTTGGCCTTGAAACGCCAAAATTAGAACAAGGGGCGCCAGCCAATCTCACGCTTTTTGAAACCGATAATGAATGGGAATTTACCGAGGAGCATATTCATAGCACCTCAAAAAATGCAATTATGCTAGGGAACCAATTGAAAGGAAAAGTAGTTGGGACCGTTGCGAACAATCAGTTTATACTTAACGTTTAAGAGATGGAAAATACAGATGCCGTTCCTGGCAAAACCACCGCAATAGTTGCTTATTTAACCATAATAGGTGCCGTTATTGCTTTATTCATGAACATGGAACCTAAACATTCATTTGCCAGGTTCCATACAAGGCAGGCCTTTGGGCTTCATCTACTATTTCATGGTTTCGCCATATTCTCAAGCGTTTGGTTTAACCAATATGCCCTATATGGCTTATACCTGTGTTACATTGTCCTTTGGGTCTACGGTTTTTTAGGGGCCTTAAGTAATAAGGAACAACTGGTTCCCGCCATTGGACCTTACTTTCAAAAATGGTTCACTTTTATCCAATAAATCAATGACAACAGCTCCCCTATCTTTAGAACATATCATCAAACCTTCAAATATCACAACGGGTAAACCACCTGTGCTTTTTATGCTTCATGGCTATGGCAGCAATGAGGAAGACCTTTTTTCTTTTGCTCCCGAGCTTCCAGAAGAACTATGCATTATCGCTATACGGGCGCCCTATACACTTAACCCTTACGGGTATGCTTGGTATGCCATTAATTTTGATGCGGAAAAAGGTAAATGGAGCAATGATGAAGAGGCCATTGCCTCGCGCGATAAAATTGTAGGTTTTATCGAGGAAGCCTGTGCAACCTACGGTCTCGACAGCCAAAATGTGAATTTGTTGGGATTCAGTCAAGGAACGATTCTGAGCTATGCCGTAGCGCTGTCCTATCCAGAAAAGGTAAAGAATATTATAGCTCTGAGCGGCTATATCAATGAGAAGCTACTTAAGGAATCCTATCAGAAAAATGATTTTAGCGAACTACGCTTTTATTGTTCCCACGGAGAGGTGGACCAGGTTATACCTGTTGACTGGGCTAGAAAAGCCCCTGAAATTTTAAAGAAATTAGGCGTTGAGCACATCTATGAGGAATTCCCTGCCGGGCATGGAGTGGTTCCGCAAAACTTTTACGCTCTTAAAAAATGGATAAAAGAAAGAATCTAATTGCTTTGGGTGTACAATAAATGATCGATTAGTGTAAAATCTACGCCCAAATCATCTTTCAGCTCGTACTTAATCAATAATTCTCCCCAATATTTACCATCCGAAAAATCGGTTAGTATCCATTTATGGTTCAATACCTTTATTTTATTGATTTTAAAATCATTTTCCATACCCTCATATGGCACTAAGGGATTATCTCCTTTCCGTTCATTGGTTTCCAATAATTTATCGGAAATATAAGCGGTAGGGTCGGTCAAATTTAAATGGTCGTAATACCCTAGGGCATCATCATTGTTCTCCAGTGAAAAATACTGCATATTCAAAACCTTTAAATTCGATTTTTGAAGGGAATCCTGCAATACTTCCAATTCGTTTTCAATTCTTCCTATTTTCTCGTAGTTGGCCTCCGCCATATTTCCACTGCTGACAAATAAGTACAAGCAGATAAGGGCCGTGAAAATAAATAGATACAAGAATATTTTACTTTTCATAGTTAAACGGTAATGGTTAAATTATCGAAGGCCAAATGTACATTTTTTGGAAGGTTTTTTTCTACTTCTGCATGAAAACCCAACAAATGGCTAATATGGGTGAAATACGCTTTTTCCGGGTTTACTCTCTTAACAAAATCCAATGCTTCCGCTAAGTTAAAATGAGAATGATGTGGTTCAATCCGTAAGGCATTCACAACCAAAACGGAGCATCCCTTAATTTTTTCAATCTCTTTGTCATCGATTGATTTTACATCGGTCAAGTACGTAAAGTCCCCTACCCTAAAACCAAAAACCTGTAACCGATTATGCAGCACATTTATAGGAACAGCAATTTTATCACCAATAGAAAAGGGTTTGTCTTTTTTGATTCTATGTATCTGTACCGATGGGGCTCCTGGATATTTATCCTTTTCATCAAGGATATACCCAAATCGTTTTTTTAAAGATTTAATTACACGTTTATGGGCATAAATAGGAATATCGCCTTGTTTAAAAAAATAAGGCCGAATATCATCCAATCCTGCCGTATGATCAGAATGTTCATGCGTGTATAGGATACCATCCAATTTATGAACCTTATGGCGCAGCATTTGTTGCCTAAAATCTGGACCGCAATCAATTACATAGTTATAATCGTTCCAAGAAAGTAGAACGGATACCCTTAAGCGTTTGTCCTTGGGATCATCACTCAAACACACCGGATGGGTACTTCCAATAATTGGGATACCTTGAGATGTACCTGTACCTAAAAAAATAATGCGTAAATCACCTTTCATGCGCTACAAATTTAATCTCTTTTTGATAGAATTGGGAATTGAAATTTATAAGATATCGCCAATTAGGTGCCAATTAAAAGGATTCGTGAAACTTATCCCATTTTTTTAACGCTATTGCCCATTAGATAGTCCATTCTTCATAACTTTGTTCAAAGCAAAATTGTAAAAGAATGGCATCCGTATTAAAGAGAGATAGTGTCTTTGAAAATATCCCTTCCATAAAAGCAAAGACCTTACGCATAAATTTAAATCCGGATATCTATGGAACCTTTGCGGAAATTGGAGCCGGTCAAGAAACGGCGCGTCACTTCTTTAGATCTGGCGGTGCATCCGGTACTATTGCAAAAGCAATGAGTGCCTATGATAAGGATTTCAGCGATGCTATTTATGGTACTGAGAAGGATGGAAGGTATGTTACCCAAGCACGTCTTAAAACCATGCTGTCCTATGAAATGCAATTAATGGAAGAGCGAATTAGCCGGCAGAACCATCCGGACAGATTGTTTTTCTCCTATGCAAATACAGTTGCTACAATAGATTTCTCAAAGCGATACAAAGGCCATGGTTGGGTGGGTATCAGGTACCAACTTGATCCTAAACAGAAAGAATTTGACGAAATAATCCTTCACATACGTTTTAAGCAAAATGAGGCTAGGCTACAACAGGAAACCTTGGGTATTCTTGGGGTAAACTTAATCTATGGTGCATTTTATAAGTACCATAAGCCAAAGAAAATGCTGAAGTACCTCTATGACCATATTGATAAGGACACGCTGGAAATTGACATGGTCAACTTTTCCGGTCCCAACTTTAAGGATGTGGACAATAGATTAATGAGTTTGCAGCTTATTAAAAATGATATGACCGATGCCGTAATGTTCGGCCCTGATGGAAACAACCTCCTACCTGCCGCCGTACTTTACAAAAAGAATATTTTGGCTTTGCGCGGTAGTTTTAGACCTGTAACCAAGGTTAATCTGGATATGTTCGAAAAATCCTATGATATTTTTATCAGGGATAAACAGGTAGACCAGAACAATACTATTGTAATTTTTGAGATTACCCTTTCCAATTTAAAGGCCTCTGGTGAAATAGACGAGCAGGATTTTATGGACCGAGCAGAATTACTATGTTCATTAGGACATTCCGTAATGATCTCGAAATTTCAGGAATACTATAAGTTGGTGGAATATTTTAACAATTACACCAAAAATAGAATCGGCCTTACTATGGGTGTGAATAACCTCATTGATATTTTTGATGAAAAATACTATCGCCATCTAAGCGGTGGAATCCTGGAAGCTTTTGGTAAGTTATTCTTTAAAGATTTACAGGTATATCTGTATCCAATGAAAAATCCGGATACGGGACAAATTATGACCAGCAATAACGTTAAAGTACACCCAAGAATGAAGGAATTGTACAAATTCTTCAAGTATAACGGCAAGGTTATGGATATCATAGACTATGAAACGGATATCATGCATATCTTCTCTAGAGACGTTCTTAAGAAATTAATGAACAAAGAGGATGGTTGGGAAGAAATGCTTCCGGAAGGAATTGCAGAGATTATTAAAGAGAAAGACCTTTTCACTAGAAAGACATTAGAACCTACCGAAGAAGATGCCTAATTGAAATATGGGGAAACTCAGATGACTAAATAAGCAACTAGGAGATTTATTGCTACTAGCTTATAAATAAAATTTGCAAATCAGAGCAACTGACTTGCAAATTTTATTAATGCTCAATACCACGTAGTAAGGTTCAATCTTACCCTTTAGCCCCTACAATAATTGTGAAGCGTGTTCTTTGGTTTTCACTTTATCGATAACCTTTGTAACCTTTGCATCACCGTCCACAACGAAGGTCATTCTATGGATTCCGTCGTATTCACGCCCCATGAATTTTTTAGGCCCCCAAACACCAAAGGTATTTATTACGGTACGGTCCTCATCTGCCAAAAGGGGAAAGGGAAAATCATATTTATCCTTAAAATTAGCTTGTTTCTTTTCAGAATCAGCACTTACCCCAAGAAGTTCATAGCCCTGAGCTTGTAATTCTTTATAATTATCCCTTAAATTACAGGCTTCTGCTGTACAACCTGGCGTGTTGGCTTTTGGATAGAAAAAAACGATTAATTTTTTACCGGAATAATCCGATAGATTGATTGTATTCCCATCTTGATCTTTGGCCGAAAAAGAAGGTACTGTATCGCCTACCTTTAATGTATTCATAAGTGAATTTTAATAAATTTGTGTTCAACTAAATTTACTCAAAATTAAACAATAAATGACGAAGGCCGAAAAAATAGATTTTGCAATTTCAAAATTACAGGAGTTATATCCCGTAATTCCCGTTCCATTAGACCACAAAGATCCTTACACTTTATTAATTGCTGTTTTAATGTCTGCCCAAAGCACAGATGTACGGGTTAACCAAATAACGCCGCTATTGTTCAAAAGGGCAGACAACCCTTATGACATGGTAAAATTAAGTGTTGAAGATATTAGGGAAATTATAAAACCTGTTGGTTTATCACCTATGAAGGCAAAGGGAATTCACGGACTTTCGAAAATTTTAATCGAAAAACATAATGGTCAGGTCCCTAAAGAACTTGAATATCTTGAGGAATTACCTTCTGTTGGGCATAAAACGGCAAGTGTTGTAGTGGCACAAGCCTTTGGTATTCCTGCATTTCCTGTAGACACCCATATCCATAGGCTTCTTTATAGGTGGGGCTTTACGAACGGTAAAAATGTTGTACAAACAGAAAAAGATGCCAAAAGACTATTTCCAATAAAACTGTGGAACGATCTTCATCTACAGATAATTTGGTATGGAAGGGAGTACTCCCCTGCCAGAGGCTGGGATATTGATAAAGATATAATTACAAAGACCATTGGTAGAAAATCGGTCTTAAACGAGTATTATAAAAAGAAAAAGACCCGCTAATTGCGGGTCTTTTCTAGTTTAAAAAGGTTTCGAAACTTAAATCGTTATGCTCAAATTCATAAAGTGCCTGTGAGTAACTCAACAAGAAATTGATTGTCTTTGGACAAACTTTATTGAATCCGGTCTGTTCTTGATAATTAGAGTAAATTTTTTCCATATTTCCAATGTTGTTACACTAAAATAACGCAACAAATTTGGAAATATTGTTTATTCTATTTTTTACAACATTTAGTTGGTAAGTACGATATTGTTTTTTTCAATAATTTTTCTAAGATTAATCAAGGCATATCTCATTCTACCTAATGCCGTATTGATGCTCACCCCTGTATTTTCAGAAATTTCTTTAAAGCTCATATCCTTATAGATACGCATTAACAGCACTTCCTTTTGATCATCAGGTAACTCTTCCACCAATTGCCTTAAGTCTGTATCAATTTGATCTTTTATCAATTGTTTTTCGGCATTCAGCTTATCGTCTCCAATTACAGAGAAGATATTAAAATCATCATTACCCTCAAACATTGGCATTCTCTTGTTTCTTCTAAAGTGATCAATTATCAAGTTGTGTGAGATGCGCATTACCCAAGGAAGAAATTTGCCTTCTTCGCTGTACTTCCCCTTTTTCAAGGTTTTAATAACCTTTATAAAGGTATCCTGAAAAATGTCTTCGGTAATATCCCTATCCAACACCTTAGAGTAGATGAAGCTTGTTATGCGCTGGTTGTGTCTGTTGATCAACACTTCAAGGGCACCTTCATTTCCACTGATGTAATCCCTAACTAATTCTGAGTCTTCGATTTGTAGTTTCATATGAGTTACTTTCTTTAATTGGTTTAAGATTTGGGGAATCTTGTTAGTTATTTAATTTGCTTTTTAAATCTGATATAAAACTATAGAAAAGGGGTGCTGTGCAAAAAACTATGTTGTCAAACCACACTATTATGATGTGAAACATCGAAAAAGTAGAATTCTATACAATAAAAGGGAATCCAGATAGTTCATCGGATGAGTGGAACCGCTTCAAAAACAAAATTTTTACTTCCAATAGCGTTCCATCAACATTACTACACCCAGCTACCCTATTGGATAACAATGGAATATAACAAGTATTCTGGTTGTTATTTTAAAGAATATATGGATACAACCAATCCGTTTAAAAACAAAAAACCCTTAGGCGCATGTCCCAAGGGTTCTTAAAATTATATAAATGGGTATTAGTTCAAGTTACTTTCAAACTGCATCCCTTTTGCTTTTGTAACCTTCAATGATTTGGAATAGGAAAGTAAATAATCAATCGTTTCTGGCTTAGCCTTGATCAGTCTACATTTCTTCTTAGTTTCCTTTGAGTATATTTTCTCCATAATGATTGTTATTTAGGTTCAACTAAAGAACGATACATTAAGAAAGATAGTAGATCCTCTCGACCTATTACCTATTAATTCGTTAAAACAATACTATTTGCCTCTACCAATTTTCTCAGGTTAATTAATGCATAGCGCATTCTTCCCAGTGCCGTATTAATACTTACACCCGTATTATCGGATATTTCTTTAAAACTCATGTCCTTATAAATACGCATTTCCAAAACCTCCTGTTGGTCTAAGGGCAACTCCTTGATCATTCGTACAAGATCAGAATCAATTTGGTCCTTAATCAATTGGCTTTCTACATTCAAGCGATCATCATCCAACAGGGAAAATATATTATAGCTGTCCTTACTTGTATACATAGGCATTCTATTATGCTTCCTAAAATGATCTATAATAAGGTTATGCGCAATTCGCATTACCCAAGGTAAAAACTTACCTTCCTCATTGTAGGCACCCCGCTTTAAAGTGCGGATGACTTTCATAAAAGTATCTTGAAAAATATCCTCTGTTAGCTCACGGTCCCCAACTTTAGAGTAGATAAAACCCGTAAGCCGGGAATTGTGACGATGTATAAGCATTTCTATTGCTCTTTCATCTCCTTGAATATATTGTTTTACTAACTGGGAATCTTCAATCTGTAGGTTCATAGACTTTACTTTAAGGGTTAAAGACATTCCCAATTTCATAGAAAAAGGGTTTGTAGTTGTTATCCTAACTTAAAAAGTAAAGTTGCGCTATAGGCCGATTGAAATTTTTTAATTGATTCCAAAGATAGAAAAAAATAGATATTCTAAAAATTATGTGAAAAATACTTGTGATATTTTAGATAAACTGCATTTTTTAGTTCAAAAGTAAGTCAAAGTGTATCTTTGCAAAATAGAACTTCATATGCCCAAAATCGCCCAAGTAAATCCGAAAGAAAATATAATAATTAAGGGAGCAAAACTGCATAACCTTAAAAACATCGATGTGGTTATCCCTAGAAACAAGCTTGTTGTTATTACAGGTTTATCAGGTTCGGGCAAGTCCAGTTTGGCATTTGACACCCTATATGCAGAGGGGCAACGGCGGTATGTAGAAAGCTTATCCTCATACGCCAGGCAGTTTTTGGGAAAATTGGACAAGCCCAAAGTGGATTATATAAAAGGTATAGCCCCTGCCATTGCCATTGAGCAAAAAGTAAATTCAACGAACCCCAGATCTACGGTGGGTACCACTACGGAAATCTATGATTATATTAAACTACTATATGCCCGTATTGGGAGAACCTTTTCTCCAATTTCTGGAAAAGAAGTAAAAAAACACACGGTCACCGATGTCATCAACCACGTTAAAGCATACGCAGAAAACACCAAATTACTTTTATTGGCGCCCATACAGATACGGGAAGATAGGGATGCCTTAAAATCTCTAGACCTATTCTCAAAACAGGGGTATGCTCGGATAAAATATAAAAATGAAGTGCTTCGCATAGACCAGGCACCTACCGATATTGGCAAAAAGTTTGATTTGGTCATTGATCGGATTATCACCAAAGATGATGAGGATTTTTACAACCGGTTGGCCAATGCTGTGGACACCGCTTTCTTTGAAGGAAAAGGAGAATGCACGATAGAGGTATTGGCAGATGCCACCCAGACCCATTTTAGCAATAAGTTTGAACTGGACGGAATGGTATTTTTAGAGCCCAACGTGCATTTATTTAGTTTTAATAATCCGTACGGGGCGTGCCCAAAGTGCGAAGGCTATGGCGACGTAATAGGTATTGATGAAGACCTCGTTGTCCCCAACACGGCACTTTCAATTTATGAGAACGCTGTTTTTCCATGGCGTGGGGAAAGTATGGGCTGGTATCGGGATCAGTTGGTGAACTCGGCCTATAAATTTGATTTCCCTATCCATAAACCGTGGTACGAACTATCCGAAGACCAAAAAAAGTTGGTCTGGAACGGAAACGATCATTTTATAGGGATTCATAAGTTCTTTGGCATGCTGGAGGAGAAAAGCTATAAAATCCAAAATAGGGTGATGCTTTCTAGGTATAGGGGTAAGACCAAATGTAATGTTTGCGAAGGAAAACGATTACGGCAGGAAACGGATTATGTAAAAGTAGGAGCTGCCTCTATTTCATCCTTGGTAGGCCTATCCATAGAAAAACTTCTTGTATTCTTCAATGAATTAACGCTCAACCAAAATGATGCCACCATAGCCGCAAGATTGTTGGTGGAAATACGAACACGATTAGGATTTCTGGATAAAGTAGGCCTCAATTACCTCACCATAAACCGAAAATCGAATACTTTATCTGGTGGGGAAAGCCAGCGTATCAACCTTGCCACCTCATTGGGCAGCAGCTTGGTAGGGTCGATGTATATCTTGGATGAGCCCAGTATTGGTTTACATCCAAAGGATACCGAAAATTTAATTGAAGTACTCATTTCGCTTCGGAATCTAGGAAACACCGTAATTGTTGTTGAACATGATGAAGATATCATGAAAGCCGCGGATGTGGTCATAGATATTGGCCCAGAGGCCGGAACCCACGGTGGGGAAGTTGTTGCGCAAGGTACCTTGAGCGAGATATTGGAGTCCAATTCACTTACCGCGCAATACCTTAATGGAAAGATGGAAATAAAGGTGCCGAAAGAACGCCGAACCTCCAAAAACCATATCACCATCAAAGGCGTACGGGAACATAACCTTAAGAATATCAACGTAACATTTCCCTTAGACATGTTAACCGTTGTTACCGGCGTATCTGGAAGTGGCAAGAGTACCTTGGTAAAAAAATTACTCTATCCCATTATCTTAAAAGAGGTTGGAGGATACGGTGAAAAAGCAGGGCAATTTACGGCCGTAGAGGGCAAGTACAAACACATTAAACATGTAGAATTTGTTGATCAAAACCCTATTGGGCGATCTTCCCGTTCCAACCCGGTCACCTATATAAAGGCTTATGACGATATTAGAAATTTGTATGCGAATCAAAAACTGAGTTCCATTCGCAACTATCAAGCCAAGCATTTCTCCTTTAACGTGGATGGCGGAAGGTGTGAAAAATGCAAGGGTGAGGGTGAGATTACCGTAGAAATGCAGTTTATGGCAGATGTTCATCTTGAGTGTGAAACTTGTGGAGGCAAACGTTTCAAGAAGGAGGTTTTGGAAGTAGCCTTCAATAATGCGAACATCGATGACATTCTAAACATGACGATTGATGATGCCATCCAATTTTTTGAAGTCGGAGAACAGAACAAAATAGTCTCCAAGCTAAAACCCCTACAGGATGTAGGTTTAGGATATGTAACGTTAGGGCAATCTTCCTCTACCCTCTCCGGTGGCGAGGCGCAGCGTATAAAACTAGCTTCCTTTTTAGTGAAAGGCACCACAAAGGACAAGGCACTGTTCATTTTTGATGAGCCAACCACAGGCTTGCATTTTCATGATATTCAAAAACTATTGAAATCTTTTAATGCCCTCATTAAAAAAGGACATTCCATAGTGGTCATTGAGCACAATATCGATTTAGTAAAATGTGCCGATTATCTGATTGACCTAGGACCTGGCGGGGGAGAAAATGGAGGGCAATTATTAGCGGAAGGAACGCCGGAGGAAGTCGCTAAAAGTGATAAGTCTTTTACTGCAAACTACCTTAAGGAAAAATTAAATTAACGGAATAGCTCTATTTTTTTAGTTAACTAATTTAATTAAAACTCTATAAATCAGTATATTATAAAATATATTTAATTTTTGGCACGCTGTTTGTAATGAAGTAAGGGAATGTAAATAGTTGCATTCAAAACCACTGCCCGCTGGCAGATTTAAACCTTATATCATGAAAAATTTTGTACTCCTTTTTACGGCGATGATTTTAGGCACCTCTGGTGTCTTTGCCACAGGTAGTGAAGAAAATAAGGTTGCAACACGCAATGCTTATAGATACGACAACTCCTTTATTTTTGTTGAAAATGGCATTACGTTTTCTGTTTATCCAGATGGGGAGTTTGATTTTTATATTGAAAATCAAGTTGTAGGCAGAAGAGATGGAATAACATTTAACTCTGGTTTTGACTATAGCCCATACGCACAATATGATGATTACGGTGCGGTAATACAGGTTGAGAATGTACCTATTTACTATGACTACTATGGAAGGGTAAACCAAATTGGCGATGTGGACATCAATTATGTAAACAGAAGGGTAAGAAGTATTGGTGGAATGTATGTCTACTATAACAATAGGGGTTTCTATGATTACCATACCGGGTACATCAATATTTATAATAGAAACTATGTATACCGTCCTTTTCATAGGTGGTTTGCAAGACCAGCAGTTAATCTGTGTCTCGTATACAACAGACCTTACAGAAGGTATTATGCGCCGGTACGGTATACTTACTTTACCCCTTATAGATCTAATTTCAGAAGGGCGTACGTAAATGTTGGCAGAGAACATAGGTATAATAAAGTAAGGCAGGAAAGAGCTAGTATCTATAGGAACGATAAACGTGTTGCGGTTAGGGACAATAGTTATAGAAGCAACAGAACTGTAGCTAAAAGGGAATCAAGCTCACGGACCGATAGAAGTGTTGTGTCAAACAATACCGCTAGATCCAATAGAAGCACCGCGGTAAACAGAAGTGCTACAACACGTAGCTCAAACAATAATGGAGTGCGAAATAATGAAGGACGCACCGTGACGAAAAGAACGGTGACCAGAAGCACTTCTGCAAACGGTACTGTAAAAAGAGGAAATGATGTTGCCGGTAGAAATAATACCGGTAGAACCATTATCAAGAGAGAGGTAACTAGAACGCCCAATAGAACAACGGTAAAAAGAAGTACCACTACGACCAGAAAACCTGTGGTTAGAAATTCAGATTCCCGTAGTACACAGCGAAGTGCCAGACAGGCTCCTACTACGAGTAGAACACAACGGAGTAGTACGGTAAGATCAACGGCAAAAGTTCCTACAAGAAGCCAAAATACGGTAAGTAGGAGCAGCAGCTCAAGATCAGTAAGTAAGGCACCTGCTAGAAGTAGTTCAAAAAGTGTTAATTCTAGGTCCACCACCGCTAGAAGTAACAGAAGAAATTAAGATAGTTTTTAGGTTGGTTAGTTGTTTAGCCCCGTTGCGGATACGTTCGCAATGGGGCTTTTTTTTTAATTTTAATCTTCCTCAAGGGTGGAAGGAAATAATTTTTGAAATTTAACAGGAAGCTTCAAACCAAATTGTAATTCTTCCCCAGATCGAGGGTGGATAAATTTCAATTCTTGTGCCTGTAGATATAGCCCCTTACCCTTTAATTGCAAGTCTTTTAGAAAATAGGCAGCATCGCCAAGAATAGGAGTTCCGATACTATAGAGATGCTTGCGCAATTGATGCCGTCTTCCTGTGCTGGGGCTCAGTTTAACCAAATTTAGGAACTCGAATCGTTTAGAGGTAATCGATTTCAATACTTCGTAACTTGAACGTGCGGCCTTGTCATCTACGGGGCAATCTATCATTCCACTAGCTTGCATCTTTCCTATGGTAATGGCGTAATACACTTTCCTTATTTTTTGCTCTTCGAATAGCCTATTCAATGCTGCAAGTGTAGTTCTTGTTTTTCCCACAAGCAATAGGCCTGATGTAGCATAATCTAAGCGGTGGGCAGGTAGCGGGTAGATTGCATCCCTTGCGTTACTGAAATTCAAGTTTTGCCCTAATCCGTTGGCAATCGTCTTAAAACCGTTACCACTCACGAGAATGCCCGGCGGCTTATTGATTACGGCCAAATGATCATCCTCGTAAACGACTTCCAAATCCAATATAAGTCGGGTCTTCCTTAACTTGTCCTCCGCATAGCTATAGGTAATCACCTCAGTACCAAAAATTAGCGTTGCGGTAGAAGCAATTTTGCCATCTACCGTAATCAACTTTTTCTTTAGTGCTTTTTTTAAGGCAGATTTACTAGCAATGCGGCTAAAAATACCAACACCATACTCTTGTAAACGAAGCGGTTTTTCAACCGTGTTTGCGATATGTGTCTCTGTGTAATCCAAAAATAGAATAACTATTATTTGTGCGAATCCCTTAAAAGTACAACCTAAATATTTGAATTTGAAAATTAAGGTAGCGAGCAAAAATTTATAGGACTATAGCATTTCCTTTTATAGAAATTTTTTGCTGCTGAAAGGTATAGCGGACGAAAGACTAAATCCATTAAGCAAGTTATCTTTCTTGCCCCAAATATATTCTTAGGGGGATTAATTGTCAACTACAGGCTTCCCAATATTTAGAGTTCTTGGTGCACTTATCCTTTAGGCCATCCTTCGTAAATGGATAATCAAACTTTTTGGACAAAGGCCCAAAAAAATAGAGCCGCTTAGCTTAAACCTTTTCTTGTAATCGTAAGAATATATAGGCAACACTACGACAAACAGCGTACACACCATAAGGAAAAACTACACCTATATTTAACGCCTTAGAAATTTTCGTAGGACACCGTAAACATCTTCCGATATCTTGAAGCGATACAATACCCCTAAGTACATGGCCGAAATCAACAAACTTTTTAGGACGATATTGAGCACAGGATGAAAGGAAAAGGAAAAAGGTGCGAACAATGCTCCTAGAAACACCAATAGTGCAAAAACCTTTAAGGTTTCATTCGTAAAAGGTACTATTTCAAACTTTATCTTTACATAGCCCAATTTCAAGGTATTATAAATAAAAAATGCACTAAAGCTAGCTATTGCTGCCCCATCAAGTCCGTAATTGGGAATTAGCCATAAATTGAAAAGAATGGCTAGAACAGCCAAAAGAACCCCAAAAAATAGAATAGACCGGTAATAATTGGAATTGAACAAAATTGAATTATTGTTCCCCAGAAAGGAGTCAAATACCTTGGCCAGACCAATCCAAAAAACAATCATAAAACCTCCTGCATAATTATCGGGTAATAAGGTATATAAATCTGACAGGTTCAAAATTATCAATAAGAAAAGAAGGCCGGAGATTATAAAAAGGGTCAACGAACTTTTTTGATAGAGCTTTTTCAAAGCAATTCTATCCTTATTGTTCAAGTAGGTTGCCGTAAGCGGATAAGTGATTTGATGCATTGCCCTTGATGGAACCGCGATGGTAGAGGCTATAAAGCCAGCGACCGCATAATACGCTACGTTTTCTATTTTAAGAAAATTATTCAACATCACCTTATCCACTTCCATTAAAACAATGGCGGTTGAGCCTCCTAGAATAATCAATCCACTATACTTTACAATGTTTTTCCAATTCTTTGGAAAATTGAAATCAAGTTTTGGCATCCGTAGGCGAAAGGCATAAACCTTCATTAAGACGGTCCTCAAAAGATAAAAACCGACCAAGGCATAAATAAAAAAATCAATATCGATTAGTTTAAGCCATAAAAGCACAAGTAGCAAGGTCTGTGCAATTCTACAGAATACCTCCTTCATAAAATTACCGAACACAGATTTCATTCGTATTTTTGCCCAGGCATAAAAAACTTCAAAGTAGGCCATGGCCATACCCGTTAAAAATATGTGCCAAACATAATCCCTAACAATAGGGTTTTCTTTGGATAATATACTTCCGATGGCTTCATTTGCGAAAAAGCTTAATGCCGCTACAGGAAGAATCAATACCATGGGTAGCAGCAGCATCAATGTTAAAAAAGAGTCTTGCTTGTTAGTATCCTGAAAACTAGAATAAAACTTGACCAAACTATTAGGTACGCCAAAAGCCAGAATAGGCATTAATACTGCAGACACGGATAAAACCACCTGCACTAATCCATAATTATCTGCCTGCATAAAATTGGTGTACAGGAACAAGGTGTTAATTGCGCCTATAGCAAACCCAAAATAGGTTACGATGGTGTTGTTCAACGATTGTTTTAGTACAATTCCCATTAAATATATGCTGCCAATTTACGGGTAAGTTCACGCCTACTATACTGGTCAATGTTTTTTGAGGCAATCTGCAATCCTTCTGATCTATAAGCTTCAAACCAGTTTAAAAGTACGTTTTTTAAATTGGAGGTATCATTATATTCAAATACCGCCCCAGCATTAGTTTCCGTTACAATATCCTTTACCTCCCAACCCTTAGGGCCTACTCCTAGTATTGGTCGCTTGGCGGATAAATATTCAAACAATTTTCCAGGGATAATCCCCTTGGTCTCCTCAGAATCAATTTCGACCAAAAGCAATACTTGCGATTTTTCCTGAAAATTCAAGGCTGTTTCATGAGGCACGTAATCGAATACCTCCACCGCATCGGTAAGACCATGTTGTGCCAATGATTGCAATACATCATTACTTACTACTCCAATAAATTGCAAGCTTAAGGCCTTTTTAAAATGGGGGTGCGCGTTCGATAATTCGGATAAAACCTGCCAAAGATTTTCGGGGTTTCGCCCGGTAAGCATAGAACCAATATGTGAAATAGTAAATTTTTCATCCAATACTACACCAAGCATACGCTTCCCGTCAAAACCATTGGTAATAACCGCTACCGGTTTTTTGGTAAGCTGCTGAAACTCCTTTTTTGTAGTTTCGCTCGTTACGATAATCGTATCGGCCCGGTTAAGCACCAGTGACTCTAAACGCTTATGTTTCTGTTTTGAGGCCGTAGTAAGTTTTAATTTTTTATGATAGCCAATAGAAGTCCATGGATCTCTAAAATCTGCAATCCAATTTATTGACTTTAACTCGCGTAAATGAAACCCAATAAGGTGCACACTATGGGGCGGACCCGTTGTGATAATCGTATTCACTTTCTCTTTTTTTATAAGCCGCTCCAAGTAGGATACCGATGGTTTCACCCAAAACCTTCGTGCATCTGGGATAAAGAGATTTCCCCTTATCCATAAGAGAATCTTTTCGAAAATTGACTGATCTGTTGCGGATATAATGCCGGAACTGATGCGCTTTGTCTTTTTGCGTGAAAAAATGGAAGCCAGCCTGTAAGGCTCAAAAATAGGATTTGAATACACTTTTATATCCTTAGGAATATCACTTACAAAGGATTCGTCCACTAAAGGATATTGTGGATTTTTTGGAATATAGATTATAGGTTCAATATTAAAATCCCTAAGGTACTTTACAAATTTCAGCCATCGCTGTACTCCAGGACCGCCGGCAGGAGGCCAATAATAGGTAATAACCAATACCTTTTTCATTGAAGCTCTTCCTCTTTTTTAGATTTCCAAAAAGAAAATCCAAATCCACCTAAAATGATAAGTCCCAATAATAGGGTACTCGCTAAGGTTATCTTACTTCCTTGTGCTACCACTTTCGGCTC
Source organism: uncultured Flavobacteriaceae bacterium (assembly GCA_963793365.1). Taxonomy (GTDB): domain Bacteria; phylum Bacteroidota; class Bacteroidia; order Flavobacteriales; family Flavobacteriaceae; genus Maribacter. Next base: position 1,119,438 of record CAWBZP010000009.1, on the reverse strand, counting down.
GAATTTAAATTCGATACTGTGGTTGCCAGAAGGAACTTGTAATCCCCTAAGCACATAATTTACTTTGAAATGTTCAACAGCCTTTCCATCCAAATAGGCATTCCATCCATTTTTATAATACATCTCCGAAAAAACGGCAAAACCCTCATTGCTATTATTGGATGCGTAGCTAATATGGTTGGGCTGGTAGTCAACCAAAGAAATAGAGGCCGTAGAATCGACTTGATAATCAAATTTCCGTAGGTTCTCAAATATTTTAGTATTAATAACGGCCACATTCCCGGTATCCAGACTATCTAGTGCCATGATTTCGGCATCGGCACTGGCAACAGTTTTTAATTGTGTTACAAACCAAGCATTGCCATTCGCATTTGGGTTTTCAATAGGAAACACATTGCCTTCTTGATCTTGTTGCACTACGTATTTTACATTTAGCATATTTAGTATCGCTAGATTACCGTTGTAAATATGATAATCAAACAAATCCTGCATTCCGGCAGGTTTGGCAGCATGGTACCCCGTAATACTCTGATGGAAATAGGCCGTTTTGGCAGAATCAAAACCATCTGTTTGGTCAAATACCCTAAAAACACTGTCGTCTTTAGCAATCGCCTTATCTGCAGCTGTTTCTTGAAAAGGGTCTAGCATTTTACGTTTAGATACAAAGTTGTCATTGTTCACATAACGCAAATTGACTCCTACCAAATCAACAACGACCAATACCCCAATAGCTAAAATCAACATATTGGTCTTCACCTTTTCCTTCAAGTACAACCATATCAAAAATGCTGCTGCCAGGGCATAACCCAAAGAACGCAACAAATCGCTCGTGTACACACTTTTACGATCCAAACGCAACATTTCCGGTAGTTCCTCCAACCCGGTCATGCGCAAGTTAGTATCAGCCGCACCCACAAAATCAAAAGTTCCCTTGAAAACAAACAAGACAATACCCAGACCCAAAATAGATCCGGTAGCGTAGGTAAGGGACTTTCGTTTATCGTCGTCTTGAACTTTATCCATCAAAAGCTTTTTCAAGGTAAGAACAGCTAATATGGGCACGCATAATTCCAGTATAATTTGAATCGAGGAAACGGCCCTAAACTTATCATAAAGCGGAAAATAGTCTATCATGAAATCCGTCAACAAGCTAAAATTCTTACCCCACGAGAGGACCAACGAAAGCAAGGTGCCAAACAACAACCACCATTTGTGCTTTCCTTTGACTAAAAATAAGCCTAGAACGAACAAGAAAAAGACTACCGCTCCTAGGTAGGCAGGTCCGGAGGTAATCGGTTGCTCACCCCAGTACAATGGAATTCCACTAACAAAATCGAGCGCGCTGGATCTTGGAAGTCCCTTATCAATTAAATAATTGAATGATTTGGAATCTTCTCCCAAATTTTCTTGGCTGGCCCCTCCAAAAAGACGCGGTACAAATAAATTCAAGGATTCAGCAATTCCGTAACTCCATTGGGTAATATACGCTTTGCTTAATCCACCGGTATCCTCCTTTGCCGAACCATCTGGGTTAATGGTAAGTTCACTTGGTCCGCGTGTACTCCAATCCGCATATTCTTTGGTCGCCATCAAACCTGTAGCATTGGCCGCAATACCAAGTGTTACGGCGACCAACAAAATAAGTACCGATGTAAAAAAATGTTTCAGTTGTTTTTCCCTAATGGCATATATAAGGTACACGACTCCCAAGACGAGGACCAAAAGCATAAAGTAATATGTCATTTGATAATGGTTGGCCGTAATTTCCAATGCCATTGCCAATGCCGTCACTACAAAACCCCAGAGGTATTTTTTCCTGAATACGAGAACGATACCTCCTAATAATACAGGCAGATACGCCAAGGCGTGGGCCTTAGAATTATGCCCTGCCCCAATTATAATGATAAGGTAAGTAGAAAACCCAAATGCCAAAGCACCCACAACGGCCAATCTAAAATCTACCTTTAGACAACACAACAAGATGTAAAAACCTATAAAATATAAGAAAAGATAATCTGCCGGTCTTGGCAAAAAGCGGATAAGGCGGTCTAATTGTTTGATGTAGTTGTAAGGGTAATTGGCCCCCAATTGATAGGTTGGCATTCCTCCAAAAGCACTGTTGGTCCAATAGGGCTCTTCATCATTAAGTTTCCTGAAATCGTTCTGTTCCTTCGCCATGCCCGTATATTGGACAATGTCATGTTGGTACATTACTTTACCCTGTAACACAGGGCTGAAGTAGGCTAAAGCAGCGATGATAAAAAATACAATTACAAAAAAATGGATGAAAAAGAATTTTAAACCTTGCCTCATTTGCGAATTAAGTAGTGTTTCGGCAAATATAACTAGTCTAACTCTTCAAAATCAATGTATTCACCTACTTTTTCAGAATCGTTCTTTTTCTTACTTGTTTTTTTCTTGATGATAACGTCCCCTATTTCTTCCTCCTGGGTAGGTCGCTCATTGGCAAAACCTTCAAAAGCCTGTTTAAAATGTGATTCTGTCTTCTTGGCTGCGTAGTTCAAAATTTTTGGGGCGAATAAGCGTACCAAAAATTTTAGCCCGTAGTAGACCAAAATAATAATCAATATCGTTCGTAAAAAAGCCATTTATTACTTGGTATATATATCAAAAATACAATTATCACGTTGTATTACTAGAATCTGAATATTAAAATAAATATAAAATCGTATTCATGAATAGTCGATTTGTCCACGCTAAGCTCTATATCTACCTCATAGGCATTGCCCTATACCTACCCCTAAATACTATGGCCCAGTATACGGATGTTATAAATTCCAATAGGCCCGGTCTTTCGGTGAGTGCATATGCAGTTGGTAAAAACGTGGTCCAGGCAGAACTCGGTTTTTTCTATGAGCAACAAGACCATTCGCTCTTGAATACCCAGTCAGATATTTGGGGGTCCGATATTTCGTTGCGTTACGGACTATTATTTGAAAGATTGGAATTGAATTTTGAAGGTACCTTTCAAGACCAGGACATTACGTATTCAAATTTTGACCTATTGCAAAAACGTAGGGATTTCTCTAGAAGTAGATTGGGATTAAAATATCTGGTTTACGATCCCTTCAAAAATCCGGAAGCGAACAAGCCCAATCTATATAGCTGGCGTGCAAATAATAAGTTTCAATTTAAAAACCTCCTGCCCGCGGTTTCCCTTTACGGTGGCGCCAATTTTACATTGGGCGACAATCCATTCTATGTGGGTGAACCCACCCTTTCCTACAGGGCTATGATTGCTACCCAAAGCAGACTTACCCCACGTTTTGTTTTGATAACCAATACCGCTTATGATCGTATTGGAACTGATTTTCCCGAACTCAGCTATTTAATTTCCCTTTCTCATGCCTTTAGAAATCCAAAATGGAGTGTTTTTGTAGAGCATCAGGGAATTGATAGTGATCGCTATTCAGATTTAATTCTTAGGGGCGGTATTGCCCATTTACTAAAAGAAAATTTACAACTGGATTTTAACATGGGGGCAAGTTTCAAAAACACACCTTCACGGGTTTTTATAGGTCTCGGCGGATCTTATCGTATGGATTTTCATAAGGATAGCCTCGTGCCCATTGAAGACCAAGCAGCAGATCAAAACGGTGGCGCAATAGACAAGAATGCTATGAAGAAGGACAAAAAGAAAAAAAGAAAAAATAAAGGCACCGGCGCAGAAGATATTGACCTTGGCCCAACAAAAAAGCAACTGAGGAAATTGAAGAAAAAAGAAAAAAAGAAGAACAAGGAAGACAATGAACTCGACTTTTAAACCTTGTCAATCTGCACAAGGTATTTCAGTACTTCGTGCTTTCGCAATTTGATTAATATTCCTAATATTGGTACTTCTAAAGAAGTTCCATGATCACGATACAAGAAGCAAGGACAAAGCAAGAACTTAAACGCTTTGTCACCTTTCCCTTTTCACTCTATAAGGACAATAAATACTGGGTTCCGCCAATTATCAACGATGAGTTGGAAAGCTTTGATACCGATAAAAATCCGGTTTTCAAAGATGCTGAAGCTTGGTTTTTTCTTGCATATGATGGTAAACAACTGGTGGGCAGGGTTGCCGCAATAATTAATCACTTGGAAGTAAACCAACAGAACGTTAGAAAAATGCGCTTTGGCTGGTTCGATTTTGTGGACGACCCCAAGGTTTCCAAGACACTTCTAGACAAGGTTGCCGAAATTGGAAACAAGCATAAGTTGGAATACATGGAAGGCCCTGTCGGTTTTTCCAACCTTGATAAAGTTGGGGTGCTCGTTGAGGGTTTTGACCATATCGGTACCATGATTACATGGTACAACCACCCTTATTATAAAGACCATTATGAAGGTTTGGGCTTTATAAAGGAAAAGGAGTACATGGAAAATAAGTTTCCGGCTAAAAATGCAAATCCGGCCTTGTTTACTAAGCTGAACGACTTAATTAAGAGGCGCTATGGCCTAAAGGAAGTCAACTTTTCCAAAACCAAAGAGGTGATGCCTATGGCCGATGAAATGTTCGACCTTTTTAATGAGACCTATGCCAGTTTATCATCCTTTGTGCCCATTACGGAAATTCAAAAAGCGTACTTTAAGAAAAAGTATATAAGCTTTATAAACCCTGAGTATATAAAATTCATAAAGGATAAAGAAGATAAACTCATCGCCTTTGCCATTGTAATGCCTTCCTTTTCGGAAGCCTTACAAAAAGCGAAGGGCAAGTTGTTTCCTTTTGGGATTTACCATTTGTTAAAAGCAAAGAAAAACAGTAAGGATGTAATCTTTTACTTGATAGGTATCCGTCCAGAATATCAGAACAAGGGTGTTACGGCCATAATTTTCAATGAATATTATAAGACCTTTACGGAGAAAGGGATTGAAATGTGCTACAGAACCCCAGAACTTGAGGAAAATTTGGCCATTAAACAAATGTGGAAACACTTTGACCCGGTGGTGTACAAACGCAGAAGAACCTATCGCAAAAATCTCTAATACCCTTGAAAATAAAAAAGCCCGAAATCAAAATTGAAATCGGGCTTCTTCTATTCTTAATCTGGTTATTCTCCCATTGCCGCTGCAACCGCTGCAGAAAGTCTTTTATAGGTTCCGTTTTCCAAACGTTCACGTATGGCCGAAAAGGCATCCAAAGTTTCCTCGATATCCTGCAAGGTATGGGTAGCCGTAGGAATCATCCGAAGCAAAATCAACCCTTTTGGAATTACCGGGTATACAACAATGGAACAGAAAATACCATAGTTCTCCCGTAAGTCCTTTACTAAGGCCATAGCCTCTGGTATACTACCGTTTAAATAAACCGGTGTAACACAGCTAGACGTGGTGCCTATATCAAATCCTTTCTCCTTTAAACCGTTCTGCAAGGCATCCACGTTTTCCCATAACTTGGCCTTAAGCTCAGGCTGTGTACGTAGCATGTCCAATCGCTTCAATGCACCCTTTACATAAATCATGGGCAATGATTTCGCGAACATTTGTGAACGAAGATTATATTTTAAATAATCTATAATCTCCTTGTCCGCTGCCAAAAAAGCACCTACGCTCGCCATGGATTTAGCGAAAGTTGCAAAATATACATCAATATCATCTTGGACCCCTTGCTCCTCACCTGCTCCTGCACCTGTCTTGCCTAATGTTCCAAAGCCATGGGCATCATCTACCAAAAGCCTGAAATTGTATTTTTTCTTTAAAGCAACGATTTCCTTTAATTTGCCTTGTTCGCCGCGCATTCCAAAAACACCTTCGGAAATAACCAATATTCCACCACCGGTCTGCTCTGCCATTTTGGTTGCACGCTCCAAGTTTTTCTCCAAACTCTCAACGTCATTATGTTTAAACGTGAAACGCTTTCCCATATGAAGCCGAACGCCATCAATAATACATGCATGAGAATCCACATCATAAACAATGATGTCATCTTTAGCCACCAAGGCGTCTATACACGACATAATTCCTTGATAACCAAAATTTAGTAGGTAAGCCGATTCCTTATTGACAAATGCTGCCAATTCCTGCTCCAATTGTTCATGAAACGCTGTGTGACCGCTCATCATTCTTGCCCCCATGGGGTAAGCTGCTCCAAATTCAGAAGCCGCTTCCGCATCCACTTTCTTAATTTCAGGCAAGTTTGCCAAACCTAAGTAATCATTGATACTCCAGGTAATTACGTCTTTCCCCTGAAATTTCATTCTGTTTGAGATTGGACCTTCCAATTTGGGGAAAACGAAATAGCCTTCGGCTTGTGAAGCCCATTTACCTAAAGGGCCTTTATTCTCTATAATTCTATCAAATAAGTCTCTCATTGCTTAATTTGGTTCTGTTGGCAAAAGTAAATAATTTTAGTAAGGATTCATAAATTATTTGTTACGCAAAAAAGTGGGCTATAAACCCACTTTTTTTACGCTATGTGTTGTAATTTATTTTATAAATTGAATCTCCTGTGTTTCCTCGACCGTATTGGTATTCAAGAAACCTTGATCTTCCATCCACTGATCGCTATAGATTTTACTCATATAGCGCGAGCCGTGATCGGGAAATATTGCAACGATATTGCTATCCGCATCAAATGCATTTAATTCATCCAATTGCTTAATGGCCTGCATAACGGCCCCACAGGTATAACCAGCGAAAATACCCTCAGTTCTAGAAATTTCCCTTGCAGTATGCGCACTTTCAGCATCGGTTACTTTAATGAATTCATCGATAACCTTAAAATCCGTAGCGCCCGGTATTAAGTTTTTTCCCAGCCCTTCTATACGGTAAGGATAAATTTCGTTGGTGTCCAACTTACCGGTTTCATGATATTTTTTTAAAACGGAACCGTACGCATCCACTCCAATAATTTTAATATTCGGGTTTTGTTCCTTCAAATACTTTGCCGTACCGGATATGGTACCACCAGTACCGCTACATGCAACCAAATGGGTGATTTTACCACCAGTCTGCTCCCATATTTCAGGACCTGTAGACCTGTAGTGGGCTTCCATATTCAATTGATTGAAATACTGATTGATGTATATGGAACCTTTTGTTTCTTTATGCAACCTCTTGGCCACTTCGTAATACGACCTAGGATCGTCCGCACTTACATGCGCTGGACAAACATATACTTTTGCGCCCATTGAACGCAGCATATCAATTTTATCCATCGACGACTTTGAGCTTACCGCTAGAATACATTCGTATCCCTTTACAATACTAGCCATGGCGATACTAAAACCTGTATTACCGGAAGTAGTTTCGATGATGGTACTACCTTCTTTGAGCAAACCTGCCTTTTCGGCCTGTTCAATTATATGGATTGCAATTCTATCTTTTGCGGAGTGTCCTGGATTGAAAGCCTCTATCTTGGCGTAAAAATTACCAGTAAGACCTTTAGTAACCCTGTTTAATTTCACTAGTGGTGTATTACCAACCAGTTCTAAAATAGTATTATAAGCCCTGATCTCATTCTTCATAAGGGGGTTCAATGTTAGTTGTTACTTAAACGAAATATGTTAAAATTTCTGAGACAAATTTACTCTTTTTTTTCAACTATGCGGTTTTTCCTTCTAAATCTAGCAGAAATGCGTACTCCATGGCTACCTCACGCAAGGCTTCAAACCTTCCTGAAGCCCCTCCATGACCTGCTTCCATATTCGTGAAAAAGAGTAACAAGCGTTCATCTGTTTTCATTTCCCGTAATTTTGCCACCCACTTTGCAGGTTCAAAATATTGTACCTGCGAATCATGCAATCCCGTGGTTACCAATATATTGGGATAATCATGGGGCTGAACATTGTCATAGGGGGAATAGGATTTCATGTATTCATAAAACTCCTTTTCATTTGGGTTTCCCCACTCGTCGTATTCCCCAGTGGTTAGCGGAATGGAATCGTCTAACATAGTAGTTACCACGTCCACAAAAGGCACTGCGGCAATGACCCCGTTATAGAGTTCAGGAGCCATATTGATCACGGCACCTACCAACAGGCCTCCAGCAGATCCTCCCATTGCATATAAATGCTTTGGACCGGTCATATTATGCTCTAACAAGAATTTGGAACAATCTATAAAGTCAGTAAATGTATTCTTCTTTTGTAAAAGCTTCCCGGTCTCATACCATCTCCTACCCAAATATTCCCCCCCACGAACGTGCGCAATGGCGTATACAAAACCACGGTCTAACAAGCTCAATCTTACGGTAGAGAAATAAGGGTCTATGGTTGCGCCATAAGACCCGTACGCATATTGCAAAATCGGAGTACTGTCGTTTAATATGGTGTCCTTCCTATACACTAAGGAAATAGGGATTTTGACCCCATCACGGGCATTTGCCCACAAGCGAAGTTCGTTGTAATTGTTTTTATCGAACAAGCCTCCCAAAACCTCTTGTTCCTTTTTAATATCCTTCGCCTTGGTCCGCATATTAAAATCGATCACGGAACTGGGCGTCGACAAGGAATTGTAAGAATACCTTAGGATTTCGGTATCAAAATCTGGATTACTACCTACGTAAGCCGTATAGGTCTCGCTTTTGAACGGTAAAAAATACTCCTCCGTTCCATCCCAACGGATAATGCGTATTTTATTGAGTCCGTTCTCACGTTCCGAAAGCACATAATACTCCTTGAAAATATCGATATCCTCCAAAAGAACCTCTGGTCTATGCGGGATAAATTCCTCCCAGCTGGCTGCGTTGGTGTTTACTTCTGCCGTACGCATTAATTTAAAATTTTCGGCCTTGTCCTTATTCGTGAGAATGTAGAAATAATCCTCATAATGAAATATAGTATACTCCAACCCTCTTTTTCTAGGCGTAAAAATTTTAAAATCGCCATCGGGATTATCTGTTGGTAAAATTTGAAGTTCGGACGTAAGCGTACTGAACGAACCTATGACCAAATATTTCTTTGATTTTGTCCGATAAATAAATGTGCTGAACGTATCATCTTTTTCGTGAAAGATTAGTTCATCTTCCGAAGAAGGCGTTCCTAATTTATGTTTATAAATTTTATCCGAGCGCAGGGTAACAGGGTCTTTTTTCGTGTAAAACAAGGTTTCATTATCATTGGCCCAAACGCCCCCACCCGTAGTGTTCTCAATTTTATCCTCGAATAGTTCATCGGTTTCAAGGTTCTTGACATAGAGCGTGTATTGTCTTCTAGAAACGGTATCCACCCCATAAGCGGCCAGTTTATTATTCGGGCTGATGGCTATACCGCCTAGTTTAAAATAGTCATGCCCTTGGGCCATCTCATTGCCGTTGAACATAATGTGCTCCGGCGATTCCAACACTTCCTGAAATCTGGAATAGATGGGATACTCCCCCCCTATTTCGTATCGGGTACTGTACCAATACCCATTCTGCTTGTAAGGCACGGATGAGTCATCTTCCTTGATTCTACCTTTCATTTCCTGAAAAAGTGCTTCCTGAAAGTCCTTGGTGTGGGCCGTTAGCGCTTCATAATAGGTGTTCTCTGCTTCCAAATAGGCTAAAACATCCTTATTTTCCTTGTCATTGAGCCAATAATAATTATCTAAGCGTACATCATCATGAATACTTAATTCTTTAGGAATTTTCTTTGCAACCGGAGGCATAATAGAAACCATACACTATTACTTGATTAGATAAGTGTGCAAAAATAAGACTTATTAGCAGATGCCCATTTTAGAATTCCTAAAACAATACTTAGTGTACATTTTCCTTATTTTTGTAAGGTCAATTTTAATTTACAAGCTATGTTCGGAGATATGATGGGAATGATGGGAAAGATCAAAGAGACCCAACAAAAAGTAGAAGCGACCAAAAAGCGCCTAGATACCGTTACCTTAGAGGAGCAATCAAACGATAACCTTATAACAGTTACAATAACGGCCAATAGGGAGTTAAAAAAAATATCCATAGACGACCGGCTGCTCGAGGACAAAGAACAGTTGGAGGATTATCTTATCCTTACCTTGAATAAAGCCATTGCAAAGGCAACAAGCGTAAACGAGGCAGAATTCGCCGCCGTGGCCAAGGAAGGGATGCCGAACATTCCCGGCATGGATTCCCTCTTTAAGTAGAATCCAAATCAGCTTATCTTAATTTCTTCCGAATTCCCTATCTTTAGAGGAAAGATTACTGCTATGATCGAATTTGAAAGCACCCACGACAATGAGTACCGCTTTCTGGTTAAATCAGATTCCGGTAAAACTCTTCTGAAAAGCGTTACATTCAATAGTAAAGAAACAATGGAATCCTCTATTTCCATTTTTAAGGAAAACAAAGCGACCCACATCAAATTATTTGAACGTAAAACCAATACCGAAGGTAAATTCCTTGCTGAACTTAAAAATAATACAGGGGAAACAATAGGCTCTAGCGGACTTTATACCTCTGAGGCCGGGATGGAAAACGGCATTTTAAATATCATTAAAAGTTTAAAATCAAAATAGATTTTAGAATTGGTCCAATTGGGCCAGCAGCTCTTCGTGCATGGCATCTGTATAGTCTAAATGGGTCACCATGCGCAGCTTGCCCTGTCCCATACCAATAATCAGAATATCCCGTTCCAATAATTTAGCAACAAAATCTGTACTGGACATATAGGCTTCATCGATTTCAAAAATGATGATGTTCGTTTCTATGGGCTCCACTTTTTTAATGAACGGTTTTGAAGCGAGTGCCGCTCCTATTTCTTCCGCTTTTTTGTGGTCCTCGGCCAAACGCTCCATGTGATTGTCCAAGGCATAGATAGCCGCAGCAGCCAAAAACCCAGATTGGCGCATTCCGCCCCCAAATAATTTACGAATGCGCATGGCCTTATCCATATGCTCCTTCGTCCCTAAAAGCAGGGAGCCTATTGGGCAACCAAGCCCTTTGCTCAAACAAACGCTTATTGTATCGAAAAGCTGTCCATATTGCAATGGGGTTTCGTTCTTTTTTACCAAGGCGTTCCATAATCGGGCACCATCCAAATGATAACCCAATCCATGTTTATCGCATACGCTACGAATCTTCTTCAGTTCTTCAAAATCCCAGCAAGTACCCCCTCCTTTATTCGCGGTATTTTCTACACAGACCAATGAAGTCAAAGGGCTATGGTAAAAGTCTGGCGGGTTAATGACCGATTCTACTTGTTCCGCGGTCATAGTACCCCTTATACCATCCACCAACCTACAGGAGACCCCACTATTAAAACTTACGCCACCACCTTCATAATTATATATATGGGCATACTTATCACAAATCAATTGCTCTGCCGGTTGCGTATGCAGTTTAATGGCCGTCTGGTTGGTCATGGTACCGCTTGGAAAAAACAGTGCCGCTTCCATACCAAATAGTTTAGCGGCCTTCTTCTCCAATGCATTAACGGTTGGGTCTTCCTTAAATACATCATCTCCCACTACGGCAGACATCATAGCATCTAGCATGCCAGGGGTAGGTTTAGTGACAGTATCACTAATTAAATTTATTTGCATTCGTCGTATTCGTTTTTATTAATGAAAGCAACCCATTCCAATGGGTGATCCGTCCGGAATTTTTGGGGACGGAACAACCTTGAACAATTCTGGATGCTCGCCAAATTCCTTAATCCTTCTTACCATTTCCGCTTTCAGGGGATCTGAAGATTGACCCGCAGCCAATGCAGTACTCAATTTCCTTAATTGATTGTTTGCAATTGCATTCACTTGTGGCGCAACTTGGGTATGGGATGCCAAGTTCATAATATGAAACAGAACCCTGAAATTAATACTATTTTGAGCCTCCTTCAAGTAAGCATCCGCCTGATTTTTACTAATGGTGGTTGATACGATTGTTTCCAAAACCTCTTCCAATCCCAAATTTTTAGGGTCGAGCGCTTTCTGCTGGATTAGCCTTGATGCCCGTTCCGGATGCAACAAAAAGCCCAAAGTCATATCCGACGCGGTTTCTACTGCGGCCAGGGCATCAAAAGTAACTCCCGTTTTACCGTCTATGGACTCCCGGGTCTTTGGATAGCCAAACGCCCGTGGCGGAAAAAGTTTCAATTTTTCCTTGGGTATGGCTATTTGCCCTGCATCCAAGGTTTTTAAGATTTGCTTTAAGGCATCTTCCTGTATTGTCTTATCGGCAATCTCAACTACCAATTGCCCATCACCCTTAACGGCATAATTGTATTCCAATCCACCAATTAGTTTGGCCACCGCTTCGGTTTGGTAACGGTGGAAAAAATATAGGGGTACAAAAACATCCTCCAAAACAGAATAGGATTCCCCATAACGGATATTATCTACACTAAAATTTGCAATCGCCATCTTACGAATCTTGAGCATGGTCTCCAACTCCGCGCTAACGCTTTCGCCATTATCCCATAAATGGGCCAACACATGGGCGCTACCCTGTGGTCTTGCATCTTGATCTGTTATAAAGCGTAATCCGTTGGCATAGGCTTCATTTAAAATTTTATCCAGCGCCTCCCCTTCATTTACTTCTTTGGGAAATGATTCGTATGAATAGGCCACCGATACTTTATCCCAAGCCCCTATACCCGTTTCGTAGACATTTGCCATTGTTATTTCGTCGTTACTAATAGCAAATTGGGGATGCGGATAATCCATCACCGAAGCCTTATCCGTGGTGCTGGCTGCATAATTATGGGCAAAACCAAGCGTATGGCCTATTTCGTGTGCAGAAAGTTGGCGAATACGAGCAATGGCCATGTCTAGCATAGGCTGGTAATTGTCATCGCGCTCCGCAAAAGGCTTGTTCATTAATGCCTGGGCAATCAAGTAATCTTGACGAATTCTTAGACTGCCCAAACTCACGTGGCCTTTCATAATCTCGCCGGTTCTGGGATCGGTAATACTACTCCCATAGCTCCAACCTCTCGTTGAACGATGCACCCATTGAATTACATTGTAACGTACGTCTAGCGGATCGGCATCATCAGGCAATATTTTTACTTGAAAGGCATCCTTATATCCAATGGCCTCAAATGCTTGATTCCACCAACGGCCACCTTCCAGTAGGGCTGAACGAACTGGCTCCGGTGTGCCATTATCCAAATAATAAATAATGGGTTCTACCGCCTCACTTAGCGCGGCGGTAGGGTCTTTCTTCTCCAAGCGGTGTCTTCTAATGAACTGTTTTAAAATAGGCGACTCTACCGGAGTAGCATAATCGTAATAACTAAAAGGGGATGCCCCTGATCGTGGATCGAATGCGCGCTTCTCATATCCTTCATCCGGTAATTCGATAAAGGAGTGATGCTGGGCGACGGTTACCAGACTAGGATTGGGGACCACACTTCGAATATAACTCCCCTTGGGATCACCCTTGAACGTTAGGGTGACATCAAATTCAACATTTTTAGGGAAGGCCTTGGTACGGTCCAGGGCAAAAGCACTCTTAGACTTATCCAAACTATAAGAGCCTTGATCCGTTCTTTTTAAGCGGTCCGCTACACCATGGGCATCCTGCATCAAGAAGTCTGTAATGTCAATAATATAGGTACCATCTTTTTCCTCTTCTATAGGGAAACCGAAAAGTATGGATTTAGCGAAAGCCTGCTCTACAGAGGTACGCTCCAAATCATTATCCGTTATTGCCCTGTACTTAAGGTTTGGTTGTACCAATAATAGCTTATTACCCGCCTTTTTAAAGAAAACGACCTGCTCGTCTCCCAATTGACCCCTATCCAAACCAATATCGTTACTTCCTATACCACTGCTTAAGGAATAAACATAGAGAAACTCCCTGTTCAAGCCTTCCACTTCCAAATAAATTTTATCATTTGCCCCGTCATAATAGAAATCGTAAAGGCCCTCATACTTGACAAATTCCTTTTTCTTTTCATTGAACTGTGCAGAAATTGCCGTAACGGCCAAGAGAAAGAACCCAGTTAAAAGGGCATTATATTTTTTCATGATGCTATAGTTTGGCTTAAAAGTATTGAAAATCTCACGAATCATTTATACGCAGAACGCTCAAATTATGAAAAACCAAACTTGTTAAAAAAATTACCGATTTTTTAAGGAATAGCTATTTTTTTTACGGATAAATACCAAAATCATACTTGCCAATTACAATAATTCATGTACCTTTTAACAAAACAATTTCTATGGCCAATATCGAGAATCAGATATTTTCTTCCTATCAAAGAAATCCCGAATTGTATGATGAAATCTACGATGCGGACGGGAAGATTAAAGAGGTATATCAAAAATTGTTCAATATATATGGGGAGCATTCCATCAGCGACTACGTAAATCTCAACGCTAAGGCAAAATCATCTTTTTTTAACCAGGGGATTACATTTCAGGTATATGATGACAAGAGCGTACAAGAAAAGATTTTCCCTTTTGATTTGTTTCCCCGGATTATTGATCCTGATGAATGGGATATCATTGAACGTGGTTCCATACAGCGCAGCAAGGCATTAAACTTATTTCTTTGGGATATATATCACGATAAAAAAATATTGAAGGATAAAATTGTTCCTTTGGATTTGATTACCTCCTCGGCAAATTACCTAGACCAAATGAACGGAGTAAATCCGCCTGGAGGGATATACAACCATATTTCCGGAACCGATGTCATAAAGCATAAAGACGGTAAGTATTACGTTTTGGAGGATAACATTAGGTGCCCGTCCGGGGTAAGTTATGTGATATGTAATCGCACGGCCTTAAAAAAAGCACTTTTTGGTGTTTTCAACCATTACCAGACCCATACGGTAACCAACTATGCCGAAAATCTTCTGGAGCTTTTAGAGTCCGTTAAGCCAAAAGGGGTCGATATCCCCAATGTGGTGGTTATTACACCCGGTATGTTCAATTCCGCTTTTTATGAGCACTCTTACTTGGCCAAGACCATGGGGGTTGAACTCGTGGAGGGCCGGGACCTTTTCGTTGAAAACGATTTTGTCTACATGAAAACCATTAAAGGACCGGAGAAAGTGGATGTGATCTATAGGAGAATAGACGACCAATTTATAGATCCACTGGAATTTAGACCAGATTCCGCATTAGGGGTCCCCGGCCTTTTTGCAGCCTACAAAAAAGGCAATGTTACCCTTGCAAATGCTCCGGGCACGGGCGTTGCGGATGATAAAGCCGTGTATACCTACATGCCGCAGATAATCAAATATTATCTGGACGAGGAGCCTATTTTAAACAATGTCCATACCTACCATTGCAGTAGACCCGATGAATTGAAATATGTGTTGGAGCACATTCACGAACTGGTCATAAAACCTGTTGACGAAGCCGGGGGATATGGAATATCCATCGGTAACAAACTAACAAAGGAAGAGATAGAAAAAGTAAAGGCAGAAGTAAAGGAAAGTCCTAGAAAGTATGTAGCCCAACCTATAATGTCCCTTTCCGTTCACCCAACCTATATAGACGAAACGGAATCTTTTGAGCAACGCCATGTAGATCTAAGAACATTTACGGTTTTAGGGAAGGATAAGGAATTTGTATTAAAAGGCGGGCTGACAAGGGTCGCTTTAAAGAGGGGTAATTTAATTGTCAACTCTTCGCAAGGAGGAGGGTCTAAAGATACCTGGGTTTTAAAAAAATAAGAAAAAAATATGCTAGCACGAGTAGCCAATAATTTATTTTGGATGGGGCGTTATATAGAACGTTCAGAACATGTAGCACGCTACATGAATGTCAATTACTTTTCATCCCTGGACGCACCCAATGTAAAATCCCAAGACCGGCAGTTTGTCTTGAGGTCCATGCTGTTTATGATCGGTGACCCGGAGATGGACGAAGCCAAATTTTTAAAAGAAGAGGATGTACTTTTTAAAGTGGGATTGGACATGAACAATCCTTTCTCCATTATCAGTACGGTAAAACTGGCGCGGGAGAACGCCAATAGTGCCCGTGATCTCATATCGACGGAATTGTATGAAGCTATAAACAAGTTTTATCATTTTGTATTACAGTACCCCAAGGAGGTATTTGTCAAAAATGGCCTCCACGACTTTACGAGCAATGTTGCCGAGATGACTGCGATTCTGCGTGGTAAAATAAGAGGTACCCTATTACATGACTCCGTATATGCCATTATCATGATGGGCATCAATATTGAAAGGGCCACCCAAATAACCCGCATGATAAATGCCAAATACAATGATGCCTTATTGTCACAAGGAAGTTACGGCGAAAAATTTAGCAAGAGCTTTGAATGGACCACCTTATTAAAATGCGCGGAGTCCTATGATATGATGCGCAGGTACTATAAAAAGACCCCAACAAGCATTACCACATTGGAGTTTTTGATTTTGAACCCAAATTGCCCTCGGTCGGTCATGAACTCCCTTAATCAAGTTAATGAACATGTAAGGATGTTGAATCCCGAAAAAAGATACAACAAGGATACTACTGCCTTTCTTATAGGTAGGATACGCGCAGAATATGAGTTTAAATATATAGAGGAAATAGAAAATGACATCAAATCCTTTATTGAAAATATTCTAGACAGCCTGGTACAAATCAGCAATAAGGTAGACGAAGAGTTCTTTAATTATTAAGTTGGAGAAACTACCGCTGGCCAAACTCGCAATCAAACCGAATTTCGCATTTTAAAAGATTATCTGGAAAATTTAATTCCTTATTATCAAATTCAAAAAAGGTAACTATACCCATTATGCCAGAAGAATATGAAATTACGTATACGGCCCAAAACAGTTATGAAAATTGGGTGCGGGATGCGTTCTGGCAATTTCTGATAATACCCCTTGAAAATGAAAATCAGCATGACGTTGAAATCGAATTTTCCAATTCCCTGCATGCAGAAGTTGAGTTGTCCATTAACGGGTATGGTTTCAAAACCCTTCGGGTACATCCCAAAAAAAAGTTCAAGGAAATTTCTTTTGAAGCGCATTTTAAATTTGAAAAAGACACCGTAGACCCCTACGATTTTTCCTTGGATTTAGATAACAACGCAGGGTATGAAAGAATCAAGACACTAGAATTCAAAATTGATTACGAGCGGTTTTTAAAATTCACCCCCTTTACCCAAGTACCGAAACTTCATGAACAGCTATTCTCTTTTACTGCATCCCTATCCATTTTTGAAAATTTAAAAGCCCTAAATCATTGGACCTTTAAGCACATCTATTTTGAAACTGGGGTTACTGAGGTTGGAACACTTTTAGAAGATGTAATTTCTAATAGACATGGGGTATGCCAAGATTTCACACATCTATTTTGTGCCCTTGCCAGACAAAATGGGGTTCCAGCACGCTATGTTTCCGGTTATTTAAATCAAGACAGTGGTTTTTTCGGGGATTCCCAAATGCATGCTTGGGCAGAAGCGTACATCCCCCAAATAGGCTGGAAAGGTTTTGACCCTACCAATGATATTTTAGCAAACACAAACCACATAAAGGTTTGCCATGGTAAAGACTATAATGACTGTTCACCCCTAAAAGGGGTAATCTATGCCAAAGGTCGAAACAAAACCTCACATACAGTAAAGGTGCAGAGCCAACAGTAGTTATTACAAGAAGAACACCTTCCAATCTTTAAAAGAGTATTATTTTTACCCAAAATTAATAGCAATGAATGTAAATACAGACCATTATAAAGGTCTTATAGATCGCCTTGGTGCGTTAAGGAGGTATCTTTGACATAGATGCCAAATTAATAGAAATAGAAAATGAGCAAGAAAAAACCTTAGCTCCAGATTTTTGGGACAACCCGCAAGAAGCCCAAGCCCATATAAAGTTCATCCAGAGCAAAAAACAATGGGTAGATGACTATAATGAGGCGGCACTTTTAGTAACTGATTTAGAGGTGTTGTTAGAATTTTTGGAGGAGGGCGATGTTTCTGAGACCGAAGTTGAGCAACATTATGAAAAGGCATTGAATACCATTGAAAAAATGGAATTCAAAAACATGCTTTCGGAAGAAGGTGATGAATTGCCTGCCGTACTGCAAATAACCGCAGGTGCAGGTGGAACCGAAAGTTGCGATTGGGCGGCCATGCTTATGCGCATGTACATGATGTGGGCAGAAAAGAACAAGTACAAAATAAAGGAACTTAATTACCAAGAAGGGGATGTTGCCGGTATTAAGACGGTAACCTTGGAAATTGATGGTGATTTTGCTTTTGGCTGGCTAAAGGGAGAAAACGGGGTGCATAGATTGGTTCGTATCTCTCCATTTGATAGTAACGCTAAAAGGCACACTTCGTTTGTTTCCGTGTATGTGTATCCCTTGGTGGATGACAGTATCGAGATTGATGTAAACCCGGCAGACATAACTATTACTACTGCTAGATCCAGTGGTGCTGGAGGGCAGAACGTAAACAAAGTGGAAACTAAGGTACAGCTGGTACACCACCCCACTGGGATTCAAATTTCATGTTCGGATAGTAGAAGTCAGCATGATAATAGGGCTACAGCTTTAAAAATGTTGAAATCCCAGCTTTATGAAATAGAACTCCGGAAAAAAATGGAGGCCAGACAGGAAATAGAGTCCTCAAAAATGAAAATTGAATGGGGTTCTCAAATACGTAATTACGTAATGCATCCCTATAAATTGGTCAAAGATGTACGAACAGGGGAAGAAACTGGAAATGTCGATGCTGTTATGGATGGCAGTATAGACGAGTTTCTAAAAGCCTTTCTAATGATGATGGGTCAAAAACAGGAAGACTGAAATGTTTCCAATTTACGAACAAAACACAAGTGAAACGCAATGATTAAAATTTATCACAATCCAAGATGTAGAAAATCTAGGGAAGGACTTGAGATTTTGGAGCAATCTGGCAAGAAATTTGAAGTTATTAAATACCTTGATGATGTGCCTACCCCATCAGACCTTAAAAAGATAATCGATTTAATGGGAATAAAGCCTATTGATCTAATCCGAAAAAATGAGGCTGTTTGGAAGGAAAAATTTAAAGATTTATCCTTGTCGGATAAGGAGGTACTAGAAGCAATGGCGACCTACCCCAAATTAATTGAAAGGCCCATTGTCGTGAAGGAAGGTAGGGCGGTCATAGGAAGGCCACCTTCCAATATAGCAGCTTTAATCGCTTAATTTGTTTAAGCATATAAGATATTAATTAAACATATTAACAAAGTATTAACCAAGTACGGTTAAACCATAGTTTAATTTTACAATCAAAGTTTATGAAAAGAGTAGTAAAATCCAGTAGTATTAAATTTTTCATCCTGTTGTCAATCCTGTTTTCAAGTTCTGAAATTTATGCACAATTTGGTTCCGGAGGTGGCGGCTATGGCTACGGACGCGGAGGTTATGGATATGGTAGACAAAGAAGTAGCATTCCACAAGCACAAGAGACTGCCAAGGAGCCAGAACCAAAAACGGCCGAGCAGCTTGTAGATGGTGAAATGCCTTCTATTACACAAGCTTTGGATCTTAACGATTTTGAGCAGGCGGTAATGAGTTCCGTTTTAAAAAAATACGTTCAGGAGCGTATTGAGGCTCAAATATTGCAATTACCTCCCGAAAAAATGAGAGAGGTCTATGAAAACATTACTAAAAGGCAAGACGAAGAATTAAAAGCTGGTTTACCCTTGGAAAAATACGAGGCTTTTGTAGCGCTCCAACAAGAAGGAGTAGCAAAAACGCTGAAAAAAAAGAAAAAACAAAAACGAAAGAAACCTAAAAATTGATTCAATGAAAAAACTTTTCCCCTTATTTCTACTTCTACTTCTAAACATACATTACAATTACAGCCAAAGACCGGAAGGAAGCCGGGGAGAAGACCAAATAACAATTACAGGGAGGGTTTTAGAACAAGGAACCGATGTTCCTTTAGAATACGCGACTTTAGTACTTCAAAGCGTTAGTGATCCCAGTAAGATTACAGGTGGTATAACCGATATTGATGGTAATTTTAATGTAGAAACTACACCGGGCAATTATAATGTTAGCATTGAATATATAGGATATAAAACCATTAAGAGACCCAATCAGTCCTTAAACTCCGATACTGATTTAGGAGTATATAAACTTAACTTCAGTGCGGCAGAGCTAGATGCCGTTGAAGTTGTCGCAGAAAAAACAACGGTTGAAGTCCGCTTGGACAAGAAGGTTTATAATGTTGGCAAAGACCTTACAAATAGTGGTGCCACGATTAGCGACGCATTGGGAAACATTCCTTCGGTCACAGTAGACGTAGACGGAGCTATTGCGCTGCGTGGAAATGGTAATGTAAGGATTCTAATTAACGGGAGACCTTCGGCATTAGCTGGTTTTGATTCTACAGATGCTTTACGCCAACTTCCTGCAGACGCCATTGAAAAAGTAGAAGTTATTACGAGTCCTTCTGCCCGCTATGATGCAGAGGGTACCGCGGGAATTTTGAACATCGTTTTAAAACAAGAGAAGACCCTGGGATTAAACGGTACCATAAATACAAGTGTTGGTTATCCTGATGCCGCCTCCGTAACTGCCAATCTTAATCTAAGAAAGGACAAATTCAATATCTTTAATACTATCGGATACTCATTTCGTGAACCACCAGGAAATGGCTTTTTCGATAATACATTTGCCGAAGGTGCTGGCGCTTTTGACAGAATTTTGGAGGACCGCGATATCAATAGAAGAAATAGTGGCTTTAACGCCAATTTGGGTATCGAATACTTTTTGACCAAAACATCCTCTTTAACAGCCAGTGCTTTTGGCCGAATCAATGACGGTAAGGATGTAACCGATAATAACACGACCCGATTCATTGCTGGAGAAATAGATAGTAGAACATTGAGAATTGAGGATGAAAGGGAAGACGAGAAAAGTTATCAGCTTTCGTTAAATTACAACAACAACTTTAATACTGAAGGACATAAGCTAACAGCTGATTTTCAATATTCCTATGATAATGAAATAAAACCAACGACCATTCTAGAGAACAATATTTTTCCAAATACTGAAATTATAGCAAGTGAAAATATTGAGGAAATAGAATTACAAAATGAGTTTTTGGTACAAGTAGATTATGTTTTACCCATAGGTGATGCCCAATTTGAGGCCGGATACAGGGGTAATTGGGAAGAAAATGACAATGATTTTAGTCTTGAAGAATTGGATTTATCTACGGGTGAGTTTGTTCCTAACTTAGGACTTACCAATAGATTTGTATACAACCAAAATGTAAACGCACTATACACCCAATATGGAGATAAGTTTGGAGACTTTTCCTTTTTACTTGGTTTGCGCTTAGAGAACACCCAATTAAAAGGTGCCGTAAGCGGGGTAGATACTGCTACTTTGGAAGAAGTTTTGGGAGATGATATAAATCTAAATTTCGATGAAAACTTTTTAGGACTATTCCCCACGCTTAACCTTATTTACGAGCTTGCCGAGAATGAAAACATAACTTTAGGTTATAATCGCCGAATCAACAGGCCTAGAGGCTACTTTATCAATCCGTTTCCCTCAAGGTCTAGCCGCACGAATATTTTCCAGGGTAACCCTGACTTGGACCCTGCATTTGCCAACGCCTTTGATTTAGGGTATTTGAAAAGATGGGAAAAACTCACCCTTACCTCATCTGTATATTATCAAAAAGAAACAAATTCATTTGAAAGGGTACAGGAAGAGACCGGGCAAGTAACCACAGATGGTATTGTCATAATACGATCTATACCTATCAATTTATCTACCAATGAGCGCATCGGATCCGAATTGGGCGTGTTATACAATCCGAATAAATGGTTACGCCTAAACGGAAGTTTTAATTTCTTCCAATTTAATTCAGAAGGATTTTTTAACGGCGTTGATTTTGGCGCAAAAAATACAAGTTGGTTTTCACGCTTTAGTTCTAAGGTAACGCTACCCGGTAAAGTTGATTGGCAGACCAATGCCTCTTATCGTGGACCTACACAAAATGCCCAAACGCGAAATGAAGGAATTTTTACGATTGATCTGGCCTTTAGCAAAGATATTTTGAAAGATAAAGCTACCATTGCTTTTAGTGCTCGTGACTTATTTAATTCAAGAAAAAGAATTTCTTTTACCGAAACACCCTTTTTTACATCGGATAGTGAATTTCAATGGAGAGAACGGCAATTAACCCTGTCTTTCGTATATCGAATAAACCAAAAGAAAAAAACGGAAAGAGGTGGAAATAGAGGGGATGATGAAGAGGAGTACCAAGGATAATAGAACGTATAAAAAAAGAAGCCAAATGGCTTCTTTTTTTTATGCTTCACGTGCGGCTCTTTTCTTGTCGCGTTTTTCTTTTAATAATTCCTTAATATTCCCAAACAACCAATAAGGCACAACAAACGTAAGTAAAAAAATCATTAACCAAAATCCAATGGTTAAGATGGTCAAGAAAGCTAAAAATCCTAAATATTGGTCAAATTCGAACATATCCTTAATCTTATTATAGTACAAAGATACCATAATCGTATTATTTTTTGCAAACGTTATGCAAAATTAATTTTAGCGCTACCTACATACTTCTATCTTCAAAAATAAATGTAAACCTTATTTTTGAAGCTATTTAAATTAGTTAACTTAAGACGCATTAAAATAACACATACATGAAATTTAGAGTAGAGAAAGATACTATGGGCAAGGTGGAGGTACCTGCCGATAAATATTGGGGCGCACAGACCGAACGCTCCCGAAATAATTTTAAAATAGGTCCGTCCGCTTCAATGCCGTTGGACATTGTATATGGTTTTGCCTATTTAAAAAAGTCCGCGGCTTATGCCAATTGCGAGCTAGGGGTTTTGACTGAAGAAAAAAGGGGCTTGATTTCAAAAGTGTGCGATGAAATTTTGGAGGGCAAGCATGATGACCAATTTCCTTTGGTGATTTGGCAGACGGGATCTGGGACGCAGAGCAATATGAACGTCAATGAAGTTATTGCCAATAGGGCGCATGAAATTGCCGGTCATGTTATTGGGGAAGGTGAAAAAACCATTCAACCCAATGATGATGTCAATAAATCTCAATCCTCTAATGACACCTTTCCTACGGGAATGCATATTGCGGCCTATAAAAAAATCATTGAAGTCACCATACCTGGGGTTAAACAGCTGCGCGATACTTTGGACAAAAAGGCGAAAACGTTCAAAAATGTCGTCAAAATAGGGCGTACCCATCTTATGGATGCCACTCCCCTAACCTTAGGCCAAGAATTTTCCGGTTATGTTTCGCAATTAGACCATGGTCTTAAGGCACTAAACAATACCCTATCTCATTTGAGCGAATTGGCCCTGGGTGGAACAGCGGTGGGAACCGGACTCAATACGCCGGATGGCTATGATGTCTTGGTCGCAAAATATATTGCTGATTTTACCGGGTTACCCTTTATAACGGCTAAAAACAAATTTGAAGCATTGGCGGCACACGACGCTATTGTAGAGAGTCACGGTGCCTTAAAACAGCTTGCGGTCTCCCTGAATAAAATTGCCAATGACATTAGAATGATGGCATCGGGCCCACGATCCGGTATTGGTGAAATAATTATACCAGCAAACGAACCTGGAAGCTCCATTATGCCCGGCAAGGTGAACCCCACCCAATGTGAGGCTCTTACGATGGTTTGCGCCCAGGTAATGGGCAATGATGTTGCCATTACCGTTGGTGGTACCCAAGGCCATTATGAGCTTAATGTATTCAAACCCTTGATGGCCGCGAACATTTTGCAGTCCGCCCAATTAATTGGTGATGCCTGTGCAAGTTTTGAAGAGCACTGTGCCAGCGGTATAGAGCCCAATCACGAGGTCATAAAACAACTCCTCAATAATTCATTAATGTTGGTTACCGCATTAAATACCAAAATTGGGTACTATAAGGCCGCTGAAATTGCCAATACCGCCCATAAGAACGGCACCACGCTTAAAGAGGAAGCCGTTAATCTGGGTTATGTCTCTGCCGATGATTATGACGAATGGGTAAAACCAGAGGACATGGTGGGTAGCCTAAAAGATTAAAAAAATAAAGGGCGCCCCAGTGGGGCGCCCTTTTTAATTTCTTATGAATTTTAGTTTACTTCAATGTAAATTGTGAAGTACCCAATAATTTCAACTGATCGTCATATACGTTTACCATATACTTACCATCTTTAAAATCACCAGATGGCTTGTTTATGTAATCGCAGATATCCAACGACTTGTTTTCGTAATAAAAGCTTGTAGCCGTAGTGTAGGTTATAGAAGCTCCATTATCATTCGTTTTGGAGTTACTTTGACCAAGAACATTCCCTTGTGGATCTAATGCTTCGATAAAAAATTCCCTGTCACCGGCCTGCGCAATAACGTTATCGGCTACGGTAAAGCAAATTTTAAATTTGTCAGTCGCTTTTGCACGTTGAGTAGAAACTAATTTTCCACTGTTACGTTCCTTAACCGCATCAACATTGATTTTAGAAAGATTTAAAGCGGACCCCTTTTCTACCACCTGTGCAAGATTTGTATTTTGCACAACTAAAGAATCATTAAAGACAGTTTGTTTTTCCAATTCAACATACGTACTATCACGCTGCATAGCGATCATAGTGTTCGAACGGGTCAAGGAATCAACTTGTCTTAATAATTGCTCTCTTTCCGCTTTAAGCACACCTACTTGTCTTCTATATCTTGATAAAGTTCCAATATCGGCTTTCATCGTTTTTACGGAATCAATATATTTTGCAATATTGTCACGTGCGGTAACCAACTCTTCGTTAGTAGCGTTACTTTCCAAAATAGCCTTGTCATATTCTGATTTTAGACTATTTAAATCCTCAACTACCAATTCTTTCTCTTTTGTAAGAACAGTCTCCGTCTTTTTCTTGTCTTGGTAAAGACTAACTGTGTAAATGATAGTTCCTAAAAGCACAACCCCTAAAAGCGCGGTCAAAACTTTTAAACCATTATTATTTTTTGTTTCAGTCATAATGTAAAATTTAATAAAGTATCTGTTTGTTCATTCTATATACGTATGGATTCAATTTTTAGATTTTTTGGTGTAAATTATTTTAAATGATCCCTAATTACAGTACTGTTTGATTAATTTAGACTAAAATTTTATAAACAGTGTCATTGAAAAATGAAGCATGCTCAGCATAGTGCCTTTTAAATCAAACTTTGCCGAAAATTTCAAAGAATTGAACTTGGCTTGGATTAATGCTTATTTTAAGGTAGAAGCTAAAGACATTGAACTTCTTGAGAAATCCGAAGCATCGATTATAGGTAAAGGCGGCTATATTTTTATGGCATTATGGATTGATGTACCGGTTGGTTGTTTTGCACTCTTAAAACAATCTCCAGGGTCTTATGAATTAAGCAAGATGGCCGTAGCTGAAACGCACCAAGGTTTAAAGATAGGGCAGCGAATGTTGAGCCATGCCATTGAATTTGGCAAAAAGAATTCTTGGAAATCTATTTTCCTCTACTCCAGCACCAAATTGGACACCGCCCTACACATTTATAAAAAATTCGGATTCAAGCAGGTAGCCTTGGAAAATAACCAAAGCTATCTTAGATCAGATATTAAAATGGAATTAACACTATAAATTAGCATTATGAAAAAAGGAAAATTATTTATTTTATTGGTAGTCGTAGGACTCATTTTTGGATGTAAGGAAACCAAAAAAACAGAAAACGGGGAAGCCGTTGCTACAGAATATGGAAGGGATGCTACAGCAACTCCCAAGGATATGGTCAAGGATGCTCCCGAACTTAAAATCATTCCCATTGAACATGCCACAGCGGTTTTGGAGTGGGGCGATATTACCATCTATATTGACCCTACGGGTGGAGCCGTCGCATTTGAGGGGCAGAAAAAACCAGACTTAATTTTGATTACCGATATTCATGGCGACCATTTTAACCTGGAGACCTTGGAAGCATTGGATACCTCAAAAGCCAAAATAATGGTGCCACAAGCGGTTGCTGATGAAATTCCAGCAGAATTTACAACACAATTAGATATTTTGGATAATGGGGATAGTAAGGAACGGTACGGCATAAACGTGGAAGCGATACCTATGTATAATTTAAGGGAGGAAGCTAAAGAATTCCATGTCAAAGGCCGTGGAAACGGATATGTCTTAAATTTTGGTGAAGAACGGGTCTATTTTTCGGGGGATACAGAAGATATTCCCGAAATGCGCTCTTTACAAAATATTGATAAGGCCTTTATCTGTATGAATTTACCCTACACCATGCCCGTTGAAAGTGCTGCCTCTGCAGTACTTGAGTTTCAACCAGACCAAGTATATCCGTACCACTTTAGAGGACGGCCAGATGTTAGTGATGTTTCCAAATTTAAGGAACTGGTAAACAATGGGAATAAGGAAATTGAAGTTGTTCAGCTCGATTGGTATCCCAACGAAGAATATTGATAAAACAGAACAAAAAAGCCCTTTTTCAAGGGCTTTTTTTATCGAATCAATTTCTTATACTTTAGTCGCTTAGGCATGAGGTCTCCACCCAAACGCTTCTTTTTATTTTCCTCATAGTCAGAGAAAGAGCCTTCAAAGAAATACACTTGGGAATTTCCTTCAAAAGCAAGGATATGTGTACAAATACGGTCTAAGAACCACCTATCGTGGGATATTACAACGGCACAACCCGCAAAATTTTCCAAACCTTCTTCCAGTGCACGTAAGGTATTTACATCCAAATCATTGGTAGGCTCATCCAATAATAGCACATTGCCTTCTTCCTTTAAGGTCATTGCCAAATGTAAGCGGTTGCGTTCCCCACCAGAAAGCATATTTACTTTCTTGTTTTGTTCGCTGCCAGAGAAATTAAACCTGCTCAAATAGGCCCTAGAATTCACTTGCTTGCCGCCCATCATAATGAGTTCCTGCTCGTCACTAAAATTCTGCCATATGGTCTTTTCCGGGTCTATATTGGAATGACTTTGATCAACGTATGCAATTTTAGCCGTTTCACCAGTTTCAAATTCACCTTTATCCGGTTGCAGCTCATCCATGATCATTTTGAATATCGTGGTTTTACCCGCACCGTTCGGTCCAATAATTCCTACGATGCCCGCCTGCGGAAGCTTAAAGTTCAAATCCTCATAAAGTAATTTGTCATCAAACGCTTTGCTTACACCTATGGCCTCTATTACATTAGTACCCAAGCGTGGACCATTGGGGATATAGATCTCCAACTTTTCATCCAGCTGCTTTTGGTCTTGGCTCATCAACTTATCGTAATTATTGAGTCGGGCTTTTTGTTTGGTCTGCCTACCCTTCGCCCCTTGGCGTACCCATTCCAGCTCACGTTCCAAGGTTTTCTGTCTTTTGGAGGCGGTTTTGCTTTCTTGTGCCAATCGTTTGGATTTTTGGTCGAGCCAAGAAGAGTAATTTCCTTTCCAAGGGATACCCTCTCCCCTGTCCAGTTCCAATATCCATCCGGCAACATTATCCAAGAAATATCGATCGTGGGTTACGGCGATTACCGTTCCCTTGTACTGCGCTAAATGATGCTCCAGCCAATGAACGGACTCAGCATCCAAATGGTTGGTTGGCTCATCGAGCAATAATATTTCAGGTTCTTGAAGCAACAACCTGCATAAGGCCACTCTACGCTTTTCCCCACCGGATAGGACCGCTATTTTCTTGTCCGGCTCCGGTGTACGCAACGCGTCCATGGCGATTTCCAACTTGGTGTCCAATTCCCACGCATTTGAGGCGTCGATTTTATCTTGAAGAACGGCCTGCTGATCCATGAGTTTCTGCATTTTATCTGCATTCTCATAGACCTCCGGTAGACCGAACATATCATTAATCTTGTTGTATTCGTCCAAAATGGCTACGGTTTCCGCGACTCCTTCCTTTACGACTTCTAGAACAGTTTTGGTTTCGTCCAGTTCCGGTTCCTGTTCCAAATAACCGACGTGGTATCCTGGGAAAAAGTTACATCGCCCTGAAAATTCTTATCCACTCCTGCAATAATTTTCAACAAGGTGGATTTACCGGAACCATTTAAACCTAAGATGCCAATTTTGGCACCATAGAAAAAGCTCAAATAGATATTCTTTAAAACGGGGGTGTTCGCAGTTTTATAGGTCTTGGTAACTCCGGACATGGAGAAAATCACCTTCTTATCGTCTGACATAAAATGTATTGTTTGATTTTAACTGATGTTTGTTGAGTGATGGTTGATGGTTGATGGTTGATGGTTGATGGTTGATGGTTGAATAACTAGTTTCAAATTTTTGAATTGTAATTATCGTGTTTTGGATATAAAAAACTAAATTTTATATATATTCCCTATTTTCCAATCTTCCCTAAACCCTTCCCTTTAAGGCGTTGAACACCCAGGCTATGGCAAAGAAACCAATCCCTACAGATGCAAAGCCCCAACCCGCCACATCATCATACCTAAAAGCCCCCAAAGCTATTAAGGCAACTCCTACTACAATCATAATAAAGGTGGCCCAAGCGAGCACGGTGTTCTTGTTCATTTTTGTATTCTTTTAAATTTAAGCGAACTACAAATATCGGGAATTTTAAAACACTTTTAAAATATAAAATTAGCACATTCATTCAAATGGAAAAACAATTCCAGTTTGCGCGCGTACCGTATCCATTAACTCAATGAGGTCCAAACTATTTTTATGGCTCCAAAGTTTGCTTTCAAGCATTTTCTGTGACAGGCACTTTTGCACTTCCACTATTTCATAGGTATATCCCTTTCCTAATTTTCCTATTTCATGCACGGTTGTCTCACCATCCTTTTCCAAGGTATAGCCTGTAGTTTCATGCCATCTGGGATGGATGAAAATAGAACCTTTGTCACCTGTAATCTGGGCTTTCATCTCAGAACCTGATGTAAGACCACTGTAGAGTATAGCTTGGGATGCGGAATACTTAAAAATCATGCTGGTCTGTACTTCGACACCGGTTTTGTAAAAGTTTGCACTGGCCTTTATTTCCTTGGGCATTCCCATGAGCAAATAGGAAAGGAAAATTGGATAGATTCCAATATCCAGTAAGGAACCCCCGGCCAGATGGGGATTTAATAACCGGCCATTGATATCCCTATCCAATCCGTAAAAAGCAAAATCGGCATGCAGATAACCTATCTCACCAATTGTTCCATTGTCTACCAGCTCCTTTACCTTTAGAATAGTAGGATTAAATCGGCTCCATAGGGCTTCCATAAAAAAAACATTGTGCTTCTTGGCCGCCGCTACCATGGCCAGAACCTGGCTTTTATTTACCCCGGCAGGTTTTTCGCACAATACATGCTTACCCGCTTTCATGGCGGCGATACTCAATTCTGCATGGTTCATGTGGGGGGTCGCAATATAAATGACATCGACCTCTTTGCAGTTAAAAAGCTCCTCATAACTGCCAAAAGAGAAAGGTGCGTCGTACCCCGCTGCAAACGCTTTTGCTCTCTCCAGACTTCTGGAGGCAACAGCTATAAGCCTACCTTGCGGCACCAGCTTTAAATCCTTTGAAAAACTATGTGCTATATTTCCCGCTCCTAGGATACCCCAATTTGTCATAATTAAATGTTTTAGTCAGATTAAGTCTACCCAAATTTAACTCCTTATCTTTAGCCAGGAAAAAGAAAACAATAGGAATGGATATTAAATTCAATCAAAACGAAGATACCAATAAGCTGTCATTATCCGACTTAAAACGGAAACTGGCTACCGTACATTTGGGTGGTGGAAAGTCAAAAATTGCAAAGCAGCATGAGCAAGGTAAAATGACGGCACGCGAACGCATCGAATATCTATTGGACCCGAAAGCGAAACAAATAGAAATCGGAGCATTTGTGGGCGACGGAATGTACGAAGAGCACGGCGGGTGCCCATCGGGTGGTGTGGTGGTTAAAATAGGCTATGTAAAGGGAAAGCAATGCATCGTTGTGGCCAACGATGCAACGGTTAAGGCCGGGGCATGGTTTCCTATTACCGCTAAAAAAAATTTAAGGGCCCAAGAAATCGCCATAGAAAATCGTTTGCCTATTATCTATTTGGTAGATAGTGCAGGGGTTTACCTGCCATTACAAGATGAGATTTTTCCAGATAAAGAACATTTTGGTCGCATTTTTCGAAATAATGCCCTTATGAGCAGCATGGGCATTACCCAAATCTCGGCCGTCATGGGGAGTTGCGTTGCCGGTGGGGCCTATTTGCCTATTATGAGCGATGAAGCCTTGATCGTCGATAAAACAGGTAGTATATTCTTGGCCGGTAGCTATTTGGTAAAGGCAGCGATTGGCGAAAGTATCGACAATGAAACTTTGGGTGGTGCAACTACGCATTGCGAAATTAGCGGTGTAACGGATTATAAGGCCAAAGACGATGCAGCGGCCTTGGATACCATAAAAAATATTATGGATAAAATTGGGGACTTTCCAAAAGCTGGATTCAATCGTAGTGCCCCAATAAAACCTAAGGACAAGCCTGAGGATATCTATGGTATACTTCCACGCTCAAGAGCCGAACAGTATGACATGATGGAAATCATTAAACGACTGGTAGACGACTCTAAATTTGAGGAATATAAAGCTGGGTACGGACAAACCATTCTAACTGGGTATGCACGGATTGACGGTTGGGCAGTTGGCATCGTTGCCAACCAGCGCAAAGTAGTAAAAACCAAAAAGGGAGAAATGCAATTTGGCGGTGTCATCTATTCGGATTCTGCCGATAAGGCCACCCGTTTTATTGCCAATTGCAATCAGAAGAAGATTCCGTTGGTCTTTTTACAGGATGTTACCGGGTTTATGGTAGGTAGTAAGAGCGAACATGGGGGAATTATAAAAGATGGTGCCAAAATGGTTAATGCCGTCAGTAATTCCGTCGTTCCAAAATTTACGGTGGTGATAGGCAATAGCTATGGTGCCGGCAATTATGCCATGTGCGGAAAAGCCTATGATCCCCGGTTGATTTTTGCCTGGCCAAGTGCAGAGCTTGCCGTAATGAGCGGGAATTCTGCAGCCAAGGTGCTTCTACAAATCGAGAAAGCGTCCCTAAAGAAAAAAGGGGAAACCATAACGGATAAGAAAGAAACGGAACTTTTCGACAAAATAAAGCAACGGTATGATAATCAAGTTTCACCTTATTATGCCGCCGCTCGATTATGGACAGATGCCGTGATTGACCCCTTAGATACCCGTACGTGGATTTCTATGGGTATAGAGGCCGCGAATCATGCCCCTATTGAAAAACCCTTTAATATGGGCGTTTTGCAGGTTTAGCGAATACTCATCAAACATTTAAAACATTAAAACACTTTGATTTCATTTTGGCTATGCAGGGGGCTCTAAAATACTATTTCAAGCAATTATTTTACCACCAATGTCTTGAGCATCCGTTTTTCATTTGCCTTTTTAAAATACACTAATACTTGCTCTTTTTGTTGTTCAGGATAACCAAAATTGGTGTAAATTGTGCATTTTAAAAGGAGTGGAACCTGAGACTTACTTGAAATACCCTCCAAAGATTCTGCATTAAAGACCCAATTACCTTGAACGTCTCCTGAAAATTCAAATTCCTCCACTCTAAAATTGTGCTCTATTTCTTTTTGCATTCTTTTCCCGAGTTCGGCCGTAGTATGTTTCCAAGTAAAAAAACGGTTTTGAGGATTCACGAATTGAAGTTCAAATTCCGCTCCGGGATGGTTCCATTCAAATACAAGGCGTGCCTTGTATTTTAGGTTGTTAAGATACTGCGGGTCAATTGTTTTTGTATTTACCTCACCCCGATGCTTAAAAAGTAAATTTTTTATTTCACGATTCAGGGTTTTTGAAATGCCGAAAGTATTTATTGAAGAATATTTGTTGCCTTCTGCCAAGGCCATTAGCTCATCCAGGCCCTTTTGATGCCTACCCGAATCGATTAAAGCAAGTGCAATGTTGAAATGGGCATTGACATCGTTGGGGACGTTAGCCAAAATCTGTTCGTTGATTTTAACTTCGGCATCGTGATTGTTTACCGTAGCAAGCGCCATGGCGACCAAACGCAATAAAGCAATGTCGTCAGGATTAGTTTCCCAAAGGTTTGAAATAATCTTGGCAGCGAGCTTCGAATCCCTTTCTTTAAAGTATGAAAATGCATCTAAATAAAATGTTGGGTCATCCTTGTTGAATTTGCGAAGGGTCAAATAACTTTCATAGGCCTCAACAATTGTTTTGGTTGAACCTAGCGCTTTCAATATGGCCGAACTGCCCTGGCTTAATTGGGTCTCGCTCTCTTTATAAATGTTGTTCTTAAGACGGGCCCTATCAATAAATTTTGAAGCATTTTTACCGCTAACACTGCCACTGGCCGACTTTGTCGTTATCAAAATGACGCCATTGGCCCCTTCACTGCCCCACTGGTTGGTAGCGGCAAGGCCTTTTAAAACAGTTATTTTTTCGATGTTGCCAGGGTCAATATGATTCATGTTTCCAATATTGAATCCACTGACCTCAAAACTTACATTATCGATACCGGTACCACTTTTCGTAGGCACTCCGTCAACAACGACCAAGGCATTTTGATTCATGAATAAGGAATTTTGCCCCCTAATATTTGTCTTGGCCAAACCACCTTCTGCTCCGGAGTAGCCTTTATTATCTATACTTACACCGGCCACTTTATTACGTAGCGCGTCGCCGGCATTCGTCTCTATAGCCGATATTTCATCAGCCTCTACGAAGGACAATGCATAACCTACTCGATTTTGATCATAACTTGTAAAACCTGTATTGACCATTTCAGGTTCTTCCATTTCCTTTTTCTCGACCAGAATCACCTCGTCCAATTCGACCGTGTTCCCTTCAAGGAAGACTGTGGTATGGGACAATTTTTCAATGGGGACAATTTTAAGTGTCCGGCTTTTAATACTGGTCACCAAAAGGGTATCACCTATCTGTGCTTGAATCTCAAAATTACCCGTACTATCGGTAAGAAAACTATCCGATATTCCATTGATGGTTACTCTCGCATCCGACACCGGTTTGTTGTCGATGTACACCGTACCTCTCAAAATACCATCTGTTTTGTTCTCCTTGAAATTCTGCTTATCGGAGAACTCCTCTTTACCGGTGAAAGTGGCTAAGTCAACCAATCTTGCCCGATTGATCAAAGCCGTGCGTTCCAAGAATGGTACGTTTCCTTGGTGACTACTATTTATGATAAAGCTTTTATTGGGAAGAATCAGATTGTCACGTTCCAATAGCTTGTTTCCATCAGTAAAAATGTACACATTTGGGTACTTAATCTTAGCTTCGATATTTTCATAAATACTTGCCCCGTCATAGACGGTGGCTTTTAAATCCTTTTGCAAATCGTTCCAATCACCCTTGGTAACGGTGTACTCCGTTTCGGTGGTATTCAGATTGAAATAAATTACCTGCACCTTTGCATTTTCATTTTTCCTGAAATAATTTCCAAGAACTGCTAAATCTTTTTCCAAATCCCTTTGGGCCATGGAAAACGAATTGTCCCAACAAATAGAGATATTCGTATCCTTAAACTCTTGAGAAAAGGTTTGAGAGGCGAACAAGGCCGCAATAACAAGTAAAGAGATTTTATTCATTTTCTTTTTTCCTTATGTGTTCGATAAAACACATGCATATCCCATTTTCAAATTCATCGATTGAAGTACTAAAGGACTTAATATCGAGAGCCTGTCATAATTCTTAAAAAAGAACGTCAAGAGGTTGAAATCAAAAGTTTTTATATCGAGAATACTAATTCGAAACTACCGTACTCGTGTTCGAAATAGTGAACAATTTCTGGTTCACATCGGTAAGGGAGAGTTTGAACAATTTTACCTCTTTTCGTTGTGCGGCGCTGCCATAATTATGATATATGGTAGCTTTAAGATAGCTAGGTGTAAGTTTTTTATTGCCCAGATACATAACGTTTACTTGCCAAGTTCCTCTAAGTGATTCGTCAATCAAATATTCTTGCATCGAGAACCCTACTTCCTTTTCATCGGCAATACGCTCCGCATTTTTCTCCAGACCATGGTGCCATATTTCATATTGGTTCTGTGGATTTACGAATTGTAAGTCAAATTCCGCCTCGCCATCGCTCCATTCAAATACAAGGCGTGTTCCTTCAAAATCTTCGGGTTCTACGAACAGTTCAGAACTACGTTTACCAACCACTTGGTCTCCCATGAGCGACAATAAGTTGTTGTATTCGCGTTCCATAATAGTACTAAGTGAAGTAATATCCTTGTCCATAAAACCTTCGTCTACCAAATAATTATAGCGGGTAAACATCGTAGCGGCCATTTTTGATTCCTTTAAAACGCGATAACTGTTTGCCAAATCGATATACGACTGGGCATAATTAGGTCTAAGAATAAAAACTTTTTTGTAAATCTCGTGGGCTTCTTCATTTAGACCTGCAGCCTCAAAAGCATATGCTATAGACTTCAAATGCATGGCATTGCCGTCAATCAAACGCTGATTGTTCTCATAAATAGCAATTCCATAACCTTCGTTCGGCCAATTTTTGGTGAAAAAATGTATAGCATCAATTAAGAAATATTGCGATTGTCCGTAATTATCTTCGAAGTTTTCAAATACCTCTTGGGCCTCGTCAAAAGTTTTTGTGTTTTGAAGCTCTTGAAGATAAACAGGTGCATTCTTCAAGACCTGCTCAAAATTTAGAGCATTATTGTCGTAAAAATTATTTTTAAGCCTCGCATAATCAATATTATTTTTGGGAAATGTATTGCCTGAGATGGTATTTATTACGACCACTCCGCCATTACCTAAGCCCCCGTATTTGACGGTCGTAGGGAAGTTTCCTAAAATAGCGATCCTTTTGATATTATTCACGTCGAGCCAAAGGGGAGTGTTGACAAATATTTGACCATCAATATCGTAAATTGCACTATTTGACAAAAACATCGAATTTCTACCCCTAATTTCTACATTTCCTCCAATTCTGCAATCACCAGAAACTTGTACACCTGAAAACTCATTACGCAAAACGTCCAGAATACAGATACCAACGGGCATTATACTATCCTCGTTCAACATCCATATGCGCCCCGGGGCCGTATCCGCATCCAATATACCCCATGCAGTCTTTATCAATCTCTTGTTTGAACTATACTCTATCGCTAGTTCTTCCTGTGATTTTCGATTGCTCTTAGTAACCACCACCTCATCCAATTCTTGTACTTCCTGGTATAAGGTAACATTCAAAATTCGTGTAACATCCTCAAGCTTAATTCTTACCGTTTTCTTGCCGGTATAGGTAAAAACCAATTCGTCTCCGGCGGAAGCCATTATCCGGTACTTTCCATCCTTATCAGATACAGCAATCTCCTCAGAATTATTTACGTTTATGGTCACATTCTGTAGCGGTGAGAACTCATCGCTGACCGAACCGCTAATTGTTCTAAGGTCTTCTTGCGAAAGCACACCCATTGGGAGAAACATCAAAACTAAAAGTAATTTTTTCATTTTATAAAGATTAAGTGTTAACACCGTAGACTAGATTTTCCCTTGTAATTAAAACAATATCAAAAATTAGTCCAAAAACCTGTCCTATTCTTCACTATCCCCTTAAGTTAGCAAACAAAATATCTTTAAAAAATAATTTTATAATAAATTTAGCATTGATAATAGCTTTACTTTCAGACAAATACAACGCCGAATACCTCAATCAGCACCGAAATAGGCTTGATTTAATTCCCCTGATGCCCCTTAACCCTCGGTATTAAAAGCAGCTCTGTTTGGCGCCCATTGACATACCTAAAGCCCTCTTCGCCATAAAAACCGGCCTCTTCCAACATTATTCTGATATCCCTGTTCCATTCCGGTATAGTTACGGTTGTGTTCAGTTCAATGGCATACACCGTATTTGGGTTCAAGGGGTAGTTCTCCCCATCATCTTTCATTACACCTCCTTGACTATCCCACATACCAATGGTAGTACCGGCAGAATGACCGTAAGAGCCCAATGGGTGTGTGTATATGGAGGGTCGTAAACCTGCAGATTTTGCCTCCGCAAGAGATTTGGCCAATATCTCATTGCCCGTTCTGCCAGCAAACATATTGTTTGTCAAGTAATCCTGGACTTTATTTCCATCTTTTAATCCGTTTACCAAAAACAATGGGGCGCTGGTCTCATTCGGCTTTAAAACATAGGCCAGTTCTTGGCAATCGGTATTTAATCGTAGATAGGTGATTCCAAAATCGCAGTGCAATAAATCACCAGGTAAAATAACCATATCCTCTGGTTTATCTGCAAAGGAATAAAACGCACTCGCTTTATCCTTTTCGCTTCGCTGTACGTCAACGGTAGGATGAAACCACGTTTCCAAGCCCAAATCCGTTACTTTTTGGCGCATCCACCATACTACATCAGCCGTTGTGGTAACACCGGGTGTAATCACTTTTTCAGAAAAGGCTTCGGCGATGATATCATGGGTGATATCTACCAATTGATCGTAAATGACCATTTCACGCTCTGTTCTTGTTTCGATCCATCGTACGGCCAGTTGCTCTGCCGATATTACTTTGGATTTATATTTGGAGGGAAGGTTTTCCATAAACGCGTCATAATCCGTTTTGTCCAAACCATCGGCAATGTTATGGTCCTTTGAGAAATTTAGCCCAATTGTAGTCGGGTTTCGTTCACTTATCAGTTGCATCAAGCGCTTCCATTGATCAGGTTCGTCTTCCTTGTTCCAGGCAGAAATTATATTCTTGCCCACGTTGTATCTGGCGACCGCCAGTTTTTCAATTGTATTTTTTTCCTTATTCCTATAAAACAACAGAATTGTTCTTCTCCTTGCATTTAACCAAGTGGCGGGCAGCATTGTTCTTAAAACCGGGTCTTCATTGTATTCCCTAGAAATAACAACCCACATATCAATACCCGCCGTATCCATTAATTGCGGCAACAAGTTATTAAAACGGTCATCCAAAATTTCATCAACGACCAGGGCACGTTGCTTTTCATCTATAATTTGTTGGGCATTGCCAAATACGAACTGGAGCATTACTAGCGTGGTAAACAGATATTTCATTCTACGGTTTTTTAGTGGGTTGAAAATAATTGAATTTAGTCCTTCTCCAAAGCTTTTTGCAAGCTTTTATTGCGGCGTATTTTACCATTTTCCGTTCTCACGAAATTAGTAAGGGTTAAAATTTTCCGTGGAATCTCGTAGGGCCCTAATTGAGTAACACTTTTTAAAATTGTCGAGATTTCTATAACTGAACGCTTCGTTTCGGCAACAAGAATCAATTTTTCTCCCAATTGCCCATCCGGAAAACCGATTACAAAAAAGGGCATCTGTAAATAGACGCCAATCTTCTCCTCTATCAGCTCTGGGTGCAGTTTAATTCCCCCAGAATTGATTACATTATCGAACCTGCCCAACCATTTGAATTGTACTTCTGATAGTAAATTTACCACATCGTTGGTTTGAATGCGATTTGTACAAACCAGTGGTGCGTCGATCACCAAACAAGCCCGTTCATCTTGGGATAGTGTCACATTGGGCAGCGCCCTAAAAAACTCCTCATGAAGCTTCCTTACCGCAATATGGGTAATTGTTTCCGTCATGCCATAGGTTTCGTACACCGCAGTGGAACACCCTTCCAGTTGGTGCTTCAACTCAGACGAAAGTGGGGCACCGCCAATAAGTAGTGTTTTGATTTTATCCAATTTTGGAAGGGAATTCGTGACCTGCATAGGGACCATGGCGGCAAAATCAACATTTTTCTTTAGATTTTCCAAAGGTCGCGCCGATGGTGCTACCGGATAAATGTCAAGTCCCAGTACCATGGCACGTACCAACATCATCTTCCCCGCTATATACCCGGCGGATAGGCATAATAAAGCGGAATCACCTGGTTTTAATTGAAAAAAGGCGCCTGTTGCTTTAGCGCTATTGACCATATGCTCTTTTTTGAGCGCAATTGCCTTTGGTTTCCCCGTAGAGCCGGAAGTATGTACGGTAAGCGTTTCACGCGCATCAAACCAATCCAATAAAAAATTTCCTATTTCCTTTTCAAACGGTTCGCCTTCTTTAAGGTAACTGTAGGCCACTTCTACAAGGTCATACTGACCCAAATTTCTCCCGTTGATACAAAACTTAGGGTGAAGCTTCTGTGTTTGCACTGCTACGGATTCTTTTGGTTTAAAAACTCATCCTCGGTCAATACCCTTCCCGTTAACTTATCCTTCCAATTGCTCCATCCATATTTTTTAGAGAAAAAGAATAGCAACAAGGGAAAAACCACCAATAAGGGGACCAAAACATCCCAACCCAATACAGGCTCAGAAATGTCACGGTAGAGGGAATCTGTTTGGAACGCGGTCCAATCTGCCGTAACCAACAGGGCAGCGGTCAAATTATTGGCGGCATGAAAACCCAATGCCAATTCAAGACCTTCATCCATTAAAGTCAAGATGCCCAGAAAAAAACCGGTTCCAATATAAAAACTAAGAATGGCGTATCCCAATTTCTCAACTTCCGGATTAAAAATGTGAAGCAAACCAAAGAACAACGATGTAAACACCAATGGAAACCATCTATTTTTAGTCATAATACCCAAACCCTGCATTAAGTAACCACGCATAAAATATTCCTCCATACTGGTCTGTAAGGGAATCATCGTAATCGATATCAAGGCCAAGGTCAAAAATGGAACCAAGTTAAAATTGAATTGGTAATCTTCTGGAGCCAAATAAATATCCAAAAAGATGAAAAATACGGATATAACCGCCCAAAGTGAAAATGAGAAAAGCACACGTTTCCAATCTATGGTCTTCCTTGAGGTCGTCAATGCGGTAAGGGACTGTTTATGGAAAAACTTAACAACTACGAAAACGGCCACTAGCCCAATTGCAAAGGTCAGAAGCATTAAAAACAAAAATAAATTGGTGCCCATTACCGCAGACATTCTACCCATATCGCCACTTGCCATGGCAGGCAAACCGTCTTCCTTTAGTAGCATTGCCCCAAGTAAAGGAACGCCCCCAATAAACTGCCAGCCAATAAAAATGCAAAATATACCTAATAGATAACGCCAACTTTCACTTACTCCCTTATACGCTTGTTCTATGAACATAAATCCTCAATTAAGTTAACTTTCCATTTTTTGTTCGTGTTGTAAAAAAGGCCTCCGTTGACCACTTCCAACGGGCTATCCAAATTGTTGGTAAACAAAGATCCCGTGCCCAATCCCTGTGGCCTCGTCGTGTTTAGCGTGGCGGTCCATTGCGCTATGGCATTCAACCCAATGTTACTTTCAAGCGCACTGGTTATCCACCAACCAATATTGTATTGTTCCGCCAAAGCAATCCATTCCCTACACCCATTAAAACCCCCTAGTAAGCTCGGTTTTAAAATAATGTATTGTGGCTGTACGGTTAGTAACAGCTCTTTCTTCTTTGTTACAGTGGTAATTCCTATTAATTCCTCATCCAATGCAATAGGCAATGGTGTTTCTAGGCAAAGTTTTTTCATGGCTTCCCATTGCCCCTGCTTTATGGGCTGTTCTATAGAATGTAAATCTAAAGCTGACAAAACTTTTAATCGCTCTAGAGCTTCCGAAGGGGAAAACGCACCATTGGCATCGACCCTTACTTCAATACGGTTTTTAGAATATCTAGACCGGATAGATTTCAACAAGGCTATTTCCGCATCAAAATCAATTGCCCCGATCTTGAGCTTTATACACGTAAAGCCTTGTTCCAACTTATCCTCAATTTGCCGATGCATAAAATCAACATCACCCATCCACACCAATCCATTAATTGCTATCGGTACATATGCTCTTAGAAATGGAGTATCAAATAGCTCGAACGGATTTTTAGATTCCAAAGAAAGGAAAGCTTGTTCCAATCCAAATTGGATGCTTGGGAAATCGATCAACCTACCCAATAGCGCTTCTATTCCAAGTTCTATGTTGGCCGCCACCCATTCGCATTTCTCTTCATAACCGGGCACGTCATCGTAGCTTAAGCCCCTGAAGAGACCACATTCCCCTATACCAATACGATCTTTATCGTGTAGTATTAAAAACCATGTTTCCTTTGTTCTGAGAACTCCCCTTGATGTACCGCTGGGAATTTTAAAATTAAGCTGATATCTTTTAAATGTTGCCTTCATGTAATCCTCCAAATTTAGTTATATTTTGGGTCTAATTATACTGTAATTGAACTTATGAACGGTAAAGTAATTTGGATTACGGGTGCGTCTTCTGGCATAGGTGAAGCGCTCACGTATGAATTAAATGCCCTAGGAAATACCATTATCCTCTCTTCACGAAGGGAAAATGAATTAAAAAGCGTTAAAGAAAATTGCAAGCATCCAGAAAACTGTGCCGTGCTTCCGTTAGATCTCACCAATTTTGATTCATTGGAGGGTATTACTGAAAATGCATGGAACGCGTTTGGCCATATCGATATTCTCATTAATAATGGAGGTGTAAGCCAGCGCTCCTTAATTACCGATACCAAATTTGAAGTATATCAACAAATGATTGATATTAACTATCTGGGTACAATAAAGTTAACAAAATCTATTTTGCCATATTTTGTCCGAAAAAAAAGCGGACATTTTGTCACTATTACCAGTGTAATGGGCAAATATTCCTCACCGTACCGCTCTGGTTATTGCGGGGCGAAACATGCCCTACATGGTTTTTTCGATGCCTTGCGAATGGAACATGAAAAAGATTCCATTAAGGTCACTTTGGTTTGCCCCGGCTTCGTACAGACCAATGTTACCAAAAATGCCTTAACAGCAGACGGCAGTAACCAGGGAACAGATGATCAGGCTACTAAAAACGGAATGCCGGTAGCAGCATGTGCAAGCGCTATCAGAAAGGCAATTGACAAAGAAAAATTTGAGGTATATATAGGAGGTAAAGAAAAATACGCCGTTTATATAAAACGTTTCTTTCCAAAATTCTTGCATAAGATTGTATTGAAAAGTAAGGTTCGGTAAGCTACCCCAACTATTTAAAATTGAACCAAAAACGCACCCCTTCAGCGGTAGTATCGGTATTTAACGAAGTCTGTAATTGATTGGCCAACCTGTTCATTAATCGGATTCCCATAGAGGAGTTTGCCCGCTCTTCGGTATCTGTAGGCAACCCTATCCCATTATCGGTATATTCAAAAAATCCTTCCTGCCCGTTTACCTTACGTAAGTGGATGTAAATTTTTCCATTACTATCGTCATCCGGGAACGCATATTTAAATGAATTGGATACCAACTCGTTCAGTATCAAACCAAAAGGAATAGCACGATCAATGTCCAATTCAACCCCTTCGGCATCTATCGTGATATTAATATTGTGGCCGCCTTTTTTGTATACGGATTGAATACTATTGATTAAGCTCTCTATGTATCCTTGCATTTCAATGACCGACAAATCATCGTTTTGATATAATTTCTGATGGATCAGTGCCATTGCCTTCACCCTGCTCTTTCCTTCTTCCAAAGCCTCAATAGCCGCTTTACTCCGCGTATTTTTAGTTTGAAGGCTCAATAAACTGGAAACCATTTGCAGGTTGTTCTTAACCCTATGGTGTATTTCCTTTAGTAGAGAATCTTTTTCAACCAATGAATTCTCAATGATATACTTCTGTTCGGCAATCAATCGTTGATTTTTGATACTTTTTAGATAGGCATACACCAAACCTGCAAAACCCATTAAGGTGAATATTAAAGAAATAAATACCAAGCTTATTTTATCATCCCGGGCCTTAATATCTTTCCGGGATTCCTCCAATTGTGCCTTTTGCTGCTCCATCATTTTTCTGGAATTTTCCAAATCCTGGGTTACGACGGAAGTTAGTTGCTGGTTTTTGATATTTGACGCTTGCGCATCGATAGAATCGCGTATCCTAATATTACGTTTTAAATAATTAGTAGCATTTTTATAATCACCGGTCTTGGAATAATAATCTGCATAAATCCTGTTTCGCATTAAAACATTTTCCGGTTTAATGGGCGTAATAGCATCAGTCAAGTAATCCGTTGCCTTGGCATAGTTATCCAATTTCAAATAGCTGTCTGCCAATAAGAGTGTATTCTCAACCAAATCTGATGATATCTTACTCGTGGCATACTTTTTAATGATTTCCCTACTTTCCTCCAAAAATGGAATGGCCTTTTCATACTCCTTTAGTTGTACGTGACATTTGCCAATGTTGCCAATAATGAGGCCGTTTAAAATTTTACCATCCGTAAGTTCCTTATCCGTCCTTTGGTTGGTAACATCACTCAGGAAAACCTGTATAAGACCTTCGGCCTTTTTAAAATAACTAAGTGCTGTTGGTGTTGACTGATCTAATCTTAAATAATTTCCGATGGTATTATTATAAACTGCCTGACCGTAATAATTATCGTCCTTAAGTTGTTTTTTTTCCTCGGTCATATAATCCCGCATGGCCTTTCTATATTGGCCCAAACTAGCATAGATATCGTAAAACGCAATGTTTTCGGTCAATCCAAACTCGCGTTTTCTTCTGCGAACTTCAATTTGCTTATCGTACAATTCTAAAATCGCATAATTGCTGTCCATTAAATCCAAAATAATACGTTTCGTATCCCTATCAAAGTCCTCGAGACCCCCATACAAAGACTTTGCAATGGCCAGGCTTTTTTCATAATTACCCAAATCGTAGTAAATCTGGGACTGTATGAGCTGGTAATCGCGGATGGATGTAGAATCCTTTGTTTTTTCCGAACTATTGAGGTATACATTTACGGTATCTAACCAGTCGTAAGGAGAATTGAGGTTATAACGGTTAGGCGTATTGAAAAAGAAAAAAGAACGGAGTTCACCATTTTCCAATTCTTGAAATTGCTTATAGTAATCTTCATTCTGAGTGGGTTCGTCGATTTGGGAATAGGCACTGATAGAGGTGGTGCATAAAACAAAATAGCATGTCCATCTTAAAATAATACTCTTTTTCATAGTAATGTCAAGGCAAAACCAAACTTAAAACTAATACTCGAGCTCACTAAATTTTTGTTGTGTGCTTATAACAAATAAATAGCGTGACGATGCATTTCTAAAGTCGTATTCCTCCTTCTTTTATAAAATTATGCAGAATTTTTTAGAAATATGTCCCAAATCCGTACCGGTTAGTGCTAATAATTAGGATTACCCGTTATTATACTTTGTACGACAAACCGGCTAAATGGTTCTCCGAAATATCCCTATTTGTTGTGTAAGCCCAAATTTATGTTGTGAACGAAATTTTAAAACTTGAATTACAGTTTAACGGATAAAATTATCACTTAAAAGTTAAAACAATACCGTTCATCCGAATATAGGAAACAAAAAAACACCCTAAGGCGTTTTCGAGTTTGGTGAAGTTCAATTCCTTACGAATTCATTGCCGAAATTATAAATTCCTTAAAATCCTTAGAAATCGGAATCAATGTATTGTTGATCATTATATCTTTAGAATTGATGGCATCTATGTGATCAACGTTTACAATATAGGATTTGTGGGCCCTATAAAATTTGTTTTGTGGCAATTTCTCCAAATAATCCTTTAATGGAGAACGCACCAGAAATTTCTTATCTACGGTATTTACCTCTAAGTAGACATTGTCCGCTTTTATAAATTGAATGTCCCCAAATTGAATCCGATAGTACAGATGCTGTTTTTTTACAAAAATCGAATCCTTTAAAATCGAATTCGACATGGGAACGTCTTCGTTTACGTCATCGGCATCATTTGTTTTGCTACCTGGTTGTTTACCATAAATAAAATTGGAAAGTGCTATTTCAATTGAGGTGTAAAGGTCTTGCTGCTCAAAAGGTTTGACCAAATATCCATTTGGTTTCACGGTTTTGGCATTCTCTACGGTAGCCCTATCTGAGTTTGAAGTAACGAATATGAACGGAATATCATAGTTTTCGCGTATATGCTTACCTAAATCGATGCCTGTTTTGTCTGAAGCCAAGATAATATCAATCAACACCAAATCTACTTGTTGTGATTTTAGTACCTCAACGGCTTGTTCGTAAACAATTACATTATCTACTATTTCGTATCCTATTTCCTCTAACATGGACTGCATGTCATCTGCAATGATCACATTATCCTCAACAATAAGAATTTTAATAGGTTGTTCCAAGGTCGCAAATGGTTTAGATGGTTACACTCAAAATTACGAAAAATAATAATAACTCAAATAAAACACCAGGGCCGTAAAAAAGGTGCTCAAGGCCAATTTTTTAAGTTCTGGGTCTAATTCAGCCGGATTTGTAATCGTTGCCACTTTTCGCATATGAACAACGATGGGCACATATCCAATTAGACATACATAACGTAAGACCGTTCCATTTGTTG
The DNA here is from genome assembly GCA_963793365.1 of uncultured Flavobacteriaceae bacterium. Classification (GTDB taxonomy): domain Bacteria; phylum Bacteroidota; class Bacteroidia; order Flavobacteriales; family Flavobacteriaceae; genus Maribacter. The sequence continues at coordinate 1,075,224 of CAWBZP010000009.1, read as the reverse complement.
TAAAAATGTATAAAAACAAGCAAATAAATGAAAGTAACAATAAAACGTAGTGGTAATACCTGCCCTTTTGAAACCCCATTTTAACCACCAAGGTATTTTTACCAGCCGTTTTATCGGACTTATAATCCCTCAGATTATTCAAATTGAGAACACCTACACTAAGGAGCCCTACGGCAATTGCAGGCAGAATGGAACCTATTGAAATGGATTGGACGTATAAAAATTTGGAGCCCAGGACACTTACCAGCCCAAAGAAAATAAATACAAAGACATCTCCCAATCCATTATAACCATAAGCAGATTTACCAACAGTATATTTTATGGCTGCCCATATCGCCAAGGCCCCCATTAAGAGAAAGAACATTGGTAGCAATAAGCGCTCAAAACCAAATGCCGCATTGACCAAGGCAATCACAAGAATTACATCGATGACAACGCTAACAGCGATGCCTACTTTGAGCTGTTTTACGGTTAAAAGACCACTTTGTAAGGCCCTTTTAGGACCAATACGCTCATCCCCATCGGTTCCCTTTACACCATCGCCATAATCGTTTGCAAAATTTGATGTTATTTGAAATCCTACTGTCGTAAAGAGGGCCAAAACAAAAATGAAAGGGTCTGTGGCACCTTGGTATGCCGCTAAGGCCGTACCTACAAGTATACCGGAAACGGATAAAGGGAGTGTTCTAAGTCTTGCCGCATTGAGCCATGCACTAACTTTGGTCACTAATAAGGATCTTCTATTTGAATTCTTTTACCATTCTGATAGGAAGCGACGAAAGCGTCTTCAAAACCAATGTCTACCAATTGCTTTCTGAACGATTGTGCCTCCTGCAAGGTTTCAAAATTACCCAGCGAATAGGAGTAAAAAGGATTTGTTTTAACGAATAGTGTGTTGGTCAATGCTTCTGATGCAAGGGTTACATTGTTGTCCACAAAGGACTTAACTTGAACGGAATATATTTTCTCTTTCTGCAAAAACTCCTTGGCCAAATAAAATTCCTTTACAAGGCTTAACTCCTCATTCTGTTCCTTCAAATTTTCTAATCGGGTTCGTATGGCATCCACACTATCAATGGAAGTAAGAACCAAATCGTTACTTGCTTTCCGATTAAATCCTCCTGAACTTGATAAACCAGCCGTAAAGGAAGTAAAGGCCAAACCGCCAATTAAAAAAAGGGTAGTGATGCCCGCAAAAATATTACGCTGAATCTTACTCTTCTTTAACTCTCTGTTCTTGAATTTTATTTGATCTAGAAGTCGCTCATTGATAATTTGTGCTTTATCAATATCCTTATGCAATTCCAATAAATCGCTTTCTTCAATAAATGGCATGTGCAGTAATGCGTTTAAGGTATTAGGAACTAAATGTAAGTCAAAAATTGCTAAAAACTTTTAACTAAGGCAAAAATAAAATTAAATGTACACTATCACAAAAAACCAAAGGCTAAATTGACATATAATTCTGCAAATCAATTATTTGTAGAATTTTCCGACAATAGTACCCTTATTCCGCCACCAAGGAAAAACCATCCGGTTCCAATTTTATCTTACGTTCCTTGTATAAAGTGCCCAATCCTTTTTTAAAGGTTTTTTTACTCATTTGAAACATATCCCGTATTTCCTCGGGAGCAGATTTATCATGTAAAGGCAGAAAGCCCCCATGCGCTTTTAGAACCTCAAAGATTTTCTTGGCTGCCGGTTCCAATACGCTAGCACCCAAAGGTTGAAGTGAAATATCCAATTTATTGTCCTTACGGATGGTTTTGATACAACCGGGTATTATATCGCCAATATTAATCGGTTTAAAAACCTCATTAAAATATACGAGCCCTTTATGCCGCTCATTTACAATTACCTCCCAGCCTAAATCTGTCTGTCTGGTTACTACCAAATCTACTTGTTCCCACTCCTTTAGGTCGATATTCTCATTGCTCAAGAACTTGTCCAATTTATTCGAAGCTACAAGCCTACCAGACCGTTCATCCAAATAACAATGAACCACATACCATTGGCCTTCCTTCATCTTTACACGTTGCTCCCTAAAAGGAACCAACAAGTGTTTTTCAAGGCCCCACTCCATAAACGCACCAAATTCATTTATTTCGGCAACCTGAAGTAATCGAAATTCCCCCAACATTATATCCGGCTCCAGCGTTGTTGCCACGGGCCGTTCATCATAATCCAAATAGCAGAAAACTTTTATCTTATCGCCAATTTCATAGGATGCAGGAACATACTTGTTTGGCAATAAAACATCATTACCCTCTTCATCACCCAAAAAAAGCCCTACGCTGGTATCCCGTAAAATTTCTAGATTGTTTAAACGTCCTAATTCTATCATACTGCAAAATTACATTATAATATCTAGAATTTTAACCAAAAAAAAGACCGTTACCTATATAGGTAGCGGTCCTTGAATACGTTTCATCGTTTGTCTATTTGTAGACCGATGCTTTTTTAAAATGCTTACAAAGCATGTAATACACTACGGCCCTGTGCTTATTCTTGTTCGATGAACCATATTTCTCCATCACACTCTTGATTGCGGTCATTAACTCCGGACTATCCTTAAGACCCAATTTTTTAATTAGGTAGTTGTTTTTTACCGTTTCCAACTCTTTATCATCTCCTCCTGATACTTTTGATGCATCAAGATTATAAATTGAGGGCCCAAGACCTATGGTTACTTTTTTCAGTAAATCCATATCCGCACTTTCACCAAACTTATCTTTGATGTCTGCCGCATACTTTTCAATTAATTCGTCTCTTTTACTCATGTTTAGTGTGTTAAGATTAATGGTTTATACTTCTCTAAGATATAAAACGAAAATAGTCCATCAAAATTTTATCGTTTATTAATGCGGGTGTGGTAATTTCCAAAAGCTTGGGGGAACCGGAAGCCGTATAAAAACCAATCAATTCATTTTGAAGCGATTCCATTGAACTTGCCGCAAAATATTCAAACCTGTGCATTGCACAAAGATGCTCTGCAGATAAGTTGTGGCGCGTCTCAAAAAAAGTTTTGAAATTATCCGTATCCTCCTTACCAGGAAGTATTCTAAAAATACCGCCACCACCGTTATTGACAAGAATGATCCGAAAATCTTCCCGTATATACGTATTCCATAAGGCATTACTATCGTAGAAAAAACCCAGATCGCCGGTTATCAAAAGGGTTGGTGTTTCATTGATAAGTGCTGCACCAATGGCCGTGGATGTACTACCATCAATTCCACTGGTTCCCCTATTGCAAAACACGCGCAAAGTAGGGTCTAGCTCAAACAATTGGGCATATCTCACCGTAGAGCTGTTTGCCAATTGTAATTGGTATCCAGCCGGAATCTTCTTTAAGATTTGCTTAAAAACCGAGAAGTCGGAAAAAGATATTTGCTCGAGATATTCCGCCCTTTTATCAAGGTATTTTATTCTGATTCCATTCCAATGTTCAAAATAATCACTTTCCACCGATTTATATTCCGTGTACATTTCATCAAAAAAGTAATCTACCGGTACTTTAAAATGATGCTCCAAGCAAAAAAAGGTATCATTGGCACGTTCTCCCCCTAAGTGCCAATGGTGTTTTGGTGCATAGTTTCTCAAAAATGCCTTTATTTTTTTTGAAACTACCAGTCCACCAAATGTTATCAATACTTCCGGTTGCAGTGCTTTATATTGCTCCTCCTTATTTTGAGACATTTCAAGGGGAGCAATAATAGAATCAATACTATTGAAAAAATTAGGGTGATAGAGATTAGATGTAGTTTCCGTAAGTACCAGCACACTTGGATCATTGGCCAAATTCTCCAGAAACTGTTGTTCAATTCTATTTGGTGCACTCACGCCCACAAGCACCATTTTCCGTTTTGCTGTTTGCCATATAGCCTGTTGAGTGTTCAACAATGTCCGCTGCGATTTAACTGGCTTAATTTGTTCAAAAACAGCCGTAATAGAAGGTTTTTGGACCGTATTGTACAAGGGCTCTTCCAAAGGAACGTTGATGTGTACCGGTAACTTGGAATGAAATGCCGTCTTGTATGCTAAGTTGAGCTCCTTTATATTAAAATTTTGAACCTCAAGTTGTACCTCTTCTACAGTTTTGTCATTAAGCCATTCTGGTCTATATCGAAGAACCTTCTCCGTGGCGTGGCTTACATCCTGTTTTAAATTTGCAGCGTATCCAATATGGTGCTGAAAGACATTGAGTTGATGTATGGTCTGCCCATCCCCTATTCCTATTTTGTAGGAAGGTCTGTCTGCAGAAATGACCATTAAAGGAATCGTACTATAAAAAGCTTCTGCTACCGCCGGATAGTAATTTAATAGTGCACTACCGGATGTACAAACTACTACAACAGGTTTTTGCAGTTGCTGGGCCATCCCCAAGGCAAAAAAAGCGGCACAGCGCTCATCCACAATACTAAAACAATTAAAATAGGGGTTTTCCGTAAAAGCTATGGTCAACGGGGCATTCCTGGAACCTGGGAAATAACGATATTGGAAATATCCTTTGTCTGGCATTGTTTTACAATGGCTTGAACCGTGGGAATTGATGAGTATTTCATGCACCACAAAAATACGACCAAAGCCGGTTATTACCCAAAACTGTGTATGCTATTTATGACGCAATACACTACGCATGGTATTACTCTTGGCAACGGTTTCCTTCCATTCCCTTTCAGGATCGGAATCCTTTGTAATTCCTCCCCCAACATAAATTCGGACTTTGTCATCAAAAACTTGCATGCAGCGCAGGTTTACGAAGAGTTCAGAGGTTTTTATAATGCTCCTATACGCACTATTTTCCTGATTGCGCCTGTTTTTGTTCCTGGATACCTCGTTTTTAAAGTTTAACTCACCCAGAAAACCGGTATAAAATGTACGGTCATAGGATTCGTTTTCTAGAATAAAATGTTCTGCAGCTTTTAGAGGAATACCACATACGGCAGGAGTTGGGTGAACAGCCTTTACTACTTGCCCATAGGTATTTGGAGAAAATGTACCGCTCAATTTTGTTCGTAAGTGCCAAAGATTGCCTGCCTTTATGGTCTCCACGTCTTCTCGGCTAACGGACAACACTACGTTTTGTAAGGCCTTAAGTATATAATCGGTTACCACTTGTTGTTCGTGCAACTCTTTGGCTGTCCACTGGGCTTTTTCAAATTCTTGTCTACTCTGTGTTCCTGCCAAGGACATAGTGGTAAACTGATGGCCGCTAGTTTTTAAAAGTATTTCAGGCGTTGCCCCCACCCAAATCCCAACCTTGGGATGGTACCATATATACCGAAAAGCAGTCCTGTAATTCGTTAGGATACGTTGAAATATTTGTAGCGGTGCATCTGTTTTTGGCACCTCAATTTTTCTTGAGAGCACCACTTTTTCCAAGGCACCTTGCCCAATTTCATTCAGGGCTTTTGAAATCATTGCCTTGTATCGGGATTTCTCGGATGTTTCACCGCTGCTGTTTTCCACGACATCGTTCAATTCAAATGCCCCATATTCTATATTGGCCGTAGAAACTTCTTCCGATTGTAATAAAATAGCTTTAGAAATGGTGTTGAAAGGTGCAAAAACAAATCCGGTTTCCTTAAAATTAGCTACATAATTGAGCCTGTCATCAGCTTGATAAATAGCTTGTAATTGGTCAGAATTTGGTTTGCTGTAGAGGACAAAAGGCACTCCTTTTTCCAAGTTTTGCAACGCCTTATCTAATAGCTCTTGAAACATGCTAGGATTTGGGTAAGGCAATGGTGGTCAACTTACATAACGAAATTAGGTCGCCCGCTTCATTTGTGATTTTAATTTCCCACAATTGCGTTGTTCTTCCCTTGTGCAGTAGTATAGCTTTAGCGAACACAAAACCTTCCTTTATACTTTTTATGTGATTGGCAGAAATTTCTATTCCCCGCACAAAATACTTGCTACCATCTAAGAAGATATACGATGCCGCACTGCCCACACTTTCCGCCAGGGCTACCATAGCCCCACCGTGCAAGACGCCATCTGGCTGGTGCACTTTGGATGTAACGGGCATTCTTGCATATAAAAAATCCTCTCCTACATCAATATATTCGATTTCCAAAGTTTCCATTAAGGTGTTCTTTGAAGTCTCATTACAGATTTTAAGGATTTTTTCTTTGTATTCGTTCATCTTTTTTTTGTAAAATTAAGCATTACATTACCAACTGAAAAGCTAGAAAGCACTGTACCCTCCATGGAAAATGAAATTAAATCAGTAAGCTATACCTCCACGAATACTTATGAAACCTTAAATACCCTTACTGGTAACACCAAAACTATCTGGCTTGTTTTTCATGGTATTGGGTATCTAAGCAAGTTCTTTCTAAGACATTTCAATGAGCTCCCCCAGAAGGAAAATTACATTATTGCTCCCCAAGCGCCCTCCAAATATTACTTGAACGGGGCGTATACCCATGTAGGTGCCAGTTGGCTGACCCGGGAAAATACGGAACAGGAAATTAAAAACCTCATCAATTATATAGACGCGGTAATGGTGGCTGAAAAGATTCCAAATAAGGTCGATTTAGCGGTGCTTGGTTTTTCCCAAGGGGTATCCATTGCCCTTCGCTATTTGGCACACTCCAAACTTTCTTGCGAAAAAATAATCCTTTATGCCGGTGGTATTCCCAAAGAATTAAAACAGTCAGATTTTGCCCATCTGTGCAAAAATACTGAAATCATATCCATAATAGGAGATAAAGACCCCTACAATAGCTCAGAGCGTTTAGCAAAGGAAGAAGTTAAACTTGAAGAACTTTTTGGTTCCATGGTGAAGCAAATTACCTTTGACGGGGGACATGAAGCGAAAAAAGAAGTAATTAACAAACTTGTAGAATGAGCAGTATACCTTCTTTGGAAAACGAGCGTGTAAAATTAAGTGCCTTAACCTTGTCTAATTATGAAGAACTGCTTTCTATTGCTTCCGAAAAAAACTTGGTATCCTTTTCGCCCTCTGACATTGAAACACCAGCTAGTCTGAAGAACTATGTTGAAACGGCCCTGCAACATCATAAAGAGGGTACCGCAATCCCATTTATTATTTTTGATAAATTAACTAACGGCTATGCTGGAAGTACGAGGTATATGAATATCAGCCAGCGCAACAAATTGCTACATATTGGCTCTACGTGGATTGGCAGTGCGTATCAAGGGACGGGACTGAACAACCACATGAAATTTCTAATGCTGGAACATGCTTTTGGACCTATGGGTTTTGAGAAGGTGGAATTTAGGATTGATGAGCGGAATACTAAATCAAGGAAAGCCGTTGAAAAATTAGGATGTACCCTTGAAGGCATTTTAAGGAAAGACGTCTATTTGCTCGACGGTTTTAAGCGGAATACGTGTTGTTATGGGCTATTAAAAGAAGAATGGATTCAACAAAAAGGCACAAACGTTTAAGAATTATTGACTTGTTTTCGATTCTGCCTCGTAGTAGGTAATTTTCCTAGTGATGTAGGTATTGTCTGGAGTTACGATTTGTTTTATCCAATTACCCCCTTCTTGTTTATCGTATTGATATAAATATTCCTTGGTTCGGGTTCCGCTTTTGGACCTTATGGTTTCGGAAACAAGCATGCCTTTATCGTCATATTCAAAAGTAGTTCTAATGGTAGGTTCGAACTTACTCTTTTCTGTGTTGTATTCAAATTCCTGTTGTGCCAGTAACATCCCTGCCGGATTAAAAACTTCCTCAAAGGCATACGTTTCTTGACCTTTAAGATATTCCTTGGTCAACACTATTTTCTGTTCGGGTTTATTTTTGGGTTTTAAGGTAGAGGTTCGAATAGATTTTAAGGGTACTCCGTTCAGCAAATAGGTTACCGTGTATTCTCCCTTGTATTTCTTATGCTCAACTTGGGTTATATCAGTACCATCGTTATTGGTCCTTCGAATGCTTGAAAGATCCCCCGTTTCGTCATATGCATAGACATATTCATCTAAAAACTCCTTGTCGTAGGAAAATATGCGCTCTTGTATCTTTAGGTAATCGGTAGAATCTATTTCGTAAAAATGGGCAATGGAGGTACTTGGGTCAAAAGCATTGTCCCGATAAGACTCCGCTCTTTTTTCTATGAGCTCTCCCTGCTTATATTTATAATGGACCACATCATAATCCGTTTCATTATACCTCGTTACTGATTTGGTCAGAAATCCTTTCCGATTAAAGTCATATTCCTCTTTCCCATAATCTGTACTGACCAAACAAAATTTGACATCACCTTTTAGGTCAAAATCTACCAAGGTAAACAATTGTATTTCCTGGCCCTGTAGTGTAAATGTTAGGACCATTAAAATAAGGTTCAGTAAGGGATTCTTCTTGGTCATCATGGGACAAAATTACCTTTTAAAAATTAGGCACAAAAAAATATAGTGCAAAAGTAAAAAGGGACGGTAAAAACCGTCCCTTTTCTATAGCAAGATTACGTTCTATTATTTGACCTCTTCGAAGTCAACGTCTTCTACGTTATCTCCTTCCGAAGCTGCGCCGTTTGCGGATGCATCTCCTTCTGGCGCAGCACCTGGCTGTTGTGCCGCGTCTGCTTGTGCTTTGTACATTTCTTCCGAAGCAACTTTCCAGGCTTCGTTGATTTTATCCAAAGCAGGTGTAATTACCGCGATGTCCTTGCTTTCGTAAGCAGTTTTCAATTCTGCCAAAGCCTCTTCAATCGGTTTTTTCTTATCCTCGGATAATTTATCGCCAAACTCCTCCAGTTGCTTTTCGGTCTGGAAAATCATTCCGTCGGCCTCGTTCAACTTGTCCGCAGTTTCTTTAGCCTTCTTATCGGATTCAGCATTTGCTTCGGCCTCGGCTTTCATTTTCTTGATTTCTTCCTCCGTCAAACCTGAAGAAGCTTCAATTCTAATATCCTGCGTTTTATTTGTAGCCTTATCCGTTGCCGATACTTTAATGATACCATTTGCATCAATATCGAAAGTAACCTCAATCTGTGGTGTTCCCCTTTTTGCGGGTGGAATACCGTCTAGGTGAAAACGTCCTATTGTCTTATTATCCGTAGCCATTGACCGTTCTCCCTGCAATACGTGTATCTCTACTGAAGGTTGATTATCCGCCGCCGTGGAAAATACTTGTGATTTCTTTGTTGGAATCGTTGTATTGGCTTCGATTAATTTTGTCATTACCCCGCCCATGGTTTCAATACCTAATGATAATGGTGTAACATCCAATAACAATACATCCTTTACATCTCCTGTTAATACACCACCTTGAATGGCAGCACCTACTGCAACAACCTCATCTGGGTTAACGCCTTTGGATGGTTTCTTTCCAAAAAATTTCTCTACAGCGTCTTGTACCGCAGGAATTCTTGTAGATCCACCTACTAGAATAATTTCATCGATATCACTTTTGGAAAGTCCGGCAGCTTTCAATGCTTTTTCGCAAGGCTCTATGGTACGCTTAACCAAATCTGCAATTAACTGCTCAAACTTGGATCGCGTAAGTGTCCGCACCAAGTGTTTTGGTCCGGAAGCCGTTGCAGTCACATAAGGTAGGTTAATTTCTGTCTGCGCAGAGGAAGACAATTCAATCTTCGCCTTTTCAGCAGCCTCACGCAAACGTTGTAACGCCATGGCATCCTTTCTAAGGTCCATATCCTCTTCAGTCTTGAACTCCGTTGCCAACCAATCAATTATCTTTTGGTCAACATCATCACCACCTAAGTGCGTATCACCGTCTGTAGACAATACCTCAAATACACCGTCACCAAGCTCTAGAATGGAAACGTCATGGGTACCCCCACCAAAGTCAAAAACTACTATTTTCTGGTCTGTGTCCTTTTTGTCCATTCCATAGGCCAAGGATGCAGCGGTAGGCTCGTTAATAATACGTTCAACCGTTAAACCTGCTATCTCTCCAGCTTCTTTGGTAGCCTGTCTTTGGGCATCATTGAAGTACGCAGGAACCGTAATGACCGCACGGGTAACCTCTTGACCTAAATAATCTTCTGCGGTTTTCTTCATTTTTTGAAGAATCATGGCAGATAATTCCTGTGGTGAATACATACGGCCATCAACATCAACCCTTGGGGTATCGTTATCCCCTTTAACTACTTTATAAGGAACCCGTTCAGCCTCATTTTTAGATTCTGAATACTTATTCCCCATAAACCGCTTTATAGAATAAATGGTTTTATTAGGATTGGTAACCGCTTGCCTCTTGGCCGGGTCTCCAACTTTAATTTCGCCACCATCGACAAATGCGATAACGGATGGCGTTGTTCTTTTTCCTTCTGCATTTGGAATTACTACTGGCTCATTACCTTCCATTACGGAAACACAGGAGTTGGTAGTACCCAAATCTATTCCTATAATCTTACTCATTGTATATGTTTTAAATTTAAGTGCTTATTTTTTTGAATCGCTTAGTAAATGACAAACAATATGCCAAGGCCAAAAAACTGACAGGATGTCATTTTTAAAGAAAATTAGCAGTTAATTATGCCATAAACAACAGGTGCAGGTCTGCGAAACATTGTACCTTTAGCGAACTAAATTGATGTACCTTGGATAGAGAAAGTATTAGTGTATTTGATATGCTCAAAATAGGCATTGGTCCTTCAAGCTCCCATACTCTTGGGCCCTGGAGAGCGGCTGAGCGGTTTATCGACTATCTTGAATCATTGGAGGAGCTACAAAACGTACAGGAACTCCAAGTTCATTTATATGGTTCCTTGTCCTTGACCGGAAAGGGACATGCGACAGATTTGGCGATCATGCTGGGATTATCCGGTGCCGATCCAGAATACACGCCTGTAGAAGCTATCCAACCTATCATCGATACCATAGAAAAAAATGGTATTCTGAAACTAAACGGTACCCATTCCTTAAAATTTATATCCAAGGAGCACATCCAATTCCATAAAAAATTTCTGCCTTTTCATGCGAACGGTTTACGGTTCCAGGCCATTTTGAAGTCGGGCAAAAAAAAGGCTAAGACCTATTACTCCATCGGAGGCGGGTTTGTCGTTAACGAGGAACGTAAGAATGCAAAGCGTAAAACCGCTATATTCAATTCTTATCCATTCCCTATTGAAAAAGGGACAGAACTACTCGCTTACTGCAAGCAAGAAAATCTGAATATTTCGGATATTGTACTGCAGAATGAACTCACCTTACGTGATGAAGCGGAAATCGATAAACAATTACAACGTATTTGGGATACAATGTTGGAGTGCATGTACATTGGATGCCACACCCAAGGTACGTTACCCGGGGGACTATCCGTAAAGCGTCGTGCGTACGATATGCACGAAAAATTAAAAGGGCAGCTCCCCTACTCCAATCCCGATGAATGGCTACTGACACTACGCCAGACCGAAGTTAAGTTTAGACAGATATTACAATGGGTAAGTTGTTTTGCCCTCAGTGTTAACGAAGTAAATGCTTCATTGGGCAGGGTCGTGACAGCACCTACCAACGGTAGCGCGGGAGTAATCCCGGCCGTGTTAATGTATTATATGGTCATAGAAAACCATGCCGGTAACTTTGAACATATAAAACAATTTCTTTTAGTGGCCGGGGAAATAGGGAGCATCTTTAAAAAAGGAGCAACTATTTCTGCAGCAATGGGTGGTTGCCAAGCAGAAATAGGCGTTTCCTCCGCAATGGCCGCTGGTGCCCTTACCCAATTATTGGGAGGTAGTCCAGAGCAGGTACTAATGGCCGCCGAGATTGCCATGGAACATCACTTGGGGCTTACTTGTGACCCTATTGGCGGTTTGGTGCAAATTCCTTGTATTGAACGGAATTCCATGGGAGCCATTAAAGCGATAAATGCCGCAGAACTTGCCTTAGGCTCCAACCCAATGGATGCTAAAGTCCCCTTGGATAAAGTTGTGCAGACCATGTGGGAAACCGCAAAGGACATGAGCTCCAAATACAAGGAAACCTCCGAAGGTGGTTTGGCGGTTGGTGTATTCCTTAGTGATTGCTAAATTTCAAATGTACAGATTGCTTTTTTGTCGAGAAGCCATAGCGCCTTTCATTTTAAAAAACAAAACTAACTATCTCAAGGCATGCCCAGAGTGTATCTTGTAAAAAAATGCCTTGAGGTAAACCTCAATACATTTAAATCCCGATTATCGGGTAAATCCGCTACTTTTATCTTATGAAAAATCTGATTTCGGAAAGGGTTGCAGATTTTATCAAGCACTTCCCTCCTTTCAATGTACTGGACGAAATTGCGCTGCATCAATTAGCGGAGCAAGTACTTATTGTCTATAAGGAAAAGAATAGCATCATTTTTGATATTGACGAGTCTCCCCATACCCATTTTTATTTGGTACACAAAGGTGCCGTTACGCTTCAAAATCCGAATTCCAATACGATTATCGACTATTGTGATGAGGGAGATGTGTTCGGATTACGACCACTTATCGCCAATGAAAATTATAAATTGGAGGCACGGGCACACGAGGAGTGTATTTTATACGGAATACCCATAGAAACATTTAGGCCTATTGCTAGAAGCAATGAAGAGGTGTCCGTATTTTTAATGGAAAGTTTTGCATCCAACACTAGAAACCCCTATTCAAAAACACAAAAAGGACAGCTCTACGGATTGGAAGGAGAAGCGGACTCCAAAAAGGAAATTAAGATACCGGACCTTCAATTAGTCAGTTACTCAAAAAAATTGATTTCCTGCACACCAAGAACAACCATTCAAAAGGCTGCCGAATTAATGAGCAAAAAGCAGATTGGCTCCGTGCTGGTCTGTGACAAAGGGATAGCCCTTGGAATCATAACGGATAAGGATTTACGAAACAAGGTCATCTCTGGCAAACAGCCCATAACGGCTACCGTGAAATCGATCATGTCCACTCCCGTAATAACCTACCCTAAAAAGTTGACGATTACCCAGGCCCAAATGGCCATGATGAAAAGCAATATCAGCCATCTGGTAATCACCGAGGATGGAACTACCAATACCAAGGCCATAGGTATTCTGAGCAAGCATGACATAATGGTTTCCTTGGGAGACAACCCCGCCGTTTTGGTAAAAGCAATCAAACGTGCCAATAGCATAAAAAAAATTAAGGAACTCCGTAAAAGCGTCATGATGCTTTTAAGTAATTACCTAGAGCAAAATATTCCTTTGGGATTGACCTCCAAGATTATTTCGGAACTTAATGATACCTGTATCAAACAAGTGGTGGAAATTTCAATGGCAAAAATGAAAACCCCACCGCCTGTAAAATTCGCATGGCTTGCATTGGGCAGTCAAGGCAGAAGTGAACAATTATTACATACAGATCAGGACAACGCCTTGGTTTTTGAAGATGTGCCAGAGGAAAAGTTGCCCATGACCACAACCTATTTTCTAAAACTATCAAAACGAGTTACCAAGGCGTTGAACAAAATTGGTTATGAATATTGCCCTGCGGATATGATGGCCTCCAATCCTAAGTGGTGCTTAAGCCTCCAGGAATGGAAAAATAGACTTTCGTATTGGATCGGTAATCCTGGACCCAACGAAGTATTGATGTCCTCTATCTTTTTTGATTACAGCCTAGCATTCGGGGAAGGAACCTTATTGGACCAAATGTCTGACCATATTTTTAGAACGGTAGAAAAATATCCTATTTTCTTGGTCCATTTGGCAAATGGCGCCTTACAAAGCCCCTCCCCTACAGGGTTCTTCAGACAATTCCTGGTGGAACAGGATGGTCAGCATAAAGACTTTTTTGACCTTAAGAGTAGGGCATTAAGGCCGCTTATAGACGCCGCAAGGGTCTTAATCTTATCGCACTATATAAAGGGAATAAGCAATACTTGGGAGCGGTATGAGAAGTTGGCGGAACTGGAGCCTAACAATCAGGAACTATATTTGGCCTGTTCGTATGCTACCAAGGCATTACTGAAATTTAGGACCAAGCAAGGTTTGCTGCATCACGACTCCGGCAGGTTCATTGAACTCGAGCAATTGTCCAAACAGGAAAAAATGAAATTGAAAAGGACCTTTAAGGCCATTAAGGAAATACAGGAACTCATTGCTTTACGTTTTAAAGTGAATACAATTTTAGGCTGATGGGACTCTTCAAAAAAAAACCGGAAAATTATCCAGCCTTTTGGAAAGACTATACCGACCTGTTTAAGGAAAAGCAGACGACAGATTTTAACAACCTCGTTTTTGTAGTTTTGGATACCGAAACCACCGGCTTTAGCTTCGAAGAGGACCGTATACTATCCATTGGCGCCTTAAAAGTAAAAGGCGAAAGCATGTTGGTACGGGAAGTTCTCGATATTTATTTGGAACAGGAAAGGTTTAATAAAGAAAGTGTTCCGGTTCACGGCCTATTGAGGAATGGTCAACGGGAATGTATACGTGAAAGTGAAGCCTTGAAAAAATTCTTGAAGTATTGCGGAAATTCGGTTTTGGTTGCCCACCATGCAGGTTTTGATATTGGGATGTTGAATGCGGCCTTACAGCGAAATGGGCTTCCCAAATTAAAGAATACGGTATTGGATACGGGTGTCTTATACCGAAAAACCCTAATTAAATCCTATTTGGTGCAGCCGAAAACCCAATACACTCTAGATGAACTTGCCGAAAAATATTCTATCTCTAAAAAAGATAGGCATACAGCGCTTGGTGATGCTTATATTACAGCGGTTGCTTTTCTTAAAATTTTATCCCGACTGAAGGAAAAGAAAAACTTTTCCCTCAAAAAATTGCTTGGATAATACTCACAGACTTTCAAGATAATTGAGAACATTCTCTTTTATCCGCTCATGAATCTGACTGGTATCCGCCTTTACAAAGGTTTCTCCAGTTATATTCTCATAGAGTTCAATATACCGTTCCGAAACAGTTTCAATATAGGCATCCTTCATTTCAGGAACGGTCTGGCCTTCCAATCCCTGAAAATTGTTTTCAATGAGCCATTGTCGTACAAACTCTTTGGAAAGTTGTTTTTGGGGTTCATTCCTATCCTGTCTTTGCTGGTACCCATCCTTGTAAAAATACCTAGAGGAATCTGGTGTATGAATTTCATCGATCAAAACAATTTTTCCCTCTTTGGTTTTTCCAAACTCATATTTAGTATCTACCAAAATTAATCCACGTTCATCGGCAATTTGGGACCCTCTTTCATAAAGAGCATAGGTATACCGCTCCAGCACTTCATAATCTGCCTTTGAAACGATCCCACGTTCTAAAATTGCCTCTTTGGAAATGTCCTCGTCGTGATCTCCCATTTCTGCCTTCGTCGCAGGTGTAATTATTGGTTTTGGAAATTTATCGTTCTCCTTCATTCCATTGGGCATTTCCACCCCGCACAGCATGCGTTTTCCCGCTTTGTACTCCCGTGCGGCATGACCGGATAGATACCCGCGTATTACCATTTCCACCTTAAATGGATCACAAGCGATACCCACGGCAACATTGGGGTCTGGGGTGGCCGTTAACCAGTTGGGGACAATATCTGCGGTGGAGGCCATCATCTTTGTTGCAATTTGATTTAGTATCTGGCCTTTGTAGGGTATTCCTTTAGGCATAACCACGTCAAAAGCAGACAATCGATCCGTTGCAATCATTACCAACATATCGTTTTCCAAGGTGTAAACGGCCCTTACCTTACCTTTATAAACGTTTTTCTGTCCTGGAAAATTGAAGTTGGTTTCGTAAATGGTATTGTTAGACATGTAACGATTTAATTATGGTGTTCAATGGTCTTATAAGCATCAATTACCTTCTTCACCAGTTTATGGCGAATGACATCCTTATCATCTAAATAAATAGCTTCTATTCCCTCCACATTTTGCAGAATTAACAAGGCCTCCTTAAGTCCGGAAATCGTTCGTCTAGGCAAATCGATTTGGCCTGGATCACCGGTAATCAAAAACTTGGCATTCTTACCCATCCGCGTAAGGAACATTTTCATCTGGGCATGTGTAGTGTTTTGTGCCTCATCAAGGATAACGAATGCATGGTCCAAGGTCCTACCCCGCATAAAGGCCATGGGTGCTATTTGTATGGTTCCGTTCTCAATATAATGTGCCAATTTTTCCGCAGGTATCATATCGCGCAATGCATCGTACAAGGGTTGCATGTACGGGTCCAACTTCTCCTTCAAATCCCCGGGTAAAAATCCCAAGTTCTCCCCTGCTTCAACCGCTGGGCGGGTCAGTATAATTTTTTTGACCTGTTTTTCCTTTAGTGCTTTTACGGCCAGTGCCACGCCGGTATACGTCTTTCCTGTTCCTGCCGGACCCACCGCAAAGACCATATCGTTCTTTTTGGAAGCATCCACCAAGCGCCGTTGATTTGCCGTTTGGGCCTTTATGAGTCTACCACTTACGCCGTGCACCAAGGTCTCGCCACTATTCGCAGAGGCATTGTAATCCTCTTTTTCAGAACTCGTTAAAACCCGTTCAATACTGTTTTCATCCAACTTATTGTATTTTATAAAATGTTGGGTGAGCATATCGAACTTTTTCTCAAACTCTTCCAAAAGCTCTTCATCCCCATACACCTTAATCTTATTGCCCCGAGCAACAATTTTAAGTTTAGGAAAATACTTTTTCAATAAATCTATGTGTTCGTTTTGCTGTCCAAAGAATTCTCTTGGGCTAATTTCGGTAAGTTCTAGAATAATTTCGTTCAAATAGTGGGATTTAGAAAGATTTATAGATAGCGAAGATAAATTTCGCTCGGCTGATTTTTTGTTTAGTTTTGTATACCAAATTTAAACAAATTTTAAGTTTGCCTAATCAAAAACATATCAACATTGCTGCATGGCAATCATTACCCTAACCACAGATTTTGGACTTAAAGATCATTTTGTAGCAGTCTTGAAAGGCTCTATCTATAGTGAGCTACCCGATGCGAAAATTGTTGATATTTCACATGATATTATCCCTTTTAACATCCAGGAATGCGCTTATATCTTAGAGAACTCCTACAAGAGCTTTCCTAAGGGCACCATACATATTGTTGGTGTAGATTCTGAGGAAACACCAGAAAACAAACACGTTGCGGCATTAATCAATGGTCACTATTTTATCAGTGCCAATACAGGGGTAATAGGACTGATCACTTCTGAAATGACCCCGGAAAAGGTAGTAGAAATACATT
Source organism: uncultured Flavobacteriaceae bacterium (assembly GCA_963793365.1). Lineage (GTDB taxonomy): Bacteria > Bacteroidota > Bacteroidia > Flavobacteriales > Flavobacteriaceae > Maribacter. The sequence continues at coordinate 1,058,105 of CAWBZP010000009.1, read as the reverse complement.
TGCCAGAATCAATCGCCAATTCATTCCCTGTCTTAAACGTATTCGTACAGGTGGCCTGCCATATCGCACGTGGTGGAACCTTGGAAATCGTTGGTAAACCCTTTAAAGGGTTACGGGATTTAAGGGAATTTTCGCCGCGTATCGTGGAAGACGGTAAAAAAATTATTGGGAGCGTTATCTACATTGATAATTATGGTAATGTCATCACCAATATTCGTAAAAATTTGTTTGAAGCTTATAGAAACGGACGTGAATTTGAGCTTTTGGTCAGAAACCATAGAATAAAAAAAATACACAAGGCGTATAACGATTTTATCGATTATTCGCTGGACAAAAACCAACGGAAAGGGGCCGGTGATCTCTTGGCCATTTTCAACTCATCGGATTATATTGAATTGGCCATTTTTAAAAGCAACCTAAATACGGTTGGTGGGGCCTCTACGCTACTGGGCATGGATTATAGGGATACGGTCATGATTGATTTCCAGTAAAGTGCCTAGTGCAAATTAAACGCATAGCTTTTGGTATTGTTTTATTGTAATTACCAGTTCAAAAGTTAATAACTATCACGCCGGTATTTTATTTTTGTACTTTAAGCAATAAAACCAACAGTTAAAGTTACATTTTCCACCAATTACACTGTTAATAAGTTTGTTTCCTTAAAAAGGTCAATTAAAATATCTTTGCGTGTAATGTTAACTGCCATTAGAAGGAGTTAGCACCTAATTTTTCTTATTGTATTTTAAGAATTTTACCCATAAAATTTAAAGCATGAAATTTATAGTTTCAAGTACCTATTTGCTTAAACAACTCCAAATTTTGGGAGGTGTAATCAATAACAGTAATACCCTACCTATTTTGGATAATTTCCTGTTTGATTTGCAAAAGAACAAACTCACTGTTTCAGCCTCTGATTTGGAAACGACGATGAGTTCGGTCATTAAGGTAGATTCTGATAACGAAGGTATTATTGCGGTACCTGCCCGATTACTGTTAGAAACCCTAAAAACGTTTCCGGAGCAACCCTTAACTTTTGTTGTAGAGGACAATAACACGGTAGAAATTAGTTCTAATCATGGTAAATACGCCTTGGCCTATGCCGATGGGGCGGAGTTTCCAAAAGCAGTTGAATTAACCAGTCCCAGTTCAACGACCCTTCTAGGGGATATTCTAGCGACTGCAATCAACAAAACAATTTTTGCCGCCGGTAATGACGATTTACGCCCCGTAATGAGTGGTGTATTCTTTCAATTTTCCCCTGAAAATTTGACCTTTGTAGCTACAGACGCCCATAAACTGGTAAAATACCAACGGACAGATGTTACTGCTACACAAGTGGCGGAGTTTATAATGCCGAAAAAACCATTGACGCTTTTAAAAGGGATATTGGCCGGTAGCGAGTCTGACGTACTTATAGAATACAATGACAGTAACGCCAAGTTTAGCTTTGAGGAAACCGAATTGATCTGTAGGCTTATTGATGGTAAATACCCAAATTATGAAGCGGTCATTCCCAAAGAAAATCCCAACAAACTTACTATCGCGAGAAACCAATTTTTAAGTTCCGTAAAACGGGTCTCTATTTTCTCTAATAAGACTACGCATCAAATCCGATTAAAAATTGCAGGTGCCGAATTAAATATTTCAGCCGAGGATATAGATTACTCCAATAAAGCAGAAGAGCGTTTAACCTGTGCTTACCAAGGTGATGATATGCAAATTGGATTTAACTCACGATTTTTGACGGAAATGTTGAATAATTTAAATTCTGAGGAGGTTTCCTTGGAAATGAGTCTGCCCAATCGTGCAGGTATCTTAACCCCTTCCGATGGGCTCGACGAAGGCGAATATGTAACCATGCTGGTAATGCCGGTAATGCTGAACAATTAAATTTGAATTTCTATATAGCGTAAAAAAGGGCGACAGTCAAAACTATAGCCCTTTTTTTATAAATTTTTTGAACTATCCTAAGCTATAAATCGAATTGTGGCAAAGTAGCTAGGTGACTCCCCATTGCTTGCTTTTACTGCATTGACAGCAGGCATTACAACTGCTAAAATTCCGGTGAAAATCAATAATAAGATACCCAAACCAAAGAAGAGGATTCCAGGTATACCAATAATGACATATAAAATTAAAGAGAGCTGAAAATTGACTATAGATTTTCCATGTTCTTCCATGTCCACTACGTTTTCCTTAGTGGACAACCAAATGACAAGCGGTACGATTAAACCACCAAATCCGGTTATAAAATCCAAATATTGGGATAAGTGGGTAACGACTAATAGGTTCCGGTCTTCCCGTAATGCGATGTTTTTATTTACTAGTTCCATTTTTTTGATTGATTTAAGATGAATAACTATAAATAAGACGCATGAACTCCAAAATTGTTACAGTTTTTAGAAAGTTACATCTTGCGTTTTAATTTCTGCAACCGCTCTTGATCCTTCAAAATATCCAATTGAATTTTGGCTATTCTAGCTTCCATTTTTTGAATATCAACAGGAGCTACGGTGCCTTTTAACTGCCCTTTTTCGAGCTTTTTTTGTAGCTTTTCTACTTTCTTTTCCTGCTTACCAATTGCCTTCGTCTGTGCATTGAACTCTTTTATTAACTTTTCCTCCTTTTTCTTGGCTGCCGCTTCTTTTTTAGCTTTTTTAGCCTCCGCCTCCCCTTCCGCTACTTTCTTCCGTACTTCTTTTAGCTCCCGTTTTACCTCTTCCGCAGTGCTTTGTGGAGTTTCAGTTGGGGTTTCTTGGGAATATCCGGCAGAAAAAGTAAAAACAAGGAGTAGAAACACTACACATTTCTTCATATCAAAATTAGTTTTAAAGGGATGAATGTAGCACATTATTAGCTTATCCAAGCCTTCCCTGATTTAATTATTACATACCACTTCAGTTTTTAATTGATTAATTTTGTCCCATGAATCCATCAGATACCATAATCGCATTAGCCACTCCGTCAGGAGCTGGTGCCATTGCGGTTATTCGACTTTCGGGAGCGGATGCCATTGCTATTGCTTCAAGGCATTTTGAATCGGTCTCGGGTAAAAAACTCGCCAAACAAAAAACCCATACCCTACATTTAGGTTTGTTAAAAGACGGGCAGGTGACGCTGGACCAAGTGTTGGTATCGGTATTTAAAAATCCCAACTCCTACACCGGGGAAAATGTAATCGAGATTTCCTGTCATGGTTCGCTGTATATCCAACAAGAAATTATTCAACTCTTTTTACGAAACGGGTGTCGAATGGCTACCCCAGGTGAATTTACGATGAGGGCATTTTTGAACGGAAAAATGGATTTAAGTCAGGCTGAAGCCGTTGCGGATTTAATTGCAAGCGACAATGCTTCCAATCACCAAGTTGCCATTCAGCAAATGCGTGGAGGCTTCAGCAATAAGATCAAGGAATTACGGCAACAGCTTTTAAATTTCGCTTCCCTAATTGAGTTGGAACTCGATTTCGCTGAAGAGGATGTTGAATTTGCGAATAGGGATGAATTTAGAAAACTGCTCCATGAACTAGAGACTGTTTTAAAAAGCTTGATAGATTCCTTTTCGCTCGGTAATGTCATTAAAACAGGAGTTCCTGTGGCGATTATTGGGGAACCGAACGTGGGTAAATCAACGCTATTGAATGTTTTGCTGAATGAAGAGCGGGCACTGGTCTCGGATATTGCCGGAACCACGAGGGATACTATTGAAGATGAAATTATAATTGGTGGTATTGGTTTTCGCTTCATTGACACAGCCGGTATTCGAGAGACCCAAGATGTCATTGAAGGGCTTGGCATTCAACGCACCTACGAAAAGACGGATAAAGCGCAAGTCGTACTTTATTTGTTAAATGGAGCTTCACTAGCCTCAAACCCAGAAGAAGTCAGTGCTTCCAAAATAGCTTTAAAAGAAATTACGAAAAGATTCAAGAATAAGTCGATTGTTACTGTTATCAATAAAGTGGACACGTTAAGCACGGAAGAGATTAAAGAATTTAAAGCGCAATTTCAAGATGCCGTTTTCCTATCTGCGAAGGAGCGCAAAGGTGTGGGTCAACTTGAGAAATTACTCTTAAGTTATGTGGAGACCGGCAAATTAAAAAATAATGAAACTATTGTTACCAACAGTAGGCATTACGATTCACTTTTAAAGGCCTTGGCAGAGATTAAAAAAGTACAACAAGGTCTGGATGATGATCTTAGCGGAGACCTATTATCGCTAGATATTAGAAGAGCGTTGTTCTATTTTGGGGAGATAACCGGTGAAATCACCACCGACGAACTTTTAGGTAATATCTTTGCTAATTTCTGTATCGGGAAGTAACTTCAAAAATAATCGATTATTAAACTCTTAATTAATACTCTTTAGTAGAATTTTCACTGTTCTGTAAGGTCAATTTTTAACTCTAATTTGTATCTAGAAAGGTTACACCAAAATAAGTAGAGGATATGATTTCGGAAAAAGGTAACTTAAAGAAATTTAATAGTTGACACTTAAGTCATCTTGGAAAACTTTATCACTTAATTTCTAAAAATTTAAAAAAACACATAGGTATTACCTGCTATTGTTCAAGAGTATTAATTAACTTTATATAAAAAATTGCCGGGAAACATGCCTTTATCCGAATTTAAAAATGTCTTTTTTGATTATTCATCAAAATATGAATTCTCTAATTTGGCGGAATCAAGTGCTCTTATAAAAACGTTTCATACCTTATCGTTAATAATGCAAAATGAATTTGACAAGTATCTTTTCTATATACTTGCCTCTGATGATATATATGTTGTACCTGAAAGTTTATTTCTAAAATGTACTGAGAAAAAGGTTTTGATATGGATTTCAGATGAATCGGGTACCATTCCTAATAATTTTTCAGAACATTATTACGCTGTTTTTAAGTCCTATTTAAAAACTGAAATAACTGGTTTTGAAAACGTTTTGAATTTTCCACTTTGCTGTGTAAAAGATGTGCCTTTTTCAAATGCTGTGCCAATGATTAATCGAAATAATTCTGTTTTTTTTATCGGATATCTAAACCATAATAGAATTAATTTTTATATTAATTTAGTTTTTTTAAAGTTTGGAATTAGTTTTCCTAAGTTTACTATGAAATTAACTAGAGTAAGAAAACTATGTTTATTTATAAAATCCAACTTTGATAGTAGTTTTCTGAATGCTCACATACGCTTCACAAAAGGATTTAGACAGGGGGTATCTCCCAAAGTATACGGACAACTTATTGCCGATAGTAAAATCGTGCTTTGCCCAAACGGGATAGTCTCAGCCGAATGTTTTCGACACTATGAAGCCATGAGATCTGGATGTGTTATAATTTCGGAACAACTACCTCTTACCTATTTTTATAAAAATTCTCCAATTATTCAGATTGACAATTGGAAAGTGGGCTTTCAAATAGTTAATAAATTGCTCGATAATCCCATTGAATTGCAGCATTTAGGAGATTTAACACAAAAATGGTGGGTAGAAAATTGCTCAGAAGAAGGTACTGCTCACTTTATAAATAGAAAACTTGGTTGTTTTAGTAGCTGAGGATATTTGATTTAAATCTCTTCAGAAAGACATCAATGAATTTTAGATAATTTGTACTAGAAATTAATTCTTAATATTTCTACTTTTTCCTACCAAATCTTTAATATTGACAATATTTTTCTTATCTATCTAATCTATACGCAATACAGATTCGAATTAAATAAATCATTCATGTTCAGTTTTTTTATCAAGAAATACTTTTTAGTAGATCAGCTTGCTGGCTTCGTCGATATTCATAATCATATTTTACCGGGCATTGATGATGGTGCCAAAAACGTAACTGAATCCATAGAATTAATTAAAGGTTTTGGGGAATTTGGCGTAGGCAATTTTATTTGTACCCCACATATAATGGAAAACTATTATCCAAATGACCCGGCAACCATTTCCACGTCCCTATCGCTATTAAAGAATGAACTTAAACTACAGGGCTTGGACCAAGTAAAAATTGCTGCCGCTGCCGAACATATGATTGATTCCGGATTTGAAAAATTATTCGAATCTAAACAGGTAATGCCCCTAGGGGGCAATTACTTATTGATTGAAATGTCGTACCTACAGCCTTCTATAAATTTTGATGAGGCCTTGGAGATACTAAAGGAAAAAGGCTATTCTCCTATATTGGCACATCCTGAAAGATATAGTTTTTTACACCAAAACCAGAAAAAGTACACCAACTACAAGAAAAGAGGGGTATTTTTTCAGCTTAATTTTTTGTCTCTTAGTGGTTTTTATGGAAGTGAAGTAAAAAAAGTAGCTTTAAAGCTTTTAGATGAAAAGCAAATAGATTTTTTAGCGTCAGATGTTCACAATCGCAGCCAACTAAAAGCCATTAAGAATATTACGCTAAACACTAAAACACTGGACAAAATTAAACCTGTTCTAAAAAATACTATTGAAATAGTTGGATAAAATGGGAAAGGTTTACACATTAGTTAACTATGCATAACATTCCATACGAATCAATTCGGTCTAAGGATTTCCAAAATATATCAAAAGGAAACTAATGGAAGTGAGTATTTACCTAAACAAACTTTGAACTTTAGGCCTTTTCCCCTACCTTTCTATATAATGTATAGCAAATCGTCGATTAATAAAAGTGATTATTCATTTCATTATTGGATTCGCCGTAAAGAAAATTAAATCTCATATTTGACATAATTGGATTTTTATGATTGTAAAATCCAAAGTAAAATGTCTTATAGAGATAAAACGAAATTCATTCAAACAAAAACTCAACCAATTTCTATTTTATTTTAGTCTAATCTTATTCGAAATAATAATTATTTAAAAATATAGTCTATGATACGTCAGACACTCAATAAATATTTACTAATATTTTTCATTATTATATCCTTTGCTTCCATGATCATTGCGTGCAGTAGCAGTGATAATGGCGTAGAGCCGGTGCCTGATCCCGATCCTATTCCTGAAGTGGTTTTAGATCCTACAAATCCCAATACTACCATTGAAGCCACTTCGCCCGTAGAAGGCAATACGACCGTAACCTCTACGATTACTGTACAATTAGCAAATAATGATGGTACACTTGTTTCGAATGGTGGTGCCAACGTTGTGCTTACGACGACCGGTACAGCAGTTATTTCCGCAGTGACAGATAATGGCGATGGAACTTATTCCGCAAGTATCTCAAGTAATATAGAGGAATCGGTCACCATTTCGGGAACGGTAAACGGAATTGCAATCACGGACACCCAAATAATCAATTTTGAAGGGATTCAACCTAACCCTGTGGAAGAAGTAGGTCAATCAACAGCACCTTTAGGGCCATCCATTTTACGGATCAATAGTGGAGGTGCTGAAGTTGCCTATGGTGATATTATCTTCCAAGCTGACCAGTATTTCGAAGGGCAAGCAGAAGCTTACTCCAATCCATCAGTAACTGAAATTTCTGGAACAGATAGGGATGAAATATACCTTACAGAACGTGTGACTGAAAATAACAACCCCACTAGTCCCTTTTCTTACGTTATTCCGTTGAGTAATGGCTCCTATACGGTTAAGTTGTATTTTGCTGAAATATATTGGGGTGTGGAAAACCCTGAAATGTTAGAAGGAGGAGTTGGTAGTAGGGTGTTTAATATTTCCATGGAAGAAACTGAAATATTTACGGGTTACGATATCTTTAAGGACATTGGGGCGGCGGCTGCCAGTTCAAGAATGTACGACATTGAGGTTACAGACGGTGTATTAAATATATTGTTCCAAGCCACTGTAGATAGACCCAAAGTTTCCGCTATAGAAATTTTTGGTACTGGTAGTATTGGTTCTTAGGTCCTTTTATTAATTTTTAATATTAATCTTGAAATCATTTTAGGATCAAACTGAAGTATCAATTTACGAGTGGTTAATTTTACGCATTCTTCATTTTAGTTTTTAAATTAGTCCTGAAGTTTGTTGGAATAGTAAAAAAGGCCTGGTATACATTGGGATATTAAAATTGAATGATTCTTTCTATCCATAGTTATCCTTTCTTTAGGACCTCATTGTGGAGAATTAATTAAGGAGGCGAATTTCTCTTTTTAGAGGCCCTACGGTCACTCATGAAAGGCATTTTCCTTATCTTACTGTTTCACTCTTTGTAAAATTTAGTTTATGGCGGAAACTCAAGTTTTCATTGAAATGACGCCATATAATAAACCTTCAAGATCTTGTAGTTTCTTGACAGTATGATGCGTCTGGAGGCCTATAGAATGCTCTTGGTCCCGTACTTCATTGCTTATATTCCAAACTGCCAGTGTACTAGAGTTAATTAGTTTATAACAGGCTAACCTATGGTCCTATTTTCTAGAGGATGCTCAACCAAAAGCCATTCGGCCAAATTGCTTGTTTAGAAATTACTTACTCCGATTTGTGGGAAATAATAATCAACAAAATTTAGAATTCCAATATTTGTATTTGGATGTAAAGAAGTACAGCAACACTTTAATTAGGGAGGGGGTGTACAAGCATTATTTGAAAACTCGACAATTAAAAAACCGATCAATGAATCATTGATCGGTTTTACCCTGAGCTTTTATGCCTCTAAAATGTATTGATTGTTTAAATCAATACCCACTATTTATTTTAGTGTTGAACCAACAGTTTGCTTACAAGTGGTTTCGTTTCCCCTGATATGAATACATAAACCGAGTATAGCCCAGTATGTAAATTTGAAGTGTTTACACTATAGCTACCATTATTGTTATTGATGCCCATCAAATTATAGTTTTGAACGAGCCTTCCGGTTGAATCGTATATATATATACCCAATACGTCAGCATCATCTATCAAATCTATCCAAACCTCGGTAGAATTTAAGGCCGGATTCGGTGCTATTATAATACTATTCCCATCAGGATTTTCAAGTGGAATATTATCATCTACTGTAATGGTAATAGCTACAGTATCTTCCAGGCCTTCTTCATCCACAACAGTTAGCGTGACTTCGAATACACCTTGATTTTCAAAGGTATAGGTAGTATTTTCAGAGTCATCTCCGTCCCCTGTTCCAAAATCCCATAAATACGATACGATGCCTGAATCATCAATAGAATTACTGCCTGTAAAGTTAACAGTTAAAGGTGAGGGACCTGATTCAACATCAGCCGTAGCAATTGCTACCGGTGCCTGGTTAACCGGCATATCTGTTATGAACCATGTAAAAGTAACCGAAGCCGATTCCACGGGGGAACCATTGTCCGTTACCGTTACCGTTACCGTATAAGGACTGCTAACCGAAGCGCCTATTTCTATCGTTCCGCTGATAAGTCCCGTAACAGCATCAATCGTAAGACCCGTGGGAAGCCCGGCGGCCGAATAGGCCAAAACATCGTCATCGGGGTCCGTGGCAGTTACCTGTAAGGACACCACATCGCTCTCTACTCCGTTCTGCTCGCCCGGATTCGTGACCACTGGGGCCAAGTTCACAGCAACATCCGTTACGTTCCAAACAAAGGAGACCATGCTCGATTCCGAGGGACTACCATCGTCCGTTACGGTAACTTCTACTGCGTAAGGACTAGTGGCCGAAGCCCCAGCTGTGATTGTTCCACTGATCAGACCTATTGCCGCATCTATCGACAGTCCATCCGGTAGGTTGGCGGCAGCAAAGGACATTGCGTCGCCCTCTGGGTCCGTCGCCCCGATCTGTAATGAAACAACATCGCCTTCTACTCCGTTCTGCTCGCCAGGATTCGTGACCACTGGGGCCAAGTTCACAGCAACATCCGTTATGTTCCATGTAAATGTCACCGTTGTGGACTCCGAAGGACTTCCATCGTCCGTTACGGTTACATCTACCGCGTAAGGACTAGTGGCCGAAGCCCCGGCCGTTATCGTTCCACTGATAAGGCCTGTTGCCATATCTATCGACAGTCCGGCAGGAAGGTTGGTGGCAGCAAAGGACATTGCGTCGCCCTCTGGGTCCGTGGCCCCGATCTGTAATGAAACAACATCGCCTTCCACTCCGTTCTGCTCGCTAGGATTAATGACCACTGGGGCCAAGTTCACCGGAACATCCGTTACGTTCCAAACAAAGGATACCGTACTCGATTCCGAAGGAATTCCGTCGTCCGTTACTGTAATATCTACCCCGTAAGGACTAGTGGCCGAAGCCCCAGCTGTGATTGTTCCGCTAATCAGGCCTGTTGCCGCATCTATCGACAGTCCGGCAGGAAGGTTGGCGGCAGCAAAGGACATTCCGTCGCCCTCTAGGTCCGTGGCAACAATCTGTAATGAAACAACATCACCTTCCACTCCGTTCTGTTCCCCGGGATTTGAGACCAAGGGAGCTTCATTTGCAGGGGCATTGACTGTAATCGTTAAGGTATTTGAATTGCTAAGTACACCATCACTAACGGTTAGCTCTACTTCGTATACACCAGGCGTATTGAAAACATGAGTAGGGTCTGCGATGGTTACTGTTGGAGATCCATCGTTAAAGTCCCATAAGTATGACGTTATCCCTGTGTCATCCACTGAATTACTTCCAATAAAGTTTACCGTTAGAGGAGCTTCACCAAAAGTGACATCGGCCTCCACTATGGCCACTGGAACTTGATTTCCTGCCTCGCCAATATTCCAGATAAACTCAAGAACAGTTGACTGGGAAGGCACGCAGTTATCTGCAACAGTTACCTCCACATTGTAAGGACTACCATCGGCAGCTCCATTACTCCCACCGCCCTGCAAGGATTCCGGAGCGGCTAACAATTGTGTAGTTGTATAATTCTGGTCCACTTTGGCTAAGGTGGCGCGATCAATAAGATGTCCATCAGACCTTGAGGCAATTTCCATAGTATAGGTACCTGGGTTATCAAATTCTACAAAAACAAAATGGGCATCATTATCACTCGTTTTAGTACTCCAGCTCCATGCAATGGTATTCGTATATACTTTTAACCAACCGTTGGAAGAAGCTCCTTCGACAACGGGTGTTTTCCCCAGTCCTTTCGGGTAAACAATACCGCCGCTACCATCCGTGTTTTTGGCTCCGTAAAAATCATCGGCATCATTAAATCGTAACCAAGCATCATTGTGTTCCGTGGTAGGCACTGATGTCGCAATTATTCCAATTTTATTATACCATTGAAATCTATAAAGACCTGGTGATGATATTTCAACTTGGGTGGTAATGGTTCCATTTCCAGGGGTATTAAAGCTATCTATAGAATTGAAAAGATATCCAGCACCTGTAAACCCAGCTTCAGAGGTTTGTTCGGACCAGTTACTGCCGTAATTTAAGTTCTCCATCTCAATCACCACAAGGCCATTACTTTCTTGATATGCGCCGTTACCTGGGCCACCGTTAGAAACTGTTCCAGTAATGAGCCCTGTATTTTCATCGATGATGAGTCCGCCGGGCAAATTGGCAGCACTATAAGTAACATCTGTACAAGATCCTGTAGCATCTATTTGAAGGGAAACGCTATCTCCTTCATTATTATTCTGGGTTCCTGGATTTGTTGCCTGCGGAACGTCCACTGCGTTAGACAAGCTAATTTCCTTTGAAGTATTGTTTCCATAATTAATGGTTAATACAGCACTTCTATTGGCTCCTGTACCACTTAAAAATACCTCTATAGGATGTGTTGTATTTGGATTTAACAATTGATTGGTCAATTCACCCGATACTATACTAAAATTACCTGCATCAGGGCCTGATATTGCCATGGAAGTGACCATAACACCTATATTACCATTTTCTACACTTAAATCAATGGATTCTGTAGCGCCATCAGCAATCAACAATCCACCCAATGAATTAAGTTCGCTTGCTACGCTTGGCGCTCCTACTGGTGCGTCTTCGCCATAAAATTCCATATTCTTTTGATTACCACGACCTCGAACTGGAGAACCGGCTATAATAAATATACCGTTTCCAGAAACTATGGCTTGGGTGCCATGTCTCGGTGAATTCAAACCTGGAAGCGTAATCCAGGATTGCAATGTTGGATTATATTCTTCCACGGTTGTCAACGAAGGGCCAGCGATTTCTGTTTCACCACCAATAACCATTAATTTATCGTTAAAATTAACTGCAGAAGATCCACCTCTAGGTGTTGGTAGGTTTTGACCAGCGGGTAGCGTCGTCCAACTACCAGTACTAAAATCGTAAACGTCCACTTCCGGGATAGTTGGAGCAAATGTTCCTCCCGGTCCACCTGAAAGACGACCTCCGGAAACATATAATTTATTGGCAATAACTACAGCTGCAAAATGATCCCTTTCCCTAGGCGCGTCTGCCAAAGTGGTCCAAACACCGGTTGCCGGGTCAAACTCATCAAAGTAGGAAACATAACCACCATTGTGACCCAAGGTGTTACCCGCTATAATGTAAAATTTGTTATTGTACATCACTAAACCAGCGGAACCCCGTCTCCTATTTGCAGGTATTTCCGGACCTTGAATCCACTCTTCATTGGCTGGGTCAAATGCCCAAACATATTCAGCCGGTGTTTCCGTTGGGAAGGCATTATCCTTAAAAGAGCCAATTACCCAAATTAGACCTTGGTATTCGGTTGCCTGAAAATGATTGAACTCAAAAGGTGCCGAATCTACCAATGAAGTCCATGTATCCGATGCATAATCGTAAATATCAATAGTTCTGGAATTTTCCCTTCCCCCCATCAAATAAAACTTATCTCCGGCTTGTACAAAAGAATTTTCGTGTCTCGCGGTGTAATTCTCATTTTCATCCTTATTGCTCCAAGTAGACGCAATAGTCCAGTTAAATACTGTGCTTGCTGGAGCGGAATTAGGTTTAACCACGGTGACGACTACTTGGTGCACACCGTTATTGTTGGCTCCTCCATTTGAAGCAGTAGCTTCAATAGTACCACTAATTTGACCCGTATTCGAGTTAATTCCGATTCCGTCTGGTTGACCAGAAATATAAAAGGAAAGGTCCTCAGTAGGGTCACCACCATTGGCAGAGGCCATGAAATCAACTACATCATCAATATCGTTGGATTGGTTTGCTATCGCAGAAATTGTCAAATCTGGATTTGAAGGATTCACTTCTAAAATTTCGATTCCACTTACTATAGGGTTTTCAGCAACTCCATGCAGAAACAATATATTCAACTCGCCATCATTGAGTGTCACAGGAAAAGAAAGCATACCGGCTACTAAATGACCAAACTCGGCAATTAAATCTAAATCATCTTTTACCACAACCCCTTCCAATGAAATATCGAATATTCTATCGCCTAATTCATTCGCTGGTTCGAAACTATTTCCCAAAAACAGGTTAACTAGATACTCTCCATTTTCTAAAGGAAATTTAAATTCCATCTCTGGACCACTAGCTACATCGTAACGCTCCCGCCCAAAAATACTATTAAAGGTCATCTCATCAATATAGGCTGGTATACTTGCGTCACGATTACTAAAAGGTAGGCTAGCGTTGATGGAGAATCCTGTATTTACAGAATACATTGGAGAATTATATGGACCATTCGTGTTATTGAACTTCCAATCTGAAGCACCATCTGTAGCCGTAATTAAATTCCCACCTACATTTACCCTATACGAAAACGCCTCGAATACAATCCATTCAAAAGATATGGTAACCGAATCGTTGGTTAACCCATCATTATCATCAACTGTTACAGTTACGTTGTAAGGACTGTTAATTTCAGCTCCAATTTCAACAGTACCCCCAATTTGTCCATTGGTAGGCTCAATAACCAATCCTGGTGGAAGCCCTGTGGCCGAGTATTGCTTATTTCCGTCACCACCAAAAGCAACGACCGTTAAATCTCCCTGAAGTTGTTCACCAGTACTGGTCCTTTGATCAGCAATTTCAGCCACATAAATTGGAGTTTCAGAATCAGAAGCATCTAAAATCTCAATCCCATTCACTATAGGGTTTTCAATAGCTCCATGTACAAAAGATACATTAATTACCCCATCGGTTACCGGAACTATATGACTAATCATTGCTCCAACTTGGTGACCAAATTCAGCGGTTAAATCTATATTATCCAGAGCAGGGTAGGTTAAACCTTCTATTTGAACGTCGAACAATCGCTCACCGGGAGATGACGTTCCTTCCCAACCGTTTCCTATGTATAGTCTTACCTCATAATTACCGGATTGCGCCACTGGAAATGAATAGGTCATATTCGGAGTACCAGGAGCACTGTCCGCCCTTTCAGTATTGAAAATAGAATTTGGAGTTGTTGAAGGCACAGTTGGTCCGTTACTTGCTGTATAGGAAAAAGCTTGATTACTACCTGCAACAGCTAGATAAGCAGAGTTATTTGCAGGAGTATCCTGTTCCCAAGCAATGTCTCCATCAATAGCTTGAATTTCTGGCCCACCTGCATTAACACGGTAAAAAACAATAGGTGAATCTGTTACATTCACTGTAAACGTCTGTTCTTCAAAATTAGATTCATTATCCGTTGCACGGATTGTAATATTCGACACTTGGGAAGTACTTGGATATGACAATGTAAGTTCACTACCCACAATTTGGGCTCCAATGCTTGTATTCGAATTTTCCTGAACGGTGTAGGTGAGGTTAGCTGTACCATTATCATCATCGAAAAAATTATCCATGTCCAGAACATCATCGAACGAATTAATTAACCTATTCAAATCTGGAATGGTATTGACTATAAAAGGCTTACTGTCCAAAACGTTAAGAAAATCCCAGGTACCTTGTACCTCGGCACTTGGAGCATTGGAAGTACCGATAAGCCCCACAGCCAAATCGGTATTCGATTGCTGCAAAGCAGTCAATATATTTCCTGTTGCAGTTATCATTCCCAAAGTTGTCCGCGTAGCACTGCCATTTAAGGCATACTGACAAAGTACCGAGCCATTAGAAGGGTCTACCACGAAATAGAAAACGACACTTGTGGGCCGCAATCCAACTGGGATAACCGTGTTCAAAGCAGGCTGGGTAATATCATTTATTTCTTGCAAGGCCGTGATTCCATTTTGGGTCAAGACCATTTTTATGTAGTTGCTCTGTGTACCGTCGCCTATAAAAATACCAAGCTCTCCGTTGGGAGCGGCCGTATTTCCATAAAGTTGAAGGGGATCGTTAAAATTACCCATACTACTAACTACCGTAAAAACGTCTGTTGTCTGGTCTACTTGTACCCCGTATTGAAATCCTTTCTCCTGTGTATTGGTCGAACCAAGGGCAGTTCCCGAGGTCATATTTATTGTCACCTGGCCAATTGCCCCTCCTAGAATATCGTTAGGATTAGGATCATTAGGGTCATCCCGCCTATCCAGCCAGTTTAACCAGTTAGGATTGGGATTCCCATTATTCATAAGACCTGTTAATCCAAGACCCTGATAGCCTCCCAGACTAGTATTTGAAAATAATTCGTTGGTTACGGGTATTACAAATGCATCGCTACCTGAAGTAGTAGGATTCCCCAATTGAAAGGGGTCTAGCGCGTCTGGGATATTATCGTTATCATCATCCAAATCGTTTAAATCGGAGACAAATGGTGCGCCGGCAGATTTATCGAAATCTTCGGGCTGTGAGCCGCCATTGCAAGGATCGCTCCCATTATCCACCTCATCTTGGTTGGAATAACCATCACTATCATAATCGGCATTAGCATCATATTCCGGATCACTTGGATCGATACAATTTACAAGGTCTGCAGGTTCCAATACAATAATTTTGGAGACTACGCTAGCGTTTCCGCCATTACCACTAAACATGCCTACCCAAATAGTTCCTGGAAAAGGATCGGAATCACTATTACAAGTAATACCCAGGGCATTGCCCCCTCCTCCCAAATTGGAGGCGAATGCTGGGGTCAGCGTTTCAAGGCCACCATTTGGATTGAGTTCCACCCGTCTTAATTGTGCAAAATTCGTACCAGCAAGCAAGTCTCCTTGCATTGCACCTCCAAAGTTATTTGCGGCTGTGTATTCATCGATACCGTTGGTGTTTGTGCCCCAAATGGTAACAATATCATCTACGGGCCCATCAGGATTAGGTAACCCGGGACCTCTCCAATCCCCTTCAACACTATTCGCTGTTGGAACGGGAGGCCAGTTGGCAGGAAGCGCTATACTGGCATTGGACGTTGAACCGGGGGTAGAACCATTTGGATCATAAACCATAGTTCTAAAGACTGCATCAGCGTTCGTTGTTGGGCTTGGAGTAGTATAAAGTCCTGCTCCGGAAGGGTTTGCCCTTACCGGATTGGGGTGCCCGCCATAGTAGCTTCCAAAAACATAATTTTGAATATCGGCAGTAATTAAGTGCAAATGATCTTCATTATTGATTTGTTCGCCGCCTATAGGCGTTGCGCTGCCAGGTTCTCCAGAAACGTAATTGTTGGTAACGTTCCCAGTCATTCCTTCATTTTGCGGAAAACCACCCCAACCACCGTTAGCTCCGTTATCAGTAACATAAACAGCTCCACTTTCGGTTACCACCAAATCATAGGCATTTCGATACCCAGGGGAAAAAATTTGAACAGGACCGTTCGGTACGACCATGGCCTGGTTTAGGCCATCATTTCCTCCAAAAGGATCATTCACATCAATTCCATTATAACCAGGTGTATTGGGGTCAGTAATACCGTTGGCGTTTGCGCGTGTGGGATCGTCCAATGTAGGAATATCATAGATATAGCTACGACCATTGTCGTTAATAATTGGCAGTGCCTCTATAGCGTTCAGGTTGATGGAAAGGATAGCTGCTGAAAGGGCATATTCCATGGCATAATTAAAATTTATGGAAGGACTACCGGCATTGGTATGCCCACCTTGCGCAACAATTAAATAATCAACTCCACTGATGTTCACAAATTCTAACCCGTTAATGGAATGATTTTCCTCGGAACGTGGCAAACCCCTAACAATATCAACTACATCCCAAGAACTTCCGTTCCACGAAAATCGAGTAATAATACCAGAATTGGTATCGAGACCGGTATCTCCAGCTCCGCCGCCAGGACCCCCACCTATCCTAAAATCACTGGAAGTTGCATATATAATGGGGTTTGAAGAAGTACCCGCAACGGTAATACCCGTAGTTTGCCTTAAAGTTGAACCATCTAAGGTACCATCATCATTATGGTTTTGTATACCGTTGATTCCAGATATAATTTCTGTATTTAGAACTGTATAATCATTGGGGCCGTTCCGTTCAATGGTCAGCGCCTTGATGGTTCCTGAATATTCGGCGAAATAAAGGCGCCCGTCTGGGCCAAATTCCAAGGACGTAGAAACCAAAGCGCTGCCGTTTCCATTAAAATCCAATTCACTCTGCGAGAAATTAACTTGCGCATTCAATTGAATATATCCAAAGGCGAAAAAAGAAAAAAGAAAAATTAGAAAGGACTTAAAGTACTTGTGTTTCATATTCTTAAGGATAATTTGCAACCAGTTTAATTTGGTTACTCTAGTATAACAAGCAAATATAAAACAATAAAAATCTCAACAGAAAATACTTAATTCCTTTTCGTTTAAACCCGAATGTTTATCGACAAAATACCTATCAGAAATTTTTAATAGAAACTCAAAGGCGAACTTAGTTGCCCATTGGCCTTGTTTGGTAGAAATCACGTACGGGGAAGCAGCATTTATCTGAGCAACCCAAGACAAATGGAATATATTTTATGTAGAGTTGTTCAACAATCTTGCCCAAATGTTTTCTCACACAACAGGAGGCTTCACTAAACCTTCGTCCATTTTCGGCTGTCCTATGAACGAATTAGCTCTAAATTGTGATATTTAATAAGTCTTTATAGAAAACGAAAATTCTCACCCCAATTACCAATCTCAAATTTTCCACCATTTTTTACTGGTCTTACTATAGCCATAGCCATATTTTCCGCCGTACCCAAGATTACCCTCATTTACGTCGTTCACGACAAAGGAAACATTTTTTAGTTTCCCTTCCTTCAATAATTGAATTGGGAATTCGATAGCCTTTTTCTCGGTTATACCGGCTCGGGTAACGTAAATAATGTGATCTGCGTGTTCGCTTATTAACAGCGTGTCACTAACAACCATAAGAGGAGCGGTATCGACGATAACATAGTCATATAGCTGGGATACGCCATCAAGTAATTCCTTGACCCGGCTACTCATTAACAATTCTGCTGGATTAGGCGGAATTTTTCCAGAATAGATGACATCAATCGTATTGTGGTGCACCAACATGGGGTTGACGATATTTTCGTAATCTAAGGACTCGTCATACAAATACTCAGTTAATCCCACATCTTTGTACTTATTCTTACTTTTCAACTTGTCAATATCGTCTCCCGTAAAAAAAGAATAAAACTTTGGGTTTCGTATATCAGCACCAATTAAAAGTACCTTTTTTTGGGTGCTCGCTAAAATCATGGCTAAATTTGTAGAGGTAAAGGTTTTTCCTTCTCCGGGAATACTTGATGTTACATAAATAACATTACTTCGTCTACCATCTACTTTTTCTTTGGTCTTGATAAGATAGTCAAGATTCGTTCTAATAATCCGTAAAGCCTCCGCCAAAACAGAGCGATCATCCTTTATGATTAATTTTTCATCCTTTTTACCTAACCTTGGTAGCTCCCCCAAAACGGGCACATCACGCACAATAGATTCCAAGGTATGTTTATTATAGATTTTGGTATCCAAAAGGTCTTTTGCGTAAATGATTCCGAAAGGAAAAAGAATTCCGAGCATTAAGGCCGCAAGATAGGTAATGGCTCTTTTTGGCTTTACAGGTGTTGGACTAACAACAAATGCCCTATCTATAATATTTGATTTTGGTGAAGCGGAAGCAAAGGCTATTTGGGATTCTTCCCTTTTCTGCAGTAAGTATAAGTATAGACTTTCTGTTGTTTCTTGCTTTCGGGTTATATTCCTCAACTCTCTTTGATTTTCAGGGGCCGAGTAGATTGTGCCCTGAATTCTGCCTAATTGGTTCTGTAAAGTGCTTACATTCATGCCAACATTACGCTCCAAGGAATTTAAACTGGACTGCATGGTGCTTTTAAGTCCATCCAATTGCTCGTCAAGATTTACAATAACCGGATTTTGTTCATCTGCACTTTTCAACAACCGTTTCCGTTCAGCAATCAAGTTATTATATTGCAAAGTAGCTTGGCTCAATGCCCCACTACCTACATCAACAACCGGCATTTCATTGTAACCAGTTTCGCCACTAACATAATCTTTAAGTCCACTTACCATTTCTAATTGAACCCTTGCGTTTTCCAGATTTTGCCTGCTCCCGGCACTAACTTGTACCGCTGCCCCTACTTCTAGACCAGAACCTGTCATTCCTTTTTCGGTCAACAGTTCTTGTGCATCTTGATCCACGGAAGTAAGCGTGCCTGAAATTAATTGAATTCGATTATTGATAAACTCGGAAGTAGTATCGGCTACGCGTTTCTTTTCCGCTACGGCATTTCTATTGTAGACCTCAATCAATTTATCGATAATATCCCTTGCTTTTCTAGTTAGGGCGCTGGTCATTGATACATTAAGAATATTGGAAAACTCTGCTGAGGGTGAAATTTTTACGGCGGGCATCAAACTACGTGCAACAGATGCTATAGGGCGCACAGAAACTTTTAAGGTGTTACCAACCAAACTTTTCGCATCCTTTACCTTGGGAGTGATGATAATATCACCAAGTGCTGTTTGTATTCCACTACCATAGGCATAGATTTTAGCCGGTACATCTTCCGTTTCGGTAAAACCGAAGGTTGTAGCAGAAGTAAATTCAATAAAAAAATCATAATTGGCTGTATCAATTATAGAATCGGATGCAATGAAATTAATATTTACGGGTGGGTTCCCATAGACTTCTGAATTTATGACGTTTCCAATGGACAATATTTGGATATTCAAGCCCAATTCTTTAACGACTTCAATAAAATTTGATCGGGATGCTAAAATTTCAATTTCGTCCTCTACTTGTTTAGAAGACCCTCCCAGGATATTCAAATCTTGGAATACATTCATACCTTCACTAGCATTTTTTTCCTGCACAATCTGGATTTGGGATTGTACTGCATATTCGGGAATCGTGTATCGCAAATTAATGTAAGCCAAAATTAGTGCTATCATACCACAGAGTAAAAACCATTTCCAATGTTTGGTATAGGTGGCAATCGTATTCTTTATCTCCTCTTTTTTTTCGGAAAAACTCATAATATGATTTTGGGTGGGATAATTCAAAAATTACTTAATTTCTAGTAATCAAAATAACCGTGGTGGTGATTAGTAACGAAGCAATTGAGACCACCAAACCGGCTCTATTATCCAGGGTGGATTGGCTTATTGCAGACTGGTTAGGCTCTACGTAGACGATGTCGTTTTGGGTAAGGTAATAAGCATCTGAACTTAACACATCCTTACTGGTCAGGTCTATTCTGGTATATACCTTTGTTCCATTAAAATCCCGTACCAAAAGCACATTGTCACGCTTTCCTTTAATGTTGATATCACCAGCTAAACCAATGGCCTCCAAAACGGTTATCTGTTCGCCATTAACGAGATAAGTACCCGGTCTATTCACTTGACCCAAAACGGTTACCCTAAAATTACGCAATCGAATATTTATGATAGGATCTTTCAGGTAAGGTTTCAATTTCTCTTTGAGCAACTCTTTGGTCTGCTGCGGGTTAAGGCCCAAAACTTTGATTGCCCCTAATACCGGAAAATCAATTTCACCATTTTTATCTACAATATAATCCAATTGTTGTGGTTGTCCAAAATTACCTTCTGATCTAATACCCATAATCAAATTAAAGGGGGCGCTTGGTGCAGGATCGAACGTTGAGACATTGATACCAATTACATCATTGACCTTAAAGGCATTATTCTGGGTATTGTCGCTAACAATTGTTTCGTAATTGCCGGCATCCTGAAAATAGACAATATCTTTTTTAGAAGCGCAACTCGTTATAAGGAGCGTTGCAACACAAAGCAAAAGGAAAAGGAAAATTTTCAGATTTAAAACTCTTTTTATCATAATCGAAGGCTATCTAAGTTCGGAGTATACAAATTAAGGTTGTACTATTTTTAATGTGATTTCATTTTGATCACCGCCATTACTTATTGACGTATCCAATTTACAAAAGTCGGAATTTTTAGAGACATATTCCGGTACTATTTCCTTCATTAGTTTGACCGTATTCCCATTAAAAAATAAATTGGTGATACAGAGTTCGTCAATCTTTGATCGGGTTCTTGCATAATCCAAATCCCTTACCTTACTTATCTTTATTTTTTGGTGGTAGGTGGGCATTGTATTCTCTCCATTCGCCAAAAGCTCCTCATACAATTTTTCCCCAGGTCGTAATCCGGTAATTTTTATGTCAATATCTTGGGGATATCTTAGACCGGACAATTTTATCATGTTTTTGGCCAAGTCAAATATTTTTACCGATTCTCCCATATCAAAAATAAAAATTTCCCCTCCTTCACCCATAGAGCCAGCCTCCAACACCAATTGGGAAGCTTCGGGTATGGTCATAAAAAAACGGGTAATGTCTTTGTGTGTCAAGGTCAATGGCCCACCTTTTTCAATTTGTTTTCTAAACAATGGGATAACGGATCCATTAGAACCTAAAACATTACCAAAGCGCGTGGTAATAAACTTGGTTTGATGTTCCTGCTGCATGCAACTTATATACATTTCCGCTATACGTTTGGTGGCACCCATCACATTGGTAGGGTTTACTGCCTTATCCGTAGAAACGAAGACAAATTTTTCCACGCCATGAATCAAGGAGAGGTCTGCTATGGTTTTAGTCCCACCGATATTGATTTTTATGGCTTCATAGGCATTGTACTCCATTAAGGGTACATGCTTGTAAGCCGCGGCATGAAAAACCATATTGGGACGGTATTCCGTAAAAATCTGGTTCATTCTATTTTTATCCCGGACATCCCCCACAACGGGTATAAAATTATGGAAACCACTTTGCTTTAATTCCTGTTGAAGATCGTACAATGCTGATTCCGCCGCATCAATTATTATTAAGGATTCATAGGAATAGTTGCAAATCTGACGGACAATCTCACTACCTATAGAACCGGCACCACCAGTCACAATAATCGTTTTGTTCATCACCTCCAAGGCAATGTTGTTATTCTTTATTTTAATGGGCGCACGATCTAATAGGTCCTCAATTTGCACCTGTTTTATTTGGGAAACCTGTAATTCCCCATTCATCCAGTTTTCAATGGGCGGAACGATTTTCACCACGATGGGGTAATCTACAAGTCCTTCCACCGTCTTACGTAATTTTCTAGAATCTATATTCTGAATCGAAAAAATTATTTCTTTAATCTTATGCTTTTCAATGAATGATTCTGTTAGGTGCTTTCTTGCAAAAACAGGAACCCCATTAATAAGTTTTCCTATTTTTTTTGAATCGCGATCAATATAACCAACTACCCTATAGTTACTTTGCGTACTATTGGTAATCGCACTATGGGTAAGCACGCCTGATTCACCTGCTCCATAAATTAAAATATTCTTATACGATCCTTTCGCACTATTCATTTGATTATAAATAGACTTGAAAGCGAATCTTGAAGCTGATAATCCTATGAATGAAATTAAGCTATTGATGATGATAATAGATAGCGGTATGGTAAAGGACTCCAACAAAAGAAATTGTCTATTTACTAGAATAAAGAAAATGATGAAAATACTGGAAAGGCATATCGCATTAAATATATTGTAAACATCACGTACCCCCGTATGCCTAACAACTCCCTTGTAAGAACCAACCAATAAAAAAGCGATACAGGAGACCAACAGTACAAGCGGCAATTGTATTGCCAAATTTTCGAATTGAAAATCGAAGGTTAAGTTAAACCGTATCAAATAGGATAAAACAAAAGCAAAAGCAACGGTAGATAGGTCAATACACAATACCAGCCATTTAGAAGCATAACGTTGTGTGCTGTATGTCAAGTATTTTTGCAACATAAAACTAAAGTATAGATTTTATTTTGTTTATAACGCGGTTTAAATGTTCCTGAGAAAGGTTAGAACCACTAGGCAAACATAATCCCCTATTAAATAAATTTTCAGACGTACCGTCTGTGACATTTCGGAATCTTTCAAAAACGGGTTGTAAGTGCAGGGGCTTCCAAAGTGGCCTAGATTCAATATTTTCCTCCAAAAGCTTTAATCGAATTTCTTCCCTTAAATCATATGAGGGTAAAAGGATACAGCTTAACCACCTATTTGAAAAACAACCCCTTGGTTCTTCCAAAAATTGAATGTCTGATAAAGCGCCCAATTCCTGCAAGTAGGTCTCATAGTTACTTCTACGTGCCAGCACCCGCTCATCCAAAACCATCATTTGCCCTCTGCCTACACCGGCCAACACATTGCTCATGCGGTAGTTATACCCTATGTGTGAATGCTGATAATGCGGTGCCTCATCCCGGGCTTGGGTAGCTAGAAAAATAGCTTTTTTGGTATGATCGGGATTTTTCGAAACCAAAGCCCCTCCTCCAGAAGTTGTAATGATTTTATTCCCATTAAAAGAAAGAATGGCAATGTCTCCAAATGTACCACAAGCTTGTTCCTTATAGGTGCTTCCCAAAGCCTCTGCACTATCTTCTAAAATAGGGATCTTATAAAAATCGGCGATGGCCCTAATCTCCTCAACTTTATACGGCATACCATATAAATGGACAGCAACGATAGCTTTTGGTTTTTTGCCGGCCTCAATACTCTGCTTAATGGCCTGCTCCAATAGC
This sequence comes from uncultured Flavobacteriaceae bacterium, assembly GCA_963793365.1. Lineage (GTDB taxonomy): Bacteria > Bacteroidota > Bacteroidia > Flavobacteriales > Flavobacteriaceae > Maribacter. The sequence goes on along the minus strand of CAWBZP010000009.1, from coordinate 1,034,339 downwards.
AAAGGCGAAAGATTCCAAGTATCTCGCTCACTATCTACGAAAAGGGGAGTGGCGCCAAGGTAACAAATTGGATTGGCGGAAGCAGAAAAGGTAAAACTTTGGCAAAGTACAACATCACCTGGACCTACATCAAGTAATTGAAGACCTAGATGTAAGGCCGCGGTTCCAGAACTCAGGGCGGCAACATGCATCCCTTCTCCCAAAAAATGTGAAATATCGTGTTCGAAAGCGTTTACGTTAGGCCCTAGCGGTGCTACCCAGTTGGTATCAAATGCCTCCTTCACAAACACTTGTTCCATATTCCCCATATGCGGGGAAGAAAGCCAGATTTTTTCCTGTACGTCTACCACTGTAAAAAAATTAATTCCAGACTAAGGTACATATAGTTTATCGTACCGCTAAAAAACCAAGCCTAATTTCGTTTAACATAAAATTAAATCGGTTAATTGCCTAAAATGGGTATGTTGCACTCAAGTTAAAATGCACCGAGAACACTATCAAAATAAATCCTATAGACAATTATAGGTTTTGTTTCTTATACTTTATTGTACGTACTAAAATCCTTATGATCCCTTTTATACAATTCCTCTTGCGGCAATGATTTAAAATAGGCGTAGGTTTTAGCCATACCCTCTTGCCTACTCACCTTGGGTTCCCAACCCAGAATCTCCCGAGCTTTTGAAATATCAGGTTGCCGCTGCATGGGGTCATCTTGGGGCAAGGGCTTAAAAACAACCTTTTGATCCGTACCCGTTAATTTAATAATTTCTTCCGCAAAATCCTTTATGGTAATCTCATGGGGATTTCCAATATTCACCGGCAGGGCATAGTCACTCAACAATAAGCGGTAAATGCCTTCCACTTCATCATCCACATAACAAAATGATCGCGTCTGTTCCCCTGTTCCAAAAACGGTAAGATCTTCTCCACGTAGTGCTTGCCCTATAAAAGCGGGTATTACCCTACCATCATTTAGACGCATCCGTGGGCCATAGGTATTGAATATGCGCACAATACGGGTTTCCACATCATGAAAACGATGATACGCCATGGTTATGGATTCCATAAAGCGCTTCGCTTCATCATAGACGCCACGCGGCCCAATGGTATTTACATTTCCGTAATAGGCTTCCGTCTGTGGATGTACCAATGGGTCTCCATAAATTTCCGAAGTTGAGGCAATTAAAATGCGTGCGTTTTTTTCTTTTGCCAACCCTAAAAGATTATGGGTACCAAGTGCCCCTACTTTAAGCGTTTGAATTGGTATTTTCAAGTAATCGATGGGACTTGCCGGAGAAGCAAAATGCAAGATATAATCCAAATTGCCCGCCACATGAACAAATTTGGTTACATCATGATGATAAAACTCAAAATTTTCCAAAGGAAATAAATGTTCGATATTTTTTAAATCCCCCGTAATAAGGTTATCCATGGCTATAACATGGTAACCCTCCTTTATAAAGCGATCACATAGGTGAGAACCTAAAAATCCGGCGCCTCCGGTTATGAGAATTTTTTTCAAAATTATAGTTTGTTTAGTTTTGGGATACGAAGATATTATATTAGAGTAGGTAAGCTCAATTTTATGATCAAAATACTATTAAATCCCAAAAAAAGGGATGAAGCGACTTTTGGATAAGGAATCAGCCAAATAATGGAAAACGTTATTATTCTAAAATTTGGAGTACCATAATTCCCCTCTCTTTCTCATCTATTTAAGTAGTAGTTAAATTTTATAACTATTCCGCTCATTAAAATCAACAAGTGATTTAAAATTCTCTTGTTCTACCTTCCCCCAAGTCAATGATGACTGGGATACATCTGCGGTCATGCTTATAATTCTTAATAACAGTAGTATTTTATGAACTCCTAAAACAACCAGATATTATTGCGAGGCTTTTATTGGAAGAAGGTTTTAGTCTTTATCATGACCAAAAGACAAGCTATAAGTCTTTAATTTTAAAAACACAATAAAACCCAATATGGCCTGTTTTACCTTAAAACTATTTTAAGCAACCGTTAAACGACAATACCCCAACGAATTGAATTATCTTTACAAGTTTTGCACAAAATTTAGTTAAGAAATCGACTCAACCAATTCATTATTAAACGAAATAATAAGTTGGAATGGGAAATGTAAAATAAGTAGTTACGATGAAAAAAATTACCCATATTTGCTGTATTGGTGCTGGTTACGTAGGCGGGCCAACCATGTCCGTAATAGCCAGTCAATGCCCAGAAATTAAAGTGACGGTGGTAGACATCAACCAACAACGGATTGATGCTTGGAATGATGCCGACTTGGATAAACTTCCTGTTTACGAGCCGGGTTTAAAAGAAATCGTGGCTGCCAATCGCAACAAAAATCTCTTTTTTTCTACAGAAGTGGACAAGGCCATCGATGAGGCACAAATGGTCTTCATCTCTGTAAATACGCCTACAAAGACCTATGGGAAAGGCAAGGGGCAGGCGGCAGATTTAAAATATGTGGAACTATGTGCACGAAATATTGCCAAAGTTGCCAAAGACGATAAAATTATCGTAGAAAAATCTACCCTTCCAGTACGTACCGCAAGTGCCATAAAAAGCATCTTGGACAATACTGGAAACCACGTACATTTTGAAATCCTTTCCAATCCAGAATTTTTGGCGGAAGGCACGGCCATTGAAGATTTGTTGAAAGCCGATCGTATCTTGATCGGGGGCGATGATACGCCTACTGGAAAAGAGGCAAAAAATACCCTAAGTGCAATTTATGAGCATTGGCTGCCCAAAGAGCGCATCTTACAGACCAATGTTTGGTCATCGGAATTGTCCAAATTGGTTGCCAATGCTTTTCTGGCTCAACGGGTTTCTTCCATCAACGCAATTTCAGCGCTCTGCGAGCGTACCGATGCCAATATTGCCGAGGTTTCACGAGCTATAGGCACCGATAGCCGAATAGGTCCAAAATTTTTGAACGCTTCGGTCGGATTTGGGGGTTCTTGCTTCCAAAAAGACATTCTAAACCTGGTTTATATTGCTCGTAGCTATGGCCTGCAAGAGGTAGCGGATTATTGGGAACAGGTCATTATCATGAACGACTACCAAAAACGAAGGTTTGCGGAAAATATCATCTCCTCTTTGTACAATACCGTCTCTGGAAAAAAGATTGCCTTCTACGGTTGGGCCTTTAAAAAAGACACCAACGATACCCGAGAATCTGCAGCAATCTATGTCGCGGATGCCCTGCTTGAAGAACATGCCGAAATAGTGGTGTATGACCCAAAAGTACCGGCCGAACAAATATATGCAGATCTGGATTATCTGGGCACAAGATCACCAGAAGAGAACCGAAGACTCCTTACCGTTTCAAAAGACCCGCTTGATGCAAGCTCAGATGCCCATGCAATAGCGATACTAACGGAATGGGATGTCTTTAAAGACTATGATTGGCCAAAGATTTACGAGCAAATGCTTAAACCCGCCTTTCTTTTTGATGGGCGTAGACTGCTTGAGAAGAAAAAAATGGAGAACCTTGGTTTTAAATACTATAAAATAGGACAATCATGAAAATTCTTGTAACCGGTGCAGCAGGATTTATCGGTTTTTTTGTAGCGAAATCACTTTTGAAAAAAGGTCATACCGTTGTTGGCTTGGACAATATCAACGATTACTATGCTGTTAATTTGAAGTTTGCGCGTTTAAAGGAGTTGGGAATTCAACGAGGTGAAGCAGAAATCTTCAATAAACTGGTACAAAGCAATAGCGAATCCCGTTTTTCATTTGTCCGCATGGCGCTGGAAGACCGTGAAAACCTACCAAAGTTATTTAAAGAGCAATCCTTTGACACCATTTGCAATTTAGCCGCGCAAGCCGGTGTTCGCTACAGCTTGGAGAATCCTGAAGCCTATGTAGATAGTAATGTGGTCGGATTTTTGAATGTTTTGGAGTGTTGTAGAAACAGTAACATAAAACATTTGGTTTACGCCAGTAGCTCGAGCATCTATGGGCTTAATGAGAAAATACCCTTTGAGGTCGCTGATAATGTGGACCACCCTATTAGCTTGTACGCTGCAACAAAAAAAAGTAACGAGCTTATGGCACACACCTATAGCCACCTTTATGGCTTTAAGACTACGGGGCTACGGTTTTTTACGGTATATGGACCGTGGGGTAGACCAGATATGGCCATGTTCCTCTTTACGGATGCCATCATCAATGACAGACCTATCAAGGTTTTTAACAATGGTAATCTGGAACGTGATTTTACCTATATCGATGATATTACAGAAGGGGTGGTACGTATTGTGGAAACACCTTTGAAAAAAGAAGCCGGTGAAGAGGAATTATACAAAATCTACAATATTGGCAATAATAAATCTGTAAAACTAATGGATTTCATCAATGCCATAGAAGAAAGCTTGGGAACTACGGCAAAAAAGGATATGATGCCCATGCAACCTGGCGATGTAGAAAAAACCTGGGCCAATGTAGATGATTTGATAAAAGATTATAAGTATCAACCCAATACCCCCATAAAATTAGGAGTGCAACGATTTGTTGATTGGTATAAATCCTATTATCAATTGTCTGGTAAATCATACCCTAGCAATATCTAATTTTTTGCCCGGCTATCCAATTTGTCCATAGCGCTAAATTGGATACCGAATGAAACAAATATTGTTTGGTGCGTATACTATTACATATTTTTGTGAAATTAAAAGAACAGCATGAGCTTATATAAACTTAATCCTACATTTCATATACTGGTTACCGGTGGCGCGGGTTTCATTGGTTCCAACCTTTGTGAAGCACTCTTAAAAAATGGAAATCAAGTAACCTGTCTGGATAATTTTGCAACGGGGAATCGCAAAAACATCCATCATTTGGTTGAAAATTCAGAATTTAGTCTACTAGAAGGGGATATTAGAAATCTTGAGGATTGCAAGAAGGCATGCAAGGGTGTGGATTACATTTTGCATCAAGCAGCTTTGGGCTCTGTCCCACGCTCCATTAACGACCCCATTACAAGTAACGCCGTTAATGTTTCCGGTTTTTTGAATATGCTGGTCGCCGCCAGGGATGCAGGGGTTCAACGGTTTGTCTATGCCGCCAGCTCTTCTACGTATGGAGATTCTACCCAAATGCCCAAGGTTGAGGATATCATTGGTAAACCGTTATCCCCCTACGCCATCACCAAATATGTAAACGAACTGTATGCCGATGTCTTTAGCAAAACGTATGGAATGGAAACCATAGGGCTTCGCTACTTTAATGTTTTTGGCAGAAAGCAAGATCCAAATGGTGCCTATGCAGCTGTTATCCCAAAATTTGTAATGCAATTAATGCAGCACGAATCACCAGTCATAAATGGGGACGGAAGCTTTTCCCGCGATTTCACCTATATCGACAATGTCGTTCAAATGAATGTGCTTTCGTTGGTGACGGAGAACCAAGATGCCTTGAACACCGTATATAACGTAGCCTTTGGCGAACGAACGAATTTGAATGAACTTACCCAATTGTTAAGGAAATATCTTGGTACGTATGATGCCAAAATAGTGGATATTCAAAATACCTATGGACCAACAAGGGCTGGGGATGTACCGCACTCCCTAGCTTCCATTGAAAAAGCGAAGACACTTTTAGGTTACGATCCGCAGTTTGATATTAAAGCAGGTCTTAAAGAAGCTGTAGCCTGGTATTGGGAGAATTTACGGAGTTAGTAATTAGTGGACAGTGGACAGTAAAAAATTGGGAAGGTAGGAGATAGTATGAAGTACAAAGTAAGAAGTACAAAGTATGAAGTATGAAGTATGAAGTAAAATTGAGCGCTGAGCGTAGCCGAAATGAGAAGTAACGCAGGAATTAGGAAAAAAACACATTACCTCCATAAAAAGACAATGGACAAAAAACTAAACACAAAAACTTTACTCTTTACTCTTTACCCTTTACTCTTTACTCTTTACTCTTTACTCTTTACTAGAAAATAAAAAAACATGAACAACATTAAAATTGCCATTATAGGACTGGGTTATGTAGGTTTACCCCTTGCCCGCTTATTCGCTACCAAATACCCGGTTATCGGTTTTGACATCAATACGGACCGTATCCAAGAATTGCAAAAAGGACATGACAGTACTTTAGAGGTAGCTGATGACGTATTACAAGATGTTTTACAAGCTTCTGCACAAATGGAAATCGGACTCTTCTGTACCGATGTATTGGAAAACATTGCAGATTGCAACTACTATATTGTAACGGTACCCACCCCTGTAGATCGCACGAACCGCCCTATTTTAACCCCATTGTACAAAGCCAGTGAAACCGTGGGCCAAGTGTTAAAAAAAGGAGATACTGTAATTTATGAATCTACCGTATATCCTGGGGTGACCGAAGATGAATGTATTCCCGTATTGGAAAATGTAAGCGGACTCATTTATAATAAGGATTTTTACGCCGGCTATTCCCCAGAGCGGATAAACCCGGGCGATAAAGAACATACGGTAGAAAAAATATTGAAAGTGACCAGTGGCTCTACTCCGGAGGTTGGGAAAAAGGTAGATGCCTTGTACGCCTCTGTAATTACCGCAGGAACACACCTTGCACCCAGTATTAAAGTTGCGGAAGCAGCAAAGGTCATTGAAAACTCGCAACGGGACATCAACATTGCTTTCGTCAACGAATTGGCCAAAATTTTCAATCTTATGGGTATCGATACACACCAAGTGCTTGAAGCCGCAAGCACAAAATGGAACTTTTTGCCGTTTAAACCTGGCCTGGTAGGGGGCCATTGTATAGGTGTAGATCCTTATTATTTAGCGCAAAAAGCGCAGGAATATGGTTACCATCCAGAGATTATCCTTGCTGGGCGTCGTATGAATGATACTATGGGTAAATATGTAGCCTCAGAAGTCATTAAACTTATGGTAAATAGAGACATACGCATCAAAGGCAGTAGCATCTTAGTACTCGGCATCACATTTAAGGAAAATTGTCCTGATGTACGCAATACCAAAGCCGTGGATGTTATTCATAACTTAAAAAGTTACGGTACGGATACGACCATATATGACCCTTGGGCCTCCGCAAAAGAAGTAGAACATGAATATGGCCTGCAGGTGACCAACTCCTTACCCCAAGAAAAGTTCGATGCTATAGTATTGACTGTTGCCCATACCGAATTTTTAGATTTAGACCTAAAGCGTATGCTTACTGCAGATGGCGTTATTTACGATGTTAAGGGGATGCTGAAAAATAATGTGGATGCAAGATTGTAGCCTATTTATAATTCAGACGTAGATTTAGTATAAAATTGAAACATTCCTAGATTTAAGTTAAAAAAGAACATTAGCCTTAAATGAGTTGTGAGGCCGCGCAAGAAATTCAATTTTTGTAGAAACATCACTTACTAGTGTTTCCCATTCCTTAATTATAGTATCTTCTGACACGGATTATATTTAAATTCCTGCTCTTGCTAAAACAATCACAAAGTATATCCTGTTAATTGGGATTATTTTTGGAATAAGTATATTTCGTACACTTCACCCAACTACTTGTCCTTAGAATCAATCGCTGTCTAAATAGCTCTTTCTTCTTAAAGCAAAGTTAATAAAAATGGTAGTTCATCGATTTTTAAAAAAAAACGTGCATTTCGTCGATTTAAAACATCCAATCAACCTATCCCGCTCGTAGAGCAGACAATAAGTATTAAAAGCTTAAAGAATACTAAAACGATAATTCATATAATTTAAAATTTAAAATTTCGTTTAATTAGTAATTAAAGGATTTGTGTATTTCATCGAAAAAAGGAATCAATTCATCGGTAAAATAAAATATTGATTTATTATTGTGTACCAAATCGAGAAAAGTAAACCCCATAAAAAAATATACCTACTTATGCGCCCCTTACACACTTTAATTTCAAAAATGGCCCTTGTGGTCTATGTTGGCCTTACCCTACTCTCATGTAGTAAGGATGCCGACCTATTGTCTGACTATGTTATTTCAAATGACAGTGATCTCGAAAGCATTGCTCTATTGGTTGATGACCGCTTCTTCATTACCCCCGGTCAGAACTCGATTTTAATGGACGTCTTAAACAATGACAACTTTAATACGGATTCACAGGTTACCATAGTATCCACTTCAACCCCAAATAATGGATGCGGTAAGCATTAACGAAAATAATACCTTAACCTACACTCCGCAAACTACAACCGCCACACCCGAGGAAAATTCAACACCGGAAGAAGATACCTTTACATATGAAGCAGAGGTAACTACCCCAGACAATGAAGTTTCTAGGCAAGTGGCAACCGTTACCATCTCATCGGCTGAAATGGGTGAGCTTTTGGCCTTTCCTGGAGCTGAAGGATTTGGGAAGTTCACGACTGGTGGAAGAGGCGGCAAAGTTATTCATGTAACAAACCTAAACGATAATGGTCCAGGAAGTTTTAGGGAGGCGATAGAAACTGATGGTCCTCGAGTGATTGTATTTGACGTTGCCGGTGATATTGAAATCGATACTATGATAAAATTAGGTATTGGAAACAGCAATGCAAGTACAGCTCCAAATATTCTGAGAGAAAATTGCACGATTGCCGGTGAAACTGCGCCATTTCCTGGAATCACTTTACGTGCCTCTGGACAAAATCCAGATGGATATGGCGCACTCCTGAATATACAGGCCAGTAACGTTATTCTTAGGTATATTAGTTTTAGGGTTGATGATGGCAATACAAGTTCAATGGATGCTCTACAAGTAGTAAATCCTTGGTATAAAACAGCAAATTACACTCTAAAAAATGTCATTATTGATCATGTTTCTTTATCGAATGGTAGTGATGAAAATTTTTCTATAAAAGGTTTAAACAACGCAACTGTTCAGAATTCAATGATTACAAATAGTGACAATGGTTATAATTTTCTTGTTTGGATCAAGAAACTATAACTTTTCATTTCTTGGAAACTATCTGTCACATCGTGATCAAAGAAATGTTTTACTCGGGTATGGTACTAATGGGCGAAATCTGAATTCATCAACAATATTACTTACGGATATGAAGAAGGAATGAATGTTGTTTGGGGTAACAACACGGATGTTATAGGGAATATTTATAAGTCATTTATTAATAATAAACCTAGAAATTTATCCATAGCCTGGAAAGCCAATTCAATTAATAATCCCAATGCATCGGTAACAGACGGCTCCTTTTATTTTTCGGATAATATTCAGTTAAATCCACATGATTTTGACATGTACAACTCTGATAATATTCATAAAAGTTCGAATAGAGTAATTACCAATAGTTTAATTTCGTCATGGGAAACCTCACGGGCAGGGATTGAAAATAGGGTGTTTGGGTTAAGAGCGCCGGGAAATAGTTTGCATCAAGATTCTTTTGATTCCAAGGCTATTTCAGACTACTTTAATAATACCGGTAGTTTCAATTCCCTAACGGTTCCAAAAAAATCGGGGTATCTCGCCCTCTGCATATGACACAGATAAGGATGGGATGGCCGATGAATGGGAAAGAAGCACTTTTGGTAATTTATCAAAAACGGCATCAGGTGATGATAATGGTGATGGGTATACAAATTTAGAAGCATTTCTATTTTACTTAATACAATAACTTTATAATTTTACGGTTAAAAGAAAAGACGTTCATTTGAACGTCTTTTTGTTTTAATGGAAAAAAATTACATCAAATTTGTACATAATTAGGTTATTGCCGATTTTATTATGAAAGAAAGATTCAAAAATTTTTACCAAAACACAGAATTAGGTTTTATTCTCTTAAAGCCTTTTGCCAGACTATATCAGTACTTTCTGCATAAAAAATATTTGTCCCCGGAAGAATTTGTGAAAAAAAAATTCGAAGAATCATTTGGCTATAAAATTAATCTTAAAAACCCAAAACATTAAATGAGAAAATAAATTGGTTAAAATTCAACTTCTGACATCCGCAGGCTACTCAATTTGCTGACAAATATGCTGTCAGAAAATTCATTGCGAAACTATTGGAGAAGAGTACTTAATACCATTGCTTTTTACCACAGAAAATTAAAAGGCATATCATTACCCGAAAACCTACCAGATATACCCTGCATTATAAAAACAAATCATGATAGTTCAGGAGGAATTATTATTAGAAATAAAAATGCAAAACATAACTGGACGAAAATTCAAAATTATTTAGTGCGAAATATCGCAAAACTTTTATTGGGACGGAAGGGAAAGCCAATATAAGGAAATAAAAACCAGAATTGTTGTGGAAAAATTATTAACTGACAAAAGGTAATTACCTGCAGATTATAAAGTGCATTGTTTTAATGGTAAAGTTCGTATGATTAATGTTGATGTAAATAGAGGCTCTGAAAATCAATTTAAACATTATTACAATCGTGACTGGCAGAAAGAACCTTATCAGTGGACTTCTAAGTTCTTAGGGAAAAAAGATGATTTTGAATCTTACATTAAAAAGCCAGAGAATCTCAGTGATATGATTGATTTATCTGAAAGGTTGGTAGATTCTGTACCCTATTTGAGAGTAGACTGGTATATTTTGGATAATAAACTTTACTTTGGTGAATTGACTTTCCATCATATTGGAGGTACTAGACCAATTGAACCCAAGATTTGGGATAAAAAATTGGGCGCGGAATTAAGTCTCGAAAATATTTAGAATTAGATAGTATCAAAATCTTTTACGTTATTGAGTTATCAAGATTAACTGAATTATGAATTTCATAAGTCTTGAGGACAAGACGGAAATTTTGAATGTACTAGTTCATAGTTAAAGATTTCTTAGAATTGATTCTTTTTGCAATAAACTCTTTTGCTTTTCTAAAATGAAAAAAAATATTGCTTTTGTTATTTATTCCTTAAATTCTGGTGGTGCCGAAAGGGTTGTTTCAACCCTCGCAAATGGTCTTGCAGATAAGCATAATATTACTATCATAACACTAATAAATGATAAACCGTTTTATTTTATAAATGATCGCGTAAATATTGTTGCATGTAAATCAAGTTCGAAAAAAAGCATTTCTTTTTTAGCATCACTAAAAACAAATTATCAACTTTACCTTAGCATAAAAAAAATTTCAATCAGTCACTCCATTAATTTATTAATTGGTTTTATGACCACCACAAATATTTTAACAATTTTGGTGGCAAAATCACTTAATATACCTGTAATTATAAGTGAACGCATTTATCCTTCCTTCGCCAAGCTCTCAAACTTTTGGCGTGTGATGAGACGGCTAACTTACCCTAAAGCAAACATGCTGGTAGTGCAAACAGAGCCTATTATGCAATACTTCAAGTCATTTCTTCCTACAGAGAAACTTCAAATTTTGGCAAATCCTATTTCTTCCAAACATAGTGAGGTAAGAAACAACCTTCAGGTTCAAAAAGAAAATATTATTTTAAATGTGGGCAGGCTTACTTATCAGAAAGGTCAAGACTTAGCAATAAAAGCTTTTGCCCAAATAAATCCTGCTAACTGGAAACTGCATCTAGTAGGAGACGGGCCAAAAAAAAATGAGTATTCCAATTTAATCAGTGAACTGGGAATGAACGATAAAATAGAACTCGTTGGTCCCAACAATCAAATTTCACAATACTATTTAAAAGCACAAATTTTTATTTTCCCTTCACGTTACGAAGGGTTTCCAAATGCTTTGACAGAAGCTATGTATATGGGTTTACCAAGTATTTCCAGTGATTGCCCAACAGGACCATCCGAACTGATTAAAAATGGAAATAATGGTTTCTTAATTCCGGTTGATAATATCGAGCACTTAGTAAGTAAATTAAATTTATTAATGAATGATGTGACATTAAGACAGAAAATGGGACAAAAAGCGGCCGATAGTGTAAAACATTTAGAGGAAAGTAAGGTTGTTGAAAAATGGTCAAAATTAATATACGAAATGCTTAAAGGTTAATGAAATTTACTTCCTTTACTACTATTGCCATTTCAAAGTTGAAACAGCTTGCGCGTAAAAAGGTACTTCAAAACCTTGTTCTAGTAAGTGGTGTTACCTTATTCATCAGCTTGTTAGGCTTCTTTAAAGAAACTGTTGTTGCTGCCAACTTTGGGCTATCGATAGAGTTAGATACTTTTTATGTGGCTTTACTACTACCTGGAGTTATCAATATGGTTTTTTTAGGATCCTTCAAAAGCGTTTTTATTCCAAATTATATCAATGAACTGGGGAAAAAAGGTGATATAGGAAGTTTTCAATCGATGAGCTTACTCGTCACAGTTTGCGTGAGTTTATTATTTGCTGGTATTGCATATTTAGGTACTGATACCTTCTTAGAAGTTTTATATCCAAATAAAACAATAGAGTTTTACCAGATGGTAAAGGTGCAATTACCTATATTATTATTCGCTATATTTTTCTGGGGTCTTGCATCAACTTTAAGCGCATTGTTGAACGTAAATGATGAATACCGATTAAGCTCTTTGGCAGGTATATTTACTCCAATAATTATTCTAATTGGCGTTTATTTTTTTAAATCTCAATTTTCAAATACAATTCTTGCCTGGGGCACAACCTTAGGTGCGTTAGCGAGCTGCATTTATTTATTGTCTATTGCCCGTAACAAAAAACTAATAGTTTTAGGAAAATTAGATTCAAAAAATAGTAATATTAAGATTGCTTTTCAACAGTTGCCGGCAAAAATAAGCTCTGGATTATTAACTGCTTTAAACTCTGTGGTAGATCAGTTCTTCGCAGCGCAGCTAGTCATTGGGTCCATAGCGGCACTGAATTATGGACTCAAAATTCCTGCATTTTTAAGTGGTCTTTTATTGGTTGCTTTTGGCAATGTTTTACTGCCTTATTTTGCGAAGTTAGTATTAAGTAATAGGAAGTTGGCCTTTGAAAATTTATTCAAGAATTTAAAATGGCTATTTCTAGGATTGATTGCCATAACTATTATTGGAATTTTGCTATCAGACCTCGTAGTAGGGTTAATATTCCAACGTAAAGAATTTACGGCTGAAGACACCAAGGTAGTTGCTACCATCCAAAAAATATTTCTTGCTTATATTCCTTTTAAGATTACGGGTATGATTATGGTTAATTTTGCAACCAGTATCAATAAAAATAGCATTATGGCCTATATATCCCTTGTTGCATTAGTGTTAAATATTATTTTAGATTTTATCTTTATGAAACTATATGGAGTCTACGGCATAGCACTTTGCACAACTATCATAACGGTTTTGAAAAGCATCACCATGTACTGGTATTTGAGACGTTTAAAGCACCAGAACGATTTAGTTGCGCAATAAAATTTGTTTTAAAGCGTACTTATAAACTAGGAGATTAAAACTAGGTATATGAAAAATGTTTTTAAATGGGTTTATCACCATACTCTGTTTGGCAAATTATTAATTTATTGTTTCCACGAGAGCAAAAATAAGCTTTGGCCCGACGAATGGGTAGTACGCTACAATTACTGGAAAAGAAGAAAGAAAGCCTTGAACTTAAAAAATCCGCAGACCCTCAATGAAAAAATAAATTGGCTAAAGCTTTATGACAGAAGGCCTTTACATACCCAATGTGCAGACAAGTACGAGGTGCGAAGTTATGTAAAGGAAAGGATTGGAGAGGACTATTTGGTGCCCTTGTATTTTCAAACCCTAAATCCAAACGACCTGAAACCAGAAAACTTACCTGAAATCCCATGTATAATTAAGGCCAATCACGATAGTAGTGGGGGGGTTTTCGTTTATAATAAACACAAATTGAATTATCCTGAATTGAAAGAAATTTTTGAAAAAAGATTGATAAAAAATTACTATTACAAATCTAAGGAGTGGCAATATAAAAATATTACTCCTCGTATTATCGTGGAAAAATTACTCATAACCAAAGAGGGTAAGATTCCCTTAGATTACAAAGTACATTGTTTCAATGGGAAGGCTCATATGATTCAAGTGGATATTGGTAGAGGCACCGATAACCATTTTAGAAATTGGTATTATACCGATTGGAAACGCTGTCCATTTAAGTGGACGGCCCTTTTAGGAGATAAAGAAACCAACCCTGCAGATTTTGATGTACCGCCTCCGAAAGAATTAAACAAAATGGAAAGTTTATCCAATATTTTAGCTGAGCCTTTTGCCTATGTTCGTGTAGATTGGTATGATGTCGATGATAAATTATTTTTTGGCGAAATTACATTTCATCATGATAGCGGTAATAGACCGATCACACCGGAAGGATGGGACTATAAACTAGGACAAATGGTTCAATTGACAAATAATTTAAATTAATTAGTATTTTGATATTTCAATTATTAAGATATTTTATTTTGTTTTTGGTATTATGTAATATACCAGGTTTTTTGTTGGTTTATACTAATCCTTCGCTTTCATCAGCAGTTAGTATTCTCACATCTTTGCTTTTATTGTTATTTTTCTTTTTATCTAAATCTTGGCAAAAACCAATCATTCCATTTATACTTTTCACCATATTATATTTTACTATTGGAAGTTTAAATTTTTATGGAGTTGATTCAGAATTAATAAAGGAATTTATACGTTTTCTAATCATTGTAGTTTGTCTCACAGAAGTAATGTTTCGTACATCTTATAAAGAAATATTTTATGTCTTATTATTTGGTGCGTTTAGCGTCATTTTAAATGCTCTGGTATTTCCTTATACAAATGCAATCTATGGTTTGGTCACTGGTAGGTTTAGCGGTTTTTTTTTAAACCCAAATACTGCTGGAATTGTTTGCTTATTAGGGATGGCCATTTCTTATTCTGTTAAAAACAGGACTTTGCGTATTCTTGGGCAAGCAGCTTTTACGTTTGCAGGATTTTTAACGTTATCACGAACATTCATTGTTATATGGTTATTCATTAATATTCTAGCAGTATATAAAGACAGAAAAAATTTGTTTGTTCCATTGGTGGGCGTAATTACCCTGATATTGATGATTACATTTACAGATAGTAAAATTTTTGCATCAGATAGATTTGATGCCCTCACAGCATTTTTCGGAGAAGGTCAAATAAGAAACAATACTGTTGGAGATGATTCTAGAGATCAAACATGGGCCCTTTACTATGATTTAATCTATGAGAAACCATTTTTAGGGCACGGTTATAAAACCTTTCAGGAGGCTACAAATCAAGTTCCAGGGGTTCATAATAGTTATTTAATGATCATCGGAGAAAGCGGTATAATTCCGTTTTTGCTATTCGTTGGCACCTATCTTTATATGCTAAGGTACTCCTTGACTTACTTTAAGCGAGAGCCGTTTCTACTATATGTTGTATTGGTTGTGTTGCTGAATCTTATGGTAAGTCACACTTTTTTCTCAAATTATCAGAGCATAGCACTAACAATATTTATCTATTTAAAAATTAGAGTACTAAACACTCTAAGAAACTCAGAAAATGTTCGAGTGCATGCTACTTCGTAGCTGGTTATGGAGCATATAATAGTATTTGTATTATTTTTTAATAAAATAAAATTGAATATGAAAAAACTTATAGGGGGGTTTTATCGAAATTCCGTTTCGGGATATTTTCTAATCCGGCCGCTATTTTTAGTTTATGAATTTTTTCTAAAAGCTATTCCAGATGAAATGCACATAAAGTGGAAGTTCAAGCTACATATGGGTTATTCTTTAAATCTTGAAAATCCACAAACTTTCAATGAAAAAATTAATTGGTTGAAATTAAATGACCGAACAGATCTACATACGGTTTCAGCGGATAAATTTAAAGTCCGTCGGTACATAGAAAATAAAATCGGAGGAGTTTATCTGATTCCACTTATTTACCAAACTAAAAATCCTAAGGATATAATCCCTGAAATATTACCTGATTTTCCAGTTATCATTAAAACTAACCATAATAGTTCTGGTGGAGTAATAGTCAAAAACAAAAATGATATAGATTGGCAGAAAACGAGATTCAACTTAAAAAAAAATTTGAAAGAAAATTATTTCTATAGCTCACGAGAATGGCAATATAAAAACATTCAACCAAGGATATTAGTTGAAAAATTATTGGTCGATGAAAATGGAGCAATCCCATATGATTATAAATTACATTGTTTTAACGGTAAACTTATTTTTACCCAAGTAGATTTGGATCGTCAAATTAATCATACTCGGAATCTTTATGATAAAGATTGGAATTTTATTCCGTGCAAGTGGATTTATGACAATGGTAAACAAATTAAAAAACCAGATCCTTTTGATAAGATGAAGGATTTGGCTGAAACAATTGCCGAAGATTTTATTTACGTACGAGTGGATTTTTATGTCATCAAGAAAACAATTTATTTTGGAGAATTGACTTTCCATTCAGAGTCTGGTTTAGGGCATTTTACACCAAATTCGTATGATAAATATTTTGGAGAAATTTTAAAGCTTCCGATTTAGGATTATGATTAGAAATATTAAAAGAATTGTCAATGAAATTTAGAAATATATTTTACAAATCAATAGCGAAAATCAAATATCTGAAAGCTAAATTATTTTACAATGGCAAAATAAATTTGATGCTTAAAAAAAATAATTGTGAAGCAATCTCACCTGATTACAAAAATAAAATACACAGGGCATTTTCAAAACATGGCTTTAATAGGGTGTCTACTAAATGGCATAAATTCTATAATAGTTATCTAGGAGGCGAAATAATCGAATTCATTCCGGAGTTATTTTTTTATTACAAAATAGAACCAGCGTTAAATAATTCAATATTTTATCCCGCTCTGGAGGACAAAAACTTATTAAATAAATTTTTTGATGAGGCGTATTTACCAAAATCAATTGTAAAAAATATAAATGGCTTTTTTTACATTGGTGATAGAAAAGTTTCACTAGAGGAAGCAATTGAAACATGCTCAAATCATAATTCATTTGTTATTAAACCCTCGTTGGGAACTGCAGGGGGTAAAGGTGTACGAAAAATTGATTTAATTAAAGAAAACAATAATCAATTGGAATTATTATTTCTGGAATATAAATCTAATTTTATAGTTCAGGAAATCGTTGAACAACATCCTCAACTATCACTTCTGAATAAAACTTCCCTCAATACAATTCGCGTTTTAACTTATATGAGGGAAGATGAAGTGATTCCATTATCATCAGTTCTTAGAATTGGTAGAGCAAACTCCTTCACCGATAATGTTACAATAGGGGGCATGGGCTGTGGTGTTGACAATGATGGTCAATTAAAAGAATATGCTATGGATACTTTTGGTAAAAAAATCTATACTACTGATAGCGGTGTTGACTTGAAAAACTTCCAAATTCCCAATTATGATGCAATACTAAGTAGGGTCACTGAACAACATTTGAACATGCCCTATTTCAAACTGATTTCCTGGGATATTGCCATAAACAAAAATTCAGAGATTATCATTGTAGAATTCAATGCGACTGGTCAAGATATAAATTTACATCAGATGTGTAATGGTCCTCTTTTTGGTGAGTATTTTAGTGAAATCCTTCAAAATTCAAAGAAATTCCACCTTCAAACCAAAATTTTGGATTACGGCGGTTAAGACTATAGGTAAAGAAAATAGTAATTATAAAACGAAAAAATAATACCTGTTAGCCAAAAAAATATGAAAAAAGACAAGCCTATTAATATTACATTTGTTTTGCCTACACTTCAAGCAGGTGGAGCAGAGCGGGTTGTTTCCTTTGTTGATCAAAAAATTAAATAAAGAAAAGTTTAATGTAGAGCTTATTGTAACCAGTCCAAAAAAGGAAGATTCTTACGAACTTGAAGACCTCAAGGTTATTTATTTGAACAAGTCAAAAGTTCGCTTCGCTGTTCTTTCACTAATTTCTCATTTTACGCGGAATAATTCTGAAATTATCTTTAGTTCTCTTTCCCATTTAAACAAAGTTATTTCGGTTATATCCCTAATATTTCCCAAAAGAATTTTCATAGCAAGGGAAACCTACATTCGATCAGATACAATTAGTTATAAGAATTTCAAGAAAAGTAAAAACCAATGAACTTATTGAAACGTTTAGTTTCAAACAATTCGATTACATTATTTGTCAATCCAATGATATGTTCCAAAACATTAAAAAAGCATTCGATTTAAGTGAAAATAAACTCAAAATTATTTGTAACCCAATCACTGATAACTTTACCCTAAAGAATACAATTTTTGAAAAAAATGAAACTCTTATAATTTTGTAACAGTTGGTAGACTTTCCCCTGAAAAAGGACATTTAAGGTTGTTGGAAGTTTATCAAAAAAATTGAAAAACCATATACGTATACGATTATTGGAGATGGGCCATTAAAAGAAGAAATTTTTATCAAAATAAAAGAGTTGGGAATTACTAATAAAATAAACTATATACCCTTCACAAAGAATGTATCGGGATATTTACATAAAGCTCATTATTTTTTACAAGGCTCTTATACGGAAGGCTTCCCTAATGCTCTATTAGAAAGTTGTGCAGTAGGGACACCTGCCATTGCTTTCGATGTCCCTGGTGGTACAAAGGAAATTATTGAAAATGGCATAAATGGTTTCTTGGTTCAAAATGAAGATGAGTTCCTAGAGCGTTTAAATAAACTTCCGATTTTAGACCCTAAAACCGTATCTGAATCAGTTTATAAAAAATTTGACAAAAATATAATTCTGGATAAATATGAACAGTTTTTTTCGGAAATCATAGCTAATAATTAAGATGCAGATTAAAGTAAAAATTGCCATTTTAATATTTTCCATGGCTGGTGGTGGAGCAGAGCGCGTTGTGTCTTATTTACTTCCTTTTTTACAAAAAAAAGGCCATACCGTTATTCTAGTGCTAATGACAGACGAATTCGCCTATTCAATTCCTAAAAATATTCCAATTCATTATTTGGAAAAATCCCACGGAAAAGAACATGGTCTTTATAAATTTTTAAAACTACCCTGGTTAGCTTGGAAGTATGCGCACTTAATAAAAAAGCAAGGCATTACCCATTCCTTTAGCCTATTGACCAGACCCTGCTATATTAATATTATGGCACGGTGGTTTACGAATCACGATTATAAGCTGATGGTAAGCGAACGAAATTACCCCAGCTTGCAATATGGGTATGATGATGTACAAAGTAAAATAAACACTTTTTTGGTCAAAAAGTTGTACCCCAAGGCAGACTTGGTTGTAAGCAACGCCCAGGCCAGTACAAAGGACTTGGAAGAAAACTTTGGCGTGGACCCCAAAAAGACAAGAGTGATTTACAACCCAATTGATCTTGAAAAGATTAATGCTATTAGCCCTAATCCAAATTTTTTCGACACTGAATTTATTAATTTGGTTAGCCTTGGTAGGTTGCAAGATGTTAAAAACCAAAAATTATTAATTGATGCCGTAGCTCCATTTAAAAAGACCCGGCTCTACATCTTCGGCGAAGGAGAATTACGAAATGATCTGGAAACACAAATTAATGCCTTAGGTATAAATGAAAGGGTATTCTTAATGGGGTTTGAATCCAATCCATTCCAATACCTCAAGGCTGCAGATGTATTTGTTTTTGGCTCTAACCATGAAGGCTTCCCCAATGTCTTGTTGGAAGCCATGGCCTGTGGGCTCCCCATTCTAAGTACCAATTGCAAATCTGGCCCCGATGAAATTATGGAATTAAAACTTCCTAAAGCAGACGACATAATGATCACCGATTATGGAGTGCTGACACCCGTTGGTAATCTTGAACTATTTAAAAAGGGACTGGCCTATTGTCTGGAAAACCCTGGCTATTTGGCTTCATGCAGGGAAAACGTCTTGCGCCGTATCCAAGAATTTAGCAGGGAGCCAATCCTAGCGGCGTATACCCAACATATATTAGCTTAACGATTGTATGGAGGCACCTGATCTAAAAATCATAAAAAAAAAGGTAATCCGTACCGCTGCAGTTTCGGGCTCTTTGTATGGGCTGCTAAAAGGGCAATTACGGTTTTTAAACCAACACTATGAGGTTATTGGGGTAGCCTCTCAAGGTCCACTCCTGCATAAAGTAAAAGAACGTGAAGGTATTAGAACCATTGCTGTTGAAATTGACCGCAGCATAAATCCGATAAAAGATCTCGTATCTCTGTACAGGCTTTATAAGGTTTTTAGAAAGGAAAAACCCTATATGGTGCATAGCATAACGCCCAAAGCGGGTCTGCTTTCGATGATGGCGGCTTATTTTGCAAAAGTTCCGGTTAGGGCACATACATTTACTGGCCTAATTTTCCCCACCCAAACAGGTGTCATGAAAAGGCTACTTGCTTTTCTTTGATAAAGTTATTTGTAGGTTTGCCACCCACATATACCCCGAAGGAAATGGCGTTAAGAATGACCTCATCGCATATAGGGTAACGCAAAAGCCGCTAAATATAATTGCCAATGGCAATGTAAATGGGAAAGACCTAGAGTATTATGACCGTGCTTTGGTCACCAGTGACAGCTTGGTAAAGAAAAAGGATTCTTTAGGAATTGGGGAGAATGATTTCGTATTTGTTTTTATTGGCAGATTGGTGAATGATAAAGGAATTAATGAATTAGTGGGTGCCTTTTGCGATTTACTAAGTCAACGTAAAGATGTTGTATTGCTCCTTGTTGGGTCCTATAAGGGTGAAACAGACTTATTACCCGGTGATACATGGCAAAGAATAAATAATGAACCCAGAATTATTTGTGCGGGCCCTCAAGACGATGTTAGGCCTTTTTTCTGTATTTCCAATGCCTTGGTATTTCCCAGTTATCGAGAAGGTTTTCCAAATGTGGTCTTAGAGGCTGGAGCTATGGGCTTACCTTCTTTGGTGACCAATATTAATGGGAGCAATGAAATTATTGAACATCAAAAAAATGGATATATCATCCCCTCCAAAGATAAAGAAGCCTTATTTGACGCAATGAAGCGCTTTGTGGAAAATCCAGAAATGGTGAAAAAAATGGCCGGTCAAGCACGACCTATAATTGCGGAAAAGTTTGAACAAAGCATCGTTTGGAAAGCCCTTTTAAAGGAGTACAAACGAATAGAAAACGAGGATAAACCTCTATAATAAAAATTGAAAATGGTTTTAGTACGTTCTCGAAAATATGTACTATGACCTATGTTAGTGCTTTGGTCTATTAACAGTGCACTTAAACCAATCGCTTTTACATAGCTTTTATAATTGTTTATTTTAGCGTTTAAATTAATTCCATAGTATGTACACCCGGTTTTTAAAGCGAATTTTTGATTTTTTATTTGCTGTAATCATACTATTGGTATTGAGCCCCATATATTTAGTGGTTTGGGTATTACTCCTGATTGCAAATGATGGTAAGGCTTTTTTTTATCAGCTTCGTCCAGGAAAAAATGAGAAGATATTCAAGATAGTTAAATTCAAGTCCATGAACGATAAGACAGGTGCTGATGGAAAACTTTTACCTGATCATCAACGCATAACGAAAGTTGGAAATTTCGTTAGAAAAAGTTCCTTGGATGAATTACCGCAACTATGGAACGTTCTTAAAGGTGACATGAGCTTGATCGGGCCGCGCCCCTTACTTGTGGCTTATTTGCCAAGATATACTAAAGAACAGCGCAAGCGGCACAAAGTAAGGCCCGGCATTACAGGTTGGGCACAAGTTAATGGGAGAAATGCGATTTCTTGGGAAAAAAAATTTAAATATGATGTTTGGTATGTGGAAAACCGCTGTTTTACCCTGGATGTCAAAATAGTTTTAATGACCCTAAAAAAAGTACTGAAAAGGGCAGACATCTCTGCGGAAAATCATGCCACAATGGAAACCTTTATGGGAAGTGAAACACCCCGATCTTAAAAAATGGGAACGAAAGAAATTCGAGGTAATCTGCATCAGAAAATTTGAAAATTTTCGTTACAACAATGGAACAGTAAATCAAATATTTATGGTGTATGAAACGTTATGTTTCTGACAAAGAAAATTGTATTGATGAAAACAGTAATGATATTAGGAGGTACGAAAGGTGTTGGAAAAGAAATCCTGAAGTCTTGCTTGGATAAAGGATATAATGTTGCTTTTTGTGGTCGTAAGGCAAGTCAAGGCCATCAAATCATTAAAGAATTACGTGCTAAGGATAAGCTCTATTTCCATGAACTGGACCTCAATAGCACAAAAGGGATAGAAGATTTCTATTTGAAAACCGTTGAACGTTTTAAGAGAATAGATGCATTGGTAGTTTATGCAGGTATTACACCGGTAGCATCAATTCTGGAAACCAACGAATCCACCTATGACAGTGTTTTTAACATTAACCTCAAGGCTCCATTCTTTTTGGTAAAACATGTTTTAAAATCAATGGTTTCAAACTTTTCAGGTTCCCTGATTTTCTTTGGTTCTGCCCATATGGATTATGGGGAAGTAGATAGAGCACCCTATGCATTAACAAAGAATGCACTCTATACCTTATCTAATCATATTGCCCATCATTATGCCAAATATGGAATTAGATCAAATTATTTAGTAATGGGGTGGACAAATACAGAAGGTGAAATTGAATTAAGAAACAAAGCGGGAATGAATGAAGAAGCGTTAAAAACCAAAGCTTCTGCCGTGGTACCCATGGGCAGAATGCTAAATACCTATGATCCTGTGCCAGCGGTTATGTATTTTATTTCAGATCATTCTGCAATGACCACAGGCTCTTTAATACGAATAACGGGCGGAGAATATATTTAACTTCTGGTTAAATTTCTGTTTTTGGAAGCCTATTTTCGTAATCCTTATCGCTAATTGTTTTGCTAATTTATCTAACCTATATTTAACTAATTCCCGTTTCAAAACGAAATAGGCCGAAATGAAGCTATTTGTTTTAGAGTGACTAAAATATGAATACATTGAATACAAAAGAAATAAGTGTTATCGTACCTATTTATAGAATAGCGCAGTATTTACCAAAGTGTATCGATAGCATACTAAATCAGTCTTTTTTAAACTTTGAGCTAATTTTAGTGAACGATGGTAGCCCAGACGATTGTGCAAAAATTTGCGATGACTATGCACAATTAGATTCTAGAATCAAAGTGGTTCACAAAACAAATGGCGGATTGTTAAGTGCTAGAAAAGCAGGATTAAAAGTAGCTACCGGGAACTATATTTCCTTTGTTGATGGAGATGATTGGGTTGATGAATATTATTTGGATATTCTCTATAAAATGATGGACGAAAATTCATCGGACCTCGTTGTAACAGGTCATTTTAGGGAATTTGACGGTAAAATAGAAACAATAGTTCCAAAAATAACGGGAGTCTTCCCTGAAGATGAAATAAAATCGCAAATACTCCCCAATGCCATCTATAATGGCCACTTCTGCGAACATGGAATATCTACCTACGTCTGGAATAAACTTTTTAAGAGAACATTGCTAAACAAAATTCTGTTCGACGTACCTAATGACATCATCATGGGAGAAGATGCGGCGATTACCTATGCATACCTAACGGTTTCAAAAACTATAACTATTAGTAGCATTCCATTATACTATTATAGGCAACGCCATGATTCCATTGTAAAATCCATTGAAGACCCAAAAACAGAATATTACAGATTGGGCTTATTAATGAATTTTTTATGGTCTAAGTTATCGAATGTCTTAGACCAAAAAAACGTTAGAGAGCAGATTACCTACTATTTATATTCCCAAATTCTAGTGCGTTCTGGAGGATTAATCTATGATGAAACGGAAAACATGATCTTTAATCCCTTTTTAAACCTCAAAGTCAATTCAAGAGTGGTGGTATATAGTTCAGGTTCCTTTGGGCAACATATCCTATCCACGAACTTGAAAAACAATTATTTTGAGGTTGTGAATTGGGTGGATATTGATTATCATGAATTAAAAATCGGTGATAATAATGTTAAACCGATAAGTGCGGTTAACGATTTAGCATATGATTATTTGATAATTGCGACAATAAATCCAACCTATTATAGCGACATCAAAAAAGAATTGAGCCTAGTGGGGGTTGATGAGGAAAAAATTGTAACCATCAATACCGATATAGAACAGATAAGCAAACTACTGATACAACTAGTTTTTGACAGTAATTTTAAGTTTCAGAAAAACTAAAATATATGGAATTGAAAAGCCATAATCTTTACAAAAATTATTTAAAAAAACAGAAAAATTCCTAGCTATGAAAAAGCTTATACTATTGGGAGGAAATCCTGAAACGGCAGTTTTGGTCAATATAGCAGTTGCAATGGGAATCCATACCATCGTGGTTGATCCTAACCCTGATGCGCCTGCAAAAAAAAATGCGTCAGAAACGTATGACATAGATGGCTTTGATGTGGAAAGAATCGTTCAGCTAGCAAAAGACCTTCAAGTAGATGCCGTTTTAGTAGGAGTCGCGGACATTTTGGTTAAACCTTATGGTGAAATTTGTGAAAAGCTGAATATGCATAGTTATGCTACCAAAGAAGCTATTGAAGCTTTTTGTAGTAAGGATGGATTTAAAAAATATTGTGAGAAATTCAATATACAGGATATTCCGGGCATTTATCTAGAAAATATCTCTGGAATAGAGAAACCAGAGCATATTGATTACCCATTAATGATCAAACCTGTTGATAGCGGGGGCGGTGTAGGTATGAAAATATGTAGAAATGACAAGGATTTTCAGGAATCTGTAAAAACAGCATTAAAGTTCTCCAAAAAAGGTGTAGTCCTGATAGAAAAGTATATGGACTGTGATGATATGGCTGCCTACTATACTTTTAGGAATGGTATCCCCTACCTTTCTGCCACGTATGATAGAATAACAACTAAAATACAAGGAGACTTTAGCCCAGTAGGAATTGGAGCAATTTATCCTTCCAAAAACACAGCATTATTTGTAGAAAAAATACATCCTAAACTCTGTGATTTTTTCAAAAAACTAAATATTCAAAATGGCGTGCTTAATTTACAATTCTTTGTGGAAGATGGGGTTTTCTATGCCTATGACCCAGGATTCAGATTACAGGGGGAAGCGCCACATATTCATTTAGCTCACATCAACGGTTTTGACCATAGAAAAATGCTCATTGATTTTTCTTTCAGTGGCGTTTTTGGAGATGACGATTTCCCTAAAAAAAATGATTACATGTTCAAGGGTAAAAAAGCATGTACCCTTTGGATACTTTTAAAAGAAGGAACGATTGATGCTATAGACGGAATTTCTGAAATTAGGGCTGATAAAAATGTCATTTTTGTTTTAGATAGATTTAAAGAGGGAGATGTCGTTTTAAAAGAATGGTTAGGAACTGAGCGGCAAGTGTTTTCTCGTATATACATAGTGGCCGATTCAATTGAAGAATTGAATTCCAAACTATTCGAATTTAAAAGTAAACTAAGGATCACAGATGCTGCTGGAAAAGATATGATATTAACTTGGCCAGAATCAATTAAAGTAGATGACTACCTTTAAAATTAAAGTATTGAATTAAAATTACACGAAAAATATGAAGACTAAAACAGCTGTTATCACTGGTGGCTCAAGAAATATCGGCTATGCGATTGCAGAAAAATTTTATGAACTGGGTTATAATGTAGCCATTCTTAGCGTTTCCGAAAATAGCGCAAAAAAAGCTGCTCTAAGTTTAGATGATACCCAATCTAGAGCAATTGGATTTAGATGCGATGTTTCTAATGAAAGCTCGGTTGAAGAAACATTGAGTAAAATCAATTCTCATTTTGGTGGTATTGATATTTTAGTAAACAGTGCTGGAATTTTAGATATGTCAAGTATCGAAGAAATGACTATGGATAATTGGGACCAAGTGATGGCTATTAATCTCAAAGGCACTTTTATCGCCGTTCAAAAAGCGATTAAATATTTAGAAAAAAGCACAGCGCCAAGAATAATAAATTTATCGTCCAATGCCGGTAGAATGGGTGGTTTCGAAAATGGCTTAGCCTATAGTGCATCTAAGGGAGGAATCATTTCATTAACTTATGGCTTGGCGCGAAGGCTCGCTAAAAAAAGAATTACCGTAAATTGCATAGCCCCGGGTACTATAGAATCTGACATGTCTGCGGCTCGTAGCCCGGAGGCATTAAAAAAATTAAAAGAAAGATTTCCTTTGGAAAGATTTGGAACACCTAAAGAGGTTGCTGCCGCGGCTTGCTACTTTGCAAGCGATGATGCTGGGTTTACTACCGGTTCTGTTTTAGATGTCAACGGAGGATTATTCATGGGATAAAATAAAAAATATGAAATCAAATATATTAGAGTCGTTTAGTTTAGCTGGAAAAACTGCAATTGTTGTTGGCGGAGCAGGAGATCTCGGAAAAGCAATGGTCGAAGCCATATCACAAGCTGGTGCCCATACAGTGGTAATAGACTTTGACGATAGGGTTTTCGATATCTGCGAAAAATTCAATAATGATGGCTTAAACGTTGCCCCTATAAAGGCAGACATAAGCAAAATCGAAGAAATTAAGAAATCCTATGAATCTGCCAAAGGTATTTTGGGTGAAAAAATTGATATCCTTATAAATTCTGCAGGTATACAAAGAAGATATCCAAGCGAGGATTTCCCAGACGAAGAATGGAGCAAGGTAATTGCAGTTAATCTTGATGCCACTTTCTATTATTGCAAGTACATAGGTGGTGACATGATAAAAAATGGGGGTGGAAAAATTATAAACATCGCCTCTTTAATGAGCTTTTTGGGTGGTATCACCATACCCGCATATGCCGCTTCAAAAGGAGGGGTAGGTCAATTAACAAAGGCACTTTCAAATGATTGGGCGGCAAAAGGTATTTGTGTAAATGCAATTGCTCCAGGTTACATGGATACACAACTCAATATTGCCTTGATAAATGACAAAAAAAGAACCGAAGAAGTCTTCAATAGAGTGCCCATGAAAAGATGGGGCAATGGTGAAGACCTAAAAGGATTAACGGTTTTCTTATGCTCCTCTGCAAGCGATTACATTACAGGAACTGTAATACCTGTAGATGGTGGCTATTTGGCAAGATAATAGGGTAATTGATTGATTTAGATAAACTTATTCAGTTGAAATCAGGGAATACTATTACAGTTATGACGTTTCATTTTAAGGTATTTTATCAGATAAAACCAATCATAAAACAAGTTTATTTGTAGGTATTGCCTTATATGACCAATTTGCATAAAGATTAATCGGCAATGAACTGTTATAAATATTTTTTCTAGATACCAAATCCCTGTCAAAACGCATACCAGTATAGTATCTATCTTGTACATTTTACTAATGACCTTATAAAACAATTTAAGTTAGGCAATGAGATTAAGTATAATTATTCCGCTTTATAATAAGGAAAAATACATTGAACGCTGCTTGGAAAGTATCATTGGTCAAGGATTACCGTTTAAGGATTACGAAATAATTATTGTAGATGACGGATCTAAGGATTCTGGTGGAGAACTTGTTCAGAATTATACGAACAAAAATGAGTACCTAAACCTGCACTTGCTCAAACAAAAAAATCAAGGGCCAAGTGCTGCGCGAAATAAGGGAATAGATAAAGCAATAGGTAATTATCTCTATTTTCTGGATGCAGATGATCTCCTCGCCAATGATGTCTTGGAAAATCTATTAAAACTAACCGAACAAAACAACTTGGAAATATTGGAATTCGAAACCAAGGAATTAGAAGAGGCTTCCATAGCGGCGATAACGGAATCATTAAATGAAAAACCTAAAGAAAAATCCATCTTAGTAACAGATGGTTTAACTTTTATAGCTGAAAAAGATTTTAGAAACCAGGCATGGCGTTACTTAATTAAAAGAAGTTTTTTATTGGACACCGGTGTACGGTTTATTGAAGCGATGAGAGCCTATGAAGATTTAGTTTTTACCGCTACCGTAATTTTAAAATCGAGTAGAATTGCAAGGGTGGATTTAGCCGCACATCGCTATATCAAAGTTGCGGGTTCCATAGTTACCACCAAAAATCCTAAGAAAAACCTAGAGTTTATTCAAGGAATGGTAAATGCAGTGGAAGAATTAGACAAATTGATAGAACATGAAGACAGTTTAAATGCCATTTATACTCGCGTAAAAAACAAATTGGAAGCGAAACAACAGGCAATTGTTTATGCCTTGCTTATACGGGCTTTCAAATACCATCTAGACCCAAAAGAATTGAAACTTATACTATTTAAAATGAAAGCGTTAGGGGCCTACCCAATTGAAGCTGGCCTAGGAGGAAAAGGAGCTGCCAGTCTGGTAAGAAAT
This sequence comes from uncultured Flavobacteriaceae bacterium, assembly GCA_963793365.1. Classification (GTDB taxonomy): domain Bacteria; phylum Bacteroidota; class Bacteroidia; order Flavobacteriales; family Flavobacteriaceae; genus Maribacter. The sequence goes on along the minus strand of CAWBZP010000009.1, from coordinate 1,006,131 downwards.
TTGATTTTTCTTCCCGTTTTTAATAATAAAACGAGCCTATTTATTGGCTTAAGAACTGTAAGGTTCCTTAAGCTTTCCCTAAATTAAACAAAATAATTTCACCACTACTATGCAGTAGGCTCAGTACAGTCTCTAATTCTAGCTTTAATACTAAAATAAAATCCATGATTTGTTTCCTAGTACCTGTAAAAAGTAAAAAACTCTCTTCTGATTGGACAGCATTCAGCAAATTGGTTGACCGAAGCCTCAAGTCTATCAATGGACAAAAAGACAAGGACTTTCAAATAGTTGTGGCTTGTCATGAACTGCCCGAAAATAAGTTTGAACACCCTCAAATTCATTATTTACAGGTCAATTTTGATGTACCAAAAATTAGCAATGAGGATTGGGAAAAAGACAGGCAGTTAAAGGAGGGCGATAAAGCAAGAAAAATCCAGAGCGCCTATGAATATGCCATTAAAAACTTTGAAGTGGATTATTTCATGGTTGTGGACTCTGATGATTGCATTCATAATGGTATAAGTAAATATGTGAACGCCAAAATTAAAGACAACACCCCCGGATGGTATATTGACAAAGGCTATTTCTATACAGAAGGAAGCAAATTAGCATGGATGATCAAAAGCAATTTTAATGTTCGCTGTGGTACTTGCATTATTATAAGGGTAGATTTGTTCAAACAAATAATTATTGAAGAACCCTACCTTTATTATTTCCATGAAAAAATTGAATTGGAAGAAAACCTTAAATTAAAGCCCTATCCAAAAGCTGCCGCGTTATACAGTATGGCCAATGGCGAAAATCATTATATGTCGCAGTCCAAGATGATGAATTTGGTGAACCAAACCAAATTTTTAACTGTAGGACATATAAAAAGTGTGTATTCAAAACTGTCAAGATATAGACCAAGATACATAGGCAACCGTTTTAAAAAAACATTTAACTTCTATACGATTTGCTAGGAAGTCACAAAAATAAGTTTGGTGAACTCGACCTTTTAGTATTGGCAGGAAAACCGCCAAGAATAAACTTGTTTATTCCTTTAATTACTATTCAATGTAAATATTATTTTTTTACTACTTGTAGACTCTATTCTTATTGCCGTAAGTTCATTACAGTTCAGTAACTAACCCAAAATTCTGGTATACGCCATATCGAAAAGCATAGAAAATCTTGTGGTTTATATTTTGATTTACTTTAAATAATTTACTTCACTTAGAGCTACTTATAAAATTTGTAATCGTAAAAGAATACAGCTTCTCAAAAATTTTCAACTCATTCTAAGCTGTGTTATGCTTTTATTTAGATTCTATTAGTTACTTAGTGGCATCTTCATGTACCAGAAATCTGCAGAAAAGAATATATTCTGCGCTAAAGTAGATTGATGGAATCTCAACATCGAAACTGCAATAAAATTGATTTATTAAGTTCAATAAGGTTTTCCCATCCTAATCCATTTCACTTTGAAAAATTCGAAAAAGTAAGAATTTATTTACGTAAATAATAAATTAAACTACAGTACCCCAACTATTTAGCCAGCGATTATGCATTTCATCGATCTTTTAATTTTTTATTGGTAGTTAAAAGTCTAAAAGAATACTTTCATCGTATTAATTGAGTATTTCATCGTGATCAGCTAGTTCTTATTACTCCCCCAGATAAGCGTTGATACCGCTATTTTTAACTTTTAATTTATTATTAACCCCACTAAACAACAACTGTATTATGAAAATGAAAATTACTATTTTTTTATGTGTTCAACTGATGTTCTTTTATCAAATCTATGCCCAATGCGATGGTGCTGATTTTGAAGAAAGAAACGGTATTGCAATTTTGGAAATGGAATCAAAGGTATCTGGAAGTTGGCGGAAAGAATCCCCATCCGGTGCTTCAGCTAGTTCAGCTTTGACCTATAGAGGAACAGATTATTTTTCCTCGCCTGGCAATTCTACAATTTCCTATAAGGTTAAAATCAATTCTTCTGGAACTTATAAGTTCATTTGGCGAAATAAAATTAGTATAATCGCAACGGATGCACCTCCAACCACAGAGCATAATGATACTTGGTTAAAAATAAATGCTTCCAATTTTTATGGCCAAAGAGGCAATAGCAGAGTCTATCCAGGGGGGTCAGGAAGATCGCCCGTTGCAGAGGGGGCAACATCAGGAGGCTGGTTTAAAGCATATACAAATACCATAGATTGGAGCTGGAGTACGAAAACCAGCGATAATGATGCCCATGAAATTTATGCGGTCTTTAACAACCCGGGGGTATATACTATTCAAATATCGGGAAGGTCTAAAGGACACACAATAGATAGAATGGTTCTTTATAAAGAGGGAAATTACTCAAGTTCACAAGCGGAAAGTTTATCTAGATCTGCCACATCTTGTTCCGGTAGCACCCCTACCCCTCCAACGACCCCACCTACCCCACCACCATCGCCTTCTACGAATGTGGCACCTACGGTGGCTATAACAAACCCTACAGCTGGACAAAGTATTATCGCTGGAAGTTCTTTTAGTGTAAGTTTAGCTGCAAACGACACGGATGGAACGATTGTTAAACACGAAGTCTTTGTAAATAATTCCTTGGTGGATACAGACGGTACTTCCTATACCCCTTATGAACTAATAAGTATTCAACCCGGAACTTATACGATTAGAGCGGTTGTAACCGATAACGGTGGAAAAACTGCCTCCACTAGCCTCAATATAACTGTGGGTACAGGTACTTCTCCGAATCCAAATCCTTCACCCAACCCAAATCCACCTTCATCTAACCAAGCACCTTCGGTGAGTTTTACAAATTTGGTAAATGGTCAAAGTGTCACTCCACAATCTGATGTTTCTGTAAATCTCTCAGCAGCTGACCCTGATGGAAGTGTGGTAAAATATGAGATTTTTGTAAACAACAGTTTGGTGGACACCGATGGCGCTGCATATACGCCACATGTATTATCCAATATTCAACCCGGAAATTATACGATTAGAGCTGTAGTAACCGATAATGATGGAGCGACTACTTCCGCTAGCCTCAGTATATCCGCGACAAACGGAACCGCACCACAGCCAAATCCAACGCCTCCTGGAACTAATCTACCGCCTTCGGTAAGTTTTACAAACCTTACCAATGGCCAAAGCTTTGCACCGGGTTCTACAATTTCTGTAAATATCGGGGCACTTGATTCTGATGGTAGTGTAGTGGAGCACAAGATTTTTGTTAATAATACCTTGGTTGATACTGATGGAACCTCCTATACGCCACACGTTATAAATAATGTAGCTACAGGGACCTATGAAATTAAGGCGACAGTGACCGACAACGACGGTAGTACAAATTCCGCTATCGTTAAAATAGTCGTTGGCGCACCAACCCCACCTCCATCTGGTAATGTCCCGCCAACGGTTCAGTTGTTATCGCCTACAGAAGGACAAATAATTCCGGTCGGGAAAATTGCCCTTGTTGCTTTGACAGCAAATGACAGTGACGGTAGTATTGCCAAATATGAAGTATTTGTAAATGATGAGTTAGTTGATACGGATGGGGCTAATTATACTTCACACCCTTTCCAAAGAACAGTTGAAGGCAATTATTCAATTAAGGTAATTGTTACGGATAACGAGGGTGCAACAGGTTCGGCCATGGTAAATATTATAGTAGGGTCCGGAACAGTTATACCTACACCCACTCCCTCCCCTTCCTCTATTAGCTTTAATTTGATCAATGCCGAGACGAATGCTGATCTCGGTGCATTAACCAGCGGAATGAATCTAAGCGGGTCAAGGAGCCAAGGAATTAATATAAGGGCCAATGTACCCGCTATAACAGAAAGCGTTCTTTTTGAGCTTTCGGGTCCCGTAACAGAACAAAGGGTGGAAGGGTTCGCGCCTTTTGCCGCTTTCGGAGATATCGGCAGTAACTATAATGCCGTAAACCTTGCAAATGGATCTTATGTTTTAACTGCCTCAGCATTGGTTGGAGGTGGTGGAGGCGGTCAACTCCTGGCGAAAACCAGTATCAATTTTACAGTTGGTTCAACGACTGGTAAAACTGCAATTGCCTTCCCTAATCCTGTACTTGCGGACGGCAGAGTATCTTTACGCTTACCGGAAGGAACTTCGGGTAAGTTTTATTATAGTGTAACCAATGCACAGGGAGTCACTATAGAGCAAGGTGATTTCAATGCCCAAGAATCTACAACTGACGTCGATTTGGAACTTTCCACGGTTGGTAGACAGGTTAAAGGAGTGTATTATTTAAATCTTATGTCGGGTAATTCTAAACAAATAATTCCGCTACTTAAGCAATAATTGATTACGTGCAACTATGATAAAAAGCGGCCAACTGCATGCAGTTGGCCGCTTTGTTTTTAAACTTATAGTACTATTTTTCCCAATTAGCGCATTTATCCACTAATCGAATCCTTTCGCTAAGCCTTCTGGATAGAATTCAAGCAATCAATTTTTCTTAACTTAGAATAGTTACTTTTGCCTTACAGTATAGTGTTCGTCGCAGTTGAAATTTAAATCAATTCCAAAATAAATTTGAAAATGTTATCGCTCACGTAGTATACTTTATAATATTAAAAAAAATATAAATAGACCCAGTAAACAATTTGAACATGAGGAGCCGCCTACTGTTTGGAATAATTGGATTTTTATTAATTTCCTGTGGTACCGACTTGGATTTGCTGGAGAATTTCCAAGATTCCGTAACAATCAAGCTGCTTTTCCCGGAGAAGGATGCCAGGATTACGGAAGGAACCCTTGTTTCCGATACTCAAAGTGAATTGGTTTTTAGATGGACGGATGAAAGTGAAAATGCTCCGTATACGGTTCATCTTATCAATAGAAGCAGTTTACAAATGGAAGCATTTGAAAGTGACTCAACCGAGCTTTCCATAATTATTGACCGGAACGTTTCCTATTCGTGGTACGTTAGCGGTGCATCCAATACAACAAGTGAAACTTGGAGTTTTTATAACGCTGGTCCAGGATTGGAATCATCAATACCTTTACCTGCCACAGCCCTATCCCCAAGCTCTGGAGCTGCTATTTCGCAAACGAGCACAACGGTTAACCTTTCATGGCGCTCAGAAGACTATGATGATGATATTGTTGGGTATGACGTTTACTTTGGAGAAGCTGAAGATCCTCCCCTTTATCAGTCAGATGTTGTTGAAAACAGATTAAATGATATTCCCGTAAGTGCCGGAAAGACCTATTATTGGAAAATAGTAACAAAAGATAGTGTTGGTAACGAATCAACGTCGCAAATATTTGTCTTTACCGTAGGATAAAATAGTTTGCTAGTGATTTACATTTTCTCCATTAATCAGCTGCGTACTTTAATAGATGTCTAAACTAAAAGCCAGCTGGCCTACCTAATAATATACTAAAGGGAGCGTACCCACTTAAACTAAAGGAGACTGTAAAAAAAAGCTATCTAGTACGTCTTTGCGAGGCACGAAGCAATCTGTACATTGTTGGCAAACAAGCGACAGATTACTCCATTTCGTTCGTAATGACGTTTTTTAACAAAGTATTTTTAGACAGTCTCCTTAAATTATTGTTTGTGTTATTTAGAAATCCGTAATAATAAACTCAGACCTCCTATTAATAGCATGCTTCGCTTCCGTGCAATAGGTTGTATCATCACACTCGTTCAACAACTTTCGTTCCCCAAAGGCCTCGGTTTCCAATCTAGCATCGGCAACCCCCTTTGCTAGTAGATATTCCTCTGTCTTATCGACCCTCCGTTTGGAAAGCCAGTCATTGTAATTCGAAGCACCCCTGGAATCTGTATGGGAGGTGATTTTTAAACTTAGAGTCGGTATTTCCTCCATGATTACATAAAGAGAGTCCAAGATTGTTTTGGACTTGTTGCCTAATGCAGATGAATTTAAATCAAAATAAACGTAGCCCAAACGCTCAATACGCGACCTAATATCGGCTTTTCTTTTGTTTTCGGCATCCAACTTCGCTTTTTCAGCTGCTGCCAATTCCGCTTCCCTTCTCTCTTTTTCGAGTCGCTCTGCCAATAAAGCTTCATCGCGCAAGCGATTGACTTCATTGATAGAATCTTGCTGGCGCTGCTTTTCTTTTTCTATGGCTGCAAGGAGTTCTAATTTCTCTTCTCCCCTTTTTGATAGTCCTTTTTCAATACCAAACTGATACACAACCCCGGCGCCATGTTGGATGTGGTTTGAAGCTCCATCGCTTTGGCTCATCGCCCATTTACCCGACGAATTGAAATCTAAACCCCAACGGTCCGAGAACCAAGTTCTAAACCCAACAACGGCATTATAGGTACCTCTTCCCAAATTATTGGCATCCGTATATCCCGCGCCTATACCAACGTAGGGATCGAACCAACCGGTCTGGCCAATAATTTTATTTAGGTCATAGGTTATGCGGGCATCCAAACCAAAATAATCGATATCCGAAGGGTTCACATTACCATCAATGATATTCCCTTCCATGTATTTATTGTAGGAACCAATGGCCTCGATTCCCAAGCCATTTTTAAAATAACGCCCTATACTTACCCTTGACGGGAAAGGCACCATATTCCATTCATCACCAACATTAAAAAGGCCGTCAAAAACATTTCCAGAATCATCCACGACATTGAAACCAACTCCAAAAATCCACGAGCTTTGGACAATGCTATCCTTTGCCGTTATTTCTAAATCTTCTTGTGCAGAAGTGAGGTTCACCGATGAAACCAATAATAAAATAATTAGGTATTTAGCAGTTTTCATAAAATGTAAAATTGGGTTTTAAAATGTAAAATTAAATTAAGCTATGGGCACCAGCAAAAAAGTACTTTGTATGGTAGCAAAAATCGATTGATAGTTAAACGTGTAGGAATTACCGACAAAAATCTATTGAAATTTAATTTTTTGGGTGCTTTTGGGAATTTTATAGATACTAAACGGACTAACTATTGGGCCTTTTTCATTTTTATCGGTTATAGAGTCGATTTTACGTACATACAAGTAATCCTCTCCCTTTCGTAAATCTAAGGTAGAATTATGGTCACCCTTAGTTCCAACACACCAAACCAACAACATATGCTCATTGAAATTTATGGATGGAGGCTCCAGCCCCGGCTTTCGAGTTCGGTTAACGATACCGTAAAATGAACTTAATTCTTCTTGACTTTTAATCACAACTAATTGTTCTTCTTCAAAACCACTGTAGTTTTCCTGTACGATACGTTTCATTTCAATATTTTGGCCAGTAGCACTGGTAAAATCAGCCTTACTTTTGCAAGAGACAACAAACAAAGAAAATAATAAGGAAAAATAAATAAGGTGCTTATGCATTCTTAAACCGACTTTTAAAGGCCCTTTCGTAGACTTCCTCATAAAGCGGCAATACTTTTTGAATATCAAATTTTTGGGCCTCCTCCAATGCGTTTAATTTAAAGCGTTCCAGAACAGCATCGTTCTTTAAAATTGTGATGGCCTTGGAGGCCATATCCCCTATGTCCCCAACTTCACTCAAAAAGCCACTCACACCATCCACATTGACCTCGGGAATACCGCCCGCATTACTCGAAATAACAGGAACTTTGTTAATCATAGCTTCCAAAGCCGCGAGTCCAAAGCTTTCAGATTCGGAGGGTAATAGAAATAAATCCGAAAAACACAAAATTTTATCGATTTCATTACTGTTTCCTAAAAAGATAACCTTTTTGGCGATTCCCAGTTCTTCACACAACCGTTCCGCACCTTCCTTCTCAGGCCCCTCACCTACCATAATCAGTTTCGCGGGTACCTCTAACTGTATTTTGCTGAACACCTTAATAACATCGGGTATTCGTTTCACTTTCCTAAAATTACTGATGTGTGTTACGATACGCTCATTTTCATTTGCCATATTCGAGCGTTGACAGTCCGTAAAGGAATGATTATATTTTTTGGTATCGATAAAATTCGGGATGACCTCAATGTCACCTTTAATATCAAAAATTTCCAAGGTTCCCTTTTTTAAACTTTCTGATACAGAGGTTACCACATCAGATTGATTGATGCTAAAAGTCACTGCTGGCTTATAAAACGGATGTTTGCCCACTAAGGTAATATCCGTTCCATGCAAGGTTGTAATCATGGGCACATAGATACCTTCCTCCTCCAACATTTTTTTGGCCATATAACCGGCATAGGCATGGGGGATGGCATAATGTACGTGAAGCAAATCTATATGGTGTAGCTTAATCGTATCCACCAATTTACTGGATAGCGCCAACTCATACGGTTGGTAATGAAAAAGTGGATACTCCGGTACATGAACTTCGTGAAAAAATATCCGATTGCTCAACAGCTCTAAACGAACCGGTTGTTTGTAGGTCACGAAATGAACTTCATGTCCTCTATTCGCCAGGGCAATCCCCAACTCTGTGGCCACTACGCCACTTCCACCAAAGGTAGGATAACATACTATTGCTATTTTCATTACTACAAAACTACTTTTTAATTTAGAATTGAGTCGTAAATGGCTTGTTGAATTCTTGTCCTTAACGCAGATTTAACTAATAATGTATTTGATGCGGAAGGGTAGGTCCTATTGGATAGAAATACATACACAATCTCTTCCTCAGGGTCTGCCCAGGTGTACGTACCCGTAAAACCACTGTGTCCGAAACTTTTTCTGGAAACACAGCCACAGGTTGGTCCGCTATGGGCCAATTCCGGCTTATCAAAACCCACTCCCCTTCTTACATTTTGATCGCAGAAATAGCAGGTATTAAATCGCTTCACCGTTCTAGAGTCAAAAAATTTGGTACCTCCGTAATAGCCATCCTGCAAATACATTTGCATGATTTTGGCAATATCGTTGGCATTGCTGAAAAGGCCCGCATGACCGCCCACACCACCTTGCATGGCCGCACCCATATCATGCACATAGCCTTGTACCGTTCCATATCGATAATAATCATCTTCCTCTGTGGGTACAATCTGTTTTTGTTCAAACCTCCGAAGTGGGTTGTAAGTCGTATGGTTTGCGCCAATTCTGCTGTACAAAAAATTGTCCGCCAAAAAATCCAAAGGCTGGTCGTAAGATTCCTCTATGACCTTCTTCATAACATAATAAGGCACGTCGCTATACCGATACCGGTTCGATTTTAAATCCTGTCTTCCAATCCTATTGTAAATGGAATCCTGATAGGCATCCGCAAGATAAAGTTGGTCGTAAACCTTGGTGGAAAAACCCGGAGTTGGGGTAGCCCTATAAAATTCGGCCGAAGGCTTTCTGTCCTTATCCAATGTACTTATATAAAACGGTATCCAAGCAGGCAAGCGTCCGTAATGGGAAAGGGCTTTTAGCACGGTAACGTTCTTGATTTCCGTGTTGGAATAGTTGGGTACTAAATCTTCAAAGGTGTTGTTTAATTCAATTTTACCCTCTTCCTCCATTTTCATGACCATAGGGAGTGTAGCCAAAATTTTTGTTAGTGAAGCAAGATCATAAACATGGTCATTGGTAATTAGCTCACTTGAACCATAGGTAGGCCTTCCAAAGCTTTTTTGATAGACGACTTTTCCTTTTCTGGAAACAAGGATCTGCGCCCTGGAAACATTAAACTATCCAGACCATCCTTTACCAGACCGTCAATAGCTCCCAATCCTTCAGTGCTTAAACCTACGCGCTCCGGAATACTATAGCCAAGCCTGCTCAATGATTTGGTTTCGACGCCGGTGTTAACCGGAAACTCTCTAAATACGGAAACCGGTAATTTTCCCTGCGCACCCAAGGCCCCAAAAAGTACTTCGGCCGTTTTTTCCTGCGCAATAGCACTATTTTGATACGCCATAACGATGGCATCGATACTTTGAAAGGAATGAATATCGGATAAAGCATAGGGTTTGGCAAATGCGCACAGAATTAGGTTGGAGGTTCTTTCATTCGCTATTTCTTGAAGCCACCCAAGTTCACTTTTAGAAAATGAATATGCCTTCCAGGGGCTTTCATTACTTTTATGCAGACCGATAATCACCAAATTAAATTCTTTCAACTTAATTTTTAAATCCTCAATGCTGTTCGCATTTACTACGGTAATATCAGCATAATTTTTAAGCCCTTTTACAAAAGCTTCATTAGGGGCATCGCCAAACTTAACGTAAGCAATTTTCTTGTTTTCAAGGTTTTTGATTGCCAAAAGGTCAAGGTTATTTTTAACAATGGTAATGGCCGCTTCCATCGCTTCCTCATAAACAATGTCATTTTCCAAGCTGTTCAAATCCCCGTATAAATTGGTTAGATCAATTGGAGCATAGTTGTTGAGACCGGCCTTGTACTTTGCCATCAATATTTTTTTAACGGAGTAAGCCAAGCGCTGCTCTGTCAATTTACCGTTCTCATAGGCTTTGGTCAATTTCTGCTTGGCACTTGTTACATTCTCGGGCATCAACAACATGTCGTTACCTGCCATAAATGCTGCCAATTCAACGGCTCCGTCCTTTCCTTGGGTGGATACTCCTTTCATGTTCAGCGCATCGGTAAAAATCAGTCCTTCGAATCCAAAATCTTCACGGAGTAGTCCGGAAATGACTTGTTCCGAAATCGAGGAGGGAAGTCCTTCCTTTAACTCTAGTGCGGGTACCTCTAAATGGGCCACCATAATGCTACTTAGGCCAGATTCTATAACTTTTTTAAAAGGATAAAGCTCCAAACTATCCAAACGGGCTCTTGAAAAAGGAATGACAGGCAGGTTATGATGGGAATCAACTGCCGTATCTCCATGACCGGGAAAATGCTTGCCGTTGGCCAGTACCCCGGCACGTTCCATCCCTTGAATAAATGCAATTCCTTTTTGTACTACATTATCCCTATTTTCACCGAACGAGCGATTTCCAATAATGGGGTTCTTCGGATTGGTATTAATGTCCAAATCTGGAGCAAAATTGATATGGACCCCTAGCCTTTTGGCATGCTTCCCTATTTGATACCCTACTTTCTCAACGATGCTGCTATCCTGGATTGCTCCTAAGGTCATATTCCAAGGAAAGGCATAGGTAGAATCTAAGCGCATGGAAAGGCCCCATTCCGCATCCATACCGATCAGTAATGGAACTTTGGAAACGGATTGAAATGAATTTGTCAATTTGGCCTGCCTTACAGGTCCTCCCTTTGAAAAAATGACCCCGCCCAAATGTTCTTTTACGATAAGATTCTTAATCTGTTCTGTAGCCGCTAGACCCTGGTCCGAAGCAATACTGACCATGAACAGTTGCCCCAACTTTTCATCAAGGCTCATCTGTCCGTATTTCGCTTCTACCCATTGCTGCTGGGCAAGGCTATCCCTTGTTTGTAATGGATTTTGCGCCATTGCCACAAATGAGCCTATCAAAGTAAAAAAAACAACGAAATAGAAACGCATAATTTGAAGTGTAATGAGATAACTACGATGCGATGAAATTATTGCATTTCACCGATAAAACCCAATAAATAAAAGGTATTTGAAAGAATGTTCCTATAAAAAACGGGCATGCCAACTTTCAGAAGCAGGAACCTCCCAATGCTCTAGATACTCACCCTTATTTGTAACAAGGTTGTTAAAAACAATGGTGTTTTTTGAAATCGCCTTTTGTTTGGCCATAGCCTTAAAATCAACGAGGCTTTTATACGCAACAAAGGCTCCTTGTTTGTAGGAAACATTCATTTTATCCAATAAAAGAATGTCATATTTTTTTTCCAGACCCTGTATAAAATGTACGGAGGCATCTATGGAACATCCGGTTGCGTTCTGGGCACTTTGATCCAATCCTATAATTATAAACCGTTTATATTTTATTTCGTAACCAGCGTTCAAGTTATTACCATGGGCCGTCCAACCTTCAATAAAGGTGTCCAACCCTTGCCGTATCTCCGTTAATTCGTCATCCGTTAAAGATCTATTGGATTGATAGATCCAAACTCTTGCCGATTCGGGTAAGGTGTCAAATTCTACTAGCACTTTAATTTATTTATCGAATTGAAAAAATTATTTATCTAAAGGTCTTCTGCGGATGCAATCAGTTCAGCTATATCCATTACAGCAATCGAAGCTTCCTTTTCCTTATTCTTTACGCCATCGGTCATCATGGTATTGCAAAAAGGGCAACCGGCCGCGATAATTTCCGGCTTTGTTTCCAATGCCTGCTCCGTGCGTTCAATATTCACGTCTTTATCCCCTTTTTCCGGTTCCTTGAACATCTGCGCCCCACCTGCTCCACAACAAAGTCCGCGTTGCTTGCAGCTCTTCATCTCTACCAATTCGGCATCTAATTTCCGAATCAAATCCCTAGGAGCTTCGTAAACACCATTGGCCCTGCCCAAATAGCAAGGGTCATGAAAGGTGATCCGTTTTCCCTTGAACATACCACCTTCCATGGTGATGCGACCTTCTGTAAGCAATTGTTTTAAAAACTGGGTATGGTGCACCACCTCATAATCCCCGCCCAAGCCCGGATATTCATTTTTCAGGGTATTGAAACAGTGCGGACAAGCGGTTACAATTTTTTTTACGGCGTACGCATTTAGCACCTCAATGTTGGTTACCGCTTGCATCTGAAACAAAAATTCATTTCCCGCCCGTTTAGCCGGGTCTCCAGTGCAACTCTCCTCCGTACCCAAAACGGCAAAAGAAACTTTGGCTTTATTTAAAATCTTAACGAAGGCTTTCGTTATTTTCTTTGCCCTATCATCAAAACTACCGGCACAACCCACCCAAAATAAAACCTCTGGGGTAGTCCCTGCCGCAAAAAGTTCAGCCATTGTAGGCACTTTTAATTCACTTGCCATAGTATTCTTTAAGATTCTTTACTCCAATTTAAACGGTCCATTTGGTTGAATGGCCAAGGTGCCCCGTTATTCTCTATGTTCCCCATCATATTATTTAAATCTGTAGGGGCGGCCGATTTTTCCATGACCAAATATTGTCGCATATCCATAATAATGGATAAGGGATCTATGCTTACCGGACAGGCCTCAACACATGCGTTACAGGAGGTACAGGCCCACAGCTCCTCCCGCGTTATGTAATCGTCCAACAGTTGTTTCCCATCATCCTTAAACTCCCCGTTGTTCTTATCCATGATGTTCCCCACTTCCTCCAAACGGTCTCGGGTATCCATCATAATTTTACGGGGCGATAATTTTTTACCGGTCTGGTTGGCCGGGCATTCACTTGTACATCTCCCACACTCTGTGCAAGTGTACGCATTCAACAACTGTACCCAACTTAAATCGGCAACGTCTGAAGCACCAAACTTATCCGGTACCGCCGCGTCATCTGCTGGCGCTGCAAAAGGGTCTGCACTCGGGTCCATCATCATACGTACTTCGTTGGTGACGGATTCTAAATTCTTAAATTGCCCTTGGGGTTTTAAACGCCCATAATAGGTATTTGGGAAAGCCAATAAAATGTGCAGGTGCTTGGAATAATATAAATAATTCAGGAAAGCCAAAATTCCTGCAATGTGCAACCACCAAGCCGTACGCTCCACAAGAATTAAGTTGGTCATGGACATGTTGTCAAATATAGGCGCAATGAGGCTACTTACAGGAAAAGCTCCCGCTGTAACATAATGCTCCGCTCCCATTTGTTGCAATTGGTAATCGGCGGCATTCATGGTAAGGAACAGGACCATGAGCACAACCTCTATGTACAGAATAAGATTACCATCTTTCTTTGGCCATCCCTTCATTTCTGGGCTCAAGAATCGCTTTAAACGTATTACGTTTCTGCGTAACCAGAATGCTACAACAGCAATGATTACCAACAGGGCCAAAACCTCAAAAGAAGCGATCAAATAATCATAAATGGGTCCAATAAATGAAAACAGACGATGAGTACCCAAAATCCCATCCAAAACAATTTCAAGAACTTCTATATTGATGATAATAAAGCCTACATAAACGATAATATGTAAAAAGCCCGCAATTGGCCGTACCACCATCTTCGTCTGCCCCAGGGCAATCTTAGCCATATTTTTCCAACGCTGTGGTTTATTATCGGAAACGGCAACATCTTTACCTAGAAGAATGTTTCGTTTTAATTTAAAAACATTACGCGTAAAAAATCCTATTCCCGCAACAAGCAGAACTAAGAAAATAATATTGGGGAGGTACTGCATGAATTTAATCTTCTAATTTTTTAGCCGGGTCATCTTCCGGTAGGGTGTATTCTTTTTGCTTTTTACCAAATACCGAAACATTTACATAGCGCTTTGGGTTTAGACGTAAGTCTTGTAACAGGAGGTCCAATTCTAGTGTTGCATTGTTTAAATTGGTGTACAGCTCTTTATCCGTCATCAAAAGTCCCAAGGTACCATCGCCATTTTCTATTTTTTGGGTCACTTTATCCAAGCTCGCCATCGTTGATTCCAAACTTGCCAAGGTACGGCCAAGCCCTGCAGCATTCAAGGAATCTGATAGTTTGGCAAAGTTAGTGGTAAGCACATCAAAATTTCTGAAGGAGTTATCCAATTTATCCCTGTTTGTGTCCAAAACACTGTTCAAGGAAACCGCACTACGATTAAGGCTGGCAATTAAATCGCTTAATCCCCCAATAACTTCCTTTAAATCTTTTTTGGTCTTTGTATCCAGTACAGAATTTACGTTCACCAAAACGGAATCGGCATCTGAAATAGCGGATTCAAATTTACGCACCAATGGAGTTAACTTTTGCTGGGCCAGGTCCGTAATTCCAGGTCGCGTCTCTGTTCTTAATGTATCTCCAGATTGGGCCAGCCCTGCCTCATCAAAAACAGGTTTGATCTGTAAGCCCTTTCCTCCTATAATTCCGGTATCATATAATTCTACGATACTATTCTTGGAAAATTTAAAATCATTGCCCACCGTGAACGTTACCAATAAATTCCCTTTATCATCCAAAAATTTTATATCGTTGACCTTTCCTACATTAAATCCATTAATAGAAACCGAGGTGCCCGATTGCAATCCACCAACATTAGGGTATATTGCATAAAAGGTTTTACTATTATCAAAAAGTGGCGTCGACTTTAAAAAGCTGAACCCCATAATAAACAAGAGGATTCCTCCAATGACTATAATTCCCGTTTTTAATTCTCTGGATAGTTTCAAGCAATTATATTTTTAGTGCTCTCAAAATTAGGAATAAAATTTACACTTTAGGGCCTTAATTCAGAAACCTCAGCAATTGCCTCTTTAATTGGGATGCGTTCCCCTAGCCTATAGGCCACTATGTATGCTGTAGGATATCCTTTGTCCGCAGCCAAGGACTGCATCATTTTAGCTTCCCTGTAAGATCTGGTTTCCCCGTACATATACCGATACAAATCTTTAAAAGGTTCCTGGGATAAATTAGAAAGACCATTAAAATTTGCTGCGTTCAGAGGTACGTTTTTACTACTCGCCATTAGCTGGATCTTAAAAACGATAGAGGATGCTACCTCTTTTTCACTAATGGCTTCATTAGGCACAGTTGCTGCTTCCTTTTTTTCGGTTTCTTTTTTCTGAGCTTCTACGACCGTAGGTGCCACGACTTTTTTTGGAGCTTCCTCTTTTATAATCTGCTTTTCTGCAATTTTCGTTGCCGGCATTTCGCTTTCTACTTCTGCATTCGCTGTATTTGCCACAGTTGTTTGTGTATTTTTTACCGTTGGCTTTACACCTTCCTTGTAATTTAATATTGCCTTGGCAATAGCACTGCCCATTTCTGCCTGTCCTTTACTAGAATTTAGATAGGCCCCTTCATCCTTATTGGTCAAAAAACCGGTTTCAACCAATACACTTGGCATAAAAGTTTGGTGCAAAACGATAAATCCCGCTTGCTTTACCTTACGGTCTGTTCTTTTAAGTGAATTGGAAAAATTTTCTTGGATCATGGTTGCCAAGGCTACACTCTGGTCTAAAAACTCTTCTTGCATAATGGTGAGACCGATAACGGATTCAGGGGAATTAATATCATAATCCGCATACCTATTTTCATAATTATCCTCCAAGTAAATCACGGAGTTCTCTTTCTTGGCAATTTCAAAATTTTGTTTATTGGCGTGTAGCCCCAAAACAAAGGTTCCGGCACCATGGGCATCAGAGTTATGCGAGTCGCAATGTACGGATACAAATAAATCTGCATTGGCTTTATTGGCCACTTCACCTCGTACGTACAAATCTATGAACGTATCGTCCTTACGCGTGTAAATTACCTTGATATCTTTGTTTTTGGACAATATTTCGCCCACTTTCAATACAATATTCAAAGCTATTTTTTTTTCCAAATAACCATTGCCTAAATTACCGGGATCATGACCTCCATGACCGGCATCCAGAACAACGACAAAGGGGTCATCTGAGCTTTTTTCATTGATAGGTCCAGAAAACGACTGAAGCAGTAATGAAATTGTAATAAAAGCTAGTGCACAAACGGATTTTATTTTCATAAGTTCTAGGGATTTCTAAGCCCTTATAATGGTTAAATTTATGGTAACACCCTACTTGGGGAACAAAAAATATATGTAAGTTTGGCATCTTAAACATTGGCTAGGTAGACTGCCAAACCGTTACAAAAATAGGATATATAGCCTTGCAATCAAACAAACGATACTTACTTTTCCTATTCTTGATTTTTATTGGTGCCTTTTTTGTCCATGCACAAGAGGACAAGGTACTACCGTTAAATATCCCCATTCAGAAAGATTCGCTCCGAGCTCCCCTATTTCCCAAGACCGTGGCTCAGGATTCAATCTTAAGAGATTCCTTGGCCCAGGACTCCCTCAACAACAAGCCCCCTTTGCTATTGGACAAAATAACCTACAAGGCAAAGGACTACGTAAAATTAAGCCAAAAGGATAATAAAATATACCTCTACAATGAAGCCGAAATATACTACCAGGATACTGAGTTAAAGGCAGGTATTATTATCATGGACTATATTAAAAACGAAGTTTATGCCGGTAGGATCAGGGATTCTCTGGGCAACTATAGCCAGCTACCCTACTTCAAGCAGGGTTCCAATATTGTAATCCCAGACTCCATCCGCTTTAACTTTGATACCCAGAAGGCATTGATATGGAATTCGAGGACAGAGCAACAGGCTGCGGCCGGGGCTTTAGGGAGCGATGCCATGAAGGTGTACGCAGAGATTACGAAAAAAGAAAATGACTCTGTTTACTTTCTAAGTGAGGGAAAATTAACGACTTCAAAGGATACCATTAATCCAGACTATTACATACGGGTACGGAAAGCAAAATTTGTTCCCAAGAAAAAAGTCATCGCAGGTTTTAGTAACCTTTACATTGCCGATGTGCCAACACCTATTGCAATGCCCTTTGCTTATTTCCCATTATCCGTTGGCCGTACCGCAGGTGTTTTAATGCCCTCTTTCGGTAACGACCCCAATACGGGCTATTTTCTGCAAGATATGGGGTACTATGTTCCGCTAGGTGATTATGCGGACGTTACCCTATCGGGAGATTTCTACACCAATGGAAGTTACGCCTTTAGGACAGCGTCCATATATACGAAAAGATATAAATACAGGGGAAGCGTCAATTTACGGTATGAGAATCAGGTACGTAGCCAAAAGGGATTTAGCGACTACAGCTTATCCCGGAATTACAACATTCAATTTTCACACTCACAGGACCCCAAATCGAGCCCAAATTCCAGGTTTTCTGCCTCCGTTAACTTAGGTAGTAGTGAATACTATCGAAATTCCCTACAACAAAGAAATTTGCCCAATACGCAAAATAATACCTTATCATCCTCTATCAGCTATTCCAAAACATTTCCGGCCTACCCGTCCATCAATATGAGCGTAACGGCGACGCACTCGCAGTTGACCTCACCAAACGCAACCGCAAATATTACAGATAACATCAATATGACCCTACCAACTTTTCAAGGAAGTATGGAACGTATTTTCCCTTTTGCAAAACGGGAAGGAATAAAAAAAGGAATTATCCAAAACATTAACTTTCAATATGATGTGAACGCCCAAAACAGGCTGACCACAAACGATGATGATTTTTTGACGGGAAGAATGTTCGACAATGCCAAGGTTGGCGCACGGCATCGAATTCCCATAAGTACAAATTTTAAGGTCGCTAAATTTTTTAGTGTGAGCGTTGGCGGGAACTATGAGGATGTATGGGCACTGGAAACCTACGAACAACGGTTTGATACGGAGACCGAAACTGTGGTTAGGGATACTATAAACGGTTTTGACAGGTACAATACCTATAACTTTAGTGCAAGCGTAGGAACGACCTTATACGGTACCTTTAATTTTGGGGAAGACAAAAAAATACAGGCCATACGGCATACGTTCCGGCCTTCCATAAGCTACGGTTACGCTCCCTCTTTTGACCAGTTTTACGATGAATATTTGGATGGTGACGGAGATGTGGTACAATACAGCAGGTTTCAGGGAACGCTAAACGGAGCTCCCTCTTTGGGGCAATCGAACAGTTTGGGATTCTCCTTGGCCAATACAGTAGAAGCCAAGGTTAGGGACCGGGATTCCACCAAAACAGAACCGAAAAAAGTTTCCTTACTGAGTAACTTTAATATTTCTTCAGGATACAATTTTGAGTCGGACTCTTTACGCCTAAACCCACTAAACATCAATGGTGGAACTACCATTCTCAACAACAAAATGTCTATCAACTTCGCCGCGGGGCTTGACCCGTATGCAATAGACAATAATGGACGGCGCATTGACACTTGGAATATTGAAAACGGAGGGAGTCTTTTTAGATTGACCAGGGCCAATGCCAATGTATCCTATTCGATTAGCAGTGATATGTTTGGCAAAAAGGATAGGGATGACGAAGAAGAGGAGGAAGACCCTTTTGACTATGTGGCACAAAGTGGTGGCCGGGATGACGATTTGTTTGGTAGGGCAGATAGCTTTGTCGATAACCCCATACGTGATCAGGACAAGGATGAGGATGTGGAAAACCCCGTTTATGGCACCAAAATACCTTGGAATTTTAGATTGGCCTATTCTGCCAGTTATGCGAATTCTGCACGCCAAAATGAATTTAGCAGCCACTCCTTAATGTTTACCGGGGATATTGAGATTGCTCCTAGATGGAGTGTTGGTGGTTCTTCTGGTTATGATTTTAAGAACAACGGCTTTACCCTTACCCAGCTTCGTTTTCAACGGGATTTAAAGAGTTTTTCCATGCGTTTTAATTGGACACCTTTTGGCGAATATCGGTCTTGGTTCTTTTTTATTGGGATAGATGCCTCGATTCTTAAAGACCTGAAATGGGAGAATCGAAGTCAGCCTATTCGAAATTAGTAGTTGTCAATGATGGCTTCTAATTTTGGGACATCAAAAGCAATACAACCTTATAAAAATAAAATATAGCCTGAATTAAAGTAACTTTCTACCCTCATAAAAACGACAACAAAATGAAAACGATAATCAATACCAAAAATGCACCGGCCCCAATAGGACCTTACAATCAAGCTATTTTAAGCAATGGAACGCTATACATATCGGGACAAATACCGATGAACGCAGCAACTGGGGAATTGATATCTGGCGACATCCAAAAGGAAACCAAGCAGTCCATGGAAAACTTAAAAGCGATTTTGACCGAAGCAGGCATGACGTTCGAGCATGTGGTCAAAGCTTCTATTTTTTTAAGCGATATGAAGCAATTTAGTAAAGTAAACGAAGTATATGGCTCCTACTTTAATGCAGAAACGGCTCCTGCAAGAGAAACCGTTGAAGTGGCAAACCTGCCAAAATTCGTTAATGTGGAAATTTCAATGATTGCGGTAAAATAAGGTTTACATGTTCGCCCTGTGAAAGTCGACCAACCCCTCAATAGGCCGCTGGCGGATCACACCAACAATTAAATCATTTCGCTCCAAGACCGTAGTGAGTTCATCGCGCAGGTAATGGGCAATGCTCCCAACAAAATTGATGGGTACTTTTGTAGCCAATTCAAATTGCATCACATAGTTGTTTATAAACTGCTGAAAGCCTTTATCGATTACCCCCTTGGCATACGGATGCTCCTTATTCTCGATCAAGAATCGTGCAAAAGTGGCCAGATAGGTGTTTGGATTGGGTTGTTTGTATAGATTTTCCTTAATCACATCTGCCTCTAAATCATACTGTTTGGCAAACTTGTGCCCAAGGTCTGCAGGCATTTTATGGAAATAATAATCCCGGATCAATTTTCGTCCAAAGAAATTACCGCTCCCATCATCCATAGGGATATAGCCGAGCGAGGTTACTTTTTGGAACAATTGGTTTCCATCGTAATAACTACAATTAGAACCTGTTCCCAAAATACAAACGATTCCTTGATGCCCTACTTTAGTAGTCGCAAAAATGGCGGCATACGTATCTTCCTTTACTTCAGCCTTTGCATTAGGAAAGAAATCCTTGAAGATATCCTTCAGAAATTTTTTCATACGATCCGTTCCGCAACCAGCTCCATAAAAATACAGATGGGATACCTTGTCGCGGTTTTTGGATAGCTCAAAATTATTGGCCAAGCGGTCCTCGATGACATCTTTTGTGAGCACCTCAGGGCTTAAACCCAAGGTTTGCGTTAGAAAAAGTTGTTCCCCACTATCGTCCAAGGCAATCCAATCAGATTTTGTTGCTCCGCTGTCTACTATTAGAATCATAACTGATATCGTTTAAAAAATAATCCTGAAAATAAGGAAAAATTGCCTCATTTTCAGGATTTATCCACAATAAACCAAATTGTTGGTTACAGTGAATTTACATGTTGTATTAAATCTACCATCTTGTTGGAGAAACCGGCCTCATTATCATACCAGCAAATCAACTTAAAGAACTTTGAGTTCAATTCTATTCCAGCTCCCGCATCAAAAACACTCGTATTGGTCTCACCAATGAAATCCTGTGAAACTACAGCCTCTTCGGTATAGCCTAAAACACCGTTCAATTCCCCTTCAGATGCGTCTTTGAAGGCCTTTTTTACTTCCTCATAGGATGTTTCCTTCTGTAAGCGAACCGTTAAATCCACTACGGAAACATCTGCCGTTGGTACTCTAAAGGCCATACCGGTCAATTTTCCTTTCAAGGCAGGTATCACCTTTGTTACGGCTACGGCCGCTCCTGTTGAAGCAGGAATGATATTCAGCATTGCACTTCTACCACCTCTCCAATCTTTCTTGGAAGGACCATCCACCGTCATTTGGGTAGCCGTTGTAGCGTGAACCGTTGTCATTAAGGCTTCTTCAATACCAAACTTATCGTTCAATACCTTAGCCATTGGTGCCAAACAGTTCGTTGTACATGACGCATTGGAAACAATAGTATCGGAAGCTTTCACCTCTTTATGGTTTACACCCATGACGAACATCGGGGCATCTTTGGAAGGTGCGGAAATTACTACTTTTTTAGCTCCACCATCAATATGATATTGTGCTGTTTCCAAAGTGGTAAATATTCCGGTACATTCAGCAACGGTGGTGGCACCTACCGCATCCCACTTACAATTTTTCGGGTCTCTCTCGGCAGTTATCCGAACAGTTTTACCGTTAACAATCAAATTTCCGTCCTTAACATCTACAGTACCCTCGAAAGCACCGTGCACCGAATCATATTTTAATAGATACGCCAAGTGCTCAACATCCAAAAGATCGTTAATGGCGACTACATCCACATCACCACGTTTTACTGTTGTTCTGAATACCAATCTTCCTATTCTACCGAAACCGTTTATTCCTATTTTCAAATTTGACATGTTCTCTGTTTTTAATGTTTAATATTATGTTGTCATTATTTCAGAAACCCGTATGAGCTCCTTGTCTATTTTCGTATGTCCCTTAATGGCCTTATTTATTGGTGTCAAGGTTAATTTGTTATCTTGGATACCAACCATAAGATTTGTTTTCCCTTCTAGAAGTGATTCCACGGCCTTTACTCCCATTCTACTGGCAAGCACCCTATCATAACATGATGGCGGTCCACCGCGCTGCATATGCCCCAAAACGGAAACCCGAACGTCATAGATCGGCAAATGCTCCTCTACATATTCCTTAAGTTCAAAAACGTTCTTCCCAGATTTATCGCCTTCGGCAACCACAACAATGCTTGAAGATTTACCAGACTCCTTACTTCTTTTTAAAGACTCCAACAAACGGTCAAGGCCCAAGTTCTCCTCGGGTATCAAAATTTCCTCCGCTCCGGCGCCAACTCCTGCATTGAGTGCAATGTGGCCAACATCCCTACCCATTACCTCCACGAAGAAAAGCCTGTTGTGGGAACTGGCCGTATCCCTAATTTTATCTATACAATCCACAACCGTATTCAATGCGGTATCAAAACCCAGAGTAAAGGTGGTGCCAAAAATATCATTGTCGATAGTGCCGGGAATTCCAATAACCGGGAAATTATACTCCTTATTAAAAATCATGGCTCCAGTAAAACTACCGTCTCCACCAATGACGACAAATGCATCTATACCTGCTTTCAGTAATTGTTCATGCGCTATCTTTCTACCCTCTGGCGTTCTAAAATCATTACAGCGGGCAGATTTAAGAATGGTGCCGCCCTTGTTTATTATATTATTAACACTCCTAGCGTCCATTGGTTTAAAATCGCCTTCGATCATTCCCTGATAGCCCCTGTAGATTGCCATGCACTCCACTTTCATATAGGCACACGTACGAACAACTGATCTAATGGCTGCGTTCATTCCGGGAGAATCGCCACCCGAAGTCAGCACTGCTATTTTCTTAATATTTGACGACATCGAAAAATTTAAGCCAACGAAATTACTAAAACTAATCTCAATAATGAAATCTTGGCGCCTCCCATTTTAAAGCAAATCATAGAAATTGTTCAAGTTGTGATATTTTAGTATAAACGGTGCCAAAATTTAGTACATCCTAACACTAAAAACACAAAACTTTATTGATTTATTGATTTTGGCTTGTCGTAGAAACGGATCAGGCTATCATTTCCCATAACTGCAGTAGGCGGCTGTTGAATTGCCTTAGGCTCTACTTCTGCGGGCTTTTTTGCCAATATTTTCTGGAACAGCTCCCTGAAGTTATTGAAATCAACCTCATAGGTGAGACCTGCCCCCTGCGTAGACCCCTGCTGATCGGACAGATAAGCTTGGATTTCGCTTTGCCTGCTAAAAAACTTTGCACTCAACGTACCTTCGTCATTTAACAGCACTTGAATCTCAAAGTCGCCCGCAACCAAAGTTTCGCTCGATGCGCCCACAGGAACCCCAACTTTACCGTTAAACAGAATACGATCCGATATTTGCGTGGATACCGTTACGCCGATGCGGTCATCCGTTTCAATATCTGCCGATCGGTCCAAAATTCCCTGTTCGTAAGAAAGCCCAAGATTGAACTTATCATTATTCCCACTTAGTATGGAATTTAAAATTCCCGAAGCACTCTGCACCAAATTACCGGTAATCGCTTGTTGATTAATCCCGCTCTGGGCATTGACGAAGGTACCTTGAGCCAGGAGAAATATTGCATTCTTTTCTTCAACGGTAGGATCTTGCAATCTATACTCCAACTCTGATTGCACTATGGAATTGGTCCCGGGAAAGTCGATGCCAAAATCTATATCCGGACTTTGAAGCTGCCCGGTCAACCGAATGACCACATCTGTTGGAATACGTCTTGTAAAACCAGGATCATCTAGCAGCGGGGCCGGATTTGCATTTAAGGAGTATACGGCTTCCATATCCAGTAAGGCTTCCAGCGGCTTTTGGTCCCAATTGATGGTACCTCCGGGTTCTACCCTAAATTTCTTATCTATAATACCCCCAAACTTATAGTTGAATTCCCCAGTTACCACAACAAAATCCCCATACATTTCAAACTTGCCATTGGTATTGATCTGTATCAATATAATTCCTTCCCCAGTACCCTTTAAAGAGCTTCCTGTCTTTGTATCGGTTACAATTTCCACCTCGGCCTCTGGGGTTACATCTAAGTTAAACTCAAGTTCCAGGCCTTGATACTCCTTTAGTTGCCGTTGCTTTTCTATCGTTTGGCGGTCATCCTTTTCAAGAAAATTAATGAAGGAGTAATCCCCTACACTGGCAACATCGCTCAACGGTATTTTAAGGGATGTGCCCCTGGCCGTTTCTCCATCTACCGTGATGTTCAACGCTGTAGTTGGCCCATAAATACGCCCGGTACCATTGAGATATCCGGTACCATAATAAAGTTCACCTTCCTTAAATTCTGTGTTCAAAATTAAAAAACGATCGTTATTGGTATCCACATTTAGGTCTAATACCCAATTATCAAAATAACGATGCGAAATGGTACCATCAAGATTCGCTTTGGTCCCTTTCGCTATATCCTGTAAGGCAATATTTTCAAAATCAAAGGTTTGTTCGGATAATAACACACGCGAACGTGGTGCAAAACTATAATCAACATTTAAATAAGGGATAGCTATCCCTGCATTATCCAAGGTTAGCAAGCCATTAAAACTTGGGTTGTCAATATCCCCTTTTATGCTTACCCTACCGTCAATATCTCCACGAATATTGTCTATAACCCCTTCTCCAAGCGGACTAAAAGGTTCCAACCCAAAGTTGTTGAAATTAGCAATCAAATCTGCCTTGGGTATTTTTTCCCTATTGTCTATTTTACCTACGACACTGAATTTTTCCAATCCGTCGTTAGAGATTTGGGAATTCACTTGAAACTCCGTCAAATCTTTATTCCCAATAATATTGATGACCAAATCGCCCAAGGGAATATCATTAATACCAAAACCAGCTATATTCAGGTTTGAGGAGGGTAGGTATATACCATCTTTTTGGAGTACGTTCAAAGTACCATTGACTTCCCCTTGTAATTTAAGGCTATCGATGACAGGTGTGATCTTGTTCAATGAGACGATTTTAAACTGCAATTGTAGGTCTTTATAGGTAGAATCTGCCAATTGACCCTTTAGTGTAATTTGTTCCTTTTCCTCATTGTTCATTACTATTTCCTGTATCGAAATACTGTCTAATGCACGGTTCAAAATTACCTTGTTTTTACTATCCCCTTCTTTGTTCAATATCCATTTATTACCCTTAAAATTGACATCCGAAGTCTTAAGGCCGATAACGGATTTGTTTTCCTTGTTGAAGGTATGGTAGAAGTTTAAGTTGTAGGAATCATCAAAATCACTACCTCCCTTGAATTCAGATCTAAAAAATAGCGTGTCCTTTAAAGTGGTATTGATGAGATTAAAATCCTTAAAATTATAATAGGGCGTATCTAACTCACCTACAGCAATATAGGTGTTGAACAAGGGGTTTTTATTATCAATCCGTATTTCTATATTATCCGCAGCGGTACCAAAAGCGGCAATACTCGGGGATTCAAAATTGAGTTTAAAATCACCTTCGTCCGCAACAATGTTTCCTTTTATAAACGTATTGGGGTCAAAACGCACTTCTGGAAAGAAAACATCTACAATTTTATTATAAATTTTAAAATTGAAGGAAAGGTTTTGCCCTTCAGATATCTCAAAAGGCTTGTAATTGGTGTAAATACTTCCCAATGAATTTTGTGCCAATTTACCTAATTCCCTAACCCTAAAATCGCCTTTCATAAAACCCGTAATGATATCCGGTGAATTAATATTTATGGTCCTGACGTTCTCCTCGTCAAAGCTTGAGGTTATCGCAAAATCCTCAAAATAGTAGGTATCGTTCACATTCTGATAACTGGTTTGGGTGAATTTGATATCCCCTATAATATTGTCCAAGGTGTTTCCATTGATATCCATGCTCACATTTCCCTTAAAAATAGA
The DNA here is from genome assembly GCA_963793365.1 of uncultured Flavobacteriaceae bacterium. Classification (GTDB taxonomy): domain Bacteria; phylum Bacteroidota; class Bacteroidia; order Flavobacteriales; family Flavobacteriaceae; genus Maribacter. Next base: position 980,360 of record CAWBZP010000009.1, on the reverse strand, counting down.
GACACTATCGTTGATGAAGTTTAACTTCTTTAAATCTGCATAATCGACCGAAGCAATAAAATTGAAATTATTTTTATTCTCCGCCACATTGGCCAACCCCTTAAAATCGAACTTTATATTTTCGTCATTACTTACCAAGGAACCATCAAATAATTCATCTTTTAAGATACCGGAAACCCTGAGGTCCTGATAGGTATACTTATTGAATTCAATGGAATAGATCTGACCAATAATTTCTGTATTCAATTTTTCCTTTACGAAACCTCTGCCTTCCACATTAAAATCCAAAGTAGTTTTTCCCAAATTCTTACTTTCTACAAAATCCCCAAGGTCAAAATCGATCAAGGACACAAAGCCGGTGTAGGTGGCATCATCAATGTTGTTGAAATTGCTGAGCACGATATCGGAATAACTACTGCCAATGGCCGTATTCAAGTTTACCTTGGCATCAATCGAGGAATTGGTGATCAGCGCATTTCCACGAATCGTAAACTGGCCCAACTTACTGAATGACGAGGGCAAGGAATTTCCAATTAAGTTTGGCAACAAGGCATTCAATTGATAATAACTGCTGGTTACATTTTTCATATCCGCGTCCAGACTAAAGGGTTGCTGGGTGCTGAAAAGATTTTTAAAATTGAAGTTGCCGCGTATGCCGGTATTGTCTGAAAATAGAAACAGGTTATTGGTATTTAAATCGTTTAGAACCCCGCTGATATCTGCACTAAAAGCAACCTCCTTGCCTTTTCCAAACTCATTATACAGCAAATTTATTTCATCAAAAGCCACTTTAGATTCTGTGAAATTCGCTTCAAGTTTAACTTTGTTCAGAAAATCGCCAAAATCCTCCCTATCATAATTGAATACCAGATTTCCATCCAACTCGGACAAGGGCGTCTTGATCTTCAAAGAATCAAACCGCATCTGTTGTTTGGTGTATTTGAATGCAGTTGCCAGTTGATCTACCTTGAGCCCCCTGTTGCTATAAAAAGACATCTTCTTGATTCCTGCAGATACATCTGGCCCAAGTATTTGAAAATTGGATGCGCGTAGGTTAAGACTATCAAAGTTTAGAATAGTCGGCTTTTCAAGATTATCGTCCAGGTATTTGAATTTACTTTTTTTGATATCCACATCGGACGAGGATAGAAAAAAAGGAGGCGTGCCGGGAGCCCTTGGTTTTCCATCATCAAGCTTAGCTACAAATACATCTAGGTTGGTGTTATTTTCGCCGTAGTAGGTTTTCAGCTTAAAGTTTAATTGGTCTACCTCAATATCCCCAAACTCTAAGGTCCCTTGGGCCAAATTACCAATACTCAAAATAGAGGTTCGTAGCTCGTTAACGTAAAAGAGCGTATCCTGTTTATAGTCCTCTATATACACGCCCTCTAAAGCGGTATCCCAAGATATAAATGAGACCCGCAAGCGGTCAATGTTGATGTTTGTACCAAATTCATCGTTGATTTTTTTGGTAGCGTACTGCGCCAATTCTGTCTGTACTATGGGTAACGAGAAAACCAAGGTGCCCAAAATACATATCAGTACCAGCACCAGTACGATCCTGACCAATATTTTCCTTAGTTTTTTGATAGGGCTTTTATGTTTTACCTTTGTTATTCAAATTTTATTCCAAATATGTTGGAACATAAAACAATTTATATTCTAGCTATCGAATCTTCTTGTGATGATACTTCGGCGGCAATTTTAATGAACGATAAAGTGCTTAGTAATGTTGTGGCCACCCAAGAGATTCACAGGGAATACGGTGGGGTTGTTCCAGAACTGGCATCGAGAGCGCATCAGCAGAATATTGTTCCTGTTGTTGATCAAGCATTAGCCAAGGCAAATATCGATAAAAAACAGTTATCAGCCATAGCATTTACGAGAGGACCTGGACTTATGGGCTCCCTGCTTGTTGGTACTTCGTTCGCTAAATCCTTATCGCTCGGATTACAGATTCCGCTTATTGAAGTTAACCACATGCAGGCCCACGTTCTTGCTCACTTTATCAGCGACGCAACTATGGATACCCCCAACTTTCCATTTCTTGCCTTGACCATTAGTGGAGGGCATACACAAATAATACAAGTAAACGACTATTTTGATATGCAAGTCATTGGCCAAACATTGGATGACGCTGTTGGGGAAGCGTTCGACAAAAGTGCGAAAATTCTAGGATTACCTTACCCAGGCGGACCTTTAATAGACAAATATGCTACCCAAGGAAACCCTTTAAAATTCGACTTTCCAATCCCAAAAGTCGATCATCTTAATTTCAGTTTCAGTGGCCTAAAGACCAGTATCCTATATTTTGTACAAAAACAAACCAAAGCGGACTCAAATTTTATAAAAAACAACCTAGAAGATATTTGTGCTTCCATTCAATACACCATTATCACTATCTTAATGAAAAAATTGAAAAAGGCCGTGAAAGCTACGGGAATTAAGGAAATTGCCATTGGCGGTGGTGTTTCCGCAAATTCCGGTATACGCAAAGCCCTTGAGGATGCGCAAGTAAAATATGGATGGAAAACCTTTATCCCAAAATTTGAATATTGTACGGATAATGCCGCTATGATCGGTATTGTTGGGTATCACAAATTCAAAAATGATTTATTTACACAACAGGATATAACCGCAAAAGCACGGTATTTAATTTCTTGAATCAACTAATTACGCTATGCAATTATTCTACAATCCCCATATAAAGGAAGATGATTCCGTTTTCAATTTCGATGATAGCGAGAGTAAACATATTATAAAGGTACTACGGAAGAAAAAAGGCGATGACTTGTGGATTACCAATGGTTTAGGTTGGCTATTTCATGCCACCATAATTGGGGACAATAGCAAAAAATGTGAAGTTAAAATTATAGGTTCAAAAAAATCGTATCCACAATCGCATACGTTACATATGGCCGTTGCACCCACAAAAATGAATGATCGTTTTGAATGGTTTTTAGAAAAAGCGACCGAAATAGGGGTGCATGAGATTACGCCCATAATTTGTGAACGTTCTGAGCGTAAAACCATAAAGCTAGACAGAATGCAACGGGTTATTGAAGCGGCCATGAAACAATCCTTACAAACTTTTCTGCCCAAACTCAATGAGCCAATAAGCGTCACTGAATTTTTAAAAAAACCAGCGAAAGGCCTGCGCTTTATTGCCCATTGCGAAGATAGTGAACGGCATGAGCTTAAAAGAAGGGTGGTTCCCGATCAGGATCTAACTATTTTGATAGGTCCGGAAGGCGACTTTACACCCGATGAAATTAAAAATGCGCTTGAAAACGGATACCTTCCTGTTTCTATGGGCAAAACAAGGCTACGCACAGAAACGGCGGCAATAGTCTCCTGTACCATAGTGGCTTTAATAAATAACGGATAATTATCTTTAGGTCAAAATTTCAGGTACTACCCGGCATCTTTTAACGGTACTTTACATGATCTAATTTAGTAGCTTTGCAATGCCATGAAAAGAATCGTAACAACGTCAATCCTACTCTTACTACTTTCCGTCTCCACAATGAATGCACAGGAAATAGCTATTCTAAAATATCAAGGTGGTGGGGATTGGTATGCAAATCCTACGGCGTTGCCAAATCTAATAAACTTCTGCAATACCAATATTGGGACCGCATTGAATAACAAGCCTGAGACCGTAGAAGTTGGTAGTAGCGCCATATTTCAATACCCATTTTTGCACATGACGGGCCATGGCAATGTAGTTTTCTCCGATGAAGAACTGGAAAATTTGAGGGATTATCTATATGCAGGTGGGTTTTTACATATCGATGATAACTACGGTATGAAACCCTATATAACCAGAGAACTTGCAAAACTTTTCCCTGAGGCTACCTTGGAGGAAGTTGGTGCGGATCATCCTTTGTTCTCGAACAGCTATAAATTTCCCCAAGGCCTACCCAAAATACATGAACATGATGGGCAAAGGCCACAAGCCTTGGCCATTTTTCACAACAGTAGAATCCTTGTTCTATTTACATCAGAATCGGATTTGGGTGATGGCTGGGAAGACGGGAGCGTACATAACGATGCTCCTGAAATACGCGAAAAAGCACTGAGAATGGGTGCCAATATCATTACCTATGTCTTTAAAAGTTAAGCCGTGACATCAAAAACCATTTCCAAGGGAATTCTCAGGGCCGTAGGAGTCATTGCCGGCATTACACTTCTACTCTATTTCTTATATGCGATACGTTCGGTTTTGGCCTATTTGGCTATTGCAGCGGTAACGGCCTTAATAGGAAGACCGCTGGTACGGTTTTTGCGATTAAGGATCAAGCTACCAAATATTTTAGCGGTAATTCTCACTATGCTTTTTATGGTAGGTATCTTGGCAGGAATCGTTGCACTGTTCATTCCATTGATATCCGAACAAAGCAAAAACCTATCCCTTCTTAACATTGAGGAACTACAGCAAAATATAAATACGCTTTACCATCAAATAACCAATTATGTGGGCGTTTCCTCCAACGTAGTGGCAAATGTAATTGACGATGTGGAATTTGAAAAGAATATTCTACAAGGATTCGATATCGGCTTTATCCCAGATTTTTTAAATTCCTTTTTGGATGTTTTGAGCTCCGCCAGTGTTGGACTGTTCTCCGTTCTTTTTATTTCGTTCTTTTTCCTAAAGGATAGAAAACTATTTCAACATGGCCTTCTTATTTTCGTGCCAAGGACCAAGGAACAGGGTACCATTAATTCAATTGAAAAAATAAATAACCTACTCTCTAGGTATTTTGTTGGTTTGCTCCTTCAGATTTTCATACTCTTCGTAATTTATACCATCGTCCTGTTGATCGTGGGAATTGAAAATGCAGTCGTTATCGCCTTTCTATGCGCACTTTTCAACATCATACCCTATATAGGTCCAATCATTGGTGGCGTAGTGATGCTTACATTAACCATGACCACTAATTTAGGTTCAGATTTTAGTGAAATTATTTTGCCCAAAACCGGGTATGTATTTTTAGGATTGCTCTTTGGCCAATTGATAGACAACTTTTTTTCACAACCACTTATTTTTTCCAACAGTGTAAAGTCACATCCATTGGAAATCTTTTTGATAATCATAATTGCGGGACTACTCTTTGGGGTCATTGGCATGATCGTGGCCGTTCCTGGTTACACCGCATTAAAAGTAATATTCAAGGAATTTTTCGCTGAAAACCAAATTGTAAAATCCTTGACCCAAAATCTCTAAAGCTGAAGTGAATCCTGTGATTTTAACGAAAGAGGTACAGCAATTTCTAAACGAAAACTTAGCAACGGATGTACATCGGATACTTCTTAACAAATCCCCTTTCACCAATGTTTCTACCAAAGAATTGGTAGAGCAGCTAGAATCCAAGCTCAAGGCACGGGAAAAATTACCGTCATGGTTTGGTACGGATGGTATTGTTTACCCAAACAAACTAAACCTATCACAATCTTCATCTGATACAGCGGCAATTTACAAGGCATCACTTATCAGTGGAAATGCAATCGTGGATTTAACCGGCGGTTTTGGCGTGGACTGTTTCGCTTTCAGTAAAAAAATAAAAAATGTAGTCCATGTAGAGCAGAATGAAAACTTATCCACTACTGCCGCCTATAATTTCAGGCAACTAGGAGCCAAAAATGTAGAATGCATTACTGGGGAAGGAATCGATTTCTTAAAGAAGACAACGGTATCGTTTGATTGGATCTATATTGACCCATCCAGACGAAATGGCGAAAATAAGAAAGTTTATTATTTGGCTGATTGTGAGCCAGACATTACGCAACATTTCAGTCTTCTATTTTCAAAAGCCCCAAACATACTCATAAAAACAGGTCCCCTACTTGATATTAGTGCAGGGCTACGCCAAATACCAAATGTTAGGGAGATTCATATTGTAGCCATTTCAAATGACGTTAAGGAGATTTTATGGATTCTTGAAAAAGGATTTACGGAAGAACCCATCGTTAAAACCCTTAATTTCAAAAATGACGCGGTTCAAGAATTCCAGTTTAGCTTAAACGCGGAAAAAACAGCCAACGCCAATTACGGTAAGACCAAACGCTACTTGTACGAACCCAATGCCTCCATTCTTAAATCTGGAGCGTTTCAATACCTAGGCAATCACTACAACTTGGAGAAACTACACCCAAACTCACACCTATATACTTCAAACGAACTCATTTCATTTCCTGGAAGGGTTTTTCAGGTAATCGATACGCTTGAATATTCCAAGAAAGCTTTAAAAAAACTAAACCTTTCGAAAGCAAATATCAGTACCCGAAATTTTCCAGACTCCGTCCAAGCTATAAAAAAGAAACTGGGATTAAAAGACGGGGGAAATGCTTACCTAATTTGCACCACAGATGTCAATCAAAATTTAATTATTCTTCACTGTTCTCAACGCTTTGACAAATAGCCTTTGAGTATTTCCTTACTTGCATTCAATTTAACATAAAACAATCCTAAATTTTAAGATAAATTCTGGAATTCAATGCGTTACTATAACGTTGGAGGCCGACACTTTATCGAATAGATTTTTTACAAAAAATCGATAAAATGTTAAAAATATTAACGTGCGAATTTCAATATTTTCATAGCAAAAAATTACGGATTTATCAATAAATACCGGCGCTTAAACAGATTTTACAAAAACAAAGCGTTATGAGTTGTTTTTAGAACTTCATAAATTATAGTAATTGAATTTAGCTAATTGCCATAAATTTCCTATTATTATGCCGGAATTTGATTTTTTTAACATTTAAACCACTCTTTAAAGGTTTAGGAAATTGAAAGAACACAAATTAATTTAAACTAACAAACAACAACAAATGACAAAAATTAAAATTTTAAGCAAGTTTTTTATCGTTTTTATACTAACGGCTTTTGTATCCTGTGATGACGATGATTCAGACAGGACTTTAGAAATTAGTTTGGAGGGAAGAGGAACGGTAGTTGATGCAATCGGTGTAAATTCTTCTGTTTCTTCGTTGGAAGCAGCACTTGGAGCAGCGGATGGTAATTTATTAGAGGTTTTGAGTGGTACTGGGCCATTTACCGTTTTTGCTCCCACTAATGCCGCTTTTGATGCCTTGGCAGAACGATTAGGACTGGAAGATGCTGGCGCGCTTATTACGGCGGCAGGTCCTGAACTACTATCCCAAATCCTTACCTATCACGTGGTAGCGGGCCAAACTGCATCCGGTGACTTAACCGACGGATCCACACTCACTACAGTTTTAGGCGATGAGCTTACCGTTGCTATTACTGGAGACGGTGAGGTACAGTTGTTGGATGCTACAAAATTACCACAAACGAATCCTGCTTCAACGGTAACCGGTGCGGATTTCGAATACAATAATGGTATTATACACTATATAGATAGGGTTTTATTACCGCAAGCGGCAATTGATGCCTTAAACATAGATATTAGGCCTACCCTTTTAGAATGGGCCACAGGCACAGCCGATTTAAGTTTATTGGTTAGTGCACTTGACAAAGCTGGTTTGGTTGATACTATATCAGACTTGGAAGCTGGAACGGTTCTCGCTCCCAATAACCAAGCATTCGCCGATTTACTGGATGCCCTTGGTGAAGACTATAATAGCTTGGACGATTTTGACAACGCAGTTGAAATTGCGCTTTTGGCTGACATTCTTAAATATCACGTCATTGGAGCGCGAGTGGAATCAACCGATTTAATGATTGGAGATGTAGAAACAGCATTGGAAGATAATTCAATAGCGGTTATAGCCGATGGTGCTAGTTTTGTTTTTGGAGATGCTACGGATGTAAATGCAGTTATCGTTACCGCAGATATTGATGCCACAAATGGTGTTGTACACATTATAGATAAAGTTTTGTTGCCACAGGCAGCTTTAGATTTTCTGGCTCTTTTGAATTCCGATGATTTGGCTACTATCGTTGTCGCCACTCCGGAGCTTAGTATTTTGGAAGAGGCATTAATAGCTACTGACTTGGTAGGTGCTTTTGTGGATGCAACCAACATGGCGGATTCTACAGCTACCAACTTTACCTATGCCATGCCTGCAACCGTATTTGCACCATCAAATGCCGCATTTGTGGATTTATTGACCCTATTGGGTGATGATTACAACAGCATTGCAGATTTTGATACGGAGGATGAATTAAATCTCCTTTCGGATATTTTATTATACCATGTGGTTTCTGGGAAAATTACTAGTGATCAATTAGAAGCTGGCACAGTTACGACAGTGGGCGGTGATGACTTAGATGTTATAGCAACGATTGGTTCACCTGGTTTTGTTATTGGCGATAGCACTAACGATCAAAATGCGGCAATAATTATTGCGGATGTTTTAGCAAGAAATGGTGTTGCACACGTTATCGACAAAGTACTTTTACCACAAGTTGCAATTGATTTTATTAATTCCTTAAATGAATAATACAACTAAGGATCAATTTAAAAAAATCAATCTGTTATATTGATAGGCTGAGGAAAGGTATCCTATTTTAATAAGATTGGATGCCTTTCATTTCCATTCGCGTGGAACGAAAATAAAAGTACTTTCTCAAAATTGTTTTAAAGTAAACTGCTGTTAGAAAACCATAAAAATGACTAAATCCAGTTTCTTTAAAAAAACTTTGAACTTAGAAAAATCTGGACACAGCATATATAAATCAGGACTATTAACTGATAGACTAGTCATTTTATATTAAATTAATTTTTTATGTTAAAATTTTATAAGATAAATATCCAAGAACCTCTTAAATTTATTAAAATTAACCTTGTTTTAGTATTTTTTAAAAGTTTTTGACAAAAAATGATTGAGGAATTACTTGAACGAAAAATTTCATTAAACTAACAAACAACAAGAATTATGAATCAAACAAATGATTACGATTCGGTCAGAATCAGAAGCAAGGCTTTTAAATACAAGGCCGGATTCTTATCGATACTACTTTGCTTAGGAATACAAATTACCTCTGCAAACGTAAAATTAAATACTTCCGAAAATGAGGAAATTAAAAGCCCTCAATTTACTGTCACCGGAACTGTCGTAGACGAAAATGGAACTCCTTTACCAGGAACATCCGTAATTGAAAAAGGAACTACAAATGGAACCCAGACTGACTTCGATGGAAATTTCTCCCTAGAAGTGAGCCCAGATGCTATTTTGGTTTTTCGCTACATTGGGTTTAAAAGTCAAGAACTTGCGGTTACTGGCCAAACTACAGTTAGAGCAACATTAGTTGAGGACGCAGCGGCTTTAGATGAAGTAATAGTTGTCGGCTATTCTACACAAACAAGAGGTGATTTAACCGGTTCCGTTGCATCGGTCGATATGTCGGAAGCTACCAAACAACCAATCGTTAACGTAGCGGAAGCCTTGGAAGGTAGGGTAACAGGGGTAAGCATCACCAATGCCGGTGCGCCTGGAGGTAATCCCGTAGTTCGTATCCGAGGTTTTGGTACACCAAACAATAACAACCCATTATATATTATTGATGGATTGCAGACTACCGATCCCGGGATTTTGAATAATATCAATCCGGCGGATATTGCCCAAATGAACGTATTAAAGGATGGTGCAGCATCGATATACGGCGCAAGGGCATCCAATGGTGTTATCATCATTACAACTAAAAACGGGGCATACAATCAAAACAAGTTAAGTGTTAATATAGATGCCTCTGCAGGATTTGCCACAGCAACGAATCTTCCAGATCTTTTAAATGCAGAGCAACTTGGGGATGTAATCTATGTGAGTAAATTAAACGACGCAATCAGAACTGGTGGTAATATAAATTCTTTAACTCACCCGCAATATTTCCCGAACGGGGGATTACCTACCGTACCTTCCCAACTATTGGGGGTAACCTTACAAGGTACAGGAGAAGCTGTAAATGCTCCCGTTAGACCTGGTGGTACTGATTGGTTGGATGAAATTTATAGAATTGCGCCTACCCAAAATTTCACGGCAACTATTTCCAATGGTAACGAAAGAGGAAAATATTCCTTTAGTGCCGGCTACATTAATAGGGATGGTATCCAGCTAAATACAGGCTTTAAACGAGGTCAACTACGATTCAATTCTGAATATAAGATAACGGACCGTTTAACCTTTGGCGAACATGCCAATGTTTCTTTCAGTAACCAAAGAGTTGGAAATCAAACCGAATTTGCATTACGTATTAGTCCGTTGGTACCCGTAAGGGATAGTGAAGGCCGCTTTGCAGGCACCTATAACAATGCGAGAGGACTATCAAACGCGGAAAACCCAGTGTCCATTTTAGAACGCGATGGGGACGATTTTAACAAACAGACCCGAATTCTAGGGGATGTATATGCAAATTTAGAACTTGCGGATGGTCTAAATTTCAAAACTGTGATTGGTGGGGATATTAATTTGATAAACCAGCGTGATTTTAGGGCAACCGATCCAGAATCTGCGGAGCCAAGGGCGACCAATAGTTTAAGGGAGCGTAACGCCCAATTCTACAATTGGACTTGGACAAATACCTTAAATTATATCAGAATTTTTGGCAAGCATAACGTGAATGCCCTTTTGGGTTATGAGGCGAATAGCAGCACAGGGAAATCCCTTGAAGTATCAGCCACGGGCTTCCTCTTCGAAACCCCTGATTTTTATTTATTAAGTAACGCCTCAGGTGCTCCGATAGTGAATCCTGGAGAAACTTTTGATTTTGAAAATACGCTATCATCCTTTTTTGGTTCTGCCAACTATTCTTATGACGATAGATACTTGTTAACTGCGACCGTAAGACGTGACCGGTCCTCGAGGTTTTTAGGGGACAACCAAACAGGTGTCTTCCCTGCTTTTAGTGGAGGTTGGATTGTGAGTAATGAGAATTTCTTTCCACAAGACGGTGTTATGAACCGTCTGAAATTAAAGGCGTCTTGGGGAGCTTTGGGGAACCAGGAATTGCCTGCAAGTAATCCTACGCAGAATATCTCAAACCTGAACAATCAACAAGCGAATTACTCCTTTAATGGCGGTGGCGGAGAAGCAACAGGTTCAATCCTTTCACAGGTGGGTAACCCGGGACTAACTTGGGAAACCAGTGAGACTTTGAACATTGGAGCAGAAATGGGCTTTTTCAATAATGCATTAACAATGTCTGTAGAATATTTCAAAATCACGACTAATGATTTAATTGCCCAAGACTTTACAGTCATTGGAGATACGGCCATTGATGCCAACCCTCCTTTTGTGAACTTGGGATCTGTAGAGAATACAGGGGTTGATTTTAACATTGACTACCAACAGCAGGTGAGTACCGACTTTAGTTTTGGAGCAGCCTTTAATTTATCCACATACAGAAACGAGGTAACGGATTTGGCCAGTGATTTTCAGACTGGTAATGGTTTTAGGACAGGTGTGTTCAACAGGACGCAGGCAGGACAGCCACTTGCATCCTTCTTTGGTAGGGTTGTTGATGGTATTTATCGTACGGAAGCAGAGGTTGCAGCAGGGCCAGACCAAGGCTTTCCTAACGATGCCGCCGGTGTTGGCCGCCTCAAATACCGCGATTTAAATGGGGACAATGTAATTAATGATGATGATAGGGATTTTATTGGAAATCCACATCCAGATTTCATCGTGGGTCTAAATCTAAACGCCAATTACAAGAATTGGGATTTTAGTGCCTTTTTCTCTGGTCAATTGGGTAACGATATCTATAACTTCGACCGAATTTACACAGATTTTGGTACCTTCCCTGATGGGAATAGGAGCACAAGGGTTTTGGATTCTTTTAATCCTGTCACTAACCCTAATGGCAGTGCGCCAGCATTGAGTTTTGCGGTGTTAAATGGCGAAACCAGCCCTAACTCATTCTTTATTGAAGATGGCTCTTTCGTACGCTTAAAAAACCTCGCAATTGGCTATAGCTTCCCAGAGGTTATGACAGATAAATGGGGCGTGGATAACGTAAGACTTTATGTGAATGCAACAAATTTATTTACATTTACCGGATATAATGGCTTAGATCCAGAAATACGTCCTGGTAGTGTCAACAACGGATTGACTTTGGGAGTGGATAACAACACCTTTCCATTGTCTAGAATATTTTTATTTGGAGTTAATTTAAAATTGTAAAAAAATGAAAAAGAAATTAATTTACGTCTTTGCCGCCTTAATAGGGATTTATTCCTGCGGTGATGACTTTTCAGAAACCCCAGCAGTAGGGGCATTGAATGACAACTCGTTAGCGAATACCACAGGTGTGGACCTTCTATTAACCGGAGCCTATTCCGTTTTGGACGGACAGCGAAACAACAGTCCTGGAAACGGATTTGGAGTGAGTGCCGATAACTGGTGGCTAGATGTCATGTCTGATGACGCCCATAAAGGAAGTAATGATGCAGATCAGGAAGAATTGTTTCAAATCGAAACAAATGACATACGTACATCGAACGGTTATTTTAGGTCTAAATTTGCAGCCTTATATGCTGGTGTAAACCGGTCAAACGCCGTACTTAATGTTATAGAGGGAATCGACACAAGTACGCTTTTGGAATCTGAGGTAACAAAGCTCCGCCAACAACAGGCAGAGGCGCAATTTTTAAGAGCGCACTTCTACTTTGAACTCACCAAAATATATGGTAATGTTTCTATTATTTCAATTGAAAATTTCCAGGAATTGGAATTCAATCAGCCAAATACCGGACCCGCTTGGGACCAGATAGAGGCAGATCTGCAGTTCGCTATCGACAATTTACCGGCGACAAGGGCGAATCAACCCGATGCAGGTAGACCAACAGCGGTTGTAGCCAAAGCCTTTTTAGGAAAAGCGTTGCTATACCAACAGGAATTTGGACCGGCGCTTACCCTTTTTAATGAAGTAATTAACAGCGGTGAATTCTCTTTGAATCCAGAATTCTTGGATAACTTTAATGCGGCAGGTGAAAATAGCCCTGAATCTGTTTTTGCGGTACAATTTGCCGCTGATTCCGGTTTCTCTTTTAATGGAAATATTGCTGGTACTCTCAATTTTCCAGGAGGTGGACCATTTGGTTCTTGTTGCGGTTTTTACATGCCAACCATTGATTTGGCCAATGCGTACCAAGTTGATGGCGCAACGGGTTTACCCTTGTTAGATGTTGATGTGCTACCGGTGTTTAAAAATGATTATAATGTAGCATCGGATGAAACATTCGAGCCAGACACTACTACTCCGGTAGATCCACGGTTGGATTATACCGTAGGACGAAGGGGTATTGATTACAATGGATTTGGCGAACATATTGGTAAAGAATGGATACGTTCCGCACCAATTGCCGATATATCAGGTCCTTACCTACCCAAAAAGAGTGTGTATCAAGAAAGCGAAATTGGTGTTAGCCGAGGTCAAGGAAACTGGGGACAAGAGCACTCTGGCTTAAACTATAATATTATGCGTTTTGCCGATGTTCTGCTTATGGCTGCAGAAGCTGCCGTTGAAGTAGGTGATTTGGCTTTGGCCTTGAATTATGTGAACCAAGTTAGAAATAGAGCTGCCAATACATCTGTAGTACAGGCTGTAGATGGCAGTGGACCAGCTGCAAACTATGTGGTAGGTCTATACTCCTCTTTCCCTAATGCTGATATTGCCAGAGAGGCCGTACGGTACGAGCGCAGATTAGAATTGGGAATGGAAGGTCATAGATTGTTCGATTTAAGAAGGTGGGGCGTTACAACTACAGTATTGCCGCAATACTACGTGGACGAAACTAGGGTAATTGAAAATTTTGGCCCAAAAGTACTGCCTTATCAAGAGAAATTTGATTTGATTCCTATTCCCATAGATGCAATCGACTTAAGTCAAGGTGTCCTTAGTCAAAACCCAGGATATTAAATTAATAGCGTTTATTAGAATTGATACTGAACAGGGCGTTTTAAACGCCCTGTTTTTTTTGTGACAGGCTCCAAAGTAAAAGCGTAAATCTATACCCATTTATAATTTTTCTTTTTAAAGGCTTTGCTCTACTTTTACAGTTGATAAAACCAATAGTACGACCTTTCAAATAAGTTTAAATCCCAATCTCACAAATACAATTAAATTATCATGCGCAGTATAGGTTACGGTCTTATATTTTTATTTGTATCTCTTATTTTATCCTGTAAGCAAGAAGAACAAAAGTTGTTTACACTTGTTTCAGCCAACGAATCCAATATCAAATTTAACAATAGCATTGTAGAAACCGACAGTTTTAATATACTCAATAGTGAATATATTTTTAACGGTGGTGGCGTGGGTATAGGAGATTTTAATAAGGACGGTAAACCCGATATCTTTTTCAGTGGAAACCAAGTATCTAATCAACTGTATTTAAATGAAGGCGGTTTTACCTTCAAAGATGTGTCTGAACAGGCAAATATCAAAGCAATTGATTATTGGAATACAGGTGTTGCCGTAGTGGATATAAATTTGGACGGCTTATTGGACATTTATGTATGTTCTGCTATGCTTCCTTCAGAACAGGAGCGGAAGAACCTACTTTTTGTAAACCAAGGCATAGACGCGGATGGCATTCCAACTTTTAATGAAATGGCCGAGGATTATGGCATTGCAGGTTCGGACAATAGTATGGGAGCGACATTTTTTGACTACGATAAGGATGGCTTGTTAGATTTATATGTGTTGAACAATGTTGATGTGCATTTGCTTCCTGCAAATTATAGGGAAAAAATAACCGATGGCACCGCTGACAGCAACGATCAACTATACAGAAACAATGGAGATGGAACCTTTACCGACGTAAGTATTCAGGCCGGTATTACTATAGAAGGGTATGGGCTTGGTCTTGCCATAGCAGATTTAAACTACGATGGTTGGCCAGACATTTATGTTAGTAATGACTATTTGAGTAACGACCTACTGTATGTCAATAATCAAGACGGCACGTTTACCAATAAAATAAGTGAAAAAATAAAACACCAAAGTAAATTTTCCATGGGGTCCGATATTTCGGATTATAATAACGATGGTTATTTGGATATCATAACTTTAGATATGTTGGGGGAAACCAACCAAAGAACAAAAACAACCATCCCTAACACTAAATATGCCAATTATATTTTCAACGATAAATTTGGTTATGAATACCAATATAGTCGTAACATGTTACAAAAAGGTAATGGGCCAAATATCCCCTTCAGCGAAATTGGATTAATGGCAGGGGTAGCAAGAACAGATTGGAGTTGGTCTCCCTTATTTTCGGATATGGATAATGACGGCTATCAGGATCTTTTGATTACCAATGGCTTTCCTCGCGACATAACCGATTTGGATTTTGGGGATTTCAAATTTAATGTTAGCCGTTATTTACAACCCGGCCAAATTTTGGATTCCATTCCTCAAATAAAAATTCCCAATTATGCCTATCGTTTTAATGGAAATCAGGAGTTCACGAATACCGGCAAGGAATGGGGCTTGAACATACCTTCCTTTTCCAATGGAGCCGCTATAGCTGATTTAGATGGAGACGGGGATTTGGATTACATCGTAAGTAATATTGATGATGAAGCCTTTCTTTTCAGAAACAATAGTAATGAGATGCCAAATAAGGGTAATGATTACTTGAGAATCGTCTTGCAAGGTCCAGACACGAACCCTTCGGGAATCGGTGCTAAAGTTGTACTTAGGTTTGCAGACGGTACTTTCCTTTTTCGGGAGCATTATTTAAGTAGGGGCTATATGTCCTCTATTGAAGACATAATCCATTATGGATTAGGGCAAGGGAGAGAAATTAGCTCCTTGGAAATACTTTGGCCAGATGGAAAGTATCAAACTATGGATAAAGTTGACAAAAATTCATTGCTCACTATTAAGTACGAAACGGCTTCATCGGTGCAACCCAATGCTTTTGATTTTCCCTTCAAACCTAAGGAGACCCAACCCTATTTTAGTATCGTCACAGATTCTTCAGGCATCGATTATGTCCACGAAGAAGAAGATGTTGTTGACTATAGTGTTCAACGTATACTACCCCACAAACTCACACAGAATGGCCCTTGTCTTGCTGTAGGAGATTTGAATGGGGATGGAAATGAGGATTTCATCGTTGGAAGTTCTGCAGGATATTCTCCTACCCTATATTTTCAAAATAGAACAGGGAACTTTACCAAAAAACTACTTTTTACCGAAGAAAGCCTCAAAAAATATGAACAAGAGGGAATAGCACTTTTTGACCTTGAAAACGACGGGGATCTTGACCTATATTTAGTTTCAGGTAGTAATGAGTTCATGGAGCCCGATGAAATGCACAGGGATCTGCTCTTGGTCAATGACGGCCTAGGAAACTTTACTGCGATGCCCGATTTCCATCCAGGAGTTACTGCCAGCGGTTCTGTAGTTAAAGCAATGGATTTTGATGGGGACGGCTTTGTAGATCTTTTCGTTGGTGGACGCACTCCTTTTGCTAAATATCCATTACCGGAAAAGAGCTACTTACTAAAAAATGAACAAGGTATTTTAAAAGATGTTACCAACAAACTGGCTCCGGAATTAAGCACCTTAGGGATGATTACGGATGCGGCATGGAAAGATGTCACTGGAGATGGCTTGGAAGATTTGATAGTAGTTGGGGAATTAATGCCTATCACTATTTTCGAAAACCAAAAATCCCACTTTAAAAAATTACAAAACACTGGTTTAGAGCAACTTTTAGGATGGTGGGAAACCATTGAGGGAGCTGATTTTGATGGAGATGGAGATATTGACTTTATTGTAGGGAATTTGGGAACAAACAATCAGTATCAGCCTTCTAAGGAGCGGCCAGTTACACTCATTGCCAAGGATTTTGACAATAATGGAAATATAGATCCCATATTATTCGCCCATTACCGGAGAGATTTTAGTAATGAAACATATGACGCCTTTCCCGTACATTTTTGGGGCGATCTTTACGGGCAAAGCACTTTGTTCCGGTCTAGATATAATACCTACAAACAATATGCAAATGCCAACCTTGAAACCCTGCTTACGAAAGAGGAATTGGAGGGAGCCCTAACCTTAACGGGTAATTTTGATAAAAGCATATATGTTGAAAATTTGGGGAATGGAACCTTTGACCACAAACCCCTACCTTGGCAGGCCCAAGTAGCACCTATAAATGGTATTGCAATAATGGATTATGATGGTGATAGTCTACTGGACCTAATGATTATAGGAAACGATTATGGCAATGAAACTTTTATTGGACGCTATGATGCCCTTAATGGCCTAATTCTTAAAGGAAATGGGAAAGGCGAATTCACAGCCATAGAAAGCGATGCGAGTGGATTTATAGTATCTGGGGATGCCAAGGATATAGCCATGATTAAAAACGCAAATGCTGCTGAGCCTTACATTGTAGTAACCCAAAATAGAGGCCGAATGCTAGCTTTCAAGAAGAACATTAAATAGTGGTACCTCTAAACTATGATGGAAGTATACCCTAATCGCAATTTTAAAAAAGAACCTTACGTGGGCATTCATTTTTTTGACAACAAATTAATCCTGCTTGTTCTTTTGACAGTGCTTTTTGGTTCTTGTGCATCACCGGAAAAAAAAAGAGCTGCAGCATTATACAAAACGCATTGTGCATCCTGCCATATCCTACCAAAAATAAATGATTTGCCCAAGCATATTTGGGAACAGGGCGTTCTTCCCGAAATGGCAGCAAGAATGGGATTGCTAATTGAGGGCAACGATCCCTATGTTGGCCTTACGTTTGAGGAACAAGGAGCCCGTATGCAATCTGGCATCTACCCTACTCGCCCCTTGATTTCAAAAAAAGATTACGAAAATCTGAGCAATTATATTATCTCCTTAGCTCCTGATTCTTTGATTTCAAAGGAAAAGTCGAAACCAAAACAGGTGCTTAATCAATTTAGATCAAACCCAATAGATGTAGATGGTAATAGGGGAACATTCATCTCTTTTTTAGACTATGATAGCAATAAAAATTTAATCATAACCGCCGATCTTTCTGGAAATATAACAAAGATAGATGCAGAAACCTCCACTATTACTAAGTTGCCAAATGTAGGGCAGCCAGTCACCTCTTATGCGAAGCAAGGAAACAATACGTATTTGACTATAGTAGGGTATCTAAATCCTTCTGAAATTCCAAGAGGTTATCTGCAAATAAATAATGGCAAGGACAACCAAATTCTGGATAATAACTTGCATAGACCGGTCCATACCTTGATAGAGGATTTAAATGGGGATGGAACGGAAGAAATCGTGGTTTGTGAATTTGGGCATTTAACAGGTTCACTTTCGCTTTTCCTAAAAAATGATAGTCTAAATTACAGGAAAGAAACGCTCCTTAACGCACCAGGCACTATACGTACGATAGCCAAGGATATGAACGCAGACAATAAATTGGATTTGGTCGTACTTACCTCTCAAGGAAGAGAAGGGATAACCATTTTCTACCAAACAGAAGACTTAGAATTTGTACCTGAAACTGTTTTGGAGTTTAGTCCGGTTTACGGTTCTAGTTGGTTTGAGCTTGTGGATTTTGATGGAGATGGGGATTATGACATCATCACGGCCAACGGGGATAATGGGGATAAAAGTTATGTTCATAAACCCTATCACGGAATTCGTATCCACATCAATAACGGAAAAAATACTTTTGAGGAAAACTATTTCTATGCTTTGAACGGAGCAACACGTTTAATTGCGGAGGACTTCGATCTAGATGGTGACATAGATATAGCCGTATTGGCAACTTTCCCTGATTATGAAAATAGCCCAAGTTCAAGTTTTGTATATCTAGAAAATAAAAATTACAAAAGTTTTGAATTCCAAGATGCTACTTTTAAAGATGTTAACTCAGGAAGGTGGCTGCTTATGGATTCTGGTGATTTTGATCAGGATGGCGACGTAGACATTGTCCTAAGCTCTTTCACCTATGGCTTTACACCCGTGCCAAGTCATTTAGCAGCAATCTGGGAAAGCACATCGACTGATTTGATGATTCTAAAAAACCGTTTATATTAAGGCTTAGTGTTTCAAATTGGGTTTATTTACTCAAAGTAGCTTTTGAGAATAAAGCTTCCTATTACATATTCATGAGTTGCAATGAAGTCGTTATGCGAAAATTGGAGGCATTTACTAGCTTATTCTTTTTGGCTAATTCCAAGAATAGAATAATATTTGGCTTTAATCTAATTCCTTACGTTGCGCCACAAACCAATCATATAAAGCTTCGGTATCATACGCTTTAACCCAAGCATTATGCCCAACATTAGGGTATCTTGTAAAGGTGACATCATAACCCATTTCCAATAATTTGGCTACCATATCTTCTGATTCGGATATCGGTATTGATTTATCCTTTTCGCCGTGAAAAACCCATATCGGCATCTTTTTATTGATCCATGATGCGTAGGGTACTGGAGTCATGCCACACACGACCGCCATAGCGGCAAATTTTTCAGGATATTGTACTGCCAATTCCCAAGCTGCTCCACCCCCCCTACTTAATCCAGTAAGATAAATTCTCTTTTTGTCTATCCTATTTTCCGAAACGATAGAATCTAAAAGCTGCATTACGGCCCTTGTGTTCCACCATTTTTTTTCACTTGGATTTTGTGGGGCCAAAATCAAAAATGGAAATTTTTTTCCCTGTGCAATCAATTTAGGAGGACCATTTCTTTTTACGGTAACCAAACTATCCCCAGATTCCCCACCTCCGTGCAAAAAAAGAAGTATTGGAAAATCAGTTTCAGGTTCATCCAGGTATTCTTCTGGATAATACAGGTAATACGCTAATTTCTCTTTTACATTCGTTTCCATCACGGAATCCAAAAGAATAGGTTTTGTTTGAGAGGCACAGCTTTGAAAAAGGAGCACTACTAAAAAATAAAATATAACCTTGTTCACGAATAGTAATTTTAGCTGTCAAAAGTACCTATAATGTATGGGTTTAAATATTAAATAAAACACAACAGTTAAGTAGCAATTGATTATACTTGATTGTTTTCATGTTCACTATAATCCATCAAAAAAGAGAGTATCTGTGGATACTCCCTTTTTCTAATTTTTCAATAAAACAGAATTCACTTATCTGTACAAGGTAAAGTGCCCCACATATCGTTGCTGGCTTTTATCATTGGCATTAACAACATACCAATAATCACCCGTAGGTACTTCTTTTCCTTCATAAGTTCCATCCCAGCCGGATACTTCGTCTAAAATGGCTACCACACGACCATACCGGTCATAGATCTTGACTACAATATTCGGGAAAAATTCACGGTTGCTAGGAGACCATAGTTCGTTCATATTATCACCATCTGGCGTAAAGAAGTTTGGAAACTCCAGCATTCCGGTAAACTCGAACGGAATAGCTACCTCAGCAACACAACCATTGGCATCCCTTACCCGAATAGTAACCATTCCACTTTCATTGGTAGTGAACGTCGTTTCTTCACCATACGATTCCCCGTTAAAGAAAAACTCGTAGCCTCCAAAGCCACCTTCCGCCGAAGCCTCTAACTCATTTGGTCCGGTTTTGATCGCGGTCAAGGATAAGGGACTATAACTATCTATGCTAAACTCAACAAAGTTCGTACAACCATTCTCATGATAAATATAAACGGTATGGTCACCGGCCGGTAAGTCTCCCCAAGTCCGATCCAATCCTGCCATCGCTGTAATTGCATCTGTTGGATCTATAGGATCTAAGGCGAACATTAAATCTGGAATTAGATTGCTGTCCTGCATTTGAACCGTAACCGTACTATTAGGGAAAATACCTTCACAGCCATATTCAACAATAGGTGTTGCCGTTAAATCGACCCCAATTCCTATGGTGAATAGTTCTGTTGTACTACACAAGTTTGCATCCTGTAAGTAAATAGCGTAGGAAGCTCCCCCTTGAAGGTTCTCAATAATTTGACCATTATAAGGTGCAAAAACCCCAGTGCCGCTTTCATCTATAGGATCGATCATTTCAATCTTATATTCATAATATGGATTTGGACTTACCAGCGGATCGTTAAACGGAGTGCCTCCCGTAATATCAAAAACAACGGTTCCGTCATTTGCACCAATACAGAGTTCTGGCGTGGTTTGAATGTTGAGAATTTGGATTTCATCAGGCTCGGTAACGGTAATAAAGTCCTTTTCAAAACAACCATTTTCATCCTGTATCAGAATTTCATAGTTTCCTGCAGCCAATTCATCAAAAGTATAGGCTCCCGGTGTCAAAGGATCACTAAAGAATTCGTTAAAATTGGGAGCAATAGCAAACTGTATCAGACCCACTCCCCCAGACATTACCTCAACGGTAATGGTACCATCCTCTTCCCCATTACAAGTGACGGGTGTGGGTACGGCATCGAATATTATTGGGTCGGGTCGTATTATTTCGAATGGTCCCGCAATATCCATACAGGTTGCACCGCTTGTTACTGCTATGTAATAATCCGTACCAGCAGGCAAGCCTTCAAAGGTACCATTTGCTTGGGGACCTCTAAACAAAGTTGCCGTTGCTGCGGGATTAAAGGCATCTACCGGATCACCGTTATACAAGTAAAAAAGGTCATCGCCAACCCCACCATTGACAAACGATTCTATTCGCCCGTCAAGTTCGGAGGCACATGAAATATCATCCGGTAAATTTGGTAAGATGGTGATACCCGTGGCATCGGTCATTGTTATACCATTTGAACGTACAGGCAAACAGATGCTTGAGGCACTAGTCTTTCTTACATCGAATTGATAGGTAATCCCTTGCACTCCCGGTATTAAAACCGAAGTACCTGATAACGGCTGGTATGGACCTATAATTACGCCATTTTCTACGGGGGCGTACTCGTAGGTAAACAAGGGGTCTGGATTCTCTATAGTCAACCTCATTTCTCCATCTCCACCACAGCCGGGTACCCTGGTCTGTACCAATAGGGGCAATACCGGTGGTGGGGGATTTACAAAATAGGGGTCGGTAACGAAAACACAATCAAAACTGGAAGATACTTCTATAGCATACCAACCGGCACTGATGAATCCGCCGCTCGCTCCTATAAATGTAGGTGCGTTCTGTAGACCACTGGTTGAACCAACATCCGTGTTATTATTACTATTCAGGTATAAAAGTCTATAGTTATACCCCGCACCAGGGAAACCGCCTATTGCACCGGGTAATAAGGTGGTAGGGTCGAAAGCTTCAAGTACGGCATTATTCCCATTTGGACAATCCAATCCTTGAGGCTGACGTATACCTGCATTGATTTGAGGTACTTCTTCCAGTTCAATATCAGATGTATACGTACATAATTCGATATCCCTAATTTCCACTTGATAGAAACCAAAAGCCAATCCCGTAAATTCGTTATTATTGGAGAAGGCAGCTACTTCAGTGGTGTAAGTGGTCCCACCGTCTGTACTTAGCAACAATCTGTACTCATAGGGAGAAGTGTCCCAACCACCTTGACCTGTTGCTTCTATTTCTCCTAAATCATTATTGCAACCAACATTTCCAACAGGCACAGCCGTGACCAATAAGGGTCCGTTCGGTGTTCTAATATTGGCGACATTACTGGTCGCAGGACATTGCGGATCATCTAACGAAACAATATCCACAACATAGTTTCCTCCCGGGAGTCCTAAAATAGTTTCAGGATTTGCGACGGAGGTATCAAAATTTCCTGAAGCTTCGGCGGGCAGTATCCTATTCCCACCCACATCCAATAAGAATGCTTGATAGCTATAACGTGTACCCACATAATTTGTGACCTCAATATTCAGTGCTCCATCAGAGGCACCAAAACAACGTACAGGATTTGCCTCGGATATTACTACTGTGGGCTCATTTGGGGGGTTCACGGTATATACAGGAAGTGGATAGCTACACCCACCTGCAGTATTGTCTTGTACCTCAATCAAATAATCACCGATACTTGGTAATTCTACAAAAGTGGAGCTACCACTAGGTTGGTTTACATTGGCTACTGTAGTACCAGAAGGTCCGGAAGTGATTACCGTGAAATTTGTAGTACCTGTTACCGTAATCTCAACACGCTCAGGATCTGCACAGGTCAGTGCCCTGTCTTGTGAAATGCTCGGAACAACATCTGTGGGAGCAAAAACGGTAATTGTAACATTATCTTCACAACCGTTGGCATCAATAGCATAAATTGTGATGGTTTGATCCGTACCGTTATCTACAATATCAAAATCTGGACTACTTTGATAACTGTCGCTAGGATCAAGGCGGTACCCGTAAGGCCCTCCATTTCCTACACTTACCATGGTAGCAGAAATTGTAGCGGTACTAAAACGATTGGCTCCATTTTCGCAAACCAATATTTCATCGGTCGCGGTTATTTCAAAAGTTGGAGGCTCAGAAAGGGTAATGGTATCATCATCGATACATCCTCTAGCAGTTTCGACTTCCACACGATACGTATCAGGTGTTAAACCCGTAAAAGAACCTGAAATATTACTATTTATCTGCGTATTGCTGGAATCAAACAAACGGTACTCTAAAATTCCGTCAAGGTCCGAGCCAGGATTCAATACCACACTTAGGCTACCATCATTGGCACCGTTACAGCTTATATTGCTCTCGCCCATATCAACAATAACGGGAGGTATTGCGGCATCCAATGTAATGCCATCTACCGTAAAGTCACAAAATACACTACCATCATTGGCAATATCATCTGTAATAAAAACCTCATAATCTCCAGGACCAACACTGGTAAAAATACCAGTAACGGCACCTGTAGTATTTCCAGTTGGCCCACCTGCCCCATCACGTAATTCAAACGTAAAGTTTCCGCTACCACCATTGGGGTTAACAGTAATCACACCATCGGTATTGTTACAACTAGGTTGTGAAGAAAAATCTGCCGATGCAGAAAGAATCTGAAAAACTTCTGCTGTAGTGGATACATCACAACCATTGGAATCGACCACATAAATATCATAGACACCAATACTGGGAACGTTGAATGTAGCCGTTGTGGGATTGATACCATTATACGCTGGAACTAAGGTTTCACCGCCCAAGGTAAACGTAGGATTATCAATATTGGCAGGCATGGTTACATCAATTTGAAAACTTGCAGGTGGCACTCCTGTTATACACTGGTTATTCACCGAAATAGTCGGTATTGGCAAATCTGGGTCTAACTGTACAATAGTGGCCGAAGTCATAAACTCACAACCCCGTGAATCCCTTACCCATATATCATAGGCTGTTCCTCCCATCGAACCAGGTAAGTTAATTGTGGTGGCTGTACCATAATCTCCAGCTACAGGATTACTTCCCGCATCCACCACGGCATACTCATAAGGCGAGCCATCAGGCAAAGATCCAGCGCCGGAAGGCGGATATGGAGTACCGCCACTGCCCCTAAAGGTCAGTTGTCCATCCTCGTTACAATTCGCATTTTCATTATTGATTACATCGACACGGGGATAATCCAATACAGCATCAGCAGTATCACCGTCCGAACATTCCGTGCCACCTGTACCATCGTCAACAACTGTAATTGCGTAAAGGCCTTCTATAACATCTAAAGTACCGGTAGTACTAGATGCAGTAGCATCAGTAAATACGATGGCCCCAGTATCTAAATTTTGTATCTCAATAGAGAAAGTCGCTCCTGTGGTCCCGGTAATCGTCCAATCAATAGTGACCAAATCACCTATACAGGTTGCACCTCCAACATTCAGTACAACATCAACCGTTGATGGGCCTTCGGGTACTTCAATGAGCTCTTCATAGGTACAGTTGGTGTCATAATCAATGACTTCTACAGTAAAGGATTGACCAAATTGGACATTACTAAAACAATGGGATCGGTTAGGTGTTGGTGGGATACCTCCCAAATCGGTAAAAGAAGGATTCTCGATCCGTCGAATCCCGAAAGGTCCCGTACCACCCACAATATCCACGCAATAGGTAAATCCTGCCTCATCACAAACCACTGGAAGCGTAGTGGCGGGTACGATATCTACAGTTGTAGAAATAACACTAACGGCATCTTGGTCGATACATCCTCTAGAATCTAAGGTTATAACGGTATAATTTCCTTCTGCCAAACCAGTGATGCTCAATGGTAAATCAGCCAAGGCAACATTTTCCTGTCTAAAGAATACATTCCCAAAATTATCCTCAACAATAATAATGAAATCTGGCCTACCATCAGCGATGGAATTGATAGTGATGCCTCCGGTGACAGAGCCTGCCGAACATGTAGCAGGATCAGGGGAAACATTAGCATTAGGTGGATTTGTAAGGTCGTCGACCACAGTTACCGTTTGAACTCCCGTAGTACAATTTCTCGCATCTTTTACGATATATTCATAGGTCCCGGCAGAAAGTCCAGAATAAATGGTCTGTGAACTATAGGTAAATCCAGCAGGTTGCGATGCATTGAACGGACTATCGACCAAGCCTGTTCCTTGGGGTGCAAAAACGATTTCAAATCCTGGAGTACCTGTAGATACATTTGGGATAATCTCTACATATCCACTGGAACTATCACCACAACTCGGGCCAACAGGAACCGCTGAAGCGGTAATGGATGCCGGAGGGGTAAAGGTTAATGGAGGCGATGTATTTGTACAGCCATTGTTATCTGTAACCTGTACGGTATATATACCTTCAGAACCAAAGGGAACGGTATAATTAAAAGCGTTTGAGGGCAAGTTGTTTCCGGTATGTCCCGCGACTGGGGCACCATCAAGAAAAATGGTGTATGAGGTGCCTGCGAGTGTTGAAATATCACCGCCATTGACGGTAATTCCCATCTCTCCATCACCCCCACATGGTATCTCTGTAATCAAATCTAGATCAATCTGTATTTGGGATGGAATGGTTACCGTCAAATCATCGGTACAATTGTTACCATCAACCACCACAATGGTGTAAGTACCTGGTACCAGTCCATTGAAGTTGGGACTGGCTTGAAGCGGTCCTCCATTAATACGATATTGATGCGTCCCAATTGCAGCCGTACCAGCTGTAGAACTGACTTGAATGGCTGCATCGTCACCTGGACCAAAACAGTAATCCACAGTACCTAGAGCGATACTTGGCGGGTCTACCTGACTTAGCACAAACGTTGTGCTGGCGGTACATCCCTCTACATCTATCACTGTTAAAGTGTAAGTACCCTCAGCAGTAAGGTTGCCAAAATTTCTACCACTCTTGGGACCTTGAGTAATTCCTGGAGGTGTTGGCCATTCCAATTCATATCTATAACTACCAAAACCACCCGATGCATTGGCGCGAACCTGTCCAATATTATTGTTGGCACAGCTCATATCGGTAACGGTAGCAGTTAAGCTTAATACCGATGTAGGTTCTTGTATGGTAACATTTGCCGTGTCCGTACAACCCGTATCGTCATCAGTCACTGTAATCGTGTATGTATTGGCCACTAAACCTGAAATTGGCACCTGAAGACTATTCGCACCAGTACCACTAAAACCACCTGGACTTACAGTATATGAATACGTATTTGCGAACCCATCGACCAAGAATGTGGCATCCCCATCAGTAGCGCCCGTACAGACCCTTAAATCACCACCAGATCCTAAACGTGCCCGAATAGAGCTAATTACCGCAGGTGTAAAACTTTCCTCATAACTACAACCATTAACATCGGTAATCCTGAAAACATGGTTTACATTGTTCGTCAGCCCCGTAAAGGTATCATTTGTCCCATTATTAATGGCTATGGGGCTTATCACCTCATAGGTAGCAATCGCAAAGTTTGCCGTAGCCGTTAATTGTACGTCTGAAGTATTTGCAGCGCAATTGGTATTGCTTTGCGTAAACGCCAAGTTAGTGGGTGGATCAACATTAAGGACTGTAATTGGGGTCAATTCCAATCTACAGCCACCACCATCACGAATAATAGGCGTATAAACGCCCGCTGCCAAACCAGGATAAGAGGTAGTCCCCGTAAAGTTGACTCCATCGATACTAAAGACATAGCCACTACCCGATCCGCCGGAAAACGGACCTACAAAATCTATCTGTCCGCCATTGGTTCCACCACTACCATTACAGGTAACGTCAGAAATTTTGGCGGCACTTCCTGATAAGGCACCTACATTGGTAACCGTAACCGGAGGCAACATCATGGTACATTCAAAACTACCCTGCTGGTACCTCACCTCAATATTAGTATACGTTCCGGCCGGGACGGATACTTGGGGAGTGGTAATCCAGGGATCACCAGAATTTACACGGTAAGATAAATTGTAACCACGGGCGTTTACGATGGTAAAATCGATTCGCGCACCTCCATTACTGCAAGTACCATCAACACCGGCTGCTGTAATGTTTGGTGGTTGAAGCTCTTCCACACTAGAAGATACCGGAATGGTACACCCATTACTATCGGTAACTACAAAATCATAGGTGCCCGCCGTGGAAACCGTAAAGGTAGTCGTACCTGTATTCGTAGCGGAACTACCAAAAGAAGGTTGAACCGGACCCCCATTTACTGTAAAGGTGTAAGGGGCGGAACCTCCACTGGTATTCAATGTGATATCGACATTGGATATAGTAGAACAGCCAAAACTGCTATTCACCTCGGTAGAGGCGTCCAAGGCGTTTAAACCAGCCCCAATCGTTATAGGGTTACCAGAAGTATCCAAATTTTGTCGTGGGGGATTAATCCCGGCCAAGACATCACCTTTACATTGTTGTGTTTCTACTTGTACCGTATAGGTTCCGAAACCTACCGCTGAAAATGTATAGGGGTTGGTCGCGATAAATGCCGTAAACTCTTGAGCAACACCGCTAGAATTTAATAAGGTATATTTATAAGGTCCAGGAACATTATTGGCCGTAACCGTTATGCTACCGGTATCCCCACTACATTGGGCATCAACGAAGGTTGCCTCAATTTCAATATCCTGTTGATTTATGGTAATCGGTTCATAAGGGTATTCACAGGTATTTGCCGTATTCTGTAATCTAGCCTTAACATTGTAGGTACCAGGAGCAAGATTAGCAAAAATAGGACCTTGCCATGGACCAAAACCGCTTCCACTATTAATACTGAACTCGTAGGCACTGGATAGGTTGGTAATTTGAATTCTACCGGATACACCACAAATAAAATCCTGCTTTACATAGGTTTGTGTGATCGTACTCTTCTTAACCTTAAAATAATATATTTGACCATCAGCGACTACGCGGTACTCCGCCCCCAAGGTTGCCGGTACCGAACTAGCATTTAATGAAAAAGTCTGTCCCGTGGCCACTTGGGTATAACAAGATCCCGTATTAGGGCAATCCTCATTAATGTTGGGACTACATGCGCCGCCCAGACGCTGCCAGGAAACCGAACCATAAGTACCACCGGATAAGCTAATGACCCGGTTATCAAAATCACCGCAAAGGTTGAAACGCGCTACAGTAAATCCCTGAACGCTACAACCAACTTGTTCATCCGCCCCTTGAATAATGGTAGAAAACATAGCGCTGGCGGCCAATGTTGATTCTTGACTACCTAGGGTGGAAATTTCTGAAGTGGATTTTTTTTGGATAGAAGCCGAAACCGCTTTCTCAAGCACGTTGGAGATTTCCTCAAAGAAGGTACCTGCCTTAGGGTTGGCTATTGCCGTAGTACCAGCAACTGAAAGTAAGATCAGCAGTAATACATACAGCGTGTACCGCTGTTGTTTTGGGAGCATAGGTTAAGGTTAGTTTAAAAGAACGACTCAGTATTGGGGATCTTTACCGTTCTTTGATGTAATTTTTTATACTTATATTTTATCTTTAATTAAAACTTGAGTCCTTTAATATATTTCTAACGCTTCAATATGAAAAAAAGTATCATTTTAGGTTGTTTATTCGTTGTAATGCTCAATTATTCCTGTGCACAAGACGCTGAAAACAAAGTAACTACTCCCTCCAATCCACCCTTCGATGCGGAACTGTTCGTCGATGACCTACAGATTCCATGGGGCTTTACCTTTCTACCCGATAAAAGTTTACTGATTACCGAAAAAAATGGTACCCTTATCCACTTTTCCAACGGAAAAAAAACGACTATCGGCAATGTACCTGAAGTTTATGAAAGGGGCCAAGGCGGCCTTTTAGATGTTGCGCTGCATCCCAATTATGAGCAAAACGGATGGATTTATTTTACTTATGCATCCCCTGAAGGTGATGAAAAAGGAGGAAATACGGCCTTAATGAGAGCAAAGTTGAAGGCCAATGAGCTTGTTGAAAAAGAATTGCTTTACAAAGCGGTCCCCAATACTACGAAAGGCCAGCATTTTGGCTCAAGAATTGTTTTTGATAATGATGGCTATCTCTACTTTTCAATTGGGGAACGAGGCGATAGGGACGTAAATCCTCAAGATATTAAGAGGGATGGCGGCAAAATATACCGTTTATACGATGATGGCCGTATACCGGAAGACAATCCGTTCGTTGACGTGGTGGGGGCAAAAAAAGCGATTTATAGTTACGGGCATCGAAATCCACAGGGATTGATCAAACATCCGGTCACTGGTGAACTATGGGATCACGAACACGGTCCCAGGGGAGGCGATGAAATCAATGTGATTAAAAAAGGAGCAAATTATGGCTGGCCGGTTGTCACGTATGGTATCAACTATAGTGGTACCCCAATAACAGATCAGACGACCATGGAAGGTATGGAGCAGCCAATACATTATTGGGTTCCTTCTATAGCACCCAGCGGTATGGCCTACGTTTCCACGGATACCTATAAGGGCTGGAAAGGTAGTTTGTTGGTAGGGTCGTTAGCCTTTCAATACTTGGAGCGATTGCAAATGGAAGGCACTAAAGTAGTTTCAAGGGAAAAATTAATGGCGGATATGGGCCGGGTGCGTGCAGTGGAAGAAGGTCCGGACGGACTAATATATGTTGCGGTTGAGGGTAAAGGCATTTTTAAATTAGTCCCTAAAAAATAATAAAAGATGAAAATTTTCCTCCCCGTTTATTTCATACTGATGACCTGTCTTGGTTTTTGGGTTTATCAGGAATCAGAGCTATCAGAAAGTATGGCGCGTGGTAAAGAGGTGTATGCCGACTTTTGTGTGACCTGCCATTTGGATAATGGCGAAGGTGTGGCCTATACCTTTCCACCCTTGGCAAATTCAGATTATTTGACAACAAAACGCGAAGCCTCCATACATGCCGTAAAGTATGGTCTGCAGGGGGAGATTACAGTAAACGGTACTACCTATAATAGTGCAATGACCGCAATGGGATTGGAAGATGAGGAAGTTGCGGATGTCATGAATTATATCATGAACGCGTGGGGTAATACCCAAGATGAAATGGTCACGGTTAAGGAAGTAGAAGCTATTGAAAAATAAGGTTAGTGCTCCCTACCCGCTTCCAAAGCGAGTTTAACGGAGCCATACTTTTTAAGTAATTTTTCCGCCGCTTTGTAATCAATACCGAGTCCCTCAACAATATACCGGGTACCACGGTCTACCAGCTTGTCATTGCTCAACTGCATGTGTACCATTTTATTCCCTTTTACACGCCCAATTTTTATCATGAGCGCAGTAGAGATCATATTGAGGACCAGTTTTTGGGACGTTCCACTTTTCATACGCGTGCTACCGGTCAGAAATTCCGGACCCACATTTACTTCTATCGGTATGTCCGCTATTTGCGCTATCGGCGCCCCAGGGTTATTTGTAATGGCAGCAGTTAAAATTCCATTTTTCTTGGCGTCGCCCAAACCTCCAATGACATACGGTGTACTTCCAGAGGCGGCAATACCCACAACAACATCATTTTCATTGATTCCATGCACCTTTAAATCGACCCAAGCTTGGTTGGTATCGTCCTCCGCATTTTCTACTGCCTTTCTAATTGCAGTATCCCCGCCTGCAATCAACCCAATAACGCGCTCATGGGGCATTCCAAATGTTGGCGGTATTTCAGAGGCATCCAAGATGCCAAGCCTTCCGCTCGTACCGGCACCAATGTAGAATAATCTTCCACCATCTAGGAAACGTTCCGCGAGGGCATCGACCAGTTTGGTTATTTGCGGTATTGTTTTTTCGACAGCAATCGCCACCTTCTTATCCTCCTCGTTCATTTTAAGCAGGAGGGTCTGGGTATCCATTAACTCCAGATGATCATGATTGGAAGGGGTTTCCGTAATTTTTTTATACTCCATACCCTTATACTATTTTAATATCGTGATTTTTAAATGGTTTCAGCAACTCATCATCCGGTGCCAACTCCGTAATCATGGTATTGATGGTATTGATATCACAAGTTTTATACCGGTGCTGCGAATTCAATTTTTCTGAAATGGACAGCAAAACTGTTTTTTTGGCCGCTTTAATAACTGCCTTTTTAATTTGGACGATATCCCAATCAAACTCGGTAAGGCCATATACCGCATCAACATACCCCGTACCTATAAAACTATAATCCACCCGTATTTCAGAAAGGTTATGTATCGCATTTGCGCCGATAGCGATTTGGGCCTCCTTTGAAATTTGCCCACCAATGCTGATAACGGTAACGTTTGCCTTGTTGGATAATTCCATGGCAACCGGCAGACTGATCGTGAAACAGGTAAGGTTTAAATTTTCAGGAATGATGCGTGCAAGTTCCAAACACGTGGTACCCCCATCCAAAAAGATAACGGCTCCATCCCTAAGCAAACCAAGAGCTTTGGTTGCAATGGCCACCTTTTGATCTATCTTATAAATATTATTGTTCCTGGCACTATTGGTCATAAAACCCAAGGATATTGCGCCACCATGAACCTTTCTCAGTTTATTGTCCGCATCCAGCTCCTTTACATCGCGCCGCACGGTATCTATGGAAACATCCAAGGTTTCAGCGATATCCGTTAATAGGATTCGGTTATGAAGATCTACCTCATTTAAGATGGTTTGTTGACGTTCCTCTTTAAGCATTATTACGCAGTAATTTAATAACTTGGAGCAAATATAGGCAATTAATTCATTTGCTGTTTTATGACGTTACTATAAAATATATACCGCCAAAATCTTTGTTAACTGCAAAAAAATGCAATATTAATTGCAAAAAACAGCATATTTTCAAATTAAGGCCTATATTTGCATGATTTTAAAACCTAACATTCCGTATACGCTATATGAAAACCGCTTTAAAAGAAATTAAGTTTGACATCAGCTATCAACCGGTGGGCCAATTCGAGGAAACCCGCTTTGAAAAAATTCATAATGTAATTTTTAAGGATTCCAATGAAGCCTCAGTTAAGGTTGCCCAGGAAATTGCAGGTCTCATAAAAAAGAGACAGGGTCAAAAGCGCAACTGTGTATTGGGATTGGCAACTGGTTCTTCCCCTATCCGAGTCTATGAAGAGCTGGTTAGGATGCACAAAGAGGAAGGGCTTAGTTTCAAAAACGTGGTCACCTTTAATCTGGATGAATACCTTCCTATGGAGCCCAATAATATCCAAAGTTATTTCTACTTCATGCATGAACACTTGTTCAATCATGTCGATATTCCCGAGGAAAACATTCACATCCCGGATGGAACGGTAAGTAACGAAGAAGCTACCGCCTATTGTCTTTCCTATGAACGAAAAATAAAGGAACACGGCGGACTCGATTTTCAATTATTGGGTATTGGTAGAACCGGACACATTGGTTTTAACGAACCCGGATCGCACTACAACTCGGGTACCAGGGTCATTACCTTGGACCATATTACCCGTGTAGATGCAGCACCGTCCTTTCTGGGTATAGACAATGTTCCAAGAAAGGCCATAACCATGGGTATTTCAACGGTGCGGAAGGCGAAACGGATTATTCTTTTGGGTTGGGGCCAGAACAAGGCAGATATCATCAAGAAAACTATTGAGGGTGAAATTTCATCGCATGTACCCGCCACGTACCTTCAAAACCATGAGAACTGCACCTTTGTTTTGGATACTGGGGCAGGAAGTGAACTTACCCGAAATAAAACACCTTGGCTTGTAGATGCCTGTATTTGGACCGATGAGCTTAAGGCCAAAGCGATGGTCTGGTTATGCGAAACCACCGGTAAAACCATTCTGAGCCTTACGGATAAGGATTATAATGATAATGGTATGGCCGATCTTCTTGCGCTGGAAGACTCCTATGATCTCAACATAAAAATGTTCAACAAACTGCAGCACACCATAACCGGGTGGCCAGGTGGAAAACCTAATGCAGATGACACCAATAGGCCAGAGCGCGCAACCCCGGCAAAAAAACGCATCATCATTTTTAGTCCGCACCCAGATGATGACGTAATCTCCATGGGTGGCACATTTGATCGGTTGGTGGAACAGGGCCATGATGTCCATATTGCATATCAAACTTCGGGCAATATTGCCGTGTCCGATACCGATGCAAGAAAGTATGCGGAAATAGCCTTGCAGATACATCCATCCGATGAAGCAAAAAAGATTATCAAATCGATTACCGAAAAAAATGAGACCCGAATAGATTCTCCAGAAGTTCGCAATTTAAAAGGAAAGATTAGACGGGGCGAATCCTACGCCGCTACCCGCTATATGGGCCTAAAGGATGAAAAAGTACACTTTTTGGACTTGCCCTTCTATGAAACGGGAACGATAAAGAAAAAGAATCTATCCCAAGCGGATATTGATATCATGGTAAATATCATTTCAGAAATAAAACCACATCAGATTTATGCCGCCGGCGATCTTGCGGACCCGCACGGTACGCACAAAGTATGTTTGGATGCCGTTTTGGAAGCCTGCAAACAACTAAAATCCGAACCCTTCATGAAAGATTGTTGGTTGTGGCTCTACAGAGGGGCATGGCATGAGTGGGACATCAACGAAATTGAAATGGCGGTACCCATGAGTCCGGGACAGGTACTCAAAAAACGGAATGCCATTTTTTGCCATCAGTCCCAAAAAGATGGGGTCATGTTCCAGGGAGATGATTCCAGGGAATTTTGGATGCGGGCAGAAGAACGTAACCGGGATACTGCAAATAAATATAAAGCAATGGGGCTATCCTCCTATGCAGCAATGGAAGCCTTTGTAAGGTATAAATTCGATTAACCACCAAACTTGATGAAAAAGGTCTATTTTTAGTTCTAAAATGGGCCTTTTTTTATATGATGTCAAAATCTATCCTACTTCTTATCAGTATTGTTTTGCTCAGTTGCTGTGGGGTTTTCAGAAGCTATGAAAAGTATCCGAGGACAGAATTTAGAGGCGTATGGATTGCGACGGTCGTAAATATAGACTGGCCTAAAAACGGAAACGATAGCCCTGAAAAGCAGAAAGCGGATTACCTTAAAATCCTTGATTTCTATGAGCGGGAAAACTACAATGCCGTCATTGTACAGGTACGCGCTGCCGGCGATTCTTTTTATGCATCCGAATATGCACCATGGTCACGGTTTTTGACCGGTACGGAAGGGAATCCACCCAATTGGAATACGGATGTTTTGGAGTGGATGATTCTGGAAGCCCATAAAAGGGGAATGGAATTTCACGCTTGGTTAAATCCATACAGAGCCACATTTGATGAAAATTTCGAGGTATTGAGCGAAAGCCATGACTACTGTACCCACCCAGAGTGGATGGTGCACTATGGTAGAAAGAATTATTATAACCCCGGATTACCGGAGGTTCGAAACCAATTTTCAAGCATAATTGCCGAAGTAGTTTCTAAGTATGATATCGATGCCATTCATTTCGATGATTATTTCTATCCCTATAAAATTCAAAATGAAATTTTTAATGATTCAACAGCATTTAAAACTTATGCTAATGACGAAGAAACATTGGATGATTGGCGAAGGGGCAATATTGACGCGCTGGTAAAGCAGGTACATGACACCATAAAATCCATTAAACCTTGGGTGCAATTTGGCATTAGTCCGTTTGGGGTGTGGAAAAATAAGTCAACGGACCCTAAGGGGTCAGACACAAAGGCAGGGCAGACCACTTATGAAGATCTTTACGCCGACCCTTTACTTTGGATGAAAAATGGCTGGATCGATTACTTGGCCCCACAGGTATACTGGAGTATGGAGCTACCGGTGGCCTCCCACAGTAAAATTGTGGACTGGTGGTCAAAAAATAGTTATAATACCAACCTTTATATTGGTAATGGTGCCTATAAAATTAGAAGTAATAGTGATGTGGCCTGGAACGACAAAAAAGAATTGCCCAAGCAATTGGAATTGGCTCGAGAAACGCCTCAGATTTTAGGAAACATCATGTTCAGTGCAAAATCCTTGATGACCGACAAAAACGATGTTGTGGAATACATCCATCAAAAATATTATAAAAGGCTTGCCTTAAATCCATCCTTTCTATCGCTCGAAAAGGGTTTGAAAAGACAACCTCAATTGGTCAAAATACAAAATAAGGCGAATGGGACGCTGTTAGAGTTCGACGATTTGAGCTCCTTCCGTTATGTTCTTTTTTATGATTCGGGTCGCAAGGTGAAGGAGCAAAATCCAATTAAAAAATTAAAGGCTAAACTCTATATTGCCCAAAATTCCAATGTTGTATTACTTCCTAAAAGTAAAAGCAACGGAAACTTGGGTGCCCTAAGTTTTATAGATTTTTACGGTAACGAGACCAAGGCAATGGGAATCAATTTAAAAAATGACACAACCGATGATACAAAGGGATAAAGGTGCTTGGGCATGGGTTCCCATATTATATTTTACGCAAGGCTTGCCCTATGTTCTGGTGGTAACGGTCTCCGTAATCATGTACAAAAAACTGGGTGTAAGCAATGAGGATATCGGCCTGTATACGAGTATCCTTTATTTACCTTGGGTCATAAAACCTTTGTGGAGTCCTTTTGTTGATTTAAAAAGTACCAAACGTAAATGGTTTTTAAGCATGCAGTTATTGATTGCCGTTGCCCTGTTGGGCGTTGGTTTAACGGTGCCCACCAATATGTTCTTCATAACCTCCTTGGCTTGTTTTTGGATGGCCGCTTTTGCCTCCGCTACCAATGACATTGCCTCGGATGGGTACTATATGTTGGGCCTCACTGAAAAAAAACAATCCTTCTTTGTTGGAATGCGAAGTACTTTTTACAGGTTGGCGATGGTAACTGGAGAGGGGTTAATTGTAGTCTTGGCAGGGTTTCTTGAAAACAAATATGGAGATAATTCAAAGGCTTGGAGTATTACCATGACGGCAGCCGCCTTTCTAATGCTACTGTTGACCATCTCCAATTACTTTGTCACTCCCAAATATGAAACTGACGGCATTGAGCCGGTACAGAAACCAAAGGGCTTTCTAGAGGTATTTTCATCATTTTTTAAAAAACCTGGAATCGGCATTGCGCTCGCCTTCATTCTAACCTATAGATTGGGCGAGTCGCAGTTGGTTAAAATGGCCTCCCCATTTCTGTTGGACTCTGCAGATAAGGGAGGGCTGGGGTATTCTACGGAGCAATTAGGGACTATTTTTGGTACTGCGGGTGTCATATTTCTGTCCATAGGCGGTATTCTAGGCGGTATCCTAATTTCCAGGGATGGACTAAAAAAATGGATGTTGCCCATGGTACTTTCGTTGAACCTACCCAACATCCTTTATGCAGTTTTGGCCATGACCAATACAACCAATATTTATGCCGTAACCATCACCGTTGTTTTTGAAAAGTTTGGATATGGCTTTGGCTTTGCCGCATTTTTGATGTACCTCATCTATATTTCCGACGGAAAATCGAAAACATCGCACTATGCAATTGCCACCGGCTTTATGGCCTTAGGCATGATGCTGCCCGGAATGATCAGCGGTTATATGCAGCAATGGCTGGGCTATGGAGGCTTTTTCGTTTGGGTGGTTATTGCTGCCCTACCCGCACTTTTCCTCTTACGCTTTATTTCATACCCGGCGGATTTCGGTAAAAAAACAAGAAGTACAAATGACTAAATTAATACCTACAAAAGAAGCGATCGCTACACTTTCCCCGGCTCAAAAAGTGGGTCAACTTTTTATGCCCGCCGCATTTATTAATGATACCGAGGAAGAAATAAGACAGCTTGAACAACGCATTGCAAACCACCATATTGGTGGTATTTGTTTTTTTCATTCTAGGGCAAGTGCGGCCACTAATTTTGAAGGAAAGAAAAAAGTAGTACAGAACGAGTATAGTTTTGATGTACTTAAAAAACTTATCGCTCGGTATCAAAAAGCCGCCAGCTATCCATTACTCATTGCTATTGATGCAGAGTGGGGGTTGGCAATGCGCATTGAGAATACGCCCCAATACCCCTATGCAATTACCTTGGGTGCCAATAAAAACAATAAGGACCTTGTCTACGAAGTAGGAAAACAAATCGCAAAAGATTGCAAGGTGGCCGGTATCCATTGGAACCTGTCTCCCGTGGTGGACATCAATAACAATCCGGATAATCCTGTTATTGGATACCGTTCCTTTGGTGATGATAAGGAAAACGTAACCACCCTGGCAACGGCCTTCGTGAAAGGAACCCAAAGTGAAGGAGTCCTTACCAGCATCAAACATTTTCCAGGTCATGGAGACACTGCCACCGACTCCCATTTAGGCTTACCCCTCATCGATAAACCCAAGGAAGAACTGCTGCAGAATGAACTTTATCCTTTTCAACGACTAATAGCGGAAGGTGTCGATTCGGTCATGGTAGGTCATTTATCCGTACCAGCCTTAACGACAACTAAAAACCTACCTTCAAGCATCAATAAGGATATTATAACAGGGATTCTTAGAAATGAAATGGGATTTGATGGTGTTGTTATTTCAGATGCCTTGAACATGCATGCAGTTTCCCAAAACTATCCCGTTGCTGGAGAGCTCGAGTGGTTAGCCTTTGATGCAGGTAACGACGTATTATGTTTTGCCGAGCATGTTGAGGCAGGCATACAGTTTATCTTGGATAATGCTACAGAAGCACAAATCGATAAAAGTTTGCAACGTATATGGAACCTTAAAACAAAAGCATTTAAAGCAAATCCTACAGAAAAAGACCTAACAGACCCAAGTGCTCTAAATAAAAAAATAGCGGAACGTTCCCTTACATTATACAAAGGAACTGCTGAGGAAATAGCCAAATTCAGGGAAACGAATTATTGCACTTTTACTTTAAATAGAAATGGTGCGGACCAAACGGAGGCAGAAATTAGGACCTCTTTAAAAGAGATGGAAGTTGAGATGAGCACAGAGACCGATATTCTTTTATTACTGACACCCCCACAAGTGAAACCGAATAATAATTTTGGTTTTCATCCCGCGGAGATAGCGTTTGCGAACGAAATCATCAATTCTAAAAATGTAGTGCTCTACCATTTTGGAAACCCTTACGCCTTAAAATTATTCAATACGGCAAAAACGATGGCTACGGTAATCGTCTATCAGCATTTCAAGGAGTTTCAAGATGTAGCTACAGCACACTTTTTAGGTAAGTCAGTGGCAAAAGGCAAACTGCCCGTAGCGCTACTATAAATTAATTATTGACCGTTCAAATTAAAAGATATTATCGTGAAAAAGCATAAAATCATCGGCCTCATGTCAGGCACTTCCTTAGACGGTCTGGATTTAGTTTATTGCCATATCTGGGAAAAAAGCAGCTCCTGGAAATTTGAAATCATAGAAACGAAAAGCGTGTCCTACACTAAAGAAATGCTAGATGAGCTAAAGGACGCGATTAGCCTATCCGCAGAAAAATTGATTGAGCTTCATAACGTCTACGGTTCATGGCTTGGTGCACAGGCTTTGGCCTTTATTCAAGACCATGATTTAGAAGTAGATTATATTGCCAGTCATGGCCACACTACCCATCATCGTCCAGAATTGGGACTCACGTTTCAAGTGGGGTCCGGGCAACATATAGCAAATACAAGTGGCCATACCGTTATCTCAGATTTTAGGACCAACGATTTATCCTTGGGCGGACAGGGGGCGCCGCTCGTTCCCATTGGTGATCGAATATTCTTCAGTGAATATGATTTTTGCCTAAACCTTGGGGGTATCAGCAACGTCTCTTTCGAAGTTAAGGATAAGCGCATCGCCTATGATATTGGTCTGGCCAATATGATCCTAAACTATATCACTAGAAAGGTGGACTTGGATTATGATGAAAATGGACAGTTGGCAAAAAGTGGCCAATTGAATACAACGATGTTAAATCGCTTGAACAATCTTAAATATTACTTGTTACCCCACCCAAAATCCATTGGGTATGAATGGTTTTTGAAAGAAGTGGTACCCATCGTGGATGCGACAACGGACAGTATTGAAAATCTGCTCCATACCGCCATACACCATATTTGTGACAAAGTAGCGCAGCAAGTAGCGTTGCATTCACAAGGAGGAAAACAAAGGGTATTGGTTACGGGAGGTGGTGCATTAAACTCCTTTCTTACGGAGACCCTACAGGAAAAATTACCGGCTAACACCAGCCTTGTGGTTCCTGAAAAAATAATTATCGAATTCAAGGAGGCCTTAATTTTTGCTTTGATGGGCGTACTACGGGTAGAGCGCCAAATCAATGTACTTTCATCGGTTACGGGAGCAAGAAAAGATTCCTCTAGCGGGGTTATTTACCTGCCCAATTAAACTTTTTTACCTAATTTACTAGACCATAACTCGATTAATTATGTCAGAAAAACAAAAGATGGCAACTGCCTATTGGAAGGAAAATGTAAAGTATCTTTTCGTGCTATTGTCCATTTGGTTTTTGGTTTCCTTCGGGGCGGGTATCCTTTTCAAGGACGCACTGGACTCCATTAAAATAGGCGGTTTTAAACTCGGCTTTTGGTTTGCGCAGCAAGGTTCCATTTACGTGTTTGTCATCCTCATTTTTGTATACGTAAGATTAATGAACAAATTGGATAAAAAATACGGATACGACAATTAAAATTAAACCATCAACCTAAACCAACCACCGCATGAGTGTTCAAACCTGGACGTATATTTTAGTAGGGCTTACCTTTGCCCTTTATATTGGAATCGCCATTTGGTCCAGGGCTGGATCTACCAGTGATTTCTATGTCGCAGGCGGGGGCGTTTCTCCCTTGGCGAACGGTATGGCAACCGCAGCGGATTGGATGTCTGCAGCATCCTTTATATCCATGGCCGGTATCATCGCTTTTGCAGGTTATGACGGTTCTGTTTATTTAATGGGATGGACCGGTGGTTACGTGCTTCTCGCCTTATTGCTAGCGCCCTATTTGCGTAAATTCGGGAAGTTCACCGTTCCTGATTTTATAGGCGATCGCTACTATTCCAAAACGGCACGTATTGTAGCCGTGATCTGTGCATTGATTGTTTCGTTTACCTATGTAGCTGGCCAAATGCGTGGCGTAGGGGTCGTCTTTTCAAGATTCCTGCAAGTAGATATCAATACAGGCGTCATTATAGGCATGGTCATTGTTTTGTTTTATGCCGTTTTAGGGGGCATGAAGGGTATCACGTATACCCAGGTAGCCCAATATTGCGTTTTAATCTTTGCCTTTATGGTACCCGCCATCTTTATTTCCCTACAAATGACCGGGAACCCCATTCCCCAATTGGGCATGGGCGATACCCTGAATGATGGTTCCGGAACCTTTCTTTTGGATCGATTGGACGGACTATCCACAGAACTCGGATTTAACGAATACACCGAAGGCTCAAAATCCCTAGTGGATATTTTTGCGATCACTTTGGCGCTCATGGTGGGTACTGCCGGCCTGCCGCATGTAATCGTCAGATTCTTCACCGTAAAGAAAGTGAAGGATGCCCGTAAATCCGCGGGACTGGCCTTACTCTTGATCGCTATTTTATACACCACGGCCCCTGCCGTTGCGGTTTTTGCAAAAACAAACCTAATCAATACGGTAAGCAATAAGGACTACAGCGCTATGCCCGTCTGGTTCAAAAATTGGGAGGAAACCGGGCTCTTGTCTTTTGACGATAGGAACGGTGACGGGAAAATTCAATATGTGGCAGATCAACAAAAAAATGAACTTACCATTGATAATGATATCACGGTGTTGGCCAACCCAGAAATTGCAGACTTACCGGCGTGGGTTATTGCATTGGTAGCTGCCGGTGGTCTAGCCGCCGCACTTTCCACCGCTGCAGGTCTTCTTTTGGTCATTTCCGCTTCGGTGTCACATGACCTGGTAAAAAAAACCTTCAAACCCAACATATCGGACAAAGCGGAATTATGGGTGGCTAGGGGGGCCGCAACGGTTGCCGTTGTCATTGCGGGCTATTTTGGTATTAATCCTCCGGGATTTGTCGCTGCCGTGGTGGCCTTGGCGTTTGGGTTGGCCGCAGCTTCCTTTTTCCCGGCGATAGTCCTTGGTATCTTTTATAAAAAGATGAATAAGGAAGGGGCAATTAGCGGTATGGTGGTAGGTATACTGCTTATGCTCTTTTACATGACCAAATTCAAATTTGGTTGGTTTGGAGGTGGGACACCGGCAGACTGGTGGTTTGGAATTTCACCGGAAGGTTTTGGTAGTATTGCCATGATCGCTAACTTTATAGTAGCCATTATTACATTGCAATTTACACCCGAGCCCCCGTTCGATGTTCAGGAAATAGTGGAGGATATACGTATCCCTAGCGGTGCGGGAGAGGCAACAGGGCATTAAATCCATTTATTTGGGCAAAACAGGTCTTACTTTTAATTCATAAAATTCAAGCACATCAATGAGTAATTACCACATTAAACATTTAGAGGAATATTTTCAGGTGTATCGAAAATCGGTACGTAATCCAGAAGCTTTTTGGGAAGAAATTGCCGAAGAGCATTTTGTATGGCGCAAGCGGTGGAACAATGTATTGGAATGGGACTTTAAAAACCCTGAAATAAAATGGTTCGAAGGGGCTAAATTGAACATTACCGAGAACTGTTTAGATCGTCACTTACCCACAAGGGGCAATAAGACAGCAATCATATTTGAACCGAACGATCCTAAAGAAGAAGCACTTCATATTACCTACAGGCAATTGCATGAGCGTGTTTGTCGCATGGCCAATGTACTATTGGACCATGGCGTCAAAAAAGGAGACCGTGTCTGCATTTACCTTCCCATGATTCCGGAGCTTGCCGTTGCCTTACTGGCCTGTGCACGCATAGGTGCAATCCATTCCGTCGTATTTGCCGGATTTTCTGCCAATGCATTATCGACAAGAATAAATGATTCCGATTGTAAAATGGTGATTACCTCAGATGGTTCGTTCAGAGGTTCTAAATCAATCGACCTAAAAGGTATCGTGGACAAAGCCTTGGAAGATTGTCCGGGTGTAAAGAACGTTCTCGTAGTAAAGCGGACCGGTTCTGAAATTCATATGGAAGAAGGCAGGGACCAATGGCTGCAACCCTTATTGGAGGAAGCCTATGCAGATTGTGTGGCTGAAATTATGGATGCCGAGGACCCGCTGTTTATTTTATATACTTCCGGATCAACCGGGAAACCAAAAGGCATGGTACATTCCACGGCAGGTTACATGGTTTATACCGCCTATACTTTTAAAAACGTATTCCAATATAAGGAAAACGACATTTATTGGTGTACGGCAGACATTGGTTGGATTACAGGCCATTCCTATATCGTATACGGACCATTGGCCAACGGTGCTACCACATTGATGTTCGAGGGGGTTCCCTCCTATCCGGATTATGGGCGGTTTTGGGAAGTAGTCGAAAAACATAAGGTGAACCAATTTTATACGGCACCCACCGCAATAAGGGCACTGGCAAAAGAAAATTTGGAGTACGTTGAAAAATACGATCTTTCCAGTCTTAAGGTTCTGGGCTCGGTTGGGGAACCCATTAATGAGGAAGCGTGGCATTGGTACAATAACAATGTCGGCAAGAAAAATAGCCCTATAGTGGATACCTGGTGGCAAACCGAAACAGGTGGCATTATGATTACGCCTATTCCTTACGTAACACCAACAGCGCCTACCTACGCCACCTTGCCGTTTATTGGTATACAACCGGCTTTAATGGACGAGAATGCCAAAGAGATCAAAGGCAATCAAGTAGATGGGCGCCTTTGCATCAAATTTCCATGGCCTTCTATTGCGCGAACCATTTGGGGCAACCACGATCGCTACAGGGATACCTATTTTTCCGCATATGAAAATATGTATTTCACAGGCGATGGTGCCCTTCGTGATGCCGTTGGTTACTATAGAATTACGGGTCGGGTAGATGATGTCATTATCGTATCCGGGCATAACCTTGGCACGGCTCCCATTGAGGATTCTATCAATGAACATCCGGCAGTTGCAGAATCTGCTATTGTAGGGTTCCCCCACGAAGTAAAAGGAAACGCCTTATATGGTTTCGTTATTTTAAAGGAAACGGGGGAAAGTAGAGATCGCGATAACCTGAGAAAGGAGATAAACCAACAGATCACGGAACACATAGGCCCTATTGCAAAACTGGATAAAATACAGTTCGTATCCGGACTTCCAAAAACCCGAAGTGGAAAAATCATGCGCCGTATCTTACGTAAAATAGCGAGTAAGGATACCAGCAATTTGGGAGATACGAGCACACTCTTAAATCCTGAAGTGGTTGAGGAAATTATGGATAATGCACTTTAAGACTTGGAATATGCGTAGTTTCTTGCAAACAAGGGGCGTGTTTTAAAGGCCATAAACAAGAATACGGACAAAAGGCCACAAACCCCCAATCCTGCAAAGAGGGCCCAGACGGAATCCTCTATGAAACTGCCCACGAAAATAGAAATGGGAATGGAAAGTATGGTAGAAATAAAACCCGTAATCGCTGCGCCAATACCTGCTATATGACCAATAGGTTCCATGGCAATGGAACGCATATTTCCCCAAATAAAGCCCAAACACAAAAACAAAAGGGACAAAGAAATTAAAAGTACTGCCAGCCCGGGGTCCTCCGTATTCCAAAAGATTAGGCTGTAGCCCAAACCAATAATCGTAAAAACCACTAGGGCCAAAAAAGAAAGGTTACGCATCCCAAAACGCAAAACGAGGGTTCCGTTCATTAAGGTCGAGAAGCCCACGGAAAAGGCCAGACCCGCAAAAATATAGGGGAAAGATTCCGTTAGCCCATATAATTCCTCAAAGACATGCTGTGCAGAACTTAGGTAAACCAAGAAAGCACCGGTGATCAATCCTGAAATGATAGTACAGGATACCGTTTCCTTATACCTAAAGATTTCTTTTGTTCCCTTTACGAAAACTTTCATGGAAAACGGCACTTTAAAGGCAGGGTTCAAGGTTTCCTCCTGCCGTTGCCAGAACCAAATACCCACCGCAAGGGCAAAGAACAATTGCATATAAAAAATCCCCTCCCAGCCCATAACTTCCATTATTCCTTTTCCAATGGCAGGAGCCACAATAGGAACGAGGATAAAAAATGCAGTTACAAAAGACATGATTTTGGCCATATAATCCCCGCGATAGGTATCCCGAATAATGGATATGCTTATTGTTCTGGGCGCAGAAAGTCCGATACCCTGAAGCACACGTCCTATAAGCATAATTTCCAAGTTAGGTGCCATTAGGCAAATGATACTTGCCACCAAAAAAATGGTAAATCCAAAATATACGATAGGTTTTCTACCAAGACTGTCGGACAAGGGACCAAAAAACAATTGACCGACCCCTAATCCCAAAAATATCATCGTCACCAATAACTGGTTTTGCGTAGGGTCCAAACTATTAATCGCGATTCCAATATCTGCCATTGCAGGCAATATGGCATCGATTGCAAGGGCTACGATAGACATCAAGGAAGCCATTAAGGCTACAAACTCAAAATTGGGTTTTACCTGTTCATTTTGCATCCGGCAAAAATACGGCATATGAAATCAAGCCATGTTAATTAAAGTTGAATTTTAAGTTTTATAGAATTTTGAAATTCAAATATGT
Source organism: uncultured Flavobacteriaceae bacterium (assembly GCA_963793365.1). Lineage (GTDB taxonomy): Bacteria > Bacteroidota > Bacteroidia > Flavobacteriales > Flavobacteriaceae > Maribacter. The sequence continues at coordinate 935,530 of CAWBZP010000009.1, read as the reverse complement.
ATTTTTGGGGCAAAGAAAACAAGTATGCTGATTATAGGGATAGCCGGTGGAACGGGATGCGGTAAAACAACGGTTGTCAATCAGATCATTAATGAACTGCCTAATGAGAAAGTGGGCGTAATATCCCAGGATTCCTATTATAATGATCTTTCCCACCTTACCTTGGAGCAGCGGCGGAAAACCAATTTTGACCACCCGAACTCCATTGATTTCGGACTATTGGAAAAACACCTCAAGGCACTTAGAAATGGGGAGTCTATTGAACAGCCTGTCTACTCGTTTTTGGAATGCAATAGAACCGAAAAAACGGTACTTACCCACCCTACCAAAGTAATGATTGTTGAAGGCATATTGATTATGACCAATCCTGAAATTCGAAAAATGTTCGATATCAAGATTTTTGTACATGCGGATACGGATGAACGACTCATAAGAAGATTAAAGCGGGATGTCAACGAACGGGGCTGGAATTTGGACGAGACCCTGGAAAAATACCAGTCTGTTATAAAACCAATGCACGAACAGTTTATAGAACCCACTAAGGAATATGCGGATATCATCATCCCAAATAATAAGTACAATACGGTTGCCGTTGATATTGTAAGAAGTACGATTAATGAAAAATTAATGGAATCCTAATGGGATTAAAAGATTTAAAAAAGAAGAAATGGTTCAAGCTCATGACAAATATGTATGTGCTTGTTTTAACCATTTTCGTCGTCTGGATGTTATTCTTTGACACGAACTCCCTGCTCATACATTTGGAATTACGGAAAGAAATCAAAAAACTGGAAAAGACGCAGGATTTTCTTAAAAATGAAATAGCAAAAGACAAAAAGATCATAGAAAAACTATCGAACGAAGAGGAGCTTGAAAAATTTGCAAGGGAAGAATACTACCTGAAGAAAAAGAACGAGGAAATCTATCTTATTGAATATGAAGACAGCCTAAAGCTTAAAGAAAAAGAATAGCGTTTAAAGAGCCGCATCTATTTTTCCCAACCCGCTTTCCCATTATTTCCCAATCTTCTTAACTATTTCATACTTAAAAGTTTAACGCAATTTTAATGAAAAGGCTTTGGTTATTCACCCAGTGTTAACAAAATCCTTTCCTTAGCCCCGTAAATAATCGTATTTTTACGGCCTAACTTACTTTGAATATGGGCAAGATTATTGCTATAGCCAATCAAAAAGGAGGTGTGGGTAAAACTACTACCACGGTAAATTTAGCCGCCTCTCTGGGTGTACTGGAGAAGAAAGTATTGTTGATCGATGCCGATCCACAAGCCAATGCAACCTCTGGTCTTGGCATTGATGTGGATAGTATTGAATTGGGTTCCTATCAACTTTTGGAACATACAAAAACTGCTAAGGAAACCATCATTGGCACAACATCCCCAAACGTAGATTTGATTCCCGCACATATAGATCTTGTGGCCATTGAAATTGAGTTGGTCGACAAGGATGAACGGGAATACATGATGAAAAAGGCGATAATAGACCTTAAAAATGATTATGACTATATCCTTATTGATTGCGCTCCTTCCCTAGGATTACTGACACTAAATGCCTTGACTGCGGCAGACTCCGTCATTATACCTATACAATGCGAATATTTTGCATTGGAAGGGCTTGGTAAGTTATTGAATACCATAAAAAGCGTACAACGTTTGCATAATCCAGACCTTGATATTGAAGGAATGTTGTTAACAATGTACGATTCAAGATTAAGACTTTCCAATCAGGTAGTGGATGAGGTGCGCAAGCACTTTGGCGATATGGTTTTTGATACCGTCATCCAAAGAAACGTGCGCTTAAGTGAAGCCCCCAGCTATGGGGAGAGTATCATAAAATATGACGCTGCCAGCAAAGGAGCTACCAATTACCTGAACATGGCAGATGAGATAGTCAAAAAAAATAAGCAGACGGTTTAATATGGCAAAAGCGACAAAGAAACAAGCTTTGGGAAGAGGACTTTCGGCACTTTTAAAAGATCCCGAGAATGATATAAAATCTGCAACGGACAAAAATGCGGACAAGGTCGTTGGGAATATAATTGAATTGGACCTGGAACATATCGAGGTAAATCCATTTCAGCCACGATCCAATTTTAATGACGAATCCATAAAGGAGCTTGCCACTTCCATAAGGGAACTTGGTGTTATACAACCCATAACCGTTCGTAAATTAGGTTTTAATGAATACCAACTAGTTTCTGGGGAGCGCCGGTACAGGGCTTCCAAACTATTGGGCCTTGAAACCATACCCGCCTACATTAGAATTGCCAATGACCAGGAGTCGTTGGAAATGGCCTTGGTAGAAAATATACAACGGCAAGATCTAGATCCAATAGAAATTGCCCTATCCTACCAAAGGCTTATCGATGAAATTAATCTTACCCAAGAAAAATTAAGTGACCGTGTTGGTAAAAAGAGATCGACGATAGCAAATTACCTACGGCTCTTAAAATTAGATCCTATTATCCAGACCGGCATGAGGGATGGCTTTTTAAGCATGGGCCACGGTAGGGCCTTGGTAAATGTGGACAAAAAGCAGGACCAACTTGCCCTATATGAAAAAATTATAAGTCAGAATTTATCGGTTAGGGATACGGAAGGTGCTGTAAAAGCCTATCATACAGAAGATATACCCAAAGAGCCTAAAAAAAGTACTCAAAATGACCCTGCGGTTTTTGTTCGCAAAGGCATAAAGGAATTGACTGATGCTTTATCCGTAAAAGTGGACATTAAAGCATCGGATAAGGCAAAAGGAAGAATTACGATTCCTTTTAACTCCCAAGAAGAATTTGACCGTATCAAAAAATTGATTACCGGTGCGTAACAGGTCCCTACTCTATTTTTCGCTGCTTTTGAGTATCAATTTTTGCTTTTCACAGGTAGAAAACGATACCCTTGCCAGTACAAAGAAAGATAGTATACAGGCTTCCATTGGGGAAGAAGGTGCAATTATCCAAGATTCGTTGTTTGTCAAAAAAAAAGTCATGAACCCCTTGGCTCCAAGCAAGGCCGCCTTTTATTCCGCTGTTTTACCAGGTTTAGGTCAGATCTACAACAAACGCTACTGGAAATTACCCATAGTGTATGGGGCCATTGGAGGTAGTATCTACGCCTATACATGGAACAACGATAATTATCAACGTTTTAGGACAGCCTTTAAAAGCAGGCAAGCGGGGTTTACCAATGATGAATTTTATGACATTAACGGTGATAATGCTCCAGGGGCCGCCCCTGATCTTGACCTTGGCGATTTGGAAAATCAACAGGAACGCTTTCAACGAGACCGTGATCTGTGGTTGGTAGTTACCATAGGACTCTATGCCTTGAACATCATTGATGCGAATGTGGATGCACATTTAAAGCAGTTTAATATCGATGATGATCTAAGTTTCGATTTTGAACCCTTTTTAGATTTGAACCAGGTTACGAATACAACTAACTATGGAATGGCCTTAACCATTAAATTTTAAGAATGAGAATTGCGCTTTTTGGATATGGTAAAATGGGGAAAATGATTGAAACGATTGCAGAAAATCGTGGTCATGTAATTGTCGCTAAAATAGATGCCGACCAACAAGAAACAGATTTTGGAACTATAGATGTAGCGATAGATTTTAGTTTACCGGAAGCGGCCTTTAATAACATCTCAAGCTGCTTGAACAACAATGTTCCCATAATTTCCGGAACTACCGGATGGTTAGATAGGTATGCTGATGCCGTGCAATTATGTGAGGATAAAAACGGTGCGTTTATCTATGCGTCAAACTTTAGCCTTGGTGTGAATATTTTTTTTGAACTGAGTAATTATTTGGCTCGAATGATGCAAAAGTTGCCGAAGTATAAGGTAGATCTCGAAGAAATACATCATACCCAAAAGCTCGATGCACCTAGCGGCACTGCAATTACCTTGGCAGAAGGAATAATTTCAAATAGCGATTACACAGCATGGAAATTGGATGCCAAGACCGATAAGGTATTACCCGTTACCGCAAAACGAATTGGAGATACCCCGGGCACACATACAGTTACTTATTCCAGCTCCGTCGATAGCATTGCAATAAAACATACAGCCCATAATAGGGAAGGATTTGCATTGGGTGCCGTAACGGCGGCAGAGTGGATTATTGGTAAAACAGGGGTGTTCTCTATGCGCGATGTGTTAAACCTTGGTTAAAAAACGTAACAGATACAATTCAAAAAGACTGATTGATAATTGATGAATTCAAATCATATGAACAAGAATTCTTCTTCTTACTTTAAAAAACAAAGATTATGAACGGTACCCAATGGATTATTTTCATTCTAATCGTACAGGTAATACATTTTTTAGGCACTTGGAAACTCTATGTAAAAGCCGGCAGAAAAGCTTGGGAGGCAGCTATCCCAATTTACAATGCCATTGTTTTGATGCAAATTATAAACCGGCCTAAATGGTGGGTGTTTCTCCTCTTTATTCCTATTATCAATTTATTACTGTTTCCGGTTATCTGGGTAGAGACCATTCGTAGTTTTGGTAGAAACAGTAGAATGGAAACTTGGTTAGTAGTACTCACCTTAGGTTTCTATATTTTTTATGTCAACTATGCCTTAGACATCGCGTATATTGAGGACCGTAGCTTACAACCTAAAACAGCTACCGGGGAATGGGTGAGTTCTATCCTTTTCGCAATCGTTGCGGCTACCTTGGTGCACACCTACTTTATTCAGCCCTATGTTATCCCTACAGGTTCCTTGGAGCGGACACTACGCGTGGGCGACTTTCTATTTGTAAGTAAATTTCACTACGGTGCGCGTACGCCCATGACGACGGTGGCTGCGCCCATGGTTCATGACACCCTGCCCATTTTAGGGGTGCCGTCTTATTTGAAAAAACCTCAGCTACCCTATTTCAGGCTGCCCGGTTTTACGAAAGTAGACCGTAATGACATTGTTGTTTTCAGTTGGCCCGCAGATACCGTTCGGGTATTTTTCAAGAAAGAGAAAGGGGTGAATAAACCTATAGACAAAAAATCAAATTATGTAAAGCGTTGCGTGGGTATACCCGGAGATTCGTTGGAGGTAAGAAATGGTTATGTCTTTATCAATGGGGAACAGTTAGAATTGCCCGGTAGTGCCAAACCACAGTTCGATTATACCGTTTATAGTTCCAAAGGCGTTTCTTCCAGGGTATTCGAAAAAATGGGTGTGACGGATTATACGCGTAAATACCTTTCAAATCCATTGAACCAAGAACAGGTGAATGCCTTAAGGAATTATCTTATGGGCTACAACCAAGCAGCAAATGGGCAAATTGAACTCTATACCAAAGGTTCGGGAATCCCTGCCAATATTATTTCTAAATACAGATTGTCCTTAAAGGAGGTTACCGATCGTGAGCGTATGGTGCCCTTGACTTCAGCAATGGTCGCGACCCTTAGGAACGACCCGAGTATAGATTCCGTTGTGCAAAATGTAACGCCCAAAGGCAGAAGGGGTGTTAATCTTTTCCCCCAAAGTCCAGATTACCCTTGGAATTATAGTCAGCTGGGGCCCATTTTCATTCCTAGCGAGGGGAGTACCGTAGCATTGAACCTTAAGGTGCTTCCGCTTTATAAAAAAATAATTAGGGAATATGAAAAAAACGAACTGAGCGTTTCGGGCAACCAAATCCTAATAAACGGCCAACCCACCACCAGTTATACGTTTAAGCAGGATTATTACTGGATGATGGGCGATAACAGAGACCATTCTGAAGACAGCAGGGCATGGGGTTATGTTCCAGAAAACCATATTGTAGGTACACCCATTTTTATATGGATGAGCTTTGACAATTTTACGGAAGGGATAGCCAATTGGAGACCCCGATGGGACCGAATCTTCACAACCGTGAACAGTGAAGGTGAGCCGCAATCCTACTTTAAGTACTTCCTTATTTTATTGGGGGCCTATTTCGTTGGAAACTGGTTTTGGAAGCGAAGAAAGGCTAAGAAATAGGCGTTCTTATGAAGTTGATCCATCCAGCCTATTTTCCGAATATTGTTACTTTCAGCTATATTTTACATCACCCTATCTTATGGGAGGTCGAGGATAACTACCAAAAGCAAACGTATAGGAACCGCACCTATATATGTACGGATAGGGGCAAACACCTTATGAGCATACCCATCGTACACGTAGGAAAAAATAATGGCAGGCAAAAATACAAGGAGGTAGCCCTTGACAATTCGTACCCCTGGCAACGACAACATTGGCGAACATTGGAGACCGCATATAGGACTTCACCCTTTTTTGAATTCTACGAAGACGATCTGAAGCCTTTATTTACCAATAGGTTCGAGTTATTGTTAGACTTCAATCTAAAGACCATAGCAACCGTTTTTGAATGCCTACAGCTAGAAATGCCCAAGGCTACATCAACTACCTACGAAGAAGACCCTACCAACAACACAGATCTTAGGTTCTTGGTGAATGCCAAAACGAAGGAAGAACCAACCATGGAGCCTTACATACAGGTTTTTGGCGATAGACATGGTTTTATTCCGAATATGAGCATTCTGGATTTACTTTTTAATGTGGGACCTAATACAGTAGCGTACCTGAAGCAAGAATTTCATCCTAAAAAATGATGATGATTCAATTTATCGCACATTACGGAATACATTTTATCGCCCCTATTTTAATCGCATTTTATTTCTATAGGGAAAGTGCGGTACGCGTTTCCATCTATTTATTGCTCGGTATACTCATTGATGTTGACCACCTCTTGGCAACACCCATTTTCGAGGCCAACCGTTGCAGTATTGATTTTCATCCCCTCCATAGCTATTGGGCCATAGGAGTTTATGTTCTACTTTTTGCACTAAAAAAAACAAGGATACTAGGCCTTGCCTTACTCATTCACATTATTGCGGATAGTGTAGACTGCCTATTCATTAGTACCAATTTCAAATGAAGCCATAATCGGTTCATGGTCCGACAGCTTCACCTTATAATTCTTGTGTGATACTACGGTAATGGAAGAATCTACAAGAATGAAGTCGATTCGTAAGGGAAATTTCCAAAAATTGATGGTTGTTCCGTAGCCCCTACCCTTCTCCAAAAAACTATCCTTTAAATCCTGTTTAATCGAAAAGTAAGGTCTGGAAAATTGATTGTTATTAAAATCCCCGCAGACAATGTTCTTGTATGGACTATCATTTATGTGGTTACTCACGAGCATCGCCTGCTGCTGTTGCTTTCGAAAGGATTCCCTTAGTCTACCAAAAAGCAAATCTGAACGTTCCTTTTTCATACTGCCTGGCCTAACCCGTAGCGATTCTAGGTGTAAATTATAAACGCGTACGGTGTCTGTTTTAAGTTGAATATCTGCGTAAACAGCACTATTATAAGAGTTTGGAAAATTCAATACTCCCTTATCAAGGATTTTATACTTGGAAAAAATTGCTTGAATGACCCGCTCCCTAGGTGTACCAAACTCAAAATCAATATACCTGTAAGGATAACCGGCGAATGATTTTGATCGGATTTCCCTGTGGTCAAATTCTTGAAAACAAATAATGTCTGGGTTTTCATCCTTCAAAAACTTTACAATAGAATCATTCGTAACAAATTTCCATTCCCTTTGTTTTCCAAGGAAACCCAAACTGTTAAAACTCATTACAGACACCTCCTCTTCACTATCCCTAACAGTGCTAATGCCCTCGAAAGCGATGAAAGGACCCAAAGAAAAGTAACCGTAAATTAATATAGAAAGCGGGAATGCGGACCAAATCTGTTTTTGAAATAACCAATACAAAAATAAGAGCATATTAACGAAAACCAACAAAGGCACTGTCAGACCAATAAAAGCGAGACTCGCAAAGTTGGTATGGGGTACAATACAGGCCAGTAAAAGACAAAAAAAGAAAAATAGGGTCAGGGCCACCATAAGTCTTCGAAAAACAGACCTTACTTTCTTCAACCTAGTTTTCTTTACCGGCTTGAAATAAGAAATCCTTTTCTGCCTTGGTTAGACTTTCGTAACCGGACTTACTTATTTTATCCAATATTGCATCAATCTTTTTTTGATGCGTTTTCTTGTCATAATCAGCTTTTGATGCCGAACTAGTGTTGGAAGCCTGATTCTTATAAACGGTCTTCATAGAGGCTTTCTTTTCCGTCTTTTTGAAAAGGTTGGCTATTCCATCCAAGAATTTTGAAAATCCAGAACCTATATCAGCTCCTTTCAATAATTGACTTGCATATAAATATCCCAAAAATGCACCACCCAGGTGTGCCAAATGTCCGCCAGAATTACTTAAGGGCAGTTGTACCAAATCTGTCAACACCACAAAAGCACCAACATACCACAACTTCACATTAAAGAATATGAGCCGTACCTCTTGATTTGGGATATAGGTACAAACAAAAATTAGAATAGCGCTGGCACCTGCAGAAGCTCCAATAAGATACGCATTGGTATTGAAGAACGCCGGAAATATATTGTACCCTACAACAAAAAATAAGCCCCCTAAAAGCACCCCTAACAGATAAACATTCAGAAATCGCTTTGTATCAAAGAGATTGAGGAAGATGCGTCCTACAAAATAAATAAGCAACATGTTCCAAAAAAGATGTCCTATACCTCCATGAAAAAAGGAATAGGTGAAAAGGGACCACGGCTGCATGGCAATATCCACAACATCATTGGGTAGTTGAAACCATTGCACGATGCTATTTTTGGAAATCCCCAATAAAAAAGGTACCAGACTATTTACGATAAAGACCAAGACATTTATAGCAATGAGCTTTTCCGCTATGTTTAACCTACTGTACTGATATCTTAAATTTGGCTGCGACATACCTTAATTCCACCTATTTTTATTAAACTGGTTCTTTTTCCAATACCACATCATCAAAAACCCGAACAGCGCGCCCCCTACGTGTGCAAAGTGCGCAATTCCCTGCCCAAATAAACTATAACCCGTAACACCAGAGAAAAGGTCCAAGGCAATTAAAACAGGAATAAAAAACTTGGCCTTTATTGGGACAGGCAAGAAAATCAAAAATAATTCACTATTGGGAAAGGACATCCCAAATGCGACCAGAATACCATAAATTGCTCCAGAAGCACCCACGACCGGTGTATTGAAAGCACTCAGAAAATTATCTATCGTGGACTTACCGGCTATGGAATACCACTCTGTATTGTACTGCCCATTATTGATAATCTCTAGAATAGTACCTTCAGATAAGCCTGCACTGATCAAGGCACTCATGCCTTCATTATAATAGTAATAATTGACTCCTATATGGATAAGTGCCGCACCAAGACCGGCGGATAGATAAAAAAATAAAAATTTATTCCTGCCCCACATGCGTTCCAAAGGAGTACCAAAGGCCCATAAAGCATACATATTGAACAAGATGTGCATAAAGCCACCATGCATAAACATATGGGTAATGATCTGCCAAAACTGGAAATGTTCGTTCTTGGGAAAGAATAGCGAAAACCACTCGTACATTTGATCACCATAAAGACTAGTGGCAATAAAAAACAGTACGTTAATTATCAATAAATGCTTAATGGTCTCTGTTAATCTACCCATCTAAATAAATTTTCGGTCAATATCATTTTCGGTTATGGTAATATACACTTTCTTGTTAAACGGGCTTAAGGTCGTTTCCTTACAGGCGAATAGATCATTGACCAGTTTTACCTGGGAAAACTCATCCAATGTTTCCCCCGTTTTAACGGATAAGGTTTTGGACAAGGTTTTGGCCAGCATATCGCTTTGCGAAAAACTATCGCCCGGAACTTCCTGCTGAAAATCAGAAACCAATTGTTCCATAATCATTTGCACTTCGCTTTCGGCAACCAAAACCGGCACGCCTTTAATTTCTACCGTCTCTGCGGTTATTTCGCCAAATATAAAACCTACCGTGCATAAGTTTTCCTTTATTTCGTTTAAAATGCCCACTTCATTTGGGGTAAATGAAAGACATAATGGAAATAACAGTTGTTGGCTAACGGCCTCCTTAATCGTTATATTCTTCAAGAATTTCTCATAGAGCACCCGTTGGTGGGCCCTACTTTGATTTATGACCACCATACCTGATTTTATAGTGGTTATAATATATTTTTTTCGCAATTGAAAAGTGGTACTTGTAGTCTCGCCCGCGTCTTTATCGCTGTCAAAAATAGTGCTGTTAACAACCTCGGTCTCAAATTCCAAATTACTGGAATGCCCCTTGTCCAAAGAAATATCGAGACCTGCGTACATACTTTCCCAACCTTTGGTATTGGGTTTAGAGTGTTTTCCTAATCGGGAACTAGGAGCGGTTTCTATGCCCTCAAAGGGATTGAAGGAAGAATCTACCACTACTTTGGGAATATCGGCCTGTTTATTTTTATAGGCATACGGCGTCTCCAAATTCTGATCTTGCTCAAAATCCAAAGCTGGTATAACATTGAATTGCCCTAAACTATGTTTAACGGTAGATTTTAAGATAGCATATAAGGTGTGCTCATCATCAAACTTAACCTCGGTTTTTGTAGGATGAATATTAATATCTATGGTAGCTGGGTTTACGGTAAGATTGATGAAGTACCCCGGGTGGGTGCCAGGGCGTATTAAGCCATCAAACGCGCCAAGAATGGCATGATGCAAATAAGGACTTTTAATGAATCGGTTATTGGCAAAAAAGAACTGCTCCCCCCTACTTTTTTTTGCGAATTCCGGCTTTTGGATATACCCCGCTATTTTTACGACCTGCGTATCCTCTTCTACCGGCACCAATTTCTCATCGGTCTTTCTTCCAAAAATATGTACGATACGTTTTCTAAAATCGTTGGATGGCAACTGAAAAACATCACTCCCATTGTTGTAAAAACTGAAAGCAACCTTTGGGTGGGCCAATGAAATACGGTGAAATTCGTCTGTAATGTGCCTGTACTCTACAAGGTCCGATTTTAAAAAATTACGTCTTGCCGGAATATTGAAAAAAAGGTTTTTGACGAGCATTGAAGTCCCTTTTGGAGCCACCACCACTTCTTGCGCCGTTACTTTGCTCCCTTCAATTTTTATTCGGGTACCAATTTCATCCTCTTTGGTCTTGGTTACCATTTCTACTTGTGCAATTGCGGCTATTGAAGCAAGTGCTTCGCCCCTAAAACCTTTGGTATGTAAATTAAAAAGATCTTCTGCAGATTGTATCTTGGAAGTGGCATGGCGTTCAAAACTTAAGCGCGCATCCGTACCACTCATTCCCTTACCGTTATCCACTACCTGAATCAAGGTCTTACCTCCGTCCTTAATGATAAGTTGAATCTCCGTAGCCCCGGCATCTATGGCATTTTCCATTAACTCCTTTACTACGGAGGCTGGACGCTGAACGACTTCACCAGCAGCTATTTGATTCGCTACATGGTCTGGTAACAATCTGATAATATCGGCCATTAGGAGGAAAAAAATATTGAGAGGTCAAAATCGATAATATAAAGAAAAACGAGTATTAATATAGCGAGAATAACCGCCATTCTTATTTTAATATTACGGTCTCCCCTGCGCTTTGCGTCTGCCAATGCGCTGTTTATTTTACTCTTTAAACCACGTGAAGGATTAAGGGTGCTTCGAAACTGGTCAAATTTAGGCTCTATTTTGTATGGGTTTGGTTTATCCTTGTTATCATAAAACCTAGGGTTATATTCGAACTTCCTATTTTTTCGTAACCGCGTTATTTTGCTCAACATTCCCATAAGTTCAAAGTTACTTAAATTAGAAAAATAGGGCGTAATAGGAATGCCAAAATTTGTTAACAGCTATAGGGCTTAAACAGCGATTCGTGAGGTTTGGTTTAGAAAACGAATAAAACGGGTTCCTAAAACTTAGAGTAGGAAAGTTCTTTTGGTTGGAACCTAATTACAAATCAATGGCCAAGCACGGCCATTTTTATGGCAGCAATGGCAGCTTCCGTGCCTTTATTACCATGTTTTCCACCACTGCGATCAATAGCCTGTTGCATGGTGTTATCTGTAAGGACGCAAAAAATAACCGGAACATCGTACAGTACGTTCAAATCCTTTATGCCCTGTGCCGTGGCCTCGCAGACAAAATCGAAATGTTTTGTCTCCCCTTGGATAACGCTACCAATGGCAATGACCGCATCCACTTTTCTAGACTTCATCATTTTTTTGGCTCCAAAAGTCAACTCAAAACTGCCGGGCACGTTCCATCTAATAATATCCCCTTTGTCAACCCCACAATCCAGCAAGGCTTCTTCCGCTCCACTATACAGACCTTCCGTTATTTTCGGGTTCCATTCAGAAACAACAATCCCAAACCGAAGACCTTTCGCGTTTGGGATTGTTGCTTTATCATAAACTGATAAATTCTTTGTGCTAGTCGCCATTATGCCCCACTTTTGGCCATTCCTATGAATGCGTTAATGGTGTTGGCATTTTCAGATTGTGGATATTCATCCTTTATCTTTTGGAAATAACCCAATGCCTTATCCTTTTCCCCCATCTCTAAAGCGGTTACACCTGCCTTGTACAAGAATTTAGGGGTCGTAAAGTCATTTTCACTATGTGCTGCGGCAGCTTCATAGTAGCCCAAGGCATCTGATGGCTGCTCCAATTGCATAAAGGCATCACCTAATCCACCTTTTGCCAAGGCACCAAGAATGGCGTCATCTGAGCTAAAATCCTCTAAATAAGCAATTGCTTCTTGGTAATTGTTCATATTTAAGTAGGACATTCCCGCACCGTAATTGGCCAAGTTGGCGGCTTTGGTACCACTGTACTCCTCAATAATATCCAAAAATCCGTATTTGCCTTCCGCACCTTCCAAGGCCAAGGTAAATAAAGAATCCTTGGCGGTAGTACTCGCCAAAGCCTGATCAAAATATTGCTGTGGATAGTACATTTCATTTGCTGCGCTCGTTTCCTTTGGCTTGATTACAAATTGGTTGTACGCTAAATACGCCAAAACACTAATGGCGATAACGCCAATAGTTCCCAAAATATAGTTCTGGTTTTTAGAAACCCATTCCTCTGACCTGGAAGCGCCTTCGTCCAAAGAGCTAAATACCTCTGCGGTAGTACTTTCCTGTTCATCGAATTCTTGCTTTTCAGCTTTTGTTTCGGGTTTATATCCTCTTTTCTTATATGTTGCCATCTCTATTTTTATTGGTCGCGCAAAAATAAAGTTTTTATTGAAATCCTAGAGGGTATTTATTCGTTATTTTTGGATATTTTAGGGTAGTTTTCATCCCTCCAAATCCAAAATTCGAATATTTTAATGCTACTGAGACAATTATCGTTGATCAATTACAAAAATTTTGAATCCAAGGAACTCCTGTTCGATGCCAAAATTAATTGTTTTGTAGGTGATAACGGTGTAGGGAAAACCAATATCCTGGACTCCATATACCACCTGTCCTTTGGCAAAAGCTATTTTAATCCCATTTCCTCGCAAAACATTAGGCACGGTTCTGATTTTTTTGTGGTAGAAGGAACTTTTGAAAAGGAAGGCAGGGAGGAAAAGGTAGTTTGTGGCTTAAAAAAGAATAGCAAAAAGATTATCAAGAAAAACGGCAAGGCTTATGAGCGCTTTGCGGACCATATTGGATTTCTACCTTTGGTCATTATTTCACCGGCAGATCGCGATTTGATTATTGAAGGAAGCGAGACCCGCAGGAAATTTATTGATGGCGTAATCTCCCAATCAGACAAAAATTATTTACAGCAACTCATCAACTACAACAAGGTAGTTTCGCAACGCAATGCACTTTTAAAATATTTTGCCGCGAACAGGACCTTCAACAAGGATACGCTAGCCGTATATAATGAGCAGCTGAACACCTACGGAACGGCAATTTTTGAAAAACGAACCGCATTTTTAAAAGCGTTTATCCCTATTTTTCAAAAGCAATACAAGGCGATTACCGGAAATACGGAAGACGTTGGCCTCTCATATGAGAGCAAATTAATGAAGTCCGATTTATTGCAGCTGTTAGAAAAAAACCTTGAAAAAGATCGTGCCCTGCAGTACACCAGCGTAGGCATACATAAAGACGACCTCAGCTTTGAAATAAGTGGATACCCCATTAAAAAATTCGGTAGTCAGGGCCAGCAAAAATCTTTTCTTATTGCCTTGAAGTTTGCGCAGTTTCATTTTATGAAAACACAAAACCAAGTGACCCCACTATTGATTTTGGATGATATTTTTGATAAATTGGATGAGCATAGGGTAGCGCACATTATCGCATTGGTAAACGATGAGAATTTTGGTCAAATTTTTATTAGCGATACCCACGCGGAAAGAACGGAAGAAGTGGTAAAAAAAATTCATCAATCGTATAAAATATTTAAACTGTAATGCTGAAATACGTTGGTTTACTGGGGCTTTTATGTTGTTTTTCCTGCTCGACACAAGTGGAGAGGGAGGAATTGGATTTGCTCAATGGATATTGGGAAATTAAGGAGGTCACCTTTTCCGACGGAACTAGAAAGGAGTATACGATGAGTACGACCGTGGACTACATAAGTTTGGATTCTTTAAAGGGATTTCGAAAAAAGGTAGACCCTAAATTTAATGGTACCTTTGAAACCTCTGACGATGCCGAATCATTCTCCATAGCATTTGAAAACGATTCCATTTTCATGAACTACGAAACCCCATTAGACACATGGAAAGAGGCGCTATTATCCCTTTCCAATGAGAATTTTTCCGTGAAGAGCGAACAGGGGATCATTTACAGTTACAAACGGTTTAAACCTATTAAAATAACGCCATAATGTCACGAAGGGAAAACGACAATTTATCCATGAAAGAGGCGTTATCCGCCTTTATACAGAAAAATAAACTGGAAAAGGGTATGGATAAGGTCGAGGCGCGAGAAGCTTGGGCGCGCTTAATGGGTAACGGAGTCAATAATTACACAACGGCTATTGAACTGCGCAACGATATTCTTTATGTATCCCTTTCTTCCTCCGTACTCAGGGAGGAATTGAGTTTGGGCAAGTCCAAGATAATCGCCATGATCAATGAAGAGCTGGGAAAAGACCTGGTAAAAAAATTGGTGTTGCGGTAAACGGTTTTTGTTCGTTGTTCGTTGTTCGTTGTTCGTTGTTCGTTGTTCGTTGTTCGTTGTTAAGATAAATTCTCAGAATTACTTATGAATCACCATTTAATCATAGGACTTATTATTCATTTTTACCTTTTAACAAAAAAACCAGCCCTTTAGGCTGGTCTTCCATTCTTGTATTCTGCTACTTGACTAGTAAATTTCCCTACCTGCAAAATGGAAAGCGCCTTCTATGGCTGCATTCTCATCACTATCAGATCCATGAACTGCATTCTCCGCAATATCCTTAGCAAACATTTTGCGGATCGTACCCTCAGCAGCTTCAGCCGGATTGGTTGCACCTATAAGCGCTCTAAAATCCTCTACTGCATTGTCCTTTTCCAAAATAGCCGACACAATAGGACCTCTGGTCATAAACTCAACCAACTCCCCAAAGAAAGGGCGTTCTCTATGTACGCCGTAAAATTCTTGGGCATCCCTAAGGCTTAGTCGCGTATATTTCATGGCCACTATTTTAAATCCAGCAGCTGTTATTTTCTCCAATATCGCTCCAATATGTCCATTTTCAACGGCATCTGGCTTTATCATGGTAAACGTTCTGTTCGTACTCATATCTTAAATTTTGCGCAAAAATACATTTTTCCCTATAAATGACAACTATTGATAGCGTTGTTCAAGCTCTTGTAACACTTCCCCATTATCCCCCACTACTGTAAATTGTATTGTACTGGTATCAAAATTGAATCGTAGAACTCCAAAGCTTTCCGTAAAAATAACTTCCCCTACCCTATACGCATTGGGCTCACCGCTAAAACTTTTATAAGCATGGGTTAGCCCACTGCTTGTAAAATCGATTAATGGGTACTCCATACCGGGAATAGTTGTTTTTGAAAATTCTGATATATGCCGATCACCGGAAAGAATGACGACACCCTTTGCCTTAGATTGGGCTATACGTTTTTTTAGTCGGTCCACTTCGTGAGGAAAATTTCCCCAAGTTTCAAAACCATGTTCATTGGATAAGAATTGTACACTGCTTACGATTACATTAAAATCAGCCTTCGTTTCGTTCAACTCCCCTTCCAACCAATTCCATTGCGCTTCCCCCAATAAGGTGCCTTCACCATATACATTTGGCTTTATTCGTTTACCGGTTTCCGTATCCGGCGTTAGCTGGGTCCTGAAATAACGGGTGTCTAGAATAATAATGTTGACGGTTCCTTGCTTCAGCTTATATTCCTTTGTGGTATAAATACCTTCCTGTTTCCATAAAGGGTCATTCTTGGCGACGTTCATGAAATCCAAAAACATTTGCTGGCTTTCCGCCTTGGCGGTAAACTCCACTCCGCCATCATTGAGACCGTAATCATGATCGTCCCAAGTACCTAAAATAGTGGTCGCGTTTTTAAGCGCATCGTACCCATCAATCTTATTTTGGGCAGCATACATTTGCTTTAATTTGACCATATCATCCGTATCGGCATAGATATTATCGCCTCCCCATACCCAAACATCCGGTTTTATGTTCAAGATATCATCCCAGAGTAAATTTGGAATATCCGTTTTATTACAGGAACCAAACGCAAGCGTAAAATCTGCAGTGTTATCCACATTTACGGGCTTCTTTTTTTGGGTAGCACAGGACAAAAACAAAATTATAAATGTCCCTAAAACTGAGTATTTCATGAACTAGTATGTTGTTCTGCAAAATTAAGGCTTTCGGTTTAAAGCCTATATTATTAAATTGTATCTTTGCCGCCATGAATTTAGAGCACCTGAACACGCTTAAAAAGTTGCTTTCTACGAAAAGGAATATCGCGATAATACCTCATAAAAATCCGGATGGGGATGCCATTGGATCAACCTTGGCACTTTGGCATTACCTCGTTAATAGTGGCCATAACGCAGCCATAATTGCTCCAAATGATTTCCCTAAATTTTTGAAATGGATGCCCGGTGCAGACCATATCTTAAATTTTGAAAAGGAAAATTCACAAGCCAAATCAAGTATTGAAAATGCCGATGTGATATTTACCTTAGACTTCAATCATCTGGGCCGCGTGGGTCAAATGACCGAAACTTTGGAGAATGCCGATGCTACTTTTGTAATGGTGGATCACCATCAAGAACCATCGGATTATGCAACGATTATGTATTCTGATGTAGCCATGAGCTCAACCTGCGAAATGGTGTATAATCTAATCCAGAAATTAGGGGACACCCAACACATCACGGAAGCGATGGCCAATTGTATCTACACGGGAATCATGACCGATACCGGTTCTTTTAAATTTTCGGCTACCACGAGTAATACCCATAGGGTTGTAGCAGACTTACTGGACCTTGGAGCAGAGGGAACTGAAATCCACCATCGTATCTATGACACTAATTCCCCCAGTAGACTACATTTGTTGGGATGTGCCCTCAAAAACATGGTTATTCTCAAAGAATATGCCACTGCCTATATCACATTAAGCCAAGAAGAATTGGATAGTTTCAACTATCAAAAAGGAGATACGGAAGGTTTTGTGAACTATGGGTTAACGCTTGAAGGCATCCGTTTTGCCGTAATTTTTATTGAAAACAAGGAAGAAGGAATCTTAAAGATTTCATTTAGGTCTGTAGGTGATTTTTCTGTAAACGATTTCGCTAGAAAGCATTTTAACGGAGGCGGTCATACCAATGCGGCGGGCGGCAAAAGTGATAATGGTATTGCGGATACTATCGCTTATTTTACTTCGTTATTACCACAATACAAGAACTTGTTATTATCATGAGAGTATTTTGTAGCATTCTTCTTATTATCGTTATAAGCAGCTGTGACGGCCCGGAACCAAGAAAACCAGTACAGACCAAAAGCGGTAGTTATTTTAAGGAATCCATAGAACGGAGTCGGAAATTATTGCAAGCCGAGGAAGCCCAAATCCAAGAAATCATTAAAATGGATTCTCTTAAAGATTATTCGCACAGCGCATCCGGTTCCTGGTATCACTATTTGGCCGTGAACGATGCTACCGATTACACACCAAAAACAGATGACCTGGTCGTTTTTAATTACGATATACTTACACTTGACAACGATACCATATACAGTAAAGAAGATATAGGTGTCGTAACCTACAAGGTTGATAAACAGGAACTTTTTCAAGGAATGCGGGACGCCATAAAAATTCTAAAAGAAAATGAAAGGGCCACTTTTTTGTTCCCCTCGTCTTTAGCCTACGGCTATCATGGCGATGAAAATAAAATTGGCACCAACGTTCCCCTAAAATCTACAATTACCATATTACAAATAGAAAAACAAGAGAAAAACCCAGAAAATTAAATTGAACGTTATGATTAAAAAAATGTACTTGCTAGCACTAGTTGCGCTATTAATGGCAAGCTGTAAAACCAGCAAAAGGGCTGATTTAGGAGATGGTTTATTTGCTGATATAAAAACATCCGAAGGCGATATAATCGTTCGTTTAGAGCAAGATAAAACCCCGGTAACAGTCGCAAATTTTGTTTCGTTGGCAGAGGGCACAAACCCCTTTGTTAGTGAAACCTATAAAGGGAAAAAGTATTATGATGGCCTAACATTTCATAGGGTAATGAAAGATTTCATGATCCAGGGTGGTGACCCCACCGCCTCCGGAACTGGCAATCCTGGATATAAATTCATGGATGAGTTCAATGATTCCTTGGTTCATGATAAAAAAGGTGTTCTTTCAATGGCCAACTCGGGACCGACTACAAATGGCAGTCAGTTTTTTATAACGCACAAACCAACGCCGTGGTTAGATAATAAACATTCTGTTTTTGGTGAAGTAGTTGAAGGGATGAATGTTTTGGATTCGATAGCCAACGTTGAAGTTGGACCTGGAAACAAACCGGTAAACCCGGTAACTATGAATACCATAGAAATTATACGCAATGGAAAAGAGGCCCGTAAATTTGATGCCGTAGCCATAATGACCGATTATTTTGATAAGGAAGAGGAGCGTTTGGCAGCAGTGGAAAAAGAAAAGGCAGAGAAATTGGCAATCGTAAATAAAATGAAAGCTGAATTCGCCACTACGTTGGAAGCCCAACAAGAAAAAGCAAACACCTTACCTTCTGGATTAAAGGTATTGGTATTGGAAGAAGGAACTGGTGCTCAACCTGAGGTAGGACAACAGGTGAATGTGATGTATGCAGGTTACTTAATGGATGGCACCTTGTTCGATAGCAACTACGAAGAAGTAGCACGTAAATATGGTGTTTTTGACACCAATAGAGCGCAGGCCGGTGGTTACATGCCCATACCAATGGATTATAGCCCAGAATCACGTTTGATAGCAGGATTCAGGGAAGGGCTTTTAACGATGAAAGTCGGGGATAAAGTTCGCTTGTTCATTCCGTCACACCTTGGTTATGGTCCACAAGGTGGCGGCCCAATTCCACCAAATGCCGATTTGGTTTTTGATTTGGAGATTACAGGATTGGCCCAGTAAGCATAGCTTATTAAAAGCAATTAGGCTGTCCAAAAATGGTTCATTAGTAAGTCTTCCAAGTTGAAAGTATCGCTGTAATCGGTTTAAAACCCACCCAGCGTACTTAACTTTTTTTCTCCTGACTTACGAAACGAACTTTTTTGGACAGTCTTTTTTATGTTTAAACCCATTTATGAGCATCCTACAATGTTTCTATTAGTGCACGTTACAGGAGAATTGCATGGGGTTTTAGAAACATAGTGCACCAGGTAAAATCAATTGGATGTAGCACCATTGGTATTCGAAACCGAATAACTCCGCATAAGGCGAACTAGCCTCAAAATCTAAATGTAGTATAGTACGCTAGAACTACACGCCCACTCAGGCTGTTAAGATTTGTATGGGGTTTGAACGATTCTATGCAGGGCAGGAAACGAATACGGCCGTTCGTGTACATAAAATCTACGCTTTATTTTTTTGGTATATTCTGTAGGATCTCCAACAGTAGGTTCCAAAATTTCTGAACCGATGGTATACTTACCCGCTCGTCTGGCGAATGCGCCCCTAGAATGGTAGGTCCAAAACTCACCATATCCATGTCAGGATAGTTTTTAGCTAGAATACCACATTCCAAACCGGCATGACAGGCTGCGACCCTTGGCTTTTTAAGAAATAAATCATGATACGTCTTTTCGACAATTTTTAGGATTTCAGAATTGGGGTCTGGATTCCAACCTGGATATTCCGCTTTGAATTCAACTTCAAAACCTCCCAATTCAAATACCGAACGCAGTGCATGGGCCAAATCCATTTTCGCAGATTCCATAGAGGACCGTGTTAAACAGCCTATACTTATTTCACCGTCTTTTACGCTGACGCGGGCTACGTTATTGGAGGTTTCAACCAAATGGGCCATGGTAGCGCTCATGGTATACATACCATTATGCGCCCCGTAAATTGCCTTTATCAACTTTCCCTGAACACCGAGACCCATTACTTTTTTTGCAGGTTTCACCGGTGTAAGCTCAATTTTGAGGTTTGGTTCCTGCACTTTTAATTCTTCTATAATTGCGTCGGACAATAAACCAAAGGCATTACTAAAATCAAGTTCATGCCGTTTACCTATATTTAAATGGCAAACACTTTCTCGAGGTATGGCATTCCGTAAGCCTCCACCTGCCAATGAACCAATTCGCATATTGTAGGGAAGGCCCAAGTATAGCAAGCGATTCATAATCTTATTGGCGTTACCAAGACCTTTGTCGATATCCATACCACTGTGCCCTCCAGCGAGACCGTGCACACGAATTTGGAGTCCCGTATCGCCATGTGCAGCTTCTTTTTCAGTATACCTTCGTTCCGCAGTAACATCAACACCGCCGGCACAACCTATGTCTATTTCATCATCTTCCTCGGTATCTAGGTTCAATAAGATATCACCCTGCAATACCCCACCTTTTAACCCAAAAGCCCCGGTCATTCCCGTCTCTTCATCGATCGTAAAAAGGGCTTCTATAGGTGGATGTGCAATATCTTCGCGTTCAAGCAAGGCCATTATTGCCGCAACACCCATACCATTATCCGCTCCCAATGTAGTTCCCTTTGCCTTCACCCAATCTCCATCAATGACCATCTCAATACCTTGCGCGTCGAAATCGAATACGGTATCGGTATTTTTTTGGTGGACCATATCCAAATGGCTTTGTAGCGTTACCATTTTACGGTCTTCCATTCCCTTGGTCGCTTTTTTTCGAATGATAACGTTTCCGGTAGCATCGGCAAAGGTTTCCAGGTGTAGGCTATTTCCAAAATCGAGCATAAAATTTATGACCCGTTCTTCCTTTTTAGAAGGCCTGGGGACAGCGTTTAGCTTCGCAAAATTTTTCCATACTGATTTAGGTTGCAGCTGATCAATCATTACAAGTATAATTCATAGTTAATGCCTTCAAAAATACAGATAGAAAAAGGATTTCGCTATTTTTGGGCCAATGAAGATATCCCTAAAGAACGGTGTGGCCTTTTCGCTAATCCCTCAAATCATACTGGTCAAATGGTTAGGTAGTCATACAGATATCATCGAAAAATTTTACAGTACCGGTTTTTATCCTGTTTTATCAAAAGTATTTCGGCTTGTTTTTGGCTGGATTCCTTTTTCCGTTGGGGATTTGATATACTTTATCTTACTCCTTCTCACCCTCATTTATCTATTCAAAAACTGGAAGCGCATTTTTCAACATAAATTAAAGTTTTTGAGGGATGTATTTATGGTACTCTCCGTCGCCTATTTCACCTTTCATTTTATGTGGGGCCTTAATTACTATAGGGAACCCTTAGCTGTAAAACTAGAATTGACCGAAACCAAGAACTATGAAGATTTAGTTTTTTTTACGGAACAACTGGTTCAAAAAACCAATGAGGCCCAATTGACCATTACAAAAGATAGTAGCAGTGCCGTACATATACCCTATTCCCAAAAAGAAATGTTTGCCATTACCCTTTCTGGGTATAAAAGTTTTGAAACAGAACATCCTTTTCTGGGGTATAGGACGCCCAGTATAAAAACTTCCTTGTTTAGCAAAGGACTGACTTACATGGGTTATGCAGGTTATTTAAATCCGTTCACCAACGAAGCACAGGTGAACGGCTTACTGCCCAATTTTAGGTTTCCGGTCGTAGCTGGCCATGAAATAGGGCATCAATTGGGATACTCTGCCGAAAACGAAACAAATTTTATTGGTTATTTGGTAACGGCGAGTAATAAGGACAACTATTTCAAATACGCGGCATATGCCTACGCATTGGGTTATTGCCTAAACGATATAAGGCGCGGCGATAAGGACATTTTTGAGAGAATCCTAAATCAGCTGAATCCGGGTGTTAAAGCAAACTTCCAAGAAATGAACGAATTTTGGAACCGATACGAGAACCCTATGGAACCCGTATTCAAATCCGTTTTCAATTCTTTCCTGAAAGCAAACAACCAAACCGAGGGCATTAAAAGCTATAATGCCGTAGTCTCGTTATTGGTTGCCTATCATAAGCAGTACCCCCTGTAATCCCATTATACTCTATTCGCTTCTGTCTGGAAAACAAACTTGAAAAAAAGGCAACCTTTAGTAGTTTACATATGAAACCAACTCCTAAACCACTAAAAAAGAGGACAAGATTATGTTTTTTGCGGTCATTTCACTCCCCAAATCCATATTCAAAAATAATTGTCCATAATTGTTAAAAAAAAGTGAAATAGACCGAAATTACTATGGATTCCAGTTATTTTTAAAAAGCTAATTCAAACTAAAAGATAATGAAAAATTCATTTTTTGCACTATGCCTGTTATGGTGTAGTACAACCCTATTTTCTCAAGAATACTTTCCTGAAAATGCTGGGGTAAAGGCAAGTAACACCAACTATACCGCTTTTACCAATGCCAAAATTTACATTTCACCTACCCAGGTTCTGGAAAAAGGAACCTTACTGATTCAAAACGGCAAGGTAGTTAGTGCATCCAACACCACTAATTTTCCAAAAAATACCATAGTTGTGGATTTGGAAGGAAAATCTATTTATCCATCCTTTATCGATGTATATTCGAAATTTGGCGTGGAGCAACCCAAGAAAAAACCGGGCGGCGGAAGGTCTGCCCAATATGAAGCTTCTAGGGAAGGTTATTATTGGAATGATCACATTATGCCGGAAAACAAAGCCGTAGAACAATTTTCCTATGATGACAAAGAGGCCAAGGAATTGCGGGAAGCCGGTTTTGGGGTTGTCAATTCCCATATTCATGATGGTATTGCAAGAGGTACTGGAGTTTTAATCGCCTTAAATGGAGCGGGAACGGATGGCAGAAGAATTCTGGACGATAACTCGGCACAATATTTTTCATTGGACAAAAGTATCGTCAAAGAACAGTCTTATCCTAGTTCATTAATGGGTTCTTTAGCGCTATTGAGACAAATGTACAGTGATGCCAGCTGGTATGCTAAAGGAAACGCGACCACTACAGACCTTTCGTTGGAAGCTTTGAACGCAAACAAAGGTTTGGTCCAAATTTTTGAGGCCAAGGACTTAGGAAATGATTTGCGTGCCGATAAAATTGGCGATGCCAATGGGGTTCAATACACCATTCTAGGTGGTGGCAACGAATTTGAACGCATCAATGAGATCAAGGCAACCAATGCAAAGTTTATTATTCCCATAAATTTTCCTGATGCTTACGATGTTTCCGATCCGTATGCCGTTGGTTACGTTTCATTGCAGGATATGCGTTTTTGGAACCAAGCCCCAACGAATCCAAAGGTATTGGCTGAAAATGGAATTCCCTTCTCATTGACCACCTATGACTTAAAATCCCCTTCCAACTTTAAGGAGAAATTGATGAAGGCCATTGAATACGGACTTAGCAAGACAAAGGCATTGGAAGCCTTGACCACCGTACCCGCAGAAATTTTAGGAAAATCCAACGAAATAGGTTCATTGAAGACAGGAGCCTATGCAAATTTCCTTATCACTTCCGGAGATATATTTGACAGTAGTACTACCCTATATGAAAACTGGGTGCAAGGATCTAGAAGTGTAATCAATGAAATGGATGTGAAGGATATTCGTGGCGATTACAACTTAAATTTACAGGATAAAAGCTATGCAATTTCTATCACCGGGGAAATCTCAAAACCAAAATTGGAAGTAAAACAGGACACAACCAAATTGACTTCCAAACTGGCCTATGATAATGATTGGGTAACGTTATCCTTTGTAACGGATAAGGGGGAAGATACCTATAGAATGACCGGTGCCGTAACTGACAACACGGATAACCTTTCGGGTAGATTAGTGCTCCCAGATGGTACGGAATCACAATTTACCGCTACCAAAGTCAAAGGTTTTGAGCCAAAGGAAAACGAAGATAAAACGGATAAGAAAGCACCAAAAGTGATGCCGGTAACCTACCCAAATGTAGGCTATGGTTTTACGACCAAACCGAAGCAAGAGAACATACTATTTAAAAATGCTACCGTATGGACGAGTGAGGATGCAGGAATTTTAGAAAATACAGATGTCTTGATCAAAAATGGTAAGATTGCCAAAGTAGGAAAGGACTTGGGTGCCGGTGGGGCAAAAATAATCGATGCTACGGGCAAACATTTAACTGCGGGTATTATCGATGAACATAGCCATATAGCAGCACTATCGGTCAACGAAGGTGGTCAGAACAGCTCTGCCGAAGTAAAGATGGAAGACGTTGTAGATCCAGAACATATGGGTATTTATCGTTCTCTGGCAGGAGGCGTTACCTCATTGCAGTTGCTTCACGGCTCGGCAAACCCCATTGGGGGCCGGTCCGCAATCTTAAAATTAAAATGGGGCGAAGAGGCGGACGGACTCATTTACGAGAATTCTCCCAAATTTATAAAGTTTGCCTTGGGTGAAAACGTAAAACAGAGCAACTGGCAGAGTTTTTCCCGCTTCCCACAGACCCGTATGGGGGTGGAGCAGGTTTTCATGAATTACTTTCAAAGGGCCAAGGAGTACGATATGAAAAAGAAAAATGGCGAGGCCTATCGTTATGATGAAGAAATGGAAGTGTTGGCTGAGATCTTGAATGGGGAACGCTTCATTTCCTGCCATTCCTACGTACAAAGTGAAATAAACATGATGATGAAGGTGGCGGAACACTTTGGCTTTAGGATAAACACCTTTACGCATATTTTGGAAGGTTACAAGGTAGCCGATAAAATGGCGGAGCACGGTGTAGGTGCAGGTACGTTTAGTGATTGGTGGGCCTATAAATATGAGGTGAACGATGCTATCCCATACAATGCGGCAATCATGCAAAAGCAAGGTGTACTTACAGCAATCAATAGTGATGATCGTGAAATGATACGAAGGCTGAACCAAGAAGCTGCCAAAACGATAAAATACGGTGGTATGACCGAGCAGGAAGCTTGGAAAATGGTTACCATAAATCCGGCTAAATTACTACACTTAGATGACCGGGTGGGCAGTATAAAGGAAGGGAAGGATGCAGATCTCGTTTTATGGTCTGGAAATCCCCTTTCTGTATATACCAAGGCGGAAAAAACCCTTATAGAAGGAATAACCTATTTTGATTTGGAAATGGACGAACAGAAACGTGAGGCCATTAAAAAGGAGCGCAATGAACTCGTAACCATGATGCTCAAAGAAAAAGAGGGCGGTAAAAAAACGCAGGAACCAAAGCAAAGTACAAAGCGTGATTTTACCTGTGACAGCCTTTAATTATCATAAAATGTTCAGTTTCAAATTAAATAAAACGATGACGATGAAAAAATTTATATATATAGCCATGTTGATGGGCATCATGTCCCCCTCCTTTGCCCAACAGACGCCCGCACCAAAACAAACGGAGGCGATTACCATTGAGGGTGCTGTAGCCCATCTCGGTAACGGGCAAGTAATTGAAAACTCCCTAATTATGTTCGAAAACGGCAAGCTTACCTTTGTCGGCGACGCTAAAATGAAGATAGCACGCAGGGGAAAAGTGATAGATGCTAGCGGAAAACATGTTTACCCTGGGTTTATAGCTCCCGCAAAAACCTTGGGATTGGTCGAAATTGATGCCGTTAGGGCCAGTAATGATGATGATGAAATAGGCGATTTAATTCCGCACGTACGTAGCTTAATCGCTTACAATGCAGAATCGAAAGTTGTTGAAAGCATGCGCCCCAATGGGATTTTACTTGGGCAAATCGCGCCCACCGGAGGTCGCATTTCAGGAACCTCTTCCATTGTGCAGTTCGATGCTTGGAACTGGGAAGATGCGGCCGTCAAGATAGACGATGGCATACACCTCAATTGGCCCCAGAGCTTTAGACAGGGCAGATGGTGGCAAGGTGAAGAAAGAGGGTACCAGCCTAACAAGGAATATGGGGAGCAGACCCAAGAAATAATTACCTTCATGAAAAATGCCATGGCCTATGGTAAAGGAACCCCCAAGGCGGTCAACCCTGCCTTCGCGGCAATGCAAGGTGTCTTTGATGGGTCTCAGCGATTATATGTCTATGCCGATGGTGAAAAGGAAATTATCGATGCCGTAAACACCTTAAAAACTAACGGGGCAAAGGAGATTGTACTTGTAGGGGGCTATCAGGCCCACAAAATTCCCGAATTTCTTAAAAGCAACGCTATACCGGTCCTCGTTCAATATACCCATAATTTACCCGTTTTTGATGATGAAGATTATGACCTCCCCTATAAGCTCCCAAAACTATTGGTAGATGCCGGACTTCTGGTAGGAATCCAAAATTCTGAAGCTGCCAACTTCCAAACAAGGAACTTGCCATTTTATGCCGGTCAGGTAGTACAACAGGGCTTGGAAAAAGAAAAGGCCTTACAACTCTTGACCGGAAACACGGCCAAAATTTTAGGTATTGATGATGCTTATGGTACTTTAGAAACAGGAAAAAGCGCTACCCTGTTTATTTCAGAAGGTGATGCCTTAGATATGAAAGGGAATCAATTGACGCGTGCATTTATAGATGGACGTGATATTTCATTAGAAACGCACCAGACAGAGCTTTGGAAAAGGTATATGGGTAAGTATGAAGGAAAGTAAAACATACTACTGATTACCAATATAAAACTGTAATTTTAAGCGGATACACATCGGCGTAAAAACATAGTTTTAAAAGCAATGTATTAGAATTAAGCCCGGTGTACTATCGGGCTTTTTTTATCACCAATAAATAACAACTACTATGAGACCATTATTTTTCCTAACCCTACTATTACTTTCTTTTTCCTGCAAGGAATCACAGACTAAAACTTCAGATGAACTTGCATTAGAGGGACTCCAAGAACCAGTAGAAATTGTTAGGGATGAATGGGGTATTAATCATATATATGCCAATAATCAGAAAGACCTATTTTTTGCCCAAGGATACGCCGCTGCGGCGGACCGTCTTTTTCAGTTTGAAATTTGGAGAAGACAAGCTACGGGTACAGTAGCAGAAATACTTGGGGAACGCGAACTAAAAAGAGATATTGGTACAAGACTCTTTAAATTTAGAGGTGATATGACCACAGAAATGAACCATTATCACGAAGATGGGGTAGAAATAATCACGGCTTATACAAATGGTGTAAACGCCTACATTGATGAGATACTCAAAACTCCGGAGCAATTGCCCATCGAATTTAAAATTTTAAATATCCAACCAAAAAAATGGACTCCAGAAGTAGTCATATCCAGACACCAAGGCCTCTTGGGAAATATTGAGGAGGAACTACAAATTGGCCGAGCAGTGGCGACACTAGGCGAAACGAAAGCAAAAGACTTATTTTGGTTTCACCCGAAGGAACCCGACCTCAGCATTGACCCGAGCATCAATACCGAACTGCTTTCGGACGATATTCTGGAGCTTTACAAAGCCTATCGGCAAACGGTCACATTCCAGAAAGGAGATATCATTCCTGCATATCAAAACCAAGAAGATGCCGCTGAAGCAGTACTATCGCTAAACGAGGGCAAGAACGATTCGCTATCCATTGGCAGTAACAACTGGGTGGTAAAAGGCGAACTTATGGAAGATGGCAATACGTATATGGCCAATGACCCTCATCGGAGGATTGCAGTACCATCCTTGCGCTATATGGCGCATCTAGTCGCACCGGGTTGGAACGTTATCGGAGGCGGTGAACCGGAAATCCCGGGGATTTCAATTGGGCATAATGAATACGGTTCATGGGGACTTACCGTTTTTGAAACGGATGGGGAAGATTTAATGGTCTACGAGCTAAATCCCAAAAATGCTAATCAATACAAGTATAACGAGGAATGGGTGAATATGAAGACCATCACAGAAACCATAAAAGTAAAAGGCATGGAAGACCAAACCGTGGAGTTGTCCTATACGGTGCACGGTCCTGTAACCTATGTAGATCCGGAAAATAATGTTGCCTATGCGGTACGTTGCGCCTGGCTGGAACCTGGAGGTTCGCCCTATTTGGCCTCCCTACGGATGGACCAAGCCCAAACATGGGAAGAATTCCGCGAGGCTTGCAACTATAGTCATATTCCCGGTGAAAATATGGTATGGGCGGATAAAAAAGGAAATATTGGATGGCAAGCGGTAGGGATTGCCCCCATCCGAAGAAATTTTAGTGGCCTTATTCCCGTTCCCGGAGATGGACGTTACGAGTGGGACGGATATCTTCCCATTGTTGAAAAACCTAACGATTTTAATCCCGAAAAGGGATTTATAGCAACCGCCAACCAAAATGTTACTCCTACAAATTATACACATTGGGATGCCATAGGATACTCTTGGGCTGACCCTTACCGTGGCGACCGTGTTAATGAAGTTCTGGGCAACACTGCCGAAAAGCTGACCATGAAAGATATGAAGGCCTTACAGACCGATTACCTCTCCCTTCCTGCTCAAACGCTTGTTCCTATGCTAAATGGAATCGCCTTTGAAGGAAAAGCCGCCAAAGCCCATGAAAAATTGAACGAATGGGATTATCGTTTGGAAGTGAACTCAATTCCAGCTGCCATTTATGTGGCTTGGGAAAACCAGTTAAGTGATATGGCCGATGAAAAATTTATTCCGGAAAATGCAAAAGACATTATAAGCTGGATCCAAATAAAGCGTGTTATCGATTGGCTAAAGGAACCCGATTTAAAATTTGGGAACAACCCAGTTTTGGAAAGAAACCAGTTTTTAAGCGACGCTTTTAACAATGCCGTGGCGGATTTGGAGAAAAATTTGGGCTCAGATATGAGTAAATGGCAATACGGACAGGAAAAGAATAAGCATACCTATATGCAACATGCCCTAAGCGATGCGGTAAATGCAGAGACTCAAAAACAATTGGACCTTGGGCCATTGCCCAGAGGTGGTAATTCCTATACCCCTGGCTCTACAGGCGGCAACCTACGCCAAAGTAGTGGTGCCTCTTTTCGTATGATAGTAAATACGGGCGATTGGGATGCCGCGGTGGCGACCAATGGACCCGGACAATCCGGAAACCCTAAAAGCCCGTTTTACGGCAACCTATTTGAGCCTTGGGCCAAGGATACATATTTTCCGGTGTATTACTCAAGGTCGAAAATTGATTCTGTTGCTGTAAGCACGACAAAAATTATACCCGTTAAATAAAGTTACGGCTTAGCTCCTAATTTCCAACCCAAATAGGCCATTGGAATATATGCGATAATCAAGTCTACTGCCGTAAACCATGCCGGTCCTCCCAGCATAATACTATTAATAGTACCACCAACAAGAAAAAATAGCCCTATACTCATCGCCATTAAAAAGGTACTCGTTGCCGCTATTTTCGCCGTTACCAATGCCCCAACAAACGTACCTAAGGCATGGGCTAAAAACGGGAATATAAAATTCTTCGGTTTAAATAAATGCATGGTCGCCCTTAATCCTTCCATCGTTGTAATATCCCCACCTTCCGGGGGAGGAATTATTGAACCACTTACCATTACGATTGCCATATTTACTATGCTACCCACTAAAAGCCCTGCCACCACGGCCACTATATTTTTAATAATTGGGTTCATAGTTCAGTTTGTTTTTTTAGTTGATAACGCTCATCCCTTATAAACATCGTAATTTGCGATTAGGATATACTACTAAACACTTACCTGTACACAAGAATCCAAATGCGCGCTTAGGGATTAAAAGATTCTCGGTTTCTATCGTAAATTGCTTTAAATTACAAAATATTCCTTTTAACAATAATCCCCTGATAAAACCTCAACGGGTTTTAATAAATGGAACTACTTCCCCTTTTTGGTACGGTAAGGCTCGCGGTTCCAAAAGAATAAAACCGTCCGCTTTGGCCAAACTAGTCAAGTCTCCGGATCCATTTTCAAAAATAGGGCTCACCCAATGTGTACCATGTTCGCTGGTACGCTTCACCTGAATGAAACGGGTCAATGGTGGCCCAATCTGTAGGTCGGAAGAAAGTTTGGCAAAATTTTGATAAACTGGTATCTTCCAACAATTATAAAGCCATGGGATAAAGTAAATGTGAAAGTTCGCAAAAGTAGATACAGGGTTACCCGGAAACGAAAAAATTGCAGTATTCAGCTCCTTATGAACCCCAAACCAAAAAGGCTTTCCCGGCCGTTGAGCAACGCGGTGAAATACTTTTTCCACGCCCAATTGTTCCATCACTTCGGGTATAAAATCAAACTTACCCTTTGATACCCCGCCGCTCAATAACAGTACATCATTTTCAATCAAGGCCTTTTCAAGTTCTTTTTTAATAATCTCTTTATCATCCAATAAATGAAGGGAGCTAGATGCAATACAAAGATTTTTCAAGGCTGCTTCCAATGTGATACCATTGGATTTTCTAATTTGATGCGGTTCTGGACTACTGGCCACATCCACTAATTCATTACCTGTTGCTATCGCACAAATACGGGGTAATCCCTTTACACTAATCTTCGATGCACCTACCGAAGCCATAACCCCAATAGCTGCAGGAGTTATTTTTATTCCTTTCCCTATTATCTTGGCACCCTTCTTTTCATCACTCCCCTGATAATGGATATTCTGACCTTTGGCAACCGGTTCATTGATCCTTGCCTTACCATTTTCCAGGGTCAAATGTTCGTACATAATAACCGTATCGGTATGTAGCGGCAATACCGCACCGGTCATTACTTCCAAACAATTCTTAGTATCATGTAAACACTGTTGTGGCATCCCGGCAGCAGCCTCCCCCTCGATTTTAAATTGGTGGTCCGTAGCTACCAAATCAGAATAGCAAATGGCAATACCGTCTTTGGTTGCCCGATTAAAAGGCGGAAAATCCCGATCGGCATGGATGTCCTCGTCAAGAATTCTGTTCAAGCCTTGCATCAGGGATACTTCTTCGGTTCCCAAATCCATGGTGTTACCCATTACATAATCATAGGCTTCCTTAAATGTGATCATAGTTCTAATGATTAAAGCATTGGGTCAAATATTCAATTCTTATGGATTCTTTAAAAACAAGGTCATAAAACCCCCAAGCCGTTGACCAAGAGGACCCTTACCCCAACAATAAAGACCAAAAAGGCGGTAACGCGCTTAATTCCATTTGCCGATAATTTCTTTAAACTGATGCGAATCCCTAATTGGCCACCTACCAAGACCGCAACGGCCAAAGCCAATGTTTCCTTCCAGGGAAGCACTAATGAACCACTGTTCCAAAGGCCGAACAACCCTGAGACCGAATTTACCAAAATAAAAAAACTGGCCAAAGCCGCTATTTTAATCGCAACGTTCCAGCGCAAATGGTTCAACACTGGAGCAAGAAATAT
Organism: uncultured Flavobacteriaceae bacterium; assembly: GCA_963793365.1. Lineage (GTDB taxonomy): Bacteria > Bacteroidota > Bacteroidia > Flavobacteriales > Flavobacteriaceae > Maribacter. Next base: position 903,704 of record CAWBZP010000009.1, on the reverse strand, counting down.
GCCACCACCAATACCGACCAAACCGGATAAAAACCCGATACCTGCCCCGAGTATATAACTCAGGTACGTGGGGTACACTTTGGTTTCTTTTTTACTTTTGAGTGCGCTAAAGGTCTGTGACGCCAAGAATATGGCGGATAGAATAAGGGAACAACCTAATATAATAAAAAATAGATACTCCTTTAAGCGAAAGGATGCTCCCAAATAGGCCAATGGAATACTTGCGACCACAAAAGGAAAAAAATCTTTCAATCTTCCATGGCCATTTTTAAAATAGAGGTAGGTACTACCAGATACCACTATTAAATTACATACCAATGCTATGGAGCGTATGGCAAAAAAACTTCCCAAAAAAAGCGTAAGTAATGCGAGATAACTTGAACCACCCCCAAAACCAACAGAAGAGTATAAAGTGGCTACCAGAAAAAAACCGATACACAGAAGTACTAACTGTTCAATAGGTATTAGCATAGGTGTCTATATGGTTCATACCCCCTGTTACATTCATGAACTTTTTTCCCGGAAACAGTTTTTGTAACGTAAGTATTGCTTTTTGACTTCTTATCCCAGATTGGCATATGACATAAACCGGTTTATCTAAGCCTAGCTCAGTCGCGCGTTCATCCAATTCATTCAATGGAATATGTATGGCTCCGGTCACATGATGGTTTATATACTCCTTCTCTGTTCTTACATCCAATAATTCAATAGCGCCATCTGCCAAAAGCCTTTGGACACCAATGGCTTCCACCGACTTAATTTCTATAGAACAATCAAAACCGTAGTTTAGGGCCAACTTTCTTATTTGCCTATTTTTAGGCACGGGCTTGAACTTCATTCTCTGGGTCCGCTGCGATAAAGCATCAAAAAGTAATAAAACACCTGAAAGCACCTCCCCAATGTCAGCGATAACTTTAATCGTTTCCAAGGCCTGAAGGTTCCCCACGATTCCTGGAAGTATTCCCAAAACCCCGTGTTCATTGCAATTGGGAATCTCTCCAGCGTCTGGCATGTTGGGGAACAAGCACCGGTAGGTAGGACCACCGTTGTAGTTGAATACACTCACCTGTCCCTCAAAACCGTGCAACGCCCCATAGATAAATGGCTTATCCAAAATAACGCAGGCATCATTGATTAAATAACGGGTTGGGAAGTTATCCGAGGCATCTACAACGACATCATAGGGTTCAATTAATTCCAGTGCGTTTGCTACGGACAAATAGCATTGGTATACCTCTATTTGGCTATTGGAATTTTGCGCCAATAACTGATTTTTCGCAGCCGTTACTTTGGGCATCCCCACCATTTGTTCCGTATAAAGAACTTGTCTGTGCAAATTAGAGCTTGAAACAGTATCATTATCGACAATCCCTAAGGTACCCACCCCCATGGCATTCAAATAGGAAAGTACGGGTACTCCCAAACCGCCGGCACCTATGACCAAAACTTTGGCGGCCTTAAGCTTTTGCTGTCCCTCAGGTCCAAAACCTTTAAGAATGGTTTGTCTTTGGTACCGTTCCATGTTCATTGTGTAAGTTTAAATACTGCCTCTTGGTATTCCTTTTTAGAATTGGCATTCAGTAAAACTTCCCTTCTTTTGGGGAAAACCAAACGCACATCACTATTGATTAAAAATTTCCTGGGGCAGGTTCCGTTTCCTGCATCAAGGTAAGCTATTGATTCCTGTAGTCCCCTAGGTTCCCATAGAGCACACAAAGGTTCGGGCAATGGATTTTCTTCATCAGCAAAGGCAGTGGCTATTTTAGTTGGATCTCTAGCTGTAATCAATTCTAATAAGGCCTCGTGATCCATAAGGGGAAGATCACAGGCCAAGACCAGCCAGGCCACTTTGGGATTTTCCATATGTGCGGACAATAGGCCATTGTAAGGGCCCCTGTACGCATCCCTATCAATTACGGTTTCAAATTTATCATCGATTTCATCCTTCTGATCTGCGCGTATGCTTAAAAAAGTACGATCGCATACTTGATCCAACAAGCTATAAAGATGCTCTCTTTGTGGTAAATCGTGATAGCGTATCAATCCCTTATCCTCACCCATACGGGTACTTTTTCCGCCAGATAGGACCAATCCATAAATGTTAACGCTGGAAGTCATTCTTACCACCTGTTTTTTGTTCTAGTTGAATAGACATAATACTGATTTCATGGGAAAGCGCCTTGCACATATCATAAATTGTAAGGGCAGCAATGGATACTCCCGTCAATGCTTCCATTTCCACACCCGTTCTTTCGGTACAACGGACTGTACAGGAAATTTTAAGCTCATTTTTGCCTGGTACAATGTCCACCTTTATTTTGCTAAGGCTGATCTGATGGCATAACGGAATAAGCTCAGCTGTTTTTTTCACCCCTTGAATACCTGCAATAACCGCAGTTTGTACAATACTTCCCTTTTTACCGATAAAATCTTGGTCAGAAAGTGATTTAAAAACTTCTTCTGAAAAAACTACCTTGCCAGTAGCGATTGCCGTACGTACCGAAGCTTCCTTATTCGAAACATCGACCATGGCAGCGCCGCCAGATTCATCTATATGTGATAATTTTTTCTCCATTATCCGCCAATAGAGGTCATTGAATTATTGAAAACACCTGCATATTTTTCCTGGGCTTCAAAACCCGTTTTGGCACGGCTGCCCACAGCCTTAAGTATAGCGGTCTTGATTTCCGTTTCTGCATTCTCGGACCGCATTATATCCCTTAGATTGGCGTTCGGTTTTGCATAAAGACAGGTAATGACATCGCCGGTGGCAGATATACGCAGGCGATTACAGCTACCACAAAAGGTTCTGCTAAAGGAAGGGATTACCCCAAACGTTCCTTTATAGCCGGGTATTTTATAGTTGATTGAAGTTGATGTCTTTGGTGATTGCAATTTATAAAATGCCGGATGGGCCGCTTTGATATGCTCCAAAATGGTTTTGAAATCCCATTTAATGGTCTGAAATTCCTTAGATCCACCATTGAACGGCATTTCTTCCAAGAAACGCACAGATACATTATAGTGTTTCGTTAACTCCAACATGGGAAGGATATCGTCTGTATTCTGACCATCCAAGGCTATAAAATTGATACGCACATTAAACCCCTCCGTAATCAGCCGTATCATATTATTGTAAACCAGGTCGTATTGATTACGCCGCGTAATACGCTCAAAGGTTTCGCGGTTAATGGCATCCATGCTTACGTTGATGTTTTTGATGCCCAGCTCCTTCAGGGTATCTATATGGGGCCCGATCAAGGTTGCGTTGGTCGTTACAGAAATATCATTTAACCCTTTTAGCTGTGCCAAATGCCTTAATAAAACCATTAAATCTTTTCGTACAAAAGGCTCACCGCCGGTAATTCGAATCTTATCGATACCCTGATCTACCATAATCTCACTCAGTTTTACCATTTCGTCTATGGTAAACAGCTTATCGTTTTTCGCGAAATTGATTCCTTCTTCCGGCATACAGTAATTGCAGCGCAAGTTGCAACGGTCCGTTACGGCAAGCCTTAGGTAATTTATTTTTCTATTATGGTTGTCTATCAACATAAATTCAAGTTCAAAAATCACGTTCAAGGGATTAGTATTACATACCCTTGAACTATATTCAATCTTTACTCAATACTACATAACTTATTCGCTGTGCCAAGTACTATTTTTCACCCTCACCAATCATCCAAATCAGGGGTGTGCCGAAACCCAAACCGATTTATTTTTAAACTTTTCCTTTTTCCAAATTGGAACGGTCTCTTTTAAGGTATCGATCAGAAACCTACATGCCTCAAAACAAGCATCCCTATGGGCAGAAGATGCACCAACGACCACCACCGGTTCCATAACGCCCTTTTCCCCTATGGCATGCCGCATTACCACTTTATTAAGCGACCATTTTTCTATAGCCCTATCCGCAATCTTATCCATTTCCTTTAAGGCCATGGTTTTATAGGTTTCAAATTCCAATGCTACCACTTCTTCATCAGCGGTCAATTTCCGGACTGTACCCACGAAGACACAAATGCCGCCACTATTGGTATCGTTAAGTTCCGCATAAACCGGCTCAACATCAATCGTGTCCACTATTTCGATTATCTTTTTCATTAGCCGCCACTTACTGGTGGAATAATTGCAATTTCTTCCGTACCCTTCAAAGTTACATCATCTTCGGCATATTCACTATTCACGGCAACCGCCAGCGAAGTCAATTTTGAAAACGCCGGGTACGAATCTACTAACTGCTTTTTTAGGGCTGCCACCGTACTAGGTGTTTTTAATTCCTCGGAAAAGACAATTTCCGAACTACCAACGATATCCCTCGCAATTCCAAAAAAAAGTACATTCATTACTATAGTTCTACTTCTACTAATTATTAAATTCAAGTTACTTATAAAAAATGAGGTGTCCATATGATTGTAGTCCCATTTTATCAGACCTATAAAATGGGTTAGAAATTACTCCTTGATTATCCTGGCAGCCTCGGGCTTTGAATAAAAAGTGATGGGTTTTGATTTTTTTGATAAGGTACCGTTTTCAAAATGCACCGTTTTTGCCGGTCCTGCTATTTTAGCATTTTCAACAGTATACCAAGTAATTGCAGAAGGTAAAAGGACGTCCTCAACTTCAATCCAATCCCCATAGTTGATCCAACTTATTTTATCGGAAAGGGTATTGCTAAAATAGGTTACCGTATACCCCAACCATTTCATTTTAAAAGTAGCTGCATCATAATGAAGGTAATACTCATCTTTTGAGGAAGCGCCAACGCCAATGTCGAAACTAATTTTGAATCCTGGGTAAGAAACACCATCTACGTCTAAGGGTTTGGTTTCTTCATAATTGATGCCCTTATCGGCCAAAACAAAAGGCATGGCATAAAAATAGAACATCAGGTTATGGTAAAATATTGGATTTCCCTCATACGTGGATGAGGAATCCAATAGCCAAACATGGGTACCATCGTATCCTAAACTAAATAAGGGTGCCGTAATTTTATCGAAACGCGTAGATAGGTCGATCGTATGGGTCTCTATAAAATCTGGTTTAGGCAAATCAAAACCTAAGGTGTTATACGTTTTCCAAGTTTCCAGGCCCCCGTGTGCATCCAGTACCTTTAAAAAATTTTCAGGGTAGGTATCTGTTGCTATCTGCTTTTGCAGCTTTTTGGTAGCATCCTTTTTTTCAACTTGTTTGGGTGTATCTTGGCACGCAACGGCGAGTAGGACCAAACCCATTAAAAGTTTATAGTTCATATCTTTTATTTTTTTAAGTAGTAGGTAACCGTAGCTTCTTAGTCCACAAATTAAGGACTACTTACCAGATTAGATTACTTTTGTACATCATGCAGTCCATTAAACATATCACCAGTACCCAAAATGCCCTTATCAAGAAGGCATTATTGCTTAAAGAGAAATCGAGGGAGCGTAAGAAATCAGGTCGGTTTCTTCTAGAAGGTATGCGAGAGCTGGAATTGGCACGCCTTGCCGGGTATGAAATTGAAACGATATTCTATTGCGAGTCTATTATAAATGAGGCCCAGAACAATTTTATTATACAATCTTTTTCTACGGATATTGTAGTTTCCATAAGCCCTGAAGTGTATAAAAAAATTGCGCACAGAGATACCACCGAGGGTATTTTGGCTCTCGCAAAAAGTAAGGAACATCTTCTTTCAAAGGTTGAATTGGATAATCCCAACCCTTTGATCCTTGTGGCCGAAGCACCAGAAAAACCAGGTAATATTGGGGCTTTATTACGAACGGCAGATGCAGCCAACCTAGATGCTGTTCTTATTGCCAATCCTAGGACAGATCTATATAACCCCAATATAATTCGCTCCAGTGTAGGTTGCATTTTCTCCAGAAACATTGCTATGGGCAGCACCTCGGAGATTATCGACTTTTTAAGGGCGCGTAACTTTCAAATCTATTGTGCCGCGCTTACGGCTTCCAAAGAATATACCACAGTAAATTTCAAAGGACCAACCGCTATTGTAGTAGGTACGGAACATGATGGCTTGAGTGCCGAATGGTTAAAAAATTCCACGCAAAATATCATTATTCCCATGGAAGGTGAAATAGATTCCATGAACGTATCCGTATCCGCGGCAATACTTATCTTTGAAGCCAAAAGGCAACGGAACATTAGGGATTAGACCCTTTGTTATTAGCTCACGCCTTGAAAACCAACTATGGATAAAACGCTTGTATTTTACGTAATTATTTTTATCCTGCTCGGGGATTTCATTTTGGATACCGTTCTGAATTACCTCAACGCAAAGCGGTTTAAAGACCCTGTGCCCGCCGATTTAAATGATGTTTACGATAGGGAGGCCTATGAAAAATCACAGGCCTACAAGCAGACCAACTATAAATTTGGCATTGTTACCTCCCTTTTTTCATTACTCCTTATTTTAGGATTCTTATTTTTTGAAGGTTTTGCATGGGTAGATGCCATAGCCATGGGTATTTCGGATAATATCATTGTTCAGGCCTTGGTGTTTTTTGGCATTATTTTGATCGGGAATGATATTCTAACGATTCCTTTTTCCTATTACCAGACGTTTGTAATCGAGGAAAAATTTGGCTTTAACAAAAGTACGCGGGGAACCTTTTTTATGGACAAATTAAAGCAATGGGCAATGATTGTACTTATTGGTGGCGGTCTTCTATCCTTGGTCATTTGGTTCTTTCAATGGGCCGGCACTAATTTTTGGTTATATACATGGGTCCTTGTTGGGATTTTTATCCTGTTTATGAATTTATTTTATAGCAAATTAATAGTTCCCTTGTTCAACAAACAAGTGCCGTTGGAGATGGGCAGCCTTAAAGAAAAGATTGAACACTACGCGGCAAATGTTGGTTTTGATTTGCAGAATATATTCGTAATCAACGGGAGCAAGAGGTCCACAAAGGCAAATGCCTATTTTTCCGGATTTGGAAAGGAAAAACGCGTTACCCTGTACGACACGCTCATCAATGACTTGGAAGAAGAGGAAATTGTAGCAGTTTTGGCCCATGAAATTGGGCATTATAAGCGCAAGCATATTGTTTTCAATCTTACCATCTCCATTCTGCTTACCGGGTTCATGCTGTTCTTACTATCCTTGTTCATCAACAATCCAGAATTATCCTTGGCCATAGGGGTGGAACGCCCAAGTTTCCATGCGGCGTTAATTGGTTTTGGTATTCTATACAGTCCCATATCTGAAATAACAGGCTTATTGATGAACCATTTTTCCAGAAAATTCGAATATCAAGCGGATAATTTTGCAAAGGATACCTACGCCGCCCCACCGCTGGTAAGCTCACTTAAGAAACTGACCAAAAACAGCCTTAGCAATCTTACCCCCCATCCTGCATATGTTTTTATGCATTATTCCCACCCACCACTCATCGATCGTATCCGTAATTTAAAGGCATAATTTTTGTTGTTCATCGTTTAAGATTATCTTATTTTTAATCTAGTATGACACAAGCCGCGATAGAAGAAGAAAATAAACTAATAGCTCAAGAATACAAGGAGCTACTTCGTATTAGTTACCAAACCCTAACGGATGAGGACAAAAAATTAATACGTAGTGCTTTTGAGGTTGCCGTTGATGCGCACAAAAATCAACGCCGTAAATCTGGGGAAGCCTACATTTTCCACCCCATAGCCGTAGCTAAAATAGTAGCTTCGGAAATTGGCCTTGATGCCGTTTCCATTGCATCGGCACTGCTGCATGATGTTGTTGAGGATACGGAGTATACGCTAGACGATATTGACCGTATTTTTGGGGAGACCGTTGCAAGGATCGTTGACGGGCTCACAAAAATATCGCACTTAAAAAAGGACATGAATATCTCCCAACAGGCGGAGAATTTCAGGAAAATGCTTTTGACACTTAACGATGATGTTCGTGTAATCATCATTAAGATTGCTGACCGATACCACAATATGCTTACCATGGAATCCATGCCAGAGCATAAGCAGGTGAAAATATCATCGGAAACCCTTTACATTTATGCGCCTTTGGCCCATAGGATAGGGCTGTACAATATTAAAACCGAATTGGAGGACCTCAGTTTAAAGTACACCGAGCCGGAAGTCTACAATTCCATCAAAAGCAAAATCGAAGAAAGTAAGGAAGACCAACAAGCCTATATTGATTCATTTTCGGATACCATAGATAATTCGCTTAAAAAGGAAGGTCTAAATTATGCCATAAAAGGCCGTATGAAATCTATCTTCTCAATGCGAAGAAAGATGATTACCCAGAATGTATCCTTCGAAGAGATTTACGATAAATTTGCGATTCGAATTATTTACAAATCCGACGCACAGAACGAAAAATTTCTTGCCTGGAAAATATATTCCATCGTTACGGATCACTTTACCCCTAACCCGGTACGCTTACGGGATTGGATATCTTCCCCAAAATCTACTGGATATGAAGCCTTGCACATTACGGTCATGGGGCCTAAGGGAAAATGGGTAGAGGTACAGATTCGTAGCGAACGTATGCATGAAATTGCAGAAAAAGGGTATGCGGCCCATTTCAAATACAAACATGGGGACCAAAAGGAACAAGGTATAGAGGTTTGGTTGAATAAGCTCCAAGAAGCACTGGAAAATGCCAATAGCAATGCTGTGGACTTTGTGGAGGAATTTAAACTCAATTTATACTCAAAGGAAATTTTTGTGTTTACGCCCAAAGGGGAATTAAAATCCTTGCCAAAAGGCGCCACGCCCTTAGACTTTGCCTTTAATATTCATACAGAAGTTGGCATGCGCACTAGAGGCGCAAAGGTCAATGGCAAGCTGGTACCCTTGAACACTACCTTGCACAGTGGTGACCAAGTTGAAATCATTACCTCGGAACAGGCAAAGCCCAATCAAAACTGGTTGGATTATGCCACGACCGCAAGGGCAAGGGCCAAAATAAAATCGGTTTTACGGGAAGAGAAGAAATCTGTTGGCGAAGAAGGAAAAGAGATTCTACGCAGAAAATTGAAATCTCAAAAAATTAGCCTAAATGAGGACTCCATCAATAAGATGGTCAGCTTTTTCAAGTTAAAGACCAGCTTAGACCTTTTTTATAGGGTGGGCATTGGATCTATAGATAATGCTATGTTGAAGGACTTTGCATCTTCCTATAACAATGCCTTTATCAGTTTCTTCAAGAACCGCATGCGCCGTACTCCGGTGCCCGAGGATATCAATAAAGATGAAATAACCTCCAAATATGACATGCTGGTTTTTGGAAAGGAGGAGGAAAAATTGGAATACAAACTATCACAGTGTTGCAATCCTATTCCAGGTGATGAAGTATTTGGTTTCGTTAGCGTATCCGAAGGTATTAAAGTCCACAAGAAGAACTGCCCCAATGCCATTTCCTTGCAGTCAAACTATGCATACCGCATCATAAGTGCCAAATGGATCGATTCCTCACAACAAGAATACCAAGCCGATATCGAATTGACAGGTATTGACAATTTAGGCCTGGTGAGCGATATTACCGAGGTAATTTCAGATATTATGCATGTAAATATGCGCAACCTTAACTTTAGTACGGACGGTGGTACGTTTAAAGGTAAAATTACGGTAGTGGTAAAGAATAAGGCCATTCTAAAGAAACTGACCGATAGCCTTGCACAGATAAGCGGTATTGACAAAGTAACCCGTATTTAGAAAAGGAAATTAAAATTTAACTGTACATTTGCACAGTAACGCAGTATATATGTCTTCCGATAAAAACCAGGAAATTGTTAAGAATGTCTTCACCACTTTTTTAGAGGACAACGGACATAGAAAAACCCCCGAACGCTACGCTATACTTCAGGAAATTTATGAAAGCGAGGAGCATTTTGATATAGAATCGCTCTACATAAAAATGAAGAATAAAAATTATCGCGTTAGTAGGGCTACATTATATAATACCATAGAATTATTATTGGAGTGTAAATTGGTTCGTAAGCACCAGTTTGGGAAAAACCAGGCCCAATACGAAAAATCCTATTTTGATCGGCAACACGATCACGTTATCCTAACCGACACCGGGGAGGTAATGGAATTTTGCGATCCCAGGATTCAATCCATCAAGAAAACCATTGAGGAAGTGTTCGATATTAAGATTAACACCCACTCGCTTTATTTTTATGGAACCAAGAACACCCCTACCAAAGAGATAACGAATACAGAAAAATCAAATAACTAATCAAGTATATATTTTTTAGATGGCAGTAGATTTATTGTTAGGCCTTCAATGGGGTGACGAAGGAAAAGGAAAAATCGTAGATGTACTAACCCAAAATTACGATATTATTGCTCGCTTTCAAGGCGGGCCAAATGCGGGACATACCTTGGAATTTGACGGAATTAAGCATGTTTTGCACACCATCCCATCGGGTATTTTTCATAAAAATGCGGTTAACGTTGTAGGTAATGGTGTGGTTATAGATCCGGTAATTTTCAAAAAGGAGCTTGATGCCTTAAAAAAATTCGACCTTGACATTAAGCAAAAACTACTTATTTCCAGAAAAGCCCACCTCATTTTACCAACCCACAGGTTGCTTGACGCTGCCTCGGAAGCTTCTAAAGGAAAGGCGAAAATTGGTTCTACGCTCAAGGGAATAGGCCCAACGTATATGGACAAGACCGGTAGAAACGGAATGCGCATAGGAGATTTGGAATTAAGTGATTGGAAAGAAAAATACCGCAGCTTGGCCAATAAACATGAGGCCATGATCCATTTTTATAATGTGGATATCCAATATAACTTGGCAGAATTGGAAGCGGAGTTCTTCAAGGCCGTTACGGAGCTCAAGCAATTGACCTTTATCGATAGCGAGGAATACTTGTACCAAGCCCAAAAGCAAGGAAAAAAAATATTGGCAGAAGGTGCCCAAGGTTCCTTATTGGATATTGATTTTGGAACCTACCCCTACGTAACATCTTCAAACACAACTGCTGCCGGCGCTTGCACAGGCCTTGGTGTAGCACCAAACCAAATTGGGGAAGTAAAAGGAATTTTTAAGGCTTACACGACTAGGGTTGGTAGTGGACCTTTCCCCACAGAACTTTTTGACGAGGACGGCGAAACTATGGGCCGGGTAGGAAATGAATTTGGCGCAACAACAGGAAGGCCAAGAAGGTGCGGATGGTTAGACTTGGTGGCCTTAAAATATGCCGTTCGCATAAATGGCGTTACGGAATTAATGATGATGAAAGGTGATGTGCTGAGTGGCTTTGAAAAATTAAAAGTGTGTACGGCGTACCACTATAAAGGAGAGAAAATTGAACATTTTCCATATAACATTGAAGCGGAAAATGTAACCCCCATTTATATGGAAATGAAAGGTTGGAAAGAAGATTTGACCAAGATGTCTTCCCCCGAACAATTGCCAGAAGCATTAAACGCATATATCGATTTTCTAGAAAAGGAATTGGAAACACCGATTAAAATAGTTTCCGTGGGTCCAGATAGAACCCAGACTATTCACAGATAAATAGAAAACAACCCACTTTGGTTGCTCGGCTATCAATAATGGCGATAAAGGAAATTCCTTTTATCGCCATTATTTTTTTTCGTAATTTTCTGTCGGTCAAAAATCACTAAACAACCAACCAATGAACAAAAAAATTTACCCAATTTTCGTATTGCTGTTATGCATAACCATTTCCTGTAAAACGGATAAACAGAAAGCCGAGGAATCTACCGATACCAATAACTCCCAAGAAGAAACCAAAAACGAATGGATTACCTTATTTAATGGAACCTCCACCAAAGGATGGCGTGCCTATAACGGAAAGGAACTCCCCCCGGGATGGGTAGCCAAAAATGGGGAATTGACATTCGATACTGCATTGGGGATGGAACAGGACTATACCGGTGGAACGGATATTATCTATGGCGACGAGGAGTTCGATAATTTTGAATTATACTTGGAATGGAAACTCCCGGAAGGGGGTAATAGTGGAATATTCTACCATTTAAAAGAGGGGTACGACAGCCCGCCAGAGGTTTCCCCAGAATATCAATTGATTGACGACGAGAACTATGCACGTATACATGATCTTACCGAGTATAACCTAAGTTTGGGGTACACCGAAAAACCAGAAGAATTGAAGGCATTACAGAAGACGGCCTCGGATTATGCCATGCACCCGGCAGATTCCACTAAAAAAATATTGAACCCGGTCGGAGCGTGGAATACGACACGCATCGTATTTACCCCAGAGCAAGTGGAACACTGGTTGAACGGTAAAAAAGTAGTATCTTTTGTACCTTGGGACGATGCCTGGTATGAGAAGAAGAATTCCGATAAATGGAAGAATAGTGCGGATTATGGAAAGTATAAGACGGGCTACATAGGATTACAAGATCACTCCAGCCCCATCTGGTTCCGAAACATAAAAATCAAAAAATTATAACACCGTCAAAATGAACAAAAGGGAATTTTTAAAGAATGCCGCAACCCTCTCTTCTTTTGCCTTGCTCCCTTCAGGGGTTTGGGCATTTACAAAGGAGAAAATGCTGCGTACTGCTCATATAGGAGTCGGCAACATGGGAGCAGAAGACCTAAAAGCCATTGCCTCGCATAAAAAGGTAGTAGTTACGGCACTTTGTGATGTTGATGCGACTAATTTGGCGGCGGCCAAAAAATTACATCCAAAAGCAAAAACCTATACAGATTACCGGGTCATGCTCAAAGAAATGGAAAATGAAATTGACGCAGTAATTGTCTCGACTCCAGACCATACGCACGCACCAGCTTCCATGATGGCCATGGAGATAGACAAACCCGTTTACTGTCAAAAACCGCTAACCCATTATGTTTCCGAAGCTAGGGCCATGAACAAATTAGCGGCCGATAAGGGCTTGGTCACCCAAATGGGTATACAAGTACATTCCTTTTACGATTATAAGTTGGCCACCCTTTTGATTCAATCAGGAATTATAGGCAAAGTACATACCGTAAGGGCATGGTCTCCCAAAAACTGGGGCTACGATGGGCCCGAGCCGGTAGGAGCAGATCCCGTTCCAGCTTCCTTAAATTGGAATCTTTGGTTGGGAACTTCTGCTGAACGGCCTTATAAGGACGGATTTTACCATCCGGGAAATTGGAGGAAGTTGGTAGATTATGGTTGTGGCACCCTAGGGGATATGGGCGTTCACATATTTGACACCCCTTATAACGCCTTGGAATTGGACGTTCCCATGACCATTAAAAATGAATGTAGGGAACCCAACGGCTTTGGTTTTCCTGAAAACAATATTGTCACCTACGAATTTCCACAGACCAAACATACTGCAGAAACACTAAAATGGGTCTGGTATGATGGCCCTGGCGCACCGGAAGATCATGAAGATCTTCGATTACCGGGTAGTGAAAACCAAAATACGGCCCAAAAAGATACCGAAGAGAAGTCTATGGAGGATAAAATGTCCTTGGCCACAAAAGAAACCGGCGAAAGTGAGTTGCCAGAACAGGGCGCCATGTTCATTGGAGAAAAAGGAAGGTTGTTATTGCCCCATTTTATGCAGCTCCCAAGAAAAATTGTAGACGGCCAATATGTTGATATTTCAAAAGAAATCAGGGCCGTTGAAAAAGCCAATAATATGGGAGAACCCATACGGAATTACGATACCGAAGGCGTAAAGCATTACCACCAATTTGTAGATGCCTGTCTTGGGAAAGATAAAGCTACGGCACCCTTCTCATATGCCGCAAGACTTACCGAGACCATTTTATTGGGGGTCATTGCAGGGAGATTCCCGAATCAGGTTTTACATTGGGACAGTGAGAATGCCAAATTTGCGGAAGAGGAGGCAAATGCCTATTTGGAAGGTGATTACCGCAGTTTCTAAGTCGTGCATCAAAAATTTAAAAACCACTTTCGAGTGGTTTTTTTATACCTATATTTAAAGGAACTTTTTTATTTCCCAACCGAATACCACGCATGAGAACAAACACAAAATACTTTTCCCGCTGCTATACATCCTTGCTGCTTCTATTGATTTTCACACAAAGCTGCACCAATGAAAAGGACCCTTTGGTAACAATTGAACCAAATTCCAGTATTGTATTGATTGGCAACAATTTAGGTTCAAGAATGCTGAATTATGGAAGTTTTGAAACGGAAATGCATTTGCGTTATCCTGCGGATTCCCTATTTATTCGCAATATGTGCGATGGGGGTGACACCCCGGGCTTTAGGCCACACTCGGGTAGGGTATCGCCTTGGGCCTTCCCTGGTGCCGAAAAATTTCAGACAGAATTAACCCAAAACTCTGGTAGTGAAGGTGTTTTTGAAACGCCCGATGAATGGTTGACCCGTTTGGGTGCCGATATAATAATCGCATTTTTTGGATTTAATGAGTCATTTGAAGGTCCGGACGGTTTGAAAAATTACGAAGGGGAATTGGATGCGTTTATAAAGCATACCCAAAATCAAAAGTATAACGGCGTTTCAGCTCCACAAATGGTCGTGGTATCCCCTATTGCATTTGAAGACGTATCCGATCATATGGATGTACCCAATGGCGAAACCGCCAATAAAAATCTAATGCTTTATTCCAAGGCCATGAAAAAGGTCTGTGAAGCGAACAATGTTCCTTTCATAGATGTATATGGGCCCACCAAAAATTGGTTTGAAAATCAGGATACAGATTTGACTATTGATGGTTCCCAATTGAATAGAGAAGGGTATGAAAAGTTTGCGGCGCTGGTAGCGAATGAACTCAGTGGAACCAAAAAAATAGTTGTGGAAAACAGGAGAATGGCTATAAACGAGGCTGTTAACGAAAAGAACTTTTACTGGCATAACGATTATAAAATTCCGAATGGGGTACATGTTTTTGGAAGAAGACATGCACCTTACGGCCCTGACAACTATCCGTTCGAAATTAAAAAGACGAGGCAGTTGACGGCAAATAGGGATTCCTTGATTTGGGCGACGAATCAAAACAATTCCTATGACCTCAAAGCCGCGGATTCTAAAACCTTGGTTCTACCACCTGTAGAAACCAACTATAATCTTGGCAATGGGGAAAACTTGATGCAGTACCAATACGGTGAGGAAGCCGTTAAAACATTATCGGTCCCTGAAGGGTACAAAGTAGAATTGTTTGCTTCGGAAAAAGAATTTCCAGACCTGGCAAACCCTGCCCAAATATCATTCGATAATAAGGGGCGCCTTTGGGTCGCTACCCTTCCCTCCTATCCCCATTACAGACCTGGTGACCCCAAGCCCAATGACAAACTCCTTATTCTAGAGGATACCGATAATGACGGTAAGGCGGATAAGCAAATTATATTTGCGGAAAACCTCCACCTCCCTATCGGTTTTGAATTTGCTGCCGAAGGGGTTTATGTAAGCCATGGCACCAACTTAAAATTGTACAAGGATACGAATGGGGACGATAAGGCAGATACCGTGGAAATTGTACTAAGCGGTTTTGACGACCATGATACGCATCACGCCATATCCGCATTCTGTGCAGATCCTTCCGGTGCCTTCTACATGTCTGAAGGTATTTTTCTCCATACGAACGTAGAGACTTCCTACGGGCCCGTAAGAGCTACCAACGGTGGTTTTTACCGGTATTCCCCGCAACGAAAACGCCTGGAGCGTACCCTACAAGTGTCCATCCCAAACCCCTGGGGGATTGCCTTTGATGATTGGGGACAGGATTTCTTCCTCCATACTTCCGGACCAAAAGTGAACTGGATGATGCCAAGTTCCCTGAAACCTATTTACGGAATTTCTTCGCCGTTGACAGAGGAACTAATTGAAGAGGTGCATCGCGTAAGGCCAACATCGGGCATGGAATTCGTGTCTAGCAGCCATTTCCCAGATGAGGTACAAGGAGATATGTTACTTGCAAACTCTATTGGTTTTCTAGGTCTTAAGCAGCACCAAATGATGGAAAATGGAACCGGATATAGTTCCAAGCACCGTCAAGATTTGATTACCAGTACAGATCCCAATTTTCGGCCAGTGGAAATGGAGTTCGCCCCAGATGGCTCCTTGTACCTTGTAGATTGGCATAATGTGCTGATCGGTCATATGCAGCACAATGCCAGGGACCCCTTACGCGATCATGTACATGGACGCATTTATAGAATAACCTACCCCTCCAGGCCTTTGGTTAAACCTGCCAATATTGATGGGGCACCCATTACGGAGTTGTTGGAAAATTTAAAACTTCCAGAATACAGGACTAGATACAGGACTAGAAGAGAATTACGGGAACGTGATACGGAAGAGGTTTTGACGGCCCTTGGCAATTGGGTTGCCAATCTGGATACAGAAGACGTGGATTACGAGCACCACCGTTTAGAGGCCTTATGGGTATCTTGGGGAATGAATAAGGTAGATAAGGATTTATTGAAGAATTTATTGGCGTCAGAAGACCACCGGGTGCGGGCCGCATCGGTACGGGTGCTACGTTATATGAGTCACCAATTGGACAATCCGCTGGAGTTATTGAAATCCGCCGCCGCAGATACCCACGGCAGGGTACGCTTGGAAGCCATTACGGCCGCATCTTGGTTGCCTAAAGCGGAAGGATTGCAATTACTTGAAATAGCACGCCAACACCCTTTGGACAGTTGGATGGTGGATGCTTTCAATTTTGCCGAGACAAGGTTGAATAGCAATTTCCAAGAGCAAGGAGCCGAAAAAATATTGGCATCACATTTAAAAGGGGATGACCTTGAAGTTTTTGCAAAGGGCAAAAAAATATATGAAACGGAAGGATATTGCATTACCTGTCACCAAGAGGCCGGTACGGGCCTACAAAAATCAGGTTATCCAACCTTGGTGGGTCAGGAATGGGTATTGGGAGATGAAGAACGATTGATCAAACTGGCACTCCACGGCTTATATGGGCCCATGGATGTCATGGGCAACCACTATGAGGGCCAAGTACCCATGATGGCTTTTAAGGGTTTATTAAATGACGAGGAAATTGCAGCAGTGCTTACCTATGCGCGTAATGCGTTTGGTAACAAGGCACCGGTTATCAGCCCAGATAAAGTAAGGGAAATTCGAGAAGCCACGAAAGACCGTAATAGTTTTTATACGGCTGATGAATTATTGAAAGAGCATCCCATGAGGTAATATTAAAACGAAGGAATTCATGAAAGATTTTAAACTAAAGTATCGCAAACTACTCACTCCATTCCTTATGGTTATAGCACTGGCTTGCAATGAAACAAAAACGGATAAACCCGAAGACAAGACCGAAACGGTAAAGCGCACGCACATCGTTTTTGTTACGGGAGATGAGGAATACCGGTCAGAAGAGTCCATGCCCATGATAGCCAGATTGGCAAAACGGGAACTCAATGCCGATGTAAGTGTAGCCTATGCCTTAGATTCCTTGGGATTTATTAATCCTAATAGAACGGACCACATAGCTGGATTGGAAGCTTTGAAAACTGCAGATTTGATGGTGCTGTTTACACGTTTTAGAAACCTTCCGGACGATGAGCGCCGTTTGATTACAGCTTATGTTGAGTCTGGAAAACCTATTGTTGGTTTTAGAACGGCTACGCATGCCTTTATGTATGAGAAGGATTCTACCTTATTCGAATTCAATGAAAAATGGCCGGCAAAGGTATTTGGACAACAATGGATTACGCATCATGGTCATTTTGACGATGGTAAATTTCCGGTTACGGATATCTCCCTGAAACAGGGCCAGGAGGATAATGTAATTCTTAGGGGATTCAAACCTTTTGAAGCCTACTCCTGGCTGTATCATGTTGATGGTGGGGACTGGAAGCTACAAGGGGATAGTGAGCCCATTTTAATGGGGCATTCCACAAAATCGCAACATGAAATTGATGGGAACCTAGATAAATTTCCTTTGGACAACCCGGTGGCTTGGACCAAAAGTTACACTGGGTCTTCGGGAAAGAAGGCCCGGGTTTTCTTTACGACTTTAGGCCACCCCTATGATTTCAAACTTGCCGAAGTTCGCAAAATAGCCTTGAACGGAATATTTTGGGCCCTAGGCAAAGAAAATGAAATCCCTAAAGAGGGTGTCGATGTTGCATTGGATACGACTTATGAACCCAATAATTCTGGTTTCGGGACTAAATTCAAACCAAATCAAAAACCAAAACCCATTCAGTAAATGGCACTTTCAAGAAAGGATTTTATAAAAATTGGTGGTTTAAGTGCTTTAGCCTTGGGTACAGTATCGTTTTCTGGTAAAAACCCAAAGAGCGTTTTAAGGTCACAAGGCGCCCACAAACTTCGGTTAGGGCTTGCCTCCTATACCTTAAGAAAGTATAGCTTGGACGAGCTCATAAATATCATGGTACGATTAGACCTAACAGATGTATCCTTCAAAAGCTTTCACCTACCCTATAACGCAACAGAAAAGGAACTTCAATTTATACAGGAAAAAGTAAAGGCAAGAGGTCTTAATTTATATGGTGGCGGAGTCATTTATATACAAACGCCGGCTGAAGTAGAACATTATTTCAACTATGCCAAGAACGCCGGATTGAAAATGATTATTGGAGCCCCAAATCACGAACTATTACCCTTGATAGAAAAAAAAGTAAAGGAAACCGACATAAAACTGGCCATACATAATCACGGTCCTGAGGACACGATCTTCCCCTCCCCGGAAAGTATTTATGAAAAAATAAAAAATCTAGATTCCCGTATCGGGATGTGTATCGACACAGGACATACCTTCCGTTTAAACTTGGACCCATCGGTAGCGCTAAAGAACTATAGGGAACGCCTTTTTGATGTACACATCAAGGATATAGATGAACAGGTACCATCAGGAAACAACGTAGAAATTGGACGTGGCAAAATGGACATTCCAAAAATTCTTTCCGCTTTAAAAGAAATACAATATGACGGGGTCGTTGCCATAGAGTATGAGAAGGATGCGGAAAATGCCATTTTTGGCCTCGCTGAGTCCGTTGGATATATAAGGGGAATCCTAAAAGTAATTTGATGAATTTTTGGCAGTGACCAGAATTGGGAGAAGCGCACAAGTCACCATAGTTTTACCCGCAGTTATTTCAAAGGGGGTTCTACTACAAATTCCCAAAACTATCATAACCCGATTAGGTCTCGACTAAAATATCCTATTTTTGAAAAAATTTTCGGATTGAAAACTATTTTTCTACGTTTCTACCTATGTTTTGGCTTCGTTTCTCTTGGTATAGCCCAACAAAACGGAACAGAAGAGGAACCAAAGCAGATCAACATTGTCTATGGTGCCAATTTCACCAAAAATGAGGTGGACTACCCTGGTGCCTCTATCTTTAGCAAAGACGAACGACAAGTGCAATTTGAGCATCAAGGCGCAGATTTATGGTGTGATGTAGCGATTTATTTTCAACGTGAAAATAGATTGGAAGCCATTGGAAACGTTATTTTAAAACAAGGCGATTCCATACAAATGACCAGTAAAAAAATCAACTATCTGGGCGATGTGAAACTCGCAAAGGCTTGGGGAAATGTCGTTTTAACAAATTCGGACATGACCCTTAAAACGGACACCCTGCGCTTGGACCGTGAAAAGCAGGAAGCGTTCTACCAAGATAATGGTACCGTAGTAGATTCAGCCAATACACTTACCAGTAAAATTGGGAAGTATTTTATGGAACTGAAAAAATATCAGTTTTTGGACAGTGTCCATGTTCAAAATCCAGAATACACGCTAGACTCGGAACAGCTTGATTATTATACCACTTCGAAAAATGCATACATGTACGGACCCTCAACAATTGTTGGGGACACCTATAAAATCTACTGTGAGCGTGGGTTCTATGACACGAAGGTGGAAAGTGCCTATGGCATTAAAAATACACGAATAGACTACAATAATCGCATTATAGAGGGTGATAGTGTATACTTCAATAAAGTAAACGAGTTTGCTTCCGCTACCAACAACATTACCGTTACGGATACCATAAATAAAGGAATTATTAGAGCGCATTACGCGGAAGTTTATAAGGCCAAAGATTCCGTATTTGCCACGCGCCGGGCAGTCTCCATTTCTGTACAGGAAAAGGACTCCCTTTACGTACACGGAGATACCTTGATGGTAACGGGAAAACCAGAGGACCGTATCCTTAGGGCGTTCCGGAACGCTAAGTTTTATAAAACCGATTTGAGCGGAAAATGCGATAGCATCCATTCCGAACAAAAAACAGGAATTACCCAATTGATCAAGAATCCTATTATCTGGAACGGTGCCAACCAAATGACGGGTGACAGCATCCATCTCAAATCCAACCTTGAAACCGAGCAACTGGATTCGCTCAAAGTGTTGGAAAATGCCTTTATTATTTCCTTGGACAGTGTTAGCATGACCGGGTATAACCAGGCTAAAGGGATTAACCTGTATGGCCAGTTTGTGGAAAATGAACTGAAAATTATCGATTTAATCCAAAATACGGAAGTCATTTACTACATGTACAACGATGACGACGAACTCATTGGTATCGATAAAACCGTATGCAGCAAAATACGTATTACCATGGTCGACAATGACATTGAGGATTTGACCTTCTTCACCAATCCCGATGGCGACATATTTCCAGAAAAAGATTTACCCAAAAACAGTAGAATATTAAAAGGCTTCATATGGCGAGGCGATGAGCGCATCTTGACCAAAGAAGGTATTTTTGATGAAGATGATAATAATTTGGAATTGGTAGTGATTAAGGGAATCGATAGTCCCATAGATATTGATGCGGAAGAACAACAACGGAGCAAAAATGAAACGGACCCCATCAACAATATACAACCAAATACCAATGCCACAGACCCAACCAAAAAGCCTTCAAAACCAAAAAAAGTGAACTAGAGGTTTCACATGAAACAAGACTTTTTAACATACCAGGCCCAAACGACGCCCTACCCCTTGGGCATGGAAATCTCCCATGCAAAAGGGAGCTATATCTATGATACCCAAGGTAACGCCCACTTAGATTTTGTGGCAGGTGTATCCGCATGTAGTTTGGGACATTGCCATCCAGAAGTTGTTGCGGCAATCAAGGAACAGACAGAAAAATACATGCACGTAATGGTGTATGGTGAATACGCCCAATCCCCGGCCACAAACTATACAAAGCTATTGGCGAACAATCTACCTGACCCACTGGAAGTAACCTATTTGGTAAATTCTGGTACGGAGGCTATAGAAGGTGCCCTAAAATTAGCCAGAAGATTTACGGGCAGGTCACAAATTATAGCGGCAAAAACAGCCTATCACGGCAATACCATGGGTAGTTTGAGCCTTATGGATTATGAAGAGCGGAAAAGTGTGTTTAGGCCACTTTTACCGGATATTTATCATATTCAATTCAACCGCGAAGAAGACTTGGATAAAATTACCCCAAGGACCGCATGTGTCATCTTGGAAACGATACAGGGCGGGGCGGGATTCATATTACCCAAAAGCAATTATTTGGAAAAGGTAAGACAGCGCTGTACAGATATGGGCGCACTGCTTATTCTAGATGAGATACAACCCGGCTTTGGCCGCACCGGAAAACTGTTCGCTTTTGAACACTTTAATTGTATTCCAGATATATTGGTGCTTGGAAAGGGAATGGCATCCGGTCTACCAGTAGGTGCCTTTACGTCTAGTAAACAAATTATGCAGTCCTTAAGTGATAGACCCAAATTAGGTCATATTACAACTTTTGGAGGCAATCCTGTTATTGCGGCCGCTAGTTTGGCAACCCTTAACGTGCTGCTTGAAAAGACATTGATAGCGGATACATTAAAAAAAGAAAATCTGTTCCGGGAACTTCTGAAACATGCCAAAATAAAAGAGATCAGGGGTAGGGGGTTAATGCTTGCCCTCATCATGGATTCACCCCAAACAGCGAATGATTTGGTGCTTAAGGCCAAGGATAACCATTTAATTCTGTTTTGGTTGCTATTTGAGGCAAAGGCCGTACGCATTTCGCCGCCACTTACCATATCTGAGGACGAAATAAGAAAAGGTTGTAGCCTGATAATGAAGGTTTTGGATAGTCTATAACAATATGTTGTTAACTAATTTGTTAATAATATAGACCCAAACGCAGGTTTAAACCCTTTTCAAACACTTACTTTTAAATATATAGATAAACTAAAAAGTTTCTATGGCGTTAGAATCTAACGAGAGACCGGACAAAACTATCACCAAATTTGAATCCATGCTGAAGACAGATGATGTCTATTTTTTTGATGCAGAGGATTTTGAGGAAATTGTGCACCACTATTTAAATAATGGTAAAGTTTCCCTTGCCAAAAAAGGCATTAAAATTGGCTTACAGCAGCATCCTGGGTCCACAGAGCTAAAATTACTTCAAGTAGAGGTAATGGTTTTTGAAAACCAGCTAGAAAAAGCGGAAGCCTTATTGGATGAGTTACAGTTCCTGGATAACCAGAACGAGGAAATCTATATTCAAAGGGCCAATATTTGCTCAAAAAAGGACAATCACGAAGCTGCGGTAGAATTACTACAAAGAGCCTTGGACCTAACTTCCGATAGTTTCGATATCTATAGCCTTTTGGGCATGGAATATTTGTTCATGGACAATTTTAACTTGGCCAAACAAAGCTTTATGAAATGCGTTGAGTTTGACGAACAAGACTACTCATCGCTTTATAATGTGGTCTACTGCTTTGAGTTTATGGAGGATTATGACGGGGCGATTGTTTACTTGAACGACTATCTTGAAAAAAATCCATATTGCGAAGTGGCTTGGCACCAGTTGGGAAAGCAATATTATTACAAGGAATTGTATACCGAGGCCCTTGCTGCTTTCGACTTTGCCATTATCTCGGATGATACGTTTATTGGCGCCTACTTTGAAAAAGGGAAGGTGCTGGAAAAACTGGGCAGGTATAAGGAGGCCATTGAAAATTATGAAACGACCATTTCCATAGAGGACCCAACGTCACACGCTTTTCTGAGAATAGGAAAGTGTTATGAAAAATTGAAGGATACGGAAATGGCAAAGTATTACTTTTACCAGACGGTGCATGAGGACCCATTGTTGGACAAAGGATGGTTGGCCATTACCAATCTTTATTACAGCATTGGCGATTACGAAAAGGCGGTCTACTACATCAATAAAGCGCTGAATATAGATGGGGAAAACCCTTTGTATTGGAAAAAGTGTGCTCAAATACATACCGCCCTCCGTAATTTTGACCAGGCCGATTTTGCCTTTAAACAGGCGGTAGACCTGGGAAACTACGAACTGGATACTTGGTTAAAATGGGCCGATGTTGTCCATGCGAATGGGGAGACTCTGGCCGCTGTGCAAATATTGGAGCAAGGGCGGGAATTTTATCCGGAAAATCTCAAGATTTTATATAAATCCGTTGGCTATCAACTTATAGCGGAAGACCTTATCAACGCTAGAATTACCCTGATGGATGCCTTAAAAATTGACAAGAACCAAAAAAAGTTATACCTATTCACAGAAAGGTTTCCAGAGTTCGGTACTTCAGAATGGACTCAAAAAATAGTGAATAAGTATAATAAAACCTCATAGAAAAGGTTCTACACTTCATGAAAAAAAGAACAGTAAAGGATTATGTCGTTATTGGCCTCAAAGGTATGGCAATGGGCATTGCAGAATTGGTACCTGGCGTTTCTGGAGGTACAATTGCTTTTGTGACCGGTATTTATGAAGAATTCATTACCGCAATCAACAATGTAAGCCTAGAAACCTTCAAAGTTTTGAAAACAGAGGGCCTTAAAGCCTTTTGGATGAAGTTGAACGGCAACTTTTTAGTTGCACTGGTCAGTGGTATGTTGATAAGCATACTTTCCCTGTCCAAGCTCATAGCATGGCTTTTGGATGCGCACCCTATTCCTACTTGGGCATTTTTCTTCGGCTTGGTATTGGCCAGTGTTGTTTTTGTTGCCAAATCCATAACCAAATGGGGAGGCCTGGCCCTGTTTCTCTTCGTAGCCGGAACAGCTTCCGCCTTTTATATTACCGGTCTGCCCCCTTCCACAAGTACGGGCAGTCTGCCCTTCATCTTTCTTTCTGGCGCAATAGCGATATGTGCCATGGTGCTACCCGGCATATCCGGTTCCTTTATTCTAGTCTTATTAGGTTCCTACAAAATTGTCCTGGAAGCGCTAAATGACAAAAATCTAGGAGTTGTTTTAACCTTTGCCTTGGGTGCCATCTTTGGTATTTTAAGCTTCGCCCGTGTACTAAAGTGGATGTTCGTGAATTATAAAAATGCGACCCTTGCCGTCTTAACCGGTTTTATACTGGGCTCTTTGAATAAAATTTGGCCTTGGAAAAACATTACCGAAATAATTCAAATAGGAAAAAAAGAAATCATTATCGATGAGAATATTTCACCCTTTGCATTCCAAGGAGATAGTCAATTATCCTTTGCCATTGTAGCTGCTATCATAGGTTTTTCCCTTATTTTTATCTTGGAAAAAACAGCTTCCAAGAAGTAAGCGATAACCTACATGAACCATCCCCGCACCTTATTGGATAAATTTTTCTTGGTCATAAAGGGGCTTTGCATGGGTGCCGCAAACAAGGTCCCGGGTGTATCAGGAGGTATTGTGGCCTTTGTTGGTGGTTTTTATGAAGAATTCATTTATTCCCTTCAAAAAATAAATATCAAGGCGTTTAAACTGCTCATAAACGGGAGGTTTAAAAGCTTCTACCGCTATATCAATGGCGCTTTTCTTACCCTCCTCATATTTGGCATGCTTGTTAGCTATTTCAGCATTTCCCAGGTATTGGACTATTTTTTGGTCAAAAAAGAGCTTTACGTATGGGCAGCATTTTTTGGAATGATCCTGGGCTCCATTTATTACATTGGAAAGGATTTTGACCATTGGAAAAAAAAGACCTTTACTGCGGCTTTTATTGGTTTAGCCGTTGGTATCGCCATAAGTTTTTTGAGCCCGGCAAAGGAAAACGATAACTTGTTGTTCATTTTTCTTTGTGGTATGATAAGCGTATCCGGTATGACCTTGCCAGGTCTTTCGGGATCGTTTATTCTAATTCTCTTGGGGAATTACGTCCTGCTTTTAGTAGACTCCGTAAACGCACTTTACGATACCTTTTCAGAAATATTTCTTGGTGATTTTAGCTTTATATCCAACACGGAGAGGCTACATACCCTAAAAATTTTAGCCGTCTTTACATTGGGGTCTGCAACAGGTTTGGTAACCTTATCACACCTATTGAGCTTTGTGTTGAAACATTACAAACATATTACAACAGCAACTATTCTTGGCTTTATTACGGGCTCTTTAGGGGTGGTATGGCCCTGGAAAAAAACAATTTATAAAACTGGTGCCGAAGGGGAAGTTTTCCTGGACTCTAACGGAAAACAGATTATCATGAATTATGAGCGTTTTCTCCCAGACATGTCCTCCTTGGAAAATTGGATTGCTATTTTTTTCGTCCTACTGGGTATCGGTATTTTATTACTTTTGGATTGGTATGGAAAAAATAGAAAGACAAGCCGTTAATTTTGGATTGGTAGGCAGAAATATCTCGTATTCCTTCTCAAGGGGTTATTTCAAGAAGAAATTTAATGAACTGGGCCTAAAGCATCATGTTTATGAAAATTTTGATTTACCTGAAATCTCCAAATTTCCATCGATTTTTACGTCCACCCGAAATATCAAGGGTTTAAATGTTACCATACCCTACAAGGAAGAAATAATCCCGTTCTTGGATGAAATAGATGAGTCTGCCCAAATTATTGGGGCCGTAAACACCATCAAGATTGAAAAAAATGGCTTGAAAGGTTTTAATACGGATGCCTACGGTTTTCAAAAATCGCTGGAACCTTATTTAAAAAAACATCATAAAAAGGCATTGATACTAGGAACGGGAGGGGCTTCCAAAGCAATTGCGTTTGTTCTCAACCAGTTAGGGATCGAATTCTCCTTTGTATCCAGAAGTGGGAAAAAAGACGGTTTCACGTATGAAGCCTTAAACGATGAACTTATTAAGGAACATACCCTAATCATAAACTGTTCGCCAGTGGGAACATTCCCAAATATCGAGGAAAAACCGGCCCTGCCCTATCGGGAAATTGGTCATCAGCACTTGTTGTTCGACCTTATTTACAACCCAACCAAAACGTCTTTTCTTAAAGCGGGGCAGGCAAACGGGGCCGTTATATGCAATGGCCTCAGCATGCTCGAATTACAGGCCGAGAAGGCATGGGAAATTTGGAATAGGTAACATTAATCAGGTATTGCCTTCTTACAATTAGAATAAAATATTTGTAGTATATATAGGCTTAGCAAGGGTTCTACGCAATTAAAAAGAATGGGCAATACTTTGCAATTCTTAGGGTTGTCACTATCTTGTAAACATCTAATAAAGGATTATGTCAGAGGAAAAGGAACAACCCACACAAGAAAGTTCATCGGTAGAAAAAGATTCGACTGAAGTTGCGCAAAATACAAGCGAGAAAGAGGTGCCTGGAAATGAATCAAAAGAAGAATCCCAAATTGGAGATACTAAAGATAAAAACGAAAATTCTGCGGTTGAACCGGATGTTCAGGAGGAAATTGACGAATCCAATGCGGAGGATGCGGAAGATACCGATACCGTAAAAAGGCACGAAATTCCCATGCCAGCTTACTACGAAATGAGCATGGAAAATTTAGTGGGGGAACTACAGCGATTGGTAAAGAATGAAAAAGTACAGGCCATTAGAAAACATGTTGATGCCATCAAGGATGGGTTCAACCAGAAATTTGATGAATTTTTAGAAGGAAAAAAAGAAGAATTTCTATCATCTGGCGGAAATGAAATCGATTTTAGATACAACTCCGTTGCTAAAAGACAGTTCAACGAAGTATATTCGGAATACCGTGAAAAGCGCAATCAGCATTATAAAAGTTTAGAAAAGAGCCATAAGGAAAATTTGGCCTACCGCTTAGACCTCATCGAGCAGTTAAAGGCCCTGGTCAATGTTGAGGAAGACATCAATACAACCTACAACAATTTCAAGGACATACAAGTCAAATGGCGCAATGCAGGACCCATTCCGAGGGCAGATTACAACAATGTTTGGAAAACCTACCACCATCATATTGAAATATTTTATGACTTTCTAAATATAAATAGGGAGTTACGTGATCTTGACTTTAAGCACAACTTGGAGGAAAAAGGCAAGATTGTTGCCCGTGCCGAAGAGCTGGCCAAAGAGCCGGACTTAAATAGAGCTTTTAGGGAGCTACAGGTATTGCACAAGATTTGGAAAGAAGATTTAGGGCCTGTAGGAAAAGAGAATCGGGAAGAAATTTGGGACCGGTTTAGTGCAGCCACCAAAGTAATCCATGAACGCAGGCAGGAATATTACAAAAATCTAGATGCCTTAAAAGAGCAGAATTTAGAGCAAAAAAATACGCTTATTGCCGAAATTAAGGAGATTGCGGAAAACGTATCCAACAATCACGGCACGCTACAGCAACAAATAAAGCAGGTTGAAGCGCTTAGGGAGGCTTTTTTCAAAGCCGGCCAAGTACCTCAAAAATTAAATTCCAGAACTTGGAATTCCTTTAAGCAGGCCGTTAGAAGTTTTAACCAAAACAAAAACGCATTCTACAAAAATCTAAAAAAGGAACAACAAGACAACCTTGATAAAAAAAGGGCATTACTAGAAACCGCACTTGCATTAAAAGATAGTGAGGATTGGGATAGCACAACTTCAGAAATGAAGCGTATACAGGGTGAATGGAAAAAAATAGGACACGTTCCCCGCAAATATTCCGACAAGCTTTGGAAAGATTTTAAAAATGCCTGCAATCATTATTTCAACCGATTAAATGCACTTAAGAATGATGCTTTTAAGGAGGAAGAGGATAATTTCAAGCAAAAGGAATCCCTTTTGGAACGACTCAAAACCTTTAAATTAAGTGGTAAAAAAGACCAGGATATTGCCGCTATAAAGGAATATAGCGAAGAATGGAAAACTTACGGTAGGGTCCCCTTTAAAAAGAAAAGCATCAACCAAAAATTCGATAAAATTATTGATGCGCTTTTTCATAAGATTGGGGTAAGCAAACAAGAATCGGAATTGTTGAAATACGGCAATAAAATTCAGCAATTAAAGAACGAGGAGGACCAGGAACGCCTCATACAAAACGAACGGGCATTCATTAGAAAGAAAATTGACGAAAGCAAGACAGAAATTAGACAGCTAGAGAATAATTTGGAATTTTTCTCTAACGCTTCTGAAAGTAATCCACTGGTACAAGACGTCATAAAAAGGGTAGAACTACACAAGGAGGCACTGGCAGCCTGGAAAGGGAAAATGAAGAAGCTTAATATCCTCAAGAACAACCTTGAAAAAGATATGGATGAGGAGGAAACTACTTCAGAAGATCAATAATCCCTTTCTTGGCAACAAGACTTAAGCTCCTAACACCATTTTCAAAAAAATAGAAACCCTCTAGGAAATCACTCAAATAAATTTTGAAAGGATGAAATATATTGTCCTTATAGGGCTGATGCTTTATATAGGTGTAGGTTGGATTAGCCCGCTACCTAATCCAGCTTATACAAATGCAAATACTCAACAAGAACTAGTGAAGGAAAAGGCATTTGAGGTTTTAAAACAAAAATGCAATACGTGCCACGCTACCCGCAAAAGGGTTTCCATTTTCACCTTCGAAAATATGGATAGCTTGTCTACCTCTATTAAAGAACAGGTCTTTAATAAACAAAAAATGCCTAAGGGAAGGAAAAATGCATTGAGTGAACGGGAAAAAGAACAACTTAAGCACTGGCTAGCAGGCTTATAGAAATTGGAAAAGGCTGCCCAAAAAACCTTTTATGTCGTAATTAAGAACGAAGTGAAATAACCTGTTACTCGATTGCCTTTAAGTTACAGATTACTTCACTTCGTTCGTATTCCCGGACTTTTTAGATATCCTTCTTATCTATCCTTTTAAATTCCATATCCCTATTTAGCAACGTTTACAGCCCGTGTCTCACGAATGACGGTAACTTTTACTTGACCGGGATAGGTCATATCTGTTTGTATCTTCTGTGAAATCTCAAAGGATAACTGCGCGGCCCTATCATCGGTTACTTTCTCACTTTCAACAATAACCCGCAATTCCCTACCGGCTTGTATGGCATAGGCTTTTTGAACTCCACTAAAGCCAAATGCAATCTCTTCCAAGTCCTTCAAACGTTGAATGTAGGAATCCAATACTTGTCTTCTAGCGCCGGGCCTAGCACCACTAATGGCATCACAAACCTGCACAATTGGGGCGATTAACGTCTTCATTTCTATTTCGTCGTGGTGCGCACCAATTGCATTGCAGACCTCTGGCTTTTCACCAAATTTTTCCGCCCATTGCATGCCCAGAATAGCATGTGGGGTTTCCACCTCATTTTCCGTATTGGGTACTTTACCAATATCATGTAATAAGCCCGCCCTTTTGGCAATCTTGGGATTAAGCCCCAACTCGGAAGCCATTACACCGCATAGTTTGGCGACCTCTCTGGAGTGCTGCAATAAGTTCTGCCCGTAGGAAGAACGATATTTCATTCTACCCACTGCCCGTATTAATTCTGGATGCAATCCATGAATACCTAAATCGATAACAGTTCGTTTTCCAATTTCAACAATTTCCGCTTCAATCTGTTTTTCGGTTTTCTTGACAATTTCCTCGATACGTGCAGGATGAATTCGCCCGTCTGTAACCAATTTGTGGAGTGATAATCGCGCAACTTCCCTCCTAACCGAGTCAAAACAGGAAAGGATAATGGCTTCCGGCGTATCGTCCACAATAATTTCCACGCCCGTAGCAGCTTCCAAAGCTCTAATATTACGTCCTTCCCTGCCTATGATACGTCCCTTGACATCATCAGATTCTATATTAAAAACAGAGACGCAGTTCTCCACCGCCTCTTCTGTTCCAATTCGCTGAATGGTATTTATAATAATTTTACGCGCCTCTTGGTGTGCCGTTAATTTGGATTCTTCAACCGTAGTTTGAATGTATGCCATAGCGTCTGACTTGGCGGTCTCCTTAAGGCTCTCTACCAATTGACTTTTAGCTTCGTCAGCAGACAGGCCGGATATAACCTCGAGTTGCTGAATTTGGCTCTTGTGCATTTTATCCAACTCTTCGTGCCTTTTTTCAAAAAGTTCTATTTTCTGGTCAACCTCTTTCAGTTTGCCGTCCAATTGCGAACTAAGCTGCTTGTTTTTGGCAAGTTCGCTACTAACCTGAGACTCCTTATCCCGGGTTCGTTTTTCCGCTTCGTTGATTTTTTTATCCTTGCTGTTGATTACTTTTTCATGTTCCTCCTTTAATTCTAAAAACTTTTCCTTTGCTTGTAAGAGCTTTTCTTTCTTTATACTCTCGCCTTCCAGTTTAGCATCCTTCAAAATGCGATCCGCATCCTTTTTGGCGTTTATTATGGTCTTAGAGGCTTTCCCTTTTTCCAGAAATTTTGCTATCGCAAAACCAATTGCCAGCCCAACTATTGCGGCAATAATTATCATTGTACTATCCATAGTTTAATTTATTATATAAAAAAGCCCACATTGGAGAAGTTTTGATCAAACTCCGTAAAACAGGTTTAGGGCTAACAGACTGATCAAGGATCCCTATACGAGTAGGGCCTGCTTTTACAATCTAAACTCACCCTTTTTAAAAAAATAAATGTTGAGTTTGTCAAAAGGTATTACCAATGTGGGCAGTAACTTAATGTATTTAAAAGAACGTATTTTATTTCATTGCAAGCTTAGAATTCACCAAATCATCCAGCGCCCTTAAACGCTCCTCGGCCTCTTTGGTTCCTTCTGTCTGTTCAATGCCGCCTTGCTCGATTTTGGAGGCAAACTGTAAGGCACACATGGCCAAAACATCCTGTTTGTCCCTAACGGCATAATTTTGCTCAAATTTTTTGGCCAGCTGCTCTATGTTTTTAGCTGCCTTTCGCAAACCCTCCTCCTGTGAAGGATCTATCGTTAATGGGTAGACCCTATCAGCAATTGAAAGTTTTATTTTGAGCTTTTCCGACATCGTATCTTAAACATTATTCCGACAATTGTGCAATACAATGGTCCAACTCCCGTATTAATGTATTTATTTTAAGCTTAGCTTCAGTTTTATTGGTATTACTGCCCAACATTGAATTTGCAAGCTTAAGGGAGTTGTATTTTTCTTCCCATTCAGATACCGTCTTACTGGTATTTTCCTGAGTGTACTTGATGTTCATTAATTCCTTCTCCAATTGTTGATTAGCGGTGCTCATGACCTCCAATCTATGTAGCAATTTGCTAATCTTATTTTCTAAAGAATCAACGATTTTTATCAACTCGCCCATACCACAAAGTCAATGCTATTTACACAAAGTTAACATAGATCGGATGACTTAGCAATAGTTTTATGAAATATTCGCAAATAGATGCAACGAACTTTGATAAACCCGTAAGCGAAAGATGATTATCAAAATTTTAGCGTTGTCAACTTGAAAGAATTGTTGTGGATTAATTATTTTCGCACCACTTGATTGCTACTTATGAGAAAAACTGCCCTTATCCTATTAGTATTGCATTGTTTTACCTTAGCAGGGCAGGAAAAATATCCAAACGATGTATTTAGACCTCCCTTGGATATTCCCATCATTTTGGCCGGGACTTTTGGAGAACTCCGTTCCAACCATTTTCATGCTGGTATCGATATAAAGACCCAACAGCGCGAAGGGCTACCGGTCATGGCCATTGGCGATGGTACCATTACACGAATCAAAGTCTCCATTTGGGGGTATGGTAAAGTTTTATACATAGCGCATCCAAACGGTTATACTTCGGTATACGGTCATCTCCAAAAGTTTTCACCAGAAATTGAGGCGTACATAAAAAAGATACAGTACAATAAAAAATCATTTGAGGTAGAGGTATTCCCAGACTATGGGGAGCTTAAAGTGAACAAGGGGGAACTTATTGCCTATAGTGGAAATACTGGAGGCTCAGCTGGTCCACACCTTCATTTTGAAATTCGCAGTAGCATTTCTGAAAAACCTACGAATCCCCTCCTCTATGGACTAGAGGTACCCGATGCCACCAACCCTACCTTGGAGAAGCTTTTTCTATATCCGCTTACGGAAAAGTCACATGTAAACGGAAATGGCGAGCGCACCCAAATAAACTTTAGCAAACAAAGCGACGGCACCTATCTAGCGGATAAGGTAACCGCACTGGGCGCACTGGGTGTAGGCTTTATTGCTTTTGATAGGCTGGACATGGCCGCTAACAAAAACGGCGTTTATTCCGTTGCACTCAGTGTAAACGGTAAGGTATATTCCTTGTATGATTTTGAATCGTTCTCCTTTGGGGAGACCCGTTACATTAATACCCTTGTAGATTATGATTACTTGGGAAGGTACCGGCAACGTATACAAAAAAGTTTTAAATCGCCCGGAAACTACCTCAATATCTACAAGGAACTTTATAACAATGGAGAAATACCCATTAATGAAGGATTGAGTTATACGCTTAATTTACTGATAAAAGACTATGCGGGCAACAAGGTAGAAGTCAACATCCCTGTAGAGGGTGTGAAAACTGAGAAACCGCTCAATCGCACTTCGGATAAAACGGATACCTATGTGATTGCCAAAAAACCCAATAATTATGACTTGGGGGGAGCCAAGGTATATTTTCCTACCAACAGCTTCTATGAGGATTTTTATATCGATTTGAAAAAAGGCAAGGATACGGTTACCATCCATAACAATACTGTACCGGCCCATAGAAACTTCACCATAACCTTTGATGCTTCCTCTTATACCGAGGAAGAACAAAAGCAATTGTTCATTGCAAGGCTCGATGAAAAAGCCAGGCCAAATTACACCAGTACCTATAAGCGTGGAGAGGTTTTTACGGCAAGGACCAGAAACCTAGGCACCTATACCTTGGCAAAGGATACCATACCACCTACCATTCGCAACAAGAATTTTAAGGATAAACAATGGCTTAACAATTACAAATACCTTAGTGTTTACATTGCGGATGATCTAAGCGGGGTGGACAGCTATTCGGCTACGCTGAATGGCGAATGGATCCTTATGGAGTACGAGCCTAAAAACAACACATTGACCTATAATTTTGACGATAAGATTGCAGACCAAACGCAATGTGTACTAAAAGTTTTCGTTAGTGATAATGTAGGTAATGAAAATACGCTGACCACTTCTTTTTACAGAAAATAACGTAGTTGAAATTTTTTAACCGCATTCCGGTTTTTGTCCTGTTGCTGTTCAGTGCCCTAGGTATTGCGCAAAATGCAACCATTACCGGTGTCGTCCTTGACGAGGAGAATAGACCCCTGGCCAATGTCAATATCTCTACAAGTACTACAGGCACTACGACCAACGCAAATGGTTTTTATAATTTCCAAATCGTTGCGGATATTGAAAACACCATCGTTTTCTCACATATTGGATATGAACAGGTAATCCTAGAAAATCTTATACTTACTACGAATGAAACCTTTGAGTTTAACCCAATTTTGAAAGACGATGCCATTCAAATAGATGGAGTTACCGTTTCTGCCACCGGTGAAAAACAGGTGAGCAATATTTTGAACATCAGCCCGGAAAATATCCGAAAAATACCCGGAGCAAATGCGGGGGTGGAAACGATTCTAAAACTATTGCCCGGTGTCTCTTCCAATAACGAGCTTAGCACCCAATATTCCGTAAGGGGTGGAAATTACGATGAGAACTTGGTCTATGTAAACGAAATTGAGGTCTATAGGCCATTTTTAATCCGTTCTGCCCAACAAGAAGGGCTTAGTTTTGTAAACAGTGATCTTGTGCAGGAGGTAAAGTTTTCTGCTGGCGGTTTTCAAGCCAAGTATGGCGATAAAATGGCGTCGGTTCTGGATATCAATTATAAAAATCCGAGTCAATTTGAAGCTCGGGCAGATTTGAGTTTTTTGGGTGTAAGCGGCAGTATAGAGACCGTTTCTAAAAATAAGAAGCTCAGCACGATATCCGGTATCCGATATCGCAATAATTCCCTACTGGTGAATAGCCAACAAACACAAAGCAATTTCAATCCCGCGTTTACCGATATTCAAAGTTATACAACCTACCAATTTTCTAAGAAATTCCACCTCAACTTTTTGGGAAATATTGGGGTCAACGACTATGCCAATGAGCCCTTGAACCGACAGACCAATTTTGGCACCATCGAAAATCCGCAGGCTTTGGTGGTTTTTTATGAAGGCCGGGAAGAAAATAGATATACTACGGCATTGGGAGCCTTGAAAGGCAATTACTATCTAAACCAAAACACTACTTTAAAGTTAATTGCATCAATTTACCATACCACGGAAGAAGAGTATTCTGATGTTATTGCTTCCTATGAACTGGGCGAAGTAGACAGTAATCTAGGTAGTGATACGGCTGGGGAGGTTCTAACATCACGTGGAATTGGCTCCCAGTTCAATAGAACCCGAAACGACCTAGATGCGCTCATCTTTAATCTTTCGCACAAGGGAACGCATAAGGTCGAAAATTCCCTTTTGGAATGGGGTGTTAAGTATACGCATGAGGATATTCGTGATCAATTAAGGGAATCTGAATTTATTGACTCTGCCGGTTTTTCCATTCGGCCGCCACGGCCAGAATTCATGAACAATCAACCGGAAACACCTTTTGATGCCCCTTTGGTTCCATATAACGGAATTAGCGCACTCAATTTTGTCAAAACCAATCGTTTTTCAGGTTACCTACAGCTAGGAAATCAGCATACTTGGAACAATGCCGATGTTTATTACAACTTGGGCATACGAAGCCAGCATTGGACGGTTAGTGGTACCGGTGTCGACAAAGTAGCGCAAACCATTATCAGCCCCAGGGCGCAAGTTGCCGTTAAACCCAACTGGGACCGTGATATGCTGTTTAGGTTATCTGCCGGACTTTATCATCAACCGCCTTTTTACCGGGAACTGAGGGATAGTCTCGGCCAAGTTAGACCTAGCGTAAAGGCCCAAAGGTCATTTCATTTGGTAGCGGGCAATGAATACAGTTTTTTACTTTGGGAGCGACCCTTTACACTAATTGGCGAGGCATATTACAAAAAATTGGACAACGTAAATCCTTACACCTTGGAGGATGTTCGTATTCGGTATTCCGCTACAAATGACACCAAAGCATATGTCTATGGTGCAGAAATTAGAATGAATGGAGCCTTTGTTCCTGGAACAGAATCTTGGTTAAGTCTTGGTTATTTAAAAACAGAGGAAAATAGAAACAATAGGGGCTACATACCCAGACCCACAGATCAACGCCTTAAATTGGGCATACTTTTCCAGGATTATATTCCTACTATCCCAGATTTGAAAATGTATTTGAACTTGGTCTACCAAACCGGGGTTCCGGGAGGATCGCCAAGTTATGCGGACGCCTATATTTTTCAGAATAGATTAAGAGATTATAAACGGGCAGATTTAGGAATTTCCTATATTTTTGTAAACGAGGATAAACGCTATCCCACAACACATTGGCTGCATCGTTTTAATGAAATGAGTTTTGGCTTTGAACTATTCAACCTGTTCAACAACCAAAATTCCATAACAAATACCTGGGTACGGGATGCCGATAGTAAAAATGAATTTGCCGTCCCCAATTATTTAACTTCCCGGGTTTTGAACCTGAGACTTGCAATGCGGCTTTAAAGAAAACGAATGAAAAAATTTCTTTTAGTGATCATCCTTTTATCCAGTGTGGTACTTACCGCACAGAAAAATATTTATGAAAGTCCCAATTTTGATGAACTGAGTGCGGATCACGAAGTATTGGCCATTATTCCATTTTTAACCAATTTAGAGCTTAACGAATCAATTTCCAGGGAAGAACAAAAACGTTTGGAAGAGAACGAAGGCTATGCCGTACAAAATGCATTGGAAACTTATTTTTCTAACCGTAGTAAAAAGAAAAAACTACCGGTAGAATTCCAGAATATAAAAAATACTACCGCTATCCTTGCGCAAAACAATATTTCTTATGATAATATAGATGTATATACCGCCAAGCAGCTCAGCGAAATATTAGGCGTAAATGGTATTATTAGTGGCACCTTGGATTTAAATATCCTATTGTCTAGTGGTGTACCCACCGAGTTTAGTTTTACAGACTATTTTTCGGGTGGTGCAGATTATGGTCGTATTGGTATTAAAATAAGCGATGGGGATACAGGTAAACTACTATGGAAATACGAAAAGGAAATCAATAAAAAAACAGGCAAAAACACTACAGACCTTATTGATCGAATGATGAAGTTGGCGATTCGTAAATTCCCGTATGAACGGGAGCGTAAGCGCGACAGAAAGAAAGACTAGTACACTACCCTATAAGATCTTTTAAAACCGTTACCGTATAATCGATATCCTCTTTGGTGTTATAGGTAGAAAAAGAGAACCGTAAGGAAGGCTTCTTTAAATCTTCTTTAGATAAAATTTCCGAAAGAACATGAGATCCTGTATCGCTTCCAGATTGGCAAGCGCTTCCTTTTGAACAAGCTATACCCTTTATATCCAAATTGAACAATAACATCAAGGCCTTTTCCTCAGAAATGGGAAGGCAAACATTGGCAAGGGTATAGGTACTTTTCTCCAAATCCCCAGAGTGCCCGTTAAATTTAGCCTTTGGAATTTCATCTTTTACCTTTTCAATAAAATAGCGCTTTAGGCCAGACACATATTCCTTTTCCTTTTCTAAATGCTCATAAGCGTGTCTGAACGCCTCTTCCAAGCCTACGATATTGTGAAAAGATTCCGTTCCTGCCCTTAACCCACGTTCTTGGGAGCCGCCTGAAATCATACAATTGAGGCCAGAATTTTTTCTGATAAAGGCAAATCCCACTCCTTTTGGTCCGTGGAACTTGTGTGCTGCAGCAACTAAAAAATCAACCGGAAATGCCTTTACATCCCACTCATAATGACCCAATGATTGTACCGTGTCTGAATGCACCAGCGCATTATACTTTTTGGACAAAAGTGTTACGGCCTCCAAATCTATTTTGTTCCCAATTTCATTGTTGATATGCATAAGGCTTACCAATTTCTTGCGGTCGTCCTTTTGCAACAATGCTTCAAGATGATCCATATCTGGGTTGCCGTACGGGTCCAAGCTCACAAACTCTAGTGTAATAAGACCATTGTCCCGTAGGTTTTCAACAGTATGCAGAACGGCATGGTGCTCGATTTTAGAAGTGATAATGGTCTCCACACCTAAATCGCGCACGGCACATCTCAGAATCATATTGTCAGCCTCGGTACCGCCAGAAGTAAAGATGATTTCAGAAGGTTGCGCGTTAATATATTTGGCAATGGTTTTACGGGCACTCTCTATGGCCGTTTTTGCCGTTCTCCCAAAACTATGGGTGGAAGATGGATTTCCATAGGAATTGGCTAACGCATCCTGCATTTTTGAGATGACACCAGGATGTACTTGTGTAGTGGCCGCATTGTCTAAATATACATGTTTCATTTTCGTCCGCTGCTAGAAATATAGAATACAAAAATAGCCCAAATAAAGTTAATTTACCCATAATACCAGTTGGCCTTACCAAGGGTTTAGCAATATTTGAATTAAATTTGAATCATGAAAAAATACTTTTTACTTGGCCTTTCCTTGTTTCTCTTTGGATGCGATGACGGTGATCTGCAAATTGAAACCGTAGATTTTGATAGCATTACACAAGTACAGAACTGTGGTACGCTTTCCGCTACCGGCACAAATGTATTGTTCAAGATTAATGGTGATGAAGCCTTGATACTTACTTTACCTTCAGGATTATTAACCAATGAAGTAACTACGGAAGAACGTAGCAGTACCGTTCCAGATGCCTCCCAAGTGAGCTACCGTGTTTTTTCTGAAAATGTCACCAACGCTTATTTCTGTGCTACCCCACCTCCTTTGACGCCAACCGTTAGTGAGGAAATCGCAGCAGAAGGGGGAACGGTCTTCGTTACTACCACACAGCAAGATTCAGTAAGCTTTTTGCATACGATTAGATTGAGCGGGATTTCCTTCGTGAACGAAAATGGAAGTAGAATTACAGACCTACAGGTAAATGATTTTGGCCAGGTTACAACGAGTAACTAAGCTAAAAATTTTGGAAGATGTACACCTCAGTGGCACCGAGGCCATACTTTTGGTATTCCGCGTCATAATATTTAACGTTATCGTATTTACCGAATAAATACCCTAGTTCTTCCTTTAAAACGCCTTCCCCAACGCCATGGATAAATACTACTTTCTGTATCCTTTTGCCAATGGCAAAGTCCAATTGACGTTTTGCCGTTTCCAATTGTAAATTAAGCAACTCGTAATTGCCCATGCCCTTAGGGTTTTTTACCAATTGATTTATGTGCAGGTCCACCTCCATTTTGGGCGCTGTACGTTCTTTCGGTTTCGGTGCGGTTGTTTTTTTTCTTTTGGGCAGTTCCTTTTCTTTTTTTACTTGGGCAATTTCAAAGTTATTTACCCGGATACCGTCCTCTATTTTTACCAGTTCCCTGGCATTAAATTTAAGTGGGAAGCCGTCTGAGGTCTTTAGGGTGATTGTTTCTCCGTCAATTGCGCAAACAACACCCTTAAGAACATCATCTATAGTCTCTACACTATCACCTATCTTAAAATTGGACATCTTTTTGTTTTGTAGGGACAAAAATAATGGTAATTTTCCAACTCTTAATTTTAAATCAAAGATGCGGAACTCTTCCTTGGTACTTCTTGTGGGACTGGAAAACTATATGCTTCCTTGTTACACCAAAAAAATTTTAGGCTTTGACTGTCCAGGCTGCGGATTACAGCGTTCCGTTCTATTCTTGATTAAAGGGGATTTTAAAGCAGCTTTTGAAATCTACCCGGCAATTTTCCCCATGCTTATGTTGTTTGGATTTTTAATCATTTCCAAATTCGCAACGGTTAAAAATTCAAATACAATCACGATTGCACTTATGGTCACCACCGTAGGTTTTATAGTAACGAATTATATTTTAAAATTCATCTAAACAAACCTTTCAAATTATGGAACAACAAAAATTACCTAATGGAATTTTGATTATCGTTTTAGGCATTTTTGGCTATTTATGTTGCTGCTTTGCAGGATTAGGAGTGATCCCATCTGCGATTGCATTTTATCTAGCCACTAAATCGGAGAAATTATATAAAGAAAATCCTGAATTGTATGATAACTATAGTCAAATAAAGACAGGAAAGATAGTTGCTTTAATTGCCTTGATCCTATGTCTTTTAATGATCGTAAGATTTGTCTATGTTATAACAACAAGCGATTGGGATGTTCTTATGGAGCAGCAACAAGAAATTATGGAACAATGGGGAATAGAACAATAACGGTATGAACAATCAAACTTTACCGGGCGCAAGTAACGCCCTCACTTTTGGCATTCTATCCATTGTGTTGACCTTATTCTGTTGTGGCCCCTTTGGTGCCATCTTCAGTATCATAGGGCTTAGCAACGCAAAAACGGCGGAACGCGCTTATGAGATGAATCCTGAGCTGTATACCGGTTATGAGAATGTAAAGACGGCGAAAATACTATCGTATATAGGAATTGCCCTGTCCGCAATTCTACTTGTATTTTCTATTATTTATTTCGGATTGATCATTGCCTTTTTTAACTCGGGCAACTTTCAATATTAAATTCGGAAATAACCAGTTGGGCTAATGGCCAGCTTCAGAACATTTAACTATCGATTAGAGCGTAACTAAAAATCCCCGATGTATGTCGGGGATTTTTTATTTTCTACTTTTTAAATTCTGTAAGTGTCTTTATAATTATGGAAACACAATCCAAAAGCTCCTCCTTCGTCATGACCAAAGGCGGTGCGAATCTAATAATATTACCATGTGTGGGCTTCGCCAAAAGTCCATTCCCTTTAAGCGTCATACAGATATCCCACGCCGTGGAACTCTCTTCGGTATCGTTTATTAAAATGGCGTTCAATAATCCCTTTCCCCTAACACTTTTTACCAAATCACAGGAAGGAAT
The DNA here is from genome assembly GCA_963793365.1 of uncultured Flavobacteriaceae bacterium. Lineage (GTDB taxonomy): Bacteria > Bacteroidota > Bacteroidia > Flavobacteriales > Flavobacteriaceae > Maribacter. The sequence continues at coordinate 863,662 of CAWBZP010000009.1, read as the reverse complement.
GAATTTATTCAATTCGTCCCTAAACAACTCCCCTAATTCAAAGGCGTTTTCTGCAAGTGATTCATCTTTGACCACTTGTAAGGCTGCCATTCCCACGGCCGCTGCAATTGGGTTACCGCCAAAGGTACTCCCATGGTTACCGGGCCGTATCACCCCCATAATAGCATCATTGGCCAAAACGGCCGATACCGGATATGCTCCACCAGATAGCGCTTTTCCTAGAATAAGGATATCCGGTTTCACCTCTGGGGTTCCACTACAGTGTTTATCTGCACAGGAACAGTTGCCGCAGGTGGCCAATAGACGTCCCGTTCTAGCGATACCCGTTTGTACTTCGTCTGCAATGAACAATACATTGTAGGCTTCGCATAAGGCCTTTGCCCTACTTAAATACCCTTCAGACGGTACGTAGACCCCGGCTTCTCCTTGTATGGGCTCTACCAGGAAACCGGCAATGTTCTTGTTGGTTTTCAAAGCCTCTTCCAGTGCGGCAAGGTTGTCGTATTCGATTTTTATAAATCCTGCAGTGTAAGGTCCAAAATTCTTACGGGCAACGGGATCGTTGGAAAAAGAAATGATTGTAGTGGTTCGCCCATGAAAATTGTTTTCACAAACAACGATTTGGGCCTCATTCTCAGGAATTCCTTTTTTCTCATATGCCCATTTTCTACATATTTTTAAGGCGGTTTCTACAGCTTCGGCCCCTGTGTTCATTGGCAAAAGTTTGTCAAAATGAAAAGTTTCCGTAGCGTACTTTTCAAATTTTCCGAGCATATCGTTGTAAAATGCCCGTGATGTCAAGGTTAAGGTTTGTGCCTGTGCCGTCATGGCCCCTACAATCTTAGGGTGACAATGACCTTGATTGACCGCAGAATACGCAGATAGGAAATCATAATATTTCTTTCCTTCCACATCCCATACAAATACACCGTCCCCTTTCTGCAAGACAACTGGTAATGGGTGGTAATTGTGTGCTCCGTACTTATCTTCCAATGCAATTGCATCTTCAGAAGTGATGTTTTCTAAAACTGACATGATAAAAATTACTTTAAATAAAACTTTAGCAATTCCTTCTATACCTTTTTCCCTTCGTACTCCCGATAACCATCGGAACGAAAATTCAGCGTAGGAGAGAAATCATCCTTGTAGAACTCCAAAAATACAAATTAAAGCTATGAAAATAAAGGATATCCACCATTGGATTTAATATGGTGTTAATACTGGTGTTAAGTCTATTCCCAATCCAAAGAAACCTTTTATTTTTGCGCTATGCGAAAAAAGAACAGGCGACAGATTTTTGAAAATGTTGAAGTTGTAGATGCTGCGGCAAAAGGAAAGACCATAGGTAAAGCGCCAGACGGTCGGGTCATTTTTTTAACGAATACCGTACCTGGTGATGTCGTTGATGTACAGACCACAAAAAAGAGAAAGGCTTATTTTGAAGGGGTCGCCATAAAGTTCCACTCCCTATCCAAGAAACGTGTAGAACCCGTATGCCAACATTTTGGCGTTTGCGGCGGTTGTAAGTGGCAGGATATGGGTTATGAACACCAGCTGTTCTATAAACAGAAGGAGGTTGAAAACAACTTAAAAAGAATAGGACATTTAGAATTGCCAACCCTAAGCCCTATACTGGGTTCGGAAAAAAACTATTTCTATCGCAATAAAATGGAGTTCTCCTTTTCGGATAGCCGATGGCTGACCTTGGATGAAATACAATCCAAAGAACAGATTGAAGATAAAAATGCTTTGGGTTTTCACATACCTGGCATGTGGGATAAGATTTTAGATGTCAAAAAATGCCATTTACAACAAGATCCCTCCAACGCAATACGCCTGGCTACCAAAAAATTTGCCGTTGATCATGGTCTAAGCTTTTTTAATCCAAGAAATCAATTTGGATTGCTTCGCACTTTAATGATTAGAACAGCATCTACGGGGGAAATTATGGTCCTTGTCCAGTTTTTTGAGGATGACCGCGAAAAACGGGAGTTATTATTGAACCACCTTTCCGGGAAATTTCCAGAAATTACCTCTTTTTTATATGTCGTTAACCCTAAACAGAACGATACCATTTATGATCAGGAAGTAATTTGTTTTAAGGGCAGAGATCACATTTTTGAGGAGATGGAAGGACTGAAATTCAAAATTAACGCCAAATCCTTTTACCAAACCAATTCAGAACAAGCCTATCAACTTTATAAAGTAGCCCGCGACTTCGCCGCTTTAAAAGGAGACGAACTTGTTTACGATTTGTATACAGGAACGGGCACGATTGCGCAATTCGTATCCAAAAATGCAAAAAAAGTGATCGGGATCGAGTCAGTTCCAGAAGCGATCATGGATGCAAAGGCAAATGCCGAAAGAAACAGAATTGATAACGTAGAATTTTACGTGGGCGACATGAAAAACATATTCAACCAAAAGTTCATTGCCACACATGGTATTCCAGATGTTATTATTACGGACCCTCCCAGAGATGGCATGCACAAAGATGTTGTACAACAGATATTGCAAATCGCTCCCAAAAAAGTAGTTTATGTGAGCTGTAATAGTGCTACCCAAGCCCGGGATTTGGAACTGATGAAAGAACTGTATACGGTAGCAAAAGTGCAACCTGTGGATATGTTCCCACAAACGCATCACGTAGAAAATGTCGTACTTTTAGAAAAGAAAGAAAACTATGCATAAATTAAGAATTGGAATTCTTATTTTCTTGGGCATTATTAGCGCGGCATCTTGTGAAAAGGATGATATCTGTGTTGAAGGAGACACCCCCTTACTGGTTGTAGAATTTTATGATATCACTGATACGACTACCTTGAAAAATGTACCTAGTTTAAGGGTTGTTGGTTTAGGCCAAACAGTAACGGTCAACACCGTAGCGGATAGGTCCGCTTTGAATAAAATCTCTATTCCCTTAAAAACTACTGTGAACACCACCAGCTTTATACTGATTTCCAATTCTGCAACCAGTGATGATGGTTTGGAAACAGGAAATATAGATACCCTGAATTTTTCATACGGAAGAACCGAGGATTTTTTATCCCGGGGATGTGGATTTGTAGTCAATTACGATAGTTTGAGTACCAACGCCACCCCGGACGGTTCTAATTGGATTCAAGATATACAAATCATAAGGTCCCAAGTTATCAACTCAGATTCTACACATGTCAAGATTTATCACTAATCTTTTTTTACTTTTTAGTTTTTGCATGGTTTTTGCCCAAAGCAAACCTATAGACCTTAATCCTAAGGATACCCTTGTCTATAAACAGTCTTATGGTATACGGATAGGTATTGATTTAAGTAGACCCATAACTTCTTTTTTGGATGAAAATTATACCGGTTTGGAACTTGTTGCGGATTACAGGATTAATCAAAACCTATATATTGCAGCAGAGTTGGGTAATGAAAAGAAAACCGGACAAGAAGATTTGTTTAATTTTACAACCTCTGGGAGTTACCTAAAAGTGGGTGTCAACAAAAACAACTACACCAATTGGTACGGAGAGCGAAACCTTATCTATATTGGGGGCAGGTTGGCATTTAGCACCTTTGAAAATACCTTGAACAATTATCAATACTTCAATACAAACCGGTATTGGAATCCAGATAACTTCGCCGAAGGCACAGGAGACGTTCCTGAGAATTTTTCTGGGTTATCGGCTACTTGGATAGAGGGCGTATTCGGCACCAAGGTAGAGCTGTTCCCCAATATATATATGGGAGCCAGTATTCGCTTAGGCTTATTACTCTCCCAAAAGGAAGATGAACGCTTCCCAAATCTATGGATTCCAGGATTTAATAAGGTCACCAGCGATAGCCGTTTTGGTGTAGGCTATAACTATAGCATATCCTATTTTTTACCGCTCTATAAAAAAGAGAATAAGGTCAAGAAAAAAATACAGGAATCGGGCACCGAAAATTAAATTTCAAAATTCCTTAAAGCCCTTGATAAATATCCACTTCATTACTATTATATCCCTGCCTTTTTTCTTAATAACAGCGAACTTAGGAGCTAAAAAAGAAGCTAATATAGCGGCGATGAGCGCCAGATAAAACGTATCTAGTTCTAGTAGTAGACCCAAGCCAAACCTGAAGATGATAAATAGAATAGCAAAACCCAAAAAATTATAAATTAGTACTTTATAGTTAGGTTTCATCCTTCTTTATTTGATTGGTACTTCGCCTTTTTACTTCCTTCATACATCTCGTATTTTACAAGTCGGGATTCCAAATGGCTATTAAAAACCTTTATTTTTCGTGATGGTCTTAAGCCTACAAATTTTAGTGCCTGTAGGTTACTGGTAATGAACCAAGCATTTGTGCCTGGATACCCTTGCTTAAGCGTATCGCCAATAGCGCTATAGAAATTTTCCATTTCAATATCCAAGCGCTCGCCGTATGGTGGATTAAAACACATATGCAATGGTCCCTCAGTCTCCTTTTCAGTCGTAAAGAAATCCTTTTGCGCTACAGAGATATAATCCGTTAGGTTCGCATTTTCAATATTATCCAAGGCTTTTCTGACTGCGGAGGGTGCTTTGTCATATCCGGTAATTTTATGATGGAATTCCCTCGTTTTTTTAAGACTCGCATCAATAATTTTCTCATAGAGACCCGCATCAAAATCAGACCATTTTTCAAAAGCAAATCCTTTTCTATTAATGTTCGCCGGTATATTGCAGGCGATCATGGCCGCTTCTGTCAACATGGTACCGCTACCGCACATGGGGTCCAGAAAATTACATTGGCCATCCCATCCGCTTAGCAAAAGCAGTCCCGCAGCCAAGACCTCATTAATGGGTGCTATGTTGGTTGCGGTCCTATATCCCCTGTGGTGTAAAGAATTTCCTGAACTATCCAGAGCCACATTACATTCATTATTATGAATGTGGATGTTAATTCGTAGATCTGGGTCTTTAATGTCTACATCAGGTCGCTTCCCTTCCGTGTCCCTAAATTTATCCACGATAGCATCCTTGGTTTTTTGGGATATATATAATGAATGGGTAAAGGCTTCTGAATTTACGGTCGTATCTATAGCAAAGGTTTCGTCGACAGCTAAATACGCTGTCCAGTCCATCGCATATATTTTTTTATAGAGATCATTTTCATCCCTAACAGAAAACGAATGAATGGGCTTAATGATTTTGATGGCGGTCCTCAGACACAAATTGGCCTTGTACATAAAACCTGTATCCCCTTCAAAGGTAACGTTGCGTACGCCCTCCATTACATTACTTGCCCCAAGATTTCTCAATTCTTTTGAAAGTAGTTCCTCAAACCCAAAAAGGGTCTTGGCCACCATTTTAAAATTGTTACCCATAACCTATATTTCACGTACCGCAAAAATACGCTAATTTTGATGTTTCATTAATTTACGACGTATTTCCTTTTGCATTAGCCTAACCAATAAAACATGATTTATATATTACCTGTTCTGGGAGTTCTTTTAAGCTTCCTTTTCGTCCTCATTGTCAAACCTCAAAAAAACGAGTATTATAAACTCTTATTGGCGTTTAGCGGTGCATTTTTATTAGCGTTGACAATTTTTGAGCTATTACCAGAAGTCTATACGGTTTCAAATCCAAAGACAGTGGGTATTTTCATAATGATGGGAATACTATTCCAAATATTTCTGGAATTCTTTTCAAAGGGTGCAGAACACGGCCATGTTCATCTATCCAAGGAGCATAGCCATTTCCCATGGCTACTTTTTAGTAGTCTTTGCCTACATGCCCTTTTGGAGGGGATGCCCATTGGTTCAAATGAAACCATTATCTATGGTATCCTCATTCATAAAATTCCAATAGCACTAATTTTGAGTATATTTTTACTAGGCTCTAAAATTAAACCCCTGTACGCGGGCATTTTTATGGTCTTGTTTTCAATTATGACGCCTATTGGAACGTTTTTGGTAGAACATGTTTCCTTTCTTAATAACTACATGACCCTACTCAACGCATTGGTCATTGGAATATTTTTGCATATATCCACAGTTATTTTATTTGAAAGCTCTGAAGGTCATAAATTCAATTCTAGAAAATTGTTGGTCATTATACTTGGAGTAACCATAGCGTATTATTTGTAAATGTACAGTAAAGAAGAGGCACGAAAGCTTAGGGAAGATTTTTGGATCGCTTTTGGAAAATCCTTTCCCAAAAAATGGATTCTCTATAAAACAAAAATAAAAGGGCTTTCATTTAAATTTCATTTCAATGTAAAAGGAGCCATGGTTTCCATAGATGTGGATACCGACTTGGAACAGCGGGTGCTTTTATGGGATAAATTAATTGGTTTGAAATCGATACTCAAAGAAGAATTTTTACCCAATGCCATTTACGAGGATTTTTATGCCTTGGATAATGATAAGGAACTTTCGAGAATTTATATTAGCCTAGAAAACGTTTCCATTCACAATAAAAATACGTGGCAGGAAACGATGCTATTTTTTTATAGCACAATGGACAAGGTGGAAAATTTCTTTTTGGAATACCGAGACGTCTTGGATAACTAGTCCTGTCAGGAACTCTTAACCTACTGTTCAGGAGAATATTTTTCTTACAGGCCCATTCCTAAACGCAAACCTTTTTCCAAACCGGTCAATTGAGCTAAACCTAAAGCCCTTCCTACCATAGAGTATCCCGAATAAAAAGCGGACTGCCTTTTTTTGTCATCCAATAACACGTGACCATGATCAGGCCTCATAGGAATATCAATTATCCCTAACCCGGAATCTGAGCGTTTTCGCTGCTCCAAAATCAAAGCATTCATGACTTTGTCCATGGATACAGATCCATTTAAGTGGTCGGCTTCATAAAAACTTCCATCGGTATTACGTTCTACATTTCTTAAATGTAAAAAATGTATAGAATCACCAAAATCGTTTATGATTTTCAACAAGTCATTATCGGTTGACGCCCCCAAGGAGCCGGAACAAAAGGTTAAACCATTGCTTGGTGAGGGAGCGGCATCTAAAATAAATTTCAATTCTTCGTAGTTCGATGCAATTCTAGGTACCCCAAAAACAGAAAATGGGGGGTCATCTGGATGAATAGCCATCCTTACGCCCACTTTTTCAGCCTCAGGGATTACAGCTTGTAAAAAATAAGCCAAATTATCTTGGAGCTGCGCTTTGGAGATGCTTAAAACCGCTGCATGGTTTCTTTTGAATTCCTTGAATGAAATTAATTTTCTTGATCCGGGCATACCCGCCAAAATAGCCTTCTCCAAACTATCTTTTTCCTTTGCGCTCAACGTATCAAAATATGCCGTGGCCTGTTCTACAACTTCAATCGTATAGGTGTCTACTGCATGTTCTCTTTTTAAAATAAAGAGATCGAATGCCGCAGCCGCTATCGGGTCGAACTTTAATGCCGAAGCTCCATTTCCAAGTTCAAAATCCAAGTTAGTCCGAGTCCAATCTATCAATTGCATAAAATTATAACACACCACGTTTATCTCATTGGCCGCTAAATTTTTTAAGGTTTGAATATAATTGGCTATATACTTGTCCCTATCGGGCAGACCGTATTTGATGGAGGTATGCACATTTACACTTTCCACGACCGACCATTCAAGCTTATGGCTTTCAATTTTAGCTTTTAAAGCCGAAATCGATTCCATGGGCCAAATTTCCCCTAAGGGGATTTCTTGACATGCCGCAACAATACCTGCAACTCCAACCTGCCTTATATCTTCCAAGGAAACCCCAAAGGAAGGTCCAAACCACCGAAACGTTTTTTTTAAATACTCCATTATACACCAGAAAAAGAATTAAATCCGCCATCAACATCGTAACAAACCCCGGTTACAAAACTAGAGGCATCACTTAATAGATAGTGAACCATGCCGTTTAGTTCAGATGCATCCCCGAAACGGGCCATTGGGGTATTGCTGATTATTGTTTTGCCCCGATCCGTATACGAGCCATCTTCATTTGTCAATAATCGTCTGTTCTGGTTCCCAATAAAGAAACCCGGTGCAATAGCGTTTACCCTTATTTTATCGGTAAACTTAGAGGCCATCTCATTTGCCATCCATTGTGTAAAAGTATCCACACCGGCTTTGGCCATAGAATAACCCAATACTCTTGAAATAGCTTGCTTGGATGCCATTGAGGATATATTAATGATTGAACCATGGCCTTGTTGTGTCATCAAGCCTCCTAAGATAATTGTAGGGATTACCGTGCCAAAAAGATTAATATCCAGCACTTTTTGGGTATCTGAAATTGCGATATCATAAATACTTTGATTTGCGGAAAGGGTAGCCGCCGGAATGTTCCCTCCTGCCAAATTAACAAGACCATCCAAGGACTCAAAATCAGAAGCAATTTCCTTTTTCACTTCGATCAAGGCCTCTTCATTCATAACATCAACTTCAAACGTAAATGTTGAATTTGGGACAATGGCATTTAGCTCCCCTTTCTTTTCCAAGAGCTTTTTTTGGGTACGGCCCAATAGAATTACCGTCGCCCCTTGCCCAATAAGATATTCGGCAATGGAGCCCCCTAATGTTCCGGTTCCGCCCGACAGTGCGTAAATCTTGTTCTTAATGGAAAATAAATCCTTCATTTGGTATTATTTATAAGTTGTAAGCATAGCCTATAACCAGTTCACTAAGATAAAATTTATTATAGGGTCATCTGTTATAGAGCGTAAAACAAATAGCCTTGAAATTTTTATTGAATGAAAAGGTTAAATGACGTCCACATAAATATAAAACCAATGGCTTACGGCACCTGCGAGCACGAAAAGATGCCAAATAAAATGATTATAGGGTATTCTTCTAATTGCGTAAAATAAAATACCTACCGTATAAAAGGCACCACCTAACATTAAGAGTGCCAAACCCATTTCGGTTGAACGGTTTAGTAGGTTTTGAAAATCAAGCACAATTAACCATCCCATAATCAAATAAAGAAGTAGCGAAAACAATTCGTACTTTCCCGTGAAGAATAGTTTTAAAACTGTTCCTAGAAGTGCAATACCCCAAACCGTACCCAAAATGAGCCAGCCATTGCCATCAATTAAGGTTATCATTGCAACTGGGGTATAGGTTCCGGCAATTAAATAATAGATATTGATATGGTCAAGTATACGTAGTCTTCTTTTTAAAATAACACCCGTACTTGCATGGTAAAGGGTGGATACGGTAAGCATACTAATTAGTGATAAACTATAGATTACCAAACTTGGTACGGCGTATACCGTATGATTGCTATTGGTATAAATTAATACAATCATGCCAAGAACGGCCATTACCGCTCCAAAAGCATGCGATATGGTATTCAGGCGTTCTTCCCCATCATCTAAGCCTCCAATCAACATTGGTATTCAGTTTTTAGTCCTACTTATATCTTTTTCCATGCTTTATAACCATATCAACGTCCTGCAACAGACTAATATAGCGGAGCACATCTCCTTTGACCGCAATAATATCGGCATATTTTCCTGGGGTCACCGTACCCACTTCGTCTTCAACACCCATCCAAAGTGATGGCCAATACGTAGCCCCACGGATGGCGTACATAGGATCAATCCCAAATTCGTTCACCCAAACATCTAACTCATTCCAAGTAGATTGACTATGAAACTTCATTGGAATACCACTATCGGTACCTACCATTAAAACAACACCGGCATCCAATAATTGATTGATTTTGGTTTCCAAGGTTGGCCTTCGGCTTGGTGTTAATTGAAAATAGGGTAATTGATCGGTATGTTCCAAGCTTTTTCGAATATCGACCACCACGCTATCGGGTAATCCCCTATGCCAAGAATCCTCATCTATAAATTCTGGATTATCCCTCATGTATTCATAGTTATACAGTACTTCTACCGTTGGTGTCCAAAATAATGGGCCTCTGCTCATATCTGCCGTACGCTCCTTTATCATCTCCATTATATCATCTGGATACTTTGGGGCCGATGATAATCCGGTATGTTCAAAACAATCGGCTCCTGCCAAAAGCCCTCTTCTTATTTCCTCCGGTCTGTGGCTATGGGCCACAACCTTTAAACTTTGTTTGTGGGCCTCATCAACCACCGCACGTACTTCCTCCATCGTCATTTGATCTTGATCGATCAATTTGATAACATCAACCCCTGCTTCTGCCAATTTTTTAATTTTTTTTCGGGCATCATCAACACCATTGACGCCCCATCGAAACTGTTCCGTTCCTGGATAGGCCTTGTGCTGAATAAAAGGCCCTGATACGTAGAGTGTAGCGCCAGGAATCTCACCCCGGTTAATAGCATCCCTTACGGCAATACTTTCCTCCAATGGTGCACCAAGATCACGGGCACTCGTTACACCCGCCAGTAATAATTGATGTGCAGATGCGGGCATGATAACATCGTTCCAAAGTGGCGGATAAGTCTTGTCCCAATAGGTGTAGTCTGAATGGCCCGTTAGCATGGTATGGACATGCATATCCCATAAACCGGGTAATACACTCATACCATCTGTAGAAATAATTTCCGCATTTTGTGGAATTTCGGTATTATCCTGATTGCCTACCGCAATGATTTTATCCCCTTCAATAACGATTACACTGTTGTGAATAGGATCACCGCCATAACCATCAATTAGGGTACCACCAACAAGGGCTTTGATGTTACTTTCTTGGGAAAAGAAAATAGCCGTTACAAGCAAAGCCATTACATTAAGAGTATTTTTTCTCATAACTATTCAATTTTTATAAATATACCCAAAAATAATCTTCAATAACATAACCATGTTACCCCTTTAACCTTAATAATTAATGTGATTTACTCCAGAAATCCCCATTATTTAAATAACTTTAGTTTCCATTTGAGAAAAATAGTTTATTAAACCCAATTGGGTATTATTCGGCTTGAAATGCTAACGAAAAGAAATGTATTGATATTAATTTGCACATTGGCTTTTACTTCCTGTGAAAAAGTCGTTGAAATTGAAACGCCAACTGATAGCCCTAGATTAGTAGTGAATGGAATACTTCGTGTCGATGAAAATGACCAATGGATACCGATAGAGATCAAAGTTTCATTGACAAATAATTTTTTTGAGGAAACTCCCATCACTTCATTAGAAGGCATTAGGATTATCACACAAGTATTCGATGAGTTTGGAAGCGCTATAGGTACGGGTGTTTCTAACCTTACCGAAAT
>CAWBZP010000009.1:0-850000 GCA_963793365.1 uncultured Flavobacteriaceae bacterium | reverse complement strand
CTGGGGAAACCTTGGTCTTTCGGCGTGCGGGTTTCTCGCCCGCATTATCGTTACTTATGCCTACATTTTCGTTTGTAACCGCTCCAGCATCCCTCGCAGGTACGCCTTCAGCGCAGTTACAATGCTCCCCTACCCCTTGTATAAATACAAAGTCACGGCTTCGGTGATATGCTTATGCCCGATTATTATCCATGCGGAACCGCTCGACCAGTGAGCTGTTACGCACTCTTTAAATGAATGGCTGCTTCCAAGCCAACATCCTGGCTGTCAATGCAGTTCCACCGCGTTATATCAACTTAGCATATACTTTGGGACCTTAGCCGGTGATCTGGGTTCTTTCCCTCTCGGACATGGACCTTAGCACCCATGCCCTCACTGCGTTACATCATTTCATAGCATTCGGAGTTTGTCAGGAATTGGTAGGCGGTGAAGCCCCCGCATCCAATCAGTAGCTCTACCTCTATGAAACTAATAACACGCTGCACCTAAATGCATTTCGGGGAGTACGAGCTATTTCCGAGCTTGATTGGCCTTTCACCCCTACCCACAGGTCATCCCAAGACTTTTCAACGTCAACGGGTTCGGTCCTCCACTATGTGTTACCACAGCTTCAACCTGCCCATGGGTAGATCGCACGGTTTCGCGTCTACTACTACTGACTAAAACGCCCTATTAAGACTCGCTTTCGCTACGGCTCCGTCCCTTAAGGACTTAACCTTGCCAGTAAAAGTAACTCGTAGGCTCATTATGCAAAAGGCACGCCGTCACCCATATGGGCTCCGACCGCTTGTAAGCGTATGGTTTCAGGATCTATTTCACTCCGTTATTCACGGTTCTTTTCACCTTTCCCTCACGGTACTGGTTCACTATCGGTCTCTCAGGAGTATTTAGTCTTGGCGGATGGTCCCGCCGGATTCATACAGGGTTTCACGTGCCCCGCACTACTCAGGATACCACTATCTCGATGCTCTTTGCCTGTAAGGGACTATCACCCGCTATGGTCAAGATTTCCAACTTGTTCCAGTTCATCGCATTCCGAATGTCGTGGTCCTACAACCCCAACACCGCCGAAACGGTATTGGTTTGGACTAATCCGATTTCGCTCGCCGCTACTATCGGAATCACTTTTGTTTTCTCCTCCTCCGGGTACTTAGATGTTTCAGTTCCCCGGGTTTGCCTCCCTTGCGGGATGTTATATCTTCAATATAACGGGTTGCCCCATTCGGATATCTACGGATCATATCGTGTGTGCCGATCCCCGTAGCTTTTCGCAGCTTATCACGTCCTTCTTCGCCTCTGAGAGCCTAGGCATTCCCCATACGCCCTTTTCCAGCTTGTCGCCAGATCTTTAATCTATTCTAATTTATTCGTACTCTTTACTTAATAAAGATTCGTGTTTCTTTCTTTTTTAGGTCGGCAAGATATAATCTTGCCACCTGTCCCAATATGTCAATGAACTTTTCGGCCTTGGCCGTCGTGGAGAATATCGGAGTCGAACCGATGACCTCCTGCGTGCAAGGCAGGCGCTCTAGCCAGCTGAGCTAATCCCCCATATACTAGTAGTTAGTACACAGTAGTTAGTAGTCAGTACTTCCAACTACTACTCAACTTCTAGAATTTCCTATTCAATATTTCAATACAGATGAACGTAAGCCCCATGGGCCCAATGTAGTCCCAGGCAGACTTGCTTCGACCGTGCTCAGCACAGGCTTCTCGTCGGACCTAGTCCTACTTTGTAGTCCCAGGCAGACTCGAACTGCCGACCTCTACATTATCAGTGTAGCGCTCTAACCAGCTGAGCTATGGGACTGTCCCTACCCTTTCCTCTCGGTATACATACCTGCCCGGAAAAGGCAATTACTTATATATCGTTATTATGGAGATGTTCTTTTTGGAACCGTTACATTGGAAACTCAATATTAAATCAAAAGACCGGGACCGTGAAAGGTCGTCGCTCCGTTGGGGACCGTCCCTTGAAGGGACAATCTCTAGAAAGGAGGTGTTCCAGCCGCACCTTCCGGTACGGCTACCTTGTTACGACTTAGCCCTAGTTACCGATCTTGCCCTAGGCCGCTCCTTACGGTGACGGACTTCAGGCACTCCCGGCTTCCATGGCTTGACGGGCGGTGTGTACAAGGCCCGGGAACGTATTCACCGGATCATGGCTGATATCCGATTACTAGCGATTCCAGCTTCACGGGGTCGAGTTGCAGACCCCGATCCGAACTGTGACAGGTTTTATAGATTCGCTCCGCCTTGCGACGTGGCTGCTCTCTGTACCTGCCATTGTAGCACGTGTGTGGCCCAGGACGTAAGGGCCGTGATGATTTGACGTCATCCCCACCTTCCTCACGGTTTGCACCGGCAGTCCCGCTAGAGTCCCCATCATGACATGCTGGCAACTAACGGTAGGGGTTGCGCTCGTTATAGGACTTAACCTGACACCTCACGGCACGAGCTGACGACAACCATGCAGCACCTTGCAAATTGCCCGAAGGAAAAGGTGTCTCCACCCCTGTCAAAATGCATTTAAGCCCTGGTAAGGTTCCTCGCGTATCATCGAATTAAACCACATGCTCCACCGCTTGTGCGGGCCCCCGTCAATTCCTTTGAGTTTCATTCTTGCGAACGTACTCCCCAGGTGGGATACTTATCACTTTCGCTTGGCCGCCCAGGACTCAAGGCCCCGGACAGCTAGTATCCATCGTTTACGGCGTGGACTACCAGGGTATCTAATCCTGTTCGCTCCCCACGCTTTCGTCCATCAGCGTCAGTATATGGTTAGTCAGCTGCCTTCGCAATCGGTGTTCTATGTAATATCTATGCATTTCACCGCTACACTACATATTCCGCCAACTTCACCATAACTCAAGACCGACAGTATCAAAGGCAGTTCTACCGTTGAGCGGCAGACTTTCACCCCTGACTTACCGGCCCGCCTACGGACCCTTTAAACCCAATAATTCCGGATAACGCTCGGACCCTCCGTATTACCGCGGCTGCTGGCACGGAGTTAGCCGGTCCTTATTCTTACGGTACCGTCAACAGGGCACACGTGCCCCTTTTTCTTCCCGTATAAAAGCAGTTTACTACCCATAGGGCATTCTTCCTGCACGCGGCATGGCTGGATCAGAGTCTCCTCCATTGTCCAATATTCCTCACTGCTGCCTCCCGTAGGAGTCTGGTCCGTGTCTCAGTACCAGTGTGGGGGATCCCCCTCTCAGGGCCCCTACCCATCGTAGTCTTGGTAAGCCGTTACCTTACCAACAAACTAATGGGACGCATGGCCATCTTCTACCGCCCGAAGGCTTTAACCGTTGAACGATGCCGTAAAACGGTGCCACGGGGCATTAATCCAAGTTTCCCTGGGCTATTCCCCTGTAGAAGGTAGGTTCCATACGCGGTGCGCACCCGTGCGCCGGTCGTCGGCGGAGCAAGCTCCCCGTTACCCCTCGACTTGCATGTGTTAGGCCTGCCGCTAGCGTTCATCCTGAGCCAGGATCAAACTCTTCATCGTTGTTCTGTAAATATTCGTCCCAACGAAGCTCGTTCCTATCCCGGCCCCGACTCTCGATTCAATTCCTTTTTGCACACCCGGCCTAGACCGGACATACATATAGTATTGTTATGTTTCCTTAATTCTTGTTCCTCTCGGACAGGTCCTCACCCGTCCTCGATTCTTATCTCCACAATATTTCAATGAACTCCCTTAAAATCCCCCGGCCTTCCGGCCTTGAGGACCTTTTCCGCCTAAGGTATCCCCCTAAGCGGGTGCAAATATACAACTGTTTTCCTTCCCGGCAACCTTTTTCGAAAAAAAATAAATCTTTTTTTCAGCCGAACAAAAAACAGTACCTATATGAACGTCCCCCAACACCTCAGGTAATCCCTGATCCCGGCGTTAACGGGCTGCAAATGTAAAACCATTTTCCAAATTAGCAAGGGTAAAAAGCAAAAAAAATAAACTTTTTCCAACCCCTACCAGCAACATCCTCAATGCTAAGTTTTTAGCTCTTGTTAAAAAATAAGCGGCCTTGAATTTAATAAAAATCTGGATATAGTCATGTATATAATGTATAAAAAATTACAAATCATATTGCGGAACTGATCACCCCGCGCCTTATGCTGTTTTAAAACCAAGAAGAATTTAATTTCAGTCAAAACATCAGCCAAAAAAACAGCGGACAACCAACTAAAAACAACCACTCATTATATTGCGGACCTGAATACAACATAGTATCTTTGGCAGCCTATAATATGTAAAGAATATGATCAATATTACACTACCAGATGGTACGGTCAAGGAATTCGATAAAGGAACAACACCAATGGAGGTTGCAAAAAGCATTAGTGAAGGTTTGGCCCGCAATGTCATATCGGCAAAATTCAATAAAGAAACCGTAGAAACCGTTACTCCCTTAGAAACGGACGGTAGTTTAGTACTTTACACTTGGAACGACAAGGAAGGAAAGACTGCCTTTTGGCATTCCACCTCCCATATAATTGCACAGGCATTGGAAGAACTTTATCCTGGTGTAAAATTAACGATCGGCCCTGCAATAGACAATGGATTCTATTATGACGTTGAGCTGCCGGAAGGTTCCATATCAGAGAAAGACTTTCCAGAAATCGAAAAGAAGGCACTCGAAATTGCCCGCGGAAAACACGACTATAAAATGAGAGCGGTTTCTAAAGCCGATGCCCTCAAATTCTACAAGGACCAAGGGAATGAGTACAAAGTAGAACTCATTGAAAACTTGGAGGATGGCACCATAACTTTTTGCGACCACGACACCTTTACAGACCTTTGCCGCGGCGGACACATACCAAATACCGGAATCGTAAAGGCCATTAAAGTGTTGAGCGTAGCCGGAGCCTACTGGCGCGGTAACGAGAACAACACCCAGCTTACGCGTATCTATGGTATTTCGTTTCCAAAACAAAAAGACCTTACAGAATACCTTGAACTACTTGAAGAAGCAAAAAAACGAGATCATAGAAAGCTAGGAAAAGAATTGGAATTGTTTACTTTTTCGCAAAAAGTTGGTCAAGGATTGCCGCTATGGCTACCAAAAGGCGCCGCTCTAAGGGAGCGCTTGGAACAATTTCTTAAGAAAGCACAAAAGAAAGCGGGCTATGAGATGGTCGTTACGCCACATATTGGCCAAAAAGAACTCTACGTAACCTCTGGGCACTATGAAAAGTACGGTGCGGATAGCTTTCAGCCCATCAAAACCCCAAAATTGGACGAGGAGTTTCTATTGAAGCCTATGAACTGTCCACACCATTGTGAAATTTATAACTCGAAACCGTTTAGTTATAAAGAACTACCCAAAAGATTTGCAGAATTCGGTACCGTGTACCGGTACGAGCAAAGCGGGGAGCTTCATGGTCTAACAAGGGTAAGGGGATTCACGCAAGATGATGCGCACATTTTTTGTACCCCAGACCAACTGGACGCGGAGTTTAAAAACGTTATTGACCTTTCTTTATATGTCTTGGGCTCCTTAGGGTTTGAAAATTTTACGGCACAAGTATCCGTCCGTGACCTAGACAACCCGGACAAGTATATTGGATCGGTAGAAAATTGGGAAAAGGCGGAACAGGCAATTATAAACGCAGCTAAGGAAAAGGGCTTGGATTTCGTAATCGAAAGTGGCGAAGCTGCTTTTTACGGACCCAAATTAGATTTTATGGTGAAAGATGCCCTGGGAAGACAATGGCAATTGGGAACGATACAGGTAGATTACAACCTACCTGAACGGTTCGACCTTACTTATAAGGGAAGTGATAATGAACTGCATAGGCCTGTAATGATCCACCGTGCACCCTTTGGGAGCATGGAGCGTTTTATAGCCTTATTATTAGAACATACCGGGGGGAATTTCCCATTATGGTTAACGCCAGAGCAGGCTATTGTCCTGCCCGTAAGTGAGAAACATGAAATATATGCTGAAAAAGTTTTAAAATCCCTAGAAAATAACGAAATTCGCGCCCTTATGGACAGTAGAAATGAAACTGTCGGTAAAAAAATACGGGAAGCTGAGCTGGCAAAAATTCCATTTATGCTGATTGTTGGGGAAAGCGAGGAAACGGCAGGGACTATTTCCGTACGTAGACACGGTGGTGAAGATTTTGGAACAATAAGCATAACCACATTTACGGACTTGGTTAACAAAGAAATAAATAGTAACTTAAAGTCGTTTAAAGAATAAAGTTTAACTAAAAATATTAAGTCATAGCAATACGTAAAAGATTTAGACCACAACCTAGAAGGGAAAATAAGAATCCCCATAATATCAATGAAAAGATAACAGCCCCAAAAGTTAGGTTGGTAGGTGACAATGTTGAAATAGGTGTATATCCTTTTCCTCAGGCTCTTGAAAAAGCAGAAGAACTTGGTTTGGATTTGGTGGAGATATCCCCAAAGGCAGATCCTCCTGTTTGTAAAATAATGGAGTATAAAAAGTTTTTATACGAGCAAAAGAAAAGGGACAAGGCGATGAAAGCGAAAGCTTCCAAAGTCGTAGTCAAAGAAATACGATTTGGTCCACAGACAGATGACCATGATTATGATTTTAAAAAGAAACATGCCGAAAAATTCCTTAAAGAAGGAGCAAAATTAAAAGCATATGTGTTTTTTAAAGGAAGGTCGATAGTTTATAAAGATCAAGGGGAAATTTTATTATTAAGATTGGCCTCTGAACTTGAAGAACTAGGGAAAGTGGAACAAATGCCAAGATTGGAAGGAAAGCGAATGACCATGTTCATTGCCCCAAAATCTAAGGGAAAATAATACATCGGCTTCGTTTAGCGACCGATTTACGGGTAAAACCGATATATAAGATACTGTATACTGTCCGCCAATTGGTGGACAGTTTCAGCATAAAAAAGTGAGATTAATATTTAAACTAGGAGAAAATGCCTAAACAAAAAACGAAATCCAGTGCTAAAAAGCGATTTAAGCTTACAGGTACCGGTAAAATTAAAAGAAAGCACGCTTTTAAGAGCCACATTCTTACGAAGAAGTCTAAAAAGCGTAAGCTTGCTTTAACTCATGATACCTTAGTTCACTCTCATGATGTTAACAGCATTAAAGAGCAGTTACGTTTAAAGTAACCCATCTTTAAGAAAGGTAAAATTATTAACCATGGAGTATGGCAATCAAAAGCGTTATGAGTTATGGATTCCGAGATACGGGGTCTAACGACAATTGACCGCCTGCTACAAAAACAAATTAGAAAAAATGCCAAGATCAGTAAATGCAGTAGCTTCAAGAGCCCGAAGAAAAAAGGTGATGAAGCAAGCCAAGGGTTACTTTGGAAGACGTAAAAACGTTTGGACAGTAGCCAAGAATGCGGTTGAAAAAGCAATGTTATATGCTTATAGAGACCGAAGAAACAAGAAAAGAACATTCCGTTCTTTATGGATAACCCGTATCAATGCAGGTGCCAGACAACATGGAATGTCCTACTCCCAATTTATGGGTAAAGTAAAAGCTGAAAATATAGAACTAAATAGAAAAGTTCTAGCAGATTTAGCGATGAACCATCCAGATGCCTTTAAGGCAATTGTGGATCAGGTAAAATAAATTAATAATATCTCACTTTTGAAAAATCCGGTTCTTACGAATCGGATTTTTTGATTTTAGCAACTGCTGCCTTAAACTCTTCCCAATCAATTAACTCATCTCCATTTTTATCATATCCCACTATCAACTTTGAAGATACAATCCCTCTTAAAAAACCGCTTATTTCGGCTTCTTTAAGTAATTTTACCACCTCGGCCTTTGATAATTTTTGATCATGATCTTCATCAAAGAAATTAAAAGCCTTTTGAGGGGAGTCAAAATGATTGGTTATTAAAATTTGAATCTTATTTAATATGGATTCTTCCGTAGTCATAATATCATAAGCTTAGACCTTAATTTACATATAAAAATTATATTCCCCATGCCGTTAGCACCAAGTTTCTGCCCGAAGCTGCATTTCGATGCTCACATAAATAGATACCTTGCCAAATACCCAAATTCAATTTCCCTGCGGTAATCGGAATTTGGACAGAAACCCCCATCAAGGAAGCTTTGATATGCGCCGGCATATCATCCGAGCCTTCATAATCATGCTTGTAATAGGGCGCATTTTCTGGTACTACGATGTTCATATGCGATTCAAAATCCTGCCGCACTGTTGAGTCTGCATTCTCATTGATGGTTAGACTGGCAGAAGTATGCTTTATAAAAACCTGTAGCATGCCTTTTTGTATATCCGCTACCTCAGGTAGTTGGCCCAATACCCGATCTGTTATTAAATGGTACCCCCGTTTATGAGGTGCTAATCTAAATTCTTTCTGAAACCACTTCATTGTTGCACTTATAAAATAAAGGTAAAACTTTAAACATTGCCAAGATAATTAAGTTGGTTCGAATACCTTTGCCCACTTAAGTTTATACTATGGATTTGTCAAAAATAAAATTGGTGATTACTGATATGGATGGCACCTTATTAAACTCCGATCACGAAGTAAGCGACCACTTTTTTAATCTTTTTGAGGAACTAAAAAGACAAAACATTCTTTTTGCGGCGGCTAGCGGTAGGCAATACAACAGCATTATTGATAAACTATGGCCTATTAAGGATGACATCATTGTAATTGCGGAAAATGGTGGGTATGCCATGCATAAAGAAAAAGAATTACTCGCCACGCCCTTAGACAACCAGCACCAACAAAAGGTTTTAGAGATTCTAAATTCCATCGACAGTATTTATCCTGTGCTTTGCGGAAAGCAAAATGCATACATCACGGGAAAGTCCGATGCTTTCGTACAAACATTAAAGGAGTATTATACGGAGTTTACTATTTTGGAACAATTGGAACAGCACACCGGTGAAATTTTAAAGATTGCTATCTATCATTATGAGAGTTCGGAGAAATTTATTTATCCGCAAGTAAAGCATCTTGAGGACCTATTAAAAGTAAAGGTATCAGGGGAAAATTGGTTGGATATTTCCAGTCTTAATGCTCATAAAGGCTATGCACTGCAAAAAGTGATGGACCTGTACCATATAGCATCCGATGAAATTATGGTGTTTGGTGATTACAATAATGATTTGGAAATGATGGCCTTGGCCGATATTAGCGTGGCTATGGCAAATGCACACCCCAACGTGAAATCAATTGCCAACTATGAAACAACAAGTAATGATGAAATGGGGGTTGAGCGTTTTTTAGAAAAATTGATAATGGCGAAAAAAAATCGCTAAGTACTAGCTTCCTTGAAAATCAAAATTGGAATTTATTCCGTTTAGCTTAGGTTTTTTGCTTTTTCTTCCTGGCCGCGGGAAACAGAACATTGTTCAATATCAACCGGTATCCCGGTGAAGTGGGATGTAGTTCCAATTCTGTTTTGGGGTCCCCTACCCTGTGCTGGTAATCCTCTGGATCATGACCACCATAGAAGGTAAAGAAACCCTTTCCCTTAATACCATGTATATAGCGCGCTTCCTCATTGATTTTATTCTCCCCCAAAACCAAGACCGTAGGCTTTATTTCAGCCCTGGTAAACGCCGTTGTCTGACCCATAAACCCCTTGACCAAAGAGGTATGGTTCTGGCATAACATGGTAGGGACGGGATCCCATTTCGCTGAAAAATCCATTAGGGAGAAATAATCGGATTCCTTTGGTACATTGCCTCTTTTGTTGGTCATGTCTATAGAGGAAAATTCATATTTTAAGGGATTACGTTCCAGTACGAAACCTGTAAAGGCAAACGTTTTTCCAAAATCCAAACTAGCTTGGTAATTGGGATCAGAAGCATCACCATCGAACATGGGTTCTACGATATCCACACCTTCCGCCGCCAAGGCAATATCAAAACTATCCGTAGCGGAACACATGGCGAACATAAATCCACCTCCAATTACATAATTTCTTATTTTTTGTGCCACCGCCCCTTTTTCATCGGACACTTTATCAAATCCTAATTTATTTGCGAGCTTTTCCGCGCTCTTTTTCCCTTCTATATACCAAGGCGTAGCCCTGTAGGCGCCATAAAATTTCCCATACTGACCTGTAAAATCCTCGTGGTGCAGGTGCAACCAATCATAAAGGGCCAATTTGTCGCCCAATACTTCCTCATCATAAATTGTAGTATAAGGTATTTCCGCATAGGTCAATGCCATGGTTACCGCATCATCCCAAGGTTGATTGTCTTTTGGCGAATACACCGCAATACGGGGAGCCTTCTCGAGAATTACTGCATCCTGGTTTCTTGAAGGACTGCTAATTTCATCCAGTATCCCATTCGCCTGGGCATCGGAAAGAATTTCAAAATTCACCCCCCTTATTTGACATTCCTTTCGAATGTTTTCTCCGTCGGGAAGCAAAAACGAACCGCCCCTATAATTCAGTAACCACTGTACCTTTTGTTGCTTGGAGAGAACCCAATAGGTTATGCCATATGCCTTCAGATGATTTTTTTGCGTATCGGCATCCATGGGAATAAGGATGGAGGATGCGAAAACCTGACCAAACAGCAACAAAAATAAAATTGAAGTAAGCAACTTGCACATATACTTTTTCATTAATCCAAAGATATAGTAAAAACTTTAGGCGCTATTTTGGGCGTCGTTAAAGCTATTATAAATTAGCTAACGAAACTAAATGGAATGGAATTGTAATGTATTGGAAATGATGGAAGGCTAATAATTTCATACAGTTAAATAGCATTCGCAAACACCATATTGTGGTGCGGAAAAGAAAAAGCCAATTTAGAACGGTACGTCGTTATCCTCGTCGAAATCAGGATTCTCATTCATGCTGCTTCCAAAAGCATCGTCTGCACTTGGTAGGTTTTTAGTAATGAACGGATTTTCCTCATTGGCATTCATCTTGGACTGGAATTCAAATGGAGAATCAAAATCATCCAAATTGTCAAATTTACCTTGGTTGCCGATAAATTTAAGGCGAATGTTCTCCAAACCACCATTTCTGTGTTTGGCTACAATGAATTCTGCCTGACCCTGGGTAGGAGTGCGCTCTTCATCATCCCACTCCTCGATTTTGTAATATTCCGGTCTATAGATGAACGACACGATATCCGCATCTTGCTCAATAGCCCCAGACTCCCTCAAATCTGAAAGAATAGGGCGTTTGCTGCCCCCACGGGTCTCTACTGCACGCGATAATTGCGATAGGGCAATAACCGGTACATTCAATTCTTTGGCCAAGGCCTTTAGGTTTCTTGATATAGTAGAAATTTCCTGCTCCCTGTTGCCGCCTTTTTGGCTTCCCCCCGCAGTCATTAACTGCAAGTAATCTATCATGATCATCTTAATGTTGTGTTGGGATGCCAACCTTCGCGCTTTTGCCCTTAGGTCAAATATGGAGAGGGATGGGGTATCATCGATAAACAAAGGTGCCTTTTCCAAGGACTTTACCTTCACGTTCAATTGTTCCCACTCATGTTTCTCCAATTTACCGGTCCTCAGTTTTTCAGAGGACAATCCTGTTTCCGATGATATGAGCCGTGTAATCAACTGTACGGAGGACATTTCCAACGAGAAGAACGCTACCGGTATGTTGGAGTTGACCGCCATGTTCCTGGCCATGGAAAGTGTAAGCGCAGTTTTTCCCATACCAGGACGCGCTGCCACGATAATTAGATCACTTGGTTGCCACCCAGAAGTCAATTTATCCAATTTATCGAATCCAGAAGGGATACCGCTCATTCCTTCTTTACCGGCTATCTCTTCAATTCGCTTTTTAGCTTGGATAACAAGGTCTTGGGCAGTTTCCGCAGAACGCTTTAGATTGCCCTGTGTAACATCATATAATTTGGCTTCCGCAGCATCCAAAAGGTCAAAAACGTCAGTTCCCTCATCGTAAGCCTCCTCGATGATTTCACTCGATATTTTTATGAGGCTGCGCTGGATGAACTTTTGAAGTATAATCCGGGCATGAAACTCAATATGGGCAGAAGAAGCCACTTTTTGAGTCAATTTAATCAGGTAAAAATCGCCTCCGCTCGCCTCTAGTTTCCCCGACTTCTTTAGTTGTGAAGAAACGGTTAATAAATCGACCGGTTGGGACTCTTCGAACAAAATAAAAATGGCCTCATAAATGAATCGATGGGCATCCTTATAGAAAACATCTGGATGTAGGATATCTATTACTTCATCCACACCTTTTTTGTCTATCATCATCGCCCCTAATACAACCTCCTCTAAATCAACGGCTTGTGGTGGTATTTTTCCTCTTTCGAGACTAATAATAGTAGATTTGTCAATCTTGCGACCAACAAAAGGTTTCGTGTTCTCCATAGTGCGAAAATATGCAATTAACCTTTAGTTAACCTTAAAAAAATCATTTACGATGTTCACAGCGAACTAACAATTGGCTGTTAATAAATTACAAATTTCTGTTGATAACATAAAAAAACCGAGGAATAAAATCCTCGGTATATTTTAAACTTGCCTAAATGGCAGATTAGCCATTAAAAACACCCATCTGGGCATACTTATCCATTCGCTGATTTACCAAATCTTTTGGTGATAACTTTTGCAATTGTTCGTAATGGGACGCTATTTTGTTCTTGACGATGTCAAAGGTCTTCTCCCTATTGGAATGTGCCCCTCCAGCGGGTTCGCGCACTATTTCATCGATAAGCTTCAACTTTTTCATATCGGTCGCGGTCAATTTCAAGGCCTCGGCCGCCCTTTCCTTATACTCCCAACTGCGCCATAAAATGGACGAGCATGATTCTGGCGAAATAACGGAATACCACGTATTCTCCAACATCAACACCTTATCCCCTACTCCAATACCCAATGCTCCACCAGAGGCTCCTTCGCCAATAATAACCACGATAATGGGAACTTTAAGGCGCGTCATCTCCAGAATATTGCGTGCAATTGCCTCTCCTTGTCCGCGTTCCTCCGCTTCAATCCCTGGATAGGCCCCAGGGGTATCGATCAAACAAACTACAGGCACTTGAAACTTTTCGGCAGATTTCATTAAGCGCAAGGCCTTCCGGTAACCTTCAGGATTGGCCATTCCAAAATTTCTGTATTGCCTGGTTTTGGTATTGTATCCTTTTTGTTGACCGATGAACATATAGCTCTGATCACCTATTTTTCCCAAACCACCGATCATGGCTTTGTCATCCTTTACATTACGGTCTCCATGGAGCTCCAAAAATGTTTCGCCACATATTGCTTTAATGTAGTCTAAAGTGTAGGGTCTATTCGGGTGCCTGGAAAGCTGAACCCGTTGCCAAGCGGTAAGGTTCTTGTAGATTTCCTTTCTGGTTTCATCGAGTTTTTTCTCAATCTGCTTGCAGGTTTCCGTTACATCAACATCACTCTCCTCGCCAATGACCATGCACTTGTCCAATTGCTCTTCCAATTCCTTAATGGGAAGTTCAAAATCCAAATATTCCATAATTCAATAAAGTTTCATTAGTTGTGCGTCAAAGATAAAACTTTAATACCTAAATTTTAGGAACCCTTTTTTTAATATTGGCACGTTGTTTTAAAATGCCGTTTGCAATAACGGTGATCAGTATAATCAACGCGCCTACATAGAACATTGGTTTCATTTTCTCCTCCGACCCAAAAATAAACCACGCCAGTAAAATGCCATAAACAGGTTCCAAGTTGGTGGTAAGCATTACCGTGTAGGGAGTTAATACACGCATAATCCGCACTGAGGCTATAAAGGCATATGCCGTACAAATAAGTGCTAAAATGGTAAGGTAAATCCAATCTAGATTGGGGAGCAAAATCAATTTAAAACTTAAATCCCCTTTTATTCCCAAAATCAAAGTTAAAAATAGGACCCCTACCCCAAGTTCATAAAAAGAGATAATGGAAGGCCTATGGTTTTGTACCAGCTTTCCGTTGATCAATGAAAACACCGCTGCCAGAAAAGCTGAAATTAAGGCAATAGTCATTCCATAGACATATTGGGTTTCCACTTTAAAAATCAGGTAAAGCCCCACAATCACCAACAAACCAAATAGGATTTCATATCCTATGATTTTTCGGCCATACCAAAATGGCTCCATGAGTGCCGTAAAAAAAGCACCGGTAGACATCATTGCCAAGGCTACGGAAACCGTAGATACTTTTATAGCCAAGAAAAAAGTGACCCAATGGAGCGCAACCACGATACCGCCGCCCAATAACCAAAGAAAGGTCCTTTTAGTCACCTTTAAACTAAATTTAGTTATCGAAATATAAATTGCAATAAATACCGTTGCCAAGCCCATCCTTATCCAAACCAAAGGCAAAGACTCAAGGGTAATTAATTTTCCTAAAATAGCCGTAAACCCCCATATGAAGACTATAAAATGAAGGTGGAGCAAATTTAGAATCCTATCTTTTGGCATTTTGTAGAAGGTAAAATGCCAAACACCCAAATACGACATTTGGAATTACCACCGCCAGCAATGGTGAAAACCCAGACTGCTCTGCCAGGGTTCCGAAAACCTTGTCGAAAAAGATAAATACAAAGGCCACTAAGATACCGAAGGCCAAATTAACGCCCATACCTCCTCTTCGCTTTACGGAGGAAACAGAGACCGCTATAATGGTTAAGATAAAGGCCGTTAAGGGTAATGCCCAACGTTTGTATTTGACTAAAATATAGGTATTGATGTTAGAAGCCCCTTTCCTTTTTTGGTCCTGAATAAATGAATCCAGCTCAAAAAGGTTTTTGGTTTCCGCAACATAGGAAACGGGTGTAAGGTCTCCAATTTCAAAAGCGAAAATAGTATCCAGCCTGCGCTTGCTCTCTATTAATGCAGTATCGCCCACCACTTTACGCTTTTTATAGGATGTTAATCGATAATTGGAATCCTTTTCCACCCATCGAATGTTTGCAGCGGATATTTTAAAATCCAATTCATCGTTTTCCTTAAAACGTTCAAATGTAAAGTTATGGCCCAATTGCCTGGCCGGATCAAAACTACTTACATAAATGAAGTCCGTTTCATTCAGTTGGTTAAAAATATTATTGGTTACTCGATCCTGTTTTCCTTTTTTAAGGTATTTGTACTTGAATTCGTTAAACCCAACACTTGCATTGGGTACGATAAACATCGTCATAAAGAACATTAAAATGGCCACCAATGACGCTCCAATAATATAGGGCCTTAAAAAACGACCATAAGAAACACCTGAACTTAAGATGGCTACAATTTCCGTATTATTGGCCAGTTTTGAGGTGAAGAAAATAACCGAAAGGAAGAGGAAAATAGGAAACAAAAGATTGCCAATGTAAATCGTAAAATTTACGTAGTACATGATAATCTCATTCAACGGCGCCTCATTATCGATCATCTTGCCAATTTGCTCCGCCAGATTCACCATGATGCCTATGGGAATAAATAATAGCAACATCAGCGAAAAAGTCGCTAGGTACCGCTTAAGAATATATTTATCTATGATCGAGAGCATTATAGCCTTTTATCCATTTGTTTCACCATAATATCTTTCCACTCCCTAAAATCACCATCCAATATATGCTTACGTGCCTCACGTACCAACCACATGTAAAATCCTAAGTTGTGGATCGTGGCAATTTGTTTTCCCAAATATTCATTGGCTGCAAACAAGTGCCTTAGATATGCTTTGGTGTATTCCCGATCTACAAAAGTGGTGCCCATTTCATCTAATGGTGAAAAAT
The DNA here is from genome assembly GCA_963793365.1 of uncultured Flavobacteriaceae bacterium. Lineage (GTDB taxonomy): Bacteria > Bacteroidota > Bacteroidia > Flavobacteriales > Flavobacteriaceae > Maribacter. The sequence continues at coordinate 834,312 of CAWBZP010000009.1, read as the reverse complement.
CGTCTTCCCACTTTTTATTTTTAATGTTAATGGTACCATGAGCGGTAAACAACATCCCATTCCTGGCATTGCGGGTAGGCATGACACAGTCGAACATATCAATACCCAAGGCAATATTTTCAAGAATATTAATGGGAGTTCCTACCCCCATCAGGTATCTTGGTTTATCCTCCGGTAGAATTTCGCAAACCACCTCGGTCATTCCGTACATTTCTTCCGCCGGTTCCCCAACGGATAGCCCACCTATTGCATTCCCTGCTGCCCCGGCATTGGCAATGTATTCCGCAGATTGCCTTCTTAGGTCCTTATACGTAGATCCTTGCACGATAGGGAAAAACGTTTGTTCATAATCATAGGTAAAAGGGGTTTTCTCCAAGTGCTTTATGCAGCGATCCAACCACCTGTGCGTCATGTGCATCGACCTTTTCGCATAATTATATTCGCAAGGATAGGGTGTGCACTCGTCAAAGGCCATAATAATATCCGCGCCTATTACCCGCTGTATTTCCATGACGTTTTCTGGAGTAAACATATGCGTTGAACCGTCTATATGCGATTTAAATTTTACCCCTTCCTCCTTAATTTTTCTGTTCGCGGATAAGGAATAAACCTGATACCCACCGCTATCGGTAAGTATGTTTCGGTCCCAGCCCATAAACTTATGAAGTCCTCCGGCTTTGTGCAGAATATCTATTTTTGGCCGAAGAAAAAGATGGTAGGTATTTCCTAGAATTATATCTGGATTAATTTCTTCCCTTAATTCCTTTTGATGTACTCCTTTTACGGAAGCCACTGTACCCACGGGCATAAAAATGGGTGTCTCTATAGTGCCATGGTCTGTGACAACGGTACCTGCCCTAGCTCTTGATTGTGGATCAGTTGTGTGTAATGTAAACTTCAAACGCTATAAATCTTGATGCAAATATAATGAACTAGTCATGGGAAAAACTTAATAAAAACCAAAGATGTTAATTGGGAAACCTTATCCAATAAAGTGAGTTTTTGCTCAATTAGGCGAAGATTGACGCAATCAAGAAGGAAAACAATAAAGGAATGAGGGTTTCGTTTTCATGGTATAACGAGAACGTGAGCGTTTAGGGAACTACCCCCCACTTGTTCACATAAATAAGGAAATATGAAAAAAACGATTTTAGTTGCCGCTTTGGCATTCATGGGCTGGACCGCCAGCGCACAGAACGATTCCGGTTTTGGAATTAAAGGAGGTTTGAACTACAGTGCAAATGGGGATTATTTTGAATCTGCCGGTGATGCCGCTAGAAATCCTGACCGAAACATTGGTTATCACGTGGGTTTCTTTGGTAAAATTGGAGTCTCGCGCATTTATTTGAGACCGGAATTGGTGTATACCAAAACAAAATCCGATTATAATGGCTCTGATTTTGACATGAGTAAATTGGACGTGCCAGTACTCGTAGGTGTTAAAGTTATTGGCCCGCTACATGTTTTTGCCGGACCCGCATTCCAATATATCCTGAACACAGAGTTTGACGGAATTACTATAGACGATGTGGAGAACGATTTTACGCTGGGTATGAACATTGGTGCTGCTGTCAATTTAGGTAAATTAGGCATCGATTTACGCTACGAACGTGGCTTTAACGATAACGAAGCTACCTTCATCAATACCAATATTACAAATGTAGGCCCAAGTAGAATCGATACCAGGCCGGATCAACTTATTTTAAGTTTGTCCTTGGCCTTATAAACTAGAATGCCTTGTAAACGAAAAGACCTCCCTATTCTTGGGAGGTCTTTTTATTTTTTGGGATTAAATTAACTGCTAAAGATCATTATCCAAATGGTCTGGAACACCATCGCCATCCGTATCCCTAAATCCTACGAAATTGCCATCCGCATCCAAGTCTATTTCTTCCCGTGTGGGTATACCATCATTGTCATCATCGGTATCCTGAAAATTTGCTATTGAATCGTTGTCAGTATTATCATCTGGAAGAAAATCATTCATATTTACATCTTCCAAAATTGAAGGAATACCATCATTATCATGATCTGTGTCTTCAACAACAGTCAAAACCTCATATTTGAAAATTACTGGGGAATAACTTGGTATAATCCCTCTTGGAGAATTAAAATTAGCTAAACCAGAAGGGATTATTATCATGCCAATACCAGAACCATCGACCTCAAAAGTTCCATCATTATTATCCATTATTGAGACACCCCCAGCTGTGTTAGTAACGCCTTCTCCGACACCCCTAAAACCTTTTGCGGAACCAGCTTGCAGCGGGAATTGAAACGATGGGTTGATCCACCAGGTCCCAGTCCCGATTTCATCGAACACAGTACCATCCAACAAAGAGCCTTGATAATTAACAAAAACAGAATCTGCAATTGAAGGCTTATTTCCTTGCCCTTCTCTAGCTTCCAAATAGTAATATTTGTGTTCTACTTCTTCTGCCCCATCAAGTAAAAACTCAAAAGAAGAGACTTTAATCGTTTTTGTTACAACTTGCTCAGATAGCGGTGTTTTTCCTGAATTTTCACCAGAAATTGTATCGATTACAATTTTATAATCAAAATTCACAGAAGGGTTTTGAAACTCTTCGTAGTTATAAAAATGGCTTTGGAGAAATACTTGAATTTCGTTATCATTTTCTAGGGCTACTTCGCTCAAAGCCCTCGGTGGAACAACCTCAAGTTGCGGGCCGTCATCATCACTACAGGAAGTTACAAATATCGTAAGCAAAAGAAGAACGTAGGCATATTTCAATTTCATCAAAATTCTATTTTAAGCGCGCAAGATACAATTTTCCCCTATTTTTGTTGGGAAGTTAACAAAGAATTGTACCCTAATGCGTATCGATAAATTCTTATGGAGCACCCGTTATTTTAAGACCAGGAACATTGCCAGTACCGCCTGCAAGAAAGGACATGCCAGAATAAACGGACAGACAGCCAAACCCAGTAGGGAAGTTTTTCCTATGGACGAGGTTAGCATTCGCAAGAATCAGATTGATTATAAATTCACGGTTTTGGATATTCCCCCTAATAGGGTCGGAGCCAAGTTAGTAGACATTTACCGGAAGGATACGACACCAAAAGAAGCCTTTGAGCATAATGAACTTCTACAATATTCTAAGGATTATTATCGTAAAAAAGGTATTGGAAGGCCTACCAAGAAAGACAGGAGGGAAATTGAGGAATTTTTGGAGTCCCCCTCAAAAACTGCCGCTGGGGAGCAACCAGATGGAGATGGTGTAGCCAAAATAGACACTGATTAGGAGAAGCTCCAAAACATACTTACTTTTATTCTAGCATGCATTTTTATGGAACAGACAATACTATCGCACTTACAGATCCAATATAAAATAGAACGGATAGCCTATCAGATTTACGAGGCCAATGTTGATGAACCAGAAATCATTATTGCTGGTATTGCTGGAGGTGGCATTCATTTCGCCGAAAAACTGGTGCGGACTTTAAAGAAAATTACCCAAGCCGAAATTACCTTGTGTAAGGTATTCATGGATAAAAAAAACCCGCTGGAGAGTGGTGTTTCCACTTCAATAAAGTCTGCGGACTACGAAAATAAGTCCATCGTTTTGGTAGATGATGTATTAAATTCTGGAACAACGCTGATTTATGGTGTACATCATTTTTTAAAAACGCCATTGAAGCAGCTTAAGACCGCTGTATTGGTCAATCGAAACCATAAAAAATACCCAGTAAAAGCAGACTATAAAGGCATTTCATTATCTACGTCACTACAGGAGCATGTAAATGTGCTTTTTGAGGCTAAAAATGACCGGGTATTCCTAAATTAGCGCTTCAATGACGGCCCTAGCGAGTTGCGTAGGAGATTCTTTTTGTGCTTTAATCCTATGATGCGCCTTATTGTAAAAGAAACTCCGTTCAAATAGATGTTTTCCTATGAATTCTGGTAGCTCTTCATTTTGAAGATGTGCAATAAGTGGTCGTTCCTCTTTTTCTCCAGCAAGTCTTTCCGCGAGTTCGTTTATCCCCACATTAATGTAAAATACGTTCGGTGTACTTTCATTTATCAATTCCATATTTGACCCAAAACAGGGCGTGCCTCCCCCTACGGATAATACAAATTCATTTTTTGTAGTTAATAAAGCCTCAAGATAATATTGCTCTTTTTTTCTAAAATAGACTTCTCCCTTTTCCTTAAAAATGGCAGCTATAGTTTTGTTTTCTTCGCTTTCTATATAGTGATCTAAATCTAAAAATTTAATATTCAAACGGTTAGCAACAATTTTACCAATTGTTGTTTTACCACTGCCCATATAACCTAACAATACTATTTTCACACTATTCATTTTAACAAATTTGGACCAAAATAAAGGGATTTCAAAAAAAAAGAAATTTATCTTAAAAAGGTCTTGGAAAGTTAAGTAATCGACTTATATTTGCACCCGCATTGAGGGAAATAATCCTCATTTGAAATCATGACCTGGTAGCTCAGTTGGTAGAGCATCTCCCTTTTAAGGAGAGGGTCCCGGGTTCGAGCCCCGGCCAGGTCACTACAAGCCTTGAAAAGTATTACTTTCAAGGCTTTTTGTTTTTATGGCAGCTATATTCTTTACTTAGTTACTCCTCATATATTGCAGCAATCTCTGCAGCATATTTCTCCCTGATAACCCTTCTTTTAAGCTTTAAGGTTGGGGTCAATTCTGCCAAGGCACCATCTTCATGGATAGGCACCCACGGGGTAGCAATCAATTTAAAGCGCTTTATCTGCTCTATATGTCCAAACTCTGGATTATAGCCATCTATCACTTTCTGATATTTACGAATGACCTTTTCATGCCCTATCATTTCTTGCAAACCGGTCCATTCCATTTTTTTGTGGTGGCACCAATTTTTTAAGGCCTCCTCTGATGGAACGATCAATGCCGATACAAATTTCTGTTTATCCCCAATGACCATCAATTGCTCTACCAAAAAGTCTTCCTTGATCCTATTTTCAATGGGCGCCGGCGCGATGTATTTTCCACCAGAAGTTTTTAGAAGCTCCTTCTTACGATCTGTAATCTTTAAAAACTTCCTACCGCCAGGTCCATCTATCAATTTTCCTATATCGCCTGTGCAGAACCACTTTTTGTCATTAATGGTTCTAAAAACCTGCGCATTGACCTCGGGCTTCTTGTAATACCCTAGCATCACATTAGGGCCATGGGCCAAGATTTCACCTTCACCTTCCTTATAATCACCGGAGGTGGTATCAATCATCAGTTCAACCCCATCAATGGCATACCCTACTGTTCCAATCATAGCGCCATTGGGCTCCAGCGTATTCCCAGTTAACGTAGGTGACGTCTCCGTTAGCCCATAAGCCTCACGGATGGGGATACCCGCTGCACAAAATACCCGTAAAATTTTCATCGGACAGGGCGCAGCACCTGTAATTATTTGCCGGACATTGCCCCCAGGGCCGCACGCCATTTGCTGAAAATCAGTTTATCGGCCAATTTCCATTTTATAGTTTCAAAAAATGACAGCTTTTGATTCAGCTCGTAGGAATCGGTCAGTTTTAAGGCCCAAAAAAACAACTTCCGTTTGGTGCCTTCCAAAGCCAATCCCCTGTTATAAATAGCTTCATAAATTTTTTCCAGTAAGCGTGGTACGGTAGTGAACGCCACCGGTTGTACAGCAGCCAAGTCCCCGTTTGGTCCGCTCAAATTATCTGTACCACACAGATAAACCGATACGCCCTTGTAGCAATAACAAAATGAAACGGCCCGTTCATAAATATGACAAAGTGGTAAAAAACTCAATACTTTCTCGCTAGGCTTTGCGACCAATAAGGAAGAGGTTTCCATGACGATATGCATTACGTTGGCATGACTCAACATAACCCCTTTCGGATTTCCGGTAGTTCCAGATGTGTAGATAATGGTAACTAAATCCTCTCCTTTGATGCTGGATTTTATACTTTCTACGCCTTCCAAACCATCCGAATCGAAGATTGATTCCCAAAACGGACTCCCATCCGCTCCATCAAAAGTGTAAATATGCCTAAGGGTCGCGACCTTTTTCTGCGTGGTGGATAACTTTTCATACAAATCCAACCCACCACAAAACGCTGCCTTTACCTCGGCCTCGTTCAATATATATTCATATTCCGAAACACTTATTGTTGGGTACAAGGGGATACTGATCATACCGGCCATTTGCACCGCATAATCCATTACGACCCATTCCGGTCTATTCTTATATGCGACGATAGCGACCTTATCTCCAGGTACAAGCCCTAGTTGCAACAATCCGGCTGCTGCTTTTTCCGCAGTATCCTTTAACCGCTGGGTACTATAGGATTCCCACTTGCCCGTTTTGTCCCTCCCGTTTATTGAAGCATTTAAAGGAAAATTTTTTAATTGGTAGTCGAGTAAATCGAAAAGTCTGGTCATTGGTTTGGTTTATGTTGAACCTTATGAATATACAAAATATAGTATACGGATATTCAATTTCCACTTAGAACTGAAACACCCCTACTCAAACATGAGGCTTACAAATTCTGCCACACATGCTGGTTTCTCGCTTCCATCAATTTCAACCGTGCAGTCCCAAGTAATCTTAACGCCATTATCCGAATATTTTTCAATTTTAGAAACAGTTCCGGTTAATCGAAGTCTACTGTTCACAAGAACGGGGTTAGGAAAGCGTACCTTGTTTAAGCCATAATTTACCCCCATTTTTACGGGTTTAACTCTAAGGAGGTCGCCCAGCATTTTTGACAATAGGGAAACCGACATAAAACCGTGCGCCACCGGTTTTTTAAATGGGGAATATTGTTTTGCCTTTTCAACATCTACATGTATCCATTGAAAATCTAAAGTTGCCTTTGCAAAATCATTGATCATTTCTTGTGTAATCGTAATCCATTCCCCATGCGGTAATGCTTTGCCTTCATGCGTTGCAAATTCCTTTAAATTTTCAAAAATCAAATCAGCCATTTTCTTTTATTTATCGGGATGTTCCCCCATCAATGGTTAAACAAATTCCGGAGACAAAACGTGCTTCATCAGAAGCCAAATAAAGATAGCCGTAAGCAATATCAATAGGTTGGGAAACCGTTTTTAAGGGAATACCGGACTTTATGACCTCAAAATGCTCTTTAGGAATCTTATCTACCATATCGGTCATGGTAAACCCAGGGGCTATCGCATTTGCCGTAATCCCATATTTACCCAACTCCATCGTCCAGGTCTTGGACATGGCAATGACCCCTGCCTTGGTGGCGGCATAATTGGTTTGTCCAAAATTACCTCTTAAGCCAACATTAGAGGCGGCACTTACAATTCTGCCGTATTTGTTGGCCTTCATGTACGGTGCCACCACTTTCGTACAGATAAATACGCCCTTCAAGTTCACATCAACTACCGCATCAAATTCCTCCTCCGTCATTTTTTCCAAGGTTCGGTCTCTCGTAATACCGGCATTATTGATGAGGATATCAATTTTACCATGCTTGTCATTGATTTCCGAAAACACTGTTTCTATGGCAGTTTTATCGGTTACGGAAACGGAACGAAACTCCGCCTTACCACCAGAAGCCCGTATATCCTTTGCAACATCTTCTCCTTGTGGAAGTAAATCAATTATGATTACCGAAGCCCCTTCCTTAGCGAAAAGTTCTGAAATAGCCTTTCCAATGCCCCGCGACCCTCCTGTTACAATTGCAATTTTATCCTTTAATCTCATATTCATTTGTTGTATTTGTTATGCGTTCCTGTATAGCTGCGCGCATAATCAGATTAATAATTTTGACCTTAAATTTGGACTACTATTTTTCCTTTCACCTTACGGTTCATCATTTCTTCCATTGCCTCTCGGGTCTTCCCCAGCGGAACAATATTATGAAGGTGTGGTTTAAGTTTCCCTTCCGCATGCCATTGCATCAATACTATTGTATTTTTCATATTCTCCTTGGGATATTTCATGGCAAATCCACCCCAGAAAACACCGACCAAAGACGCCCCTTTCAATAAGGGAAGGTTCAACGGTATTTTAGGTATGGTACCTGCCGCAAAGCCTACAACCAAAAACCGCCCGTTCCAAGCAATAGCCCTGAAAGCCTCTTCCGAAAAATCACCCCCTACCGGATCATAAATTACATCCACGCCTTTACCATGCGTCAATTCCTTTACTTTGGTTTTCAAATCTTGGGTTGCATAGTTTATAAGTTCATCTGCACCGTACTCCTTACAAAGCGCTAGCTTATCATCTGTAGAAGCTGCCGCTATGACCTTAGCGCCCATCAATTTTGCCAATTCGATTGCCGCAAGACCTACGCCGCCCGAGGCACCCAATACCAAAAGGGTCTCACCTTGCTGCAGTTTTGCCCTATCCTTTAAAGCGTGAAAAGAAGTTCCATAGGCCATCATAAAGGAAGCCGCAACGGGAAACTCCATTTGGGCGGGTTTGGCGAAGCAAGCATTACCGGGAACAATAACCTCCTCTGCAAGGCCCCCATGGGCCACAAACCCAAAAACAGCATCCCCAACCTTAAGGTGTTTCACCTCATCGCCTACCTCTTTGACAATACCGGCAATATCACTGCCTGGGGTAAACGGTAATTCTGGCTTAAATTGATAGAGTCCTTGTATAATCAAGGTGTCGGGAAAATTTAATCCGCAGGCCCTTACCTGGACAACGACTTCCTTTGGGCCCGGTCTCAAACCATCAATTTCTTCCAGAACCAAATTGGTGGGTGGGCCGTATGTTTTACATCGTATTGCTTTCATTTTTTCACTTTTGCTCTTTTCTTTTTAAAAAAGGATTTCTCCGCAACGTATATCGTTTTGAAAACTTCACAGTAAACTATAGCTCCATCCTCATCGGTAAGGGCTGTCCGTTTAATGATTTCAGCTTCATTTGTAAGCGCAATATTCTCCTTTAGCACCGCAAGTTCTTCCACTGTATAGGAAAAATGGGCATATAAATTTTTGTTAGCAGGACGCTTAAAATGGATTTCTGCCGATTTATCCCAAACCACATACTCCTTGCCCAAAAGTTCCATTAGTTGCACCATGGGAATGGGATCTACAGCGGCGAACATGCTTCCCCCAAAAATGGTATTCACATAATTGCGGTTTTTATAACTAATGGGCAACTTCATTCTTATGTCCATTAAATCTTGCGAAACGTGCATAATGCGACCCGTACTTCGCCTATACATGGGCGAAAGGTTAAAACCATATTTGAACAGCTTATCCTTGCCTACAAATTTTGAACCTATTTCCGCTAATTTTTGATAGATGGACATTGAACGGAATTAATCTTCTTTGACCTTCAGCACAAGTTTACCCATTTTGTCCCCGGAAAACAGGCGGTTATACGTTTCTAAAAAGTTCTCTATGCCTTCATAGACATCTTCACGGGTTTTGAGTTTTCCTTCCTTCATCCATTTGCCCAATTGTTGACTGGCCTCCCCATACCGGTCAGACCAATCAAAAACCACCATTCCTTGCATCGTTGCCCGGTTTACCAAAAGGGATAGGTAATTGGAAGGCCCCTTAACATTTTGTTTGTTGTTGTATTGTGATATAGCTCCGCAGATGACTACCCTAGCCTTCATGCGCAGTCTTCCCAAAGCGGCATCCAAAATTTCACCGCCCACATTGTCAAAATAGACATCCAAGCCTTTAGGGCATTCTTCCTTGATCCGCTCCTTTACATTTTCGTTTTTATAGTCGATACACGCATCGAAGCCTAGTTCCTTTACGACATAATTACATTTATCGGTACCACCCGCAATTCCCACAACGGTACATCCTTTTATCTTGGCAATCTGTCCTACGATACTACCAACCGCACCTGCGGCGCCTGAGACCAAGACAACATCGCCTTCCTTAATTTTTCCAACCTCCAAAATACCAAAATATGCGGTCATTCCCGGCATGCCCAAGGTACCAATGTACGTAGGTAAAGGGGCTAATTTCGGGTCCACCTTATAGTAGCCCTTTGCGTCGGTAGCCACATATTGCTGTACCCCGCCATGACCGGAAATAAAATCCCCCTCCTTGAAGTTTGGATGGTTGTTGGCTTTAATGACCTCACCAACGGAACCTGCCCGCATAACATCCCCAATTTCTACTGGGGCTATATAGGATTTTCCTTCGTTCATCCAGCCGCGCATGGCCGGATCTAAGGATATGTAATGGTTTTTTATCAACACTTGCCCCTCTTCCAGTTCTGGTATGGGATTTTCCTCTAAGGACCATGTGTTTTCATCAGCGGCTCCAACCGGCCGCTCCTTTAATATCAATTGTTTGTTCATCCTATTATTATTTTAGTTTTATATTCTTCTAGTTTTTGTTCTTCTTTGTAAAACTTTCTACATAGGCTTTCATCTTTAACCTAATTTCGGGCTTCCACCATAATGCGTTGGCTTCTTTTAATGCGTTTTCGGCATCTAGATCAAGTTTATCCCATAAATGCTTGCGCAACTTTTTCTTCGTATTGATTAAAATTTCCTGGTTCGCTTTCAAATAATGGTTCATCTGCTCTTTAGAACGTTCCATTAGTTTATCCAAAGGAACCAATTCATCTACCAGACCGGCGGCCAAAGCTTCTTTTCCATTTAATAATTTGCCTTGGAGTATATAACGATGGGCAAGCCCTTCCCCCATCCAAAAGGCATATATTTCCGTTAGGTTTTGACTGATCTGGATATTGACTGCCACCTCGTTTAAGCCAATGACGTAACTATCACCCTCAGCCATGTAGCGGTTATCACTTGTAACCGCCAGCACACACCCTCCTGCTGGGGCATGACCCGTGATTGCAGAAATAAAGGGCTTTTTAAACTGCACCAATTGTAAATACAAAGCCCCAAAGGCGGTAAAGAACTCACGTATTTGGGTTTTGTCATATTCATACAATTCAATAAGGTCCAAGCCCGCCGAAAAATAGTGGGGCTGACCCGTAAGTATTACCCCTTTCACTTCATTGTCTTGCCCCAACTCCTCAAAAACCGTTCTTAGCTCTTGCACCATTTCTAGATTAATGGCATTCACTTTGCCCCTGTTCAGTTGAACTATGGCATAACTTTCATTTGTGGTACGTACGAGTGTGTTCATTTTTTTTGTTTACAGTGAGGTACCGCCATCCAAGGTAATTGTTTGACCGGTAATGAATTTAGAATTTTCCGAGGCCAACCAACAAATGGCTTCCGCAATCTCTTCCGCCTCTCCAAACCTGCCCATGGGGATAAAGCGTTTTAATTTATCTGCCATATCCGGACTCACGGCAAGCAATTGATCCAATAGTGCGGAATGGGTGAATCCCGGACAAACCGCATTGATGCGGATATTTTTTCTAGCATATTCCAATGCAGCGGATTTTGTCATGCCCACCACCGCAAATTTACTGGCCGAGTAGGATAAATTGTTTCCTGATGCCTTAAGGCCCGCTAAAGAGGCCACATTAATAATCGTTCCGCCACCCTGTGTCAGCATTTGCTTTAAGGCCAGCTTCATACAATAGAAAACCCCGGTTTGGTTTACGGCAATGACATTGTGCCAATCCTCTAAGGTGTGCTCTGCCGTCCTTGCCTGCTGTTTTCCTCCTATACCGGCATTGTTCACCATAACATCAAGTTGACCATGGTTTTTGACCACCGATTTGACCAAGGTCTCCACTTCCTGAAAACTGGTTACATCGGTTTTTACGGCGAAGGCATGGCCATCTGCTTTATTGATATCATCCGTAATTTTTTGAGCGCTTTCCAAATCAATATCAGAAACTACAACTAGCGCCTTATGCTTACCGAATAGTTTTGCCGTTGCTGCGCCTATGCCGCTTCCGGCTCCCGTAATTACCACTACTTTATTTTCTAAATTCATTGTTCCATATTTAGGTCGAACTTGTTTCATGTGCAGTACAGTGCATTAAACGAGAATCTACCAATGCCTGCTGTCTTAGTTGTGCGGGATAGCCTTCTGTCGTAATCATGGTCATAAAATCCGACACCGAATTATACTTTACCAACAATACATCATCCCATTCCCTGCCTTCCTCCGGACCGATCAACATATGCTCTGGCGAACCGTAAAAAAGAACCGCTGCATTGGCTTTCAGGAAAAAGGGAGTGGCCTGCCGCATATATTCCTTGTAAGATTCCTTTCCGGATAGTCCCGTTTCCGGAACATTTATTTTATACTTAACCAAGTTCAGCATGAACAGCGGGCCTTTGATTTTGCTTTTCGCAAGGTCTGCAAATTCCCCCGTGTTAATCGTTATGTAAGATTGCCTTTCCATGCTTAGTACAAATTATCGATGTTGTTTTTTTGAATGGCCTGCCATGCCGTATTGCAACAAAGTGCCGAAGCTTTGTTCAGATTCGCAAATTTGGGATCACTGGTATGCCCATGTTTGTACCGGTAATAAATCTGCTGTGCAATTACCGCAATCTTAAATAGTCCGTACGCAAAATAAAAGGTCAGGTTATCGATGTTCCTGCCACTCTTAAGGGCATACTGTTGCACTATTTCCGTACGCGAAGGATTTCCTTCCATCACGGTAGGCGATGGCAGGCCCTGTTTCATAAAATCAGGATCACCCGCAGTTGTCCAATACCCTAAGGAGGTTCCCAAATCCATAAGGGGATCTCCTAGGGTACACATCTCCCAATCCAGTACGGCAGCAATTTTCGTCCAACTAGCATCCGTAAAAACCACATTATCGTATTTAAAATCGTTGTGTATGAGGGTGTGGTCATACGTTTTAGGTTGGTGCCCAGCCATCCATTTCATAACCAATTCGGCAGCCGGAACATCATCGGTTGCTGCCGCAAGATATTGTTTGCCCCAATTTTCAACTTGACGTTTTACGTAGCCTTCGGGTCTGCCTAATTCCGAAAGACCAGCAGCCTTGTAATCGATATTGTGAAACTCGACAAATGCATCTACCCAAGTATTGGCAATAGTCTTAAATTCTGATGGAGCTACCTTTCTGCGATGTGCATATGCGGCAGTCAAAATTTCACCCTGTACCCGCTCCATAATATAAAATGGGGCACCTAGCAATTCCGAATTTTCATGATACACATGCACTGTGGGACTTTTGTCATAAATAGGGTTCAACTGCTTTAGAACGGTAAACTCACGGCCCATATCGTGCCCCCTTTTAGGGGCTGCAAAAGGCGGACGTCGCAGTACGTATTCCTTACCATCAATGTCCAATAAATAGGTGAGATTAGAATAGCCGTTAGTAAACTGTTTTACGGTAAGTTTAGCATTCAAGTCAGTAATCAGGTGATTTTGAACCATGAACTTCTTGAGTTTCTCTTCATGAAGCTCCTCCCCTTCCCGCACCGATTTTAGGTTATTTTCGTTAGTCATCTGAAAGCTTTACATACTTTTTGATCGTACTTTTCCCCAATTGGCTCATATGAACTTCATCGGGCCCATCGGCCAAGCGTAACATGCGTGCAGCGGCAAAGAAATGGGCCAAGGGAGTGTCATTTCCTACCCCCTTACCGCCTAGTATTTGAATGGCCCTATCAATGACCTTTAAGGCCATGTTCGGAGTAATGATTTTTATCATGGCGATTAAATCCTTGGCTTCCTTATTCCCTACCTTATCCATTTTGTCCGCCGCAGAGAGTACCAATAACCGGGTCTGTTCAATTTCACAGGCAGACAAGGCGATATCTTGCCTTACACTGCTGTAGGTGTCGAGCGTTCTGCCAAAAGGTTTGCGTTGTACTGTTCTATTGGACATGATTTCCAAGGATCGTTGCGCCATACCGATAAGGCGCATACAATGGTGAATGCGCCCGGGGCCCAAGCGGCCCTGTGCAATTTCAAAACCTCTCCCCTCCCCAAGCAACAGATTATTCTTGGGTACGCGAACATTGTCCAAAATAATTTCTGCATGGCCTTCGGGGGAATCGGTATACCCAAAAACACTCAAGTGCCGTTCAATCGTTAGGCCGGGTGTATCTATGGGTACCAAAACCATACTTTGTTGTACATGGCGTGGAGCGTCAAAATTGGTCTTGCCCATGACTATAGCAATTTTGCAATGGGGATCCATAGCGCCCGAAGACCACCATTTTCGACCATTAATAACATATACATCCCCATCGTCAACGATGGAGGTTTCAATATTTGTAGCATCGGAAGAGGCCACCTCTGGCTCGGTCATAAGAAATGCAGAGCGAATTTCACCTTTCAGCAAGGGCTTTAACCATTTTTCCTGTTGTTCTGCGGTGCCGTATTTTGCCAATACCTCCATATTTCCAGTATCGGGAGCGCTACAATTAAAAATTTCGGAAGACCATGTAATCCTACCCATCAATTCCGCCAAGGGGGCATATTCCAAATTCGTAAGCCCCGGACTGAGCTTCCCGTAAGAAACGGGCAGAAACAAATTCCAAAGTCCGGCATCCTTGGCCTTCTGTTTTAAGTCCTCTAGTCCGGGCCACCGTTTCCAGCGATTATCTGAATCGGCATGAAAAAGTTCCACCTCCCGTTCAACAGGGTTTACATGGGTTTCCAGAAAATCCCTTACTTTTTTTTGAAGCCCTATCGATTTTTTCGTGTATTCAAAATTCATAGTCTTGTGTTTTAACCCGAAATTAAATAGCCCCCATCTGCCGTATACACACCACCGGTCATGTAGGAACCTGCATCGGATGCCAACAGCATAACGATGCCTGCCATCTCATCCGGTTCGGCCACCCTTTTAAGCGGTACGATACCGGTGTACTGTTCCACCAATTTTTCGTTGGACCAAAGGCTTTCGCTAAATTTAGTTTTGATAAGTCCGGGACAAACCACATTGGACCGTATGCCATGTTTACCCCATTCCTTGGCTTGGTTCTTTGTCAGCATAATAAGTGCCGATTTTGTAATACTGTATAATCCCAATCTAAACCCTGGGTGTATACCTTCAACAGAGGCAATATTAATGATACTACCACCGCCGGTTCCTTTCATATGGGGCAATGCCAAATTTGAAAGCAGCCAAGGCGCCTTAACATTCACATTCATTATTTTATCAAATACCTCTTCTTCTGCAGCTTCCAAAGGGCCGTAAAATGGATTAATGGCGGCGTTGTTGACCAAAACATCGATACGCCCGTAAGCTTCCATCGTTTTTGCAATCAATTGTTCGCGCTGTTCCCCGTCCCCAATATGACAAGCTATGCCTATTGCTTCCAAACCGGCTTTCTTAAACTCTTGGGCCATGGCGTCTACCGCATCCTGCTTTCTGCTACTAATGACCACCTTGGCACCGTTTTCGGCCAGACCCCTTGCTATGGAAAGTCCAATACCTTTACTTGAGCCTGTAATGATGGCTACTTTACCGGTTAGGTCAAATTTTGATTTTATATTGCTCATATATTTGGCTATCGATTAAAAAAATACTTCCTTCTCCGTATTCAGGGTCAACGATTGTTTGTCCATCAGTACTTCTGCGAGTCCAGTTGTCTTTGGAAGTTCATACTTAAAGTAGAATTGCATGGCGTGGATCTTGTTCTCGTAGAATTCCGTACTAAAATCAGAAGTGCCCGATACCAGTGCTTCCTGTGCGGCGCGACCAATATCCAACCATTGCCAGGACATCACTATAGTACTAAAAAATTCCATAAAGGGAGTAGCGTCCGCCAAAAATCTTTGGTAATCGCCCTGCAGGGCATAGCCCATTAGGGATTGTAATACTTTTTGCGTCAGTTCCAACTTACTTGCCAGTTGCCCTGCCAAGGGTTTAAGGGGTTCGTATGCCATACTTTCCTTAATAGAAGCTTTTATTTCTTCCGAAAGTAATTGAAGTGCTTTTCCATTTTCCATGGTTATTTTTCGTCCCAAAAGGTCTTGGGACTGTATGCCGGTAGTACCTTCATAGATGGCCGAAATACGGATATCCCGCAAATATTGCTGTAGAATATAGTCCGAGCAAAAGCCATAGCCCCCTAATACCTGCACCCCATTGTTAACGGAAACAATACCCATTTCGGAAGGATAGGTCTTTACCACCGGCGTCAAGATTTCCAACAATAACTTATACTTGGCCCTACCGTCTTCATCGGCAAGTGATTCTGACAAATCCTGATAACGGGAAGTCAAGAACACCAGGCTCAAAGCCCCTTCCGTGATTACTTTTTGCAAAAGTAACATTCTGCGTACATCGGGGTGGTTGATGATAAGGGTCTGTTCCTGTGAAGCATCCTTTTTACCCGTGCGCTGCAATTCCCTACCCTGCGGTCGTTCCTTGGCATAATTTAAGGAAGCGTGGTACGCCCCCGTAGCAATCGCCGCCGCTCCACGCCCTACGGCAATCCTGGCGCCGTTCATCATCATAAACATGTATTTTAGGCCTTTGTGGGGTTCCCCTACCAGCCACCCGGTGCAATCTTCCTTATCCCCAAAAAATAAATGCGTTGTGCAATAGCCCTTTTGGCCCATTTTCTGAAAATCCGCAACCGTGGCAACGTCATTAGGCTCCAAAGTACCCGAGGCAGTAGGCCTGTTCTTGGGCACAACGAAAAGCGAAATCCCTTTGGTGCCTGCCGGTGCCCCTTTGATACGTGCCAAAACCAAGTGCACAATATTGTCGGCCCCCTTATAATCCCCTCCTGAAATAAATATTTTTTGTCCGTTAATTTTAAAAGTATCTCCATCGGGTACGGCAGTGGTAACAATATCCGAGAGGGAGCTTCCGGCTTGCGGTTCGGTAAGGCACATGGTACCTCCCCATTCTCCGGAAATCATTTTGGGAACATAGGTATCCTTTAAAAACTGGTTTCCAAAGTGCACGATCAACTCCGCCGCACCTACGGTAAGCCCAATATAGCCTGGCAGGTGATTATTGGCCGCCTCTTGGATAAAGGCAGAGGCATGTACGACCATGGAGGGCATTTGCATTCCTCCGTCCTGGTAAGAAAAAGGTCCGGATAAAAATCCCATCTCGCCCCCTGCCTTCATGTACTTGGCTACTTGCGGGTGCACCATAATTTCACCGTCCTTAAAATGGGCCGGATTCTCGTCCATCTCGCGGAAATAGGGATACATTTCCTTGTCCGCGAAATCCTTGATGGAATCCAGCATCATGCTAATGGATTCCTCATCATAATCCGCAAATCGCTCCTGTTGCAATACACCCTTAAGGTCATGAACATGGAATAACAAAAATTTTAAGGTCTCTAGGTCTACATAGGTATTTGCCATGGCAATTGTTTTAAAAAGTAGTGTGTTTCAAGTTAGGATTTATTCCTAGGAATCTCGTTAAACTGGTTTAATAAAATTGGGGAACACCTATTTTCATAGTGAAGAAAGGTTGTATGGCTAAAGGAAAAAGGCCTATTTTTAAGGGCAGTGACTTATCAGCGCTAAAATTACAGGTAAGGTTATCCCTATTATAGGGTCTTAAATTTAATTGGGTGTGTTTATTATATTGTTGTGCTTCATTATCAGAAACTACTAACGAGTGAAAAATGGGTCGCCGAAAACCGAAAAGAGTAGGTATAAAATCAAACTTAAAAATTATGAATCTAATAGTACTTTATCCACAACCCGCAGACGTAGAAAAATTTGAATCAGAATATTCTGCTCACGTTAAATTACTTCACGAGAAAACAGGAATACCCAACGATGTAAAACCTTATACAGTAACTAAATTTTTACAAGGACCTGAAGGTAAGCCACCTTTTTATCAAATGTTTACAATGCCTTTTAATTCACTTGAAGCATTAAATGAAGTAATGTCTTCATCAGGAATGCAAGAAGTTGCAGCAGATGCAAATAGGATTTCAACAGGAGGTGCACCAACAATCTTAATCGGAAAATTAAGTTAAAAAATAGGTCACTATTTTTAAGACCAACCTTTAACCAATGATAAAATTCTTTAGAAAGATTCGACAAAATTCACTTTCAGAAGGCAAAATTGGAAAATATCTCAAATATGCAGTTGGTGAAATTGTACTTGTAGTTATTGGTATCCTTATCGCACTACAATTAAATGAATGGAACGACCACCGTAAACAATTAAAATTAGAAAAGGAATACTATTGTCGATTATTGGACGATGTCAGATTGGATAAAGAGCAAATACGGAATCTTCTGCAGTTAGCGACAGAACGCCTTGTTGCTTCGAACCAATCTGTCAGATTACTTCTTAATGATAGTTCCAACAAAATTGAAATTGGGACACAAATATCTCTGTCTGGAAAGGCTATCTATTCTGATTTTGAACCAAACAATTCAGCTTACGAAGATTTAAAATCCGGTGCCAACCTTAATATAATCAGTGATAATTCTATTATTAAAGCTCTGAATCACTATTTCAATAGAGTTGAAGAATTAAAGAGCATAATTATGATTAATGGAAAACACGCTGTGGATATTGCTTTTGCTCACAATGATTACTTTGCAAATGGCTCTGTCCAAGCTTCAGTCAGAGATGGAAGATTCAAAAATGGACTGGATGAAGATCTGAAGGTTTCTGTTCTTTCTTTTGATGATAACCCACTAACTTCTCAAATGAGAACGAGATTACTCAATGAATCTTTAGAATTCGTTGGGGCAAATTCAAGACAAATAGAACTCTACAATTTGCTACTACAGGAAATCAATGACTTGAAAGAACAATTAGAAAGAAAATGTGAAGAGAAATAAATAACGAAAGCACAACAACACCTATACGCAATGCCCTACGGGACACTGCGAATAGCCAAAACATTAGCCTTCATTAAAGACACCGCTGATCAATGATAAAATTCTTTAGAAAAATCAGACAAAGAATGCTGACTGAAAACAAGTTCAGTAAATATTTGATTTATGCAACTGGCGAAATAATTCTTGTGGTTATTGGGATTTTGATTGCGCTTCAAATAAACAATTGGAATGAACAACAGAACATACAAGGTAATCAAGAGAAATACTTAAGACTTCTAAAAACTGAAGCAATTAATAATCTTAAGAAAGTTATCAATACCAAAGAGAATGTTAACGCTTTGAATATATGGCAAAACAAAATTTTTGACTTAATCGATAGCAACCAAGATACTATAACAGAAGACTATCTATCAAAAACATTTGGTAAAGTATTTTCTAATACATATAAATTCGGATATGAGAATAGTGTACTTACTGAAATGAAAACCTCTGGTCATTTAAAAAACATCAGGAATGACAGTCTTAGAAACTACTTAATTGCATTAGACCCCTTGGTTTCGAAAATAAAAAATCAAGAGCAAAGTGTAAAACAAGAATACGATAACAGTATAGAATACATTAAAAAGAATGGCTCTTTAAGAGCAATGGCAGACAGAAATGGTTTAGCTGAAGTAATAGGAATTCCCAAATTACCTAAATTTAAAAGTAGTAACAATCATTTATTAAGTGAAAATGAATTTGAAAATAACCTTATGAGATATACTGGTACAACTAAAAATCTTTTCACTTATCAATATCCTACATTAGAAAATCATTTAAAAAAGATAATTGAAATTATAGAGAAAGAATTGGAAAAAAAATAACCAAAGCACCAATCATACAATGATAAAATTCTTCAGAAAAATTAGACAAAATTTAATTTCAGAAGGTAAAACCAGAAAGTATTTTAAATATGCAATCGGAGAAATTATCCTTGTCGTTATTGGGATTTTGATTGCACTAGCTATTAATAATTGGAATCAAAACAGAATTAATACAGAAAAGCAAATAGATTACTTAATTGGAATTAGGGCGGATCTAGAAAAACAAGTGGAATCTTTAAATGCCTCAAATCAATTTTATAACCTGGTAATTGGCAAAGGAGAATCTATTTTAGAAGATTTTAGCTCAATTGGAAAACTATCAGAAATTGATAGCCTAAATAGTAAGTTGTCAAATTTGATGTATACCAGAAAATACCCGGAAATATCAACCACTTTTAACGAACTTAACAGTACTGGTCAACTCAACTTAATTACTAAAAAATCATTACGGTCACAAATAATGAAATATTATCAAAATTCTGAATATTATCAAAAATGGGTTGACGGAAATACAGAAAGTGTTGTTTACCATCAAATATTCCCTGTAATAAAATCCAATGTGATTATTCTTCCAGAAAATTTTGGATTTGAAAACAGAAAAATATATTTAGAGGACAAATTAGAAGCAACATTCCAAAATAATTTGAAAAATCCTGATAAGGAGTTTGAGTTGCTAAATGTAATTAGTTTGCGAATTATAGTTGCAAAAACTAATAGAGGTCATATCGATAAAGCAAGAGACGAAGCAGAGCAATTATTAGTTGCTATAGGGAAAGAACTAAAACACAATTAAAATAACAAAAGCAGACACAATGGCGATAAGTAATTGCTTTTTCTCGCCTACTTACGAAAATCCTTGCGGATTTTCAGTTCGGTGTGTACTTGCAAAAGTTAGTGCAAACACAAGCAACTACTCGAGCCGAGAAGTTGTGTGTAATTTCCATTCAGATGTAACATTTATCCTTTTGAAGAGTTTTCATGTAAAGGCATTGAACTAAATGAATTAAAAATTTGGAAGATTACTAATGCCAAACACTACCCGCAAAACAAAAAATGATTAACTATGAAAAATTTGAATCCAAATGGAAAAAGGGATATCATTACATTCTCAGTAATTGTTATAGCCTTGAGTTCGATAATATGTTTAATCTCTTATAAATTAGATAATCCAAATGTCTCTATATTAACTGTTTTCACTCCATCAATAGTTGCACTGATTTTTACGGCCATCACAAGTGGGAAGAAAGGTCTCTATAAATTGTTCGTTAAACAGACGGTGAAGAAAACAGGCTTAAAATGGCTTCTTATTTCAATGATTGGAATTCCGGTCCTTGCATCTATAGCCATGCTTACTTCCTTGGACTTCGATATCTCCAGATTTAATTTAAGAACTACTCAACTGCTGCCACAGATTGTTGTTATTGCATTTATTGCAGTAGGTGAGGAATATGGTTGGAGAGGGTTTTTACTTCCCAGATTAATGGATAAATTTAATCTGTTATATTCAAGTATAATACTTGGTTTGATATGGGGAATTTGGCATTTTCCAGCGTAGCTGATTGGAACAGGGGTCCCATTGCAAATGGACTTTACAGTGTTTTTATTATGGGTAATTCTGGGAACACTTTTTATAAGTTGGATTTATTACTATACCAAAAGTGTGCTGACATCAATACTCGCTCATATTAGTGCTAATGCCGCCTTTAATTATCTACTAATTTTGCCGGAATTTACTGGAAGTATGAATACATTCTGGTTGTTTATTCTATACTTATCTGTTCCGATGATTATGATCTATTACCCTAATAGAACAGATTTACTAAAAAAGGATAACAATAAATATTATTGAGTCGAGCGTTTAATAAAAACCTAATGAAGAATGGTTAAAAAGCTCGAATTAAAAATAACAAAAAATACCGGTTAAAATTAAAAAACTACACACAACAATGGTAACCGTTGCACAAGCCCTTATTCGGCCATAGAACGGATTGGATACAAGCCCTTTTACGGGGCTTTTTTCTTGCTAAATCATTAATGAAAGTTCAATTTTCGATGCCTTGGCAAAGCTGGAAACAGGTCTCGGACGACACTTTTCACAAAGACCTTAAAAGCAACTTGCCCCGCTCCACTTTTTACCCGTTTTTGGTCGAATTTCAGGTACTTCTCCAGATTATAGGCAATAGCGGAGAGGTGCGCCGCCTTGTTGGCTTGTTTCAAACCAATGGTATTTATCTTGCGCATGCCCGTGAACTGGGTAAGTGTGCCGAAGACAGGTTCTACCGTACTCTGGCGTTTGCCCTTCATGTACCCGCCCTGCGGGCTCTGGAATCTGGTTATGTTACGCTATATTCTGCCCTATACTAAGTAACACTGATCTTTTTCTCCTGTGCACTCGTGCCCAAACAGTTTTCCCTTAGCGGGCAACCTGTGCAGTCATGCTTTCTCGCGCGCTACTCTTTACTTTTTGGCCTTAATAGGGTAATCTAAAAACACTTAGGCAAGGGGAATTATCTTGCGCTGTGGGTATATATTATAATCTGCTGTTTCATAATAAATGAAGTCTGTTGGTCTGCCACTGTAAGTACCGTGCGGTGGAAATTGGGTGTGATTTATCGTAAAAGCGCTATCTTATCAACGTCAATTAAATCCATCGAATCACCTAGGTCCTAAAAACACAAAAATCATGAATGTATTTTCTATAATTCACCTACCAAAAACCATGCTACTGCCCTGCATTGGCCTAATGTGCTATTTCCTTGCTCCCGCGCAAGGCATTGAAGGATATTACCAAAATCCGTCAATCCACAACACCACCATCGTATTCACGGCAGAAGGGGATCTTTGGAAAGTGCCCTTGACCGGGGGTCTGGCACAGCGGCTGACCACCCACACGGAAGAAGAAACGTTCGCTGCCATTTCACCCGATGGTAAGACAATTGCCTTTTCGGCAAGTTATGAAGGCCCTATGGAAGTATATACGATGCCTATAGAGGGAGGGTTGCCTACAAGGTGGACCTATGAGGCAGATGCATCCATCACCAATTCATGGACGCCTGATGGCAGGATTATTTACAATACAAGGGCTTACTCCAAAGTACCTGATAATCAAATTGTAAGTATTGACATGAAGACCAAGCAAAAGGCAAGAATCCCTCTTGCCCAAGCCAGCGAAGCCACGTATGACGCTACTGGGAAAACGGTATATTTCGTAAGGCCAGCGTACCACAGAAACGTAACCAAAAGGTATAAGGGCGGTACTGCAAGACAGCTATGGAAATTTACAGAGGGGGCAACAGAGGCTATTAAACTTACAAAAGAGTACAGTGGCGGCAGCCACCATCCCATATGGTATTCGGGAAGGGTTTATTTCATCTCCGATAGGGATGGAATGATGAATATTTGGTCTATGGACGAGAATGGCCAAGACCTAAAACAACACACCACACATAAAGCGTTTGATGTTAGATCTGCAAGTATCTCCAATGGCACTATTGTGTACCAAATGGCCGCCGATCTATGGCACTTCGATATTGCATCGGGTGAAAGCAAAAAAATTGATATAAAATTGGTCACTGATCTGGATCAATTAAGGGAAAAGTGGGATGACAACCCCGCACAATATATCACGGCCGTTCATCCATCTCCTGATGGTGAACAAATCGTCATTACCGCCAGAGGAAGGGTCTTTGTGGCTCCGGTAACTTCTGGACGCTTTGTTTCCTTCACAGAAAAAGCAGGAGTGAGATATCGCGACGCCGTATTTTCACATGATGGAAAAACCATTTACACACTTTCTGACGAATCAGGAGAATTCGAATTTGTGAGCATACCGTCCAACGGGCAAGGTTCACAAAAGCAAATTACTAAAGACGGTAATCTGTTGCGACATCAGGGAGTTCCTTCAACAGATGGTAAATGGATTGCCTATGACGACCTTGAAAACAATATGTTCATACTTGATATCGCAACCGGTCTCAGTAAAAAGATTTCCACCAATCAAGAAGGAATTGGGGGTTTCACTTGGTCGCCAGACAACAAGTGGCTGGCATTTGTGCAAGTTGCCGCCAACTCCATGGCACAAATAAAAATTTATAATGTGGATAATGGAACCTTATTTGACCTCACCACTGATAGAGCCAATAGCCTAAACCCGCGATGGAGCCCAGACGGTGAATTTCTTTACTTCCTATCCGATAGAAGTTTTACCTCCTTAGTAGGAAGCCCATGGGGAACGAGACAACCAGAGCCCTACTTTGATGCAAGTGAAAAAGTATATCACGTAGCCCTGAAACAAGGAACTCGTTCTCCTTTTAGGGAGGGCGATGAACTCTCCGACGAAAACAAAAGAGAGGACCTTACAGTAAAATCAGATAAAAAGAAGGACAAAACAGAGGAAAAGAAAGAGAAAATTGTAGTCCGTATCGATCAAACCGGTATTCAAACTAGAATCGAGGAAGTGCCTATAGCGGCTGGTAATTATAACGGACTCGAGGTGAACGAAAAGGCACTTTACCTTCTGACCCAAGAGACAGGTGTCAATGCCAAGAGCCACCTTGCTGTGGTAAAAATTGATACTAAAAAGCTAAGCCTTACTACTATGGTACCAGATATTGATTCGTTCTCCATGACCGCTAATGGAGAAAAGATATTGGTCAAAAAAGGACAAAGTTATTATATGATCGATGCCGGTTCCTCAAAAGTAAGTGACCTGTCTGAAAATAAGATAGATTTAAGTGAGTGGAAGTTCCCTATCATTCCCAAAGAGGACTGGAAGCAAATCTTCACCGATGCATGGCGTATGGAGCGCGATTATTTCTATGATAAAAATATGCATGGGGTAGATTGGAATGCAATGTATGCCAAATATGTACCGCTTGTTGATAGGGTTACTACCCGTGAAGAACTCTCTGACCTTATTGGCAGGTTTGTTGGCGAATTGTCAGCGCTGCATACGAGCGTTAGGGGTGGCGATGAGCGGAACGATGATAATAATATTACAGTGGCAAGTCTAGGCGCTGTCTTTAGCCGAGATCAAGAAAAAAATGGGTTTAAAATAGAATATATATACACTGCAGATCCTGATTATCCAGACGAGAAATCACCTTTGGATGACCCTTATTTGGACATACGAACTGGTGATGTGGTAATGGAAGTCAATGGTGTTCCCGCATTATCCGCTATTGATATAGGAGCATTGATCCGGAATCAAGCGGGGAAACAAGTACGACTAACACTTCTTCGAGGCGCTTCATCCAGGGATGTCATTGTAAAACCGCTGGGAAATGAATACAATCTTCGATATCGTGATTGGGAATATAGTAATCGCTTGGCTGTAGAAGATAAAAGTGATAATGAAATCGGTTATTTGCATTTAAGGGCAATGGGCAGTAATGACATCAGTCAATTTTATAGAGAATTCTACCCCGTATTTAACCGATCTGGCTTGATAGTAGATGTGCGCTATAATTTTGGAGGTAATATTGATAGTTTCATTCTGGAAAAGCTCTTGAGAAAAGCGTGGATGTACTGGAAGTCTAGAGCTGGCGAACCCTATTGGAACATGCCCTATGCCTTCAGGGGCCACATTGTAGTACTGGTCAATGAAAACACCTATTCTGACGGTGAAGCCTTCGCCGATGGTTTTAAAAAGTTAGCGTTGGGAACAACGATAGGAACCCGAACCTGGGGCGGAGAAATCTGGTTGCACAGCGGCAATAGGTTGAGTGATGGTGGCTTGGCAAGAGCTCCCATGATGGGCGTTTATGGGGATAATGGCGAATGGCTGATCGAAGGGCACGGGTTCGTTCCTGATATTGAAGTGGACAACCTTCCCCATGCTACCTTCAATGGAGAAGATGCCCAGCTTAATGCGGCCATTCAACATCTTCAGCAACTCATTAAAGAAGACCCTAGAGAGGTTCCTGCTCCTCCGGCCTACCCAGATAAGTCCTTTAAAAATAATACAAAGAAAAAGGAATAGGAAAAGAGGCATCCTTAAACCGGAATTCATAGTTCTTTACCACTATATTCATATTTGACGATGCCTCCCATACTCCTCATAATTAATTTTCAAAGTCTATTAATGCTCTTTTACTTTTTAAATTTTCAGCACCACCATTTTAGAAGAATCCATTTTTACAACCTTTTCCCAAGACGAAAATTATGGGTTAGCTTGACTTAAATAAAATACTTATTTTTTTGGAATCCTGTAAATTCAAGTCCAGTTTATAGTAATATTAGTACTTGTTTATAGAAAGGCAAAGTATACTAGTGAAGTTAAAAACTATACTTGGCTACGTTTAAGGAAAAAGTATTATGGTTTATAATCCCCACGCATTATTGCTGGTCTTATCCTGAACATATCTCTTAAACGATTGAAAAAACTGTTGCCCCTTACCCCTTCCCCAATCGTTTTCTCAATTTGGAAAGTCCCACTGGGGTAATCCCCAAATAGGAAGCGATTAAATATTGAGGCACGCGCTGAAAGAGATCTGGGCGTTTTTCCAACAAGCGCGTGTAGCGTTCTTCGTTAGTGCGATTATTTAAACGCTCTACCCGTGTAAAAATCTTGATAAATGCCTCTTGCATGGACAAGCGCCCAAAACGTTCCAATTGGTGCGATTTTCTAAAGGAGTTCTCGGCATCCGTTTTTTTGATGGCATACACGACGGTAGCTTCCGATGCCTTTAAAAAGTAGTTTGAAGGAGTTTCTTTTACATAGGCAGGTAAATCGGTAAAAAAAACATCCTCCGTATAAAATTCCAAAACCTTTTGTTCCCCTTCCTCCAATTTGTAATAATAGATGCAACCTGCCGCCACATAGTAAAAATGGTTCACGAACTGTCCTGGAATGATGAGGGTTTCGTTTTTCTTTAAATCAAATCGTTCATAAAAGTGAAGCTGCTCCAACAATACCGCCTCATCTATGGTTGTATAGGATACAATCTTCCGTTTTAGATTTTCTAAATGTAAGTCCCGGATTTCTGTTTTCAAGATTTAGGTTTTTTTTGGACTGTAACATAATGCTTTTATACCGTAAAGAAACGGCTTCTAAAATTAAATTTAGGACCAATTTCACGATGACTAAGAAGCTATTTTTATGGTTTATGCCTCTCTTACCTTTTGCATAAGGTACAATTAGCCCCAATAATAGGCTTTTTATCGAAAAAATATATAGCTACCCTACCCCTGTTTCGTTATATATCCACCACAAATCTAGTTGTATGACGTATATCGATAGCCTACGTAATCTTGGAAACCATATAAAATTTTTCTTTTTGATTTCTATGCTCTGTGGTAGTGGCACCCTCTGGTCACAATTGGTATTGGACAAGCCCATTGAAACCTCGGTCAATTTAAATTCATATGCTTCTATTGCAAATACAGGTCAGGAAGTAAGCACCTATGCTGCATTCACTAAAAAATACAAAGACCTCGAATTTACTTCGCTTGAGGGTACCCAAAGTCACGTTGGTTTTACCAATGAACATTATTGGGTCACCTTTAAGGTCACAAACAACACGGACAAGGTTTTGGACTATTATTTTAAAACCGCAAGACCGGTCATTGACCAAGTGGATTTATATTTGGTAGACCAAGAAAGCGAGGTCAATATACAACGAAACGGTGATGCCATGCCTTTTTCCAAAAAGGTAATACCCAGCCGTGAACAATTATTTAAAATTAATTTGCAGCCCAATGCTGCTATTGATGCCATTGTCCATATTAAAAGTGACGGCGAATCCTTGGATATTCCGTTAACACTGCTTAACCCTAATGAACTCTTGAGGCAGACCTATAGAGATCAAATCTTTAACGGCCTCTTTTATGGTATGTTATTGTTTGCGTTAATTCTATATCTATTCTTTTTCTTCGGATTAAAAAGTAGTGTTTTCCTGTGGTATAGCCTCTATATTTTATTCGTGGGCCTATTGCAATTTTCTTTGGATGGGTATTTTCACCAATATGTAACTCCAGAAGGTGGTTGGCTCAATGACAAAGCAGTTTTGCTCATCGCCATTCTGTCCATGATTTGTTTTCTAGAATACGCGCGAAAGTTTTTGGATTCCTCCAAATTGAACCTTCTATTCTCCTTAGCCTTTAAAATATTACAAACGGTCATGGTCATTGCCATACTGGGCATAGTTCTATTTCCCGCCAATTTTCAACATAATTATCCCCTTGCCAATATTACCGGCCTTCTGGCCTTGGTTGCCATTATTACAGCCGTTGTTGCTAAACTGATTTTAAAACAGAAAGTAGATCCCTTCTTTATTGCGGGTATCGGTTTTCTGGTGTTGGGATTTATCGTATTCATCCTAAATAACCTCAGCATACTCCCTGCTTCATTTTTAGCAGATAATGGCCCCAAATTGGGTACCAGCTTGGAAATTCTTTTTCTATCCATATCTATGAGTAACAGAATCAAATCTTTACGTTTAGAAAACGAAAAAAACCAGCGTATAGCGCTGCAACGGGAGAAGGATATGAATGAAATAAAATCCTATTTCCTTTCCAACCTAAGCCATGAACTAAGGACCCCTCTAAATCTTATTATGGGTATTGCATCTTCTATGGAAGTGGATGCCGCAAAGAAAAAGGACCTGGAAAAAGCACAACTGATCATGTCCTCATCAAAAGCGCTTTTATCGTCAATCAATGACATTACCAATTTCACGGCAATAGAAAAAGGGGACTTTGAGCTTACTATACGTACTTTCGATTTGCATGAGTTTTTACTTAAAATAGAAAAGGATTTTGCACCCAGAGCAAATGAAAAACAACTACGCTTTAAATTCCCAGACCTTTCGTCCCTGCCCAAAGAACTAAATGGGGACAAGGAAAAGCTGAAACAAGTACTTAACAATCTGCTTGACAATGCGGTTAAATTTACGTCTGAGGGAGAAATAGAACTAAAAATCTCAAAAGCGCTAGGGCAAAAAGGAAATGACATTGTTCTAAATTTTGAAATCAGCGATACGGGAATAGGAATTAGTGAGGAAAAAATTAGTACGGCGTTTGAATCCTTTACCAAACACTCCTTCCATGATAAACGAATTTTTGAAGGCTTGGGATTGGGACTCTATATTGCAAAGGCCAGTGTGGATATATGTCATGGGGAAATAGCTATAAGGCAAAATAAAGTTGGTGGCACTACCTGTACTGTTAAGCTACCTTTTGTTGAAATACCACAAGTAAACCATGACGATATCGACTTTGAAAACACAAACATATTATTGGTCGAAGACAATAAGATGAACCAAATGGTCATTAAATTGTTTTTCAAAAAGTGGGAAGGGGCTTCGTTGACCATCGCCAACAATGGACAGGAGGCCCTGGAGATTCTTACTGAAAAAAGAATGGACCTTATTTTAATGGATTTACAAATGCCCGTTATGGATGGCTTTGAGGCCATTGAGAAAATAAGGGGCGGTTTTGCAAGTCCTAGCCATCTAAATACGCCCATAATAGTTCTTACCGCAGATACGACCCACGCCTCATGTGAACGTACAAAACAGCTGGGAGCAAACGATTATATGAACAAACCGATTCTTGAAAATGAGTTGTTACGGAAAATGATGTTGTATTTGAAAAAAGATCTGAAAAAGACCGCTTAAAACCTGCGGTTAGGAGCAAATGCTTCAATATCCATACTTGTTTTTTTGTCCGAAATGAGTTCGGAGACCAATTTTCCAGTGGCAGGTCCCAAACTCCAACCCATCATGGCGTGACCGGTGGCAATGGTCAGGTTTTTTATGGTTTCAGATTTTCCGATATAGGGCAAACCGTCGGGCGATACTGGCCTTAACCCGGTTTTGGCACCTTCTATTTCTGCGGTATTTATCTTAAGATCTGGATAAAAGGATTCAGCGCCTTTTGCTATGGCCAACACCCGTTCCTTTCTAACGATTGCATTGTTACCGGAAAACTCCATTGTACCCGCAAAGCGGGTAAAACCTTTCATAGGCGTTACGGCCATTTTGGCCTCCATCAGTATTGCAGGGAGTGTTATACCTGTCTCTCGCTCTACGTTAATCCGATATCCTTTGCCGCCTTGCAAGGGAAGGTTCATATTCAGTTTTTTAGAGAGCTCCATGCTCCACGTACCCGCTGCCATAACCACCTCGTCTGGGGTATAGTCCTTTCTGTTCGTACGTACCAGTGTCACCTGAGACCCATTAGTTTCGATATCCAACACTTCCTCATTTTTACGGATGACCACTCCTGCGCCTTCCAAATACTGGAGCATTTTGGGCATGAACTCCGTTGGGGTCGTATGGCCATCACATTCATAATGAATGGCTCCCTCGGCATCTATCCTTACGTCGGGCTGCAGCCGTGCCAATTCTTGCTTGTTCAATTCCGAGACTTCGAGACCCAAAAA
Source organism: uncultured Flavobacteriaceae bacterium (assembly GCA_963793365.1). Classification (GTDB taxonomy): domain Bacteria; phylum Bacteroidota; class Bacteroidia; order Flavobacteriales; family Flavobacteriaceae; genus Maribacter. The sequence continues at coordinate 804,436 of CAWBZP010000009.1, read as the reverse complement.
GCTGGCCCTATCTGCAACTTCCTTTTCGTGTAGGTAACTTGCGTCCGTTTTATACAACATGAGCAGCCCATTTCGTTCCAACTGAAAATTGCCCAAGTCACCCGAAGTCTTGATGCTTGAAAACAGTTCCCTACTGATCAGGTTTATCTCTTTGATCACAGGTATTGCCTTTTCCACTTTAGCCATGGTGGACGATTTGTGAAAATACCAGGACCATTTTAAAAAATCTAAATCTAGCCTAGGTTTCATATAGAACGGACTAGCGGAATTGAACATCATTTTTATACCCTTTGCAATCATTCCGGGGGATGCCAAGGGAATAATGTGACTTGGCGTTATATAGCCGGCATTTACGAAAGAAGCTCCGGCGGTAATATCACCCTTGTCAATTATGGTAACATGATAGCCTTCTTTTTTTAGAAAGTAAGCGGAACATAAGCCAACGATTCCACCCCCAATAATTACGATATCTTTCGCCATAGTACTATTAATTTACCTCAACATAAGTACAACTAAATGCCACCTTAAACTCCTGGGTAGAAAAGTTTCCTTCGTTGTTAATTCAAAATTTAGCAACTCGCATAATACCTAAAATTTACCCTAGTTTCCTTTAAGGGCCTAAACCTATTTTGTTTCACTAAATTACTTGAAATCCATAAGCGTAGGGATCATCATCATCAATAGTTATGGTATTCTGTCCATAAATTTTCGCCCATCCCTTAATACTCGGAATTATGGCCGGTTTTCCTGCCAGTGTAGTTTCAGCTTCAATCTTACCCACAAATTGAGATCCAATAAAACTCTCATGCACAAAGTCTTCACGCGGCTTCAATTTTCCCTTTGCATGCCATTGTGCCATTCGTGCAGAGGTACCTGTACCACAGGGTGAACGATCAATGGCCTTGTCCCCATAAAAAACGGCATTTCTAGCGGTAGAGGATTCCGAAAGCGTTTTACCCGTCCACAATAGGTGGCTTACATTTCTTATGGTAGCATCTTCTGGATGAATAAACGAATCTGGATAATCCCTATTTATTTTCTCTCGAAGCTCTTGACTGAACTGTATTAACTTACTTGCTGAAAAGTCTTGAATGCCAGAAAAATTCTCCTGTATGTCTACAATGGCATAAAAATTACCGCCATAGGCGACATCAAATTTTAGTTCGCCCAAATCCGAAGAATAAACTGCAAGATTTTCGGCCGCCAGATAGGATTTCACGTTCGTTAACTTTACCCAATCAACTTTCCCGTCCGTCTGTTGGTATTCAACTTGGACCAATCCTGCAGGGGTTTCCATACGTACCTGTCCCGGTACTTGGGGTACAATTAATCCCTTTTCTATGCCAATGGTAATGGCACCAATAGTTCCGTGCCCACACATGGGCAGGCAACCGCTAGTTTCTATAAAAAGGATGCCAAAATCATTTTCAGCATTGGAGGGTGGGTAGAAGATACTCCCACTCATCATATCATGTCCTCGCGGCTCAAACATCAAGCCTTTCCGTATCCAATCATATTCTTTGAGAAAATGCTGTCTTTTCTCGCTCATGGTTGTCCCAACCAATGCAGGACCACCTTCTTTTATGACCCGTACGGGGTTGCCACAAGTATGGGCATCGATACAGACAAACGTACTACTTGGCATACAAATCCCTTATTTATTTTGCTTGATGTATTGGTTTATCCTGCGTTCCAAAATGGGCAGGGTAACCGTTCCCTGTTCTAAAATAATTTCATGAAAGTCTCGGATATCAAATTTATCTCCCAATTCATCCTGGGCCATTTCTCGCAATTCCCGTATTTTAAGCTCCCCTATTTTATATGAAAGTGCTTGTCCGGGCCATGCAATGTAACGATCGGTTTCCGTTTGTACTTCATGTGCTGAAAGTGCGGTATTGCCCATCATATAATCAACTACCTGCGTGCGCGTCCACCCCTTTGCATGTATTCCGGTATCCACCACCAATCTGCAGGCCCGCCACATTTCGTAGGTGAGCTTTCCAAACTCCTCGTAGGGTGTTCTGTAAATACCCAACTCATTTCCCAAAAACTCCGTGTAAAGCGCCCATCCTTCGCCATAGGCAGATAAATACATGTTTCTTCTGAATTTTGGAATACTATCTCCCAATTCATTGTTTAAACTGCCCTGCAAGTGATGACCCGGCACCGCTTCGTGAGCTGTAAGCGAGGGTAAGGTATATAAGGGCCTACTAGCCAATTTGTAGGTATTGACGAGGTAATACCCAGGTTGGGTCTCAGAGGAAGGGCCGGAATACCTGCCTCCCGTATACTTTGGCGCAATAGCATCAGGAACTTTAATTACCCCATAAGGTCTTCTTGGTAGGGTTCTGAAATATCTTGGCAACTCGGCATCGATGCGCTTGGCAATATCGCGTGCGTGCATCAATAAGGCATCACCTGTAGACACGTAAAACTGGTCATCGGTTCTTAAAAATTCTAAAAATTCAGCAAAGCTACCTTCAAAATCCACCGCTTGGATAATGTTTTCCATTTCAGATTTTATCCGGGCAACTTCAGACAGTCCAATATTGTGGATATCCTCCGCAGTATAGGAAGTAGTAGTCGTATAGTAATTGATTCTATTCTGGTAAAACTCCTGCCCATTAGGCGTTGCCGATACACCAATGGCCGTTCTTGTTTTAGGAATATACTGGGTCTCAAAAAAACTCTTAATTCTTTTAAAGGAAGGAACTACTTTTTCCATGATCACCTTTTGGGCCGCTATGGTGACCGAGTCCTTTTGAAATGCGGTGAGTACCGCAGGCAATGCTTTTATGGGGCCATAAAAACTGCTTTGACTATACGTGTCTACAATATGGGTGTCGTAGGTTGCTTCATATCCCTTAAAAATGATTTTGGGTTGCGATAGTCCGGCATCAAGACCTTTCTCCAGCAATACCAGATGCTCTTCCACAAAGGTAGGTATGGCGTTTAACATTTTTAAGTAACGCTTGGCATCCCCATAGGTTACTATTGGATTTATACGATAGTTTAGATTGAGGTGAAAACCTTGGTCTGCCTGTATAGGATTAAGGTACATTTTGTAGTTGAATTCATCTACCTCGTTTATAAGGGTAAATTGTAAGAGCTCCCAAGAGATTAATTCAGTCTCCGTTAAACTGGCCGTATCCAATACTTGTAATCGCTCCAACTGCTCTTGGGCAAACTCGGCATTTTGTTTTTCGATGGATTCCTGATATGCCCCAAGCGGGAAATTAGTCCGGTCGTAGGGACTATAATTCTCGACAGCGTTTATAATAGTGTTCAACTGTTTCGTTGCCGTTTGGGCATTTGCCTTTACAAAACAGCACGCCAAAATTAAAAATACCAAACGGTGCACTACCAAGAAGATGCCTCTCTTTTTTTTCATCACCTTACTATTTGCCATATGTTCCTTCTTCCAAACGGACGATTCCCAGTGGGTTCCCGTCCTGCAATGCTTTTGGAAGGGCACGATTTGGCCAATCCTGAAAAGAAACCGGACGCACCCACCTTCTTATGGCAGAAGTCCCCACAGAGGTAAAGCGCGCATCCGTAGAGGCTGGAAAAGGACCACCATGCACCATGGAAGAACATACTTCCACACCCGTTGGAACTCCATTGAACAAAATACGGCCCACCCTACTTTGAAGAGCGTCGACTACGCTGGTATAGGTTTCAAAATCAGCTTCGGACCCGAGTACGGTTCCCGTAAGTTGCCCTTCCAAATGGTGCAGAATTAGCGTTAACTGCGCAGCATCATCAGCACACACTACAACAGAAAATGGACCAAATACTTCTTTGTGCAAGGTTGTATTCTTTAAGAATGCTGCACCATCAACTTTGAGCAGCACCTGTGCCGCACTATTTTCTGGGATTTCCCCATTGTACTCTGCCATTAGGGAAACACCAGGCTGGGAAACTAGTTCGTTCTTGCCCTCTTGGTACTTGGAATGTATAGTGGGGTGTAACATACAAGATGGCTCCAATTTTAAAATTTCTTGGGCCAAGCTATCGATAAAACCATCTAGCCCGGGTCCTTTTATACCCAATAATAACCCGGGATTGGTACAGAACTGTCCCGAGCCCAAGGTAATGGAAGAGGCATACCTACTCGCCCATTTGTCACTATCTTTTTCCAAAGCCGACGGGAATAGGACTACAGGATTTATACTGCCCATTTCCGCAAATACCGGAATGGGTTCGTCCCTTTCGTTGGCCAATTTGTATAGCGCCGTTCCTCCTTGCAAACTTCCCGTGAAACCAACGGCCTTAACTTTTGGGTGTTTTACCAGCTCCTGCCCCACTTCAATTCCGCTACTGTTTAAATTGGAGAATATACCGTTGGGCATTCCTGTTTTTTTGGCCGCCTTGGTTATTGCCGAGGCAACCAATTCTCCGGTACCGGAATGCATGGGATGGCTCTTTACGATGACCGGGCACCCTGCGGCCAAGGCACTCGCCGTATCGCCGCCAGCGGTAGAAAATGCCAACGGAAAATTACTCGCACCAAATACTACTACGGGACCTATTGGGACCAACATCTTTCGAATATCGGCCTTTGGCACGGGCTCCCGGTCCGGTTGCCCCTTTTCAATGACCGCCTCTACCCAAGACCCTTCACTTACCAGGGCAGCGAAAGAACGCAATTGGCCCATGGTACGCCCACGCTCTCCACGAGCCCTTCCATCAGGCAAACCGGACTCCATGCAATATGCTTCTATAAGTTCGTCTCCCAATGCTTCAATTTCATCTGCAATCGTATTTAGGAATTGGGCTTTTTCCTTTCCTGAAGCGTGCTTATAAACCTGAAACGCTTCTGCGGCCAGGTTAACGGCCTCCTCTATTTCAGCAGTGGTAGCTTCATAAAAGGTAAAATCCGTCTCCTTATTTTTTTTGGGGTCGAATGTTTTATAGGTTAAGGTTCCTAGCTTGGATGATGTATTGCCTATGGTATTTGCTCCGGTAATCATGTAACTATTTTATGGTTCTGTTAAAAGTAAAAAAACGCACGGACCTACAATCCGCTTATTTTCTTCAATATAATCGAAAACAAAGGAATTACCTATTAGGCATTGATTCCTTTATAGGAAGGTAAGCTTGGTCGTGTTGCCAGTCCATCCGCGATGACCTTGGCTACGCGTTCCCGTTCCTTACCTACTAGCGGTAATCTTGGGGCCCTTACATGCTCCGTACCAATCCCCGTTGCCACCTCTGCCATCTTAATGTTCTGAACCAATTGTGGACTTATATCCAACTCCAATAGCGGAAGGAACCATCTGTAGATATCCAGTGCTTCTTCAACCCTACCGGCTTTGGCCAACTCGTAGATGGCGCATATCTCCGCAGGAAATGCACAGACCAGGCCGGCCACCCAACCATCGGCGCCCATAAGAATACTTTCCAACCCTAAGGTATCTACGCCTGTAAGTACCTTTAATCGATTCCCAAATCTTGATTTAATCCGTGTAATATTAGAGATATCCCGTGTAGACTCCTTTACCGCCTGAATATTTTCACAAACCAATAATTCCTCGAACATATCCAACGTCACCAAAATACCGTAGTCTATGGGATTATTATAAATCATCATGGGCAAGGTGGTGCTCCTTGCAGTTTCCTTAAAATAGGTTACGGTTTCATGGTCATTGGCTTTATACCGCATTGGTGGCAACATCATTAATCCTTTAGCACCACATTCTTCCGCAACCTCGGCAGCGTGTATAGCACCTCTAGTAGTTTGTTCGGCAATATTAATGATGACCGGTACCTTGTTGTTGACAAGATGAACAGTTTCCTTGATGAGTATTTTTTTTTCCTCATAGGTTAAGGTACTGGCTTCCCCTAAAGTACCTCCCAGGATAATTCCACTTACGCCAGCATCTAATTGGGCTTTAATATTGATCGAAAACATTTCTAGATCCAAGGCGTCATCTTTCGTAAATTTTGTGGTAACCGCGGGCATAACGCCCTTCCATAATAAACCCATTCCAGTACAATTTTATAGTTCTTTTCAAAATTAATGGTCTTAGACCTAAAAGATTGTTTTCATATTTGCCAGTTATGAGACTATTTTACCAATCTATAATTATAAATTCCATTTAAAGCGATAAATTAGATGTAGATGAAAGTTTACCCCTTTAAAATTCCAAAGCCGGCAGATGCTTGTTTAATAGTTCAAATAGATAAGGAACCTATTTTCTATAACCGGTTGCACCAACATGAAGAAATTCAAATTAGCTATATTATTAATGGCAGTGGAAAGTTGTTGATTGGAGACAGTATACATCAATTCAGCAAGGGGGATACCTTTGTTATAGGAAGTAACCTGCCACATATCTTTAAAAGTGTCCAGGAAGAATTGGATGCCCACATGCTTTCAATTTTTTTTACCGAAACTACTTTTGGGAGCGGCTTTTTCAAGTTGTCTTATTATAAGGAACTAACGCTTTTTTTCAAGCGCGCGAGTACCGGTTTTAAGGTAGTTTCCAAAAAAGGTAAAGTGGAGAAGCACCTTTTAAGGCTTTCCCAAATGGAAAACCTAAATCAGTTTATCGGGTTCTTAAAAATCCTTCGAACGCTTGCTAAGATTGATATCGAGCCCCTAAGTAAGTTTACTTATGCTAAGACCCTATCCTCAAATGAAGGAGAGCGTTTGCAGGTTGTGTTCGATTTTGTTCTCAAGAACTTTCATAAATCCATTGCTTTGAATGAAGTTGCTACAATGGCATTTATGACCCCTACTGCTTTTTGTAGGTTTTTTAAGCAGCGAACCAATAAAACATTTTTCCAGTTCCTGATTGAACTGCGCGTAGAGCATGCGTGTCAATTGCTCAATGCTGAAAAAGAAATGAACATCAATTTGATTTCGGACCTATCCGGTTTTAATTCGATCTCTAACTTCAACAAAAAATTTAAAAAGATCAAAGGAATTACACCAACCCAATATCAGCAATTGGCTTAAATAGTTAGAATTACCAAAGTATGTATTTATTTTTGCGAATATATTTTAAAATGAAGGATAGGTTTCTATATTTGCGCACTTATCAGATAAAAACGGGCCCACGTGGTGAAATTGGTAGACACGCTACCTTGAGGGGGTAGTGTTCGCAAGGACGTGCTAGTTCGAATCTAGTCGTGGGCACATAAAGGTTAGATTTTTTGGTCTAACCTTTTTTATTTTGATAATTTTAACTCCCAAGAAAGCCTATCTACGGCATTTAATTGTAGATTTGTTTAATTCTTTTTCGAAAAACATGAACAATGTAAAAAAGCAATTCAGTATACGGGATTTAGAAAATCTCTCTGGTATTAAGGCCCACACCATTCGTATTTGGGAAAAAAGATACAATCTCCTTTCGCCGGACCGGACTGATACGAACATAAGAACGTACAGTTTATCAAGCCTACAGAAACTACTCAACATTACCTTGCTCTACCATAACGGGCACAAGATTTCCAAAATCGCCAAAATACCGGATAGTGAAATCCCTTACGTTGTTCGTGAAATAGTTGCAAAAAATAGTCACAAGAGTCAGGCCATAAACGCATTTAAGCTAGCCATGGTGAATTTTGACCAGACCATGTTTTTCAACACCTATAATGCCTTATTGGGCGAAAATTCTTTTAGGGAAATATTTAAGGAAACGTTTGTACCACTGCTGAACGAATTGGGATTGTTATGGCAGACCGATACCATAAGCCCAGCCCACGAGCATTTCATCACCAGTTTAATAAGACAGAAGATACTCTTAAATACAGAAAAATTACAGCATTTAAATCCAACGAAAAGAGATAAAATTTTCGTAGCATTCTTACCGGAAAATGAAATCCATGATATTGGTCTGCTTTACCTCAACTATGAGATTCTATTAAAGGGTTATAAGTGTATTTATTTAGGACCAACGATACCGATGGAAAATTTGGAGGATGTCATGAAATATTTCGATGACATTTATTTTCTCTCCTATTTTACCGTGGTCCCGGAGAAAGACAAGGTAAACAAATATTTGGAGGATTTTAGTGCCTTGGTGGCTAATTATAATAACCCAAATCTGTGGCTTTTAGGGCGCCAAACACAATATATAGACGAGCACACCATGCCAAAATTTTGTAGAACGTTTTCTTCCATAGATAGTTTAGTAAGTAAATTATAAAGCGGTCATCATTAATGGGAAAAAAGTGTATTATAATAGGTTCTGGTTTTGCATCGCTATCAGCGGCTTGCTATATGGCAAAGTCTGGTTGGGACGTTTCTATCTACGAAAAAAATGATAGTGTCGGCGGCAGGGCTTCGCAATTTCAAAAAGATGGCTTTACGTTTGATATGGGACCAAGTTGGTATTGGATGCCCGATATTTTTGATAAATTTTTTGCTGATTTCGGTAAGAAAACATCAGACTACTACCAATTGGACCAATTAAATCCTGCTTATAAAATCTTCTTTTCAGACGATGTCATGACCATAGGGGATTCCATGGAAAAAATTTGCCTTGAATTTGAACGTATTGAAAAAGGAAGTTCCAAAGAGCTGCGTACTTTCATTTCAGAAGCCCAAGAAAATTATGATATCGCCATCAATAAAATTGTTTTGCGACCCGGGCTATCGCCACTGGAATTGGTAACGAAAGAAACTATCTTAAAAGTAGACCAATTTTTTAAAACGATAAGTTCACAAGTACGAAAACGGTTCAAGAACCCTAAATTAATTTCCACACTTGAATTTCCGGTCTTATTTCTTGGCGCTAAACCAAGCAACACGCCATCGTTCTATAGTTTTATGAATTTTGCCGATTTTGGTCTCGGAACATGGCACCCCAAAGGTGGAATGTATGAAATTATCAAGGCCATGCGTGCACTTGCCCTAGAATTTGGGGTTAGCATAAATTTATCCCAACCTGTAGATAAAATCTTGGTCGAAAACGGAAAAGCCACAGGTGTTACCTGTACAGGAAAAAACTATATGGCAGATATTGTTTTAAGCGGAGCAGACTATCATCATTCAGAAACACTGTTAGACCAGAAGTATAGACAATACTCTGAACAGTATTGGGATGGTAAAACCTTTGCCCCTTCATCGCTTTTGTTTTACGTTGGGTTCAATAAGAAGATAAACAACGTGGAACACCACAATCTATTCTTTGATACGGATTTTGAATTGCATGCCAAAGAAATTTATGATGATCCAAAATGGCCCTCAAAACCGCTATTCTACGCAAATTTCCCTTCAGTAACAGACAGCGCTATGGCTCCAGAAGGATGTGAAAACGGGTTTTTTCTGGTTCCAATAGCGCCAGACCTAGAGGATACGGAAGAATTGCGAGCCCAATATTTTGAATTGATTTTGAATAGATTCGAGAAAAGAACAGGTCAACAAATAAGAAATAATATTATATTCAAGGAAACTTTTTGCGTCAAGGACTTTATTGAGCGATACAACTCCTACAAGGGAAATGCATATGGTATGGCGAACATTCTCACTCAAACAGCATTTCTAAGACCAAATTTAAGAAGTAAAAAAGTAAAGGATTTATATTTTACAGGACAGCTGACAGTGCCTGGACCTGGAGTTCCGCCCTCCTTGATCTCTGGTAAATTGGTGTCAGAATTAATTATAAAAGATAATTAGTTTAGCGCATGAAAGCAACTTTTGATCAAGTATCCCATCAATGTAGTAAAATCGTTACGGAACGGTACAGTACTTCATTTGCCCTAGCCACTAAAATGTTGCATTCGTCTATACGTGGGCATATCTATAATATCTATGGATTTGTGCGTTTCGCGGATGAAATTGTGGACACATTTCACGATTATGATAAAGCCGTTCTTTTTGATAAATTTGAAAAGGAGTTGGAAGCTTCCCTAAAAGATGGAATAAGTCTTAATCCTATATTGAATTCTTTCCAACACACCTACCACACCTATGGTATTCCTAAGCATTTGGTCGATTCATTCATGAAAAGCATGCGAATGGACCTTACTAAAAATGTGTATCGAACAGATACGGAGTATAAGGAATACATCTACGGTTCTGCCGATGTTGTAGGTCTTATGTGCTTGAAGGTTTTTGTAAAAGGAGATGAAGAAGCTTATGAAGACTTGAAGGATTCGGCCATGGCCTTAGGTTCCGCCTTCCAAAAGGTGAATTTTTTAAGGGATGTGAAAGCGGATTACGAAGAGTTGAACCGGTCCTACTTTCCGAATACGAACCTAAAGGAATTGGACGAAGAATCTAAAAAGCGGATTGTTGAGGAAATAAAGACAGACTTTAAGTTGGGCTATAAGGGTATCCTTGGTTTACCCGCAGAGGCAAAATTTGGTGTTTACACTGCGTATAAATATTACTATAAATTGTTGAAAAAGCTTCAAAATACACCATCACTTGAAATACAGAACGCCCGTATCCGAGTGCCGAACTATCAAAAATTCGGTCTTTTGGCACGGTCATATGTTAAATATAAAATGAATTTAGTTTAATGAAAGTACTACTTTGGATTTTGATTTTTTTAGGAACATTTTCCTTTATGGAATTCATGGCATGGTTCACACATAAATATATCATGCATGGTTTTTTGTGGAGCCTGCATAAAGATCACCACCACAAAGATCACGACTCTTGGTTTGAACGAAACGACGCTTTTTTCATCTTTTATGCCATTATTAGCATGTCCTTGTTTTATGCAGGTGAGCAGGGCTTCTGGTATGCGTATCCCCTTGGTTTTGGAATATTGGCCTATGGCGTTGCTTATTTTGTTGTACATGACATATTTATACACCAACGCTTTAAGTTGTTCAGAAACGCGAACCATTGGTATGCTAAAGGTGTACGAAGGGCCCACAAGATTCATCATAAGCATCTAGGAAAAGGAGATGGGGAGTGCTTTGGTATGTTATTCGTTCCGTTCAAATATTTTAAAAAATAAAAATGTCCAAAGCTCTGGTTATTGGTGCCGGCATAGCAGGCATTGCCATAGCTTTACGTCTGCGTAAAAAAGGATATGAGGTCCTTGTTCTAGAGGCCAATGAATACGCTGGCGGAAAACTACATGCTATTGAACAGGATGGGTATCGCTTTGATTTAGGTCCGTCTTTATTCACTATGCCCCATTTGGTTACGGAATTATTTGAACTATACGATATTAATCCAGAAACCTATTTTCAATACAAACAAAAAGAAGTTATCTGCAATTATTTTTGGGAAGACGGCCATCGTTTTACCGTTACAGCTTCCACGTCTGGTTTCATAGAAGATGCGGCCACTAGCTTTGGGGAAAGCACCCGGTCCATTGCCGATTACCTTGACCGTAATAGAAAAAAGTACAACCTAACGGCATCGTTATTCCTCGAGAAATCGCTTCATAAATTAAAGACTTATCTATCTGTAGAAACAATAAAAGCCTTACTTAAAATAGGGGTTTTGGATGTCAACACCACACTACACAAGACCAATGAAGGTTACTTCGAGAACCCTAAGTTGGTACAGCTTTTCAATAGATACGCTACCTACAATGGGTCATCGCCCTATCAAACCCCTGGTATAATGTCTATGATACCGCATCTAGAAATGGATTTTGGAACCTTTTTTCCAAAAGGGGGAATGCATCAAATAAGCCAAAGCCTGTACCACTTGGCACTGGATCAGGGAGTACAATTTAATTTTAACGAAGAAGTACAGGAAATTGTGGTGGAGCACGGGCAGGCTACCGGAGTTAAAACAGCAACAAGGTACTACAAAGCTGATTTTGTGGTTTCCAATATGGACATTTATCCTACCTACAGGAAACTCTTAAAAAATCAAAAAGCCCCTGAGAAGACACTTGCGCAGGAACGCTCCAGTTCTGCATTAATTTTTTATTGGGGTATTGAAAGGGAATTCCCCGAGCTTGATTTGCACAATATATTTTTCAGTTCTTCTTATAAGGAGGAATTCAATGCCATTTTCAAGGAAAAAAAACTTTTTAAAGACCCCACGGTCTATGTCAACATTACATCAAAGGAAAACGGTACAGATGCACCACCAGGGCACGAAAACTGGTTTGTGATGATTAACTGTCCGGGTAATTATGGCCAGGACTGGCACCGTTTGAAACGAGAGGCAAGGCAAAGCATTATTAGCAAATTGAACGGTATTTTAAAGGTTGATGTGGAAAAATTGATTACCACAGAGCACATCCTTGACCCCACAGGTATTGAGTCGAACACAAGCTCCTATCGTGGGGCTCTTTATGGAGCCGCCAGCAATACTAAATTTGCAGCCTTTTTAAGACACCCCAATTTCACGCGCTCCATAAAAAACCTTTTTTTTTGCGGCGGTTCCGTACACCCAGGTGGTGGTATTCCCTTATGCCTTCTTTCGGCCAAAATTGTTGCTGATTTAATTCCAAATTCCAACGGTGATGACTGATTTCATTTCTAGAAATAAGGTATGGTTTAGTATTGGGATAATATGGTTGTTCCATATTTCGGCTATTATCGGAATTTCGCTTGGCAATTTGGATTGGTTCATTGAGAAAACACCCATCAATTTGGGCCTTTGCTTTTTCCTTTTCTTATTTATATACCCAATCAATAACCTAAAAAAAATTGTAGCCCTACTTCTATTCTTTGCAGGCGGTATGTTTGCGGAATGGTTGGGCGTCAACTATCAGATTTTATTTGGCTCCTACGCTTACGGTAATAATTTTGGACCCAAACTAGATGGTGTTCCTTTCTTGATTGGTGCTTATTGGGCTCTCCTTACTTTTATTACGGCAAGTATCTTGGAGTTTACCCAGTTCCCGTATCGAATAAAAATAATAGGTGCTGCCGGCCTAATGGTACTTCTAGATTTTTTTATGGAAAAAAGTGCGCCTACCTTCGACTTTTGGACATTTACCGGAGGAATGCCCACTTTGGAAAACTACTGGACCTGGTTTTTACTAGGGATCGTTTTCCAAGTTGTCCTAAAGACTTTTGGTATTAAAGGAAACCGAGTCTTTTCGCTTCATTTATATGGAGCCCAGCTTTGCTTCTTTCTATTCTTCTATTTTTAAAATTAAAATGGAAGCTCGCCCATTGCCTTCCAAGAACCCATGGATTTATAGGGTTGAAATCTTGAAAAAAGTTCTTCATGGTACCAATCCAATTGCTTTGTTTTGGCTATTGCGGCAGCATGTTCTTTACTGCCATATGCAAATTGCATCAAGGATTCCTTGTCTTTCCAAATACTAAAAGTGGCCATTTGTAAAAAGGGAACTTCTCCAATACCCTTGGTATAGATTAATCCCTCATTCCCATTCAAAGGCTTTTGGGAAGTAGGTACATACTTCCAAAATTTATATAGCATTGATACCTTTATGGTTGCGCGGGTCAAGACCGCGATATAGGGGTTATCCCCATCTATATTTATACTTTTCTCGAATGGGTTTTTTCCAGACCACGCTCCTTTAGCTTTTGTATTTTTTAAAAATAAGGTACAGCGCTCTACCGTATTCTTACGGTATTTTTTCATTAATGCCGAACATTCAAAGAAATTATTGGCGGCTTGTTCATTCTCCCAAATTTGGAGCAATACATAAACAGACCAATCCGCAAACGGATTAAAACCATCCTTGCCGCTACCCATGAGCTTGTATGTTGACAATCCGTTTACTTTTGACAATGGACCGTGGGCAAACTGCATCATTCCAAAAGCCCAAATTTTTTTGGCTAAGGTTCCATATCTAAAAAAGGTAAGGGTCGTAATCTGGGACATTTATTTTTCCGAAATCAATTCGTTCAGAAGCTTGTCTACCTTGTCATTGTCCCAATCAGCAATTGCATTCTGATGTACAACAATGGTACCGTCCTTATCCAGCACATAAGACCCAGGGGCCTTTAATAGCGTCAACGGACTAGGTTCGCCAATTATTTGATAGGTAACCGGAAAGGTATAGCCCTGCTCTTCCATAAACAATTCTACGGGCGCTCTCTCCTCGTTCGTTATGACATAGAATTGAATATAGTCCCCATAAGTATCATAGAGGTACTGAATGTCCTTTAATTGAGCCTGTGAGGGCATATGCCAAGAGGTCCAGAAACTTATAAAGACTACTTCACCCTTGGCCTCTTCAAAATTGAAGATTTTCCAATTCTCGTCCTTTAGCTTCCAGTCATAATCCGTAATACGGCCTCTGTTCTCTGGTTTGATTATGGTAGGTGCGGTGGCGAAGAATCTATTTAAAAGTATTTTACTGTAATCGCCTAAGGGAGTAACAAAAAATGAAAGCACAAAGGCAATAATCAATAAGGTAACAACCGTTTGTCTTTTCATTGAATTTAAATAGGGTTCAAAACTAAAAAACTCCTGAATATTATCAGGAGTTTTCCGTATTTATTTTAAACTGTTCGTTAGGCAGCATTTTCTCTTTTAATCACATTAAGTGCAGAGCCTTCCCTATACCAACCAATCTGGGCCGCGTTATAGGTATGGTTTACTTTTATGGTATCCTTGCTTCCATCTGCATGTACAATTTCAATGGTTAAAGGTACATCTGGAGAAAAGTTTGCGATATCAACGAAATTAAAGGTGTCATCCTCCTGAATTAGGTCATAATCGCTCTCATTTGCGAAGGTCAATGCCAGCATCCCTTGTTTCTTGAGGTTCGTTTCATGGATACGCGCAAAGGATTTTACCAAAACTGCGGCCACCCCTAGATGACGTGGTTCCATTGCTGCATGTTCCCTAGAAGAACCCTCCCCGTAATTATGGTCTCCCACAACAATGGATTTAATTCCTTTGGCCTTGTATTCCCTTTGTGTATCTGGAACACCGTCATACGCTCCTGTCAGCTGGTTCTTTACAAAATTGGTCTTTTTGTTATAGGCGTTCACAGCACCGATAAGGCAGTTATTTGAAATATTGTCTAGATGTCCCCTAAAACGTAACCATGGGCCTGCCATTGAAATATGGTCCGTAGTACATTTACCATAGGCCTTTATCAATAACTTAACCCCTTTTAAATCCTCGTCCTGGATGGGCTCAAAAGGCTCCAACAATTGTAAACGCTCAGAATCCTCAGCTACTTTTACCACTACCGATGAACCGTTTTCATTTGGCGCAAGGTACCCTGCGTCTTCAACTTCAAATCCTTTTGGAGGTAATTCCCATCCTGTAGGCTCCTCAAACCGTACTTCCTGTCCTTCCTCATTGATCAAGGTATCTGTCATTGGATTAAAATCCAACCTGCCCGCAATGGCGATAGCCGCGGTAATTTCTGGAGAGGCAACAAAGGCATGCGTGTTTGGATTACCATCTGCACGCTTTGCGAAGTTTCTATTGAATGAATGTACAATACTATTCTTTGGCGCATTCTTTGGATCCTTATAACGTGCCCACTGGCCAATACATGGTCCACAGGCATTCGTAAATATTTTTGCATCCAATTTTTCGAAAATACCTAGAATTCCGTCACGTTCAGCGGTAAAACGCACCTGTTCAGAACCTGGGTTTATACCCAAATCCGCCTTAATCTTTAATCCCTTATCCAAGGCCTGTTGGGCAATGGATGAAGCTCTGGACAAATCTTCGTAGGATGAATTGGTACATGATCCAATAAGTCCCCACTCTACTTGCAAAGGCCATTCGTTCTTGGTTGCCTTCTCGGTCATGTCCTTTCCTACTTCTGTTGAAAGGTCTGGCGTAAAAGGTCCGTTTAATAAGGGTCCCAGTTTGGAAAGGTCGATATCGATAACCTCATCAAAATACTTTTCAGGATTCTCGTAGACCTCCTTATCTGCGGTTAAATATTCTTTTACCTCATTGGCAGCGTCTGCTACATCGGCACGATCTGTCGCCCTTAGGTAGCGCTCCATAGACTCATCATACCCAAAAGTAGATGTGGTAGCACCAATTTCAGCGCCCATATTGCAAATAGTACCCTTACCTGTACAGGAAAGTGCTTTCGCACCCGGTCCAAAATACTCAACGATAGCTCCTGTACCTCCTTTTACGGTCAATATTTCAGCTACTTTTAGAATGATATCCTTAGGAGCCGTCCACCCAGAAATTGCTCCGGTCAATCGCACTCCTATCAGTTTTGGAAATTTGAGCTCCCAAGCCATACCGGCCATAACATCAACGGCATCCGCACCACCTACACCAATAGCAACCATTCCCAAACCTCCAGCATTTACGGTATGTGAATCCGTACCGATCATCATTCCACCAGGAAAAGCATAATTCTCCAAAACTACTTGGTGTATAATCCCGGCACCTGGTTTCCAAAAGCCTATGCCATATTTATTGGAAACAGATTCCAAGAAATCGAATACCTCGGCACTTGAAGAATTTGCCGATTTTAAATCTGCCGCGGCACCTTCCTTCGCCTGTATCAAGTGATCGCAATGTACCGTAGTAGGTACAGCCACTTGAGGCTTACCCGCTTGCATAAACTGTAATAGGGCCATTTGTGCTGTTGCATCTTGGCAAGCAATACGATCTGGAGCAAAATCAACATAATCCTTTCCCCTTGTAAATGCCCTTGTTGGCATCCCATCCCATAGGTGTGAATATAAAATCTTCTCCGAAAGGGTAAGTGGTTTTCCTACAATGCTTCGAGCCTTGTCCACGCGTTCCGCCATGTGGGCATAAACCCCTTTAATCATATCAATATCAAATGCCATTCTATATCTTATTTTAAGTTAACGCAATTCTGTAAATTTAAGAAAATCTATAACGCAATTAAAATTTAATAAGTGCGATTCGTCTCTTTTTATTCAATTCCTGCCCAAAGTAAAACCCATCACATACTGGCAATGTAGCTTTTACTGTAGTAAAAAAGTTGGAAATTAAACCTAAGTTAATGGATTAAAGCAGTTTATCGATGATATCCTCTTCACTTATACCTTCCGCTTCTGCTTTGTAGTTCTTGATTATCCTGTGCCGTAGTATTCCTTTGACAACAACGTGGACATCCTCAATATCTGGTGAAAATTTACCGTGAATTGCCGCATTTGCCTTAGCCCCCAAAATTAAGTTTTGGGAAGCTCTTGGACCTGCGCCCCAATCCAAGTATTGTTTTACATATTCCGATGCCGTGGGTAAATTTGGCCTTGTACTGTTTACTAGGTTAACGGCATACTCCACCACATTATCCGGAACTGGTATTCTCCTAATCAAATCCTGTACTTCAAGAATTTCTTTGGCGTTAAAAAGAGCATTTACGGTTTCCTTTTTATCTGCAGTCGTATTTTTTACAACCTGTATCTCTTCCGCTACGGAAGGGTACTTCAATTCTATGGCAAACATGAAACGGTCCAATTGCGCTTCAGGGAGTGGATACGTTCCTTCTTGCTCAATAGGGTTTTGGGTCGCCAAAACAAAATAGGGCGGTTCAAGTTTATGCTGATGACCAGCTATGGTCACGGCCCTTTCCTGCATAGCCTCCAAAAGGGCCGCTTGGGTTTTTGGTGGCGTACGGTTTATTTCATCTGCCAATATGATATTGGAAAAAACGGGACCTTTAATGAACTTGAAATTTCTTTGCTGATCCAAGACCTCGCTGCCCAATATATCACTTGGCATAAGGTCTGGTGTAAATTGAATACGTTTAAAATCGAGCCCCAAAGCTTGCGCAATCGTATTCACCATTAAGGTTTTCGCCAAACCCGGCACCCCGATCAGTAATGAATGGCCCCCTGTATAAATAGAGAGTAAAATTTGATCGATCACCTCCTCCTGACCAACGATAATTTTGGCTATTTGCTTTTTAAGCGCAGCATGTTTTTCAACGAGGCGTTCAATAGCGGCAACGTCTGACATAGTGCTATTTCTTTATCCAGTTGTTAGCGAAATCACAATCCTTGTTGGCATCGTTTACACTAATGTAGGTTTCTTCAATATGTTCGTCCATCCATTTTTTGATGGCATTGTATTTCTTTTCGGTAAGTGCCAATTCCTGAATTTTGGTATAATCCTTAGAAAAATCCGCAACATGTTCGTCATACCTATTGGTGATTTTAAGGATTTTATATTTTGGCGCCCCACCACGAGGATCCTGCTCCAGTACCGGATAGGTGATTTCGTTATCCTTTAGGTTTTGGACCTGGTTGTATAATGTGGGATCCATTTTTGTCAATTCAAATTTGGAATCGAAATTTATTGGGTTTCGTAAAAGACCGCCATCAAACTTGGTTTCCTTTTCATCGGAAAAATTCAAGGCCGCTTCTGCAAATGTGAATTCACCGTTGATAATTTTCTTACGAATGGTATCCAACTCCCTTTTGGCCTCTTCCAAAACTTCCTGCGAAATCTCTGGCTGTATAAGAATGTGGCGCAAGTCCAATTCTTGCCCCCTAATTTTCTCTATAAAAATAATATGATACCCGAAAGGAGTCTCGAAAGGTTCCGATACTTCTCCCTGTTTTAAACTGAAGGCAACATCCTTGAACGTTTTATCAAATCCGGTCTCCTTGGTAATACTATAAAACCCTCCTTTGGATTTTGAACCCGGATCTTGCGAATATAGAATAGCCTTGACGCTAAAGCTGGCGTCATTGTCCTCTACATCGGCCTTTATCTGGTTGAGTTTATCGACTACTTTTTGCTTCTCTTCATCAGATGGCTTAGGTTCCTTGGTAATTTGCGCAATTTCTAATTCCGCACCAAATACGGGGCGCTCATCCTCTGGAATCTTATTGAAGAATTGACGCACCTCTTCCGGAGTAATTTCAATTTCCTGAATGATATCCTGTTGCATACGTTCAGACAACATCCGCAGTTTATTTATTTTGTAGAGCTCTTCCCTAAAGGTAGCTTCATCTTCCTTTTTGTAGTATTTCAATACTTTATCCATGGAGCCAATTTGCTGCACCAAGGATTGTAATTGGCGGTCCCCGGTAGCGTTAACCTCGTCATCGGATACCAGAATACTATCCTGAACCGCTTGGTTGGCATACAAACGATCTTCCATTAATTTGCCCAAAAGCCCACAGTGGGTAATATCCTCTGTAGAGGCACCCTGACTTTTAAGGTCGATGAGAGTTTTTTCAATATCGGAGTCCAAAATTACATAGTCCCCCACAACTGCTGCAATGCCGTCTAATTTGACACGTTTGAAATTAGTAGTGGAATCTTTTTTTGCCGGTGTAGCTTCCGCAACAGCTTCCATTGGTTCTACTTGATTGTCCGTTACGCTAGGTATGGAATCCTGAGCCGAAATAGCGGTGGAAACCAGTACTAAAGAACCTAGTACAAATTTACTTTTTAGGTTGAAAAACTTCATATTCCTTATCCTTGATTGCTTCATCTAATAATTCGGTTTCTAGTTTACGCAGGTAGTCAATTTTTCTGCGGCTTAATAACACTTGCTCTATGGTAGGCCTTATGAAAGATAGAGGGGCAATTTCGTTGATATCCTTCGTTTCCTCTACTTTCCCCAAATATACCCCAATCGAATCCTCCAATTCAAAAAATTGTGAATTTTTTAAGTACTTATCGGCATTGTCCACGTTTATGGGCGGTATTTCCTCAAAAATTCTAGCATACCGTACCCAAATTGAATCGTTAAAATTTAACTTATTGAACTGTACCCCAATGGAATCCAAGTAGCGAACATCCTCTGGTGTAAAACGCTGTAAGCGGCTACCTACCTCTTCCTTGTCCATAAACTCTTTAGGCAAGGCTACGAATCTTATTCTGGCAATACGTTCCTTAAGCTTAAAATTTTCCTTTCCCTGCTCATAGAAAGATTTGAGTTGCTCATCGGTAATTAAGGAGTCCGAAGCTTGGAACACCAATGCTTCCTTGTAGGCACGGGTATATAGGTCTGTTCGGTAATCCTCCACCAGCGCATTGTATTCTGCAAGTTTTTCCTCGGAAAGGTTGATTTTGGCCCTGGCTAAAAGTAGTTTCTTTGAAGCCCAGTTGTTTATATAATTGCCCACAAAGGAGGCACTATCCCCTTTGCTCATATTTTCCGTAATCAAGGGGGCAATATCCTCTTTGTAGAGATAAGAATCACCAACCCTCGCAATGGGGTTTTTTTTAACTTCCTTCTTGAACAAATCTGAACAAGAGGCTACCAAAAAAGAAATAACACAGATACCAACAAGGGCATTGATCTGGGTATTTTTAAAACTTCGTTCCCTACAAAACATCGAGCAAAAATAGCAATTACCCTTTGGTGTGCAAGTGCTTAAGGGTTTCGTTAACACAATTTTATACGGATGTACCTATACAATATCGCTTTTGCATGAATTGAAAAGCTTTATCCCATTAATCCCCTCGCTGCTTTTAAACAGCGCGGGAACGCTATTTTTTGATAAATTTGTGTAGTTTTCCACTAACCAAAGAATACTGCAAGTTTGGAGCGAAAGATTAAATTACTATGGGATTTTAGGGGACCTTCGGCATTAAAAACAGCCGAGCACCACAACCTCCATTTAAAAGAGTTCATCGATAATGAGAACATCGCATTGAAAATTACGGGGTTTACCGAAATAAATGATATGCACAGTGTTGCATTTATGGTGGTTGAAGAAAAGGATATGATAACAATGAGGGATATCTTAAAACCACACCGTGGAGAGGTGTACACCCAATAATCCAAAACTAAATTGAAATGAATAGACTGGCATTGCTCCTACTTGGTATTGTTTTTTTGAACGCTTGTGAGAAAAAAGAAGAAGTAATAAATCCACTGGAAAAAGCATTGACTTCGCAGGACCCAAAAATTAAAAGGGTCATGGATAGTTTGGATCGGTATGAGGTACAAATACGTTATACGCAAATCATAAGAAGAAATGACAGTATTATTTTCAAGGATTATGATTTTCAGGTCAATGATAGCCAGTACTTTTATCCGGCAAGCACGGTCAAATTTCCTATTGCCGTGGTGGCACTGGAACGGCTAAACGAAACGGACACTTTATCGCTCGAGACCAAATATTATGTGGAGGGAGATACGATAGAAAGTACCTTTGCCTCAGATGTTTCCCAAATTTTTGCCGTTAGCGATAATTTAGCGAATAATAGACTTGTAGAGTTTTTGGGGCAAAATGCCATTAACGAGACACTTCGTGAGAAAGGTGTGGCCCCCGTGCGCATCTCGCATCGCTTGGGATATCACTCAGAAGATTTAAATACAAAACCCTTAGTAGTTTATTTAAATGATTCCACGACGGGTATTACCACTCCCACCTTAAATAGTGCTCCAAAAAAATTAGATTTAACGGGAATACGAAAAGGCAAGGGGTATTACCAAAATGATTCGCTCCGGGAAGCACCTTTTGATTTCAGTTTAAAAAATTATTTACCGCTTTCATCGCAGCACCAATTATTGAAACGTGTCATTTTTCCGGAGACATTCCCCAAGGACCAGCGCTTCAACCTAAGTGATACACAACGAGCATATTTACTTTCCGCTATGCATACAGTACCCCAAAAAGTTGGGTACGACGCCGAAACTTATTACGATGGGTATTGTAAATTTTTTATGTACGGCGACACCAAAGAGAATATTCCAAACCACATTGAAATCTATAATAAAGTGGGCTTTGCCTACGGCACCCTTACAGATTGCGCTTATATCAAGGACACAAAGAATACTATCGATTTTATGTTGACCGCCACGATATTGGTTAATAATGACGCGATTTTCAATGATGACGCCTACGAGTACGAGGAAATAGGAATTCCATTTTTGGCACAATTAGGCCGTGAAATTTATAACTGGGAATTAAAGCGGCGTTAATTCTTGATTACCTAAAAAACATGCAAGACAACTCAACTAAGACACGAATAAACAAATATTTAAGCGAAGCTGGCTATTGCTCGCGTAGGGCAGCCGATAAACTCATTGAGCAAGGCCGGGTAACCATAAACGGGGTCGTTCCTGAAATGGGAACAAAAATTTCTGCCGGGGATATCGTAAAGGTAGACGGCGAAGTAATAACCGAACCTAAAGGAAAACCGGTGTACCTGGCATTCAACAAACCAGTTGGCATTGTTTGTACGACGGATACCGGCGTTGAAAAAGATAATATCATTGATTTTATAAACTATCCCAAACGGATTTTCCCAATTGGCAGGTTGGACAAAGCAAGCGAGGGACTCATTTTCCTAACGGATGATGGTGATATCGTAAACAAAATTCTACGGGCACGAAACAATCACGAAAAGGAATATCTGGTTACTGTGGATAAACCAATCACCCCGAACTTTTTGAGCCGGATGCGAAAAGGAATTCCAATTTTGGATACCGTTACTAGGGAATGTGAAGTTTTTGACGTGAGTACCTATCAATTTAGAATTATCCTGACCCAAGGCCTAAACAGACAAATTAGGCGGATGTGTGAACATTTGGAATATAGGGTTAAGAAGTTAAAGCGTATTCGTATCATGAACGTTCATCTAGATCTTCCTGTTGGTAAATGGCGTGATCTTACGCAAAACGAGTTGGATGAAATAAATAGACTCGTTAGCAGCTCAACGAAAACCTATGATGGTAAAAAATAATTAGGTTTTAAAACCCACCTTTCCTAAAACACCAAGACTTCAAAAGTAACTGTTAAAACCAACCTGTAATCATTTTAAAATCATTATCTTAATAGTAAAAATATTTTGTGATGAAAACAGAACAATACATGGACTATCAAGCCTACCGAAAATTTTTACGGTTAATAATTTTCATTCTTGCGGCTTCCTACAGCCAATTAGGCATGGCGCAAAGCCCAACATTTTTAGAATATACGGGAGAGGTGTTAGACTCAAATACGAACAAGCCCCTAATTTTTGCCACACTAAGCGTAGAAGGAACCAATGTAAGTTCCATAACCAACTCTGAAGGGGAGTTTTCGCTAAAAGTACCCTCAGAGAATAAGAATGGGAATCTAATAATCGCTTTTTTGGGGTATAAAACAAAACGATTTCCCATAATCCAATTGGAAAAAGAAGGCAATAAAATTTTAATGGACGAATTTGCCGTGGAGCTTTCCGAGGTAAAATTAACGATTCCGAAGGATGCAGGTACCTTGGTGAGGGAAACCTTGGATAAAAGGGGGGCCAATTATTTGGATGAAAATACGGTTATGACCGCATTCTACAGAGAGACGATAAAGAAAAGGAGAACGAACGTTAGTCTCTCCGAGGCTGTGGTAAATATCTATAAAACCCCCTACTCCTCTAATAGAACAGATGCTTTGGAACTTTACAAGGCACGAAAAAGTACGGATTATAGCAAGCTGGATACTGTAGCACTTAAATTACAAGGTGGGCCTTTTAATACACTTTTCGTGGACATGGTAAAGTATCCCGATTATATTTTTACCCCAGAGACTTTGGACTATTATGATTTCTCGTTCGATACCTCTACTCGGGTAAACGACCAATTGATCTATGTTGTCAATTTTAGCCAAAAACCGGAAATTATCGACCCGCTCTATACGGGCAAGTTGTACATAGATGCGGAAAAGAAAATATTGACCAGTGCCATCTATTCTCTTAATATAACCGATAGGAGACTCGCCTCACAGATGTTCGTGCGGAAAAAACCTAGAAATGCCGATGTATGGCCTACCGAAATTTCGTATCGGGTGGATTATCGGGAAAAAGATGGAAAATGGTATTACGGCTACAGCAATGTGCTTTTGGAATTTAAGATAGATTGGGATAAACGCCTTTTCAACTCCGTCTATAGTATGAGCTGCGAAATGGCCATTACGGACTGGGAGAGGAATGTTGATAACCTTATCCCGAAATCCAAGAATCGGATGCGGTCCTCCATAATTTTGAGTGATGAGGCCATTGGTTTTGCAGACCCCAATTTCTGGGGAGAATACAATATTATTGAACCAGAAAAATCGATTGAATCCGCTATACGCAAAATTCAACGCCAGTTGCGCAGGGGAAAGTTTGATGAAGACGGAACTTCAAGACCTTAGTTAGTACCTATTACAACTAAAAAATCCCGTTCATACCTGAACGGGATTTTTACTTTGGGGGAATCTCGAAATTATTTTGGCATTACCACAGTGTCTATGGCATGAATTACACCATTACTTGCTGCTACATCTGCCATAACTACTGTGGACATTGTTCCTTTTTCATCTTTCAACATTACCTTGTCGCCGGAAAGGGATAAGGTAATTGTTCCACCTTGTACAGTTTTTACAGGAAATGAACCTTTGTTTCCCTTAATTGCCTTAATGACGTCCGTCGCCATATACTTTCCTGCTACCACATGGTATGTTAAAATTCCGGTCAAAGCACTTTTACTTTCCGGTTTTAACAAACTTTCAACCGTACCCGCTGGTAATGCCTCAAAAGCACTATTTACTGGGGCAAAAACAGTAAATGGTCCTTCACTACTTAATGTACCTACTAAATCTGCCGCTTTCACAGCGGTAACCAAAGTTGTAAAGTTGTCGTTTCCGGCTGCAACACCAACGATAGTTTCAGACTGCGCAACTACGGTGGTCATACATAGAAATAAAGCACTCAGTGTTGTGATTTTTAAAATTTTCATAATTCTTGTTTTTAGATTTGTGTAAATGTAGTGGGTTCCTTCATCTAAAACTCTTAAATTTTGTTTAATTATTTTTATTATTTGTTAAACATTATACAATTAGTCAATATGCAATCCTATTACCAATAAGTAACACCTATATCAAAGGAACCAATAGGAATGAAATGGAATTTATAGTGTTTAGCTGCGTCAGAAATGTATTTTGGATATCGCAAGGCAATTAATTCTTGGCCATAAGTAAATATCTTAACAAACAAGGATCTCTCATAAAGAGGTGTTCCTCCAAAAAATAATACTTGACCTAAATAAATAGCGATTATTGCCTTTGCTAGGAGATTAAACTGCTTTAAAGGGATTTAATTGGCGACTTCGCTGATAAATTTTAAACGGTAAAGGCGTAATTCCTCTTCTTCGTAGTCTCCATCGAATTCGGTCATGGCCTCTTCGAGGTCATCGGAATCCGCCTCCAAGAAGTAGTCATGAATTTCCTCTTGTTGATCTTCGTCCAACACTTCATCGATCCAATAATTGATATTTAACCTGGTACCACTAAAAACGATCTGCTCCATCTCCTTGATCAATTCGGAAATTTCCAAGCCTTTGGAGGAAGCGATGTCGGACAAGGGTAACTTACGGTCTACATTTTGAATGATATATAGTTTAAGCGCAGAATTGGCACCCGTACTTTTTACTACCAAGTCGTCTGGCCGAATTATTTCGTTTTCCTCTACATACGCGTTGATAAATGCAATAAAAGGTTTCCCGTATTTCTTTGCCTTTCCTTCCCCAACCCCATGAACATTCAATAATTCCTCATGGGAAATTGGATATTTCAAGGCCATATCCTCCAAAGAGGGATCCTGGAAAACAACAAATGGTGGAACACCCAATTTTTTGGCCTGTGCCTTTCTCAGGTCTTTTAGTTGCTTTAGAAGCTTCTCGTCCGCAACCCCGCCAGATTTTGCAGCGCCTACAATAGCATTGTCATTTTCGGCATTATACACATGATCCTTGGTCATTAAAAATGAAGTTGGCTTTTTAATGAACTCCTTTCCTTTATCCGTTAAGTGTATCACCCCGTATTGCTCAATTTCTTTTCGTAACAGCCCTGCAACCAAGGTTTGGCGTACCAAGGCCATCCAATAACTTTTATCCCTATCCGACCCAATAGCGAAAAACTTTTTTTCGTTGGTTTTATGCGAGGCAATTATGGCATTCATTTTACCACGTAGGGTATTTACAATTTCTTTGGATTTAAACTTCTCACTGGTACCTTCCACCACGGTAAGCAATTTTAAAACGTTGTCTTTAGCCTCCTCCTTCTCTTTAGGATTTTTTGTATTGTCATCCATTTCGGCTCCTTCGCCATGTACCTCATCAAACTCCTCACCAAAATAATGCAACATAAACTTACGGCGAGACATAGACGTTTCTGCATAGGCCACTACTTCCTGCAATAAGGCATTCCCTATTTCCTGTTCCGCCACAGGCTTACCGGACATAAATTTCTCCAGTTTTTCAATATCCTTGTAGGAATAATAGGCAAGACAATGTCCTTCGCCACCATCCCTACCGGCCCTTCCGGTTTCTTGATAGTAGCTTTCAATACTTTTTGGAATATCATGATGAATTACAAAACGTACATCGGGCTTGTCAATTCCCATCCCAAATGCAATGGTCGCCACAACAACATCAACATCTTCCATCAGGAACATATCCTGATATTTAGAACGTGTTTTTGCATCGAAGCCTGCATGATAGGGCACGGCACTTATACCGTTTACCTGCAAGACCTGGGCCAGTTCCTCTACCTTTTTACGACTTAGGCAATAAATGATACCCGATTTACCGGAATTCTGCTTTACAAAACGGATGATATCCGCCTCAATATTTTCGGTTTTTGTACGTACCTCATAAAAAAGATTGGGCCTGTTAAAGGACGCTTTAAAAAGCGTGGCCCCACCAATACCCAAATTTTTTATAATGTCTTCCTGTACTTTTGGGGTAGCCGTAGCGGTTAGCCCTATAATGGGGATATCATCGCCTAAGCGCTCAACGATCGACTTTAGGTTACGGTATTCCGGTCTAAAATCATGACCCCATTCAGAAATACAATGTGCTTCGTCTACCGCCACGAAAGACACGGTTACAGAGCGTAAAAATTCAACATTCTCCTCTTTGGTCAAAGACTCCGGCGCTACATATAAGAGTTTGGTGACACCATTTGTGATATCCTTTTTTACTTCCTTAATCTCGCTCTTGTTTAGCGATGAATTTAACACGTGTGCAATTCCGTTTTCCGAGGAAACCCCGCGAATAGCATCGACTTGATTTTTCATCAAGGCAATTAAGGGGGAAACGATTATGGCCGTTCCCTCCTGCATGAGTGCAGGCAACTGGTAACAAAGGGACTTACCACCACCCGTTGGCATTATTACAAATGTATTTTTACGTTGAAGTACATTCCTAATAACCCCTTCCTGAAGTCCTTTGAACTGTGAAAATCCGAAATATTTTTTTAAAGAGGAATGCAGATCGATGTCATCAAATTCTTTACTATGTATCACATTTACTATTTAAGGAAGCGAAACTTACATTAAAACTCAGTGAGTCAACAAAATTATAAATCATCGCTAGTGTTACCTTTAAATTCTTAGGCGATAATCAGCATATAAAATTAAGTTTGTTTAATTTTGTCATCTTAAAGATAACATATTCTTTCAGGAATACAATTCATAATTTGAAGAATAGATTGATAGCTTCGGACACCATTATCGACTTGGCGAAAAAAACCATTGAAACTGAGCGTGATGCCATCGCCAATCTCACAACCCTTTTAACCACAGACTTTGCCTACGCCGTCAATTCTATCATTGAAAGCAAGGGCCGCGTAATTATTTCAGGTATTGGCAAAAGTGCCATCATCGCTACTAAAATTGTCGCGACCCTAAATTCTACGGGTACCCCTGCCATTTTTATGCATGCCGGAGACGCTATCCATGGTGATTTAGGCACTATTCAAGAGGATGATGTGGTCATCTGTATTTCCAATAGTGGAAATACACCGGAGATAAAGATGTTGGTGCCCTTAATAAAAAGGGGAACGAACAAACTCATTGCCATGACCGGCAATACAGAATCCTTTTTGGCAAAACAGGCAGATTTTGTCTTGAACACGCATGTAGATCGAGAGGCTTGCCCTAACGGTCTGGCCCCAACAACCAGTACCACGGCGCAATTGGTGATGGGTGATGCACTTGCCATCGTACTTCTGGAATTGAAGGGATTTAGTAGTTCAGATTTTGCAAAATACCATCCTGGTGGTGCACTGGGGAAAAGACTTTATTTACGGGTATCGGATTTGGTGATTAAAAATCAGGTCCCACAGGTTGATAAACATGCCGATGTCAAAAAGGTCATTGTTGAGATTTCCGAAAAAATGCTCGGTGTAACAGCGGTGTTGGACGGTAAAAAAGTAGTGGGTATCGTTACCGATGGGGACATTAGGCGCATGCTCAACAAACACGATAATATCACTGGGCTAACGGCCGCGGAAATAATGACGACCAACCCTAAGACAATATCCGCAAACACCTTGGCCGTAAAAGCCTTGGAACAAATGCAGCAAAAAGGAATATCACAGTTACTTGCCATGGAGAACGATACCTATATAGGTGTCATCCATTTACATAATTTAATAAACGAAGGTATTTTATAATGGCGAAAAAAGAATCCAAATCTCCTGATGAGATGTCTTTCTTAGACCATCTAGAAGAATTAAGATGGCATTTAATACGTTCCACTTTGGCTGTTATAATTATTGCAAGTGGTGCACTTCTGATGAGAGGATTTATCTTCGACACGGTACTATTTGGGCCTAAAAGTATGGATTTCCCTACCTATAGATTCTTTTGCAAAGTGGGAACTTTATTAGGTATTGACTCAAATTTTTGTGCCGATGAATTGCCGATTATTATTCAAAGTCGTGAAATGTCAGGACAGTTTTCTGCTTATGTATGGACAGCCATTTGGGCGGGATTTATTTTAGGATTTCCTTATATACTTTATGAGCTGTGGAAATTTATTAGTCCTGGGCTTCATGAGAATGAAAGAAAGCATTCAAGAGGATTTATATTGGCAGCTTCATTATTATTTTTTACCGGCGCTTTATTTGGTTATTATTTAGTTGCACCACTCTCGATTAATTATTTAGCAACATTTACAGTAAGTGCGCAAGTAACCAATAATATCGATTTAGCATCTTTCGTGGGTACAATTAGAACGTCGGTCATTGCATGTGGTTTAATATTTGAGCTTCCTATAATTGTATATTTCCTAACAAAAGT
Source organism: uncultured Flavobacteriaceae bacterium (assembly GCA_963793365.1). Lineage (GTDB taxonomy): Bacteria > Bacteroidota > Bacteroidia > Flavobacteriales > Flavobacteriaceae > Maribacter. The sequence continues at coordinate 775,608 of CAWBZP010000009.1, read as the reverse complement.
GGGCTTAGTTACTCCTGATATTTTGAAAAAGTATCGAAAAATTTCATTGGTAGTTGTTTTAATCCTTGCCGCTGTGGTAACCCCGCCAGACGTTGTCAGTCAAATTTTAGTTGCCTTACCTATTTTGCTTTTGTATCAAGTCAGTATTTATATTTCTAGAAGAGTGTTAAAAAGAGAAGCAAAGAAGGAAGCTAAATTAGCAGCACAACGAGCTAAAAAGGCCAACAAAAAAGATTAATGATGTCAAACCAAATTGAAGAATTTAATGCCTACCGTTCCAAGATGAACGAAAAATTGTTGGCAGACAATAACAAAATCATAAAACGCATCTTTAACTTGGACACCAATGCATACGCTGCAGGTGCCCTAGATGTGAAAACTAAGGAGTTGCTGGGCTTAGTTGCATCTGCCGTGCTACGCTGCGATGATTGTGTAAAATATCATTTGGAAAGTTCTTATAATGAGGGCGCTACCAAAGCGGAGGTAATGGAAACATTGGGCATTGCCACCTTGGTTGGGGGTACCATAGTCGTTCCCCATCTTAGGCGTGCCTATGAATATTGGGAAGCTTTGGAAAACCAACTAGGTTAAATAAACCCTAATTTCTTTGGCTTACCGAGGATAACAGATAGATTTGAACCCATGAAATTACGTGCCGATAACATTATGAAGTCTTACCGCGGTAGACGTGTGGTAAAAGGTATTTCCTTGGAGGTGAACCAAGGAGAGATCGTAGGACTTCTAGGACCCAATGGTGCAGGCAAGACCACTTCATTCTACATGATTGTAGGTCTTATTAAACCTAACGGTGGCAGTATTTGGTTGGACGATATGGAAATCACCAAATTTCCTATGTACAAACGGGCGCAGAATGGTATTGGCTATTTGGCACAGGAAGCATCTGTTTTTCGAAAGCTGAGCATTGAAAAGAATATTCTTAGCGTACTCCAATTGACGAATTTGAGCAAAAAGGAGCAGCACATGAAAATGGAGTCGCTCATAGAGGAGTTTGGGCTGGGACATATACGTAAGAACCGTGGTGATTTACTCTCTGGGGGAGAACGCAGGCGTACAGAAATTGCTAGAGCTTTGGCTACAGACCCAAAGTTTATTTTGCTCGACGAACCTTTTGCAGGGGTCGACCCTGTAGCCGTAGAAGACATTCAACGTATTGTAGCACAACTTAAGAATAAAAACATCGGTATCCTTATTACGGATCATAACGTACAGGAAACCCTGGCTATTACAGAGCGGTCCTATTTAATGTTCGAAGGAGGGATTCTAAAATCTGGAATTCCTGAAGATCTGGCCGCCGATGAAATGGTGCGTAAAGTGTACTTAGGTCAGAATTTTGAGCTTCGTAAAAAGAAGCTTGATTTTTGATATCCTAACCCGGGACTTTATTTTCATTGAATAAGTTAGCCGGATTATTTTTCCTTAGATTTAAAATTTAATAGGACAGCTTCATCAAACCCCCATAGGTTTGCGCTTCACCAGTGCTTTGAGTAATTGAAAAAAAATAGTCCCAACAACTAATTAAATCATTTAATTTCAAAGGTCAACGTGGCCCAGTTCGACTCATAATCCACCTCATCACCGGTTTTCTTTTCCATATGGATGGTGGCCACATACCACTTTCCTTTTTCGGTTGGTTTCATGACCACAATCCCATTTGAATTCGTTTTGGTACTACTTTCATTTTCATGGGCGTCCACTCCAGGTTTTGAAGTGCTATAATGTACGATGTGGTTTGCTAGGGGCGTACCATTTCTAAGCAGTTTAAACGCTACGGACTCCCCCAATTTAATTTCGTAAGGGTTATTCAAGGGAACAAACTCTATGGGATAGTTCAATGGCTTCATAAAATCTATAGAACTCATATCACCTACCTGCAATAGCGCCTTTACGTGTTTGGAATAGCGTTCCTTGGCTCCTTTACTGGTCAGTTTCATTTCCTCACGCTCCCTGATGGTTCCTTCTAAACCCTCGTGCTCCAAATATTCATTAAAAGCTTTGGCGTCCATCTCCAAAATTCTGGGTAGGGTAGAAATACCGGCTACATAGGTGCCGGAACCTCCTGTGGTAAAATTTAAGTAGGTGATATTATCTTCACCGTAATAGTCACTGTCTTCTGGCTGGAACTTATATTGAGGCCCCAGAATTCTGGCATTGACAATACGGTCTCTAGTAATTTCATTCTCACTGGTATCGAAGGTTCCATTGAACAAGTAAAGTTTTGCCTCACTATTGGGACTTAAAAAATGCGAATCCGCTTTAAGGAAAAGTTCATGGGAGGAAAAAACAAAAGCGATTGCCAGCAGAAGTATCAAACGACCAAAGATTTTCATGGTTTTATAATTTAGGGTTCAACAGTAGTTACGAAAGTAAAACAATTAGGGTTTTATCCGAACTAAAATAAATCAATACTTTTTCAAGTTGTAGATTCCCCAACCACAGAATAGGAGTTCTAGAGCTAAGGCCGGCGTAAATAGTGTTGATGCCCCATCGAACAAAGTACTGATAATCCTTCCGAAAGAAATACCGCCCATAAAGAGGATATTGCAGAGGGTAGCGGCGTACCACAATTTAGGATTTGAAGCCCCAAGCAACCAAAAAATACCGATACCCATGTAAATGCCCATGACCGCACGCAGCATATTTTTGAGCTCCAAGGATTGCACCTCAAAATCTAAAATCATGGGCATAAGCACCGTGGGGTAACCACCATAGACCAACCCGGCAATAATGACCACGATTCCGGATAGTACTAATTGAAGGTATTTAGGGAATTTCATTGTGTTGCTTAGCATAAAGTTTAAAATACCTGTAAGCAGCCAAGCCGCCCAAGAATGAAAAGAAGGCCAACATCCAAAAAACATTTTTATGTCCTTCCAAACCTGGGTCAGAATCCAGCAAGTAGCCCATAGCCGGTCCTGCAAAAATATCCGGTGTATACCCTACCAATGATATTAAACCTACTGCAGTCCCTGTCAATACTACAGGTATTTTACCACTTTGCATTACCGCAAAATACAATGCCCTTGCCGCATAGACTCCTAACGCAACAATTAAGATGGAAAGGAGAAAGAATATAGGCCCATTTTGGGACACTAATCCCAACGCAAAGATCAATGCGCCCAAAAATGCGATTATGAATCCAATGAAAAGCCATAGACTGGGCCTGGAACGGTCTGCCAGAACCCCGATCACGACCCCTACAACAGGCCGTATAAACAATAAAAAAGTTCCTACTTGGGCAGCCCCTACCTCATCGTACAACATTACGTCCTGTGCATAGAGCGAGAAAACATCGGTAAACTTATAGCCCACATAAGCACAGAGAATAATGACCATGAGCAGTTGCACAGATGGCAATCTCAAGACCTCCCCAATCTGTGAAACGGTAATCTTATCTACCGTAATTTCTTTCTCTACCTGCTCCGGCAGCTTCATAAAAAACCATACCAATACACCTACTATTGAAACGATTGCAGCCGAGGTCAAGATAACCCGTCTAAAAGCAAATCTACTCTCCGCTAGGGTCGCCACCTCCAGGTCTGTTGTCATGAAGAAGGAAAAAATAAGAACGCCCATGGTACCGAATAAAGCACCAACCAGGCCCCTACCCCCATCCAGGAACCCGAATGCCTTTCCTTGGGATTTTTCACCACCCCATACGCGGGTGGCCTTGATCATTGGCGACCAAAAAAGAAAAATCGTAGTGAAACCCCAAAATCCATATAGGACTTGTAAAGTTGTATATTCTGGAAATGTCGCAAAAAGCAATCCGCCCAAGGCGGTCATCCAAAGTGCCGCTGCAATTAATTTTCTTGGGGGAAATTTATCCGCCAACGGTCCGCCAAATAGGTACGACAGCAGGGCCACAAAGCCATAAACAGAAAAGCAAAGTCCCAGTTCCACATTATCAAGTTCAAATACCTTAAGGACCGTAGGCCTAAATACACGCTGTAATACAAATGGAAGTATAAAAACGCTTTCACCGGCCAAGATCAATAAAAACAAATAATGCCAAGGTGCTGTTTGGGAATCTTTCATGTAGAGTGTATCGGGATCCAGATTTCTTCCTCCGCGTTGGGGTCGTTTGCTTTATAGTTTGCTCCCAGGACCTCAAAATGAGGTCTATCCGCTAAGCGGTATTTGGAATTTGGAATCCATTCGCCATAAATATATTGAAATATCCGCGAGTCGGCACTAGAGCCTTTATAGTCGAACACGGCATATAGCCCGCCAGATAAAATCATTGTTTCCATTTCCAACGGAATTTCCCCGAACCTGTCCACGGTTACACATGCCCATTTAATGAAGGTATTGGAGGGATTAAATTCCTCAAAATATCCTGGGGGATAGTGCTGCAGGGATATAAAATCCTGAGATGTTCTATAGTTAACCGCACCAACCCGTTTCCTGAATCGTTTCCAAAGAGCTGCGGTGCTATTTTCCACCAAACTAATTTCTCGAGTAAGTCCGACCAGCTTTTGGGCTTCCAATTCAATAATTCGTGGTTTCATATAGGCCAGGTTTCTTTTGTATTTATATCTGTAGGCTTCCTTTTCACTACTATTTTACTACCGCTGGTGGTTTTCTATGTTGCGTTCCCTGCTCATAGGCATAAACTAATTTTATCAAGGTAGGCTCATCGTACATCCTTCCCAGAAATTGGAGGCCCGCAGGTAAATTTTCCGGACTGAAACCCATGGGTACCGTAAATGCAGGTTGACCTGTATGAGGGGCAATTAACTGACTATTATCTCCTTTGTATTCTTCCTGAAAATTGTCTATGCGTGCAGGCTTATCGTTCCAGGAGGGATAAACAATGGCATCCAATTTTAAGGAATCCATAACCGATGCTATTGCTTCCCTAAAGGCAATACGTCTGGCATCGGTATAAGCATCCAAGCATTCGCCATCGTTGCGATTGCCAGAGTCATCACTGGCATTGGCTTCCAACCTTCTTCTGGCAAATTCTGAAGTTGTGCCTATTCTAAGGACATCCTCCAGCGTTTTAATCGTATCGCGTTCCACATAAGTTTCCAAAAAGGACTCCAGGTCCTCCTTAAACATAGCGCACCATTGATTTTTTCGGAGGGATGCAAAATTTGGAATAGCTATGGGGTCTACAATTTCGGCGCCCAAAGAATCCAAATCTGCAAGGGCCCGCTCATAAAGAAAGGATACATCTGCACCCATACTGTTATCGGTCAAAGACCTGAGCACCCCAATCCTTGCACCTTTGAGACCGTCTTTTTGTAAATACTGCATGTAGTTAGCGGCCGTACTATCTGGCGCGTATTTCGTAATTGGATCTTGTTCATCGTAACCGGCCATTACGCCCAGCATGCGTGTGGCATCTGCGACCGATCTGCACATGGGGCCCACCACATCGTTCCTTAAATATAAGGGCACGATACCTTTCCTACTGATGAGCCCCAAGGTAGTCCTGAAACCAACGAGCGCTGTGTGTGCGGAGGGTCCACGAATCGAATTTCCCGTGTCCGTACCTAAACCTACCAAGCCCATGTTGGCCGCAACGGCCGCGGCCGTTCCACCACTTGAGCCTGCCGGAACATAATCCAAATTATAGGGATTACGTGTGGTACCATGGGTTGAACTTTCTGTATGCATGGGTGAAAACGCCCACTCCGCCATGTTGGATTTTGCCAGTATAATTGCACCAGCTTCTACGAGCTTATCGATTATAAAAGCATTCTCTTTTGGGATAAAATTTTCCAAGGCCAACGAACCCGCCGTTGTTGGCATGCCAACCGTATTAATATTGTCCTTTACAATTATGGGCACCCCATGGAGTGGCCGTAGTAGTCCTGTTCTCTTATACTCCCTATCCAATTCCTTCGCCTTTAAGACAGCATCCGCATTCACTACAGTAATGGCATTAATCGCAGCATCCTTTTCTCCAATGGCTTCCATATAAGCCTGGACCAAATCCTGCGCCCTATACTCCCCGTTTTCATAGGCACGATGTATTTCAGCGATGGTTAATTCCTCAAGATTGATGTGTAAGGAGCTTGTCTCTTGTTTGCATCCCTGTGTAAAAAGCAACAAGAAAAAGGCTAAAAAAATAACTGGTTTATGCATTCGTTCAATTTTCAATTACAAATAGAATAGCCGCATACGCACGTCAAACAACTAGCTGGAGTCAAATTACGAAATAGTCAATCGGGATTTTACTTCATGCTACGCTCTAGGTCTAGAACAATTCAGCCCCAATCAATTTGCAAATTCGTTTGAGAAATATGGGCCATTCTTCAATGCTGAAGATAGGTAACATTTTAACAGCAAGAAAACGTATCCAAGCCTGTTTAAACGGCCAACAAACCATGAGACCGCAATCCCCTGATCGATTTGGAAAACCAAAAGAGTTCAAAATTATCGAATCGTGATTCAAAATCAGACTTGATCATGCCAAAGGTCATTGGTTTTTCGTGCGGCATAATTTTTTCCAACATATGGATGAACCACTCTCCTTCTGCGCTATCCACGTTAATACTATAACATTGCGTTTTACTATTGAATGTAAGTTGAAGCTGTTCCCAGGTAGTTCCTTTTTTCTTTTTAAGGATGGTTTTTGAAATGGGCATCCCTCCTAACCAAATAATTTTGGATGTTGCTTTGATGTTAAATTCATGCTGTTCCCCTAAGCAGGAATGAATATAATCTGGAGGGATGGTGGTATTCGGGACCTTGAAGGAGAACCATTCCTGTAAGGAAAATTCAAACCCAATACCGTGCATAAAATTGAAAATGGATTTTTTGAGTCCGAAACTGAACTTTTCATGATCAATACCCGTTTTATCCGTAAACTGGATATCGTTGTTCGCAAAACTTATCTTTTTTACATCTGGCAGCACTCCATACACCTCTGGGTGCATTCCAACCGGACTATGTGCCGTAAGTGCAAACTGATGCCAAAATCCGGATTGGATAATTCCTAGCTCGAACAACTGGCGCACCATTTCCAAACTATCTACCGTTTCTTGTACGGTCTGTGTAGGGTAACCATACATGAGGTAGGCATGTACCATGATGTTGGCCTCGGTAAAATTTCGGGTCACCTGTGCCACTTGGGCTACCGTAACCCCTTTATCGATTAGTTTCAACAAACGATCCGAAGCCACTTCCAATCCGCCGGACACCGCAATACAACCAGAAGCCTTGAGCAAATAACATAAATCCTGCGTGAAATTCTTTTCGAACCTAATATTCGTCCACCATGAAATGGTTAATTTTCGTTTTATGATTTCCAAGGCCAAGGCCTTCATAAGCGATGGGGGCGCAGCTTCATCCACAAAGTGAAAACCGGTCTCCCCGGTCTGGGCCATTAGCGTTTCTATACGGTCAACGAGAATAGAGGCCGCAACAGGCTCATAAATTTTGATATAGTCCAATGATATATCACAAAAGGTGCACTTGCCCCAATAGCAACCATGCGCCATGGTTAGTTTGTTCCATCGGCCATCACTCCAAAGACTATGCATGGGATTGGCAATTTCAATGACCGAAATGTATTGGTCCAAGAACAAATCAGTGTAATCTGGTGTGCCAACCGCCTGCTGTTTATAATCTGCCAACGGACTGTTATTTTTAAAGACGACGGCATTGTTTTCGAGTACGAAGGTTCGTTTCAGCGGGGTTTCATCATTGAAAACCCTATCGTAAATGAGCTCCAATGGCCGCTCTCCATCATCTAGAGCGATGAAATCGAAAAACTCAAATACCCGTGTATCGCTTAAACTCCTCAATTCCGTATTGGCAAAACCGCCCCCCATGGCAATTTTAATCTTAGGGTAGTTCAACTTTATGTATTGGGCGCATCTAAAAGCACTATAGAGATTACCGGGAAATGGCACCGATATACAGACCAGTTTTGGTTGTATTTTTTTGAGTTGTCCCGCTAGAATATTCAAGGTTATGGTATCGATATAGGTTTTGTCTGCGCTTAACTCCCCATACAATTCATCGAAAGAATTGGCACTTCTTCCCAATTGCTCCGCATAGCGACTAAAACCAAAATGGGGATCGGTGCATTCCACGATAAAATCTGACAAATCTTCCATGTAGAGGGTGGCCAAATGTTTCGCTTTATCCTGCATACCCATGTTTCCAAAAGCCCATTCCAAATCGTCCAATTGTTGGAAACGGGAAGCTTCAGGCAAGAAATCGCCCGTACATATTTGTCGGGCCAAGGTAGTGTTCCTACCCTGCAAAAATAGAATAACTGGCTCAATCGTAATCAGATAGGCGTCTCTCAAAGCATAGATGCGCCTACTGTTATCAGAAACAATGGCGTGCTTTTTAAGGGCTAACTCAAAAAGTTCTTGAACGGTTTTCTTAGTGAACAACTCCAAAATGACCTCAATACCCAAATCTGATTGAAAGGAAGAAATCCCCTTGGTATTCAAAAAACCCTTTATGTAAGCCGTAGCTGGATACGGCGTGTTTAATTGGGTAAAGGGTGGGGTAAGCAGTAAAATATCTTTCACAAAATGGGTTTAGAACGATGTCGCAAAGATAACCCTTAACCTATTCATTATTTAAAATCTCGCGTACTGCCTGTTGATAAGCCCTTGGGTTGTTGGCCTTTTTTATTTTTTTAAAGGTTTTTTGCGGATTGGAAAATGATTGGGCAAAATATTCCCAGAAGCCTTGCATTTTCATTTTTATGGGCGTGGGTCCAGAAAGTGCCTCGTCATACTGCTGGTAAATGGTGTCATGGAATTCTGCAAAAATTTTCCAGCGGTCCTTTGGGTATTCGGTCAAATCGTTTTTAATCATCTTTGGAAGAAAGGGATCCGCAATCAATCCCCTACCGATCATAAAATGATCTATCATTGGAAAGCGCTCCTGCATTTCCTTGAATTTACTTACCGTGGTGATATCGCCATTGTAATACAATTTATGGCGGGTATGTTCTACACACCGTTGAAAGGCATCCAAATCTACCCCATCCTTATAAAGCTGCTTTCCTATGCGCGCATGAATGGCTATATTTTTAAGTGGGTACGCATCCAAAATTGGGAAAACATCCAAAATTTCTTCTGCATGCTCATAACCCATTCGCATTTTCATGGAAACGGTTACGTTGGTTTCCGAATGTGCCCTATATAGAATTTCGTTAATTTTATCCGGGTTGCAAATAAGACCACTGCCCATCCCCTGCTTGGTAACCATAGGGTAAGGACAACCCAAATTCCAATTTAGTTCCGTATAGCCCAAATCTTGTATATACTTCACCACAAACAAGAATTCATCGGCGTTGTTCGTCATTACCTGTGGTATCACTTCCAGTGTGGCATTGTTTTCTGGCTGTAGGTCCTTCTGGTACGAATTCTTGATGACCAATTTTCCGTTCAGCCGTATGTAAGGGGCATAAAAAGTATCGATGCCCCCAAAATACTTGTGAAAGGCGTTACGGAACCTAAAATCTGTAAACCCTTGCAAGGGGGAGGATAGCAGTGTTATGGACATACCTTAACGTGTTGAGTTTTGGAGCTTTTCAACAGCAGCTTCTGCAGCCCAAATGGCGCCTTCCATATACCCGGGATGATATTGCGAAGTTTCTGCACCGGAAATCAAAAGCCTACCACCATAAAAAAGTCGTTGATAAACTGGGTGCCCTCCGTTTTGGTGGGGAAAAACAGCATCGGTTTGTTGGTTTGATTTTGTATCCCTTTCATTGAACCATAAGGTTTCGTGATAAGCGATATAATCCAGCGCCTCCTCGCCAAAAACCGTTTTCAATTGCAATTCTATTTTTTCGATTCGTTGCTGTTTGGTCAATTGTGCGCAACTACCGGATGCGAAACCTACCAATCCGTACGAATTCCGCTCAAGGTTAGACTGGTCATAAAACTCTGTCAAGGGGCCAACATTGCTAAAAATAGTTCCCGAAAACCCTTTACTACGCCAAAACGGGGTTTTATAGGCCAACCCGATTTTTATGGAATCCTGCATCCATGTATGCGTATTTTTCATCACTGTTACAACTTCCGCTGCAAGACTGGGCTTGAACTGTATATCATGGATTGCCAAGGCGGGTGGCACGGTGCTAATGACCCTATCCGCTTCCAGTGAGTTAGTCGCCGTGGTCAATTGCACTTTACTTTCATTAAAATTTAAAGCTGTAACACGCGTTCCCAAACGTATGGTATTTGGCATAAGCTTTGATGCAATAGCGCTTAACAGACTATCCGTACCCAATTTAAACCGGTAACTGGGACTATCATTTGGGACCGTAATTGCTTGTGGAGGAACGTTCGAAAAGGTTTGAAAAAAGGACGTTCCCTGTAGAAATTGCTCAAAATAGGGCACCTTAAATTCTTGGATTATCCGCTTTAAATTTAGGTGGGTATCATTGAACCACGTCGCACCCATTTCTAGGGTTGTATCGTTTTCATGTTTCGTATGTATTCTGCCCCCTATCCGATCACGGGCCTCCAATACGGTAACTCCATAACCCAACTCCTGCAAGCGGTATGCGGTTAATAGTCCGGTTAGACCGGCTCCAATAAGTTTTACTTTTTCCTTCATCGGCCTTTCCATGCTTTAAATGCTTACGCAATCCTGGATTTGAGGACACTTACGGTTACCAATAACTGCCCTATGTGTCTTTGGGAATGCTCCGCGGCATGAAATAAAAGCCCCAATACCGTGGTGGGCAATTCTTTCCTGCCCACGGTTCTTCGCTCCTTTAAATCGGCTTCGGTAAGGGTTTTAAAATAAGATAAGGCTTCATCAACTTTGTTGGAAAATCGTTCCTGAAGTTCGTCTACTTCGGCATCCAAATTGAAAACCGACTCATTTTTGAGAAAATTGAACTGTTCCTCGGATAGGGAATTACCCGCGGCATAGGTCAACAAGCGGTCCAGTACCCCTGTTAGGTGATTCATATGAAACCCCACAGAGGCCCTTCCACCAACTTTTGCCCATAAAAGCTCCTTAGGAAACTCATTTGTGTACTCCTTCAACTCCTTCCTGGATTGCAATAATGCGTGTGCCGCCGGCTGTAATAATGCAGGAATATTAGGTACCGGTCCACGCAACCAGAACTCTATGTTTTCGTTCTTTGTAAATTCGTTCATTTTAAAAATTTAAGTCGTTGTCTTAAGTTGTATCAAAGAACTTAGGACATAAAAGAGAATTATCAAAGGAATGGCCAAAAATTGCATTGTAATGATGAGCACGATGCTTACAATTAGGAAAATATAACGCAGGGCATTCTCCTTAAAGTCAAGGCTCTTGAATTTTAATGCGAACAAGGGCAAGCTACAATTAAGCAAGTATGCGCTTAAGAAAGTCAACCCCATTAAAAACCATGGATTTAATATGACGTTGTTAAGAATGTCATTGTTCTGGTACATCAAGATTAAAGGTAAGGATAGTATTAATAGCGCATTGGCAGGTGTTGGTAATCCAATGAAAGAGGAAACCTGATTCTGATCCAAATTAAATTTTGCCAACCTATAGCCGGAAGCCATGGTTATGATAAAACCGGCAAACGGTGCCAATTGCCCCCATTTAAAAGAATGTCCATCCAGAAAAATTTCAGACCCATCTCCCCAGCCTCCCGTCTGTGATAGGGCCAATAATTGGAACATTACGATACCAGGAACCAATCCGCTGGTAATCATGTCCGCCAAAGAATCCAACTGCAATCCCAGTGCACTTTTTACATCCAAGACCCGGGCTGCCAAACCATCAAAGAAATCGAAGAAAATACCTAGCGCTACAAATAGGGCAGCAAGTTCCAATCGATTCAATACAGCGAACACGGTAGCTATACAGCCACAGAATACATTCAATAAGGTAATAAAATTAGGAATATGTTTCTTCATGGTATCTCGTTTTAATGCCCGTAATGGCTCTACGTTACTACTGTTATTAACGGACTCAAAAATAAGATAATTAAGTTGGGGTATCAGTGCCACAACAAAAAACAGTAATCAAGTATTAGCAACTAAGTAGCTTTGCCTATACGGTTCATCTTTAATTAGGGGTACTATTCAGGAATTCTGTTATTATTCGCATCTTTGCCATAGCCTAAGCGCTTGAAATAATGGTTAAAAAAATTGTTGTTCTTTTTTTGATTTCAATACTACACCAATTGGGTTTTTCCCAAGAGGTGGAGCTAACGCCATTATCAAAAATAAGCCTGCTTACCGTGGGTACCGGCGAGGACTTGGCGGCCAAATTTGGCCATAGCGCCATTAGACTTCAAGACCCCACGTTGGGCTTAGATGAAGTGTATGGGTATGGTACCTATGATTTTGAAGACCCTAATTTCTACCTTAATTTTACGCGCGGCAAATTGGCTTACACGATTTCCAGAATGCCGTTCAACTATTTTGAATATTCCTACAAGCAGGAAAAACGGTGGATCAAAGAGCAACTATTGGATTTAAACTTGGAACAACGAAATAACATTGTTACCTTTTTAGAGAACAACTTACTGCCGGAAAATAAAAAGTATAAATACGACTTTTTATTTGACAACTGTGCCACCAGAATACCCATGGTCTTTGAAAAAACGCTAGGTGACGGATTTAATTTTGATTATGATTACCTAGAGCATCGTTATACTTTTAGACAACTAATACGGCAAAATTTAAACCCCAACACCTGGTCCAATTTTGGAATAGATTTGGCGTTGGGCTCCGTAATAGATAGGAAGGCGACGCCCTATGAACACTTGTTTTTGCCCATTTATGTGTATAAACAAATGCGACATACCACCCTTAACGCAAAACCCATTGTAAAACAAGAGCGCTTGCTGCTCGATATTCCAGAGCAAGAGGATAACAATCTTTTTTTATTTACCCCGGCCTTTTGGCTCGGATTAATGGTGGTGCTGGTCGGTTTCGTTACCTATATTGATTTTAAGAACCAAAAACAATCTAGATGGTTAGATTTTTCGCTATTCCTTTTGACGGGCTTATCGGGTATTTTGATTGTGTTCTTATGGTTTGGTACAGACCATCTATCCACGAAAATGAACTTTAATGCTTTATGGGCCTTTGCCCCTAATATATTTGTGGCCTTTGTACTACTTAAAGAAAAGATGCCGAATTGGTTAAGCAACTACATTGTGTTTCTGATTTTACTTTTGGGTATCACAAGTATTTTGTGGATAGCAAAAGTACAGGTATTCTCGATGCTGCTAATCTTGATACTACTGGCTCTCACCATACGCTATGTTTTTCTGCTTTATCACTATAAAACCAAGCTACATGAAAGACCCTGATAGCGCCTTAACACACGAGGATGGCGTTTAAAGCTTTAAAAACAGCAATGCAAATAGCAAAACAATAAAAACGAACAAAAAATAAATGAATCTACTTACCGTCGAAAATATTTCCAAGTCCTATGGCGAACTTGTTCTTTTCAAGGACCTGTCTTTTGGGGTCAATAAAGACCAGAAAATTGCCCTAATCGCTAAGAACGGCACTGGAAAAACCTCCATACTTAATATTCTTTCGGGGGCGGATTCACCGGATACCGGAAAAGTAAATTATAGAAAATCTACCCGTGTTTCCTTCTTGGCGCAAGAACCTATCATGGATCCGAACCTAACTGTGGAGCAAACTATTTTTGCATCGGATAACGAGGTTCTTAAGGTCCTTGAAAATTATGAGAAGGCTTTGCAAAATCCCGAGGATGCAGATGCCTACCAAAAGGCCTTTGAAGCCATGGACCGCTTTGAGGCATGGGATTTTGAAACCCAATACAAGCAAATTCTTTCCAAATTAAAATTGGAGGACCTCCACGCCAAAGTGGATAAACTTTCTGGAGGTCAAAAAAAGCGTTTGGCCTTGGCAAATGCACTCATCAACAGACCCGATTTTCTAATTCTAGATGAGCCTACCAACCATTTGGATCTGGAAATGATCGAATGGCTAGAGGAATTTTTCGCTAAGGAAAACATGACCCTTTTCATGGTAACACATGATCGTTACTTTTTGGAGCGTGTCTGTAACGAAATCATAGAGCTGGAAAACGGTCAGTTGTTTTCTTATAAGGGAAACTATTCTTATTATCTGGAGAAAAAGGAAGCACGTATAGAACAGGAAGCGGTCGAGCAACATAAAACGGAACTTCTCTTTAAAAAGGAGTTGGATTGGATGCGGCGCCAACCCAAGGCGAGGACTACAAAATCCAAGTCTAGAATAGACGATTTTCAGGATATCAAGGAAAAAGCAAGTCAACGCCGAAAAGACCACCAGGTACAGTTGGAACTGAACATGGAGCGAATGGGAAGCAAAATCCTGGAACTTCACAAGGTATCAAAATCCTATCCCGATAAGCCTATTTTGGACAAATTTGAATACGTTTTTCAAAAAGGGGAACGTATAGGGGTCATTGGTAAAAATGGAACCGGAAAGTCTACTTTTTTGAATATCCTAACCGGGCGCGACCAACCCGATAGTGGTAAAGTGGTCGTAGGGGAAACCATAAAATTCGGTTACTATACCCAAAAAGGAATCCATATAAAGGAAGGGCAAAAAGTGATCGATGTAATTCGTGAATTTGGCGAATATATTCCGTTGACCAAGGGGCGTCAAATTTCTGCCCAACAACTTTTGGAGCGTTTCTTATTTGATCGTAAGAAGCAATATGATTATGTCGAAAAATTGAGTGGTGGCGAACGCAAACGTTTATACCTCTGTACGGTACTCATACAAAACCCTAATTTTTTAATCCTTGATGAGCCTACAAATGATTTGGACATTGTAACCCTAAATGTTTTGGAAAGTTTTTTAATGGATTTCCAAGGGTGTCTAATGGTAGTGTCGCACGATCGTTATTTTATGGATAAAATAGTGGACCACTTATTTGTTTTTAGGGGCAATGCAGTAGTAGAGGATTTTCCAGGGAACTATTCAGATTACAGGGCTTATGAGGATAGTCAGATTCAGGAAAAAAGAGAACAAAAAGCAACTCAGGGCTCGGCCAAGAACGATTGGAAAGAACCTGACAACAGTGCCAAACTAACCTATTTGGAGCAGCAGGAGTTTAAGAAACTGGAACGGGAAATACAGAAACTTGAAAAGCAGAAGGTAGCACTTCAAGAAAAATTTACGGATAGTTCCTTAACCGGTGATGAAATAGATGCGCTTTCCATAGAATTGAAAGAAGTGAACGAAGCCATCGATTTAAAAACGGAACGCTGGTTTGCGCTTTCGGCATTGCAAGAAGGCTAAGTTTTAAGGGCAACTAAAGCGCTACTAGGGTGTATCAATTTTTATCATATTTATCATTTTACTTCCGGGCCACGAATGAACATGGGGTTCATTCGCCCTTTGTTTATGATTATGTAACTAAATGTGTTTATAAAAAATCAAGTTTACGCTTGCCGGTAACCCTAAAAATTTTGGTAAAAAGCTTACATTATTTTGAGTGCACTACCTTGGGTCTTCTCCATGAAAAATCCGACGCAAAACAAAGAATAAAGCATGTTTGTCCAGATATTTCCATTAGCCTAACAAAACCGGATGCACTCTATTCAGAAATAGAAAATCTGGAATTCAAGGATATTGATTCCTTCCACCTGCACAACGATACGGTTTTGATAGTCAACAATATTCACAAAAGTGCACCTAATTTTGAAAAATGGGAAGCACTCAAAAAATTGCCCCAGGTAAGCGTAACTGTAGATCTATTTTATTGTGGGGTGGTCTTTTTTAGAAAGGAACAGGTAACCGAGCATTTTAAGATACGGATATAAACCCTTAATTTTAAGGTATAATACAACAATGATGAACAATACCATTTATATCGTACTTGGTGTCGTCTTTGCCATCTACTTGGTAATAACGATTTTAAATCGCAATAAGTCGAGAGCACGAAAGTCAAAAAAATTTATGGAAGACTACCACCGTAAGGACAAAAAGTAGGCTATCATAGATTTTTTATGGTTGCAGAAAAATGATGCTCTTAATTTGCTGTCAACTCACTTTCTTCCTATACAAGGAGCTTCTTGGAGATTACACAGTTGGCTTACGGTTAAATGGCTAGAAGCGCCAAAAGCGATATTAATTTTTAACCTGATTTTTTTAAAATGAAAATATACACCAAGACAGGAGATGATGGTACTACAGGTCTTTTTGGAGGAACCCGGGTCCCAAAACATCATATACGCATAGAAAGTTATGGCACCGTCGATGAACTCAATTCCTGGCTAGGACTCATTCGTGACCAAAATATACCGGACCACCACGAAAGAGCATTGATAAGTGTACAGGAACAACTATTTACGGTAGGGGCCATTTTAGCTACGGATCCAGAAAAAGCGGTTCTTAAAAATGGTAAGGAGCGCTTGAACATACCACAGATATCCCTAACAGAAATTGAATTTTTGGAGCGTGCTATTGATGAAATGGACGCCCAATTGCCACAAATGACCCATTTTATTTTACCGGGTGGGCACACCACCGTGTCATACTGTCATATAGCCCGTACCGTTTGTAGGCGGGCAGAACGCATGGCTACCCTGTTATACGAAAACGAAAGCTTTAATGCCTCCGTACTATCGTATTTGAACCGCCTTTCAGATTATCTATTTGTATTGGCAAGAAAATTATCGTATACTTTAAATGCGGATGAAATAAAATGGATACCCGAAAAAAAGGACTAATAATTCTATAAATTATTCGTTATCATTTTATCAAAGCGAAAAATAATTGTGATTGTTTGGAATTTTAATGTTAATTTCTTTGCCATCTCAATTTAAAAATTACTTTTGCAAAAATTTTAAAATCAAACAATTACTATGTATTGGACATTAGAATTAGCATCGTATTTAAGTGATGCACCTTGGCCGGCAAGTAAAGATGAGTTAATTGATTACTCCATCAGAACTGGAGCCCCTTTAGAAGTTGTAGAGAACTTACAGTCTATGGAAGAAGAGGGTGGCGAGATTTATGAATCGATAGAGGAGATTTGGCCAGACTATCCAACGGAAGAAGACTACCTCTGGAACGAGGACGAATATTAATATTCGATATCATAATACTATTAAAAAGTCTCTTTGGAGGCTTTTTTTTTATGTAATTTTGGCAGGTTAATAGGTAATGCAGGACCAAAAACCAAGACTGGAACAGCTTTTGCTCTTTGTTAGCGCCGGTGATAGTTATCGGCTCAATAAAATACCTTGGAATCTCTTCCCAACCCTAATTTTGGGTAAGTTCCAATACTAAACAGTAACGTACATATGAATTTCATTAATTCCATCCTAAAGGCTTTTGTAGGAGATAAATCACAAAAAGACGTAAAACAACTACAGCCTTTAGTAGACGAAATAAAATCTTTTGAATCGCAAATAGAGAAGCTTAGTAACGATGAACTTCGGGAAAAGACTACGGAATTCAGAAGAACCATAAAGGATTCCTACAAGGAGCAGACCGCCCAAATAGAAACTTTGGAGGAAGAAGTTAAAAACTCCACCGATATTGATAAGAACGAGGATATCTATACCGAAATAGATAAACTGAAGGAAGAGGCCTATAAAATTTCCGAGGAAACCTTAAACCAACTACTTCCAGAAGCTTTTGCAGTGGTAAAAGAAACCGCCAAGCGTTTCGCCAACAATGAGACCTTGACGGTAACCGCCTCAGAATTTGACCGTTTACTGTCCGGCTCCAAAGATTATGTAACCCTGGAAAGCACGAATGCTATTTGGAAAAATTCTTGGGACGCCGCAGGTAAGGAAGTAACCTGGGACATGGTACATTATGATGTGCAATTGATTGGCGGAATTGCCCTACACCAAGGTAAAATTGCCGAAATGCAGACTGGGGAAGGTAAGACCCTCGTGGCAACCTTGCCCCTATATTTGAACGCTTTGGGTGGCAACGGGGCACACTTGGTAACCGTAAACGACTACTTGGCAAAAAGGGATAGCGCATGGATGGCTCCAATATTCGAATTCCACGGGTTGTCCGTAGATTGTATTGACCATCACAAACCCAATTCTGATGGTAGACGTGCCGCTTATAATGCCGATATCACCTACGGTACCAATAATGAGTTTGGCTTTGATTACCTAAGGGATAATATGGCCCACACCCCAAAAGATTTGGTGCAACGCCCCCATAATTACGCGATCGTGGATGAGGTGGATTCAGTTTTAGTGGATGATGCCCGTACCCCATTGATCATATCGGGTCCCGTACCGGAAGGCGACCGTCATGAATTCAACGAACTTAAACCAAAGGTTAACGAAATTGTACAGAAACAGCGTCAACATTTGACCGGTGTCTTGGCCGAGGCCAAAAAATTGATTGTCGATGGAGATACCAAAGAAGGTGGATTTCTTTTACTAAGGGTTTTTCGTGGGTTGCCTAAAAACAAGGCGCTTATAAAATTCTTGAGTGAGGAAGGTGTAAAGCAGTTACTGCAGAAAACAGAAAATTTCTATATGCAGGACAACAATAGGGAAATGCCCAAAGTGGATGAAGACCTATTGTTCGTTATCGATGAAAAGAACAATCAGATAGAGCTGACCGATAAGGGTGTCGATTATATCTCTGGGGAGCAAAACCGAGACTTCTTTATAATGCCGGATATTGGTGCCGAAATCGCCAAAATAGAGCAGCAGGACCTTGAAATTGAAAAAGAGGCAGAACTTAAGGAAGAACTTTTCAAGGACTTCACCATTAAAAGTGAGCGCATACATACCATGAGCCAGTTGCTCAAGGCCTATACCCTATTTGAAAAGGATGTGGAATACGTTGTCATGGACAATAAGGTAATGATCGTGGATGAACAAACCGGTCGTATTATGGATGGCCGTAGGTACTCAGACGGTTTGCACCAAGCGATTGAGGCTAAGGAAAGTGTCAAAATCGAAGCCTTAACCCAGACCTTTGCCACCGTTACCCTGCAGAACTATTTTAGAATGTACAGTAAACTTGCGGGTATGACGGGTACTGCGGTAACCGAAGCAGGCGAGTTTTGGGAAATCTATAAGTTGGATGTTATGGAAATTCCGACGAACAGGCCCATTGCAAGGCAAGATCGTAATGATTTGATCTACAAGACGAAAAGGGAAAAATACAATGCCATCATCGACGAAGTCACCAAATTGAGTCAAGCCGGAAGGCCTGTGCTTATTGGTACCACGTCCGTAGAGATATCGGAATTGCTTTCAAAATTATTAAGCGTTCGTAAAGTACCGCATAATGTATTGAACGCGAAACTCCACAAAAAAGAAGCGGACGTAGTGGCTGAGGCCGGTAAGCCCGGGATTGTAACCATTGCAACCAATATGGCAGGTCGTGGTACGGATATTAAGCTGACCGATGCCGTTAAAAAAGCGGGGGGATTGGCTATTATAGGTACGGAACGTCATGATTCTAGACGTGTGGATAGGCAGCTACGCGGTAGATCAGGAAGACAGGGAGATCCAGGAAGTTCGCAATTCTATGTATCGCTTGAAGATAACCTGATGCGTTTGTTCGGGTCCGATAGGGTAGCCAAAATGATGGATAAGATGGGCTTGGAAGAAGGCGAGGTCATTCAACACAGCATGATGACCAAATCTATTGAGCGCGCACAGAAAAAAGTAGAGGAAAATAACTTTGGTGTTCGTAAACGTTTATTGGAATACGATGATGTCATGAACGCACAACGCGAAGTTGTATACAAAAGAAGACGCCACGCACTGCAGGGCGAACGTTTAAAGTTAGACATTGCCAATATGGTCTATGATACCTGTGAGGTTATCGTGGAGGGCAACAAAGCGGCCAACGATTATAAGAATTTTGAGTTTGAACTGATTAAATATTTCTCCATGACCTCGCCCATAGAAGAGGCGGAATTTGAAAAAATGGGAGCTCAGGAAATTACCGGTAAAATCTATAAGGCGGCCTACGAGCATTACAATGAGAAGATGCAGCGCAATGCCGCGGCAGCGTATCCGGTCATTAAAAAAGTGCACGAGGACAATGGCAATAACTTTGAACGTATTGTAGTGCCATTTACAGATGGTATTAAGAGCTTAAATGTGGTCACCAACCTTCAGGAAGCGTATGATACCGAAGGCAAACAGTTAATAACTGATTTTGAGAAAAACATTTCCTTGGCCATAATCGACGATTCCTGGAAAACGCATTTGCGTAAAATGGATGAGTTAAAGCAATCCGTTCAATTAGCCGTCCATGAGCAAAAGGACCCCTTGTTAATCTATAAGTTTGAAGCGTTCGAACTTTTTAAGACCATGATCGAAAAAGTAAACAAGGAAGTGGTTTCGTTCCTTTTCAAAGGAGAACTACCTTCAGAAAATACCAATGCCATTCAAGAGGAACGAAACTTAAGACGTTCCAAGGAAAATTTAAGAACGTCCAAAGAGGAAATTCCAAATAGCGATGAACTGGCGGCCCGCAGTAGGGCGGTTGGTCAAAATCAAGGACAACGCCCTGCGGTTACGGAAACGATTACCAGAGAGCAGCCGAAGATCGGGCGCAATGAGCGTGTCACCATAAAAAATGTTATGAGTGGTGAAAGCAAGACAGTGAAATTTAAGCAAGCGGAACCTTTACTTCAAAAAGGGGAATGGGTGTTGACCGAGGATCAATAGGATTGAGAATTTGATACAGGCCGGGTCGAAAAATTGGAAACAGTTTTTAACCCGGCTTTTTTATGGAAGAATTTGCTAAAATCTCACATCCGTTAGTAAATAAAACAGTGTTTACTTTATAGATTTAGAGCGGTCTGTCTTTTACAATTAAGCCGAAGGCCTCTACTGAAATTTGACATTGGTGATTCATAATTCCTCTAATTGCTTTTGACAGCGTACAAACGCTAATTGCTAGCATATCAAGTAAAATAAGATTTGCCAGTAAAAACCTTGAGCCGGAACCGTTCGAAAAATATATCCTATAAATTTAATGATGTAGTTGCCCTTGCACCAAAAACAAGCATCTGTTTATAAATTACGTAGCCCAAGAAATACAGTAAACAAAAAAATACTAGCATTATGTTAAAAACATAATTAGATTTACTGCAAGTAAAGCGTATCATTTCCAGTATCTAAAAAAAATTTATGCCCGGATTTACCATTGACCAAGAGCGTCTTCAGGATAAAACCAAACTTTTTTTAAGAGTCAATTACACCACCTGCTTTTTAGCCCTGGCTTTTGGGGCCGTATGTTACTTTTTATTGGAAATAAAAGACCTTATTCCGCATTTCTTGGTTGGATTTGGACTAATCGGGTTACTTAATATCCTTTATTTTAAGGTGCATAAACGTATCGTTCCCACGTTCAATTTTGCCTCAATATTAGGATTGGTTACCTCCCTGGCCATAACACTATATAGCGGAGCTATACAGAGTCCGTTCATTTTTATGATTTCATTGATTGCCTTTGGTGGCTATATCAATAGCCGTGCCTACGGCAGAGTTTATCTGTATATCATCGTTATTCTAATCTTCCTAATTTTTTCGCAATCCATACCCGAACTTAAATTTGTAGAAAATGTAGTCCCGGAAGCCTCTAAACCCATGTTCAGTTTGATCTCTATTCTGTTCGCTGTATTTTTATTGGGAAACACTTTCGGCAAAAGCCTACTTAAGACTTACAATGCTTTATACCGTTCCAAAAAGACTATGGCTATCCAGGTACAGGAAAAAGAAAACCTGCTGAAAGAAGTCCATCACAGGGTAAAAAACAACCTACAAACCGTTTCCAGCCTTTTAAGCTTACAGTCACGCAATATAGATAACACTCCTCTAAAAGGTTTATTGAAGGGAACCCAGAATAGGGTCATCGCCATGGCCATGGTACATGAAATGCTCTACATGCGTAATGATATCAGCCATATCGAGTACAAATCCTATGTGCAGGAATTGAGCGAATACCTTATACGCTCTATCAAGGGTATCGACAATAAAGTGGACTTAAAAATTGACATTCCAGACATTAAGTTGGGTATCGACACCGCAATACCCTTGGGCCTGCTTATCAATGAAGCATTGACCAATGCCCTTAAATACGGTATAACGGGAGATGAACATGGAGAAATCTTTATTGCGCTTAGAAAGGAAGGGCAAAAAACGGACGAGTATATCCTCGAAATTGGAGATAATGGTGTTGGCTTTCCGGAAACCATCAACTATAAGAATACAAAATCATTGGGATTAAAGCTGATCCATAATCTTACCCGGCAATTGCGAGGTACGATTGAACGTGACACCTCAAAAAAAGGCACAAACTACATTATAAAGTTCTACGAGATACGGCAACAATTATCCCCTATTTCCTAAGTGGATGCATTCCTTTCAGCAAATCATTTTTCACTAACAAAATAGCAGCTTTGGTATTACAATTATTTCTGATTGGCTATATTTAGAAAACCAATTAAAAAAACCGATTCATGTTCAAAAAATTACTTTTTGCCTGTACGCTGGCCTTTACGGGTTTATGTATTGCCAACGCCCAATCTTTGGAGGGAGACGGCCCACACTCCCAATTAATTATTCGTGGCGTAATGCTGATCAATGGTACAGGGGCGCCACCCCAAGGGCCCATAGATATCGTTGTTGAAAACAATATTATCAAGGACATTCAAGTAGTAGGGTACCCGGGTGTTGCCATCGACGACAGCAAACGCCCTCAATTGAAGGCCGGTGGAAAGGAATTGGATTGCACAGGCATGTATCTTATGCCCGGTTTCATAGATATGCACGGCCATATTGGCGGACAGGCACAAGGTGCGGAACCAGATTATGTGTTCAAGCTATGGATGGCACATGGTGTAACTACGGTTAGGGAACCAAGTGGCCGTGGCGTAGACTTTACCATGGACCTAAAACGGAAAAGTGCCGCCAATGAAATTATAGCCCCGCGCATTATGGCCTACACCGCCTTTGGCCAAACCAGTGAATCTTTTAATCCTTTGAACGATATTCCAATTTCAACTCCAGAGCAAGCTAGGGAATGGGTGCGGGCCAATGCAAAAAAGGGAGCGGATGGCATTAAATTTTTTGGTGCCGAGCCAGAAATTATGAAAGCCGCCTTAGATGAAAATAAAAAATTAGGACTCGGTTCTGCCTGCCATCATGCCCAAATGAGCGTTGCCCGCTGGAATGTTCTGCATTCCGCACGAGCCGGACTAACTTCCATGGAGCATTGGTACGGACTGCCCGAAGCTTTATTTACGGAACGAACAGTACAAGATTATCCGCTGGACTATAATTACCAGAACGAGCAAGATCGGTTTGAAAATGCCGGTAAATTGTGGGCGCAGGCCGCGGAGCCCTACTCTGACCATTGGAACAATGTGATGAACGAATTGTTGGAACTCGATTTTACGATAGACCCCACCTTTAATATTTATGAGGCAAGTAGGGACCTACAACGAGCAAGACGGGCAGAATGGCATGAAGACTATACCTTGCCCTCTTTATGGGAGTTTTATCAACCCAGTAAAATATCGCACGGCTCATATTGGCATGATTGGGGTACGGAACAAGAGGTAGAATGGAAAAAAAATTACAAACTTTGGATGACCTTTATCAATGAATATAAGAATAGAGGTGGGCGGGTTACGACCGGTTCCGATTCTGGATTTATATTCCAATTGTACGGTTTTGCCTATATAAGGGAAATGGAATTATTACGCGAGGCGGGATTTCATCCGCTGGAAATTATCCAAGCTGCCACCTTGAATGGTGCCGAAGCCTTAGGAATGGATAACAAACTAGGTTCTGTAACCATCGGTAAATTAGCCGATTTTGTAGTGGTCGAAGAAAATCCGCTTCAAAACTTTAAAGTCTTGTACGGCACGGGAGCTATTAAACTCACCGAGGATAATGAGGTGGTTCGCGTTGGTGGCGTAAAATATACCATCAAGGATGGTATTGTGTACAATGCGAAAGCCCTATTGGCAGATGTTATACGCCAAGTAGATGAGGCCAAGGCCAAAAATAACTATACGATCAAACAGCCGGGGTTCAAGAATTAAAATTTCCTTCTGTCTACGGGTACTTTTATGGCTTGTACCCTATCCTTCTTTTTTGAAGTAAATGGGATTATAATTAAAACTAGAAGCGCTGGAATTAAAAAGGCAAGTAACATCATAGTTCACAATTTTAAAGGTGCTTCGTTGCACCTTTTTAATAGGGCAAAGATTATGCCAACTTACCGTAGTTGGTTTTGGTTATGAAAGCCAATTCTTTTTTCACCCTGGCGTTTTTATTTCGATATAAACGGGCTATCGTTGTTTCCGAATTGATTGAAACCATTTTTGAATCGAAAGCATCAGCAATGCTATCAACCATAACAATACCCATTTCAATACTGTCCACTTTATCATTTTGTTTTGGATTTTGAGCCAGTGCAGTTGCGCCGGTGAAAAGGATTAATAAGAAGGTAACTAGTGCTTTCATAACTTGTTGTTGAACACTATAAAGATACCTTGGAGGCTTACCTACTCCCGAAAACCCTCGCTTAAGCGTAAGAATTTTCGGCTAGTGTAGGAATTATTGATAAAGCGTACGGAAGTATCGATAACCTGTTTTAAGGGCAAAAACAACACACCGACGCTTCGGGTCGTTTATCGATGTTTTAAAAAATTGAATTGGGCTGGCTTGGTGGAAATGATTAGGTATTTACGGTATACGAATTACCTATTCCTAAAAATTTTGACGGAATTGAAAACTGACCATACCCAATTAAACGGTATTACGTAACGTTATCACTTAACGGGTTATTTCTTCTTTCGTTTACCGAAGTTTTTATCGCCACGGGTTTTAGGCTTGGAATATTTTTTTTGAATGGTACGTTTGTAGGACCCCCCTTGGTTTTGTTTTTTATTTTTATCGGCTTTCTCATGAAAACTGGCACCCCGCTCTTCCTCGTTAATATGTAAGGGATTCTCACGTTCCTTATGTTTCGGTTGTTCGTCAAAAGTTAGTTGCGTAGCTATTTCTACAGCAGTTGGTAATTCCCGCAGAACGATGGTTTTGGACATCAAGGCTTCTATGGCCTGTTTATAGTTTTCCTCCGTAGGGGTAAATAGCAAAATTGAAGTACCTTCTTTTTCCGCCCTGCCCGTTCTACCGATACGGTGCATGTAATTTTCAGGGTATGCCGGGGTATCAAAATTGATAACGTGTGAAATTTCATTTAAATCCAGGCCTCTTGCCATAACATCCGTAGTAACCAATATTCTGTTCTTACCTTCATCAAATTGCCTAATGGATCTTAATCTATAATTCTGTGTCTTATTGGAATGGATGATACAGATTTCTTCACTGAAAAACTCGCTTAGCTCCTTAAACAATAAATCCGCGCTTCGTTTGCTGGAAACAAAGATGAGGACCTTATGGAAATCTGCTTCGTCCTGTAATAAATGGACCAATAGGTTCACTTTCGTATAAAAATTGGGTGTGGCATAGGCCACTTGTTCAATATTCTCCAGAGGCGTACCGCTAACTGCGATGGAAATTTTCTGCACGCCCACAAAGAAATCAGTAATAAAGGCTTCTATATCGTCCGTCATGGTGGCAGAGAACATAATATTCTGCCGTTTTTGGGGCAAAAGCTCAAAAATATTGACCAATTGAAACCGAAATCCAAGGTCTAACATGACATCGACCTCATCGATCACCAATTTTTTGACCAATTTTAGCTGTACCGCTTTGGTCAATAGTAAGTCATATAATCGGGCTGGCGTAGCTACCAGAATATCGGTACCCAGTGCCAAAGCCTCCTTTTGCCGGTTCATACTGGTGCCCCCATATACCCCTAATACCTTTAGGGCAGCGTATTTCGCGAGTTTTTCAACTTCTTCAACAACCTGTACGACCAGCTCACGGGTCGGCACTAAAATGACTACTCTGGGGTGAACCTCTTTAGAAAACGGCAGGGCATTGAGAATGGGTAGCAAATAAGCGAAGGTTTTTCCTGTACCGGTCTGTGCAATGCCCACCACATCACTACCACTCATTACCACAGAAAAAGCTTCTTCCTGTATAAGGGTCGTATTTTCAAAACCAAGATCGGCCAAGGCTTTCTCTAAATTTCTGGAAATCTTTAAATCGGTAAATAAAGGCATAGGAATCGCTTTTGGATTGCAAGGTGCAAAGCTATGTTGATTAGTTGACAATTCACGAAAAGTGAGGCGATTATCCCTTTTCACTACTTTTTTATCTTAAAAAGGGTAGGCTCACAGCTAGCAGTGCCTTCCAGAATAAAAAGAAGGACCCAACCGCACAACAAAACTTTTTTAATCCCATGCAGCATTGCGTACTTATTCGAATTTAAATCAAGCATCCCTAAGCTTTTGCGGCAGTTCCGTTAGTTTTGAAATAAGGGTCGTTGGTTGCATGCCCCACGGATCAAAAACAAGCTCTGGCGAACGTTGTACCCAAGCAGCGCGCATACCGTAATTCAAAGCGCCAAGAACATCAAACGGATTACTGGAAATCAACCAAGAATCACACTTATTTGTATGGGCGCGTTCGTTAAAGTAGGCATATACCTCAGGATTGGGTTTAAAAGTTTTTAGTTCCTCAACGCTTACCACACCCTGGAAAAGTTGAAGAATGTTGGCAGTACCGAGGAGTTGTAAAATAGCTTTTTCACTTCCGTTAGAAAAGGCATACAGCTGATGACCGGCACGTTTTAGTGCTTCCAAGCCGGAAAGAACATCAGGGAAAATAGGTAAAGTGGTATACTCGTTTAACAAGGCATCCCTTTGTGTTTCGGTCAACTGAACCTTATGTGCTAGGCACGCATATTCCAACGCCTCTTTTGTAACGATGGAAAAATCGACATAGACTTTCATGAGTCCGCGCCTAAAAGAGTATTCTAGCTGTTTCGCCCTCCAGGTATCCATGATAACGGTAGCCTTTTTCCCTAACATTTTTTCCAAAGAATTATAGACACCAGAAGTATTTATCAAGGTACCGTAGACATCAAATGCAAGCGTATAGGCCATGTTCTTAGTTCCTTATTTTGATTTATTCCTTTAAAAATTTTCGCCTAAAATTGATAGGTCGCTTCCCTCGTTTTCGAAAACCTTCAGGCGCCTAAAATAACACTACCTATAATTTTCGTGTTCGGCCAATAATCAAATACAGCATAGATCCTAAGGTTGGCACAAAAAGTACGATCAACAACCAAACTACCTTTGAATCGCTTTTAAATTTATTCCGCACAATATCAACAAGGCAATAAATCCAGAGTCCAATACTTAACAAAAGAATAGTTTGCCAAGTCCAAATGCTCAATGAAAAATTTGAAGTTTCTTCGTTCATACATCGCAGCTAGGAAAATTAATCTTTAGTTGTACACCAAATTTAGGTATAAATTAGGTGTATATAAGCTCCGTTTAATGCTTGTTGGTATTACCTACAGCGGAAAGTGACCTCAATACAACAATGTTAAAACGGTTTTAGCTAAACCAACTGATGTCCGACTTAAAAGTACAAGTTTTACTCAACGAGTGCTTTGTACACGAATTTATTCGAAATCCCCTCAACATTGCCCTCATACTCCTTACCTCTTAAGCGCGCAACCGTATGGGCCTTTAATTCCCCATCAGGATACTTTTTAATGAGTTCTTGGATGGATTGGACATCCAATTCATCCGTAATCGGATCAAGCCATTGGTCTTCCAATTTCCGCGGAAGGATTACAGGCATTCGCGGCTGTTTCATTTTTGGATTGTTATGAATATGTTCCATTAATACATTGGCTTCTGTGGTAACGATGGAAAAGGTGTTCATACCCCCACCCGTTTCTTCATCCTTCCAAGTGCTCCAAAGTCCTGCCAAGGCTAAAGGCTCCTTATTTTTTGCATAGATATAATACGGATAGGTATTGCCGTCGAAATGATGGTGTTCATAAAAGCCATCTACATAGATTATACATCGGCTATTTTTAGATGCGGTACGGAACGATGGTTTTTCGAAAATCGTTTCCCCTCGTGCATTAAGGGTATTGTTCCACTGTTTTAAACGCTGTTCATTATCCCGTACCCAATGCGGAACCAGCCCCCAGGTGGCTACTTCCGGAAAATAAGGGGACCGATCGGTGTAGATCAGAAGCTCGGGGTGACTAAATCCGGAAGCATGATGAAGGGGCAAATCGGTCAATGGTGCCAATCGTTCCATTATTTCTTCAATGGCTTGCTCATCATTGCTTCTTCGTGCCCTGTTCAATTGGGCTTCTAAACTAGCTTTTATATCGTAACACATGCAATAGTCGTTTTATAGGCGCTCAATACCAGAACCAACATACCATATTTAAGTTTGAAGATACTAGAAAAGTGAACAAAATTTTATTGTGGCAAAATAGGCACTAAAACCATCTAAATAGGAAAGGCCAAAAAAGAGCTGAAATTGGAAGGGAAGCTTATATTGTTGTATCCTATTTTAATTTTTTCCATCTGATTTTTACAGCAGATATTTTTTCAAGTTCTAATCTTTCGTTGTCTAATTTCTCAAATCCATTTTTAAGGTAGAAATTCAAAGGTGATTTGTATAATTCGCCATTTTTCTTTTTGTCATCTTGTTTGTCAATTACCCATCCATTTAACTCCGATTCTTTTTCCATACCGAGATTGAGAAGTTTTGTTCCAAATCCTTTTCCTTGGAACTTTGAATCTAAAATTACTGCAAACCACTTTTCATTTTCACGAACAAAGTCAAAGTACCAACCTTTGATCCTTTGATTTTCATTTTTCATTAAAATGTGCGATTGCTCAGTTAAATTTCCAAGATAATTTTCAAATTCTGAAAGCGTTTGATAATTCAGTTTTTCTGGATATTCAGCATTCCAAAGATTTAGAATTTCTTTTTTATCAGTTTCTGAGAGTTTTATCTGCGTAATGAATTCCACTATTTATTCTGTTTGGTCAAATTGGCTACGTTCAATCCATGATTAGTTGCGGTGTGAAATCCGAAGCCATTAATTATAGATATTGGTGTAGGTTTTTTTCTTGTTGTACTATTTTTCAATATCGTATTCTACTGAAATTAATTCAATTGAATTGATAGTAGCAAGACCTGTATCAAATGATTCTTCTTGATCAAAACTTAGAGTACATGCTGAATTTGGACCAATTTCGTGACAAGGCGAAAGGTTGGAGGAAATCTGGGAGGTTACAAGTCCATCACTATCTGTGGTAATAGTATGGTATCCTTTAATTAATTTATCGTTTGGGTTGATGAAATTAATCTCATAATGCAATCTTTGAGAATTATTCCCTGTGTCAGGGATGAATTCAAAAAATAATATTTCAATTTGTACATTATCAAGAATATCTTCTTCTTCAATTGTATTATCGCTACTATTGTTACATCCATTTAGCACTAATAATGCTATTAGTAATGAAAGAATTTTTTTTGTCATTAGAATACTTTTAAAATTTGTTTATTAAAACAACGTTTATGTATAAGAATAGTTGCGGGTTTGTATGCGAGGATTTTCCGAAGGAAAATCAGACGTTACAAACACACAACGACCTTTGATTAAGCACTAAGCCGCAATTATTTTTATACGGTGTTGTGTGTAGTTTTATCCACGTTTCTTATTCAATATTTTGTTTATTTCTTTAGTTCGTTTTTCTCGCTCTGCTTTTGGAATTCGCCATTCTTTTCCTTCCCAAAAATCAATCAGTTCATTCCACCCAATTTGGCTTTCTTTTTTTAGCCATTTGTTAAATGAGCGATAGTAGTCAATTTTTTCTCCACCAATATTTTGAATTCCTTCGAATAATCCAACGACGATAAAATTCTGAACATCGCTGTCTGCATTTACATAAATTTCTTCAACATTCGCAAAGAAAAGTTCAAAGTCAGATGTTCTACCTTTTATTTTATTTTCAACGATATATCTCGAAATAGAACCTATATCAACATAAGGTATGTCGTCGTCAAGATTATAATCGGTAAGATTAACTTCTTTAGAAAAATGTTCAGTCAATTCCGTATGGTTCGAAATCAGTTTCTCAAACACATTTTTTATTTCTTTATACTTGTATTTAGGTTCAATTTCTTTCATTTCTCAAATTACACACAACGGTTTTGTATATGGCTCGTAGCGTGTAAATTAGAAAATTATTTTCGGATTATGCACAAGCCAGATTTTTAAATTTTACTATTTATCTTTTTTATTGGAAATCGTCAAATTAAAAAATTTGGCGACTTTCCAAATAAGCCTTAACTTCGATTAAGCAACCAATTAGCTATGAGCTATATACGTTGTTGCCCACAGTATTTTTCAGTAGATTGGTGCGTCGAATTTAACAATTACAGTATCATTCTCAACCTCAAAATCTACCCAATGGTCAAGTGAACCTCCATTTGTATAATATCCGTCACCACTATTTTCTTTTTTTCCATTCGCACGAGTAAAAGTCAGCGAATATCCTCCATCAGTTTTATTTCTCTTCATTGATAAAAAATCGGTCACGCTTTTATTCGGCTCTATTCGGTCAATTTTTATTATTTCAATTTTTTCGGTCGTTGTGAATTCAACATTTGTAATCGGTTCGCTTGAGTTGTTTTTAATTTTGACTTCAATTCCGTTTTCTTTAAACATAAAGCACGAACTTAAAGTCAAACATAATATCAGATAAAAAATCTTTTTCACGTTTTCTTTATTCAGTTTTAATAAATTCAAGTTCGTCATCAATAGCATCACTTTTCGCCTGAACCTTAATTTTATTCCCATCAGTTTCCAAAATATTCACAAATATTTGCTTTCCGATAACATCGCTTACATCTCGATTGATATTCAGTATTTTTTTATAAGTCAAAATATATTCGCATTCCGATTTCCAATCTACAGAAGTATGTATTTCAACTCCAGTTTTTAAATTTCGCTCAATTTGTAATGTGTCATTTCTAATAATCTCGAATGGCATTTTTTCGTCTGTATATTTGAACTTTCCGATTTTAAATTCCGAACAGTTTTTTTCTTGAGCACAACTGCTTAAAGTCAGAAGCAAAATTATTAATGTATGTAGTTTTTTCATATTGTGGGCAACGTAAGGATATAGATCATATGATCTATAGATCTATTATATGCGGAACTAAGATACTAAAGTAATCGACGAACAAATAAGGCATCAAAAAAACAACAGCTAACCTAACTCCCTTCCTTACGCAACACCTGTAAGGGCTGGTTGTTTAAAAACGCGTGCGATGAGGTATGCATATGCGATAAAAGAAGACCCTTCGTTTTGTCTGCACTCTTGGCTACCGCTTTTTGTCTGATAATTATTTTTTTAATTAAAAATCCAAACGATGTGGTTGTCTTACCAAAAACTTCAAGTCCTAATAAATAAGGTACTTTCTGCCCTAGTTGCTATTGTAACTATTGGCAACTTTGTTTTCTCCATTTGATAATTTCAGAATCAATAGGATTGAATCGTTGTTATTCTGTCAATTAGGTTTGACCAACGTAAAATAGCCTCCAGATTCTTTGAGTCGTTTCACATTTTTGTAAGCCGATTCACTAATCAGTTCTGATGTTGACCTGTCTATTTTTAGTAAGCTAACAATAGAATCCTTATGTACAGTTCCGTCAAATTCCTCTGTGTACGGCGCTGTAATTTCCCCACTAAAAGAATTGCTTTTATCATTAGTTAATGTCGAATAAAGGACGTTTGCGGTAATAAAGGATCCCAGTGGTGTGGGATGTAGATTGTCTTGCCGATAAAGTTGCCAACTACTCCTTAATTTTGATATATCGCGCCAAGTTTGGCTTACAGGTGAAATTTTGATTCCCAATTCTTTCGCAATTTTCATGTAGGAATAGTCCAATAATTCTCCATCTACTTTTGGTGCGTTTTTTCGTGCATACAATGAAATTAGTATGGTCTTGGCGCCACGTTCACTTATAATTGAATCAAATTTTCGAACGGAGTTATAAAATAATTCGCTCTCCCTCACTCTTTGGACGCCTTCTACCACGTAATTTTCACCCAAGGTACTTTGCTCGTTGAGAATTACATAGTCCCAATGCGCTGAATTAAGCACTTTTGCAACAGTGCCATCTATCAAGTGGTCTTGTAAGGTATAACCCCCAAAGGCAATCAATTCCGTATTTATATCCTGTCCGTTTTCATGGGCGATATGCTCAATCATTTTAGGCATATTATTGAAATAGATACTGCTGTTACCTATAAGCAGAACGTGTAGCGTTTTGTTGTTTGATATACCGCAAAAATTTACTAGTGGAAATAGAAATACCATAACGGCTAGGGCGATTATAGTTTTAAATACGTTCATTTCATATTCCGATTTTTTAGGATTTGAAATTCAATTTAGCCCATAAAGCTTATACAGAACTAAAGTACTTGCCTACACAGGATAGTACCATGGTGCATAGCCATCTTATATAAACTAAGATAACAACATAATTGACGATCAAAATAAGAAATTAAATAAATAGCAGCCTGTCTAGCTCCCTCGCTTACCTAATACCTTAAATGGCGGGTTGTTCAAAAGCCCACGCTCTGAAGCAGGCCCAATCTAAGTAAGGAAACTTTTTGTTTGCGTCTGCGCATAAAGCTAAAGCTTATTGTTTAGTTTTATTTTTTTGTTTCAAAGCAAAATCCCAAAGATTTTGCAATCACCTAAAAATAGACAAGGCTTTCGATTAAGCTCGAAGCCCTTATTGTTTATAGGTTTTGTTTTGCTTTCGTTATTTCTTTAATTCCTTATTAATTAGTTCTATAATAGTATATATTTCCTTTTGCATATCTTCTAATCTGCCAATACTTTCGAGTTGAGATACACTTTTCCAACGGTGTATACCTTCATAAACTAAAATCAGCTCCTTTAAATTTTCATCAATATTTAAAAATTCTTTCATTTTAGGTTGATTTACCAGCCGTTTAGGCAGCGTTGTTGACCCTAACAAAGCACTTAATTTTTGAGTTATATCCTGTGATCCTTTACTTGTGTCTTCAAAACGTTTTATAGTAATGTTTTGTAGACGTTTTAGGTTCGTTAGTTTATTTCTTATATGTGAAGGAATTAAGCCAATATCACCACTGTTCTGAAGTGATTCTATAGTATTTGTATTGAACGTTATAGGTGAATATATTAGAGCAAGTTTAGAAACCTTTTCATAAGTTTTAATAGGTGTCAACCCTTTTTTGTCATAAGAGCTTATGTAATTGTTATATTCTTTTTGTTGATTACTGAATTCCTTAATAATACTTTGAGTAGAGATTATATCATTGTTCAGGTCGTCTAATAATTGTGCATAATAATCTTCCGTCGTTTTTTCTAACTTTTGGTTTTCATTCCAATTATTAATCTGTAGGGCAATTAAAATTCCAATGACTACAAGTACAATTTCTCCAATTGCATATTTGAAATACTTTCCAGTTTTGTTTTCCATCACTAAGTTTTTTCTAATTTTTCTGAAGAATTTTATCATTGGTTAGCGGTTTCTGATAATGAAGCACAACTTAAGGATATATAGATTATATGATCTATATATCCTAAATATTTGGAACTAAGATACTAAAGTAATCGTCGATCTATTGCAAATCAAAAAATTACAGCTACTCTAACTCCCTTCCTTACGCAACACCTGCAAAGGCGGGCTATTCAATACGCCCTTGCTATTAAACAAGCCTATACCAAGAACCAACAAAGCAATACCGGGAAGAACGATGATAAAGGGCACCCAGGAGGGTATAAACGGCGTATCAAAAATAAAGTAGGCCAGCATAAAACTACTGACCAAGGAGAGCACAACCCCTACCCCGCTGCCCAGCACGCCTAAAAAGAGGTACTCCAAGGCATTGATCTTTAAGATTTGGTTGCTTTGCGCCCCTAAGGTGCGCAATAGCACACTTTCGCGAATACGCTGGTATTTACTGTTCCGGACCGAGCCGATCAGGACAATAATCCCGGTAAGGATACTGAAAAAAGCCATAAAGGTGATGACCCAAGATATTTTGTCCAAAATACCTTCAATCAACGTTACCACTTGGCGCAAATCGATAATGGAAACATTGGGAAATTTTTTAACCAGTTCCCGCTGCAAGTTCGCAGACGCTTTTTTGTTGGGGGCATTGGTCGTCAACACATGAAACTGCGGTGCATTTTCCAAAACTCCGGTAGGGAAAACAATGGAGAAATTGAGCTGCATACGGGCCCAATCTACCTGGCGGATATTCCCTACTACCGTTTCCATGAGTTTTCCCTGCACATTGAACAACAAGGTATCCCCTATCGTTACCAAGGCATCGTTGGCCACATTATCGGACAAGGAAATAGGAATGGGTCCGTTGTTCGGGTTTACTTTTCCATCCCAGGTGCCTTCAATCAATTTTTCAGAAGCGATCATCGAATCCCTATAGGTGGTTCGAAACTCATGGCTCAAAATCCATTTGTTGATTCGCGTGGTAGTATCTAAACGAATATCGTTGACCGATCTATTTTTAATGCGCTCCAAACGCATGGTAACGATAGGGATATTATCGATTACGGGCAGTCCTTTTGGGGTTATCGTTTCGGCCACTTCCTGGCGCTGTTCAGACTGTACATCGAACAAGATTAAATTGGGACTTTCCGCACTGGATTCAAAGGAGGCTTTGGCCAGTAGAAAGTCTTTTGTAAAATATAAGGTACTGATGAGGAAAGATCCAATACCAATAGCCAAAATAAGCACTACCGTCTGGTTATTTGGGCGGTACAAATTCAATAAACTCTGCCTGGCGGCAAAGCTCCAGGATGCCGGGAAATGCCGTTTGATCAGTCGCATAAAGCCAATGGAAATCCCGGCCAAGATGGAAAAGGTGACCAATATCCCCGCAACGAAACTGGCGGCATATCCCCACCTGCCCAAAAGCCAATAGGCGAAAAGAAATACGAATACTACAATACCCAAAACCACCCACAATTGATAGGGTCTTGATTTCTTCCCGGTATCCTCTTGTACACGCAGCACCTGTAAGGGCGATACAAACCAGGTATTGATCAATGGTGATAATGCGAACAGCACGGACATACAAAGCCCCAGTAATAAACCTACCAGAATGGCTTGATAGGAGGTTGAAATCTCAACCTGAAAAGGTAAGAATTCCTGTAGGATGAGCGGAAAGGATTGTTGTAGCACCAAACCGATAATCGTTCCGATCAACCCGCCCAACAAGCCCATACCGGCAATCTGCAAGAGGTAAATCAAAAAGGTCTGCTTGCGCGTGGCCCCCAAGCATTTGAGCACGGCAACGGCCTTAAGCTTTTCCTTGATGTAAATATGTACCGAACTGGCAATACCCACGCAGCCCAAAAGTAGCGCAATAAAAGCGACCAGATTTAAAAACCGACCTACATTTTCGTAGCGTCTTCCCAAACGCTGGCTGGTATCGATATGGGTATCCATATCCGCATTTTCGGCATCCAATAGGGGATCTACTTGCTTATTTAGCTCCTTTAAGTCTGCATCCGTATTTTTGAAATAATAATTATACTCCAACCGGCTCCCCTTTTGCAACAGGCCACTTTCTTCCATATACCGAAAGGGTACAATGATCGGCGGTGCGGCGGTTGCCCCAATACCCGTACTTCCCGGGGCGGTAATCAAGGACCCAACAATTTCAAAAGTCGTCGTACCCAATTTTACACTATCACCGGGTTTTAGGTTATACTGCAGCATGGCGGTAGCATCTACCAAGGCCCCTCCTTTTTCTTGATAAATTGAGCCGGCGTTGGCAGGTTCCGTTTCCAGCGCTCCATAAAACGGAAAGTTGCCCGCTATACCACGTACTTGTACCAGCTTTGTTGCCCCATTCTTGGTAAAGGCGGCCATAGAGGCGAAATTAACTTCACGTGCATCGGCACCACCTAATGAATCGATTAATTGCAGCACCCGCTCATTGGCAGGTTGGTTACTGTCTATGAGGAAATCCGCACCCATTAGGGCCTTGGATTGTAAACCTATATTTTCCTTTAAGTTTTGACTGAATGATTGAATGGAGACCACGGCCGCAATACCCAAAATAATGGAGGCCATGAACAAAAGCAGGCGTTTTCCACTAGCCTTACCATCTCGCCATGCCATTTTTAACAACCACTTGACCCCAGCTTTAGATACTCTGTTTGTAGGCTTCAAGATAGTACGGCGGTTTCGTTGATTACTATTTTACCGCCTTTTAGTCGCAATACATGTTGGTTCAGGTTGGCCAATTCAAGGTCATGGGTAACGATGACCAAGGTGGTACCCATCTCGGTATTTAGATCGAACAATAATTTGATTACTTTTTCCCCGGTTTCCTCATCCAAATTTCCGGTTGGTTCATCCGCAAATAAAATCGTCGGCTTATTTGAAAAAGCCCGTGCCAAGGCAACGCGTTGTTGTTCCCCTCCAGAGAGTTGGGATGGATAATGGTCATAACGGTCGCCAAGCCCCACTTTTTCTAAAAGTTCCATCGCAGTTGCAGTAGCATCCGGTGCTCCCTGCAACTCTAAGGGGACACTCACATTCTCCAAGGCCGTTAGCGTTGGCAACAACTGGAAATCCTGAAAAATAAAACCTACTTTTTCATTTCGTAAGAGGGCCCGTTGATCTTCGTTCAAATCGCTCAAATCCTCCCCACATAGCACAATAGTACCTTCATCGATTTGGTCCAGCCCTGCACACAAGCCTAGCAATGTTGTTTTACCACTACCCGAAGGACCAACAATTGCAAAAGTGGCGCCCTCCTCAATATCGAAAGAAATCTCATCTAACACCGTCAAATTTTTTGATCCGCTCGTGTACGTCTTCCTTAGGTTGCGTACGTTTAATATCTTTGCCATAAATCATTTTTCTCAAAGCTGGCAAAATAAGGAAATGATTTGGATTCTAATAAGATAAGGCTATGTTGAAAGTATTAAAGTTTCGTTATTTTTTGTTGGTTTTGCTGGTGGTCGGCTGCGGAGAAAGCACGGATAAAAAGCAAGTGGAAACCACTAAGGATGATACTACCAAAATTGCAAATGAGGTTGCTACCACAGAGGAAAAAATAATCCTTTTTTATGGCAATAGCCTTACAGCGGCCTATGGACTAGATCCTAAAGAAGGGTTTCCCAATAGAATACAGCAACGGTTAGACTCCCTTGGGCTGGACTATAAAGTCATTAATTCCGGACTTAGTGGTGAGACGACATCTGGAGGATTAAACCGGCTGGATTGGGTATTGAACCAACCTGTGGATATTTTTGTGTTGGAATTGGGTGCTAACGATGGTCTAAGGGGCATACCGTTATCAGAAAGCAAAAAGAACCTACAGAAAATGATAGCGATGGTCAAGGAAAAGAACCCGGATACCGCTATAATCCTCGCTGGAATGCAAATACCGCCAAACATGGGTGCCGATTATACGAACGAGTTCAAGCAAATGTATCCGGCATTGGCAAAACGCAATGATATTCGATTGATTCCATTTCTGCTGGAAGGTGTTGCCGGCAATCCGGAATTGAACTTAGAGGATGGTATTCACCCAACTGCCGAGGGCCAAAAGATAGTAACCGAAAATGTTTGGGAAATTTTAAAGCCTCTTGTTTTACCGGCTTCGGAATCGGGAGATACCAACGAAGCAGTGCAATTGGAAGCAAATTAAACCATTACC
Organism: uncultured Flavobacteriaceae bacterium; assembly: GCA_963793365.1. GTDB lineage: Bacteria > Bacteroidota > Bacteroidia > Flavobacteriales > Flavobacteriaceae > Maribacter. Next base: position 737,991 of record CAWBZP010000009.1, on the reverse strand, counting down.
GTTTTTTTTGATTTTGACTTGAACAGCAATGCCCTTTTTACCCTACCGTATTTAACCTTGAAAAAAAGTGCAGCTGTAGCTGATTCTTGTAGACTTCTAGCAGGTTGATGTACAGTTTTGGCAACAGGTAAGGTAATCGTATTTATTTTGGATTCGGTCGCCCGTTCCTGGGCTTGGGATGTACTACCTAAAAAAGCAATAAAAACGAAAAGAATAAGGGTACGCATAGGTGTAGGTAATTTGGTTTGTAGATAACCCCTATTGTAGGTGTCTCCGTATTTCCGATTCGACAAAATGCTTGATTTTTACGATGAACCGAATAATTTTCGATGTATTACGGTTTTTTGTAGTCCGAATTCCTACAAAATTTTAAACCGATTATCGATATAAACTTACTTTTCATCGATTTTATAGCTTTTTTCCTACAATTGTTTTTCGATAAGTTGATTTTTTAAATCTTGGGATGAAGCTAACTTACCCTAATCCATTTCTGAAGGTTCCTATTTACAGTAACACCTCAGTTAAATTAAGCCATTTTAGGACTGTTCGCCTTGGTGATGAAGTTCAACTCCTTTTTGATCAAGGCGTTCTTGAACTTGTAAAGACGTGCAAGCTCCGCAGTATTTTCGATACTAAGCTCGTAAGCGGTCTCGGTAACGATGCTGGTCTGGATCGTGGCAACCTTGCTATCCTTAACGGTATCCTGTGCCTGTGCGGTGAATCCTAAGAAGATGATGAAGATGATGGTTGCTATTGTTTTCATGACTTGCGTTTGTTACACTATTAGAACGCCGCAGGCCTTGTTTTTACGGGTCATGATTCGCCGAAGAACACTTTTTACTCGTTACGATGCACACCGTGCGACGAAGTGCAAAATTCGCTCGGTGAACCGCACATACCCCAAAATCCGCACAGCGGTGAAAGCGGTCGTTCATCGATGACGCCGGTACCAATAATGCAGGTAATCAAGTGCGCTGTAGTAGGTTTTGGGAAAGGAACTAATACGTGTAGGATATTAGAAGTGTACTTTTTATCCGGTTACGCCATTTTAGGACTGTTCGCCTTGGTGATGAAGTTCAACTCCTTTTTGATCAAGGCATTCTTGAACTTGTAAAGACGTGCAACCTCCGTAGTATTTTCAATGCTAAGCTCGTAAGCGGTCTCGGTAACGATGCTGGTCTCGATCGTGGCAACCTTGCTATCCTTATTAGTATCCTGAGCCTGTGCGGTGAATCCTAGGAAGATGATGAAGATGATGGTTGCTATTGTTTTCATGACTTGCGTTTGTTACACTATTAGAACGCCGCAGGCCCTATTTTTACGGGTCATGATTCGCCGAAGAACACTTTTTACTCGTTACGATGCACACCGTGCGATGAAGTGCAAAATTCGCTCGGTGAACCGCACACACCCCAAATTCCGCATAGCGGTGAAAGCAGTCGTTCATCGATTTAGTACTCCCTTATTTTTAATAGAAGATTGGGGTCAGGGCAGTTTTCCTGATAAAAAGCAAGTCGCTCTTGCGCACAGACCCCGGGATAGTCCCCGTAGTTGCCCTCTAAATCCCTTATAAGTTGAAAATGAAGGTATGGTGCATAATTTACATTGACATCCGGAGTACCTAAAAACCCGAGTACCTGCCCTTCCTCAAATACTTTCCCCACAAAAAGACCACTCAAACTCTGCAAGGATAGATGTCCGTAGAGACTATAAAATGTACATCCATCCAAAACATGCTCTAAAATAATAGTGGGACCATAATCCCCTAAAATAGTATTATTCTTAAAACTATGTACCGAGCCCTTTAGTGGGGCATGTACCCCAGTGCCGGCACCAGCCCAGTAATCGATTCCCAAATGAACATCACGAATGGGGACGCCCAGATGTGTAAAGTTTTTATGGTTGCTGTAGAGATTACGGCATTCCAAATAACCGCCGTATGCTATTTGGGCTCCTTCCCGTTCCAACAACAGGTCTATATACGATTGGCAGCTTCGATAATCTGTAATATCATAGGCCTTTAACTGGTTGTTCTGCTTGGACAAATCAAGAGGCGTATAAGCACTGAGCGGAATAGTGCGGTCCAAAATGGCTATAGAATCGTGTGAAAAATTAAAAATTGCGGTCTCTAGTGCATCCATGGGACAAAAATAAGACATCATAAAAAGCTCTTAACACTTTTTAACCCTTTTGCTCGTAATGTAATCGTAAATTACCTACTAATGATAAAAAAATTGCCATGAAAATAATTCAAATGACATTTTTGGTGTTTGCAACATTACTGGCTTCGAGCTGCCAATCAAAAACCAAAAAAGATACAATTTCCGAAAATACTCCTGTTGAGCAGGAGAAACCCCAGGAAATTGAAAAATTAAGTGCCCAAGACCTCAGCAAATACGAAACGGCCTATTTTGCGAGTGGTTGTTTCTGGTGTGTTGAAGCCATTTTTGAAAGCGTAAAGGGGGTAAAGGAAGTTGTTTCCGGATACGCAGGGGGAACACTAGAGAATCCCACGTATGAAGAGGTAAGTTATGGTAAAACAGACCATGCGGAAGCCGTAGAGGTATATTACAATCCAAAAGAAATCTCCTTCACCCAATTGGTGCAAGTGTTCTTTGGTTCACATGATCCTACGCAACTAAATAGGCAAGGACCAGATCGAGGAACACAATACCGCTCCATGGCTTTTTACAAAAATGGGGAGCAAAAGAAAATTATTGAAGGTTATATGCAGGCCTTACAGGATAACAATGTGTATGATGGCGACCCTATAACCACAGAAGTGGCACCGTATACTACTTTTTACAAAGCCGAGGAATACCACCAGGATTATGAACGTAAAAATCCAAATAACTCCTATATCCGGAATGTGTCCATACCCCGCTTAAATCGATTTAAAGAAAACTTTGGAGATTATCTGAAGGAAAGTGCCCATTAAAGATCTCCCAAAAATTTATTATATTCAAGCGTCCCAAACGGGACGCTTTTTTTATGACCCTAAATTTCTGATAATCAATGAAACAAAAACTAAATTTTCTTGCTTTTTCCCTTGCCCTCGCATTTTTATTAACCGGTTGCCAGGCCGAACCCAAAGACAACACCCCGTGGATTCCACTATTTGATGGTGAGACCTTGAAAGGATGGACCCAACTAGGGGGCACTGCCAATTATAGCGTAAGGGACAATGCCATTGTGGGTAAAACGGTACACGATACGCCCAACTCGTTTTTAACGACGGACAAACTATACAGTGATTTTATTTTGGAACTGGACTATAAAGTGGATTCTAGCATGAATTCTGGTATTCAGATACGGAGCAACAGCCATCCGCATTATAAGGATGGAAGGGTACATGGATATCAAATAGAAATAGATCCCTCTGACCGTGCTTGGAGCGCCGGAATTTATGATGAGGCAAGACGCGGTTGGTTACATCCCTTGACCAATAATCCCGAGGCACAAAAAGCCTTTAAGCAGAATGAATGGAACCATTACCGTGTAGAAGCTATTGGAGATACCTTAAAAACATGGATCAATGAGGTGCCTGCAGCCTACCTCATCGATGATAAGACAGACAAAGGCTTTATTGCCTTACAGGTACACAGTATTGCTGACGAGCAAGAGGCGGGCACCGAGATTATTTGGAAGGACATTAAAATTATAACCGACAGTGTATCCAAGTATAGGAGAAAGAGTCCGTTACAACCTGTAAGTACCAAGAACGCACTGGCAGTGGACGAACAAAAGAATGGATGGGAACTATTATGGGATGGCGAGACTACCGAAGGGTGGCGTGGTGCCAGATTGGATGAATTTCCGGAAAAAGGCTGGGAAATTGAGAATGGCATCTTAACGGTGCTTTCGTCTGGTGGTGAAGAATCGGCCGCAGGAGGGGATATCGTAACCAAAGCACTCTATGGCGATTTTGAACTCCTGTTGGACTTCATGATTACAGAAGGAGCCAACAGTGGAATAAAGTATTATGTAGACACAGATTTAAATAAAGGGCCCGGGTCATCTATTGGGCTAGAGTATCAAATTTTGGACGATCAACGACATCCAGATGCAAAATTGGGAAATCATGAAGGGAGTCGTACAGTTGCATCGCTATACGATTTAATACAGGCAGACCCCAATAAACCCATGAATCCGCCTGGGGAATGGAATACCGCACATATCGTATCAAAAGATAACCATGTAGAACATTGGCTCAATGGAATGAAGGTGCTGGAATATGAACGCAAGAGTGATGATTTTCGTAAGCTGGTCTCCGAAAGCAAGTATGAAAAATGGCCCAATTTTGGGGAGTCCGATAAAGGCCATATTCTCCTACAGGACCATGGGGACCGCGTTTCTTTCAAAAACATTAAAATTAAACCAATCGTAAACGAATAAGCTATGACCACCAGAAGAAATTTCATTAAGAAAACGGCTGTAGGAACAGCTGCGGTAACGGTGGGCGGTTTGGTGTTCCCATCCAGTTCCTATGCCCTTATGGGTGCAAACGACCATATCAATTGTGCGGTCATAGGGGTGCGCAGTAGGGCCAAAGCCCACGTTAATGCCATCCATCAAGATAAAAATGCCAAAATCATTTATTCCTGTGATGTAGATGATATTATACTAAAGGAGCATAATGAATGGTGTCAAGAGCACATAGGCTATGTACCCAAAGTAGAAAAGGATTTCAGAAAGGTTTTGGAGGATAAGGATGTTGATGCAGTTTTCATTGCCACACCAGAGCACTGGCATGCCCCAATGGCAATTTTAGCCCTCCAGGCCGGGAAACATGTTTATGTGGAGAAACCCTGTAGTCATAACCCCCGTGAAAATGAGCTATTGGTGGCAGCCCAAGAAAAGTATGGGAAAAAAGTACAAATGGGCAACCAGCAGCGCTCTGCGAATACCTCAATAATGGCCATTAAGGACATTCGTGAAGGTATTATAGGTGATGTATACAAAGGAGAGGCCTACTATTCCAACAATAGGGGTTCCATAGGTACCGGCAAGGTCATTGAAGTTCCGAACACTTTGGATTGGGAATTATGGCAAGGCCCTGCGGTACGGGAGGAATATAAAGACAATGTGCATCCGTATAATTGGCATTGGTTCCGCAATTGGGGAACGGGGGAAATTCATAATAACGGTACGCACGAAATAGATATTTGTCGTTGGGCCTTAGGGGTGGACTTACCGGAGACCGTAACTTCCTTTGGGGGTAAATATACCTATGACGATGACTGGGAATTTGTAGACAACCAACAGGTTACCTATACTTTTCCTGATGATAAATTTTTGACCTGGAACGGCCATAGCCGAGCAATGATGAAGCCCGAAAGGCCTGGCCGCGGAAGCACCATCTACGGCAGTAAGGGAAGTATTATGCTTGACCGTAATTTCTACCGCCTTTTTGATTTACAGGGTAACCTGATCAAGGAGGAACTTGAAGGTGGTGCAAGCAAAACAACGGACACCCGTGGTGAAGGACAGCTCGATGTAAACCACATCCAAAATTTCTTTGCTGGCATACGGGTCGATAAAAGTTTGAATTCCGATATCAAGGATGCCAGTATCTCAACCATGTTATGCCATTTGGGCAATATGGCACAAGATGCCGGTGAAACCTTAAAGGTAGATACAACTACGGGCAAGGTCCTGAATAATGACAAAGCCATGAATGCTTGGAAACGTACTTACGCCGCTGGGTGGGAACCTTCCATATAACTATCGGCTAAGTCATACATTATTGAAAAGTTGGATAAGGATAGGTTTGAAAGGAAAAAAGTTAAGGCAATCCTACTGATAAATCAACAAGCAACCTTGGTAATTTATTGGTGCTGGTGTTTTAAGGAATGGAATGGTAGTCTCATGGACTATAAGTTTACTGAAACCGGGATACTACTTGATGAGAATGCTAATTTAAATATCCCTTTATTGTATGACTACCTCGCTATAATCAGCTGTAATAACGATAGAGCGGGCAGCATCGTTCTTTAAATAAAATCCTTTGTTAACGGTCGTGGTGCCGTTTGTTGTTTTTGACAATTTCATGGTTGATGGTATGCTCAAAGAAGAGGAATTTTCCTTAATATAGATGTTGCTGCCAACCTGAGGCAAATGCAGCTTTAGTTCTCCGTTTTTAAGGCTTAGGTCAAGTTCCTTGAAATTGGCCCCGATTTCATTAATATGCAAGGGGCCAAAACTGTTTTTAATGAACGCACGTTCTAGAAGCTTGTCTATGGTTACATGGGAGGAGGTAGCCTGCAGTTGCAATTCCACGACTTCCGCCAAGGATACTGCTTCGGAATATTTGGTGTTCAATTGCCCGTAATTCCATTTTCGCACATTTACTGGTGTATAGGCCGCGGACACATTGGTCTCCAAGCCTTCTATGGTTACTGCCCAAAGACTTGAATGCGAAAGGTTCGCATTCAAGTTTTTGGTATTCTCTGCCAGTTTCACCTCTCCATGGCGGACATCCATTTTAATACGGGTAGATTTTGGAAGTTTTATTTTTATTGTCTTTTTAATTTTATAGTTACGTTGGGCGCCATCATTACTAAAGTAAAATATGTTTGAATCGTTGCCCCGCAAGGAATCACGACGAACAAAATATAAATCACGTTCTTTTTTCCTTTCCGATAGTATTTGTGCCCGTTTTTCTTCCCGTACCTCTATACGGCGATCCATTTCTAGGGCACGCTTATCTAATTGTTCCGCACGTCTTTCTTGCTGTTCCTCCACGCGTTCTCCCCACTCCTCTAACTTTTTCTGATGCTCCTTGTCAAAACTTTTTTCAAAATTCTTTTGCCATTTTTTCATATACTTTTCCCCATCTTTCTTATAGGCCTCGTAGTCAAATTTAAATGCCTTTGTCGTGGGCAAAGGCGGCATTGGAGGAAGCGGAGGCATCTCTGGAAAAGGTGCTATTTGAGGTACATTTACCACGAAAGGGGCTATCTCTGGAATATCGATATGCAAATTGTCAAAATCAAATTCCATATCTGAATCACGGTATACAAACAAGTTGTTGTTTCGTGACTTGGAGGAAACGGTCACTTTTGTGCTATTACCCAAAATCTCAATGGGGGTGTTTTTAAAGTAGGCATCCACCTCCTCCTTAGTAGCACCATCCAAAGTTATGGTGGCAGAGATTGCAACCTCATCCTTCTCCCATGTTTCAAATTCAATATCCGCGTAACTGGTATTGATATCCAACACGGCATCTTCCTTGACAATAAATCGCTCTTCAAAAGTCCTGCTTTCTTCTTGGGCATATACCGCTGCAGTAGCAAATAGACCTAAGGCAATGATGAGTTGCTTAGATATTGTTCTCCTTGATCTGTTCATTTTTTGATAATTTTAATTCGTTCAACTTCTTTTTTAGCTTCTGTAATAATTGTAATCGTAATTGTAAATTTTCTATTAATGCCGCTATGGTTTGATCATTTGGGCCCAGTTCCTTTAACTCGGTATTCAAGTCTATATATTCTGCATTTAAACTCGAAAGTTGCTCCATAAAGCTGTCCACTAAATCTTTAGTATCTGGAGCTACTTCCAGTTTCGCCAGTTCCATATTAATATTGGCGACGTAATACTCCTCTATATTTTTCAGTTCTGGAGACAAATCGCCAAAGGAAAATTCGGTATCGGTAACATCTGAATTTTCTTGAACAACTAGAGCTGGGTTGCTATCATCTTCTATCTTGAAATACTCATATCCTAAACCTAAACTGAATATAATAAGTACCGTAGCGGCTATTTTTAACCAATTCCTATTCCTCTTCTTTTCCTGTGGCAAAGCGGCTTCCAAGGATTTCAAAAACCTTTTTTCATGGCCGTCTTTCAAGCTATACTGCTCTTTTCTTCTTTGATTCTTGAATAGTTCCCTAAGATCCTGTTCCATATCTATTTTTCTTTAATACTTCTTTTAACTGTCCTTTGCCCCGTAAAAGGCGTGTCCTGCATGCAGATTCTGAAATATTCAATACCTGCGCTATCTCTTGATGATCAAAACCTTCCATTAGGAACATCATCACCACATATTTATAGTTGGCTTTCAATTGATCTATGGCATCCCTCACTTCCTCTACACATACCGTAGACGGCACGGTCCAATCATCATCTTCTACAACGTGCATATAGCTCTCGTCTAACGGTACCAGTTTTTCCTTTTTGGATTTTAGAAAATCGATGCTCTTATTAATTACGATACGCTTTAACCAAGCCCCAAAAGTTACCTCTCCCTCAAATTGATGCAATTTTTGAAATGCCTTAATAAAGGACTCCTGTAAAACATCCTCCGCATCATCAGCTTTTTTAACAAATCGCATGGCTACGATATACATACCATCACAGTACTTCCTGTACAGTTTTAACTGTGCAGCTCGGTCATTAGCCTTACATTTTTCTACGACATCGGTTTTGAACATCGGTGATATGTCATTGGTTTTAGGTCCTTGTTATATAAAGGACGATAGAAAAAAAAGGATGTTGCAAAAATCTTTATTTTTACACCTACTTTTAAGCTATCCATTTGAAACAAGTTACGTTATCCAATGATTTTATGACACTCATGGTGCTAGATTATGGCGCCACAATTCAGAAATTGATTGTAAAAGGAGAGAATGAAACCTTTACCAATGTTACCGTAGGTTTTAACCATCCAAGCCGCTATCGACTAGATGAGAACGTACTTGGTGCCAGTGTGGGGCGGTATGCAGGCCGTATTGCAAAGGGTGGTTTTGAGCTAGATCGCGAAAAATTCTTTTTATACCAGGAAGATGGGGTTCACCTGCATGGGGGGAAGGAAGGTTTTCATCAAAAACATTGGACTATAGAAGAGGTGAATACCGCTGAGGACCCTCACATAAAGCTATCCTACAAAAGCAAACATCTAGAAGAAGGGTATCCCGGAAACTTAACGGTCAATGTTACCTATAAACTAATGGGCAATGCTTTACAGGTGATCTATGAGGCCGTTACTGATCGCAGCACGGTCGTAAACCTTACCAATCATGCTTATTTTAAATTGGATACCGACCCCTATATCGATAACTATGAATTGCAGCTTAATTGTCCCTATTTGCTTGAGTTGGATGAAAAATTACTACCCACCGGTGATATCGTTCCCGTTAGAAAGTCGGAATTTGACTTCCTATTGGCCCGTAAAATTGGCGTGCAACGATTAAATACCGTTTTTGTAAAGGATTTGGGAAGTGAAAAAGTTGGCGAACTTCGTTCCGGCACCTCCGGCATTACCATGAAAGTTTACTCCAACCAACCTGCCGTTGTCATCTACACGCCAACCGATTTTCCCGGTATTTGCTTCGAGAATCAAAATTACCCAGATGCACCCAATCAACCAGATTTTCCGAATAGTATTCTAAGGCCTGGGGAAATTTATAACAACATTTCTATCTTTAAATTTGATATCCATTCTTAATTCATCCGCTAAAAGATAACCTTTACAACTATGAAATGGTTAAAAAGAATCGTGGTTACCGTTCTAATCCTCTCGGGCCTAATCTATTTTGTAGCCATCCCTTATATGCATCAAGAAACTAAGAAATTTAGTCCCTCGAAATCGATTTCACTACTGTTGGGTGAAAGTAGATTAGACGTTGATTATTCGAGTCCCTCAAAAAAGGGCAGGGTCATTTTTGGGGATTTGGTGCCTTACGGGCAGGTATGGCGCACAGGTGCCAATGAACCTACAACCTTTTCAACTAGCAAGCGTATAAAAATAATCGATAAAACGTTACCAGCAGGAACGTACTCTCTATGGACAATACCCAACAAGGATAGTTGGAAGGTTATTTTTAATACCAAAATACCAACTTGGGGCGTTACCAGGGTCAACGGTAACCAGACCACACGCGAGGCCGATTATGATGTAGTGATCGTAGAAGTTCCGGTTCGGAAATTACAAGAACCCGTTGAAGATTTTTCCATTAAATTTGAGGAGGAGGCCCAAGGACAGTATATCCAAGAATACTTAAGTTTGGTGTGGGATACCGCTAAAGTCAAGATTCCTATAGGCGATTAGGGCGTCATTAGATTTTATTATGTTTAGTAAATCCCGTTTATCCGGTAGAGTAAAATAGATCAGCAAAAAAAATAGTCCAATGCAATTATCCCAGCTTACCGTAGATGAAATTGTTGCAGGCATTTATGCAAACAATATGGCTATTGTAAGCAGGGCCATTACCCTTGTTGAAAGTACACGCCCAGAGGAACGGGAAAAGGCCAATGTGATTATTGAGCATTGTGTAAAGCGAAAAACGGACGCCATAAGAATTGGAATAACAGGTGTACCGGGTGTAGGGAAAAGCACGTTCATAGAGCATTTTGGTAAACTTTTGACAGCGCAGGGGAAAAAAGTAGCTGTGTTGACCATAGATCCCTCTAGCAGTAAAACCAAAGGAAGCATTCTTGGGGACAAGACCCGTATGCAGGAATTGGTAAAAGACCCCAATGCCTACATTAGGCCATCCCCCGCTGGCAGTTCTCTTGGGGGCGTAACCCGTAAAACACGCGAAACTATAAGTATTCTTGAAGCCGCGGGGTATGACCTTATCCTCATAGAGACCATAGGCGTTGGCCAAAGTGAAACTGCGGTGCACAATATGGTCGATTTCTTTTTGCTCTTAAAACTCGCAGGTGCCGGGGATGAATTACAAGGAATAAAACGTGGCATCATAGAAATGGCAGATGCAATCGTCATCAATAAGGCAGACGGTTCCAATATCGAAAAAGCAACGCTGGCACAAACGGAATTTAAACAGGCATTACATTTATTTCCACCCAAGGACAATGGATGGATTCCCAAAGTATTGACCTGTTCCGCCCTAGAGAACAAGGACCTAGACCCTATTTGGGAACTAATTTTCGAATATTGCGAAACCATGAAAAAATCGGGCTACTTTACGAGCAAAAGACAATCGCAAAATGAGCATTGGCTCTTACAATATCTTGAGCAAGAAATAGTATCGGATTTTTATCGTAATCCAAAAACAAAGGAAATGCTTCCGGCCTTAAAGGAGGAAGTGATTAAGGGGAATGCCTCTCCCTTTTCTATCGCAGAGAAATTATTAAAAGAATTCAGAAAGGCCTAAGACGGTTTTTGCCATTACGGTTGCGGTTTCCCATTTCTTCGGGATAAAAAACATAACTTTGTCGCTATTTTAAAAAACAACTTCATGCAGCCCGTGACCACTTCCCTACTTTCTGTCGTTGTGCCTTTATACAACGAAGAAGAAAATGTGCCACTTTTAACACAAAAGATTCACGAGAGTTTGGAAGGCTATACCTATCAGATTATTTACATTGATGATTTCTCTACCGATGCAACCAAAAAAATAGTCAAAGGCCTTAAGGATGAAAAAGTACATCTAATTGAATTAAAAAAGAATTATGGCCAAAGTTTGGCCTTGGCAGCTGGTCTGGATTATGCGGAAGGGGAATTTATTATTACCATGGACGGGGATTTGCAAAACGACCCATCAGACATTCCAAATATGCTCACCTATGCGGTTAATGGCGAATATGATGTGGTTACCGGTATACGGCAAAAAAGGAAGGATTCCCTTGTAAAAAAAATACCTTCTAAAATTGCCAATTTTTTGGTGAGGCGCGTTACCAAACTGGACATTAAGGATAATGGATGTGCCCTAAAGGTCTTTACGCGTGATATTGCCAAAGACTTAAATCTGTACGGGGAAATGCACCGGTTTATTACCCTACTTGCCCACTTGGAAGGTGCACAAATAAAGCAAATTCCCGTAAAACACCACGCCCGTCATGCGGGGGTTTCCAAGTACGGTCTGGAACGTGTGTTCAAGGTAGTGGCAGATATGATGCTCCTCCTATTTATACGTAAGTATTTCCAAAGACCCATTCACCTCTTCGGTATATTCGGATTTCTGCTGATTTTATTGGGGGTACTCATAAACATATACTTACTGGTTGTTAAATTGGGCTTTGGTGAAGACATAGGTACTAGGCCACTATTGATGTTCGGGATGATGTTCATTCTCGCCGGTATTCAATTATTTACCATTGGTATTGTAATGGAGCTCTTGATACGTACCTATTATGAGTCGCAAAAGAAAAGACCCTACCGTATTAAAAAAGTAAGCGTAGGTGGCCAAAATCAGTAAAAAAACAACCACCGCATTAAAAGTACTCATCAGTGCAGTACTCTTCTATTTTATCCTTACCAAAATAAATTTGGTGGAGATAAAGGATATTTTGGTAAAAAGTAATCCTATCTACCTTTGTATTGCCATGTGCTTCTTTATCCTCTCCAAAATCGTTGCCGCTTTTAGATTAAACCTCTACTTTCATCGCCTTCATATACCAATCACCCATAAAAACAACCTTAAACTCTATGCCCTGGGCATGTTTTACAATCTTTTTCTACCGGGCGGTATAGGTGGCGACGCCTACAAAGGGTACCTGCTACGAAAGACATTTGACGCCCCTACCAAAAGAATCGTTAGTGTCTTGGTGCTGGACCGGTTGGCAGGGCTGTTGCTCCTTTTTATGTACGCGTGTGCCTTGGCATTTTTATTGGATACGGCACTGCTCCACAAATTTAGGTGGGTATTCGTAGTCGCCATACCCCTATCCGTTGCCGTTTATTGGGGTTTGAACCAAAAATTCTTTTCTTATGTAATTCCCGTTTTTTGGAAATCCTTATTGTATTCCGCCATCGTTCAATTGGCACAATTAATATGCATTTGGTTTATTTTGTTGGCCTTGAATATCGAAATCCATCGGGTTGCGTACCTTGTTATATTTTTGGTTTCCTCTATTGTGGCAGTAGTCCCGTTGACCATAGGCGGCATAGGTAGTAGGGAGGTTACCTTCTTTTATGGAGCAGCGCTTTTGGGATTGGACCAAAATGTGTCCGTTGGTGTAAGTATTTTATTCTTCTTGATTACAGCGTTGATTTCCTTGACCGGGGTTTGGTATCACTTCAAAAAAATTAAGCTCGAAGTTAGAAATGACAGCGTACGTTTCCCAAAGGACTCTAATTAAAAAGTAATCCGTATAGGTCCGTTACTTCCTCCTTGAAACGTCCGTATTGGGTAAGAAGCTATTTTTGGAAAATTACTTAAGGTGTACCAAATGCATCTTGCCTACTACCTTTTTTCGCGTATTCGGATTTAAAAATTTTCCCTGAAGCCTCGTTATACGAAACTGGTTTACTGAAATCTGACTATCCCAATCAAACCCCGCATTTCGCATGGCCTCAAGTTCAGCTTCGGATACATATACCCAAACATCCTTTCTATTTTTTAGTTTCTGGACCGTTGTTATCTGAACTGGATATCGATTATAAAAATCCAAGGCCCATGTATAGTCATTCCCAACCTTATAAATATTATCTACCGGTATTTGTTGCCGTTGAATTTGTTTGGCCATACTGGAACCTCCTTGGTATTCCAATAAATTGGGATAAAAATGAAGGTTGAGCACCGCATTCAATAACAAGGATGCACAGACAGCTATGGTAATTAGCCGTGCATACCGTGCCTCACGTTTTAGTGCATAAAATACTATAATTACAGCAGCCACTAGCAGCGCGGTGTAGGCTAATACACTCTTTAACTTGAATACATAGAAACAAATCAACGCGGAAGCGATGAAAACTATCCCTAAAACAAAATACTGTGCGCCCATCAATAGTTGGGTTGCTCTTTTTTTATCAAAGCGATGTAAATCATAAAGGTAGGATGCCGTTAATACCGCGAACAGGGGTATTGTAATATTTAGATAATGTGGCAACTTAAACTGAGCGAAACTTATAATGATGAAAATTATGGTTATTCCGCCAAGCGTTAAAAATTCATATTTTGGGTTGTAGGTAAACTTTAATTTTACGAAGCTTTTGGCACGGCACCAAAATGCGGTAATCCCCAAAATGGTCCACGGTAAAAACACCCAAAGAAAGGTATGGAAGAAGAAAAAGTAATCAGAGCTATTCTTACCGATACCCTCACCACTTAAACGCTCAAAACTCTGCTCCCAAAAAATAAAAAAGATACCGCTGCGCTCACTCCTACCCCTGATTACTTTCTCAGGATGCAAATCAAATTGCAAATAATAGGCATATAACATTGGCGTTGTTGTAAGCCCAAAAATAAGGAGCGCCACAAGCACTTTCCAACTTAAAAACACATTCCATTTTTTGGTGTATACGAGGTGACACAAAATAGGTAGCCCTATAACCAACAATGCAATCTGCCCCTTGGTCGAAAAAGCAATACCCGCTGCAAATGCACCCATGATAATTGCTCCAACCTTTCCCTTTTCTATGTATTTGGTGAGTTGCCAAATGGCCAATATACTAAAGCCCGTCAGCACGGCATCCGTACGCACATCGATTGCACCCAGCACAATAGTCTGTGCGGTCATAAAGACTAAAGCGGCCAATTTACCAACGTGCTTGTTGTACAATAAATTTCCCAAACCGTAACAGCTGTATGCGGCTAGAAGCGTAGATAAGATTCCGGGAATTCGATAGGCCCAATCATGAATCCCAAAAATTTTATAGGATAGTGCGGCCAACCAGTAATGCATATGGGGTTTGTCCAAATACTCCTCTGGACCCTTAAAAAGACTGAAAAAATCATTTTCTTGGACCATCCGCATCGCCATTACGGCAAATTGGGCAGAATCATTTTCGAACAGGGTCACGAACATCCCTGCCAGGTATACCAAGAAAATCAAAACGATTAAAAACCAATACCTTAGATTGGATATCATAGGGAAAATTTGCGAAGTGCAAATATAAATAACTTTACAAACAACCAGCCGAATACCGATCCTATAATGGTCCCCGTGATAATGTCCAATGGAAAATGCACGCCAATATAAACCCTGCTAAATGCGACCAAGGCCGCCCAAATCACTAAGCAAACCCCTATCCCTTTTAAACTTGATTTTAAAACCGAACCAAAGAAGATGGCAATAGCGAATGCATTTCCTGCATGGGCTGAAAAATAACCATACTGGCCCCCACAATAGCTTTTTACCAACCGCATGAAAGGCAAAACTTCGGGATCATGACAGGGCCTCAACCTCCCCACCCCATATTTGAAGAAATTGGCCAATTGATCCGTGACCGTTATCAGTAAGGCAACGCAGAGCAATAGCAGCAGCATCCTTCTTAAGCCAAATTTTTGATAGGAAATTAGAAGTAAAAAAAGATAAAGTGGTACAGCGCTTAACTTATGGGAGAGGAATTGAAAAAAATAATCCCACTGCGGACCACCCCATCCATTGAGGAAGAGAAAGACTTCCTTATCTAATTGCAAAAGCTCTTGAAGCATCCTTTATTCTTCGTATCTAGACACCTCGCGGTCGTAGAATGCGGTGGCAGCCTCAATTAAGCTTTCGGCTTCATCTTCCAATTCCTTTTCATCTTCCTTTGAAAATTCCTCCAGCCACTCCACCTCATCATTCTCCAGATTAATGATAAACCTTGGAAATTCTGTATGCACAACAAAAATTGCCGATGGGTAATCTGTGTTATCACCCAATAAAAATTTTGGAAATTCCATATTCAAAATACACGGTTAATAAAAAGATTCCTAGCGGTTCAATGGTATTTTTACTACCCAAGAATCAATTTTTTAGTTAAATAATTAAATCGAAGATACAACATAATGGCAGACGCCGTGAGCCCTGTCAACAGTCCGATCCAAATTCCTGTACTCTGTAAATCTGTATAGAGGCAAAGATAAAAACTAACGGGAAAGCCTATAAGCCAATAGGCTATAAAGGTTATAAGCGTAGGTATCTTTACATCCTGTAAGCCACGCAGCGCACCTAGAACAACCACTTGCAGCCCGTCCGATATTTGAAAGAAAGCAGCAACCAACAACAACTCTGCGGCAATGATCAAAACTTCCGTATTGTCCGTAATATTAGCGATATCATTAACATCAAGGTATAAGGTAGGAAACCAATGCCTACCCAAGAGGAAAAGTACCGCGAACAGAATCTCTAACAGCAAGGTCAGAAAAAATATGGATTGGGCTATTCGCCTCAATTCCTTGAAATTGCGCAAACCTTTCTGGTTGCCTACCCGTATCATTGCAGCGACACCAAGTCCCATACCAAACATAAAGGTCATACTGCTTAAATTCAAGGCAATCTGATTGGCAGCTTGGGCATTCTTTCCTAATACCCCACTAAGCCAGACGGCCGACGTAAATATAGCTACCTCAAAAAACATCTGTAAGGAAGAGGGAAATCCTAGTTCAACTATCTTAAGCATTACCTTTTGTTCAATTTTGGCAAAATTAAATCCGGTTACATAAAACTTGAATTTATCCTTTTTCTTAAGGATAAACCAAAGATAAAATACCATCATGAACCTTGACACCAAGGTGCCGATTGCTGCTCCAACAACACCAAGTTGCGGAAAGCCAAAATTGCCAAATATGAGCAGGTAATTGAGGGTTATATTCACCACATTGGCAATAATTGTGGCATACATAGGGTATTTGGTTTGTGACAAGCCCTCTGAAAACTGCTTGAAGGCCTGGAAAACAATGAGCGGCACCAACGAAAAAGCCACCAAATCCACATAAGGCATTGCAAGGGCCACCACCTCGGTGGGCTGGTTCATGACATGCATGAGTGGCTTTGCCAATAGAATTAAACCGAATAAAAACAATCCTAGGCCGGTACATAATACCAGACCATGTTTTAAGGCGCTTTTTGCATCAGTCCTATTACCTGCACCGTCTGCCTCCGCAACCAAAGGGGTAATTGCCGTAGAAAAACCAATCCCCAACGAAATTGCGATGAATACAAAACTGTTCCCCAAAGAAACTGCCGCCAATTCTGCGGTACCCAGCTGGCCCACCATAATATTGTCCGCAAGTTGTACAAACGTATGGCCCAACATACCCAGAATTACCGGTACGGAGAGTTTAATGTTGTATTTGAATTCCTTGGTGTAGTTCTGAAACAAACCGCGCTTAAATTTTGGGCAAAGGTACTTTTAAATACCTTATTTTTTAGTGTCCATACCCCAGTTCATCCCTAATTTGTCCCAAGCAGTTTTTTAATTTTCTTGCCAAGTACAAAATTAGCATTGGTGGAAGGTACTATTGCACTGCATTGAGACGTTATTAACAGGACAACCTTTATGGATAAAAAAAAGTTTGGAGAATTTGATGAATGATTTTGGAGTCTGGATTATTGATGATGATGATATTTCCAGGTATGTAATGAAAAGAAAGTTCAAGGAGCTTGGCATCCAAAATATATTCGATTTTCCAGATGCCATGGAGCCTCTCGAGTTGTTGTCGAAAAATCTGGAAGTCTTGACACTAGTACCGGACATCATTTTTTTGGATATGAATATGCCCGTTACGGATGGTTTTCAATTTTTAGAGCATTTTCAACCTTTACATAGGAGGTTGGAAAAGAAAATACCCGTAATTATGTTGTCTTCCTCTTTAAACCCAAAAGACATGGAAAAGGCCAAATCATTCCCCGAAGTTTTGGATTACATGGTTAAACCCATGAAATTGGACGAACTACGTAAACTTTTGGAAGCGCTTTGATCGTAATTTTAAAAAATTACTCTTTTATTTTAGCCTCATTCCAATACACATCCATTTCTTCCAAGGTCATCTCTTTTAAGGACTTTTTCAATTCTGATGCTTTTGCTTCTAAAAACTGGAAGCGTTTTATAAATTTCTTATTCGTGCGTTCCAATGCATTTTCTGGATTTACTCCTAGGAACCGTGCATAGTTGATCATAGAAAACAAAACATCCCCAAATTCCGCTTCCATCCTTTCCTCCTTCCCTTTTGCCACTTCCTCCTGTAATTCACCCAATTCTTCCTGCACCTTTTCAAACACCTGTTCCGGTCGTTCCCAGTCAAAACCGACCCCGGCTACTTTATCTTGTATACGATTGGCCTTAACCATTGCAGGTAAACTTTGTGGTACACCCTCCAAGACACTCTTTTTACCTTCCTTTAATTTTAGCTGTTCCCAGTTCCGTTTTACCTCCTCCGCATCGCTCACCTTTACATCGCCATAAATGTGTGGATGTCTACTTACGAGTTTATCACAGATGGCATTGGCAACATCCGCAATATCAAAACTCCCCGTTTCAGATCCAATTTTGGCATAAAATACAATGTGTAGCAAGACATCGCCCAGTTCCATTTTTATTTCTTCGAGATCATGGTCCAAAATGGCATCACCAAGTTCATAGGTTTCTTCAATGGTTAAATGACGTAGGCTCTGCATGGTCTGCTTTTTATCCCACGGACATTGTTCCCGTAATTCATCCATGATGGTCAATAGCCTATCAAATGCTTGTAATTGTGCCGCCCTACTGTTCATGTCATCAATTTTCAACAAAAATACATATACGTTGCAGGAAGCACTAAACATAATTCCAAGTTTTGTACATTTAGAAAGCATAATAATCTCGGATATGAAGTTTTTTACAACAGGAAAGCGGTACTTCGTTTTTTTTCTTTTCCTTACTACAATTCTTTTCGGCCAAGATGAAAATACTGTAACCAAATTGGAAAGTAGCCTGGAACTAATAGACATACGAACATTGGAACGGGAAGTGTTATTAAAAACGAATGAACATATTGAGGCACCCAATTGGCACCCAAACGGAGATTATCTAATTTATAACAGCGCGGGTCTCCTTTATAGATTTCCCCTGAATGATCGTAAAACTGAGCAAATACCCACCGGATTTGCAAAACGAATCAACAATGACCATGGCATTTCTCCCGATGGAACCAAGCTCGTAATCAGTGACCAAACCGAAACGGGCGCCTCTTTAATATATACCTTACCTATTGAGGGAGGGAATCCAAAAAAAATAACGCCAGTAGGGCCTTCGTACTGGCATGGATGGTCTGCTGATGGGTCTACCTTGGCCTATTGTGCCGAACGTAACGGTAATTATGATATCTACACTATCCCTGTTAATGGTGGTGACGAAATTAGACTTACCGATGCCAAGGGCTTGGATGACGGGCCGGATTATAGTCCGGATGGAACCACGATTTACTTTAATTCAGAAAGAACGGGAACGATGCAATTATGGCGTATGGGTGCTGACGGCCAAAATCAAGCACAAATTACTACGGATAGTTATAACGATTGGTTTCCGCATCCCTCACCAGACGGTAAGTATTTGGTATTTGTAAGTTTTAACCCAGAGGTACCTTCTGGATCACATCCGCCTAATAAAGAGGTGCGATTACGCCTATTAAATCTTGAGACAGGTGAAATAAAGGCCTTGGCCAATCTATTTGGTGGTCAAGGTACCATAAACGTACCCTCTTGGTCTCCAGACTCTAAAAAGATCGCTTTTGTTAGTTACAGCCTAAATAAATAAAATATTGATATGAATACACGAAGAACATTTATAAAAAAGACGGGGATTTTGGGAGCTGCCACCCTGCTACTACCCCAAATTAATTTTGCGTCGCTAAAGGAACAACGTTATGGCGTTCAGCTCTATTCCTTTAGGGATAGTATGCTGAAGGACCCAAAAAAGACCTTAGAAGAAATTGCAATTTTGGGATTCAAGGAAATAGAAAGTGCAGGATCGAAAAAAGGATACTACTATGGTCTTACTCCTAAAGAAATGGGGGCAACCTGTAAAGCTTTAGGAATGAAGCTTACCAGTGGCCATGTGCATCTAGATGCCAATTTTGAACAGACTATGGAAGATGCCGTTTCTTCGGGCCAAGAGTATCTTATTTGTTCTTCCCTGCCATCCAATGGCCAGACCGTGGATAACTACAAAAGGGTTGCCGAACAATTCAATAAAGCAGGGGAAGCCTGCAAAAAAATAGGATTGAAGTTTGGATACCACAATCACGAATATGAATTTGAGTCTGAAAATGGCGAAGTGCTCTATGATGTTCTAATGGATAATACCCAAGATGACCTAGTTCATATGGAGTTGGATTTAGGATGGGTGGTAGTAGCCGGAATGAACCCTATTAGCTACTTCAAAAAATATCCGGGAAGATTTCCGTTATGGCACCTGAAGGATATGGATATGACCAAAAAAGAAAGTACGGAATTTGGAAAAGGCGGACTGGATATAGAAAAAATGCTCAGTAATAAAGAGCTATCCGGCGCAACGCATATTTACATTGAGCAAGAGGAATATCACAGTTCCCCTGTAGAAAGTATGCAACACAATATGAATTATTTGAAATCGATATAAGCTCCATGAAGCTATCATTAAGGTCATTCGAAGCCCTTCCGTTTTTTCTATACATCATTGCATGTTCCGCACAATCTAATGGTGTAATGGCCGAGGGCGCCACGCTGGTGAAAGTTTCGGACAGGTTCAGCTTTACGGAAGGTCCTGCATCGGACAAGGAAGGCAATGTCTATTTCACCGATCAGCCTAACAATAGGATATTAAAATGGAACGCCGTTGATAATGGCATCACAACGTTTAAAGAGCCTGCAGGGCGGGCAAATGGACTCTATATAGACCAGAACGATCATATTCTGGCGGCAGCCGATGAAAAAAACGAACTCTGGCGTATAGACTTAGATGGCAATGTTGATACCCTTTTAACCCATTTTGAAGAACAAAAACTAAACGGGCCCAATGATCTTTGGGTAGCTGTGAACGGTGGCATCTATTTTACGGATCCCTATTATCAAAGACCATATTGGGAGCGCAACGCGCCAGAAATTAAGGAACAACGGGTATATTATATTTCGCCAGATCTTAAATCCATAACCATAGCCGCACAGGATTTTGTACAACCCAATGGTATCATTGGCACACCAGACGGGAAAACACTCTATATAGCAGATATAGGGGATAAAAAGACCTATTCCTATACCATTAATGAAGATGGTACGCTGAGCAATAGAAAACTTTTTACAGGTATGGGGTCGGATGGAATAACCTTGGATCATAAGGGTAACCTCTACCTTACCGGAGATGGTGTTACGGTTTTTAACCCCCAGGGCGAAGAACTACACCATATCCCCATCGATGAGGATTGGACCGCCAACGTTACTTTCGGCGGGCAAAATCAAGATATTTTATTCATTACCGCGATGGGCTCGGTATATACTTTGCAAATGAATGTTCGCGGTGTTCGCTATTAACGAAAAACGCTTAAGGCTTTAGGCCTACCTCCTATAATTGCCTTTCAAATACGCGGTTACGCAGGCCGGGTAAATCTCCGTTTATAGTTTCTACCAAAATATCATTGGAATAGTTGAAGGATGCGAAAACAATTGAATTAAGATTTAATTGATTGTTTTGGAACGACCAATTCCCAGAATAAACTTGCGATTCCCCACAAAATACGGGATAAAAATCTCCCGTTACCGTGGTAATATTTATATCTGTAAGGGTCATGTTCCAAGAACCATTTGCGCTAACACTAAGACTCCCCGTTAAACAGGGTAGCTCTTCTACCATATTCGTAGAGGCCGTACCATCTTCATTAGGATCTTGGGCTATACTTACGTTGATTTCTGTAAGCGTGTAGGTTCCCACGACCAAAGGAGTTTCATTACTGCCATTACCATCATCAGAAGAACAGGCGCTGAATAGAATTAAGCCAAAAAGTAGAAATGCGAGTTTATAGGTATTCATCATGTCGTTTACTATTCAAATATAATTTTGCTGAATATAAGAAAATGTAGCCTGTAATAGTGTTAATAGCAGCTATCACTTTCTTTTGTTTATGATTTTACCAAATCTATCATACGCGTGTATTTAACGATAAAACTATTGTTGAGTAAATCACCATCCTGCATATTATGATTATATACTACGAACAAACCTGTATTAGCTCGCTCCAACCACCCAAATCTAATATTTGCCGCCCACAGTTTATCCGTTGTATTATGCTGAATCAATCCTTGCAAATACACATTTGGTTTAAAGGAATATGCTAATTGGGTCCTCAAGATATTCGCCGTAAAATCCCCTCCAGGCAATTGAAAGTTATTGTATTGAAAAGTGACTTCAGAATTAAACCGATCCCCAATACGCCAATTTCCAGCTATAGTTTCAATATACCGTGTACCACCAAAGGAACCGCCAATTACGGATCTAATGTTTATGGAAAGCGGCTTGCTTCTATTGGTAAAAAATACAAGT
The DNA here is from genome assembly GCA_963793365.1 of uncultured Flavobacteriaceae bacterium. Taxonomy (GTDB): domain Bacteria; phylum Bacteroidota; class Bacteroidia; order Flavobacteriales; family Flavobacteriaceae; genus Maribacter. Next base: position 715,829 of record CAWBZP010000009.1, on the reverse strand, counting down.
TGGGACTCTACATGGTCATAATTACCCGGTTGAACGATGACATTTCTACCTCGCGAAATATCAAAGGCAGCGATCACACCCTCTTTGGTAACATTAACACCTGTATGCAATTCACTGCCGCTCTTCCATTCAAAATGATTATCCAAATGCAAAAAACTGGTTTCCAAAAATCCATCGAAATTCCAATACCCCCGGTAGGAAATATGGGGCCGGTATTCCAAAATTTTTGAGTCGGCATTTTTTGGCCTTAAATGATACAATACCAGGCCCTCTGGTTTTCTGAATGCCGACCGTAATAAAAAACCTACCTCTGGATTGAAGCCTTGACCAACCTCCGTGTACGCCGCCCTTAACTCCCAATTACTCCAATTATAATCTGTCTGAAATTTAAATGAATTGGCATTAATGGTATCGTTGGGGTCTAAGGTTTGGGAAAAATACCCAGTCATTCGCGCTTTTTTTCCCAATCCCAATTTTCCGTCTACGGCAAGGGTCCTATTATAATCATCGGATTGGAGCCCTTCTTTGTTGATAATGACCGCTCCTAATGCAGACCTACCCTTAAATTCGTGGTTGACCCTCGCTACCGTAAAGTTATTGGCTTCAACACCTATATCCGATACCTCTTCGGTCCACATACTCAAAAGACCAATGTTGGTCCGGTTCAACTTCCCGGATAAACGGGCCCCTCCAATGATAGGTACCACATTGCCGTTTTCACCTATTCCAATACGCCGACTAAAAAATAAATCAACCTCTCCGGGACTTCCTACACTAAACAAGCCCGCATTCTCCAAAAAGAAGGGTCTTTTTTCAGGAAAAAAAAGGTTGAACCGGTCCAGGTTTATCTGTTGATCGTCCACCTCTACCTGCGCAAAGTCCGTATTATAGGTTAGGTCTAGCGTAAGGCTAGGGGTAATACTGTATTTAACATCGCCACCGGCATCCAGTCGATAATCCGCAGAGGTATCCAGCGCTGTATTATCCTTTAGCACGCTTCCCAGCACATAGGGAATTACCTTGAGGTTTCCAGGACTCCGTAAGTTTAAGCCGGTTAGGGTACCCGCCAACGACAGCCTTTTTAAATCCAACCCCAAGGGAATGGTCGACCAAAATGCAATTTCATTATTCTTCCTTATGTTCCTCCTAAAGTTAATGCCCCAATCTTTACCGGCCTGAAAACGCAAGGTCCTAAAGGGAATGGCAAATTCAGCACTCCAACCATAATCGCCAACACTCGACCTGACTTCCCAAGACCCATCCCAGTTTAGGTTAAAACCTCCAATAGTACCGCCCTGCTGTCTATTGGCATTATTGTTTCCCTGCCCTTCATTATCTACTTGTGCATCATATTCCACACCCAAAGAATTGGTCCCGAACATAAATCCGTTCTGGCTATCCTTATAGGTGTCTACAATAAAGATAAAGGCATCCGTATTATCAAGATCGGCGTCACGTCTTGCGTCTGAAACTACAAGATTGCTTGGGTCAGAATCATAGCAGATCACAGATACATAAAAGGTGTCTGTTGTATATGCTACCCTGATCTCTGTTTTTTCTGAAGCAGGGTAACCAAAATTAGGTTGTGTTTGCGTAAGATTGCCAAAAGGAGGAATATTCTCCCAAAGGGGCTCTCCTATGACTTGGCCATCTATTATTGGCGCTTCAATAATTGGTATGGCCAATGCGGTAGGCCTTTCATACTGTTCGCTTTGGCCGTATGAAATACCAACGGACAATAAACAAAGAAGGAGTAATGGAATCGGTTTAATTTTAATCATTTTGGTTGGTTTGGTTTTATTTGGATAAGCTTTCAGAACATTACTATACTCTGAATATTACGGTGCTAAAAGTAACAAACCGTTTAATATCTTCTTTATTCCTTGTTTTTTTTTATCTTAATCGGCTAAATCAACCAAACCATGAACGTATATATTTTTGAATTCATTGGCACTGCCATGTTGATTCTTATTGGTAACGGAATTGTTGCCAATCTTATTCTAAAGGGCACTAAAGGTAGCGACTCTGGATGGGTAGGTATTTCCCTTGCCTGGGGGATTGCAGTATTCATAGGGGTCTTTATTTCAGCTGATGTTAGTGGTGCCCATCTCAATCCTGCCGTAACCATAGGTCTTGCCACTGCGGGAAAATTCTCTTGGACCCTGGCTCCAGGCTATTTTATTGCCCAAGTACTTGGCGGTATGATGGGTAATTTGCTGGTGTGGTTGACTTATAAAAAACAGTATGAAGCAACGGAAGATGCAGGAGCTATATTAGGAACTTTTTCAACGTCACCCGCTATCCGGAGTCCATTTTGGAATATGGTCACCGAAATTATAGGCACTTTCGCCCTTGTATTTGGCGTTTTTTATATAGCTGGTGGTGCCGTTGGCGACGACCCTGTTTCCCTAGGTTCGCTGGATGCCCTCCCCGTGGCTCTTTTGGTCATGGGTATTGGCTTTGGATTAGGTGGCCCTACAGGGTATGCCATTAATCCTGCCAGGGACTTTGGACCCCGTCTACTCCACGCTATACTCCCCATCAAAAATAAGGGGAAAAGCGATTGGGGCTACGCATGGGTGCCTGTTATCGGTCCTATAATCGGCGCTGTGTTGGCTGCGTTGGTGTTCCTTCTTATTGAAAACAGTTAAAAACACAAAAAATGAAAAATACAATTATAGTGGCCTTTTTACTTGCCTCCTTATCTATGACCTCCCAAAAAATAGTTGATCTGCCTTTTGAAACTAATCCGGATGTGACTTGGAACACCGAAGAAAAAGAGTATTATTCGGATATTTGGCAAACCCAAGTGGTCACCAATGTTTCCGTTCCCAGATTGGAGGTATACAAAGCGCCGGAACCCAATGGGACAAGTGTTATTGTTGCACCGGGGGGCGGATTGTATGGTCTAAGCATAAATAGTGAGGGCAGAGACGTAGCAAAGTGGTTGAACGATAATGGCATAACCGCTTTCGTGCTTAAGTATAGATTGGTTCCTACCGGAACAGATGGAGTGAAGGAAATTACCGAGGAAGGCAATTCCAATCCTTCAAAAATTGGGGAGCGTGTTGCCCCTGTACTTCCTCTTTCCATTGCAGATGGTCTTGCCGCAATTACCTATGTGCGCACCAATGCAGATGCTATGCAACTAGACCCCAACAAAATTGGCTTTATGGGTTTTTCCGCGGGTGGTGCGGTTACCATGGGGGTAACCTTTAACTATACTGAGGCAAACAAACCTAATTTCATTGTACCTGTATATCCTTGGATGACAGTAATTGGTGATTACAAGGTACCACAGGATGCCCCGCCCATGTTGGTTATTTGCGCTTCAGATGACCCTCTTGGATTAGCAAAACCAAGTGCTGAATTGTACCTGAATTGGTTAACAAACAACAAAAGTGTAGGTATGCATATGTATTCGAAAGGTGGTCATGGTTTTGGTATGCGAACACAAAACCTAGCTTCAGATAATTGGATATCCCAGTTTTACCAGTGGGCACTTACCGAAGGTATTACAACCAAATAAAGGCCCATGAAACTAAGATTTTCAAGATTGATGAGGTTCCCCATACGCCAATGGATACAGCCTTGCATTTTACTTCTCGTCATTTGTGGGTATGCGCAATCTGAAACTGATTTTACTAATGAAGTAAAAGGTCTGACCAAAAAATATGATATGCTCTGGAATCCTGACAAGGAGACCATAGTTTTCACTGGAAGTTCAAGTGTCCGGTTTTGGAAATCCCTACCTGAAAGTTTCCCAGACCGTCAAATTCTAAATACCGGTTTTGGTGGTTCGCAAGCAACGGACCTTCTGGTATTTTTGGATGAACTCGTTTTGGCCTATAATCCTAAAAAAGTATTCATTTACGAGGGCGATAACGATCTTTGGGCAAAAAAAAGACCCAATCAGGTTCTGGCCACTACATCAGATATCATACGGCGCATACGAACCAATAACCCAGCTACGCAAATTGTCCTTATCTCTGCAAAACCGAGCATTAGCCGATGGAAGATTCGAGGTAAGTACAGACGGCTTAATCGAAAAATGAAGCGTTTAACAAAACGCGACACCTTATTGGAATTTGTTGATGTGTGGCACCCCATGTTAAACGGAAGAAAACTAAAGAATAATCTTTTTATTGAAGACGGGCTGCATATGAACCAGCAAGGATATGACATCTGGTATGCGGCCATTAAAGACTTAGTAAATAAACCCTAATTTAAATTATGATTAAAAATTATAGTATACGCTGTGTGTTCTTTTTAGCACTACTATTGGCGTTCATCGCTTGTGGAGAAACGGAGAAAAAAATAATTCCCATGCCCAGTACAGATTTATCAACCGTAAGTTTGATCCCTAAGCCGGTAAAAACTATTCCCACGAATTCTGCCTTTGCGCTGGACCAATTTACGGCAATCTATACCTCTAAAAATGCAACGGGCTTTGCCGAAGTAGGGTCGTTTTTAGCCGAAAAAATAAAAGAGAAAATCAATCTCACCATTCCTGTAAATACGGAAGGTACCAATACGGTAGAACGCATTATCTACCTCAACCAATCAGATAGTACCGAACTCGAATCCCCTGAAGCGTATCAACTTTATGTAAATCAGGATTCCATCATCATTAATGCAAACACTTCCGAAGGGGCATTTAGGGGCATACAGACCTTAAGACAGTTAATCCCCGATGAAAGTAATGACACTTTGGCCCCGCAGAAAATTTGGCCAGTACCCTCCGGTAAAATCATGGACAACCCCACCTTTGGGTATAGAGGCGCTATGCTAGATGTAGCCCGTCATTTTTTTAGTGTGGCCGACGTAAAAAAGTACATTGACCTATTATCCTATTACAAGATAAATGTATTGCACCTGCATTTGAGTGATGACCAAGGTTGGCGCATAGAGATAAAGTCTTGGCCAAAACTTACAGAAGTTGGCGGAAGTACTGAAGTTGGCGGTGAAGCGGGAGGTTTTTACACCCAAGAAGATTACAAAGAACTCGTACGGTATGCTGCAGAACGGTATATGACCATTATTCCGGAAATTGATATGCCAGGCCATACCAACGCAGCATCTGTCTCTTACCCTTTTTTAAATGGTAATGGTAAAAAACCGGAGCTTTATGAAGGTATGCGTGTAGGCTTTAGCACGTTTGACACCCGTAAGGATACTGTGTATGCCTTTATTGATGATGTGGTACGGGAATTATCCGGAATAACGCCCGGGCCCTATTTTCATGTGGGAGGTGATGAAAGTCACGTAACTAAGAAAGATGATTATATCTATTTCATCAACAAGGTTGAAAAGATTGTTCAGAAACACGGAAAGAGAATGATCGGTTGGGATGAAGTGGCCATTGCAGATGTAGATTCCTCCTCAATTTCGCAATGGTGGGCAAGCGAAGAAAATGCGAAAAAGGCGGTGGAAAAAGGGATGAAAATTATCGTTTCCCCGGCTAAAAAAGCATATTTGGATATGGAATATGATACGCTTTCCAAGTTTGGGCTACATTGGGCAGGTTACATCCCCGTAGACACCGCTTATGTTTGGTCTCCTGAAGATTATGGCATACCTGTCGAAAATATTTTAGGCGTGGAGGCACCACTATGGTCAGAAACAATTAGCAACATTGATGAATTGGAATATTTGGCATTTCCCAGGGTAATCGGCTATTCTGAATTGAGTTGGAGTATACCTGAACATAGAAATTGGGAAGATTATAAGGTACGTCTAGCAGACCAAGCCCCATTTCTTGATCGAATGAACGTGAAATACTATCCTTCCCCTTTAATCGATTGGAAGAAAAATAAATACACTTATGAAAAAATCGAAAAAGACTAAGCTTGCACTTACCGTTGCACTTTGTGCCTTCATCCTAACCAATGGGCAAAGCGCTGGCGATTCCATACCAAAGGCGAGTGTATCGAGTACTATGCAAAGTGTAACCATCAATGGTTCCCAAATATTCCTAACCGCTAAAGCAGGTACCTATCAGGTAAGGGACGAAAATAATGACCCTTTGGCCTTAATAGGGTTTACCTACTACACCATGGATACCAGACGCGGTTCAAGAAGCAGGAACCGGCCGGTCGTTTTTGCTTTTAATGGGGGTCCCGGATCGTCTTCTTTCTGGCTGCATATGGGCGTACTTGGTCCTAAACGGATCGTGGTCAACGATCCCGGCGCGACACCTGCGGCACCCTATACCATAACAAACAATAACTATTCCATATTGGATGTCGCCGATTTAGTCATGATAGACCCCGTTGGTACGGGGCTAAGCGTGCCGTTGGGGAAAGCTGAGTTTAAGGACTTTTGGGGTGTTGATCAAGACATACGCAGTCTTTCCTTATTTATACGGCAATTTTTAATTTCCTATGATCGGATGAACAGCCCTAAATATCTCTTGGGGGAAAGCTATGGAACCTTTAGAAATGCAGGTTTAATGAACAATTTATTAGATCAAGGTATTGCGATGAACGGAGTTATCATGGTTTCTGCCGTTTTTGATTTAAGAACACTCCTGTTTCCGCCCAATGATGACCTTCCTTATATTGTGCATTTCCCAACCTATGCGGCCACAGCTTTTTACCATAAAAAAAATAAGGGAAATCAAGAAGATGTCTATAGTTTTTTAGATGAAGTAAGGGCGTTTGTTGAAAACGAGTATGCGCCCAAACTATTTTTGGGAGACGAACTTACACAAAGCCATAAAGAGGAGCTTGCAAACAAATTAGCAGCGTATTCTGGATTAGAAACCGAATATTGGCTCAAGGCAGACCTAAGGGTAACCGCTGGTGAGTTTTTTGCAGAATTTCTAAGGGAAAACGGAGAAATTGTAGGCCGCTTAGATTCAAGGTTTACAGGAATAAATGAGGATTTATTGGCACAGGAGGGAAGTCACGATCCTCAAAGCAGTGCTATTTCACCTGCCTATATTGCTGGATTTCTGGATTATTTTCATGGCGACCTTAAAGTAGATAAAAACCTAAACTATGCGTTAACGGCAGGAACCAGAAAAGGCTTTAAGTGGGATTGGAACCATGAAGGCAATTCAGCTTGGGGTGCGCAAGCGGCAATCAATACAGGAATAGATATGGCGCAAGCACTTTCCAGAGACCCCAATATGAAGGTCCTGATCTTGAACGGAATTTATGACCTTGCTACGGTTTTCTATGGTGTGGAACACAGTATTGACCACCTTGGCCTCACGAAAGAAATTAAGGACAATATTAGTATGAAATATTATGAGGCCGGTCATATGATGTACACGCATAAACCCTCATTGGAACAATTTAAGAAAGATGTTTCCGAGTTCATACAGAGCACATCAAACTAAAAAGGGCATCACCTTAATAATTTCCTAGTTCTTGGAAATCATTATTTCAATCCCCTATTTCCACAAAAAAGGCCCTGAAATGGGCCTTTTTTTTGCTTATTTTCAAACTATTCTTCTTCCGAACTCGCTTCCTTTTCTTCTTTTGCATCGGAAAAATCAGTAATTCCGTTATCCGTTAAAATATTATACCATTGAATCACCTTTTTTATATCGCTAACGTAGACACGATCTTCGTCATAATTGGGTAATACCTCAAAAAAATATTCCTCCAATTTTATTTTTTCATCTTTATGGCTTACCGAGGTCTTTGCTCCATCTTCCTTGGTCTGTATTTTAAGAAAAACCTCGCGTAAAGGTACTTCCTCTTCTAGGGTATAAATGGCAATTTCTGATAATACACTTACACTGCTCCGTAAGCTCACAGAAATCCTTTTCCCATCTAACAGAGACTCCGCCACGAATCCAGTTCTTGTTTGGGTAATCAATTTATACAAACCTGGTTTTCCTGCAACGGATAAAATTTTATCTAAACCCATAAAACAATTTAAATTTTAAGTCGACAAAGATTACACTTTTCTATTAATTACAAAGGCATTTAACGCCCTTTTTTTAAGGCCGGAAATTTCATGCGGTAGTCCACGCTTATCTTTCCTTTGGATATATTTGTTAAGCGCCCTTTAAGCATCCTTCTTTTTAGTGCAGAAAGTTTATCCGTGAATAAAATGCCCTCGATATGATCATATTCATGCTGTATGACACGTGCCAAAAGACCATTAAACGTTTTTGTGTGCTCTTTAAAATCCGCATCTATGTAATTTATGGTAATGGTATCCTTTCTGGTAACGTCCTCCCTAACATCTGGAATACTCAAACATCCTTCATTAAATGCCCATTCCGTGCCTTTTTCTTCCTGTATATGGGCATTGATAAAAACTTGTTTAAATCCTTGTAACTGCTTTTGTTCTTCTTCAGTGAGTTCCTCATCATCGGCAAATGGCGTCGTATCCACCAAAAATAAACGAATGGGCAATCCAATTTGTGGCGCTGCTAGGCCCACACCGCTAGCGTTATACATAGTGTCCCACATATTGGAAATCAAATCGTCGAGATTTGGGTAGTCTGGTTGAATATCGTCTGCAAGTTTTCTTAATACGGGGTCCCCGTAGGCTATAATGGGTAAAATCATTTTTAATCTTTAAATCTAGTTCTAATTATCACTCCTTCATTTAGCCAATGCACCAAATCAAAGTACAAAAAGCTAAGTTTAAATCTTTTTTTTCCATTGGGCGGACTTCCCTTTTTCTTATTAGGGTCCTTGATAAATTTAATATGCTCACGGCTGGTTAAACCTTCAATTTTATGGAATGAAAATGAAAGCTTATTTTTAAATTTCATGCCATGAAATTCTTGAATATCTAAAGCCGTAATTTCTCTTCGGTCACAAATCGTAAAAAAATAATTATCCCCGGGAACTTCTAACATCCTTTGTTTCCTTCTATTCCACTTTTCAAGAGCCTCTTCTTCGCTTTCATAGTGCTGAAAATGTATTTCAACATCACCCAAAAGCCCTATGGGATGATTATTATAGGCATCGGCATACTTTGATTTTTCAATGAAGGCCAATTCCAGCTTCATATATGCGTCAAAGTTACGAAGCAATTTCATGTAGCATGGACCAAACAAGAATAAACCCACAAAAGGAGTATTGTATGGCAGTCCCAACCATTGATATGCCTGACCTCCCCAACAATTTCTAGAGATTAGAACAAAATTCTTGTTCGCTAATCTACCAAGGTCCTTCTTACTATAATAGGACGCAAATGCTTGTCTAAGTTTACGTTTAATGAAAATTTCTAATTTTTTAAACATAGAAATCAAGGTATACTTAAATAAGACTGTAAGATAATAGTAGCGCTAATTTCATCGATTAGTGCCTTGTTCCTTCTTTGTTTTTTTTTCAATCCACCATCCAACATTGATTGGAACGCCATTTTGGAAGTGAATCGCTCATCATGTCTTTTGATGGGGATAGCTGGAAATTTCTCTGAAATCTTGGCCAAAAAAGCTTGTATATACTGTTCAGATTCCGAGGGAGAGTTATCCAATTGTTTGGGTTCGCCCACAATAATCAATTCCACGTTTTCTTTCTGGAAATAATCGGTCAAATACGTAAAAATAGCATCGGTAGGAACAGTTGCAAGTCCGAAAGCAATCATCTGCATCTCATCCGTAACCGCCAGACCCGTTCTTTTTACTCCGTAATCTACTGCCAGAATCCTTCCCAAATTTAATTTTTGGCAAAAATAAAGGATAATTTGTTATATGTGCTTTTGTCCATAGGGAATTCCTCTTCTTCAACTTATATTTGGAGAAATTTTGATGAAAATGACAGCATTGAGAGCTCAAATTGAGAAAGCCTGGGAAAATAGGAACCTTTTAAAGGATTTGAAAACCCAAAATAGTATACGTGAAGTCATCAACCTTTTGGATGTTGGCTCATTGAGGTGCGCAGAGCCTACCGCTGGGGGTTGGCAGATTAATGAATGGGTGAAGAAAGCGGTCGTACTCTATTTTCCAATACAAAAAATGGAAACCCTGGAAGCAGGTATTTTTGAATATCACGATAAAATGCCTTTAAAAAAGGGGTATGCAGAAAAAGGAATACGCGTTGTACCAAACGCCGTGGCAAGACATGGTGCTTTTATTGCCTCTGGAACTATTCTCATGCCAAGCTACGTAAATATAGGAGCTTATGTAGATGAAGGGACCATGGTGGATACATGGGCTACGGTCGGTAGTTGTGCACAAATAGGGAAAAACGTACACCTAAGTGGTGGTGTGGGCATAGGTGGTGTGCTAGAGCCCTTACAAGCGGCACCCGTCATTATTGAGGATAATGCATTTATTGGCTCTAGGTGCATTGTGGTTGAAGGCGTACGGGTAGAAAAAGAAGCTGTATTAGGGGCTAACGTTGTGCTAACCGGCTCCACGAAAATTATTGATGTTACCGGAGATAAACCTATTGAAAGAAAAGGATTGGTACCGGAACGCTCGGTTGTAATCCCAGGTAGTTATACCAAAAAATTTCCGGCAGGAGACTATAATGTGCCCTGTGCGCTAATTATTGGAAAAAGAAAAGAGAGCACCAACAAAAAAACTTCATTGAACGATGCTCTAAGGGAATATGATGTAGCCGTATAAGATTAAAAGTTTCAAAATTTTTGAAATAAGTACGCAACCTTATCCTGAAATCCACGTCCTTGTATTAGAAGTCCGCAATATGTGATTTGTAAGAATTTTACTATTGTATACAATTTTTTAATGTCTTTTTTGTTATAACTTTGTCGGCTCCAATCAAAGCTGAAATACCAAATGGGATTGCATGATTACCAATAAAGAGAAACTTACCGCTTTAATAATTACGTATAACGAGATAGGGTATATTGAAAAATGTATCGATTCCATTTCATTCGCCGATGAGATAATCGTTGTGGATTCTTTTAGTACTGATGGCACCTACGAGTATTTAAAGGCCCATCCAAAGGTTCGTGTTATCCAAAATCCGTTTGAAAATTTTACGGCTCAAAAATCCTTTGCCCTAAGACAGGCTACCCATGATTGGGTCTTGTTTTTAGATGCGGATGAAATAGTTTCCAATTCTCTGGAGGAGGAAATAAAACAAACCATTTCCAGTGGGACTGAAATAGTGGCTTTTTGGTTTTACCGCCAGTTCATGTTCAAAAATGAAAAATTAAATTACAGTGGCTGGCAAACCGATAAGAACTATCGCTTATTTAGAAAAAGTAAAGCCAAATTCTCTGATTGCAAAATTGTCCACGAAACACTGGATGTAGAAGGTAACTCAGGTATTTTGCAAGAGAAGCTCATTCATTATTGCTATAAAAACTACGACGATTACAAAGATAAGATGCTCAAGTATGGGCGTTTAAAGGCTGTTGAATCGTTTTATAAAGAGAAAAAATATAGCTATTTAATGATGGGGCTAAAGACCAGCTGGAAATTTTTCAACCACTACATTTTACGCCTAGGAATTCTTGATGGAAAAAAGGGGTTTATAATTTGCTATCTCAATGCGTTAGGAGTATTGGAACGTTTTAAGGAGCTAAAGAGACTTGAGCAAAAAAATGAACTTGCTTACTACTTAGTAATGCCGTAGTGGGTCCATACCCTCCGTTCCCTCTTTGTATTGTTTCTTATACCTACGTTTTTTGCGATCGACTCAGGCGTTTTATATCCCCGTTTGTGGTCTAAATGCACACAAACGGCACTATAACGTAGCTGTTTGGATTTTATCCCGAAATTGAAAAGGCGCTCGCCCAGCTCCCTATCTTGCCCACCGTATTGCATACGCTCATCAAAACCGTTTACGTTTTCAATATCCTTTTTCCAACCTGAAGAGTTATGCCCGTTCCAACTTGCATTCGTTGGGGTAATCCAATTCAGTAGCTTAGAGACAAGGCCATTTGCCGTTAACTTATTATTCTTAAAGGTTTTGGGAATTCCCATTTCCTTTAACCAGTGAATATTAAAGCAATGCTGTTTTTCGATATCCTCTAGGGTAATAAGTTTGGATATGTTCATGGGCAACATATAATACCCCCCTGAAATAAAATATCCTTGTTCCTTATTTATATAATGCACTTGTACAAAGTCTTCCCTTGGTATACAATCACCATCGGTCATGATAATATAGTCTGCAGAACAGGCAGTGACCGCTTTGTTTAATATCCTTGATTTCTGGAACCCATCATCCTCCTGCCATACATGAACGATAGGGTAATGCACTTTACGTGACATTTCCTCAATCAATTCCTTTGTTGCCGGCTTTGAGCCATCATCTGCAATAACAACTTCAAAGTCTTTAAAGATTTGCTGCTGAAAACCCCAAAGCACTTTCTTTAACCACTCTTCTGCATTATACGTACTTACAATGACACTTATTTTCGGAATCTCCATGCTGTGTTTCGAATTACCACAAAAATATAAAAGTCTTATCTATCTTTGTTTATTGATTTTGAAATTGAGCCATGTTTAAAAAAATTATTTACGGTTTTTTAAAAAAAATGAAATTTCTACCTCAAGAGTTGTACGTTAAAATATACTACGAGTATTACTCTGGCAACAAGCTCGACTATAACAATCCAAAAGACTTTAACGAAAAAATTTCTTGGTATAAGGTTTTTTACAGACCAAAATTATTGAATCAATTAGTTGATAAATACCATGTAAAAAAATTCGTGGAAATGAAAGTTGGCGCACATATCCTTAATGAAACAATTGGAGTATTTGAAAAAGTTTCCGATGTTGACTTTGATGCATTACCAAATCAGTTTGTCATCAAGGGAGTTCATGGCTTTCATTTCAACCTAATTGTAAAGGACAAATCAAAACTAAATTTGGTGAAGTCAAAATATTTACTTCGAAAGTGGATGACTAAAAATCAATATTATAGAGGTGGAATGGAATGGGCGTATAAAGATGTCAAGCCTTTACTACTTGCAGAAAAATATCTAGAGGAAATTGGGCAAGACATAATAAACGACTATAAGTTTTTTTGTTTTAACGGTGTTCCAAAATTCGTTCAGATAGACCTTGAACGAGGAGTAAATAACTACCGCTGCTATTATGATATGAATTGGAACAAACAAGAATTTTATACAGAACAAAATCCTTTCTACAGCGGTGAAGTTGAAAAACCTTCAAATTTTGAAGAAATGAAAGAAGTAGCAGGCAAACTTGCGAAAAATCTTCCTTTTGTGCGCGTGGACTTATACTCAATAGAAGGGCGAACGATTTTTGGGGAAATGACCTTTTATCCTACGGACGCCCGAAAAAGATTTCTGCCCGAAAAATATAATAGAATAATAGGTGACTATTTCGTTCTCCCAAAAATACCCGAAGGGGAGAAGTATATCACTTCAATTTAAATTAATCATGAAATTTGGGTTGAAAGAAATCAACAATGCCATTGAAGTCCTTGAAAACGGGGGACTCATCCTCTACCCTACGGATACCGTTTGGGGAATAGGCTGCGATGCAACAAACAAACTGGCTGTAGAGAAGATATTTCAATTAAAGGCATGCCAAGACAACACGTCTTTTATCTGCTTGGTCGCGAATGACGCTATGCTCGAAAACCATGTTACGGAAGTGCCCGAGCTTGCTTACGATATTATGGACCTTTCCACAAAGCCTACCACAATTATTTACGATAAACCAAGAGGTGTAGCTCAAAACCTGATAGCAAAGGACAACACACTGGGGATACGGGTAGCTTCCGATAAATTTTGCAAATACCTCATAGGTAGGTTCAAAAAACCGATTGTCTCGACGTCTGCGAATACTTCCGGCGCACCTATACCTAAAAGTTTTGATAATATTGATAAGGCAATTTTATCAGGTGTAGACTATGTGGTAAATTTGCAAAAGGAAAAACAGAATGGGTTTCCTTCCGCCATCATTAGGTTGGCTAATGACGGCAATGTGAAAATCATTCGAGAATAGAAAAATGCAGAAGAGCTACACAAACGCTTTAATAAATCCCATATTTAAACTTATTTCAGAAGCTGCCGAAGAGCTTTCTATAGACTGCTATGTTATTGGTGGTTTTGTAAGGGACTTTTTTCTAGAAAGGACCGTTCCAAAAGATATCGATATCGTTGCCATTGGCAGTGGAATTGAATTGGCGGAACGAGTAGCATCTAAACTGGAAGGAAAACCACAGGTTAGCGTATTTAAAAATTTCGGTACTGCGATGATTCGCAATGAGGAACTGGAATTGGAATTCGTTGGTGCCCGAAAAGAAAGTTATCAACGTAATAGTCGTAAACCTATCGTTGAAGATGGTACCCTGGAAGATGACCAGAAGCGTAGGGATTTTACTATAAATGCCCTTGCGCTCTCCCTCAATTCAAAAGATTTCGGAACCTTACTGGACCCCTTTGATGGTGTAACAGATCTGGAACATAAAATCATTAAGACGCCCCTTGAACCGGGCATTACGTATTCGGATGATCCATTGCGCATGATGCGGGCGATTCGCTTCGCAACCCAATTGAATTTTCAAATTGCCTTACCCTCCTTACAAGCGATAACCGAGTATAAAGAGCGTCTTAAAATCGTTTCCAACGAACGTATTTTGGATGAGCTGCATAAGATTATGATGACCCCAAAACCCTCAGTAGGTTTTGTCCTGCTGCACAAAACCGAACTTTTGGAACTGATACTGCCAGAACTCACGGCGCTGCAAGGTATTGAAGAAATTGAAGGCCAACGTCATAAGGATAATTTTTGGCACACCCTGGAGGTTGTAGATAATATCTCCGAAACCACAGATAACCTGTGGCTCCGTTGGGCCGCTTTATTACATGATATAGGCAAGGCCCCTACAAAACGATTCCATAAAAAAATAGGATGGACATTCCATGGCCATGAATATGTTGGTTCCAAAATGGTTTACAGGATATTTAAGCGCTTACGAATGCCGCTGAACGAAAAAATGAAATTCGTTCAAAAAATGGTGGTGATGAGCTCAAGGCCCATTGTATTGTCTGAAGATTTTGTGACGGATTCCGCCGTACGACGACTTATATTTGATGCGGGAGAACATGTTGAGGACCTAATGACCTTATGTGAAGCAGATATCACGACCAAAAACCCCAAAAAGCAAAAGAAATATAGGCGAAACTTCAAAATTGTACGTCAAAAAATAGAAGAGGTAGAGGCCCGCGATCACGTAAGAAATTTTCAGCCTCCTGTAAGTGGTGAAGAAATTATGGAAGCATTTTCCTTAAAACCTTCCAAAGAAATTGGAATCATCAAAGAGGCGATCAAAGAAGCAATTTTAGAAGGAGAAATACCCAATGAGCATGAAGCTGCAATGGAATTCATGTATTTAAAGGGCAAGGAATTAGGACTACAAAGAACAATATAGAATGGATATACAATTTAGAAAAATTGCCAAGCTATCTTTAATTTTAGTTTATTTGGTCATCGTAGCCGGTGCGGTCGTAAGAATGACGGGCAGTGGCATGGGTTGTCCCGATTGGCCAAAATGCTTTGGTTATTATATTCCGCCGACGGAGGAAAGTGAACTACAGTGGCATCCGGATAGGGTTTATAAAAAAGGCCAAGTAATTATTAAGGAGCAAGCGTTA
This sequence comes from uncultured Flavobacteriaceae bacterium, assembly GCA_963793365.1. GTDB lineage: Bacteria > Bacteroidota > Bacteroidia > Flavobacteriales > Flavobacteriaceae > Maribacter. Next base: position 700,307 of record CAWBZP010000009.1, on the reverse strand, counting down.
CAAGTGTCCAGAGAAACGTTCAAAACCGGCACCTCGTTTAACGAAAATAATTGGGAAGCCTACACAAAACATGATTACGCCGTGTTCAACCCATGGCATACTTGGATAGAATACATCAACAGACTTTTAGGAGCATTGGCAGGGTTGGCCACTCTCCTGCTGGCACTATTTTCATTAAAATACTTAAAAAATAAAAAAAGGATAACCCTACTTTCCTGGCTGGTAGTCTTTGGTATGGCATTCCAAGCATGGCTGGGCGCTACCGTAGTATATTCTGTGCTAGAACCGGTAAAAATAACGGTTCATATGCTCATGGCACTGGTCATTGTTGCCCTTTTGCTCTATATCATCTATTTGGCAAATAGCGAGAACAAACATATTCGATTTGACAGGCTAACGCTAAATCTAAGCGTAATTGCATTGACCCTTACCCTTATTCAAATAATAATGGGTACACAGGTGCGCCAGTTCGTTGATGAACAGATAGATTTTTATGGTTACGCCGCAAAGTCGCAATGGCTGAACGACCCAGACCTCTTGTTTTATGTGCATAGGTCATTTTCTATTTTGGTCTTATTGGTCAATTCATTTTTAGCTTATAGGATCATAAATTTAAATCTGGGCCACTTTAAAATATACTGGGTGCTCTTTTTACTTTTCGTGGAAATATTGACCGGGATGGCCATGTATTATGTAAACTTTCCTTTTGCGAGCCAACCCCTACATCTTGTATTGGCCTCTATTCTTTTTGGGGTGCAGTTTTACATTGTTTTAGATGCATTAAAGCCTAGAAAAAAGGTCGAAACTTCGTAACTTTGCCCTCCCGCAAAAAATAAGCAATGATTTACAAAATCCGAGTAATTTTAGATGCAGAAGAGGATATTTTCAGGGACATGGAAATAGAGGCCCACAATTCATTAGAAGATTTCCATAATAGCATTACACAGGCATTTGGGTTTTTAGGAAACGAAATGGCCTCTTTTTATACCTGTAATGAAGAATGGCAGCAAGATGAGGAAATTGCATTATTCGATATGAGCGATTCGGGATCTGATGTTCGACTTATGAACGAGACCTTCCTTGAGGATATTATGACACAAGAAAATCCCAAGCTTATCTATGTTTACGACTTTTTAAGCATGTGGACGTTCTTCGTTGAACTGGCGGACATTGAAGAAAAAGAGGATGGACGCGCATACCCAAACGTTCTTTTTTCATTTGGTGAATTACCGGAGACCCCTCCAGAACGAAAGTTTGAAGCGGAAAACAGTGCTTTTGATTTTGATGATACGTTTGAAAATTACGATGACTTGGATTTTGATGAAAATTGGAATTAATTCTTGGCAACTACCACACTTTAATTTTCATACGAAATTCCTTTTAAAAAATTAACCCAAAAAACACCTATTCCATGATCAACTTATATGCTACACAAATTGAAAGTATTTCTATTCATAGGGTTGGCAACAAGAATAAAAATGAAGGTGTCTTTTTGTCTGAAGAACCATTTAACCTTAATGACGAGACCACTGGCCTCTTAAAAGAATATTTCTTTAAACCATTTAGGGAAAAGGAGGAGAATTACTATAAACTTACCAACGAGGTTGATGTAGAGTTCAATGAACTCCATAAGATTACCAGTGAGATTTTTTCAAACCCTTCCACAGCACACTTGAATTCGAAAAAAATAGCGTCTTTGCTTTTTGAGCAATCCAATCACCCGCATATAAAGAGCGGGGAAGTTTATGTGGCTTACCTGACCGGATTACTTTTAGATAATAAAAAAGTTGATGCCGTGGGTATTTTCAAAAGTGAGCTCAAGCACGATTTTATCCAATTTGAGGAAAAGGGGAGTAATCTTGATATTGTAATCCAACAAGGTATCAATATTAATAAATTGGATAAAGGATGTCTAATTTTTAATGTGGATAAGGAAGCGGGCTATAAAGTGCTTTCTGTAGATAGCAATAAATACGATACAAAATATTGGTTAGAACATTTTTTGGGCGTTGACCCGCTGGCCGACAATAATTTTAAGACCAAAAACTATTTGAAGTTCTGTCAGAATTTTGCAAAAGATGTCGTGCTCCCCGCGGAGGATAAGCAGCAGGAAGTATTGTTCATGAACCGCGCCGTAAACCATTTTGCCAAAAATGACGCTTTTGAGGAAACAAATTTCCTTAATGAAGTGATGGAAAACCCAGAGTTAATTCCAGAATTTAGGCATTATAAAACCGAAAAGGGACCAAAATATAGTATTGAGGATGTTTCTAATTTCGATATCGCAAATAAAGCGGTGTCGGACGCCCGTAAAAAAATCAAGAATGTAATTAATCTTGATACCAATATCCAGATAAAATTAGACTTCATAAATCCAGAATCCGCAGAAAAATTTGTAGAAAAAGGTTGGGATGAAGAGCGCCAGATGTACTATTATTTAGTCTATTTCAACAAGGAACAAAAGAGCTAGTTCCCGCTAGATAACTTTTATTAAGCCCAGCATCAAAAAATGACGCTGGGCTTTTTGATTGGCTAAAGCCGATGGTCCGTTTAAATTTTTATATTATTCTCCATAATTTGTTTCATACTTACATCCTCATAATTACGACGCACAAAGTTTAGGGCAAGATCAAGTACCTCTCCCATAGTCTCGCAGTTTTTAAAACTCACATCCATGGTCAACTCCCCTATCTGTTCTTTTAACAACTCTATATTTTGTTTGTTGGATATCGTATCCGTTTTACAAATTGCCCTTAATTTCTTTATTCGGTTACCAGAACTCAAAATTCGCTTTGCAACCATAGATCTTTCCTCCAGTTTATACTGATCCACAGAATCCCTCCTTAGTTTATTCCGGACCAATTCTACCATTTGGAAATTTTCTTTAAAAAATTGGGGCCGGTATACATTCAATTTCCCCTCAAAACACTGCTGGTCGAAATCGATGGCCCGTATTTTGTAAACCACATGATCAAAATCATGCGTGGGTACAATGACATAATTATAAGAACGCATATCACCCAGAAGCCTAATCATACAGCGTTCGTTAAACTTTACAAATTCCTTTGCCAACTGTGCCTTTTCCGGTTCTGTACATTTTGGCAACATGTTCTTGATAAAATCATCGCCCGGTATACCGGCAATATGCTCTTCGATTAATGTATCCTTATACACTAAAAAGTTAAGATTATATGGGGATAACATGTGCTCAAGTTCAAGCCCGTAAATGCGGGAGGCATCGGTCTTTTTGATATAAAAATAGGTGAAGTTATCATTGAGGATATTTCGTATTCGTATCCTGAAGGGTTTTGAATTACCGAACGTGCAAAAGTCCACCGCATCTACGTTTAAGTATTGATTGATGTTATTGCTACCATCAGAATGTAAAATGGAATACACCTTTTTTAGACTATCGTCAATTTCCTTTCTGTCAAATTCGGAATAATAAACCCGTATCCAAAGGGTATCCTCGTCCTCTGAATTATACACCACTACTGAGCCAGAAAAACGTAAAAGGTCGTCATAGAAAATAGGAATCTCTATTTTACGACTATAGTGATCTAAATATCCATCCAATTCCTTGGACACAGGATAAGCCGGCTTCTTTTTTGACATTAATCGCTCTTCTGACATAGCTCTCTTTTATTTTCCAATGTACATTATTCAAGTGCCCCATCCAATGTAAAACCAAAAAAAGTTATGCTCATTTAGTCCGTTTTATAACGGATTAGGGCTGATACCGAAAATATCCAAGATTCCCATGTTTTTGATTATAACAAAACTCATGTTTACAAAACTGTTAATCGCTTTTAAATCACCTAGAAAAACCTGCTATTGTAAATGGTACTTGTCGTGTTAAAGTTTTGGGTGATTACGATATTGAACAAAAATCTCATACAATGTCAATTAATTAGGGGAAGGCTACAATTAATTTTCCTTTGAAGCAAACTCCAAAGGATGAATAAATTTTAATCCGGAAAATGTAACAATTCTGCCGTATGCTCGTCATGTAAGTGCAACCAATCAAAAATCAACGTACTTTGAATACTATTCTCACCGTTACCAATCTCACCAAAAAATTTGGCTATTTAACAGCTGTAAAAGACTTATCCTTTTCAATTGAAAAGGGTAATGTGTATGGAATATTGGGTCCCAATGGTAGTGGAAAGTCAACGACCTTGGGTATTGTCTTGAATGTCGTGAATAGTACCAATGGGGAATTCTCATGGTTCAATGGAACGCAATCTACCCACGAGGCCCTTAAGAAGGTGGGTGCTATTATAGAGCGGCCAAATTTCTATCCGTATATGACCGCCTTACAAAATCTTAGATTGGTCTGCAGAATAAAGGAAGTCGATTACGATAAAATTGAGGAGAAACTAGAATTGGTTGGCCTTTTAGACCGGAAGAACAGTAAGTTTAAAACCTACTCCTTGGGCATGAAACAAAGACTGGCCATTGCTTCTGCACTTTTGAACGACCCAGAAATTCTAATATTGGATGAACCTACTAACGGTCTGGATCCCCAAGGCATCCATCAAATTAGGGAAATCATAAAGACGATAGCTGGCCAAGGAACTACCATACTATTGGCTTCACATTTATTGGATGAAGTAGAAAAGGTCTGCAGCCACGTAGTCATATTACGAAAGGGTGAAAAACTATATTCAGGTAGGGTAGATAATCTACAAGCTAGTTATGGTTTTTTCGAACTGAAGAGCGATGATATGCTCGGCTTGGAATCTTACTTAAAAACCAATGAATACTTTGGTGAAATAAAACAGGAAAATGGTATACTTATGGCTTTTCTAACCGAGGAACTAAATCCAAGAGCCCTTAATAAGTTATTATTTGAAAATGGAATTATTGTTTCGCATTTGGTAAAAAGAAAGGAAAGTCTGGAGCAACAATTCCTTGAACTGACTAAAAATACGAACGCCTAAACCAACTCAAATGCTACGATTACTTCATATAGAATTCATAAAACTCTGGAACAATAGGGCCAGTAAGGTACTAATCATATCCTATTTTGCATTACTAACATCCATTGCGCTCGTTGCCGCCATTAAATTTGACATAGGTCCTATCCAGTTTCACCTAGCAGACCAGGGAATATTCAATTTTCCGTATATCTGGCATTTTAACACCTTCATTACAGCCTTTTTTAAGCTCTTTCTAGCCATTGTGATTGTGTCCATGATGTCAAACGAGTACAGTAACAAAACAATCAAGCAAAACTTGATTGATGGCCTTTCCAAAAAGGAGTTCATTCTATCAAAATTTTTGACCGTGATATCGTTTTCATTGATCTCTACAGTATTTGTATTCGTTGTCTCACTTATTTTAGGACTGCTATATTCAGATTTCAATGAACTATCGATTATCCTAACCGATCTTGAGTTTTTGCTTGCCTTTTTTGTGAAGCTTGTGGGATTCTTTTCCTTTTGTCTTTTTCTGGGAATTTTGGTAAAACGTTCTGCATTTGCGCTAGGTTTTTTAATTCTATGGCAAGTTTTGGAAGGTATTGTCCGAGGAATGATACGTTGGAAGTTATTTGATGGTGATACTACGGATGCCGTCATGGGATTTTTCCCATTACAATCGATGTTCAATTTGATCAAAGAACCTTTTTCCAGATTGGGAGCTGTACAATCTGTAGCAGATCAAATAGGGGAAAAATTTGTTTTGAATTATCAGGTACATTGGTACGAAATCCTCATCGTTCTTATTTGGACAGCAATCTTTGTTTACGGCTCATTCGCCTTATTGAAGAAGCGTGATCTTTAATTAAACACCATAAACAAGCGTTTTACCCTATTTAACAAGAATTAAATGGACTAAATTTTGATTTTATAGTATATTGTATTGTTACGAGCATGCTATGAAAAAAAGATGGGACATTGGTTTACCAAGAATTTTGGCTATGCCAATAGTTTGTCTTTTGTTTTTTCTCTGCTTTTTTAGAGGTTCTTCACAGGAATGCCCATCGCTTATTAGTCCACTTAACGGTGCAACTTCTGTAAGTACGAATGCCACAATTAGATGGGAACCTATAGTTGGAGTACCAGGCTACATCTTATCGTTGGGCACAACGCCTGGAGGAACTGATATTCTCGATGAAAGGAATGTAGGATCATCCACAACCTACACCTCCCCTACCGGTCTACCCGAAAATACCCAGATATTCGTTACTATTACATTATTTTTCTTCAACCAGCCAAATATTACCTGTGATAGCCAAAATTTCACCACAGCCCCACTGGCCGGTCCACCGGCTTGTACCTCACTCACCAATCCCCTGGATAACAGTACAGCTATAAATACTGCAACAACTATTTCATGGAGTTTTGCCCCAAATGCTACAGGATATTTTTTGACCCTTGGCACAACTTTGAACGGTGGCGAAATTCTAAATAATGTAGATGTAGGCAACACTCAAAACTATAATCCGCCTACAGATTTACCTGCAGAATCCGACATCTATGTTACGGTAGTACCCTACAATAGATTAGGATCACCCGCGGCATGCCCAACCTCTAGATTTAGTACCGCGCCAGTGGCCTTATTACCGGCTTGTACAAATTTGATTACGCCATTTAATGGGGAGACGAACGTACCCTTGAGTCCGACTTTAGAGTGGAACAGTGTGCCTGACGCAATTGGCTACAGGGTGTCTATAGGTACTTCTCCGTTCGATACTGATATTTTAGAGGATGCCTTCTTTACCAATCCGTCTACACGTGTCTTGAACTTTGAACCCAACAGAACCTTTTTTATAACTATAATTCCTTTCAATACCGCAGGTGAAGCAATAGGATGTTCCCAAGAAACCTTTTCCACCATATTAGGTTGTGGCCCCTATTTTGATGCCCTTTCCGGTGAATTAGTGGTACTAAATCCAGAAATTACTTTCCCGGACACCATTGGCATATGTCGAGACAGGGACACTACGATTATTTCAGGATCCGGTACTGCAGACGGATATCGATGGTACGCTATCGGTCCAAATGAATCTGAGGTTCTTATTTCCTCCAATATCGATGTCTTACTTTCAGAACCTGGAACTTATATTCTTGAAGCTTACAATACAATTGCCGGAATGAATGGGAGTTTTGAATGTGTATCCTCCAAAATATTTCAGGTAGAAGAATCAGAAATAGCCCGGGTTACTAATATACGGGTCACTCAGCAAGGGGATGAAATAGATATTTTAATAGAATCTGAGGGTATTGGTGATTACGAGTATGCATTGGATAATGAAGATGGACCCTACCAAAACACAAACAGGTTCAATGGTATTGTTCCGGGAAACCATACTGTTTTTGTAAGGGACAAAAATGGTTGTGGAATAGTACAGGAAACAATTCAACAAGATTTGACTGTGAATGGTTTCCCGAATTTCTTCACTCCAAACGGTGACGGAGTAAATGATTTTTGGCAATACCTTCTACCAGCTGAAATGACTGGAAATCCTATTGTAAATATTTGGATTTTTGATAGGCACAGTAATTTATTGGCTCAAATTGACCCACAAAGTCAGGGTTGGGATGGTAGACTAAACGGTACTGCCCTTCCTGAATCCACCTATTGGTTTAAGGCAATTTCTATTGAGGAAAGGGAAATTAAGGGCTATTTTTTCTTGAAGAGGTAACGATTGGCTTAGTTAATAATTTAAACGTGTTTAAAAAAAGCCTATTTCTTGTAAGTATACTCTACGGATTTATATCCCTGGCCCAGACATGCCCCCAAATAAGCTACCCAATTAATGGTGCTACTAATATACCGGTAAATCCAACGATTACATGGCCCGAAGTTTCTGGAATCAACGGTTACCTCATATCTATCGGCACGGTTCCCAACGGTACGGACATTGTTAATAGAAGACCCTTGGGAATTACTAATTCCTATACACCACCCTTAGGATTTCCGGAAAACACCCAACTTTTCGTATCAATTAGTTTAACGCCGTTTGATGGGACACCGATTCCCTGTACGGAAATTTCCTTTACAACAGTCGCTGTAGTTAATCCGCCACCTTGTTCTATATTGATAGCACCAGACAATAATGCTGCAAGTGTTACGATAATTACAGATATTATTTGGGCCTACTCCCCAACTGCAACGGGCTATTTTTTAAGTTTAGGTACAGAACCTAATGGCGTAGACTTACTGGATAATTTGGATGTTGGAAATTCATTAAGTTATGACCCGCCCCAGGATTTACCACAAAATACAATGATTTATGTGAGCATTATCCCTTATAATAACAATGGGAACTCCATAGAATGCTCAGAAGAATTTTTTACGACCAGCACAGCCACTTATGTTTGTGATCCCTATATAGATGATAGTACAGGGGAGCTGATCTACAGAAAGCCACAAATCAATTTTCCAAGTCTAGTTGGCATATGTAGTGACGAATTACCCTATACAATTTCAACCGATGAGCAAGCGGATGGTTTCCGATGGTATCTTACCAATAGTGGTAGTGAAGAAATTTTATTATCGGAGACAAGTAGCGTGGGCATTGACGGTCCGGGAAGGTATAGGTTAGAAGCTTATAACAACATTGCTACGGAAAATGGCAGTATAGTATGTTCAGATTCCAAGCTTTTTGATGTCGTCGCATCACAAGCCGCAATCATCAATAGAATTGATATTGTTAATTTTACCGAAGGCAAAACAATTTCCATTTATGCCACGGGAACGGGTCAATATGAATATGCGCTCGACAATCCGATGGGTCCTTATCAGGATGTACCTATATTCAATAACGTACCGACGGGTAGGCATGTAGCCTTCGTAAGAGATAAAAATGGCTGTGGCATAACCCAAAGAGCTGTTGACAGGGATTTGACTTCCAATGATTTTCCTGCTTTTTTCTCACCAAACGGTGATGGAGTAAATGATTTTTGGAATTTTGTAAAACCTACGGAAAACTTCGAAACTCGGGTAGAAGTCATTTTGATATTTAATCGTTTCGGTAGTCTTATCCACCAGATAAACCCCGATAGCGCCGGCTGGGACGGTACGTTCAATAGAAATCCAATGCCAGCGTCTGACTATTGGTACCGAGCACGTTTTTTGGATAGGCAAGAGATTACGGGTCATTTTTCTTTAAAACGATAACCAAGAAATTCTGTATTTCGGTCCGTCTTAAACCAATGCTCTTTCGTATTTTTAAGGAATGAAATTCAATGTAGTATCCAACTTCAAACCTACCGGCGATCAGCCCAATGCTATCAAGGAATTGGTCGATGGATTGAATACTGGTGAACGATACCAAACCCTTTTAGGAGTTACGGGATCCGGTAAAACTTTTACGGTAGCCAATGTAATTGAGGAGGTCCAAAAACCAACTTTGGTATTGGCCCATAATAAAACTTTAGCAGCACAATTATATTCAGAATTCAAACAATTTTTTCCAAAAAATGCCGTAGAGTATTTTGTTTCCTACTATGATTATTACCAACCGGAAGCTTACATTCCTACCAGTGGTGTTTACATAGAAAAGGATCTCTCCATTAATGAGGACATAGAAAAATTAAGGTTGAGTGCCACCTCATCCTTATTATCTGGACGGCGTGATGTTATAGTAATCGCATCGGTCTCCTGCCTTTACGGTATTGGAAACCCCATTGAGTTTCAAAAAAATGTGATTTCCATAAAAAAAGACCAAGTCATTGCGAGGACTAAATTACTGCAGCAATTGGTACAATCCCTCTATTCAAGAACTACTGCAGATTTTAAGAATGGTAATTTTAGGGTTAAAGGGGATGTAGTGGATGTATTTCCAAGTTATGCGGACCATGCCTTCAGAATACATTTTTTTGGCGACGAGATTGAGGAAATCGAGGCTTTTGACCCTTTCAACAATACCATTCTAGAGGTCTACGAAACCTTAAATATATATCCCGCAAATATGTTTGTAACCTCCAAGGATGTTTTGCAGAATGCGATACATAATATTCAGGATGACTTGGTAAAGCAAATAGACTACTTTAAGGATATTGCAAAACCGTTGGAAGCCAAAAGACTTGAGGAACGCACGAATTTTGATTTGGAAATGATCCGCGAACTGGGATACTGTTCGGGTATTGAGAACTATTCCCGTTACCTGGATGGCCGTGAGCCGGGCACAAGGCCATTCTGCCTGTTGGATTATTTTCCAGAGGATTACCTTATGGTAATCGATGAGAGCCATGTAACCATACCACAGGTACATGCAATGTACGGGGGCGACCGTTCACGTAAAGTTAACTTAGTGGAATATGGCTTCCGCCTACCGGCCGCCATGGACAACCGACCATTAAAATTCGAGGAATTCGAAGCATTACAGAATCAAGTTCTATACGTAAGTGCCACCCCTGCAGATTATGAGCTGCAACTGAGTCAAGGGGTATACGTCGAACAGGTCATTAGGCCTACCGGTTTACTGGATCCAATTATCGAAATACGACCTAGCCAAAATCAAATTGATGATTTGGTAGAGGAAATCCAACAAAGAACAGAAAAGGACGAAAGGACATTGGTAACCACCTTAACCAAGAGAATGGCGGAGGAACTTGCCAAATACTTAGATCGAATAAGTATTAGGTGTAGGTATATCCATAGCGATGTTGATACTTTAGAGCGTGTTGAAATAATGCAGGACCTACGTAAAGGCATCTTTGACGTACTAATAGGTGTCAACTTGCTACGCGAAGGATTGGACCTACCAGAAGTGTCCCTAGTGGCAATATTGGATGCGGACAAGGAAGGTTTTTTACGCAGCAACAGGTCCTTAACGCAAACCGTTGGAAGGGCGGCAAGACACCTCAATGGTAAAGCAATTATGTATGCCGACAAAATAACCGAAAGCATGCAGAAAACGATTGACGAAACAAATTATAGACGTGAAAAACAAATAATGTATAACACGGAAAATAATATAGTCCCAACCGCTTTAAATAAAAGTTTGGATAATGTATTGGCCAAAAATTCGGTATCTACCTATCACTTCATTAAAGAAGAATTAAGGGCGGCAGAACCTGACTTGGAGTACATGACCAAAGAACAAATTGAAAAGCTGATTAAGGAAAAAAGAAAGGCCATGGAGAAAGCTGCAAAAGAATTGGATTTTATGCAGGCCGCTAAACTAAGGGACGAAATTAAATCCTTACAGGAACAAGATTAATTCAGTTAAACACATCAAAATTCAACTGTGTATTTAAACTGAATATTTACTTAAAATAATTACATTCAAAATCCTGATTATTAGATTACTAAATTTTATTTTTAGACAGGACTAAATTGAAAATGAATGAGAAATGGGTATATTTTTGCACTACTGCTCTGCTGTTTTTTAAAGGCCCAATTCAGTTTAGGCCAAACCGTCTCAGCTGATAAATTGAGCTCTTGGACAGATGAAAAATTCCAAGAAGCTATTACGAATTTACAGCATTTTTTAAGACTGCCAAATGATGGGAATTTCCCGGAACAAATCGAATCAAATAAACATTGGTGCGATAGTGTTTTTACTAAACTTAACTTTAAAACCCAAACCCTTAAAACTGATGGTGCGCCATTACTTTTTGCTGAAAAAGTCTTTGATGAAAACGCGAAAAGCATTCTCTTTTATTTGCAGATCGATGGCCAACCCGTAGACAGTGCTGCATGGTCTCAACCCAACCCATTTGAACCTGTATTAAAAGAACTTCAAAATGATAAATGGAACATAATAAGTTTCAATTCGCTTGAAAACAGGCTTGACGAAAATTGGAGAATTTTTTCCAGATCCGCATCAGATTCAAAAGGTCCAGCCCTATCCTTGATCACGGCTTTGCAAATCCTACAATCAGAAAAAATTACACCTAAATACAATGTAAAGGTAATTATGGATTTTCAAGAAGAACTAGGTTCTCCTGATTTACCCAAAGCCGTTTCACAGAACAAAAAATTGCTTGACGCCGAGATGTTATTTATTATGGACGGCACAAGACATCTTTCCAACTTACCGACCTTAACTTATGGCGCGCGAGGAATCGCGACGGCCACTTTAAAAATTTTTGGCCCAAGCTATGGTTTGCATAGCGGGCAGTATGGAAATTACGCCCCTAATCCTGTTTTTGAGGCATCCAGATTAATCAGCAGTCTAAAGGACGAAAATGGAAAAGTCCTTGTTAAAGGTTTTTACGATGGCGTTAACCTTACGCTACAGGATAAAATACTATTGAAAAAAATCCCTGAGAATAGTGACAGTCTTAACCTACGCCTCGGTATTTCCGCGCCGGAACGTGTTGCAGATACCTATCAGGAGGCTCTACAATATCCTTCCTTAAATATACGGGGCTTAAAGGCGGGCTGGACGGGAAAAGAGGTACGCACCATTATTCCCGAAGAGGTACTTATAGAAATAGATATGCGATTGGTTCCGGAAACACCCGGTGAAAGGCAGATAAACTTATTGAAAGGGCATATGATTGCCCAAGGCTTTCATTTGGTAGACTCCGTACCAACAAAAATGGAAAGGGCTACCTTCAAGAAAATGGCGAGCCTATCCTATAGAATTGGTTCCAAACCCTTTAGAACCGATATGGATACTCCCATTGGGCTCTTCCTTAACCGTGCAATGAACAGGGTGTTTGGCGATAAAGTGGTTAACATGAGAACCACTGGAGGCTCGCAACCAATGGCACCATTTATACAATCCCTGGAGGTACCGGCAGTTTCGATACGAATTCCCAACCCGGACAACAACATACATGGCCCGGATGAGAATTTAAGATTAGGTAACTACAAAGAGGGAATTTTGTCCACCTTAGCTATCTTGACCGAGCCTTTAAACTAAAAAAAGTGCCTTGATTTCTCAAAGCACTTTTCAAATAAACAACCTCAACCAACTTAAATTAATCCATTTTTAAAAAGATTTCATCGTTAGTGTTACCCCAACTCAATCATTCTCTTTGGTTTCGGCAACGCTTCTTCTTTCTTAGGAAGATTAAATTTTAGGATTCCGTTTTCGTAAGCGGCCTCTACCTTATCTGTAGCTACCGTATCAGGTAACGTGAATGCCCTTTTAAACGAAGTCAACATAAACTCCCTTCGTGTAAAATTCTTTTCCACTAGCTCCTTATTATCGCCAACCTCCGAAGAAATAGTTAGTATAGCCTCGTCGATTTCAATTTTGAAGTCTTCCTTTGCCCTACCGGGTACAAAAAGTTCCAATTCAAATTCTTTTTCGTTTTCAGTGATGTTTACTGCCGGGGAAGTAGCCCTGGCATTCTGTGTTCCACCGAACCAGTCTGGCCTAAAAATTTCGTTCATTAAAGCTGGGAACAATACCTCATTTCTCTTTGTTACACTCATAATCGTATGTTTTAATTTGTTATTTTTTTGTTTGATTAGTGTAAAGCAAACCTTATACCGATTCACTAAATGTGTCATAATGGCATTAAATGCTTTAAAGAACATGTCATTGTGTCTAGTTTTTAAATTGGAGTATTTATTTAAGTGTTCCTGCAAGTATAAACGAACGGACTTTACTAGATTTAGGTCTGATTCATGATTTATGAATAGGTTAAAAAATATTTTCCATCAAATAAGGGGTAAAATTGCATTCTACCCCTCCTTGATATCCTTTATCGGCATATTACTGGCTTTTTTCATGATTTACTTGGAAAAGGTAGAGGTATCGGCCTATTTAATGGACGTGGCCCCAGGATTGGTCATCAACAATACCGATACTGCCAAAACACTATTGAGCACATTGATTGGAGGATTAATTTCGTTAATGGTCTTTAGTTTTTCTATGGTAATGGTGCTACTAAACCAAGCTTCAAGCAATTTTTCACCAAGGGTTCTACCTGGAATCATTTCCAATCGTAGGCATCAAGTGGTACTTGGCCTCTATATTGCCACTATCCTATATAACATTTTCATTTTAGTTTCTATTGAACCGACTGAAACTGCTTACCAGACTCCAGGATTTTCAGTGTTAATTGGCATATTATTCACGGTGTTATGCCTAGCCTCTTTTATTTACTTTATACATCATATTTCACAGGCCATACAGGTAGGGAATATTTTAACAAATATCCACAAGAGAACCATTTCTGAAATTACAGCTATTATTGACGGACAAAGAAAAAATTCCTTTGATTTCCCGGAAACTGACCATTGGAAGAAATACACCATAACCAACTCCGGTTATTTTTATGGTATCCTTAAGGAGGATCTTACCAAAATTTGTCAGGAAAATAAAATCAAGGTCATTGTTAAACTATTTAAGGGACAATTTATACTTGATGGTAAAGTGGGAATCTTATCAGAAAAACCGCTATCCAATGAAATAAAAAAAGAAATCATGGATACACTACTTTTTAGCCATGAGGAATTGATAGGGGAAAATTACATCTACGGGTTTAGGCAAATCTCTGAAATTGGAATTAAAGCGATGTCACCTGGCATAAACGACCCGGGAACTGCCTTGAACACCATCGATTATTTAAGTTCACTTTTCTTGATTTTGATGGAAAAAAGCGATTATGAGTACCTACCGGATAACGAGGGCACCAATTGGGTTAGAATCAAAAGCGCTAAATTTTCTGAGGTGCTTTATAATGTAATGGCAACGTACAGACTCTATTGCAAACATGATATTACCGTGGTTAGAAAGCTCATGCAGATGCTGCATACCTTGAGTCTACATGTGGTCAACTCCAATCAACTGGCGGATATAAAGGTTGAGATGGAACAATTGCAGAAGGATGCAAAATCCAATATTGAGAACAAAAGGGACTTGGATAAAATCACTTTAGATTTTATTTCATGGTCCTAGTTGTAGTAAGCTTTAAAAATATCGATCAAAACTTCTGGAGGAATTATTTTATTGGGGTAGTTGTGCATCACGGATAAGACTTGCTGAATAGCGCCAGGTGGCAAACCCATGCCCAGCCCCATATCATGCAGTCGCTTGATTTCTATCATATCCTGCTGGTTGTCCACGTTCATTAGTAGTACCAGCCGGTGAAATTGTACAATACGATCCGCCTGCGATTTTGGAATAATATGCTCAACCTCTGTTTGGAACAGTTCATCAAAGGTCTTTTTACTTATTTCCAATTGCTGGGCAACGTTAAAAAGAAAATCATATTCAGATCTTTTGACGGTATTGTTCACTTTTGCAAAAGCGATCATTTCTGATAGAATACTTAATTTCTCCTTATAACTGCTCACTCACAATAGCTTATACTTGTTATTCCTGCTTTAATAACTAAAATTACGGCAGATTAGTATATTGTTCAAACCTAATTGTTTTAAGGATTTTATAATAACTTGCACTCTATAATAGAATGGTATGACCAATAATGATATTTTCAAAAAATTAAGGGTAGCCCTTAAGTTGAGGGACGATGAAATAGTGGACATTCTTGCCTTGGTTGATTTCAAAATTTCAAAGAGTGAATTAGGGGCATTTTTCAGAAAAGAAGACCACCCCAACTACATGGAGTGCGGTGATCAAGTATTGCGCAATTTCCTTAACGGCTTAGTAATCCACCTACGGGGAACCAAGGAAAATCCAAGGAACCCCGGAGAGGTCCTGTTGGGAGATTCGAAAAAAATGTCCATCTCAAAAACAGTAAAACCAAAAAAGGATAATTTTAAAAAAAAGCAGTTGAAAAATATTGACTCGGCGGTAACACCCGTAAAATATAAGAACAAAAAAAAATCCTGAGCTATATCTGTAGCTCAGGATTTTCCAGTTGTTCATTTCGCAGCTTAAGCGGTTACGCGTACTGGTACAGTATAAATTTTACCTTCCTCTACTTTAGTTAGGTCGACCTTTTGGTAATTCAACCTATTTTTCACAAAGCGTTCCATTTGCTCAAAATCCGTTGCAACGGAGAGTACGACAATTTCACCCGCTTCATTCAAAGTAAAACGGACTTGTGCCGTTAAGTCGTTTTCAACTTCGGAAAAATCGCAATCTGATAATAGTAACGAAATTTGTGAAGTTAGACTTTCCGAAGGCTCTACGCCATCCAAATCGTTAGCTAATACATTACCTGTTCCCAATAGCATTGCAGCTATTACTACTAAACTAAATTTTCTCATGACTTTTTGTTTTTTCTTCAGCAAAACTGAAGATTGATTATAAATTGATTGATGATGAATTACTAAAAAGACGATTGAAAACTGAGAATGTTACAGTCAATCACCATTTTAACAATGTTTTAATCAAAAATTAGGCGATTACGTAAAAAAGTGGAGGCAGCGGTTCCTAAAAATCAAGCGTCGAAATACAACCTTTATACCTTCTTTCATCACAGCAAAATTGAAGCGATTACCTCCTTCGTTCGCCTTTAAAATTAAAACGGGCTACCCAATGCATTGGATAGCCCGTTATCTATTTATCTTGTGACTGGTTTTTAACCCAATACTTCCTTTACCTTATCTGCAGCTTCTTGAAATTGTACCGCAGAATGCACTGCAAGACCGGAATTATCTATGATTTCCTTCGCCAATTCAGCATTGGTCCCCTGCAACCTGACGATAATGGGAACTTTCATGGCATCCCCCATATTTTTATAAGCATCTACAACACCCTGCGCCACACGATCACAACGAACGATACCACCAAAAATATTGATTAAAATAGCCTTAACATTGGGATCTTTCAAAATTATCCTAAAGGCTTCCTCTACCCGTTTTGCATCAGCGGTACCGCCAACGTCCAAGAAATTGGCCGGCTCCCCACCTGCCATTTTAATCAAGTCCATCGTGGCCATTGCAAGACCTGCACCATTCACCATACAGCCCACATTACCGTCAAGGTCAACATAATTTAAACCGACTTCCCTGGCTTCTACTTCAATAGGATTCTCCTCCCTTAAATCACGCATTTCCGCATATTCCTTTCTGCGGTACAAAGCGTTATCATCAATGGATACTTTTGCATCCACCGCCATAATTTTATCGTCTGAAGTTTTTAATACGGGATTTATTTCGAACATACTGGAATCACTTTCCACATAAGCCGTATATAAAGCGGTAACGAACTTTGTCATTTCCTTAAAGGCGTTCCCCGATAAACCTAAATTAAAAGCGATTTTCCGAGCCTGAAATCCCAGGATACCCGTAGCAGGGTCTATTTCCTCATGAAAGATTAAGTGCGGTGTCTTTTCAGCAACCTCTTCGATATCCATTCCACCTTCCGTAGAATACATAATCATATTTTTACCGGTAGCCCTATTTAGTAAAACGGACATGTAAAATTCGCTTGTCTCACTATCACCAGGATAATAAACATCTTCCGCAATCAAAACTTGATGTACTTTTTTACCTTCTGCAGAAGTTTGCGGCGTAATCAAGTTCATTCCAATAATTTGATTGGCCAGCTCTTCAACTTCCTTTAAATTTTTTGCAAGTTTAACGCCACCACCTTTTCCACGACCACCTGCATGCACCTGAGCCTTAACAACGTGCCATCCTGTTCCGGTTTCGGCAGTCAACTGCTTGGCAGCGTCAACAGCTTCCTTTGCATTATGGGCTACTATTCCTCTTTGGATGCGCACCCCAAAACTTGCTAATATCTCTTTTCCTTGATACTCGTGAAGGTTCATATATATGGTGATTTTAAATGTTAGGCAAAAATAGGAAACAGCATGTAATTATTTAAAAATACGGGGCATTAATTGACCAGACAGGTGCAATTAAATAGATGAAAACTGAGCAACGGTGTACAATTTATCGATTTCACATCTCCAAATCCTTAAAATCCAACGGATCAAAGTTTTTGAAATGTCCGTTGAGTTCAATAATTTTTTTGGTGCGTTCCACTTCGGAAAGAACGGTAATGGTCGCTGTAAGGTGCAGGCCAATAAAATTAAGTCGGTCATTTTCCTTTGGCATTTGCAGCAATTGGTATTCTTGCTCAAAAGACAGCCCAATCTTGTGCGCCAAGGTAAAACTATTGAACTCGTCTACTCCATAACTTTTAAAAGGGACATCCATAATGGTGTATAATTGATAAATGGCATCTAAAATCGCCTGCTTTTTCTCAGCGGTTGCTTCGTAATCATACTCCATCAATTTAATGATACCCCCGGCATATAATTTATCTTGCATCTGATTATCAAAAGTCAAAAGCTTAAAGACCTGACGTGCGATACATACGACATCCATTTCACCACTATCATAGGTATTTACCACTTCCACCAATTGCACCTCGGTTCCATATTCCATTTTATTGTTGATGAAAACAGGAATGCCGAAGGTAATAGCCTCATCCCTACAATCCGTAATCAACTGCTTATAACGTTCTTCAAATATGTGAAGCGGTACTGTTTCACCAGGAAAAAATATAGACTGAAGCGGAAAAAGAGGTATTTTCATTTGCTAAAAATACGAAGGACTTTGACGCAAGGCAAAAAAATATATATGTTATTGTTACAAATAACACATTTTGTTATTTTTATTAATTTTATGTTCTAAATTTTGCTACTGTTATTCAAGAAAACTAAATTTGCTTAAAATAGCGATGTATGAAAAATGAGGATTTGTTGAAAATTGCGCAAACCTATGGTGACCCAGTATATGTTTACGATTCGGAAAAAATAATTTCCCAATTCAATAGATTGACCAAGGCCTTTGGCTCCGTTAAGAAATTGAAACTAAATTACGCAGCCAAGGCACTTTCAAACATTACGATTCTAAGACTAATGAACAGCCTAGGGAGTGGCTTGGATACGGTTTCTATCCAAGAAGTACAACTGGGGCTTTTAGCGGGGTTTGAACCAGAATCTATCATTTTTACACCAAACGGGGTTTCCTTGGAGGAAATTGAGGAAGCGTCTAAATTAGGAGTCCGCATCAATATTGATAATCTTTCCATTTTGGAGCAGTTTGGAAGTAAACATCCCAATATACCGGTTTGTATTCGTATTAATCCGCATGTAATGGCCGGTGGAAATTCGAATATTTCTGTAGGGCATATCGATTCAAAGTTTGGTATTAGCATACATCAAATTCCACATCTTCTTCGTATCGTTGACCTTACCAAGATGAATATTAATGGAATCCATATGCATACGGGTAGTGATATTTTGGATATCGATGTATTCCTCTACGCGTCAGAAATCTTATTTGATACGGCCCGTCATTTTAAGAATCTGGACTTCATCGATTTTGGAAGCGGATTTAAGGTTCCTTACAAAGAGGGTGACATAGAAACGAATATTGAGGAATTAGGCAAGAAACTGAGTACCCGTTTCAATGAATTTTGCGAGGAATATGGCAAGGATCTGACCTTGGCCTTCGAACCTGGTAAATTTCTGGTCAGTGAAGCAGGTGTTTTTCTTGCCAAGGTAAACGTAGTCAAGCAAACAACTTCTACCGTTTTTGCAAGCGTGGATTCTGGCTTCAACCACTTGATACGGCCTATGCTCTATGGAGCTACCCATAGCATTAAGAATATCTCCAATCCAGAGGGGCGTGAACGTTATTATTCTGTTGTTGGGTATATCTGCGAGACAGACACCTTTGCCAGCAACAAAAGAATAAACGAGATAACGGAAGGAGACATTCTATGTTTCAAGAACGCCGGTGCCTATTGTTTTACGATGGCCAGCAACTACAATTCTAGATTTAGGCCCCCCGAAGTATTATGGCACAACGGAAAATCCATCTTGATTAGAGAGCGAGAAACATTTGACGATCTTATTAGAAATCAAGTAGATGTAAAGGACTTATTTGCGGTTAAGGAAGTGGATAAAGTAAAATAAAATGAGGGAATTTGCGTTATTTTTGGTATAGTTCTTGAACTAATACTATAAAACATCATATGAAAACGTCTTCCTTTTTTTTAAATAAGTCTCTAGTATACTTCACCTTTTTTCTTTTCTTAGGTACAACGTATGCCCAGGAAGTAAAATGGCTGACTTGGGATGAGGCCGCCACTTTATCGGCTACGGAAAAGAATCCAAAAAAAGTATTTGTAGATGTTTATACAGATTGGTGCGGATGGTGTAAAAAAATGGACAAGGATACCTTCCAAAATCCCGAAGTAGCCGCATACATGTCCCAAAATTATTACATGGTAAAGATGGACGGGGAAGGCAAGGAACCAATAGAATTCAAAGGAAAAACATACAAATTTGTACCCTCGGGCAGGAAAGGATATCATGAATTTGCCGCGGCACTAATGCAGGGCAGATTGAGTTACCCTACTACTATTTTTTTGGATGAGGAACTGAATATGCTTTCCCCGGTACCCGGTTACCAAAAACCTGAGCCTTTTTTAAATATTGCACGTTACTTTGGGGATAATATTTATAAGGAGAAGGATTGGAATACCTATGCTGAAAAATCTGGGAAATAACTAACTATAAAAAATAGGCGACTAAGAAACCTAGATAAGTACCCAGTGCATTTCCCAAGGTGCCAACCAGAATTGCAGGCAGTATCAATTCATTCCTATTAAAGGTTTCGGCAAGTGCAATCGCCGAGGTACCCCCTCCAATATTTGCTTGGCTCGCAATTGCGATCATGTCCCAGTCCTTAAAAATCAAGCCTCCTAAAACCACGATTACTACACCGTGTATCAATACAGCCAAGAACGAAAATAGAAAGAGCGTCGTTCCAATATCCTTTAATTCGATTACGGAGCTAATTTCGCAATACGCGCCTATCACCGCCAAAAACAAGTATACCATATAGAGCCCCAAAGCATGGCCGCCCCTTAAGTTGGAAATAAATTTTGTCTGCGCCAGCACAATGCCAATTGTAGAGAGTGTTATTATTGAAGGAATAGCAGGAAACACATGAGATACAAGTTCTGCCACCAGATAGGCCACCAATCCTATGAAGGCATACCAACTTAAAGCGATTAAGCTAATGGAATCCTTACTCGTTGACTCCCCTCCTCCATTGCTGGAACTAATTTTTTTATCAGGGGAAAAACGCCTTAAAAATACCGGTAGGGCAATTGTCGTAACGATCCATAGCGCTGTAATTACGTTATCAACCGCAATTGCTCCGGCATAGAGAATCCCACGTTCCTGAAAGTCATAGACCAATGCCACTGCGTTGAAGTTTACACTCCCTCCCGTATAGGTTCCCGTGAGCATTCCTGCCAACACCTTGCCATCCTCTCCTAGAACCGTTTGTGGCGATATCAAATACCAGGATCCCAATATTCCTACCATAGTGGCCAATGAACCAATTAAAAATAAAACAATCATTGGTACTCCTGCCGTACGAATGGATTTTAAATTAGCCCCCAACAATAAATAAAAGATTGAAATTGGAGCTACATACTTAAAAATTGCATCATATAAAGGTATTGAGTTTGAGGCCGATGGTATCAGCCGTAGATTTGCTAAAACCGCCGTGAATACGATTACCAATAAGGCAGAACCTAAAGGTTTTCCCACTTTTGTCTTAGCGGCATATAAAGATAGGACTACCATGAAACATAGTACGGTGAAAACGTAAACAGGGTTCTCTATAAAATTGGCCATATTCCTTACCTAGCTAAACAAACATAGTAAATAGATTTGGTAATCGACCTAACGGAAGGTAACTACAGACGATTGGCAAAGAATTTACCACTGAACTAATATTATTTATCTCCCTAGAAATAGGATACAATACCTGTTTAGGGTAATTTAAAGCCTCATAATCTTACTTTAAAAAATGAAACAAAAATACGCGTTGATCCTGCTTCTGGCTATCGCTTTAGCTTGCACGGATTCAAAAGACTCCGACCAAAAGGACTTGGCATCTCCAGGAGTTTCTATGGATTTGGCATCCTACCGATTTAAGCACATTTCAGACGTAGCCTATCAGCTGAGTTTTGATAT
Organism: uncultured Flavobacteriaceae bacterium; assembly: GCA_963793365.1. Taxonomy (GTDB): domain Bacteria; phylum Bacteroidota; class Bacteroidia; order Flavobacteriales; family Flavobacteriaceae; genus Maribacter. The sequence goes on along the minus strand of CAWBZP010000009.1, from coordinate 678,465 downwards.
CCCATTGGAAAAAAGTGAACCAATACCTTCCAACCTAGTCTTGAATTTTAACTTAAACAGTTTAGACGAACCTGTCTATTTGGATTTTAAAGCAGGTACCGATAACCTAAAATCCCTTAGGATAAATGGTCGGATAAGCGGCATTGAACACACAAACGAGCATTTACTTTTAGCGAAAATATATTTAAAAATAGGGAGCAATACGGTTGACATTGATTTCATTGCCGGCGAGCTTTCCCTGAATAGAAATGAAAACTATCTGTATACCCTTTTGGTACCAGATCGTGCAAGGACCTTATTTCCATGTTTCGACCAACCCAATTTAAAAAGCAGCTATACCTTACAAATTATTGCCCCAAATAACTGGGAGGTTCTCTGCGGCGCAAAGGAAGTAAGCAAACAAGAGGATGGGTCGTTCACCAAACATAACTTTGCGCCTACAGATAAAATAAGTACCTATTTGTTTTCCTTCGTTGCCGGCGAATTTGAAAGGGTGAAACAGGATACTGAAGCATTTCCTATGACCCTATTGTACCGCGAAACCGATACGAGTAAAATTGAGTACAGCACAAATTCCATTTTTGGACTACATGAACAGGCCATTTCATTTTTAGAAACCTATACAAATCATGACTTTCCATTCCAAAAAATGGATTTCGCAGCAATTCCCGGTTTTCAGTATGGTGGTATGGAGCACGTTGGTGCCATTCAATATAGAGAAGACGCACTATTTCTTGATGGCAGTGCTACGGATACTAAAAAACTGAGCCGCGCCAAATTGATTGCGCACGAAACTTCACACATCTGGTTTGGCGACTTAGTAACCATGAATTGGTTCAATGACGTTTGGATGAAAGAAGTGTTCGCCAATTTTATGGCAGATAAAATAGTGAATCCCGCATTTCCAAACATTAATCATCAACTTGCTTTTATGGCCACCCACTACCCAAATGCATATGGGGAAGATCGCACCTTAGGGACCAACCCAATTCGGCAAGATTTAGAGAACCTCAATAAAGCAGGATCACTCTATGGTAGCATCATTTACAACAAAGCACCAATAATGATGCGCCAATTGGAGTCCGTTCTTGGAAAGGAAACATTTAAAGCGGGCATCCAAGAGTACATCAAAACATTTGCCTACGGTAACGCTGTTTGGAACGACCTCATAACCATTCTTGACAAGAAAACGCAAACAGATGTTGCGGCGTGGAGTGCCGTATGGGTGAACAGTGTCGGCAGACCCATAATTAGTGATTCGATTCGTTATACCCAAGACGGTAAGATTGAAACGTTCAAAATTATCCAAAAAGCAGAGGACAATAGTAAAAATGTTTGGCCACAAAGTTTTGATATTGCATTCGTGTATAAGGATAGTATAAAAACAATAACTGTCAACTTAACGGAAAAAAGCATAAACCTTGAAGGGGTAAAAGGTTTGGCAAAACCGGAGCTAGTCGTTTATAATTCCAATGCCGAAGGCTATGGTGTCTTTCCTCTTCAAAAAGAGAACGTACTGAATCTTTCAGAGTTGAAAAACGAAGTAACCCGCGGCTATGCCTACGTAAATGCCTATGAGAACATGTTGTTAGGAAACATAGATCCTATTACGACCTTAACGCTATTCAGAAGAGGCCTTGCTGAAGAAAAAAACGAGTTACTCCTACGATTAATTTCCGGTTACACTACAGCTATCTTTTGGAAGTACCTTCCTGTAGACGAGCGCAATACATACCAAGAAGCTATTACCCAACCAATCTGGACAAGACTTCAGAAAAAGAATACGGCGAATATTAAAAAAACCTTATTTTCCACTTACAAAGCATTGGCATATAGAAGTAATTCATTAGATCATCTTTATAGCATTTGGAGCAAGAAACTGGCCTTACCCGATTTGAAACTAAATGATGATGATTTTACCGAAATCGCTTTGGATCTTGCCCTATATGGTCATTCCAATAAAGTTGAGGTTTTAAATACCACAAAATCCACACTAACGAATCCTGACAAATTAGAACGGTTTCAATTTCTTCTCCCCTCCGTATCAGGGGAGATCAAAATAAGGAATGGCTTTTTTGAATCACTTAAGCAAGAAAAAAATAGGGCCAAAGAATCTTGGGTCATCCATGCCATGAACAATTTAAACCATCCACTACATCAGAAGGAATCACTATCCTACCTAAGGCCAAGTTTAGATTTACTAGAGGAGATTCAAATAACAGGGGATATTTTCTTTCCAAAACGATGGTTAAACAGCACGATTGGAAATTACACTTCTGATGCCGCTTTTCGGATACTCCAGGATTTTCTTTCTGATAATCCTAGAATGAATCAATCCCTAAAACTTAAAGTATTACAAGCATCCGATGATTTAAGAAGAGTTCAATTAATGCATAGAGAAATTGATACGCCTTTAAATTGACACCAAATGAAAAGCCCTTTCATGACTTGGTTGAAAGGGCTTTTCTAATCTTGAACAACTATATCTACCTACTATAATTAGGACTTTCCTTGGTAATGGTAACATCATGCGGGTGACTTTCATTGATTCCGCTAGAGGTAATCTGTACAAATCTACCCCGATCCTGCAAGGTTGCGATATCCTTGGCGCCACAGTAGCCCATACCGGCCCGTAGACCTCCAATAAACTGGTGTATACTTTCAAAAAGGTCTCCTTTGTAAGGTACGCGCCCAACAATACCCTCCGGTACCAGTTTTTTGATATCATCCTCAACATCTTGAAAATAACGGTCCTTGCTGCCTTGCTTCATGGCCTCAACAGACCCCATACCACGGTACGATTTAAATTTCCTACCCTCATAGATGATGGTCTCTCCGGGAGATTCCTTCGTTCCGGCCAATAGTGACCCCAACATGACCGTATCCGCGCCTGCGGCAATTGCTTTAGGAATATCACCTGTATAGCGTATTCCGCCATCGGCAATAACCGGTACCCCAGAACCTTTAATTGCGGCCGCTACTTCCAGCACCGCGGAAAATTGGGGAAATCCAACACCGGCAACAACCCTAGTGGTACAGATCGAACCAGGACCGATACCAACCTTTACGGCATCTGCACCGGCTTCGACCAAATACTTTGCGGCCTCGCCCGTAGCGATGTTCCCGACGATAACATCCAAATCTGGAAAGCGTTGCTTTACTGCCTTTAAAACGGCCACCACGCCTTTTGTATGTCCATGTGCCGTATCAATCACTACTGCATCAACTCCTGCATTTACCAGAGCCTCCGCCCTATCTACGGCATCACCGGTAACCCCTAAAGCGGCAGCTACACGCAATCTACCGTACTGATCTTTATTCGCAATGGGCTTTTGGGTCAATTTGGTAATGTCCCTAAAGGTTATCAAGCCCACCAAGGTATTGTCCTTGGTTACAACCGGTAATTTCTCGATTTTATGTTCTTGAAGGATTTCCTCTGCTTGTGCCAGCGAAGTACCTTCTTCTGTAGTAACCAAATTTTCAGAAGTCATGACCTCTGAAATTGGTCTTTCATTATTCTTTTCGAACCTTAAATCCCTGTTCGTTACAATACCCAATAATTTACCCTCATTATCCACGATAGGAATGCCCCCAATGCTGAATTCCTTCATGTTGGCTTTTGCATCCTTCACTTTCGAGTTTAGCGGGAGCGTAACGGGATCTAATATCATTCCACTTTCTGCACGCTTTACCTTACGAACCTTTAAGGCTTGTTGCTCAATGGTCATGTTTTTATGCAATACCCCAATGCCCCCTTCCTGTGCCATGGCAATGGCCATTCTCGATTCTGTAACCGTATCCATAGCAGCGGAAATAATAGGCACGTTGATCGTGATATTTCTTGTGAATTTTGTCTGAATGTTCACTTCTCTTGGAAGTACTTCAGAAAAAGCGGGCACCAACAGTACATCATCGTACGTTAGTCCTTCTCCTAGAATTTTATTTTGGTGGGCTTGCATAGCAATTAAGGATTTAATTGCGTGCAAATATACTGATTATTATTGGTTTATTTTTTGCATTACAAATTCAAACTAAATGCCGATTTTAAATTCCAAGAAACGCTATGCAGAGTATAATGATTGCATCATTTTCAATTTTACCAATCCTGGTATTCCCGTTTAATTGTTTCGTTTAAATCTTGAATTGCAATGTGGTGTAAAAAGTTCTTGGTTCCGAAGGAATAATACCTGGCCCTGGATAACCTGTGGCCCTTCGAGTAAAATAGCTATTGTCCAGAAGGTTGTTGATCCCCGCTTCCAATTTCCATTTCTTAAAAGAATAGGATAGGGAAAAGTCTAAAATATCGTATGCCGGTATTTCTCCTTCAATACCCCTTTGGTTATCGTTTATAACTTGTAGGGCATTCGTTGCGTCTGTAAACTGTTTGGATAGGTACGTATACTGAAGGCTTCCCAAAAGATTTCCATATCCAAAATTGAATCCGGTCTTTAGGTTTACCAAAGGAATAAATTCTACCTCATTACCCTCTGTAAGCGGAAAAACTTGTGTTTCTCCTCCAATACTAAGTGGGTTTACCGCGGTATATGCCGATTTTGTTAATGCTATATTTGAGAAAAAATTGAGTTTATAATTCTTATTTTGAGCAAAAAACGTTTCTGCAATATTCCAATCCACAAAATTTTCCAAACCATAAATAAAAGCATCCCCAATATTGCCCCTGCCCCGTATCGTATTGCCTATGTTGTTCTCAAATAACACCTCTCCAAGGCGATTATTATAGGACAGTCCAAATAAACTTATATCATAGGACAATAGGTTTTCAAAACGGCCTCTAGCACCAAAATCTAACGTAAAACCATCTTCATCACTAATATTCTCGTCAATTTGAAAAGAAGGGTTGACCACCCTAATATCACTAAAGGTAACCGACCTATAGTTTTGCGAAAAATTACCATAGAGTTCAATGCTTGGATGAATCTTGTACGTAGCACCTAGACCCAATAGCAAGAAGGTCCTATCAAAGACCCTATTGTCCTCGATCTCCTCATTCAGTAAAGGATTACCAGCAAGATCTAAAACAATTTCCCTATAACTTCCTATACTTTCCGTTTTAATATGCTCCAATCTAAAACCTGGGGTCAGCGTAAATTTTGGGGTTATATTAAAAATGTTCTCCCCAAAAAAGGCAAGGTTAAAATTTGGGAAATTGAACTGGGATTGCCGCTCATAATTAGGAAAAGTATCGTCCGCAAAATTGAAATCTGCATTGGAGGCGTTGCTGCCAGGTCCTTGTCTTTGATCATTATCCGTCTTATAAATTTTGGACCCTAAAAGCAAGGCCGATTCTGAATTTCCCAAGTCGTACCTGGTCAAAACCCGTGCTTCTGCGCCCCAATTTTCAAAATTATCCACCAAAAGCTCCCTGGGCTCCTCAAGGTCATCGGGTTGCGAAACGCGATTGGTACGGAAACCCAGTGCATTTCTGGAAGCGTCCAAACCAAATAAATTAAGGCTGAAATCTGTCTTTGAGGAAAACTGATGGTCTAACCGGAGCGAATATAATTTCCAGTCTACATCAAACCAATTTCGGTCCCTATTGCTAAAGGTAGGATCTTCAATAAACTGTGCATCGGTCAAGCCACCGGGTTGCTTGGCCAAGTAATTGAGAAAAGTGGTTTCGAAGGTCAATTTAGTCTTATCGGTAAATTGATATCCAACATGCATAAAATAGTTTCTACTGTTGTAATCGGAGTTTGGTCGAAATCCATTTCCTTCCTTATAATTGAAATACGTGTAATAACTCAATTTCCCTAATGTTCCGCTCAAGCTATTGAAACTTGTTTTCAAATTATAGGAGCCAAGTGTCTGCCTGCTCACCCACTCTACTTTTTTGGTGCCGACAGGCTTTTTAAACTTGAAATTTACCAACCCTCCAAATTGGGTACCGTATTGTAATGAGGCCGCACCTCTAACGACCTGTATTTCCTCCAAAGCTTCCGCCGGAGGGGTATAATAACTTTCTGGATACCCAAGGACATCTGCACTAATATCATACCCATTTTGACGCGTGTTAAAATTTGCCGTACGATTGGGGTTCAAGCCCCTACCCCCAATATTCAATTGTAGGCCTGCATCGCCATTATCATAGATATTCAACCCTACAACCTGACTATAAATTTGTCTAGGATTATTGGCTGCCAAATTTCCTGTAATACCATCAAGCAGTACTACTTCACTTTTTTTGCCTGCGTAAATCGCTGTGCCCTCCACTTTTTTAAGTTGTTTGAGCGCAAAAACAGCCTCCCGCTTTCTCGTCAGCACCACCTCAGATAAGTTTTGCGTCTTCAATGGTTCCAATGTTATATTATACGTAAGGTCAATGGACAGGACCACTTCTTGCTCGAGAATTTCATATTCGTACGCAAAAACAACGATTGAAAATTTTCCAGCCGGTAGATTTTCGAATTTATAAAAGCCATTTGCATTGGATGTTTCCAATCGTTCCAATTGCCGTATGTAAACTTCCGCATCAGCAATTGCCTGACCATCCTTGTTGGTAACAGTCCCGGAAAACTGATTTTGACCCCAAACGGGGAACGCTAAAAAAAGTATTGCTAGATAACTAAATTCCTTTAATCTCATCTGTAAATGGTATAATCCAATTTTTATGTGAAAATGATTCCTTTACCTTCGTTAAATCTACCTTGGGGTCAATATAGGTTGTACTTAGCCTACCGTTTAGACTTACCTGACTGTTTACATAAATCTCTATATTTTTATGTCCGTCCTTTTCAAAATGCTCTTTTAGGTACTGTGCATATTCCAAAATAAAATCCGGTTGAAATGCCATTTGTTTTTCTTGGAAAGTGGTCAAAAAATCAGAATTATCTACATAAAACCATTTTCCGGTTGCCCCGTTTACAATTTTAAATTGTGCGTAACCGGATTTTTCCATGAGCATCACCCGCCATGAAAATCGATATCCTTCCTCTGTCCAAAAAAGCTCTCCAGGATACAGTAAGTACCTAAAGGGCAAGACCAGCTGAACGGCAAAAAAAGTAACGATTACAGTGTATTTTAAGCTGTTCGTAATTGTAGGAACGGTACGCAGGATTCGCTTATTATTAAACGGTGCCGTATTGATTCTAAATATATTCAACAAATAACCGATTATTTTATAATGGAGCTTTGCATCGAAAAAAATCAAGGCAGAAACGATCATGATATAGGGGAACATACCAATAGGAAACAGAACACGGGTAAGCACATGAAAAATAATGACCAAAAGAAAGGCGTAGGGCCTAGTTTTTCTAAACAAAAGTAAAAATGGTATGGCCAAATCATAGGCCGCTCCGGTCCAACTAAATGCATAGTGTACCCATTCCTTACTCAACAGGTCTCCAATGAATGGAATATCAAATTTTGATGGAAGCCATATTTTTAGTGGCATAGCGTTCAACAACCAATCTGAATTTAGTTTTGCCAAGCCTGCATAAAAATAAACGATGCCCAAGAGTAATTTAATACTATTCAGTGTCCAGCTAGGAATAAATTGAAAAGCCTTAGCCGGGTTTTTGGCAGCATCTACGGAAAAATAGGCATTTGCAGGCAGAAAAATCATCAAAAAACTTAAAACACTTATAAAGTAATAATGGTTTAGATAGGTAGTCTTATCCATTAGCTCTATATAGGTAAAGCTCAAAAAAAACAGAATGATGGCCAGCCTGTAGCGGTATCCCAAAGCAACAAAAAAAGCCGATACTCCACACAATCCAAAAATAATGTAGGTATACGGACCAATGGGTTTGATCCATTCAAAACCATAATAGGAAAAGAAAAATTTGGGTTGAATGTAAAGCTTGTCGATCCACCCATAACTCCAAAACCTAATAATACTAAAAAACATCATTACGCCGAATAAAATGCGAAAGACCGCCAAAGGGGCGGCCTCAGCAGGAGCGTTTATATGTTTACGGACAAATGTGGCCATTAATCACCATCGGCATCTACAAAATCCACACTAATACTCATGGCAGACACCATGTCCACCTTTAACATTGGTACTACCCTTTGTACCTCATCATAAGCCAATAGCATTTCCGTTGGTGGGTTGTTATTTTCAATTTCGGAACGAAAAGGGGACAATCCTGCGACGCGTTCCTTGGATGCGTTAAATTGAGCGTTGATAATGCCTGCCAAGTCTTCTCCACCTTTAAGCGTATTTAATGCATCTAAATATGAAGCCAAACTTTCGCCACTCGCACTTGAGCTATAGTGTTTGCCGTTAAAAAAATCCTGAGCGGCAGTCAACCCTTCCAAGAAAAGTGTGTTGGATATATCACTTTCATAATAGGCCTCCACATTACCCGGCAAGGTGGTTCCGGAGAAAACCCCTAGAGGAATGCCCATTTTACCTGCCCTTAAGAACTTTTCATAATAGAAAATGTAATCATTTACCATTCGGTCAACAGAAGCTGTGGACGAAGCCCCGTCATTGGCCACAAAGGAATCCCTATAACCCTCTTGCCATCCGCTTACAACAGTATCCGTTAGTGCCGTCATATCCTCTAAAACAGCTTGCATATAGTCAAGTAGTGCCTCCTTATCCGTAGCGTTAAACTTTGCCACGATGGCAGCATCCGTATCTGCCAACCCGTTTATTAAGTAATCCAATGCCGGGAAGCCCTTGGCATCCCTACTGGAGGACAGGCTTAAGTCATAACTTCCTGAGGATACGTTAGTATCTATTTTTTGGGTATCCGTGGGGTAAATATTCATATTCAAACGAAACCCGACTGTTTCCGCAGGTCCAATTTCAAACATATCTACATGCTGCCACGTCTTGTAGGCTTTCATCCACGAAGCTCTCAATGCATTAAGGTTTTCCTCACTTGCTTCTGCCCTAAACAAATCAAAGGAAGCGTTTAACCCGCCTAAATCTGCAGAAAATGCTTCATAAGAAGGAACTATAATATTATCCGCCCAGTTGGCCAGCATCGTTCCTCTTTCAAAGGTTACCTCGCTGCCCGGAGTAGGGTCTATAATCTCGGAATCATTATCCGTAGAACAGGCCCAGACCAAGCTTAAAAACAACAATACTCCAAAAATCCTTTTCATAGCTTATTTTTATTTATTCTAATTAAATGCAAAAATAAAAAAGCAACCCAATTCAATTAAAAATTGAGTTCCTTTTTTATCAACAAATTTTGGTACTTGCCCATTATTCGGATGCTTGTTCCAGGGTAAAATCAAATCGGGCGGCAATAGTAGTCGCCATTGACTCCAAAGTTGCGTCTTCAACATCCCACAAACCGTTAGGACCATCATCCATTAAATCGGTTAACAGCGCATCAACCTCTGCCTTCGTGAAATACGGATCGTTTGAATTTGGTCTTCTGGCAAACTGTAGGCTATAGATAAAGCCGTAGCCCTCGGACAAATCATGAAATGCAGTACCGTAAGCAGGATTCTCCTGTGTTAGGGACGGTCTTGCCTGTTGCAAATAATATACGGCACGAATCCCAATAATTTCAGATATTTTCTGTTTGATGATCTCGGCCTGCGCGTCCCTTACCTCATAATTTTTGGCAACAATCGCCGCTCTTCCCAATTTAAACGCTTGAAAAATTTCATTAGCGATTCCCGCAAAATCAGCATCCCCTTCAACCCTTCCTATATATTTATTCAGGAAACTATCGGCCCCTAAATCTGAATTTGGGTTTGCCGTATCTGCATTAAGCCCGTACACATATCCGTAGGCCTCATCCCATTTATGCTCCATGTTGGTGTATGATTTTCCATCCACTACCAAACCTGCATCATTATCTTCCCGGTTGGTAGCTTCATCCAATATTGCTACACTTAGATAATTATTAACTATTTGATCGGTGACCAAGGCCCCTATCAATCCTTTGGTCCACAATTGATCATACTCCAACCCCTTATCGTTGACATACCTAGTAGCGGCGCCATCAGAAAGTTGACCTGCCACCCCTACGGTCGCAGCCATTTGCCAATTAGGAAAAACCTCCTCTACCTGGGCAGTAAGCCATGCATCAAAATCTGCCCTGATCAAGGCTTGATCCGTAGCGTTTGACGAAAAGAAATCTACGGAAGCTGCCGTTTTACTGCGCATGTTCTTATCTGATTCATTAAGGTTTGTATCCTCAAAATTCGATTCCCCTTCTACATGTGCATACATCGAAAGCAATTCATTGGCTGTAGTGGTTGGATCTAAGAGTGCACTAATAATTTCATCTCCCATCAGTAATCTGGTGGTCTGCCCATCAAAACTTACCGTATTCTCCCCGTTTCTTGTAAAAGCATACGTTGCCGGGTTTTCGATCCCGGTTTCACAGGGTGTACAGCTCCCGCCACAATCGACATCCGTTTCATCACCATTACGTATACCATCCGTACATGTGAATATTTCTCCATTATCATCATCAGAACTGCACGATGTACCCATTACACCTCCAATTAGGGCTAAAGCAACTATAACTCTTTTCATTTATTTTTAAATTTATTTAGACTTGTTTTAAATAACGAGGCAAATCTAAAACATGATTTAAAAACAAACAAGCTTATCTATATTAAATCTAAATAAACTTTATAAAATTAACATTTAGAGAATAGTATGGTAATTTTGTTACCGGGGAGCGCGTTTAGTGGTACTGCGAAAATAACCACGTGGCCTTATTATACGCGGCCTCAAAGGTCATCCAGTTTACGCCTGTATCTGCCTTTCTTCCAGTAAAGTAGGAAAGCATTTTTTCGGTAGGCATATTCCCCGTAAGCTCGTCCTTTGCCATTGGGCAGCCACCAAATCCTTGTACCGCACCATCAAAGCGGAAGCACCCTGCATTGAAGGCAGCATCCACTTTTTCATGCCATTTGGCGGGTGTGGTATGCAAATGCGCCCCAAACTCTATGCGGGGATATTTGGGGATTAAATTGGAGAACAGATACGAAATCGTTTCAGGATCGGAGGTACCTACGGTATCGGATAAGGATAGGATCTTGGCACCCATTGCAGCAAGTTTCTCGGTCCACTCGCCAACAATTTCCACATTCCAAGGATCACCGTACGGATTCCCAAAACCCATGGAAATGTAAGTCACGACTTCCTTATTGTTCTTGTCGGCTAAATTGAAAATATCCTGTAATGTTTCTACCGACTGCGCAATGGTTTTATGGGTATTCCGCATTTGGAAGTTTTCCGATATCGAAAAAGGGAAACCCAAATAGTCAATTTCTGGATGCTTCACGGCATCCTCCGCACCCCTCAGGTTAGCAACAATAGCCAAAAGTTTTGTATTTGTAGCGGAAATATCAAGTTTGGCCAGTACCTCCGCTGTATCCACCATCTGTGGAATGGCCTTTGGGGATACAAAACTGCCAAAATCCAACGTATCAAAACCACAGCCCAACAAAGATTGAATATAACGCACTTTTTGCGCTGTAGGAATAAAACCCCTAATGCCTTGCATGGCATCCCTTGGGCATTCTATCAATTTTACTTTTGGACTTGACATGGCGTAAAAATACAAACTCCAATCTAGTAAGCCTTTATATTCCAATAAATAAACTAGGTAAGAATTAAATAAAAGGCAATACCCAAGAACACAATAATTTGAAGCCATTTGAGCACGGTTCCCGTGCGTTTGTTCTCGTTTAAATACGTGGAAATACTTCCTGCCAACAAAGCGATTCCACCAAACACAAATGATGAAACCAAGATAAATAATACTCCCAATACATAGAACTGTATAACAGTATCCAAGGTTTCCGAAAACAGAAAGCCAGGAAAAAACGCAAGGAAAAAAATGGTGACTTTTGGGTTCAATACATTCATGACGAAACCCTGTTTAAACAAAGCCACCAATCCTTTAGAAGGAGTGCCTTCCCTATTAAAAGAGATTTCATCATTACCCCTGTAGACCATAACCGCTAAATAGATCAGGTAGAGCGCCCCAAACAATTTTAGGCCGTAAAAAACATCGGGGTTTTTCTTAATGACCGCAGAGACACCAAAGGCCAAAAGGGAGGTATGCACCAAGCAGCCCGTCATTAGTCCGGCGACAGTTGCCAATCCAAATTTTTTACCGTTGGTAATACTTTGCATTAGTACGAAAATATTATCCGGGCCTGGGGATATTGCCAATGCGAACGTGGCGGTGGAAAATGCCAGTAAGGTTTCGTAATTCAATGCGGTTGTAATTAATTTAACTTTGGAAAATACAAATTACTATAATTGTAGGTCTTTTTTAATATCTTGTTGAAAATTAAAATCCATGAAATTAAAGTCGCTTCTTTTTATTTTAATTATTTCTGCAACAGCTACCACTTTTGCCAGCACTTCTGAAGAATTAAAAACAATAAATGTGAACCAAACCGATAGCCTTTTGAGGCATGTTGTACTCTTTAAATTCAAGGAAGGGACGACCAAAGCACAAATGAAAGAAGTGGAAGATGCCTTTAGCGCCCTTCCCTCAAAAATTGAACAGATAAAAGGCTACGAATGGGGCCTAAACAATAGTCCCGAAGGCTTGGACAAAGGGTTTACCCACGCCTTCTTTTTAACATTTGAAAGTGAGGAAGACCGTGCCATTTATTTACCACACCCAGATCACAAAGCTTTTGGGGCCGTTTTATCCCCCTATTTAGAAGATGTGTTGGTGATTGATTATTGGACCAAGGGTTGATGGTTGATGGTTGATGGTTGATGGTTGATGGTTGATGGTTGATGGTAAAAATTAATTTTTAAATTGAAAACACTACATCAACTATTTTATCTTTAGAATCTAAAATAGCTATCTGATTCAGTGATAAGAATAACAAAGAAACTCAACTGCCATCCAGTCTCAACTTCAAAGAGATTTCTCTTTAAACCAAATACTAGCTCCTTTGTACTGGTTAATTTGCAACTGCTTCCTATCAACTTGGTACTTAAGGCCCAGAACCGCTCTATTGCGCACTGGCAAGTATAGCCTCATTAATCTCTTTAACCAAACCTGGGCCTTCGTAGACAAAGCCTGTCCAAAGTTGGATTAAATCTGCCCCAGCCTCTAATTTTTCCAAAGCATCTTCCGCGGAGTGGATGCCACCTACGCCTATAATAGGGAATGATTTGTTACTTTTTTCCGCCAAAAACCGAATCACATCGGTACTTTTTTCCCTAAGCGGTTTACCACTCAATCCGCCAGTTTCTTCAACCAGCAGCACGTGAGACCTTAAGTTTTCTCTGGAAATAGTCGTATTTGTAGCAATTACACCGTCTATTTTGGTAGTGTTGACTATATCGATAATATCCAACAATTGGCTTTCCGTAAGGTCTGGCGCAATCTTTAAGAGTATTGGTTTACGACCCGTACCCTCCTTTTTTCTGCACTTCTGATTCTCTAATTGAAGCTCGTTCAACAAGGCCATTAAAGGCTCCTTATCCTGCAATTCCCTCAAGCCCGGGGTATTGGGTGAACTTACGTTCACAACGAAATAATCAACGTGGTCAAAAAGGGCATCGAAGCAAATCAAATAATCCTTAATAGCTTCATCGTTGGGTGTGTTTTTATTTTTTCCAATATTACCGCCTATAAGCACATTGTGCTGTTTTTTTAATTTTTCGACCGCTTCAAAAACACCATTATTATTAAAGCCCATTCGGTTGATGATCGCTTGATCTTCCTTGAGTCTAAAAAGTCTTTTTTTAGGGTTTCCTTCTTGCGGTTTTGGCGTAAGTGTACCTATTTCAACAAATCCAAACCCAAAATTTGAAAGTTCATTATACAGCACCGCATTTTTATCAAATCCTGCAGCAAGACCCACAGGATTTTTGAATTTCAGACCAAAAAGCTCTCGCTCCAACCGTTCATCCTCAACTAAAAATAGGGATTTAAAAAGTCTGGAAAGTCCTATTCTTGAGAAAAATTTGATGCTAGAAAAGCTCCAATGATGAACCTGTTCAGGGTCAAAAAGAAACAAGATGGGTCTAATAAAAAGCCTGTACATAGGATTATTTTAGCTAGCGCAAAAGTACAAACTGTAACGGATAAAGGACTACTATTCACCTATCTGTTTTTATTATTTATACTGTCTGGATACACGGTAGGGACTACAACAAAAGGCGAACGGGAAGCTTCCTTACAGAGCCTACGGTACAAATCGTATTGCTTTCGGTTGAAAAGGGTCAACATCCTTTTGTCGATCATAGTCTGCACCCGTTGCATACTATCCATGACCCCTTTATATTTTTCTGCTAACTGGCTTAGCTCCGTAACATTACTTTGCGGGTGGCGCTTCATAACATTATCCAGTTCATTAGTTAACAGCTCATTTCTATACTTCACTTCAGCACTAAAATTAACCAGGCTTTTATGCTGTTCTTCATTTAGTTGAAAAATCCCTGAAATAATGGTATCGTTCGTAACCCCAACCCCTAAAACACAATCGGCTTGTGCATTTATATTATTTACGAATACTAAAAGGATAAAAAATAAACCCAATCTTAATTTTTCCATGGCATGAATTACCGATTCTAATGCGTACTAAATTACAATTTATAAGCCTATTTTTGATAAAATCATTTTTTCATGCAGCATATAATTGACCGCTTCATAAGCTACGTAACGATTGACACCCAAAGTGACCCCAAATCAAAGACAACGCCCAGCACAGAAAAACAGTGGAAATTGGCCCGTAAGCTGGTTGATGAACTGCGTTCCATAGGTCTAGAAGAGGTAACCATTGACGAAAATGCCTACATCATGGCTACCTTGCCCGCCAATGTAGCACATGACGTGCCTACCATTGGGTTTATCTCCCATTTTGATACTTCTCCAGATTATTCAGGAACCAATGTAAATCCACAAATCATTAAAGACTATGACGGCAAGGACATTCTATTAAATAAGGAAGAAAAAATTATCCTTTCCCCTTCCTATTTTGATGACCTATTAAATTACGTTGGACAAACACTCATCACCACAGACGGCACAACGCTGTTGGGCGCGGATGACAAAGCTGGTATAACGGAAATAGTTACGGCGATGGAATATTTAGTGCAACATCCAGAAATAAAACATGGAGCGGTAAAGGTTGGCTTTACACCGGATGAAGAAATAGGTAGAGGCGCCCATAAATTTGATGTAGAGAAATTTGGGGCCAAATGGGCCTACACCATGGATGGAAGCCAAATTGGTGAATTGGAATATGAGAATTTCAATGCGGCAAGCGCTAAAATAACGGTTAAAGGAAGAAGTGTTCACCCTGGCTACGCAAAAGGAAAAATGGTTAACGCCATTTTGGTTGCCAACAAACTAATTTCGGAATTGCCCCAACACGAGGTGCCAGAAAAAACGGAAAGCAGGGAAGGTTTTTTTCATGTTCAGCAAATGAATGGATCTATTGAGGTGGCCACTATTGATATGATTATAAGAGACCATGACAAGCGACGGTTCCAAGAACGAAAAGAACTCTTGGAAACTCTGGTGTTAAAATATAAAAATGAAAATGCAGATGGTATTTCCATCGAAATCAAGGACCAGTATTTTAACATGAAGGAAAAAGTAGAACCGGAATATCATATCGTGGAAACTGCAAAAAAGGCAATGGAAGATGTGGGTGTACAACCCATCATAAAACCCATTAGAGGTGGAACGGACGGTTCCCAATTAAGTTATATGGGTTTACCCTGCCCCAATATTTTTGCAGGTGGACATAATTTTCATGGCAAATATGAATATGTTCCCGTAGAAAGCATGCAAAAAGCCGTGGAAGTAATCGTGCGTATATGTGAGCTCACGGCTAATAATGGTAGTATCAATGACAAAGGATGAGAAATTGACAAGGTTCTATACCGAAGCACATTCGTTTCAGGAAGGGGTCAACCAACTTCGTGGCTTAGTTTTGAATACAGGTTTGGTAGAGACTTATAAATAGAATTTCCCAACCTACACACTAAACGATAAGAATATCGTTGCCATCTGTAAATTTAAGTCCCATTATGGTCTTTGGTTTTTTAATGGTGTTTTTCTTGGCGATACGGCGAACCTTTTGGAGAATGCCCAAGAAGGTAAAACGCAGGCCATGCGCCATTGGAAATTTAGTGGCGATGCTCCTTTAAACCATGCCCTGGTAAAGGCATATATACAGGAAGCAATTGACAATCAAAAAAAAGGACTACAGTTTAAATTCAAAAAACAAACCAAAAAACTGGAGCGAATACCTGTTGAGCTGAAACTTGCTTTTGAAACCCACTCAACGCTTGAAAGAGCTTTTGCAAGTTTGTCCCAATCCAAAAAAAGGGAATATATCGAGTACATTATTAACGCCAAACAGGAAAAGACAAAACGAAGTAGGATTGATAAAATCATTCCGTTGATTCTAGAAGGCAAAGGACTCCATGATCATAACAACTAAAAAGAATCGAATCATAGCATAGGCAGCTCCCAGCCATTTTGATAATTTGCATTCAGGTAGGTATTTGCCTTTTCATTTTTGAACTGGCCTGCAAGGGCGTCCCAATAAATACGGTCACCCGTTTTAAAGGCTACATTGCCCATGTGCGATACCAATGCGGCATCATAACCTACTTTTATGGGGGCGTTCAATTGTGATGCGTCCCTACTCTTAACGGCATCAACAAAGTTTTTTGTATGGAGGTCCAGTCCGCTCAAACCACCAGTATCATGAGAAAATCCGTTCATTTTTGGAGTCCCCTGTTGGCCCCATCCTTGAAACTCCTCTTCTGGGATAACTTCCCAGCCTTGACGGTCCAACACCAAGGTGCCATTATTACCAATAAAGGCAATGCCATGGTTTCTACCATAGTTACCCCCATCAATACCCGTGGCGTGTTCCCATAAAATGGAAAAGCCCTCATATTCAAAAACAGTCTGTAGGGTATCCGGTGTTTCGGAAGCATCGTCTGGATAGGCAAATTTTCCTCCTAGCGCCATCACAGATTTTGGTGTCCCTCCTTTCATGCCGTATAGCGCGTAATCTATTAAATGGACCCCCCAATCTGTCATTAGTCCACCTGCATAATCCCAGAACCACCTAAAATTGAAATGGAATCTATTTGCGTTAAAAGGTCGACTTGGGGCCGGTCCCAGCCACATTTTATAATCTACACCATTAGGAGCTTCCGCGTCAGCGACCTTGGGCACGGGTTTCATCCACCCTTGGTAGGCCCAGGCCTTTGCCAAACGTATCTCGCCCAAGGCACCGGAATGCACAAATTTTATAGCATCCACAAAGTGGGGCTGGCTTCGTTGCCATTGTCCTATCTGCACCATGCGGTCACTACTCTGGACCCCATTCAACATAAGGTTCGCCTCTTGAATAGAATTGGCAATCGGTTTTTCGCAATAGACATCCTTACCGGCTTGGAGGGCATCCATTAACTGGAGGCAGTGCCAATGATCTGGCGTGCCTATAATTACGAGATCAATATCCTTGTTCTCCAATAATTTGCGATAGTCACCATACCATTTTGGTTTTTTGATTCCGGCTTTTTCCAAATCTGCCGTTCGTGCTTTTAAAACATTATCGTCTACATCACATAGTGCGATGACATTGATTTCACTCATTTTAAGAAAGGAAGACAAATCGGAGAACCCCATACCCTTACAACCTATAAGGCCAACGTTTATGGTATCATTGGCACCTACCCGTTTTCTCATCATGGACAGTAATTCCATTGGAAACATAAATGCTGCACCGCCCATCACTAACCCCGCCGCGCCATTTCGTATGAAATCCCTTCTATTTCCCATAATCTTGATTTAAGTGTTCTTAAAGATACCATTTTAAGCAAAAAAAAACACCAATGTTGCCATTGGTGTTTTTCAAGGTATAAACTTACTTTTTACTTTTCTGGAGCATCTAATTTTTTACTCATTTCCATGGATATGGCAGACCTATCAAATTTTAACTTTCCGGCCATGGTTTCCAACACGCAGGAAAAGTCCTTATCGTTCAAATCTACAACCTTACCGTGCAACCCACTTTTGGTGATTACCCGATCGCCACGTTTTAATTCCGCAGAAAATTTCTTTTCATCCTTTTGCCTCTTCATCTGTGGCCTTATCATGAAAAAATAAGCGACCACAAAAATTAAGATCATTGGAAGAAACTGCCCTATATCACCCATTTTTGGTACGTATTTAATTTAAATTATTTTACAGGTCCTAATGGAGCTGCTCCCTGCGGGTTTACAAAAGCCTTGATTCTCAAAATCTCGGAACCTTTTTCGGTATTTGCCGTAACCGTAATGGTCTTGGTTACCTGGTTTTGTCCAGACCCGTTGAATTTTACGGTCAACTCACCTGTTTCACCTGGAGCAATAGGATCTTTTGGAGGATTAGGCACAGTACAACCACAGCTACTTTTCGCATCTGTAATGATCAAAGGTGCATTACCCGTATTGGTAAATTTGAATGAAGTTTCTTGTGGAGCGCCTTGCTCGATAGTTCCAAAATCATGCTCCGCTTTTTCAAAGGACATGACAGGAACTGCCTTAGCGGCTTCATCCCTTACGGCAGCTTCCGCAACATTATCGGTTTTAATCTTACTTGAAGCATTTTCTTTACAGGAAGTAAAGGCAACCATTGATACAAGACCAACAACTAAAACTATTTTTTTCATATTATTTTATTTATCAATTTGATGCAAAATTAGAAAATATTTTTATAACAAGCCCCTACCTATTTTATTAAGCTTGCCTTCTGCTTTATATTCCTTGGTAAGTTTATCCAATATACCATTTATAAAGATGCTGCTTTTTGGCGTGGAATACTCCTTTGCAATCTCCAAATATTCATTTATCGTTACCCTTTCTGGGATCGAAGAAAAATGCAGCAGCTCACAAATTGCCATTTTCAATAGAATACTGTCCACTTCAGCAATGCGGTCTTTATCCCAATTTGGGGTTTTCCCTTCTATCTCTTTTTCCAAAGCGGCGTCTTTCAATAAAGTCTTTGAAAGCAGCTGTAAAGCAAATTTCATATCGTCTTCATCCTTGAGTAAACTGGGCAAAAAGAAGGATTGGGCATGGGAAGGCTTGGCCTTTTTAAAATGCTTCAGCAAAAAGGTGTTCACGATAGGAAGGTCATCTACCCAGGTAAGCTTATCATCCTCAAAATAGTCGTATATTTTTTCGTTAGGTGCGATGATGGTCTTAAACAATTCCATAATAAGTTCCTTGTCGGCTCCATAATCACTTTCTCCTTGGGCCATATAATTGGCATAAACATCACTTTCTATGATATCCTTATAAATCAGTTTTACATATTCCTCGTTCAAATACCAATTATCCAATTTTCTATGCGCCAACTCTTCCTCCAACTTTTTATTTTCCACAATTTGTAGCAAGAGCTTGTTTTCCACAAATTTTGCAGGATTCGGAAACGTGTTTTTGTCACTGATGTATTTCTTGGCGGAAAGTGAAATTTGTTCTGCTGCGCGTTTATGAAGTTCCACGAACAGTCCAAGCCACAACAAATAAAGCGTATAGGTGTTTTCTATGCTTACTTTTAAAAACTTCTCCTGTTTTTGCAAGGAATCATCCTTGGATTGAATTAGGGCGTAAATGCTCTGCATTACCTTTACCCTAATATGCCTTCTTGTAAGCATTTTAAAGAACTTTTTTAATAAATTGATTAATTAAAGGCGCAAAGGTAAGGATCTATTTATAGGACCACAATAGCAATTCCATTTATCTTAGGGAATTTATAACAGCTGATTTTAGGGCAAAAAACTATCTTTGACCACAGAACATACAATTTTCTTTTTTTGACACCTTTATGAAAGAGCTAAAGCACCTCAATAAATATTTTAAGAAATACTGGCTCAAACTCTTTCTTGGAATTATCATCACCATCATCGCCCGTCTTTTTCAACTGGTAATGCCATCTTACGTAAACAAATCCATTTCCATAGTGGAGCGCTTTTTAGATTTAGAGATTCCTAAATCTGAAGCACAGTCCTTGTTGATGGAGTATATCCTGATCATTGTTGGTGCGGCACTTTTATCCGGATTCTTCACCTTTCTTATGCGTCAGACCATTATTAATGTGTCCCGGTATATCGAATATGACCTTAAGAATGAAATCTTTGACCACTACCAAATATTAAGTCTTAATTTTTACAAGAAGAACAGGACCGGTGATCTAATGAATAGGATAAGTGAGGATGTAAACCAGGTTCGCATGTATGCCGGCCCGGCGATCATGTATGGTATTCAGACACTCACCCTTTTTGCATGTCTCATACCACTCATGTTCATTAAAGCGCCAACCTTGGCCGCCTACACGCTATTGCCCTTACCTATTTTATCCGTTCTAATTTATCAAATAAGTAAGATTATCCATAAACGAAGTACCATTGTACAGCAATATCTTTCTACCCTATCTACCTTTACACAGGAAGTATTTTCTGGGGTATCCGTCATAAAAGCGTATGCATTGGAACCGCAGACCAACCAAGAACTTGTAGTTCTTGCCAATGAGGGCAAGGACAAGAGTGTAAGCCTGGCCAAAGTGAATGCGTGGTTTTTTCCATTAATGATTTTATTGATCGGAATTAGTAATATTTTGGTAATCTACATTGGAGGGCAACAATATTTGGACGGTAAAATAAGTGTAGGTCTAATAGCGGAATTTATACTCTACGTAAATATGTTGACCTGGCCCGTGGCAATTGTTGGTTGGCTCACTTCCATTGTGCAACGTGCTGCAGCGAGCCAAGAACGAATCAATGAATTCTTGAACGAACAGCCAGAATTAAAAAATACACCCACCCACGACCACCAGGTAAAGGGAAAAATAGAATTTAAGAACGTTGGTTTTACCTATGACGATACCGAGATTACGGCCTTGACCAATTTATCCTTTACCATAAATAAAGGAGAGACAACCGCCATTATAGGGAAGACAGGTTCGGGAAAATCGACGATTCTAGACTTGGTGGCCCGCCTCTATGACACCACTTCGGGCGAGATTTTTATAGATGGGGCACCTATTAAGGATATTGACCTTACCACTTTAAGGGAATCTATTGGCGCCGTACCGCAAGATGCATTCTTATTTTCCGATTCTATTAAGAACAATATAAAATTTGGAAAGGAAAATGCGACGGAAGAAGAAATCATTGCCATCGCCAAAGACGCTGTGGTACATGATAACATTATGGGTTTCTCCAAAAAATATGATACCATTCTGGGAGAAAGGGGCATCACCCTCAGCGGAGGTCAAAAACAGCGGGTTTCCATTGCCAGGGCACTGATCAAGGACCCTAAAATATATTTGTTCGATGATTGCTTATCGGCCGTAGACACGGAAACAGAGGAGGAAATTTTAAACAACCTGAAACGGGCTTCACAAAATAGGACAACCTTGATTGTTAGTCACCGCGTATCCTCGGCAAAGAATGCGGATAGGATACTTGTTTTGGAAGATGGAAAACTGATTCAGCAAGGTACTCATGACCAATTGAATGCCATCCAAGGCTACTACAAGGAGCTGTATCATAATCAACTTGCGGAGAAAGAAAACTAGAAAATTGTTGTCGGATAGCGTTTTTTTTTTCATTTTTGATAGAATAACGACACTAGACATACGAAATGAGCGAAAGAGATTTATCAGACCAGGAAGAAATTCACTCCAAAGTTTTACGCGCAGGCAGAAGGACCTATTTTTTTGATGTAAGAAGTACAAAAGCCGGTGATTATTACCTTACGATAACAGAGAGCAAAAAATTTACACACGACGACGGATCTTTCCACTACAAAAAACACAAAATATACCTCTACAAGGAAGACTTTGATGCCTTCAGGGAAAATGTTGAGGAAATGATGGATTTTATCATCAATGAAAAAGGTTCTGAAGTAATATCCGAAAGACATCAAAAAGACTTTAAAAAGGAAGATGGGGATGATAATGAGCCACAAGCAGAAAAATCATCTACGGGAACTTCTAGTTTTACAGATGTTAGTTTCGATGATATTTAACAAAGAATATTGAACAACCATAAAACGATCCTTAGAAGTAAGGGTCGTTTTTTATTTTTACATATTAATTATTTTAATATCCCCTTGCATTTGATGCATCGTAAGAGCCATTTTGTGCCAGAGGTATTTCACTAAACGAAAAATTACAATGAAAAAAATTATTCTATTTACCTTGCTTATAGGCTGCTTTACTTCATTTGCCCAAGAAAAGGTAACCTTGGACTACTATTTGCCACAAGACATTTCTTATGACCCTAATATCCCCAAACCTGCTGATATTATTGGCCACGAGGTTGGAGAATGGCATGTAACCCATGATAAGCTTATGGTATATATGCAAGCCTTGGCCGCCGCGAGTGATCGTATAACTATCGAAAATCGTGGAGAAACGTTTGAGGGCCGGCCGCTGCTGCTTTTGACTATCACTTCACCCGCAAACCACGAAAGATTGGAAGAAATAAGGCAAAATCATATTGCCAATACGGAGGGTGGAAATTCCGGAACTGATTCAAACTTACCTATCGTGGTTTATCAAGGATTTTCAATTCATGGCAACGAACCTAGTGGATCCAACGCCGGTTTAGCCTACGCCTACTATTTGGCGGCGGCGCAGGGAAATGAAATTGAGGAAACCTTGAACACTATGGTTATTTTAATGGACCCTTCTTTTAATCCGGATGGGCTTCAACGGTTTGCATATTGGGCCAACACCAATAAAAGTATCAACTTGGTAGCGGATAATAACGATAGGGAATACCATGAGGTGTGGCCCGGTGGCAGGACGAATCATTATTGGTTTGATATGAACCGTGATTGGCTTCCTGTACAATTACCGGAAAGTAGGGCCAGAATTGAAACGTTTTATAAATGGTTGCCCAATATATTGACCGACCATCACGAAATGGGGACCAACAGTACTTTTTTCTTTCAACCAGGAGAACCTACCCGCGTACACCCACTCACCCCACAAATTAATCAAGAACTCACTGCCGAGATTGGTGCCTACCATGCAAAAGCACTGGACAATATTGGATCACTTTACTATTCAGAAGAAGGATATGACGACTACTATTACGGTAAAGGTTCCACCTTTCCGGATGTTAATGGCGGTATCGGTATTCTGTTTGAACAGGCTAGTAGTAGAGGACATATACAGGAAAGTGAAAACGGGCTTCTTACGTTTCCCTTTACCATAAGAAACCAGTTCACTACAGCATTGTCCACCATTGAAGCCGCAAAGAATATGCGCGGTAAAATAAATGACTATCAACGAAAGTATTATCAGGATATAAAAAAAGAAGCTGCTAAAAATAAAACCAAGGGAATTATTTTTGGTGATGCAAAAGATGCGGCCAAGGCTTGGCATTTGGCAGAAATCCTAAAGCGGCATCAAATAAAAGTTCATGAACTTAAGGAAGATGCCACACTAAATGGCAAGAAATATAAAAAAGGGAACAGTTATGTAGTGCCCATGGAGCAAAAGAACCCACGCTTAATACAGGCCATGTTCGAGAAACGAACCACATTTACAGACAGTCTTTTTTACGATATATCTGCATGGACATTTCCTCTGGCATTCAATGTCGATTACAATGAATTAAACTCCTTGGACATGGCCGGAACTGAAATAAACGAGTTAATGCCTATTGCAGGCTCTGTTGACGGCCAGAGCAATTATGCCTATTTATTTGAATGGAACGAGTATTATACACCAAAGGCATTACATAGCATTTTGGAAAAAGGACTACGGGCAAAATTTGCAAAAAAACCTTTTACTCTTGAGGGAACAGCATACGATTATGGTACTATTATGGTCCCTGTTCAAAACCAAGAATTGAACCCCACTGAAATGTTCTCTTTCTTAAAGGAGGTTGCTACAGATAGTAAACTTAAAATTACTGCCGTAGGAACCGGGCTTGCTAAAGGAATAGATTTAGGTAGTAGGGATTTCGATGCAATAAATAAACAGAAGGTTGCCATTATCGTGGGTGATGGCGTAAGGTCTTATGACGCAGGGGAAATTTGGCATCTTTTTGATACCCGTTACAATATGAAACTTACCAAGTTAGATTTGAGTTACCTGAGCCGGGTCGATTTGAGCACTTACACAGACATTATTCTTCCAAGCTTTTATGGTAATGCCATTGATAAAAGAAGTATGGAAAACCTAAAAGACTGGGTCAAGGATGGTGGCACCCTAATCGGATATAAAGACGTCGCTGAATGGTTCAGCAAAAACGAATTCATGAACCTGAAGTTTAAGTCGGATACTTTGGTTGCCAAAAATATAGCATTTGATCAAAAACAGGATTTTAGAGGTGCGCAGGTTACGGGTGGTGCTATTTTTAATACGAAACTAGACCGATCACACCCAATTAACTTTGGGTATAAGAATAGTGATCTTGCCTTATTTAGAAATACCAATGTGTACATTGAACCCAATACGGATAGCTATAATAATCCTATCACCTACACAAATGACCCGCTCTTAAGTGGCTATATATCCGAAGAGAACCTAGAACTGATCAAAAATTCAGTGCCCTTTCAAGTGCAAGGCCTTGGCAAGGGAAAGGTTATTGCCTTTACGGACAATACTAACTTTAGGGCTTTTTGGTACGGAACAAATAAATTATTGATGAACGCCATATTCTTTGGGGATAGTATGTAGAAAACCCAAAGGAGCTTGCTTAAAACTTTTTATTGAATGTCTTTGCTCGCAAAGGCATTCAATAAAAAGTTTTGAAATGCCGCTTATTTTTTAGAAGCCCAAAAATTACTTGGATTATGCTTTGCAAGGATGTGCGGCAAACGTCAGTGTTTTTTTAGCGTAGCACAAATTTCACTAGGACCATATTTATTAGTAGTATCATTGCGGTTATCAATAGGGTAACCTTAACACCAACTATAAAGCTCATTAACAGAGCTAAAACTAAGCAGTAGAGCGGGAACAAGACAAGAACCACTGCAAATCTAAAGGTTCCTATAAACTCGGGTTCCGGAACTCTTGGCTTAATTAGGAGTTTCCAAACAAGCACAACCGGTAAATTCAATAGTATGAAGAAGAACCTAAAGCTAGAGGATTTTTCCTTTTCGTGTAAAACGTCATCCACACTAATTTCATTATAATCTTTATAGCGTTGCAATTTTTTATTTGCCTCTACAGGTTTCAAATAATCAACTTGTTCTGCATGAAGGTATTTTAGAGCCACATCATACGCAATTTGTTCAGGAACGTGGGTAGTTAGTTGTCTTAATTTTTTGGTTACGGTTTCCTTTATCCTAAGTATACTTTTTCCCAAATCTGTAGGATCGTATAAAGCTTTAACTGAAATGGGAGGCCCGTAATACACCGCCACTTCATCTGGAAAATGAGTTGCATGTTTAAAATTGAGGCCCACAGGAACAATTTGCAGGTCCAAATCTGGATAGCGCTCCAACGTGCGTAAAATAATCCTAGTAAATCCTTTGCTTAGGGGTCGCACCCTGCGCTTAAGGTTATGGTTTGCTTCGGGGAACAACACCAAGGCTTCCTTATCTGCGAATAAATCTGCACATTGATCAAATACGAATTTATTATTGGCGAGCGTTTGCCTACCATCGCGCAAGCGATAAATAGGCAGCATTCTAAAAAAACGGAATATCCGGTTCAGAAGCGCGCCTGAAAATACATCTGCACGGGTCAAAAAATAGGGCTTTCGATGGCATTTGGTCACGATTAAGAGAACGTCTATTAAAGCACTTTGGTGATTGGGCAAAAAAAGTACCGGTTTATCCGTTGGAACATGTTCCAAACCAACTATCCTTATTTTCTTATGACCCGCATAGAGTGCCGTCTTTACAACGAACTTTATACAAGAATATAATATTCCTTTCAAACCAATTTTTCTTTTTGAATAGGTTTCAAACTCCACAGGCTTGCGAGTATCAATCCTGAAATAATATGCCAGATACCCCAAAACGCGACTAAGAGCGCCATGCCTCCCAAGCCATCGAAAAAAGTAAAAATCAATAAAAGGCCCAAACCAGAATTTTGAATTCCGGTCTCAATCGTTATGGACCTGGTATTATCTTCGGATAATCCAAAAAGCTTGGCCATACTGTATCCTGTTGAAAACGCTACAAGATTATGTAGTAGTACTATCCAGAACACGTAAAAAACATAATCCATAAATACCGTACGATTATTGTATAAAGCAATGCCGATGAGGAATACGAAGAACAGCAACGAAACAACTTTCAATATCCGTGCTATTTTCAAAGCCTTTTTTGGACTCCTGTAATTCATGTACATTCCACCAACCAAGGGCAAACCTAAAAGCAAGCTTACCAATTTAACCATCTCCAACGGGTCGATCAATACTTCCTGTAATGGACTGGGCTCGTATAATGTAGACCAAAAATGAAAGTTTATCGGAGTCATTACAATTGCAATCAATGTGGCAATAGCAGTGAGGCTAACGGATAAGGCCGTATTGGCTTTGGCAAGGTAGGATATGAAATTTGAAATAGTGCCTCCAGGACAGGCAGCCACCATAAACATGCCCAAGGCAATACTGGGTAAGGGCCTAAGGTAAACTACCAAGAAGAAGGTAACAGCCGGCAAAACAAAAAATTGACTGCACAAACCTATAATCAAGGGTTTTGGTTTTCGCCATAGCCTTTTAAAATCTGCTCGAGAAATTTCAAGTGCCACGCCAAACATGACCAAGGCTAAAATAAAATTCATTGCCCATAACGAACCCGCATCAAAATCTACACGAATAGTATCCAAAAGATTTTCAGTCACTAAAATATTATATTTTATAGCGTTTAAGCACTTTTAGTTCCTGTCATCACTTTTAAATCTTCTTCCTTTTCAGCCAATATACAACTGTACTTCCCATACTGCAATTGAATGGTACCACTCAAGAAAATAAGGCAATTAGCGCACTATTCTAAGCTTTTCAATCAAATCCTTTGGAACATTTCCTGCATACATCCCATAGGCATCTACCAAAAGGCCCTTATCCCCGCTGGTTGTTTCAATAACATATAAAATAGTATTGTCCCCTGGGTTGGTGGTTCCCTCAAACCTATAAAATTCCACGACCTCCAGCTCTGCTGCCTTATGGATTTTTTTCTTACTCTTCTGTTCTACACCAGCATTGCATAAGTTAAAATCTTCTGTATAACCCGCTCTTTGCAAATCTTGTATAGCAACGGAAAGTGATGAATATGAATTCTTCATAGTATTAAGTTTTCATGATTAGCTCCAATGTAGTTATTGTTAGAACAAAATACAAGGTCTTTTAATTTCTTAACTTTATACTTTAAATATTTCAAAAAGTTATGGCAAGAACGGAAAGCAACATGTTAGAATTGGGAACGGTAGCCCCTGAATTTAGTTTAATAGATACGGTTACCGATAAAACTATGAACCTTCACGCGCTTAAAGGACAGCGGGGCACCGTAATTATGTTCATCTGTAATCATTGTCCATTTGTCATTCATGTGAATCCAGAAATTACAAGGCTGGCCAAGCACTATAAAGAAAAAGGTATTGGCTTCGTTGCCATTTCAAGCAATGATATTGAGAATTATCCACAGGATGCCCCCCATTTAATGAAAATAAAGGCCAAAGAAGAAAATTATCCATTTCCCTATCTGTACGATGAAACCCAAAGTGTCGCCAAGGATTACGAAGCTGCTTGTACCCCCGATTTTTACGTATTCGATGCCAACCTTAAACTCGTTTACAGAGGGCAGTTAGATGACTCCAGACCGGGCAACGACTTACCATTGAACGGTGCTGATTTACGAAACGCCCTAGACAGTCTTCTTGCGGGCAGAACATTGGATTCCAAACAAAAACCAAGTATTGGCTGTAATATTAAATGGAAAAAATAAGTCATAGTTTAGTATAGCATATGACCCTACCATAAATTCTTCCAATTTTCATAAATGAAAGACGTCGTTCGTTTTGAGCCTCTTGTTCCAGAGTTATACGATAAATACATTAATGTAGGCACCAAGGCCTACAATCAACATTATCCCCATTTATGGCCCAAAGGGGATACTTCCACCTATTTAAAAAATAGCTTTACAAACC
Source organism: uncultured Flavobacteriaceae bacterium (assembly GCA_963793365.1). Taxonomy (GTDB): domain Bacteria; phylum Bacteroidota; class Bacteroidia; order Flavobacteriales; family Flavobacteriaceae; genus Maribacter. The sequence continues at coordinate 650,410 of CAWBZP010000009.1, read as the reverse complement.
AAGTCCTGCTAAAAGAAGCGCAGGACGAAAATACCTTCCTATACCTTATAAAATTGAACTCGCATTATGCAGGAATTCTTAAATTTACGCGCCATAAATCAATAGCGAACTACTCGGAGGCCGAAGCATTGTATCTTGACAAAATCTATATTCAAAACGAATATACCGGCGCTGGAATTGGCAAAAAAACCTTGGAGTTTGTCATTCTCCAAGCAAAACGATTTAACAAGAAAGTGATTTACTTGGAAGCAATGCAAAAGGGTTTGGCATTGCCCTTTTACTTGGCTAATGGTTTTACCATAATTGGCACCACTCAAATTCCGTATCCAAATGCTTTGGAAGAAGAAAAACCAATGTATGTGCTTTTGAGAGAGGTTTAGAGGGAATGGAAACCTGAATAATTGGCCTACCACCCCTTACGCTTTGTCAAATTTTGGATGTGTGCAAAATGATGACTACCGTGCCATGCATATTTACCAATATTTTCGGCCACGGATACATTCGCATTACCATCTGGATGAATATAACTTTTCTTTAAATCCTTAGAGGACAATCGCTTTAGCATATAGACCATTTTAGCGTGTAAAGCCTCTAAGTAGTCTAATGAAAGTTCTATTGGTGCACTATTCGCATCTACCATATTACTCCAATCCTTTTCGTTATAGGCTTTGATAAGCGGTCTATTCTCGGTCAAGGCCCATTTAAACCTGGTATAACTATGATGGTGGCTATCGGCCAAATGGTGTATCACTTGCCGTACGGTCCAACCCTCTGGCCGATAAGGTGTATCCAGTTGTTCTTTGGAGTAATTCTTGGTCAATTGCCTTAGTTTCTTGGGCAACTTTTCCAAAACATCGATCCAATTAGTAACATCCTCCTTTGAAATCTCTGAAGGGCATTCAAATTTGCCTATCGGATATTTTAAACGCGCTATATCTTCCATTGGATAAAAATATAAACTTTAATAGACTTTTAACCTAAAACGTTTAAACATAGTCCAATAATCTACTAATTTTATAGGGAATAAAATCAATACTAAAAACATAAATATGTCTACAATACGATTAGGGGACAAAGCGCCCAACTTTACGGCAGATAGTTCCATGGGAACCATAAATTTATATGATTATTTAGGGGATAGCTGGGGTATACTGTTTTCGCATCCCGCAGATTTCACACCTGTTTGTACCACAGAGTTGGGTACGGCCGCTAAATTTAAGGATGAGTTCGATAAACGAAATGTAAAAATGTTGGCCTTGAGTGTTGACGGAGCCGCATCGCACGCGGAGTGGATCAAGGATATTAATGAAGTCCAAAATACAACGGTCAACTTTCCGATCATAGCCGATGAGGATAAAAAGGTATCCGACCTTTACGACATGATACACCCAAATGCAGATAATAATTTAACGGTAAGGTCCGTCTTCATAATTGCACCAGACAAGACGGTAAAGCTAACCTTAACCTATCCTGCATCAACGGGAAGGAATTTTTATGAATTACTAAGGGTGGTAGATTCATTACAACTCACCGCTTACCACAAAGTAGCGACCCCAGCCAATTGGGAAAAAGGAAAAGATGTTGTGGTAAGTCCGGCAATTTCTACGGAAGACGCTAAAGGATTATTTAATAAAGGGGTTACAGAAGTAAAACCGTATCTTAGAATGACTCCTGACCCTACGGCATAAGAACAAAAAAAGGTTCATCTTCAACGGATTAACCTTATCCTGTTAACAATAAGATAACCAAGAAGATATTTAATTATTAAAAAATATTATATTATCTTTGCGCTTTAATTAATATTTAATTTTTCTATTATGAGTAAAGGAACAGTAAAATTCTTCAATGATTCCAAAGGTTATGGTTTTATCACTGAAGATGGTTCAAACGAAGATCATTTTGTACACATTTCTGGCTTAATCGATGAAGTTCGAGAAGGTGATGTTGTGGAATTTGAACTACAACAAGGTAAAAAAGGATTAAACGCCGTTAATGTGAAGGTAATTGACTAGGTAACGATTTAACTTTTTTATAGTATGAAACCCGAAACACTAGTTTCGGGTTTTTTTTATGCTTTTTAAAAAATTTAGCCCACCCTACGCAACCCTTTTTAAATTGTATCATCTATTAATAAAACAAACAACGGTTCCCCAACCTTATCCATGTATTAATGACCACATTTTTGACCGTATTATTAGTTTTATTAGTAATAAACATTGCATTACTTATAAGTAGCTTGGTTACCCGTAAAAAGTAATCTTTTTTGCTGAGTTTATCTTTTAATCTGATTTGCCGGAGGTAAGTCAGGTCCTGTCGCCTTTTTCGAAGACCTATCAATATACCTAATGTTACTCGCGTTTACTAAATAGAAGAAATCCTGATTTTTAGACTAATATGTTACCAATAGCATCTAGCTGCCGTTTGAGCTAGGGTATGCAGATTAGTAAAAAAAACTTTGTGTTTTTCTAAAAAAAACACGCTACCCTAAATGGGCAACGTGTTTATACTTTTTGTTTTTTTGTATCTAGCCTACTTTCATCAACTCCACATCAAAGATAAGGGTGGCATTAGGTGGAATTACACCTCCTGCCCCAGCACTCCCGTAAGCTAATTCTGATGGAATAACAAAGCGCGCTTTATCCCCTACTTGCAAAAGGGAAATACCTTCGTCCCAACCAGGTATTACCTGACCAATTCCCAACTCAAAATCTATAGGTGAGTTACGCTTGTAAGAGGAGTCAAATACCTGCCCACTTAAAAGAGACCCTTCGTAATGAACGGACACAATTTTTCCTTTTTGTGCTTTTGCACCGTCCCCTTTTTGAATCATTTTATAACGAAGTCCGGATGGTGTTGCATCAAATCCCGCAGCCACTTTGTCAAGTTCAGCCTCCTGCTTTGCTTTTTCAGCGGCCAAACGGGCCTCGCCCGAAGCATTAAAATCCTTAAATGCCTTCAATGCATCCCATTCTTTGGCCGCATCGCCAACGCGAACAATTTCCAAGGTTTCAATTTTATCGCCCTGCGCAATTTTATCGACCACTTCTTGTCCGTTTTCCACATGACCAAAAACGGTATGTTTATTGTCTAGCCATGGCGTAGGAACATGAGTAATAAAAAATTGACTCCCATTAGATCCTGGTCCTGAATTTGCCATAGATAGAACGCCCGGCGCATCATGTTTCAATTCTGGGTGAAACTCATCATCAAACTTGTAACCGGCATCACCCGTACCCTGTCCTTGGGGACATCCACCTTGAATCATAAAATCTGGAATGACCCTATGAAACTTTAAACCATCATAAAAAGGGGTTCCTTTCGTTTTTGCATTGGCATCCATGTCCCCCTCGGCCAAGGCCACAAAATTCCCTACAGTACCGGGTGTTTTTTCGTGTGTAAGTTTTACTACGATTTCGCCTTTGTTCGTATTGAATTTGGCGTAAATTCCATCTTCCATTTTACTATTTTTAAATAATTGACAAAGGTAAAGAATTTTGACGGTATGTCTTTTTGGAAGTTACGCTATACTTTTTTTGCAGGCAGAAACAGTCTTGGCGAATGTGTCCAAAATAATTTAGAAACCGTATTTATCCACCAAGTAAACCAAGCTTGCCATTGTGGCCGCCCCTAACTCCAGTTCCCGTTTGTTCACAAATTCGAAGGTGTCGTTTTCCGCATGATGGTAATCAAAATAGCGTTGTGAGTCTGGTCGGAGTCCCGCTAAAACCATACCCTCCTTTTTTAACGGACCAATATCAGCACCACCGCCGCCCTTTTCAAAATAGTGGATCAAATAGGGCTCGAATAAATTCTTCCATCCAAGAACGGTTTTAAAATCGGCGTCGGAAGAATCAAAGGTAAATCCTCTAGGCGTAAAACCACCAGCATCACTTTCCAAGGCAAATACATGGTTTTCATTATTGGTAGCAGCTTCAGCGGCATACTTGTTCCCGCCTCTTAGACCATTTTCTTCATTCATGAACAGAACGACCCTAATGGTTCGTTTTGGTGTATATCCTGTTTTTTTGAGCAGGTTAAGAACCTCCATACTTTGAACGCATCCTGCCCCATCGTCATGGGCACCATCTCCTAAATCCCATGAATCTAAGTGCCCGCCAACGACAATAATCTCTTCGGGGTATTCACTACCCTTTATTTCGCCTATAACGTTATGGGATAGTACATCGTCAAATTGCTTACAATTCAGTTTGAAGTAAAAATTGATTTCAGGATTTAACTTTAAAGAGGTGCTTAACAATTCTGCAGCGTTGGTACTAATGGCCGCCGCAGGTATTCTATCAGAAACTGGCTGTTCGCCGTAGCCCATGGAACCCGTATGCGGGAAATCGTCCAAACGCAGGTTCATAGACCTAACGATGACCCCAAGCGCGCCATACTTTGAAGCCTCCAAAGCTCCGGAATAGCGTTGATCCACACAATTGGAATAGGCATTGAACGTATTTATTGCCGTGGGATCCATTGGGCGGTTGAAGAATACAATTTTGCCCTGTATCTTTTCCTTGCCCAAGGTGGATAATTCCTCAATACCGTCTACCTCAATGATGTTCGCTTTAATTCCCTTTTGTGGGGTAGCGACAGAACCGCCCAATGCACAAATGGGCACATTTGTAGTTACACCAGGTGTTGTCTCAAAATAGGCGAACTCCGGTGTTCCCCTTACCCATTTAGGTACCATAACCGGCTGCAACCAAACCTTGGTCAAGCCTAAGGAATCTAACTGTGATCTGGTATATTCTACAGCTTGTTGGGCTTGTATAGAGCCAGATAGCCGACCACCAATTTGATTGGAAAGATAGTTTAACCAATCGTAGCCTTTACCTTGTGTTAACGCTGAATCGTATATTTCCTTGATTTGCCGCTCATCGTCATTCTGTGCAAAACCTAAGGTAGTACACACAAAAATAATTAGAAGTGCACATCTATTTTTCAAACTGTAATTGTTCTTCATAAGCGCCTAAATTAGCCATTATTTCATCGCTCAACATAGGCTCTTTGATATCTTTGTATTTTTTTAACGATTGTAATAGTATCGTAGCCACGATAACCCTCGCCGCTTTTTTATTGTCTGCAGGAACGACAAACCAGGGAGCATGAGCTTTTGAGGTCTTTGCAATGGCCTCTTCATAGCATTTTTGATAGGCGTCCCATAGCTTACGCTCCTTTAAATCCCCGGGGGAAAATTTCCAATGTTTTTCTTTGAGAGCAAGTCGCCTCAGTAATCGTTGGCGTTGTTCTTCCTTGGAGAGATTTAGAAAGAATTTATAAATCAAGGTACCGTTTTCCGCCAAATGACGTTCAAATTCATTGATTTGCTTAAATCGTTTATCCCAGAATTTTTGGTCAATATCATCGACCGCATGAATACCGGGAATATGTTCGTTCAAAATATATTCTGGGTGCACCCGGGTTACGAGTACATTTTCATAATGTGTTCTATTGAAGACACCAAATTTACCTTTCGGCGGTAAAACAAGATAATGCCGCCATAAATAGTTATGGCTCAATTCTAGATCGGTAGGTACTTTGAAACTATGTACTTCTACCCCACTTACATTAAAATCCTTAAAAACTTCACGTATTAAACTATCTTTCCCCGCGGTATCCATGCCCTGCAGGCATACCAAAACACTATACTTGCCATGGGCATAAATGATATCCTGAAATTCGCCCAGCTCTCTTCGTACTACCTTCAATTCCTTTTTTAATACCTTATGGGATTGGCCAAAATCTTGATAGGTTTCAACTTTGGCCAGTTTGAAGTTTTCATTGGCCTTGTATTTTGAGATGTCTAATTTATCCATCCTGAAATATAAAGGTAAAGTTTATACATGTCCAACATAATTGCGTTTAAATACCAACTTTGGGCCATATTAAAACTTTCCTTTAATCGGACTTCCGGGGTATTCTAACGAAAATAATATATTTCACGGGCCATTATATTTAGATTTAGCATTGTAAAATCCCAAATTTTACGCCGTAATAACCTACAAATGAAGAAAACGACCTACACTTTCTGTGCTATTGCTTTATTCCTATTTTCCTCTTTTAGTCCTAATTTAGAGTGCGAATATGCAAATTCCAACATTGGTTTTGCCAAATCGCAAATTAAGGAAGCTTTGGTAACGGATGACATCAATCAAGCCAGGTTTTTTAGCTATAAGGCTTTGGGTGCCCTAGAAAAATCAAAGCGTCAATTACAGAATTGCGGCTGTACCTATGCCAATAGCAGTATGAAAGAGAGTTTGGACGCCTTAATATTGGCCACCAAATCCACTACCCTGGAAGGCACAAAGAATTACCTTAACGAATCAATGGAACTTACAGAAAGCACCATACGTGTACTAAGTGCCCATGATACGCACGAAAGCAATTATTCCAATGATGTCTTGGCAATGAATACCAATAGCAGCGCTAAACGGATTGCTATTCCCATAAAAGATAACCTCAGCCTTAACGAAAAGATTGATATTTCTTTGGAGAAATATAAGAATTCGCTCAATAAAGTGGTTGAAACGGTTAATTGTAGGGATGCCACAGCTTTCGCGAAACGGATTTATGAAGAATGCGAACTGCAACTTCTTAAACCAAATTTATCCGAAGGAAAAAAATACTACAACCTACGTACCAAAGAAATCACGGCCAAAGCACTTGAACGCATTGGAGCATGTGCCGACGAAAATTCTAAATAATCAATAAATACTTGAGATACTACTTACTGGCAAATAGTTTAACATCATCTTCCGAAACCTCTTGACCGCCAAGGATAATGAGCCGTTCCACGACGTTTCTTAATTCGCGAATATTACCTGTCCAGTCATAAGCTTTCAATAATTTTATAGCCTTATCCGAAAACGTTTTTGAAGCCATACCTTGTTCTTCCGTAATTTTCTGCGCAAAGTGCTCTATTAACAAAGGAATATCATCCCGGCGATCATTGAGACTGGGTACCTGAATTAGGATTACCGCCAGCCTGTGGTATAAATCTTCCCTAAACCTACCTTCATCAATCTCCTTTTTAAGGTCTTTGTTGGTAGCAGCTATAACCCTAACATCAACTTTTATATCCTTATCCGTACCAACCCTACTGATCTTACTTTCCTGAAGGGCACGCAATACTTTAGCCTGGGCGGATAAACTCATATCACCAATTTCATCTAAAAAAATAGTGCCCTTGTTCGCGGCCTCAAACTTGCCTGCCCTATCCTTGACCGCAGAGGTAAAAGCACCTTTCACATGACCGAACAATTCACTCTCTATCAATTCTGAGGGAATGGCCGCGCAATTGACCTCGATAAAGGGCTCCGGACTCCTCGCGCTTTTTTCATGCAACCAGTGGGCTACCAATTCCTTACCGGTACCATTGGAGCCCGTAATAAGTACCCGCGCATCTGTTGGGGCCACCTTCTCGATCATGTCCTTAATGGTACTTATTTCCTTACTTTCCCCTATCATCTCATAATTCTTGCTCACCTTCTTTTTGAGGTTCTTATTTTCAACCACCAATACCTTTCTGTCCAAGGCATTTCGTACGGTAGTTAAAAGCCTATTCAGGTCTGGTGGTTTTGAGATGTAATCAAAGGCGCCCAGGCGCATCGTATTCACCGCTGTATCCAAATCGCCATGTCCAGAAATCATAATAAACGGAATTTCCGGTTTAATTTTTCTGGCTGCCTCCAAGACTTCCACACCATCCATTTTTGGCATTTTAATATCACAGAGCACCAAATCGTAATCATTGTTTTTTATGGTCTCCATACCTTTAAGCCCATCTTCGGCTTCCTCTACCAAATAGGTATCGTTTTCTTCCGATAAAATTTTGACCAAAACCCTTCGAATGGCCGCCTCATCTTCAATTACCAATATCTTTGACATAACTCTTATTTAAATTCCTATTCTAAATCCTGTTCTAAAATACAATCCTGCCTCATCATTTAAGGTAAAAATATCTTCACGGTCGATATTCCTTAGTGCGCTATTTTGGAATAATGAGTGTCCACCTATAAGATAGAGCGACATATCTTTCGTTAGTTTATATTGATATCCTATGGTCAACAATAATGCCGTATAGGAAACATCGGTGGATAATGCGTTGCCAGACAATAAAATATCGTTCTGTATATTTACGTAGTACCCGTCCAAAAAAAGCTCTGTTTGAAGAAAATGTCCCTTTGGAGTGTAATATTTCATACCAGATTTTGGAACTCCTAATATATAGGCCCACTGCGGATGAAATTGCTTCTCGTAATACACTACCGGTAATGGCACTTGAACTGGTGAATTGGTATTGTAGGCTACCCCCAAAACCAACTTATACGGGCGATCAATATTCTTTTTATCCTGATAGGCGCCAGCCGTGTAATTAATATTAAAATCTTCTTCTTGCAGTTCATCCACAAAATTTGAGGACCACCTTGGCGTAACCACACCTATTAATCGCCATTCCTCAGTAAGCTTGTAAACATAGCCTAAATTGATATCTACAATATGAAGTTTTTGAATATCATTTGAATTTGTAAATATACTATCACTCACTTCAAAATTATAGCGGTTGTATTCCCCTCCTAAAATGATAAAATCTTTTTTTTCCCTGACGGGAATTGGAACGTTTGCCAAGAGTTTAATACGTGAGGTCTCCACATCAGCACTATTTTCTGGCATCAACATATACTCTGCCCTAAACACATCTGGGGTTTGTGCACCAACATAATTCATCAAAACCATTAAGAGACAAACTAGAAGTATTGACCCGCTATGTTTTTTCATTCGTATCTAAATTTTGAACCGAACTATGCTGAAAAGGTGCTGGTTGAAATAAGTGCACATCTCTTTGCGGGAAAGGAATAGTCACCTTATTCTTCCTAAAATCTGCATCGATCCTATACCGCAATTCGCTTTTTAACCTAGGGACAGAAAAACTATCATTAATATAGAAATTTAGCGAGAATAGTAAGGCGGAATCACCAAAGTCATCGAACATTACGAAGGGTTTGGGACTTTTTAGAACGCTTCGTTGATTTTTTACAACATCCATCAAAATATCTGTGACCAGCTGAACATTACTACCATAGGCCACCCCTACATTTAAGGTTTCCCTTGTTGTCTTATGGTTTTGCGTATAGTTGTAGACAATGTCACTTATAAACTTATGGTTCGGAATTATAATCACTTTATCGTCACGCGTGAGGGCCCTAGTCGTACGAAGCTTAATTTCAAATACTTTACCTACCCTACCATCTACCTCAACAATATCCCCTACCCGCAAGGATTTGTCCACGATAATAAAAATACCACCTATGATGTCCTGGAAAATATCCTGCAAGGCCAGACCAAGACCAACGAACAATGCCGCAGAGGCGGTTATTAAAATCGTTATATCAATACCTGCCGCACTCATGGTAAACAGGATAACCACTACATACACCAGATACTTAATGAACTTGAATATGCTGATAAACTTAAGTTTATCCTCAGATTCCATTTTTCTAGTAAAAAATCTTCGGATGCCTTGCAGCAAGGTGCTCGTGATCAAAAAGGCGACAGTAAGCAATAATAGGAGGCCAATGGTAATATTGATCGATTCCTCTCCTTCACCGAAATGTATGCCAAGGTCCAAAAATTTCTTAATGACCCCCCAGATATCATCCTCTATGATTTCCTTTATCGTTTCTGTATTCTCTTGGGTCATGACGAATATTTAAGCCATTTGAACAATTCTTTATAACTCGGTTTTTTACCGTACATCAATATCCCTACGCGGTATATCTTAGCGGCAACCCATACAATGCCAATAAAAGTAGCTATTAAAATTAAGATAGAACTCACTAATTGCCAAAGGGGTACCCCCCCGTCACCAATGCCCCATGGCAAGCGCATTAACATGACTATGGGAGAGGTTAAGGGAAAAAGGGAAAACGCCACTGCAATGGGCCCGTTCGGATTACTGAAAACAGAAAAGAAGCCAACGTAAATCGCCAACATCAATGGAAGTATCACCGGAAATATAAACTGTTGCGTATCTGTCTCATTATCTACCGCTGCACCAATTGCAGCATAAATGGAGCTATAGATTAAATATCCCAACACAAAATAGATGATAAAAAAGGTAAGCATTGCCAATATGGGTATCTCAAATATCTCCTGTGCATACAGTTGAATGTTTTGCGATACGGCGTCCACATCAACATTTGGGTTGCTGGCCATACCTTGTGATACTCCGCCTTTGGTCAATGATGCGGGGTCAATATCAAAGATAGCGAGACCCGCAAGCAAAAGTAGGCTTCCTGAAATTATCCAGATACCAAACTGGGTAATACCGGCCAGGGAAGTTCCAATTATCTTACCCATCATTAAATGAAAGGGCTTTACAGAAGAAATTATCACTTCAATTATCCTACTTGTTTTTTCCTCAATAACACTACGCATGACAAAACCACCATAGATAATGATGAACATCATAATTAAATAGCCAAACGCTCCGCCAATTACGGCCTTTATTTCATTTATTCCTTTCACATTCTGAAGCCCGTCAAAAGTGGCAATGTTTATGTCGTAGGGTCGGTCCATCGCTGCATACTCTTTGGTAGACAATCCAAGTTCCCGAAGTCGTTCTTGTCGTAATCTTCCGGTAATTATCGTTTCCAGTTTATCAAGAACGATAGCACTTGGAGCCTCCTTACTGTAGAAAAAAGAACGTTTAGCGACCAGTTCCAAATTAGCTTCATCTGGTAGGAATATGAGTCCATAATAGCCCAAATTCATAGTAGAATCCTTGGCTTGCTCTAAGCTTATCTCCGTAAAATTTACATAGGAGGTAGCCTCGGAAGTTACGAACTCATTAGAAAAAAAATCGCTTTCGTTTAATACCGCTATGATTCTTTTTTCATTATCGTTCAATTGAGTCAGATAAGCAATTAACAAAATCATACCTACCATCAGAATCGGACTCAAAAAAGTCATGATCACAAAAGACTTATTACGCACTTTTGCCAAATATTCCCGTTTAATAATTAGTGGTAATTTATTCATGCACTATCCCTTTATCTTGAACGGTCTTTATAAAAATATCATTGGCAGAGGGGATGGTTTCAACAAAACCATTTACGTTTGCCCGGGCCCCTATAAATTGTAAGAGGGAGGCGGAATGGCTTGACGGTAGCTGCACGGTACATTCCAATTGCCGCTCCTTGGGGTCGAATGAGTCGTTCATTACTTGGAACTTATCTTTCATTTCCAACAACAAAGCTGACGGATTGTCGATTTCCATACCTATTTTGAAAATATTATTCTTGTAAGCTTTTTTTATATCCGATAGTTTACCGTCCAAAATTTTCTCTGATCGATGGATTAAAGCGATGTACTCACAAAGCTCTTCTACAGATTCCATTCTATGTGTAGAAAAAATTATGGAAGTTCCATTGTCCTTTAAACTCAAAATCTGTTCTTTGATTAGGTTTGCGTTAATAGGGTCAAAGCCACTAAAAGGCTCGTCAAATATCAATAATTTAGGCTCATGAAGAACGGTAACCACAAACTGTATTTTTTGGGCCATACCCTTGGAAAGTTCTTGGATTTTTTTATTCCACCAATCCCCAATTTCCAATTTTTCAAACCAATAGGTAAGCCTTCGTTTAGCTTCCGCCTTTGAGAGCCCTTTTAACTGGGCCAGATAAAGGGCTTGTTCCCCTACCTTCATACTTTTGTACAGCCCTCGTTCTTCAGGCAAGTAGCCAATCTGAGCAATATGTTGGGGTTTAAGGGGCTCACCATTAAAGAATACATGACCCTTATCTGGAAAGGTGATTTGGTTGATAATACGAATCAAAGTGGTCTTACCGGCGCCATTTGGACCTAATAAACCATAAATACTGTTTTCGGGAATTTCTAGAGAAACATTTTTTAATGCCGTATGGTTCCCAAATTGTTTGGTGACCTCTTTAGTTACCAAAATGTTATTCATGCACTCAATTTATCCAAAGGTATTGAATTGTTTTGACTAGGTATATTCTTTATGATTCCTTTATAATCATTTGGCTAGACCCGTATACTAAGGCTGTACCATCTACATAAAAAGCAAAACCCACCCTTAAAGAGATTAAGGATGGGAAAAAAATTGCTATGAAAAAGAAAATTAATATTGGTTACCCAATATTACTTCAAATATACGTTTTTTATTTAAAAACAAAAGATTTTGTACTTAAGAGAACATATCTTTAACTTTTTCGAAAAATGACTTGTCAGATTTCTCCGGTTTGGGCTCAAAATTATCGTTGCCCTGCATCCGTTCAAAAAATTCTCTTTGTTCCTTATTTAGTTCTTTAGGAGTCCAAACATTAACATGCACCAATAAATCCCCTGCACCATACCCATTCAAACTGGTAATTCCTTTCCCTCTAAGTCTTAAAATTTTTCCTGATTGAATCCCGGCCTCCAACTTTATACGGACTTTACCGCCCACTGCGTCGATTTCTCTTGAGGATCCAAGTACTGCCTCAGAAATACTGATATAAAGATCATAATGCAAATTATCACCTTCTCGTTTTAAAGTATCATGCTCTTGGGTCTCAATAGCTACCAATAAATCACCAGGAACCCCGTTTCCAGGAGCCTCATTACCTTTATTGGGTACTTTTAACTGCATGCCTTCCTCAACGCCGGCAGGAATATTAATGGAAACTGTCTCTTCGTTGACTTTCAAACCTTGTGCATCGGCGTCACCTGGTTTCCCATCAAGAATCTGACCGGCCCCACCACAAGTACTACAGGTAGCTGCAGTTTGCATCCTACCCAAAATGGTATTCTGCACTTTGGTTACTTGGCCCCTACCATTACAAGTAGTGCAGGTTTTATAGGTAACTCCTTCTGCCTGAACCTTTCTTCTTACCTTAACTTTTTTCTCAACACCGTTTGCAATCTCTTCCAAGGTCAGCTTTACCCTTATGCGCAGGTTACTTCCTTTGACCCTTCTTTGACCACCACCGCTAAAACCGCCGAAGCCACTAAAGCCGCCACCGCCAAAAGCACCTCCAAAGATATCTCCGAACTGGCTAAAGATGTCTTCCATATTCATACCGCCGCCGCCAAAACCGCCTCCGCCTTCGAACGCAGCATGACCAAATTGATCGTAGCGTGCTTTTTTGTCGGGATCACTCAACACTTCATAAGCTTCAGCAGATTTTTTGAACATCTCCTCTGCAGAACTATCCCCGGGGTTTTTATCTGGGTGATATTGCAATGCCTTTTTACGGTATGCCTTCTTTACTTCTGCGGCAGAGGCGCTTTTGCTAATGCCTAGAATCTCATAATAATCTTCCTTCATACCCATTCTTTAGTTTCCTACTACGACTTTTGGATGCCTTATAATACGATCACCGAGGGAAAATCCCTTTTCGACCACATCGATAATCTTCCCTTTCATTTTCTTATCTGGTGCTGGTATCTGCGTAATTGCCTCATGTATTTCCGCATCAAAGACATCTCCCGCATTTACGTCCAACATCTGCAAACCTTTGGATTTTAGGGTTTCCCTTAATTTGACATTAATTAATTCTATACCCTTGAAGGTTTCTTTATCGCCAGACTTCGCCAATTCCTTAATCGCCCTTTCAAAATCATCCAAAACCGGTAACAACGAAACAATTACCTCTTGCCCTGCAGTCTTGAACAAATCCATCCGTTCTTTGGAGGTTCGTTTCTTATAGTTTTCAAATTCGGCGAACAAACGCAAAAATTTATCCTTTTCCTTTGCCAACTCATCTCTTAAAGCTTGTTCTTCGGAAATTTCTTCCGTTTCAACACTATCTTCTTTTTTTGCCTCCGTTTCATCTTCTAGGAGTCCGTCCTCCAAGAATCCATCGTCCAATGTGTTTTCTTTATCACTCATATCTTGTTATAATTAATCGCATTTTACAGGTGGGCAAAAGTACTGCCAATTCTTTAAAAATGTCAAAATGTCACCAAAGTTTAAAAAAAAAATCCGCCAAAAGCGGATTTTTTAATTCTAAAGATGAAACGATGTCCTTAAGACGCTATTTCTTTCGTCATCCCCGATTTTTCGTCTATACATTCACTCTCCGTATCATATAGGGCCGCAAGAGCCATACAAATATTGGAATATTGAAAAATATATCCTTCTTCCTCTATTTTTTTACTGCTTACCCTTTGGCTGGCAAACAGAATGTAAGCCATGTCACCCAAGATCGTATACATGATAAACTTAGGTATATTTGGCAGGAATAATGGTTTCTGTACCGTTTTCGCAATTTCTTTCACCAGTTTGTTATTCGTAACAGGGTTAGGCGCAACTCCATTAAATGTACCCTCTAAACTATGGGCCACAATATGAAGGAAAATACCGGCCAAGTCAGCAATATGAATCCATGATTGCCATTGTTCTCCACTACCAAAAGCTGCCCCAACATAATAGTTGACAGGCTTAGCCATTTCAGGCAAGGCCCCTCCGTTTCTGGACATTACCAGGCCTATACGCACCTTGGATACTAAAACTCCCAAGGATTTAAATTCATCTACCTTTTTCTCCCAAACTTCTACGACCTCACCTAGGAAACTATCATCCACCCCATTCTCATCCTCAGTGTAATAATTACTTAATGAATTTGGATAAATACCTATTGCGGAAGCTGATACGATAGAGGTAACCGTGTTTGCCGTTTCTGTTAGTGTATCCTTTAGCAGTTCCAAAGAATCGACTCTACTACTAATAATAGTTTTTCGATAAGACGGGGTCCAACGTTCTGAAATACTTGCCCCAGCCAGATTAATAATGACCGAAACACCTTGTAGGCATTCCGTATTAATTTCACCGGTATCGGGATTCCAGAAAAAACCTTTGTAATTGGCTTCGGATACAATCTTGTCCTTACTGGTGGTTAGGTAATTAACGGTATAACCCTTTGCATGACATTGAGACACCAACTCACCTCCTACCAAACCCGTTGCACCTGTAATCAATACTTTCATATTTTAAAGATATTGCTTTTGATACTGCCCGGCATGCAATTTAATTTCGATTTAACATACTGCAATTAAGATGCGATACCACGTAATTCCCGGAGTTTATTCGAATGGCGCCAAATGAACTCAAGGCTTTCTTGCCCGTAACATCTCCCTTTTTCCTGGTGGGCCCGGAAGTCGCTCCACTAAAAAACCTACGGACAACATAGCCCTTCTAACGCTACCTTTCGCCGCATAGGTCACCAAATACCCTTGCGATTTTAGCGCCTTGAACATAATTCGAAAAATCGCAACAGTCCACAATTCTGGTTGTACCCGTGCCCCAAAAGCATCAAAATAAATAAGATCGAAACATTGTGAGGCGATAATATCCTTAAAATCCTTTTGTTCTTTCCTAAGCTGAAAAGTGGGCCTGATTTCAATATCCTCTTCCCATTTAGAAGTATGCATTCCCTGAAAATCGCCTTCATGGGCCAGTGCATTCAGCGCTTCCAGATAATTTAATTGGTCGAGTTCTTCCGGTATAACTGGATATGCCTCTATACCGGTATAATGAATTGTAAGGCCTAACTTTTCATGCTCCAAAAGGGTAATCAAGGCATTTAAACCTGTACCAAAACCAATCTCTAGAATATTAAGCCCCCTATTCTTGAACAGATCTAAACCTGAATGTATAAAAACATGATAGGCCTCCTGGATGGCACCGTGCATGGAATGGTACTGCTCCCCCCATTCCTTTATCTGTATGGTTTTGGAACCATCTGCCGTGGTGATAATCTCTCGTTTCAACTTAATTGGGAACTAGTACGCCAGATGCCTCAAAACTATAGCTACGTTTAGGCGCCGTTATCTGTGCTATTTCGGTAGCGGATTTTCCACCATCGGTCGCAAAATGTTTTTGATCCGCAACACTCATTTCTTCCACGAAGGCCAAACCGTTCAAAACCACTTCCTTTTCAGGGATATCCGAGGGCATAAAAAATCCGTAGTCCTTAAACCGCACCATGGCCTGTTCACCATTTTCAAGCGCCACTACCATCCAACAACCCTTAACCTTACACACTTCTTTAACGGTAGCTTTAAATTGAAAGGCCAGGGTATCGTTGACCGCCATAGTAGCGTAGTTGTTCCAGACCTTCTGTATTGGCTGCAAATCGCTAACCTTGAATTCTGCCCCGTAATATACGCCTGAACCCTTTTGGTTTGATGGCGCACTGCCGGATTTGTGTTGTCCTTGACAACTTAAAAACCCGAATAAAAACACAAGTAAAATGTTAAATCCTTTCATAAATCTTAAAAATGACCATTTACCTACAAAACTGGTCAATTTTAATTTAAAAAAGAAGGGGCCGTTGGGATATTTGTTTAATTTTATTTCCCTAAAGCCATCTATTTTATGAGCATTGCAACGAAAGACATTCAAATAGAAAAAATTAAAACATCGAAAATCAATCAAGTTGATTTTGATAATCTTGCCTTTGGTTCTGTCTTTACAGATCATATGTTGGTGTGCACCTATAAAAATGGTGCTTGGGAAGCGCCCAAAATCATGCCCTACCAACCACTTACGCTAGACCCTTCCTCTAAGATTTTCCATTATGGACAATCTATATTTGAAGGCATGAAGGCTTACAAGGACGCTAAAGGTGAAGTCTTTTTGTTTAGACCCTTGGAAAATTTTAAACGATTGAACATTTCTGCCGAGCGCATGTGTATTCCACAACTTCCGCAAGAGTATTTTATGGAGGGCCTAACAACACTTCTTAATCTTGACAAAGATTTCATTCCAACCAAGGAAGGTAGTTCCTTATATATTAGACCGTTTATGTTTGCCTCCGGAAAAGGCTTTCATGCTTCACCTGCAGATGAATATAAATTTATAATAGCATGCGCACCATCTGGATCATATTTCGCTGGCAAGGTAAAAGTACTTATTGAGGAAAAATACTCAAGATCAGCCAATGGAGGTGTTGGGTTTGCGAAGGCCGGTGGTAATTATGCCGGGCAATTCTATCCCACACAACTTGCGATAGAAAAGGGATACAACCAAGTAATTTGGACAGACGATACCAATCATGAATATATAGAGGAAGCAGGTGCCATGAATATTTTTATTCGTATAAACGATACCTTGCTTACCGGACCAACGAGCGACCGTATCCTCGATGGAATCACCCGAAAAAGTATTTTAGACATCGCTAAAGACCAGGGAATCAAAACCGAAGTCAGAAAAATTACGGTTAAAGAATTAGTAGAAGCGGCTAAAAATGGAAGTTTAAAGGAAATGTTCGGTGCTGGAACGGCAGCGGTAATTTCCCCAATTTCAGGATTTGGCTATAGGGATACCGATTATGAGTTACCAGAACCGGAAGATAGTTATGCCAAGAAGTTAAAAAAACTGATTACCGACATCCAATACAACAAGGCTGAGGATAAATTTGGTTGGCGGTATAAAGTTGTTGATTAGAAAAAGGGCCAATCGGCCCTTTTTTTAGCTTTTAAGTATACCCTCGATATTGGGCTTAAAGTAATTTGGTCCCTTAAGTACCTTACCGTCTTCCCTGTAAATAGGTTTATTGTCCGGGCCCAATTTGCTCATATTACTGCGCTGTATCTCATTGAAAACTTCTTCTATTTTATGCTGCATTCCATGCTCTAGAATAGTACCGCATAAAATATACAGCATATCGCCCAAGGCATCTGCAACTTCCACGAGGTCATTATTTTGAGCCGCTTCGAAATATTCTTTGTTCTCCTCGTCCATGAGGTTGAACCGTAGTGTATTTTTAGCCACGCCCAAATCCGCAACCATATGATTAGACACCCCTAAACCAAAGGAATTGTGAAATTCCTTTACCGCATTGATTTTATTTTTCATTCGTAATTTACCTTTTTCGGTTAGCTTTGCGTAAAAATAGGGAATATGTTTAGCACAGGACAAGTCATTTTCGCCATCTTATTTGCAGTGGTATTTGCCATAGTAATTGTCCTTTCCTATAAAAAAGACCTAAAACTTCATCAAAAAAACTATAAGGGCGTCAAATGGATTGGCATTTTCTTTATTATTTTCTTAGGTCTTCTGTTCTGTATTAAGTATTTACTTAATTAACTGTTAATTTTTTACTTACACGATAAAAGTAACTATCCGCACAACAAAATGGGCTTTTTCCACGTATACTATACGAAATAGCGTAATTTTGCGTTATTCTTCTAGAAAGGGGCAATTAATTATGATTACATTTCTTACAATTTTTTTAGTTTTAGTAGGTATTAACATTGCTATGGTGCTGGTAAGTCTATTCAG
Source organism: uncultured Flavobacteriaceae bacterium (assembly GCA_963793365.1). Taxonomy (GTDB): domain Bacteria; phylum Bacteroidota; class Bacteroidia; order Flavobacteriales; family Flavobacteriaceae; genus Maribacter. Next base: position 632,115 of record CAWBZP010000009.1, on the reverse strand, counting down.
TGTTTCCAAAAAATCGAAGACGGCATCGCAAAAATTGACGGAGAAACCAACCTCTGTTATTTACCCACTAAATATACTTACATCAAGCTACAAAAAAGCAGTATAGTTTTTTACCTTTATAAGGTATGAAACAATTTCTACTCGTTTTTTTAGGGGGCGGCTTCGGCAGTGTTCTACGGTATTGGATTTCCAAATCCTTAAATTCCTATTACTCCAATTTTTATTTAGGTACTTTTTTGGTCAATGTTCTTGGATGCTTGTTTATAGGTATTCTCATCGGCCTCACCTTAAGGTATAACTATATCTCCCAAAATCAGACCCTCTTTTTAGCGACCGGCTTTTGCGGTGGGTTTACCACTTTTTCTACATTTGCTTTAGAGAGTAACATCCTTTTAAAAGAATCCTCCCTCCTTCAAACTTCACTTTATCTTGGCTCAAGCGTGGCAGTTGGCATGCTTGCGATCTCAATTGGTTTGTGGATCTGTAAAATGTTATAGGTCTAACATTCACACTTGATTTTCTTACTTATTACAATTTTTCTAGGTATTTCTATTTTTTTTACACAATCCGCACAAAAACAGCGAATTTTCTGACGATTCATTCAGCATTCGATGCAAACGTAACATTCCCATTATCCATTTTAACAAAAATGATTACTTAAAATGAAGATACCCTAAATTTTTTAGGGTATATACTGAGATACTAATAAAAATGACTCCATTACCCCTATAATTATAAGGGTCTCGTTTTTTTTAACATACATTTGGCAATATCAAAATAGCAATCAAATGAAAAAAATCGAGGCAATTATCAGAAAATCCAAGTTTGACGACGTCAAGGAGGCATTACTTCAAATAGAGGTTAAGTTCTTTAGTTACTGGGACGTTACAGGGGTTGGCAATGAAAAACAAGGTCATGTTTATAGGGGTATCTCTTATAGTACTGCAGACATTCAACGTAGGTATTTATCTATCGTCGTTTCAGATGACTTTCTTGAACGAACCGTAAATGCAATTCTTGAGGCTGCTTACTCAGGTAATGTAGGTGACGGTAAAATATTTGTGTCTGACGTTCAAGAAGCCTATAGAATCAGAACCAAGGAAAAAGGTTTGGCAGGAATCAACTAAAACAAAAACACTAACTAAAAAATATAAAAAATGGACGCAGGATTATTTACAGCAAATAACGTATGGATGATGTTGGCTACCGCACTGGTATTCTTCATGCACACGGGATTTGCCTTTCTAGAAATTGGATTGACTAGACAGAAAAACACAATTAACATTTTATTCAAAAACATATTTATAATCACCGGGGGCTTACTCCTTTATTATGCATTTGGCTTTAACCTAATGTATCCTGGTTTCGATGATGGAGACGCTGGAATTATTAAATTTTCCATGGAAAGTTTTGGAATCGGGGCTCCCGAAGGAGGCATGACACCAGAATACGCGGATGGCGGATACACGTGGTGGACAGATTTTCTTTTTCAGGGAATGTTCGCAGCTACCGCAGCCACTATTGTATCTGGGGCCGTAGCCGAGCGTATAAAAATCGGTTCTTTCATGATATTCACCATTATCTACGTTGGGCTGGTTTATCCTATTGTAGGAGCTTGGAAATGGGGCGGAGGATTTTTGGAGTCTTGGGGGTTTTATGACTTTGCTGGTTCTACCTTGGTACATTCCGTAGGTGGATGGGCAGCCTTGGTAGCTATATTCCTATTGGGATCAAGAATAGGCAAATTCGGAAAAGATGGTAAAACTAACGCAATCCCGGGTCATAGTATACCTATGGCCACTGCAGGAGTATTAATTCTTTGGTTGGGCTGGTTCGGATTTAATGGCGGCTCCGTTCTTTCGGCAGACCCAGAATTGACTTCACTAGTGTTGGTTACGACCAGTTTAGCAGCTGCAGCTGGTGGTTTTGGTGCGATGATCACTTCTACCCTTCTTTATAAAAATTTAGATTTAACGATGTTCCTGAACGGCATACTTGGTGGTCTAGTAGGTATTACCGCTGGTGCAGATTTAATGTCCCCCAATGAGGCCGTAATAATCGGATTTATAGCCGGTATTATCATCGTAGGTGGTGTGGCTTTGATCGATAAATTAAAACTGGACGACCCTGTTGGTGCTGTCGCGGTCCATTTAATCTGTGGCATTTGGGGCACTTTGGCAGTTGGCCTTTTTGGCAACTTGGCAAGTGGAGCACAATTCATGACCCAATTATATGGCGTGTTGATTGTAGGCGGGTTCTGTGTGGTTACTTCTGGTATCATTCTAGGAGCACTCAAGGCAACCTTGGGCTTACGAGTTTCCAAAGAAGAGGAAGTTGAAGGCCTCGATATTCATGAGCACGGCATGGACGCTTATCCTGATTTTAGAATAAACGAACACTAATTAAAAAATACGGAGCGTTTTGCAGAACGCTCCGTTACATAATCATTTCAAAAAATTCAAATCATCTCAAACAATCCCCAATGGGATTTAAAACTCAAACTTATGAAAGCGATTACAAATACAAAATACGTAAAAAAAATTGTTACATGTAGCTTTATGCTGTTTGCAATCACAGCAGTTATTGCCCAAGAAGAGGAAGAAGCTACGCCAAAATTTAGCATAAGCGGTACTATTGATGCTTATTACAGGGCCAATATAAATGGTGACAATTCCGCTCCCAATGGAGTGCCTAATGCTGCCCCCGGCTCTTCGTTTGCTAATCTACCTGGGTTTGCTTTAGGTATGGCCAATATAATAGCTGGTTACGAAGGTGAAAAAGTAGGTTTTGTTGCGGATTTAGTTTTCGGACCAAGAGGAACTGATGCCGTTTTTGCGTCCCCTATCTATTCTGCCACTGGAAATATTGTTAATCAATTATATGGCTATTGGAATGTTAGCGATAAGGTCACATTGACCATGGGTAACTTTAATACATTTTTAGGGTATGAAGTCATTTCTCCAGCCGCAAATTTTAATTATAGTACTTCTTATTTATTTTCCTACGGTCCTTTTTCACACACTGGTATTAAAGCTGATTTTGCCCTAACTGACGATTGGAGCCTTATGCTAGCCCTAATGAACCCAACAGACATTACTGAATTAAACCTCAACGGGAAATATGCCTATGGTGCACAACTAGGATACTCAGGTCAATATCTTAATTTTATAACGAGTGAAGGTACCTATGAAATTGATTACACAGGGGGGGTTGATGTATCCGATGACTTCTTTTTAGGATTGAATGCGGCTTATTTTGATGGTGGCGATGATGCGGCAGGGTTTGCCGGTGTTGCCCTATATCCGCAATTGGCAACCTCCGAAGACTTTACTATTGGTTTAAGAGGGGAATATTTTACAGAACTGGATGGTGTTTTTGGTGCAATTGGTACCTTAGTCGAAGACTCCAGTGTATTTGCGATTACCTTAACTGGAAGTTATTCAATCGAAAATTTAACTATCAAACCAGAACTTAGACTAGATTCAGCATCCGATGATTCAATTTATTTTTTAGATAATGACTTAGCTCCACAAAAAAGTCTTTCGTCCTTTCTAATTGCAGCAATTTATTCTTTCTAAAACCATGGGAGCTTAATTAATTGTTTTTTATGATTTTGAACTATAAAAACCCGACTTTACTGTCGGGTTTTTACTTCTAGTACTTATCAAAGGCCTTAACCCCTGCATGTACCTTTGTATTCAGATTATTAACCGAAGGCACCAAAGGACATGAATATTTCTTGTTGTACGCACAATAGGGATTATACGCTTTATTGAAATTCAATACAATCGTATTCCCGTTGGGGATTTTAAGATCAAGATACCTACCGCCACCATAAGTTTCCGTCCCATTCGTAGCATCGGTAAAAGGAAGAAAGAGATAATCCTTGTATTTCTCTTGCGTAATTAATTCTGGGGTCTGATAAATTTCCAATTGATGCTCTTTACCCTGCATGCTAAATTTAGCTACACCGTACAGCACTTCAGTAGACTTACGCTCCGTATTTGTGGGCATGGAAAAGGGTAAGGCATCCGGTGTTCTCGTAAAAGACGCCTTAATAATATAATTGGTATCGATACTAAAAAAATCAAGCGATTCAAAGTCCATTCGAAACCTGTCGGGCAGTGGGGAAGTTTCCGGGTCTTTGAACTCCGCATTCAATTCATTTTGGAAGCGGATGATATCGGCTATTTTATCAGACGCTACCTCCTCAGCAGTACGTTTATCGGTATCATGATACTTTTTTTCACCTTTACAGGAAAAAATAAAGAATGCCATAAGTATTAAAATCTGCCTCATAATCTACATTTAAATCCCAAAAGTACAATTTATTCATTTTAGCCTTTTCGATGATTAGTTGTACCTTGGAAACTAATTCGTAGACCATGAAAAGAATTTTTATTTTGGGATTGTTCGTTTTCCTACTTCAAGGTTGCACGCAAAATGACAAAGTTTCCAAGACTACAGTGCTACGGGAAAGGATTTTACCAAGCTTGGACCCCAACAACTACAATGTTGCATTCCTCATTATGGACGGTACCTACAATACGGAATTTACCGCACCCTTCGATATTTTTCAGCACACCAAATTCCGTAAGGGCATAAAAGCAATGAATACCTTTACAGTAGCCAACACCTTAGAACCTATAGTTACTTTTGAAGGCATACGTGTACTACCAGATTTTGACTATACAAAAGATGAATTGCCTCCAATAGATATTTTGGTATTACCAAGTGCAGCGCATCATTTGGACACTGATTTGCAAAATAGCGACTTAATACGTTTTATACAGGAAATTGATAAAACCGCTTTATACATGACCAGCCATTGCGACGGGGCTTTTCCGTTTGCCAAAGCCGGTATTTTAGATTCCGTTTCCTCGACCACCTTCCCTAGTGATATTGAAACCTATAAGAAGATGTTTCCAAATATTAACGTTCGCGAAAATGTCCTTTTTGTGCACGACGGCAAATATATTACCTCTGCAGGAGGTGCAAAGAGTTTTGAGGCCGCCCTCTATCTTTGCGAAATACTTTATGGTGCGGAAATTGCGAAATCGCTTGCAACAGGTTTGGTAATCGATTGGAACCTAGAAAATGTACCGCACCTTATTGTTCAATAATATCGTACCGGGAATCTTGCAGATACTTGGCCACCAATTCGTTAAATTCGGGGGTTATACGGAGCAAAGCGGTATCTTCTAAATCATAAAGTTCCTTTTTATCATTATAGCCATTTTTCAATAGCTCTTCCAAGTAGAACAATGCCGTACCGTAATCCTCCATTTTTGAGCTGCTGGATATCACTTTTAAATAGGGATCATAATCCATTGGTGCCGTTATGGTCTTTAGCATATACAACAAATTCAATGCTTCCAAGTCTACAACCTTAGCGGCTTTGATAAAATCAATATTGTCTGCAATCAGCGCATTTACATAACCTCGTAACCTACTGGCCATTTGCCTTTCATAAAGTACGGCACTACTATCTTTCTTTTTCAATTCGTCCATTTGATAGTTCCACCAACCCAAATTGGCATAATTATAGGTCAGGATATCTTCTTCTAGGTAATAACTGTAATCCTCCTTGGCAAAGGCCTCTTTTAAGAAAAAATTATCCTGTAGCCTATCTGCCTTTTTGTAGGTTGCGCTACGGCGCAATGATTTTTGATTGGTCTTTATTGAATCCAATTCAATGAATGGATTAAATACGCGAGCCATGTCATCCAATACATACTTTGATAGAATTGGTTTACCATTCGATAAGAACGCATTGGCATCGGCAAAAAATTCATTATAGGTATCGAAGATTAAACTATCGTTCTTTACAGTTTCCCCTTTGGCCATGCTACTCAAGGTCAACATACGCAGTGCTGCCCTATATGTATTTGTATCGGGCAACTTTTGCTCCCCATCAAAAACCAGTAATTGGTTTGGAAATTTTAACCGATCAAGCACACTTCGTACTTCCAGCATTTCTGTAAAATTATAATCGGACCTACTAACGATTCCTATGAACTGGAATGTGTTTTTAGTATTAAGTATTTCAACATTGCCCACAGGGGCTCCAATTGAGACGACACCGGCAATTTCCTTAATAAAAGTTGGCAATATTGATGCAAAACGCGCTCCATTTCTGAAACCAGTAGTATAGTCCCTATTCTTGGCAACCGGTACTATGGATACAACGGCGTTGAACAGGCGATTGGCAATAAGAACATTCTGGGAAATGGATAGCGAATCGTTTAAATTATCTGAAGCCACCAAGATGTAATTCTCCTCCTCTGCAGCGTTGACCAGCAAGGACATTGATTTTTTCCCCGTTCCTTCCATATCCATGACAAAAAGAACCGGCCAAGGTTTTGAAAGTTCAAATGAAGTAGGCAAATACATCGAAAAGGTCTCATCCAAGGAATCGTTCACGACCAGACCATCAGTTATGGCCCCTTTTAATAAACGTAATTCTTGGGAATAGTGCAGCGTGGTGCTCAAAAGCAAGGCAAGGAATACTATTTTCTTCATCATATAAATTACATCAAAAATCTGGCCAAAAACTTCCTACACTAAATTTGTAAGTTGCGAACAAAACCAAACTGAAGTTTATTTTAAATTTAATAAAAATTCAGGCACTATTTTATTTTGTGCATGGGTGCATTGGAGATTACTTGCGATAATACAATATGTGTTCTTGTTTCACCATATTGAATTAATTGATCGATAAACTTTTCCAAATGAAACTGGTCTTTCAATACTACCTCCATTACAATATTTTCATTTCCAGTAATACGATAACAATTAATGACCTCCTCAAAGTTTCCTACAACGGCAAGAAACGGTTTTAGCTTGCCCATAAATGCCCTTAAGGTTATAATCGCTTTTAATTGGTGCCCCGTTAGCGCATGTGATACTGTAGCTTTATAGCCCATAATTATGCCCAGATCCTCCATTTTCTTGACGCGTTCCCCTACCGCAGGTGCGGTTAGACCTATAGCTCTTCCTATATTGGCAAAGGATTCCCGTGCGTTATGTTGAAGTTGTTTTAAAATTTTCCAGTTAAGTTCGTCTATCTTTGGATTCAAAAGAATTATTAGTTTATTATTACGTTTATAAAGCAAAAATACAAATTACACTTATAATCAATAGAAAATAATGAGATAACTAACGTAAATTTATGTAGATTAATTTGCACCCCACAATGGCATATCGTAGTCTAAGACATTTACCTATTTACAGAAAGGCATTGGAACTCTGCACAATGAGCAGGGAAATAGCCTCATACGTAACCTTGAACAAGGATTTGGTACGCTTATATGAATCTAAAAGCCTTAGGGATATCATTGCCAATTCGATATTGACCGATGCCATTCTTATTCCACAAAAAATTGCTCAGGTTGAATATTCAAATTCTACTGCGGAGCGTTTGGAGAACATTTCATTCATAAACGTGATTATCAGAAATATAAATTCATACTGCATGGGTCTTGAGAAAGATGGCGTAAAGGAAACAGAATACATTAATTTACTCCGGGCAGAGATTAAAAGCTTTCGAAAATTCTACAAAAAGTGGAAAGCTCAACATTTATAAGCTTTTGTTTGCACAAAATTGATTGAATCCTGAGTGTTTTGTAATTATGGCCTATTTTTACGGCTTAATTACAGCACCATTGAAAACCACCATTCTCGTACATTGCCCAGACCAATCTGGCATAATTAGTACCGTAACCGGATTTATTAGTCGGAACAAGGGAAACATAGTATACCTGGACCAGCATGTTGATAAACCTGCCAATGTCTTTTTTATGCGTATCGTTAGTGAATTTGATGAAAACACTTTCGACCTTATGGTTTTTAAAACACTTTTTGAGCAGGAATTGGCTTCGAAGTACACTATGGAATGGAGTCTACATACAGACGGCATTTTACCCAAAATGGCCCTATTCGTTTCTAAGTACAATCATTGCCTTTATGATTTGCTAAGCCGGTATCATTCCGGTGAATTGGCGGTTGAAATCCCATTTATTTTAAGCAACCATAGCGACTTACACTATATTGCAGAACAATTTGGAATTCCTTTTTTCCATCTTCCCGTTACCAAGGCTACTAAAATGGAGGCAGGGGAAAAGCAACTACAGCTACTTCGAGAACATAAGGTAGATTTCATTGTACTTGCGCGGTATATGCAGATAATAGGCCCAAAGTTAATCGACGCGTTTACCAATAAGATCATCAATATCCATCATTCCTTTTTACCTGCCTTTGCAGGTGCAAAGCCCTATCATGCCGCCTTTAAAAGAGGGGTAAAAATAATAGGCGCTACGTGCCATTATGTAACGGAAGAACTTGATGCAGGTCCTATTATAGAGCAAGATGTTACGGCGGTATCCCATTCACACTCCATCGAGGATTTTATAACAAAAGGTAGGGATTTGGAAAAAATCGTTCTTTCCCGTGGGGTAAAGCTCCATATCGCTCGAAAAACAATGGTTTACAACAATAAAACCGTTATTTTCTCGTAACCCTAATAACCAAAAGCTTTTAATTTAAATCTGATGATAAAAAAAATAAGTTTAGTTTTTTTACTGTTTTTCGCCTTTTCATGTGCTGAACTACAACAAGTGGTGAATCAACTACCAGACTCTGGCCAAGGACTGAGCAATGAATTTATCGCTAACGGTCTCAAGCAGGCCCTGGACCAAGGCATTGAAAAACAGGTAAGCAAATTGACCCAGACGGATGGTTTCTTCAAGAATGAACTGGTAAAAATTTTACTCCCGGAGGAACTTAGAAAAGTTGATAAAACGTTACGGGATATAGGCTTGGGAAGTTTAGCGGACGAAGGGCTCAAGGTTTTAAATAGGGCCGCCGAGGAGGCTGTTTCTGAAGCTACACCAATCTTTGTTAATGCGGTCAAGGAAATGTCCTTTGCAGACGCAAGAAATATACTATTAGGTGACACTAATGCGGCTACCTCCTATTTGGAAACCAAAACAAACACTGCCCTATACGAAAAGTTTAATCCCATTATCAATGATTCCTTCAAGAGTGTTGGTGCAGATAAGGTGTGGAGCTCCATCATAACCAAATACAATACGATACCTTTAACAAACAATGTAAATCCTGATCTTACCGATTACGTAACCCAAGAAGCCCTTAATGGGGTATATAAAATGATAGCGGTTGAAGAGGAGCAAATACGAACCAATCTGTCATCGCGAACAACAGATGTGCTCCGAAAAGTATTTGCGCTTCAGGATTGATATTATTTTTAAAATACATCACAATAACTTAAAAATAACAGCGTTAAAAACTAGAGAGAATCAACTATTAAAGTATTCATTTTCAAATTTTTGAGTTAGTTATTTTTTGAGTTAGTTAGTTAAAAAACCGATGGGAGCATCGGTTTTTTTGTTTTACTCTAAACATAACTTCAAAAGATTGCCTAAGCAGCTTACTTCTGTTGGTTTTTTGGCATTAAGTAGTTAATCACCATTTCATTGAATAACTGTGGCTGTTCCACATTTACAACATGGCCACAATCCTGAACAACAAATAACTCTGAATTTTTATGCACTTTGGCAATTTGCCTAATACTGGGTAAGAATAGATAGTCTTCCGCACCCATGACGTAAAGCGTAGGTATTTTTATATCCGCAGTTCTAAAAAAGCGCAATAATGGATTAATTTCCGATGTAAGCTTAAACCAACGTATAAATTCTTTTTGATACAGTTTTTTAGCCTCACGAACAAAAAGTAACCGTGATTCCTTATGGTTCTTATTCGGCATAATAACAAATGCAAAAAATTTATAGAGCCATAAGTAAGGTACGACGCTCTTAAAAATGACGCCTAGGCGCATCAATATTTGTGATCGTAGGTTCAATTTCATAATGGCACCTCCCATAACCATACTTTCCACTCTTTCAGGATATTTTTCTGCCAGGTTGCGAATAAGAATCGTACCTAATGAAATACCTATAAAGTGTGACCTGCCAATTTTCTCATTGTCTATTACCTCAACGATATCATTGGTAATGGAATCAAACGTATATTGCTCATCAAAAACGTTCTTTAAATTGGGCTTAGAATTTCCGTGCCCCCTAAGATCTAAAAGGAGTACATTAAAATGCTTTTTAAACTCCCTAATTTGTTTAAACCAAATCGAGGAACTACCCCCTGCCCCGTGTACAAAAGTGACCCAAGTAGGTGAAGATGAATGCTGGTAAGTGGTATAATTAAGCAATTTCTTTATTCTTTATTATCATAAGCAAAAGTACAATGTATAGATTCTTTTTTTAATCCTTGACGAACAGTAATAATAATGCCCAAAACTCCACTATTTTTAAAGAATAATTAATTCAATTGTTAAAAAAAAGACAAATTACCTGATTATTAGCCGTATTGCCATCCCTACCTACATCCAAAAATTGAATCCACTCGTATATTTGTAAGAACAAATAAATTAGAATATGGAAAAGCAATATTGCAAAGTAGGATCGGTAAAACCTATAGCTGCAACTACAGATATTATCACGCTCTTGGAATATCAATATCAAAATTTTTTGGACAAGGCTTCCAACATGCAATCCAACACCCAATTGGGAGAATTTTTTGAGCAAAAAGCACAAAAAATCAAGAGAATACTGGAAAATCTAGTTTAGTTTCTCCAATTGTTTTTGCATTGCCACTTGTAATTCCTTTGCGCTGCGCTGCGCTTCCGTTGCGTAATCTCTTTGCGAGGATGCATAAATAATACCTCTGGAGGAATTGACCAAAAGACCAATATCTGCGGTCATACCATAGGTACATACATCTTCCAAACTGCCCCCTTGGGCACCCACGCCCGGTACCAATAAAAAATTTTTAGGCACAATTTTTCGTATTTCCTTTAAATATTCAGCCTTGGTAGCACCCACTACATACATTAAGTTCTCTGAGCCCACATAACTCTTGGAAACGGATAATACTTCCTTGTACAATTCTTGTTTCCCTATTTTTTTCGTTTGAAAGTCGAAGGCCCCATCGTTCGAGGTAAGTGCCAATAATATCGTGTGCTTGTTCTTGAACGCTAAAAAGGGTTCCACGGAATCACGCCCCATGTAGGGTGCAACTGTAATCGAATCAAAATTCAAGTCTTCAAAAAATGCCTTTGCATATCTAGAGGATGTGTTTCCAATATCCCCTCTTTTAGCATCGGCAATCGTGAAAATTTCTGGATAATGCTCATTTAGGTAGTCTATTGTTTTGCGTAGGGCAGCCCAACCTCGTATACCATAGGCCTCATAAAATGCAATGTTTGGTTTGTAGGCCACACATAAGGCATGCGTTGCATCGATTATAGCTCTATTGAAACTAAAAATAGGATCTTTCTCATCTAATAGGAATTCGGGAATTTTATCCAAGTCCGTATCCAATCCAATACAGAGAAAAGACTTTTTCCTATGAATCTGTGCAATTAAATCTTTTGTGGTCATTCTTATAAAATTGGCCCTTGAGGAATCTTAAAATATATTCGTTCCCAGAGGACTTCATTAATGCGTATGGCTTTGTTAAAAAATCTCGGAAGCCTCTTTCAACTTTTCGGTATTCTCCACCAAACTCAACTCATCAATTATCCGTTGGATGTCCCCATCGATAATGTTCGATAGATCATATAAGGTAAGTCCTATACGATGGTCCGTTACCCTACCTTGGGGATAATTATAGGTCCTAATCTTAGCGGATCTGTCGCCACTACTTACCTGGGAATTTCTTTTGGCAGCATCCTCCTCTTGCTTTTTGGCCAATTCCATATCGTACAATCGAGAACGTAACACCCTAAAAGCTTTATCCTTATTCTTATGTTGCGATTTTTGATCTTGGCACTGTGCGACCAAACCTGTTGGCAAGTGGGTTAAACGCACTGCCGAGTAAGTCGTGTTGACCGATTGCCCTCCGGGACCTGAAGAACAGAAAAAGTCTATACGCACATCCTTTGGGTCTATTTGAACATCAAAATCCTCCGCCTCAGGCAATACCATAACCGTAGCGGCACTAGTATGCACCCGTCCCTGGGTTTCTGTCTGTGGAACGCGCTGCACCCTATGTACTCCCGCCTCAAATTTTAGGGTACCATATACATCGGCCCCAGAGACTTCGAACTGAATTTCCTTATATCCACCACTTGTGCCCTCACTTAAATCGATGACATTGGTTTTCCATCCTTTAGACTCGCAGTACTTGGTATACATTCTAAAGAGATCGCCTGCAAAAATACTGGCCTCGTCCCCACCGGTTCCTGCACGTATTTCCATTACCACATCCTTTGCATCCTCGGGATCTTTGGGTATCAGCATAAACTTTATTTCCTCCTCAAGCTTGGGAAGCCCCGCTTTGGCCTCCTCGAGCTGTAATTTGGCCATTTCCAGCATCTCGGCATCACTTCCATCAGAAATAATTTCCTCGGCTTCAGCCATATTATTGGTAAGCTCCACGTACTCTTTTCGCTTATCCATTAAATTTTTAAGATCCTTATATTCCTTGGTGAGCTTAACATAACGCTCCTGGTCCGTAATTATATCGGGCTGGATGATCAGGTCTGAAACCTCATCAAAACGTTGCTTTACAATGTTCAACTTTTCTATCATAAGCGTACTGCATTTGTAGCGCGAATTTACGATAAATTTAGAGATACGTTTGATGGAATATCTCAAGAGGCACTAAATAATAGTAAAGATTAGTGGTAAGTACTGTGGCCCTAGTTCAGCATGATTCCATTGCTTTTGAACATTTTATCCGTAGCATCAACAATGATTACTTCCGTATCCCCCAACTGATTGATCAGGGCAAGACCAGCATCCCTTCCCATCACAAAGATTGCAGTAGCCAGGGCATCTGAAAGCTCTGCGCTTTTCGCAAACACTGAAACGCTATTTATCCCTGTTGAAGGATATCCTGTGGTTGGATCTAGAACGCGAGTGTACTTTTTATCGTTGACCATCATAAAGCCAGCATCCGTGCCAGCGGTTGCTACCGATGATTCCAATATAGGAAGCCAAGAGAATAACCTTCCCTCCTTTTGGGGATTGACGATACCTATGAGCCATTTTTCACCACTGGCCTTAGTACCCCAGGTAGTTATATCGCCGCCCAAATTAATGATGCCCGCCTGCACTTGTTTTGAAACCAATAATGCTTTTGCCTTATCTGCCGCAAAACCTTTGCCTATGCCTCCAAAAGAAATACGCATGCCTTTCCTTGAGAGAAAAACTGTTTGGTCCTTCGCGTTTAAAACGATGTGCTTGTAACCCACTTTATATAGGGTCTGTTTTATAGTTTCCTTTGAAGGTACTGAGGTCATGGAACCGTCGAACTTCCAAATATCCTCGAGGGGCGTATAGGTTATATCAAAGGCACCGTTCGTAATTTCCGCAATTTGTACCGCCCTTTCAATCAGTTTAAAAAGCTCCCAACTTACTTCAACCGGTTTGATACCTGCATTCGCATTGATTTTTGATGTTTCGGAATTGGCGTCCCAGGATGAAATTAATTTTTCTATACGCTGTATTTCAGCTATCGCCTCCTGTATGTAGATATAGCCAAGTTCCTCATCGACAGATATCACGGTAATATCAAAAGGACCTCCCATTATACGAAGTGATTTTTTAACCGTGACATAATTTTCCTCTTGACCAAATGCAAAGCAAGTCACCAACAAAAAAAATAAGGCATAGATCGTTTTCACTTACTTCTCTATTTAGAGATAAACAATTGGCTTCAGAACTAATAGTTAGGTCCGGTAAGGTTAAAATGGTAAATTAGTCTAATGGGCACCTCAAAAATTATTCAAAAACTCGTAGCATCGTACCCTCAAGGGAAGTATTATAGATTTTTAAAGGCTTTGTAGCCCTAGTTGGCCCAGGATTTAATGGGATTCCACTCTGCGAAAACCTAGAACCGTGTACATCACAGTAAAATATTCCCCCTTCCTGATTCACAAAACGTACCTGATCATATTGTTGATGACTGCAGATTTGGGTAGCTGCGACAAATTCACCTTCTAGATTCCTGACTACGACCACAAGATTTTTCAAAATAAAACCTCCATTATTGGCTAATTTGGATGCTTCGGCGGACTCTAGGTCTATTGTAAAATCGACATTTGTAGGTGGAGTAACGATTTCCCCCTCGATACCGCTATCTTTTGAGCAGCTGCCCAAACACGGGAAAGTAATTGCGAATGCCGCTCCGGCCCCTAAACTGCGTAAAAATTCCTTTCGTTCCATAGCAAAATAGATTTATACTATAGAACGGCATATTTATCCTTATCGTATGTGCTAATAGACAAAGGTGCCGTAGGTACTGGAAATCGTAAGCTTTTTAGCATCGGAAGCCGCTACCCTACCAATAATTTGGGCATCGACATTGAAACTTTTTGAAATGGAAATTAAATCTTCGGCGATATCCTGAGCCACGTATAATTCCAACCGATGACCACAATTGAACACTTTATACATTTCCTTCCAATCGGTACCGGATTGTTCTTGAATCAGCTTAAAAAGCGGAGGCACCTCAAATAAATTATCTTTAATGACGTGCAAAGAGTCTATAAAATGCAAAATTTTTGTTTGTGCGCCTCCGCTGCAATGAATCATTCCATGAATATCCTTTGCATTATATTTTGACAAAATTTTCTTAACAATGGGTGCATAGGTACGGGTTGGCGAAAGTACTAATTTACCCGCGTCCAATGGAGCGCCCTGAACGGGATCCGTAAGTCTCACAGAGCCGGAGTAGACCAAATCCTTAGGAACTTCCGCATCAAAACTTTCAGGGAATTTAGTAGCCAAATAGTTATCAAATACATCGTGCCTGGCGGAAGTAAGCCCATTACTTCCCATTCCTCCATTATATTCCTTCTCGTATGTAGCCTGGCCAGATGATGATAATCCAACAATAACATCCCCTGCTTTTATATTGGCATTATCGATAACCTCCGTTCGTTTAAGCCTTGCCGTAACCGTAGAATCAACAATAATCGTGCGTACCAAATCCCCAACATCCGCAGTTTCACCCCCTGTAGAATGGATGGTAATTCCAAATTTTGCCAAGTCCTGTATCAACGCTTCCGTTCCGTTAATAATGGCGGACAGGACTTCTCCCGGAATTTTATTCTTATTTCTACCGATAGTGGAGGACAGCATGATATTATCCGTAGCACCTACGCATACTAAATCATCGATGTTCATAATCAATGCATCCTGTGCTATTCCCTTCCAAACCGATAAATCTCCGGTTTCCTTCCAATACATATAGGCCAAGGAAGATTTTGTACCTGCACCATCTGCATGCATGATTAAGCAATACGCTTCATCTTGGGTAAGGTAATCTGGTACTATTTTACAGAACGCCTTAGGAAAAAGCCCTTTATCTATATTTTTAATGGCATTATGGACATCTTCCTTTGAGGCCGATACACCCCGTTGCTGATATCTTTCACCGCTTGCTGTGGACATAACTTAGATTTGTGGCAAAAATAAGGGAATCATTAAAATTCTGACCGCACCCCTACATTAATTCATCGATTTATTTTATTGTCAATAACTCACGGTACTTCGTTAAAGGCCATAATCGGTTATCCATCAACTTCTCCAATTTATCACAATGCAAACGGATGGTTTCAAAATAGGGCTTCACATTAGCACAATAGGCCTCTGCCTTCTTTTTCGTTTCTTTAATGGCATTGGCTTTTTTACGCGCATCGACCATGGCATCCACCATTTTTATCATGGTAGCCATGTGCTCCGCAATTTCTTCGATCATGGTCAATTGCCCCTCAGAAAATTTCTTGTGGGCCGCACCATAAATTTCCTTTAAACCAGACACGTTCTTGATCAATGTATTTTGATACGCCACCGCGGCCGGAATTATAAAGCCATAAACCAGTTCCTTATACACTCTGCCCTCTATTTGAACATGCATAATGTAGTTCTCCAATTCCACTTCTTGGCGGGCCGTAACCTCTACTTCGCTCATAACCTTCATAGTACGGAACAGGTCTAAGCTCTCTTTAGAGGTTAGCACATTCAAAGCTTCCGGTGTGTTCTTGTTATTGCTTAATTTCCGGCGCTTGGCTTCGTTTTCCCAATCCTTACTATACCCATCCCCATCAAAGCGGATGCGTTTGGATGTTTTAATATATTCCCTCAGTATATTGAAAACAGCCTCATCCTTTTTTAAATTCTTCTTATCGATCAGGGCATCCACTTCCTTTTTAAAATCCCTGAGTTGCTTGGCAACAATGGTATTTAAAATGGTCATGGGTTTGGCACAGTTGGTCTTTGATCCTACACCGCGCATTTCAAATTTATTGCCCGTAAAAGCAAAAGGGGATGTTCTATTGCGATCTGTATTATCCAATAAAATTTCAGGTATTTTACCAACGACATTCAGTTTCAATTCCGTTTTCTCTTCTGGCGATAACTTCCCTTGAGACACCCCTTCCAATTCATCCAACACACTGCTTAACTGGGTGCCGATGAATATGGAAAAAATTGCAGGAGGCGCCTCATTGGCCCCTAATCGGTAATCGTTACTGGCAGACGCAATCGAGGAACGTAAAAGTTCCTCATAAGTATCCACTGCTTTTATCGTATTGATGAAAAATGTAAGGAACTGCAAATTCTTCATGGGTGTAGAACCCGGACTAAGAAGGTTTACCCCTGTATCCGTCGCCAGCGACCAGTTATTATGTTTTCCCGAACCATTGATCCCCGCAAACGGCTTTTCATGGAACAGAACGGTAAATTGGTGCTTATCGGCCATTTTGTCCATCACGTCCATAAGCAACAGATTATGGTCCACGGCAAGGTTAGCCTCCTCAAAAACGGGTGCCAGCTCAAACTGATTGGGTGCTACCTCGTTATGTCTGGTTTTTACAGGTATTCCCAATTTGGTACATTCCTTTTCCAAATCGCTCATAAAACTCAAAACCCGACTGGGGATGACCCCAAAATAGTGATCGTCCAACTGCTGCCCTTTGGCTGGGGTCTCCCCCACCAAGGTACGCCCGGTCATCATAATATCCGGTCTTGAGTGTGCCAGGGCCTTGTCTAGCAGAAAATATTCCTGTTCCCAACCCAAAGTGGCGTTGACCTTGGATACGTTCTTATCAAAATATTTTGCAACGGCGGTCGCCGCTTCGTCCACAGCACTAAGCGCCCTTAATAATGGAGCCTTATTATCCAACGCCTCACCGGTATAGGAAACAAAAATAGTTGGGATACACAAAGTGGTACCATATATAAAGGCTGGGGAAGTTGGGTCCCAAGCGGTATACCCGCGGGCTTCGAAGGTATTTCGTATGCCACCACTTGGAAAACTGGAAGCATCCGGTTCTTGCTGTACCAGTTGACCACCGCCAAATTTCTCCAAAGCTGTCCCATCTGGCAATAGATCAAAAAAGGCATCATGTTTTTCCGCTGTAGAACCCGTCAATGGTTGAAACCAATGGGTATAGTGTGTGGCACCCATGGTTATGGCCCACCCTTTAATGGCCTCCGCCACCTGATCTGCTATTTTACGATCTATTTTGGAACCCGAAACCATTGCACCCTTGAGACTTTCCAAAGCATCCTTAGTAAGGTACTGCAGCATTTTACGCTCATTGAATACATTGATTCCATATATATCCGACCGCCGTCCATTTTCGGTTATAGCGATGCTATTTCGTTTCTGACTTTCCGCTATTGCCGTAAATCTTAATATTGACATAGGTTTTGTTTTTGTTAATTCAGCAAAATTACGTCCAATAAATAAAAATTTGATAAAATACCCAATAAATTATAGGGGCTAACAACAATAAATTGAATTTTACAAGATTTACCCCCTTAAAAATTCATAGAATACGCTAAAAAACATATTTTTGTCTGTCTTATTACTCACAAAAATATAACGAACCCATTATGAGCAAAACAAAATTAGAGTACATCTGGTTAGATGGCTATTTCCCAACCCAAAACATGAGAAGCAAAACCAAAGTGGTGAACAACTTTGGGGGTAAATTAGAAGACTGCCCTATGTGGTCTTTTGACGGTAGTTCAACAAGACAGGCCGAAGGTGGTTCCTCTGACTGTTTGCTTAAACCGGTTGCTATATTCCCAGACCCTGCAAGAAAAGACGGGTTCTTGGTAATGACAGAAGTATTAAATGCCGATGGAACTCCGCATACATCCAATGGTAGAGCTACCATTGATGACCCGGACGATGATTTCTGGTTCGGTTTTGAACAGGAATATTTTATCATGGATACCGCAACGGAACTTCCACTAGGATTCCCACGAGGAGGATATCCAGCGCCGCAAGGCTTGTACTACTGCTCCGTTGGTGGTAAAAACACACACGGTAGGCATATTGTGGAGGAGCACGCCGACCTATGTATCGCTGCAGGCCTAAACTTTGAGGGAATAAACCAGGAAGTTGCCTGTGGGCAATGGGAATTTCAATTGTTCGCCAAAGGAGCACAATTGGCCGGCGATGAATTATGGGTGGCCCGTTACCTTTTAGACAGGCTTACCGAATCTTATGGATATTACATTGAGTACCATCCAAAACCACTAGGAAAACATATGGACTGGAACGGATCTGGTATGCACGCCAATTTCTCTAATAGCACATTAAGAACGGCAGGTTCTAAAGAGGTATACGAAAAAATATGCGAAGCCTTTAGACCCGTTGTAAAAGAACATATATCGGTATACGGTGAGTTTAACGACCAACGATTGACCGGGCTTCACGAAACGGCTGCTATTACGGACTTTAGCTACGGTATTTCTGACAGGGGTGCATCAATCCGTATTCCTATCGCTACAGTAGAGAGTGGTTGGAAAGGTTGGTTGGAAGACAGAAGACCAGCTTCTAACGGTGATCCTTACAAAATTGCAGGAAGAATCGTAAAAACGGTAAAATCCGCAAAAATCTAGTTTTAGAATTAATTGTTTATTATTGGAGAAACGTCCTGGTGGAAATCAGGGCGTTTTTTCAGTTTTTACTATTTGGTAATGGAGTGTTCATCCAATACTCATCAAAATTATCTGGCTTCATCATGGGCTGGCCCTTAAAGATTGGAGCGTTTTTATTCATGAAAAGTTCAGTGGGCACCGCACTTGGCGCAGTCTTTATCCGTTGAACGAAAAATTCTCGAAATTGATTGAAACTTTTCTCAGTCCATTCATTGATAATATCACCATCAATGTCCTTAATTCCTTTAACGGTAACTTTTAAAGACGTTTCACTCAAAGTCTTAGTAGACTTAAGATCTTCTTCGATAACCATGGCGATTTCAGAAAATTTTTCGCTGTTCATCTTTGGGTAAATACGTACTATATCGTCAAACAGCACAATGCGATCAATTTTAATCCGCTTATCTCTAAAAAGCACTTTATAATTAGATTTTTTTTGCTCAATAGCGGGGTCCAATTCTTTATTAAACTTTAAAACGAAGCACCTTTTTGACAAATTTAATTCCACTTGATCGAGATTAAACTTAGGGGGCTCCCTTACTTTAAAAGCATTATGAAAGGAAATAAAGTTCAAGAACATTTTATCCCCCTGTCTATTATATTCGATAACTACCTCTAGTGTTAAGTCCTCCTCATTTCTAGCATAATCCGGTTTTTCAAAATTACCATACTTTGCAGTATCATATACTGCATAGCCCAATTTATGAATGGCGTAATCGTTCTTTGATATGTATAATTCACCATAGACATTATAATTTGGTAAAATCTTTTCAAACCCGATATGGTAAACCACTTCACCACCAATGTAAGAATCCTTTTGTTTCTGAAACTCATGTTCATTCAACAAGTCGGTATCAAACCTATAAATAAAGGAATAGGAATTTATGGTATGGTTTCTAATGGCATTATGGACATTTAAGATTACGAACTCATTTCCGCCATAGGAGGGCAAATATGCCTTTTCAATAATTTTTGTTCCTTTTTCGTAGTTATAGGGTAGAACTGCGAAACTATCGCGCTGGAAATCCATGTTTTCTTTATATTCATACAAGAGAGCCTTAGTTGTACTGGAATCTATCGCTTTAAAGCCTTGGTCAAAAACTTCAATAATTGCCTCATTTAAATTTACATAAGCACCCTTCTCCATTTGGTAGTCTCGGTAATAACCCACTTTTGTATACGGAGTTGTTGGATAATTGTCCAAAATGGCATCTATTGCCTTCTGAACAATTTCTTTGGGCTTAAGAACTTTTCTCCTCTTTTTTTCACCGAATACAACAGCCTCGTCCAAAGCCATAGGAGCAGGCTCTAAAAATACTGTATTCAAAGCATCCAAAAGAAATGTGTTTATTGGGATTTCCTTGGTAAGAAACCCCATGGAAGATATCTCAATAACATCGCCGTATTCTTTGTATCTGATTGGAATTCTAAAGCTACCATCTATATTGGTTATAACCCCCACGGCCCTGTCCTTGATACGAATATTGGCAAAGACAACAGGTTCACCTGTAGAAGCGTCCTCAATTTTACCAAAAAAGAAGTCATTTTGCTGAGCATTGAGAAGATGCACTACACCCAAAAATAAAAGTAAGATCAAGATACCGTTATAAATCTTCCACATAGCACGAAGGTTAATTTAACCAATGGTAACGTATACAAACGCCACGTAAATTCCTAAAAGAATTATACCATCTCGCCATCCTAAACGTAGCCCTTTTGGTATAAATACTAATGGCAGTATTAAAAATGAAATACCCAACATCCAAAATATATCATTGGTCAAAAGACCCTGATCAATGACATGAATTGGAGTTATGATTGAGGAAATACCCAATACTGCCAATAAATTAAAAATATTGGAACCTATTAAATTTCCTAAGGAAATCGCCTTTTCCTTTTTAAAGATGGCAATGACGGAGGCCGCCAATTCTGGGATACTGGTGCCAACGGAAACAATGGTAATCGCAATGATACGGTCACTAACACCAAAAAAAGTGGCCATACCTACGGCTCCGCTAATCAACAATTCAGAGCCGCTCCAAAGCGCAATACCTCCCAAACCAAGAAAAAGTGCAATTTTATACAAGGGCAAAGGTTCATCTGGGGAATCCTCCGCATCTATTACGGCTGGTTTTTGAAAACGCAGTAAATAAACCAAGAAAAAAAATAGAAAAATCACCATTATAATTCCCTCATATTGCTCAAGAACACCATCAAAATAGATAAAGAAAAAGAACAGTAAGGATGCTACCATCATTACAGGCCAGTCCGTTGAATAGAAATTACGGTTAACATCAATAGGACTCAGCAAAATTGTAATGGCCAAGACCAGTCCTAAGTTAGCGATGTTGGAACCTACGACATTCCCCAAAGCCAAATCTGGAAAACCATCCAGCGCAGCGTTCACACTAACGATCAACTCTGGTGCAGAAGTGGCGAATGATACCACGGTCATTCCTATCACAATTTTGGGAATCGCCAATTTTAAGGATAATGCCACCGCAGATCTCAATAACCAATTGCCCCCGGCAATTAGCAATAAAAGACCGAGAATAATAAAGATACCATTTACCATTACGAATGGAATTTACACAAAATTAGCTAAACCGTACATTAGAAACGAACTGCTAAAAGAGCATAAAACCTAAAAATTTAGTTAAATAACTATTTTTGTAGTTATAAAACTATAAATATAGTTTAATTTAGCTTTTATAAAGCAGCATGCATGGAAAAGCTTACGAATAAAGAGGAAGAGATAATGAAGATTATTTGGAGGCTCAAGAAAGCCTTTGTCAAAGAAATTATGGTGGAGATTCCCAAAAACAAACCGCACTATAATACCCTATCCACCATTGTCCGTAATTTGGAAGACAAGAAGTTTGTTGGTTTTACCGCCTATGGAAAAACACATCAATACCATCCTAAAATTTCAATGAAGGAATATTACAAAGCCCATGTAAACGAAGATATGGTAGGCTACTTCGATAATTCATATAAAAACTTAGTATCCTTTTTTGCCAAAGAAGAAAAAATTTCCATTGAAGAGCTGAAAGAAATCATCAACCTTATCGAAAACACAAAATAGATGGAGTATTTATTTTATTATTTCTTGAAATCTGCGGGATTATTAGCACTCTTCTATAGTTGTTATCGGCTCCTTTTAAGAAAAGAAACCATGTTTCATTTCAGCAGGCTTTTCCTCCTATCCGGTCTCGTACTTTCTTTTATACTACCCTTTATCCAAATAACGAAAACCATTACCATTTCACCAACAGAAATCGGTGTTTCTGCGGCATCCATAACTCATAGTCCAACCAATGGAATTATAGGAGCTTTGAACATATACACCCTAAGCTGTCTAATTATTATTTTAGGAGCGGTGCTTCAACTCGTTAGATTAGGCAGGCAAGGCTATATTTTAAAGCAACTTATTAAAAAGGGAACCCACACCAAGCTTAGCACTTCAGTTCACGTTCAAAGTAATGCAAACATTCAACCTTTTTCATTCTTTAATTTTATCGTTTATAATCCCCTTTTACATTCAAGCACAGAATTGAAAGCCATACTGGCACATGAAAAGGTGCATGCCCGCCAATTACATTCCCTTGATATTATTTTGATGGAGCTAGTCGTTGCTATTCAGTGGTTCAATCCGCTCGTGTGGTTTTATCGCAGTGCAATGAAACAAAATCTGGAATTTTTAGCAGATACCGAAAACCATCAAATTAAAATAGACCGAATAGGGTATCAATATACCCTGTTGAAGCACGCTATCAACAACAAAGGATTATCAATCGTAAATCCATTTTTCAATTCATTAATCAAAAAACGAATCGTCATGATCAATCAAAAAAAATCTCATCCTTTATCAGTGTTAAAAACGTTGCTTATTCTACCATTCCTTACAGCATTTTTGCTAAGCTTCAGCACCAAGGAAGAATATGCCTTCGCCCTTGAACAACATTATAAAAAGTCAGATTCAGTCATTGAATTGGCCATTGACAAAAACACCACTGATGAACAATTGTTAAAAATGAAATCTGACTTAAGCAAGGAAAAATTCGACTTATCCTATACCGTCGTTAGAAATGAAGATGGTGAAATTATAAGCCTGTCCTTAGAGATTTCTGGCGGAAATAAAACCATGGGTGAAGTTAGTAGTAGGTACAATTCCACATCCGATAATGATACTATAGACCCTACTTATGTTTTTGTAGAAACGGAGAGCAATACTATTTCCATAGGGAAAAGGGAGCTAGGAAATTCAAAAGACAACGCCACGGTATGGATTCAAAAAAATGATACTAAAAAAGGAGAGCACGTAATGGTAAAGCGTGGTAGTGGTACCAAAGAATTATATATTAACGGAGAAAGGGTAAACGATGGGGAGTTGGAAGAAATGGACATTGACGTCGAAGATGGAACTTTTATATTTATTGAAAATGATGACATTGATAAAAAAGAAGTTAAGATAAAGTCTAGTACCGGCAAAAATGTATTTATAAGCACATCACCCTCAAGCGAACATGATATTAAAATCTTGGAAGAGGAAGGAAGCGGGTTTCTTTTTCTGAATACCGATGACGGAAAAGAGCCCTTGGTTTATGTTGACGGCGAAAAAAGAGATTCCAAATTCATAAAATCATTGGACCCAAACCAAATAGCTTCCATGAACGTTTTAAAAGGTACTGCTGCTGTAAAAAAATATGGCAAGAAGGCCAAGGATGGGGTAATTGAAATAAGCACAAAAAAATAGTTGATAAAAACTTCGTTATTTATTATCGCGCAATTCATATCTAGTTTCTCAAAAGATGGAAGGTAATAGAACCTAGGTTTAGTGGAAGATTTAATTTGTTTCTTTTTGTAATTTTAGAAACGAATTCTCCCAAAACTCCCTTTTTAGGTATACTATTTGCTTAATAACTCAAAAAAGTATCTAAAACGCCCCTTCAATTGTTACATAACAACACCTAAATTGGGCGATTTTATTCCAATTTAATACCTTTATCAAGGAATATAGTATCTATTTAGAGTATATTTCGTTTTATAACTTACACTATTGTATTCAAAAGTAATAATTGTGCATCAGATTTTTGGAGAAACCCTGTGGCCATGATATCTTCAAAAAAATCAAATTAAAATCTAAAAACGAAGTAATATGATAGCCGTAATCAAATTTTTAATACTCCTAATTCTAAGTGTAGTTTTTACAATACTTTAATCTTGAAAAATCAACGCAAAGGGACCAGAGGTCCTAATCAAATCTTAATTTTTGTATTTTTGGAAAAAAGCAATCCTTGAAAAAATCGCTGTTTAAACTGCTGGCAAAATTAAATAAAGCCTTGTTTCCTTCTTATGCCAAGAAGCAATTAGACCTTTCAAAAGCTTCTAAACTACAAATGGCTATCGTTGGCTGGCGGTACTATGTCACCACCAATGCATTGGATTAATAACGTAACAGTGACTCAACAGGGTATTTGCTAATTTTTTCCCTACCAGACAAAAAACTTAACTCGATAAGAAAATTACATTGTACAATTTCACCGCCCAAACGTTCTATTAGTTTGCAAGCAGCTTCTGCAGTACCTCCAGTGGCCAGCACATCATCATGGACCAAAACTTTATCTCCTTTTGCTATACCGTCGCAATGTATTTCCAGGGCATCAGTACCATATTCCAGTTTATAGGATTCACTAATGGTTTTTGCAGGTAGTTTACCAGGTTTGCGTATAGGCACAAACCCTGCACTTAACCGATGGGCCAACATGGGTCCAAAAATAAAACCCCGACTTTCCATACCCACAACTTTATTGATCTCCTTTCCATTCAAAAGTGTAACCAAGGCATCTACCACCTCCCTTAATGCCTGTGGATGCTGCAGCAATAAAGTAATATCCTTGAAAAGTATCCCATCTTTAGGAAAATTGGGCACATCCCGTATGAAACTTTTAAAATCCATTTTAATAGCAGTCTTATATTTTGCGGTAAATGTAAAAAGAAATATATTTGCACCCCGTTAAAGCGGAAAAATAAGGCCTCGTGGCGCAACTGAATAGCGCATCTGATTACGGCTCAGAAGGTTACAGGTTTGAATCCTGTCGAGGTCACGACACTCAAGAAACCATGCTCGGGAGAGCATGGTTTCTTATTTGCAACATTGAGCGCACGAGGGATATGCAATCCCTCCGCGGTCACAATTTTTATAAAGCTCTTTAAACCAAGTTTTTATAGAGCTTTTTCTTGTTGCCTAAATATTGAATTTTGCAGGGATACCGCTTGTTTTCATCACTTTAAAGGTTTGAACTTTTAATGAATTTATTTTTCATATCACTGCCAGAAATTAATTGATACTTCGAGAACTATTAGTGTAGTATTTCCTAAAAACAGGAAAGGCTGCAAAGCGGGTAAGACTGTATATCGTCAAACGTAGTTTCGTAAAAAGGCAGTTAAAAGCAATAAATGAAAGAAACTCAAATAGAGTGCCTTAAATGGTTCGATTCTTAAGACCATTTTTTGAAAAATGAATCCGCAAATAAACGAACGCCTTACAATCGCTGTTTTTAAAAGGTCACCCTCTAATTGTGATATAACCCCATTATCCTACTACTTCCTTTTTCGTTATAAATGGCTGACTATAATGCCGTTGCCCCGTGGCTTTATATAAGGCATTGGCCACCGCCCCGAAAACAGGGGGAAACGGTGGTTCTCCCATACCCGTTGGGTCGATTTCATTCTGCACAAAATGCACGTCGATTTCTTTCGGTGCTTCTTTCATACGGATCATTTGATACTGGTGGAAATTGTTTTTCTGAGGAACTCCATCCTTAAAAGTCAATTCCCCAAAAAAGGCATTACCAACACCATCGGTTATGGCACCTTCCGCCATGTTCGTGGCCGCATCGGGATTTACCACCACCCCGCAATCAATGGCACAAACTACTTTTTCCACCACAGGTTTGCCATTCTCCATCTTTAAATCCAGCACATGCGCTGCATAGGAATTATGACAAAAATAAGCCGCGACCCCACGATGTTTCGTTTCATTATTTTCATTCCAAGCCGATTTTTCCCGCACCAATTCCAAAACACCGGCGTACCGCTCGGCATCATAGTCGTTCTCTTGTCCAACAGGATTCTCCTTGGCACGTTTTAGCAAATCCAATCGAAATTGAATAGCGTCTTTGCCCATGACTTCTGCCACTTCGTCCAAAAATGCCTGTTCGGCACCGGCCATAAAATTGGAACGGGGAGCTCGAAAAGCACCTACCGTAATATTGGAATCAATGGACCATTCTTCGGCCAAATAATTATCAATGGCCCCTGCCGGAAAACGATTGGCGAACAATGGGCTTTCTGGTATACCGCCCGCCTTTATATGCAAGGCAGTTAAATTATTATTTTCGTCAAAAGCCGCGCGATAGGTTGCGTGGTAAGCAGGACGATAAATACCGGTAGTCATATCATCTTCGCGACTATACACCAATTTTATTGGGGCATTTACTTTTTGGGATATAAGAGCAGCTTCCACCACAAAGTGGGCATAGCCCTTTCTTCCAAAACCACCTCCCATTCTTGGCATTTCCATGTCAATATTTTCCTTCGGTATTCCCAAACTGCTTTCCAGCGTAGGAATGATGAAGGATGGAATCTGGATGGGTGCCGCAATTTTTACTTTATTACCTTCCACATGCGCAAAAGCATTTATAGGCTCCATGCTATTGTGGGCAAGAAAAGGGGCCGCATAGCTTCTCTCCAAAACCGTTGCTGCATTCTTGAAGGCTGCCTCCGGATTGCCATCCTTTCTGACCATATTTCCAGGTATAGCTGAAAGTGCCTCCATCTGTGCTTTGTGGCCCTGTGTGGATTCCAGTCCCGCAGGGGTATTTCTTGTTTCCTTTCCAAAAAACCCGTTGACAATTTCAGTATTTGCAGAGATCGGCCTCCATTCTGCATTTAATTTCTTTTTGGCCTGCATGACTTCCCAGGTGGAGTTACCAACTATCGCCACCAATTCAGGAAAAGCGTTGGTATCAAAACCGTGTTTTTTAAATCCCTCCTTGAAACTTTTGATGGTTATTACATCCTTGATGCCTGGCATGGCTTTCACTTCCTCGTCATCAACCGATTTCAAGGTCATTCCAAATGCAGGAGGATGTACAATCATAGCGATCAGCATGCCGTTCTTTTGATAATCCATACCAAACATGGGCTCACCGGTTATAATCTTTTTCGCATCCACATTTTTATGGGAACGGCTGATGAGCTTAAAGTCTTTAACTTCTTTCAATTGCACTTCTACAGGCACGTCAAGCGTTGCCGCAACCGAAGCCATTTCTCCGTACCCGGCCGATTTTTTTGTTGCTGCGTGTTGTAATATTCCTCCTTGAGTAGTGATTTCTTCTTCGGGAACCTGCCATGTTTTTGCGGCCGCGGCCACCAACATCTGTTTTGCTGTTGCGCCGGCCATTCGAAGAGGTATCCATCTTGCTTTTATTCCCGTACTGCCACCTGTAAGTTGAAAGCCATATTTTTCTGCATGATAGGGCGCCTGCTCTACCACCACGTTTTTCCAATCCACATCCAACTCTTCTGCCACCAACATGGGCATCGATGTTCTAATATTCTGACCGAATTCGGGATTTGGTGTGTAAACGGTCACCATCTCGTTATCCCCAATTTTCAGATACGAATTTATCTCGAACCATTCGTTGGGCATTTCCCTAACGGCCATCTCTTTTGCCTGTTCAGGCTTGCAAGAATTTAAAAAACTGAATCCGAGTACCAATCCCCCACTTGCCAAACTTGTATTCTTAATAAAAGCCCTCCGTCCTATTTGTGTTTTTATATTTGCCATTTTCTATACTTTATGAAACATTTTCCGAACTAGCGGCTATTTTTATTGCTTTTTTGATTCGCGTGTACGTACCACAGCGACAGATGTTTCCGTTCATGGCCGTTTCAATTTCTTCATCGGAAGGATTTGGGGTTCTTTTTAACAAGGCGGAAGCCGACATAATCTGTCCTGCTTGGCAATACCCACATTGGGGTACATCAATTTCTAACCAAGCTTTTTGAACGGGATGGTTACCGTTCTCTGATAAACCTTCAATAGTCGTAATTTCTTGCTCCCCCACCGCTGAAACAGGTAACTGACAAGAACGTACGGCATTGTCACCTAAATGCACCGTACAGGCCCCACATTGGGCGATACCACACCCGTATTTAGTGCCTAACAATTTTACATGGTCTCTTAGTACCCAGAGCATAGGCGTTGTTGGGTCAACATTAACTTCTTGAGTTTGTCCGTTAATTTTAAGATTGAATTTGGCCATGATAGTATATATAAATGATTATGATGAAGTTACATAAGTTATAAATTTCTGAAAAGAAGTATAGCACACAATTTTTGCAAAATTGGAATACTACGACTCAAATTGTAAAAGCACTTTAATGAGGTTATTTCAGATGGCTTTTTAGAAAATTAATTACTTTGTTTTTAATATCATCCACATCGAACATCTCTCCATAATGCGGTGCATCCTTTACTATAATCAAATCGTTTTCCACACCTTTTACCGTCAACCAAGCACTTAATAATTGAGATTGTCTAGGGGAAACCAAATCATCTTTTTCCCCGTGAATAATAAGAAAGGGAGGGTCATTCTCATCTACATAAGTCACCGGACTGGCAATTTTAGCCAAGTCAGGTCTGTTAAGTGGGGTGGCACCTATCAATAATGATTCCGGGGATTTGGGGTCATTTGCCCCGGGAAATAGAATTAATTCCGATGGTCCATAAAAATCCACAACGGCCTTAAATGAAAAATCACGGGATGTGCCGGGCATATGAAAATCATCAGTTTGGGTATTGTTCGATAGGCCCTGAAACGAGGCCAAATGTCCTCCTGCTGAAAAACCCATTAGCGCAAATCTTTCTGTATCAAACCCATATTTTTCGGCGTTATCATATAAAAAGGAAACTGCCCTATTGCAGTCCTGAATCTGGGCCGGAAAAATGGCCTGTGTTGCAAAGCGGTAATCTATGGATGCCAGGGCATACCCACTATTAATGATTTCTGCCACCGTATTTTTCATATAACCGATGTCGGCATACTTATCGTTACCGATCCACCCGCCGCCGTGAATAAATACAATCAAAGGAACTTTGTCCTTTACATTGGGCGGTACATAAATATCCAAAAGGTGCTTCGGCAAGGTATCATTGTTGTAGGCTGTATTACCATGCAAGATGGTACCTTCAGGGAAAAGAGAAATCACGGGATTGGAGGTTTGGCCCAATGACGTTTGGTACACCTGTAAGACCAATACGAGCAATAAAAGTTGAATGAATTTCATTTTTAAATATGTTTGTAATTATTTATTTCATAAAAAATAAAGGTCAAGTCATACTATATTCATCTTGTTATTCTAATCAATAGAATAGGTAACACTAATAGTATCAGTACATAAGGCTTCTTCAAGTCCTGTAGGGTCATCGATGCTTCCAATCTTTGTATAACTATACGAGGTTGAAAATGATTTGTAAAACAGTACTAGAGTGTTTGAACCATATAACATCAAGTCACCATTATGTATAGTCCCGGAATTTGAGGATTTGTTTGGAAGTTTAGTGGGCAAATCATAATATTTCTCATTGCCGTTCAGCTCGGTCATCTGTATGGTCATAGGTAAAAGTTCCTTGAAAGCTTTTGCAGTATTATTGTCCAAAAGCGTGGCGGTAAAGGATCGTGAATTTATCGTGATTTTGATTTTTCCGTTTGCCATTGTGCCATTGTTTTCCGTTTTGATAGGGGCATTTTCTTTGTTGCAAGGTGATGGATTGCCCATTATAACTGAAGTAAATATTAAAACCATCAAAAGTATAGATTTCATGAATTTATTTTGTCTTTAAAATTACCTATCGCCCAGCAAGCTTTCTCCAGCTTCGGTATATCTTGCGCCTTATGGACTTTAACTGATGGTTGAGCACCTAACTGATAATCTCCTTTTGTTTCAATTGTTAGATGTATACTGCTCATCCGTTACAGGCTCAAGCCATGTAACGAATCCATTTTCTGTTTTTGGCAAAATATACATCTGTGTAAGACTGTTGTTTTCAGTAGCGCCATGCCAGTGCCTTGTATTTGCGGGAACCTTGATGACATCGCCCTTTTTCATGGTTTCCCTTGGCTGTCCTTCCAGTTGATGATATCCCAGACCATCCAGTACAATCAGTATTTGCCCGCTCGGATGAAAGTGCCAATTTGATCTTGCGCTTTTCTCGAAATAAACATTCCCTACGAGGGTGTTGTAGATAGAATCATTTGCAACTAAACCATAATTATAAGCGTTGCCTGTGAAGTTATCAGCATTCCCAGCTTCACCCTTAGGAAAAATTGCTTGTTCCGAAGGATTCGATTCTGTGTTTTCTTGTTTATCAACTTTTGTGTTGCAGCCCTGACCTATCAATAATAGTAAGGCAACTGCGAGTGTCAGTATTTTTTTCATTTTATCTGTTCTAAATTTTCTTTATGATTTTTGCTGGAGTACCGCCAACAACTACATTATCGGGTACGTCTTTAGAAACGACCGAACCCGCGGCAACCACCGAATTCTCTCCTATGGTCACGCCATGTAAAATGGTGGCATTGGCACCGATCCATGCATTCTTTTTTATGTGGATGGGTTTCGGAACCAGCGAATGTCTTTTATCAGGAGAAAGAGGGTGTCCTTCGGACAGTAAGCTGACTTTGGGTGCAATGAGTACGCCATCATCAATAGTAATTCCTCCCAGGTCCAAAAAAGTACAATCGAAGTTGATGAATACGTTTTTACCAATTTTCGTGTGCTTGCCGTAATTGATATACAAAGGGGTAAAAACAGCAACGCTTTCGTCAATTTGGCTCCCAGTAATCTTACTCAACAAATCGTTGATTTCTTTAGGATCTGTGGCGTTGTTCATCTGCGTCAACAATTTTTTCGTGCTATATGATGCCTCACGCATCCTATAGGCTTGAGGGTCGTTGGGCGTAATGGTCTCGCCTTTCCTTAACCGCTCAAAAATGTCCCTACTCGCAGGATGGGAACTATTTTTTTGTTTTTGGTTTTCTAATTTATCCATTTTCACAAATTAAATTTTTTTCAATGTTCATCATATTTTTCGTTTCGACATTGGCCTATTGGGACCGCCAAAGCTTTACACTAGGGAAATATTCCATGTGAAATCGTCTTCTGGCACTATTTCAGTATCGATAGCCTTATTTAGGATGGCCGAAACCGAAATGGGGAAATCTTTTTTTATCAAGGAAACAAAGCCCACAATGTAAAATCCTTTTAAATCGTCCGTAAGCAAATAATAGGCTTGGGGGGATACATTAAAATACATTTTTTCGGAAATATACAGCTTGTTGAAGGATGAATTCAATACCATAAAGTGGGTGTTTTTTACCCCTTCATCAAATCCACGGCCATATAGATAATAAACCCCAAGACCCACTTTATCCGAAATCTTATAGGTGGGTGCCACCTCGGCAGCAATATACCGCCGCGACTCCAAAAGCTCTTCGGGCTGACCGTCCCTAACAACATTGACCGTTCTAAAGTTCAGGGCGGGGTGCACCCCAAGGCGCAACGAAAATCGTTCATTTTCTATCGCCTTATACCGTAACCAGAAAATAAAAGACCAAGGCTTGCCTTCCAAAGCAAAGCGCATATCGGGTTCAAAACTTAATTTTCCTTTGGTAAATTTTAAATCAAATAATAGTGCGGGATCTCCCAAAGAAAAGGAGGGTACCAACGAAATTCCATTATGGGTAACGCTCGCCGTTCCCGTGAAATCATCTAGAAAGGGTTCTGTTTCTTCTTGCGCCATTGTGTTAAAACCGCATAGAAAAACAATCAGTAGCACAAATAGATTTTTTATGGTCCGATTATCCATTTTGATTAATTGGGTTTTGATACCACAAAAGTAAAAATCCGATAGTTGCATTTGTTACACGAATTACACCAATAATGTCAAATATTGCTTATTTTAGTTAAAACAAAAGTTAAATTGAATGAGTTAGATCAAAATAAGCCACGCATTGTGCTTCTGGAATTGTCTAGGGAAACAGGGTTTCCGATAGATTTCAATGCCTATTACCACACCCATTTGTTTTGTCACCAAGGAAGTATTTCTTTTTTGTTCAAGAACGTAGAGATGCAATGCAAAGGCAATGAATTTCTGTTTTGGTTCGCTGAAAGCCAATTAGAGAATTTGGTATTTTCCAAGACTTTTAAGGCATCCATTTTACTGGTGGAGAAGCATTTTTTATACAATAATATCCCTGATCAAAGTTGGAGTATCGATGCCATCCTGCATTCTCGTCAATACCCTATCAAAAAGCTGAACGATAAGAATGACAGGCAAAGGGTCTTATCAAATTTTAAATGGTTGCACGAAAGATTCCAAAATAGGGAACATCGATTTTATGAAGAGGTATTAAAACTACAAATGCGGTTGTTCATTCTTGAAATGTGGCACACATTTGCAAACGAATATGAGCGCAGAAAACGAACCTTGCAAAGTGGTTCGTTATACGAACGATTCGTTCATTTGGTACAAGAACATTGTATGGCCGAAAGGGAAGTACGGTATTACGCCAATATACTTAGTGTTACCCCTAAATATTTGAATTTTGTTTGCAAGCAGAACTCAGGTGCCACGGCGTCTGAATGGATTCAACGATACACCAAGGAGCGTATCAGACTTTTTTTGCAGAACAAAAATCTAAATATTGCAGAAATCGCAGATAAAATGATGTTTTCAAGTCGGTCTTTTTTCACGCGCTATGTGAAAAAGGTTTTGGGTACTACGCCAACCGAGTACAGAAGTCGATTGGAGTAAAATTAAAATGTTTTCCACATTTTTATTTTACAGTTGGTTATGGTTGGGATAAGTTCACAATGGCCAGGTTAAAGTATATTGACATAGATCAATTCCAATAATTTAATTACCTATTATAGGGCCGTTTTACGGTACAAACGAAAAGCCCTAAAAAAATATCTTATCCTAGTTCCATTTACCGTTCTTTTTAGTAGTTTCTTTAATTGACCTTTTGCGGGACTAAGAAAGTATATTTAAGAGGTCCTTTAGACTTACTGCCAATACGCTTTTTATCTCTTCAAAAATACTGGTCACACAATTCAAATTATTTGTGACAAAAATCGTTAAAGTTTGTTACAAAATGTTTGACTTAACAAATAAGTAAAAAAGACCGTATACCTATCTTAATTGTTCATATTTAAAAACTTCAACTGCCGGGATTTCGAAATAATTAGATCGATATCTTCATTCAAAAAGTTAGAACTCTTTCCTTTTGAAGTCACTTATAAAATTCACAAATCGAGACAAAACACTGTAAATCATAAACTTTGCAGGGTTTGCTTGTTTTAGGACCATTATTTGAATTGGTTTGGCAGAAAAACCAGCCTTAAATAGGATAGTTGATTCGACTTTAGTCGCTACTGATTGTTCGACTACCACAAGATAACTATAGTTACTTCTAAAACCTTTTCAATCTTATTTTGAGTAACTTCTTACGAACAAAATCTAATTTAATCAATAGTGTAGACCTACACTCCGGAATAAGCAAAAGGCTATTTAAACAATTAAATAGCCTTTTGCTTCTATGTAAACCGATTACTTACGATTGCCTGGATAAAGCATTATTTATTTTTTCGGTCATCTCCAGGCCAAGGGGACTTGAACACATCTATTCCCTCTTTTCGATGCTCCACCACCTGTTCCTTTATAAATTCACGAAACTCCCTGTTACTCTGATGCTCTTGTTTGGAGAATTCCGCTACCGTTTTTGTAATTCCTTTTGACTTTGTGTTCAAATAGGTAATACTCATAAAATAATTCGTTTTTTTAGTTCGTTGCAAGTATATAAACTAGATGCCAAAAACGTATTAAGGTCTTCTTAAAATATAGTTGCTAAATCTTAAAATCTGGGTATTTGACGCTATGTCATAGTGAATTTTATTAACCCTTTTATCGCTATTAACATAGCTGATTTATTCCAAGGCAATGGAAAGAAACCCCATCCCGTTTTTCCAATAATTCATTATCTGATGTTGTAGGGCCTTACTATATCAGGATATTAACAGAAACCAGTTTTAGGTATCACTATGATAGCAATACCATACCGCTCCTACATACAATTAGAATCCATGCTTTAAACTTTCGTTGCCTTATTTGGGATTACTTCGCTATAATTCGAAAAAATCCATTAAACGCATAATCCTAGGTTTTCCCTGCTCCATTTTTAATAGGTCAATGTATTATAGCCATTCGCCTGTAATTGAAGCATGCGCACCGATGCGGTTGGGGTAACGTCGAGGCCTTCAAAAAGTGTTTCTTCCGCCACGCCCAATTTTTCCATAGCAACGCTACAAACACTTACCTTAACTTTGCCCTTATAGTTTTGAAAAAAATCTTCAAGCTCTGAGTTTTTGACAAGTTGCTTCACTACCATCCCTTTCACGACGATTTCGTAATCCTCCACAGCAACGCCATTTTTAATGAGCAAATCGTACATGCCAAGCACCCCCTTAAAATGCCTTTCGGTAGTAAGTACAAAAGCATATTTGGGTGTTTTTTGCAAATCCGAAATGGTTTGTGGGTCTAATTGTATTTGACTGTGGACCACAGTGGTAGTGGCGGCCATCATTATTGCAACTAAAAGTGTCCGGAAGAAAGTGTTCATAAGTATTGTTTTGAAGTAAATGCATTTCATCTAAAAATACAGAATTAAATCGCCAATCTTTATACAAGCCATAAGAAAACATAGACCCTTTTAATTAATTAGTACTTCAAGCCAAAAAATGGCAACGGATTCGATAAAAGACTACTTGCCGCCCGGCAAGAAAACCATGAACCTTTAATGAAAAACGAACTAAATATAAAATTGAATTAAAGACTAGAACACACCACTATCACTTTGAAATATGACCATATCCACGCTAAGAAAACCCTAGATTCACGATAGCTTCCAAGGAGGGTGGCTTTTCAATGAATGCTTTTGCGAAATACTTATGAATTAGTAATACACATTACCCAGCATTTTTTTGACGCCTTTTAATTTTCCGTTATTACTAGACTTTTGATTCACCAACAACAGTGTCCCAACTTAAACTCCAGTTGTTCTGCGTGTTTAGTATCCGTAATTTTTAATAACATCTACTATTATACCAATTTTTAGATTATTTTAAAGCAATCTAATACTTGTTAAATAGCACTATTTAAATCCCACATGACGACTGCAGAAGCAAAGCTAAAAGAACGTGTAAAGGAATTGACCTGCTTATACGAGGTAACTTCCATTATCGTGAATTCGGATTACGACCAACTTGAAATATCGTTGGAAGCTATCGTGTATTGCCTAAAGAGAGCCTGGCAATTCGAGGATGCAACCGAAGTATTTTTGACCGTTACCGGTTATGAGGCCCAAACGGACAACTATCATGAGGGAATGACCGCAATACGTTCCAATATTAAGGTGTTTAATAAAGTTGATGGAATGATAGTGGTTGCTTACCCTACCGAAAAGTATAGTGTTTCAGATTTTTTATTGGAGGAACAAACACTTTTGAACAATGTTTGTTTGGCCGTAGGCAATCTTATTGAAAGAAAACAAATAAGGGATAGTGAGGCCGCAACTAGGCGGCAAATGGAGCGCGCGGATCGGCTACACATCCTTGGTGAAATTACTGCAGGCATAGCCCATGAACTAAATACGCCTTTAGCCAATATTCTGGGTTTTGCAGAGCTGTTGCAGGAAAGCATAGCCGATGGGAATGCAAAACGGGATTTAAAAAAAATTATGGACAATGCTATATTTAGTCGAGAAATAGTGAAAAAACTAATGTTCTTTGCCTGTGAAATGCCGCAGGAAATGAAAATGGTTATTATAAATCCCATTATTGAGAATGTCCTAAAATTACTTGGTCCGTCATTGGGTCAAAAGAAAATCAACCTTACCAAATCATTCAGCAACGACGCAATTGAATTACGAGCAGATACGGTGCAGTTGACACAGGTACTGTTCAACTTGATTATGAACGCCATCTACTACTCTCCGCATGGTGGGCACATTGCTGTTACCGTTACAGAAAAAAAGAGTAACATTAGGATTGGTATAACCGATGAAGGTGAAGGCATACCATTAGAAATTGAGGATAAGGTCTTTGAACCTTTCTTTACTACAAAACCCATGGGAGAAGGTTCTGGGCTAGGGCTAAGTGTGGTTCATGGAATCATAAAAAGCCATAGAGGCAGCATTGTCCATAAACCCAATAAACCAAAAGGAACTATTTTTACAGTCGATTTTCCTAAATTGTAGGCATGTCTTTACATAAAGAAAACATTCTTATCGTTGATGACGATATCGATATACTGGAGTTGTTGCAACGGCACCTTAAATCGATGGATTACCATACCTACAAAGCTATTTCCGTTAAAGAGGCCTTGTTCATACTTAAGGATACCGTTATAGACCTCCTTATAACCGATATTCAAATGCCCGAGGTCGACGGCCTCCAGCTCCTTAAGTTTACGAACGAACATTATCCCAAAATGCCAAAACTGGTGGTAACAGGTTATCCATCGGTGGACGGTGCGCTGGAAGTTATTAAAACCGGAGCTACTGACTATTTAACCAAGCCATTTACAAAAAATGAACTGAAACTGGCGGTAGAAAAAGCTTTTGCGCATGGCAGCGGACACTCAAGTCCTGCGCCTAGGAAAAAGGCCTCCCAAAACACTATGTATCCAGATATGGTTGGTACATCCGAAGCTTTTTACAAAGTCACCACCATCATAGATCGGGTAAAGGATAACAAGGCCACCGTATTAATACATGGGGAAAGTGGAACAGGAAAAGAATTGGTAGCAAGGGCAATCCACTATTCCGGCAAGTTTGCCAGGGCACCATTTATCGCCGTCAATTGTGCGGCCATTCCAGAAAATCTACAGGAAGCTGAACTATTTGGTTATACAAAAGGCGCGTTTACAGGGGCAAACGATAACAGGAACGGATTCTTCCAAGCGGCCGAGGGGGGAACTCTTTTTTTGGACGAAATTGGAACGGCCTCCTTAGCCGTGCAGAGTAAATTATTACGGGCACTCCAAGAAAAACAGATTACAAAGATTGGATCGCAAAAGTCTGAAAATGTTGATATTCGTATCATTGCCGCTGCCAATGCTAATTTACAGGAAGCGATTAAGAACAAAGAGTTTAGGGAAGATCTATATTACCGTTTAACGGTCGTGGAGATTGAAGTACCTCCCCTTAGGGAACGTAAATCCGATATTAAATTATTGGTAGACCGTTTCTTGCGCAAGTATGGGGTTGAATACAAAGACAGATTGCTCCAAATTTCACCAGAGGCAGTACAAATTTTAGAGCGCTACCAGTGGCCAGGAAACATACGGGAATTAGAAAATGTGATACAGCGTGCCGTTATTATGTCTGACGGAATCATAGGGGTGCAAGTTTTGCCAAAATCCTTAAAATTTCAAATTGATTTTCCCAAAACAGGGTTTCTTACACTTCGGGCAATGGAGAAACAATATGTACAGCAGGTATTGGAACATACCGAAGGCAACAAGACCAAAGCGGCCAAAATTCTACAGATAGACCGCAAGACTTTACGGGATAAGTTAAGCTAAAAGAATGGGGAATATTTCCCCGACCGAGTAATTTTTACCCACCTAAAAAACCATTCAGATTCTTTTTTTGATTTTTAATAACTGATTTTCAATATGTTATATGTTTTGGCATGTACCATTGAATTTTGGGGCATGCCATTTGCTTTTTATGAAACGAACACAAACAATACCATATGCTCCTTTTCTTAGCATCAATTCATAGCACTAGGATATCCTTGAATAAGAAGACGAACCCTACTTATGAAAGGAAAACACGAAGCAGCGGAAATGAAGTCAAATCTAAAAATGAAGTAAGATGAAGTACGGTAGTCTTGTATATGGTAAAAAGGATTTTGTAATCCTAAAGCAGTACCTGCAAATGGATTGTGCCATGGAGGATTATTCCCATAGAAATGTTCTGGAAATCCTGGAAACGAATATGAATAACGCCATCATTCTGGAAGAAGGGCAACTACCGGCAGAGATTGTACAGTTATACTCTAAAATTACGGTCAAGTGCGGATCCAAATGGCAAGAAACCTTTCAAATTGTGTCGCCGGGTGAAGAAAATATAAAGCGAAATAAAGTTTCCGTAATCAGTAGTTTGGGAGCGACAGTCATTGGTTTAGCCGAAGGCGATAAAATACAATTTGGACTTCCTGGTAGTGTTTTGGCACTAACCATCCAAAAAGTAAAACAGCTTAAAAAGAAATTAAAAGTCGATATCTCAGAAGATACCATGAAAGAATCCTTACCGAAAGGATATACTAATTCATTAACCCAAAATAAATAATATTATGATCAAGTATGCAATTGCCCTATTATTCTCAGTAAGTATGTTAAATGCCCAGAGCGGGACAAACCAAGAAATAACCGACATTAAGGTTGGGGACATTCTTGAAATTGGAAAACCTGAGACCAACACGTACAAGCACATTAATTTTCCACGCGCCAACTTCATCATCAAAAGAGGTGGAATTGCCAATTACAAGCGGGCGGAAGGTGAAAAAGTGGTCGTAACAGCCATTAAGGAAAAGAAAGATGGTACTACCCAAGTAAAAATTAAGCGTGCAGATGGGAATCGTTTTTTTGGAAGCCACACCGTAGTATCGGCCGATTTTAAAAAAGCTATTGCTTCGGGTGAATTGGAGACGCTTTAAAATTTAGTTAGTTGCTAAAACCTGCTTGGACCTTACAATTTTTGTTTTGCTCAATTTAAAAACAAGGCCAAGTGGGTTTTTTAAAATTTGAAAAACTAGTTAAAACAGACACTTAAACCTTAAAACAATACCCATGTTCACTAAACTCAACATTGCGCAACGTATTCAAATCGGTTTGGTTCTTGCCATCGCATTCCTGCTGGTGCTAGGCTCCAACAGATTGGACCAAAGACACTTTTCTACAATACAGACCACCGTAAATTCAGTTTATAAGGACAGGGTCGTTGTACAGAATTTTATTTATCAGCTAACTACCATTTTTCACCGGAAAGAATTACGGTTAATTTCAAATGATAACACAAGGCCAATTGAAGGCGAAAATGAAAAAGTAGAAGCCTTGTTAATGCATTTTGGAGCAACACAATTAACGCCAAAAGAATCCAATCTATTTGAAGAATTAAAGGGCCAATTTAACGCCCTGCTAGAATTGGAGAATATAATCGCCAAAACACCCATAGAAAAATCTTCAAAAGTCTTCAATGAAACACAAAAAGAACTAGAAGCAATAAAGTCAAGCCTAGGTGGCCTTGCTAATATTCAACTTCAAGAAAGTGGACAACTCGTTCATCTCTCCAACAAATCTTTAGGTATGAACATTTTACTTTCTAAGCTCGAGATCGCATTCATGGTTGTCATTGGAATTGCCATGCTGGCATTGATATTTTATCCCATGAATGCATATAACGTTTTTGAAAATAATTCATCACAGAACTAGATAGCGCAAGAACCCAGATTTAAACAACTACCAAACCGCATATTTTTTTTATACCAATGCCATATTGTATTGTAGTGCTCAAGAAATAACAGGTATTGAGCCCTTTGGCCATTACGGATAAACCCTTGTCTAGTATTCTAAGATTTGTGCCAAAACAAAAGTTGTACTACCCAAGTAATTTGCTACAAGAAAATTTCCTATGAAATACGACCGACTTATAATCGAGAAAAAAGAATACCTACTGCTTAAGCGTTTCATGAACCTATCTGGGTATTTAAAGGACAAATTACTAGGCAATTCCATACTACGTTCGATGGAAAGGTTGGAATCAGCACAAATTTTTGATGAGAAAGACATGCCTACAGATGTAATCCGTTTCAATAGTTTAATAACCATCAGTTCATGGAACGGATGGGAGAGAAAGTTTAGGTTGGTCATACCCACGGCAAGTGATGCACTGGATAGCATATCAATTTTAACCCCACAAGGAATGGCAATGATGGGGCATGCTGAAGGAGATTATTTTCAATGGGACCATTCTCCCAATGGGCAACTTCTGAAAATAGAAAAGGTGGAGCAAGACAATAAAGAAATTTCAATTAGCATGGTATTGTAAATACAAATGACCAAAACCTCTACCTACAGCCCCATAGATTGCAAATAGTCCTTCCATTAACTTTTGGGAATGATTTAAGATTGTCAAAAATAGCGCCCCAAGGTTGAA
This sequence comes from uncultured Flavobacteriaceae bacterium, assembly GCA_963793365.1. Lineage (GTDB taxonomy): Bacteria > Bacteroidota > Bacteroidia > Flavobacteriales > Flavobacteriaceae > Maribacter. The sequence continues at coordinate 591,770 of CAWBZP010000009.1, read as the reverse complement.
TCTGGTAAGCGCTAAAAAGCTTCAATTATAAAAAACCCATTTGTTGACTATCCCTAAATACTGCATGAAGTCCATCACAGCAAAAAGGTATAGTCCTATCTTTGTAACAATTCTCTAAATGAAGTTTTAAAAAAGGAACATGGAAGAAGGACTTTCGCGATTGCTTTATAATTACCTCTTACAAACGGGGATGGCCGAACAGATGGCCACCTACATAAACCTTATTGTTTTATTAGTAGGTACTCTTGTGTTGGTTTGGCTGTTACACCTCGTGCTATGGAAAACCTTGCGCATTTTTTCCATCCGGTTGGCAAAAAAAACAAAGACAAATTTTGACAATTACTTGGTAGCCAACAAAGTGCCACGGTATGTTGCCCAATTCCTTCCCCTATTCGTTTTGTTCGAACTAGTCCCAATTGCATTTTTCGATTTTGAGTATGGGGCAACCCTTGCTTATAAGACACTTCAAATCCTTTTTGTTGTCCTAACCCTTTTTACTGTAAAAAGCTTTTTTAGAAGTACCAGGGATTATTTGAAAACAAAACCCAGATTTAGGGATAAACCCATGGGCAGTTATATTCAAGTATTCATGATTTTCGCTTGGGCCGTAGGTATATTAACCATAATCGCCATCGTTACCGGAGTAGAAATCTGGAAGTTCTTTACAGCGCTTGGTGCAGGATCTGCCATAATCCTATTGATTTTCAAAGATTCCATTTTAGGATTAGTGGCCAGTATACAAGTAAGTATAAACGACATGGTACGGATAGGTGACTGGATTACTTTTGAAAAATACGGTGCTGATGGTGATGTCATTGAAATTACACTGGCTACCGTAAAGGTACAGAATTTTGATAAGACGATTACGACCATACCCACCTACGCACTAATATCCGATTCATTTAAAAACTGGAGGGGCATGCAAGTATCCGGTGGTAGGAGAATAAAGCGGGCCTTATTGATTAGTCAGAAAAGCATCCATTTTTTATCTGATGATGATCTTGCCCAACTTAAAAAAATTCATTTGATTGCCAACTACATACACACGAGGAGTAGCGAAATAAATTCGCACAATTTACAGCACGATATCGATAAGTCTTTATTCCTAAATGGAAGAAACCTTACCAATTTTGGGGTATTTCGAAAATACATTACTTCCTATCTGGAAAGCCATTCCGTAATCAATAAAAAAATGACCTTAATGGTGCGGCAATTAGAACCTACTCCACAGGGAATTCCTTTAGAAATCTATACTTTTAGTAAGGATAAGCGATGGGAGAATTATGAATATGTAATGGCCGATATTTTTGACCACCTTTTGGCCGCCCTGCCTTATTTTAAACTTGAGGTATTTGAGTTACCTGTCTCCCTAAAGGGGTTGAGTTAATTTTACATGGGCAACATCTAAGTTTTTAGATTATAAATTTCAAAAAAAATCTACCGTTTCCTAGGAACCGGTAGACTATAGTGATGGTTTGATATTTCGTTTACTTTCGGGTAGCTTCCTGTTCTGCCAAACTATTATTGGCATCATTCAAGGAATTTACGAGAACTGTCGTCACCTTATCTTCAATTTCAGAAGAATTATTAAAATAGTATATGGCGGATGCGATTAGAGCCAAGGCTATAATCAAATTAGTAATCATTGAGGAATCGAATAATTTTTCTTTAGCAGCCATCAGTTCTAAGTATCTCGTTAATGAGTGAAAGATAGGCAATTAAATACTATTTAACAAATTTTTAAGAAAAATGAAAACCCTTAAAGCAACAATTTCAACTACTTAGCAAAAAGCATTCTTAAAATATGCTAAAATTTAACTTATAATTAACTGACATTCAGTTGATTATTTAGTTCACGAATCAAACTTAAAACTGAAAAAGCCAACTTTCCCCACTTAGGTAAACTATTTTTGTAATCATCAGGATTAGCCTGATTAAAGAGTTAATTTAAACTACAGAAGCTATGAAAATTTTCAAATCAATTACCTGTGCTGCTATCCTTTTTCTAGCCATAGGAGCTAATGCACAGAATTCGAAACAAAATAAGGTAATTAAGGATGCCGAAAAGGCAAAAGAGAAACTCATGAAGTTGGAAGTTGGCCTTGATGAGTTCTTTTCAACGTCTGCAGGCTACGTTATTTTTCCCAATGTAGGAAAAGGCGGTCTAATTATTGGAGGTGCATCTGGAAATGGAGTGGTCTATGAGAATGGAATGATGATTGGTATGGCAGACCTTAAAAAATTAAGTATCGGGCTACAAGCAGGCGGACAATCAATTACGGAAATCATCTTTTTTGAAACAGCGGGAGATTTAGCTGAATTTAAGGACGGTGATTTCGAATTCGCTGCAGAAGCTTCAGCCGTTGCCTTAAAATCCGGGGTAGCTGTAAATGCAAAGTATAAAGATGGTGTTGCCGTTTTTGCATTACCCAAGGCTGGTCTTATGGCAGATGCATCCGTAGGTGGACAAAAATTTGGTTATACGCCGCTACCAAAGTCTTCAGAGGACATGAAATAATTTGGTACTAAATCTTGACTAAAAAAGCCACCGGAAAAGGTGGCTTTTTTCTTGGTACCTAGCCGTTTTTCGTAAAACCGGGATAACAGGTCATACCACCATCCACGAAAATAGTAGTTCCATTAATATATTCAGATTCGTCGGAAGCCAACCAGCTAGCTACACTTCCAATATCATCTGGCACACCTATTTGTTTATAAGGAATTAATTTCAGCATGCCTTCCCTACCCTCTTTCGTACTCCAGACGTCCTTATTTATATCTGTTTTAATGGCTCCAGGAGCGATGGAGTTACATCGAATCTTATCTGGTCCGTATTCTTGGCAAATGGTCTGCATCAACATGACCAATCCTCCCTTAGAGGCCGCATAATTTGCATGGCCCGCCCACGGTATTACTTCATGTACGGAACTCATGTGTATAATCTTCCCCAATGATTTGGAGACATCGGGTCTCATTCCTCTTCGCTTAAATTCAAGAATTGCTTCTTTGGCACAAAGAAATTGCCCAGTGAGATTAACATCAATGACCCTTTGCCAATCCTTCAAGGGCATTTCATGTAAGGGATGGTCTAACTGCATCCCTGCATTGGCCACACATACGTCTACCGTTCCAAATTCACTTTTGGACGCTTTGAATAGCTTCTTAACGTCCCCTTCATTGCTCACATCACATTTTACCACAATGGCATTACCACACCTACTGTTATTGGTTATCCAATTTGCCACCTCCTCCGCCTCTTCTTTACTACTGTGGTAATTCACCACAATATTTGCACCCTCCATAGCCATAGCCTTTGCCACGGCTTCTCCTATACCATCACTCGAGCCTGTTACGATGCAGGTTTGACCTTCCAATCTTCTATTCGGTTTTTGCATTTCCTACTTTTTTAGAACTTTAAATTAACATACAAACGGTAAAATAGATAACCGAATCAGTATAATTTATGATAGTATATGATTTAAATGCGATACCTGCTAATTATCATTGAAAAATAGCATGACACCGATCACGATAAAAATTATAATTATAGAAACGGTTACATCGACCCAGGTATAGCTATTTTTTGTTTTACTTTTTTCCTCATCAGTAATGGTTCCAAACGTAAGGTTCACGATTTGCTCCTTATCGGGAGCCTTTGTCAATAAACTAACAGCAACCATAAAAATGAGACAAAATAGAAAGAACCAGGCTCCAAAACTTAAAAAATTCATGTCTCCAAGATAAAATAGTACACCATTGGGATCTAAATTACCTTTTATCAATTCTAGGGAAATTCTAAGGAATGCCACCAAAATTCCCATTATCAAGGTGGCAAAGGCTCCGGTCGAATTAATTCGTTTGTAAAATATTCCTAATAGAAAAACAGCTGTAATGGGAGGTGCTATATACGACTGTACGCTTTGTAAATATTCGTAGAGTACTCCAGAGATATTTGCCATGATGGGAATCCAAATAATACCGATGACTACTACGAACACCGTTGCTATTTGACCCGTACGGACTAATTTTTTTTCCGGAGCGTTCGGCCTCAGCTTTTTATAAATGTCGACGGTAAAAAGTGTAGAACACGAATTAAATACCGATGCCAACGAACTCATCAATGCCGCCAATAATCCTGCCGCTACCAATCCACGCAGACCAGAGGGAAGAAGGCTACTCATCAATACCGGAAAAGCTTCATCTGCACTATCCCAATGTAGCTCACCACGCATTTTTAATGTTAGTGCGATTACTCCTGGAATCAGAAACAAAAAGACTGGTAATAATTTAAGTAGGGCTCCAAAAATAGTACCTCTTCTACCCTCCTTAATATTTCTAGCGGTCAAGGTCCTTTGTACAATATACTGGTCTGTACACCAATACCAAATACCTACAATGGTACTTGTAATGAAAAGTGACGGCCAAGGAAAATCTGGATCTGTACTAGGACGCCACATATTAAAATATTCCGGCCCAAGGGTATCGACCATACCTCCCCAGCCGCCAACGCGGTCTAGGCCTATAAATGTCAAAATTCCTGCTCCGATAACCAACAAAATGGCTTGGAGCGTTTCCGTATATACCACGGCACGCATACCGCCTAAAACCGTATACATACCGGTCAGGATTACGGTTGCAATGGCCCCGGTCCAAAAATCGATTCCCAAAAGTGCGGATACGACAACCCCGCCGGCATAAATCGTTACCGAAATTTTAGTAAGCACATAGGCCACTATAGAAAAAATGGACAACACCCATCTGGACCGTGCATCAAAGCGTTTTTCAAGAAATTCCGGCATCGTAAAAACGCCGCTACGTGCATAAAACGGCAAGAAAACCCAGCCCAATAGTAAAACAATCCAAGCGTGAATTTCATAAATAAGCAAAGGCAGCTTATTACTTGCCCCCGTACCCGCCAAGCCCACTACATGCTCTGAACCAATATTTGAAGCGAATATGGAAGCACCTACCACAAACCAACCAACATTTCTGCCGGCCAAAAAATAATCTTCGGTGTTATTTTCCTTTTTCCGAATGACCCAGACCGCAATTCCTAAGAGCAATAAAAAATATAGGGATATGCTTATCCAATCTAAAGAATCCAATTCTTGCATAGGGCAGATTTATTTGGTAAAAAACGTAAAGGTTGTTCTGCTGCTGTAGGTAGCACCAGCATCCAAGGTTACGGAAGGAAAATTAAGTTGGTTGGGGGAATCTGGAAAGTGTTGGGTTTCAAAACAAAATCCAGAACGTTTGCCATAAGTACCCCCATTGGGTGTTTCCAGACTATCATCTAAAAAATTACCTGTGTAAAATTGCATACCTGGTTCATTGGTTAAAACTTCCATAGTTCTTCCCGTAGCTGGGTGATAGGCCATCGCAACCCTTCTATAGCCAGAATTTTGATCATTTAATACCCAACAGTGATCATAACCGCCGCCAAGTTTAAGCTGTTGATGATCGGCATCAATTTCCTTACCTATCAACTTAGGCGATCTAAAATCAAAAGGGGTGCCCTCAACCGATCTCAATTCTCCCGTTGGTATCAGTCCGCCATCGACAGGTACAAATTTGTCTGCTTCAATTTCAACCCTATGGTCCAATACGGATTGCGAAAAATCCCCTGAGAGATTAAAGTAGGCGTGTTGGGTTAAATTAATGACAGTAGTCTTATCGCTCTTCGCTTCGTACAGGACATCTAAACTATTGTCTGATTTTAACGTGTAAGTTACGGTAGTAATTAGATTACCCGGAAATCCCTCCTCCATATCCTTACTACGATAACTTAATATTAATTTGACAGCGCCATCACTTTCTTCAGTAGCACTGTCCCAAACCTTACGATCAAAACCTTCTAAACCACCATGCAAGCTGTTGGGTCCATTGTTTTTTGCCAATATATATTCCGTTCCATTGAGACTGAATTTTCCATTTGCAATTCTATTACCGTATCGGCCTATAAGCGCTCCAAAATATGGGTTTTGCTCTTCATATTGAGCTAAATTATTAAATCCCAATACCACATTTTCCATATTCCCATTCTTATCCGGAGTTCGTAACGAAATAATTCGTCCCCCATAGGTGATAATGGCTACCTGAATCCCGTTTTTATTTTCCAAGGTATACTTGGCAACTTTTTCACCAGCTGCCGTAGTTCCAAAATCACTTTTTGTAATGCTTAGCGAGCGCTCCATAATTTCGGTATCTTGATTCTCTTTTTTAGTTTTAAGGTCCTTACAGGCAGAACCTATAACCAATAAAGTTAGTAGTATAAAAGAGGATTTAAAGGTTCCGGTAATTTTCATACATTCCGTTTTTATTCTTCATTTAAAGTACGTCGGGAAATCGCTACCCTTGATTTCAAAGATGCTAAAGCAATTTAGAACAAAAACTTTAAAATGTAGGGATTCAAAATGTTAGATATCGAACAATGGTTTAAATTATGTACCATTCCAAAAGCAATACACGACATTTCCAAGGAATGAAATAAAAAATTTCTTGAAATTGACTATCCCAGGGGCAAGCCACAGGAGTATTTCGCCAGTTTCATTTTGGCCAAAAAGGGCCAAAAACCGAAATTTTGTATTTTACCCCACCCGAAATTGCAAAAAGGCAATTCCGACCTCCCCCAAGGGGAGGTAAGTTCGGAAACCCCGAGGCAGAGCCATCGGGGAATTATTTAGATTAAGAACTATACCTTGCTCCTAGTTCATTTATAAATAGCTGTATTTCAGATAGTACGGATTTATAAATCGAACAAACTAGGCAACCATAGACTTAGTTGCGGAATATAGGTCACCAAAAAAAGGGCAACGACCATCGCCAAGAACAAAGGTAATAAAGGCTTAAAAACTTTTTCAATGCTTGTTTTGGCGACGCCCACTCCAACGAAAAGTACAGAACCTACGGGAGGTGTGCAGAGGCCTATACATAGGTTCAATACCATGATGATACCGAAATGGACGGGATCCAGACCCAATTTGGTGACCACAGGAAGAAATATTGGGGTAAAGATAAGTACGGCCGGGGTCATATCCATAAATATGCCCACAAACAAGAGCAATAAATTGATAATCAACAATATTACAATCTTATTCTCGCTTAAACCTAGTAGTCCCGTACTAATATCCTGTGGTATATTTTCGTAAGAAAGTGCCCATGACATGCACATGGAAGCTGCAATCAATAACATTACGATAGCAGTTGTGGAGGATGCATCCAGCAAAATCTGCGGTAATTTTGGAAAACTTATTTCTTTATAGATGAATCCAAGTACTAAGCTATAAAGTACAGCTATTGCTGAAGCTTCCGTTGCGGTAAAAATTCCGGTAACGATTCCTCCTATCACGACTACGAGCATGAATAGACTGGGCAATGCGTCCATAAAAGTTTTTAAAACCTGCTTGAATCCACTTCGCTTACCTACTTTGTACTTTTTTTTCTTGGCCCAAAATGCAGCTACGATCATAAGGAACAGCCCTGTCATGATTCCAGGAATATAGCCCGCCAAGAACAGGGCCGCTATCGAAGCTCCACCACTGGCAAGAGAATATACGATGAGCACGTTACTGGGCGGTATCACCAAACCAGTAGTTGCCGATGTAATGTTTACTGCTGCACCAAACTCCTTGCTATAACCGTCCTTTTCCATTTCAGGCCCCAAAATACTCCCCATGGCAGAAGCCGATGCCATCGCAGAACCGGCAATGGCCCCCATTAACATTGCAGCGATAACATTGATCAGGGCGAGGCCGCCGGGGAATGCCCCCACCAACGTTTTGGCGAAAGCGATCAACCTATGTGCTATGCCGCCCTTGTTCATCAATTCTCCAGACAGGATAAAAAAGGGAATTGCAAGAAGCGCAAAACTATCCAGGCCTGTTGCCATGCGTTGCGATACGGTTGTAAATGCCGGTAAAACTGGAATGCTTACCAGCATCGTTAACAAAGAGGAAATCGCTATGCTCCAGGCAACCGGCGTACCTATGGACAATAGGCAAATGAAACTAAGGACCAGAACTAAAATAGGGATATGTTCCATCATGATTTTAGCTTAATTAGGTCTGATAGTTTGTAGTAAATAACAAGTACCCCACTAATGGGAATTATCGCATAGACCACCGCCAAGGGTAATTGCAATGCAGGCGATTGTTGTCCCAACACATGGGATATGTATACCAAACGGGAGCCCCCGATCACAAAGGCCACGAGGGCGAAGATCATCACCAACGAATGAACGATTATTTTCAAACGTTTTTGAACCTTCTTGGAGGAACGCGCGGGCAGTATGTCAATAGAAACATGCAAATTACGGCCGGCCACATAGGCCGCCCCCAAAATACCGATCCAAATCATCAAGAATCGCGCGAGTTCATCTGTAAATGAACTAGGGTTCCCGGTTACAAAGCGTGTAAATACCTGCCATAGCACATTGAGCACCATGACCGCCATAATCACTATTAAGGTTGTACCCAAGACCGCATCTATTTTTTTCCGCATAAGGTTTAGTTGCTTTTTCGTATGGACTGGATTAATGGATAGAGTTCAGTGTCCTTATAACTTTCGTAAATAGGCGTTACCTTTTCGGCGAAAAGGGACTTATCGGGCCTAAAAATCTCTACCCCCGCTTTTTGGACTTCACGCAATGCCTCGGCTTCCGCCTCGGCCCAAAGGATGCGTTGGTACTTGACGGATTCCTTGACCGAAGCTTGTAGCCATAACTGCTCCTGTTCACTCAATTTATTCCAAACATAAGTACCTATCAAAAGCATATCTGGAAGTACGGTATGCTCATCCAAAGAATAATATTTACAGACCTCATAATGCCTAGAGAGATAAAAACTTGGGGGATTATTTTCTGCGCCGTCCACTACACCCTGTTGCAACGAGGTATAAAGTTCTCCCCAAGATATAGGGGTCGGTGAACCTCCCAGGGCCTTGACCATTTCAACTGCTGTGGCACTTTCCATGACCCTGATCTTTTCCCCTTCCAAATCCGAAGGTTTTTCGATCGGCTTGTTCATGGTATAAAAACTTCTGCTACCTGCATCGTAATATCCTAGGCCCTTCAACCAATATTTATCGCCCTCGTTCAATAGCATTTCGCCGATAGGGCCATCGAGTACATCAAAAGAATGTTGCCGGTCCCGAAATAAAAAGGGCAGCCCCAAGACCTTTGTTTTGGGCGCAAAATTCTCCAAAACTCCAACGGACACCTTGGTCATATCCAAACTACCAATCTGCAAGAGTTCCAGGCATTCCCTTTCGGTACCCAACTGTTGACTGGGATAAATTTTCAACGTAAGTTTTCCTCCGGAGCGTTTCCTCAAATCCTCCCCCATCTTTACCATGGCCTTGTGTACGGAATGGCTCACATCCAACCCGTGGCCCAAACGTAACGTTTTTACGGCCGTTTCCTCTTTACAACCGCAAAGGGCCACAAAAAATAGGAGTAGACGAAGTACGTTCCTTAACTGCATTGCATCACGTTGTTTTTTTTATAGAACCGATTAACGCAAGGGTATCGGATACGCGCTGTTGGAGCAATTTAAAATCCCTAGTTGCCAAAATTTCCTTACTGATCAACTGGGATCCCATTCCCACACAAGTAACACCTGCCCCAAACCATGCTTTGAGATTGGCCTCGTCCCTACTTACCCCACCAGTTGGCATAATGCTCGTCCATGGCTGTGGACCTTTTATCGCCTTTACGAACTCTGGACCATAGGTTGAACCTGGAAATAGTTTGATGATTTCGCAACCAAGTTCCTCCGCCCTATTGATTTCGGTCAGGCTTCCGCAGCCCGGGGACCACAGAATTTTTCTACGATTACAGACGACCGCTATATCTTCCCTTAAGGAAGGGGTCACTATAAAATTTGCGCCCATTTGCATGAAAAGGCTTGCAGCGGCGGCATCTGTAACGGAGCCTACGCCCATCATCATGCCGGGTAACTCCTGTACCGCATATTTGTTCAGTTCTTGGAATACCTCAAAGGCAAAATCGCCCCGTGCGGTAAATTCCATCAAACGCGAACCGCCCTCATAGCAGGCCTTCAGTATCTCTTTCCCTAATGCTGCATCTGGATGATAGAACAACGGAACCATACCGTTTCGTTGCATCATTCCTACTACTTCTATTCTTGTAAATTGGGCCATAATCCATTACGTTTATCTGACTATTCCTTAATTTATCGAATTACTTTCCCCGATGAATCACCGCTTACCAGTTTTTCTATTTCCTCCAGTGTTGCCAAGTTATAATCCCCTGAAATGGTATGCTTTAAACAACATGCCGCTACAGCCATGTTCAAGGCCTTTTGCTCATCCCGCTTCAAATTAAGCAGACCATATATTAAGGCGCCCATAAAGGCATCACCGCTTCCTACCCTATCCACTACCGGAGTAACCTCCCTAATAGCTGCGCTCAAAAGTTCCTTGCCATTATAAAGCACACCTCCTATTTTTTGATGTGAAGCACTTACGGAGTACCTCAACGTTGTAGCAACCATTTCTAATAAGGGACACTCCTTAAAGAGCACGTCATATAGGGCCGGTAATGATTCCGTATTTTGATAGTCTGGATTAACTTGTTCTTTACCCAACATAAAAAAGGCCGTATCCAAGTCTCCCAAAATTACATTACTGTATTTCAAAAGTTCTGGCATAATTTGATGCGGTTCAAAACCGTATTTCCAAAGTTTGGAACGATAATTCAAATCAGAAGAAATCGTAAGGCCAAGTTCGTGGGCTACTTTAATTGCTTCCAAACAAACTTGGGCCGCACTTTCTGAAACAGCAGGGGTAACCCCGCTCCAATGAAACCAAGTAGCGCCCTTGAAAACCATTTTCCAATCTACCATACCCGGTTGAATCGTAGATAGGGAACTGTAGGAGCGATCATACACCACTTTACTTCCGCGTGTACCGGCACCCGTCTCTAAAAAATAAATACCTAATCTGTCCCCACCTAAAAGCACGTTATCTGAACCTACGTTGCATTTACGCATTTCCATTAATGCGCATTGCCCTATATCGTTATCCGGGAGTCTGGTTACAAATTCTGTATCGACACCAAAATTTGCCAAAGAGACCGAAACATTGAATTCTCCTCCTGCATAGGTTGATTTAAATGATTCCGCCTGCGAAAAACGCAAGTGTCTTTCGGTGGATAATCTTAATAACATCTCGCCAAATGTGACTACCTTATTCATCTGTCAATTTAATTGTTGCCTAATTTAAAAGTTAAAATAATTCTTGGCATTGTTATAACATACATCTTGAATAATATTCCCCACCAAATCAAAATCCAACGGAATTTCACCGCGCTCCATTTCCGCTCCAAAAAGGTTACAGAGTATTCGTCTAAAATATTCATGTCTTGGGTAGGAGAGAAAACTTCTGGAATCTGTCAGCATGCCAATAAAACAGCTAAGAAGACCCATATTGGAGAGCGTGTTCAGCTGTTTTGTCATCCCGTCCTTTTGGTCCAGAAACCACCAAGCGGATCCAAACTGCATTTTACCCTTTATCCGTCCATCGTTAAAATTACCTGTCATTGTTGCCAACATTTCATTATCTGAAGGATTTAAATTGTACAAAATAGTTTTTGCCAGTTTATCCTTGGAATCCAAGGCATTTAAAAAACGGGAGAGGGAAGCTGCCTGTGAAAAATCACCAATGGAATCCCAACCAGTATCAGGGCCCAGTATTCGATTCATCCTGGAGTTATTATTACGAAGGGCACCTAAGTGAAATTGTTGCACCCATTGGCGTTCATGGTATTGTTCGCATAAAAACAATAAAAGCGATGTTTGGAACTTTTCACTTTCCTGTAGCGCAAGCGAATTTTTAGAATTCCTTTTTTGAAAAATCTGTTCTATTTCTACATCCGTAAATGTTGTGTAGGGTACATAACTAAGCCCGTGATCGGATAGTTTGCATCCATTCCCTTCAAAATACTCCAGTCGTAGTACCAACGCATCACAAAGTGCCTTGTAGGAATTGATGACCACCCCTGTTATCTGCGATAATTCTTCAAGATAGTCTAGATAGGAGTCTGCCGTTATTAGAAGTGCCTTATCCGGCCTAAAAGCTGTGCTAACTTTTACACCAAAACTACTCTTGGCAATTTCTACGTGATTATCCAGCGTATCCAATGGGTCCTCTGTTGTACAGACCACCTCCACATTCATTTTTTTGATAAGATTTTGACAACTGAAATCAGAAGTCCTCAATTTAGCGGAGGCTTCATCATAGATCATATCTGCAGTTTCCGCGTTTAATACTGTATCGATATCGAAATACCGCTTTAACTCTAAATGCGTCCAATGGTATAGTGGGTTCCTAAGCGTATAGGGTACTGTTCTGGCCCATTTCTTAAATTTTTCCTTGTCTGTAGCAGCTCCTGTTATGTAGTTTTCATCAATCCCAAAAGTCCGCATAGCACGCCATTTATAATGATCACCATCGATCCAGATTTTGGTTAGGTTCTCAAAAATTCGGTCTTCCGCAATATCCCGCGGTGGTAAATGACAGTGATAATCAATAATTGGCATTGCAGCGGCATACTGATGATAGAGCCGTTGGGAAAACTTATTTTCCAAAAGAAAATCTTCGTGAATGAATTTTTGTCTTGAAGGCATGGAAGTATGTATTGGAATGCAATAAAGGTTTTCTATTTATGCCGAATATACCATGATTTAGCTGAAAAATCCAGTTGCCCACAAAATCAACGTTTTTCTGTAAGGAAAAATTTGTAAAACTTCATGTTTGCCATAATTTTTAGTCAATCTCGAAATACGCTTAGGTCCTTTTTATACTTCGGAAACAAAATATATCCGAATTTATACTGGATAAAATAGCTGTAGTAGATTGATCTAGCTCAATTAAGGGCCTTCAATAGTTAAATTATTCATAAATACGATTATCTAATTGTCTTATAGGTATATCCGATTGGCAAAGAATTGCGTAATTTGAATATTATGTTAACTTTGAAAAAAAAGCATCGCATGGAGTTACTTGAAAAAGCTCAGGAATTTGAAAGTCGAAAAATGAGCAACATGTCCACTAGTGACCGGGTAGAGGCTTCAAGAGAGGCGAAAGCACTTATCTTAAGCATCAACGAGGTTTATAAAGAAACACAAGATCCTAGTCTAATGGATGTCATGAAGCGATTAACCGAGAAAAAGAAAAAGATTGAAAAAAGATTGAATGGCGTGCCATTGGTATAAACGATACCGATCAAATAAATTTAATTTGTTTTTTAAGATTAATCCAACAAAATGAACCCCTTAGCGATAAGGGGTTTTTTATTTCCCACACGTTCTGAAGTTCGTTGTAATAATTTCATCATTTTGACCTAATTATCATCCCTTTACCTAAAAAAGCGCTAAAACTAATCAGATAGAATGAAATTTACTTTTCACTGAAAAGGGTGAAACGCTATGAAAAGTAACTTAAAAATGCTTTACGATGGGTTGGAAGCGCTACGTATGTTCCTTTATAAACATACGCTTACCTTTTTTGCCTTTGTTTGCTTTGCAATGGGCCTAATAATCCTGTTTATTTACGTTTGGTGATTTGCTTTGGACTAAACGGTTTCCGAGCGTGGATGGAATAGCACATTACACTATCTCTGCACTAAGTCCTGCCTGCAAAAGCTTGGAACATCGTGGTTTTAAATCATCGTATTCCCCGGTTTTAACCGTACACTTACCATTGTAGTGAACGATAAGGGAACACTGCTCCGCTTGTTCCGGAGAATGCTCACAAACAGATATCAAGGTATTTATAACGTGATCAAAAGTGTTGACCTCATCATTAAATAGAACGATTTCATTCTGCTGAACTGTCTCCTCTTCTAAAAGTAGTTCTTCGGAAATTTTTTCTTTCGTACCCATGAAATTAAAATTAAGTCCTTCTAATTTACATATTTTGCGGCAACCCAATTGTTACGCTCCTTATTATTTTCAAATTTTAACCCTTCCCCCACGCACTTTGTAGTAATCATTTCCAAATCTTGGGCATAGAAACCACTTACCAGTAATATTCCGTTTTCATTAAGTGCGCGTACATAAGCTGGTATATCCGCCAATAAAATGTTCCTGTTGATATTGGCAATAATAATGTCATACCGCTTGCCTTCCAACAGCGTTACATCGCCTTCATATACGTTTATGAAATCGACATTGTTGCGGGCTACATTTTCCTTCGCATTTACATAGCACCAGTTATCAATATCAATGGCATCAACACGGGTAGCACCCCGCATGGCGGCTAAAATGGCCAAAACCCCGGTTCCACTCCCCATATCAAGGATTGACTTCCCCTGAAAATCCAACGCTAAAATGTGCTGCAACATCATGTGGGTAGTTTCATGATGCCCGGTACCAAAACTCATTTTAGGCTCGATCACGATATCAAATTGTACATCTACAGCTTCATGAAAAGGTGCCCTGATCATGCAGATAGCATCCACAATAATCGGTTGAAAATTTAGTTCCCACGTAGCGTTCCAATTCTCCTGTTCAATCTCCTTATATTCGTAATCGATTGTAAAACGGTCATTATCAAGGATTGATATACCATTAAGAATTTCCAATGACCAATCCTGTTTTTGAATGTATGCCAAAACGGCTTCTTCCTCCTCCACAAAACTCTCAAAACCAACCTCGCCCAACTCCGCAATGAGGATATCTGATGCAGGTTGTGGAGGCGCTACCGTAAAACGGTATTCAATATAAATCGTATTTTCCATTGATAACCCTAGTTCTTTGTGGAACTATATAGCTTTAACAATCGCTATAAAATCATCTGCAACCAAAGAAGCTCCACCAATTAACCCACCATCAACATCTGGTTTTGAAAAGATTTCCTCCGCATTATTTGGCTTTACACTGCCACCATACAAAATGGTGACATTTGTGGCAATAGAGGTATCAAAAGCCTCTGAAATCGTTTTTCTAATAAATGCATGCATTTCTTGAGCCTGTTCTGGTGACGCCGTTTCCCCCGTCCCTATTGCCCAAACAGGTTCGTAAGCCAATACAATATTGGTCCAAGCGGCCGGATCTAAATTAAAGAGTACGTTTTTCAATTGACTTTCTACCAGTTTAAAATGATTTCCAGATTTACGATCTTGCAGTTCTTCACCAAAGCAAAAAACGATACGCATTCCATTCTTCAAGGCTGTGAGCACTTTTTTTGATAAAATAGCGTCACTTTCGGCAAAGTAAGCCCTCCGTTCAGAGTGCCCTATTATAACGGTATCCACGCCAATGTTCAAAAGCATATCCGCAGCTATTTCTCCAGTAAACGCACCGCTTTCCTCATAATGCATATTTTGGGCAATGACCTCTATCTTAGAGCTTTCCATAACGTGGACGGCACTGGCCAAATTCACATAAGTAGGCGCTACCATTACCTCAGCATCGGTATCCGGCAACTTTGCCGATAATTCCGCCAAAAGTTTTTCGGTTTCCGCTAAGTTTTTATTCATTTTCCAATTTCCCGCTACTATTTTTGCTCTCATTTTAATTGTATTTCAAGTTATTTTTCTTTGGGATTTGAAGCTTAATCTACCTTCAAATCCTCTAAATCATTATAATGTACTTTCTGTTTTATCGTCCCCTTTTCCAGTATCAATATACCTGGATTAGAACGAATTATGGTCTTTAACGTAGTTTCATCCGTAAAATAGAAGTCGAAGGTCAAGTCATAATTCTCTTTCAACACAGCCGTTTGATCTGGCCCCGATGCTGACATTCCAATTACTTTATACCCGTTTTCCAATGCTGTTTTAGCTACTTCGTTTATCTGTTCGAAAATGGCAAGGTTAGACTTTCTAAGGTCATACGCGACCACCATCATTAATTTGGGTTCCTGCAATAGGTCACTGGCAAAATCCTCTCCATCCTGCTCAATCGTAAAATCATGCACGGGCGGTTCGTAACCTGCCTGCAATTCGGTCGTTTCCACATCTATGAATTCACCATCTACCGATGGGTAATCTCCCTCCGTGATGTATATTTCCTCTTCACCACCCACATTGAACTTCCACCGGTATTCAAAAATGGCTTTAGGCGCCCCCGGTGGCACGCTCATACCTTCCGCAATATTCTTTCCAATTGCGTAAGGCCTAAAATCGATTACGGGCAAATGGTTGAGCACGTAATAGACATACCCAACACATGCCAACAGGGAAGCCAACAAGACAGTAGTTACTGCCTTTGGCTTAAGCAATGGGGTAATATAGTTCCGCCCAACCAGAAGTATGGCTATAAGTACCAAAAGGATAACATCCTTGGTAAACGATTCCCATGGGGTCAATTTAATGGCATCCCCAAAACAACCACAATCTGTTACCTTATTGAAATAGGCCGAATAAAAGGTTAAAAATGTAAAAAAGACGATCATGGCCAATAAGGTTACTAAGGTAAGTTTCCGTTTATAGCCTACAATTAACATAACACCAACCAAGACCTCTACAATAACTACAAGTATAGAAATTGCCAAGGCATAGGGCATTAAAAAAGGAAGGTCGAGAACCCCTTGACTAAAATATTCTTCCAGTTTAAATGAAAAACCAACAGGGTCGTTCAACTTTATAAAGCCACTGATAATAAAAAGAATTCCAACAAAGATGCGTACGACCCCAACTAAATATTTCATTTCTGATTTTTATATATACTATTTCAAACCCAAATGTATCAAGGCAAAAACAGCATAATTAATCATATCCTGATAATTTGCTGCAATACCCTCACTAACCAAGGTTTTTCCTTTATTATCCTCAATCTGTTTTACGCGAAGGAGTTTTTGCAAAATTAAATCTGTAAGTGAGCTCACCCGCATCTCCCTCCATGCCTCTCCATAATCGTGATTTTTGTTCAACATTAATTCCTTGGTTACTTGAACATGTTTTGTGTACAACGTTACAGCTTGATCTGTAGTCAGATCTGGCTGATCTACCACCCCAAGTTCCAATTGAATTAATGCCATTACGGAATAGTTGATGATCCCAATAAATTCTGACCGTTCATCCTCATCAACTTTACGAACTTCGTTTTCCTGAAGACTTCGAATACGTTGTGCCTTAATAAAAATCTGGTCGGTAAGGGAGTGCAATCTTAGTATACGCCATGCACTGCCATAATCCGTCATTTTTTTTTCGTAAAGATTCAAGCAAACTTGAATGACCGCATCATATTCCTCTGCCGTTTGTAGCATGTAGTTCGTTCTAATTTGTGTAAATTTCGCTTAAAATTTTGTAACCATCAAAGCTGACGGTTTAAACTTGGGAAAACCTGAACATTCCTTTCAAAAATTGAAAATGACCATAAATTGCAACGGTAAGTTAATTTCAATGGACCAGCCCAAAGTGATGGGTATTTTGAACATTACTCCAGATTCATTTTACGACGGCGGTAAACATGCTAACGAAAAAAGTGTTTTGTTACACGTTGAACACATGCTTAAGGAAGGAGCAACGTTTATTGATATTGGTGCATATAGCTCAAAACCCGGGGCAAGTAACGTAACAGAAGAATTAGAGTTGAAACGAATCCTACCTATTGTAAATGCCGTACGCAAAGAATTTCCCCATGCGCTTCTTTCCATAGACACGTTTAGAAGCAAAGTTGCCAAGGAGTGTGTTGCGAGCGGTGCAAGTGTAATAAACGATATTTCTGCGGGTCTACAAGATATCGATATGCTTTCAACTGTTGCAAAACTAAATGTACCCTATGTTATGATGCATATGCGGGGTACGCCACAAAGCATGCAACAACAAACGGTCTACAAAGATTTGATAAAGGAAATTGTCCTCTTTTTTTCCGAACGAACGGCGGCTGCCAAATCCTATGGTATAAAGGACATTATTATTGACCCCGGATTTGGTTTCGCCAAAACCTTGGAGCAGAATTACCAGCTCTTGCAACAATTAGATTTTCTCAGCATTTTAGGCCACCCCATACTTGCCGGTATCAGTAGAAAATCAATGATTTATAAGCTATTGAAGACCACCCCAGAAAATGCCCTCAATGGCACAAGTGCATTGCACATGGTCTGTTTGGACAAGGGCGCAAAACTATTAAGGGTCCACGATGTAAAAGAGGCTATGGAATGTGTTCAACTTTATGAACAATTAAATGCCTAAGTTTATGCAGAATTCTATTTCGCTATTTTTTTTAATTTTACTAAAACGGTACTGATTGGATTTTTTAGATTTCATTGATTTTAAGATTACGGATGTCCTGGACATCATTTTCGTTGCCGTGCTCCTCTACTACATCTATAAGTTGGTTCGTGGTTCCGTGGCCATCAATATTTTCATTGGTATCGTTATCGTTTGGGCCTTTTGGAAACTGACAGAACTGTTGGATATGCAGATGATCAGTAGTATGGTAGGGGCATTTATGCAAGTGGGCCTTATTGCTCTCATCATCGTTTTTCAACAGGAAATACGTAAATTTTTATTGATGATCGGTTCCACAAATTTTGCAAACAAAAGAAACTTCGTCAAACACTTTAAATTTTTAAAACAGGAAGGGATTTCGACGGATACCGATGTCGACGCTATATTGAAAGCCTGCGAAAAAATGGCCAGTAGTAAAACTGGCGCTATATTGGTGATAGAGCGTAGTAATTCCCTGGATTTTATTAAATCTAGCGGGGACCGAATGAATATTGAAATAAACCAGCCCATTATTGAAAGTATATTTTATAAAAATAGCCCCCTCCACGACGGTGCCGCAGTCATTGTAGGTAATTATATCGTTGCTACCCGGGTAATTTTGCCGGTATCAAACGAGCGAAATATTCCGTTGCGGTTTGGACTCCGTCATAGGGCCGCGGTTGGGATCAGTGAAAAGACAGATGCATTAAGCCTTGTTGTAAGCGAGGAAACAGGCTTGATTTCCTATATAAAAAATGGGGAGTTTGTTCTTTACGATTCCATAACCCAATTAGGGAATATGCTTAAACAGGACTTGGTTTAGAAGTTTAGAGTCAGTGACATTCTTCCAACCACTTAGCACTGCGATTTATTATTTTGTCTATGCAACTTCTTCCGCCAAAAACTGCGCTTCATATAGGTTACTGTAATACCCGCCTTTCTTAAGCAATTCTTTATGTGTACCGGTCTCTACAATTTTACCCGCATCCATAACGATAATTTTATCGGCTTTCTTAATGGTAGCCAAGCGGTGCGCAATTACAATAGACGTACGCCCTTGGGTGATTTTATCCGTCGCCAATTGAATTAGCTGTTCAGAATACGTATCTACGGAGGAAGTGGCTTCATCCAAAACCAAAATACTGGGGTTGCTCACATAGGCCCTTAAAAACGCGATCAGTTGTCGTTGCCCGCTAGAAAGCATACTACCACGTTCCTTTACATTATACCCATACCCACCGGGCAAACTGGAGATAAATACATCTACCCCAATAGCCTTCGCAGCATTTTCGATGTCGCTTACCGTTATTGACGGATTTTTTAAGGAGATATTATTGGCAATCGTATCCGCAAACAGAAATACATCTTGCAATACCACTGCAATGTGGGAACGTAAGGAAGCCAATTGATATTCTTTTACATCCACACCATCTACGGCTATAACCCCTGAATTAATTTCATAAAACCGATTAAGCAAATTGATAATTGTACTTTTTCCTGCTCCGGTAGCACCCACGATGGCTACCGTTTCCCCGGCTTTCACCTCAAAGGAAATACCGTGCAGCACCTCCTCATCCTCCAAATATCCAAAACGGACGTTCGAAAATTTTATAGCTCCCTTTATATTTTTTGCTGTATGGGAGCCAATATCCTGTATATGACTACGGGTATCCAAGATTTTAAAAACCCGGTTAGCGGCAACCATACCCATCTGTAAGGTATTGAACTTATCCGCTATTTGCCGTAGGGGCCTAAACAAGAGATCGATCAACATAATGAAGGCAAAAACGGTGCCCGCAATATCCGTGGAAATATTCGCAACATTTTGTAAGCCTCCATACCACACGATCAGCCCTACGGTAATGGAAGAAACAATCTCTGCAATTGGAAAGAATATGGAGTTGTACCACACGGTTTTCAACCAGGCTTTTTTGTGCTTTTCATTAATCTCCCTAAACTTGTCGCTTTCTATTTTTTCCCTTGTAAAAAGCTGTACGATTTTCATCCCCGTTATCCGCTCCTGTACAAAGGAATTGAGATTAGAGACCTCGGCCCTAACCTCGGTAAATGCAATTTTCATTGCCTTTTGGAACAAGCGTGTGGCGTAGAGAATAATAGGCAACACGGTAAATACGATAAGTGCCAGCTTCCAGTTAATGACCAGCATTACCACGGCCGCCACCCCCATTTTCAACAAATCAGCAACTATAACAAAGAATCCTTGGCTAAAGATTTCACCAATTCGTTGCATATCTGCCACTGCCCTTGTAACCAGCACACCTAATGAAGAATTATCAAAATACTTCATTCTAAAACCTAACATTTTTTTGAAAAGATCAACGCGAATATCCCTTATCACAGATTCCCCCAACCAGTTTGCGTAATAATTGAAGGCCAACTGGCTAATTACCTGACCAATCAAAACGACTAGCATTGCGATAGTGAGGTACAACAACATTTGCGCATTAGGCTGCTTTATGGCATCGTCAATAATCTTTTTTACGATCAATGGGGTAAGAATCGCAAAGACAGATAATAATATGGCCGCCAGAGCTACCCCATAAAAAGTAAGCTTGTACGGACGGGTATAGGCCATTAGCCGTTTAAAGAGGCGCGTGTCAAAAGCTTTGCCAGAATCCTTATCCATTCTTCAAAATAGTATTGGGGTATACAATAGAAGTCAAATATAATCCTTTTGCAGGAACGGATGCCCCCGCCTGAGTGCGATCCTTACTTTTTAATATGCTATTAACATAGTCTGGCGGATATTTGCCAGCGCCAACGTTCAACAGCGTTCCAACAATGGCACGCACCATATTTCTTAAAAACCGATCGGCTGTAATGGTGAATGTAAGCATGTCCCCTTTTTCATCCCAGCGGGCAACCCTTACATCGCAGATAGTGGTAAATACATCTGTTTTAGACTTAGAGAAACACTCAAAATCCTGCTTGCCCAAAAGCAGCTGCGCCGCAATATTCATTTGTACTATATCCAATTCCTGTTTTACAAAATATGCGCTGTCCGCACAAAATGGATTTTTGGATTTTGAAACATAATACGCGTACGTGCGCGATGTGGCATGAAACCGTGCGTGGGCCTCCATACTGACTTCAAAGATTTTCTGAACAGCAATATCCATTGGCAAAAAAGAATTTAATCGATAAGTCAATTCCGGAATATTATCCATACCCTCAAAATCGAAATGGGCGAACATTTGTTTTGCATGGACCCCAGTATCAGTTCTCCCGGCACCCATTAGCGATACGGTTCCCTTTAGCAGTTTGGACAGTGCGTCCTCCAACACTTCCTGTACCGTAATGGCATTGGGTTGGTTCTGCCAACCATGATACGCTTTACCGAAGTATGAAAATTGAATGAAATATCTCAAAGGGATGGGTTAATTTTGTAAACGGCAAAGGTATTAAAAAGGATAGGTATAAGCACGTACGGTACATTGTTGCATTACTCCTCTATTCAATTGTTCTCATGGAGAATCCCTAACCACACCTAAAGGCCTGACCAAATAGTAAGCCCAATTTTAAAATGACAAAGATTCTTTTACTTTCCGATACGCATTCCCATATGGATGAAGCAATTTTAAAACACGCTAAATGGGCAGATGAAGTATGGCACGCGGGAGATATTGGCGCATTGACCGTAACCGATGCCCTACAAAAAGTAAAACCCCTAAGAGCGGTCCATGGGAATATCGATGACCATATCCTGCAACGGGAATTTCCCCTAAACCAACGCTTTTTCTGTGAACAAGTGGAGGTCTGGATCACACACATTGGAGGCTACCCTCCTAAATATAATGAGCGCACACGTAAGGAAATGAAGGAGAATCCACCAAAACTTTTTATATGTGGCCATTCTCACATACTTAAGGTAATGTGGGACAAAAAATTAGGCGTACTTCATATGAATCCGGGCGCGTGTGGCAAACATGGATTTCATCAAGTACGCACCATGCTACGCTTCATTATCGAAAAAACCGAAATAAAGGACTTGGAGATTATTGAATTGGGAAAGCGTTAGTGATAGCAGCGGCATCTTTTTTGAACTTCGCTTTATCTCGAAATCCAAAAAAATTGAGCGGATAGCACGGCTCCTTTGCGCCTAAGCGCAAAGGAGAACGCCCAAATAAAAAACCCGGGAACTACCCCGGGTTTCACGCACTAATACTACTAAGATGTTAGGCTTAACGCAAACGATCAACAGATTTTACAAGATCTTCATCCTTCTTTATAGCCCTATTGGCAAGGACTAAAAAAACGATAGAAAATACTGGAATCAGCATCCCAATACCCTTCTCAGAGACCATGGCCCCTCCGGATAAGTTTAGTGATCGGTAAACGAAAAATCCTAGTAAAAAAACATTCAATATCATATTCAGCCTGTTTATGACAAACTGTGATTTTCTATTTTTAAAGGTGACCAAAGACCAAATAGCCAAAACCGCACTAGCATAAAAGCTAATGGATAGAAGCATTTCATTGGATGCAAAAACTTCTTTACCATCAATATCTATCCAAAGATTGAAAAAAAATGGAAGTATTCCTGTTAAAATTGCAACAATGATCAAGTAAAGGCTCTGTATTCTTTGAATCATAAACTAATTTCCTGTTTGTATGGCAAAAATACAGGTCTTTTCAAAAATTATAACTCTATTATTCAAAATAATTTGTAATATTGCTTCCTTATCAAGTATAACACCTACCAATAAGGGAAAAACATCCCTTGATATTATCCAATTAAACAAGTACTTCTTACAATACAAATTACTTATAATTTATTCTACTATTTAATGTTTGAGATTTCAGATTTAAAATCAAAAAAGCTGCCTGAGCTTCAGGAAATTGCTAAAGGATTAAAGGTTCCTAAGTTCAAAACCTTGAAGAAATTAGATTTGGTCTATCAAATTCTAGACCTACAGGCGGCAAATCCCAAGGTAGCCGCTGCCATAGCCCCTACCCCAACCGAGGACACCAATAAGCCCGCGGAGGAAAAGACTAAACCAAAACCCAGGCCACGGAAACGTGTATCCGATAAAGCCCCAAAAGATTCTAAGGCAAATACACCCAAGGATTCTTCCAAAAAGGACGAGGCCACGGATAATAGCACAAAAGATGCTACGGAAAGCCGAAAACCGAGACCTAGACCAAAAGCTGCCAACCAGTCCAGCAACAGCAAGAAGGATCATCAAAAAAATTCTTCCCAAAACAACCAGAACAATTCCAAAAAGCCAAACCCAAGAACGCCGCACGATAAGAGCAATTTTGATAAGGATTTAAAGAACAGGTATAAGGAACCGGAATATGAATTCGATTCTATTATTGCCAGTGAAGGTGTACTCGACATTATGCAGGATGGTTACGGGTTTCTAAGATCTTCCGATTATAACTATTTGTCATCACCTGATGATATTTACGTATCCCAATCGCAAATTCGTCTTTTTGGCTTAAAAACCGGTGATACGGTGTTGGGTAATGTACGGCCACCCAAGGAAGGCGAGAAGTATTTTCCGTTGATCAAAGTAAATAAAATCAATGGTATTGATCCCCAAATAGTTCGTGACCGTGTATCCTTTGAGCATTTAACGCCTTTATTTCCAAACGAAAAATTTAATTTGGCAGAACGCCAAAGCACAATATCAACACGTATCATTGACCTATTCTCACCTATAGGAAAAGGACAAAGGGGAATGATCGTTTCCCAACCAAAATCTGGTAAAACCATGCTATTGAAAGATATAGCCAATGGTATTGCGGCCAATCACCCAGAAGTGTACCAAATAATACTACTTATTGATGAACGGCCCGAAGAGGTAACGGATATGCAACGTAATGTTCGTGGGGAAGTAGTAGCATCAACATTCGACAAAGAACCGACGGAACATGTGCGCGTGGCGAATATCGTTCTTGAAAAAGCGAAGCGTTTGGTAGAATGTGGCCATGACGTAGTTATACTATTGGATTCCATAACCCGGCTTGCGCGGGCCTACAACACGGTGCAACCTGCATCTGGTAAAGTATTAAGTGGTGGTGTTGACGCCAACGCCCTGCACAAGCCAAAACGTTTCTTTGGTGCCGCCCGTAATATTGAAGGGGGCGGTTCACTATCCATCATAGCTACTGCGTTAACCGAGACCGGATCCAAGATGGACGAGGTAATTTTCGAGGAGTTCAAGGGTACCGGTAATATGGAACTACAACTAGATCGTAAGATTGCCAATAGGAGAATATTCCCGGCCATTGACCTTACCTCTTCCAGTACCCGTAGAGATGATATGTTATTGGATGAAAATACATTACAGCGTATGTGGATTATGCGTAAATACCTTGCCGATATGAACCCTATCGAAGCAATGGAATTTATAGAGCAGCGCTTTAAACAAACAAAAAACAACGAAGAATTCTTAATGACGATGAACCAGTAGGTTCGGCTTCGTTTGCAATTTACAATCCTGTTAATCGTTGATTACCAGGATTTTTTATGCTTAAATATCAAGCCCCACCCACTAAAAAACAATTACTTTATGACTACAATCCTAGGTATTTAATATCTTTAACCAACTACAGATCTTTCCCTCAATCTATGGTATCATTTTCTTAGTATTAATTAACGATTAAAACCATTGACCATGAAAAATCCAATCAATCTTGCTTTTAAGACCGCTTGTCTTTTATCTATTATCTGTATTTGCAGCTGTGGCGAAGAAAAGCCGAGTGGAAATGAGCACGCTGATGAAATTGCACCTCCAGCACAAATCATTGATATAGCCCAAGCCAAAAACTACTATGAATTGTATGGTAAGCGAAGGGTGCCCTTGATACAGCGCTATGAGGATTCTATCAATAAGGCAAAAAAAACAAAAGCTGGGAAAGAAGAAAACAAAGCTTTTGATGTAGGAAGGTTTGTGTCTTACGATTATAAAACCATTAAGCAGTATTTAAAATTCATTGAACAAGAGGCAGCGGCTTCGGGCGTAGAAATATCCACGTTAAGGTTCTATTATTCCAATTATCCAGATGAAGCATTTTATCCAAATTCAAAGGAACCTCTTAAACATCCTAGGCAAAATTCCATAATGCTTTCCCCTACCTTTACGAATGAGACCGGGGAGCATCTTTTCTATATCGCCGGAGGGGCGGAAGGAAAACAGGCCGTTCCGCTTTCAAATGATTTCAAAAACAGTAATGGATATAGCACCTCTGAACAGAAACCCACAAAAGCATATGCTTCGTTTGCACCGGGTTTAAATGCAACGGTGGCAGAACCTAAGAATTTGCTTGAATCACAAAGTTTAACCCTAAATAGAGGTTCTGGAGTACCACCTCCAAAATATTGATTACATATTAAAACAATGGCTGGAAACATGTTGGCATACCTATTTGATAATTATTTTATGCTATTCTATTTTATAGCACTTGTTCTATCTCTAATAAATTATCAACGTTATTATGATACTATATTAAGGTATTTCCCCATAATACTTGCCTATACTTTCCTATCGGAGGTCTTAGGCCTCTTGGTAAGGGATACGAATGAAATTCAACTAATTTACAAACAAGAGTTCCATAATTATAATGCCATCATTTTCAACATATTCGATATTATCTTTTTTCTCTATTTATTTTACATTTACTACCAAGTAAGTGGTAGCACCTTCACCAAAGCAATCCTTAAATATGGTACTTGGTGTTTTATTTTAGTATCTATCGTAAATCTGTTTTTTCAAGACTTTTATACTGAACCTCAAAATTTTTCCATTATTGCCGGTTCCGTACTGTTGTGCTACGCAGCACTAAATTTTATTATTAAATTAATTTCGGTAAGGCACAAATTACCGCTATATAATAACTTACTTTTTTGGATTAGTCTTGGTATTCTGTTTTTTTATATATGCTACCCCATAATTATGTACATTTTAACTTTTCAGTACAAACAGTATATAGCGTATAATTTATCTGAATACCACTACGTTGCGATCGGTGTTTTCTACTCCTGCATAATCATAGGATTCATACTGATGAAACGACTAAGAATTGCCAACGAGCCTGTTTAAATAACCGTAATGTTTGTAAAAACAAAACAAAAAAAGCCTTCCCATCAAAGGAAGGCTTCATTTTAACTTTTAAAAATAGTATTAAAGCGCAGCTACATGCTTGGCCAATTTACTTTTCAAGTTGGCCGCTTTGTTATCATGAATGATATTACGTTTTGCCAAACGATCAATCATACTAACAACACTTGGTAATAAAGCCTCAGCATCTTTCTTAGTTTCCTCTGCACGCAATCTTTTAATTGCATTACGCGTAGTTTTATGCTGATACCTATTACGTAAACGAACCGCTTCGTTTCTTCTGATTCTTTTTAATGCCGACTTGTGATTTGCCATTTTATAATTTGTTATACTATTTTTTAGGATTTACATCCATTCAATTTTTGTAGCCCGTAGGGGAATCGAACCCCTGTTACCAGGATGAAAACCTGGCGTCCTAACCCCTAGACGAACGGGCCGTTAAGCCTATTTGGATACCTATCCAAATATGTTGTAGTCCGTAGGGGAATCGAACCCCTGTTACCAGGATGAAAACCTGGCGTCCTAACCCCTAGACGAACGGACCATACTTTGCGCAATTGCGGATGCAAAAATACAATTATTTTTTACTATCGCAACACCTGAATATTATTTTTTAAAATCTTTTAATAAGCCTTGGCAAATAATACCCTTTTATTCGACGGTTTACCGGTTACAATACATACTCCCGCCTCATCCTTGGCATCTATGGGAATACAGCGAATTGTGGCTTTTGTATCCTCCTTTACCCGCTCTTCCGTTTCCTTGGTACCATCCCAGTGTGCAGATATAAACCCTCCTTTTTCTTCCAATACCTTTTTAAACTCGGCATAGGAATTGACTTCGGTAATATGTTCGGCCCTAAAATCCAAGGCTTTTTGATACATATTCATTTGAATATCTTCCATCAGGGAAACTATTTTGGCGACCACTTCGGTCGCTTCGACGGTTTCTTTTTGCAATGTATCCCTTCGTGCAACCTCATAAGTTCCATTTTTCAAATCCCTTGGTCCAATTGCCAATCGCACCGGTACCCCCCTAAGTTCGTACTCGTTAAATTTAAAACCTGGTTTATGGGTATCCCTATCGTCATATTTTACTGAAATTCCTTTGGCCCGCAACTCTTTAACCAAAGGCATCACACTTTCAGAAATTTCATCCAATTGTTCCATTCCTTTATAAATAGGAACTATAACTACTTGTATAGGTGCCAATTTGGGTGGAATCACAAGGCCGTTGTCATCACTATGGGTCATAACCAATGCACCCATCAATCTCGTGGAAACGCCCCATGAGGTTGCCCACACAAACTCCTTATCACCTTCTTTGGTCGCAAATTTTACATCAAAGGCCTTGGCGAAATTTTGTCCCAAAAAGTGAGAGGTACCTGCCTGTAAGGCCTTGCCATCCTGCATAAGCGCTTCAATACAATAGGTCTCAATAGCACCTGCAAAACGCTCACTCTCCGTTTTGGTACCCTTAATTACCGGAACCGCCATATAATTCTCGGCAAAATCAGCATAGACATTCATCATTTGTTCCGCTTCGGCTATTGCTTCCTTTTCCGTAGCATGGGCTGTATGGCCCTCCTGCCACAAAAATTCCGATGTCCTTAAGAACAGTCTGGTACGCATTTCCCAGCGAACCACATTTGCCCATTGATTGATTAAAAGGGGTAAATCCCTATACGATTGTATCCATCTTCTATAGGTATCCCAAATAATGGTTTCCGAAGTTGGCCTAACAATCAGCTCCTCCTCCAATTTAGCATCGGGATCAACAATGATACCGCTACCGTCCTCCGCATTCTTCAGGCGATAATGGGTTACAACGGCACATTCCTTGGCAAATCCTTCTACATGACTAGCTTCTTTACTTAAGTAGGATTTTGGTATGAACAATGGAAAATAAGCATTCTCATGCCCGGTTTCCTTAAACATTCTATCCAAGGCGCCCTGCATCTTTTCCCATATTCCAAACCCATAGGGTTTTATTACCATGCAACCCCTTACACCAGAGTTCTCGGCCAAGTCGGCCTTTACCACTAGTTCATTATACCATTTGGAATAATCCTCGCTTCTCTTCGTTAAACTTTTACTCATTATCTGGAGTTTGGCACAAATTTTGTGAATATTATAAGAAAATAATAGGGTAAAACTAGTTATTTTTAAAATGTTCAACAATATAATTTTGATCCGATGATATATTCACTACCCCACAACAAAATACGCAACATATCCATGTTGTTCACAATAGCCATTATCAGCATCTCCTGTGGTTCTTACCAACAGGCCTCCTATTATGACAATGATGGCATTTATGCGGATGATGCTCCTAGAATGGTTGAGAGAAGACCGGAGCAACAACGTACAGTAACCCCAAGGAATGAAGAATCCGATACCTACTCAGATTATTTTGGTCAAAAAGCCAATCAATATGACGAAATATTGGATAGTGAGATTTTTACCGATGTAGACTCCTATTCAAGCAATGCGGATGCCGAACGTATTCCACAAGGTCAATTAACCGATTATTATGATAATCGCAACGACTACCAAGGTTATGGTGGTTGGGGAGATAACGCGACCAATGTTAGTGTCAACATCTATGACAATGGATGGAACAATTGGGGCTGGGGCGGTGGCTTTGGCTGGAACGACCCTTGGTTATGGAACGGTGGCTTTGGCTGGGGCGGTTATTATGGCGGATGGGGCTGGAACAATCCTTGGAGGTTTAATCGTTGGAACAATTGGGCTTATGGCGGCTGGGGCGGTGGCTTCGGCTGGGGTTGGAACAATTGGGGCTGGGGCGGTGGTCTTGGCTTCGGCTGGAATAATTGGGGCTGGGGTGGCGCTTATGGCGTTAACAACTTTGGCTATGGAGGTTTTGGTCGAAATAACAGGTATGCAAATAGGTATGCCGTAAATAATTCTAGACGTGGAAATTATGCAACCAACTCAAATACCAATGCATTAAGAGGTAGGTCTAACGTAAACACGAGAGGGAATTCCCCAAGGTATAGAAGTACAGATTCACGTACGGCATCATTAAGAAACTCATCCAATGCGAGAAGTTCAAGGAACTATTCCAGGAACAGCTCCACAACCAGGAGAAGTGTTGGTGTAGACCAAAATAGGGACTATAGAACCAGTAGAAGTACTAGGGCCACACCAAGATACAGCAACTATTCCCGTAGTTCCAATTCATACGGTAGGTATTCAAGTGGAAATAACTCCAGTACGGCAAGATCTAGTTCTAGGGCAGTGATGCCTAGAACCTCCACGTATCGCAGGTCGAGCAATAGTGGTTACAGTTCTGGGCGAAGCGGCAGCAGCTATTCTTCAAGCAGAAGTTCTGGCAGTAGATCTTATAGAAGCTCCGGAGGCTCGTCTAGAAGTTCTGGAAGCAGTGGCTACCGAAGTTCTGGCGGTAGTAGAAGTTCTGGAAGTTCTGGGTCCGTGAGAAGTTCCAGTGGAGGGTCTTCAAGGTCTTCCGGTTCGTCCTCAGGGAGGAGCAGCGGAAGAAGAAACTAATCAAATCTATTTTATAACTTAAATTATTGCTATGAAAACCTATTTCACTTTCATACTACTAACTTTTTGCGCTCTTGCCAGTGCACAGAACATAAACGAGGCATTGCGATACAGCAGCGAAAACCTACAAGGAACAGCCCGTTTTCAATCAATGGGAGGTGCCTTTGGAGCCTTAGGCGGCGATTTGTCCTCCTTAAATATAAATCCTGCCGGATCTGCTGTGTTCAATAACAGCTTGTTAACCATTTCCGGTACATCCTATGACACAAGTAATGACGCCAATTATTTTGGTAGCCGTACGAGTATCAACACGGACAATTTGGATTTAAACCAGATTGGAGGTGCTTTTGTTTTCCGTAATACGGATTCCAATTCTGACTGGCAAAAATTTACCCTTGCATTCAACTATGACATCGTAAACAATTTTGATAATGAGTACGTTGCAACGGGAAATAGCAATCAAGGCATCGATAATTACTTTTTAAACAATGCACAGGGGATTCCCTTTGGTTCTATTTTAGTTCAGGAAGGTGAATTCATTGAAGAGGCGTATCTAGATATTGGTGCCAACCAAGGATTTAGGGAACAACAAGCTTTTCTAGGTTATTATGGCGGTATTTTAGACCCTGCCGTTGACGCCGATGACAATACAGACTATATAAGTAATACTACCTACAGTTCCGTAAACCAAGATTTTTTACGAAGGACTTCCGGTTACAATAGCAAGTTTACCGTGAATATGGCTTCTCAATACAAAGAAGATTTCTATGTGGGGGCTTCTTTAAACTTTCATAATGTCCTTTACACAAAATATGATCAATTTACCGAAAGTGGCTACGACCCAACTTCGGAAATACAAAACACAACCTTCGATAGTTTCTTACGTACGGAGGGAAGTGGTTTTTCATTTAACCTAGGTGCAATCGCAAAATTAAATGACTTTATAAGGGTTGGAGGTAGTTACCAGTCCCCTACTTGGTACAGATTGAATGATGATTTTTCACAACGCATCAATTCAGATCTGGCCGATGAAGATATTAACTTCATAGATTTCAATATCGTAAATCTATTTGAGACCTACAGAGTCAAAACCCCAAGCAAACTTACGGGAAGCGTGGCTATGGTTTTTGCCAAGAATGGCTTGCTAAGTTTTGATTACGGCTACCAAGATTTATCCAATACCGAACTTCGGCCATCCAATGACCCAAGTTTTCAAACCGTAAATAATCAGATTTCAAATGATTTAGGAGCCGTGTCTACTTATAGATTAGGTGGTGAATATAGAATTAACCAAATTAGCCTCAGGGCAGGATATCGCTATGAACAGAGTCCGTATGCAAACGGAAATACCATAGGCGACTTAAACGCTATTTCTGGTGGAATAGGATATAATTTTGGCGGTAGTAGATTAGATTTCGCCTTAAGCCGTTCTGAACAGGATGTCAACGAACGGTTTTTTGACACCGGAATTACAACCCCTATCCAAATCAATAGAATCAATACCAATGCGACCTTGAGTTATACCTTAAATTTTTAGGAGTTATAATTTAAGTGGCCGATTATAAAAACGGCCGTATAGTTTTAAAGAAAACGGTCTCAGAAAAGTAGGGAAGTAGTTTGCGTTAAAACCTTTGCGGTAAGAATGCAGTTTACTTCCCTTGTTTCCATCTGGGAAATCTGATTTTTAAGCGTATTTTTTATCTTTTTAAGGAGAAGTGGGTTTTTCTGGTTTTGGCAACCAAGAGCCCCGTATCGTCTTCAGCATACTCGAAACGGAACCAATAATCCGTAGAGGGCATTTGCCTTCCATTAAATGTACCATCCCAACCACCCGTTGCGGTCAACTGTTTTAAAAGTTTGCCATAGCGGTCAAAAACGAAGACTACAGGATTGGTGAGTGTTTCAATCCCCCTAATGTTCCAATTGTCATTTACGCCATCGCCATTTGGTGTAAAGAATTTTGGATAACCTACCACCAAAAATTCTAGCGGCTCCGTAGTACCACATCCATTTTTGTCGTTTATGATTACCGTGTTTATACCTGGAGGAACATTACGGAAAATTGGCTCATCTTGAAACTCCCCTCCGTTAATGGCGTACTCGTAATCACCGTTTCCATCCACAATAATCTCCACATCGTTGCGATCTGGATCAATAGACAGGTTTGTATCCAATATATCTACACGATCCAAGATTGGGGTTCCGTAGAATGTTATTAAAATACCTCCGTCGTCCGCTACCGTGGGCGGTGTACCCGATATTGTCGTAATCGTGGCGAAATAGCGACCGGAATTTGGGCTCACCACTACCAATTCAGCTCCAAAATCACCAGAACCTGTAAGAGTATCATCGACCACACCATCATCTTCGTAATCTACTGTCCATTCCACATTGGCAATGTCTGGACCGGCAGGAGAATTTAGTGCGCTCAGCGTAATGTCTGGGTCCCCCTCGCAGGCTATGATATCCAAGCCTAAAAATTCATCCCTAAGGGTGCAATCCAAAGCCGTATTCTGGTCATCACGTACAGAACTCCCTGTAAAAGTGAGCATAAAGGGTTCTGGGTCACCCGTAAAGTTATCGGCAAAATTGTTTATCAGGATATAGTAAATTTCCCCCGGCAACACATCTAAATAAGCATCATAGGTATTTTGACTTCCCGTTAATGGCGGTGCACCTTCCTGTCCGTTTTCAGGGTTTACCCCCAACCCGGTAAAATTTGTATCGTTTACCTCATAATTACAACGTATAGGTTGCGCTGTACCACTGCTAATATCCCCACAATCAACATCGGGCCCATATACGGCAAAATCCCATTCGGCCGTAGGCGTTGAACCCGTTGAGGGTAGCGCCTCAATGTCAAAACCGACTTGCCCTCCTGTGCCCGCCCTAAAAACGAACCAAGAGGTATTGGATTCTATATTGGCGGAAATAAGACTACCTTTTTCCAAACAACCGGTCTCCCTTATTACCTCTGGATCAAAATCATCAATATCGCCACTCCCACCTGCAAGTCCCATAATAGGCTGATCGGCACAGACAGGTATCGCAGTTCTGCAATCTGCAGAATTTTGAGCACTAGCGCTCCATATAAAAAAGGAGAAAAAACAAATAGAACAAAGAAGTGTTCTCATAGAAAGAAAGGCTATTAGTATACGTAACGTATATAATAACTTCACATGCCCTACTTTAGTATCTTTTATCGGATTTTATGGCATTTAATCGATAAAATGCATCCCTAACGACTATAAAAAAGCTATCGCTTCAACGAAAAGTGATTATTGATGTAGGACGCAATAGTGGACTGCCCTTGCGAATTGGTATAGGATAGTTTAAACCAATAATCGCTTTCTGGAAGTACTGATCCATTGTGTGTACCATCCCAACCATTGGAACTTTCATTTAGTTGGTAAAGCAATTTACCGTAGCGATCATAAATTGTTATTACAGGATTTTCCAGAACCGAAATACCTTCCACCCGCCATGTATCATTAACACCGTCAGAGTTAGGGGTAAAGAATTTAGGGAAGCCTACAATAACTATTTCTGCGGCATCTGTACCGCAATCGTTTAAATCAGTAACCGTTACGGTATGTTCCCCTGGAAATATAGCTGGGAAAATAGGCGTACTTTGCGGCAACCCATCGTCAATCCTATACTCAAAATCCCCCGATTCCTGCATAATTACGGTTACGGTATTACTAGCGTCTTCCTCGTATTCAATAGCAACGTTGGTTATTACGGGTGGGCTTGAAAGCACTACGGTAACGGTACGTAGAGAACTACATTCAACCCCTCCTAGCGAATGGCTTGCAGACAAGGTATACGTCCCCGGATTGCTTACTATAATTTGGGAAGTAGTTTCTCCAGAATCCCACTGATACGTATAATTCGGGTTTGGACCCAATTCCCCAATGGTGGCACTTGTAGCATTGCCACAAAGATATACCTCGGTCTCAAAGTCCAATATAGGCATTCCAATGCCCTCAACCAGAAAGGATTGCGTTGCGTCAAAACAGGCACCGTTTTCAATGGAGGTTGTACGCACATAAATAGTTTGGGACGCCACAGATGGCTCAAAAAACCGAGGTAGAGCATTGTTGCCCGCCATTGCTGCTTGTTGCGTAGCATGGTAGGTTACACGGAATTGAATTTCATTTTGACCCCCTAAGGCCTCAACATCCTTTTGCGCTAAATCGATCAAGGTTTCGTCCAGGCAAGTCGTTATATCTGTTAGCGAATAGGTCACCGGTGATGGGGCAAAGGCTACTTGGGTCCCACTTATGATAGTAGTCCCATCTGGCATGAGTACCAGTACCCGATACATAGCGGAGATGCTTACATTTAATTGCAATCCACTTTCCCCAAAGATGCGCTGAAAGCCAGAACCCGTATCCAGATACCACTCATACCCTAATGCACCTGGCGTAGCGGCATCCAATACCACAATGTCGGTTTCACAGGCGATTACGGGAGGGCCCAACAAATTATCGATTATGGAACAATCCAGCGCTGTATTTGGGAATTCCTCGAAAATGGAACCCGAAAATTGAATTGAAAAGCCAGAATTCGTTGTACTGAAATTGTTTATTAATAAATAGTATTCCTCATTGGCTGCCACTTCCAACCAAGCATCGTACTGGATATTCTCCGCACCAGAGGGGTCTTCGCCAATACCTATGAAATTACTGCCATCAGAATTATCAAAGTAATTACAACGTATGGGTTCGCCCAAACTTGAACAGTCGTTGGATTTATACAAGGCAAAATCCCAGTCCTCACTAGCATTAAACCCGATGTTGAAACCGAGTTGACCATTTTCAGCGGCCTTAAATCGATACCAGGCAGAATTGGTTTCAATGGTTCCCGTTGCTTGTGCTATACAGCCAGACACGGTGGCCCCGTTAAAATCGTCGACACCATAGCCATTAGTTCCACCGTTTATGGGAGTATTGTTGCAGATAGGCACGGCATTCACACAATCTACCGCAACTTGGGAATACCCAAGGCGGCTACATAGCAAAATAAAAAAAAGAAGGGCTAAGCCACACCTTACCATGCTAGTCTGTAGAATTTAATTATTAAAATTAGCCAGACCATAGTCTTAAGACTAATTTATGTTGTGTAATGGCGCCTAAGGACTATAAAGTGGCACATATTGTATATCTTTGAAGCCTGAAAAAGTTAGTTGAAATGAAAATTGAGGATACATTGAAAAATCAATTCGAGGAGATGGGCAGCGATCATATTTCTACGTCTGAGGATACTCCCTTACGTAAGGATGCCTTTGTATTGGATGATGCCACTAAAATTGAGCGTATACGGGAGAATGTTCGTGATATTATGCTTACCCTTGGTCTGGATTTAGAAGATGATAGCTTAAAAGGCACTCCTAATAGGGTTGCCAAAATGTACGTAAATGAGCTGTTCGGCGGACTGCGGCCCGATAGGCGACCTAAGTCGTCTACCTTTGATAATAAATACAAGTATGGGGAAATGTTGGTGGAAAAGAACATCACCTTATACTCCACTTGTGAACATCATTTGTTACCTATTGTTGGTAGGGCACACGTTGCTTATATATCCAACGGAACCGTTGTTGGCCTTTCCAAAATGAACCGTATCGTAGACTATTATGCCAAAAGACCTCAAGTTCAGGAACGATTGAATATTCAAATCGTGCGTGAACTGCAGGAAGTATTGGGAACGGAAGATGTTGCCTGCGTGATTGACGCAAAGCACCTTTGCGTAAACTCTAGAGGCATCAGGGATATCGATAGTAGCACCGTTACCGCTGAATATGGCGGTAAGTTTAAGGAAGAATCGGTTCGACGCGAGTTCTTGGACTACCTCAATTTGGATACGCACTTTTAATCGCTTAGAACTCCATGCAATTGTTCGAAAATCAGGAAATCAAGGTATATAACTCCCTAACGGGAAAAAAGGAAGTCTTCAAACCCATAAACGAGGGGCACATTGGCATGTATGTCTGCGGACCCACCGTTTACAGTAATGTACATTTGGGTAATTGTAGAACCTTCATGTCCTTTGATATGATTTTCCGGTATTTTAGGCACCTAGGCTACAAAGTTCGCTATGTGCGGAATATTACGGACGCAGGACATCTGGTCGATGATGCGGAGGATGGCGAGGATAAAATTGCCAAAAAGGCACGACTGGAAAAATTGGAACCTATGGAAGTAGTACAGCGCTATACCATAGATTTCCACAATATCTTGGAAAAATTTAATTTTTTACCTCCAAGCATAGAACCTACGGCAACAGGTCATATCATTGAGCAGATTGAAATTATCAAGGACATCCTTACCAAGGGATATGCTTATGAAACCAATGGGTCTGTCTATTTTGATGTAGCAAAATTCAACCAAGCGTACGAATATGGTAAACTAAGCGGTCGCAAATTGGAGGATATGATTGCCAATACACGAGACCTTGCCGCACAGGACGATAAGCATAATCCACAGGATTTTGCGTTATGGAAAAAAGCGGAGCCACAACATATCATGCGCTGGCCTTCCCCTTGGGGCGATGGTTTCCCTGGATGGCATTTGGAATGTACCGCCATGAGCACCAAATACCTGGGGGAAACATTTGATATTCACGGCGGCGGCATGGATTTAAAATTTCCGCACCACGAATGCGAAATTGCACAGGCCGAAGCCAGTTACGGTAAATCCCCTGTAAATTATTGGTTACATGCCAATATGTTGACGCTCAATGGCAAAAAAATGGCCAAATCTACAGGAAATAGCATTTTACCGGGAGAGATTTTTTCTGGGGAGAATGATATCCTCAGCAAGCCGTTCTCACCTTCCATGGTACGGTTTTTTATGATGCAGGCCCATTATACCAGCATTTTGGATATTAGCAATGATGCCCTTTTAGCTTCCGAAAAGGGATTTAATAAATTGATGGAGGCACTTAACGCCTTAAAATCTTTACCAACGGGGAATTCGACCGACTTCAAGGTAGCGGCCTGGAAAGCATCCTGCTATGATGCCATGAACGATGATTTTAACACGCCAACCTTAATCGCCAAGTTATTCGATGCGGTCAAGCACATTAATCTAATAAAAGAGGGTACCGAGTGTATTACTCAAGAAGACCGGTTGGAACTTAAAAATACCTTGCACAGTTTTGTTTTTGAAGTATTGGGCCTAGAAAACAAAAGTAGCTCGGATGCAGATACGGAGAAATTAGGTGGCGTAGTAGAATTATTGATTCAACTTCGGAAAGAAGCACGGGAAAATAAGGACTTTGCCACTTCGGATAAAATACGGGATCAATTATCTGACTTGGGGATACAGCTTAAGGACGGGAAAGAAGGAACTACCTACAGTCTTTAGTTTAGAATTTTAGATTTGAACAGGCTCGTTTGCCTAAAGGGTGGTCCTTCAAATTTATATTTTTAGACACGTACATTTCATTCTATCCCATTAGTGCAATTGTACTAGCTTTGCCCTACAAATTTTTTCAATTGAAAACCTCTTTAAAAAAAATTGTGATTGCCCCGTTCGTACTATTGGTCCGCTTCTACCAACTGGCCATATCTCCCTACACGCCGGCAACGTGCCGCTACTCACCTACTTGCTCTCAATATACCTTGGAAGCGCTAAAAAAACATGGCCTATTTAAAGGCGGCTGGATGGCAACCAAACGAATTTTCAGTTGTAACCCGTGGGGAGGCAAGGGCTATGACCCGGTCCCATAACAGTTACTCATCAAAAGGCATCGCTTCCAGGCCTTATTTTTAGCTATGGGGAAACACCAAACTCAAAATCGCAAAATTATTTAGTAATCGGAGTATTAGTCAAAAAATTGGATTGATTTTAAGAATGGCGGGCAGGAGGCTCTCAATTTTATTATCTTAGCCCATCTAAAAATAACACATGCATTTCTTAGGAATTACCTGGAATCCCAACGAAACCTTATTCAACATAGGTTTTATACAGATCAAATACTACAACTTGCTTTGGATAACCGCTTTTGCTTTAGGCTGGTTTCTAATGAAACGGATATTTACCAACGAAAAGAAATCGGTTGAACAGTTGGATTCCCTCTTTATTTATACCGTTCTGGGAACCATGCTCGGTGCCAGATTGGGTCATGTTTTCTTTTATGATTGGGCCTATTATTCTGACCACTTGCTGGAAATATTATTGCCCATTCGTGAAAGCGATACCGGGAGCCTTATTTTTGGATTGATAGATGGTTATGAGTTTACCGGGTTCACCGGTTTGGCCAGTCATGGGGCCATCATAGGAATCATCATCTCCACCTATTTATACACGCGCAAGCACGAGGGATTCAATTTACTCTGGGTTTTCGATAGAATGACCATTCCTTTTGCCATCGGTGCTTTCTGTGTTCGACTCGGTAATTTTTTCAACTCGGAAATTAATGGAAAGGTCGTAAATGAAAATTTTATTTTCGCCACCAAATTCATCAGGGATTCTGATGACCTACATCCGTCAAAAGCCTTGGGTGTAACACAAGAAAAAACATTGAACGCGGCCTATGATGCAATAGAGAACAATCCACAGTTCTCTCAGTATTTAGCTGAAATTCCTTACCGCCATCCTGCACAACTGTATGAAGGCGTCTGTTATATTTTTATATTCATTTTACTATATTACCTCTACTGGAAAACCGACAAAAAGAATAAATCGGGCTACCTTTTTGGACTATTTTTAGTTTTACTATGGACGGTACGCTTCTTTGTAGAATTTGTAAAGAAAAGTCAAGGTGGTTTCGAAGAATCCTTGGGCTTACTTTCAACCGGGCAATGGCTTAGCATACCTTTTATTCTAATTGGGCTGTTTTTAATGTTCAAACCTAATAAACAAGCTTAAATGTTTAAAATCCTCAAAACTAGTTGGGTACTCATTTTACCAATAGCGGTACTTATGGTAACTTCTTGTAAGGAGGAAGCTAAAAAGACCATCGCAACCCAAAATATCGATTTCACTAAGGAAGGGGAACTAAGCATTTTTAAAAATTCCACAGATACGCTCCTAACGAAACTGGATATCGAAATTGCGGAAACCGATTACGAAACACAGACCGGATTAATGTACAGAAAGGGCATGGAGCAAAATCAAGGAATGCTATTTGTATTTCCAGACGAAGCCGTACATTCCTTCTACATGAAGAATACAGAATTCCCTTTAGACATTCTTTACATCGACGAAGATTTTAAGATAGCCAGTGTGCAGGAAAATGCAGCACCTTTGAACGAGGGCAGCCTTTCCTCAGAGGTTCCTGTACAATATGTTTTGGAAGTCAATGCCGGCTATGCAGAACGGCAGGGAGTAACCGTAGGAGACAGTATTAGCTATACCCGAAATAAATAAAATAGGTTCGCCATTCGATATTAAAACAAAAGATGCCCAACTATTTATTGGACAACGAAGAAACTGAACGTCTTATCTTTAGAAAAGTCCTGCCAACAGATTTTGATATGTGGCTCCCTTTTCATGAAGACCCCCGCAGTAGCCAATACTGGAAAGGATTACCTAAAGACCCAAAAAACGCCTGCTCAGAGCAGTTTTCCAGAATTTTTGAGCGTTATGAAGAAGAATCGGGAGGTATGAACGCCCTTATTTCAAAAGAGCGTAACACGCTCATTGGCCTCGCAGGTATTTTGCTACAGACGGTAGCCGATCAGCAAGAATTTGAAATAGGATACTCGATACTACCAAGCTATTGGCGCCAAGGCTACGCTTTTGAAGCTGCAGAGAAATGCAAATCGGTGGCCTTTGGTAGAAACTGGGCCAAAAGTTTAATATCCATAATTCAAGTGGATAATATTCCTTCACAAAAAACCGCGATTAAAAACGGTATGCATATAGATTTTGCAACTACCTACCGTACTAATCCCGTCTATATTTTTAGGGTCACCAAATGAATCATTGGGTCATACATATCAACAATAATTCTGCTAAAAAGCATTTTATAACTGAGTTTTTAAAGGGAAATGTACCAAAGGAATTACAGGTTTACTCGGATAAATCTGGCGGACTATTTTCACAAATCGCCTTGGAAAAACTGATATTGGAAGAGGACAGGCACGACCATAGGCTTATAAGTCCTACATCACAATCTTTGGAAATCCTATCTAGCGGAGAACAGAAAAAGGCATTGTTAGGCTACCTTTTGGGAACAAATCCTGACTATCTAATTTTAGATAATCTTTTTGACAATCTGGATGCCGACTTTCAAGAAGAACTGAAATTAATTTTAAGGGCACATTTAGACAAAATTGGATTTATACAATTGGCGAGTCGCAAGATGGATGCATTGCCGTTTATAACAAATCATGCCCTCTTGGAAGGACAAGAGCTTAAGGAAGTTAAAGGGTTTAATACGGCAGAATCCAAAAGTGCTACGCACTTTAGTACCCTGCGGATTCCACCGCCACTAAAGAAACTCCCCAGTCCAGATAATCCGCTTGTTAAATTTAAAAAAGTGTCCGTTTCATATGGGGTAAAACCTATCGTTAATGAAATTGATTGGACTATTAATAAGGGAGACTTTTGGCAATTGACGGGAGCCAACGGTAGTGGAAAAACAACATTACTTTCTATGATTACGGGGGATAATCCTAAGGCGTTCAACCAAGAAATTTACTTGTTCGGGGTAAAAAAAGGAAGTGGCGAAAGTGTTTGGGATATCAAGGAAAAAATTGGATATTATTCCCCGGCCATGACCCTAAAGTTCAAAGGAAGGCATACCGTTGAACATATGTTAATATCTGGACTTACGGATTCTGTTGGTCTTTACACCCTACCTACCGAAAGTCAAAAACGCCATAGCAGGCAATGGCTCATACTACTTGATCTCTACGAGAGCAAAGACGTTTATTTCAACACGCTCTCAATGGGGAAGCAACGTTTGGTCATGACCGCCCGGGCCATGGTAAAACATCCTCCCCTACTCATACTCGATGAACCAACAGCCGATATGGATGATGCTTCCGCAGCATTATTGGTAAGCTTAGTGAACAAAATTGCCAAGGAAACGAATACGGCCGTTCTATTCGTCTCGCACAGAAAAGAACCCGGTCTACGGCCTCACATGGTTTATACTTTGAAGAAAACAAAGCTTGGGTCTATAGGTGTTTCCTCTAAGCCATAAAAAAATCGCTACCCTGTAAAGAATAGCGATTTCAGTTTTGAGTTAGTTAGGCTTACTTTATTTCCCCAGAAGTAATCTTTTTACTTAGCGCATCGTACATTACTGGGGTGGCGATGAAAACCGATGAGTAGGTACCCACGATAACACCTACGATCATGGCAAACATAAATCCTCTTAAAGACTCACCCCCAAATATAAAGATGGCCAATAAAACAACCAACGTTGTTAGCGAAGTATTTAAGGTTCTACTTAAAGTACTGTTGATAGCAAGATTTACATTCGCACCACCTTTCCAACCACGTTCTGCAAGGGTCTCACGTATACGGTCAAAAACAACCACGGTATCGTTCAAGGAGTACCCAATAACGGTTAGTATTGCAGCTATGAAGGCTTGATCTATTTCCATGTTAAAAGGCATCAATTTTCCAAAAATAGAGAATACACCCAAAACGATCAGTACATCATGAAATACGGCGACTACCGCACCCAATGAGAATTGCCATCTTCTGAAACGGAGGAGGATATAAAGGAAAACCACCGCCAAAGAACCTAAAATGGCCAAGAAGGCGTTATTTTTTATATCATCTGCAATTGTTGGACCCACCTTAACAGATTGTAAAATCCCTATTGCCTCATCACTAGCGCCGCCAAGCGTAAACGCGTCTTTGCTGATACCATCGGGTAAGTATTTCTGAAGGCTTGTAAATAGTTTATCCTGGATTTCTACATCTACCTCAATTCCTTCAACATCCACCTTATAGGGCGTAGTAATTTTTACCTGATTGGATTCACCGTATATTTTCACATTGGTACCGCTTCCAAAAACAGTATTCAATTCAGATGCTATTTCTGACGCATTAACAGGTTGTTCAAAACGGACCGTATAGGAACGTCCACCTACGAAATCGACTCCCTGTTGTAATCCTGGTCCAAAGAACAAGGAAAACAAGCCTATTGCAACCAATATCCCAGATATGATATATGCAATCTTTCTCTTGATCAAGAAATCGATATTGACATTCTTAAAGAAGTTTTTGGTCAATGAAGTCGAGAAATCCAAACTTCTTCCCTTTCCGCCAACATACCAGTCCACAAATAAACGGGTAATGAATATGGCCGTAAATAGTGAAGTAATGATACCAATTAATAGTGTAGTCGCAAAACCTTTAATTGGACCAGATCCAAAAATAAATAGTATGATTGCCGTAAGACCGGTAGTAATGTTCGCATCCAATATAGAGGACAAGGCATTTCCATAACCGTCTGCCACAGCCTGGCTCTTTCCCTTGCCTTTTGCCAATTCCTCTTTGATACGCTCAAAAATAAGCACGTTCGCATCTACGGACATA
This sequence comes from uncultured Flavobacteriaceae bacterium, assembly GCA_963793365.1. Classification (GTDB taxonomy): domain Bacteria; phylum Bacteroidota; class Bacteroidia; order Flavobacteriales; family Flavobacteriaceae; genus Maribacter. The sequence continues at coordinate 549,472 of CAWBZP010000009.1, read as the reverse complement.
CCTATCGTTAGAACGATACCGGCAATACCGGGCAAGGTCAACACTGCATTTAAACTGGTTAACACCCCAAAAATCAATAAGATGTTCAACAACAAAGCAATATCTGCAAATGCACCCGCTTTGCCATAATAACCGATCATCCACAACAGAACAATGGCCATAGCGATCAAGAAGGACATAAAACCACTGTCTATCGCTTCTTGTCCTAACGACGGACCAACAATCTCCGATTGAATAATCTCTGCAGAAGCTGGAAGCTTACCTGCACGCAATACGTTAGAGATATCCTTTGTTTCGTTTACCGTAAAGTTACCGGTGATTTCTGAACGACCTCCAGATATTGGGCCGGAAGATACCCCTGGCGCCGTATATACCTTATTATCCAAAACGATAGCAATACCAGTTTGATTCGTGTAGGCATCACCCGTTAATTTCTCCCACTCCTTTGCCCCCTTGGTATTCATGGTCATGGATACAGCAGGTTTACTGAACTGGTCAAAATCTGCACGTGCATCGCTCACTACATCCCCACTGATCCTTGGTGTTCCTTCCCGATTGGATTTTAAGGCATAAAGATCAATAACCTCGGTATCTTCCGAGGAAGGCCTTTCCCAAACAAATTTGGTGAATTGAATGTCTGCGGGCAATAACCTTCTTATTTCGGGCATTCTCAAATAAGACCCTATTTTGGCCGTATCCTGAATAGCTGCCCTGAACATTGCATTGCTTCCTGGGTTTGCAGGAATCAATAATTCGTATAACGGGTTGCGCTCTGTAGCTAAGTCCAAAGAATCCGCGGAAACATCAGATAACAATGAATCCAATTCAGATTCTGCCTTCGCAGGTTCCGGTGATTCGTCTACCTCTACAATTTCTTTCAGCTTTTCGTTCGCTTGAATCAGAAAGGTACTAAAGCTCGTGTTACTCTGCTTATAGGTTTCCCAAAACTCCAATTGGGCGGTGCTGGACAATAGGTCTTGAGCACGCGCAATGTCCCTTGCCCTGGTAATTCTACCAAAATACGGCCAGAATTGCCTTCGCGCTGAATATTGGGTTGGGTAACTCCAAAACCATCGATACGCTCGCGCAAAACCTCAAATGCGGATACGATAGATTCGTCTATTTTCCTTCTGATGACAGGCTTTACCTCCTCATCGGACATTTGAAAGTTAACCTCATCGCTAAGGCCTTTATTCGCAAAAATATCTGGGGAAGCCAATTTTGTATCCCCTTTTATTTCATCAAAAGCCTCAAAAAAGAGCTCTATATACGTCGCATCGCTATTTTTACTTGCAGCATCGGCATCGGCCAAAGCCTTATTAAAAACAGGATTTTTGGTGTTGTTGGCCAAACCTTTAAGGATATCCTTAACGGAAATCTGTAGGGTTACGTTGATACCCCCCTTTAAGTCCAGACCTTTGTTAAGCTCTTTCTTTTTGGCTTCGCTATAAGTGGTATACCCAAGTATGGTGTTGTTGCCAATGGAATCCAAGTAGCTGGCGGCTACAACTTCCCTTTTTGCCACATAATTGTCTTCAGCTTCCGGAACACGGCTTGCTGCAAAGACGGTGGCTTCTTTTTCTACTTTGCTTGTAATGAAAGTATAGGATAGCTGGTAGATACTTACTAAACCGAATAATAAAGCGAAAAGCTTTATAAGTCCTTTATTTTGCATTGGTTATGAGAATTTTATGAACGCTTTTTATAACAGCGTGCAAATATATGATTTACCCTAAGATTTGACAATATATTTAGAAGTAATTGTAAAAACGAAGCCATCCTGCTTCCAAGGGACTGGAAATAGAATGGCCTTATACGCTATAATGTCTTGATACTGAATTTAAAACTCAAGTAGTCCGTTGGTTTTGGAAACACCTTCCGCGCTTTCTTTCATTTTGTTTTTCTCGGCATCACTTAATGGAATAGCTATAATTTGTTCAATTCCATCTTTACCCAAAATAACAGGAACGCCAATACAAATATCATTTAAACCATACTCGCCCTCCAAAAGTACGGAGCAGGGGAACATTTTCTTTTGATCACATGCAATGGCCTGCACCAATGCAGATACTGCGGCACCTGGAGCGTACCAAGCGCTTGTTCCCAAAAGCTTGGTCAAAGTAGCTCCCCCTACCTTTGTATCCTCGGCAACCTGCTGTAATCGCGCGTCCGATAAAAATTCTGAAACCCGAATGCTATTTCTGGTGGCATGGGACGTTAATGGAACCATACCGGTATCGCTATGCCCGCCTATGACCATTCCATCCACATCGGAAATAGGAGCTTCCAATGCTTCCGCCAACCTATATTTAAAACGGGCACTGTCCAAAGCACCACCCATACCTATAATCCTATTCTTTGGCAGGCCGGTAGTTTTATGCACCAAATAGGTCATGGTATCCATAGGATTACTTACTACAATAATAATAACGTTAGGAGAATGTTTTATTAAACTACTTGATACAGTTTTCACGATACCCGCGTTGATTCCAATCAATTCTTCCCTGGTCATGCCCGGTTTTCTAGGAATACCTGAAGTAATGACCGCAATATGGCTATCCGCAGTTTTACCATAATCATTGGTGCTTCCTGTTATCTTGGTATCAAATCCGTTCAAGGAAGCTGTTTGCATCAAATCCATTGCTTTCCCCTCAGCAAATCCTTCCTTAATGTCCAGAATGACCACTTCTGAGGCAAAATCCTTTATGGCAATGTATTCTGCACAACTTGCACCCACTGCACCGGCACCAACTACTGTAACTTTCATGTATATCTCTTTTTTAAATTATTACAATTAAAATGGGCTCTTCCCATTTTATGTTCGACTTATTTTCATCTCAAAAATAGTTATTTATTGATGAAATAGTGGCTGCTGTACCTGTTTTAATTGTCCTTTAAGCCTTTATAAAGTATCGATGAAATACAAGGCATGTTAAAAAAAAAGACAGTTCAACGAAGAAATGGAAAAAATAGTACCGTACATCGAGTTTTAATACTATCGGGAAATACATGGCGTTAGTTTAATGGATCCCAAATCCAAACCAAAATACCTACTTATGACTAAAAAGTTACTTTCCCTAGTGGCTATTTGTGCCATTATATTTCTCGCAAACTGTTCTCGGATAGAGCACAACAATGACCCCATTATAGGGATTTGGTCGCAATCCAAGGTGCTTACAACAGCCAATTCCGCTAAAGAGACCATTCGTAAGGAATGGATTTTTAACGATGTATATCTAGGGAGATACCATGAAATAAGTGGTTCTACCGTTACCCTAAAGACAGATTTCAAATGGTCCAGACAGGATGACTCCTATACTATAGAGTATAGAGGTCTGGAAAATAAACCCGCACAAGTTTTTACAATTAAAAACATGGAAGACGCTACATTTCTTGAAAACAAGGATGGTAGTACGTTGGCCATAAGGGAATAAACGATTTTAACAGGGCCATGGGAAAAGGTCTGTCCGGAGCAATCTGGGCAGGCTTTTTTATTTTTACAAGTGGCTTAAAACGTAAACAAAAAATCGTATTAGTTCATATTATAAATGATGTCTATTAGTATTGATTTTACCAGCTATTTAAAAACTGTGATTCACTCAAATTAAGTTCTAGGCATCTCGAATATGCCTTTAACCAGGAAAGCCCAACATAAATATGTTGGGCTTTCCTGGTTGACCATTAACGCTTATTTGCCTATCCTGAGCTATTTTTTAGTTTATCTAAAGCCAAAATTAACACCAATAGTAGCCGTATTGAATTCACCTAGATTATATTCAGCGTTCAGTCTAAAGAAACCCAACTTTAGTTTTGTCCCAATTGTTCCTGTTACGCCACTAACTTTTTTAGTGATGGAAAACGGGTCTGTATATGTTTCTGACGTAAAAGGGCCTTCGGTTACCCGATAAGTTCCTAAAACATCCGTTACGGACTTTCCGGTTACGTAACCCACTCCTCCATAAAAATTTATGATCGGAAGTTTCGTGGAAACTACTCCGCTAAAGACCCAAGAATTTATACTGGCATCTATTCGCTGATTTTCTCCTTCGATCAGATCTGCATTGGCCAAATCGTATTCACCTGAGATATTGGTATACCCTATAACGGCAGAGATGGCCACCGGTAAAACCTTATCCGCAGGCAAAAGCTTCGTGATATCGTTTTGGATACCAAAACCTATTAAGCCTATCGATGCATCCTCATACTCCATCTTAGGAAGGAACCTTGCCTTAACTTCGATTCCCTTTATTAGTCCAACACTGGCCTGGATATAGCCCGAAGGAACAAAATCAACCCCTTCTCCCGATAGGCCGGATGGTAACTCAAAGGTCTCCCGTATGCCTGTTACTTGTTCTTCAACAAAAACCTCAACACCACTAATAGAGCCGAGCGCTGTTGACACTTCCCTGGCAACGCCTGGGTTTTCAACAAAATCCAAATTTTCATAATCGTTGGGGTCTAGGACAAATGCTGTTTTGTCTTGCTTATTCTTAAACCCCGTTATATTTCCTATTATCGAAATTTCAAAACCACCCAAGGGCTTTGCATCCGCAGAATTATACCACCCTGTACCCATATTATAAACTACGGACTCTGAAAGGGGATTCAGGTAATCTGTAGTGTAACGTTCAGCATCTTCAAGGCCAGCCGCCAATATATTATTGAAATCTACTTGAGCAAATGTGGAAAAGCATCCACCCATGACAATAAGTGTAAGTAATTTCTTCATTTTTTAAATTTTTCCTAAAACTAAAAAACCTGCGCTTTAGACGCAGGTTTTTGTTGTGTAAGTACTGATTTCTAGGTGTCAATGTTCGCATAAACGGCATTCTTCTCTATAAATTCCCTTCTAGGCGGCACTTCATCCCCCATTAACATAGAGAAAACACGATCTGTTTCCGTTGCATTGTCAATTTGTATTTGTCGTAAGGTTCTAAACTCAGGATTCATTGTTGTATCCCATAGTTGTTCCGCATTCATCTCTCCAAGACCCTTGTAACGCTGAATGCTTACTCCGCCACTATAACTGTCCGCAATGGCATCGCGTTCCTTGTCTGACCAAGCGTATTGTTTCTTCTGTCCTTTTTTCACCATATATAAAGGTGGCGTCGCAATATAAACGTGACCACTTTCAATAAGCTCCCGCATATACCTAAAGAAGAAGGTTAGGATTAAGGTTTCAATATGGCTACCATCCACATCGGCATCACACATGATGACTACCTTGTGGTACCTTAATTTATCTAGGTTTAGGGCCTTGCTATCTTCTTCGGTACCTATGGTTACCCCCAAAGCGGTATACATATTTTTAATCTCCTCGTTCTCAAAGACCTTATGTTGCATTGCTTTTTCAACATTCAAAATCTTACCTCGAAGCGGTAAGATGGCTTGAAAATTACGGTCCCTTCCCATTTTGGCGGTTCCCCCTGCGGAGTCACCCTCAACGAGGAAAATCTCACATTTCTGGGGATCCTGTTCAGAACAATCGGACAACTTTCCTGGAAGTCCGCCCCCGCTCATTACATTCTTACGCTGTACCATCTCGCGCGCCTTGGAAGCCGCATGCCTGGCCTGTGCGGCAAGAATTACCTTTTGCACGATTATCTTGGCATCATCTGGATGCTCCTCCAAGTAATCCGTCAGCATTTCCGATACGGCCTGACTAACCGCTGCAGAAACCTCACGGTTCCCCAATTTCGTTTTGGTCTGTCCCTCAAACTGCGGTTCTTGAACCTTAACGGAAACGATAGCGGTCAATCCCTCACGAAAATCATCGCCCTGTATCTCAAATTTCAATTTATCGAGCATCCCGGAAGCATCGGCGTATTTTTTCAAAGTGGTAGTAAGACCCCTCCTAAATCCGGATAAATGCGTTCCACCTTCGTGGGTATTGATATTATTTACGTAGGAATGGAGATTCTCTGTATAACTGGTGTTGTAAATCATTGCGACCTCAACCGGAATATCGTTCTTTTCTCCTTCCATGGAGATTACATTTTGGATAAGGGATTCTCGATTTCCGTCCAAAAACTTGACAAATTCCTTTAGTCCTTCGTCAGAATAAAAAGTCTCGGTTACGTATTCCCCTTTATCATCCTTTTGGCGCTTGTCGGTAATGGTAATCGATACCCCTTTGTTCAAAAAGGATAACTCACGCATTCTGTTAGACAAGGTCTCATAGCTGTACTCTATGGTCTGGGTAAAAATGGTCTCATCTGGATGAAAGGTTACCACTGTACCCCGTTCTGTAGTTTCTCCAACCCTTTTTACTGGATATAAGGCCTTACCCCTTTCATATTCCTGTTGCCAGATGACCCCTTCACGATATACGGTAGCGGTTAAATGATCGGATAAAGCGTTTACACAGGAAACCCCTACACCGTGCAGACCACCGGAAACTTTATACGAATCCTTATCAAATTTACCTCCCGCACCAATCTTGGTCATTACGACCTGTAAAGCAGAAACACCTTCTTTTTTGTGCAGGTCTACAGGAATACCCCTACCGTTATCCTTCGTGGTGATGGAGTTATCCTCATTAATGATTACACTAATGGTATCACAATGCCCCCCCATTGCCTCATCGATAGAGTTATCCACTACTTCGTACACCAAATGGTGCAAACCACGCACCCCCACATCACCTATATACATTGATGGCCGCATGCGCACATGTTCCATACCCTCGAGGGCCTGTATACTATCCGCCGAATAATTCTTCTTATTTGCTTCTTCGCTCATAAAATTAAGGTTGTTTTACTTCAAATTTTGCAATCTTACAAATATACGGAATACCCCGTGGAATAGGATGTTTCTACCCATTGGACCGTAGTAAGTTATCAACAATAATTGTGGAAAATTGGCTTTACAACGCAGCAATTGATAAATTAAAAAAATAAGCAATCCCATTCCGCTATAACTGCTACATAAATTGCCATTTCACAAAGTTTTATCTTGTTAAAGGCACATAGGAAGATTTAAGTATTCTAAGCCAAGCTAAATGTTGCTGGACGCGGACATAAAGAACCCAAATGTCCTACATAGAAAGTGGCACTCGACAAAATGGGAGTCGTTTTATTGAGTTATGAATGAGCAGGACACTATTGACAATCCTAGCGTTAGGACAAATTTAACATTAGTGCCTGATTGTGAACTGTATTGGGAAAAATCCTGATGCTATCCATTTAACCTTTAATTATTTAAGATTTCCTTTACATAGGGATGTTAACTTAGAGAACTAATCAAAAAAATAAATATCATGAACGAAGAACAATTTAAAGGAAAGTGGAATAAGGCAAAAGGTCAATTGAAGCAAAAATACGGTGAACTTACCGATGACGATTTGCAATATGCCGAAGGAAAATCTGATGAACTTCTTGGAAGGATTCAAGAAAAGACCGGAGAGTCAAAAGAAAAACTGAAAAAAATGATTGACGATATGTAATCGCATCCCATCTAAAATTAAAAGAGGCGGTCCAAAACTTTCGTTTTGGACCGCCTCTTTTTTATGCCAATACAGCGTTAAACTATACCTTTTGTTTTTCATAGGCATCACTATGTACATTGGCAACGGCCCTACCTGACGGATCGTTCATGTTTTTAAATGCCTCGTCCCATTCCAATGCAATTTGCGTACTACAGGCAACGGAAGCTTCCTGCGGCACACATAAGGCTGCAGCATCTGAAGGGAAGTGTTCCTCAAATATGGAACGGTAATAAAACTCTTCCTTAGAGGTTGGCGTTTGTAAGGGGAACCTAAACTTTGCATTTGCCAATTGCTCATCGCTTACCTCTTGTTTAACCACCTCTTTTAAAGTGTCGATCCAACTGTACCCTACACCATCGGAGAATTGCTCCTTTTGCCTCCACGCTACACTTTCGGGCAACATATCCTCAAAGGCTTTACGCACCACCCATTTTTCCATTCGCTCCCCATTGATCATTTTATCCTGCGGATTAATGCGCATGGCCACATCCATAAACTCCTTATCCAAGAACGGTACCCTACCTTCAATACCCCAGGACGCGAGGGATTTATTGGCCCGCAAACAATCATACATGTGCAGTTTGCTCAGTTTACGAACGGTTTCCTCATGAAACTCCTTTGCGTTTGGCGCTTTATGGAAATACAGGTAACCCCCAAATAGCTCATCGGCTCCTTCACCGGACAGCACCATCTTAATCCCCATAGATTTTATGACCCGTGCCATTAAATACATAGGTGTGGAAGCACGTATGGTCGTAATATCATAGGTTTCCAAATTGTAGATCACATCCTTAATTGCATCCAATCCTTCCTGAATCGTAAATTTAATTTCATGATGTACGGTTCCAATATGATCAGCCACCTTGCGTGCCGCGGCCAAATCTGGCGAACCCTCAAGACCAACGGAAAACGAATGCAATTGGGGCCACCAGGCGTCCGCAGTATCGCCACTCTCTATACGTTTCTGTGCATACTTTTTTGCAATAGCCGATGTTACGGAAGAATCCAATCCACCGGAAAGCAGCACCCCATAGGGCACATCGGACATCAATTGACGGTGCACGGCGGCTTCCAACGCTTCCTTTATGGCCTTTATACTGGTTTCATTCTCCTTAACGGCATCATATTCCATCCAATCCCTGGAATACCATCTTTTCAGTTCTCCGTCAGCACTATGCAAATAGTGTCCCGGAGGAAATAACTCAATCTTTGTACAGGTTCCTTCCAATGCCTTTAATTCTGACGCAACGTAAAAGGTGCCGTTCTTGTCCCATCCCATATATAAAGGAATGATACCCATATGGTCCCGGGCAACGAAATACTCATCTTTCTCGGCATCATAGATAGTAAACCCAAAGATACCGTTCATCTCATCCAAGAATTCCGGACCTTTTTCTTGATATAGGGCCAAAATAACCTCACAGTCAGATTCCGTCCTAAAATCATACCTACCTTCAAACTGCTTTCTTAATTCCCTGTGATTATAAATTTCTCCATTTGCCGCCAGAACCAATTTCCCATTCGGACTCAATAAAGGTTGTTTTCCTGAAGCCGGGTCTACGATCGCTAAGCGTTCATGAGCCAAAATTGCTTTGTCATCAGCATATATACCACTCCAATCCGGTCCCCTATGTCTAATCTTTTTTGACATTTCCAACAATTGAGGCCTAAGCGCTTCCGTACTTTCCTTAACATCAAATGCACATACTATTCCACACATATTTTAAAAATTATATCAATTTGAATGCAAATATGTATTTATACTTTCATATAACAAATATAAATATATTGAATACTTACGGATAACAATTAAATTATTCATTTATCATGAAAATTAAAAGTTTCTAGTTTAAAAAAACGTTGAAATTATTCAATTATGTAATGCGTTAAAATTTAACGCCATTTTACCAATCTAAATGGTGGGAACTCCTTAGTTTTATAGGGTACTAACAAAAAATAATACTTATGAAAAAAATAACAACACTTAGCACTTTACTTTTTGCCTTAATTTTTACCACGGTAGTATCCGCTCAAGATTTTTCCGGTATGGATAAAAGTCCCATGGATATGGCGGCATATCCTACTGATTATAAAATTTCCGATAAATCTATGCGTATACTTTACGGTAGACCACAATTAAAAGGCCGTTCTATGGATGAGCTGGCACCCGCTGGTAAAGTTTGGAGAACTGGCGCCAATGAGGCACCTGAGATTACATTTTACAAGGATGTAAAATTTGGAGGAAAAGATATTAAAGCCGGTACTTATTCTTTATTTACCATACCAGGTGAAGAAGAGTGGACTGTAATCTTAAACAAAAACCTGAACCAATGGGGCTCTTACTTCTATGATGAGTCTGCTGATGTTGCGCGAATTACCGTGCCTAACGGTTCCGATTCCGCATCCTTGGAAGAGTTTTCAATTGCTTTCAAAGATGTTGAAGGTGGTGCGCACATGGTTATGGGATGGGACAAAACAAGAGTTGCCGTTCCTATTATGATGTAATCAATAGTTTGCAGCAATACAGTACAAAGCCTTGGTATATAACCAGGGCTTTTCTTTTTTAGAAATTGTGCGTGTTGATCATTATTAAATTAAATAATAACCTTTTGGAGCCAAGGCACTGGAAATAGCTAAAATTTTATAGCGCTAGGAGCGGTTTAAAGGTTTATTATAAAGGAATGAGCAGATTCAACTTTCCATGTATTCATCAGTTAGTTTAAAATGCGGGTAAGAATTTGCTGAAAGTAAAAAATACGATACGTTTTCAATGAATTGAATTGCTTGAAATACTAGAGGCAGATTTTGCAAAGATTTGCCATTTACCGCTCAGGATGCAAACGTTTGGCCGTTATTTTGTTTGACCCATGGGCTGAGTAACCTTCCCCTAAGATACGGTCCCCTGTTACGAGTAAAACGAATGAGACACGCTCTAAACCTGAAATGTTCAGGTTAAAGTTGATGCGATCTTCATTCACGGATACCTCCTGCCCGGTCAGTACACCGGTTGCCACCTTAACCGCTATATTGTAGACACCATTGTCCTTGGTAATATATAAAACACCTTCGTGATAGGGAGCTGGCATATCCGTCATGCTATATTCCCAAGCACCTAAAGCCATCTCGTTCAAAATCGTTTGGCTGCAAATGGCAAGCTTATTCGAGACAATAGTGCCGTTACATGCCAAGGTAATTGAACTGAAAAAAACTTGGGCAAGAAAAATCATAGAAGCCAAAAAATAGGTCAAATTCATTGGGGATATTGTTAAACTATGCTGTAAAACGAATAATTTTTATGAATATTTCATGAACTTCAGATACTGTTCACTAATTCTTTTTTTGACTTAATATCCAACCATTTATCTTTTCTTCCAGAAGTACCAAGGGCAGACTACCGGAATTTAGTACCTGACTATGAAATTCACGAATATCGAAATTGGCTCCCAGCGCCGTTTCCGCCTTGGTACGTAGTTCACGTATTTTCATTTGACCAATTTTATAGGAAAGTGCTTGACCAGGGGTTGCCATATACCGTTCTACTTCTGCAATGATACTTTCTTCGGACTCCGCTTCGTTCTCCAAAGAAAATTGAATGGCCTGTTCACGGGTCCATCCCTTGGCATGAAGACCCGTATCTACGACCAACCGAATGGCCCTGTGCATTTCCATACTTAACATACCAAAATATTGGTATGGATCGTCATAGATGCCTAGCTCCTTACCCAATGATTCTGCATATAGGGCCCAGCCTTCTACAAATACGCCCATACTTTCCGGATGTAAAAACTCGGGTAAGTTTTGGTTTTCCTGTTGCAAGGATAATTGGAAATGATGGCCGGGAATGGCTTCATGGAGAAACAAGGCTTCATCGTGGACCATGTTATAGGAGGCGGCATTGGGTATGGGAACGTAAAAAATACCTGGCCTGGTGGCATCTTTGGAACCCGGTGTGTATTCCGCACTGGCAGATGCTTCCCTAAAGGCTTCAGTTCTGCGCACATTAAAGCCGGCCTTTGGTGTCAATTCAAATAATGAATCGATTCGAAGATTGACCCTTTCCTTAATTTCATTAAAGTTCTGAATGACTTCTTCAGCTGTAGCAAAAGGCATCAACCCCTCTTTTGTGCGTAAGGAATTAAAAAAAGATTTTAAGTCCCCAGAAAATCCCAATTGTTTTTTTACCGTCTCCATCTCCTTGGTAATACGGCTCACCTCAGCCAATCCCAATTCATGAATTTCATTCGCATCCATTGTGGTCGTGGTATGTAATTTTATGAGGTACTCATACGTGTCCTTCCCGTTAGGCAAAGCTCCCAAACCGTCTGTTTCGCGACCTGCCGGTAAATAGGTCGCTCTTAAAAAATTGTCCAACTCCTTGTATTTGGGCACCAACCTCTCATTGATTATGGACGTATACCGCTGTTTTATTACTTCCCTATCCCCTTCTGGAAGGGTACTAGGAATATTCTTGATTGGCAGAAAGAATAGGTTTTCCTCTAGGGGCACATCAATGAAGGCCTGTATTTGGGGAATCATCTTTTCAATAAGCACTTTAGGAGGTACGACACCCTTCTCAATTCCTAATTTCATTTTCTCAATAGCCGTATCAAGAAATAGCAAATAATCCTCTATCCGCTTTAGCCAATTTTTATAGTCTTTGGAGGTCTCAAAAGGCTGAACGCTGGTACCGCCCGCCAGTTGCGCTACATACAAATGCAAGGACTGTATTTGCAGCAAGGGCATAAGTTCAAAACTGGGCAAATCATAAATTGGTGAAGCCACAGTAACCAACGGGTTCATGATGCCTTCTAGTTTTATGGCACAATCCCATTTCATGACACGTAAACTCATCCAATCTGTGTGCTCCACAGCGGTAGAATCGTACTGTTCCAACTTTTCCAAAAAATAAGTATACCGGTCTTTCAAATGGAGTAAATAACTATCGGAAATGTAGTTGGCAATGGTATCGTTATATTCGGAATAGCCCGCTTTTGTAGCCTCTATTGGGTTGATGCTTTTTTTAAAATCGTAAAATTCCTCGAATAAGTCCGCAACCGGCTTATCAGGCGCAGGAAGCTCTTTTGTTGTAGCATCCTTACAGGAAGTGGCCATTAAAATGAATAAGGAAAAAAATAAGGTTCGGTTCATGGTTTTGCGGTTTATCGTGAAAATTACAAAAAGTAGAAGTACCCCCTCATAGAATGCGGGCAAAATGTTTCACTGGTTAATTTGCAAGAAAAAGAGGGATTTACAAAATTATTTTTTGGATTTGGAACCGGTCTTTTCCTTGATTTTAACGTAAATCAATTTCTTGCGTCCTTTAGAGTCTTCCCTGCGTTCAATTTCAAAATGGGGTATGGAATTGATCAGGGGAGTCAATTTTTGAAACCCGTAGTTACGGGAGTCAAAATTGGGTTGTTTCTTTTGCAAAAGACTACCAACATCGCCTAAGAAAGCCCAGCCATCATCATCGGCCACATCATCTATGGTAGTGGCGATGAACCGTAAGGCCTTTGGGGTAATCTTATCTACCGTACCCTTATCTTTGGTGGTGTCTTCCACAATACCGGAGGTCTCTTCCTCTTCTGACCTTCCTTTCAAAATTTCTATGTAAATAAATTTATCACAGGCTACAATAAACGGATTTGGGGTTTTGCGTTCGCCTATTCCAAAGACCTGCATTCCTGCTTCCCGTAATCGCGTGGCCAACCGCGTAAAATCGCTATCACTGCTTACGATGCAAAACCCGGAGACTTTCCCAGAATACAGAATATCCATCGCATCAATAATCATAGCAGAATCTGTGGCGTTCTTACCTTGGGTATACCCGTATTGTTGAATTGGGGTGATGGCATTCTCCAAGAGTACGTTCTTCCATTTTCCCAAGCGCGGATTTGTCCAGTCGCCATATATTCTCTTTATGGTAGGGTTACCGTACTTGGCAATCTCCTCCATCATTTCCTTTACATAGGCCGAAGGGATATTATCCCCATCTATCAATACTGCTAAATTTAAATCCATAAATCTGGTCTGTTGTTGAGTACAAAGGTAATCGCTTTTTGTCTTTCAAGTATAAGCGGTTCCTACTTAAGTTGTTCACCAGTGGGGCTATCTATTTTTCCTATTGCGGGTTATTCGCTTTTATAGACCCAATGGCCAAAAATAGCAAAAAAGCCAATCCTAGATAACCTACCATTTTATAAGAACCGAAGGTTGATAAACAAAGGCTGAATATACTAGGTGCCAAGGCACTTGCCAAAATAAGGAAACTCATTATTTTACCGGTGATGCTCCCCAAGTGTTTTCTACCAAAAAAACGAGGCCAGGCCACTGCGTTCAACACGGCAAAAAAGCCTCCTAAAATTCCGAAACCGGCAATAAGCATCGGAATTCCCGCTGCGGTAGTTAAGAGTAAAAAGCCCAGGGAAGCTAAAAAGCCGCCCAATAGCATTAGGTATAAATACAACTTTAAAGGTAGGTAGTCACTTAAAAAATTGAACAGGGTAGAAACCGTAACCGCCACTACGGAGCCCGGTAAAAAAATAGCAATGGCATCTTCCTTCGGATAACCCTGGTTGGCAAATATAGAGACCACATGGAAGGTTAAACCGGTGATAAAAAAACTGTTAAAAGCCAGGGTGAGTCCGTACATCCAAAAAGCTCTTTTTTGTTTGGCTTCGGGCAAGGTGAACTGGATTGGGTGCACTTCCCGTTCCTTTTCTTCCTTGGAAGGTTGTTTGGCTCCATCGGGCAACAAACCGTGTTTCTCTGGTGAAATTTTGTAAAACACGTATATGAATACACTGAATATGAGCAAGCCTATCGCCAAGAATTGCCAAGTGTTTTCCCAACCGTATCCTTCTATTAACGCATTTACCCATAATGGGGAGGAAGAGAAACCAAAGGAAAGGGCGACGCTACTGAACGAATTTACCTTGCCGCGGTTCTTGTCGAACCAAATCATGATGACATTTCTAGAAGCCATGGTCAACACACCTTGCCCCGCGAAACGCAAGAGAAAAAAAAGTGCAGTCATTAATACAAAGGGTACGGCCCACGTATTTACGGATAGAAGCTCTTTAATAAATTCGCTCATTTGCACGGACCATGAGCATAGGAACAACGTAAATCCCAAGGTCAGGGCCGCAAAAAATGCCACATACCTGGCACCATAACGATCAAACCAAATCCCGGCCCTACCTATTACCAACGAACTTATTATAGTACCGATCATGTAGGCGTTGCTAAACTGGTTCCGAGAGAGACCCAAGGCATCCTTAACAGGGTCTGTAAAGACTGAAACTCCTATAGTTTGCCCAGGAATACTGCAGTAAATGCCAATGGTACCAATGACCAATATTACATAGCCATAAAAGATGGGGCATTTTGCGGGATCAACAAGTGGTTTACTGAAAATGGAGGACATAGGAAAAATACGATTCATAAAGGTAGGCCATCATCGTAGTTCAGAAAAAAATATGATTCACTTTTTTAAATGAACCGAAACTTTATGCATACCAACTGTTTCTGGCCTTAGGCATCCATGAATCAACACTAAACCAAATGAAAAACCCGTAACACCTCTACAAGCTTTCAAAAAATAATCCGTCCTAGAAACGCCCCCTCATTTTTCATTCGCTTAATAGGAAAACCCTAGCGTATTTATAGCTAACTTTCTCGTCTGAACCGAATAAACTTAAGATAATTATGAACTCAAAAATTTTACGCTTTCTTTCCATATTGTCGATCTTTCTGTTGCTAAGCGCCAGCGGCCTTGCACAGGAAAGGGAATACTATCAATTAAAAACCTACACCCTTAAAAATGAGAACCAGGAGAAAATAGTGGACAGCTACCTAAAAGATGCCTATTTACCGGCACTTAAACGAATGGGTATAAGCGAAGTTGGGGTTTTTAAAGTTAGACCGGACAAATTTACGCTAAGCAATAAAATAATTGTTTTGATTCCGTTTTCATCACTGGAGGCATTTGAAAAATTGGATAGTATGTTGGCTCTGGACAAAACCTATATTGCTGCCGGAGCAACCTATATAACTGCAACACACAAGGACCCGGCTTTTGAACGCATCAGTTCGGTTTTGATGCGTGCTTTTCCCGATATGCCAAAAATGGAAGCGACCAAAGTAGAAGGTGCGCGTAAAAATCGGGTTTACGAACTACGCAGTTATGAAGGGCCAACAGACGCCATGTATCGCAGAAAAGTGAATATGTTCAATGAAGGAGGAGAAATTGAACTTTTTGAAAATCTAGGGTTCAATGCCGTGTTTTATGCCGATGTGATTTCCGGTGATAAAATGCCGAATTTAATGTATATGACCACTTTTCCGGACATGGAAACCAGAAATAAACTATGGAAAGATTTCGTAGATTCAGAGAAGTGGAAAGAAATATCGGTCATGGATATCTACCTGAATACGGTTAGCCATGCAGATATCCATTTACTGTATCCCACAGAATATTCCAGTTATTAGTCTACTCCTCCAAAACAAACTCTACACGCCGGTTGCGCGATCTTCCGGCTTTCGTTTTATTGGACGCCACCGGCATACTACTCCCAAAACCTTGGTAGTGTATCCTACTGTTTTTGATTCCATTTTCCGTTAAAAATTCCGCTACCGCCTTCGCCCGGTTCAGCGAAAGGTTTTGGTTAAATTTTACTGAACCTATTGCATCTGTATGCCCTCCTATTCTTATTTTTAATGATGGGTTTTTGCTTAAATACCCTAAAATAGCATGTAGCTCGATGTGGTCCGTTTCTGTTAAGGTCGCCTCATTGAAATTAAATAACACGTCCTTAAAAACATGAACGGCTTCCAATTGATATCCCAAATCGGTAGTCGGTTTTAGTTCGGACTCTTGAACGGATACCATATCCAAGTAATAATAGGAACCCTTATTGATTTTTCGCTTGGTCTGGTACTTCCGTGTTCTTTTATCATCCTGAAAATTTCCAATGATGATAAAATTTTCAGTCCCTTTGGCTATAAACTCCTTCGATAGTAGTATCCATTTCTTTTCATCAGCATAATAGTCTGAATAGTTAATTTCCATGAAATTGGATGTATCGCCTTCCAACTTGGATAGGTGCATGGCAGAAAGTACCTTGTTGGTTTCTACCTTAACCGGAAACTCGGCAAAACGAATTCCAAATTCCTTAATCGCGAAATCTGAACCCTCGGCCAAACTCACATAGAAGGAAATCGTATATCGTTCTCCTTTTTTTAAGGTAGCTTGTAATGACCCTTGTACATACTCGCGGTAATTGTCTGGAGCCAACATATACAGACCTATATAACCTGTACCAAAATGGGCCGCTTGTTCCCCATTAAAATTTTTAGGGGTCCCCATTGCTTCACTACAGGCATTAAAATAATCTGTCGACCCTAAAGTTGGGGCTTGCCAATCCTCAACGTCCTTTTCCAAGTTGCCCAATGTAGCCGGACATTCACTATAATTTTCAAAACTGGGATTTTGGACTAGGTTTTGAGAATAGACTAGCTGTAGGTTGCCCAATAAAAAGGAGTAGATTAAAATTTTTAATTTTAGAATTCCCATAGGTCTTTATTGGAATACCCTAAAATAACAATTTACCTGCTACTGCAATTCGCCAATCGTTTTAGTTCATAAGTATCTAAAAATCGAACTTATAGGTTGCACCTCCCAAAACCTGTATCCCTTGGACTTGGAAATTCGCCCAGCGCTGGTACTGGTTATTGGAGAGGTTGGCCCCTTTTAGAAAAAAGGAAAGCTGGTCATTGAATCGATACCCACATGGGCGTTGGCATCAAAATAACCCTCCAGTGTTATCAAAGTGGCTGGGAATTCACTAGGCTGGATATTTTGCACCACAAGGGAAGAAAAGTCTTCGCGTTCGCCAACGTAAAACAAATTAGCGCCCATAAACCATTTTTCACCAATTTGATAATCCATGAAAAGAGATGCTTTTAAATTGGGAAGGTTCCAAGCGGGGTTACCTGTTTCCGTACTATAGTCATATACCTCTGCATTGACCCCTAAGGTGAAATTGCGGTTCACATCCACATTCAATTCCCCAAAAATACCAAGGGTTTTTATATCATCATAAAACACATCAAAAGAGTTGCCATAGTAGTATCCCTTTTCATCATTCCTGAATAAATTTTGTGGATTTAATCGGTACAACGGCTTTCTATTCTCTGCAGCGTAGGACCCCTTAATGTTATAGCTCAAGTTTGGCAATAACTGGCCTTTAAAGCCTATGTAGGCATTATACTGGCTGTCTGTTGGGGCAATAGTTAGGGTTGGGGATACGAAGGGATTTTCTTCCACAAAATCATAGTACGAATTTTGCTGTAACTGACCGGTAACCCCACCATAAGCAATCACGGATTCATCCAGCAACCTATAGGATGCCGTAACAGCAGGATAGATATAAAAATTACCCTCCCTATTCTCCAAATCCATACCGTATACCAGGTTCACGCCTAAATTCAACGATAGATCATCCCGTAGCATTTGTAAGGATGGGTTCACCCCTACTTGCAAATTTCCATACGCAATACCTTCGTTATTTACACTATTATTGATATTGGCATTTTCAAAAGTTCCACCCACATAGTCAACCTTGGCGTTTACACCAAATACTTCATCGTTCAAGGGAAATTCAAAACCAGTATTGAAAATAGCACGGTTTTCTCCAGAACTAACGGCATCCCAAAACCTACGGTATTTTAGATCTGCCCTTTTAAATAGTGCATCCTCAACATTGATATGTGCCCCTGCCTCTCCCATAAAATAGTTCTGACGCTCATCAATACTTGCAAGTTCATCTGAAGTGAAGCTGTCTTCTGGAATCCCGTACCAATTGTACAATTGATGCTGCAAACCAATAGCTGCACCCCAATTCAAATCCCTGTCCCGCTTGGCATAGGAGGCATCAAGTTTGGTATCGTAAAATGTATTGTCCAATGTCACCCCATCAATACCTCCCCTGGAGGATAAATGGTTAAAGCCAACATCTAAATTCTCGTCCCTATTTATAGTTCTACTGGTATAAAACTCTCCCAACACATTACCATAATTACCCGCCCCTAAGGATGCATACGAATTATAGAGTTGAGGCGGCGGCAATTTTTCTACCCGGGAAGCCGTTCCTTTGGAAGGCGTAAACGTAGACGCTACGGGTACTGAAAAAATACTATAAGTAATTGGTTTCTTCTGCAGTACAATGGAATCGTTCAAATTTGGGACCGATTTTATTTTGAATGCATCCGAAACGGTTGGTGTATAGGCCTTGGTCACGGTAACCGTCTCCGTTCCCAAATCATCCTTTTTATCATCTTGTGCAATTCCGGTTTGGAGGCCAATGACTACAAAAAGGATTCCTATTCTAAGCGTGTTGTACATAGGTGTTCTTTTACTGGTGTACATTAATTTTGATTTGGATTTACTGAGGAATTGCTCTGTGCCTCTTTCGCCTTGATTATTGAAAGTTCAGATTTTGCCTCCGATACAATCGTTGGGTATTGGCTAAAATTATTGATGACGCTTTCTAGGATGTAGGTCGCTTGGTAAGCATCATTCAAGGCATAATAATTCTTTGCCATTAGCACCAAGCCTTTACCACCCCACTCTTTGTAGGTAGCATAATCCTTGGCCAGTTTTTGAACGACCACGTTCGAATTTTCGTAGTTCCCATCCTTATTTTCAAAATAGGCATCATAATAAAGTGCCTCCGCTGCCGTAGCGCCCGAAGCTATTTTTAAGACTTGCCCATAGGCTGCTCGTGCCTTCTGCTCATCATTGGTAGCTATTGCCGATCTTGCGATCATAATCTGGGCATCGCTCTTAATACGATCATCTATATTGGCCGTTGCCAATACCTTTTCCGCATACTCCAAGGTTTTGGCATAATTGCGCTGCCCATAGTAGCCCTTCATCAGGTTTGAGCGGGCAAAGGTTTTATTTTGCTGGATATTGGCTTGATTTTCCAGTTTCAATAAATAAGGCAGTGCATTCTGGTAGTCATCTTGGGCAATATATACTTCACAAACACGGGTAAGGGCCTGTTCCGCATACTCGCTGGTACTTCTATCGGCAACATACTTGTAATATGGCAAGGCCGTTTCCTTTTCCCCTTTGCCAAAATACAATTGAGCCAAGCTGAAATTAGCGGCTACGGCATGCAGGCCATTAGGGAATTGTTGTATGTAATTTTTATAGCCTTTTATGGCAGCATCTAAATTACCGTCAATATTTTGCTTTTGGGCAGATTCAAAAGTAGCATTGTCGAGCTCACTATCGGTAACCTCAACGAAATCCAAATCCTTGACCCATGCCGCATAGTCATTGACCCTTCCCATATCCACATACACCAATTTTGCCGTAGCTACGGCCTGTATGGCTTCTTGGGTTTTTGGATAATCACGAACAACGGTCTTGAACTTTGCCAAAGCTGCTTCATTTCTACTGGCGTTATAGTTGATCAAACCTTGTCGCATTAAGGCTTGCGGTACCAAGGAACTACCTTTGTACTCCGCTATAAGGCGGTCGTAAGCTTCCAGTCCATTGTTTTCCTGACCCTGGGCAACGTATGTATTCCCAAGTTCATACAAGGCATCATCCCTGAAACTTGATCCAGAATATTGGTCGTACAAACGCTTCCAAATTTTCAATTTTACTGGCACTACGGTCTACATACCCATAACTCATGGCCTTTTGGTATGAGGCATAATCCTTCTCAGGACCTGTGAGGGCCAAGGCCTTGTTGTAGGTTTCAATGGCGGGCCAATATTTACTGGTCGCATAGTAACTGTCGCCCAAACGCAAATAGCCATCGTGCAACTTGCTTACATCACCGTTTACATTGGCCGTAAAGGAGTTGAAATAGGTGATGGCGTCTGTATATTTTTTTTGCTTGAAAAAAGCATAGGCCAGATTGTAATCCAGGTCGCTATACATTTCAGTCTTCTTGGCGGCGGGGTTGTTCTTAAAAGCCATAAATCCCTTAACGGCTTCGTCAAAACGGTTCAATAAATAATCCGATTCCGCTTTCCAATAATTGGCCCGTGCCTTAAACAAAGGATCCTCTGCATTGGAAAGTGATTTGTCTAAAATAAGGGAGGCTTCAGCATAATCTCCTTCCATAAAAAGTTCGATACCCCTATAAAAAGCCACTTTTTGATAGGTAGCCTTACTTGCATAATTTTTATTTTCTTCCAATAATTTAAGGGCACCGGCAAAATTCTTTGACGTAATATAGGAATCTACCAACAAGGTCTGCATTTCCTGCTGATACGCGTCATTTGGATAAGCTTTCAAGTAATTGGTAATGACCTCCGGAACGGGCTCGTACGCATTACCTACTTCATAACTAAGCCTAGCATAGTTCAAAAAAGCATCCTTTTGTATCTCTGCAGAATAGTCCATCTGCGAGGCATTCCGGAACGCGTTTAAGGCCTCCTGCTTTTTATCCACCTTTAAATAGCATTCCGCCAGATGGTAATAGGCATTTTGGGCAACACTATTCGTCCCTCCTATTATTTTATTGAACTGATTAATGGCCTCGGCAAAATCTCCTTGCTTGTAATAGGCATACCCCAGGTAGTAATAATCCGTATTGCTCCATTTACCGCCCTTTCCGTTATAGGCCTTTAAATATGGAATTGCATTTTCATATTGCCCTAGATTAAAGTAACTCTCCCCAATAATTTTATTGAGTTCCGAAACCTCTCTCCGGTCAGATTTTGGCAATTGCTTTTTAGCGAGCGCAATGGCCTCCTCAAATTTGCCGAGCTTAAAATTCATATCGGCTTGGTAATAGCTCAGCTTTTCTTCCAACACATCCTGATCTGTTATTTGATCAAAACGTTCGTTGGCCTGTTCATAATCGTCCTGTTGGTAGGAAATATAACCCAGGTAATATTTTGCCTGGGAACCGTAAGTAGTTGAATTCACTACCTTCTCCAAGTGCTTCTCCGCATCTTGTGGTTTGTTTGAAGAAAATAGGGAGTAGCCATAATTAAAATTGAATTTCTCCTTTTCTCCACGAGAAAGGGCGCCTTGGTCCACTTTATTGTACCATTTCAAGGCATAAGGGTACTTCCCGGTCTGGAAATAATACTCGGCCACATCGGCAAATGCAGAATTTCGTTTCGTAGAAGTAGGATATTTTTCCACAAAATCCTCCATTAAGCGATCTGCGCCGATCTGGTTTAAACGTACGGCCGCATTTGCAGCGTAATACGCACTGTTGGCCGCAATCTCCTCGTTTTCCGTGCTGGTTTTTACAGAATTGAAAATGGTCTGTGCCGCTTGGTACTGTTCGTTATTATATAACGCCAAAGCATCTTGAAAAGCTTTCTGTTCGTGGGTGTAGATCATGGTTTCCTGTGCAGTGGCCATAGCCACTAAACCTAATACCATAGGAACGAAAGCGGTTAAATTTTTGAGCATAGTGTTCTGTTACTATTTAGAATTACCGGTTATCACATGGGATAACGACAAATGTCGTTTCTAAGTATGTGCAATACGGGTGCAAAAGAAAAGAATTTGAAAAAGCCTTCGCTAATATCAATAGGAACTTATTACTTTTATATCAACATTGATGCTATGGATGAGATTGTTTTGGAACTCAAGGATGCCTCTATTTTTCAGAAAGAGAGTTTGGTTTTGAGCGAAGTAAGTTTAAAAATCGAAAAAGGGGAGTTTGTCTACCTCATCGGAAAAACGGGTAGTGGCAAGAGTAGTTTTATGAAAACCCTTTATGGGGACTTACCATTGCAAAAGGGAGAAGGCCATATTGTGGAGTTCAACCTAAAAACCTTAAAAGAAAAGGACATACCGTTCCTACGCCGAAAATTAGGGATTGTCTTTCAGGACTTTAAACTGTTGCCCGACCGGAACATCAACCAGAACATGCTATTCGTATTAAAGGCTACCGGATGGACAGACGCCTCCAAGATGGACGCACAGGTATTGTCCGTTCTGGAAAAGGTAGGCATGAAGACCAAAGGTTTTAAATTTCCACATGAACTTTCTGGAGGTGAGCAGCAGCGCGTTGCCATTGCACGTGCCCTTTTAAACGACCCAGAGCTTATCTTGGCCGATGAGCCTACCGGAAACCTTGACCCGCAAACCAGCGTAGAGGTGATGAAAGTGTTGCAGGAAATAAACAAATCTGGCCGCACCATTTTAATGGCCACCCACGATTACGCCCTTATCCTGAAATATCCTTCAAAAACCCTTAAATGCGATGCCAACAAGGTATTCGAGGTAGTGCAGCGGGCAGTGTAACGGTGGTATCAATAGGCTTCTTTGTTACGCCCATTTTTTATTTTCAAAGTGGATTGTTTTGTGATTAAGCAGGTCCGTTCTCCAATACCTATTTTGTTATATTTGATAGAAAAGCAGTAAAGATTTCACCCACTTATAGTCTATGAAAAATCCTGAAAAAGAACGCTTGGCCCAACACCTAAAAGAAGAAAAAGATTGGCTAAAATGGGGGCCTTATTTGAGTGAGCGGCAATGGGGAACGGTACGTGAAGATTATAGCGCCGGTGGCGATGCCTGGAATTATTTTCCCCACGAACATGCCCGTAGCAGAACCTATCGCTGGGGTGAAGATGGTATAGCCGGGTTTAGTGATCGGTATTGTAATGTCTGTTTCAGCATTGCCCTATGGAATGGTAAGGACCGTATTCTAAAGGAGCGCCTTTTTGGACTTACCGGGCCGCAGGGAAATCATGGGGAAGATGTAAAGGAACTCTATTATTATCTGGAGAACACACCTTCGCACTCGTACATGAAATACCTGTACAAATACCCCCAAAGCAGCTATCCTTATGAGCAATTGGCACAAGAGAATCAGCAACTAGACCGTAATCAATTGGAATATGAACTCCTCGATACCGGTATTTTCAATGACAACGCCTATTTTGATGTTACGACGGAATATGCAAAGGCCAATGAAAACGATATCCTTATTCAGGTTACCGTAACCAACAGAAACAAGGAAGCCGCACCGTTGGTACTCCTACCCCAATTAATAATGCGTAACCATTGGACATTTAAGGAAATGCCCAGTAAGCCCCTTATAAAAAAGCAGGGGAAAGACAACCAGGCCTTTGTCTCCATAGCCCACCCTTACGTGGGGGATTATCATTTTTATTTTCAAGCGGCAGATAAGTTATTATTTACCGAAAATGAAACAAATAGGGAGCGGGTCTACAACCAAAAGAATCAACATCCCTTTAAAAAAGACCTGTTTCACCATGCTGTCTGTTCCAATGACTTTGATTTGGCCACCAAAAATGATTCAGGCACCAAATTTGCCCCGCTGTATGAAATGCAACTGAAAGGCGGGGAAACCAAGACCTTTCAATTACGGCTAACCCAAGAACGACTTGAAGACCCTTTTAAGGATTTTGCCAAAGTCGTTAAAGCGAGACAGAAAGAATGTGCAAAGTTCTATGAAGAGATTGCCCCGAAAGCAACCCAAGAACAAAAAGAAATCTTAAAGCAAGCGTTTGCCGGGCTGCTCTGGACCAAACAATATTACAATTATGAAGTGGAACGCTGGTTGGATGGGGATTCAAAAAACTCCCAGCCGCCGCAAGAAAGACGGCACGGCAGAAACAGTAACTGGAAAACCTTGCGTAACCATGATGTACTTTCAATGCCCGATGCTTGGGAGTATCCGTGGTATGCGGCTTGGGATTCTGCTTTTCATTGCGTTTCTTTCGCTTTGATCGACCCTCAATTTGCAAAGGAACAATTATTACTTTTTACCAAAGAATGGTATATGGCCCCTTCGGGACAGATTCCCGCCTACGAATGGAATTTTAGTGATGTTAATCCGCCGGTACAGGCCTGGGCCGCTTTGCAGATTTTTAAGAAAGAGAAAGCAAAGACCGGAAAGGGGGATGTGAAATTCCTAAAGCGTATGTTCAACAAACTCTCCTTGAATTTTACCTGGTGGGTAAACCGTTTGGACCGTAATGACAATAACGTATTCCAAGGTGGGTTTCTAGGCTTGGATAATATTGGTGTTTTTGACAGGAGCAATGGTATTCCCGGAAACGGATTACTGGATCAAGTGGACGGTACGGCTTGGATGGCCATGTATAGCCTTAATATGCTGGACATGAGTCTGGAAATTGCCGAAGAGGATGATGCCTACGAGGATATGGCGACCAAATATTTTGGTCATTTTATATTTATCGCAGAGGCACTTAACAAAATGGATACGGACAAAGCCAATGTTTGGGACGATGAGGAAGGTTTCTTTTACGATCGTCTTATTCTTCCAGATGGTAGGTCAACAACCATAAAGGTACGCTCCATTGCAGGTATGCTCTCGCTAGCTGCAGTATTGACCATTAAAAAAAGTACCTTGGAACGGTTTCCAAAATTTAAGGCCAGTATCATCTGGTTCCGCAAATACCGTGCTGAAAATCTTAAATATGAAGTTATTCAACAATTTCAGGATGGGGAAGACCTGTTATTGTCTTTGGTACCCAAAGACCGTATGCAGAAGTTGGTAACGACCTTATTGGATGAAAAGGAGTTTTTAAGCGCTTATGGCATCCGCTCCTTATCCAAAATTCACGAAGACCCGTACCGCATTCAAATTGAAGGTATCGATTATTCCATTAATTACGAACCTGCCGAATCTACCGTATCCCTCTTTGGCGGAAACTCCAATTGGCGCGGACCCATCTGGATGCCGATGAACTATTTGTTTATACAGGCCTTGCACGAATATCAACGGTATAACGGTAACGACTTCTTGTTCGAGTACCCTACCGGTAGCTCCAAGCTTTTAAATTTAGAGCAGGTAGCGCTAGCTGTGAGCAAAAGGCTTATTGCCATGTTCGAAAAAGACGAAGCCGGTAATAGGCCCATCAACAAAAATTACCATACGTATTATCAAGACCCGAATTTTAAGGATTTGATACTGTTCTACGAATACTTTCATGGGGAAAATGGACGTGGACTGGGTGCTTCCCACCAAACCGGATGGACGGCCTTGGTCGCCAACCTCATCCATGAAATAGACCATAAAACATCTTAAAAATCGCTATCCGAAAAACCTAATCCATATTTTTCGGTCGGATATAAAATTCCTTTTTCCAACTTAAAAATGGAATGAAAAGGATCATCGATTATATCTAAATGCCCGTCCAAATCCGCATATACAATATTGGGCCTGGATAATGCAAAATGTAATCCTGCAGCAATACCTAGTCCGCATTCGTCTATGCAGCCTACCATCGCATCCAATTTCGCTGCCTTGGCAACGGAGTTGATGTGCATCCCCACCCAGATACCACCAACCTTTTGCAGTTTAATATTGACCATATCTACCCGTTCATTTTGTGCCAATCGAAAGGCATCTGTCAATGTCTTTAAGCTTTCATCTGCCATGACGGGTATATGCACCTGATCCGTAACTTCACCTAAACGCTCTTCGGATTCTATTTTGGTAGGTTGCTCAAAGATCTCGATTCCTATGCTCGCCGTAGCTTTCACGAAGGCAACGGATTCCTTCACAGTGTAGCCTTGATTACCATCAAAGCGCAACTCAATAGCAGGATATTTTTCATGGATGGATTTCATTTTGGCAATATCCTCCTCCAAATTGGACCCCCCCTTTATTTTTAGAATGGTAAACCCCTTCTTTACAAATTCATCCGCATACCGTAAGGTTTCCTGCAACCCCATGATACCAATGGTAATGCTGGTGGCCATATAGGTACGGTAACCCCCTAAGAATTTATAGAGTGGTACTTCGGCCTTTTTTGAAACCAAATCGAATAGTGCCAAATCTACCATGGCCAAAGCAGATGACCTTTTGCCCAATAATTTCTTCAACTCCAATAAGAGGAGTGCATACGTAAAAGGATCCTTCCCTTTTAGGTAGGGTGAAATGATATCTTTAATTACTCCAGCGACATCTTTGGGAGACTCATTCGTCACCACTGGATCTGGCGCTGCACACCCATACCCCACGAGTTTCCCGTCCGTCTCTATTTTTAATATAAAGTTACTGGTGCGGTCTATGGTCTCATAAGCAATGGTATAGGGTTCGGACAATTTAAGGTCTAAACGCTCATAGGAAATAGCGGTTATCTTCATTTAAGTTTAGACATCAAAAGTGCTACCAAATCATCTGCACCATATTCCAAAACATCGTACGCTGGTAATTTGGTTTCCAAGGTTATGGCCTTACAAACATCCAAAATGTCGTCTTTCTCCATTCCCTCATGATTCACGGTTATGGCAATTACTTCCTTTCCAGAAATGACCTCAATGGCATTGATCTGTTCTTCCAGCGTATGCATCTTATAACCAGGAAACCCATCATACTCCAAGCGTTTGGGCGCGTGTTGCAGAATAACATAATCCGGTCTGCCAGCAGCCAGAATCTCAAAACCGCCGGGATAAGCCGGATTCATTAGACTTCCCTGACCCTCTATGACAATAACATCGGGGTCCTCGTTTCGCCATGCGCTGACCACGGCATGTTCTATTTCCCCAGAAACAAAGTCATTGATACAACTATCCATGACCATGCTGTATTTTGCACCTTGCATCCAACCGGTCTGTCCCGTTCCTATCATTTCTGCCTTTTTGTTTGCCTTGCGGAACGCATGCACTAAAATCCATGCTGTGGTGCGTTTCCCCAAAGCGGAGTCCGTTCCCAAAACAGCCAGTTTCAGGCAATCCACTTTCTCGATATCCCCCGTAAAAAAATGGAGCTGGTCTCGGTCCGGTGTTTTGCGAATATCGCGTATCCGCACATTTTTCTCCTTTGCCAAGGCTACCAGTTCGGCGTCATTGGTAAGAAAATCATGGAGACCACTATCTACGTTCCATCCTTTCCCTAGCGCTGCCTTTATCGTTGCTTTGGCTTCTTTGGGCAACCTACCGCCATCTGGGGCAAGCCCAATGACCAAATAGCTTGGCACGTCGCCACTTGCCTCTAGGGCGCTTTCTGCTGTCTCAATATCCTTAAAAACAGGAATGCCATAAGGTCTACCATCCAATACATCTCCTGCATCCTTACCCGCATATTTTTCGTCAAGTACGCCTACTATTTCGTAGCGTTCCGTAAAACGGACCAGCCCGTGCGCAGTTTTGCCATTTGGGGTATTAAAAGCACCCTCACAATATACCAGGGCCTTTCCATCAATAACTTTTTTCATCTATATCTCTAATTTTTTGCAGTGAGCACGGCCACAAAACGGTCTGGCTCAAAATTTAATTTTTCATCCAATTCCAACAACCCGATCAACCCGGCGGTTGAAGCGGGTAAAATACGAAAGCCTTCCTTTTTACTTAAAAAGGCGGACATCTCCTTTAACTTTTTATCACTGATATTGAACGCTTCCCCGTCAGATTCCCGCAAGGCATACAACGCCTCCTCGCCGTCAAAGCTATGCCAATTGATCAAAGGTTCATTGTACTTTGTTTCCTTTATCGCTGCCGGATTTAAATCTTTACAAAACTCCAGGCCTTGCAGATAGGATTCTACGATGGGGTTTTTGTGGGATGACGAGGCGGCAATCATTTTTGGAATTCTCGAGGTTTTGCCCCGTTTATATAAATTTACGAATCCCCTGTAAATACCGGCAAACAAGGTACCGTTAGATACCGGGACTGCACAATATTTTGGGGCGTCGCCCAAATCCTCGAATATTTCTTGGGCTATCTGCGCATAGGCCGAAATCTGTAGCGGCGTATTTGCACCGCCAGGATTTGCATCGTACCAATCATGCTCCGCAGCCAACTTTGAACTTTCCGTTACCACATCCTCATAACTGCCGGGGATACGAATAATTTCTGCCTGTAGTCGTTCCATCTCCACAATACGATCGGTATGATAGGATTCTGGTATGAATATTTTACAAGCGATGCCCGCCAAATCGGCGGCTAACGCCATGGCTACTCCATAATTGCCACAGGTTGCCAAGGAAACTACTTTGTACTCCCTACGCAAGGCGTCGTAAAGCTGCGCAAAGGCAATCCGGTCCTTTTGGGTTCCTGTGGGATTATCCCCTTCATATTTGATGTATAATTGACGAACATCAAATTCGCGTTCCAGTGTTTTGGCGCGGCTTAGGCCGGTATCCCCAACCTCCAAGCTAATGATATCCTCATAGCATTCCAGGCGGTCTACCAAGGATTTTGTCCTGTCCTTTACCATACCACTCAGTCTTCTCGCCTCTGCAGAAACTTTGTTCTCCGCTGTTTTTACGCCATCCTTAAGATTCATAAGCCTTTTCGTGTTCCAATTCTTAATATACGGCAATTAAAGAAATTTTCATTTGCCGCTATAGCCTTCTACAAATTAACAAAATGCATAAGTACTCTTTTATCCAAAATTAATTGAAATTTTAACACTTGATTATATACTAAAATCATCAAATCAGCGTCTTTATTGAAAAAACGCATCTTTTGAAAAAAATAAAATTTAACATACCGATAATCAGTCCGTTACCTAATTTTGACTACATTTTAAAATAACAATCAATCCATGAGACCAAATCATCTTTACCTACTTTTTTTAATACTGACTTGTTGTGCGGTAAACGCTCAAAATGAGCTTCCGATAAAAATAGATAATTCCAAAATAAAGCCACTACAAAAACTACTGGATAGCTCCTTACAAACCAACTTAAGGGACGAGTTGGCTTCCCACCCAGAATGGAACGAACTTATTGTTCAAAAGAAAATGTCCGTAGGCCTTGTTGATCTTAGCGACCCTGAGAATGTTAGGTTCGCTCGGGTCAATGGAAACCATATGATGTATGCAGCGAGCCTACCAAAAATAGCCATTCTTTTGGCTGCAATGGATGCGATTGAAAAGGGTGAACTAAAAGAAACTGGGGAAGTCAAAAAAGATATGCGCTTAATGATCAGCAAATCTGATAATGCCGCATCCACCAGAATGATTGACCGTGTAGGCTACGAAAAACTGGAAGCGGTAATGACAGACCCAAAATATGCATTTTATGATGAGCAAAAAGGCGGTGGCCTTTGGGTTGGCAAACGCTATGGTAGTGGGGGAGATACCCATCGCGAACCATTAAAGAATCTGAGCCACGCGGCAACGGCGACCCAAGTGTGCCGGTATTACTATTTGTTGGCCCATGGAAGGTTGGTCAATCAAAAAAGGTCCAAACAAATGCTGGAAATCATGGAGGATCCAGAGTTGCATCACAAATTCGTAAATACCTTAGATCAAATAGCGCCCAAGGCCCGTTTGTTCAGAAAATCAGGCTCTTGGAGAACCTACCATTCAGATTCCATTTTGGTCTGGGGCGAAGACAACAATAGAAGGTATATCCTTGTCGCCTTGATCGACGACGCCAACGGGGAACAAATAATCAGGGATTTAGTGAAACCAATTGAAAAGGTCTTAAAAAAGCCTGTACTTTAGGTCTTGGAAACGTAATCCTTTCCATTTCTTGATGGTAGAACGACTTATAAAAAGAATTTTCGATGTACGTGAAGGTGAGTTCAAGGTTTCTCTTTGGATGCTCGCCTATATTTTTCTGATTATTGCCGTACTACTGATCATTAAACCTACGGTAAATGCCATTTTTTTATCGGAACTTGGCATAGAACAATTACCGTTCGCCTTTTTGTTGGTGGCCATAACGGCAATTACCAGCTCCTTTTTTTATTCGAAAGCAATAGCGCGATTTTCCCTTAAAAAAGTTATTGAAGTAACCATTATAAGCTCTATCCTTATTCTTATAAGCTTAGGCATTTTACTCTCGTTAGATTTCGTGAGCGGTATTGTGCTCTATTTTTTTTATGTCTGGGTTGCCATTTATGCCGTGTTGTCGGCTTCTCAATTTTGGGTATTGGCCAACTTGGTCTTTAGCCTACGTGAGGCCAAGCGCTTATTCGGCTTCATTGGTTCTGGAGCTATTTTGGGGGGTATTATTGGAGGCTACCTCACCTCTATACTGGCATCCCTTATTGGCAATGAGAATCTCATGTTTGTGGCTGCCTTGCTCCTATTCTTCTGCATACCGTTGCTGCGTAACATTTGGAATATACGGGTGCGTAAAAATGGGGATGTAAAAAGACAAAAAAATCCCGTACAAAGTTCGGAAGCCCCTTTAAAATTAATCTTGCAGTCCAAACACCTTACTTATATTGCCAGTATTGTGGCAGTAAGCGTTGTGGTAGCGAAATTAGTGGATTATCTATTCAGCGATTTTGCCTCCTCCGCCATAACCGATGCAGATGAGCTCACTGCATTTTTTGCTTTTTGGTTTTCTACATTTAACCTTTTGTCACTGGTCATCCAACTATTTTTTACCCATAGAATCGTGGGTATATGGGGCGTTGGTTTCTCACTACTATTATTGCCTTTAGGAATCTTTGGTGGCAGTATCCTTTTCTTGGCCTTGCCCGCGCTTTCAGCGGTGGTAGTCATCAAAGCCATGGACGGTATTTTAAAGCAGTCTATTCACAAAAGTGCCTCCGAATTGCTTACCCTACCGCTACCGTTTGACCTAAAGAACAAAACCAAATCCTTTATCGATGTCGTCGTTGATAGCTTGGCAACCGGTGTAGCAGGATGTCTCTTGATTTTTGTTATACGAGGGCTTGATTTGCCCTCATTCTATATAGGTATTCTAATCGTTTCCTTGGTCTGTTTGTGGCTATACTTCATATACAAGGTGCGCATCGAATATTACAAAACATTTAGGACCAATCTAGAAGTATTGACCGATACACCCCAAAAAGCCAAAAAAGTAGCCGCTAGCAAAACTTCGGTCGTGAGTGGTATGCGAAATGTGTTCAAAAATGGCAGCGAGGAACAGCTCCTCTTCATGCTCGACAAATTGATGGAAATCAATGACAAGCGCTTTGCAAATGATGTAGCATTACTTTTGGAGCACCCCTCCAACAAGGTGAAAAAATCGGCCATTCAAAACTTGTATTTTTTAGATGGCCAGACCATGACCGCCCAAGTTTCCGACCTTTTAAAAATAGAGGACCAAGAATTGACCGTAGCCACCCTTTCCTATATCCTTAGTTTTGCCCATAAGGACAAGTCTTTTGTATTCGATGCCTATTTAGAACACCCAAATGAGCGAATTTCTTTGGCCGCCTTATACTGTCTGGCCCGTGCGGCCAGAACCAATTATTCCCTAAAACAACGCTATACCCTGCAAGATCGTATTTCTACGGCTTTGGTTTCCGTTAAGGGCACCAGTACAAACTTGCAAGATACATCCTTGATCATCGAGATACTCGGTATTGCCAATATTCCAATTTTTTATAAGGAACTTCTTCAGTTTTTAAAACATCCAAAACCAGAATTGGTTAGGACCGCCATAAAGGCCATTGGCACCACACATGAATTGGGCCTAACAGCTCATTTAATTTCCCTTTTGGATCAAAAGAAGTACAGACCAACAATTATTGAAGCGTTCAAGGAAATGGGTATTCAAGTATTGCCGCTATTACGCAAAAGCATACAGGAAAGGCTTTACCCGTTATCGGTAATCAGGTTTATACCAATGGCCATTCAATCCTTTTATTCAAAGGAAGCGGTTCACCATTTATTGCTCGTTCTTACCGATAAGGATTTAACGGTACGGTTAGAGGTGGTACGGGCCTTGAGCGCCATACGGTCCACCCATCCGCACTTAAAGTTTAACAGGTATAAAGTAGTTTCCGTGATTTTTGATGAGTGCCGGTTGCACCATCAAACCCTATCTGCGATGCACACCCAAATCATAATTTCATATCGCAACAGAAACAAATCCAGAAAAGAGATCGGTGACGCGGAACGTGATGCCCGTACCAGCCTTTTGGAACTATTGGAACGCAGGCTTGAGTCTGGTCTAGAGCGCATTTTTAAACTTTTAGGACTGCGTTATCAACAGAAAGATGTTGCCATAGCCTACGAAGGATTGCTGAGCCATAAACAAGAGGCACAATTAAATGCCATTGAATTTCTGGACAATCTACTGACCGGTGAACTTAAGCGCAAATTGCTGCCGATCATAGAGGATTCTGCGCTGGATATTTCCTCTGAAGAAGAACTTCAAAAAATAAAGCACAAGATACCCACGGAATTGGAATGTTTTAAACTATTATTACAAGGTAACGACCTTAAAGTTAAATTGGCAGTATTATTCCTTATTACCCAACAAAAGGAACCGCGATATCTTACTATAGTAGAAAAGTACATCAACGACCTTGATCCAAAAATTAAAAGTTTTGCGATGGCCGCTTATACGGCGTTACGAGAAGTTTAAATAGATAACGGTATGGCCAAAAAAATTAAAATTTCAAATATCGCTGATTTTATAGGTAGTCCCCTCCCCGATTTTAAGATAAACAGCATGGGTAGGTTTGTAAGAAAAACGAAGGACGAAATAGGTAGACCGCCCGACGAGCTCTTTTATAGGGGTGAAAAAAAAATAGACGAGGTGCTGATTAGGCTCATTGATTTTGACGCTGAAAAACTTAATGAACAATCTATCAAGGACATAACGGAAGCGCTGCCCCTGCAGGATAAAAAGACAGTAACCTGGCTTAATATTGACGGGCTGCATAACAAAGAGCTTATGCTCGAAATTGCCCAAGGTTTTAATCTAGACGAGTTGGTACTGGCCAACGTAATGAACACATCTGCCAGACCTACGGTTCAGGAGTTTGACAACTGTATTTTCATATCCATAAAAATGCTTCAATTAAATGAGGAAACAGGAATTCTTTCTGTTGAGAATTTAAGCCTTGTGCTTACCAAAACGGTCATTCTATCGTTCCAAGAGAAAAAAGGAGATGTTTTTGAACCTATACGTGAACGGCTCCGCAAGAATAGAAAACGTATTCGCAATGGATGGACAGATTATCTGACCTTTGCCCTGTTGGATATCGTTATTGATAATTATATCTATATTTTGAGCGTACTGGGAGAAAAGATAGAGGTGTTGGAAGAAAGCGTAGGTGACCAGCCGAATAAATCAATCATTAAAAAAATCAATAATTATAAACGAGAATTAAACGTTCTAAGAAGAAATATTAGGCCCGCCAAAGAAATGATTCTCACACTTTCCAAACTGGAATCTGAATTTATTTTTGAATCGACCTATATCCATTTTCAAGAATTGCGGGACAATATTGCCCAAGCCACGGATTCATCGGAAAGCTACCGTGAAATATTGACGGACCAATTGAATTTGTACCATACCTCTGTTAGTACTAAGCTGAACGACATCATGAAATTCTTGACCATATTTTCCGTCATCTTTATTCCCCTCACCTTTATTGCAGGTATTTATGGGACGAACTTTGAAAACTTACCAGAACTACATTATCAATATAGTTACTACATCATGTGGTCTGTTATGGTTTTAGTGGCCATTGTCATGCTTATCTATTTTAAAAGAAAAAAATGGTTTTAATTTTAAAATTAAGTTCACATTGAAAAATACCTATTCCGTTACCCGTGTCAACTTTAAAACTATTCGGGAATTGCCCAACTATTGGACGAATAGTAAATTTATTGATTTAATGGAACTGATGGATTATGATGATCCTGCCAGTTTGGACCAGTCAGAAATTAAGGACATGTGTCTAATGTCGCTTACCGATAATGACCCGGAAGAAGCTGCAGCGATTGTATTAAGTTATGTTTTTGGTACGGTCTTAACTAAAGGGCAGATCGATAACCTGTCCAATGAAATTTTGGAGGAAAA
The DNA here is from genome assembly GCA_963793365.1 of uncultured Flavobacteriaceae bacterium. Lineage (GTDB taxonomy): Bacteria > Bacteroidota > Bacteroidia > Flavobacteriales > Flavobacteriaceae > Maribacter. The sequence continues at coordinate 515,250 of CAWBZP010000009.1, read as the reverse complement.
ACTTTGGGAGGAATACGCCGATCTCTCCCTTCATGAAGAATTTTTTGCGGTACACCAATTGCTGTATGAAGCCTTTGAAGGTACCTTTCCACATCCGGAAGCGGTCTCCTTTCAAGTTCGGATACAGGGAAAAGAAAAGGATGGGTTTTCTATTTTTGAAAGCTACCCAGAAGCACCCTTGGTACGTTTGTTAGTGGGTGGCTTACCGGACAATAACGTAATCCATAGACTTTTTGATGATAAAATTGATGGAGAAAAATTTCCAGAAGCAAAGGATATCCTATGGCAATTGAACTTGGTCAAAAATGAACCCGACGTATTAATTGCCGAAGTAATCTCGTCCCAATACTGGTTCAAAGATTTAAAATATGTGGAAAGCTATGAAGCGGAAACCCACCCAGATGCTTAACCCATCAAGCTGTATTTCCTCAAAGCGTAGCTAGTGCAAAATAACTAGGTCACAAATGTTATTCCCTGTCGTCCACAAATCTCGGCTACTTTTTCGAAGTCGGGCGGACCAGCAGGTAGCTGCGCCAGTTCCTGGAACATAAATTCAATACCAGCTGGAAAAGCAGTGGTTATCATTTTTGCCTTAGTTTCACCCACTACTTTCCAAGTATGTGACACACCCTTTGGAGCAAAAGCAATATCACCCGATTTTAATACGGAGGTTGAGCCCCCAACAGTTATTTCGACTGCGCCTTCTATGACCCTGAATATTTCATCCTCCTTGGTGTGTACGTGTGGCGGTATTCCCGTACCTGGATCTACATTGTCTACCCATTCCACCAATTGGTTGCCCGTGTCCTTCCCTACCAGTTGATGCGTTTGTATATCCCCGATAACATTGAGGATTTCACCCTCATCATCCCGTATCACCTTAGGGTCGTTTTTAAGGTTGGTAGGTTTAAAGAAATTTTGAGGCTGTGCGATAAGTACCCCGGGCAATAAGGATAGGCCCAATCCCAAACCTGATTTTTTAATAAATTTTTTACGATCCATAATTTTCATTTTTGTGAAATTACGCAATCGTAAAGCTGCTTAACATGGGAAAAACACGGTAAAACTTTGGATTTTAGGAACTAAAAGTCTTTCGCAGTAAGGATGGGTTCATCCCAGTCTGGTTTTTGATGAAGTAGCTAAAGTAATCTGGGGTTGAGAATCCCAATTCATAACTGATTTCTTTTATCGTCTTCGAGGAAAATTTTAAGGCATGGCGGGAACGTATCAACAATTGTTCAATAATGATACTCTTTGAGCTAACGGTCAACACCTCTTGCACACAGTCATTCAGATATTTGGTGGATATATTAAGCCTATCTGCATAGTAAGACACTTCATGGGACCTAAACAAATTAGCATCGACCAATTGCTTGAATGCATAGACGATATTTGCCTTGGTCTGGTTTTTCTCAAGAATCGACTTAATATTACACTGCCCATCACAATAAACGAAAAATGTGTTTAGAAGTGATAACAAAGCATCACCCTTGTTGTTGAGGTGTGAACCCATAAGTTCATCCATCATTTCCAATATAGCCTGCGTACGTTTTTCTATTCCCGGGCTAAGTTTAAATAGTGGGATTGTACCAGAATTGAAAAGGCGCACTTTATTGATATGTAATTTGCTGAGCAATGGGTGATTTAAAACTTCTTTTGACATTTGAAGGACATAGCCTGCATGCGAACAGTCCTTGTTTTTATGAAGCTGCCAATTCGATTTACTGTCCAAGAAAAAAATAGAATTGGCTATACCCTGATAGCTTTGACCATCTACTTCCAATGCCTTGATTTCATCTTTTACCCAACAAACAGAATAGAACTTTTGACTTGGTGCGTACGAAATATTCTCTGTTATTTGAGAAATTTTTATCGTATCGGTTTTCATCCTAAGTCGTTTTACTTGGTCTTTACCTATTTCAAATTTTTAAAGAAATTGGCACCCTCCAATTTACAAGATATTTTATTTAGCACAAAACATCAAGAATGCTGCTCCAATTCCATAATCAAATTGGCAACTAAGGCTGTCCAACCTGTCTGGTGCGATGCGCCCAACCCTTTACCACTATCCCCATCAAAGAACTCATAGAAAAAATGCTGGTCCTTAAAGTGTTCGTTTTTCGTAAATACCTTTTCAGCATCTTCTGCATGGTACTGAAATTTACCTTTTGCATTGGGTTCAAATAGTTTGATCAATCTTTTTGAAAGCTCGTTTGCAATTTCATTCAGATTCAATTTTTTGCCAGATCCCGTTGGAAATTCATATTGATACTGTTTACCATAAAAGAGATAATATTTTCTAAGGGATTGAATGATCATGTAGTTCAAGGGCATCCAAATTGGTCCACGCCAATTTGAATTTCCCCCAAACATGTTCGACCGGCTTTCCCCAGATTCATATTGAATTTGATGGTGTCCATGATGCTGAAAAACAAAAGGATGCGCTTCATGGTACTTGGAAAGGGAACGGATTCCGTATTCAGACAGAAACTCATCCTCATCCAATAAACGTTGCAGGAGTTTCTCCAATCTAAAGCCGCGCATTATAGAAAACAGGTGATTGCCCTCGTCGTTAAATTCCTCAATATTGGAAATCAAGGAAGCCAGGTCTGGACGCGTCCGAACAATATCGGCAGCCCTTACCTTAAAATGCCAAAGTTCTTCAAAAAGGTCCTTGTGAATGATTTCAACGGCGAACATAGGAATGATCCCTACCAAGGAACGCACCTTTAAACGGTCCGTCATCCCATTGGACATTTCCACCACATCATAATAGAAATTGTCCTCATCATCCCATAATGAAATATCCTTTTGCCCAATATGATGCATTGCCCAGGCAATATTTAAAAAGTGCCTGAAAAATTTCGCCACACTTTCCTCATAGATATCGTTGGTCTTTGCAAGCTCGAGCGACATGCGAAGCATATTCAAGGTAAACATGGCCATCCAGCTCGTAGCATCTGCCTGTTGCATTCTAGTAATACCGGGTGGCATATGGTTGCGATCAAAGACTCCAATATTATCAAGGCCTAAAAAACCACCTTCAAAAAGATTGGTACCGCTTTTATCCTTTTGGTTTACCCACCACGTAAAATTGATGAGTAACTTTTGAAATGCCTTTTCTAAAAACCGATTATCCCCTTTCCCTGTGCGCTGTTTGTCCTTATCATAAACGTTCCATACCGCCCAGGAATGCACCGGTGGGTTAACATCGCTAAAATTCCACTCATAGGCCGGTATTTGACCGTTAGGGTGCATATAGCTCTCCCGCAATACCAAAAGCAACTGTTCCTTGGCAAAATAAGGGTCTATTTCCACAAAAGAGGCCATATGAAAGGCGAGGTCCCAGGCGGCATACCAGGGGTACTCCCATTTATCGGGCATAGAAATCACATGGCGGTTGGTTAGGTGCTGCCAATGAATATTTCGGGTATCGGTACGGTAGGGCTTTGCTTCTCCCGGGCCACCGAACAACCATTTAAAAACATCATAATAATAGAACTGCTTGGTCCATAGGAGTCCGGAGAAGGCCTTTTCCGCAATTTTTCGATGGCTTTGGGACAGTTCTTTTTTAAGGATGTTGTTATAATAGGTTTCACATTCCAATATCCTTTGCTCAAAAACAGCATCGAAATTACCCCATGGGTCTGCTAACTTTTTTTTGCTTAACCGTACCCGTATCGTTTTTTCCTCTCCTGATTTTAAACGTAATTGGTGCCAAACCGCAAACTTAGATCCCGTCTTATTTGGGTTAACCGTATCCAAACCTTGTATTACATGGTCGTTGATACCGTCCTTAACGTAATCCACTACATTAGGCACGTTATAGATACGTTCGTTATTGGTTTCATTTTCACAAAAAAGCTGTTTACCGTTCTCGTGATAAAAATAGTACCTACCGTTCCTCGTGCTTCTAGACTGTACGGCTTCATCAGAAATGGATTTCATTTTAGGCCGCTCAAAACGCTTATTGTGCTTCCAAAAATTTCGAAACCATAAATGCGGTAAAACATGGATGTTCGCTGCCCTAGGACCTCTGTTGATTACGGTTACCTTCATAAGGATATCGCCTACATCCGCCTTCGCATATTCTATAAAACAATCAAAATATGTATTCTTCGCAAAGGCCTTGGTATCGAGTAATTCATATTCTGGTTCATCCCTTCCGCGTTCCTTGTTTTTTCTTGTCAGCTCTACATAAGGGAATTTTTTATGCGGATACTTGTATAAATACTTTGCGTAGGAATGTGTAGGTGTAGAAACTTGATGGAAATAGAGCTCCTTAACATCTTCCCCATGGTTTCCCTCATCGTTGGTAAGGCCAAATAAACGTTCCTTTAAAATGGGATCTTTACCGTTCCAAAAAGCAGGTGCCAAACAAAGAATTTCGCGAGAATCACAAAAACCACCAATACCTTCTTCGCCCCATCTATAGGCATTACTACGCGCTTTTTCGTGATCCACAAAGCTCCAAGCGTGCCCTTCGGCGCTGTAATCTTCCCTCACCGTGCCCCACTGCCGTTCTGCCAAATAAGGGCCCCATCTTTTCCAATTTTTATAATTATCCTCAACGGCTAACCGCTCTTCCTCAGCATTTTTATGAACCATAAAATCGTTCTATATTATATCTAAATTACCTTGTTCAAATTTTGACTTTGCGAATATAGCTACTAGCCTTTAAAAATTGAACAATTTAATTTTAACTGATAGTATTACCCTTAAAAATACTACATGTAGTACCGTTTGTTCAAAAAACGTTTTTTCTAGTTTGCTATATTGTTCAATTCCCACTATTAGCACCCTTTCATTGCCAACTTTCAATTTTTTACCTAATTTTCTAACAGATTCATAGCTTTGGAAAAATCCCGGCTGTTCTAAAAAACCCGAATTTGTTTGGTAATGCAGATATAAATCATATTTAATTTTTATACCCACCCGATAAATAAAATAGAAAAATGATGAAAGTTAGACCTCTACTACAAGGCATAAAACGAGTTTAGGATATGTATTTCGATAACCTGATTTTTCTGTTTCTTGCCCTTATGGTTCTATCTGGAGCTCATTCGCAGGAGCAACAACTCGAAAATTTTACCCAAGAAATAGGCGGTACCGACCTATCTATTGATATGGTCGCCCTTCCCTCGGGGAGCTTTAGAATGGGGAGTCCGGCAAACGAAGCGCACAGAGGGGACGACGAAGGACCGGTGCACAACGTAGAGCTGGAGCATTTCTGGATATCGGCCCATGAGGTCACCTGGGAACTTTATAACCTGTTCGTGAACCGGGCCATTGACGCTCTGGACAACCCCTCCCGGAAAGAATTGGATGTGGCCGTGGATGCGGTGGCAGGTGCCACCGTGCCCTACGTGGACATGAGCCTGGGAATGGGGACGAGTGAAGGGTTGCCCGTGGGCAATGTGACCCACTTTGCCGCCTCACAGTTCTGCAAATGGCTGAGCGCCAAGACCGGCCGTTTCTATAGACTGCCCACCGAGGCGGAATGGGAATATGCCGCCCGGGCCGGTACTACCACGGCGTATCATTTTGGGGACGACCCCGGGGAACTCAAAGCATACGCATGGTCTTACGAAAATAGCGGAGACACCTACCATAAAGTAGGCGAAAAACGGCCCAATCCCTGGGGACTCTACGATATGTACGGCAACGTAGCGGAATGGACCCTGGACCAATATGTGCCCGATGCCTATCACAATAGAGAAGAAGGTTCCGGGTCGCCTGTGATCCTTCCCGAGAAAACATATCCGCGTTCCGTACGGGGAGGCTCCTATTACGACGATGCCGAATACCTTAGAAGTGCCGCACGTTTGGGTTCTACCGAAAACTGGAAAATGAGGGACCCACAGTTTCCCAAAAGTAAATGGTGGAACACCGATGCACCCTTTGTCGGCTTTCGCATCGTGCGCGACCCCAACATCCCCGAAAAAACTGAATTAGCAAAATATTGGGGCGGATAGCCCTTAACCTTTAAACCAGATACGATGAAGAATCCAAAAGATGAAACCGGACCGATGCACGACACCTCCAGAAGGGGCTTTGTAAAGAATACGGCCCTCGTAGGAGCGGGCATGCTCCTACCGGGCATGGAAATGAACGCCATGGCCAACGTTTTCAACGACAGAAAATTGAAGCTTGCCGTGGTCGGCTGCGGCGGTCGCGGCACGGGTGCCGCCAATCAGGCCCTAAAAGCCGACGAGAACATAGAATTGGTCGCCATGGCCGATTCGTTCCAGGACCAGTTGGACAATAGCCTCATGAACCTGCAAAAGGAATTCGAGGGAACGAAAAAGGTGAACGTAAAGGATGCCCATAAATATGTAGGGCTTGATGCCTATAAAAAGGCCATTGACCAGGCCGACGTGGTCATTTTGGCGACAACGCCCGGTTTTAGGCCGTACCACTTTGAATATGCCATAAACGCGGGGAAACACGTATTCATGGAAAAACCCGTGGCCACGGATGCCCCGGGTATCCGCAAGGTATTGGAAATGGCAAAGGTGGCCAAGGAGAAAAAATTGAACGTGGTCGTAGGCCTACAGCGCCACTACCAGAACAACTACCTGGCCGTTGCCGAAAAGATCAAGGAAGGCACCGTAGGTAAAATAGTATCCGGGCAAGTATACTGGAACAGTGCCGGGGTCTGGGTGCGGCCACGGAAAGAAGGGCAAACGGAACTGGAGTACCAGATGCGCAACTGGTACTATTTCAACTGGCTGTGCGGGGACCATATCCTGGAGCAGCATATCCACAACATAGACGTGGCCAACTGGTTCATAGGCGAGTATCCCATTTCCGCCCAGGGCATGGGCGGCAGATTGGTGCGTACCGGCAAGGAGCACGGCGAGATCTTCGACCATCACTTCGTGGAGTTCACCTACCCCAGTGGGGCCGTCATCGCAAGCCAATGCCGCCACCAGCCGGATACCTGGTCCAAGGTGGGCGAGAACTTTCAGGGCACCAAGGGCAGCATTGAAATGAACGATGCCGGAGCCGCCGGTATCATTGGGCTGGACGGTGAAAAACTGTTCGACTACCGCAACCGCAACGACCCCAATCCCTACCAGGTGGAACATGATCGCCTTTTTGCCGCCATACGCAACAAGGAGGTCATCAGCGATACCGAAAACGGGGCAATGAGTACCATGACGGCCATCATGGGCCGTATGGCCACCTACTCCGGAAAGGTAATTACTTGGGAAGAGGCCATGGCCTCGGAAAAACTGCTGATGCCCAGTGACATGACCTGGGACACTACGCCCCCAACCTTACCGGGACCGGATGGGTATTATCCCATACCTACACCAGGGGTGACGGAGGTGCTGAGTTAAAATTGAGATTGTTTGTTTCTTCAAAAAAAACTCTAGAACATAAATTAGTTCCTGAAAAATACTAATGCATTTTTCAGGAACTAATTATCAATGGAAAAGAATTAATTTTTGAGATTTCGATTGAAAAGTAATCCTATCGTTTTCGTATCATCTTATCTATACTCCCGGCCAAGTACATATGATCACTGGCAGAATTTTTACTGAGTACATTGGTCATTAACACCACCATATAGCGGCAATTATCAGGGTGTTCCACAATAATGACCGAATTCATAAAGTTGGTTACATTCCCCATGTATTTTCCACAATCGGGATTTTTAACGCGATCACATTTGTACAAGGAACCGGACTTAAAATAAACCGCGGCTTCCTTTAATAAAGGCGCCTGTGCGTAACGGATTCTGCGGTCTGTCATATACATTAACCGCTTCATTTCCAAACTTGAGGCTTCATCGACTACCTTACCTTGTTCTAGTTGCACCAAGAATTTCATGAGCCCTTGCGGCGAACCTATGCTCCCCCCCTTATCGCCCACATAGGTGTTTGCACCGCGGGTAAAGAAACTTCCCAACCGCCATTCATCTGCCGTAATTCCCAAATCACGTAAAGGCAAATTAACCACGTCATTAGACAAATCCGTTAATTCTTTCCTTGGGGTCTCCTTGAAATAAGTGTCCGCTTGCTCTTGGGTCAACGTAGGATATGCATCACCAAAAGCCGCCATTAATAGCACCTCCCGCCAAACGATACTTGCAGCACCATTGTTACTGACGGATAGCATATGATCTGCCCACTCAAAGAGGCTGAATACATCACTTGCAACCACCTGCCGTTTAACCAAGGTGTTTTTTTCAATATTGTAGATGGGAATGGTATGCTCATCCGTCAAGCCCCAAACCCCCGCTTTTACAGTTTTGTTCTTTAAAAGTTCTATCCTTTGTTCGAAGGAATCCGGATAAATTTTTGCCAATTGAACGAACAAGCCCGTCAACACCGCCAATTTTCCAACGCTACCGGGTTGATACCCTGCGGTCTCGTTACGTTCTGCATAGCGCACATTATAAGGGTCTGATATATCCAATACAGTCAAGGAGTAGCTTTTATCCAAACCACGAAAAAGGGTATTGATTTCTTTTTGAAACGCATCATCGACCTGCATTAGCGCCATGGCACTATCTTCTTTTCTAGCCAATAGGCTTAAATCGATTTCGTTATAGGACTTAAACGCTCCTAACGGAAGTGTGGCAGCATCTTTAATTTCCCCATTTTTAATTAATTCAAGTCGCTTTAGACGCTTAATGCCCGTACGCTCATACCCATCAATAGGATAATAGGTGTAGGTGGTAAATGCCGTGGTAATAACCAATACTGTGAGTAGTACTAAGATTTTTCTCATTTTATTTTTGTGCTTAACGGAATTTTCTTTTCCGTATTTATAGTTGGGGTAATGGATGCCAAGTAGTCAGAGCTAACCGCCTTTTTGTTTTCAACGAAAGGCCTAATTTGAAATAACCATAATTTATTGTCCTCAAAGCCCAGCTCTACATCATAAGCTCCCTCATAATCCGTATCTGTGGCCTCTGGCAAGGTCTTTCGTATGGTTTCCGCCAATTCCCTTATCGCCTCAATATTGTCTTTGTTCACCACCCTATCTTGGAACGTGGCCCTTTTTTTACCCGTACCTCCAGTGGCCGGCAAACTGGTATACATCGGTTCACGGGCAGGTGCCAATAAACGATACCCCCCATCATCGTAAATTGTATAGGTCTCTGCAGATTGCCCATCCACGGCACCACCTGCTCCTCTGCTAAAGGCTATGGTAAGGTCCTTTTCATTACCGGAATTGATTCCTTTGGTAATCAATACACCAGAATAGTCCACATCAACACTGGGTATAACCAAAATAGAAGGAAATACGTTCTCTGGGTTTAAGAGGTACTTTTGACGCCATTTAAAACTACGTTCGGTATAGGGGGATGCCCAAACTTCCTTAACGCCATTCAGAATCTTCTCCTTTTCCAAAACATTAAAAAGCGTTAGGTTAAGACCCGCACCGGTAAAATCCTTAAGATCTTCCATGTTGGTATCACTCCTTAAAAAGACCGGTATACTCCCCAAAGATTTGCCAAGAACCGACTTGAACTTAGTTTCCATCTGTTCCAAAAACTCTGGTTTCAGCGTCATTTTTTTAATGGCGGTACGCAAGGTCTCCAATTGTCTTAACTGGTAGTTCTCCACTTCCATTTCTGGCACATTGGCAGTTCTCATTCGTTCGGCCTCCTTGAACATTGCGTTTAAGTAATTCCAGTACGATTCATTTTCACCGGGCATTTCTTGGTCCATATGGTCTCTGAAAATTCCAAAAGGAATTACCAATCCTTCCACCACCTGCTCTGGAAACATTTTCTTCAACTGCCCCAGGTTTGCCGCTTTTGGCCCGCATAATTCACCGGAATCGCTGGCATCTACATCCCTCATATTCAATACCTCCGTATTTCCCAACTGTATTTTTGCTATGGGCACTTCAATCTTATCGGTATTACGTTCCTTTTTTACAAATAGTCCCCGTTCTTGCGCTGTCATTTGGGACTCTGGTTTTAGAATTACATTTCCCTTATTGGACACGGCATAAAACACGCGCTGCCCATCATGGGCTTTTAGGCTTTGTAAATTCTCGTCGGACAATGCCGCATTTGGAATCCCCAAATTCCGCGCCAACAACTGTACATGAGACACCATATTCCCTTCCGCTACCGTGGCGATGCCCGCTACCGGTTTTAAGTCTGATGGCGAGCGTTGAAAAATATAAATTTTATCGGAAGACACTTCTATATCTTCTGAGGACCCGTCTACAACCACCAATTCACCAAAAGCATACCCAGGATTTAATCCACGAAAACCACTTTGGTTGGGAATATTCATCACCTTATTGGTCAAGGAGGATTCTTGGGCAATAAAATCACCCAATTCCCCGACACTTTTTCCTAGATGCAAGGCAATGGAACCACGAATACGATCATCTATAAATCCGTAGGCCTTGGGTTCAAAGGTCGTATACGTATTTACCACCTCCTGATAATTTGCCTTGACCATGGCCGCACTCCATTCTACCGCAGCCCTGGCGGTTTCCAATATTTGGGTCAGCTCGGCCAAACTCAGTTCCTGGGCACTGGATTTACTTAAGGTGCTGGTAATCTGGTCCCACTCCCATTGTTCCAAATATCCTGCACCCACGGAAGCCGTAGAAAGGGCACAGATTTTTTCCAGTTGTTCCCCTACCGTTTTTGGTTGCCAAATTGGTGCGCTTTGGAATAAAAGTTCCTCTAACTTCAAGGAAATATCCAATAGTTGTAACCGGGCCATAGGTCTATTTTCAGATAACAAACCTTCTCGCAGCTCCAAAAGAAGGTCTGCAGTTTCACGAACCACCCAAGAAGCATCTTCATTCCCCGATTTTGCTTGAGAAAATGCCTCGATTTTTTCACCCAATGGTGTTTCTTTCAGCAATTTAGAGGCCGTTACCAGTGCCTGTACGTCTACAGGCTTAAAAAATGTCTGCATTGTTTTTATCAAGGCATCCAGTTTTTTATTGAGTTCGGCAGTCAGTTGTTTTTGGTTTTTTTCCTTAAACTGAATTACCTTTTGTATGTCCGCCTTTTCCGGTTGACTGTGTATTTTTGTTCGTAAATCCATAAAGGGCAGATATTCATCCGAAATTACTTTAGACTCACTCCGCATCAACTGGGCAACATTATCATCACCATTGTGGGGCACATCCTTTAGGGATTGGCGTATTAAGAAGTAATTATCTTTCAACACCTCATCCTTCGCGAGCAACCACTTGTAAAATTCTATTCCCCAAGCCTCCTCATCCTCTACTTGAACAGACCCTCTATAATATTGCCCTTTTTGATTGACCCAGCCATTGTCTACCAGCCGTAGGTATTTATCCAATTGATATTGCTTTATTCTGGAATGATGAAACTCCGGGTCCCAAAAGTCAGCCTTATCCGTATAGGCGAGTATTTGTCCTAGATAAATATGATTCCTCTTTCCTATGGCGATTACTTCTTCCTTGTACCGCGCATGTTGTACGCCGGGACCTATTTCTGGAGGACAAGGATCTTTAGGTTGGCGAATACTACCGTCTGCACAGAACCACCTTATATCGCGGTAAGGCCCACGAATATCATTCTTATAAGCGGTAACCTTAGTTTCCAAATCAGTTGCAGACAAAGCTTCCTGTGCCTGGCCAAAAGTGGCTGCAAGAAGAAAAGAAAATAAGAAAACTATGGATTTATAATACTTCATTAATCAAATTTTGAAATCGGTTTCAAGAACCAAAGGTAACATCAATTTATACCAATAGCGTAAGTATACCCACATTATTTTGAAGCTAAAAATTAAAATTACAGACCTGTAAAACAGCTTCTTAAGCCGCGAAAATCACGCCTGAAATTTATGAAAAACAATTACTACCGTTATTTTAGATTCTTGCGAATCCTAGGGCTGGGAGTAAATAACAAGCAAGAGTTTTCAAAAACTCCAATCGATTCTTCTTTATCAAGCAAAAATGAGACCAAAGATGTATAATTGAACCCATCTAAGGTTAAAATTTATGCCATTGGATTGAGCCACTGTTAAACGCTCCATTCCTTGAAAACGACATTATTGAAATTTAATGGTTAAGATGGGTTATTGCAAAAACGCTGCAGTAGCATTACCACTTCTAAGAGCCGATTCTTTTTCGTTTCTTTGTATTTCATAAGAAATATAAAGATGACATTATTAGGTATTGATGTAGGTGGCTCCGGAATAAAAGGCGCATTGGTAAACTCTGAAACAGGGGAAATGATCTCTGAACGATTTAGGATACCCACCCCAATACCGCGAACGCCTGAAGCCATGGCCGACGTTATCGCTGAAATCGTAGCTCATTTTGACTATAAAGGCAAAGTTGGTTGCGGGTTTCCCACGATTATTAAAAAAGGGGTTTGCAAAGCTACCGGGAATTTGGACCCGAGTTGGTTGGGTGTAAATGTGGAGGCATTACTGGAAAAGAAAACCGGATTGGATTTCGCGGTCATCAATGATGCGGATGCCGCCGGATATGCTACCATGAACTATGGGATTGGAAGAAATGAGCCAGGATTCGTCGTTATGATTACTATTGGCACGGGACTGGGCAGTGGTGCATTTTTGGACGGCAGATTGATTCCGAATTTTGAATTGGGCCAAATACCCTACAAGAAATATAAAAAAATAGAGACTTGGGCAGCGGGATCCGCGAAGGATAATGAAGGCCTTACCTATAAAAAATGGGGCAAACGGTTCAATAAATTCTTAAAATATGTGGAATTGATCGTTTCACCGGATTTAATTATTTTGGGTGGTGGAGCCTCAAAAGATTTTGAGGAATATAAGGACCAGATAAAAATCGAAACTAAAGTTATCCCCGCCGAGCTACAAAACCATGCAGGTATTATTGGCGCAGCGGTCGCTTCCTTGCACAAAGCACCTAAGTCTTAATTTTATAAAAAGTTCTACTCCTGTACAAGTTAATTGTCAAGCTTAAAAATAGTGGGGGCACCTTGATTTTTTAAGCTCGGAAGTTTCCATTTTCTGTAACAGCTGGTTATTCCAGTGGTTCAGCATTCCCTGGCATTTCAAAATAACCTTTGGGAAGTTTCTTTTTAAAGGAAACATGGGATACCTCTATATTGGTGATATGGTCCCCAGGCATTTCATCATCGGTCAACCAATAGGTTTTGTAGCTTTTTGGGAGTACGATGCCTTCCACATTTTGCGTACCTATAAGTTCCATAAATTTTTCTGGCATATAGCCACCATCCTTAAAATATTCAGGGTAAGAAACAATGTATCGGATAACACCCAACTTATGTGACTCGGCATCAAAGTACAGAATGTAATAATCATCTGGCGCATCACCCGTACCAGCATCAAAAGTGACCTTTACAACATCCTGCTCCTTTCCATTAAACGTTTTAGCGGGTAACTTCTCTAAATTCACTCCTTCCCCATCCAGGACAAAAGGCTGGGCAAGAAAGTAGTAAGGCGTCAAGGCCCAGAATTTAGTGTCGTAGGCGAATGCGGTACTGTCCTTTGCGGCAACCCAAGCTTTCTCCCCTGTCCAACCAAATTGGGCCGTACTATCCGAAATGCTCGTATGTATTGCTTTATTGCTCCACGTATTGATGACTTGGTAACTATCGCGCTTGGTCCCCTCCAAAGGCTGGTAGTTGAACCTAAAGGCCAAGGCCCCGTTACTGTACCACTTTTCTAATCCGCCGTGGGCCATCATCGCATTCCATACTATTTTTCCCGCTTCAGATTGGTTGAGTCGTTTTTCAGCCTTTTCAACCCTACTATCAATCCAAGATTCTGGAACCAAGGCAGCATTTTCAGTAGCCGAAACTTTCGTTTCCTCAATACTGTTTTTAGGTGTCGCGGCCTCTTTACACGATACGAATAGACCAACAAGGATAAGCGGAAAAATAAGTTTATTTTTCATAAGGTAAGGTTGTGGATTTATACAGCTATGGCAGTACAGCCTAAACGGCCCTGTGGTCTAAACTGCCTTTTTTTCGTTCTTCGTAATTTTCAGCCACCTTTTTATCAAACTTTTCCGGCGCTATAAAATTCATTTCGTTTTCCTTATGTCGTTCCTCTCCTCCAAAAATTACGTCCAGTTCTTTATTCAGCATGCCTTCTAAAGAACGTTTTGCGACAAATGCGGGGGAATCCATTTCCCTTTCCTTAAATTTTTCCATCATATCCGTATCCGTGGCCGTAGGAAAAGAACAGGTAACGTTTATGTTGAAAGGAGCCAATTCTCTACGCATGGAGTCGGAAAATTGTCTCAATCCCGCTTTGGTACTGCCATATACCGCATAAAAAGGCATGCCAATAAGGCCCAGTCCAGAGGAGATATTCAATATTGCCGCTTCGCCCGATGCCTTTAACAACGGAATACAATATTTGGTGAGCATCAATACTGCGGTGAGGTTCACGGCTACTTGATCATAAAGCTCCTCGTCCTGTAAATCTTCTAAAGGACCGGCAGAAACGATTCCGGCATTATTGATCAAGATGTCCAAATGGCCCCACTTGTCCTCAATACGTGCAGTAGCCTCCCGCAGCACTTCTATATCGGCAACATCTCCAGCAATTCTCAAAAATTTTACGGTATCAAATTCCTCGGAAAGTTCCTTTAAATGCTGTTTATCGCGCGCGATAACGGCAATACCGCTAACGCCTCCTTTAACCAGTTCTTGGACCATACATTTTCCAATACCTCTTGTACCTCCGGTTATGAGTACCTTTTTTCCTTCTAGTTGCATAAATTTTGGATTGAATTGAGTTAGTTTTCAACTTTAAAGTAGCTAAAATCCAGTTGAAAATTCAAGAAAAAACCAGTTCTATACAATTATTAGGAAAGTAGGAATTTGCAATCGGAAATTTTAGGGATTCCCTAATGAAATGAGTAAAACGTGGTAATAACAAAAAACAACTTTTGCATAGTACTACCACGCAATCAAATGGGCAACCTACCTAAAGATTTAGAATTTAGGCATAAAAAAAGCCCCTCTAAAGGGGCTTGGATGTTTATGCTATTTTATTCCGTTTACGATCATTTTCGGTCAAGTAGATCTTACGCAACCTCAAATGTTTTGGAGTAACCTCCACATACTCGTCCTTTTGAATATATTCCAACGCCTCTTCCAAAGAGAATTTAATGGCAGGTACAATTTTTGCCTTATCATCCGCTCCTGAGGAACGTACATTGGATAATTTTTTGGTCTTTGTGATGTTCACCGTCATGTCATCTCCACGCGAATTCTCACCAATAACCTGACCTTCATAAATATCCTCTCCCGGGTCTACGAAAAACTTGCCCCTGTCCTGTAACTTATCGATTGAATAGGGAATCGCCTTTCCTTTTTCCATGGACACCAAAGAACCGTTCTGGCGCTGTGGAATATGTCCTTTCATGGGTTGGTACTCCAAGAAGCGGTGTGCCATTATGGCCTCACCAGCCGTAGCCGTTAACAATTGATTACGAAGACCGATGATACCACGCGACGGAATCTGAAACTCACACAACATACGGTCGCCCTTGGCTTCCATCTTTGTCATTTCCCCTTTACGTATAGATACCATTTCTACGGCCCTACCGGAAACTTCTTCCGGTAAATCGATGGTTAAGTGCTCAATAGGTTCGCATTTTACTCCGTCGATTTCCTTGATAATTACTTGTGGCTGACCAATCTGAAGCTCATAGCCCTCACGTCTCATGGTTTCTATCAATACGGACAGGTGTAGTACACCACGACCAAAAACCAAAAATTTATCGGCACTATCGGTCTCATTCACCCGTAAGGCCAAGTTTTTTTCCAACTCTTTTGCCAAACGGTCCTTAATATGCCTTGATGTTACAAACTTACCATCCTGACCAAAAAATGGACTATCGTTAATGGTAAACAGCATACTCATCGTAGGCTCGTCGATGGCAATGGTCTTCAAAGCCTCAGGATTTTCCAAATCTGCGACCGTATCACCAATCTCAAATCCTTCAACCCCTACCAAAGCACAAATATCGCCAGCTAGTACCTCGTCTACTTTCTTACGTCCCAGACCTTCAAATACATAAAGCTCCTTTACTTTAGATTTTACAATGCTACCATCCCTTTTTACCAAGGAAATCTGTTGCCCTTCTTTTAAGGTGCCGCGTTGTAACCTTCCAATGGCAATCCGTCCTGTAAAGGAGGAGAAATCCAAGGAGGTAATCAACATTTGCGTATTTCCTTCCTTTGGGTGAAATGTAGGTACATGTTCAATGACCATGTCCAACAGAGGTTCTATGTTATCGGTTTCATTCTTCCAATCATCGCTCATCCAGTTGTTCTTTGCAGAACCATAAACGGTGGGGAAATCCAATTGCCACTCTTCGGCACCTAATTCATACATAAGGTCGAACACTTTTTCGTGAACTTCCTCTGGCGTACAGTTTTCCTTATCAACCTTGTTTATAACAACACAAGGCTTTAACCCTAAGTCAATGGCTTTTTGCAATACAAAACGTGTTTGTGGCATAGGCCCTTCAAAGGCATCTACCAACAACAATACCCCGTCTGCCATGTTCAAAACCCGTTCTACTTCCCCACCAAAATCAGCGTGCCCAGGAGTGTCGATAATATTGATTTTAGTATCCTTATATACCACGGAAACGTTTTTGGAGGTAATGGTTATTCCGCGCTCGCGTTCCAAATCATTATTATCCAATATCAAATCTCCTGTATTCTCGTTTTCACGAAACAAGCTACAGTGGTACATTATTTTATCAACTAAGGTGGTCTTGCCGTGGTCAACGTGGGCAATGATCGCAATATTTTTTGTAGTGGACATAGGTCTATTTTAAGCGTGCAAAGATACTTCAAATTTCAATAGCTACACTTAAACTTATGTTATTTTTATCTTATTGATTTTGAGGGGGTTTACACAAGTTGATACTACTTTTTTCTACCTCCAATTACCCAACCCAGTCTTGCCGCCAGTACTAAGGTAACCCCATTGTTATCAAATGCCGAATTATCTTCATAATAGGCCAATCCCGTTTCCAACCGATAAAAAAATCCATTCTTATATATTCGCTGTAATCCATATACCGGTCCCACAGCAATAGTAGATAATGTATTTAAATCACCTAGTAGAGAAGTTCCTTCTTGATATAAAAGCAAGCCGCCAACGTAGTTCCCAGTATTACCTGAAATATTCTTTCCTTTATCCAATCTTCTTTCCATATTGTAGTAATAGCGATACTGACCTCGAAAAATGGGGTACACGCCAAACTCCGTAGTACACCCAGTACAACCCCTAATCCAAAGACCCGCAACGGCTTCTACACTTAAGGTTGAATTTTTGCCTATACCCGCCTCATATAAAATAGCCGGTAATGGCAAGCCAAATTGAACTTGATGGTCTTCAACATTTCTGTTAGATTGTGCACGCACTCCAATAATAGCTAATAACAAAAAGAGAAAACTAAGTTTTTTCATAAAAATGGTTGGTTGAAATTGTTTCAGATCTATGTAGCAAACCTTATGCCAATTACGATTATTCAATCCTATCCTTTTCTTCTTCCAACCCTGTTTTTCTAGTTCTGGCTTTTTTAATTTCATCCCGTCCAAAATCATAGGAAACGCTAAAGGCCACATTTCTAGAATCACTACCGCCACTCCCATCAATAAATAAATTGCCAAATTGGTTGGTACCTTGCCATGGAATGGTGTACAGAATATCATTGAAGGACAATCTTGCGGTTAATTTATCTTTCAGAAATTTCTTTTGAAAAGCCAGGTTTAGAGAACCCAAAGCTTTTATAGTATACGTTCCGCCCCATACGCTGGGAGAACTATACCAGCCCGATACTTCCATTCGTATATCCTTAGGTAAGGTAAACGTGTTTTGCGCGTAAAGGGACAGTGTTTCTTGCTTTAGGGAAATGAACTCCGGACTATTGGCCTTATAAGCACTGGTAAAAGCGTTTAGGCTTACATAGAGGTTCCACCAGTCATTAATATTTTTAGGGTACGAAATACCAAAATTGATGATTTCCTGATCGGCGACGTTGAGCGTAGTGATAAAACTTCTATTTCGAGACTCCGGAACCGTAACCCGAGCAAAATAATCCGATACATGACTGTAACTTAAAGAAGTCGTCAACCTATAATTATAGGTGTGTGAAAATTTTACATTATCCGTATACTGAGGTTGCAAAAAAGGATTTCCTTTGCTGGAGTACAGTTCATCTATCACATATTCGAAGGGATTTAAAGATTCATAGGTTGGCCTTTGTATGCGCTTACTATAGGTCAAAGCGAACTGATTTTTCCTATTCAGTTGATACGTTAGTCCGCCAGAGGGGAACCAATTCGTGTAATTTCTGTTGACCTGATTCTGCTCATTTTCCTGCATGCTCAACAAATTCCCGTCAGAAATCGTATTTTCTATACGAAGTCCCGCTTGTAGATTCCATTTTTCCCACTTGTAATTGTAATTGATATAGGCGGCGTTTATCTTCTCGGTATATTCGAAGGTATTGCTTCGGGTATTGTCCATCACAAAATCACCATTGATTCTATTAAAAAAATCAAAGACATTATTGGTCCGTACATCAGAAAATTTAAAACCCAAACCTAATTTCCCTTTCAACAGATTTTGTTCATAATCTGTTTTAAAGGTGACGATAGTTATGTCCGTTGGTGTAATCTGGCTGGTAGCATTTTCCCTCAGAATTGCTGTTTCATTACTATTTAGGTAAATATTGGGCTGCGTGGACTCACGGTCACTGTTATATTTTCCGAAATCAAGATCCATGTTCAACGTATACCCCACGGTATCCGCATATTTATAATTTAGATTTCCATTTACATTATAGGATGTACTTGAACTTCTATTGTCCGATACCAGCACGCTATCATTAACCGTAGTCCCAACGGGCCGAATTGGTGTACGGGAATTGTTCTCATTAAAGCTGTTGTTAAAATTCCCATCTAAAATGATCCCGAACGTACTTTTTGTGGAAGCATACAAATCGTAACCCAATTTTATGTTGTTACTATTTCTATCATAGACGCTATTGGTCCGAGCCAATAACTGTACATCGCCCTGGGTTCTAAGCAAGTTCAAAAATCCCGTACTTTTGCCGAAGCGGTTGCTATAAGTGCCGTATAAGTTTCCTTTTTTGGACCGGTTATTAAAATTTATACTTGTATTGGTACGGCCAAAATCCCCTACCGTTAGTCCGGCGGTAACAGTACCATTGGTCCCCAAACTTTTATCCTTTTTCAATTTGATGTTGATGATACCCGCACTACCGGCAGCATCATATTTCGAGGAAGGTTGGGTGATGATTTCAATGGCCTCAATATCCGTGGCTTGGAGACTTTCCAAGTAATTCATAAGGTCCTCCCCTTGCAGCACGGACAAGCGGCCATTTATAAAAATTTGTACCCCTGCTTTGCCTTCCACAATGATGCCGCCGTTATTGTCAACGACTACGCCCGGAGCCTTTCTCAGTAATTCAAAGGCACTTGTACCTGTTGCATTTATGGTATTTTCCACATTAAATACTGTCTTATCAGCCAGTACCTGAACCAAGGGTTTTTCTGCGACAACCGCTACCTCATCCAAAACTTCCGCAGACGCTTCCAAAACAATTTGTCCTAAGTCCAAATTAATTCCCTCAAAAAGAATTTCTTTTTGATAATCCGCAAAACCGAGGTTGGTAATATTTAAATTATAGCTACCATTAGGTACATTCTTAATCTCGAAAACCCCTTCTTCATTGGTGATAACGGCTTTTATTAAGGTAGAATCCTGCAGTTGGTTGAGGGTTACCGCTGCAAAGGGAATAGCCTCATTTTCTTGGGAAAGGACCTTTCCGGAGATAGATTGGGCATTGGTGAAAGTGAAAGTTATCAGTAAAAAAAGTGTGAAATATATTCTCATCTCTGTTCGTAGTTTTACAATTCATCCAAAAATCTTGCTTTTAAAAAAGGCAAAAAAGGCAAACCTGATGAATAGACCTATGTGGGGCTAAGTGGTCCTAGGGCGATTCAACTGGGTATAGGTCTACTCGTCTGATAGTGCTTTCTACAATCAGGTTTACACATTAGATTTATTGTAGAATTAAAAATTTTAGACATTATGAGATTTATACTTTTATTAATCGCCCTGCTTCTCACCTATTTCGTTTCGGCACAAGATTATTTTGCCCTCGTAGTTAAAAACGATAATGTCACGTATAACTATCCTGAGAATGCTGAAATTACGGTTATTGACAGTTTAGGGAACAAAACAATGCTCGGGAAAAACGATGCAGTAACCCTAAAAGGGGATTATACCTTATCCATAGCCACGCCATGGCAAAATGAACCTGAAATCCTAAAAAGTGATGGAGGCGTTCTGGAGATTTTCATACTTCCTAGTGAGCGGAAAAACTGGACACCCAACGATCACGACCAAACGATTACAACAGCGTACGATGCAAATCCAAATAAACCTTCGCTTGAATGTAAAGAAGTAATGATTTCTGATAATTATCCAAATCTTTATAATTTGTTGGCCGTATTCAACAATGGTTTGGTTTTTAAATACGAAGATGGTAATGTAAGGGCCTGGTTGGCTAATGAGGAGGTTGAAGTGACAAATCAGTATCTTGTAGACACTCCAGAGGGACTCTTAAAAGCTAGTTTTGATCCAAAAGACGGTGAATTTTGGTATGTTTTCGATAAAAAGGAATCTAATAAATAGGTAATGCTCAAAAAAATAAAAGCGGTGTTCAATACCACCACCACAAAGGAAGTAGGGGCAATAATGCTGTTCTATTTTGCCTTTGCATGGCTTTACCGTATTGTTTTATGGTTCACCGGTAGACGCTATGTAGAAGAAGGTGTCTGGGGTTGGACGAACCTAAAAGGATTTTGGTATGCATCAGGACTACAGTATACATTTCTTCTTCTTGCTTCTATATTAATATGGTTCCTGGGATATTATCTCTTACGAAATAAGTCCCGTAAATGGCAAATATTGACGGTCGTCATTCTCCTCCCTATTATAACGTATTTAGTTAGGGAAATCAGATATTTGATTATCGATTCCTTAGGTCTTACAAGGCTAAGCGGTACAGGTTCTATCTGGGATTGGTATATTCCGCTACTTTTTCTATTCTTCCAATTTAGTTGTTTCTTTGCCTACCGCTATTTTATTGAAAACCAGCGAAAAATTATACTGGAAGGAGAACTTAGACAAGCAGCCCTTAAAAGTGAACTATCGGCTATAAAAGCGCAGCTGAATCCACATTTTCTCTACAACGTATTCAACACAATAAATGCTTCCCTACCACCGGAAAATGAAAATACCCGGAATATGATCGCACTTCTAAGCGATCTTTTCAGGTACCAATTGCAGGCCTCACAATCAGAACTTGTTCCCTTAAGGGATGAATTGGAATTTGTGAAGAAATATTTGGACTTGGAAAAAGCACGATTTGATGAAAGGCTGGACATTGACATTAATGTCCCCAAGGAGCTACTGGATGAAATGGTACCTCCCATGTTGCTACAGCCTCTAGTAGAAAATTCTGTAAAGCATGGTCTGGCCAGTCTCATCGATGGTGGTTCTATAGCTATAAGCATCAAAAAAAGAGAAGGAAAACTGAAATTTGAGATTTCAGATACCGGTATTGGAATAGAGGATAAATCAGTGGTATATGAAAAAGGCATAGGCTTGACGAATACTCGTTTACGTCTTCAAAAGATGTATAATTCGCAATTAGAGCTTATGGATAATGAGCCACGTGGGTTAAAAATAAGGTTTTCATTATGAAGAAGGTTTTAATAGCAGATGACGAAAAAGCGGGGAGGCATCTTATTAAGGAGTATATCGATGATTTTCCTGACCTTATTTTAATTGCTGAGGTCAATAATGGCGTGGATGCTGTTAAGGAAATAAATAAGTTTAAGCCAGATTTGGTATTTCTGGATATTCAGATGCCCGGGTTAACCGGTTTTGAAGTGTTGACCCGCCTAGAGGAAATACCCAACATTATTTTTTCAACCGCTTACGATAAATACGCACTCCAAGCCTTTGAAGTCCATGCCATAGATTACCTACTGAAACCCTACACGAAAGATCGCTTTAAGAAAGCCATAGAAAAACTGAATCAGACCACGGAAAAAGTGGGGTCGTTGGCACAATCCTTACTTATGGATAAAACCGATTATCCAGAACGGGTATTGGTTGAAAAAAAAGACAAACTCATCACTATCGCCGTATCCGAAATTATCTGGATCGGGGCGTACGGGGATTACTCCAAATTACATACGGCCAACGATATATTGGTGAGTAATTATGGTATATCTGCGCTGGAAGAGAAATTAAATCCAAAATCCTTTCTGCGGGTACATCGTTCATCGTTGATTAATTTGAATAAAATAAAGGAATTGCATAAGTATGGTAAATCTTATGATATAACCATGGAAAATAGTGAAGTTGTTCGCGTAAGCAGAGGATATCTGGACGTAATCAAAAAAATAACCTTTTAATCGAATACGGGCTTTCTAGACTTTCGTTTAGTAGCCACCCAGCCAAAAGTGAAATTGAACAAGGGTCCGTAACCATTGGGAACCCCGTCACCCCGATAATACCCCCCTCCTAACTCTGCATTGAAATTAAATCCGTTTTCATAAGTTCTCTGGATTCCATAGGTAACCCCGTAAACACCAAGGTTAAAATCCTCAGGGCCCTCTATGTTCGTTCCTAAACGTAACGGCGAGAAAAAAATACTTCGTGCCGCTGCCAAATAATTTCCGGAATTTCCGGACACATTCTTGTTTTGGTTGATTCTACGGTTAAAATTATGGTAATAGCGAACCCTCGTGTGCAACGTTAGACCTGCCGCATAACCTGCCTCGTACGTGGCATAGCCAAGCCCCAAACCTCCAGAGGCACTTACATTCTTAGCTATTCCCAGCTCATAACTGATTCCCGGACTTAAGAGATCAAATTTAAATTGGTGCCTTTCCAAAGTAGTGAGGCCGAAAGTAGTACCCGCCTCGGTGACTTGTGCGGAGAGCGCATTTGGTAAAAACAGACCTCCGAAAACCAATATAAAAATGTAATAGTTCTTCATAAGCCAAAATTTGTAATTTCTAAATCTAAAAAGGAAACCACAACTATATACTATCTTTATGCAAAATTTAAGATATGGACCTTAGGAAGATCCCACAGCTGAAACATACCGATTCCAACAACTTTTTTTTACTAGCCGGCCCTTGTGCTATTGAGGGAGAAGATATGGCATTGCGTATTGCGGAGCATGTTTTGAAAATTACCGATGATTTAAAAATACCTTATATATTCAAGGGAAGTTTTAAAAAGGCCAACCGAAGTCGTTTGGACTCCTTTACAGGTATTGGCGATGAAAAGGCACTAAAAATTCTTCGTAAAGTATCGGAAACATTTAAGATTCCTACGGTTACCGACATCCATACGGAACAAGACGCCGCCATGGTAGCGGAATTTGTGGACGTCTTGCAGATTCCAGCATTTTTGGCCCGCCAAACGGATTTAGTGGTCGCTGCTGCCGAAACCGGTAAGACCGTAAATATTAAGAAAGGGCAATTCATGAGTCCGGAAAGTATGAAACATGCGGTAAACAAAGTATCGGAAACAGGGAACGAGCAGGCCATCATCACAGAAAGAGGCGCCATGTTCGGGTATCAAGATATGATCGTGGATTTTAGGGGTGTCCCCACCATGAAGCAGTACGCTCCTGTAGTTTTGGATGTAACCCACTCCTTGCAACAGCCCAACCAATCCTCTGGGGTAACCGGTGGCCGCCCCTCCTTGATAGGAACAATGGCCCGGGCAGGAATTGCTGCAGGGGTAGACGGACTTTTCATTGAGACCCATTTCGATTGTGCCAATGCAAAAAGTGACGGGGCCAATATGCTTGACCTTGGATTAATGAAAAAGTTATTGACAGATTTAGTGGCGCTAAGATCAGTGGTAAATCAGTTTTAATCAATGTCCTTTTTTTTGTAAAATCCATTTTGGCGAATCGCAGACGCGTTTTTTAATACATCCGTAAGGATTTGATTATCTATTTCCTCCAACGTACTATAGCGTAAAGAACGAACTACTTTTCGCTTTTCAGAGACCAATACATCGATATGTTTGGTCAAGTGCGCTGAGTTCCAAAAACCAAGATCAACGTACTTGTTCTTATGAGAGGCATTCATATAGCAAATAGGAGACTTTCCTAGGTAAAAACAGGGAATATTCCATTTAAATTTCAATTCTACCTCCGGCAAGGTTGTTTCGATCATGAATTGCAAATGCAATAAAATGCCCCTGTACGGTTCTGGTTGGTTAAGGATGTAATTTTCTGCAGGTTTCATCGCCTTTAATTTAATTGGGTACTATTTAAGGGAAATGTGTTAACTGAATGTTTCTGTATTGCATATTTTTGTTTTTATTAAAATAACTATGCATCCTAAAAGCCGCTCATTTCATTTCTTCCTTGTACTATTTATTTCCTTAACCGCTTTCGCCCAGGATAATGAGGAAAATGATTGGATATTTAAAAATAGTAAAAGTCTATCAGAATTATGGGAGCTGGACGACGAACACCACAAAGGCACTTTTTTAATTACTTCCTACAAACCCATCTATCTATCAGTCGCCAAATATTCATCCAATACAAATAATTTTCCCCAGGCAGAAAATTCTACGAAATCCTTGGATGCCCCGGTTAATTTAGACCCCATAGAAGCAAAGTTTCAATTAAGCCTTAAGACAAAGATTTTTCATAATATGCTCAAAGGCCATATGGACATTTGGGTGGGATATTCCCAAACTGCCTATTGGCAGATTTATAATAAGAAATTGTCAAGACCCTTTAGGGAGCTCAACTATCAACCAGAAATTATTGCCAATTTTCCCATTAAATTTCCATTATTGGGGTTTGAAGCGAAAATGGTAGGATTGTCCATCATACACGAATCTAACGGTAGATCGGACCCCATTTCAAGAAGCTGGAACCGCATAGCGTTGCACGCGGGTTTCGAACGTGATAATTGGCAGGTAATGCTTAAACCCTGGATACGCATAGGAAGTAAGATCGATGATAACGAAAACATATCCGATTATATTGGTAGAGGAGAAGCAAATATAACCTACGATTGGGGCAGGCAGCGTTTTAGGGCGGTGGCAAGGCACTCCTTAAATTTTGGATCTAAAAGTAGGGGTAGCCTACAATTAAATTGGTCTTTCCCAATATTTGAAAATTTCAATGGCCACATCCAATTATTTGATGGATATGGAGAAACACTTATAGATTATAATCATAGACAGACCACTTTTGGCATTGGGGTATCCTTGATTAACTAAGTTTTTTTAATCCTATGAAAACGCTCGCATGACACCAGAACCGGTCTATTTTCATAAATTTGATAAAAGACCGTTTTCATGAATATAAAAATCATCTCTTCGCTATTCTATCTGTTTATACTAACAGCCGCCGCCCAGGACCATTCCCATCAAAGTTCCCGTAAACTTAGTTTCCCGGATATTCCAGGCTATGAAAGCATTAAGGCCGATTTACACATACACACCGTTTTTTCCGATGGGGATGTTTGGCCCAATATAAGGGTCATGGAAGCCCTGCGTGATGATTTGGATGCCATTTCATTGACCGAACATTTGGAGTACCAACCGCACAATGAAGATATTCCCCATTTAGACCGTGATAGATTTTATGAAATTGCCGAAGCAGAGGCCTAGAAACGTGACCAACCAATAGTGGATAATTAAGATACCACCCTAAGTTCGCCAAGAATATCTGATAATAGAATGCGAGTATTAATCTGAAAATCAAAGTAGAAACTACTTTTGCTGAAGCAAAAAGAAAAATAGTTTTGTATAGAGGAGTAATTTAAAGAGTCGTGAAAGTCACAAAATGGCACGTCCAATTATTAATTTTTTGTATCTTTTAAGACATTAATGAAATGGTCTAAAGCTTTAGGCAATGATAAGGAAATTGTTCTTTATTACTATTTTAATTATAGTCATTGGCTGCACCTCTAATGAGGATGCAAACGATATAATAGAATCATCAGTCGGTAACCCCGGGATGGTTGTACGAGACATTGAAAAACCTGAAGAAACAACATCCAACGCACCTCCTTCAACTGTTTCTTTAAATCAAATTTCTTCTAGCTTTACAACCTTTATTAAGGATAAAGGAATAATAGGTGCTCAAGTAGCCATTACTAGAAACGAGAAGTTGGTATTTTTGGAGTCCTTTGGCGATGCAAATCGTGATGATGGCAGTGCGGTAACGGATAACACACTTTTTAGAATAGCTAGCATTTCAAAGCCAATTACTTTATTGGCTATTTCAAAGCTGGTGGATGAAGGCAAACTGAATCTTACCTCACCAGTATTTGGTCCAGAATCCCTGTTGGGACTTACATATGGGCAATTACCCTATGAACCCGAAGAATTGTTAATCACATTAGATGACCTTATTGAGCATCGTGCAGGATTCACCGATAAACCTTTTGATGTCTTGTTCAACAATAACACTCTTACCCTAGATGCATTGATAGGAAAGGTTCTTGACGAAAGATCTTTAAACAGTACACCGGGTACCTTTTACGAATATTCCAATTTCGGGTATGCACTACTGGGGAAGATAATTGAAAAGGTTAGTGGCACCACGTATGACAATTATATTCGTAATACCATTTTAAATCCTATTGATGTGAACGATATGTTTATCGCTGGAAATGAAAAACAGGAGAGGCATCCAAATGAAACTGTGTACTATTCGAATTGGTCATCACCCTACGAAATAAATATGAAAAGACTTGGTGCATCGGCAGGTTGGGTATCCTCTGCAAAATCGCTTGCTTGGATTGCTGTAAAATCTGACGGAAGGTTTGAGGTTAACGATTTACTAAAGCCCAAAACTGGGATAAGTTACCTCCAGAGCGGAAATTGGACACACAATGGCTCTTTGCCAGGAACCACGGCTGTAATGAAAGTAGGCCATCCTTTCTCTTATGTTGTTCTCACCAATAGTGGTGGGGCCAACTTTGCATTTGTTATTGATGCTATTCATACCTTTATGGAAAATGCCATTGAGCAACAATCCGGTTGGCCAAACACCGATTTGTTTCAACCAAATAAGTAGATCAAATTTACTGAAGGATACTTTTCGTCATATGTACATGGAAGGATAAGCTTATTTTAAAATACCCAAGAAATATTTTTCTTAATTTTATTTAAAATTACTTCATGAGACCAATACTCTTTGCCACCTTATCCTTATTTACACTAACCATCCTTGGTCAAGACCATTCCCATCAAAGTTCCCGTAAACTTAGTTTCCCAGATATCCCAGGCTATAAAAGCATTAAGGCCGATTTACACATACACACCGTTTTTTCCGATGGGGATGTTTGGCCCAATATAAGGGTCATGGAAGCCCTGCGTGATGATTTGGATGCCATTTCATTGACCGAACATTTGGAGTACCAACCGCACAATGAAGACATTCCCCATCCAAACCGCAATAGGTCTTATGAGATTGCCCTGGCGGAAGCCAAGGAACATGACCTGCTAATCGTACATGGTTCAGAAATTACCCGTAGTGCGCCCATGGGCCACAATAATGCAGTTTTTATTTCGGATGCAAATCCAATTTTACAGGACAAGGCCGAAGCTGCTTTTGCCGAAGCAAAAAAGCAGCATGCGTTCGTATTTTGGAACCACCCTGCCTGGTACGCCCAAACCCCAAAAGGGAACCCTATTTTGAGCGATTTTCAAAAAGAACTTATAAAGAAGGGCCAACTCCATGGTATCGAGGTCATCAATTCAGTTGACTATGCGCAGGAATCCCTTGCCTTGGCGCTGGAAAACAACCTTACAATTATGGGAACTAGCGATATTCACGGTCTCATTGACTGGGACTATACCGAGAAGGGCAATCAAAGGCCCATTACCCTGGTATTGGCAAGGGAAAAAAGTCTGGAAAGCATGCAGGAAGCTTTATTTGCGGGTAGAACTGTTGCCGTATACAATGACCTCATGGTAGGTAAAGAGGAGTATTTGGTTCCGCTTTTAAATGCCAGCATATCCATTGCGAAAGCGGAATACGTAGATGATACCCAAGTCTTGGAATTGGAACTGAAAAACAACACGAGTAGTGACTTACTTTTTCAGAACGAATCGGACTATTCTTTCTATGATAGTTCTCCCGTTTTTGAAGTTGCTGCCGGTACTACCAAAAAATTATTGGTGAAGACCTTGATTAAAAAAGATAGTATAATCTTAAAATTGAAAGCGTTGGGTTGTTTTACAGCACCCAAGATACAACCCATAATTGAATGGAACATACCGGTAAACTAACCCTTAATAACAGTCATATCCAATTTCCTGATCAAAATCTGGGAGCAGTAATTGACGAAAGCGCTCAGGAGTTTTGTCAGAAATGGTAATTTTCTTTTCAATCATATCCACATCAAAATAAAAGGAGGAAAAATCCCCTTCGCATTCATTATCCAACCGCATCAATAGATAGCGTGTTATTTTGGCCCGTAGGGAATACTCTAAATCCAAATGGCTTTTTTGGAGTGGCTTGGTGTTGGTATTGTCAATTATCCAATTAAAATTCAAAACAAACTTTTTAGTAAGGACAAGTTAAGCCTAAAAGTTAGGATTTATGACATCTAATTCTAGTTTTGGATTAATGGACTTTATTTACACCCCATCTACATAATCTTGAAGATAGGCGTAACGCTCGGTCAATTGACCCTTATGGGTCATACGTGCGCGGTGCAACACGCCATCCTTGTCCCCATTGAAAAAAGCGGGAATTACATTTTTCATAAAAGCATCTCCGAAGCCTTCACTTGCGTCGCGCGGTAACTCGCAGGGTAGATTATCTACTGCCATAACGGCAATGGCGTTGGTGTTTTTATAATCTGTTTCAGATTCCGTTTGAGGGTCATAACCATAAATGGGGTCTGCAATGGTAGATGGCCTAATGGTAGAGGCTACAGGCCCATCAATATCACAGCTTACATCCGCCACAACTTTTATCCTAAAATCTGGGTGTTTTGCATCTTCGCGGGTAAACAGGTACGGGGCGCCTTGGCCGTAAAAATGTCCGGCAATATATAGATCGGTGACTTTTGCAAAGCGAAAAAAATTCGATTTATAGTCTTCCGGGTGGGCAAAAAAATCGGCTTTGTTTCCCCTAATACCATCTTTGCGCTTATTATACTCTCCCGCATCGATTTGACAATAAACGGGTTGGTCAAAAGTTTCTTCCAAATATTCTGAAACAGTAACTCTGCGCATCCCCATGCCATCCAACATTTCTCTTGAGCCGTTGCCTACCCTGCCCCTACCAGTCAACAAAATTTTTATCGCACCAAGTTTTAAGTCTTTAAGTTCTTGGATCAAGGCATCTTGATCTGGAAGGTCGTTCGCTTTTGGCAATTTAAATATATTGTGTTTGAGGCCATAGGCCCTGAATCCATTATAGGCGCCAACAATACCGGCGTACCGCCCAAAAGCAACCAGGCGTTGCTCTTGGCTGTTGGTAATAACCTCATGATCATAAAGTTCAATATTCCTATCCAGAATGGCTAGGAGCAAATCCCTATTGTAAGGTTGTTTTTTAATGGTATGGGAGAAGAAAAAGTATTTTTTATTCGGGATCAGGGCCTCAATCGGTACCTCTTTTACACCGAGCAATACATCACATTGATTCATTTCATCGGCAACATCGATTCCCAATTGCACATAGGCGTCATTGGCATAGGCTCTAATGGGTGATGGTTCCACAATAATTTCCGCTTTTGGAAAAGCTTCCAAGACTTTTTGACAGGCCTTGGGGGATAGTACTACACGGCGATCTGGCGGATTTTTACGTTCTCTGATAATTCCGAACTTCATAAGGGTATTTTGGTATAAATATTGCTCTAAATTATGCAATTAGGAACACTTGTTCGGCACGATGCAGAAAAATAAGAAGTAGTACCTAAAGTTTTGTTAGCTTTGCATCCCTAATTAGGCCTATTGTATTTGTTTGATAGGCACGAAGACTTGCGAGCAAGTTGGGATGCATAACGTTCTTTGAAAATAAAGTGGAACCAATTAATTCACTTACAGCGTCTAGTTTGATTATTGACCTTGTAAATGGAATTAATTAGCTTACGGATTTATATTGAATTGGAGTCCTTTGTTATGCCAAGGACCAAATTCGATACCGTAAATTGGAAAATTACAACCCATAATGGGGCCGACCGGTTTTGACAGCGAGACCAGTTGGAATGTAAGCATGTCGAGCGCTGGGGTACAGCTCGTTAATATCATACTTCACACTTTTAATTGGCGAAAATAATTACGCTCTTGCCGCATAATCTGAATTATAGTAAGATTTGCCTCGTCCCTACTAGGTAGGGAAGCGAGATGTTCCTGAATAGCCCTTGTTGACGGCGATTCTTATAGGAGCACCAGAAAAGTCAACACAAGGGTATCCGCTCGCTTTGGCGGTACCACAAAAACCTTAAGAAGATAAGTGTGTATTAGGCCGTATCTGGCCGGGTGCACATCGAAAACCAAGCAGATACTAAACATGTAGAAAGCATTTTAATTGCTTGTTTGGACGAGGGTTCGAATCCCTCCGGCTCCACTAGAATAGTACAAAAACTATTCAAAAACCCCTTAATCATATGATTATCAGGGGTTTTTCTTTTTTACGGTATCAAATGAATCGTTATGAAACCGTATTTTAGGTGACCTATTCGGTGAGTACTTTTTTTATTAAAAAACACTCACCGATTTCCTTGTAATTAACTGATATTATGTTAATTATGAAAATAGTATTTTCCTTTTTTGTACCTTTATTTCTGTTAAAAAGATATTTAAAATGAGCCATTCTTTCTCACAGTTATTTTACCTCAAAGGAAAACATTTTGAAAAAGACGTGAAAGTACCTATATACCTGCGTTTGACAGTTAATAGGCAACGTAGCGAACTGAGTATTTCCCGTAAAGTTGATCCCGAAAAATGGAATACCAGAACGGGAAAAATGCGCGGAACGAACCTCGAAGCAAACGAATTGAATTCGTATTTAGATGCTGTCAGAAACAAAATAAATAAGATTCATGCTCGACTTGTTGACGAAGGCAGGCCCTTTAACTCTTCGGACATAAAAAACCTTTACGTAGGCAAAGGAGAAAAAATTAAAATGCTGGTACAGCTCTTTGAGGAACATAACCTGCAAATGGAAAAATTGGTCGGGGTTGAATTTGCCCTTGGTACTTGGAAGCGATATCACACCACCAAAAAACATGTGAAGGAGTTCTTAAGGACCGAGTACCGGAAGGACGATGTTCCAGTTCGTGATGTCAATTTAAGGTTTATCAAAGGGTTCGAGTACTTTTTAAAAATAACCAAAGCCTGCAATCATAATTCGGCTTTGAAATATGTCAACAATTTTAAAAAGATCATACGAATGGCAGTCGCCAATGACTGGATATCCAAAGATCCATTCTATAACTACAAAGTTCAATTTAAAACTGTGGAGCGTGATTTTCTTTCCAAAGAGGAACTACAAGACTTAAAAGAAAAAGAAATAGATGGCGATCGTTTAAATGTAGTACGTGACATGTTCGTATTCTGTTGCTACACCGGACTTTCTTATGTAGATGTACAAAAATTGAAACGGGATAATATCGTTCGACACATTGATGGTAGTTTATGGATACAGGCAGAACGCACCAAAACTAAATCGAAACTAGGCATTCCACTTCTACTGACTGCCGAGGCTATCATGGATAAGTATAAAGACCATCCTAAAGTTGTCAACGGAGAATGTGTGCTTCCCGTTTTGAGCAACCAGAAATCTAACGCTTATTTAAAAGAAATAGCAGACCTCTGTGATATAAAAAAGAACCTTACCACCCACCTAGCTCGACATACTTTTGCTACTACCGTTACCCTTTCTAACGGAGTACCAATCGAGACCGTTGGTAAAATGTTAGGCCACAAAAATTTGCGGACCACCCAACATTATGCTAAAATAATAAGTAAAAAAGTAGAGTATGATATGGGGATTTTAAAAGAAAAATTGGCAGATATTGATAATAAGCGCATCAAAAAAACAGTTGAATCGTAAAATTCTTTTTCAACTAGAGCTTTATCAAGTAACCATTTCAACCCAAATCTTACCATAACTTACCTGCGCATGGATCCTGTGCGGTTTTTGTAGTATTCCGGTAGATAAGCGTCAAGCAAAAACCGCATAGGGCGCACACTACTTTTGATTTGGAACGCTATCTTTTTCCTTTAACCATTTCCGGTATGATTCGTAATGCCTGGGATTCTGGTCAAAAAACCCTCTCAGGTTAGAGATTACTTCTTGCCCTCCCTCGGTAAAGGCCTTTTCCTGGACTTCCCCTATTCGGGAGACCTGTAGGCCAAGGTATCCTATGATGACCAAAGAAATGAACCAAATCGAGTAATGTATCCACAACTGTACCTTTGGAACCAATCTTGCTTTTGAAATCTGACTCCTGATATCCTGAACTGATTCCTGTAGCCTTTCGGTTTTGGTCTTCTCGGAATTCAGATACTCTTGGAGCAATCGTTCGATTTCCGAAGTATCGGGCATCACTTTGATGTTGTCCGTATTTTGGGTCAACTGTTCCAATCTAACGATGGACTTGTTGAACCCGTCCAGCTCGTCGGTCAGCAGTTCCATTACCTCGTCCAGCTTCTTGTATCCCATAGCTTCTTGTTTTAAAATCCTATTCCGGTATCGATGGCCCTTTTGATGGTTTTTTTGATGATGTTCTTGGCTATGCTAGTTGCAAGGTTGGTACTCATTTCTAAGGTCTTTCCCATAAGCTGGACTGATTTTCCGACCTCTTTTGGTTTAGCAATACCTTTATTCTGGGAAAGTTGTGCCATGATTTTTCCTCCAGACATGGAGCGGTGTACCTCACTGGCCTTGAAATTATGACCTTCATATTGGAACCTGAATCCCTGTAATTTGTTGGCCCGGTTTATTGTCGGGATGACTTCCACATTTCTTTCCTGCATGGCCTTGATGTAGGAGTCCAATGTTTTTGGCCGGTCGCTCTCCATTACTTTATGATGGATGTCCTTTATTTCAAGCCGGACCTTGATGGAATCCAGCTCCTTTTCCAATTGTACTTCCTTGACCGTGGTAAGTCCCATTTCCTTGGCCACGTTCTCGGCGGCCAATTGGCTCCGCTTCCCAATAAAACTGTCATTGTAGGCCTTGCCATCGAAACCGATTCGGTTGACGTACAAATGGACATGGGTATGTGCCTTGTCCCTATGGACAAAGGCGATGGCTTGCCGTTCCTTCAATCCCATTTCCTTGATGAACTTTTGTGTCAGTTCCCCTAACTGTTCCTTGGTAAGGTTCCTACCATCCTCTTGGGTCGGACTGAGTATAAAGCTTAAGGTGTTCTTTTGACAACGGGTGTTCTCTTCCTGTATCAACCTGAACTCCTCGGTGATCTCTTGTGGATTGTTTCCCGCCAGATGTTGGCTGAAAACGATTTCCGCATCCTTCTCCTGGTTCCAACCGTAATCGATACTTGTACCCGTATGTGCTATGGACGTTCCTTTGCCTATCATTACTTCGTTCTTTTGAAATTATAAAGGTGTGTCCGTATTTCCTCCGCCAGTTGCTCCACCTCGCTGGCCAGTTTAGGGTTGTGTTTTCTGAACATATTCCCGATGCGGGTAAAGTTGCCCTTGTACTTTACCAGCATTTTATAATGTTCCAATTGTTCCTCAGTCAAACGTTCGATGACGGTATTGCCGAAAGCGGAGCTGCGGCAATATTCGGAGAGGGAAAGTCCTGCCCGTTCCGCTCTTTTCCTGAGTAGCTTTTTCTCATAAATGGAGCACCGGAATTTGATGTAGGTCCTTTTCATTTTTCAGTTATTTTGCGACCATCGGGAGTAAAGCGAGTTTGTCTTTGTGGCAACAAAGACACATCTCGCGCTTTCTGACCAAGTCCCTTTTTAGCACTTTTTACCAGCCATTCGTTCATGTCCTTGAACCCTTCGTAAAGCATTGATTTGTCCAGGCAGTTATTGGAATGGGCCATTAATTTTTGGGTCGTCCTTCTTCCATTTGAATCGTTGTCCAAGTAGAGGTCGATTTGCAAATAACCTTTCATTATTTCCATTGCTTTTGAAACGAAAGCAGTTGAGTTCAGGACCAAAAAATCATACTCTGCTTCCAAAATTTCATTATAGCTAAGAAGGGATAGTAAGTCGAACACGCCTTCGGTAACGATGAGTTTTCCGTTTCCTTTTTTGATGTGGGTGATGTCCTTAGGCGAACTACAGTTCTTATAATATTTGTTACGAAGTTCCCATCCCCCGGAATCGTTTTTAAAACCGATGGCGAAGTAGTTCTTATTCTTAAAACCATAATGGACCTCACTAATGTATTTCTTCGCGGTTGCGGTTGAAATAGATCTGGAACTTAAATAACGCCGCAAAGCATAATGGGTAAGTTCCTTGACTTCTTTTACGGATATCTCATCCTGTTGTTCCACCTTAAAATTGGGCCGCTGTTGAAATAAAAAAGAGTTCTTATCCTCTCCGATTATTCGTAAAGCTTCTTTTACGGTGCATTGTCTCATTTTACATACCAGGTCGATAATATTTCCACCGGTTCCTTCCCCATGGTCGTACCATCTATTAAGTCTCTTGGACACCTTGAAAGAGGCTTGGGTCTCTGAGCGGAACGGGCTCAGGAACCAAGCTTCTTTATCGTTCGTCGTGGTAGGAAAGTGCCCGAGTTTTGCCAGCGCTTTTTCGATGGGAAAAGCTCGGGCTCTTTCACACGATAGTCTATTTGTTCTTTTTTCTTTCATCAGCCTCTTTTTATTGAATTTCGGTTACCTTCCTACCTACATCTGTATTTATTGGCGTTCAGAGCTTAGGTGGGTATAAATTTGACCTTACCCATCTTACCCAATAAGGTAGGTTTGGTAATACCTAGGTAACTAGTTGTTTATATATCTTACCTTAAGGTAGCTCCCGCTAGTGTGGAGACACAGGTCCTTGAGGTAAATAGGTAGCTCGTTTTTCGCCTTTTCTAAAGTTCCACCTCCCAAGGTGTCTTTCCAAAAATGGGTTTGGCCAGATATCCGTACACCTGTCGTTTGGGGTGCTTTATCCTTTGAAAATTGAATCCGGATAATGCCCGTCCCAAGTTTATCTGGTTCAGGCGAAGGTTTAGGCAGCTGAGTTTGACCAGTACATCTGAGGCGGTAACAAAATCATCGATGTTGTCGGACTTTTCAAAATATTTGGAAACTAGTTCCTCTTCCGTGGTGAGCTTAGTGTACTTCTTGTTCCGCTCCTCGTTCTCTTGGATATCCTTAATGGAAAGTTCAGGATTGAAGTTTGGGTCCGTGTAAGCGAGATAATACGCCTGTGACCAAACCCCATTAATATCAACTTCCTTCGAATACCCAAAATCGATTTTCCCTTTTAATTCAAAACAGAGCCAGCGAACGGAGCCGGTCTCATCATTTAAAAATGAGGCCATATTAGTAGAGCCTACAAAGGAACATATTCTAGGTAGCGTGGTATTCTTTCTGTCATAGGGCAATCGTTCATTGATAAAAGTCTTTGAGAAAAAAGACTTTAGCGCATTCACATCCTTTTTCGAAAGTACGGCCAGCTCGTCCAGATTGTAAAGAAAGTTCCGGCAAAGCTGTATCCTCGCATCCTTGTCGTTACTAATGTCCTCGGCCATATATTCTGCTAGCTCAGGGGGACATAGGAACCGGCACCAGGTCGATTTACCGGAGTTCTGCCCCTGATGGGACAGCACGAACGCCTGTTTGTTGAAATAGTGTACCTCCAACGCACATTTTATCGTCCGCACCAGCCATTTCTTGAAATGATATTCAAAGGCTTCCTTCTCATAGGTCGGTACATAGGAGGCTAATTTTAGAATATGATCCTGACCATCCCATTTAGGGAGGTTTTCAAAATATTCCCGGATGGGATTGCATTTTGGAATCCATTCCGACCGGATCAAGGTTTCCAATTTCCCATTAGGGATATCGATGCCCGCTTTCGCCAGTTCGATGATCAGGGAATTCAGGTTCAGATACTGCCATTCCATGGAATCCTTGAAGGCAATCTGGAAGTCGTGCGAAATCTCGTTAAATGTAATATCGTACTTACTCTCCAAATATTCCATGGTATAGTCGTAGACCGTCTTTTTCTTGGCGTCCTTTACATGGTAAAGTTGTTCGCCATTACCTAGCGAGTCCATCACCTTCTATTTTTGAAGGTGTACTTAAGTGTATCGTCAGTAATTTCGGCATGCGACTTTCTAATGTTCTGGAGAAGCCAATCGTTGAGTTTTCGCTTCTCGAAGAAGATCATCTTACCGTTGGGCTTTGAATGCGGAATATTTCCTGAGGCCGTTAGTTTGTAAAGATAACTTCTGGATATTCCGGTATAGTCACAGGTCTCCTCGAAGGTGAGTACCTCTTTATTGGCCGTCAATAGCCTTTCCAAACGATCAAGTCGTTCAAAGATTAAAATAGTGTCCATTTGTTTCTTTTTAAGATTAATAAATGAACAAAAGCGCTTTTGTTTTCCTTTGTAGAATTCTTTCGATAAAGGTAATTGGAGGTAGGTGCTAAATCTCGTTTATGTGAGGATTTTTATTCACAAAATATTGATAAACAACTACTTATGTTAAATCAGTACAAATCGAACCAAATAAAATTTGGATAATTTCATTTGGTTTCAAAACGATTCAAATGGTGCCATTAAGAATTTCTCAAAAATGTTGGGAATTAGAGTTATCAACAACTAAAACTTAGATGAAGGGTAAATGAGTATTCTAAAAAAGACAATTTTATAGTTTGAGCTTTACGACTTTCGGCGTGATATTTTATTATTTGAGAAGAAAATTTGGCAATTTTGTACAAAATGCTGATTTAAAAATACATTTTGAAGATGTCATTATAGCTAACTCGAAAGATATTTTTATTAGAAATACTTTAGCTATTTAAATATTTGCCCTTTATTGTTTCTATCCAAAATCTTACTATCTCACTTTCATCGATATAAGGTTTTCTGTTTCTTTTACCTCTTGACTGAACTAAGATTCGGTTTTTTGGATTTATTTCTAAGGTCAACGAACGCTCACCATTTTTTTTTAAACTAAAAATCGAAGACGTCCCAGCTACGCACCTACCGCTGTACATATTTACGCAATGAAGCATGGCATAGCCTTCTTCAAACAATTCTTTACCATTGGTAAGTTCATTGAACTTCCATTTATTTTTTTGATTGTCCTCAAATTCCCAATCCCAACCTTTGGCATTCCATTGAGGGCCGATCCTTGAAGATAAGGTCAATTGTTGAACATATTCCAGGCTATGGGCGAGTACGCTATTAACTGTTCTTCCTTTCCATGTAAAACCTCTCAAATTTTCATTTCTACCGCCCTCTGTGTACATATGTACCGCCCAATCTATGATGAGACTGCTTTCTTCATCGGTAATGGCCTCGCTGTGAGTGATTAACCATAAAACGGTATGCTTCCAAAAGACACTGTAAGTTTTATCATTCATAGGTTCTGTTGGGTCTAAAACCAAAGTTCGATTATCCATTAGTCGACGAAAATCAATTTCACTCCCTCCCAGTTTGTGAATTTCAGCGTGTAGACAAGACTGCATAGGATTCAATGTACTTGGGGTTTTCAACAAATAATATTGAAATTTATTAGAAATTTTCCAGTTAAAATGCTTGGCCACTTTTTTTAGGCTGCCACCTTGACCAATGATAATGTACCAACTTATCCATTTAAAGGATATAAACTGCGTTGTATTATGAGAATTGATAAACCACTGTTCCAACAAAAAACCTGGAACTGTGTAAAGTGTGAAGATATGGTCAACAATGGATATGCCGCTCTCCATTTTCCAACTGCTTGGACTTCTTAACCAAAATGGCGATAACAGACATGCCCATTTAGCCACAAATTCCGCATGTTTGGGGCCAACACTTTTTTTTAATATTTCTATCTCGGAAAAATTACCAATGGCTTTGCGTAATTCTTCAACTTTTGCATCCATCGTTTCGTGCAAACAACGCAAATCCATTAGATGGTGCGTTAGTCTTTCCTCGATATGATTTCCTGGAATTATGGATTGTTTTAGAAGCTCAAGAGCTGTGACATTTGGAAGTATCACTTCCTCACTAACATTCAAGTTTGCCAACGTTTTATCATTCATGGTAACCCTTTCATATAAACACTGGTAATTATATACACAAACATCCTCTTGTGTAGCCATTCCAATATGGCTGTAATAACAATCCTCACAACAATGTACTCCTGCGATATATCCATTAATATTGGCCAAAGGGTCAATCAGGAAATCCCAATACTCGTCTCGTTCGTCACCAAGACTCTCGCTGTGGTATTCCTCTAGATTTTCTTGCAACGATACTTTGGATTTCTTTTTCTCAAGAAATTTTTGGTAACGCCAGTTCTTTTTAGATAATCTGTTGCCCATTTTAAACAAAGTTATATCGTCATATATTACTTCGAATATTGACTTATATTAATCCAAGTTGACATTAAATCGGATATAGTTATCGTCAGATATGGAATTTTTTTAAGAGCTTTCAGCTATATAGTACATAAACAGTTTTAGAAATGACTCATTTTAAATTGTAATTCCCTTTTACGTAATCAAGCAAAATTTCTTTGCTAGGTTTTTTGCAATTTTGGGGAAAGTCTGCGAAGAATACACATTCAGGAATACCGTCTTTGGATTTGATAGTTACGTATTGCGTGTGGGTGGTACCCATACTTCTATAATTATATCGGGCCCGTATGGTTACCAAGAGATTGCTATAGGGATTATTAAAAGCCTCGACTTCGTAGGCAGAATTAGGTATAAAGACATTCAACGCCCAATGTTGGGAAAGATCGTTAACAATGTCGTTCACGAGCTTGGTATAATTTTGTTCGGCCTTTGGAGCCTCCAGTTTTTTGAACAATGCGTATTTACTGGGTTGTGCCATTCTAATGCTAGATTCTCCTGTTGCGAATCTATTGAGATTATTCTCAAAAACCCGGAACGCTTCACTTGAACAAGCGTTGGTTTTGAAGATACTATTAAGGTCACTGGCAAGACCTCTTAATCGATGTAAACGATCCACAGCATCCCCGGTGGCATTCGGTTTTCCCAGTTTTTCAAATTCCTGCCAAAGATCAAAACTTTTAGCGTTTTCTTTAGCGAGTGCCAATTGCGTGCTGTAAAGCTCGGGTCTGGCGAATATTCCAGAGCCGGTATAACCGTAACGTAGACAATTGCTTCTCTTGTAATTACCGTATATATCTGTAATCGTTTCCTCCCTTTCACATACAAGGTCCATTATTTCCACTTT
This sequence comes from uncultured Flavobacteriaceae bacterium, assembly GCA_963793365.1. Classification (GTDB taxonomy): domain Bacteria; phylum Bacteroidota; class Bacteroidia; order Flavobacteriales; family Flavobacteriaceae; genus Maribacter. The sequence goes on along the minus strand of CAWBZP010000009.1, from coordinate 475,817 downwards.
AGTATCTACTGGTAAAGAAGCATCGCACTGTCTCCCATAAGCCCTCACATAAGCCGTAAAAACGATATAGAATTCTTCATCGCCACTTTTCATCTCTATGTTTTCAAAATGACCACGATATATGTTATCGAAAAATTCTGCGTAGGTAAGTCCAGTAACGTTGAACTTGGTCGTATTTTCAATTGTTTTTATCTGTTCAAGTAGAAGGCGCTGTTCTTCTTCTTTTTTCCGTTCATTCACTGCAGCAGTACGTGATTCTTCCTGAGATATATATGACCTTCTTTGATTTAGTTTCTTATCTAGGTCCTTAGCCGTGGAACTATTCTCAATCAGATCTTTTCTAAATATATTTTCTAACCTAGTTAGTTCTTCAGCGTTAAAGGTTTCGCTAAGCGCCATTTCAATCGTAGACATCATATTCTTAACTATAGCTGTTTTTCTTTCTTTAAGTAAGGCCAATGTAGCAGCTGTTCGGTCGAATCTCATGAAGGAATAGTATGTCTTTTTAAAATTTATAATGAACTCGTTGATTGATTTTACATTGGCATTTTCTACATTTATTCGATTAATTTTAGTCGCTTCGTCTTTCATAACAACCTCAAGCACTTCGGCAATCTTTTCATCGAGGGCAGCGCGTACCTGAGTTTTTTGAGTGTCATTAGCTGTGATGAACAATTGCCGGTTGGTACGTTCAAAATCCTTTAGAATGGCCAAGGTTTCGGGATTAAGCCCTAATGCTTTAGCTTCCTCGACTTTTTTATTCAGTTGACTATCCGCAACCTGTGCTTCCTGATTATCCAACAACGTAGCGGCTAAGCTTATCTCAGAAGGGAAAAGCACGGCATATTTACCCTGTAAATCTTTTCTCAATCGACTTATTTGATCAGCCCCAAGTTTATCGCTTTTAAGTAATGATACCGATTCCATGAGTTCTTCCCGTAACTTGTTCTGTGCACGGACCTTTTCCTGAAAGAATGTGTTTCTAAAATCTATCTGATGGTTGTAAACAATGGTCTGATACACCCAATTTTTAAACGGGTCCTCATTATAATTGTCCTTAATGGCGCAAGACTGGAATTTTCTCCAATCCTTGGCTCTGTCTTTATCTGAAAGTTCTGCAAATGATTTTCCAGTTAAAGACTTGTAGTGTTTATCGGAATACAGGTTCACTGCCATATTTTGTAATGAAGCTTTGGGAATTGCACGGCCAGGTTGCACTGATGGATATTCAATTTTAAGCATGGTCATCCAATTTGAGATTTCTTTACAACTTTGTGCTGGTAGTTCAAAGCAAAAAGTTGAGATAAAAAAGGCAAGAATTACTACAAATTGTTTCTCCATCTTCAAAATACTATTTGAAATTTAATATACAAAAGAATCTGTTTATTTCGTTTTTTTAATTAAATACGTAAGGAATCTCATTGAAAACACCATCTGTTATACTGTAGATTTCGCCAGAGTTGGTTTCTATTACAGAGAATTCAAATCTACCCGAGATTATCTGGGCTTCTTTATCAATTCTAGTAATTCTAAGAAAACCTGGGGCGTCTTCATTGAACTCAAAATCAGTATTATCACTATTACCAGTCCGTGTAATTTCATACTCACCACCAAACACATAACTGTCCTCCTCATTTCGAGGAACTACTGCTTCAAAACCATTTCTAATTTCATCAAAATTGGTACCTGCTAATGCAAGGGCCAATCCCTCACCTTCTGTAAGGTTGTCGTTCAAATCTATTCCACTTATGGCCAAGGAGAAAACCAAATCTCTTTCCACTAAGGCTGCAGCAATAACAGGTACACCTATATCGTTTGGTATGGCTTCAAAATCAGCTCCATTTACTTTAGCAATGATGAACATATCACTTAAATCGCTGTTATCTACGGTATCATTAGAATCATCGGTGCTGCAACCTATAACCAGAAATAGGAGTAATATAAATAGTTTGTTTTTCATGTTTTGCTTTTTTAGTTTTCAAATTCAGCTTATAATATTATCGTAAATAACTCAAAACTAAAAGCTTGGTGACCCCACAATTGTATATACGCTAACTTTATCAGCTTAACGTTAGGTGTAATTGTTTTAACGTTTTAATCACTACCTTAAAAATCCAAAACAGATTTCCAATGAGGATACCAGTCCTTTTGTTTTTTTTATTGTTTACTTCCATTGGTTTCGGTCAGTATGAAATTGCCGATTCTTTAGAAAATTTGATTAAAAAACACAAAACCATAGATACTACTTTGGTGAACCTAAGGCAAAGCTATACTGCAAATAAAATGATGAAGACACCTGCTGACACCACATGGTTGGCTTATAATTTATCTACGTTGGCCATCGCCGAAGAATTAGGTTATGAAAAGGGTAAATTACTTGCTAGTAATAATGTAGGCATCGTTTATCATTACTTTTTATCAGACCCCCTTACAGCACTTGATTATTATCAAGATGCCTCGCAAATAAGTGAAAAAGTCACCTACTTACAACGATACCGGCCGGCCATATTAGCGAATATGGGATTGATACATTATGAACATGAGGATTATACCAAGGCATTGGATATCTTCCAAAAACTAAAAAAATTTCCTTCTTACCGCAGTAGTACGTTATCTTATATTGCAAATATTTATGGCCAAAAAGAACAAATAGACTCCTCCCTATTTTATTATAAGGCTTCACTAGCAGCCAATGGATTGAAAAACTCTTCTCAAAGAGCGAACGTGCTAAGTAACATGGGTCTGATACAAGTTCAATCGGATAAAGTAAGGGAAGGTCTTATGAACATCAGGCTGAGCTTAAAACTAATTGACTCCTTGAATATTGAAGTACTTCGGGTACCGGCATACATCAATGCGGCCGAAGCGTATTTATTAAGTGGCAATCTGGAGAATGCCGAAGACTATGCAGAAGCCAGCCTAAAAGCTGTAAAATCCCTGAACAACTTATATACGGAAACGAAATCACTTCAAATCTTAGCTGCGGTACAAGAAATAAAAGGAGATTATAAAAAAGCTTTAGAAAATTTTAAAAGATATTCAGTTTTAAATGATAGTCTTATAAATGCCGACCTTAGAGTGGAAGTATCTAGAAAAGAAATACAGTACGAGGCCGATAAAAAAGAAGCACTGTCCATAGCAGAAGTAGCACGGCAGCGTACCGTAAAGAACGCTTCAATTCTAGGTAGTGCAGGTATTGTCTTAGGATGTATAATCGCTTTGATACTCTATCGTCGAAAACAAAGGGCAGAGACCGCTAAAAAGGAAGCGCTGTTCATTGCTACTGTTGCCGAAGTGGAACTTAAGGCTCTTAGGGCTCAAATGAATCCCCATTTTATTTTTAACAGTCTTAATTCTATAGCCGACTTTATTTTAAAGAACAAGAAGGAGGCTGCCAGCGATTATTTAAGCAAATTCGCCAAATTAATGCGTATGACCCTTGAGAATTCGGACAAGAGAAATGTCACCATGGCCGAGGACATAGCTTTACTAGAAACCTATTTGAACATAGAAAGAAAACGGTTTCATGATAAGTTCGATTATGATATCGATATAGCGGATAATTTGGACCCAGAGGATGTATTGTTACCTCCAATGCTTCTACAGCCTTTTGTGGAGAATAGTATCGTCCACGGATTAGCAACCGTGGACAAGGATGGAAAAATTAAAATATCTTTTGAAACCGAAAAAGGTAAATTGATTTGTACCGTTGATGATAACGGTGTTGGGCGAACAGCGAAAAAAAGGAAATTAGACGTTATTGAAAAAAGCTCTAAGGGCATTGCGATTACACAGAATAGGCTGGACATTCTTTACCGTGCAAAAAACACTGACAGTACCGTTAAGTTCATTGATAAAAAAAGGGGTACTAAAGTGATCGTTTGCCTACCGTTACTAAAGGTTTACTAAAAAGTGATCTGCATATTTTTGAAAGATTCTTTATCTTCAAAATGAATTTGTAGGTAAATACAGAAAAAGTGCTATGATAAACACATTGATTGTTGATGATGAAATCCATTGTATTGACAGGTTATTGCATTTGATAGAAAGACGGCCAGATACTTTTAATGTGGTTTGTACTTGCCAATCAGTTGAAACCGCATTGGATGCATTAGAAAAAAATCAAGTTGATTTAGTTTTTTTGGATATTGAAATCAAGGATAAGACCGGATTCGATTTTCTGCGTAAGGTTGAGAACGTTCAATTCCATACGATATTCACAACAGCTTTTGATACGTATGCAATCAAAGCTTTAAAGTATAATGCTTTCGATTATTTACTGAAACCTATTGATATAGATGAATTTAATGAGACAATAGTACGATTAAATAAAAGGTTAGGCAATAGTCAACAGCATCATCATGTTCAAAATTTAATAAGTGATATAGAGACGAAAAATCATACTCTTTTGACTATTTCCTCCGTTGAAGGCTTTGAAACAGTTCCAATAGTGGATATTGTACACTTAAAAGCTGACGGCAACTATACTTACATCTATACCAAAGAAAAAAAGAGCGTAGCCAGCAAGCCAATCAAATATTACGAAGATCTACTTGACAAAAAAGACTTTATCAGATGCCACAAGTCTCACATAATCAACATAACCAACGTTAAAAAATATCACAAAGGAAATCAGGCTTGGATAACCATGATGAATGGTGAAAAAGTGCCGATAGCTGCAAGACGTAAGGAGGATTTTTTAAGTAGGTTTGTCCTGTAAATATTAATCCACTAATTACACTTTTTTTATTTTTGTAATAAATAACTAAACTTAAATTCTAGTTCTAAAAAGTTCGTAAATAGCTTTTATTTGTAGCCGAGGAACTTTCATAATTCTATTTTTCTGAATTCGAGATTATTTTCTTGATTTCTAATATTTGTAGTCTCTTCTGTTAGTTTTCTTGATTTACCGTTTACACAACTAAAATTTTAACGATAATTCTACAAAGAATTTGTCGTATAAGATTTTACAAAATACTCAAAACTGGAAGATTAATCTAAACTTATGATTGCTTGAAATTTATCTGAAAAATTCTGAATTGTATTTTAATTAATTTAAACCTTAAAAAAATTAAAAGAACGCAAAAAAAACCTGAAGGATAGCTGATTAATTAAAAAGTCACCTATTCGGTGAGCATAAAAATTAAAACCCTTGAAACGCCCTATATATAAGGATTTTAAGGACTAGGTTCTAGACCCTCCGGCTCCACTAAAACAGTACCAAAACAATTCAAAAACCTCCTATGTCTTATGATTTAGGGGGTTTTTTTGGTTTTTGAACATGTTTCAAACCTTTTCGCCTAAACTCCGTAAGTAGGTTGGGGAGTATTTCTCCATTTGGTATTCTATTAGACAAACAATTTGAAGGTTGGGCATTACATACAGAACATTTTATTTCGCAGCATACTAGTCGCCGTATGCGCTTTATATGTGCTTAGCCCATTAAATACTGTGCTGCAACCAATTTTACACTCGCTTTCACACAGCCTTTCACAAGACAATCATCACAATAGTCTTTCCCATGCTTCTAGCCATGACCACCTTGGCCACCATGAACATGATTTTCTACTTGTACGCAACAACTCAAAAACGCAGCATCAACACCAAGAACACGACTACCCAAAGGTGCATAGCCACGAACTAATTTCGTTTTTAAGTGCTGTTTTTAACTCCGGCAGAGGCAAGGAAAAAGAGGCGGAATTACACCATGAAATTGAATTGAACAAACATACCCTTCCTGAACGTTTTATGCCGCAATTCACTTTTATCCTTATCTCACAATCCAATACTTTTTTTCATTCCAAAAAAGTCCCCCTGTTTACTACAAAGGTCCTGATACCCCCACCCAGAATTGATAATACTTAAGTTGTGCTTTAGAAACACAATTCACAACTCTAACCCTTACATCAACCCCGTATGCCCACTGTAAGCATGTGGGTGCCGGACTAATCAACTCATGCCCATTTTACTGCGTATTTTGGGTGCTGGCAAGGAATTGTTGTGCCTTATTTGAATAGGAATTCCCCCCTTAAGCTTTTTGTCAATTCATAAACTCCTTCAGATGAAATATATATTCATAGCATTGTTGATGCTGATTACCCATGCGACCATTGCCCAAAACTTAAAAGGCACAGTGGTAGGCATGGGCAACCAAGCCTTAGAAGATGTTGGTATCTTTAACCAAACCACGGGCTACCACAATCATAGTGATGCCACCGGTGCTTTCGCCCTCACGAATACCTCAATAAACGATTCAATCTATTTTTCACGTCTTGGCTACAAAACAGAGCTTTTGATTGTTTCCAAAGAGAATTTTGATAGTAGAACTTTAATCGTTCTTGAAGATTCGAGCATTTCACTGGATCAAGTCGTGGTGGTTTCGAAAGTTAACGCGCTTAGCCGTATTGTTGATGTCGACGTTCAAAACGGCCCGGTTAAATCCTCCCAGGAAATTCTCCGCAAAGTTCCTGGGCTTTTTATTGGCCAGCATGCAGGTGGCGGCAAGGCGGAACAGATTTTCCTACGGGGCTTTGATGTAGACCATGGTACGGACGTTGCCATCAGCGTGGACGGAATGCCCGTAAACATGGTCAGCCACGCGCACGGTCAAGGGTATGCCGATATGCATTTTGTCATTCCCGAGACCATCGAAAACGTAAATTTTGGAAAAGGACCCTATTATTCGGATAAGGGAAATTTCAATACTGCCGGTTATGTGGACCTCCGATTGCGAAAAACACTGGATAAAAGTTTGGTATCGCTAGAAGCAGGGCAGTTCAATAACTCCCGGCTTTTGGGAATGTTTAACCTGTTGGAGTCCGAAAACAGTAACGCCTACATAGCTTCCGAGCTGTATCTGACGGATGGGCCGGTTGAATCGCCACAAAATTTTAATCGGATCAATATCATGGGTAGGTACAACTACAATTTGCCAGGTAACCAAGAATTAAAACTGACCGCATCCCATTTTCAAAGTAAATGGGACGCCTCCGGACAGATTCCCCAGCGTGCAGTTGACCAAGGCCTTATCAGTAGGTTTGGGGCAATTGATGCAACCGAGGGAGGCCAAACCAGCCGTACGAACCTAATGGCAGGCCATACAAAATTCTTGGACGAGAATAAACTTCTTAAGACGAGGGCTTTCCTGTCACAGTACGATTTTGAATTGTACTCAAATTTTACCTTTTTTCTGGAAGACCCCGTAAATGGGGACCAAATACGCCAAAAGGAAAATCGAACAATGATTGGGGCCGAGAGTCTTTACGAAACAAACAACATCATTTTAGCTGATGGTATCCAATTTGAGTACGAACTGGGTTTTGGGTTTCGATATGATAACGCGGACAACATTGAACTATCAAATACGCGGAATCGCCAGACGACCTTAAACCGGATTTCTTTGGGCGATGTGGATGAAACAAATACCTACGCTTTTTTGAATACCGAATTCAAGAAAGGCAATTGGACCATCAACCCCGCCTTGCGATTGGATTACTTTAAGTTCGATTATTTACACAAATTAACGGAAATGTACGATAACCAAAGTGAATCTAAAGTTGCGTTCAGTCCAAAATTGAACACAATTTATGCGGTAAATAGGAATTGGCAGCTCTTTCTTAAAACCGGAATTGGGTTTCACTCCAATGATACCCGGGTTGTCGTTACCAATGAAGGTGAGGATATTTTACCGGCAGCTTATGGAATTGATTTCGGAACCATCCTGAAACCAACCGACAAGTTGGCTTTGAATGCAACGCTGTGGGGCTTATTTCTAGAACAGGAATTTGTGTACGTAGGGGATGCCGGAATAGTAGAACCTAGTGGTAAGACAAGACGTTTAGGTGCCGAATTTGGTGCGCGGTATCAGGCCTTGGATTAGCTTTACCTCTATGCGGATATCAATTTTACGCACGGGAGAAGTGTTGAGGAACCGGACGGGGAAAATTTTATCCCCCTCGCCCCAGACCTGACTTCATCCGGCGGAGTCTTAATCGATGGTTTGGGTAATTTTTCGGGCGGACTAACCTATAGATTCGTCGATGACCGGCCCGCGAACGAGGATAATTCCATAAACGCCTTGGGTTATTTTGTTACCGATTTCAACCTAAATTACAATTGGAAGCAATGGACCTACGGCATAATCGTTGAAAATCTTTTTAATACGGAATGGAACGAAACGCAGTTTGCCACCGAAAGCCGCTTGTTCAATGAAACGAACGCTGTGGAGGAGATACATTTTACGCCAGGTACACCCTTCTACATTCGCGGAAAAATCTCGGTAAGTTTTTAATACTTCCAAACCAACAGATTTATGGATACCAATGACAAGGGAATATCTTAGCTCCCTTGTCTTAAATAATCTATAAGTGAACTCCCCCATAAAGGCAAAGGCAAATGACATTTTTCATTATGTATAACAATTCGGAAAAGAATTACAACGAATTATACGGAGTTAGAAAGGCCAAAAATTCATTCCAATTTTTCTAAGGCTCAATTTTTAAAATCTCGAAAAATTACCAAAACGGGAACGGAAAATGAGGCCTACTTAAATGAAATACTGAATTTAGATGAGTTACGGGAGGCACGAACCATCAAATATTATCGCCAGAGCAACTATGAAGATGCTACGGGGTAGGGTATTGGGGAATATAATTAAGTTGAAAAAATCAATAATGCTGATTCTAATTCGGCTTTACCCTATACGTAATACGGCTGTTGGTAATAACGCTCGCCATAACATTGAGCGTTACCAAGCCTACATCACATAAGCGACTGTCATCCCTAAACTCCATACTACAAAGTGAGGGCCGCGTAGAGCCACTTCCATCCATCAATCTACCTAACAAGATATCCCCTGCAAGGCCCGTGTTCAATGGAGAATTAGGAGGGGCAACGTTGAAAACGGTTGTGCTTCCATTGGCCGTATAGGTGATGTTACCCGTAGTTTCGTTATAGCCGATGGTGTAAGGGGCGTTTCCGCTTACAAAATTCCCTAAGTTCTGGGTAAAGGAACTGGGCAGTCCTGTTGTACCATTAATTACGTCTAATCGGATACCCACTTGGTTTCCTGTGATATGATAAACTCTAAAATTACCTGCGGTAATAATATCTGCCGTACTTTCCTGGTCCTCGTATTCAAAAGAAACCGTGAAACTTGTAAAATTAAAGATACCTCCCGTATTGGGAACATTGATATCAAAACCTGCACTACCCCCAGCACCAGTAGGAAAATAAATACCACATCCTAATTGTGCCGCTAGCGGGTTTACGGATGAGGCATCTGGACCTATCGTTGCTACGGTTAAATCTGGATCATCAAAGTCGAACCGGGAAACCACATCGTTTGGTGTTCCATCGTCGCAAACTCGATATTGAAACGTATCGGTCCCTAAGAATCCGGAATTAGGCGTGTAAATAAAACTTCCATCGCTGTTCAAGGTCAGGGAACCGTTTGTGGGTGACGTAACCGGAATTACCTGTACGGCCATTGTACCCAATCCATTAGCATCGGTGTCGTTCGCTAGAAGTCCGTCAAGCTGTGAAACATTACGTGTCACATTGTACCCAACGGTAAAAGAATCATCGCCAGCCACAGGTGGCGCTTTTTGGGCCTTACATTCATTTGGGGCTACCCATATGATGAAAATAAGGAATAAAAAAAAGAATTGGTTACTACGCATCCCTATTCACGTTCTAATTGTACATTCATAGAAAAATTAAACAAAGAAAAAAGAAAAATATTGTCCTAAAAACAATAAGTGACTGAATTTCAGCAGCAAAATAGACCATCCCTTGAGTATTCACGTTTCTAATTTTGAACAAATCCAATAGTAAATACCTCTAATTTAATTTATACTTGTTCCTATTTTTCAAATTTTGAAAACATAAATTCTATTGGGGTAGCGCAAGTAAGCAGATACAAAACGTGCACTTTATTATTATACCCGATTTAGAACAAATAGATTCTTCTTGACTTATTTGCTATCTAACGCGCTTCTAAAAAAATGGGGATTAGGCAAAGTAACTGGACAAAAATAAGAATGGTGTCTCGATGCAAGCCGGTACTAATTATACCTGAGCAAATAAAATGGTTTCAACTAATTTTGCACTCTAGTTCTCCGAGTTCTACTTTACATCGCTTAAACATATCCTGAAAGGAATCAAACAAACCACAGCATCAATTTTAATTCCGCTACCTAGGAAGTTTTATGCCCTTCACTAAACTGTCGTTTTTTAAAGAGTCGAATTGAATGGGAACTGGTGCGATACTTGGAATAGAATCAATATCTATGGCAGTGTCCATAAGGTTTTCAAGAGAATCGAGTATACGTAAATTCAATAGGTAGGTGCTATCTGATTGGGCTGCGGTATAAGCATCTGCCGCAGCTAATTCACTATACGGAGGACAAGGGAAATAATCAAAATCATATTGAAAATTTGTCAAAATAGGTCTTTTCCAATAGCTTAAATTTTTAAAAACAGAACCTACGATAGGTAAGGCCGTATTGGCGCCAGAGCCCATACCAGTGGTGCTAAATTGCACTCGTTTATCATAGGTACCTACCCAAGACCCAATCACCAGCTCTGGAGAACAACCTATAAACCAACCATCCCCATTATTTTGGGTCGTTCCTGTTTTTCCTATTAGGTTAAAAGGTATTTCATAGCCCATTAGACGAGATGCGGTCCCTTCTGTAACTACACCCTCCATCATTTTTTGTAGTGTTTTAATATGGGCGGTACTTGCCACCCTGCCCCCATAAGCAGGTTTAGATTCAAAAAGTACTTTACCCTCATCATCGGTTATTTTTTCAATGGCGTAAGGCGTTATTTTAGTTCCACCATTTGCTATACTCGCATAGGCCCTTACCATTTCAAGAAGCGGAATATCTGCAGTACCCAATACAATGGATGGTACTTCAGGGAGGGGTGCTTCAATACCCATTTTTTTTGCCTGTTCCAAAACATTCGTAGTGCCGGTTTGAAGTTGTAATTGTACCGATACTGTATTTACGGAATTTGCCAAGGCCCCATGCACGCTATAACTTCCGCCATAGCTATTGTTAGCGTTTCTTGGCCTCCAATCCTCATATTTTGAATAGGTTAGGAGGTTATTATCGTAAAAATCACACGCTTCCCGTCCCGCCTCCAAAGCGGCCAAATAGGTAATAGGTTTAAAAGTAGAGCCAACTTGGCGGGCTGTGATGATATTATCAATTTGGCTAAAGCCGTAATCAATACCCCCAACATAGCCCATAATTCTACCGGAGTTGCTACTTACCGCCACTACTGCCGCATGTAATCTTGCTATGTTTTTAGAGATGGAATCTTCCAAGGTTTGCAATTGTTCTTCATATCCTTTTCCGATAACCCAATACTTCCGCATCCTTTTTTGTTGAAGAAATGCCTGTATCTCCAACTGGGTTTTACCAGAGTTGCGCATTCTGGCTACCTCTGGGTTATTTTGCACTAATTTTTCAAGTAAAACAGCTTTTCCACCTTCGGTGGTAGCTGCTGCCCAATAGTCGTCCATTAATTTCTGAAGTTGGTCTACCTGCCTTTGCAAGGCGGTCTCGGCGTACTTCTGTATAGTTGTATTTAAGGTCGTGTAGATATGCAATCCGTCTGCCTCCAAATCATAGGTATGTCCATCTGGCGCAGGGTTAGCAGTGGCCCATTCCGCAAACTCGGCGGCCACATAGTCTTTGAAGTAAGCAGAAAAGGAGGATGTTTTTTTTGGGGTTTGATAATCTAGGGTTAACGCTGTTTTGGCCTTTTCAAACGCTTCCGTTGTCAAATAACCATATTTCAACATTTGATTTAATACGATATTTCTACGTTGTTCCGCTCTTTCCGGATTCACCCGTGGATTGTAGTACGAAGGTGCCTTTAGCAAGCCGACCAAGGTAGCCGACTCCGTAACGCTCAGGGCCTCGGGCGCTTTATTAAAAAATCGATAGGCTGCTTTTTCAATGCCATAGGTATTCTCCCCAAAGGAAACCGTATTAAAATACAACAGCAGGATATCCTCCTTATCATAAATACTCTCGAGTCGTTTAGCGATGAATAATTCCCGTACTTTATTTATCGGCGTTGACAAAAAGAACTGTTTTTCCCTGCCGAAAAGATTTTTGGCGATTTGTTGGGTGATGGTACTGCCTCCCCCGGCATTTTTCCCCATAAGGATCGATTTTACGAATACCCGACCATAGCTTTTATAGTCTATTCCTCCGTGACTGTAAAAACGGGCATCCTCAGTGGAAATCAGTGCTTCTTTTAATGCTTGCGTAATTTGGGTGCTATCTGCATTTGACCTGTTTTGTAAAAAATAATAACCTATGGGCTCATTATTCGACGCGTAAATGGTGGAGGTAACCGGATTTTTTAACCCTTTCAGGTATTCTTTGGTAGGCAAATTACCAAAAGCACCCCAATAAATCGAGACAATCAATATTACTACAGCTGTAACGGCAGTACCGGCAGAGAATGCAAAAGATTTAAATGGGTGCTTAATTATATACTGAAATCCTTTTTTGACCTGAACATTTAGTTTAGTAAGTACCGCCTTCATCCTTTTCATTAAATTCATACGTCTTCATTTCTTGGATTGAAATACCCCGTTTAAAAATATCGCTTTATTTTTTATCTATCGGTTTTCGCCGCAAAAAGGTACTAAGGAATTATGAAGTAGGCGCTACAATCGCTTATATCTGATTAAGTATACTTGAATAATATTGTGGCCTGAATTTAAAAATAGGCAAAACGAATACCGTTCATTAAAAAAATCGATATCCAATATTAAATAATTAATACTTCTAACAATCTAAGGCTTATAAAGCCAAAAAAGGGGCGCAAACACCTACCTAATTATTTTTCCTCCTCAGAGTGGCACTTGGAATTATCGAGAAAATTGCTGCTATCTACTAGGAATGCTTAGGAAATAGAACACTTTTTTTATCTATTTTTAAAGCTGTTCATTTATACTTATGATTGTGACTATTAAAACACTATTTGCCAAAATGAACGACAAAATCCGAAACGAGGCACTAGAACGCCTTGCGCGTGAATTTAATTTGGAAAGCCCAAATTCGTATAGAAAAATTGGATTATTGGCGGAAGAATTCCACTAAAAGACCAGAAAAGAACACTTCAACTATTCCACGAGCTTCTAATTGCCCAAGTTAACGCTATTCATGAAATGGTGGTCATCTTTTGAGTCTAAAGAAAAATTGAAAATTCCTGTAAGTGTTAGTTGCCTTGTTCGGTTCCAAAAGAATCACAGAATATTTGGATGTGGTAGCATTCGTTTCTAAGGCAATAAGGAAGGCTTCGATTCCAATTGTTAACTTATTGTTCTGCAAACCGACAGCAATCCTACTTCACTTAATTATTAGCATTTACTAACAATTGTTTTTGAAATTCATTTTCTTTCTATCTTGGCAATGACCATTCAAACCAACATGATTTCAAATATTAAATCGCTGTTCAGTAAGATGAACGATGAAACCCGACAAGAGGCATTGGACTGTCTTATGGCAGAGTTTCAACAGGAAAGCACCAAGTATATTCGGAAGAATTGGATAATTGGAGGGCGTATTCCCGAGGAATACCAAGAAAAAATAGTGCTGATTTTTCAAAATCTACTTCGCACCCAAATCTATAAAGTCAACGAAATAAAAGTGAAACTATAGATATACCGCTTACATAAAGATTGCTCATTTCGCGCGTGCTAGAAAATCATTAGTTACAGTAAAAAGTTTAATAAAAGATTCTAAAAGGAGGAGAAATAGATTGTTCCAAAGTGCACTTTCCATCATAAAAAGGAATTAAATTCTCCTGAGGGCTTTCTCAAAATTTTTATCAACAATTGAACTTAATAACTTTGGAGTGCATTTCATCGAATAAAATAGACTTTTCGTCGTTATTGGGCATAGTTTAAATATTTTCGAAACATGATATTTTATTGTTCCCTTTAATTACTTCGTTTTAATGAGCATACGTTTTTTAAGAGCCTTTTTCGTCCCATTTCTTGTTATTATTGTCACCCTAAGTTTAACTTCCTGTGGAAAGGATTATGACCTAGTTTCTGAAATTGTTGTACGGGACGCATCCCTTCAATCAAAAGTAAGAACAACAACCCCGGAAAATTCTTCAAAAGCAGCGGCATCGAACAAAGCTACATTGACCACTCCGTAGAAGTTTCAATCCGCAAGGCATTAGTATATTGCAAATAAATGAGGATTTTAATTCCTTTGAACCTGTACGGCCCATAGAACCTGCCAATTAAAATATTTACCCTGTTAGTTCAATAATTTTTTTGGCCGATTAGTATTCACATCTCAAAATCCCATTATCTAACACCAGAAAAATAGCTTCCCGCCGGCCTTTGTTTTTAGACTTGTTTTTTTGAATCGAAAATACGAAGATTGCCTACGCTACATTCGGCCAAATTCACCTAACTTTAAGGTCTCAACACTACGAAACTCCATTGTATTCCATAATCGACATAGAGACCACCGGAAACGGTATTAAGGGAAACAGGATTACCGAAATTTCCATTTTTAAATATGATGGCCATGAGGTAATTGATGAGTTTACGTCATTGGTAAATCCGCAGTGCGAAATTCCACCGTTCATTACCGGACTAACGGGTATTGACAACCAAATGGTGCGTGATGCTCCGCTATTACAGGAAATTATTCCCACTATTGAGGAGCTTACCAAGGACACCATTTTCGTTGCCCACAGCGTAAATTTTGACTACAATGTCATCAAAAATGAATTGAAACAGTTAGGCATAAATTTCGCCAGAAAAAAACTCTGTACGGTTCGGCTTTCCAGAAAATTATTACCGGGATATCATTCGTATAGCCTAGGAAAATTGACCGCTTCTTTGGGCATACCCCTTAAAGATAGGCACAGGGCAAGGGGAGATGCACATGCAACTGTACTTTTATTCCATAAACTGCTTAGAACGAAGGATGCGGATAAGGTGTTCAAGCAATTCCTCAACGCCAAATCCCAAGAAGCTACCCTTCCCCCCGCACTACCGCGAGAGGAATATGAAAAACTTCCCAATACGACCGGGGTTTATTATTTTAAGGACGCTAAAGGAAAAATAATTTATGTAGGAAAAGCCATAAATATTAAGAAAAGAGTTCTTAGCCACTTTTACGATAAAACAACGAAAGAACTTAAGCTATGCAGTGAAACTGCCTATTTGGATTACGAGGAAACAGGTAATGAACTTATTGCCCTTTTAAAGGAATCGTCAGAAATTAAACAGCATTATCCCAAGCATAACAGGGCGCAGAAGAGAACCATACAGCAATACGGTATTTTTAGCTACGAGGATAGAAACGGTGTTCTACACTTGGCTTTCAATAAAGCAAAAATGGTCCCAACCCCGCTGGCAATTTGCTATAGCCCTACTGAAGCTAGACAGTACCTAGAAGCCCTTTGCAGTGCATTTGAGCTTTGTCCCAAATATTGCCATCTTCAAGAAAATGTTACCCATTGCTCCCATTATAAGATAAAGCAGTGCCTGGGCGTCTGTTCAGACCTTAGCCTGGTTGCCGCGTATAATGAACGTGTAGCCAATGCCTTGAAAAGTGTAAAGGAAATCCATTCAGATAGTATTATCAAAACAAAAGGACGCACCTATGATGAAACAGGATTTGTAATGGTACGGGAGAATAACTATTTTGGATATGGATTCGTGCCAAAGGAAACTCCTTTACAGGCACATTCTGATTTGGAGCCTTTTTTACTGCGCCAAAAAAACTCTTTAGAAACGCAACGTATCGTTGAGAGCTTTATGAGGAAACATCCAGAAAAAATTTGGTCCTTTACGGAACAAGATATTAGTTGAGCTTGAATTACTCTTTCATTTTTTTATACATCCGTACAACAAAGAGAACCCAGACCATAAAAACTATGGATACGAAAATTGAATAAATCAGTACAAATTCCACTACTTTCTATACTTTAAGTAATTCATAAAACCAAGAATGGTCGGCGCCCAAAAGGCAATGAATATAGCATCTAGTTTCTTTCCTGATAAGAATAAAACTTCAGAAACTATAATAATGGAAACTACTACCAATAGCATAATGCAATTCATTAGGCCAATACGATCAATAAAATTTTTAAACATCGTTGTAATGGAAATCCTACTTAAAGGTATTAATTAATTGATTTAATTTTTAACGTTTGTTAAGTTTTTTTTAACACTTTACGAAAACTTAAACATTTCACACAAAATACTATAAATTGTTAGAAATTGAGCTGTATTTTTTGATGAATTCAAGTTTAATTTTTCAGTCCCTGACGCTAATTTTTATAAAATGTAGAATATTCAATAAAATTGCTTCACGAAAAGCTAATTCTGAAGAAAAAAGTTTCAATTACGTCCTGTCCAACTTTTCAATTATTCTCCCTTCACTTATGACTCTTTGCCGTCAAAATTATCCAAATAGACCAATACCATTCATAGAACCAAATTTTTAAGAACTATTACCGTGGAGGCTTGCCGGGCCTACTGTTTTCATAGGCCACCTTTGCGGCCAATAATGATATTTCATTGGGGTTATCAAAAAATTCTACGGCCTCCTTTGTCTTCACGAACAAAAACTCTCGATGTAACTCATTAATGATTCCGCTGTTGAAAATAATATCTCGAGTAGGTCCTATGGCCCCAGCGATATAAAATTGGATTCCACTTTCATGAATTTCGTGAATGAGCTTTGTCAACATATCGGCACCGGTGGCATCAATGTAAATAATGGCCTCTGCGTTCAATATTATGCCTTTCAAAGCCGGGCCCTTGAACTTAATATGTTTTAACAGTTCCTTTTTAAAATAAGCTGAATTTCCAAAATACAATTGCGCATCGAACCTTACAATCAACAAATCACTACGAACCTCTACCTCATCGGCAAAACGCTTTACGTTTTTATAGTAATCCGTATTCTTAATATTCCCTATTTCGGCAAAATGGGGCTTTGAGGTTCTATATACCATCAACAATAAAGAACATAATACCCCAATGAGAATACCCTCCGTTATTCCTATGACCAAGGTTGTAAAAAATGTAATCACCAAAATACCTAATTCATCCTTCCTACTATTCCATAATGCTTTTACATAGGTCACATCTATAAGTCCGAAAACAGAGACCATAATTATACTTGCCAGTATAGCATTGGGCAAGTATTCGAACAAAGGGGTCAGAAGCAGCAAGGTCAATAATACCAGGACTACACTGAAAATACCCGCCAAATTGGTCCTTGCTCCAGAATCGTGATTAATGGCAGACCTAGAAAAAGAGGCCGTAACCGGATAGCCTTGAAAAAATGAACCTACCATATTTGCGGTTCCCAGTGCTATGAGTTCCTGATTGGCCTTAATGGTCTCCTCACCACTTTTCTCCTCCAATGCCTTACCTATGGATATAGCCTCCAAATAACCCACTAATGCCAAAGCCACCGCTATTGGCCATAATTCCTTTAGTATCTCGAAATCGATCCTAGGGACACCTAAGGAGGGTAAACCCTGCGGGATATAACCTACCAATTCTATACCATAATACTCCAGCTGGAAAATGAAGACGGCCAAAATACCGATAATGACAATAATCAAAATCCCCGGAATGTTTCTTTTCCATTTTTTGAAGGCAATAAGTAGAATAATACCCACCAGCCCAATGGCAAAATCGACCCAATTGGTCTCACCAAGATTGTAATACACGTTTAAAACAAGCTGGTGAATTTTATTACTCCCAGCTACGGAAATTCCCAGTATATGCTTCAACTGACTTAGAATGATGATAATGGCTGCTGCCGATGTAAAACCGCTAATTACCGGTTTGGATAAAAAATTTACCAGAAAACCCATGCGTAAAAGTCCCAAGGAAAGCTGAATGAATCCTACCATGAGCGCAAGAACCACTACGGTAGCAATGTAATTCTGCTCCCCAACGATGGTCAATGAACCCAAACCAACTGCCACCAAAAGCGAATCCATCGCTACAGGGCCAACGGCAATTTTTCTGGATGTGCCCAAAAAAGCATAAACCAAAACCGGAAATAAAGCTGCATAAAGACCATGTACCGGTGGAAGTCCAGCAATCATTGCATAAGCCATGCCTTGCGGTACCAAAACAATACCGACCGTAAGACCTGCAACCAGATCTTTTATAAAATAGGATTTTTTATAGGTGGAGACCCAATCCAAAATAGGCAGTATTTTCCTCACGCATTAAATTTAATCATAAAAAAAATCCCAGAGCCCTAGCTAAGGCCGATGGACATTAGAATCAAAATCAGCTTGGCTGTAAGACTACCTTAAATGTTATGGGATTGTCTTTCAATACCATAAAGCCTTTCGCCAAATCCTGTTGCGCAACCGCATAAGGATAGAATGTAATTGGCTCTATACAGACCATATTGGATACTTCTGTCCACAACATGAAATGACCAAAACCTTGGGTGGAAATTTGTATTTTGCGTTCACCCATAAGTGTAATCGTAGTCGTATTTGGTATTTGCAATGCCCTGTTGCCTACTGCAATTATCTCAGGAATGGTTATTTCCCGATCACCAGCCAAAATCTTGGCATTTTTTGTGTGGACCATAAATGCAGGGTGGTACCCCAACATAAACGGCATACCGTTTTCACCAGAAATTGTGAACGTGATTTCCAATTTATCCTCAGTAAGTTCAAAAGCCTTATGAAACTCGAAATCATAGGGCCAACTTAATTTTTCCGCACTTGACTTATTTGGGAATTTGGAATTCTGTACTTCCGTGTTAGCTGTGTATTTTTTCAAATACAGGGCTTTCGTACCGCTACTTTCCAAAAGGGTATACTTCAATTCGCGAAGCAAGCCATGTTGATCTTGCGTTGCCGAACCCCTTGGCGTATCCACCTTAAAATTAGCATCGTTGGTGGGTCCAATAATAGGAAACATCTCCGTATCAACATTTCGCCAACCGGGGTTCCCTTTTTGATGCATGAATTCATGACCGGAAACTTGGTACCCCACCAATTCGCCCTTTTCTAATGTTACCCTACTCGAGCCTATTTTCAATAGTGCATTATTGCTCATTGATCAATCTATAAATTAATAAGGCGGTTCGTTTTGTTAGGGCCTCAATCGTATTTAGGTTAACGGTCTCCTGTGGCGTATGGGCACTGTTACCCATTGTCCCTAATCCATCAAGGCAATCCACATATTCCGCAACAAAAGAAGTGTCTGCCGCTCCACGTTTACCTGGATCGTAGGCCAGAACTTCACCTTGGCCCAAATCTAGGCTCACCGCATTCAATTTGGCCAACAAGGCCAAGTTCCCTTCCGTGGGTTGCATAGCGGGGTAACTATCCGTAAAGCTAACGGTTGCCGTAGTTTGCGGTAGGTTATTGGCTACCACTTCCCGCATTTTATCCCTAGCACGCTCTTTTTGTTCTTCTGAAATAAACCGTAACCCCCCACGAACTTCCGCTTTCTGGGCAACTACATTGGTTTTTCCAAAAACGGACCCCTTGCTTGTCCTATCATCGAATTCCACAAAAGTTCCACCCAATAGGGTACCCGGATTAAAAGTTAACAAGTCTTCCCCTTTTACATCGGTATAAAAACCATTTACAATTCGTGAAATTTCAAAAATTGCCCCGGCGCCAGTGCTTTCGCTAAAAATTCCCGAGGAATGGGCACGTTTTCCTTCCACCTCAACCATCCAACCAGAAGAACCCCGTCTAGCTACCGTTGCATAATTAAAGCCTGTAGACGTTTCGAAACCTAAGGCAATATCACTTCGTTTGGCAGCATCAATCAAGTCTTTCCTACTTTTTGTGAGGAGATCGCCGGTACTTTCTTCATCACCCGTAAAGGCAACTATAATCTGTGCGTCGTTCAAAAGGTTGTTTTCCCTCAATGCCTTTAGGGCATAAAGTACGATGACATCTCCCCCTTTCATGTCATTACCCCCAGGAGCATGGGCCATGGAGTCATTGACCATTTCAAAAGTTTGAAACGGACTATCTTCCTCAAAAACTGTGTCCAAATGGCCAATAAGTAAAAGTTTTTTGCCCTTTGTACCTTTTATTTCTGCGAAGAGATGTCCCGCCCTATTCATTTCCGTAGGCATTGGTATCCACGTAGATTCGAATCCTATATCGGTAAAGGCAGCAGCAAATTCCTTTCCTACCTCCTCGACCCCTTTTAAGTTTAAGGTACCACTATTGATATTCACCACTTTTTCCAAAAAAGAAATAGCCGCCCCATTGTTTTCTTCAATGGTAGTGACAATCTTCCTTTCGTTTTTTGATAATTTTTGGGAATTGACCGCTAACACTAAAAAAGCAAATGTTAGCGTCACAAGTATTTTTTGACGCATTTCGTATGTTTGTTTCAAATTTACCAAAAACAGGGAAAACTAAGAATGAAAATAATAGTGACCTTCTTGGTGGTCCTCATTCAAACTTGATTGCTTTCACCGGTGTTATTCTTGTAATAATGTAAGAGGGAATCAACAACATCAACAGACAAAGAACCAGCACCCCACAATTCAATAAAATAATGGTCCCTATATTAATGCTTACCGGTATATATTCAATATAATATTCCTTTGGATTGGGAAATTTGAATACCCGAAAACGTTCTTGTATAAAAATAACGCCAAGCCCAATTAGATTTCCCCAAAAAAGTCCGACAGCAATAAGGTATGCCGCGTTGTACAAAAAAACTTTTCGAATACTCCAGTTCGTTGTGCCCAAAGCTTTCAATATGCCGATCATAGGGGTCCGTTCCAAAATCAAAACCAGTAGCGCCGTAATCATATTGATGCCGCCTACAATAATCATGATGCCTATAATGAGGGCTATATTGAAATCAAAAAGGCCGATCCACTCAAATATTTTATAATACTTGTCCTTTATAGTCTTGGTATCCAAACTGGAAACGGTCTGTCCATAAATTAAATTACTTTTTTCGTCGATATCCTCGAAACTATTGAGGAACACTTCAAAATTGCCGACCTCCGTATCGGTCCATCTGTTCATTCGTTGAATATGGCGTATATCCACAAAAATATAGAGTCCGTCTATTTCCTCGAAGCCACTATCATAGATACCGGTTATATTGAATTTTCGCTGATTGGGAATCTTATCCACCGCATCGTCCCGTAGAAAAAAAGCGAAGAATGAATCACCTACCTTTAGGTTTAAACGGTTCGCCATCATCTTGGAAATTAAAACATCAGAATTCAGCGCTCCGTTATAGTTTGGCAATTTACCGTTCACCAGATACTCTTCCAAGGCAGACCAGTTGTAATCCTTACCCACTCCCTTTGCTATTATACCCTCAAAGGTTTCCTCGGTCCTGATGATACCGGCCTTTGTGGCTACGGCCTGTATATGGACAATACCTTCTACGCTAGTGAACTCCGGATAAAATTCCTGTTCCGTGCTTACCGGTACAACAGAGACTTCAGAATTATTATTATCGTAATTATAAATTTGTACATGACCATTGAAAGCAGTGACTTTTTCCCTAATCTTCTCCTTAAGACCAAGCCCTGTAGCGATGGCGATCAACATCATTATAAGCCCTATAGCGATTGCGGCAATCGCTATTTTTATTATTGGTGCGGATATACTAATTTTATGCTCCTTACCTTTTATAAGCCGCTTGGCGATAAAATATTCTAAATTCAAATGATGTTAATTTTATCCAATCTCAAAAGTACAGTTTTATTATGGTTTTTGGCCTTGGCTACCTGTGGAAACGAAGCTGAGCCCAACAGAAACAGTATCCCTAAAGCTACAATTCAACAAGAGGTACCTGTGCTTGTGGCAGCCAACAGAACGGCGACTTACTTGCCAATTTTACGAGAAAAAAAGGTGGCCGTTGTTGCCAACCAAACAAGCGTTATATTCAAAGAAAACGGATATACCCACTTGGTTGATTCCCTAATGAGCCTCAATATCGACATAAAAAAAGTATTTGCCCCAGAACATGGGTTTAGGGGCGAAGCCGATGCGGGTGAACATGTCAAGGATGGTTTGGATACTCAAACTGGACTGCCCTTAATTTCCCTTTACGGAAAAAATAGAAAACCAAGTCAGGAACAGCTCGCGGACTTGGACGTGGTCCTTTTTGATATACAGGATGTAGGGGTACGCTTTTATACCTATATCGCCACCTTACAATTAGTCATGGAAGCCTGCGCGGAAAAAGGTATTCCCGTTGTGGTCTTGGACCGTCCTAACCCAAATGCACACTATGTGGATGGCCCAACCATGGAAGCACAACATACTGGATTTCTAGGAATGACGGAAATTCCTTTAGTATATGGCATGACCATTGGGGAGTATGCCAATATGATCAACGGGGAAGGTTGGCTGGAAAACGGAAGTAAAGTTGCACTGACGGTTATCCCTTTAGAAAATTGGAACCATAAAACCTTTTACAGCCTTCCCATTCGCCCTTCGCCCAACCTACCTAACGATACGGCCATTACGTTATATCCCAGTTTAGGCCTTTTTGAGGGCACCAACATTAACGCCGGGCGCGGAACGGAATTCCAATTTCAGCGGTATGGTGCCTCGTTTTTGGATAGCGCTGCCTATAATTTCACATATACACCAACCCCTAATTTTGGTTCAAAAACGCCAAAGGAAATGGGAAAGCTATGTTACGGGAAAGATTTGTCCCAAACGCCCAGAATGAATGAGGTTGTTATGGACTACCTAATAGATGCCTATACCAACGCAGTGGATAAAAGCAAAGTTTTCAATACCAACGGTTTTACGAAGCACGCGGGAACGGAAAAATTACAGAAACAATTGGAAGCTGGTGCCACCAACGCAGAAATAAAAACATCGTGGCAGCCTGATCTAGAAAAGTTTAAAAAAATAAGAGGAAAATACCTGCTGTACTAGACCTCATTTGCAATCTTGGAAGTTGTAGGCTTTCGATACTTTACGAAGGGATATTTCAATAAGGAGCCAATTTTTCCATTTTCAACCGCATCGGGAAAAGTATCAACGCCATAGACAATAGCCTCACGGTCCAAGTGTTTATACGTCCCAAACAGGCGGTCCCACCAAGAGAAGATATTACCATAATTACTATCCGTATAAGGCAACCTATAATGATGGTGCACTTTGTGCATATCCGGAGAAATCAAGACCCAGCTTAGCGCCTTATCAACGTTCTTGGGTAATTTAATATTGGCATGGTTAAACTGCGACAGCACTACCGAGAGGCTTTGGTAGAGCATAATTATGCCTATGGGAGCCCCAACTACGAGTACGCCAATCAATGTGAAAACATACCGAATCAAACTTTCCAAGGGGTGATGCCTGTTTGCGGTAGTCGTATCCACGTTATGATCTGTATGATGCACCAAATGAACCATCCAAAGTGGCTTTACCTTGTGTTCCACCAAATGCGCCAAATAGGCGCCGATCAAATCCAATAATGCTACACCCAAAAATACATAAGCCCATAGCGGCATTGTAGGCAACCAATTAATGATACCAAAATCATTCGTCACCATCCAATCGGCTGTCTTTAATAGCAAAAAGGCCAACGGAAAATTCACGATGATGGTTGTAAGCGTAAAAAAGAAATTAGGAACGGAATGCTTCCATTTATTGTAGCGGCCATTGAACAAAGGAACGATGCCCTCCAGTATCCAAAAAAAAGTAATTCCCCCAACCAATAGTAGCGAGCGGTGTATAGAGGGTATGTTTTCGAAATAAGCTATAAGCTGTTCCATTAGTTAAAGATACTAAATTCCATAAACGCGTATTTGAGTTTAAATTGATGGTTGATGGTTGATGGCTGATGGTTGATGGTTGATGGTTGATGGTTGATGGTTGATGGTTGATGGTTAAAAGTTAGATGTTAGATGTTAGATGTTAGATGTTAGATGTTAGATGTTAGAAAGTAAAAAATTGAGCGTGGATTATCTAGCTTCAATTAAACTATCAATCACGCATTTGTTTTCCATTCTGTCGATAGAAACTCCAACCCAGCGAAAACATGAATAGCATCAATAGTGAACGGTGAATCCATATATCAAATTCGAATCCAAAAAAACCTCCCACTTTTTGATTGGTTACAAACCCGTAAACGAGGTCAGCACTAATTATAAGTAAGGCAATCAGATAGAATATTTTTTTCATGATTTTGCTTCGATTGTGATTGTTTCCAAATTTAATAACAACTAACGTTACACTAAGATACGATTGATTCAGCATAAAGCTTTTCTAAAAACAAGGCGCCACTATTTTCACCAAACCTGAAGCCTTTACTTCTAATATTACATACTACTTATTCAAAAGTAGTCGCTTCATCTCCTCAACGATATTAAACGCTGCGGGGCAGATAGCAACGTTCTTAAGGGTAAGGTTGCTTATTTGCTGGAATTTCTTGCGGTCTGTGTGTGGAAACTCGCGGCATGCCTTTGGCCTCACATCATAAATGGAACAGTAATTATCAACACCTAAAAATGCACAGGGAACTTTTTGCAGTACAAAATCATTGTCCTCATCTACACGCAAATAATTTTCTATAAATTTTTGGGGCTTCATTTTAAAATGCTTGGAAATACGTTCCACATCCGTATTGGTAAAAAGCGGGCCTGTTGTTTTGCAACAATTTGCGCAGGTAAGGCAATCTGTTCTTTCAAATTCCGCATCGTGTAGCTCCTGCATTTGATAGTCCAGGTCCTTTGGCGGCTTTTTCCTTAGTTTTATAAAGAATTTTTTGTTCTCACTATGCTTTTCGCTCGCCTTTTGGGGCAATTGGCGCAAAATGGCTTCCATACCTTAATTTTAAAGGCTCAAAACTAGGAAAGTAGCCGCAAAAAGAAGGATTTTTGTACTACGAAATAATAAAAATTTGAAACAGGATATACTAGGAAATGCACTATTGGATTACCATCAAGGTCGCCATACGGGTGATATTGTCACCCACTCATCGCTAGATGAAACGGACACCCTACCCCTAAAACACCTATTCAGAAGTTTTGCCGACATGTCCCCCTTGGAACAAAAGGCGCTGCAATGTAGCAGGGGCAAAACCTTGGATATTGGCTGCGGGGCGGGAAGCCATGCCCTTTATCTTCAAGAAAAGGGCATGGAAGTTGTTGGGATAGATGTATCCCCGGGCGCAATAACTGTATGCAGGAAAAGGGGGGTGAAAAAAGCGGTACGTGAAAATATTATGGCATTTGAAGGCGAAACATTTGACACCCTGTTACTGTTAATGAACGGAACCGGCCTGGCGGGAACATTGGATAAAATGGAAGTATTTTTCTCAAAGTTAAGGTCATTGCTGAATCCAGGAGGGCAGATTCTGTTAGATTCCAGCGATATTATTTACATGTTCGAAACTGATGAGGATGGTGGTTATTGGATACCCCAGGATGTAGGTTATTATGGCGAAGTAACTTTTACAATGGAATACAAAAGGCAAAAAAGTGAACCTTTTCCGTGGTTGTACGTAGATTATAATACATTGCAACGTGCGGCCAATTACAATAATTTAAATTGCGAACTTGTAATGGAGGGCGAACATTACGACTATTTAGCAAGATTAAGCTTATAAGAAATAATAGAGCTGCCCTTATTACGTTATGTATAAATACCGTTTAGCTATGAAATATTTTAAATTCCTCTTCATCCTTGGATTCCTTTTGGCGACTATTTCCTGTTCTAAAAATTCCGATTCCGATTCCGATCCGGATAACCTACCTACGGCAGTGGATAAAACAGTAAATCTATTGGCAACCGGAGATTCCGCGAACGATATCCTTTCCAACGAGAGTTTTGACAAGCTTTTAATAGAAATCGCATACGTGGAGGGGTTTAGGCCTACCCCTTCCGCAATGACACAGTTTACGGATTATCTGCGGCAACACACCTTTAAGGAGGACATAGAAATCATTTACAATGAATTATCGAGCCCTACAGAGGATGAATTGACATTAAGGGAGATCGCAGATTTGGAGGCCAAGAACAGAACAGCGTTTAATAATGGGAATACCTTGGCCATCTACATCTATTTTGCGGATGCCCCAGCGGAAGGGGATGATTTGGACGGTGGATTAGTGACCTTGGGTGCAGTGTATAGAAATACATCTATGATTATTCATGAAGTAACTGTGCGCAGGTTGGCCGCTCGAAGTTTGACCATCAGCAACGCCGATGTAGAGACCGCAACCTTAAACCATGAGTTTGGACATTTATTCGGTCTGGTTAATTTAGGTACCGATATGGTCAACGAACATGAGTCACAATCCGAAAATGAGGATGGGGAATTGGCCGGTGACAAACATTGTGCTGTGAGCGGATGCCTGATGCGTTCAGAATTACAATTTGGTGGCCCAAGCGGCAAATCAATGCAACTAGATGCAAAATTGAGCTACGAGGACGGGTTAAAATCGGGCTGCGTACTATCTGGCACAACCGTATTGGGTTTTCTACAAAATAAGACCGGAAAAAATGCAGCTGCCGTTGGCCTCGATGCAGAATGCATAAGGGATATCCAAGCCAACGGTGGAAGGTAAAACCTAGAGGCCACTATATAAAAACAGGAGGCCCTTAGCCAAAAACTCGGCTACTAAGGAATATTAAGGTATTTGTGCGTTTGCAAGGAAACCTTCCATTTGGGATTTTTCATAACATACTCTACGATCATAGGCACCACCTTGTCCCGTACACTCCATTCTGGTTGTAAATAGAGGATACAGTTTGCATTGGTCTTTTGGGCTTGTTCCTCTGCAAAAATCAAGTCATGTTTATTGTAGACGATTACTTTAAGTTCGTGGGCCTTGTCATAAATCTTGCCCTTGGGCAGTTTGTTCTTTTTGGGGGAAAGACAGATCCAATCCCACGTACCAGTTAAAGGGTAAGCCCCGGAAGTCTCAATATGTGTTTTTAATTTTTTTGCCTTTAGTGCACTGGTCAAAGGCTTCATATCCCACATTAATGGCTCGCCACCGGTTACCACAATGGTGTCGGAATAGTTGGCAGCATTCGCCACAATTTGTGCTATGTCTGTAGGAGGATGTGTCTCGGCATTCCAACTTTCCTTTACATCACACCAATGGCAGCCTACATCACATCCACCAATTCGGATAAAATAAGCCGCCGTACCCTTATGGAAACCTTCGCCCTGTATGGTATAAAACTCTTCCATAAGGGGTAAAAATACACCTTGCGCTACCTTCTCAAGAACCTCCTCATTTTTCATCCGGCAAAGATACGTTTTACTTCCTACATCTTTAAATGCCGTAAGCCCCTATTACACATCAACGTTTTTGCAATAAATTGGCCGCCATCTGTTGAAAATTAAGTGGTATTAAAGGTTTGGGTACCCTTTTGGTTTGCCGAAAAATGCCCTATTTTTATCCAAAATTTACAAAATGGCCGCCAGTACCGATTTTTTTGACCACATTGAACAGGGATACACCACGAAAGGAGACTATATTGTTATGGGTGCTGCGATGCTCAATGGCGAGGCCGTAACCGATGCTTTGGTGAAGATTCCTTTAAAAACCTTGAACCGCCACGGACTTATTGCAGGAGCCACTGGTACTGGAAAAACCAAGACCCTACAAGTACTGGCAGAAAACTTATCGGAAAAAGGAATACCTGTCCTTTTAATGGATTTGAAGGGAGATTTGAGCGGGTTGGCCCAAGCGAGTGCAGGCCATCCCAAGATAGACGAGCGCCATGCAAAAATTGGTATCCCGTTTGAGCCAAGCAGTTTTCCCGTAGAGATTTTATCCCTCTCAGAACAAAACGGCGTAAAGCTAAGGGCCACGGTATCCGAATTTGGTCCCGTACTACTATCCCGTATCTTGGACCTTTCCGATACGCAGGAAGGAATTGTAGCGGTAATCTTCAAATACTGTGATGACCAAAAAATGCCCTTATTGGACCTCAAGGATTTCAAAAAGGTATTGCAATATGCTACAGGTGCCGGTAAAGAAGAATTCACGAAAGAATACGGTAGGATATCCACAAGCTCAACCGGGACCATTCTTCGCAAAATCATTGAATTGGAGCAGCAAGGTGCGGAATTATTTTTTGGGGAAAAATCCTTTGATGTGAATGACCTCACCCGGATCGATGAAAAAGGAAGGGGCTATATCAATATTCTACGACTGACCGATATACAGGATAAATCCAAATTATTTTCCACGTTTATGCTGAGCTTATTGGCAGAAATATATGCCACTTTTCCTGAGCAAGGGGATAATGACCAACCTGAACTGATTTTGTTCATAGACGAGGCCCACCTCATTTTTAAAGAGGCTTCCAAAGCCTTATTGGACCAGATTGAAAGCATTGTAAAACTAATACGTTCCAAAGGCATTGGACTATACTTTGTTACCCAAAACCCTACCGATGTACCCAATGAAGTACTGGCCCAATTAGGATTAAAGGTGCAACATGCATTACGGGCATTTACGGCAAGGGATAGGAAAGCAATTAAATTGACCGCAGAAAATTATCCAGAATCTGAATACTATGATACCAAGGAAGTCCTTACCTCCTTGGGCATTGGTGAAGCCTTGATATCTGCTTTGGATGAAAAAGGGAGGCCTACGCCATTGGCCGCTACTTTATTGCGCGCGCCCATGAGTAGGATGGATGTACTTACGCCCAATGAACTTAAGGAAGTTATCGATAAATCAAGTTTGGTAGATCGCTACAATGAAATTATTGATCGGGAAAGTGCCTATGAAATACTCAATGAAAAGATTGAAAAGGCAGAAGAATTGGCCAAACAGGAGAAAGAAAAACCCGTTGCCCGTAGTAGGTCCACGCGACAGAGTACACGACAAAATCCGGTTATAAAAGTATTGACAAGTGCCACCTTTATTAGAGGGGTTTTAGGGGTGTTAAAAAAAGTGATGCGTTAAAAATTATGAGAGTTAATTATATTTTATTGGTTGTATTGGGTGCTTTCCTGTTCTATAACTGCGAAGGGGATAAAAATATCGATTTTCAATTATCAGGTGATCAAGTAGGTAGGCTTTCCAAACAAAGCTTGGCAAGGGACATCGAACTCATTTTTGCAAAGGACTCTGTCGTTCAAGACACTGTAAAATTGGATTTTGGTAATGGTGCCAGTAAAATAAAAATTTATGAAAAAGGAAATGGGGGCACACTACTCCTAACGCTAACCCCCAATACAGATAGCATCGCTACCATACAAAA
Organism: uncultured Flavobacteriaceae bacterium; assembly: GCA_963793365.1. Taxonomy (GTDB): domain Bacteria; phylum Bacteroidota; class Bacteroidia; order Flavobacteriales; family Flavobacteriaceae; genus Maribacter. The sequence goes on along the minus strand of CAWBZP010000009.1, from coordinate 446,576 downwards.
TGTGCTTATCAACGATAAGCGCTTTGTAACCGAAAAAGGCATAACCAACGAGAGTACATTTAAAGAAATACAAGAGAATTACCCGATAAAAAAAATTATTACCTCCTTGAACAATGTTGTTATTCTGTTAAAAGACAGTGACCTTTATTTTACCATTGACAAAAGAGAATTACCGGAAAGTCTACGTTACAATGCCAATTCGCAAATTGAGGCAGTACAAATACCGGACAAGGCCAAAATCAAATACTTAATGGTAGGTTGGGATTAATGCGCGCATTAGTGAGCCAAGAAAGCTTCTAGCAATATTTCCTTTTTCCTATTTTTTACTTCATATTTAAGCAAATTGCCCGTGCCCGAATTCCTTAAAAAAATCATCACAAAACTATACGGTCTTTATTTCAATACCTTAGTTTGGTTTATACCAAAAAAAGTTGGGGAACAGGCTTTCAACGTATTCAGTAAGGTAAGAAAAGGCCATGTACTTCCACAACAGTCCGACTATTTAGACAGCGCCAAACTTGAAACTTTAGCGGTGGCTAATCATAAGGTCCAAGTATACCAATGGTCAGGAAAAAAAGATACGGTTTTACTGGTACATGGTTGGGAAAGCAATACCTGGCGTTGGCATAAACTCATAGAAAAACTACAAAAAGCAGATTATAACATCATCGCTTTTGATGCGCCGGCACATGGTTACTCTACAGGCAATAATTTATACATACCACTTTATGCAGAGGCCCTACAGGAAGCCCTCATGAAATACAAACCAAAAACGGTCATAGGGCATTCTATGGGGGGCATAACCATATTATACAATGAGTATAAAAACCCAAACCCACTTATCGAAAAGATAGTGACCATTGGTTCTCCCTCAGAATATCACGAAATACTCACCCATTATAAAAAACTATTAGGTCTTAGCAGTAATGTCATGAATACATTAACGGCACATATCTACGATAGATTCGGTTTTACACCTACAGAATTATCAAGTTCAAGATTTGTGCTGAGCAATTCTAAAAAAGGACTTCTTTTTCATGACCGCAAGGACACGATAACCCCCTATCATGCCTCTGTTGCCGTACAGGAAAACTGGAAAGGCAGCACCCTTATCAGCACTGAGGGCTTTGGTCATTCCATGCATCAAGAAGAGGTAAACGACCAAATTGTTGCTTTTTTGAACCCATAATTGATCAAGTTGGCATTCCCTTTTAATTTCCAGCCTATTTTTCATTATTTTTAAAATAAAAATGGCCAAAAAAGAGGACAGACCACGTATTGAAAACGAGGAACAATATGACGCTCTGGTAGACAAGGGCTATAGCAAGGAAAAAGCCGCCCGAATCGCAAACACGGAAAACGCAGGTAAAAAAGGCGGAAAAGCATCAACCTATGAAGACCGCACTAAAGAGGAACTTTACCAGCAAGCAAAAGAAATAGGAATTAAAGGACGTTCCAAAATGACAAAGAACGAACTCATCTCCGCTTTAAGAAACAATTAATATGCAAAACGTATCACCATTCCATATCGCCATACCCGTTCATAATTTGGCGGAGTGCAGAACTTTTTATCGGGAAATCCTAAATTGTGAAGAAGGTAGAAGCAGCGACCACTGGGTAGACTTTAATCTATTCGGCCATCAACTGGTCATCCATTACAAGCCAAAATCAGAAACAGAATCGCTGCACCACAACCCAGTAGATGGGCATGATGTACCGGTACCACATTACGGTGTTGTACTCCCATGGGAAACCTTCGAAAGTTTTTCTGAAGAATTAAGATCCAAGAACGTAAAATTTGTAATTGAGCCTTACATACGTTTTAAGGGGCAAGCCGGGGAACAGGCCACCATGTTTTTCCTAGACCCTGCGGGGAACGCTTTGGAGTTCAAGGCATTTAAGGACATGGGGCAACTCTTCGCAACCTAATTTATTGCGACCAAGAGGTTGGCACCCGATCCCATCTGTGCTTCCTTAATTCGTTATACAATACATTAGAAAGTACATTGCCGTCACTGGTTGTCGTATTTGCAAGCACGTTTCTTTGCTTACGCATGCCTGGAATGGTGGTGCTAACCGTTTTGTTCATTAAAATAAAGCGCAAGGCCATCTCCGCCATAGTCATGCCCTCGGGAACCAACGGTCTCAGCGCATCGGCATGCTCGACCGAAGAATTTAAGTTTTCGGGCACAAAATAGGTTCCCCTCCAATCCCCATCCGGAAATGTAGTTTCCTTGGTAATATTCCCCGTAAGCGTACCTTCATCAAAAGGAACCCGTGCAATTACAGCAATATCCATTTTATCACATAACGGAAAAAGATGATCTTCCGGCGCTTGATCAAAAATGTTATAAATAACCTGTACGGCATCCAATAAACCTGTTTTCAAGGCCTTTATTCCATTCTCAGGCTCCCACCTGTTCATACTAATGCCCATTGCTGAAATTTTTCCGTCTTTCTTCAAGTTCTCAACAGCGCGCTGCCATTCTTCACGGTCGCTCCAAGCATCGTCCCAGGTATGGAACTGCATTAAATCCAGTTGTTCCAAGCCTAAATTTTTAAGGGTTTTGTGGGTATACTCCATAATGTGCGCTACGGGGTAGGAATCCTCAAAGCTATACTCCGGTTTTGCGGGCCACTGAAAATTCTTCGGCGGAATCTTACTTGCCGTATATAGCTTTTTGGACGGATGCCTACGCACCAAGTCGCCCAACAATTCTTCACTATGCCCTTCCCCGTAGCCCCAAGCCGTATCAAAAAAATTAACGCCATTCGAAACAGCCAAATCCAAGGATGTGGCGGATTGGACATCATCGCTGGCCGTCCAACCGGCCATTCCCCACATGCCATATCCTATTTCACTCACCTGCCAATTGGTACGTCCAAATCTTCTGTACTTCATGATCACTACTGTTTTCGCTATTACTAATTCAAAAAAAATAAACAAGACTATTGATACCTCCAACTTGTCAAATCGGCATCCTTAGGCGCTGTTTTTTCTATACGGTCCATGATTTTTGGAACGTACATACTATTGTAACGCAAACGGGTGATAGCATTTGGTTGATCGGGATCACCGTTCCAACAATGTTCTGCACGGTCCCCATACAAAACTTCACCTTCATAATACGGGTCTGTGGTACTTTCCAGAAAATCCTCCATTAGGTATACGGCATTATTTAAATAATAGTTATCCATATCTCCACAGTAAATATGAATCTTACCCTTAAGATTATCGCCCAATTTTGACCAATCCCGCTCCATAATATACCTAAGGTCAAAATTCTCTTTCCAATACTCTGCTACTTCACGGTCTATCTCCCCTGTTTTCTTATCCCATATGCGAGCAGGGTAACCATCCTCTCCTTGAGGGGAGTAGGTAGCTTCCCAAATATCCCATTGTTGTCCTGACCTAGACTTATCCCCCAATACCAGTTCTAAATGATTTCCTTGGCGCAAGGTGGATTGAATTTGCCCCAAATAATTTCGATGCGATGGAACCTCTAAGGTCTTATGTGCGCTTGGATAATAATAAGCATTTTCATCCTCGTAAATGTTTGTTAAGGTATACGCCCTGAAATCTATAGGGTCTGGACAAGCGGCAAAACAGCCGTTGTATTCCTCCGGATACATTACCTGAACTGCCAAGGCCTCCCAACCACCGGTTGACCCTCCATATAAAAAGCGGGACCAGCCTTCCCCTATCCCCCTAAATTGTTTTTCGATTTCTGGGATGAGTTCGTAGGTAATGGCATCGCCATACGGCCCTTGACTTGCCGAATTTACGGCATAGGAATCATCGTAATAAGGCGTTGGATGCTGAATTTCAATGATAATGAACCTTGGAAAATCTGGTTCGTTCCAACGTTTATAAAAATCGTAGGCTTCTTGCTGTTGAATGATATTGTAACCCTCTAGATCAAATCGTTCAGAATATTCAGGTTTTAAATTGGGGTCTGGAGGCGTTGTTCTGAACCCACTAAAATCCGAGGGAAAATGACCATGGAATATCATCAAGGGATAGTTGGCCTCTGGATGCTCCTCAAACCCTTTTGGTAAAAGCACATGTGCGCCTAAATAGGTATCCCTACCCCAAAACTCGGATAGTTTTTCCGACTTTACTTTTACGTGCTTGATCCATTCCGTATCCTCCGGCTCTTCTATTGGAGGAATAATTTGATCCATTTCTACCAATACATTTTCAAAGCCGTTACTGGCAACCCTTATTTTAAAAGGCTCACTGTATAAATTTCCGGGAGAACGCTGCCATTGTTGTCCTTCGCCGTTATCCATGGGCAATTTTACCGTGTGGCCGGTAGACAGCTCAAAGGTCTCATACACATTTAAAAGGGCCTGCACCGTGTATTCCCCCGGAGGAACATCTGCCAAACTCTCATAAGGATACCCAAATACAGCATCATTAAAGGTCATTGGCACACCTGGTTGCCAATCGTTTACATTCATTCCAAAAATAATCTGGGTGTCCAGACCATCGCTAATCTGAAAACGGGGCTCAGCACTATCATCAGAGGAAAGCATCAATAATAACCTGCCGTCCTTGGCAGTGGAGCTGACTTTTTCAGGAAAGGAAACATCAATGGCATAACTGGGTTTTACCGCTTTCTCACAACCGATAAGCAGTAAAAAGAGAATTGGAAAAATAAATACATTTTTTTTCATGGTGCGTGCTGATTATGCGATTAAAGATAGCTAATCATTCCGCCAAATAGAATTTGAAAATCAAAGAATTTTGAACAATGGAGCTCGTTCGTTTTATACCTTATTCATTCACTGAATTATTGGGCATATACCTTATTTGGAAAGGTAATATGAAACGTGGCCCCTTTATTAGTTTCGCTCTGGACCCTTATGCTCCCTCCCAAGCTTTTAATTTGATCCTGAACTAAATAAAGTCCAACACCCTTTCCTTCTTCCAAGGTACTGAAGCGTTCATGCAATCCAAAAATCTTATCACCGTGCTTCTCCATGTCAAAACCTAGGCCTTCATCAGTAAAAATTAATACTGTATGATTATCTTTCTGCTCTGTATGAATATGAATGACAGGGGGAACTTCTGGTCGGGCATATTTAACCGAGTTCGTAATCAGGTTCAAGAATATACTTTCCATATATGCCTCATTAAAATAAACGCTTTTACAACTGACAAAATCACTGTTGATCTCGGTTTTGGAACGCGTGAGCAGGGAACTTATGGTAGTCGTAATCTTAGAAAGTATATTTTCAAAGTAAACCTCTTTCATGTTATCTTTAGTCTGGCCGATGTTCCTAACGAGGTCCACGTAATTTTCCAATGAGTTTTTAACGACCTCAGCAGATAATTTCATATAACTTAAGAGTTCACTGGTACGTTCATCCTTTATTTTATCATGTTCCAACAAATCAAATAGTGAAAGTAAATTATTGATGGGCGCCCTTAGGTCGTGCGAGGTGGTATAATTTAAACGAACCAATTCATCATTATTACTCTTTAATTTCGCCAATTCCTTTATACGCTCGTTTCTAAGCGATATTTCATGGGTTACGTCCTTGGCGATGGCATAGACCAACAGCTCTTTTTCCTTTGGAACGGCACTCCAAGATAACCAAACCAGTCTGCCCGATCTGTGTACGTACCTATTCTGAAAATTTATTAAGGGTTCACTATTCTGGATTGCTTCCCGTACCCTTTGTGTACTATCCCTATCTTCCACATATACGAATTCATTGATTTTTTTAGAGAATAGCTCCTGTCGGCTGTAGCCTAATAAATTAACGAATGCCGGGTTCACATCAACAAAGTAACCATCGAAATTTGCGATACATAACATATCCAACGACGATTCAAAAAAGGGGATTAATTTTTCTTCCATGCCTGCTACACTACCACCGTTATCGATTAATTTTTAGGTTGTCCTCTTCCCAATCTTTACAAAAGCGCACCTAAAATAGAATAAAAATTATTGTCCCGTTTCAAACGCTCGTCACAAAAGCCCGAAACCCAACTAAAAAATACTGCCGTCACCTACAAAATAGCAAACCAAGTTTCTAGTACTAGAAATGCAGTGCAAATCTAGGGGGTTTATTATATGTGCCTTACCATAATGTCGCTTGACTTAGGTGAAAATTCACTTTTGAGTACGACTACAAAATTTTGATTCACTTAAGCCCAATTTCATTTTTTAACGGGAAAAAACCTACTTTATTGCAAAATAAAATATACCAGAACTACAAAATTTACGTTAGAAATACATACTAGTTATACCTCGTATCCGCTTTTCATTTTAAACTAAAGAGCTATGAAAAAAATAGTGTTCATTATAGCAATATGTACGTGTATAGTCGCTGTCGCCAGCTGTGATTATGATGACAGCAATGACATTGATATCTTAAAACCGAACGATTCTACACAAACCGCAATCAATTTACATAAACTCGATACTTAGATAAGCTTGGAGTACGTACGCATCAACAGGTTTTGAAGTAAAGACCGGATTAAAAAACCCGACATAAAGATATCGGGTTTTCATTATTAATTTGAATTCAGGTTTAATCTTTATTTCTGTGCCTTTCCCGTGCGAGTAACGTGTTCTTCAAGAGCATGGCAATGGTCATTGGCCCTACCCCACCAGGAACCGGGGTAATAAAAGATGCCTTTTTGCTTACGTTCTCAAAATCCACATCTCCTGTAATATAATAACCCCGTTCCCTGGAGTCATCCGGAACCCTGGTAATACCTACGTCGATAACCACCGCTTCGTCCTTTACCATTTCCGCTTTTAGGAAATTGGGAACCCCTAATGCAGAAATAACAATGTCTGCCTGGGAAATTATTTGGGTGATATTTTTAGTATGGCTGTGCGTCAAGGTAACCGTAGAGTTCCCAGGCCAACCTTTTCTGCCCATTAAAATACTCATTGGCCTACCTACGATGTGGCTTCGGCCTATAACTACAGTATGCTTGCCCTTGGTATCCACCTTGTACCGTTCTAGAAGTTCTAGAATTCCAAAAGGGGTTGCCGGAATAAAGGTACTCATATCCAAAGCCATCTTACCAAAATTGGTTGGATGGAAACCGTCCACATCCTTATCTGGATGCACGGCCATAATTACCTTTTGGGTATCAATTTGTTCGGGTAGGGGCAGCTGCACGATGAACCCATCAATCGCATCATCTTCGTTCAGCTCCCTAATTTTCTTGAGCAATTCTTGTTCCGAGGTGGTACTGGGCATTTGAATAAGGGTAGATTCAAAACCAACACGCTCACAAGAGCGCACCTTACTTCCTACATAGGTAAGACTAGCTCCGTCGTTACCAACAATAATAGCGGCCAAATGCGGAACTTTTTCCCCTTTTTCACGCATTTTGGAAACCTCTGCCTTGATTTCCTCCTTAATTTGATTGGATACTTTTTTACCATCCAATAATTCCATAGCCCTATCTTTTAGATTAACCTCTTTGCTTTATTACTTCATTCCTTTCATAGCGCCCATCATCTGCATCATCTTTTTACCGCCACCACCTTGCATCATCTTCATCATTTTACCCATTTGGTCGAACTGCTTCAACAATTGATTGACCTCTTGAACTTCCCTACCCGCTCCTTTTGCAATACGCCTTTTTCTGCTCGCGTTTAAGGTGGACGGATTGGAACGCTCATCTGGGGTCATGGAATAGATGATAGCTTCAATATGTTTAAAGGCGTCATCGTCAATATCCAGCCCTTTCAAGGCTTTTCCGGCCCCAGGTATCATACCCATAAGGTCCTTCATATTCCCCATTTTCTTTATCTGCTGTATCTGGCTCAAAAAATCATCGAATCCAAATTTATTCTTGGCGATTTTCTTTTGGATTTTTCGCGCTTCCTCTTCGTCAAATTGCTCTTGTGCGCGCTCTACCAAAGAAATAACGTCACCCATACCAAGAATACGGTCTGCCATTCGCGAAGGGTAGAACACATCAATGGCCTCCATCTTCTCCCCGGTGCCGATGAATTTAATCGGTTTATCTACGACCGATTTTATTGAAATAGCGGCACCACCACGGGTATCACCGTCTAGTTTTGTAAGGATAACACCATCAAAATTCAGAATGTCGTTAAATGCCTTTGCCGTATTGACCGCATCTTGACCGGTCATGGAATCTACTACGAAAAGGGTTTCTTGAGGTTTTATGGCCTTGTGGATATCGGATATCTCGGCCATCATCTTGTCGTCGACTGCCAAACGCCCCGCCGTATCAATAATAACAACATTATGCCCGTCTGCCTTTGCTTTAGCAATACCCGCTTGGGCGATGGAGACGGGATCTGTATTTTCCCTATCGGAATAAACGGGTACCCCAATCTGCTCCCCAACCACATGCAACTGATCGATTGCCGCAGGGCGATATACATCACAAGCCACCAATAACGGGTTTTTTGATTTTTTCGTTTTAAGGTAATTGGCCAATTTACCGGAGAAGGTGGTTTTACCAGAACCTTGCAGACCAGACATCAAAATAACCGACGGATTTCCTGATAGGTCGATACCTTCAGATTCACCGCCCATCAATTGGGTCAACTCATCTTTAACGATTTTGACCATTAACTGACCTGGCTGCAGCGTAGTAAGTACATTCTGCCCCAGCGCCTTTTCCTTTACCCTATTTGTAAATTCCTTGGCAATTTTAAAGTTAACATCCGCATCCAATAAGGCTCGGCGCACTTCCTTGGTAGTCTCCGCAACATTAATTTCCGTAATCTGGCCATGACCTTTAAGTACATGTAATGCTTTATCTAGCTTATCGCTTAAATTATCGAACATTCTTTTCTTTTTTAAGGGGTTACAAATTTAACAATAACAGGGTTATTTCCGCATCAACTGTCCTAAAATATACAAAACAAAAGAGCACCCATAAAATATGGATGCTCTGACCTTGCTTGTGGGGCAAAAAAGGATTTACATATTCGTAAGCCCTGGATAAAACTTCCATCAATACCGCCAACGAGGCCCAACTCTTTACTGTTGGCGGTATATATTTGGATGCTTTATTATCTTACTTTTCCAATACCAAGATGGTCATTGTGCCGTCATCGTCGATATACTTCAATTCAATTCTAGAATTCGTTGCAGAAACAAAGTCCCAGACATCGGTCAATTCGTCAAAGGGCATATTGTCTCCAAAGTTTAAATACGCCTTAAGCTTCTCCTCATGATTCCTTAGCACTCTCCACAGACCAGACCCAAATGTGTCCATGCCTTCCATAAGTGCGATTTGATTGTTTGCCATAAATCCTAAACTATATCCGCCGTAAACTTCGGTTTGGTCATCATCACCTTCTATATAAGATGCTATGGTCCATTCACCACCCATCATAAAGTTTCTTATTTCAGGAACATCTCCGTCTGAATTGTTATTGTCGCATACGCGTTGTAAGACAAGCTCGTAACCAATTTCATCCACCTCAAACTTTAACCTGCTATTGGTCATTTCGCGTATTGGCCATTCAAAACTTACCCCAGGTTCTTCACCCATAGTAATTGCCATAACCAATTTTTGTTCGGTATTGAATTTTATTTCCCAAGTACCTTCCGAAGTATTTATCCCATTGCTCAAGCTTATTACACCTTCTGCCATGAATTGAAATTCATACCCTAGCAATCGATATAGCTCTTCACCTTGATTTTCAACTTTTTTAATTATCCAATTGCATTCCCTCAATATTTCTCTAAGGGCATCCGGATTTGCGTCTGGAAGGTCCTCCTCACAAATCTGCTTCATTATGATGCGATTGCTTTCACCATTATATAATTTTATTCTATCCTCGCCAATAGCATAAACGTTCCATACTAAACTAAAGTCTACTGCAGCTTCAAACTCCATGGTTAATTTGGCACCATCATCACCAACCGATGTACTCCACGTTCCTTGCAAAAGTGCAGCACCTCTGAAGCCGGCAAGAACCGAACCATCCTCCTTAAAGTTGAGCACGTAATCAATATATTGTCCGGTTTGATCAATATCATTGCGTTTAAACTCTTTAACGAACCAAACACATTCAACCAATTCCTCATTTAACTCCTCGCCATCAAAATCATCGTCATTATAATCGTCATCATCATCCTCATCACAATCATCTTTAGCGTTTTCAATTGCACGTACCAAAGCCTCGTTACTTTCTACGGTTATAACGGTATTGTCATATAATTTCAACGAAATTGGAAAATCAAAACTTACCAGATTATCCTCGCCCAGTTCTTTAAAGAACAATCGCAATTCACGATCACTTTCTACCTGAACGCTACCGGTTTGCTCCAAACCAACATCAAAAGTGAACAGCGTCATTGGATACACGAAGTCTATACATTCAATATCATCGTCGTCACCACCTTCCTTACACTCCGCGGCCAATTCCCTTAAATCTTGCAGCCCGTTAATTGTGATTTCGGTAAAATCCCCGGCAGTTATAGTTATGGGAAATAAAATTTCCAAAAAATCCAAATCATCATCTACAGCATCGAAAATAGCTTCAATTTGACTAATATCTTCACGAGAATCTATTGTAAGCTCCAATCCATTTACTTCTACGGTGTAAGGAAACTTAACTTCAAAGCAGCTTGTTCCATCAACAATATTATCATAAGAACCATCATTGGTACTTGTGCGTTGTATTAATTGAGCCGTGGAAGAATTGGTAGCAATAGCCTGTGGCTCGTCTCCTGTACTTATCTCTTCAAACTCATCTTGGCAAGAGTTGAAACTTAATGCTATGGCTAGTAGGCTAACATACATTAAAGGACTAAAAAACTTTTTCATAATGACTTGGTATTATTTGTTACTATACCTTTAAAACAATCTACTTTAAAAAAACCCTACCACATTTTTAATTTTTTTTAAAATATATTTGACAAAAAAGAAACCCATTGCAACCGAACCAAACTTTAAACGTCTGCGAAGAAGCCATTTATAATAGGGTTTTTAAAGAAACGTCAAAAACCATTTTCAATTATATCTATTATAAATTCGGTAACGAGGAGAAAGCGAATGACGCTGTACAGGAAGCCTTTGTAAAGTTATGGGAGAATTGCGCCAAAGTGAGTCCGGAGAAAGCGAAGTCCTTTTTGTACACTGTAGCCAATAATTTATACCTCAACGTCCTTAAGGCTGAAAAAGTCCGGTTGAAGTATGCGGACAAATCCTTAAAAACTACCCATGAATCCCCAGAATTTCTTTTGGAGGAAAAACAGTTCAAAGACAAATTGGACAACGCCCTACATAGTTTACCAGAGAATCAACGTACTACCTTTTTATTGAATAGGATCGATGGAAAGAAATATGCGGAAATTGCAGAAATGGAAGGAGTAAGCGTTAAAGCGATTGAAAAAAGGATGCATCTTGCTTTGCAACGCCTACGGGAACAAATTGATGGGATATAGGTTATAAAGGTTGATGGTTGATGGTTGATGGTTGATGGTTGATGGTTGATGGTTGATAAAAGTAAGTATGGGGGAATAAAAAACTTAATGACGATTAATTAAACGCTAAAAAGTTTTAAATGTTTATCAAACAATTATAGAAATAAAAACAAAACAATCAGCGGTAGACATAACAATCAATGAAAACCCTAAAACCAACAACCCATCACGAACAAGGACCATTGAAAAACTGATCATAAATTAAAGTAGGGTATTTAGAAACTTAGTTGTTACTATTATATAATGCAGAAAAAAATGCAAGAGAATTATTTAGCAAAATGGCTCAATGATGAATTGACGGAAGCCGAATTGGCCGAATTCAAAAAGTCTGATGCCTTTGCCACGTATCAAAAAATAAGGGATACCGCTGCAACACTGGAAGCACCTGAATTTGATTTGGACAAGGCCTGGGCTTCCCTAGAGCTGCAAAAAAAGACGGAGCGACCCAAAGTATTTACACTGGCCCCTTTTAAGCCATTTTTGAAAATAGCTGCGGTTGTATCGGTACTGCTTGCGGCATCTTTTATTTATTTGAGTACGCTCAACGAGTCCGTATCCACAGGCTATGCCGAAAACAAATCGATAACCCTACCGGACAATTCTGAAATCGTCCTTAATGCGGAGTCAGAGGTTAGCTATAGTGAGAAGAATTGGGATTCCAAGAGGAATATTTCCCTTAGTGGGGAGGCCTATTTTAAGGTAGCCAAAGGACAGCAATTTACAGTTGCCACAGACCAAGGTACGGTTACCGTGCTGGGTACACAATTTAATGTGGAGGCCAGGGAGAATTACCTGGAAGTATCCTGTTTTGAAGGTTTGGTAAGTGTAACCTTCAATGGAGCAGAAACCAAGTTGCCCGCAGGAAATTCTTTCTTGGCGATATACGGAAAAAGTTCAGCTCAAAAAGTGCTTGTGAACGGGAGCCCTTCTTGGCTAACAAATGAAAGTTCCTTTAAAAGTGTACCCTTAAATTATGTTCTCGATGAGCTCCAAAGGCAATATGACCTTCGGGTAAAAACAGAAGGCATTGATTTAAACCAGCTCTACACCGGTTCGTTCAGTAATGAAAATTTGAATCTTGCCCTAAAGAGTATAAGTATTCCTTTACAAATTAAGTTTAAATTAGAGGGGAACAAAGTGCTGTTCTATGACGAAAAAGCACCTTAAGTATTTTTTAATTTCTATAATAACGCTGGTAATCGGCACAACTAGTCAAGCTCAAACTTCAATTGGGAAAGCGCTATTGCTGAGGGATTTTCTATTGGAATTGGAAACGGAATATGCCGTAAAATTTTCTTTTGCAGACGACGACCTCTTCAACCTAAGAATAGATAGACCTGATTATAAAACCTTGGAAGCAGCCCTGGAGGAAGTTCGAAAGGAAACCAACCTCATCATTACCCAGTTAAACGAGCGGTACTATGGCCTCACCAAAACCGGTGGCATTACCATATGTGGGTTTGTTTTGGATAATTTTGAGAACAACACCATACCTGGCGCAACGGTGGAACTATTGGATTCCAATACGGCAGCGACAACAGATGCCGAAGGCAGATTCAGGTTTGAAAATGTACCTGCAAATTCCCTGATTCTGATAAAACACCTCGGTTTTAAACCACAATTCATCAAGGCAAGTGAATTTTCCAATACCCAGAACTGCAAGGCGGTAACAATGGTCCTCAGTTACCAAGAACTGGAAGAGGTAATCGTATCCAAATTTTTAACCACAGGTGTCACAAAACTAACAGATAATAGTATAGAAGTAAATCCCTCAAAATTTGGAATTTTACCCGGTTTAAGCGAACCCGATGTTTTACAGACCGTACAAGCACTTCCCGGTATTAAAAGCGTGGACGAAACCGTATCGGACATTAATATAAGAGGAGGTACCAATGATCAGAACCTTATTCTTTGGGATGGTATAAAGATGTACCAAACCGGACATTTCTTTGGATTGATTTCCGCTTTTAATCCGTATGTAACGCACAAGGTAAACGTTATCAAAAATGGCACTTCTGCTAGATATGGTGACGGTATAAGCGGTACCTTGGACATGCAAACTTCCAACATCATAAAGCCAAATTTTAAGGTAGGTGGCGGATTCAATTTAATATCCGGAGATGTTTTTGGAGAAATTCCTTTAAGTAACGATTTGGCGCTACAAGTATCCGCAAGACGCTCCCATACCGATTTTTTGAATTCTCCCACCTATACCGTTTTTTCCGAAAAAGCATTTCAAGACACCCAAGTAAATAGTGAAAGTGACTTTTATTTCTATGATTTTACGGCCAAGCTTTTATATGATTTCAGTCCTTATCAAAAACTAAGGGTGAGCCTCATCAATATGAGCAACAACTTAAATTATCTGGAAACGGTGGAAGGGAACACGGTTGCCGATCAAAGTAACCTAAATCAAGACAACATTTCTGTAGGTGTTCAATTGCAGAGCAGCTGGACAGATAATCTTAGCTCTGAAGTTCTCGTTTATTACACCCAATATGGCCTAGAGGCCTTAACGGTTACCAACGATGGGGCACAAAATTTGGAACAGGACAATCTTGTGAAGGAATCGAGCGCCAAACTTGTAACGACCTATAGGCTCGCCGAAAATTTTGATTGGGGCAACGGGTATGAGTTTATGGAAACAGGCATTGAAAATAGGACCAATATTGACCAACCACCTTTTGTTAGCAATATTAAAGGTGTGGTACGCAAACATGCCTTGTTCTCTGAGGTTCGCTATTCATCCGATGATAAAAAATTGTTTGCTATGTTGGGCGCTCGTTTAAATTATATGGAAAATGTAAACACGTTTTCTAAATTTATACTCGAACCACGGTTAAACCTGAGCTACGAACTACTCCCAAATTTTAAAACCGAACTATTAGGAGAGTTTAAAAGTCAGGCCATTAATCAAATCATTGACTTGGAGCAAAATTTTCTAGGTATTGAAAAAAGACGTTGGATTTTATCCGATGAAAATACCCTGCCCATTACTACGAGTAAACAAGGCTCGATAGGTTTCAATTATGATACAAACCGACTTTATGTAGGCATTGATGGATTTTACAAGGAAGTAAAGGGTATTAATATACGTACCCAAGGTTTCCAAAACGAAAACCAATTCAATAATGAAATAGGGAGTTATGCCGTTAAGGGCCTTGAATTTCTTATCAATAAGAAAAACAACAGGTACAGTGCTTGGCTAAGTTATACCTATAATATAAACGACTATACATTTGCGGGTATCGTTCCCCCTAATTTTCCGAACAATCTGGATATTCGTCATGCCATGACCTTGGCAGCCACCTATACCTTGGGAAATTTAAAAATTGGTGGTGGGCTTAATTACAAATCGGGAAGGCCCTTTACCCAACCTGACCAAAACGACCCCATTGACATAAGTGCATTCCCTAATCAGTTGAATTTTAGAAATGCGAATAGTAGCAGACTACCAGAATATGTTAGAGTGGATGCTTCAGCAATCTATGATTTTGAGCTTGGCAAAAACGGGAAAGTCACCTTGGGTGTCTCGGTGTTAAATTTGACCAATAGAAAAAACAGCTTGAATACCTATTACAGATTAAGTGAGGATAACAGTATAGAGCAGATAGAACGTATTTCTTTGGGCATTACGCCAAACCTTAGTTGTAGAGTTCAATTCTGATTTTGGTTCAGTCTTTTGATAACCAAAACGTGAGGGAAGGTAATGGCAGCCAAAAAAGAAAAGAAAAAAGCCAAGGAAGTCTCAAGATCATTCCGAAAAACAAAGAGTAACACCAATAAGCCTACAACAGAAATTAACCAATAAGGAAAGGAATCCTTTAGAAAGGCTTTAAAAGAACCCTTGTTAACATGGCCGTGCAAATAAATGATTTGGTCATACAAAGATGGTATCGAATGCCATAATATAAAATAGATGGCAAATCCCAAAAGCAACGAGGCCGTTTTAAAAACTACAAAGAAGACTACCAAAAAAAATAGTTCTTTGATAGGATTGATTCTTAACTTTTTTCCCAACACTAAAAATAGGGCAAGACCTATTGTACTTATTCCACTTAGTGCAAGACCGATTAAAAAAATTGATTTGGGAATTATGGAACCTATCATGGTCTCAATAATAGCAGCCGTCATTTCATAATTGATATAAAAAAGAAGGAATAAGACAAAAATACCGTAGGTGAAGTATAGTGTACTGGCGGCTACGGATGAATTATTAGTTTTGCCTACCAGATGCTGTTCACCAAAATGATACCCGCTAAAAAGAATGAAAACCAGCAATGCCAAGCTTGGGAATAGATAGAAAATCAACACACTACCCAAAACGAACATGATATACAATAAAAGTATTCGCAAGTAGCTTTTTGACCTGGCACGCGATGCTTTCTCTTTTTGTATAAGCGTAAGGTCATTGGCGCCGTGAAGAATACCAAAAGAAAGTATAAACAAATAGGCGATATAATTTTCAAAAGTATCTTCAAAAATTACTGCTAACCATAGTGTGAAAAATGTGCTCACAAGTACGACACTTTCCAGTTTAGCAAAATCGGCTAATTTATTTTTCATACTGTTTAATAATTTAACACATTTTTTAAACAAGATGTGTTTAACTATTTGTAAATTTACTTAAACAATTAATTAAAAACTTGAATTATGGAAAATTTTATTACTTCAATTTCATTGGTTACCAAAATGGCATCCAATGATTACGTTGGCTTTACCTTCTTTGTAGGGTGTATGGCCATGATGGCCGCATCGGCATTCTTTTTTCTGTCCATGAACGATTTTAATACCAAATGGAAAACCTCCATTCTCGTTTCTGGTCTTATTACTTTTATTGCAGCGGTACATTACTGGTACATGCGCGATTATTGGGCAACTGTAGGTGAATCCCCAACTTTCTTTAGGTATGTGGACTGGGTACTCACCGTTCCCTTGATGTGTGTTGAGTTCTACCTAATCTTAAAAGTAGCTGGAGCTAAAAAATCCCTGATGTGGAAATTAATTTTTGCATCAGTTATTATGTTAGTGACCGGATACTTTGGTGAAGCTATCTATACTACGGGATCAGGTCCAGCATTTTGGGGTCTAATTTCTGGATTGGCCTATTTCTATATTGTTTATGAAATTTGGTTCGGTTCCGCCAAAAAGCTCGCAGAGAATGCAGGAGGTTCAGTTTTAGCAGCGCACAAAACATTATGTTGGTTTGTTTTGGTAGGTTGGGCAATCTATCCGTTAGGATATATGGCCGGAACTCCAGGATGGTATGATGGTCTTGGAAATTTAGGCTTGAATATGGATGTTATTTATAACATTGGTGACGCCATTAACAAAATAGGATTTGGATTGGTTGTTTACGGTGCAGCAGTTGCCGCTAAAAAAACCGCTTAAAACTAACTTTAGCAACCTAATTTAGTTGGTTAATTTTAAAGTTGCTATGAAAAAGATCGCTTCGGCGGTCTTTTTTGTTTACATACGTTCCGGTACGTTAATGCCCAATAAACTGAACGCATCCTGTATAACCTCAGCAACTTTTTTGGACAATTGTACCCGTAGCAATCTTTTAGCCTCATTAGGTTCTCCAAGAATCGAGACCTGCTGATAAAAAGAGTTGAATTCCTTCACCAAATCATAAGTATAATTGGCAATCAATGCCGGACTATAATTTTCGGCAGCCAATTGTATGGTATCGGGGAAAAGTTGAATTTGCTTTATCAGTTCTTTTTCCTTTGGGTGCAGTTCCATAGTACCTAAAGTCTTGGAACTAAGTACATCCATACTTTCCGCCTTTCGTAGTATGGATTGAATCCTGGCGTAGGTATATTGAATAAACGGTCCCGTATTCCCCTGAAAATCAACAGACTCCTCAGGATTAAATAGAATCCTTTTTTTAGGGTCGACCTTTAAAATGTAATATTTTAGGGCCCCAAGCCCAATCATTTTATACAAATCCTGCTTTTCATGTTCATCGTACTCCTCCAGTTTCCCTAATTCCTCGGAGATTTTTGCGGCGGTCTGGGTCATATCTTCCATTAAATCGTCTGCATCTACCACGGTTCCTTCCCTACTCTTCATTTTTCCGCTTGGTAAATCTACCATCCCGTAACTTAAATGATACAGCCTATCTGCCCATGAATAGCCAAGCTTTTTTAAAATGAGGAACAATACCTTGAAATGATAATCTTGTTCGTTTCCAACCGTATAAACCATTCCACTTACATCTGGGTAATCTTTTACCCGCTGTACTGCAGTTCCTAAATCCTGTGTCATATATACCGCCGTACCATCTGAACGTAATACTATTTTTTCATCGAGGCCATCTTCAGTCAGATCGATCCAAACGCTACCATCTTCCTTTTTGAAAAAAACACCCCTATCCAGGCCTTCTTCGATAATATCTTTTCCTAAGAGATACGTATCGCTCTCGTAGTATAACATATCAAAATCAACACCCATGTTGGAATAAGTGGTCGCAAAACCTTGATAGACCCAACCGTTCATGGTCTTCCATAGCGCTGTGGTCTCCGGGTCGCCAGCTTCCCATTTTAAAAGCATTTCTTGTGCTTCCTGAAGAATGGCCGCTTCTTTTTCTGCGGTTTTAGGGTCCATACCCAACGCAACGAGCTGCGCAACCTGTTCCTTATAGGCCTTATCAAAGGCCACGTAATAGTTGCCAACCAGCTTGTCGCCTTTTAAGCCAGAACTTTCAGGGGTTTCACCGTTGCCGAATTTTTGCCAGGCTACCATACTCTTACAAATATGGATGCCACGGTCATTGATTATTTGTGTCTTATACACCTTTTTACCGGCGGCCTTTAGAATTTCAGCTACCGCATATCCCAATAAATTATTACGAATATGTCCTAAGTGAAGCGGTTTATTTGTGTTTGGTGAAGAATACTCCACCATAATCGCATCTCTAGACGCCGGTACAAAACCAAAATTCGGGGTATCCTTTATACCGTTGAAAAATTCAAAATAGAAGGCATCGCTAAGAACGAGGTTCAAAAATCCTTTAATGACATTATAGCTAGATAAGCCGGGTACATTCGCTACCAAATAGGCGCCAATTTCATTTCCAATATGTTCTGGATTTCCTTTAACTATCCTCAACATGGGAAAAATCACAACCGTTATATCCCCCTCAAAATCCTTGCGGGTGGGTTGAAACTCTACCACAGGTAATTCTTTCCCGTAGATGGTTTGTACCGCTTCTTTTACTTTAGATAGTAGGAGCTCTTGAATATTCATCAAAACGTTTAATTAGGCCTGCAAAACTAATCATTTTTTAGGCTTTTAAGGTAAACAGATTCGCCATTCATACGGCATTTGATTAACTTTAAATGAAATTGATTGGAAATCGACCATGCTTGTAAACGTATCATACAACAATAAGGAAATTACCAGAAAGGTAGATGCCGAGGTAGGTAAACCCTTTACGCTTAAGGAGCGGTGGGCCATGGGAGGTATAGGATCACCAAAACTCATTATCACCGAGACAAGCTTGGAAATTAGGAATCTATTGATTTTGGACCGAAACAGGGATACCTGCAATGTTGAACTACGCCCCAAAGGTATCATTGTACGATTTCGTTCGTTGTTGGAAACTTTTGCCTTGGTAATTCCATATTATAAGCTTACGCTGTATAAGGGTGATGCTTCCGTATACTCCATCTATAGGGATAATCATTTTATTAAGGTAGAATCGGATACCAAGGCGGTCCAAAAGTTCTTTAAAAAAATATTGGGCTTCAAAGCTGATAATGCACCAACTTCTATAGAGGACCTATGAAAATACTACTTACTGGTGCCAATGGCTATATTGGAATGCGACTTCTCCCCCAATTACTGGAAATGGGGCACGATGTGGTCTGTGCCGTACGGGACGAGGCACGACTTTCCGTAGACAAAGAAACAAGGAGCCAAATTGAAGTTATAGAAATAGATTTTTTAGAGGAGGTGCATGAGCATAAGGTTCCAAAAGATATTGATGCCGCTTATTTCTTGATTCATTCCATGAGTTCTTCAACTCAGGATTTTGACGATATGGAGGCCAAAACAGCACGAAATTTCAACGCTTATGTCAAGAATACCCAATTAAAGCAAGTCGTCTATTTGAGTGGTATCGTTAATGATGAAAACCTATCGAAGCATCTGAGGTCACGTAAAAATGTAGAGGACATACTCTATGAAGGCAATTATGAACTAACGGTGCTTAGGGCAGGTATTATTGTAGGGTCTGGAAGTTCATCTTTTGAAATTATACGGGACCTATGTGAGAAACTACCCTTTATGATTACCCCTAAATGGGTATTGACAAAAACGCAGCCTATTGCCATACGTGATGTAATGAGCTTTCTTACCGGAGTCCTTGGAAATGAGAAAACGTACAACGATTCTTTTGATATTGCAGGTCCGGACGTACTTACCTATAAGGAAATGCTCCATAAATACGCCAAAGCCAGAGGCTTCAAGAACTGGATTTTGACCGTGCCCGTAATGACCCCCAAACTCTCTTCCTATTGGTTATACTTTGTCACCTCCACATCCTACAAATTGGCACTTAATCTTGTGGACAGTATGAAAATTGAAGTGGTAGCGCGCGATACTAGATTGCAGGAAATCCTAAATATTCAACCCCATACCTACGAAGAAGCCATTGACATGGCATTTAAGAAAATAGAGCAAAATCTCGTCATAAGTAGCTGGAAGGATAGTATGGTTAGTGGCAGGTTTAACGATGACACGCTAGAAAAGCACATTCAAGTTCCCAAATACGGTATTTTAAAGGATGTCAAGCACTTAAAGATCGATGACCCAGAAGCGGTTTTGGAACGTATTTGGAGCATTGGCGGAGAAACTGGTTGGTACTACGGTAATTGGTTATGGAAAATACGCGGTTTTTTGGACAAACTTTTTGGAGGCGTTGGTTTGCGAAGGGGGCGCACCCATACTGATAAGATATACGCCGGGGATGCATTGGATTTCTGGAGGGTATTACTGGCCGATAAAAATGCAAAGCGCTTGTTACTTTTCGCGGAAATGAAACTTCCTGGGGAAGCTTGGTTGGAGTTTAAGATCGATGAGAACAATGTGCTGCACCAAACGGCTACTTTTAGGCCACGTGGGCTAAGGGGTAGATTGTATTGGTATAGCATCGTCCCATTTCATTACTTTATTTTTGGCGGAATGATCAACAATCTGGCCCGTACATAATCCAACTACATTTTATCCGTTCTCGACACCTTTATTTTAGAATTTACGGGATTTGTAGATCATTTTTCGATTACTGCTAGATAAGTTTATGGGTGCCATTTTCAAGCTTGAAGCATATCCTTTTGCCAGTTTATCAATTTTCATTTTTGTCTTTCGGTAGTATTCACCTAATTACAACTATAGTTTTAAAGTTCCTATTCGCTTAACAGACATGCGCTAATGGCTCATTCAATTAAATTTTACGGTCACATCTCATCCTAAATCTAAAGGAGAAGTATAAAAGTTCAACAAAGAGACCGTATTTCGAATCGAACTTAGGTAATCTTAGGAATTTTTAGCGGGAGCTCGGTAAGGCGCCGCCCAAGCAAGCGCCTAATCGCATTGGCTACCGCTGCCCCTATAGGTCCTAAAGGGGGTTCCCCCACAGCACCAGGGGTGTCTTTCCCTTGCAACAAGACCACATCAATTTCTTTTGGTGCATTTTTCATCAGTGCCATTTTATAGGGGCCATAAATTGTTGGTGTCAACGCTCCATCTTCAACGAACATCTGTTCATAAAGGACCGCACTCATACCCATAATAACACAACCCTCACATTGTGCCCTTATCTGGTCTGGGTTAACGGCCAATCCGGGGTCTAGGGCTACGGTTACTTTATGGACTACAATTTCATTATTTTCGATAGATACTTCGGCCACCTGAGCGCAAGGTGTTCCCGCATCAATGGAGGCCGCAAAGCCCATAGCGCGACCTCCAATACTATTTTCAGTGTATCCAGCTTTCTCGGCAGCTGCCTTAATCACGTTTTTCAAACGAAGGCCCATTGGATCATCGCTTATGTGCTGGAGCCTAAATTCCACCGCATTCTTATTCGCCTTTAGCGCCATTTCGTCCATGAAACTTTCAATGGCAAATGTGTTCGCCAAAAGCCCAAGGCTTCTCCACCAGCTGGTGGCAAAGGGAAGATCTACATGCCAATATACCGATCTGAAATTTGGTACTTTGGTATATTGAATAAATCCGCCCCGAATGGCCCCAACATCAGCACCTAAAACCGTGTCGAGGAATCCTGGTACCAGGGCCGAATCATTGGCTACATCACCACTCACAAAATGGTGTTCTAGACCGTCCAAAAATCCGTTGGAATCCAACCTGCCTTTGAGCACATGATGTGTTGGCGGACGAAACATATCATGCTGAAATTCTTCTTTTCTGGTAAAAAAATATTTTACAGGCTTTCCTACGGCCTTAGACATGACCGCAGCATAAACTGCATGCGGGGTGTGTAACCTTCTTCCAAAACCTCCACCTAAATACGTGGGGATTACATTTACATTTTCTACATCCAAGTCCAATCGATCAGCAACCTCTTTTCTAGTCATTCCAACTACTTGCGTTGAGATTTTTATGGTTGCCTGATCTCCTTCAACGGAAGCCAACACCCCGTTGGGCTCCAGTTGGGCATGCGCCCCAATAGGACTTCTGAATTCAAGGGAGGTAATTTCCCCTTCGGCCTCCAAGGCATTACCATTCTTTTGAATAATCGTAGATTTTCCATTCCCAACCGTCATCATCCCAACAATAGCCGCAGTATCTATGTTTTCTGGGCTAGTCCACGTTACTTCAATCTTGTCTTTGGCATTTTCCGCTTGGATTAAGGATTGCGCGACTACCCCTACGAAATCACTTTCCATGATAATACGCACAACTCCAGGCATGTTCTCTGCCTTGGAGGCGTCCGAACTCACAAACCTTGATCCAATTTTAGACGGCCTCACCACAGCGCCATATAGCATATCTGGCATCTCCGCATCCATACCAAAAATAGGATCACCATATACTTTCGCCTTTAAATCGACCCTAGCTATTGGTTTTCCTATGTATTTATACTCCTTTGTATTCTTTACCTTGGCTTCTTCAGGAACTTCCCATTCCGTAACACCCTCTGCAACCTGAGCATAGGTCAAGGATTTTCCATTCCCTGAGATAATTCCATTATCAATGGATAGCTGATTGACCGCGATGCCCAACTTACGCGAGGCCTCCTTCAGTAACATTTCCCTTAAAAGTGCGGCAAGCTCCCTCAACGGATTCCATAAACCTGAAATGGAAGTACTACCGCCTGTAGCGAAACTATCTATATTTCCTGTTACCGTGGCCGCGTGCACTACCTCAATTTGCCCCATGGAAATTGATAGCTCATCAGCAGCCATCTGTGCCAAACCTGTAAAGGTACCCTGCCCCATTTCTACCTTTGGGGAATGTAATAATATGGTATTGCCTTTGGTAACCTCGAACCAAACCATTGGCTTGTCCGTATTATCGGTATAAGGTAATTCCAAAGTACTGGTCAATCCCAACAATTCCCTTCTTATTGAGTTTCTGAACAAATAGGTCCCTAACGCCACCACGCCAATGGTTCCCAAGCTACCACGGACCAAAAATTTACGCCTGGAGACTTTTTTCGATATATTTTCTTGCGCAGCCATCCCTATTCTTTTTCTGAAGCGTTCGTATCCATTTCACTTTGTAGTTCGGCAGCTCTATGAATTGCTTTCCGCATTCGATAATAGGTGCCACATCGGCATACATTGATGATATTTTTATCGATATCCTCATCAGTAGGGTTAGGAATCGCTTTGAGCAGTGCCGCCGTAGCCATCATGAATCCTGGTTGGCAATAGCCACATTGGGGTACGATTTCATCTTCCCATGCTTGTTGAACGGGATGGGGATTTTCCCGATTACCCAAACCTTCTATCGTAGTTATTGCTTTTCCATCCGCAAATTTTACGGCATAAGAACAGGAGCGAACCGCCTTACCGTCCACATGTAAGGTGCAGGCACCACAGGCAGCTTTTCCACAGCCAAACTTTGTACCTTTTAAATTAAGTATATCGCGTACTACCCAAAGTAGCGGTGTATTCGGGTCTGTCAATGCAATAGTTTCTTTGATTCCATTAACCGTAAGGGAAATTTCCATAAAATTTAAGGTTATTTAGTTGGGATGATGGCCCCGGTATTGAACCATTCCTCTACCGCCTTTTTAAATTCTTCCTTTGAAACTGGCGGTAACTCCCGTTGTAATCCATTGGCGTCAACTCCCGGGTTCCAAGCCCATAATACCAAATCATCTTCCGTCATATGCTCAATAAGCTCCTCATGGCTTCGATTCCCGTTCATTTCCCTATCCAAAAGACGTTCTGCCAATTCTGTTCTCGAGAGTCCTTGCCAACCTGTAGACGCCGGTGCCAAAGACCAATGTGGGGCTCCAGGCACACCGGAGTATTCATTGTTTTCAGATTGATGGCAGGTGTTGCAATTCGTAGCTTCGAAACCCATGTTATCATCGCCTCTGGCAATTCCAAAATAATGGGGATGTCTATCATCCCCCTGCTTGGGAACATTATCGGTTGGATGACAATTCATACAGCGCTGATGGGTAAGTACGTCCATCATTTTACGGAATGCTTCTTCTGAATCCATCGCTTTGGTTTCAGCTACATCCACTACGAGATACGCCGATGTGTTCGGCGTCT
This sequence comes from uncultured Flavobacteriaceae bacterium, assembly GCA_963793365.1. GTDB lineage: Bacteria > Bacteroidota > Bacteroidia > Flavobacteriales > Flavobacteriaceae > Maribacter. The sequence continues at coordinate 422,367 of CAWBZP010000009.1, read as the reverse complement.
TTTCAAATGCAAACAAAATACCAACAACAGCAATAGCTAAATAAGTACTGATTTTTTTAAATTTCATAACTGCCAAACCCTATCCCTAAGGTTTTTATTATATTTCTTTGAAGATAAGCAATACCCAACAATAATTCTTATCATTCTAAGGCAGAATACGAAATGTAATCAACGAATCAAATAGATTTAGGTACCTTACTGCCTAGGAAGAAAAACTTCCGCCATCATACAACGGGCACTGCCCCCGCCACAAGTTTCTATCGTACTTAACGAACTGTGCAAAATAGCGCAATGACTTTCTATTCGAGTTACCTGTTCTGGTGACAGACTTTCGTATGCCGCAGTACTCATCACCATATATCTTTTATCCTCGCTACCTAATACCTGCAACATATTCCCGGCAAAATGATGCATTTGCCGTTCCGATATCAGTATAATGTCCTTACCGTCCCTTTTCAAATGGTCCAAAACGATTTTGCGCTCTTTTTTATCATCAATAGAAGCTGCACAAATTATTGCAAAATCTTCTGCCAAAGCCATCATAACATTGGTATGATAAATTGGCATACGTTCCCCGTTCACAGATTGGTTTGCCGTAAAAATGACCGGAAAACAATCAAAATCTTCACAAAATTCAATAAATAAGCCTTCATCTGCACGCTGGGATAAAGCACAATACGCTTTTCCATGAACCCTATCCATTAAAATACTACCGGTCCCTTCCAAGAATACTCCTTCCTCCTCAGCCGCAGTATAATCGACTACAGATTCAATTTTGAATCCGTTTTCCTCCAGAATTTCCAAAATATCTTCCCTGCGTTCATTCCTTCTATTTTCGGCGAACATAGGATAGATCCCTACCGTACCATTGGCATGAAAAGAAATCCAATTGTTCGGGAAAATACTGTCTGGGGTGTCTGGTTCTTTGGTGTCGTTTATGACAATGACATGGACTCCATGATCTTTTAATACTGATACAAACGCATCGAACTCTTCTTGGGCCTTTTCATTTATGGCATTGTTCTTCATATCAATATCTTCCATAAAATAGTTATTGACTGCAGTTTGTTCGTTCATCCTAAAAGACACCGGACGGATCATGAGTATGGTATTCGTAATTTGCATATAGCTGTTTATTAAACTTAAATTTGTTTTAATTAATTATTCGCGGATTAAAGGCAGTGTACTACAGCGCAGTAACCCTTCTTGCTTAGAGATTTCTGCATACGGTATTTCTTCTACCGTAAATCCTTGCTGCCGTAACCAATTGTTAAGGCGGGTAAAATTACGTTCGGAAACAATTACATCTGGTGAAATTGAGAACACGTTACTGAACATATTGTACATTTCCAAAGCAGTAATCTCAAAGATATTTTCCTTTCCAAAGAAGTTGACCAACCATTGGTATTCAGATTCGACCAAAAATCCATTTTTATGTAAAATCGCCTTTCCTTTTCCTAGCGGTTGAAAACAACAATCCAAGTGCAAGGCATTATTAATGGCACTGGTATTTGATTTACGCAACTCAAAGGATTTGATTCTTTTGGTGGGAAATTGCGCGGCCAAATAATCGACTGCCGCCTTATTCGTGCGTGCGGTAATATACTTGGCATAGTCAGGAGCAGTGTAAGTACCTACAAAAATATAATCATTCCAAGGCATTACATCACCACCTTCGACATGCACCTCTACAGGAGGCTGAAGTATTTGGCTATCCTCAATTTTATCCAGAACATGCAAGATGGCCTCCACCTCTTTTTCGCGATCTGGCAATATGTTCGCCTTTATGAGCTTATCCTCAATTACAAAGGCGATATCCCTGGAAAAAATCTGATTACAATCTTGCAAAACTTCTGGCCTGAAGACTTTCACATCATACTTTTCAAAAACTGCCCGAAAAGCCTCCAATTCCAAAATCATATCGGCTTCCTTAGGGTAAGTACCGGCAAGAATGTGTTCCAATGATTTTGGATCATAGGCATCTTCCGGTGACGGTATTGGTCCTGAACTCTCCGCAGTCCCAAGAACTACAGTCTTTAATGTCGATATCTCGTCCCTGATATTTAAATGTAACATACGGTTCTATTTTCTTGATAAAAAATTAAAAATTGGCACAAAAAAAACTCTTTCAGCGTTTAAAAGAGTTTTTGTTTTTTTATTGAAGGTAGCAATCTACCTCTTTGCAAGTTCAACAAAGGGTCTTAACTTTTCTCCAATATATATTTGTCTCGGCCTTCCAATAGGTTCACCCTTCAATCGCATTTCCCTCCATTGGGCAATCCATCCTGGCAACCTTCCCAAAGCGAACATTACCGTGAACATTTCGGTAGGAATACCTAAGGCCCTATAAATGATTCCGGAATAAAAATCTACATTAGGATAGAGTTTTCTTTCCACAAAGTATTGATCTTCCAAAGCTTCCTTCTCTAAACCTTTAGCAATATCCAATATAGGATCGTCTATCCCTAAATCACCAAGTACATCATCTGCAGCTTTTTTGATGATTTTAGCCCGGGGATCAAAGTTTTTATATACTCTGTGTCCAAAGCCCATCAATCTAAACGGGTCTTCCTTGTCCTTGGCCTTGGACATATATTTTTTAGTGTCACCGCCATCAGCTTCTATGGCTTCCAACATTTCCAAAACAGCTTGGTTTGCTCCGCCATGTAGTGGTCCCCAAAGTGCGGAAATACCTGCTGATAAAGAAGCGAATAATCCTGCGTGTGAAGAACCTACGATACGTACCGTACTCGTAGAGCAATTTTGTTCGTGATCAGCATGCAGAATCAACAACTTATCCAAGGCTTCAATAACCAATTTGTTATTTTTATACTCCTGGTTAGGGCGCTTAAACATCATTTTATGAATGTTCTCCACGTAACCCAGCGTATCATCACCATAATCCAATGGCAAGCCTTTCTTTTTGCGTAAGGTCCAGGCCACAAGTACAGGGAACTTCGCTAAAATACGAACGATTGCATGGTACATATCCTGATCAGAACTTACGTCTACGGTTGATGGGTTGAATGCAATCAAGGCACTTGTCAACGACGATAGAACACCCATTGGGTGCGCAGATTTTGGAAATCCGTCCAAAATCTTTTTCATTTCCTCGTCTACATGCGACTCGTCCTTGATATCCTTATGGAATTTCTCAAGTTCCTTTTTATTTGGTAAATCTCCGAAAATCAACAAATAGGCAACTTCCAAGAAATCTGCCTTTTCCGCTAATTCCTCAATGGAATAGCCTCTGTATCGTAATATCCCCTTTTCTCCATCCAAGAAAGTAATGGCACTTTCGCAGGAGCCTGTATTCTTAAAACCTGGATCAATGGTTATAATACCGTTGGTTACCGAACGGAGGGATTTAATATCGATTGCAAGTTCATTCTCTGTTCCCTTCACTACAGGAAACTCATATTTTTCACCATTATATTCTAAAGTAGCTTTATCTGACATTTTTAAATTTTAGGTTTTAAGTGCACCCAGTAAAGTTAACAAAATAGGATTGTTTTAACAATTTCACAATTCTGTTTAGGCTAAAATTAACAGTAGGGCCCAGTTGTTATTCCGACTGCAACAAATACAGGGATTTGTAATATTCGTCGAGCGACTTATCCCAGGTAAAACGGGCCTTTTTTGCATTTGCTTGTATCTTTTTCCACAAAGGCTTATCGTGCTCCCAAACCGTCAATGCTTCATCAAAACGCTTTACCATATTCTTGATTTGCTCGTCATAGGTCTCCCCATCAAAGGCAAATCCAGTTTTCATATGCTCAACAGTGTCTTTCAGCCCACCAGTATGGTGCACCAAACAAGGATTACCGTTTCTCATGGCAAGCATCTGACTTATGCCGCAGGGTTCAAATAAACTGGGCATAAAATAAAGGTCCGTTTCGAGGTACATGGAATCTATCAAATCTTCTGATTGCCCGTTCGTAAAAATGAAATTTTGATGCTTGTAGCTCATTTCACGAAAAAATTCCTCATAATCCGGATCTCCTGTGCCTAAGAGCATAAAAATACCTTCAACCTTGTCTAAACGTGCCAACATTTTTTCTAATGCTTCTGGGGACCGCATTAAAAAGTAAAATTTCTGCTCGGTCAAGCGTGCAACACTAGAAACAATAAATTTGGGCCTATTCCCCACATACTTCATGATTTTCTCTCCGGTATGCGCCAAGAAATCGGCTTTGTATTTCTTGGAGGTATCCTGTAGCCACCTGAACAAGGCCTTGACCGTATTCCTGTATAGTAGCCCTTTTTCAGCTTCACGGATATTATTGTAATTGCTCGCATTCAAAATACCGAACAACCTGCCTTCATTATTGGCCTTTTGCAAATCTTGCTCCAGACTTTCCCCACCAATAAACTCCGGCCTTCTGCTGGGCAGCATTACATCTTCTTTGTAGGAAGGTGAAACCGTGTGTACGGCATCCGCTAGTCGTATCCCAACGGCCATCAAGTTGATACAATCTTGATAGCGCGAATCCATTAAGGCCCTATGGTCTAGTTGAACTTCGGGAAACCAATTGTTTACCGAAGCATAGTTATTATAAAACGGACGTATACCTTGTATCGCCAAATTGTGGATACTATACACGTACCGCATTTTTTTCAAGTCCTGGTATTGAGGGTGATAACGTTTGATGAACAAAAGGGCCGCCGCATGCCAATCATGCATATGAACGATGTCGAGATCTCCAAAAGCCCCAATCTTAATCGCTTCTGCCGTAGCCGTACAGAATATCACAAATTTTATAAAGTCATTGAAAAATGGCTCGGTTGGATCATCATGGTAAATGTGCGCTATACCTCCTTCAATTATTTCCGGATGATGAATTACATAATGCGTAATGTCCTTATATACCCTCTTAGGAATAACCTCGTATAATTCCGCTGTATACGGCATACCCCTTAGCGTAAATTCAAGCTTGGTCTTAAATATTCCGTTTTTGTGCAATCTTGAATAAGCGGGTACGACCACATGAGCTTTGTCTCCACGTCGTGAAATTTCCCGTGGCACATCCCTAACTACATCACCCATTCCACCAGCCTTACAATCTGGTATGGCATCATTCTCTGCGGAAACAAAAAGAAAATTATTCATATGTTAATAAAGAGGTATAATTATTAGATAATCCTCAAAAGGTAGTTAAAGTTTTGGAGTACGCCAAAAAAAAAGCCTTTCCGGATGGAAAGGCTTTTAGTTTGTAAAACAAGCTGAATTTACTTGATTTTAAACGCTTTTTCCTGTGGGTAATAGGCCATGCTTCCCAACTCTTCCTCAATACGAAGCAACTGGTTATATTTAGCCATTCTATCTGATCTTGACGCAGATCCCGTTTTAATCTGGCCTGTATTCAACGCAACCGCCAGATCAGCAATAGTATTGTCTTCGGTCTCTCCGGAACGGTGAGACATTACGGAGGTATAACCGGCATTTTTCGCCATATTTACCGCTGCAATGGTTTCCGTTAAGGTTCCTATTTGGTTTACTTTTATTAGAATTGAATTGGCTATACCTTTTTCGATTCCTGTAGCCAAACGCTTCACATTGGTCACAAATAAATCATCACCTACCAACTGCACCTTATCACCAATTTTATCGGTCAAGGCTTTCCAGCCTTCCCAATCATTCTCATCCATCCCATCCTCTATGGAGATGATTGGATACTTGGCACTCAGGTCGGCCAAATATTGGGCTTGCTCCTCAGAAGTCCTTACTACCCCTTTACTACCTTCAAATTTGGTATAATCATAGGCCCCGTCTACATAGAACTCGGCAGCAGCGCAGTCTAAAGCAATCATGACATCGTCTCCTAACTTATATCCCGCTTTTTCTACCGCTTTGGCAATGGTGTCCAAAGCATCTTCGGTACCACCGGCTAGATTAGGTGCAAATCCGCCCTCATCGCCAACAGCAGTACTTAAACCACGGTCATGCAACACCTTCTTAAGATTATGGAAAATTTCAGTCCCCATTTGCATGGCGTGTGAAAAACTCTTGGCCTTTACGGGCATTACCATAAATTCTTGAAATGCAATTGGGGCATCTGAATGCGACCCTCCATTGATAATATTCATCATTGGTACGGGAAGTGTGTTAGCACTTACACCCCCAACGTAGCGGTACAAGGGAAGACCAAGCTCATTGGCCGCTGCCTTTGCCGCAGCAAGGGAAACACCTAAAATAGCATTTGCCCCTAATTTTGATTTATTGGGCGTACCATCCAAATCTATCATGGTTTGATCCAAAAGGTTCTGATCGAATACGGACATCCCCAATATCTCCTCTGCTATACTAGTATTCACATTGTCCACAGCCTTACTGACCCCTTTGCCCATATAGGCCTTTCCTCCATCACGTAGTTCTACGGCCTCGTGTTCTCCCGTTGAAGCACCGGAAGGAACCGCAGCTCTTCCCATTACTCCATTTTCCGTAACCACATCAACTTCAACAGTTGGGTTTCCTCTAGAATCTAATATTTGTCTTGCGTGAACGTTTAATATAATACTCATTTACTCTTTGCTTTTTTAGGTTGATAATTGAAGCGGTAAAGATACGAAACCAAGGATTTAATGGGTTGGTTGCGCATTACATTTCCCAATAAAATACTATTTAGTTAAACTATTTCGCCATGTTTTGCGTTTTTCTCAATCATTTTAAAAAAATCATCGAAAAGGTAATCCGCGTCATGTGGACCGGGGCTGGCTTCTGGGTGGTATTGCACCGAAAAGACATCCTTATCCTTCATCCGTATTCCGGCTACGGTTTTATCATTGAGGTGAACGTGGGTTATTTCCAAATCAGTATTGGCTTCCGTCTCTTCCCTATTGATTGCGAAACCGTGGTTTTGTGAGGTAATTTCACCCTTTCCGGTCAATAAATTTAGAATTGGATGGTTGATTCCTCTGTGACCGTTATGCATTTTATAGGTCGATACTCCATTTGCCAAAGCAAGTACTTGGTGGCCCAAACATATACCAAAAAGTGGCTTATTTGTATTGATCATCTTTTTAGTTGCAGTAATGGCGTCAGCGAGAGGTTCTGGATCGCCGGGACCGTTAGAAATAAAAAACGCATCTGGATTCCATGAAGACATTTCTTCAAAGCTTGCATTGTAGGGAAACACCTTTACATAGGCATCCCTCTTTACCAAATTGCGGAGAATATTCTTTTTGATACCAATGTCCAATGCGGCAATCTTAAAGGTAGCATTTTCATCGCCTACAAAATAAGGCTCTTTTGTTGACACTTTAGACGCCAATTCCAGACCTTCCATGCTAGGGACTTTTCTTAACTGCTCTTTCAGTTTTTCTATATTATCAACATCTGTCGAAATCACAGCGTTCATAGCTCCATGATCTCTAATATAGCTTACCAAGGCCCTGGTATCCACATCTGAAATTGCAAATAAATCATTGGCATCCAAAAACCCTTTCAAACTATCGTCTGCCGCAACCCTCGAATACTCGTAGCTGAAATTTTTACAAATGAGGCCCGCTATTTTAATGGAATCGGATTCTACCTCATCCTTATTGGTGCCGTAGTTACCAATATGGGCATTGGTAGTAACCATGAGCTGTCCAAAATAAGAAGGATCGGTAAATATTTCCTGATAACCGGTCATTCCTGTATTAAAACAGACCTCCCCGAATGCAGTTCCTTCCTTATCGCCCACAGATTTACCGTGAAAAATAGTGCCGTCTGCCAGTAATAATAACGCTTTTCTCCTTACTTGATATTTCATTCCACTTTCAAATTTATTCGTTCACAAAAGAACATAAAAAAAGGATAAGCTGAAAAGCTTATCCTTTTTGGTTATTAATATTTATCGACAAATTACTCCTTAGTGTCATCTGTCTTTACCTCGTTATCTGTTTGAGCTTCTGTTTCTGGCTTTGATTCTTCAGCTGGTTGCTCCTGTACTTCTGGCTGCTTTGTTTCCTTAGGTGCCACATTGGCATCAGAACTACCGCCCCCGGATCTTCTACTACGTCTTGTAGATTTCTTTTTAGGTTTGCCCGCATTGTACAACTCGTTAAAATCAACAAGTTCCATCATAGCCATATCGGCATTATCCCCAAGACGGTTACCCAATTTTATAATTCTTGTGTATCCACCTGGTCGATCGGCCACTTTTTCAGAAACTACACTAAACAATTCTGTGACCGCTGCTTTATCCCTAAGGTTTTTAAAAACGATACGCCTATTGTGCGTTCCCTTTTCCGCAGACATGTTATTCTCTGCTTTTGACTTTGTTATCAATGGCTCTATAAATTGCTTCAAGGCTTTTGCCTTGGCAACCGTAGTGTTGATTCTCTTGTGCTCTAAAAGGGAACAGGCCATATTTGCCAACATAGCTTCCCTATGCGCCTTTTTTCTACCTAAGTGATTAATTTTTTTACCGTGTCTCATGTTTTAATTTTATCATCTTGCTTCCAAACCCGCTAGAACGAGGAGCAAAATATGATTACCTAATCTTTATCTAATTTATATTTTGACAAATCCATGCCAAAGCTCAATCCCTTATTGATAACCAACTCCTCTAATTCCGTTAGCGACTTTTTACCAAAGTTTCTAAATTTCATTAAATCGTTCTTGTTGAAAGAAACCAAATCTCCCAAAGTATCAACTTCAGCTGCCTTTAAGCAATTTAACGCCCTCACGGACAAATCCATATCCACCAATTTGGTTTTCAACAGCTGTCGCATGTGCAAGGACTCTTCATCATATGTTTCTGTTTGGGCAATTTCATCGGCCTCAAGGGTGATGCGCTCATCAGAGAACAGCATAAAGTGATGTATAAGAACCTTTGCAGCTTCCGTCAATGCATCCTTAGGATGGATTGAACCGTCTGAAGAGATTTCAAAAACCAATTTCTCATAATCGGTCTTTTGCTCTACACGAAAGTTTTCAATACTGTATTTTACGTTTTTAATTGGCGTGAAAATAGAATCAACAGCGATGGTCCCTAAAGGGGCACCAGACTTTTTATTTTCCTCAGCAGGTACATATCCCCTACCTTTCTCTATGGTAATCTCCATATTGATGCTCACTTTAGCATCCATATTACAAATAACCAAATCTGGGTTCAATACTTGATATCCTGAAATGAATTTCTGGAAATCACCAGCAGTCAGTTGATTCTTACCACTAACAGAAATTGATACAACTTCCGCTTCGGAATCTTCTATTTGCTTTTTGAAACGGACTTGTTTCAAATTCAATATAATCTCGGTAACATCTTCTACAACGCCAGAAATAACAGAGAATTCATGCTCTACCTTATCTATCCTAACAGATGTAATGGCATGCCCTTCCAAGGAAGAAAGCAATACCCTTCTTAATGCATTCCCAACAGTTAATCCATAACCAGGTTCCAAAGGGCGAAATTCAAACTTCCCTTCGAAATCAGAGGAATCGATCATTATTACTTTATCGGGTTTCTGAAAATTAAATAATGCCATAATTGGATCGGTGTTGTTTATTTAGAGTATAACTCCACGATTAATTGTTCTTTGATATTTTCTGGAATCTGAAGCCTTTCAGGAACGGCAACAAAAGTACCCTCCTTCTTCTCTGTGTTCCAAGTGATCCATTCATATACTGCGCTACTTGCAGCCAATGAATCCTGAATACTCTGTAGTGATTTTGATTTTTCCCTAACACCAACAACATCCCCGGCCTTTAATGAATAGGAAGGTATATTTACCAACTCGCCATTAACCGTAATATGTCTGTGTGATACCAATTGCCTAGCACCGCTTCTAGTTGGGGAAATTCCCATTCTGTACACCACATTATCTAAACGTGACTCACAAAGTTGAAGTAAAATTTCACCGGTAACGCCTTCTTTACGTTTTGCGGAAGAGAATAAGTTTCTAAATTGCTTTTCTAAGATACCATAGGTGTACTTAGCTTTTTGCTTCTCCATTAACTGGACGGAATATTCAGACTTTTTTCCTCTACGTCTGTTATTACCATGTTGTCCCGGAGGGTAATTTTTCTTTTCAAAAGACTTATCGTCCCCGAAGATTGCTTCGCCAAATTTACGGGCGATTTTTGATTTTGGTCCTGTATATCTTGCCATTTTCTTTTAATTTGAAGGTGAGATTATGAATTAAGGCTTATCCTTCGATAATCGTAACTACACCTTCCGTGAAATATATAAGTGATTAATTAAACTCTTCTTCTTTTAGGTGGTCTACAGCCATTATGGGGCATTGGAGTAACATCAATAATCTCTGTCACCTCTATTCCCGCATTGTGTAAAGATCTAATCGCAGATTCCCTACCATTTCCAGGACCCTTAACATACACCTTTACCTTTCTCAAACCAGCTTCGTGTGCTACCTTGGAGCAATCCTCAGCTGCAACTTGAGCCGCATAGGGAGTATTCTTTTTAGAACCCCTAAACCCTAATTTACCGGCAGATGACCAAGAGATAACATCTCCTTTTTTATTTGTCAAGGAGATAATGATATTATTGAAAGAAGCACTGATATGCGCCTCCCCAACTGAATCAACGATTACCTTACGTTTCTTGGTAGCCTTTGTAACTTTAGTATTTGCCTTTGCCATACCTACTTATTATTTAGTTGCTTTCTTCTTGTTAGCAACTGTTTTACGCTTTCCTTTTCTTGTCCTAGAGTTGTTCTTGGTACGTTGACCTCTTAAAGGCAAACCAGACCTATGACGTATACCTCTATAACATCCAATGTCCATTAAACGCTTTATGTTCAACTGCGTTTCTGAACGTAACTCACCTTCGATCACATAACCGGATACAGCTTCCCTGATACGGCCAATTTCATCATCATCCCAATCAGAAACCTTTGTATCTTCACTAACCTGGGCTTTACTCAAAATTTCCTGCGCCCTACTTCTTCCAATTCCAAAAATGTAGGTTAAGGCGATCACGCCTCTCTTTTGTTTTGGTATATCAATACCTGCGATTCTTGCCATAATTACCCTTGTCTTTGTTTAAATCTAGGATTCTTTTTGTTGATTACGTACAATCTGCCTTTTCTGCGAACAATCTTGCAGTCGGCACTTCTCTTCTTAACTGATGCTCTTACTTTCATCTTGTATCTTAGTATCTATATGTAATTCTTGCTTTAGAAAGGTCATATGGACTCATCTCCAGCTTAACCTTATCACCAGGTAATAGTTTTATATAGTGCATGCGCATCTTACCTGAAATATGTGCTGTTACCACATGCCCATTCTCCAATTCTACCCGAAACATTGCATTTGACAATGCCTCAATGATAGATCCATCTTGTTCTATTGCTGCTTGCTTAGCCATAAATTATGCTACTTTTCTATTTTTACCGGTTTTCATTAAACCATCGTAATGCCTATTCAACAAATATGAATTTACCTGCTGCACCGTGTCTATGGCCACACCAACCATAATCAATAAGGAAGTACCACCATAAAACAAGGCCCATCCAGCCTGTACATCCATCAACTTTACTACTACAGCCGGTAAAATCGCCAGCAAAGCTAAGAAAATTGATCCAGGTAACGTAATCAAAGACATTATCTTATCTAAATAATCCCCTGTTTCCTTTCCGGGACGAATTCCAGGAATAAAACCACCGCTCCTTTTAAGGTCATCAGCCATTTTATTGGTCGGAACCGTAATTGCGGTGTAGAAATACGTGAAGATGATTATCAACAAGGCAAACAATATATTGTAGGCCAACCCGAAAATATCACTGAACTGTACTTGCATCCATTGACCTACAGCAGTATCGTCAAATGCGCCACCCAACATACCGGGCACAAACATAATTGCTTGGGCAAAGATAATCGGCATTACACCTGAGGCATTCAATTTTAATGGGATATACTGTCTGGAACCCATAATATTCTTCTCATATCCTCCAGATGCTGTACGCCTAGCGTATTGTACCGGAATCTGTCTCGTCGCCATGATCAACAATATACAGGCAAATATGACAAGGAACCAAATAATTACCTCGATCAATATGAACATCAAGCCACCATTATTGTTTGTAGTCCTAGAAATAAATTCCTGAACAAAAGACTGTGGCATTGTCGCTATAATACCAATCATAATCAGTAGTGAAATACCATTACCAATACCTTTATCGGTAATTTTTTCACCCAACCACATAGCAAATACCGTCCCCGTAACCAATATGATTACCGCCGGAACCATAAAATCAAGACCTTTCCCTAGGATAAAAGCACTATCCCGAACACCAAAAGCTTCTAGACCATATAAATAAGCCGGGGCCTGAACAATACAAATACCGATTGTCAACCAGCGTGTAATTTGATTGATTGTTTTACGCCCGCTCTCCCCTTCTTTCTGTAATTTCTGAAGATACGGTATGGCAATACCCATTAACTGAACAACAATTGAAGCGGAGATGTACGGCATTATACCCAATGCAAAAACCGAGGCATTCGCAAAAGCACCACCCGTAAAAGCATTTAAAAGACCAAAAATACCTTGATCTGTACTATCTGTTAAACCGCCCAATTGCGTGGAATCTATACCTGGAAGTACTATTTGGCAACCAAAACGGTATACCAACAAAAGACCCAAAGTAATAAGAATCCTATTTCTCAGCTCTTCTATCTTCCAAATATTGGATATTGTATCAATGAAATTCTTCATGCTCTCGTTTATGCTTACAAACTTATTGCTTCACCACCTGCAGCTTCGATTGCCGCCTTTGCAGAACCTGTAAATTTATGTACGGAAACTTTCAAGGAAGCCTTTAGTTCACCGTTGCCCAAAATTTTAACTAGGTCGTTTTTACCTACGATACCATTTTCCACCAGAATATCTAAAGTAACCTCATTTGAAATCACCTTGTTATCCACAAGTTCTTGTAATTTCTCCAAATTGATTCCTTTATAGTTCTTACGATTTATATTGGTAAAACCGAATTTTGGGACACGACGTTGCAATGGCATTTGACCACCTTCAAAACCAATTTTCTTAGAATAACCAGATCTTGATTTTGCTCCTTTATGACCTCTTGCAGCAGTTCCCCCTTTACCCGAACCTTGTCCTCTTCCAAGACGCTTGCCGTCTCTATTTACTGAACCTTCTGCAGGCTGTAGATTATGTAAACCCATTGTATGTTTATATTTAAGCTTCCTCTGTGGAAACTAAATGTTTAACTTTATTTATCATTCCAAGAATATTAGGCGTATTATCATGTTCTACGACCTGACCTATTCTTTTTAAACCAAGTGCCTCTAATGTCCTTTTTTGATTTTGAGGTTTCTTGATTCCACTTTTTACTTGTGTAACTTTAATCTTTGCCATAATTCTTCACTTAGCCTTTAAATACTTTTTCCAAAGAAACACCTCTCTGCTGTGCAATCGTTTTTGCATCCCTTAATTGTAATAAAGCATCAAATGTTGCCTTCACTACATTATGTGGGTTGGATGATCCTTGAGACTTCGAAAGTACGTCATGTACACCAACTGCTTCCAAGACCGCTCTTACCGCTCCACCGGCAATTACACCGGTACCATGGGAAGCTGGCTGTATATAAACCCTTGCTCCTCCAAATTTTCCTTTTTGCTCGTGCGGAAGTGTAGCTTTGTTCAAAGGAATACGAACTAAATTCTTTTTACCATCTTCAATTGCTTTAGCAATTGCCGTAGCAACTTCCTTCGATTTACCTAAACCGTGGCCTACAACACCATTTTCATCACCAACAACAACAATTGCGGAAAAACCAAAAGCCCTACCACCTTTTGTTACCTTGGTAACACGTTGTATACCAACTAATTTATCTTTTAAGTCTAAACCACCAGGTTTAACAGTCTCTACGTTTTTATATTTTTGGAACATACTAGTATATTAGAATTTTAGACCTGCTTCTCGTGCACCATCTGCCAAAGATTTTACCCTTCCATGATACAAATTACCTCCTCTATCAAAAGCAACTTTTTCAAAGCCTGCCTTTACAGATTTTTCCGCAATCGTTTTACCAACCAATGCTGCAATCTCTGTTTTATTACCTTTTGCCTTTGCAATATCCTTATCTCTTGAAGAGGCGGACAATAAGGTCACTCCTTTAACATCATCTATAACTTGGGCGTAGATTTCACTATTACTTCTGAAAACAGATAACCTTGGTCTTTCTGCCGTTCCAAAAGAAACCTTACGGATTCTACGTCGGATTCTTAATTTTCTTTGTGTCTTTGATAATCCCATAATACACTTATATTAAGCTGACTTACCAGCTTTTCTTCTTAATATTTCACCTACAAACTTAATTCCTTTTCCTTTGTAAGGTTCCGGTCTACGGAAGGATCTAATTTTTGCGGCTATATGTCCAACCAATTGCTTGTCATGTGAAGTCAATTTCACTATTGGATTTTTCCCTTTTTCAGAAATCGTTTCTACTTTTACCTCAGGGGCCAAATCGAAAACAATGTTGTGGGAGAACCCTAAAGCCAAATCAAGTTTTTGCCCTTGGTTACTAGCTCTATATCCAACTCCTACCAATTCCAATTCTTTGGTCCATCCTTTAGAAACACCTTCTACCATGTTAAGTATAAGCGACCTGTATAAACCGTGTTTTGCTTTGTGCTCCTTAGAGTCTGATGGCCTTGTTACCCAAGCTTGTCCATCCTCTACTTTAATCGCAACCTCGGAAAACTCTTGAGTCAATTCCCCCAACTTACCTTTTACGGCAATGATGTTATCATTGATTTCAATTGTAACCCCTTCAGGAATTGCGATTGGATTATTACCTATTCTAGACATTTTCTAACTCTTTATTCGATTAATAAACGTAGCACAAAACTTCACCACCCACTTTTTCCGCTTTAGCCTGCTTACTTGTCATTACACCATGCGATGTGGACACGATAGCGATTCCCAGACCGTTCAATACACGGGGCAAGTCATCACTACCGGCATACTTTCTAAGACCGGGCTTACTTATACGCTGTATTTTCTTGATAACAGGCTCTTTTGTAAGCTTATCATATTTCAAGGCTATCTTAATGGTACCTTGAACTTTATCGTCCTCAAACTTGTAACTTAAAATATATCCTTGATCGAACAATATTTTGGTTATTTCCTTTTTTAGATTGGACGCAGGGATTTCAACAACCCTATGACCCGCTCTACTTGCGTTTCTAACTCGCGTTAGGTAATCTGCTATAGTATCTGTTACCATTTGTATATAATTCGGTGACGGTTTTTAGCCTTATGCTAAACCTGAAACCATTAATAATCTATTTTTTTACCAGCTGGCTTTTTTAACGCCTGGGATCAAACCTGCATTTGCCATTTCCCTGAACATAACCCTAGAAATACCAAAGGTTCGCATATACCCTTTTGGTCTCCCTGTCAACTTACACCTATTGTGCAAACGAACCGGTGATGCATTCTTTGGCAATCTTTGTAATGCTTCATAGTCACCAGCCTCTTTTAAGGCTTTTCTACGTTCCGCATAAACCGCTACAGTTCTTTCCCTTTTTCTCTCGCGAGCCTTCATTGATTCCTTAGCCATACTAATTCTTTTTAAAAGGTAAACCTAATTCAGTTAATAATGATTTTGCCTCCTTATCAGTCTCTGCTGTAGTGACAAAAGTTATATCCATTCCATTAATTCTATTGATTTTATCAATATTTACCTCTGGAAAAATGATTTGTTCCGTTATACCCAAGTTATAATTACCACGACCATCAAAACCAGTCGCTTTTATTCCTTGAAAATCCCTAACCCTAGGTAAGGCAGAAGTAACAAGACGATCTAAGAACTCGTACATACGCTCACCTCTAAGTGTAACCTTTGCACCAATGGGCATGCCCTTTCTTAACTTAAAGGCAGCAACATCCTTTTTAGATAGTGTAGCAACCGCTTTTTGACCTGTGATCATCGTCATTTCGTCAACGGCATGGTCAATAAGCTTCTTATCGGCAACGGCAGCGCCAACACCTCTACTCATTACTATTTTCTCTAACTTAGGAACCTGCATTACATTACTGTAACCAAATTCTTCCGTAAGGGCAGCTATAATGCGCTCCTTATACTCTTTCTTTAATCTTGCAACGTATGCCATAACTAAATTACTTCATTGGATTTTTTTGAAACCCTAACTTTCTTACCATCCCTTACTTCATACCCTACTCGTGTAGCGTCTCCGGATTTGCCGTCGATCAACGAAAGGTTTGAAACATGGATCATAGCTTCTTTTTTGACTATACCACCTTGAGGATTCTTTGCACTTGGCTTCTCATGCTTGGAAACCATATTGGCACCCTCTACAATGGCCTTATTTTTTTCCAGGTCTACACGCATCACCTTACCTTCGGTACCTTTATGGTCACCAGCGATAATCCTAACCGTATCTCCTGTTTTAATTTTTAATTTTTTCATCTTGTCCGTTATATTAAAGTACCTCTGGGGCCAATGATACAATCTTCATAAACTGCTTATCCCTAAGCTCCCTTGCAACCGGTCCAAAAACACGGGTTCCCCTCATTTCACCGGCAGGATTCAACAATACGCATGCATTGTCATCAAACCTTATGTATGATCCGTCGGGTCTCCTAACTTCTTTCTTGGTACGTACCACTACGGCAGTCGAAACCGCGCCTTTTTTGATACCTCCATTAGGAGTAGCCTCCTTTACGGTAACAACGATCTTGTCACCTATGGACGCGTACCTTCTTTTGGTACCACCAAGAACACGGATAGTCAATACTTCCTTTGCTCCTGTGTTATCCGCTACCTTTAATCTAGATTCTTGCTGTAACATAACTTATTTAGCTCTTTCTAAGATTTCTACTAATCTCCAACACTTGGTCTTACTCATAGGACGAGTCTCCATGATTTTTACCGTATCACCAATGTTGCAATCGTTCTTTTCGTCATGTGCAACATATTTCTTAGTCTTCAAAACGAATTTACCGTACATAGGATGCTTTACTCTTTTCACCTCGGCAACAACAATGGATTTTTCCATTTTATCACTAGTGACAACTCCTATTCTTTCCTTTCTTAAGTTTCTTTTTTCCATAAAGCCGAACCAATTATTGGTTTTCCCTATTAGTTAATTCAGTGGCTAATCTTGCTACCGTTCTCCTTACTTTTCTAATCTGCAGTGGATTTTCTAACGGAGTTACAAAATGTGCCATTTTCAAATCTTCATGCTGCTTTCTATACTCGGCCAATTTCTCCGTAAGTCCTTCTACAGACAATTCCTTAATCTCTTGTTTTTTCATGGTTCCTTACGTTTAATTTCCGCCCTCGTAATCTCGAGCTACAATGAATTTTGTTTTAACAGGAAGCTTTTGTGCCGCTAAACGTAAAGCTTCTTTTGCTACTTCCATCGGAACCCCGGCAACTTCGAACATGATTCTACCTGGCTTAACCACGGCTACAAAATATTCTGGAGCACCTTTACCTTTACCCATACGAACCTCTAGCGGCTTCTTGGTGATAGGCTTGTCCGGAAATATCTTGATCCATAACTGGCCTTCCCGCTTCATGAATCTAGTTGCAGCAATACGAGCAGCTTCTATCTGACGTGAAGTCAAGAATGTCGCATCATCTACGTTCTTTATACCGAACATACCATTTGAAAGTTGGTGTCCTCTCCCAGATAGGCCTTTCATACGGCCTTTCTGCATCTTACGGAACTTCGTTCTTTTCGGTTGTAACATTACTTTAGTTCTTTAAAAAATTACTTTCTACGACGTTGTTTTCTTCCACCTTCCTGTTTCCCACCTTTGGCATCTTTCTGCATTCCTACCAATGGTGATAAATCTCGCTTCCCGTAAACCTCGCCCTTCATAATCCAAACTTTAATACCAAGTTTACCATATGTTGTTTGAGCTTCCTGTAGCGCATAATCAATATCCGCCCTAAACGTGGATAGTGGAATTCTACCATCCTTATAGGATTCTGAACGTGCCATCTCAGCACCGTTCAATCTCCCTGAAATTTGAATCTTAATACCTTCGGCATTCATACGCATTGCTGCTGCGATTGCCATTTTTATAGCCCTTCTAAAAGAAATTCTACTCTCTATTTGGCGTGCAACACTTGCAGCGACCAAATTGGCATCAAGCTCCGGTCTTTTTATCTCAAAGATGTTGATTTGAACCTCCTTATTGGTGATTTTCTTCAACTCCTCTTTTAACTTATCTACTTCCTGACCGCCTTTACCTATTATAATACCCGGTCTTGCCGTGGTTACGGTAACGGTAATCAACTTAAGCGTACGTTCAATAATTACCCTAGAAACACTGGCCTTAGAAAGTCTGGCGTGTATATACTTCCGTATTTTATCATCTTCAGCCAGTTTATCACCATAATCGTTTCCACCATACCAGTTAGACTCCCAACCTCTGATGATTCCTAGACGATTCCCTATTGGATTTGTTTTCTGTCCCATTCTAGTTTTCTGTATTATTTTTTGAACCCAAAACCAAGGTTACATGGTTTGAACGCTTTCTAATTCTGTGTGCCCTACCTTGTGGTGCAGGACGCAATCTCTTCAACATTGCACCTCCATCGACTCTAATTTCAGCTACCACCAAATCCGCATCTTCTAAACTCGCGTCTTCATTTTTAGCTTGCCAATTGGCCAAAGCGGAAAGTAACAATTTCTCTAACTTTCTTGAAGCCTCCTTAGGATTGAATCTCAATATGGCCAAAGCTTTTTCCACTTTTTCACCGCGAATCAAATCAGCGACCAAACGCATCTTTCTAGGTGAAGTAGGACAATTGTTCAACTTAGCAAAAGCTATCTTTTTCTTCTCTGCCTTAATTCTTTCGGCCATCTGTTTTTTACGAACTCCCATAGCTTACTTTTTTCCTTTGTTTTTCGCACCTGCATGACCTCTAAAAGATCTTGTTGGTGAAAATTCCCCAAGTTTATGTCCCACCATGTTTTCTGTAACAAAAACAGGTACAAATTGTTTTCCATTATGAACAGCTATCGTCATTCCAACAAAATCTGGAGTTATCATAGATGCCCTTGACCAAGTCTTAATTACCGATTTTTTGCCGGATGAAACACTTTGTTGGATTTTTTTCTCCAAGCTATAGTGAACGTATGGTCCTTTTTTTAGTGAACGTGCCATTTCTTTCTACTTTTTTATTTCTTTCTACGTTCTATTATATACTTATTGGTGCTCTTGGTCTTGGAACGGGTTCTGTATCCTTTAGCAGGAATACCGTTTCTAGACCTTGGATGACCTCCAGAAGCTCTCCCTTCACCACCTCCCATTGGGTGATCGACAGGGTTCATTGCCACTGGTCTTGTTCTAGGCCTTCTACCTAACCATCTGCTTCTACCAGCCTTACCAGAAACCAATAACTGATGGTCTGAATTGGAGACAGCACCTATGGTGGCCATACACCCAGAAAGAACCAATCTAGTTTCACCGGATGGCATCTTTACAGTAACGAATTTACCGTCCTTTGCCATTAACTGGGCGAACGTTCCAGCACTTCTTGCCATAACGGCACCTTGTCCTGGTCTCAATTCTATACAGGAAATAATTGTTCCCAACGGAATCTCACTCAATGGCAATGCATTTCCTATTTCAGGAGCTACTGCACTTCCGGCAGCAACTTGCTGATCAACCTGTAAGCCATTTTGCGCAATTACATAGCGCTTATCGCCATCGGCATATTCCAACAAAGCAATGAATGCCGTTCTGTTTGGATCGTACTCGATTGTTTTTACGGTAGCAAGAACGTCTTGTTTATCCCTTTTAAAATCGATTAAACGATACCTCCTTTTGTGACCTCCACCTTTCTGGCGTATGGTCATCTTTCCTTGACTGTTTCTACCTCCCGACTTTTTTAACGGAGCAAGCAAGCTTTTCTCCGGCTTATCAGCAGTAACGGCGTCAAATCCGTTTACTACTCTAAAACGCTGTCCAGGAGTGATTGGTTTTAATTTTCTAACTGACATTTCTTGTCTTTATAGATTACTGTAAAAATCAATAACATCACCTTCCACAACATCAACAATTGCCTTTTTAATCGCATTTGTCTTTCCATGCTGCACCCCAGTTTTTGTATATCTGGATTTTCTGGCGGGTCCGTAGTTCATTGTACGCACCTTCTTAACCGAAACACCATAAGCAGCCTCAACAGCATCTTTAATCTGCAACTTGTTGGCCTTAGGGTTAACCACGAAACCATAACGGTTGTTCAACTCGCTATCCGCAGTCATTTTTTCCGTTATAATTGGCTTTATTAACACACTCATGATCTTATTGTTTATTTAAATTCGATTCGATTCCTTCTAGAGAGCCCTCCAACAACACAACACTGTTTGCGTTAAGTATTTTGTAAGTGCTTAATTCTGAGTTAGTTATAACTTCAGACCCTTTGAAATTACGCGAAGACAAATATACGCCTTTATTTGAATCACCCAACACAATTAAAGACTTTTTGTTTTCAAGACCTAAGGTCTTTAAAACCTGTACAAAATCCTTTGTTTTTGGAGTGTCAAAATCGAAATCCTCAACGACCAAAATTGCATTTTCTTTCGACTTCATGGTCAATGCGGATTTTCTGGCCAAGCGCTTTAAATTCTTGTTCAATTTTTGGGTATAGTCCTTAGGTCTAGGTCCAAATATCCTACCTCCACCTCTAAAAATGGGAGACTTTATACTACCCGCACGGGCGGTACCAGTACCTTTTTGTTTCTTAATCTTTCTGGTACTTCCGGCAATCTCCGCTCTTTCCTTTGCCTTATGCGTTCCTTGCCTCTGATGAGCCAAATATTGCTTAACATCCAAATATACGGCGTGCTTATTAGGCTCTATAGCGAAAACATCATCAGAAAGGTTTGCCTTTCTACCTGTGTCTTTTCCTTTAATATCTAAAACTGCTACTTTCATTATATCCACCTTTGTATGGTTACATAAGCATTCTTATGGCCCGGAACACAACCTTTTACTACTAAAAGATTCTTTTCTGGAACTACTTTTAAAACTCTTAGGTTCTGTACCGTAACACGATCAGACCCCATTCTACCGGCCATTTTCATACCCTTGAACACTCTAGCAGGATATGATGCCGCTCCAATTGAACCAGGCGCCCTTAATCGGTTATGTTGACCATGGGTTGATTGACCCACACCAGCAAAACCGTGGCGTTTTACAACTCCCTGAAAACCTTTACCCTTAGATGTTCCAATAACATCTACGAACTCGCCTTCCACAAAAACATCAACACCAACAGTGTCCCCTAATTTAAACTCACCTTCAAAACCTTGGAACTCAACGACTTTTTTCTTGGGAGAAGCACCTGCCTTTTTAAAATGGCCTAATTCAGCCTTATTAGCACGACTTTCTGCCTTGTCATCGAAACCAAGTTGAAGGGCATTGTACCCGTCCACCTCTTCGGTTCTGACTTGGGTAACTACACATGGTCCAGCCTCAATAACGGTACAAGGAATGTTCTTTCCGTTCTCGTCAAAAATACTGGTCATGCCTACTTTCTTTCCTATTAACCCAGACATACTTATTTATATTAATTATTAAAATTCAATTCAAAAAAATAGGGTCAAAATAATTTAACCCTAAATTATTTTTATCCGTTTTTCCTTTGCACGCAGCTTAGGACATGTTTACTTCGGCTACGCTCAGTAACCAGACTTCGGCTGCAATAAGCAACCCTTTTTTCCATATTCAGCCCTGCCAAATGGCAGAAAAGAACTACTTACACTTTTATCTCAACTTCGACACCACTGGGAAGCTCAAGCTTCATAAGGGCATCGATTGTTTTTGAAGAAGAGCTGTAAATATCCAACAAGCGCTTATACGAGCTCAATTGAAATTGCTCCCTAGATTTCTTGTTCACGTGCGGTGAACGCAAAACGGTAAATATCTTTTTATGTGTTGGCAAAGGAATTGGTCCAGTTACAACAGCACCGGTAGTCTTTACCGTTTTTACGATTTTCTCAGCAGATTTATCCACCAAACTGTGATCGTAAGACTTTAATTTTATTCTAATTTTCTGACTCATTTCCTAAGTTTATGCTGTTATACCTTTAGCCGCCTTAATTACCTCTTCAGAAATACTTGAAGGTGTTTCGGCATAATGTGAAAATTCCATAGTTGATGTTGCACGTCCAGAAGACAATGTTCTTAAGGAAGTAACATAACCGAACATTTCGGATAATGGCACAGTACCTTTCACAACTTTGGCACCACCTCTATCACTCATATTACCGATAGTACCTCTTCTTCTGTTCAAATCACCAACGATATCACCCATATTTTCCTCTGGGGTAATCACTTCCAATTTCATAATAGGCTCCATAATAACGGCTCCGGCAGCTTTTCCTGCAGCCTTGTAACCCATTTTTGCAGCCAATTCGAATGAAAGTGCATCAGAATCTACAGGGTGGAAAGAACCATCCTTTAGAACTACTTTCATCGTGTCCATTTCATATCCGGCCAATGGGCCGTTCTGCATAGCAGCGGTAAAACCTTTTTCCACAGAAGGAATAAATTCCTTTGGAATACGTCCCCCTTTTATCTCATCAACGAATTGAAGTCCTTCGCCCTCAAAATCATCATCAGCTGGTCCCATTTCGAAAACGATATCTCCAAATTTACCACGACCACCAGATTGCTTTTTATAGGTTTCTCTATGTGAAGCCGTTTTAGTCAACGATTCCTTGTATTCAACTTGTGGCTCACCTTGGTTAACCTCTACCTTAAATTCCCTTCTTAATCGATCAACGATAATATCCAAGTGAAGCTCACCCATACCTGAAATAATGGTCTGTCCGGATGCCTCATCTGTTTTAACCTGGAATGTAGGATCCTCTTCAGCCAACTTGGCAAGGGCCATACCCAATTTATCAACGTCGGCCTTAGTTTTAGGCTCAACAGCGATACCGATTACCGGCTCGGGAAAATTCATACTTTCCAAAACTATAGGATGTTTCTCATCTGACATGGTATCACCTGTCTTAATGTCTTTAAACCCAACAGCTGCGCCAATATCTCCTGCCTCGATAAAATCGATAGCATTTTGCTTATTGGAATGCATTTGATAAATACGAGAGATACGCTCCTTTTTACCTGAACGGTTATTCAATATGTAGGAACCGGCCTCTAAACGACCAGAATAGGTCCTAAAGAATGCCAATCTACCTACAAATGGATCGGTAGCAATTTTAAACGCCAAGGCAGCAAAAGGCTCCTTAACATTTGGCTTACGCTTCTCAACGACGCCTGTGTCTGGGTTAGTACCTTCAATAGCGTCCTTATCCAACGGCGAAGGCAAATACCTACAAACAGCATCCAATAAAAATTGAACTCCTTTATTTTTAAAGGAAGAACCACATATCATTGGAATGATAGCCCTGTCCATAACGGCAGCCCGCAAAGCAGCGTGCACTTCATCCTCTGTGATCGAGTCTTCATCTTCGAAGAATTTCTCCATCAATTCCTCATCATATTCCGCAACAGCCTCGATCAAAGCAGCTCTATACTCCTTCACTTCAGCCTTCATTTCCTCAGGAATATCTATAACATCGAATGTAGAACCGAAATTATCCTCATGCCAAACGATTGCCCTATTCTTGGCCAAATCAACGACACCCTTAAAATCGGCCTCGTCACCAATTGGCAAAACAATTGGAACTGCATTGGAACCCAACATTTCCTTAACCTGCTTACATACCATCAAAAAATTGGAACCTTGACGGTCCATTTTATTGACAAAACCAATTCTTGGCACCTTATAATTATCCGCAAGCCTCCAGTTGGTTTCGGATTGTGGCTCAACGCCGTCAACGGCACTGAACAAAAACACCAAACCATCCAATACACGCAATGATCGGTTTACCTCTACGGTAAAATCTACGTGACCTGGAGTATCTATAATGTTAAAGTGATAACTGTTGGAATCTTCGGTAGGCTCTCCATCAACTCTAGGAAAAACCCACTCACAGGTAGTGGCCGCAGAGGTAATCGTAATACCACGCTCTTGCTCCTGCTCCATCCAGTCCATTGTGGCAGCACCATCGTGGACCTCCCCAATTTTATGACTAACTCCCGTATAAAAAAGTATACGCTCGGTTGTCGTTGTCTTACCGGCATCAATATGCGCGGCAATACCAATATTTCTTGTTAATTTTAAATCTCTTGCCATTTTATTCTAGAATCTAAAGTGCGAAAATGCTTTGTTAGCCTCAGCCATCTTGTGCGTATCGACTCTCTTCTTAACCGCAGCGCCTTCTTCTTTTGCAGCAGCTAAAATTTCCCCTGCCAAACGTTGCGACATTCCTTTTTCGTTACGCTTTCTAGCATAACTAATCAACCACTTCATAGCGGTTGAGATTTTTCTGTCTGGTCTAATCTGCATTGGGATTTGAAATGTTGCACCACCAACCCTTCTACTTCGAACCTCTACGTGTGGCATAACATTACTTAACGCATCTTTCCAAAGCTCCAATGCTGTTTTCTCTTCATCGGTTTTCTTTGCCTCTACGATATCCATTGCATCATAGAATACACCAAATGCAACAGATTTTTTACCGTCCCACATCATCATATTGACGAAACGGGTCACCAATTGATCGTTAAATCTTGGATCCGGTAACAGTGGTCTTTTCTTTGCCTGTCTTTTTCTCATTACTTCCTTTTAAACAAGTTTAATTACTTCTTGGGCCTTTTAGCACCATACTTTGATCTACGTTGTGTTCTACCGGCCACACCTGCTGTGTCCAATGCACCACGTACAATATGATACCTAACCCCTGGTAAATCCTTAACTCTTCCGCCTCTTACTAATACTATCGAGTGCTCTTGCAAATTGTGCCCTTCTCCGGGAATGTAAGCGTTCACTTCCTTACCATTAGTCAACCTAACCCTTGCTACTTTACGCATAGCTGAATTTGGTTTCTTTGGCGTAGTCGTATATACACGCGTACAAACACCCCTTCTTTGCGGACACGAATCCAAAGCAGCCGATTTACTCTTCTTAGTAATCGTCTCTCTTCCTATTCGTACTAATTGTGATATTGTTGGCATACTATATAATAATGTATAAAAATTACCCTTACTTTAAGGGTCGGCAAATGTAATACTATTTCAGAATATTTCAAACCTAGGCGCCTTATTTTTCATTTTTTTTTCAAAACTAGTTTTTATAGCACCATAAGTTCAATTGCCCTCACCAAAAAATAAAGGCCCTCCTCCTTTTTTGGGTTCATTAATTGAATTCCATTAATCGCAACATTATAATGCATTTTCAGATTAAATTATGAATTTCTTAATAAATCCTTTATTTAATTATTTAACTTTAAATATCACCCCTGTTTTATCTGTAACTAACAATTTCCTTACCGCTCCTTAAAGTTTTATTAAAATTCCCTTGGATTATTAACACATTATTAAGAAGTTTGCGACTAGCTAATTCAAATAAATTAAAAATGAGAACAAAACTAAATGGATTGTTAACGCTACTCTTGGCGTTGGTTGTGCATATTTCGTTTGCACAACAAAAAACAGTATCCGGTACGGTTACTGATTCATCCGGGCTACCGCTGCCTGGTGTAAACATCGTAGTCGAAGGGACCACAACAGGTACCCAGACAGATTTCGATGGAAATTACAGCATCGTAGCGAATGTAGGTCAAACCCTTGCCTTCACTTACATAGGGCAAAAAGAGGTGAGACAGACAGTGGGCTCTTCGAACATCATCAATGTATCGATGGAAGAGAATGCCCAGGCCTTGGAAGAAGTAGTTGTTACCGGGCAAGGTATTAAAAGAGAAAAGAAAGCCCTAGGTTACGCGGTAACTTCGGTAGATGCCGATGCGATCGAAAACAGGGCGGAAGGTGATATTGGTAGGGTCTTGGCAGGTAAAGCTGCGGGCGTCCAAATAACTGCGGCCGGTGGTATGTCCGGTTCTGCGACCAACGTAACCATTCGTGGTCTGAGCTCCTTTAGTGGAAGTAACCAGGCATTGTTTATCGTTGACGGGGTGCCATTTAGTAATGACACCAACGTTGGTACCGGTAATGACCCTAACGATCCTTCCGATCCAGCCTTCCTTAGTGGAAATACCGGATCTTCCCGTTTCTTGGACATTGACCCAAACAATATTGCCAATGTAGAAGTCTTAAAAGGTTTGGCCGCTACGACTTTGTACGGTACTTTAGGTAAAAACGGTGTAATCCTTATTACAACAAAGGCAGGTGCCGGAACCGGTGGTACAAAAAAGAACGAGATAACGGTGAACCAATCCTTTTTTGTGAACGAGTTCGCATCCTTGCCAGATTATCAGAATCAATATGGGAATGGATTTGACCAACAATTTGGTTGGTTCTTTAGTAACTGGGGACCAAGTTTCGACAGGGGCGGTGTTGCCGGTTGGGGAAGACAGGCCTTGATCGATGACAACGGCACCTTGGAACATCCTTATTCCACCACTGCGGTTCAAGCTACAAGAGATGCTTTCCCCGAATTACAGGGAGCCCGTTATGAATGGAGACCGTACGATTCCGTAAAGAACTTTTTTAAGCCAGGATACGCTACCAATACCTCGGTAAACTTCCAAGGTGCTTCTGAAGATGGCAATACAACTTACAATGCCAACTTGGGGTACTTGAACGATGTTGGCTTTACGCCCGGTAACTCTACCAATAGAATGAACTTTTCCGTAGGTGGACGCTCTAAGCTTTCCAATAAATTTACGATTGCCGCGACCATGAACTATGCCAGAACGGATTACAAGTCCCCTCCTATTGCCGCGAGTTTAGGTAATGGTGGCGTTAGTGGTGTATCGGTATACGGCCATGTCCTGTTTACACCGATCAGTGTTGACCTAATGGGCCTCCCTTTCGAGAATCCTATTACAGGCGGAAGTGTATACTACCGAAACGGAAACGATATCGTTAACCCAAGATGGTTGGCCAAAAACGTGACCAACAGGCAGTTGACCAACAGGGTTTTCTGGAACGGTTCGCTTACCTATGACATCAACGATAACTTGGCCGCCACGTGGCGTACCGGTTTGGATTTCTACAACGAGCGTAATACCAATGCCTCCAATAAAGGTGGGGTGGACCAGCAGAGTGATATCTTCGGTTTCTTGGATACCTTTGACAACAACAATACGATTTGGGACCATTTTGCCTCGCTTAGCGGGAATTATGACCTAAGCGAAAAAGTTGGAATGACCTTCAACGTTGGGGCCAATGCACGTTCCGACTTCTTCGACAGACAAGGGGTTGCCAGTATCGGGCAGATCGTATATGGCATTAAACGCCACTTCAACTACCAGAACCAATCGCCTATTCAACGATCCCAAAAAAGGAACATCGTGGGTGTCTTTGGGGATGTCAGCATCGACTATGACAATTTCCTTTTCCTTAACGTGAGCAGTAGAACGGATTGGGTGTCCAACTTGATTACCGATAACAGGAGCCTTACGTACCCCGGTGCAAGTCTTTCGTTTATTCCAACTGCGGCATTTGATGGCCTGCGGTCCGAAAAAGGGATCAACTATATGAAGTTAAGGGCAGGTTACGGTACTTCGGCCAATTTCCCAACAGGGTATCCTACCTTGAGTATTGCGGAGCAGAATACACTGGTATTCGGTGAGGATGGTGGAGTTACCACGAACCAGATCGCTAATTTTAAGGCGAATCCAAATTTGAAGCCCGAGCTCTTGAAAGAATTTGAAGTTGGACTTGAAACAAGACTATTACAAAATAGGGTGTCCTTGGATTTCACCTATTATAATAGAACTACGGATGATTTGATCGTACGCGAACCTTTGTCACCATCAACAGGTTTTACGTTTACCCAAAGTAACATCGGACAGATCAGTAATGTTGGTTATGAGGCCGATCTGGGAATTGATCTTTTTAGAAATCCTGATGGTTTCAGCTGGAAATCCAATGTAAACTTTTTCTCTAATAAGGAAACCGTGGAAGAGCAGGAGCAGGATATCATCATCTATGCCGGTTCAACTGATTTGGATATAGGAGGTAATGCCGCCATCAAGGGCGAGTCCTTAGGAAGCATCGTCGGTAACGCCGTTGCCCGGGATGCCAATGGCAATCTATTGATCGATGAGGCAGGTAACTATATCACCACCCAGGTGGATGCCGACGGAAACGTGCCTATCATCGGGGATGCGGTACCCGACTATGTCATGAACTTCATCAACACGCTAACCTACAAAAACTGGAGATTAGGTTTCCAAGTTAGCCACACGAGCGGTGGGGACATCGTAGCCAATACGGTCGCCCTATTACAAGGTCGTGGATTGATAAAAGAGACGGCTAATAGAGAGAATACCTATATTTTACCAGGCATAAGACAATCTACGGGACAACCGAACGATCTACAGATCAACAACTCGCAGTACTATTTTAGCAATGTACTGTTCGGTCCTACAGAATTGCAGGTGTACGATGCGTCCGTTGTCAGGCTTCAGGAAATCTCCCTGGCCTACAGTTTACCGACCAAAGCCCTTGAGAAGACCCCTTTTAGTAAATTATCTTTTACGGTACAGGGCTTCAACTTATGGTATGACGCTTACAATATGCCAGACGGTGCAAACTTCGATCCCAACGTGGCAGGTGCCGGTATCGGTAACGCCCGTGGTTTCGATTTCTTGAACGGGCCAAGTAGCCGCAGGTATGGTTTGACCGTAACCGCATCATTTTAATTTTAAAATTTGCTAACATGAAAAATATATTTAAATCATTTTTAGTAGTTGTTTGTTCAGGGATATTTCTTAATTCCTGTGAGACTACGGATTTGGACTTACGAGTGAGTCCAAATGACCTGACTACAAGTCAGGCAGACCCTAACCTGATACTGAACGCCATTCAATTGGCCGGGGTATCCAATATGGATCGTTTTAACGATCTTAGTGCGCAACTAACGCGAATCCAGTACATGACCGGTCGTATTTATTTCAACAACTTCCAGGGTGGGGTGATGAACAGTGTTTGGTCACGTACCTATAGTAGCGAGTTCAACCTTGCAGGCGATACGGGAGTGGACGTCGGTTTGTTCACCAATGTTGAGGCATTAAAGGAAATCAACGCGAATTCCGATATCAATTATGATTTTCACGTCGCAGTGGGCCAAACGATCAAGGCCTATTCCTTAATGTTGTTGACCGACTTTATAGGTCAGGCTGCTTTTACTCAAGCGGGTAACCCCGATGAGTTTCCAGCTCCAATCCTAGATGACGGGCCTGTTGTCTACGATGGCGCTTTGGCCCTATTGGACGAGGCAGAGGCACTATTCCAAACAAACCCATCGACTTTGGGAGCTACGGATTTCTTTTATGGCGGAGACAGCACCAAATGGATCAAATTGATCAATTCACTTCGGTTAAGGACCTACTTTTTAACCGGAAATACAGCTGCCTTTAATGCAGTAGTAGCTGGTGGCGATTATATCGAGACCATAGAGGACGACTTTCAGTTCCAATATGGTGCACGTGTATTGCAGCCCGATACAAGGCATCCCGAGTATGCCGATGACTATGGCCCAACAGGTGCAGGGGGCTATTTGAGCAACTGGTTAATGGAGACCATGTTGGACAAGGACGATCCCCGTATTCGTTACTATTTCTACCGCCAAGTGGAAGCTACGCCCGGAGCGGATGCAGATCCGGACGAGCAGTTCCTAAGCTGTAGTTTATTTACGGTACCACAGCACTTTGTAGATGGAGGTTTTACCTTCTGTAGTGTTCCCAATGGTTACTGGGGGCGTACCCACGGTAACGATGAGGGAACTCCTCCGGATGGTTTCTTTAAAACAGCTTATGGGGTATATCCTGCAGGTGGACGTTTTGATGACAACAGT
Source organism: uncultured Flavobacteriaceae bacterium (assembly GCA_963793365.1). Taxonomy (GTDB): domain Bacteria; phylum Bacteroidota; class Bacteroidia; order Flavobacteriales; family Flavobacteriaceae; genus Maribacter. Next base: position 392,516 of record CAWBZP010000009.1, on the reverse strand, counting down.
TTTGCATCCATTGGCTTAGGCCAAGGCGGGGGCGGAGCAGGCATAAGACCGATCATCCTTTCCGCGTATGTAGATTTCTGGAGAGGTGCAATGGCATCTACCCCGGCACAAAAAGCTGCATTGCTAAGAAGCGCGATGGAAAAATCGATTGAAAAAGTACAAAGCTTTGGTGCTTTGGACGGAAATGCGGATAAGTCTTTTGAGCCATCCGAAGCAGACGTTACAGGGTATATAAATGAAACCATTACCGCCTTTAACGCTGCCACGGGCGATGCGCAAGAAGACGTTTTTGCGGAGCAATATTGGATAGCACAATGGGGAGGTGCCCAAGAGGCTTGGAACTATTACCGCAAAACAGGCTATCCTACAACCCTTTCGCCAAGTTGGGAACCCGATCCGGGACCGTTCCCAAGATCTTTCTTCTATCCACAGGATGAAGTCATTACGAACCCGAATTTGGACCAACGTTTGGACTTGACCAATCAGGTATTTTGGGACAATAACCCAGCAAGCCCTGCGTTTCCAGCAGCCAATTAATCTAAAAAACATAGACAATGAAAATCAAAAATAAATTTTATACAGTGTTGGCAGCCTTGGCCCTTGTTTTTCTAGGAGGCTGTAGCGATGGCGAGAGCGCTATCTACGAGGTACTGGACGATACTTCAAGAGGGGCGGCCCTACGTACCTTGGAATCCTCGTTCCCTGATGTTGCGGAGGGGTCTACGGAGAGCACGTTCTCTGGTGTATTTGAAATACAGTCCGATGAATCCGCAGCGATTACGAGCGTTGAGGTTTTTGCCGAGTTCCTGGATAATACCGGTGCTTCACCTGGTAATGCATCGGGACAGCTTGGAACGATTTCCACGTTTGACTCGACCGAATTCGGTTTGCAAGGTTTTAGTTATTCCGCTGGGGTTACCGATATCTTATCTGCCGCGGGGGTAGCCTTGGATGCGGTAGAACCGGGAGATCAATATCGAGTTCGCTTTGAATTGGTCGCCGAAGATGGCAGACGGTTTTCCGCAGGCCAAAATACCGGTACGTTGACCGGTGGATACTTTAGGTCACCCTTTCAATTTACGGCCAGCGTTATCTGCGCCCCTTTGGTACCAACAGCCGGTACATGGAGGGTAATTACCGTAGACTCCTATGGTGACGGATGGAACGGCGGGGAATTGAGCATCACCATCGATGACAACGACCCAATTACATTGGCCAACAGTTTGGATAATGGTGGACCTTATCCGGATGAAACTACCGAGGAATTGACTTTCGAAGTTCCAGCAGGCTCTCAGTCCATTCAAATTGTGTACAATGCTGGTGACTTTGACGAAGAAGTTTCCTTTCAGGTTATTTCCGCCAATGGCAACACTATTTTAGACTTGGGTCCTGAACCCCCAACCAGTACAGGTTTAATCGACTATTGTTTGGATCTAGAATTGTAAGATTAAAATTCGTGATTTAGTAAAAGCGGTTTCCACAATGGAAACCGCTTTTTTTTGTGGTCACATACAAATTCCATAAGTAGCTATTTACACACCTTCAATCCGCGACCCTGTATGAGCCGGTCTCTTTGTATTCTTTTTTAGGAGATTTAAAAAGGTATCCTAATGAATATTTGTAAGAATCAAGCGTTAAATGAAGACGCGATAACGTAAAAGTTTAGTATCTTTAATTTCAAATTATTAAGACATAAACGTAAACCTCATGAAAAAAATTATATTAGGACTTCTTATCGGAATTCTACCATTATTGGCCGCTGCACAATATTCTGGTCAAGCACTTAGCAATGCTTCATCTGGAGGCTCAATGGACGGCAGCGCAGCGATTATAAACAGTCTTTTGGGAGATCTATCAAGTAGGGATGCCAAAAGAAATAAAACCTATGATGATTTTCAAGGCTCCCCTTATGTAACTAACGATTTTAAAAAAACCAACATTTGGTATAATGAAGAAGACATGGGGAAAATGTTCTATCGGTACAATGCGTTGAATGAAGAAATAGAGATTAAGACTACCCTTGAAGAGGAGGAAGGAATAAAAAGTTTATCGCGGGATAAAAATCTGTCCTTGGATTTAAACGGCAACAAATTATCATTTAAAACCTTTGTGACCTCAAAAAATAAAACTGTAAACGGCTATTTATTGGAATTGATCGACGGAAAAATCTATGATTTGTATAAAAGAACGCGAATAAAGTTTACCGAGGGTAAACCAGCGCCCAACTCATTCGTAAAAGCGGTACCCGCCAGATTTTCGCAGTATACAGAATACTATTTTCAAAAAGAGGGAGTGAACCGAATCGATGAAATTCCACTTTCCAATGGTAAATTACTGAGGCTAATGGAAGGGAACGATAAAGAAGCACTTAAAGGGTTTCTAAAGGAAAAGAAAATAAAGGTCAAGGACGAGGATGATTTACGCACTGTATTTAATTACCTCAATTCCCACTAGATTAAATACAATAAGTCTTGATAGGCACTACTTGTAGAACCCTTAAGAATTTTGTAGCGCCAAAACGAATAAGGCCGTTAATACTAATGATTTTAACAAAAACATTAGTGCCTGGTTGCCCATAATATTTGACAAAAAATGTATTTTCCTTAATCTATTGCAATCCGGTAGATGTCCAAATTTTTCGCAATCTTTTTTCACAAATTTAAACATTAGCAATCCAAGTAAATACCGTTTTTTAAATTACATGTCATACTTGGTTTGTTTACTAAGCTTCATTCATTAGGTTTCATTAAGGTGTCTTAAGGCGCACAAGTATAGCATACTAAATATTTTAGACAAAAAAATCCCATTACAATTTACTATTAAATGAAAGCAGCCCGATACCTTGTGTTGGCCATTTTCCTTTTATCTGCATGCAAGGATAAAAATAAGTCCACACCACCTAAATTAAATGTAGGAAAAGAAGTCCTTTTAAAAAAAACCGGGCCAACAGAGCATGAGAAAAATGGTGGATTAGTACTGCCAGAATACTTTTCAGCCATAGTTGTTGTTGACAGTATTGGTCCATCTCGCCACATAGCCGTTAACGACAATGGTGACATTTACGTAAAATTGAGGGAAAAGGATGGGAATATGGGTAGCATGGCCCTACGCGACACAACTGGCGATGGAAGGGCAGATATCATTTCCAAATTTGGCGGATATCCCAACGATGGAACGTTCGCTACCGAAATGCGTATACACAATGGGTTCTTATATTTCAGTTCTGAACAGGTGATATACAGGCAACCTCTTTCTCCTGGAAAATTAATCCCAGAAGCCCCACCGGAAGTTATTCTTACCGACCGCTTTCCCCTACGTTGGCATAATGCGAAATCCCTGGCGTTTGACAACGATGGATACATGTATGTAACCTTTTCTGCGCCAACCAACGCTTGCGAGGACGCGAACTCTAAAGGTAAGATAAAAGGCCATATGCCGTGTCCGATGCTTGAATACCTTGGAAGTATTTGGCGGTTTGACAAGGACAAACCAAATCAAGTGCAAACAGACGGCGAATTATATGCGACTGGCATTAGAAGTATCGTTGCTTTCTCTTGGAACGATAAGACCAATGCCCTTTATGGTGTGCAACATGGCCGGGATTATTTACACAACCATGCGCCTGAAATATATACAGAATGGGATCAAGCTGTCCTACCTGCAGAAGAATTTATGATGATTGAAAAAGGAGATAATTTTGGGTGGCCCTATAGTTATTATGACCATTTCAAAGAGAAAAAATTGATAGCTCCGGAATATGGAGGCGATGGAAAATTGGAAGCAAAGGAGTATAAGCAACCGTTGATGGGCCTTCCTGCGCATTGGGCTCCGAATGATCTTTTGTTTTACACCGGAAATCAATTCCCGAGCCGCTATAGAAACGGAGCATTTATTGCCTTCCACGGTTCAACAAATAGAACCCCTTATCCACAAGCTGGCTACATTGTTGCCTTTGTTCCTTTTGAAAACGGCGAACCAAAAGGGGATTGGGAAGTATTTGCAGATGGTTTTGCAAAAACGGATACTATTGTCTCTATGCCCGATGCCAAATATAGACCCATGGGATTAGCGCAAGATAAGGAAGGAGCTCTTTATGTTTCCGAATCGAAACAAGGTAAAATTTGGAAAATAGAATTCAAGGGAGAAAAAGATTTATTCGGTCCAGAGCAATTAGAAAAAATGGAACGGACTAAGGGCAAATCCTATATTAAGACCCCAAACAGGATACAAGATAAATTAAATCCCTAAAATGTGTTATGGGTAAGAGCAACTTTTCATTTGGAAGTTGCATACCGGTTTTTTTATGACCCCTATTTTACTTATTTGAAAATACAAGAAGAACTTTTACCAGGCGATGTATCTATCTAATTTCAGCTCAATAAATTTGAAAAAACCTTAACCAATATTTTCCTTATTCTCTATCTGTAGAAAATAGAAAGCAATTATTGTCTTCGTGTTTTTAGTTACCTTTACCCCTATGGAAAAAACCACCCAAATTTATGGTCTTAGGGCAATTATAGAAGCCGTTAATTCCAATGAGGAAATAGATAAAGTCTTTCTTCAAAAAGGCCTGAAGGGGGACCTTATGAAAGAATTGGAAAGCCTTTTGCGGCGGAATGAGATAACCATGGTTTATGTTCCGGTAGAAAAATTGAATAAGCTTACCAAAAACAATCACCAAGGCGCAGTTGCCAACATCTCTCCGATTACCTTTCACACCTTGGAAGAATTAGTCACGAAAGCAGGTGAGAAAGATGGCCCGGCCTTATTTCTTCTTTTGGACCAACTTTCTGACGTTCGTAATTTTGGCGCTATTATTAGAACGGCGGAATGCACGGGTGTAGATGGCATCATTATTCAGAAAAAAGGAGCCGCTCCCGTTACCGCCGATACGATAAAAACATCGGCCGGGGCGGCCTATAAAGTACCGATTGCCAAGGTAGACCACCTTAAAGATGCTGTTTTTTATTTACAGGCGTCCGGTATAAAAATAGTATCCGCGAGCGAGAAAACAACAGATTCTATTTATGAGGTTCCACTAACCGAACCAATTGCCATTGTGATGGGGGCCGAAGACAGAGGTATATCCCCATCTATCTTAAAAGCATCTGATTATACCGCTAAATTACCCTTACTGGGAGAAATAGAATCTCTAAACGTTTCTGTAGCCTGTGCCGTATTTTTATATGAAACCGTGCGCCAACGCAGGTAATCAATCCTTTTCATCCTTTTTACCGGCTAAGGGCTTGTAGATATAGTTCACTTTTATGTCTTCCTGTTCCAATTCTTCCTCAACTGGCAATTCCCTAAAATTTCCATCGGCATCGAAGTGCCTAAGAAATGAATCTTCTTCTTCATCATAATCTTCTCGTTCCCATGCGTATTTTTTAGGTACGGGTATTTTAGCCTTAACAAAAATGGCTAAAAATAAACCGGTGAGAAAACCTGCCAGGTGGCCTTCCCATGAAATACCTTCCTTAACCGGAAAAATATACCATAATAAGCTTCCATAAATGAAGACAACGATTAACGAAAGTGCTATCAATCTAAAATAGTTACTGAATATCCCCTTAAAAAAAATAAAGCTAGCCAAAACATAAATAAGTCCGCTTGCGCCAATATGATAGGATGTACGGCCTATACCCCAGGTCAACAATCCTGAAAGGATAATTCCGTAAAGGGTGATTTTAAAAGCAACCTCCCTATAGAAATAAAATAGTGCGGCCAATAGAATGCCCATTGGAATGGTGTTATTATACAAATGCTCTAAGGACCCATGGATGAAGGGACTAAATACAACACCTCTTAAGCCGGATATCGTTCTAGGCATAATCCCATAACTATTAAAATTTGTGCCTACCGCAAGCTCAAACCAATAGACCGCCCAAATCAAAATCATAGCCATGAGCGGAGCGACTATGGTTTTGTTGGAGAAATGAAAATGTCCCTTTTCTGACATAAACTTCAATTGGCAATTATGTAACCAAAATAAACAAAAAGGTCATATTGTCATCGTAAGGTTCAAAAGTAGGTATTGCTAAAGTTGAATTACTTTCTATTTTAAGATTATCATACTTTTGCAGTATGAACGAACCACTAGCCGAACGCGTACGTCCCAAAAGCCTCGATGAATATATTAGCCAACATCACTTAGTTGGTGCAGAAGGCTCATTAACGCACCAAATAAAAAAAGGTATTATACCTTCACTTATCCTATGGGGGCCTCCCGGCACTGGAAAAACTACCTTGGCCAATATCATTGCGGAGGAAAGTAAACGCCCATTCTACGTGCTTAGCGCGATAAACAGTGGCGTAAAGGATATACGTGAAGTGATTGAGAAGGCGAAGCAGGCAGGCGGCCTGTTTACGGCTAAAAACCCTATTTTGTTTATCGATGAGATACATCGATTTAGCAAATCTCAACAAGATTCACTTTTGGCAGCCGTTGAAAAAGGATGGGTCACCCTGATCGGGGCTACCACAGAAAATCCAAGTTTTGAGGTAATCCCAGCGTTATTGTCCCGTTGCCAGGTTTATGTTCTTAATGCATTTGGTAAAGAGGACTTGGAAAACCTCATCAAAAGGGCTTTGGAAAAAGATTCCTATCTAAAATCCAAAAAAATAGTGCTCGAGGAAACCGAGGCCTTGTTGCGACTATCAGGCGGGGACGGAAGAAAACTATTGAACATTTTTGAATTGGTCGTAAACTCCGAGGCTACGGACAATGTACACATAACAAACGAGCTTGTCCTATCCAAAGTTCAAAAAAATACTGTACTGTACGACAAAACAGGCGAACAACATTATGACATTGTATCGGCATTCATTAAATCTATACGGGGTAGTGACCCTAATGGTGCGGTATATTGGCTTGCCCGGATGATCGAAGGGGGTGAGGATGTAAAATTTATAGCTAGAAGAATGTTGATATCGGCCTCGGAGGATATAGGGTTGGCAAACCCAACGGCGTTGGTAATGGCCAATACCACTTTCCAAGCCGTGACTACAATTGGTTACCCTGAGGCCCGTATCGTTCTCAGCCAGTGCGCTATCTACTTGGCGACCTCACCTAAAAGCAATGCGAGCTATATGGCCATTGGCAAAGCGCAACAAGCTGTAAAACAGACTGGAAACCTTTCCGTTCCTTTTTCCTTACGAAATGCACCAACGAAATTGATGAAAGATCTTGGGTATGGCCAAGAATATAAATATGCACATGATTACCAAAACAATTTTGTAGCTGCAGAATTTTTACCAGATGAACTTAGCGGTACCAGCTTTTACGTGCCAGGAACCAATCCACGTGAAAAAACACTAAGTGAATTCATAAAGAACAGATGGAAGGATAAGTATAAATTTTAGAATTTAATGTTCAATTCTTCCCTTACTAACTGGCCGTTCTCATAATATTCAAAAATCCAGACCCCTTCTTTTTTATGAACAACTCCGTTATGGGCATTTTTCTGTGCCAAAAAAATAGTATTACCGGAAGTTTTAAGCAACTGCATTCGTATTTTGGGCGAACTATCCACTAATTGATATCCATTAGCAGTGGGTTGAGCGTACCAAACATCAGTCGCATTTACCTTCTTTGCAACAACTTTTGACGATGGTTCCCCTAGTTCTCCTTTAATCATTTTGGAATCCACCGGAGTATTATCCTTATAGTATTGTGTGGTTTGTGTCGCTATCTGAGTAACGGCCGAATTCGAATTTGATGGAGAAACTTCCTGTTCAGTTTCCATTTTTTTCTGCTTTTCAACTTTTTTCTCTTTCAATGTTTTAACGTCATTTTTGAAACTAACGGTAATCGATTCTTGACTTTGAGCCTTGCCGTCATAACTATAATCCACAATATTGAAGGAGCTCATTGCCTCGGTAATCGCTTCCGTGAAGGCCTCTTTATATTCTTTCTTTTTACTCTTACCTTCTATAGTTTTGAACACTTCTTTTCCATTACAATCCTTTAGTACGATTGTTGTTTTTGTCGTGAACATATTACTATCGTTTTTCAAATGGGCCGATAGGCCCAAACAGCGATTCATGCGCAAATCTGTAGGCAAATCATCATCATAGGTTGCATTGAAGCCTTTTTCTGTAAAAAGATACTTTACCAAGGTACTCGTTTGGTGTTCATTTTCATTCTTGAAGGATTCAAACCTTTTGGGAACAATAATATATTTGTATTCATTCAAGTTTGATTGGGAAAAACCCGAAAAGCCGATAAATACTGCAAGAAAAGTTATTAGTGTTTTCAAAACATCCATTGTTAAAATTCATGGTAATATATGAAAAAAGCGTGCCAAAGAAAGAAGATGCTTCCAATAATAAAGCTACTTGTTGCCTCCCCAGGATATAATATTCAGTCCAAATTGAAAAGAAGTATAATTACTGGCTGCAATATTTTGGTAGGACAGCAGATTATCTGCCATTAGATATAAATTGACCGGTCCTGCTTGCAAATTAACACCAAAACCTAGATTTGTATACGTGAATTTATCTGCGGTATAGGTTGCTTTAACTGCCAAACTATTTCCAAACCTACGTGTATAAAAACCGGTGATGCCCATTTGGGGACCTTTTGGTCTATTAATCAAAAATACCTGCGCACCAACAGCATTTCTATAGCTAGAACGAAGTTCATTACCCGAAGCTGCCGTACAGTCACAATCAAACCCATTACCTCCACCTCCAATTGGCTTACCAAAATCATGTCGCAACGAACCATAAAGTTTTGTTGGCCTAAAGGTAACATAACCATTGGTATTGGTCTCAAAGGGTACCGATGCCTCTATTTCGTCTACCAAATCTTGCCAAAAATCCCTGTTTAGGTTTGCAAAATCCTCCAAAATATTAATTTGAATGCCTTCTACAGTGGCATTTCCATCAAGACTGTAACTTTTGGCATCATTACCGTGGTATATAAAGCCCAAGTCCACAACACTGCCCGTAACTCGGGTTCTTTCAGACAAATGGTATGTAAAGCCGAGGTCTAGCCCTAAGCCAATGTCTCCTCCAAAAAAGGCTCTTTTTACGAAGGTGCTGGATAGGGTTCCAGCATCATTTGCGGTATCCAAGGCTTGCAAACCAGAAGTTCGTAGCATTAGGTCAGCACTTAAAGTCGTTGCAAGTGTATTGTTCTGACCCTCAGTGTTCACCAAATACCCTTCATTGGACGTTGTACTATAATCTACGATACCGGAATACAATTTCCCCCTTATGCCCAATGTAAGGTTACGATTCATCTGCTTATTGATACCAAAATGCATCACGTTTACCATGGAGCCACGCGATTTGAGATCGCTTAAATCAAACCTTCTGTTGAGCTGGTCCGCATTTCCATCAAATAACAATTCCGCATAGTCCTTTGGCCAATACGTTATGTTGTCCAGCTCCAAATACCCTCCGAAGGAATAAAAAATAGCGGGATTTCCACTTCTAAATCCTCCGTTCAGATAGTCGAGCTGTACGGTGGCACTAAACTCATCCCTTGGCCGAAGTACATCCAAAGCATTTTCCCTAAACTTTATATTGATGTCGACACCATCATCCGCAAAGATATCCTTGACCGCTATACCATTAGACCCCGCATAACCGGAAATACCGGAAAGCAAGGGAACGCCGGCAAACCATTTAAAATCCGTTTCCATACCTGGATTCAACAACAAAGCTTGGGGAATTTCACTGAAATCATAGAGTATTCCCTTGTTCTGGGCTACAAGTACAGAACCGTATAGTATGCTACAGAGGAAAAACCACCGGAATAAATTCATTTTATCTCTAAAGTGAATTTTGCACTGGAACGCAGAATTACAGCAGGATCTGGCAAATTGGAAGTTGTGGTAGTATCGCCCAAATTTCTGGCGGTCAACCTAATTTTTGAAGTATTACGGATAATATCCAAGCTCTTGCCCATAGTCCCATATGCCACTTCTCTCGTGATCAATGCCGTTGGCGCAGCCGTCATCTGAAATTGTTCCGTATCCAAAACAACATCATTGGGGTCTAAGAATTCAAGGGTAATCTCAATAGGTTTTGAGGTCGTATTTTCCAAGGTATAACTTAGGACTCCAGATTGTACCCTTTCGGCAAAAAAAGGCTCCTCAAATGCATCGAAATTAAAATCTTGGGAAAAAAAACTAAGTCCCGAAACCCTGTTAATAATACTTTCTTGGGCTTTCACATAAAACACACTTGTCTCATACGTGGGCATAATCTGCAGGTCATTCAACTGATTAAAATCCTGCTCATCTGAACAGGAGGTCATGAGTACGATGCCAACCATCATAATTACTAAAGTGCGTAACGTGTTCATTAGTACTACCAATAATGGTTTCTTACCAGATTCCCGTACTAGTACTAACTCTATAATAGCGATTTTATTTCTTGCAAATCATAAATAATGGGAGATTGAGTATGCGGATTCTCCCTATGGGCGTTGAAATGAAGCGCATGTAAACCTACCGCCTTTGCTCCCATGATATCGGCCTCCAGACTATCCCCTATCATCAAGGATTTATGGGGTTCTACTTTGGCACGCTCCAGGGCCAATTGAAATATTATGGGGTTAGGCTTTTTTACACCTGCCAACTCAGAATCGATAATCTGGTTGAAATAACCATGGATGCCCGAGTTACGCAGCTTTTTTTCCTGTATTTCCTGAAATCCGTTCGTAATTATATGAAGGCTGTAATTGGGTCGTAAATAATCCAGCACTTCTACAGTATTGGGGAAAAGATTGTTGAATGAAGAAAGATTCGAGATATATTCTTCTGCTACCAAATTGATAAAATCATCGGAAATACGATACTCCAAAGCATCAAAGACTGATTTTAATCGTTGGTACCGCAATTGCGTCTTGGTAATGCGTTCTTCTCGGTACATTTTCCAGAACTTCAGGTTTGCCGGTACATAGACCGTCAAAAAATCGGCCAGTTCCAACTCAATTTGGTGTTCTAAAAAAATCTTTTCGAATGTCAATGCTGAATTCTTTTCAAAATCCCATAGGGTATGGTCCAAATCGAAAAAAATATCCGTTACCTGATTTTTAAACATGTTGTTGTTGCATAATTTTAGCGTAGATGACCATCCAATCCTGTCCATCGGTATTTCCTAAGAGTTCATTTGAAAACATAGTAATCAAGGTACCATCCACATTTTTTACCTGTTTTGCAAGAAAGTCCACCTGTTCCAAAATCAAGGACTCTTTCTTTAATTTAGAGAGTGCATAATCATGCACGGCAAACGGATGTATTTTAATGGGCTGTTTTACTTCCAAGGGAATATCATAGAATTGAAAAGGGGTACACGTGCCCGCCCTAAAACCAAGTTCGTAAGTATAGCCCATGGTATAATCATCTGTAAACTCTGCGGCAATCAAATTTCGATACGTTTCGGGCACATCAACCCTGTTATAGCGCATTTTGGAGTTATTTACGGGCCTATTGATTACCTCCTCCAAATTTGCCTTTTCCTTTTTTAATAACTCCATATCCGTAAAGGAACTATAGGAGGCCGCCAGGGATACTGGCGAATAGTCTGCCACATATTTAATGAGCGACTTAAACCGTATACTGTTTGTAGAAACATTTTTATCGTATTTGGAGTAATCCGCAAACTGAAAAAAGAAATTACTACGCACTCCATATTTTTTATGGAGCGCAATCAATTCCGCAAAATTGTCATATGGATCTTTACGCCTGTTCAGCCCAACTGCAATCCGTTCAAAAACCCTTTTTAAACGCAATGTCCCCAAATCCATCACCAAACCAGCAAAACCACGTACTATACCTCTATTAGCATAACAATGTGATGTTGCGACATCTAAAATCGATAAAAAATCATAGGGCCTTCGCTTATACTCCAAATCAACAAAACGTTCCTTTAAGGCATCCAATAGCATGTATGCCCAAATATCCACTACAGGTCTTTGAAGAAACCCATTTTGATAGGCAATACTGTCTTTTGGAGAGAACCTACCATGTATATCCTTAACATGGGGGAGGTACTCCTCATACCGAGCGATAAGAAAAAAGCTAGCCGCAAACACATCAAAAGGAAGGTTACTGCGCTCCCCCGTCGGAAAAAAACAGGGAACCGAATCCCAATCGGAAATTGTTACCTGTAAATCGTTTATCCCCTGTTCAAAGAGGAGCTCATTGCTTCGTACAAAAAACTCGTTCTGTAAAGGTTGCTTCGTATAGGTGATTTTTGGACCGGAATGTTTTATGAACTCCTCAACCTTAGTAGTAAAATCAATTTCAATACCCAATAAATTCACAAACACATGGCGCATGATATAGGTGAGTCGCGGTGTAATTTTGTGGGTGTAAATCAATAACATTTAAAGAATTTTATCGTCCGCAAAACTATAATAACTTTTCTGGGTAATTATTAAATGATCCAAAACCTTTATATCCATTGTTTCACAGGCCATTTTAATCTTTTGGGTAATCTGTTTATCAGCCGCACTTGGTTTTAGTGTGCCTGATGGATGGTTATGCGCCTTATGCAAAGCTTTACATAATATCCATTATGTAAAGTAATGTATTATGTAAAGAAAATCAGATTTACCCATATATAAGGAGACAAGATATAGAAAAACTCTACATAATGCATTTTGAAGACCCAACATTTTTAGTTGCCTTCCTACAGCAGATACAAAACTCTTTACAGAAGGTGCATTCTGTAAAGAGTTTTGGCTATTTCGGAGCCACCTTACACCCGTTTCCATCAAATGATGCCACTTTGCAATAAACGGATTTTTTGAACCACTTTAAACATCGCTTCAGACAATGCTATAAAAGGGTTTGCAATAAATATTGCTATGCTCACTTTAATCCGGAGGGTGTGGTATACTATGTCCGTCCTTTTCACCCTGGGCATTACTGCTCAAGGCCGTCTACATGATTGTGTGCCGTTGCATTTTCATTTTTTTCTTAGGTAAGAAAGCTCCTTGCAACCGCAGGAACGAGGATGGCAATGGGCTTGATTTTCCATAGTTCATTGCCATGTTGTTTTTGTACATCAACCTAAATGTTTCTGAATGTGCTTTCTAATATTCAGAGATTGATGATAACTAAAAGTGGGAGGTAGAGCATTTCCAATCATTAAAGCAATTTTGGAAACAGGGGCATTAACTGGAAATTTATATTTTGACGGAAATGATTGAAGCAAGGCAGCTTCCCGAGCAGAAATATTCCGATTTTGTTCAGGATGTAAGAAACGACCTTTAGACGGATTTAAACATCCACCTGTAATCGTTGTTGAATAGCTGTTCCAGCGTAACCTTCCATAGACATCATTGAAACCAATATTCGCTCCTTTGTGACATTCCAGAATATATTCTTTTGGCAAATCCTTCCAGCTCCCTCCGTCCTTAGGTGTTAGTTGAATCCGTTTCATAACTTTATCAGTATGTTTTGGAAAAATTTTATGCAACGCATCCTCTGATTTGTGTGGTTTCGGTAAATCACCTATTGCTTCTTTAACTGTCTTTCTTTCGTTTAGAGGTTCTGCAACCTTTATTTTTCCTAGTCGAGAGCCAACTAAAACAAGTCTTCTTCGACTTTGGGGAACTCCATAATCTTTGACGTTCACAATTTTGTAGTCAACATTATATTTAAGTTCATTTCGGAATATTTCAATGGCCTTCTTAAATAAATCATATTCTATGAGACCCGGAACATTTTCCATCATAATTGTGAAAGGCTTCAACGCTTTTACGAGCCTTACGTATTCCAATATTAGATTATTTCTTTCATCAGCTATTGGTGCACTTCGATTGAGCCTTCTTATTGAAGAAAATCCTTGACACGGTGGGCACCCAGCCAATAGATGAATAGTTTTTCCGTTCATCTTTCTCTTAATTTCTGCAATTGAAACATTTCGAATATCTTTTGTGATAACCTCTGTCTCTGGATGATTTAGACTATATGCTTTAGAAGCGATATCATCTATTTCAAACGCAATCTTTGTTTGGAAATCAGCCTGGTGCATACCTTCTGTAAGTCCACCAACACCACTAAATAGATCGATTGATAATAATTCCATTTTATCCTAAATAATTTGTCATGATTACATTTTTGTATCCACAATCACGCATATACTGTAAGGCCATCTTTTTTTTATCCTCATTTTCGGGACGACCGTATCGGTCTGAGGCAAAATTCACATATATATTCCCATCTTCACAGAAAAATAACTCACCTCCAATGTACGCTGGTTTACAGCCAGTTATGTTGGTATGACAAACATATGGTTTTTGTGGATTCCCTTCTTTTCTCCTAATATTCATAGTTTTTTCCCAAATTATTTTTACGCTTTCTTCGTCGATGACCCACAGATAACATTTCTCAAGCACTTTACCCAGACCATCCATTATTCGATTGTCTTCTAATTCTCGAATGGTAAGTTGATGAAATGGCTTAGGCCTTCGGTTATTGATTCCATTGTGAATGGCTCCCAAAAACTCATTGTTATGGTCTTCCCCAGGTCTGATATCATTTTCTATAGTTTTGTTGGGACTTCTCTCAAAAGGTTTAATCAATGGTTCTAGTACAGTTGTGTGTTTTTTAGTTAGTGCTGGCATAATATCTTTTATACAGGTAACACCCCTCTTTCTAGAGTGTCTTCTAATTGCGTTATTGAAAATTGCTTAATAACATCTAGGTAATTTAATTTAATGTAAGGACTAAATTTTTCAAGTTGGAGGTTTTCATCTGGGCTGAATAAAATTCTCTTCTCTTCATTGTAATACAGAAATCCTTCAGAATCATTTAGAATTTTTTCAACGGAAGCATCATCGATTGAAAAGTTAATATTATTTAATTGATCTATTATGTATTGGCTGCCCAGGATTCTTTGCAGGTACAAAATATCTGAAGCTGAGTTCAAATAGTTATTGCTTGTGAACTCAATATCTATTCCGTCTATCTTAATCTTCCCACTATTAGATGCTGCTCCTATAATGTATTGTAGAATGAATTCTTCAGCAGAAAAGGAAGACTTCATCTTTCCACCCTTCAGGAACAATTGAAACCTCGATATAAAATCGATAAATTCAGAAGTGTTTAAGAATGGAGGAATGTTATCTCTTACTTTTGAGTAGACGAAAACAAAAGCATCAGATTCTTTTAATATTTGAAGCATCCAGTTTTTTGCATTAGGACTATGACCAGGGGCGTCAGGATATTCCCAATCATAAATAACAATGTCGGGAAAGTTTCCTTCCTTGATTTCATTCAAAACCTTCGTTGGAGAGTTGAACCCGTAAAGTTCTACTAACCCTTCTTTGCGAACTTGGTGCGAAAAAATATCCTTTATTAATTGTTGTAAATCCGCTAAATGATTCCACGAGTTATTAACTGCTAAATGATATAGGTTTTCTCCAGAAATAGGAGAATTATACACACCACTCTTTCTGAACTCATCATTCATTGGAAACTCATCATCTACCAAGAACACTTTAGTGGATTTATTTTTCATATTCACTCTTTACGTTTGAAAAATCTAATAGAAATTGAGCTCCATTCATATCCTGTAGTCGATCTCGTTCTTTCGTTAAGTATATGTCGCCACGCTTTTTTAAAAGATTCATATAATGCTTACATACATATAAACCTAAACCACTCTGTGGTTCCTTCAAACTATAACCTGGCTGAAATAAATAGGGTAAAATAGATTCGGCAATACCTGGGCCACTATCGGCGACTACTAAAGTCCTATTTTCAGAATCAAGAACTAATCTAATTTCTTTTTTTGGCAAATCGGGGTCATCTAACCAATAGCAAGAATTATCGAACAAATTTGTTAGGATTTGGTTTATAGCTCCAAATCTTCCAAGTACTTCAAAGTTTTCGCTGGCATTGAAAGTTAATGTAATACCCAGCTTATTAAATTGCCATTGAAAGATCGAACGAACAAACTCTATTGATTCTGTAATTTTGAATATAGTATCTTTCTCATTTCTTAAGGCTCTCAATGGGCTTATCCGCATTAATTCTGATTCGAGAGCAGCCGAGGTGTTTTTCAAATCTTCCAATTTCACTTTGTCGAATTGACCTTTTTTAATGACCTCTAAAATTCCATAGTAGAAGTTAGAAGTCACCTTATTGATTTCGTGAAGGGCTACAGCAATTCCCAAACCAAAACCCGCTTGCTCGGTAAGCATATCCTGAACTTCTGTCATTAGATCAAGGTTCTTTTGAAGATTTTTGGATGATTTTGCAAGATCGATTAGTTTCTTTTTTCTTTCACTTATATCCCCAAGTTCTTCGAGCAATAGATATGGATCTGATACAATATCATATTTATCATGAATGTTAGCCACAATCTTAGAAGACTGTTGCGAGAACTGTTTTATAACTCTTGGCTCTCCAGTCAAACCACCAGTTAATTTTTTTAATTCATCACGTTTGCCTATGTAGTCAATTTCGACATAATGCACAACAGCCTTAGTTAACTCAGTTAAATCTCTGAAAGCGATATTCTGTATCATACCCTCTCGATTCGTCTTATCAACCAGAGAAATGTTATTAGACTGCTCGATTTCTAGATTTCCTATCATATGATAATAAGACATTCTTTTTGCTTGTGATATCTGTCTTTGCCGCAATCCCAACCAGTCGTACTTTGCCCCCCACTCGGCTGGATATACGTTTATACCATCACGATAGATGGAAAGCCCCCCGTATTCTTTTAAATATTCTAAGAAATCGCTATCGTTTTTCTCAATCCATGGTCTATCCCTATACCAAACATCTATATGGATATAAAATGGGCCACATTTAGGCACTTTCCAAAGCCTTCTGCCGTCAGTCTCTTTAAGGAAGTATTTCTTATTATGTTTTTTTATATCAATTGATTCATTTAGCCTTTCAAACCCACTTAATGGTATTTTATCACTATAAGGTGGGCTAAAAGTGTAATCATATTCAAAAATTCCATTTTCATCAACGATTCCGTAAATTCTAAATACTTGGTCGTCTCTGCTATAAGATGATGTTGTATTTAAATTTTTTACTTGAACGCAATTGAAAATCGCCCTAAAGTCCTGAACTTTTACAGTAGGCGGTGGGTTAGGGCTATTTAATTTTAGAATGGTATTATTTATTTCATTAATCTCTTCTTCAGTTAATTCCAGTCCTTCTCTTCCTCCATAAATAATTAATTGTGTTCCTGAGTTTTTTGATCCGTAGTCTCTGGAAACAGGTTGGCGTGTTAAAGACAACCCAACTGAATCTAAATCCATTGGAGCATCATTTTGGGAGATAAAGTCGTCCCAGTTGATTTTTAGAATATATTCATAGTCATTTTCGGTAATTTTGGATTTAAGAATTAGTTTTGAGCCCAGTCTGTGGGTTGCAAAACGTCCTACGCCTTTTTCACCAAGGGGGATTCTTCCTTTGTGCTCAGCTTTTAAAAGTTTAACAAAACTTTCAAAGGTTTCAAGTTGCCCTTTTTTAATTGCAATCTCTTTCTCTGCTTTTAGTCGTTGTTTTACATTTGTTTTAATGGTCGAGGCGGGTCTTAACCAACCTAATTCAATCTGTTCTTTAGTCATTCCCGATCCATCATCTTCTATTACAATTACTGGACCATCAAATTCATTAAATTGATATAAACTCTCTGAAATTTCGGTTAAGCCTGGAACTTTTTCAATAATAACATTGCAGAATGACGCCCCTGCATCAAAAGCATTTTTTACTAACTCTAAAATACCAACTCTTTCAGAAGCAATTAGCTGTTCTCCGAGAACTTGAACGAGATGTGCGTCCGCCTTAAAGTTTAAGATAATTCCACCGTCAAGACATAGTTCATCTAAGAATTTGGGTGTAATTCTTCGAACAGCATTATTATAGTTATAAAAAGCAGTATTATGAAGTTTTTCCAGTACTTCTCCATTCTCATTTTTAAAATTGACAGGTTTAGCAAATGGCTGATAATCTGATATTTCTACGAAATAATGATTAGGTTCTCTCTTATCTTCAAATGGCTGTTTTGTGATTTTTCCATATCCATAAAATACACCAGCACCCTTTTTATCTGGTTCATAGTATATTATCTCAATTGGCAGATTAGCAAATTGATTGAGGTAGTTTTTCTTTTCAGTTGCCGGAAAATGATAGAATTTACCAATGAAGTCATTGTATTGGCTATCTTCTCTATACTGGGTTAATATTAAAGAATTTCTGTCCGACATATCACTTGGTTGAATTTAAAAGTTCTCTGACATCTATATTTAAGACCTCTGCAATCTCAATTAATGTTTCGATAGAAGGTTGCATATCATTGGTGCACCATCTCGAAACGGTAGTTCTGTTCTTGTCTACTTTTTCCGCAAGCCATTTATTGGTTCGGTCTTTTTCCGCAAGCACTACCCTTATTCTGTTTAGTTGCTTTTTAGGTGTCATTTGCATCGTTTTATACTGCACAAGTGGCGATTAAGTCAAATTTAGTTAATTTATCATTTTAAATTTTGTTCGTATTAATATATTTTTGTTTTTTATTACGATTCATTAGATGCTTTTTAAATTTAAAAAGATGCGAATTAAGAATTAATATATTGCCGAGTTCAACCCGTAAGTGCAACAAACTTACTTTTTAGGAATTCAATAAGGTTTTTATAATTAAACTTTCTAATGGGGCTATAATCTAGCAATCTTTCTACATCTTTTATTCTTTCCATCGACAATTCTCGTAAATCTGCTTTTTTAGGTAAGAATCTCCTCATAACCCCTATTCCATTTTCACGGTTCCTTTATCCTGTGCGGTATACGGCCTAGTAAAAAAGGTTTTCAGAAGTGCAGTTCCATTTATCTCTATTTACAGTTAAAATCAAATAAATATTAATTTTCAATTTGTATGAGTAGGATTGTTAAATCACGTCCAAAATTGTGGTTACAATTGTATATAGTCAAAAGTTACTATAATTCTATTTGGTAATTACTTTCGGTTATGCCAAAAGTTTGATATTTAATTTTAAATACAAAACTCTCTACATTATGCCTTTTGGCTTTGGTTTCAGAATGGCAGTTGAATTCCATATAATATACCTTAGAAAAAGCGCACTCTTTACAAAATCCGCTTTTTGTAAAGTGTCTTAAATTAGACTTTTTTTATATTTTACCTTTGACGGATTTATTTTCAATACTGCTTTCGACCCTATAAAAAGTACTCTTACTAATGTTAGCCTGTTCACAAGCCTTACGGATCGGAAGGTTCATATTTTCATGAAGATGTCTAGCATATTGATATTTTTCTAGTGTATCTTTTTTAGTTCCTTTCGGTCTTCCAAGTAATTTATTTCTTTTTCGAGCATTGGCCAACCCCATTTTGGTTCGTTCAGAGATAAGATTTCTTTCAAATTCTGCAACCGACGCAAAAATTTGAAGTAGAAACTTCCCATTCGCCGTAGTGGTGTCGAATTCTGGTTCACTAAGACTTTTAAAATGAACTTCCTTTTCGTTGAATTCATCGATAAGTTGAATCATGTTCTTCAATGATCTGAACATACGGTCATTCTTATAGGTAATTACCGTATCCCCTTTACGAAGATATTTCAACATTTCCTTTAGACCAGATCGATCTTCTCGAACCCCACTTGCTATATCAGAATAAATCTGCTCACACCCAGCTTTTTTTAAAAGGTCTTTTTGAGCTTTTAGCTTTTGATCCTTAGTGGAAACTCTTGCATATCCAAAAATCATAATAGTGTCCCTTAAAAGGTTATTTAACGAAACTACTAAAAAAGACCAAGAATGGGACACTCCGGTAAAAGATTTTGGGTGACGCAAAAAACGTCCCATAAAACGGTCGATTTATAGGACTACTAATTTAACGCATTCTTGTATTTAAGCAATTGCTAAAATACATATCTTTGTTTTATGGGAAAGCAAATTTGCATAAGATTGGAAGCAGACGCAAAACAGATAATGGACTGTCGGGCTTCAATTGAGAAAATGGATAATCCATTGAGTTTTGTTTCCGAAGTTCTAAACTTGGCAGGAAACAAGGTCCGGCTTCAAATTCTCTTTTTGCTACAAAGAGAAGAAAGACTCTGTGTTTGTGATTTAAGCGATATACTGGAAATGAATGTATCGGCAATTTCACAACACCTAAGAAAACTAAAGGATAGAGATTTAATCTATGCCACAAAAGAAGCTCAGACCATTTTTTATGCGCTCAACAAGGACAAAATGGCGACATTGAGCCCCATTCTCAATTTATTGAAAAAGGAACGTATAGTGTTATGATTGGAAATAAAAAATTAATCGGAACGTCAGTTCTAACTGCCCTTGCTGCATCTATATGTTGTATTACACCCGTACTCGCAGTACTGGCAGGAACTACCGGTTTGGCCTCTACCTTTTCATGGATAGAACCTTTTAGACCTTATTTAATAGGCTTTACGGTTTTAGTCCTAGCCTTTGCCTGGGGCCAAAAGTTCAAACCAAAAACCCAAGCTGAGATTGATTGTGAATGCGAAGATGAAAAATCGAATTTTATCAACTCCAAAGGTTTTTTGTTTTTGATAACACTATTCGCCGGAGCCATGCTGGCGTTTCCATCCTACTCACATATTTTTTATTCCAGTCCAGATGCAAGTAAGCAAATCGTTTACGTGGAGCAATCAAACGTTAAAGAAATCAGAGTAACCATTGAAGGTATGACCTGTACGGGTTGCGAAGCACATATCGAAAGTGAAGTCAACAAACTTGATGGAATACTCAATGTTAAGGCAGATTATGAGGCAGCTAATACGATCGTTAAGTACGATGAAACCAAAGTTGAGTTGCAGAAAATAGAAACTGCCATCCTAAGTACAGGATACAAAATAATCAAGTAATGGAAGTACAGTTAGCATCCACGATTACCTGCCCAAAGTGCGGTCATAAAGCAAAAGAGGAAATGCCCACAACGGCATGCCAATTCTTCTATGAATGCGAAAATTGTAAAACTTTACTAAAACCGAAAGAAGGCGATTGCTGTGTTTATTGTTCATTTGGAACTGTTGCTTGCCCACCAATCCAAGAAGGTTCAAGTTGTTGTAATTAGGCTTCACAAAAGTTTAAGCCGCTTCCGGTTCTACCCCCACTTCATCTTCTGCAATCGCACCGCGTTGAGAATTGCAAGTAATGCCACACCCACATCGGCAAAAACGGCTTCCCACAT
This sequence comes from uncultured Flavobacteriaceae bacterium, assembly GCA_963793365.1. Classification (GTDB taxonomy): domain Bacteria; phylum Bacteroidota; class Bacteroidia; order Flavobacteriales; family Flavobacteriaceae; genus Maribacter. The sequence continues at coordinate 371,342 of CAWBZP010000009.1, read as the reverse complement.
CGTGGCAAGTCCACCAGCGCCAAGAATGAGTACTATGATTTTCACACCGAATGCAAGACCAATATTCTGCCAAACGATTTTTCTGGTAGAGCGACCGATTTTAATCGCTCTAGCAATCTTGCTCGGTTGGTCGGTCTGGATGATTACATCCGCCGTCTCAATGGCGACATCGCTGCCCAAACCGCCCATTGCTATACCTACATCACTTGCTGCCAATACCGGTGCATCGTTGATACCGTCGCCTATGAAAGCTACTTTGGTATCGGGCTGCTTTTTGAGCTCTTCGACCTCGTTGAGTTTATCTTCCGGTAATAATCCACCTTTGGCCCAATCTATTCCCAATTCCTTTGCGACCTGTTGGGTAATGGAATCCTTATCGCCCGAAAGCATAATAATTTTGGAAATCCCGGAATCCCTGATCTGTTTTATGGCTTGGTACGCATCTTCCTTCAGTTCGTCCGCAATGGTAACGTAGCCCGCAAATTTTCCGTCGATAGCAACCATTACGATTGATTCCACAATGTCATTGGTTGCAGATGGTACTTCGATGCTATTTGAGTCCATCAACGTTTTGTTTCCTACTAGAACAGTTTTTCCGTTGACCGTTCCTTTCAAACCTTTTCCGGCCACTTCAGAAACATTCGAAGCTTCGAAATCTGTGCCTTCGGCTTTATATTCTAATATGGCTTTAGCTATGGGATGGGTGGATTGTTCTTCCATTGCCATCAAGTATTGCATAAATTCCGCTTCCGAGAAATCGGGAGTATTTACGACTTCCTTGATCTTAAAAACACCTTTGGTCACGGTTCCCGTTTTGTCCATTACCACCGTTGTTACTTTGGTCATTGCATCCAAGAAGGATGCACCTTTGAACAGAATACCGTTACGCGATGCCGCACCCAGACCACCGAAATAGCCAAGAGGAATGGAAATGACCAAAGCGCAGGGACAGGAAATCACAAGAAATATCAAAGCTCTATACAGCCAATCCCTAAAAACATAATCATCAACAAAAAAGTAAGGCAAGAATGTCAGACCGATAGCAAGAAATACAACGATAGGCGTATAAATCCTTGCGAACTTCCTTATAAATAATTCTGTTTTTGATTTTCTTGCGGTCGCATTCTGTACCATATCAAGAATACGTGCAATAGAACTATCCTTGAATTCCTTTGTAGTTTCAACTTCAATAACACCATCTAAATTTATACTTCCAGCAAATACATTATCGCCTTTGGCAATAGTATCGGGTTTGCTTTCGCCCGTTAGAGCTGCGGTATTAAATGAACCTTTATCTGAAAGCAGAATACCATCGAGAGGCACTTTTTCGCCCACGCGCACTTGGATCTTTTCGCCTATCTGTACGGTTTCTGGATTGACCGAAATGAAATCATTATCTCGATAGACCAAAGCTTCATTAGGGCGCACGTCCAACAATGCTTTTATATTTCTTTTAGCACGGTTAACGGCAGCATTCTGAAACAGCTCGCCAACTGCATAGAACAACATTACGGCCACGCCTTCGGGATATTCGCCTATGGCAAAAGCCCCCAAAGTTGCAATGGACATCAATAAAAATTCAGTAAAGAAGTCGCCATTCTTGATACTGTTCCAACCTTCCTTTATGACGGGGAATCCCACAGGGATATATGCAACCGTGTACCAGACAATACGAATCCAACCCTCAAAGAGTGGAAAAGCATCCAAATAATCTATAGTAATTCCAACTATCAGCATTACAAAGCTGAAAATAGCTGGTAGATAGGTTTTGAAATTTGATAGCTGTTCTGGACTACTGTGGTTATGACCATCATCGTGCGAATGCTCGCCCGAATGTTCTTGGGTGTCGATATCCCGTAGATTTACTTTTTTCTTTTTCATATTACGCTCTGATCCAAATTTTTGCTTGTTCCTTATTCTCTAATTTAAAGTATCTAACTTCCGAGGTTGTGAAAAAATCCGTTGCTTTGGCAGCCCATTCCTGCCAGTTCTTTTCGCCGACAAAAGCCATTTTACCATAATCTGAGATATGGGCAGAATCTACTTTGATATCTTCCCAAAAGCCTTTTATGGTGTATCCTTCAAAGTTTTCCATTTCAAAATAGAAATCTACTTTCAATCCTTTTTCGATGATATCGTGGATGTGCTTATGTACCAAATCCAGATTTTCCTTATCGAGCTTTCCTGATAATTTTGCGGCAATCAGGTTTTCTTTTTTGGTGTCTATTATCTGTATCATTTTTTTTATTTTAGGCTATCAATATACTAATTGAACGAGTGCAACGGAAGTGCATTTATTGACCGCTGCATTTCTCACAAATACCTTTCAAGACCAAATTCGCATCTTCAGCAATGTATCCATCGGGAAGGTTGATATGTGGGATTTTGTGTTCCGTAAGGCATACCGTCTCATCACAGTTGTCGCAATGAAAATGAAGGTGCAGATCCTGTTCGAGTTCACAATTACAGCCAGGTGCACACAAGGCGTATTTTGAAATATTAGTGCCGTCGTCTATCTGGTGCACAATACCTTTTTCTTCAAAGGTTTTCAGGGTTCGGTATAGTGTAGTTCTGTCAGCTTTCGCGAAAGCGTTCTCAATATCCGTAAGAGCGACCGCAATTTCCTTTTCGGCCATATATTTATAAATCAAGATGCGCATTGCCGTAGGGCGAACATCATTTTCGTTCAATCTTTGTTCTATTTCTTTCATTATTTATCGAGATTCTTTTTGATGTTTTTTGCTTTGGTAAAGGCTTCCCATCCCTCTTTTGCCGCGTAGGGCACTATCAATAGAGCTGCAATGGGGTCTGCCCACCACCAGCCTAACCATTTTACGAGCAGTAGACCCAAAAGAACTACCACGGTTTGATATAGACAGATAAACGTATCCTTGGCATCTGCCATAAGAGCAGGACTATCAAGCCGCTTCCCGTATTTCTTTTTGTAATAAATCAAAATTGGGTTTACTGCCAATGACACTACCAGTATCGAAATGCCTATTGTGGACCAAGAGGCCGTTTCCTTACTAATTAACTTGGATACGGAATCATAGGAAATGAATGCACAGATGAGGGCAAAGGATATCGATATCACGTAAAGCGTTATCATTTTTCTTTTCTCTACGCGCCTTTCGTCAATACCTTTAATTTCGCCGTGCAATCGCCAGCCCAAAGTTCCTGCGCTTATAACCTCGATGGTACTGTCAAGTCCCCATCCGATCAAGGCCGAGCTATTTGCCGTGAATCCTGCTATGAGTGATACCACCACTTCTATTATGTCATAAATGACATTCCAGATTTGAAGTGTTCTTGCTTCCTTTAAATTTTGTTTTCTCGTTGTATCCATATCCTTAATGACTATGTTCTGCTTCGCCTTTTTTCATTTCTGCCATTAAATAGTAGGCGTTGTTATAGGCATACTGCGTGTTAGGTTCTTGTTCAGTTAAAAAATCGATGGCAATCCATTCCCCATCGTGCGTGCCCTTTGTAATCTCAATAGGTGTGAACGACCAAGCATCGCCTTCTTTTTTAGCCGTAAAAACGTACGACCTGTTCCCGTCCGAAGCTATTGCGCTTTCGGGGATTGCCCTTGTCTTGGTATTTTCAGTTTGAATGCGACCCTGAATGTACATTCCGGGTATCAAATTTCCCTGTTTGTTCTCGATTTCGGCGTGTACGTGCAATGCTTTGGGATTTTGCTCAAAAGTTTTTCCCACGGAATAGATTTCTGCGGTCAGTTCCTGGCCCTTATTGGATTGTACATTGAAGGTAACCGTCTGACCTTTTTTGACCTTATACACATCCTGTTCAAAGACCATCAGATCTGCGTGAACGTGGTGGGTGTCCACAACTTCCATAAGGTCGGTCTGCGGTTCTACGTATTGCCCAGTTTTAACTTCTACTTTTTGAACGTATCCTTCTATGGGGCTACGCAAGGCCACACGCTGATAAATAGTCCCTTTCCTAACGCCTGAAGCACTAACATTTAATTGTTGCAGCTGTGCTTCTAAACCGTTTGCCATACTTCGGGATGCCTCATATTGCGCTTCCGCTTTTTGAAAATTGGCGCCGCTACCTACACCAGCATCATATAAGGTTTTTTGTCTTTCGAATTCCTTTTTAAGATATTGGCTGTTGCTATACGCATTCAAGTAATCGGTCTGTTTTTGAATGATATTGGGATGTGAGAGGTAAGCCACCGTTTGGCCTTTATTGACCTTATCGCCCTCGATGACCTCAATTGAAACCACATTTGCGCCTATGACCGAAGTGATAGTTGCTTCGTTTTGTGGCGGAACTTCCAGTTGACCGTTCGCTTCTACGTACCCACTCATATTTCGCATTTGCAGGGTATCGATTTTCATTTGTAGCGCGTCGAACTGTTTTGCCGTTAGCATTACTTCTTCAGCTTCGTCTTCAGAATGCGCTTCTTCTGTTTCGGAATTTTCCCCTTTATTCTCGGCTGTCTCGGATTTAGAATCGCCACAAGCCGTTAAGCCCAAAAGCATTACCAATAATCCGATAGCTGTATATTTAGATAGATTTTTCATTTTTATTGTTTGAAATATTGTAGTTCAAAAACTGATTTTAAATAACTGTCAAGAGCGTCCAGCGCATCCATTTCGGTGTTTATAGCATCCCTTATAATTTGTGTGAATGCTGCGTAATCCACCGCACCTTCTTTGTAGGCGAGCAATGCCCCCTTGCGTTGTTCCTGAGCAAGTGGTAAAGCTTTGTCCCTATAAAAATGCCAAGAGTCTTCCCATTTTTGATAGGCCTGTATTGCCTGCTGATATTCGGATTGCAGTTGAAGCTGGGTAAAATCCGCATTTGCCTTTGCGATTTCGCCATCTATTTTAGCTGCCTTTGCTTGACTACGTTCCGAACTTGAAAAAAGAGGAATAGAAATACCGGCCTGATAGCTGTAAAACCCGTTACTGCCGTTCACTCTTTGAAGTCCGCCCTGTAGGTTGAAATTGGGCATCAAATCGGAACGTTCAGCGTCATAATTGGCTTCTGCTTCAGAAATGCGCTTTTGCGAAAGTTGTAGTTCAGGATGCTTGTCTAAATCGGTGTCCATTCCCAATACGCTAACCTCGCTTCCCTCTAATGTTTCTGGAACGGAATAATACGTGTCCGATACCAACCAAAGATTCAATTTTTGCAGGGCAATAGCATAATCGCTTTCTTCCTGTTGCAATTTGTTACTGATTTGCAAGGCTTGGTTTGTGGCCGATGAATATTCCAGTCTTGATATAGCTTCTACCTCAAAGTTGAGTTGAATGGCCTTTTCAAATCGTGAATAGATGGAATCCAGTTCACGGTACAGTTCAAATTTCTTTCTTTGCTGATAGGCTTGCGACCACGCCTTTTTAACTTCTTGTTCTACTTGAAGTTCAGAGAGGTCGAGAGCAGTTTCCGCCAAAGCGATACGCTGCTTTTGCAAACGCTTTTTAGCACCGATACCGAATAGATTGATATTCTGTTGCCCTAAACCAAACAAAGTGTAAATACCCTGACTATCCGAAATTTCCTCGCCACCTGTAAACACTTGGGTATTTCCAAAATCGTAAGCTGTACCCTTTAGCACAGTCTGTCTTTGAATTTCCAACTGTTTAGTTTTCAATAGCGGATAGTTTTCCTTAGAAACTTCTACCGCTTTTTCTAATGATATAATTGGCAGGGAATTATTCTGAGTAACTTCTTGTGCCTTAACGAAAGTAGATGTAAACAGCAAACAGATTATCGCAGTTGCAGTAACGAATTTTGGATTGAATTTCATCTTACGTTCCGAACGTTTCTCGACCCATTGATAAAAAATAGGAAGGATAAAAAGTGTCAAGAGCGTCGAAGTTAGCAATCCACCAATGACAACGGTAGCTAATGGTCGCTGTACTTCAGCCCCTGCCGATGCTGATATGGCCATTGGAAGAAACCCTAAAATATCGGTCAAGGCCGTTAGCATAATAGGACGAATTCTACGTTTGGTACCTTCTATAATTCGCTTTCTTAAGTCGGTAACGCCTTCTTCCTTCAGTTCGTTCAATCCGCTTATCATTACCAATCCATTCAATACCGCTACCCCGAAGAGCACAATAAAACCTACCCCAGCGGAAATGCTGAAAGGCATATCCCTTAGCCATAGGGCGAACACGCCACCTATGGTCGCCATTGGTATGGCCAAATAAATCATTAAGGTCTGCGGAAAGGATTTTAGCGCGAAATAAATCAAGATAAAAATTAGTATTAAGGCAATGGGGACAACCGTTTGCAACCGGTTACTTGCACGTTCAAGATTCTCGAATGCACCGCCATAGCGGATATAGTACCCTGGGGGCAGGTCGAGTTGGGCGTCCAATTTTGCTTGAATTTCTTCAACAACAGATTTGACATCACGGTCACGTATATTAATGCCCACGTATGTTCTACGATTTGTATTATCACGGCTTATTTGCATAGGACCGGGTTCGTAGCTCACGTTCGCGATTTCCCGCAGCGGGATTTGCGAACCATTGGGAAGGTTGATGAACAGGTTTTGGATATCGGCAATGCTTTCCCGGTTTTCTTTTTGTAGGCGAACGACCAATTCAAACCGCTTTTCGCCCTCAAAAATAACACCTGCTTTTCCACCTGCAAAGGCGGCCTGTAACACACTATTAAGTTGGTTGATTTCAAGACCGTATTGTGCAAGCTTGTTACGATTATAGTTAACCGTAATTTGCGGAAGGCCATCGGTAGCCTCTACTTTCATATCTGCAACGCCAGGAACGGTCGCTATAATTTTGCCCATTTCCTCGGCCTTACTTGCGAGAACATCCAAATCTTCCCCGAACAATTTGATGGCAACATCCTCACGCACACCTGTAAGCAATTCGTTGAATCGCATTTCTATTGGTTGCGTAAACTCGAAATTGACACCGGGAACTATGCTAATGGCATCCTTCATTTTTTCCAACAGTTCATCCTTGCTCTCAGCGGATGTCCACTCGTCGCTTGGTTTAAGAATAACGAATACATCGGCAATATCCATCGGCATCGGGTCGGTAGGCACATCGGCCACACCGATACGGCTTATGATAGTTTCCACTTCTGGAAATTCCGCTTTTACGATACGCTCGATTTTAGTTGTGGTCTCAATGGTTTCTGTAAGAGAACTACCGGGCTTTAATATGGCGTGGAAAGCAATATCGCCTTCGTCTAATTGTGGTATGAACTCGCCACCCATTCTGGTAAAGGCAAAAATGGCAACTAAAAAAAGTGCAACGGCAATGCCTATAATCACTTTCCCTTTGACGAGTGATTTAGTAAGTAGTGGCTCATACTTTCGCTCTACCCAATGCACGAACTTATCACCATAAGACTGTTTTTCTGATTTTGGCGGTCTTAAGAAAAGAGCCGAAATCATAGGCACGTAGGTTAGACAAAGTAACATTGCCCCAATCATCGCAAAGATGAAGGTCAGCGCCATAGGCTGGAACATCTTGCCCTCAACACCTTCAAGAGCGAGAATAGGAAGGAATACAATTAAAATGATGAGCTGACCGAAGAAGGCGGCATTCATCATCTTTTTTGATGACTTCGCTGCGATTTCATCCCGCGTTTCAGAACTTACAGCTTTCTTTTTCACTACATACGAGTACATTAAGAAAACGGTACTTTCCACAATGATAACCGCACCATCTACGATGATACCAAAATCAATTGCCCCCAAACTCATTAGGTTAGCCCATACGTCAAAAACGTACATCAATATAAAAGCGAACAATAACGAAAGGGGAATGGTGGATGCAACGATTAAACCGCCACGCCAATTACCCAAAAGCAATACCAAGACAAAGATTACAATAAGACCACCTTCCAAAAGGTTTCCCGTTACTGTTCCCGTGGTTTCCGCAATCAATTCGCTACGGTCAAGGAATGGTTTAATACTTACCCCATCTGGAAGTGATTGCTGAATCTGTTCCATCCTTTGCGTAACATTTTTTATTACTTCGTTGGAATTAGCCCCTTTGAGCATTAAAATCATTCCGCCTACAGCTTCGCCTTTTCCATCCTTGGTAAGCGCACCATAGCGCACGGCACTTCCCATATTAACTGTTCCTACATCCTTTATTTTAATGGGAATACCGTTGACCGTCTTAACAACCATATTTTCTATATTCGAAACGGTTCTTGCCAAACCTTCGCCACGGATGAAATTGGCTTGATGGTTACGTTCGATATAGGCACCGCCTGTATTCTGGTTGTTGTTTTCCAATGCGGAAAATACATCTGAAATCGTGATACCAATGGCGCGAAGTTCGTCAGGGTCAACAGATACTTCATACTGTTTCTTATTACCGCCAAAGGCATTTACTTCGACTACACCTGTAACCATAGCCATCTGCCTACGGACAATCCAGTCTTGAATCGTTCGCAGTTCTGTGGCAGAATATTCGCCTTGGTGTTCTTCATCGACTTCAAGAGTGTATTGATAAATTTCGCCCAATCCTGTTGAGATAGGTCCCATAGAAGGTTTGCCAAACCCCATTGGTATTTGTTCCTGTACTTCTGTTAGTTTTTCGGCAACGAGTTGTCTGGGCAGATACGTTCCTACATCATCGTCAAATACAATGGTTACAACAGAAAGCCCAAAACGGGAAATCGAACGGATTTCCTTAACGTTGGGCAGATTGCTCATTGCTACCTCTACTGGATAGGTTACGAATTGCTCAATATCTTCTGTCCCCAGATTGGGCGATTGCGTGATAACTTGTACTTGATTATTTGTAATATCGGGTACTGCATCAATGGGAACTTGGGTCATACTATAAATACCGGCACCTATTAATGCAAGTGTGAGTAGCCCAATAATAAATTTGTTATTGATTGAAAAATCAATGATTTTGTTAATCATAAATAAGGGTGTTAATTCAGTTTAAAATCGCTTTATGTACATTGAATAAAACGCAAAGCACAATATTGACATACCCAATAATGGGATATATCAAAACAGGATATAGCTATCCCATAAAAAAACTGAATTACGCCCGTGGGGGCTGCAGAAGAGAGTGTGAAATGTCTTTGCCAAGACTATCGAAATGGGCAAATTCTTCCTTGAAATTCATAAGAATCAAAGGCTCGAACGAAATAATGTTGGATTCGATGGTATGGATATGGCAGCAATGGCAATTGCAGAATGGGGAACACATGTCGGCTGCCCCATGGTCATGGTTTCCGTCCATGCCGATTACATTTTCGATATTCGCATCATCACTTGACATCTCCCCATCATTACACGGAATGAAATTGAGAGCCAAAAAATATAGCGATAATATGATTGCAATTGATTTCACTATGCAAAGATAACAAGAAATTCATGCAACTGTGTTGCAAAGCTTTACTATGCTTACAGTTCCGTAAAAAGAACCTTTTTTGGAACTATGTGAAAACTCCAATAATTCAAATAAACCTAAAACGCATTAATTGAACTTTCAAACCAGCTGTAAACTTTCAATCATATCGGACATGTTCGCACTATCAGCTTTTCTCTTTTAGCCAAAGAAATCATTGATTTTGTACCCTTGCTTTTACCATTCCAAAAGGCAAGTAAATGTGAAGCGGATTGGGCCATCAATTCATTTCTCTTTGGTCCGGCAGCTCTTCCAAATTTGGACCAGTCTGCTTTAAATATTTCAATTTTGAAATTATTGGCCCGAGCGTATTTTTCTCCTAGAGCGTCAACCCCTTTGGCCCCACCTGAAACGATAATTACTGAGGCAGGATCTAATTCAGAAATAAATTTATCAGCTTCATTCCTAATCAAATCATAATCGTTGAAATCACGCCCACCGGCAATAATAAGTTTCATAATGTTCTGCATTACATTTTAATATCAAATATTCTATAAATATATTATTAAATATTTATGCGCATCGCCGTTTGTATTTGAAAATAATGCTCTATTGTAGATTGTGCTATACTTAGTTTTTTTTGTTTGTTATTGTTTACTTTCCAATAGGAAGTCCAACATAGTCATAGTTGCATTTACAGCTAACCTTGCATGATGTTTTTCAGTATTAAATTTATTAGCATGTCTGTCTCCCGAATTATTACTTAATCCAGCTAGTCCGCCGACGATGGAATCCAAACCAGATAAAATATGTCGAACTGTCTTTGGAATAGTTTTCGGGTCGATTGTCAAATTTAACATTTTCTTTACTTGTTTATATAGGTTGTCAATTTTCCCGTCATTTTTGATTTCTTTCCCTTCGTGTTCTTCGATTATTTCAATCATTACAGCTTCTGCAAGACTTCTTGCATTTGTAATGGCACCGTTAAAATCGTTTTGTTCTATTTTATCGTTACATTTCCGTAATTGTTCTTGGATAAAATCGTGGTCTACTCCTTTTACCGTATCGGGCTCAACAATTATTCCTTTTGAGTCCGTAATTTTATAAAACTGACCTACTTTCCTTAATTTAAAACCATCAAAACTAAGTAACGGATTTATAGAATCTATTGCTTCATCCAAACTTGACTGTGATTCCATAAAATCCCTTGCGTCAAGAGAATTCTCAATCATCGCTCTTAAGAACTTTGTGCCATACTATTCACTAAGTTTTTCTTCGGTATACCTCCATCGAGTGGGGAATCCTTCCCCGTATTGGTCATTGGCTCCATAACCGACAGAAGAGTCAACAAGTTGAGGACCTGTTTTATAAGGAATTATTCCGGTGTCACCGCAAAGAGCTTTTCCTAAAAACCTAATTGTTCTTTCTGAAATTTTCATTTTTTTAAATGGGGTACAAGAATTGGCTAAACCTACCGGAATGCGTTTGTTTATATTTTACCCGTAATATATAAATATTAGAGTTCCCAATTTCTAATAAAATACATATAATACTGAAAATCAGTTTCATATGTCATAAAAATATCTTGTTCATTAAAAATCAGTTGCATTTAGTTCTGGAATAGTTGCATTCAGTTCTGGAAAGTTGCATCCTCTTTTGGAACTCACATAATTGAAAAAAACAGAGCGCGATTATAGGCCCACAAATTAAAAAACAGCTTATGTTCCTGAAAAAAACCAATTAGAAGAAAAGAATCGAAGATGAAAAAAACCAAGGTATATCGCGAACGTTACCGTTGAAAATAACATGGATTACCACTATCTCCTGATTCCTATCTTAAGAGAAAATACGATTATCCCAGGACTGATAAATTTGCTAAGAAAAGAAATCATGAACACTCAAAATTAAAATATCCACAAGAATACAAAAAGAGACTTGTAAAAAAGTTGTGGTCCTTTCTAATATTCTGAATCGCGAGACATTTGATTATAGCATGAATCAATGTTTTAAGAGCGGACATTAAACCTTTTAGAACCAGCTAGTAGAATAGGTCTTACTGACCTCTCAGGAACTTGTTCAATATAGTTTTAATCGCTTCCGGTTCATCATCGACACGCTGGTTACGCGATAAGATAATATCGGAAACGGGCGTTATGGATAGCCATAGATTATTGTTCTTCCTTGTCCAGACGCCATAGAGACATTTGGTTCCAGCCTTTATCAAAACATCCTGTTTAAAGGTTACCGTTCCGCTGTGCAGAGGGGTATCCTTCTCCATCCATCTTGGGTTTCGAAATAGTTCAAAGCTAATGCGCGACCAGTCCCTTGTAACCTCTTGTGGTAAAATCCTGCTAAATTTAGCGATATACCCTTTGACGTTTGCTTCAAGTCTCTTAGAAAACATAAACTTGTAAGTCGACCCATCCGGGTTTTCATTTCCGTGTATAAGACCTAATTCAACAAAACGGTTCAGCAGCTGTTTCTTCTGCTTGAAAATAGGGTTGTTCAATTTTTCAAAATCGATTTTAAGACTTTCCGATTCCAAAATTTTTAAAAGGAACCTATTCTCACCCAAATTGAACTTTTCCCATAATTTACCGTCCACTGCGTTTTCTAAACGCATTGCGAGCTCACTATCCTGTAGGTTATTCTGTTTTTTTTTCATAAAAAAAGCGTGGAACCGAACCTGAAGGTTTCGAAGGCATCGCCAGACACCCTATAGCCAAACAAGAACAGCCCACGCCGAAGCGTGGGCATAAGTCTTGATCGTGGCTATTTTCTTGTAAAACTGGCGATTTTGTCGAAACCAAATCAAAAGCGAATGCTTTCGTAATTATATTTTGCTTAAGCTCCTTTTTTCATTTATTAATCTTTTGATTCAAATATATTTTATACAAATCTATACTCTACTTCCTTACAATACACCATTATTGCTTAACTACTTCTGACGAGTCAAAGTTTAAATCAATTTTTTACCGCGCCATGGTAAACCCTTTTGGTTTCGACGGTAAGATAAAGACTTCTCAATATCTTACTTAGCACCAATTTATCCTCGGGGTCGCTAATGGAGTCTCTAAGTTTTTCATAATCCGCATCGAGCGAAGCGTTGGGAACCATGAATCCATTCGAGAAATATTCTATGGAAACATCCAGTCCTTTGGCTATTTGGTTTATAGTTCGTTTTGTCGGCATATTATGACCCTTTTCGTACCTAGCAACCTGAGCCTGGTTAATTCCACAGAGTTTGGCCAGATGCTCTTGAGTTAGAGATTTTTCCAATCTCAGTTCTTTCAGCTTTTTTCCAAAATTCTCATCATTTGTCATAATTATATATACATTAGGTATAAATAAGATTGGATTATGTAATCAGTCCATATAATGCCGTATAATACTGCTTTTTAGCTTAAAATATAACTTAGATTGATATTTAGTTAAAATAATTAACAGTCTCAAACTCTATCAACTATTTGGCACGAATAGAAATATACGATTTGTTTCAAAATAAAATTAGAATTTCAGCAAAATGTTTAACCATCAAAAGACGGACTGATTCAGCAACTAAACCACAAATCCAAACAACCTTGAAAAATCATCTTTTAGAATTTATCGAATTAAAAAGAGACGCTGCGGATTATTTAGAGAACCACTTGGATTATGCCCTAAAAACGATTTGTGAATATGAGCGAAAATGGAAGCTAATACAAGAATTCATGTACGCCAATAAAATAGAGACCTATAATGGGGCCGTTGGTAAAAAATTTCTTGAAAAAAAATTCAATGGGAGGAAAAAAGGAGAATTGGAGAGGAGACATCATGACTATTTCACAGCGGTAAGAATGCTCGATGAGTACTGTCTTACCAAAAGAATAAACTACCGAAAGGCCCACTATAAATATCCTTTGGACTTCGAAGGTCCGATCGGAGAGAAAATAACCGAATGTATAGCACAGCTCACCATTAAAGGAAAGTCGCGGAGCACACTTCACAGTCACCAAAGGGTCCTATCCGATTTAAATGAATATTGTAAAATAGAAAAGGTCGGCGATGTGAAACAGATCGACCTAGCTTTCCTGCTGAAATACCTAAACCAACTGTACTGTCCCTATAAAACGAACATGGCCTTAGCAGTAACAGCACTAAGGGGCTTTACGACATATCTGTATCGAACAGGACATCATAATAGGGACCTTACAACTAAAATACCCAGTGTAAGGATAGTGTCTCGTGCCAAAATATCATCGGTCTATACGGAGGAGGAAATAAGGCAACTGTTAAATTCCGTAGATAGGGCCACACCTTTGGGCAAGCGTAATTACCTCTCGATAGTCCTGGCCTGCCGGCTCGGTCTTCGAGCTTCCGACATCTCTAACTTAAAATTTCAAAATATAGATTGGGAAAACAACACCATCGAAATCATTCAGATCAAAAATAATCGAGAACTTATCTTACCCCTATTATCCGAAGTTGGAAACGCAATTATCGATTATGTGCAAAACGGAAGGGGGCCGTCCAAGGAACGGGAACATATTCTGTTACTGGCAAGACCTCCGTACGGGAAGTTCACCAACAGTAATACGGTGACCCATATCGTCCAAAGGGCGATCATAAAAGCGGGACTACGAACGGAAAACCGAAAATTCGGGCCGCATGCACTACGACACAGTCTTGGTTATCGAATGCTACAGGACAGAACGTCCATTAACGTAATAACCGAGGTGTTCGGGCATGGCAGTCAAGAATCGTCAAGATACTACCTACGTATCGACATGAAGGCCATGGCCCCTTGCGCCTTGGAAGTACCTGCCATATCAAGTCGGTTCTATACCCAGAAAGGAGGGTTTTTCTATGAGTGAAGGATTCTATAGCGTTTACGGCGAACATATAAGTAGTTATCTTGCGTTCAGGCGAAAAACAGGCTTTAAAATGACAACCGAAGCCTTTATATTATCGGTCATAGACAAGCTAGCGATGAAGACGAATCAAAAAGGTCCAGGCATTACTAAAGAATTCGCTGAACTTTGGGGAGCCGTGAGGCCACACGAATCGAAAATTTATCGGTACACACGGATCGCTACCCTTGCCAGGCTCTCAAATTTTCTCACGGACCTGGAGCTTAGCTCGTTCGCACCTATTCTACCACCATTTCCAAAAAGCGACTTTGTTCCATATATCTTCTCCGAATTAGAGATCAGAAAACTTTTCGATAATTGCGACCGTTTACGAATACGGCACAAAAATCATGAGTCTTCCCTCTTCAGTATGCCACTCCTGCTCAGACTACTATATTCGACGGGAATCCGTATTAGTGAGGCAAGGGCTCTATCGCTGGATAGTGTGAATACCGTTGACGGATATTTACGTATCAAAGATTCAAAGAATGGGCAAGAACGGCTTATTCCAATTTCTGAATCCCTAAGGTCACTATGTGTAGAGTTTAAGCATCAAAGGACATTACTTTTAAGGAACAAGAACCCATCGGATTGTTTTTTCGTAACATATAGCGGTGGTAGAATCGGAAGTGGAATTTACAACTGGTTTCATCAGTGTCTTGACAAAATGGGGCTTAATTGCGCAACAGCGAACGGATACCCCAGAATACATGACCTTAGGCACACCTTTGCGGTTACATCCCTCGCTCAAATGGCTCGACAAGGCGTTGACATGTACGCATCACTCCCTATCCTTTCAACTTATCTGGGACACCAATCAATTGGTGCCACGAACTCATACATCAGGCTCACGGCCGTTATGTTCCCTGAACTGATCGATAAAATGACTATAAACCATATGGATATATTCCCTACGATTAAATGATTATGCGCACAACCGACCTTGCAGAACACCTTTCAAAATATCTGACGAATTACCTACCCCATCAAAAAGGCCTGAGCAAGAATTCAACCTCATCCTACACCACAAGTATAATAATGTTCTTGAAATTTTTGGAATCCTACAAGGGTCTCAATGTTGAAAAACTCCGTATCAAGGACATAACCAGGGATCTGATCCTCGATTTCCTGGAACATCTTCAGATAGTACGAAAGTGTGGTAATGCGACCAGAAATCTACGCCTTTCCGCTCTGAAATCATTTTTTAGATATCTTAAATATAACAACATCCAAAACTTTCATGAAACACAAAAAATTCTATCGATAGATAAAAAAAAGACTAGACGCGACTTTTTTTCTTATCTGTCAACGGGCGCTATCAAATCGATATTAGAACAGCCCGATACAAACACGAAGAAAGGTATTCGAGATCTTGCCCTACTATCGCTTATGTACGACACCGCTGGGCGGGTCTCAGAAATAATAAACCTTACCCCTTCTATGATAAGAATGGAAAAACCGCATATCATCAGAATATTGGGAAAAGGTAACAAGACAAGAGTGGTACCTTTGATAGATGCCCAGATCATACACTTAAAAAATTATCTTGATATTTTTGAGCTGAACAATCCCGTTAACCAACTGCAACCCCTTTTCTTCAATAGTAGAAAAGAAAAATTAACACGTTCCGGGGTTTCTTATATCCTCGCTAAATATGTAAATAAAGCGATTAAAACAAATCGAACGGCCTTTCCAAAAAAGGTGTCTTGTCACACCCTTAGACACTCCAAGGCGATGCATATGTTACAAGCTGGTGTTGAATTGATCTATATCAGGGATATCCTTGGTCACGTGTCCATAGAAACAACACAAATATATGCAAGGGCGGATACCAAGCAAAAAAGAATAGCATTGGAAAAGGCATATGAGAATCTATCGCCAGAAAAACCGATATGGGAAGGGAACAAAGGTCTCATAGATTGGCTCAAAAAGTTCTAAGTTTAGTATTATGTCAAGTGCTACGTTCGCTAAAAGCCTATAAATCGAAGTTCAATAGAATACTTTACATAACAATATACTTTGCATAATGGGCCAATATTATGGCCACTGCGCCCAACTCCAAGGTTTGTTTCATGATCAGCCTTACGTCTACTAGCGTACCGGTAATTCCTCCCTTGCTCAACTGTGCCTTGTGCAACACTTTATTGGAATTGTTGAGGAACAAAATCCAAAATTCTTCGTGCTCCAAATCGCCCAAAAGGGGCTGCACCAGATGAAATACGTCTTGGCTGCTTCCAATTTTATCAATTTTCAAGGAATTGGCTCCCCTTCTCCTTCTTCCCACCTCCAATGCCGCGGCAATACTTACCGCCTTTGCCTCTCCAATTCCCTTAAAGGCCATGAGTTGTTTTATGGAGAGCCTACCTAATTCGTTTAGATTGTTGTCCACGGATGCCAAAATACGTTTAGAAAGTTCTACTGCACTCTCAGACCTACTACCGGACCCTATGAGAATGGCAATGAGTTCAGCATCGGATAATATGGACCGTCCTTTTTGAACCAATTTCTCCCGAGGCTTATCCCCATCGGACCAGTTTTTTATAGAGAATGAAATTGGCTTTTCCTGCATCTGCTAAAGATACTCAACAAATTATTTTTCCCTACATTTAATGGTCGATTAAAAAACCACTATGAAATCACTTTTACAGGAAGATGGCTATTTAGATATTAAGCAGCGACTTGAAAAATTAAATGAAAATTCTACGCGGGATTGGGGAAAGATGTCAGTTGGCCAAATGTGCTGGCATTGTCAGTATCCCTTACAACTCGCTATTGAAAACAAGCCCAACAACTCCAATGGTAATTGGTTCATAAAAACTTTTTTTAAGAAATCCATGTACAACGAAAAACCATGGCGAAAAAATCTTCCAACCGCTCCTCAACTTAAGACGCAAGAAAATAAGGAGTTTAGTAAAGAACATAAAAAATTGAAGGCGCTAATCGACCAATTTTACGATAATCGCAACCGTGAAAAATGGTATCCACATCCTACCTTTGGGACATTTACAAAAGAACAGTGGGGCCAGATGCAATACAAACATCTAGACCACCACCTGAGACAATTCGGACTTTGATTGATGGTTGATGGTTGATGGTTGATGGTTGATGGTTGATGGTTGATGGTTATTAATAAATATATTTTTCGGAATTACTCCTCTTTGTAATTTTTACTAACTGTTAAAAGCATAAAACTCCTTAAACCGCACTTTATAATTTTTAACTAATTACGCTCTAAATTGTAGTCAAAGTCAAATATCACTCCATAAGGCCTTGCAATTTCTTTAAGTCGAATCCTCCATAATTTCCAGAACTCATCAGCAAAAGCGTAGTATTTTTATACTTCTGGTTTTCTATAAACGCATGAAACGATACTGCATCGGTAAAAATATTTAAATCGTCTCGTTGAAATGCCCGGGAAATTTGCTCGGGAGAGACCTCCTTCAATTTCTTGATAGCCACAGATTCCGGTAAATAGAAAATCACCGCTTCATCTGCTGCGTCTAAGGCTCCTTTATATTCCTTTAAAAATTCTGGATTAAAGCTACTGTAGGTATGCAACTCCAAACAAGCAATAAGTTTATAATTAGGATATTGCTCCTTAACCGCCTTGGTTGTTGCGGCCACCTTACTGGGCGCATGGGCAAAATCCTTGTACGCAACACTGGTATCCCCTGAGGCTATTTTTTCCAAGCGTTTAGATGCCCCCTTAAATGTGGCAATAGCTTCGTAAAAGTCTGCCTCGTCCACGCCCATATTTTGGCAGATCCATTTGGCACCTGCCAAATTACTAAGGTTATGTTGCCCAAAAACGGCAATAGGCATTGGGCCTTCTTCCGTTTCAAGTAGCGTTTCTCCATTCTCAACCGTGTAGGAAGGCGTACGATACGGTAATTTCCGTATCGCATTTTGGGAAGCCTCAACGACCTCCTTTACGGTAGCATCTTCAATGTTATAGGTTATGGACCCACCGTTTACAATACTATCTACAAAAATCCTAAACTGCTCCACGTAATTTTCAAAGGTTGGAAATACGTTGATATGGTCCCAGGCGATACCACTTAAAAGGGCAATATTAGCTTTGTATAAATGAAATTTAGGTCTTCTATCTATGGGTGAAGACAGGTATTCATCCCCTTCCAATACAATGAAATCATTTTCTTCGGTAAGGTGTACCATGCGATCAAAACCTTCCAATTGTGCACCCACCATATAATCTACAGCTATATCATGAAAATTCAGCACGTGGAGTATCATGGAAGTAATCGTAGTCTTCCCATGACTTCCGCCGATCACGACCCGTGTTTTGTTTTTGGATTGTTCGTATAGAAACTCGGGATACGAGTAAATGGTTAAACCAAGCTGCTGTGCCTTCAATAACTCCGGATTATCGGCCTTTGCGTGCATTCCCACTAACACGCCATCCAGATTGGAATTTATTTTATCAGGAAACCATCCAAATGATTCAGGCAACAAGTCCTTCTCCTTCAATCTGGATTTTGATGGTTCAAAAATGACATCATCACTACCGGTAATTATATATCCTTTATGTTCCAAGGCCAGGGCCAAGTTGTGCATGGCACTGCCGCCAATGGCAATAAAATGTATCTTCATCGCTAACTATTATCGCTGTAAAGATACGTATTGGCCAAGCGGGTACAAATCATTTCTTGAAGCGCATTATTCTTTTTACCTTAGACTTAAAAGAAACAGATGAAGTTAACACTCTCCACTATTCCCTCGAAGGAAATTATGCCTGGCTATCATGGTAAACTGGTGCATTCCGATCATATGAGCATCGCTTTTTGGGATGTTGAAAAAGATGCCCAAGTACCGGAACATACGCATATGAACGAGCAGATTATGCACGTAATGGAAGGGGATTTTGAATTTACCTTGGATGGGGACACTAAAATTTATGGCCCAGGGGATATCGTAATTATTCCACCCCATAAAAAACATAGCGGCAGGGCCCTAACGGCCTGTAAATTAATAGATGTTTTTAGTCCAACACGCGAGGAGTACAGGTAAACCAATCACAAGTCTCTAAATCTAATCAATGGTCCAACGCGCAAAGTGAATTATAAACTTTACAAATGAATATCTCCTTAAAAGATAAAAAAGCCCTCGTTGGCGGCAGTAGTGCAGGCATTGGCAAGGCCATTGCAACACAATTGGCGGTAAGCGGAGCAAGCGTAACTTTAATGTCCCATAGTGAAGGGAAATTAAAAAAAATCGTTTCAGAACTTCCAACAGATCAAGGACAGACACACCACTATTTGGTAGTGGATTTTAATGATTTTGAAGGATATAAAAAATCAATAACCCATTTTTTTAAACGAAACCACATAGACATTTTAGTGAACAACACCCAAGGACCCGAAGCAGGCAGTACCCTCGAAAAAAAAGTAGGGGATTATCAAAACGCCTTTGACCTTTTGTTCAAAACCGTTGTGCTAACTACGGAATTAGCACTGCAGCAAATGATGGAGAACGAGTGGGGCCGTATCATTAATGTCGCCTCCATATCTGTAAAGGAACCACTATCCTATTTGGCATTATCCAACACCATAAGGGCCGCTGTAGTTACTTGGGCAAAGTCCTTGGCTACTGATGTGGGCCAATATAAAATAACGGTCAATAGCGTGTTAACTGGTTACTTTGATACCGACCGTATTGCACAGCTTAACGCAAAAAAAGCGGCGCAGATGGGCATAGAACAAAGCCAGGTGCGTAAGGAGATGGAGGCCAAAGTTCCGGTTCGGCGTATTGGCAATCCAAAGGAATACGGTTATTTGGTCGCCTTTTTAGCCTCCGATAATGCGGCCTATATAACAGGTACGACTATTGCTATTGATGGTGGGCTACTTAAATCTATCTAGATCGGAAAAAAATTAATTTGGGCGCCTACCAGTGTTATTTCCCTAATCTAAAAGAACCTTTCGCTCATTGCTGATTGTATAAGGCCATTTTTTACTACAGTTTTGTATTGCAATTTTATTGATATGAAAAAAATTTATCTTATGCTTGGCCTTTTTATGTTCGCACAATTTGGCACGGCCCAAAACTCGCATTCCTATGAATCGCTTTGGAACCAAGTCGAAAAATTGGAAGAGACGGCATTGACAAAATCAGCCTTAAAGTTGGTGGAAACCATATCACAAAGAGCTAAGAAAGAAGGCAATAGTAATCAAGTAATCAAGGCGCTCCTTTACAAGTCAAAATTTGCGTTGACCTTAGAAGAAAATGCGCAACTGAATATTATCAATGACTTTAAGAGAGAGCTAGAAAAAGCCCAAACTCCAGTAAAAAATATATTGCACAGTTATTTGGCCGGTCTATACCGGCAGTATTTTCAACAAAACCGATATACGTTTTACCAGAGAACAACTACAGAAAAAAAAGTAGATTCCGTTGACTTTAGAACCTGGGACCTGGCCACTATTTTCAAGGAAATCGACCTTAACTACAGGGCTTCCCTGGAACAACCCGAAAAATTACAGAAGCGCTCCGTTACTGATTTTGATCTTATCCTACACGAGCAGGAAAACTCAAAGGTTTATAGACCAACCCTTTTTGATCTTCTCGCCCATGCCGCACTCGATTTTTATATGACTAGCGAGAACAGTATTGATACCCCGGCAGACTCCTTTGAAATTGATAATCAGGATATCCTATGTGAGGCCTACTCCTTCAGTTTTATGGATTTTAATAGTCTTGAAACTGGTTCTTTACAGTCAAGAGCATTGGAGTTGTATAGGCAACTGGTACGTTTTCATTTTGGTAATCCAGACCTGAACCCTTTGGTCCTTGTAGATTTGGAACGCTTGCGTTTTACTCATAATAACGCAGTTTTTGGTAACAAAGACGCTTTGTATGTTGATGTACTTACCGATAGCGCGGAAGGACTAAGGAGCAGCCCACTATCTGGACTATATCTGTACGAAATAGCACTACATTACCAACAAATCGGAAGCACCTATTCCCCTAAAGCAAGTCTGGACACGCAGTGGAAATTGAAGGAATCCATTGCCATTTGCGACAAAGTGATCGCAACCTTCCCAAATAGTCTGGCAGCCGATAAATGCAAAGGTCTAAAAGCACAAATTCAAGCCCCTAGTTTGCAATTAACCAGTGAACAACACATTGCAACGGCAACCCCATCACGCTTATTGGTAAACTACAAGAACTATGAGGAGCTTAAATTAACGGTCCATAAAATAAACCCAAAGCAAATCGCTGCCCTCGAGAAATTGTATCCCCAAGCAAAGAAAAAGTCATTTTTAGAAAATTTACCGGTTGCCACCACTTGGACAGCATCACTTAAAACGGAGAAGGATTACCAAAACCATAGTACTGAAATTTCAGTGCCGGCACTTCAAAATGGCTTTTATGCCATCGTGGCACAACCAACCGTGGGTGATGACAATACATTTAGTTATACCATGCTGCAGGTTACGAATATGGCCCTTGTAACATCGCAAACCAATACCCATCAATACTTTCAGGTAATCAACCGTAAGAATGGAAATCCAATAAGCCATGTAAAAGCAACTGTCAATTATCGAATTAATTACGATGGACCAATGAAACGTGCATCTTTTGTGACGGATAATAATGGGAGTTTTTCCATAAAAAAAGACAAAAACACATGGAATAATGTAACCATCAGCCTAGAAAAAGAGGAAGAAATTGCGGTATTTAAGGAATATTATATCAACCAAAGCTATCCTCAAAATTCTGAAAGCCTTAGTAATTCCTGTTTTCTTTTCACGGATAGGAGCATCTATAGACCGGGCCAACCCTTATATTTTAAAGGTATAGTAATTGAAAATGATAGAAGCAATTCTAAGCCCGCGCCAGAAGAATTGATTACCGTAGGGCTATATGACGTGAACAATACTAAAATCTCAGAGCAAGATTTAAAAACTAATGAATTTGGTTCGTTTTCAGGGGAGTTCATTCTTCCATCATCGGGTTTAAACGGCGATTATCATTTAGAAGCTTATGGTCTATCGGGCCTAATTGATACGGACCTTTACTTTTCTGTGGAGGAATACAAAAGGCCCAAATTCGAGACCAGTTTTGAACCGGTTATGGAAACCTACCAAGTAAACGATAGTATTAAGATTACGGGGAAAGCTTCGGCCTATGCGGGAAGTACAATCTCAGATGCTACTGTTGTGTACCGGGTAAAACGAGTCGTTGATTTTCCCACTTGGTATTATTGGTCTCGACCCTATTACAATGCAACGGCGCAAGAAATTGCATACGGCGAAACCACAACGGATGCTTCCGGAGGCTACGAGATCATATTTAAGGCCCTGCCGGACAAAAGTATTGACAAAGAAAGCTTACCTACTTTCAATTACGAGATAACGGCCGATGTAACCGATATTAATGGTGAAACGAGAAGCACATCGATAAGGGTATCTGTAGGTTATCATGCATTGAACGTAAACCTCATCCTTCCAGAAACCATTGATAAGCAGGATAAGAATGCCGCATTTAGAATCTCCAGTACCAACCTTAACGGAGCCTTCGTTCCAGCCTCGGGAAACGTAAAATTGTATAAATTAATTGCTCCAGACCGTGTATTGCGACCTAGAACTTGGGCCGCTCCAGATTATCCGGGTTTTACTGAAGAACGCTTTAAGGCACTATATCCTCATGAGGCCTATAGGAACGAGGACGACCCAAAACATTGGGAAAAGGGCAGCATGGTTTGGCAATCCAACTTTGATACGCAAACCTCAACCGAACTGAAGTTGGGCAACCTGAGCAAATGGGATTCTGGATACTATAGAATGGAGTTGCAATCCAAGGATAAGTTTGGCCAACCTGTAAAGGATTTCGCATTCTTTACCCTTACCGCTGATGATGAGAAACGACCTGCGGACAATAGCTTGCTCCAAATAAAATTGGATAAGGACGAGTATTCAATTGGTGAAAAAGCCAATATTACCTTTTTATCCAATGCAAAAGACCTTACCCTCACTGTAACTGTTGAGAAGAACCAAACCATTGTAGATTCGCTTATCATAAAACTTAACAATAACTCCAAAACCATCTCCTTGCCCATAAATGAAGGTGATTTGGGAGGGTATGCAGTCAATTACAGTTATGCCTTTCAAAACTATTATCAATCAAAAACAGTGAACATTCGAGTTCCGTACCCTAACGACGAGCTACAGATTGAAACACTAACATTTAGGGATAAAATTGAGCCTGGAACAGACGAGACCTGGTCCTTTAAAATAAAAGGTGCAAAAGGGGACCAAGTATCCGCAGAACTGCTGGCCAATATGTACGATGCCTCCCTAGACCAATTTAAAGGACACTATTGGTCATTTAACCCCTTAAGCAGACCTACGTACTATTCAGTCATTAGACCCAACGCCTATACAAGTTTTGCCAAGAGCAGTTTCAACACCTATCAAGATTACAAAGGCTATAGCTATACCCCATTAAACTTTGATTCCTTGGATTGGTTTGGTCTCCATTTTGGGTATGAGGGAATGTTCCGTGAGCAACGAATGGGGAAATTGGCCAGTGCCGCGGCCACAGCAAGTTTTGAAATGATGGAGGATGGCGCCTCCCTGGATGAAGTGGTGATGACGGGCGCCGCAGTTTCAACCGAAAACGAAGCAGATATAAATGAACCACAAGATACAGGAAGCGGAACACCAACAGATTTAATCGCCGTTCCCATCCGGAAAAACCTTCAGGAAAATGCGTTTTTCTTTCCCCAATTAAGAACAGACGGGGAAGGGAATGTGACCTTTAGTTTTAAAACGCCTGAAGCCTTAACAAGGTGGAACTTACAGTTATTGGCACATACTAAAACCTTGGAAAGCTCCATTAAAAACCTAAGCACGGTAACCCAAAAAGAATTAATGGTACTTCCAAACACCCCTAGATTCTTAAGGGAAGGGGATGAAATTGTAATCAGCACAAAAATTAGCAACCTAAGCAAAAAACAGCTTGCCGGTACTGCCGCCTTACTAGTATCCAATGCCATGACCGGTATGGATATTTCAGAGAATTTATTGGATACTACGGCTACCGATAAAGAATTTAAAGTTGATTCCCTTGGAAATACAGAGGTGTCTTGGCGATTGAAAATCCCTAATGGATTGCAGTCCGTTCAATATAAAATTATCGCAAAAGCTGGTGATTATAGTGACGGGGAGCAAAATTTGCTACCTGTATTGACCAATCGCATGTTGGTAACGGAAACCTTACCCATGTGGGTGCGTGGCAAGGAAACCAAGACTTTTACTTTGAATAAATTAAAAAATGTATCCTCCCCAACACTTAGGCAGCATCAATTAACCTTGGAAATAACCTCGAACCCGGCTTGGTATGCCATACAGGCCCTCCCCTACCTCATGGAATATCCCTACGAATGCAATGAGCAAACGTTCGCCAAGTATTATGCAAATTCCTTGGCAACCCATATTGCAACAAGCAATCCTAGAATAAAAGAGGTATTTGAGCAATGGGCAAACGCAACTGATTTGGTAAGTAATCTGGAAAAAAACCAAGATTTAAAAGCCCTTTTGATACAGGAGACGCCCTGGTTACGTGACGCACAATCTGAAACCGAACAAAAACAACGTATTGGCTTGCTGTTCAATTTAAATAAAATGCAAAACGAGCAAATACAAACGCTCAGCAAATTGGTGCAAAATCAAAAAACGAGCGGTGCCTGGCCTTGGTTTAATGGCGGACCTGACAACAGGTACATTACCCAGCATATAATTTCAGGGTTGGGGCATTTACGACACTTGGGCGTTACCGCTTCCTTACCAAGTAATCAATCTGTTATGATCGATAATGCTTTATCCTATCTGGAAAATGAATTTATTGATGAGTATGAACAAATGAAGAAAAGCAGTTCCAATATCAACGATGACCATTTAAGTGCTAACCAAATTCAATATTTGTATTTAAAAAAATTTTTCCGGGAATTTGAAGGTTCTAAAAAAGCGAATGA
This sequence comes from uncultured Flavobacteriaceae bacterium, assembly GCA_963793365.1. Taxonomy (GTDB): domain Bacteria; phylum Bacteroidota; class Bacteroidia; order Flavobacteriales; family Flavobacteriaceae; genus Maribacter. The sequence continues at coordinate 346,125 of CAWBZP010000009.1, read as the reverse complement.
AATAGCGGCATACTATTTAGGCCAAGCCCAAAAATATTGGATGAACAAAGGGCTTTCAACCCAAGGAACTTTGGCCTTGATAGTCCACCGCACTGGAGATGAGGCTACGGCCAATAAAATACTCCAATCCTTGGAAGAGAACAGTATCAATTCAATTGAGTTGGGCATGTATTGGAAAAAGAACACCAATTCATGGAACTGGTATGATGCACCCATAGAGACGCAAGCTTTACTGATTGAAGCTTTTTCGGAAATACGCCCCAGGATATCGCAACGGTCGACAACCTTAAAATTTGGCTTTTAAAGCATAAACAAACCAACCAATGGAGTACAACAAAATCCACGACAGCGGCCGTTTACGCCCTGTTATTGCGAGGAAGTAACTGGCTATCCGTCACGGATGCCGTGGATGTTTTAATTGGAAACCATACAATTACCCCAAAAAAATTGGAGCAATCAAAAATAGAGGCCGGTACCGGCTATTATAAAACTTCTTGGGACGCGACCGAGATACGGCCAGAAATGGCAAAGATTGAGATTGCCAAAAAAGGCGATGGTATTGCCTGGGGTGCACTTTATTGGCAGTATTTTGAGGATTTGGATAAGATTACAAGCGCAACAACTCCCCTACAACTAAATAAAAAACTGTTTTTGAAACGCAACACGGCTTCGGGCGAATCCATGGCAGAAGTAACCAAGAACACGACCTTGAAGATTGGCGATTTGGTCAGGGTAAGAATTGAGCTAAGGGCAGATAGGGATATGGAATTTATTCATATGAAAGATATGCGGGCCGCCGGCTTTGAACCAATCAATGTACTTTCTCGATACAAATGGCAAGATGGGCTTGGCTATTATGAGAGTACCAAGGACGCCAGCACTAATTTCTTTTTTGATTATTTGCCTAAAGGGGTTTATGTTTTTGAATATGATTTAAGGGTATCCAATGCAGGGAAATTCAGCAATGGCATCACCACTATCCAAAGCATGTATGTCCCAGAATTCAGTAGTCATAGCGAAGGTGTACGAGTCAGTGTAAACGCACCATAAAGAGCTCTGCCATCAATTAAAATGAAATACTAGAGCGCTTAATGCTTTCATTGTTGCGGATGCAAATAGAGAACACCCATAAGCTTGCGATTTTTAGTTGAACTACAAAAAATGGAGTACGTGTTTTTTTATGTCAGCAAATAAAGTATGGGCCAGACCGCAGAAAATGTGCTTATAGATTGGATTTACTTAGTATCAGGTGGGTATCTATTGAAAATCTTGGCAACCAATACCTGAAGCTTCTCCTGCTTTTCCATTGGGGTATCCCCCTCCCTAAAAGGACTTTCACTTAAGGCTTGCCAAATGAGCTTATCTTTATTGGTATCAACAAAATCTATCTGTAATTCCCGTTTTAATTTAGGTCCACCTACAGGAATACCAATGGATACACCCCCGCCAACGGAACGGCCCCCACCACCTAGGCCAACACCCACATTATTACCGCCCTGCTGCCTAAATACGGTACTGGAAATATTGATGAACAAATCCGGTTCCTCTGCAAACATGAGCCCTTTTTCACCTAGTTTGGCATCCATGGCGTCCAGCAATCTTTTCTCATCCAACTCGCTTAGTCCCGTAGCCATATTATCAAAATAATTATAGGTGGTATAGGCGTTAAAATCAGTGTCGTTATCATAGTCATAGCTCACCTTTGTGGCACTACAGGCGACCAGCAGCACAAGAACTAGACTTAAAAGGAAAGTTTTCATGGTAATGTCTTTTTCCTAAATTTAGAGAAAATTAAAGTGTTAACGCATTTTTTGAAGCGGTATTCGATTAAGCGTTAAGCATGTTCCAAAGCCTGTCCTTTAACTCCATTATACCCATTTGGGCAACAGATGAGATGAACATGAACGGCGTATCGTTGAATTCCTTATCCAATTCTGCCCGCATTTCGGCCCTTAGTTCGTCATCCAACATATCACTTTTAGAAATACAGATCAACCGCTCCTTATCCAATAATTCTGGATTATACCGCCTAAGCTCATCCAATAAGATTTCATATTCCTTGCTGATGTCCTTACTATCCGCAGGAATTAAAAACAGCAGGCTTGCATTCCGTTCAATATGCCTTAGAAAATAGTGTCCCAGACCTTTACCTTCCGCAGCACCTTCAATAATACCTGGAATATCAGCCATAACAAAGCTCTTAAAATCACGATACTCCACAATGCCTAAATTTGGTTTTAAGGTGGTAAACTCGTAATCGGCAATTTTTGGTTTGGCAGAGGTAATTACCGAAAGTAAGGTGGACTTACCCGCATTTGGGAACCCTACGAGACCTACATCCGCTAAAATCTTTAATTCCAACAAATAGGTACCCTCCTGGCCATCTATGCCAGGCTGTGCATATCTTGGGGTCTGGTTCGTGGCGGTTCTAAAATGCCAATTTCCGCGGCCACCCATACCTCCTTCAAGTATGATTTTTTCTTCTCCATGTTCCGTTATCTCAAAGAGGACCTTCTTGGTCTCGAAGTCTTTTACCACGGTGCCCAAGGGAACATCTAGGTAAACATCCTCACCATCTGCGCCCGTACTTCTACTTTTACTACCGTGTTCACCATGACCGGCTTTAAAATGCTTGGTGAATTTAAAATTGACCAAGGTCCATAAATTTTCATTGCCTCGTACGATTACATGGCCTCCACGGCCCCCATCACCACCATCTGGCCCACCTTTGGTAATAAACTTTTCACGGTGTAGATGTACAGAACCTTTGCCCCCTTTTCCAGAGGCCAAGCTCACTTTCACATAATCTACGAAATTACCCTCGGTCATTTTACTAAGTGATTTTTAGTTGTAGGATTCGATTAATTGAAATCCAAGGAATCATCGAAAACAAAGACATACAACAAGTACACGATTGCTATTAAAATAAAGGTTAAAAAGGCAAAGCCCACCGTCAACATACATCCTTTTAAACCGTCCTGTGGTCTAATTACTTCATCTGGCATTGCTTCTGTTTTAAAGGTGCGATACTAAATATTTAAATCTAAACGGCTAGCCAAATTATAGTTTGGTTTCCTAGAGTGATTCGATAACCTTGGTCAAGCGATCGGTTATTTCTGAAATAGATCCAATACCGTCAACACTATAAAATTTGTCATGTTCTTCATAGTACTCCTTAACCGGAGCGGTTTTCCTATTATACTCCTCAAAACGATTCCTTATTTTGGACACATCCTGATCGTCACTACGACCACTTTGCTTACCACGTTCCAAGAGACGCTCTATCAAAACTTCATCATTGGCCTCCAAAGCAATTGTAGCATCGATTTTCATATCCTTCGACTCAAGAAAATTATCCAGTGCCTCTGCCTGCGCGGCAGTTCTTGGAAAACCGTCGAAAATGAACCCGTCCGCTTCCGGATTTTTTTCAACTTCATCCTGAAGCATTTTTATTGTTACCTCATCGGGCACCAAATCACCTTTATCCATATAGGATTTGGCCAAGGTCCCCAATTCCGTCCCTTCTTTAATATTATTGCGGAACACATCTCCCGTTGAAATGTGTTTTAGATTGTATTTTTTCTTTAAGAACTCTGCCTGGGTGCCTTTACCTGCACCCGGTTTGCCAAAGAGCACTATATTAATCATATGTTTTTGGTTTAGTTGGTATACTTCTTTCAAATTTCGTCCCAGCTCCTTGTAATCCAGACCATAGCCCACTATAAAATTATCGGGAATGGCCATACCAAAATAATCAATGGTATATTCTCCCTTGTAAACGTCTGGCTTGTAAAAAAGACTCGCAATCTTAAACTCCTTAACATTGGTCTTTGAAAACAAATGTACCAACTGCTGGAGCGTGCGGCCGGTATCTATAATATCCTCTACAATGATAACACTACGCCCCTCTATGTTTTCCGGTAGGTCCAATAAGGTCTCCACAATACCCGTTGAAGTTAGCCCTTGGTAGGAACTTAATTTAACGAACGAAACCTCACAGGGGTGCTGATAGGCTTTCAACAAGTCTGATACGAACATGAAAGCACCGTTTAAGACCCCTACAAAAATTGGCGTCTCGTTCTTATAGTCATTAGCAATACGGTCCGCTACCGATTTTACGGCCTGTTGGATTTCGATTTCACTTATGAAACGCTTAAAAAGTTTGTCGTGAAGCTGTATCAATTTTGTTAAATTATCAAGGTTGGCAAAGATAAGCTATTGCCCCGTGTTTTTAAATAGAAAGGAATTGGTTTCTAAGATTTAACCGTATTTTTGTGGTACTTAAGGCCTTTTTTAATAAGCCAAAAGCAACTTAATATGGATTACTTTTCTTCGAATTTTAAACTAGGCATCCTGGGTGGCGGACAATTGGGGAAGATGATGCTCTATGAAACGCGTAAATGGGATATTTACACCAAGGTTTTGGATAGCTCGCCCGAAGCACCCTGCCGTATAGCATGTAACGAATTTGTTCAGGGTAGTTTAATGGATTTTGATACCGTTTATACCTTTGGGAAAGATGTTGATGTATTGACCATTGAAATTGAGAACGTAAATTTAGATGCCCTTGAAAAGTTGGAAGATGAAGGTAAAAAAGTATATCCACAACCCAGTGCCTTGCGCATCATACAGAACAAGGGCAAGCAGAAGTTATTCTATGTGGACCATGACATCCCAACTGCAGATTTTCAGCGTTTTGCCTATTTAAGCGAAATTGAAGATAGCCTTTCCAATGGTGGGCTTAAACTCCCTTTTGTTTGGAAAGCTACCCAATTTGGATATGATGGACAGGGCGTTAAGGTGGTTCGAAATTTAGCTGACTTAAAGGACTTGCCTTCTGGGGAATGCATTGCAGAAACCATGATACCGTTCAAAAATGAACTAGCCGTAATCGTTGCACGGAACGAAAAAGGTGAAATAAACACCTATCCCGTGGTAGAAATGGAATTTCATCCAGAGGCCAACCAGGTAGAATATGTAATCTGCCCTGCAAGAATAGAAGACAAGGTGGCCGAAAAAGCTAGGGCATTGGCCTTGAAAGTAGCGGAGAAGATTGGGTTGACGGGACTATTGGCGGTAGAAATGTTTCAAACAAACGACGACAAAATATTGGTGAACGAAGTAGCCCCAAGGCCACACAATAGTGGGCATTATAGCATCGAAGCCAGCTACACCAATCAATTTGAACAGCATATTCGCTGCATTCTTGGACTGCCATTGGGTGATACTAAAAGTAAGGTAGCCGGTATTATGGTGAATTTGGTAGGTGCGGAAGGCCATACTGGAGATGTAGTTTACGAAAATATAGCCCAGATAATGGCGATGGAAGGAGTTACACCACATATTTATGGAAAATCCCAAACCAGGCCCTTTCGTAAAATGGGACATGTTACTATCATCAATAGCAATATTGCCAAAGCAAGAAGTATTGCGCAGGAAGTAAAGGAAAAGATTAAAGTAATAAGCAAACAAAAAATATGAGCAAAGTAGCCGTAGTGATGGGAAGCACCAGTGATCTCCCCATAATGCAGGAAGCCATAGATATTTTAAAAGGTTTTGACATACTGGTAGACGTAGACATCGTCTCTGCACATAGAACACCGGAAAAATTGTTCGAGTTCAGTAAAAATGCGCATACCAATGGATATGCCGTAATTATTGCCGGAGCCGGTGGTGCTGCTCATTTACCAGGTATGGTCGCTTCATTATCCCCCCTGCCCGTCATTGGCGTACCCGTAAAAAGCAGTAATTCTATTGATGGTTGGGATTCTATTCTTTCCATACTACAAATGCCGGGCGGCGTACCCGTTGCTACCGTAGCGTTGAACGGCGCCAAAAATGCAGGTATTTTGGCCGCACAGATAATAGGCAGTGCCGATAAATGCGTAATGGACAAAATTATCCTTTACAAAGAAGGACTTAAGCAAAAAGTCGTTGAGGGCGCAAAAGAAGTAAACGGTAAGTAGCCAACATTAGTTCGTTGTTCGTTGTTCGTTGTTCGTTGTTCGTTGTTCGTTGTTCGTTGTTCGTTGTTCGTAAAAACAATTTTATTTCAATAGATAAAGTAGATTGCTAGAAATCTCTCATTTTTAAACCTTGTTACCTATATTATGAATCCTTTGTTATCCCCCTTTGACACCGCCCCGTTTTCACAAATAAAAACAGAACACTTTAAACCCGCATTTTTGCAGGCCATAGAAAATGCCAAGGCAGAGATAGATTCCATAACGGCAAATCAAGAACCACCTACTTTTGAAAATACAATCGAGGCCTTGGAATTTTCCGGGCAGCAATTAGATCGTGTTTCCAGTACATTCTTTAACTTGAATTCTGCCGAAACCAATCCTGAAATTCAAAAAATTGCCCAAGAAGTCTCCCCATTGTTATCCGAATTCAGTAACGACATTACCTTAAATGAGGCACTCTTTAAGCGTATCAGAATAATTTATGAACAAAGAGATACCTTAAAACTGACGCCGGAACAAGGCACCCTTTTGGACAAAAAGTACAAAAGCTTTAGCCGTAACGGCGCCAATTTATCCGATTCCAATAAAAAGCGTCTGCGTGAAATCGATGCCAAATTGGCCAAACTGAAGTTGACCTTTGGCGAAAATGTACTAGCGGAAACCAACAGATACGAACTTTACCTCACTGACGAAAAAGATTTGGACGGCTTACCGGAAGGCGAAAAGGAAGCTGCTGCCCAACGTGCATTGGATAAAGGGAAAGAATCGGGTTGGATGATTACCTTGGACTATCCCAGCTATATCCCCTTCATGAAATATGCAAAGAATAGGACACTACGAAGAGAACTGTCCTTGGCATTTGGCAGTAAAGGCTTCCATAACGATAGTTTGGACAATCAAGAAAATGTACTGGAAATTGCCAAGCTTCGTTTTGAACGCGCAAAACTTTTAGGATATACAACGCATGCGCACTATGTGTTGGAGGAACGCATGGCAGAAACGCCGCAAAAAGTTCATGATTTTCTGAATGAACTAGTGAAAAAGGCAAAACCCGCAGCAGAGCGTGAATTTCAACAATTGGAAAGGTTTGCCAAGGAATTGGATACTATTGACCGTTTGGAAAAATGGGACGGTAGTTTCTATTCTGAAAAATTAAGACAAAAATTGTTCGCCTTGGACGACGAACAATTGAAACCCTACTTTAAACTGGAAAATGTTATAGCCGGCGTTTTTAAAGTTGCCGAGAAACTTTTCGATTTACTTTTTGAGGAAGTCAATGATATTGACACCTATCATAATGAGGTAAAAACGTATCGCGTCTACGATGCCGATAAAAATTTAATTTCACTTTTCTATGCAGATTTCCATCCACGTCCAGGAAAGCGCGGTGGTGCCTGGATGACCAGTTTTAAATCACAATACAAAAAGGATGGTAAAAATGTACGCCCACACGTTAGTAACGTTTGTAATTTTACTCCTTCAACAAAAAGCAAGCCGTCACTTTTGACCTTTAACGAGGTTACCACCCTATTCCATGAATTTGGGCACGGCCTACATGGCATGTTGGCCAACACCAATTATCCTAGTCTTTCTGGAACCTCGGTCTATTGGGATTTTGTAGAGTTACCGAGTCAGGTTATGGAAAATTGGTGTTACGAGCAGGAAGCCCTAGAACTTTTCGCAACCCATTATGAAACAGGCGAAGTAATACTGATGGATTTAGTGCGTAAAATAAAGGAATCGGCAACTTTCCAAGAAGGCATGCAAACCCTTAGGCAAATAAGTTTTGGCCTGTTGGACATGTCTTGGCACGGTATAGACCCTACCGGCATTACTAATGTAAAAGAACATGAGGAAGCGGCCTTTAAGGTAACGAATCTCTATCCAGACACCCCAGAAACTTGTATGAGCGTATCATTCAGCCATATTTTTCAAGGAGGGTATTCCTCCGGTTATTACAGCTACAAATGGGCAGAAGTTCTGGATGCCGATGCTTTTGCATACTTCAAGGAAAAGGGAATTTTCAATAAAGAGGTGGCAACAAAATTCAAGGACAATGTCCTTTCCAAAGGCGGAACAGAAAACCCCATGGTGCTGTACAAACGATTTAGAGGCGCGGAGCCAAAGGTAGAAGCCTTGCTACAGCGGGCGGGTCTATTGGAAACAAAAATTTGATAGCTAAGCCCCTAATATAAGCAACTTCCCAAAACAGTCTATTATAAAGGTTATACCATAGAAAATTGGGACTTTACAACAATTACTTTCTAGCTGCCATAAGGTGAGGTACTTTGTTCACTAACATCAAAATCCAACCTCACCCATGAAGAAGCTAGTTTATATTTATTTTATTTTTTTGGCATTCTCCTGCAGTAAAGATAATGCTTTACCTACTGATACCTTATTGGAAAACTCAACGAACAATGAACCCATATTTACGGCAGGATCCTTTGCGATAGACGAACATACAGCACCAGGCACGATAATAGGAAACATAGTTGCTCTAGACGCTGACGATGATGAACTTACCTTTGATATTGATGTGGAAAGTGGCCTTGAAATTGATGAAATTACCGGTCAACTTACCCTCGGCAATACGCTAATATTGGACTTTGAGACCGCTACCAACCTTATATTCGCAGTCTCCGTTTTTGATGGGAAAGCCATTGTTGAACAAGATTTTGAACTTAGTATCAATGATATTGATGAATATGAATTATTATCAGAATATCAAAAGGATGTAATTGGCTATTTCCAATACCTTACCCTTTGGCAGTCGCCCACCCATACTGCATTGGAACGGAATAGCAAATGGCAAGCCCCAATGAAACTATATTTGGATGGTTCATATTCCAATACCTATAAAACAAATGTCGAGGAGGTAATAGCGGAGTATAATGAGCTTTTTATAGATAGTGATTTTTCCATTTCACTGGTAGAAACACAAGCAGAATCCAATGCCCATTTGTTCTTTGGGCAAACTGCAGAACTCGAAAACCTATGGGCGGATATGTTTGAAATAGTAGATGGCAAAACCTACTCTGGCTATGCAATCACCTCCAATACCGATTCTGAATTAGGCGCCAGTAGGATATGGGTTTCTTCAGAACTATCGATTCTTTTTAAGCATGAATTGGGACATTCCTTAGGTTTTGGACACTCCGATAAATGCACGACGGAAAATAGCTTCATGTGCTCTAATATTAGCCCCAATCATGATTTTCTAGAAATAGAAAAGGAAGTAATTAGATACGCATATGCAACAGACATGCCAGTTGGGATTACAAGTGAAGAAATTAGGTCTTTCCTTGCCAATAAAATGGTAATGGAAGAATAACGTAGACTTACTTGATAAAAATAAAACAGGATATTGGGACACTCAGGCCTGCCAAAGTAATAGTATTCCTTTTCATTATCGGCAAGCCTTACGATTGAAAACCGCCAAAGAAGAAACACTATACTTCTTATTTGACGGTTCTTGTTTTTGATAAGGTAATGGCGACCTCCTAAAAAACGCTGTTAGCTCTTATAGCAAGGCATGACAGCTTTATCCAAAATTTTAAACTTCACCTTATCGATACAAATTTTGATGCGTGAGGTAATTCGTTTTAACATCAAGCCTATCCAAATAATAAGATCCACCGCCTGGTATCATATATTCTTCGCCTTTAAATAGAATCGCATTTTCAGCATCCCTAAAAAGCACGGTCAAACCCTTATCTGTTTTTGTTACCTCTGCATAAAGGACCTTACTATCATAATAGGATGTAGTAAACAAGGTACCGGACAAAAAATTCCCTTGGTCCAATAGTGCTTTATGCAGTACTTTCCCATCTTGGCTATAACGGATAACCTCCCCATCTAGATAATCGTCCTTAATAGAATATTGAAGTTGCTTAATATCAGTACCATCAAAATAGGAAGTGACTATGGGGGATTTCCCCTCAGGATATACCGTTTGTGTTTTCCCTTTGCTATCAAAAGTGATTTTTTCCGTTATCTTGCCTCTGCTATATGTTTCTTGAATGTAGTCATACGCACCGTACCTATTTAAAATTACAGTTCCTTCAATTGGCTGACCCTTATCATATTCCATTCTTGAAATAATGGTACCATCTGTTTCGTAAAAAACAGAAATTCCGTTCAACAAATCATTTGAGTAATTTTCAGTTTTCAGTAAACTTCCGCTATAATCATAATAGGAAAACAGCCCCTCCCTAAGATTATTTTTATACTTCCCTTCTTCTAAAATTTTGGAAGCGTAGTCCAATTTTTGGTAAGTTCCGTTCTTTTTGCCTTCACTAATCGTAAATTTTTCCCGTGTACTATTGTCATATATGGTTCCTTCCCATGGAATAGTGTTCTTATACACTAAATTGGCAATTTGTTCTCCTTCGCGATTGTAATAAACAGCACAGCAATTAATATCGATATCTTCTAAGAGAACAGGGACTATTTTACCGTATGAGGAATTGGAACCTGTGCCATAATCATATCGCTTCGCTTTTTGAAGGACACCGTCCCTGTACGTTTCAATTAGCTTGACCTCATCAGATTCCCCAAAAAATTCATATAAGGTTCCGTCTTTTCTTTTGTAATCGTAGGAGGCCATTTCATTACCCTGTTTATTGAAATAAGTGCCTGCCACCTTATCATATCCTTCAAAATCAATATCGCTCTGTTTAATACCGTTGCTGTAGAATTGAATTTCCCTTGTTGGGGTATATCCATCAAAACCAAAATACGAAATACTCTTGAAGATTTCATATTCATCTTTGCCCGCCAATCTTTTTACAAAATTGGTACGTTCGTTCACCCTTCCATTTTCATAAACTTCAATACGGCTTATTTCCCCATCATACCCTAGAGTAATTCGTTTCCCTTCGAGCGGCTTTCCATACCCGTCCTCAAAATTTATTTTGAGCTTGCCCAAGGTATTTCCCTCCCTGTCAAAATAGGTTTCAGTAGTTTCTGTTTTCTTAACAAAGGGTAGTTCCGTTTTTGGATAAAAAGTGGTTTCCTCCACCAATGCGCCTTCATCATAAAGGGCAATTTTATTTTCTGTAATTTCCTTACCATTAAATGGTAAGTAATTTTTGTATTCCATACGGGCCAATACTTTTCCATCTTCATCAAAACTGATTTGATTTTGCCTAACCCCTTCCTTGAAAACTGTTTTACTTTTCGTTGTCCCATTTTCATATTTGGTCTCCTGCAAGGTCAATTTACCGTTTACATATGTCTGTGCCAATGTAACCACATCTGTAATTTCAGAAGAAGCAGCGTACTCGAAAATGAATTCCGTTCCGTTCCATGGTGTAAGATAATCCCTGTCTAATTTGTATTCCAAGGTCCCCATTACAGAGCCATCCCTATTATAGTATGTTTTTAGCCAATTTGGGCCTACTGTTGTTTTTTCACGCACTTGACCATTCGGATAGAAAAAATCAGTAACCGTTAGATTGTCTGATGGGTACCTTACAATCTGTTTTACACGCATTGGATTATAATAATAGTAAACATCCACCCCTTTTATGTAACCATTGGAGCGCGGTATTCGTTCCCCTATTAATTCTCCTCCCTTGCCGTAAAACATACTCAAGAAATTTCCTTTCTTTTTGGTACTATACTCCTCATATCGTATGCCCTCCAAATCTTCATCAAAGTAAGTCGTAATGGTGGTGTCGTTTCTTAATTGGGTCTGCAAACTATAATTAGTATACCTAGCGATCATTTTCCCGGACACCATGTAACCATTCTCGTAATTGGAAACCAATTCCTTAGCTCCGTTATAAGTAATAAATGGACCATCCAATAATCCGTTCTTGTAATGTCCCTTCTGAAAAACGGAACCGTCAAGGTTATACCATGTAACCCCTCCCTCCCAAATATCTTTTGTTTTGCTTTTTGATGTTGCCCTCATTTGCACCTGTCCGTTCAGATAATAGTCTTCCACCGCATACAGACTACCCACCTGTTGTACCGGTGGCCTAAAGAAGGAAGCTTCTGGCCTGGATACCTCTTTCCAATTATTATCATAGAATAGGGTATCGTTTTGAGCCTGTAAAGGAGCTGAAAAAAGCCCTATAGCCATTACTATAAAAAAGAATACAAAATATTTCTTATGGAGCATAATTGATTGGTTTATGTTATAACGTTGTTCGGTCAAAGGTATTTTAAAGATCTCCGGTAGAAATCCCTGTATTCAGGGAATTTTAAACTTTGTTTCAAAAACTATCCTTACGGTTCCAAGAAATGTGTTGGCCTAAACAAAACAATAGAGAATCACTTAAGGCCAACTTAAATACGAAAAAGCTAGAATAAGCGTATTTACAATATAGCCAGTCTACTAAAATGATAAGGGGATTTATGCTAGGCTTCAAAAATTTAAACTGCTATTTTCAAATCACAATCAAATACCAAATTTCTAATTTTGATAATATTCCATTGGAAGACTTCAATACCGTCAGCTATATGAATCCAATTTAGCTTTCACTGCCTCTAGAGCGCAGGCTTCATTTGTTCTTGGCCGACCAAGCGTCGTAGCCGCCGTCTAAATTGATTACATTGGCAAAACCCAATTCTTTGAGTCGTGCCTGCGCCTTAGCACTTCTTCCCCCCATTTTGCAGTATACATAAACGGTCTCGTCTTTCTTTAACGGTTTAACCAAGGCATCAAACTCCCCAGATAACCAGTCTATATTTTGGGCACCTTGCAAATGACCGGCATTGAATTCTTGCGGCGTACGTACATCCAGGAGTACCCCTCCTTCCAATACCGCTTCAGAAATTGCTGTTATTGGCATTGAACCGGAAGAATTCTGGCCACAGGCCATATTAATAATGACTAAAAAAGCAAACAAAATTCTAAGTTTCATAATAGCAGACTATTCATCAAATATAAAAAGTATTTGGCAAGCGTACGTTTAGCTTTACGAAGATTTACCGATAATTAAATCAAATTCAATTACTTTTGAATTGAAGACTAGAAAATGGAAACACACCAACTTCATCCAGAGAAATGGGTAGATCTATATGCAGATTATCTGTTCAACTATGCCATTACTAGGGTTAGCGAAACAGAAATCGCAAAAGATTTGGTGCAGGATACGTTTATAGCCGGTCTAAAATCTGCCAAAAATTTTAAGGGCGATGCCGCCGAGCGTACTTGGCTCATTGCAATCTTAAAACGAAAAGTCATAGACCATTACCGGAAAATAAATTCCAAAAAAGGTAAAGCTGAAGTGCGGATGAGTTACAGCTCCCAAACAGATGCGGAAGGGGACTGGCTGGAGGAACGCATAGCGGATCCCAATAGTAATTTTGAACAGGATGCCATGGAAAACGAAGAATTAGGCCTCGCCATACAGCACTGTATCTCTAAATTGCCTAAAAAGCAAGCTCAGGTTTTTACAATGAAGACCATTGAGGGTATGGAAACAGAGGATATTTGTAATGCCTTGGGAATTAATGCGTCTAATCTTTGGGTTATGATTCATAGGGCTCGAACAGGCCTTATGGCTTGCTTAAATGAAAACTGGTTTTAATTATGATGATTTCTTGTGAAAAAGCCGTAGATATCTGTAATAAGGCACAATATAAGGAAGCTACAGGTTGGGATATTCTAAAGTTGAAATTTCATGTCTTCCTCTGCAAAGGGTGCTTACATCATACCCAAAAAAATAATAAGCTGACCTCTCTTTGCAATAAAGCAAAGCTAGCAACCCTTACGGAAGAAGAAAAAAAGAAAATGAAAGATTGCCTTAATTCTGAAGGCTAAAACCTGTTTTTTCCAGTACTACCAAAATCCACCAAAATAATGGAATGGCCTCCACCCAAAACGAAGAAAAGTATTTTCTTTGATTCCGCTTAGTCAAAAGTAAGGCTACGATCAAAACTGAACTTACCAAGCCATTTATGGCCAGCTCGACCCAATTAAAATTCATCTTCAAAAAGGTGGCCGCAAAAAAGAAAAATACCCAAACTAGTCCTATACTTCTTGTATTCTCAATGCCTATACGCTGTGGCAAAGTTCCCAACTCTGCCCCGTCATAGTTTAAATCGCGTATTTCAAAGGGCAACAAAGCTATTAGAACAAATAAAAATCGCTGTAATGTCTCAACTTTCACATCCCAAGACATGAAGGCCGTTTGGGACAGGACAGGTAAGATTACCGTAGTTCCGGCCCAAACAATGGCAACAATCAAAATTTTCAATCCACTTAAGCTTCTAAAATTTTTATTTTGAGGTAATACGGGAAGCGCATACAGGCCTGTTATCGCCGCTAAAAAAATAAGCCCTAGCACAACCCTTTCGGATAATAATAAGAAATGATACCCAGCCACCAACAAGCATCCAAAACTAAAAAACTGAATATTTTTATGATAGCTATTGGCTACCAAAATATATTTTTCGGCCTCCACACCATATTTCACAAAATTATAACAGCTAATCGACCCAAAAAAAACCAAAAAATAGAGTGCTGCCGGCACAGTAATGTTTAAGTTAAGTGCGGTTATATGAAGTAAACAAATCAGCATCAATGCCACGTGAACACTAGCATCGAGGTAAAAATTAAAAATCCTTTTGACCCAGGTCATTGAACAAAAATAGACAAAGTGTTTATAACCGAATGTTTTGGTTAAAAACTTTAAAAATATCGCAAGTATACTAGGCTTATTTACATGTATAAAATTGGTAATTTTGCACCTCATAAAACAATAGTAGCTATGAAGACTGACGTGTTTGCACTACGCCATATCGGCATAAGGGAAGAAGACTTATCACACATGCTCAATACTGTGGATGTTGAGAATTTGGAACAGCTCATTTATGAGACCATTCCGGAAGATATCCGCTTAAAAGAGCCTTTAAAGTTGGATTCCCCGATGAGCGAACATAAGTTTTTGGCACATATTGAGGCCTTATCCAAAAAGAACAAGGTATTCCGCTCTTATATCGGCTTAGGTTATCACGAAAGCCTTACCCCCTCGGTCATTAAAAGAAACATTCTTGAAAATCCCGGATGGTATACCGCCTACACCCCTTACCAAGCAGAGATTGCACAAGGTAGACTTGAGGCATTACTGAACTTCCAAACCGTAATTACAGATCTTACAGGAATGGAATTGGCAAATGCATCGCTTTTGGATGAAAGCACCGCCGCCGCGGAGGCAATGACCATGCTATTCGATGTAAGAAGCAGGGATCAAAAGAAAAATGAGGTGTTAAAGTTCTTTGTTTCAGAAGAAGTTTTACCACAAACTATCGCGTTATTACAAACGCGTTCGGTTCCCTTAGGAATTGAATTGATTATAGGAAACCATGAAAAATTTGAATTTGGAACTGAATTTTACGGAGCACTCTTGCAATACCCGGGAAAACATGGTCAAGTAAACGACTATTCCGATTTTGTTTCAAAGGCAAAAAATGATGAAATCAAAGTTGCCGTAGCAGCAGATATTTTAAGTTTGGCATTATTGACGCCCCCGGGTGAATTTGGTGTCGATGTAGTTGTAGGCACCACCCAACGCTTTGGTATACCACTAGGGTATGGAGGCCCCCACGCTGCCTTTTTTGCTACCAGGGAAGCGTACAAAAGAAGTATCCCGGGCCGCATCATAGGCTTAACAAAGGATACAGATGGCAAACCTGCCCTACGTATGGCGTTACAGACCCGCGAACAACATATAAAACGAGATAAGGCCACCTCCAATATTTGCACTGCTCAGGTTTTGCTAGCCGTTATGGCTGGTATGTACGCCGTTTATCACGGACCAAAAGGATTAGAATACATTGCTTCCAAAGTGCATAGAAGTGCGGTTACCCTTGTAGACGCGCTTGAACAATTGGGACTTTACCAAACGAACACCGCTTTCTTTGACACGGTAACGGTAAAGGTCGATGCGAAAAAAATAAAGCCTATTGCTGAGCAACAGGAGGTCAATTTCCTTTATGTTGATGACCAAACAATTTCCATATCGGTTAACGAAGCAACTTCGATTAAGGACTTAAATCAAATCCTAGGTATTTTTTCGGAAGCATTGAATAAGAAAGCCACAACTATTGAAGCTTTATTGGACGCAACAGCAATTTCTGAAAGTTTACAGCGCACAAGTTCTTTCCTACAGCATACGGTGTTCAATTCATACCACTCTGAGACCGAATTAATGCGCTACATCAAAAAATTGGAGCGTAAGGATTTGGCGTTGAACCATAGTATGATTTCTTTGGGAAGTTGCACCATGAAATTAAATGCGGCTACGGAAATGTTGCCTTTAAGCATGACGAACTGGGGCAATATACACCCATTTGTGCCTGTAGAACAGGCAGAAGGTTACCAAACGGTGTTGAGAGAACTGGCCAACGACCTGTCGGTAATAACCGGATTTGCGGACACTTCCTTACAGCCAAATTCTGGTGCGCAAGGGGAGTATGCCGGGCTTATGGTGATAAGGGCCTACCATGAATCTAGAGGGGATTCGCACAGGGATATCTGTTTAATTCCAGCTTCTGCCCATGGTACCAACCCCGCCTCGGCCGTAATGGCAGGGATGAAAGTCATTGTGACGAAAACGGATGAAAAAGGAAATATAGATGTAGCAGACCTTGAGGAAAAAGTTTCAAAACATTCCAACGAGCTTGCCGCTCTAATGGTAACCTACCCGTCTACGCACGGGGTATTTGAATCCTCTATTCGCCATATTACAAAACTAATTCATGACAATGGCGGTCAAGTATATATGGACGGTGCAAACATGAATGCACAAGTTGGTTTGACAAACCCTGCAACGATTGGAGCCGATGTGTGTCACCTAAACCTGCATAAAACATTTGCAATACCCCATGGCGGTGGCGGACCAGGCGTAGGACCTATTTGTGTGGCGCCTCAATTGGTCCCTTTCCTACCCACCAATCCCATAATTGAAACCGGAGGAGAAAAAGCGATTACGGCAATTTCTGCCGCTCCCTGGGGAGCTCCTTGGCATGCCTAATTTCTTATGGTTACATAAAAATGTTGGGGGAATTCGGTTTAACCCATTCCACAAAAATCGCCATACTCAATGCAAACTACATCAAGCATAAGCTCAACGGTAAATTTGACGTACTATATACGGGGGAAAAAGGTAGAGCGGCCCATGAGATGATTATTGACTGTAGGCCGTTTAAACAAAATGGCATTGAGGTAACAGATATCGCCAAACGTTTAATGGACTATGGATTCCATGCCCCTACCGTCTCATTCCCAGTGGCCGGTACCATTATGATAGAACCTACAGAAAGTGAAAACTTGGCAGAATTAGATCGCTTCTGCGATGCGATGCTTTCTATTAGAGCAGAAATCGATGCTTCTTCTGCCGATCAGCCAGATAACGTACTTAAAAACGCTCCACATACCTTAGAGATGATTACGTCTGATCATTGGCAATTCCCCTATTCTAGACAAAAGGCGGCCTTTCCATTGCCTTACGTTAAGGAGAATAAATTTTGGCCTGCGGTTCGTAGGGTTGACGATGCATATGGAGACCGTAATTTAATTTGCACCTGTGCGCCGATAGAGGCCTACATGGAAACGGAATAAGCAATGATTACAATAGATACCAAGCCTTTTTGAAATATCGAAAAGGCTTTTTTTTTACATGGATTCTGTTATACTTGGACTGGACGTCGTAAAATTTCCTATGCATGCATAAAACTTTATTAGAACTTCAATACCTTGTGCATACTAACCAATCGTTAACAATGAGTACAAGCATTACAGGTACGGGTAGCTATATACCATCGCAACATATTACCAACGCAGATTTTGACAAGCATCATTTCCTGAATTTGGATGGGTCTTCCTTCGGACATGATAATGCAGTGATTATCGAAAAATTCAAGGCCATCACCGGAATTGAGGAAAGACGCTATGCCAAGGACGACCAAACTGCATCAGAACTGGGTTTTCTTGCGGCAGAAAAAGCGATATCCGATGCAGGCATAGATAAGGAAACGCTCGATTATATTATTGTAGCTCACAACTTTGGTGATATTGTACATGGCACCTATCAAGGGGACACCCTTCCCAGCCTGGCAACGAGGGTAAAATATAAATTGGGAATACAAAACCCAAAGTGCGTTGCGTACGATCTTTTATTTGGCTGCCCAGGTTGGTTAGAGGGAATGATACAGGCCAATGCCTTTATAAAAAGTGGCATTGCAAACAAATGCCTTGTTATAGGCACTGAAACTTTATCCCGGGTTGTTGACAAATACGATCGCGATTCCATGATTTATGCTGATGGCGCCGGGGCAACCGTACTGGAAAGCTCGTCCAAAGGCGGTGCCATTCTTGCCCATGAATCCGCCACTTACGCAAACGAAGAAGCCAATTACCTATTTTTTGGGGGAACCTACAACAAGGCCGATACCGAAAGTACCAACTACATTAAAATGTTCGGTAGAAAGATTTATGAATTCGCCGTAACCAATGTCCCCAGTGCCATGGCCAGTTGTCTAAAAAAGAGTGGAATTCAAATAGATGAAGTAAAGAAAATTTTCATTCATCAGGCCAATGAAAAAATGGATGAAGCCATTGTTAAACGATTCTATAAACTTTATGGCAAGGAGATGCCTAAAGGGGTAATGCCCATGAGCATTTCTAAACTGGGCAACAGTTCCGTAGCTACAATTCCCACCTTGTACGATTTGGTGCGCCATGGAAAAATTGAAAATCAGCAAGTACAAAAGGGAGATGTTGTTATCTTTGCAAGCGTTGGCGCAGGAATGAATGTCAATGCCATAGTATACAGAATCTAATATGTACGAAAACACATATCCCAACAAACGCTTTCAACACACCCTAGAGTTTTTAAAAAAGTACATTGACCCCAGCGAGCCTATCTTGGATTTGGGTGTCGAGAACCCTTTTAGCACAATAATGAGGCAAAATGGGTATGCGGTTGAGAACACGACTGGAGAGGATTTGGATTTTGATCATGCATCCGTCCTCGAATCAAAAGCGAAGGTACTCACCGCTTTTGAAATTTTTGAACATCTTTTGTCTCCATTGGAACTATTGTCCAACAGTAAAGCGGATAAGCTGGTAGCTAGTGTCCCTTTACGTTTGTGGTTCTCGCCAGCGTATAGAAGTAAAACGGATAAATGGGATCGGCATTACCATGAATTCGAAGATTGGCAGTTCGACTGGCTTTTGGAAAAAGCAGGTTGGAAGATTCAGGAAAGGCAAAAGTGGACCAATCCGGTGAAGAAGTTTGGAATTAGGCCTTTTCTCCGCCTTTTTACCCCGCGCTATTACATTGTTTACGCAACCAGAAAATAATAGCACTTGCAGTAGATGGACTACTATATCGTTATTCCGGCCCATAATGAAGAACGCTTTTTAACAAGTACGCTAAACTCCATTTTGGAGCAGACCTTGTTACCCAAAAAAGTGATCGTCGTCAATGATAATTCCACTGACGGCACCGAAGCCATCATTGATGGGTTTTTAACTAGTAGCCCCTTAGTTCAGAAATTGAATATAAGCTCCTCAAAAGATCACATGCCGGGCAGTAAGGTAATCAATGCATTCAATGCCGGATTAAAACTTTTAGACGATGCTTATGATATTCTCGTAAAGCTGGATGCAGACCTTATTTTACCCCCCAACTATTTTGAGGTTATCGCGAAGCATTTTAAACGGGATACAAACATTGGTATTTGCGGCGGCTTTATTTATGAGGAGCATAAAATGGGTGCTTGGGAGTTGAACCACCCCATGGACAAAAATCACGTAAGGGGCGCGTTCAAAGCCTACTCCAAACCTTGTTTCAAAGCTATAGGCGGACTCAAAAATGCAATGGGCTGGGATACCGTAGATGAGCTCTTGGCCCTATATCATGGGTTTGAAACCTATACCGATGCGAGCCTTAAAGTAAAACATTTAAGACCTATAGGAAAGGCCTACAATGCGAAAGCCAAAAAACTTCAGGGCAAGGCCATGTACACGATGCGTTACGGCCTACCCATTAGTGTGATCGCTTCCATTAAAATGGCGCTGAAAAATAAAAATTTCAACTCCTTTCTCAACAATATGGCGGGCTATTTTGAAGCACTGAAAAAAAATACGCCGCAATTGGTGACGAAGGAAGAGGGTGTTTTCATAAGAACCTATCGCTGGAGGAACATTAAAAAAAAATTATTTAAGTAAAAAAGGCCATCTGAATCAGATGGCCTTTGTCTTGTTTTCTATTTGGGGATGATTAAAAACCTAATTCCTTCTTAACGTCAGGCAGAATGTCTTTTCCTTTTGCTACGATTACACCACCCTGAGGTTGAGAATCGAGTACATAATCAAAACCCTGTGCGGTTGCAACTTTTTCAATGGCCGCCTTTGCTTTTTCTGAAATAGGGGCAAATAATTCCGCCTGTTTTTTCTGGAATTCTTGCTGTGCAGCCTGTTGTGCATCACCAATATTCTTTTCGAAACCTTGAAGCTCTACGGCCCTTTTATCATTTTCTTCCTTTGATTTTGAAGGAGCTTCGTTTTGATATTGGGTAAATTTGTTGCGCAACTCCGTCATGGAAGCTTGAATATCCGCATTATACGTTTCCTGTAGTTTCTTAAGCTCTGCCTCTGCAGACTTCATTTCTGGCATAGCAGATAATAATTGGGTAACATCAATATGCGCCACCTTACTTTGTGCGTTTACAAAACTTGTTGTTCCAACGAACAACAATAAAGCTACCACTAATTGTTTTACTTGTTTCATGAGTTAAAATTTAAATCTAATTTGAGTGTTAATTTTATGGTAAAAACCTATTTAAATAGTACCGTTGTCATTGTCTTTTTCGGTATCGCTATTTCTTTCCTTTAATTTTTCTTGGCGCTTTGCCTCCCGTTCCTCCAAAAGCTTTTTTCTTCGCTCCTCATATGCTTTCTTCCGTTCTTCCCTCAACTTCAATTGCTCTTCCCTTGTTTGGGCCGCTGTTTTTTCCCTTTCTACCGCTGCTTCTGAAGCTCTGTCCATGCGCTCTTGTAGCGCCTCACTAATAACCTCCTCTTCTAGCTCATCGTCCCCATCAAACGCATCCAATCGATTACGGTCATCGGCATTTTTTGAGGGCGCACTAATTTTTCTTGTCCTAGCTATACCCCTTAATATCAAATCACTGATATCATGCCTTTTTTCGGAGTACAACATTACAACATCCGCAGATTTATCAAAAATAAAATCATACTTTTTATTTGCCCCAATTTTTTGCACTTCATTGAACACTTGATCTTGAATAGGCTGTATCAATCTCCTTTTCTGTAGCACTAAATCTCCCTGAGGTCCAAAACGATCTTGCTGATACTCGATCATTTCTTTTTCCAATAATTGTATTTCTTCTTCCCTTTCAGTTATTAGTTCTGGAGTTAATAGCACCTTTTCGGCCATTAAATCTTTCTTCATTTGGGCTACAACACTTTGTTTCTGCTCCACTTCCACCTTCCAACGTTGTACCTTAAGCTCTAATTGCTCCGTTGCTTCGCGATACTCCTCAACATTCTCCAGGATGTATTCCATGTCTACATAGGCCATCCGCACCCCTCTTTGGGCAAAACTACTTATGATTGTGAACAGTGCTATGAACTGTAAAAGAACCTTTGTTTTTAAACTCATTGCTGACATCGTTTAATCGTATAGAAAATATCGTGCCAAAATTACTAAATCTATTATAATGAATCGATTAGCATAAGGTACGACACTTAAATTCCAATATAAATTAAAACTGTTGACCAATAATGAAGTGCGTTTGCCATCCGCTAGGGCCTTGCCCCGCTGATTGTGGCCTAAGATCCTCATCAAATCCGTAACCAAAGTCTATACCCAACAGTCCAAATGCTGGCATAAAGATCCGCAGCCCCACACCGGCCGATCGTTTTAATTGAAACGGATTAAACTGCTGAAAATTGTTGAAGGCATTACCACCTTCCAAAAACGCAAGCCCATAAATGGAGGCAGATGGTTTTAAAGTAAGTGGATATCGTAATTCCAAAGAAAACTTATTATAAATCAAAGCCCCATCTGCAACGTTAGAACCTGGGGAAATAGGTGTAATGGATTGGTTTTCGTAGCCCCTTAACTGAACAACATCCCTTCCGTCCAAGGTAAAATTACCGAGACCATCGCCTCCCACAAAGAAACGCTCAAAAGGAACATTACCCACGGCGCTGTTATAACTGCCCAAGAATCCAAATTCCGCATTACTTCGTAATACCAATTTATCGACTAGCGTTGTATACCAATCCCCTTTAAATTTGATTTTGTAATACTCCAAGAGCCTAAACCGTTCTTGATCGATTCCTTCCAATTCAGAATTCTCGGCAGCCGTTAAACCTACCTCATTCCTTTTATCATCAAGTTCCTGCGATCGATTTCGGAGCGCACTAAAATCCTTATCGCTAAACAACGACCATGGCGGAGTAAGTTTAGCGGTAATCTCGAAGTTAGACCCACCCCTTGGGAAAATAAGTCCTCCCAAAGTTGCGTTCCTTGAAATACCAAAGGTGTACGCCAAAGAATTCGCCTTGCCGTTACCAAAATTGAACAAGCCTATATTATAATTTCTAAAATCATACAATTGATATCCTAGCGAATGGGATATGGTAAAGAAATCATCGGGCCATTGTACACGCTTGGCCAAACCTACGGTTACCCCCGTTATGGAGAATTGTTGGTCCTTGTTTACCTCTACCCTACCTCTATTGCCAAAAGATGCTGCAAATTGTTGTGTCCTGGATAAGCTAAGGTTAAAACGTACTGGTTTTTTACCCCCCAGCCATGGCTCAGAAAAGTTAAGACTATATACCCTAAAGGTTCTACTCGCCTGCAAACGCAGTGCAAAAGTTTGACCATCTCCCATAGGAACAGGTTTATAAGATTCTCCTTTAAATAAATTTTGAATGGAAAAATTACTAAAAGACAATCCCAAAGTACCTATAAAACCACCACCACCATAACCACCTTGCAACTCTATCTGGCTTGAACCTGATTCCACCAAGCTCCATGCTAAATCCACAGTACCCTCATTAGGGTTGGCGTTCAAAACATCTGGCTTAATCTGTTCCGCATCAAAAAATCCTAATTGTCCCAATTCGCGGATACTTCTTATAATATCCGACTTATTATATTTTTGGCCTGGTCTCGTACGCAGTTCCCTAAATATTACGTGGTCATTGGTCTTATCATTTCCGGAAACCGTAACATGGTTCAAGAAAGTCTCCTTGCCTTCAATAATTCGTATTTCGAAATCAATGGTATCATTGGCTGCCGAAATTTCAACCGGATTAATAGTCGAAAAAAGATAACCGTTGTTCTGGTATAAGCTGGTAACATCAGAAGGATCTGGTTTAGAGTTGTCCGCTATACGCTCTCGTAAAAGCACACCATTATAAGTATCCCCTTTTTTAATACCAAGTACTTGATTTAATTGGCGATCGGTGTACACCGTATTACCCACGAAATCAATATTACCAAAGTAATACTTGTCGCCCTCCTCTACCTTGATCTTTAAATCTATGTTATTCTCATCTACTTTAATTACCGTATCGGAAATTACCCTCGCATCACGGTATCCATTTTCAGCAAACTTGTCAATCAGCAATCCTAAATCTTCCTCATAATCTTTTTGAATATACTTCGACTTTTTCCAAAATCTACCGAATCGCTTCTCTTTGGTGCTTTTTAAAGCCTTTCGTAATTTCTTATCCGAGAACTCTTCATTTCCCTCAAAGCTGATGTCCCTAATTTTGACTTTATCCCCTTTTTTTACGTTCACCACCATGCTCTGTGCATTGGTATCTGAAGTATCTTTTGCCGTAGCGATATTCACTTGGGCATTTAAGTAGCCCTGCTTTTTGTATTTATTGGTAATGTAATTCTTAGAATTTGAGATAAGGCTTTCCGTAATCTTCTTACCCTTTTTCAGGTCAGTGTCCTTGATCAAATCATCAATTTTACCTTTTTTGACCCCATAAAAAGTCACCTTTGTTAATGTGGGTCGCTCTATAATGTTTAATTCCAAAAAGACAGTATTCCCGTCTATATTGGTAATATAAAAATCGATCGCACTAAAAAGTTCTAGGCCCCACAATTTTTTGATGACCTCACTAATTTGCTCCCCAGGTATGGTAATGGGTTGGCCCACCCTTAGTCCCGTATAAGTTTTTACCGTTTGTTCATTGTAGCTTTCAAGACCTGTAACATCCAATCCACCTAGAATATAGCGCTCACCATCCTCATAGGACGTTTCCTGTGCAGTGGCAATTAGCGTAAATAAAAGTAGAAAGGTGGTAAAAATGTGGTTCAAGGATATGAACCTGGTCATATCTTTAAGTGAGTTGTTCGCTAGTTTTTCCAAATCTTCGTTCTCTGTTCTGGTAATTTTTTATGGCCGCCACCAAATGGTGTTCCCTAAAATCGGGCCAAAATACGTCTATAAAATATAACTCTGCATATGCTATCTGCCATAACAAAAAATTGCTGATCCGATGTTCTCCACTAGTACGGATAAGCAAGTCTACGTCTGGCAAATTATGCGTGTAAAGATGGTTATTTATAATGGTTTCGTCAATATTTTCAATTGAAATTATATTATTTTTAACTTTGGCACTAATCGCTTTTACGGCTGATTGCAGCTCTTCACGGGCACCATAACTTAATGCCAAGGTAAGGGTCATACCTGTATTTTCTTTTGTTTGATCCATAACCTCGATCAACTCTTTGTAAGCTTTGGAGGGTAATGCAGCAATATTACCAATGGTATTTAAACGAATATTGTTCTTATTGAAGGTCTTGAGTTCTTTTCGTAGGGAGGAAACCAAAAGGCGCATTAGGGTTTGTACTTCAACCTTGGGGCGGTTCCAGTTTTCTGTAGAAAAGGTGTATAATGTTAAGAAGCCAACCCCTATTTCCGCACATTGTTCCACTACGATGCGTACTGTTTTTACACCATGCTCATGGCCAAAAACCCGATGCTTTCCCCGTTCTTTTGCCCATCTGCCATTACCATCCATGATTATGGCCAAATGCTTTGGAACGTTCAACGCATCTATATCTTCTAATTTATCCATTTTTAATTACTCAAAGCAGTCCATGCAAGGCTTCCTACCAAATGTATAGGTCAAGGTTAGACCAGAGAACACGTACCAGTCATCGCTAAGGATATTTCCAAATTGAAATTCTTCAAAGTTGGAACCTACAGGGTTACTGGCATCCAAATTATCGGTAAAGGTATACCTTGCTCCAATTTCTGCACCAAAAATAAGAAACTGATTGATACGATACTTAAAACCAGCAGTTATTGGTATTGCAAAGGAGCCATCTTTTTGACCGGTCTCCTGAAGAACTCCCCCATTAAAATACTCGTAATTATACCTAAAATAAGTAACGCCGGTGTAGAGATACGGCGTAAAAGCTGGGCCTAATTTGTGTAAATTGTAATCTACGAAATTGAACTCCAGACCTACGGAGCCCTCCAAAACGGAATTATCGACTACGTAACCTCTTTGTTGACGTGCCGTGGAGCTCGATTTTGAATCATCTGCCGTGAACTGACCATACATCAAACTTCCCCGCCATGCATATCTTTTACTAATATTCCATTTAAACAATCCACCAAAGGCAAGGTCTGAAGGGAGAATATAGTTGGTTCTACCAACATCACTTATGGTATTAGCACCACCGGCAAAAATCCCCACCTCATAGGTCTGTGCTTTAAGCCCGGAAAAAGAAAAAATAAGTAGTACCAGTACTATATACCGCATAAATTGTATTTTAATATCAATTTCGAACAATCTCAATTACATGCTTTTTAACATTGTTTATGTTCTCAATGGATAAACAGCGATTAAGGTCATTTATTGTTTTGAAACAGGTTCAATTTCGTCTGTCCTCCCCCCAAAGAAGCTTATTCCGAAGCGTCTTTAAAAAGCTTTCTGAAGTATATTCGATCATTTTTATAGTGAAGGGCGCCTTTCTAATGGTAATTTCCTGACCATTCTCCAAAGAAGCGATTCTTGAATCCAAAGAAACCAAGTGGTTCTCTTCGCGGCCAGAAACCCTTAATCTTATAATGGTTTCGTCTGAAATCACCAAAGGCCTTGCATTAAGATTATGAGGGGCTATAGGTGTTAGCACCAGCGACTTTGCCGTGGGCACTATAACAGGGCCACCGCAGCTAAGCGAATAGCCAGTTGATCCCGTTGGTGTTGAAATAATGAGTCCATCCGCCCAATACGATGTCAAATATTCGTTATTTAGATAGGTCTCTACCGTTATCATGGAGGTTGTATCTTTCCTGCTTACGGTAATCTCGTTCAACGCAAAATTGAGGTCGCCAAATTCCACATCCAATTCCTGGGTATTCAACTGTACCAGACTTCGTTCCACAATGGCGTAGGCACCCTCCTTAAACTCCTTGACCACCTTTCTAACATCTTCTTTTTTAAAGGTGGAGAGAAAACCTAACCGGCCCGTATTTACACCTACAATGGGTATGCCCAAATCCCTTACGAATGTGGTGGCCCTTAAAATGGTGCCGTCCCCGCCAAAGCTAACGAACATATCAAAGCTACCGTCCAAACCCTCATATAGTGTAAAGGTTGGGAATGTCTTGGTAGATTCCATGTTTTGAAGAAGATCATGAAAGTCTTTCTCGATATAAACGGTTGCATTGACACTTTCAAGTTCATCCAACAATTCCAGAAGGTATTCTATTGCATTATCTTGATAGGTCTGTCCATAAATGGCAACTTTCATACTTAGACATTTAGGTATTTATCCAAATAATCTGACCGGTTTTTTAGGTCCTCCAAGAAAGAATCGTCACTATTCCCAAAAAGGATGTGGTAATTGTACCTTCTAAAAGTCTGCAATACCTTATCAAAATTGGTAGCCGTTATTTTTAAGGTAACTTGAATGATATCGTTCTGTGTGTCCGTAATAAAACCTCCTATGAGTTTCGCATTATTACTTTCCACTATTTGTGCAATTTCACTAAAGGAATAATCATTGATGCCTGTTGCCACTACTAAAATACTGCCCGGATCTGTGAAGAAGGGGGTGTCTATAAAAACGGAAACAATATCGTTAAGGTCATAATACCCCTGTACTTCCTCCTTATCGTTTATTACGGGCAGCAAGTTGGCCTCATTACGGGCGAACGCCTCTAGCACGTCTAACCAATTGGTTTCTGCGCGCACAAAGAAGCTTGTAAGCTCGTACCTTAAAGCATCGATTTTGGTATCCGGCAATAGATTATCCGTATCATTTTCTGAAAAAAGCCCTAAAAACCTACCTTCCTCCACAATGGCAACATGGGAATAAGTAGTATCCTGAAAAAATTCCAAAACCTTTTCACAGGTATCCTCGATCTTGAAGACCGGGATGTTCGTAATCATATGTTCTTGAATATACATAGGCTTAATTATAACGCAAAATAACAATTAATAATATCAAAAGGCGTGCCTTATTTGTATTTTTGGGGCTGCATACGGCAAAACAGACAATATGACAAAACTTAGCGTTAACGTTAACAAAATTGCGACCCTTAGAAATGCCCGTGGAGGCAATGTCCCAGATTTATTGAAGGTAGCCAAGGATTTGGAAGATTTTGGGGCGCAAGGGATCACCATACATCCAAGACCAGATGAACGCCATATTCGCTATCAAGATGCAAGGGACTTGAAAAAAGAAGTACGAACAGAATTTAACATAGAAGGCAACCCTGTACAAAAATTCATAGACTTGGTGCTTGAAGTACTGCCCGATCAAGTAACATTGGTGCCAGACGCCGTGGATGCAATGACCTCAAACGCCGGTTGGGATACCATTAAACATAAGGACTTTTTATCCGATGTCATTGCCACCTTTAAAAAGGCTGGTATAAGAACATCGATTTTTGTAGATGCAGACGAAAGAATGGTAAAAGGCGCAAAAGCAACGGGGACGGACCGTATAGAACTGTATACGGAAAGCTATGCCAAGATGTACGTCCAAAATAGAGCCAAAGCCATACAACCTTTCGTTGAGGCCGCTGAAACCGCCAATGCTTTGAATATTGGTATTAACGCGGGCCATGACCTAAGCCTGGAGAACATTCAATATTTTGGAGAAAAAATTCCTAATTTACTGGAAGTATCCATAGGTCATGCTTTAATCTGCGAAGCACTTTATTTAGGTTTGGACAATGTGGTTAATATGTACTTGCACAAATTGAAATGAATAAAATCTTACATTCTTTAATTCTAGGGGAAGGAAAACCGCTCTGTATTTTACACGGATTTTTGGGTATGCTGGATAATTGGAAAACCTTGGGGTCCTCCTATTCTGAAAATGGGTTTTGCGTTCACCTTATCGACCAACGTAATCATGGAAAAAGTTTTCATTCGCCTGATTTTCATTATGATTTACTTTCCGATGACTTACTCCGTTATCTAAATTTCCATAACATTGAACAAACTAGTATAATCGGTCATTCCATGGGCGGCAAAACCGCAATGCAGTTTGCCTGTTCGCATGAAGTACGGGTAGAAAAATTATTGATTGCGGATATTGCCCCAAAATATTATCCGCCCCACCATCAAACCATTATCGATGGCTTAAATGCCATAAACGTTAAAAGTCTATCCTCCAGAAAGGATGCGGACGACCAATTAAAGAACTATATTTCAGATTTCGGGACCCGTCAATTCCTATTGAAAAATTTGTATCGAACTGAAAAAAAACAATTGGATTTTCGTTTCAATCTAGAGGTACTCAGTCAAAGGATGGAGGAGATCGGGGAGAATATTAGCAGTACCGAAAGTTTTCAAGGTCCTACACTGTTCTTGAGGGGCGACCGATCGGAATATGTTACCAAAACTGATGAAGAAGCTATTAAAAGGCATTTTCCGCTTGCCAAAATCGAGACCATTGAAAAAGCAGGGCACTGGCTGCATGCAGAGAATCCCGATCAGTTTTTTGAAAAGTCAATGGAATTTTTAAGATAGAATCAAATAACAAACAAATCTTTTTTCCCTAACCTTTTAATAAAATAAATCATGAAATTAATAGTAAGAATTCTTTTAAGTGCAATAGCCGTCATCATCCTGGCCAATATATTGCCCAATGTTTCTGTAGACTCCTTTATGACCGCAGTCATTGTTGCCGTTGTACTAAGCCTTTTGAACCTGCTGGTGAAGCCCGTTTTAGTCATTCTCACACTTCCGGTCACCATTGTTACCCTTGGTCTGTTTTTACTCATCATAAACGCACTTATTATTCTGTTGGCAGATTACCTCATTACTGGTTTTGCCGTAGGGAATATTTGGTGGGCCTTACTGTTTAGCCTCCTACTTTCATTTTTACAATCCATCTTTTTTTCCTTGTTAAAAGAAGAGGAATCTTAACCGCTTTTGATTTGGAATTCAATACTTTAAAAAAATTGGTGGACGTTACAAAATGTAGTATTTTTGCATCCCATTTTATACACGCAAATAGATTTTAAGGAATGAATATTACGAAAGAGCAGATAGACGATTTAAATGCAGTGGTCAAAGTTGCCATTACCAAAGAAGACTACCAAGGTAAGGTTGACACCATTTTAAAGGACTACAGAAAGCAAGCTAATATCCCTGGTTTTAGAAAAGGACAGGTGCCCATGGGCCTAATTAAGAAACAGTATGGCAAGGCAGTATTGGTTGATGAGGTAAATAAATTGCTACAGGACAATCTTAACAAATACCTTACGGAGGAAAAATTGGATGTCCTTGGGAATCCACTTCCTAAACAACAGGACAACTTTGATTGGGACCAAGATGAACTGGCCTTTGAATTCGAGCTTGGCCTAGCGCCAGATTTCGAAGTGCCCTTAAAAACTAAAAAAGCGATTACCCAATATAAAATTGTTGCCGACAAAAAAATGGTCGAAGAACAAATTGAACGTATCCAAAAGCAGTATGGAAAGCTCATTAGCAAGGATACTGTTGGCAAGAATGATGAGGTTACCGGTACCTTCATAAACGAAGCTGAGGAAATTGACAACAAGGGTATGTTGGAAATGGACAAACTTAAAAACAAAAAAGCTGTTGAGGCCTTGGCTGGTAAAAAAGTTGGGGAGGTTGTAACCTTAAAAACCAAGGGACTTTTCAAAGAGGATTATCTACTATCAAGCGTTTTGGGCATTGCTAAGGAAAAAGCGGAAAGTTTGGATACGGAAGTAACCCTTACCATCACGGAAATCAATGAGCGTGAAGCCGCAGTGCTTAATCAAGAATTATTCGACAAGCTTTTTGGACCGGATTCTGTTTCTTCCGAAAAAGAACTGAAAGAACGCATTAAGGAGGATTCTGAAAAACAATTCGAACAGCAGTCAGACCAAAAGTTATTGAACGACGTAACGGAATATTTTATTGAAAACACCAAGTTTGAACTTCCTGCAGGATTTTTGACAAAGTGGATCCAAATGACCGGCGAGAAACCTTTATCCGAACAACAGGCAAGTGAGGAATATGAAAAATCGGAAAAAGGATTGCGTTATCAACTTATAGAAGGAAAAATTATTCGCGATAATGAGCTTCAAGTTCAGTTTGATGAGTTAAAGGAATTCGCCAAAGGTTTCATCCGCTCGCAAATGGCACAATTTGGTCAAATGAACCCGAAGGACGAGGAATTGGATACAATCGCCGCCCGGGTTTTAGGAAACAAAGATGAAGTAAAACGACTTTCAGAACAATTGATGAGTCAAAAACTCTTGAATCTCTACAAGGAAAAAGCGAACCTTAAGGTCAAGGAAGTTACCTATGAAAACTTTGTCAAAGAAGTTTACGGATAGATTCGAACAATAAATTAAGTATCTTTACGGTGCCGGAAATAAAATTTTCGGCACCTTTTTTTACTCTAAAATACAGACATACAATTTTATGGACTACGGAAAAGAATTCAAAAATTTCGCTATAAACGACCAAGGCATAAGCAGCACTTATTACGATAAGATAATGAGCAGCATGTATCCCGTAAACATGACCCCAAACATTATCGAGGAAAGGTCCATGAATGTAATTGCCATGGACGTTTATTCTAGACTGATGATGGACCGCATTATATTTATGGGCACGGGTATCAACGATCAAGTAGCAAATATTGTACAGGCACAACTCTTGTTTTTGGCCAGTGTAGATGCGACAAAAGACATCCAAATTTATATAAACTCGCCAGGAGGCAGCGTATATGCCGGTTTGGGTATCTACGACACCATGCAATTCATAAGTCCTGATGTAGCAACAATCTGCACCGGTATGGCCGCCTCAATGGGTGCCGTACTTTTATGTGCAGGTGAAAAAGGGAAACGTAGCGGATTGCAACACTCGCGTGTAATGATACACCAGCCTATGGGCGGTGCGCAAGGCCAGGCCAGTGATATTGAGATTACCGCAAGGGAAATCTTGAAATTGAAGGATGAACTATATGAGATCATAGCACAGCATTCTGGTCGTGCTATCGAGAAAGTACGCGAAGATAGTGACCGTGATTATTGGATGAAAGCAGATGAAGCCCTAAAATACGGCATGATCGATGAAATATTGGTAAGGGATA
Source organism: uncultured Flavobacteriaceae bacterium (assembly GCA_963793365.1). GTDB lineage: Bacteria > Bacteroidota > Bacteroidia > Flavobacteriales > Flavobacteriaceae > Maribacter. The sequence continues at coordinate 314,558 of CAWBZP010000009.1, read as the reverse complement.
AAGAGTAAGACCGACCAATTACTCCAAATAAAATGTGATTTTTAAACCAAAAACGAAATTGATTCGTTTTAGGAATAGGAATGAGAAATTAGATAAATGGCAAAGGAAAATTTAGAGTGTTCATTTTGTGGAAGGAAAAAGCCGGAAACCAATTTGTTAATCGCGGGTCTTGACGCACATATCTGTGATCGCTGTATTGAACAGGCGCATGGTATAGTTGCGGAAGAATCCAAACAGACGAAGACCAATGATCTTTCATCGGAACTTATCTTAAAAAAACCTCAGGAAATCAAAGCTTTTCTGGACACTTTCATTATTGGCCAGGAACGTACCAAAAAGGTAATGTCCGTTGCAGTATATAATCACTACAAAAGACTATTGCAGCCATCATCCAAGGAGGATGAAATAGAGATTCAAAAAAGTAATATAATCATGGTAGGGCAAACCGGTACCGGAAAGACCCTAATGGCCAAAACCATCTCAAAATTATTGAACGTGCCCTTGGCCATTGTTGACGCCACTGTTCTTACCGAGGCAGGTTATGTTGGCGAGGATGTAGAAAGTATATTAACGCGTCTCCTGCAAGCTGCGGATTATAATTTGGAAAAGGCCGAAAGGGGAATAGTCTTTATCGATGAAATCGATAAGATTGCCCGCAAAAGTGACAACCCTTCCATAACCCGTGATGTATCGGGTGAAGGCGTACAACAAGGGCTGCTTAAATTATTGGAAGGCACTACGGTAAACGTACCCCCAAAAGGCGGTAGAAAACATCCTGACCAAAAATTCATAGAAGTAAATACCGAAAATATTCTTTTCATTGCCGGCGGGGCGTTTGATGGTATTGAACGTACCATAACCAAACGCTTGAATATGCAGGCCGTTGGTTACAGTGCTTCGAAAGCCGATAAGTTTTTGGACAATACCAATATGCTCCAATATATTATTCCCAAGGACTTGAAAGAATTTGGCTTGATACCTGAAATAATAGGTAGGCTTCCAGTATTGACCCACATGAACCCGTTAGACAAAAAGACCTTAAGAGCTATTTTGACGGAACCAAAAAATGCCATCATCAAGCAATATGAAAAGCTTTTTGCTATGGACAATATCACCTTTACCATAACGGAGCAGGCCTTGGATTATATTGTGGACAAGGCCATAGAATATAAGCTAGGGGCTAGGGGCTTGCGATCTCTTTGCGAGGCTATATTTACGGATGCCATGTTTGAGATGCCCAGTACCGGCGAAACTAAATTTAAGGTAACCAAACCTTATGCCGAGGAGATGCTATCTTATGATACCATAAAAAAGTTAAAGGCCGTTTCCTAGAACGAAGAATAAAATCATAAAAAAGCGTGGAATTGAATTATCCACGCTTTTTTTATGACCAGTATATGGTAGTTAGACTACTTTTTTTATAGCTGGTGCTATCTGGGTGACTTGCTGTAAAAGATCCAAACATACTTTTTGGATAATGATTTCATCGGAATACAGGGTATGGCCGTAATTGGGAATAATATCCATATCTATACCCAATCGATTCGCCCAGTCATCACTTGGCTTGAAAGTATCGTTTTTTCCATAGAGTAATTGAAAAGGCACATTTGGCTTTTCATTCTTTAACCGAATCCTAGTACCGGATATGCCGTAGAGTGACTTTACGGGCAACCCTTTTTTTGCGGCCTCCCATACAATGGTTGCCCCAGTGCTAAATGCAAGGTAATAGCAGGGTTCCTTTTCTTTTTTCAGCAAATGGGCTACTGCTGTTTCAATACCGCCATCAACAAATGCATTATGCACATTTTCTTCGGACTGTATTATGATATCCAGATTGGCCAATTGCTGACTGTCATAAAAGGTAATGTCAAAATACTGTTGCAGATATCCTAGGTAAGCCGTTATCCACAATCCCTTTTTCGCGCCCCACATATCGGAAACAATTACTAATTTCTCTGCCATAATGGTAGTCTTTTGTTGTTTGGTTAAGTTTTCCAACAGCAAATTCTTATTTTAATTTCAATTTGTATTATTTATTGGATTAGCCGCTCATTACTTCGATGTATTTGCAATTCGGGTCGCTAAACTTCGTGAAATAAGCAGTAAAAGCAAACACGAATCCTAATGGTTTAACAAAGTTACTATAACTTGGGAACCATTATTACGAATTTTTGGGAATAGACTAAAATTAAGTGTAATCAGGGCGAATTAACTGTTCATCCGTAAAAGCTCCTCGATATAATCGCGCTTGTTTGATAAGCGTGGGATCTTATGCTGCCCGCCAAGTTTATCATGGGTCTTCAACCAATCATAGAATAGGTTGCTTCTTGCAATATGAACTTTTGGCTTATTTAAGGTAGTATTGTTGTAGCGTTTTGCCTCATAATCCGAATTAAGGGATTTTAAGGAACCATCAAAAATGTCGATAAAATTTTCAAAATCCTTTGGTAAGGTCCTAAATTCGATAATCCACTCATGGGCTCCTTTTTTATTGTCGACCATAAATATCGGTCCCGCAGTATAATCCTTAATTTCCGCACCAGTCTCAAGACAGACCAAACGCAATGCCTCTTCCGCATTTTCGATAATCAACTCCTCACCAAATACGTTGATGTGGTGTTTTGTTCTACCGGTAACCTTAATACGGTACGGACTTTTGGAGGTAAACCGAACGGTGTCCCCAATCTTATAACGCCATAATCCTGAGTTGGTCGTAATGATAATGGCGTAATTTTTACCCAACGCAACATCCCATAAGGGAATTGCCACTTCTTCCTGTGTTCCATATACATCCATGGGAATGAATTCGTAAAAGATGCCATAATCAAGCATCAATAGAAGGTCATCGGCATCATTTCTGTCTTGAATGGCAAAAAATCCTTCAGAGGCGTTGTAAATTTCGTAATACCTGAAATTAGCTCTGGGCAACAATTTTTTGTACTGCTCCCGGTAGGGATTAAAGCTAACTCCTCCATGAAAATACACTTCAAGATTTTCCCAAACCTGAAATAGGTGATCTTTTCCCGTTTCCTCCAACACCTTGTTCAATAACACCAACATCCAAGAGGGCACCCCAGCCAAACTCGTTACATTTTCCGTTACACTCTCCTGTATAATGGCCATGAGCTTGCTTTCCCACTCACTCATTAGCGAGACTTTATTACTGGGCGTACTGCTGTATTCTGCCCAAAGGGGCATATTATCAATTAAAATTGCGGAAAGATCCCCAAAAAAAGAACCGTTATCCTCGTAAAGTTCTTTACTGCCACCCAAACGAAGACTTTTACCGGTAAACAATTGTGAGTTCTCATTATTGTTCAAATACAGACATAATAAGTCTTTGCTCGACTTGTAATGACAATCCTCCAAAGCCTCACCACTTACCGGTATAAACTTGCTCTTGGCATTTGTGGTTCCACTACTCTTTGCGAACAGTTTTACTTTTGTGGGCCAAAACAAATTTTGTTCGCCCCTGCGGGTACGCTCAATAATAGGTTCAACTTGTTCGTAGGTAACAATGGGTACCCGCTCCTTAAAATCCGAATAGTGCGAAATAGATTCGAAATCATATTTTCTTCCAATTTCTGTATCTTCCGCGAACTCAAGCAACTGAAGTAATACCTCTTCCTGAACCTCTTCTGGATATTTTAAAAAAAGCTCTATCTGGTGATAACGCTTCTTTAATAGCCAAGAGGCTATGGAATTAAATAAAGGAATTGGCATTTATAGGTATCTTTGTGTTGCTAAAAATAGTGTATCTACACATCATTTTCAAATTGACCTTCTACTAAGCACACTTACTATGCAATACCAAGGAGTACTAAAAAAAATGCAAACCGAGATAGGTAGCCCAATCCAGTATTATCTGCTTTTTGAATCGGATTTTTTAAATGTCAATCAAATCCTTGATAGAAGCCTCAAGATAGAATTTATAAAATACCAGTGCCTGAACTGTGGTAATGACCGCCCTATTTACAGGCAAGGATTTTGTAAAACTTGTTTCTTTGAAATACCTTCTGCAGGAGATTGGATTATGCGGCCCGAGCTAAGCACGGCACATTTAGATAAAGAGGATAGGGATTTGGACTATGAAAAAAAGGTGCAGCTACAGCCCCACATCGTTTATTTGGCCAATTCCAGTAATATAAAGGTTGGCGTTACGAGAAAGAAACAAATCCCAACCCGGTGGATAGATCAAGGGGCGCATGAAGCCATTGAAATCGTTGAGGTTCCAAACAGATATCTCGCCGGTATTACAGAAGTTGCGCTCAAAGAGCACGTAGGAGACAAAACCAATTGGCGAACGATGTTGACCAATACCGTAAAGGATGAGGATTTGCAAGAGTGGCGCGAAAAATTAAAACAGTACATTCCAGAAGAAGCCCTACCCTATTTCTTGGGTAATACCAACGAGACCCATCTCCATTTTCCAGTGCTGCGCTATCCAGAAAAGGTAAAAAGCCTTAATCTGGACAAAACGCCCGCATTTGAAGGTACTTTAAAGGGCATCAAAGGCCAATACCTGCTATTTGAGGACAACACTGTATTTAATATACGGGGCAGTGAAGGCTATTATGTTGGTATTACCATCAATTAACGGTATCCTTCTTCTTTTTACTCAGTAGGCCCCCCAAGATATCCTTGGCTTTTTCCTTTGCTATTTCTTTTTCGGTTTTAGCCGGAACGGAATCCTTTTTTATGGCAGTGCTATCCGCTGGCTTTTTTGTTCCCAAAATGCCTCCCAGTATATCCTTTGCATTTTCTTTATTTGAATTGCCCGCTGGCGTAGAATCGGTTTTTGACCGATTACCACTTAATAAACCGCCAATTAAATCCTTTGCCTTGTCCGTACCTTTATTGATAAGCTTCTGTTTTTCGACCTCTATCAATTTGGAGGTCAGCTCTTTTACTCCGGAAGTAAGATCTGTTGTTACTTGCGGACTGTTATATTGGCCACCAATATTAGCACTAATTGGTATGGTCAAGTTTTCCAAGGAGCTGTCATCTATTCGGGCAATCAATTTGTTGATATCGGAACCCAAATACTTAGCTGGAACCTGTAAGGTGGCCTTATAATTCAACTTACGATCAAACGTATGACTTCCATCCACATTTATAGCGATATCCTTATAATTAACGGTAAATGGCTTTACGGCCACAACCCCGTCCTTAAAGGATAGGGATGTTTTTAAATCCTTTAGATTTAATTGCTTAAGGTCGATAAAATTCAATTTGTTAACCAGTGCATTTAGTACCGGTGCTTCCTCGGTATTGATTTCATCGGTCATAATATCAGCGAATAAATCACCACTTAAGGACAAAAGATTGGGCAGCAATTCGTCGTTCAAATTACCGGAAAGTGAAATCTCAGAGCTCAGCTTACCTTTCAATACTTGTGCGATCGGCGCCAAGGCCTTAAAGAGCTCCAACGATTTAAATGTTTCGCCAATACCCAATTGATTTAGGTCTAGTTTCATGGAAAATGTTGGTGTTTCAGCCTTTGTGGAAACCTCTCCGTTGAAAGCTATTCTACCACCAAACAGCCCAGATGTCATATTACTGAGAACGGCCGTTTCATCCTTTATTTTCAAAACCCCGTTTACATCGTTCAAGATGATATTGTCATAGAGTACCTTACCAGCAGATGCATTTATCGTGGCATCAAGGAACGAAGGTATTTTAATCTTCTCAGTAGATGGGGTATTGGAACCATCGCTTGCTTCATCTGAATCTGAAGTAGTAGGTTCGGTATCCGCTACCATAAAATCATTTAAGGCGAAAGTGTTGGATTTGAGATAGAACCCTCCCTCTACCTTTTCATTGTTGAACATAAAGCCCAACAGGTTATTAATGCTTCCTGTGGCGTTAAAATCAGTTTTACCCGTAGTACCGTTTAAACTGTTCAAGGTTACTGTTTTTGGGTTGAAGGTCAACCTAACCGTATTTAACTTTACAGGATTGGCAAGATCTGCCGAATTATACTCAAAATTATCCACGCTTAAATTTCCCGTAGTATTGGTTTTTTCATATTGCTTATTTTCTATCGAGGCCATATCAAAAGCGGTCGTAACATCCGCTTTCAAAAGTCCCTTTAAATCATACGTGGCGGGCACAGGATAAGCTTGGGAAATATTGGCCAAATGCATTGTACCATCCACATGTGCACTCACTTTGGTATTACCCATGAGCTCTGTAATCTTGGAGGTAAGATTGAATTTATCCTCGTCAATCATAAAGGATGCTTTGTTAATTTCTACATAGGTATCTTCTGTGATACCGGTGGTATTATTTATCAACACATCCAAAAATATATTCCGTACAGATTTAGGCAAATCTGGGTACTTAAAGGAAGCATTATCAGATTTCAACGCTATCGTAAACTTTGGTATATGGGTATCATCCACAATTCCAGTGAAATTTCCATTTACAGTGAAATTTCCGGTGGTCGTTACATTTTCTATACTTTTCGAGTAAGCTTCGGGAATTACACCCAAGAAGTTTTTAAAATCAGAAGAGGGCGTCTTAAAGGTTAGATCTACTTCTTGGTTATTTTCATTTACGATGACAAAACCCTCAAAAACCAATGGTAATTGATTGACCAAGGCATCATTCTTTAGAAAGGAGTATTTATTTTGGTTTAAATCGATACCTATCAACGCATCCAATTGTACCTTGTTCCGGTTCAGATAATTGACACTATCCATTTCAAAAGAAACCAGTGCCGTAGTTTCGGTGTCAAGCTCCGATGTTGATAATGATAAATCTCCAACCCCTTTATGCTGCATTTCATCTACCATCAACGCAATACCAGTAGACCTATCAGTATAATACACCTTTGAATTTGAGATTTCATACGATTGAAGGTCCAAGGTGAAGCCATTCGTGTCCGCTTTATCCGAAGTAGCTGGAGTTTCAGATGCCAGTGCAATATCGTAGTTGGCATTTTCATTTTCATCAACGACTATGTTCAAAAATGCATTATCCAAATTGAAGTTCTCAATAGCTATGGGTTCACCCGCACTTTTAAACAATTCCATAATCCCCAAGGTCAATCCAAAATCTGCTGCCTTAAAGAGGGTGTCCCCTTCGAACGGAGCCTTATTAATCAACACCACATCGCTAAATTGTACCGTTGCTTTCGGAAAATTGCGCAAAAGGCTTAAATCCGCATCCGAAAAATCGAGGGTTGCATTCACATTTTTGTTCACAAGATTTTTAACGATGTCACCGGCTTTGGCTTCCAAAAAGAATGGAGCGGCTATTAATAGCACCAAAATCAATACTACGACTACACCTATTATTTTTATAATTTTCTTACCCATAATTAATATATACTTTACTTCGATTTAGCTATCCTTCAATCCCATCCAATTCCAATTCCTGGTTCTGTTTTAGACCGAAACGTCTTCGCATTATATATACGAAGAAATAGAGGAAAGGGGTGTCTATAAATGCTATAAAAATCTTAAAAATGAATCCACTTACGACAAGACCGAAAAATAAGTCCCACGGCAAGACCTTAAAAATGCATAATAGGCCTACAACGGTTAGTGTATCCAGAAATTGTGATAGAAAGGTGGAAAAATTATTACGCAGCCATAGGTATTTCCCATCCGTCAATTTTTTCCAAAAATGATAAATGGCCACATCAACATATTGCGCGAATAAATAAGCAATCATCGATGCCAAGACAGCAATAGGCGATAGTGCAAACACTTGGGTAAAGGTCTCATTATTTATAGGAGATGAGGGTATGGCCGGGGCTACATCGGCCACCAATATGATTGCCATGGAAAAGAAAGAAGCAAAAATACCGGCAGTTACGATTTGGTTCGCCATTTTTCTGCCATAAATCTCCGAAATGAGGTCTGTAATCAAAAATGTGATTGGGTAGGGTAAAATCCCTACGGACACCTCGAACAAGGAAACTCCAAAAACGGTGAATTCCCCGAAGGGATTCCAATAGAAAAATTTTTGAAAAATAAGATTGGATACAACAAGGGAGGTTATAAAAAGGGCGCCTAAATATAAATAGATTCGATATGCTAGTTTCCTATCCTTTACCGTCATCATTTACTTTATATCCAATGCAAAGGGCATTCTGGCCTGTATCCCTTTTTGCTCCCTAAAGGACTTTAATTCCTTTAAGATGGTGTACGCTTCATCCCCGATCTCATTGCGCAAGAGCCTGTCCTTAAGTTGTATACTGGCACCTTCCAAATCTTCCATTAATCGTTCAAAACCACTTTTATACTTCGGGAATTTCTTAATACCGTACGTATCCAAAGAAGCCATCTCAGCCGCGGCCGCAATGGCATCATCCAAGGTGCCGATTTCATCTACCAATCCTATTTCAAGTGCCTCCACACCGCTCCACACCCTACCCTGGGCCACGCTGTCTACTTGGGCCATACTCATATTCCTACCTTCGGCAACACGTTGCAAAAATGTTTGGTAGGTATCCTCTATACTTTCCTGAATTTGGTTTTTGAAACTTTCCTGCATGGGTTCAAAGAGCGAATAGTCAATGGCATTTTTGTTCGTTCCCACTTGCTCTGCATTAATACCGATATCATCTGCAAGCTCATTAATATTGGGTACTGTCCCAAACACCCCTATAGAACCCGTAATAGTGGTTGGCTCGGCAAAAATTCTATCTGCTCCCGTGGCGATATAATAGCCGCCCGATGCCGCAACATTACCCATAGACACCACTACCGGCTTAACTTGCTTGGCTAGCTCCACCTCCCGCCAAATGATATCAGAGGTGAGTGCGCTGCCGCCGGGGGAATTCACCCTTAAAACAATCGCTTTTACCTTATCATCTTCGCGCGCTTTAATCAAGGCTTCGTTAATGATTCCCTGACCAATAATATTTGGCCCACCTTCACCGTAAAAAATTTCACCTTGCGCAAAAATCACGGCAATTTTCCCTTCACCCGTCTTCAAGGTCTTCTTGTTTGAGTACTTCACGTATTCATCCAAGGTGCTGTAATTAATTTCCTTATCGGCATCAATATTCAAGGCATTGGCCAAGCGGTCTTCATATTCATCATAAAAAAGAACCGAATCGATGAGACCGGACTGTTTTGCATATTTTGGCATTCTGCCCCCAAGGGTATCCGCAATTATATTAAGGTTTTTCTCTGAAATAGACCTTGTTCTTGATATATCAGCCACCATGGAGTTCCATAGCGATTGTAATAAGTCCGTTAACTGGGCCCTATTGGCCTCGCTCATGCTACTCTCAAGATAGGGCTCCACGGCACTTTTATATTTCCCATGACGTATGACCTCCATTTTCACACCTGATTTCTCCTGTAGTTCCTTAAAGTAGAGTACCTCGGTAGAAAGGCCCTTGAAATCCAGCACGCCTACCGGGTTCATAAAAATAGAATCGGCCACACTTGCCAAATAATAATCGCGCTGCATATAAAAATCGGCATAGGCATAAATAAATTTACCTTGGGCCTTAAACTCCTCCAGTGATTTTCTAATGGCCTGTGTCTGGGCCAAACCGGCAAGAATAAAATTGTTGTTGATGCTTATACCCTTTATACGGTCATCCGTTTTGGCCACCTCAATGGCATGTATAATCTCATCCAAACCCTGTGATTGCTCAAATATTCCAGAAAAGGGATCCAATTCATTCGTACCTACATAATCTGAAATAGGGCGTTGTAATTGTAGTTCAAGCACGGTATTATCCTTTATGCTCACCGTATCCTCACCACTGCTTATAAGGCTGATAAAGATAAAAAACATAACAAACACGATTCCAAATGCGAACAAAGACCCTAGAATCGACGCCAAAAAATTCCTCAAAAAATTCATGCAATTCTTTCTTTTAAATAGTGGACAAAGATAACCAAAGTGAATATGTTTTGTTTAATTTGTTACAATATTATGGGAGTATACAAATCGGCATTTTTATCCATTGGGAGTAATTTAGGGCACCGGGAATTTTTCTTGCAAAAAGCAATTTTTAAAATTGGCAAAAAAGCGGGGGAAATTAGGCAGGTTTCTGCAGTGTACGAAACCCCGTCTTGGGGGTTCGAAGCTGGGGATTTTCTAAATGCCTGTCTGGAAATACAGACTTTATTGAGTCCGTTGGAATTACTGGATGCACTGTTGGAAATCGAAACTGATTTTGGCAGAATACGAAAATTGGGGCCAGGTTATGAAAGTAGAACCTTGGATATTGACATTATTTATTACGAGAAGGAACTATTGGAAACGGAGCGGCTTACCCTACCGCACCCCAAGATGCAAGACCGCAGATTCATCTTAAAACCTCTAGCAGATATTTCGCCACAATTCTACCACCCCATTCTGAACAAGGATACCAGAAACCTATTGCAGGAATGCAAGGATAAAAGTACTATTACCAAAACAGGCATTAAGTTATTCAAGAACCGGCATACCCTTTTCGCCAGTTTGGAATATGTAGCCATTGAAGGAAACATTGGGGCCGGAAAAACTACGCTGGCAACAAAAATCGCAGATGATTTCAATGCCAAACTTATTTTGGAGCGCTTTGCAGACAATCCTTTTCTACCTAATTTTTATGAAGATCAGGCGCGGTATGCTTTTCCATTGGAAATGTCATTTTTGGCAGATCGGTACCAGCAATTTACGGAGGACACCAATCAGCTAGACCTTTTTAAAAGCTTTATGATCAGTGATTACGATATTTATAAATCGCTCATTTTCGCAAAGGTGACTTTACAGCAAAACGAATTTGACCTTTACCGTAAGGTTTTCAATTTTATGTATAAGGAAGTTAAGAAGCCAAAAATATACGTTTACCTGTACCAGACCACGGAACGACTTTTACAGCAGATAAAACAGCGTGGACGGGACTACGAAAAGAATATAGAACTATCTTATTTAGAGCGCATAAATCGTGGTTATTTCGACTTTTTGAAGACCTATCCAAAACAGAATCAGTTGGTTATAGACGTAAGCAATCTGGATTTTGTAAGCCATTCTGAAGACTACGAAACCGTCTTAAACCATATCGAAGACTTTACACTTGAACGTTCAAAACTTTAGATACTTCAATAATTTCTTGCGTAAATCAAAAGGATTTACTTTATTGTGACCGTAAAAGCAAAACTAACTAACTCAAACTATAGTAGAAAACCTGGTCAAAAAACCAGGTTTTTTTTATGGGTTTAGTTTGCTCCAACAGTCCCAAACCACAATACCCACGCTTACCGCTATATTCAAGGAATGTTTGGTTCCAAATTGCGGAATTTCCAACACTTCATCACTTCGAGAAACTACATTTTGTGCAACACCCTTTACCTCATTACCAAAAATCAATACCTGCTTTTTTTCCTTTGACGGTGCATAGTCGTTCAATGGCGTTGCCTTCTCAGCCTGTTCCACAGAAATTACATGATAGTCCTCAGCCTCAAAAGTGGAGAGCAACTCCAATATGTCCGAAACATATTCCCAATCTACACTTTCCGTCGCCCCCAACGCGGTTTTATGGATATCCTTATGTGGCGGTTGTGCCGTGATGCCACACAAGTAAATTTTCTCGACCAAAAAAGCGTCCGCAGTCCTAAATACCGACCCTATATTGTTCAAGCTTCTAATATTGTCCAAAACCAGTATTATAGGGGATTTATCCGCATGCTTAAAACCCTCAACATCCATGCGTTCCAGTTCTGCATTTTTTAATTTTCTCATGGTACGGTGTTATATTGATTTACAGGTTACCATAGGATAAACTTATCCTCAAATATCAACAATGATTTAAAATCCATAGATTAAATCCTATTTTCGTTGAAGGTGCAAAATTAATGTGTTAAAGACAAAGTGGCGGATAAAAGCAAGACAAAAAAGGTGACCCCTTTAATGAAACAATACAACACCATCAAGACCAAGTATCCTGATGCCCTGTTGCTCTTTCGTGTGGGTGATTTTTACGAAACCTTTGGTGAGGACGCCGTTAAGGCATCACGCATCCTAGGCATCATTCTTACCAATAGAAACAATGGTGGTGAACGAACAGAACTGGCCGGTTTTCCACACCACTCCCTTAACACCTATTTACCAAAGCTGGTAAAAGCGGGCCAACGGGTCGCTATTTGCGACCAATTAGAAGACCCCAAGCAGACTAAGACCATTGTAAAAAGAGGCGTTACCGAGCTAGTTACCCCAGGGGTGGCCATGAACGACGACATTTTAAATGCCAAATCGAACAACTTCCTCTGTGCGGTACATTTTGGTAGAAAAAAAATTGGCATTGCCTTCGTTGATATCTCTACTGGCGAATTTTTGACCTCTGAGGGAGATGAAGAACAAATCGATAAACTGCTTCAAAATTTTAGCCCAAATGAGATTCTAATTTCAAAAACACACAAAAAGGAATTTGCGGAAGTCTTTGGAAAAAACCATCATTTATTTTATTTGGAAGATTGGGTCTTTCAAGAAGATTATGCCTTAGAAAATCTCACCAGCCATTTTAAGACCAAAACGCTAAAGGGTTTTGGTGTTGATCATTTGGCCTGTGGAATAATTGCGGCAGGAGTGGTTCTGCATTACCTCGGCGAAACCCAACATCGCCAATTACAACATATCACGCGACTACAACGCATTGCAGAAGATGATTTCATATGGATGGACCGCTTCACCATCAAAAACTTGGAGCTTTACCAATCTACCAACGCCAATGCAGTAACGCTACTGGATGTTATAGACAAGACCATTTCCCCAATGGGTGGCCGGATGATCAAGCGGTGGTTGGCACTTCCACTAAGAAATTTAGAGAAAATAAAAAGAAGGCAACAAATTGTTTCCTTTTTGTTCGATAAAGAGAGAACGCTGGAAAAGTTCCAACAGCACATTAAACAAATGGGGGATTTGGAACGTTTAATCTCTAAGATAGCAACCGGTAAAGTAAATCCTAAAGAGGTAGTGCAGCTCAAAAACTCGCTGGAAGCTTTACTCCCTGTAAAGCAATTGGCCATGGCTTCGGAAAACGAGTCGCTGGCCTTAACTGGTGACCAATTGCATTCCTGTGACCTTTTGCGAGGCAAAATAAAGGAAATGTTAAGTGAGGAAGCACCAGTCAATATTCTTAAGGGAAGTACAATCGCAAAAGGCTTTTCAGAAGAACTTGACGAACTTAGGGGCTTGGCGAAGTCTGGAAAGAACTATTTAAAGGAGATGTTGGATCGGGAAACCGCAGCAACAGGAATTAGTTCGTTGAAAATTGCCTCGAATAATGTGTTTGGCTACTATATTGAAGTTAGAAATACGCACAAGGACAAAGTACCCGATACCTGGATCCGAAAACAAACCCTGGTTAATGCGGAACGATACATTACGGAGGAACTCAAAGAATACGAAGCCAAAATCCTGGGGGCGGAGGACCGTATCTCCAGTTTAGAGCAGCAGCTTTTTTCCCAACTCGTAGTCTGGATGCAGGAATACATTACACCAGTTCAAAATAATGCTTACCACATTGCCCAATTGGATTGCCTTTGTGGGTTTGCACAATTGGCAAAGGAAAATGGATACAACTGCCCTGAACTCAATGATTCAACTGATTTAGAGGTAACAGACGGCAGACACCCGGTCATAGAGAAACAATTGCCCCTAGGTGAACTTTATGTAACGAATGACCTACAATTAGACCGTTCCAACCAGCAATTCATCATGATTACAGGGCCCAACATGAGCGGTAAATCTGCTTTGTTAAGACAAACCGCCTTAATTGTGCTCCTCGCCCAGATGGGTAGTTATGTGCCGGCAGAAACCGCAAAAATTGGTGTGGTAGATAAAATATTTACCCGTGTAGGCGCCAGTGATAACATTTCCATGGGTGAATCTACTTTTATGGTTGAAATGAACGAAACAGCCTCCATCCTTAACAATTTATCTGAGCGAAGCCTAGTTTTATTGGATGAAATTGGTAGGGGCACAAGTACGTATGATGGTATTTCAATTGCTTGGGCCATCTCTGAATACCTGCATGAACACCCGGCAAGGGCAAAGACCATGTTTGCAACCCACTACCATGAATTAAACGAGATGACCAATTCGTTCAATCGAATTAAAAATTACAATGTTGCCGTTAAAGAACTAAAGGACACGGTACTTTTCTTAAGAAAATTAGTTCCTGGCGGAAGTGAACATAGTTTTGGTATCCATGTTGCCAAAATGGCCGGTATGCCCCAACAAGTAATTCAAAAAGCGAATAAGATATTAAAGAAGTTGGAAAAGTCGCATGCTAATGGGGAACTGGGAGAGCAGCTTAATAATACACAGAATGAAATGCAACTTAGTTTTTTCAATCTTGATGACCCCCTTTTAGAGGAAATTAAGGAAGAAATTACCAATTTGGATATCGACACCTTAACGCCCGTTGAAGCATTGATGAAATTAAATGAGATTAAAAGAATGCTCACCAAGAAGAAGAAAGCTACCTCCTAATAATTTTTATTTCTTTTGCTGCGAATTACTTTGCTTTTTACAGAATTATATTAAATTTGCACCCGCATCTTTTAGGAGATGCATGTTCTTAATCATGCGAAAATAGCTCAGTTGGTAGAGCGCCACCTTGCCAAGGTGGAGGTCGCGGGTTCGAATCCCGTTTTTCGCTCAAAAAACGCTGCTTGCCAGCGTTTTTTTATTCCCATGCCAAGTTTGCTCGAGTGGTGGAATTGGTAGACACGCCGGACTTAAAATCCTGTGACCATCTGGTCGTGCGGGTTCAAGTCCCGCCTCGAGTACAAAGGGAAAGCCAAGGATTAATCTCCTTGGCTTTTTTATGACAGGTACAACATAGGTACAACAAATGGTGTTAATTTTAGTCTATTAACTCGTTTCGATCTCTTAATTTTAAATTTTTGGCCATATAATCCTGCCATGTTACAAGCACATATTTTTCTTTTCCATGCTCATTTTTCATCAAGAACCCATATTCATATACGAATAAATAGACTTCTCCTTTTTGGCTTTTCCAATAATGAGTAAAAAATTTGGGGTTAAATCCTAATTCCAATAATACGCTGCTTCTTATGGTGACTTTGCCTCCTTTATTAAATTCCTTTAATAATTTACGATTCAATTTCAACTGATTGTCGACTTGGTTGTAGAAACGTTCCGGTCGTTCCTTTTCCTTTTGGTATTGGTAAGCACTCTTGCAATGCAGGTTGCAATATTTTTTATCCGTCCTGCCCGTAAGTTGCTTTTTACAATACAAACATTCATGCTGTAGTCTCATCCCTATCAAACTTAAATGAATTCCTATGCGAACATTATTCGCTTAAGGTACGATTAAATCAATTTCTTTAATGATCTTGTAAAAAAAACATCATGTTCAAAGGGAGAAGCATTACACTGAAGCATTTATTGATTGATGGCCAGAAACATATAGGACTCCAGTTCAAATCGGATATGGTAGTCCAGGCACTTGTAGAGAAATTACCGGGCGTTAGCTGGAACGAGGAATATGGGATGTACCATATCCAGAACAACAAAACCAATCTTGGAATCCTTTTCAATACCTTTCGTGGAGAGGTCTGGATAAACGGAAACTATTTTTTCGAAAACAAGGCCGGCCTCAATCCGGAAAAACCCAATAACATTTCTTGGTATAGGAACAGGGACCTGAAAAAAGGATTCAAAAGATGCCCGGACGAATATCTCGACAAATTGGAACTAAGGAAATATGCGGAAAACACGGTAAAGACCTATGTGCACCATTTTGAAACCTTTATCAACCATTATCATGATATAAGGCCCGACGCAATTACCGAAAATGAGATAAGGCTCTATCTGCAAAAACTTTCAAGGGAAGGGCGTTCAAGTTCCTATCTGAACCAGGCAGTCAACAGTATCAAGTTCTATTTTGAGGTAGTTATGGGAATGCCCAACAGGTTTTATCAAATAGAGCGGCCTATCAAACAAAAACAATTGCCCAAAGTGCTCTCTAAAGGAGAAATTCTAAATTTGATAGAGAACACTAATAATCTGAAGCACCGTTGTATCGTTTCCCTTCTATATTCTGCCGGTCTTCGGAGAAGTGAGCTGTTGAACCTGAAATTGGAGGATATTGACAGTAAAAGGATGCTTATCACCATAAAGGCCGCCAAGGGCAATAAGGACAGGATGACAGTTCTAAGTCCCACCCTCTTGGAGAACCTACGCGACTATTTCAAGGAATATAGGCCACAGAATTTTCTTTTCGAAGGACCGGGACAGCGACCTTATACGGCGTCCAGTGTGTTAAAACTCATCTCCATGGCAGCCAAAAGAGCGGGGATTTATAAAAAAGTGACTCCCCATATGCTTAGACATAGCTTTGCTACCCACCTTCTGGAAGATGGCACCGATATAAGGCACATTCAATTGTTATTAGGTCACAGCTCGACCAAAACAACTGAAATTTACACCCATGTGGCGGAAACCTCCTTTAATAGCATAAAAGATCTCTTATCTTAGTTCCACATATAAAAGATCTATAGATCATATGATCTATATCCTTACGTTGTAGCCAATTTGAGAAAATGAAGAACTTTCGACTAACTTTAATTACTGAAAACCAAAATTCTCTTGAAAAAGGGAAAAAGTTTGCGGATTTGATATGCGAAACTCTGAATTGTGAAAACGGATTTGAAATCTCTAAATATGAGAAACTGAAAAACTCATACCGAATTGAAATTATTGGAAAAATAGCTGACCAAAATAATTCGATTTCTGAATCAATTGAATTGACTGACAGAATTTGTTCGCCTTGGATTATGAATTTTGACCGAACCGAAAATGAAGTGGAATTAATGTTTAATAAATCGGAATTAGCTAATTATCGGAATGAAAATTTCAACACTCTGAATTGGGCAAATTTCGGAATAGAAAAATAATAAAAACTGGCTACAACAAAGTATATAAAAAATTGCTATTTTGTGCTTAACCAATGTGAGTTGCTTTGTTTGCTTGCTTCTGATTTTCCTTCGGAAAATCCTCGCACACAAACACGCAACATTTCATATACATAAACGTTGTAAAACATACTACCAAATTTAAGCGCCCATCCTAAGTTCAACAAAATATTTTGAAAATAGTAACTTTTAAGTTACCTTTGGGTGATGGAAAAAGTAAGGGAAGTTATCCAGTATAAGGGGTATTTCGAAGAATTCTTGCTCAAACAACCGAAAAAGGTTCAGGACAAGATATTTAAGGTAATCGAAATAATCGAGACTTATGAAAGAGTTCCCTCCACTTATCTGAAAGCACTTGTCGGTACTAAAGGACTCTACGAAGCCCGAATAAAATTAGGCTCGGATATTTGGAGAGTCTTCTGTTTTTTCGACAAAGGAAAATTGGTAATACTCTTGAACGGATTTACCAAAAAATCGCAGAAAACACCAAAAAAAGAAATCGACAAAGCGGTCGGACTAATGAATTCATACTATGAAGACAAACACAAATAAGATGGACACCAAGAGTTGGAAAGAAATCAAGGACACCGTTTATGGAAAAAAAGGTACGGAACGTAGAGACGGATTGGAAAGAGATTTCGAGTCTTTTAAAATCGGTTTGCTCTTGCGAAATGCACGGGAAGAAAAGAACCTTACGCAGGAACAACTGGGCGAATTAGTAGACAAAAAACGGACTTATATTTCACGAGTAGAAAACAACGGCAGCAATCTGACCTTGAAAACGCTTTATGAAATTGTGGAAAAAGGTCTTGGCGGAAAAGTTACGATTTCAATCGAAGTGTAAAAAAAGCACTAAAGATAACAATGGTAACCGTTGCACAAGCCCCTAATCGGTCAAATAATAGATGAATTTTAGCCTCTTTACGGGGCTTTTTTCTTGTCGGCTCAGAAGTTATAAGCTAAATTTCCATGCTCTATAGAAGCCGGGAAAAGCAATTGAAAGATCCTTTTCACCAATACCGCCAAAGCAAGCTGTCCCGCCCCGCTCTTTACCCGTTTCCCTTCGAATTTCAGGTACTTCTTCAGGTTGTACGCGATGGCCGATAGGTGCATCACCTTGTTGGCCTGTGCCAGACCTATCGTGTTTATCTTTCGCAGGCCCATGAACTGGGTCAGGGTGCCGAACACGGGTTCCACCGTACTCTGGCGCTTGCCCTTCATGTACCTGCCCTGTGGACTCTCCACCCTTGCGATGTTGCGTTCGTATTCTTCGCGATAGTAGGTGACCGAGAACTGTTTTTCGTTCACCTTGCCCAGACACGCCGACCTGAGCGCACAGCCCTTGCAGATCTTGCTCGATGCACGGTACGCTTTCTTTTTGGTCTGGGTGCGGCTGTCCAGGAACACTTTCCTGAAAGGTATCGCCTTGCCCCGTGGGCAAAGGTAATGGTCGTGTTCCTCGATGTACTCGAAGCCATCGGGGCCGCCCTTGTAGGTGCCATGCGGGGGAATGAAACTTTTAAGGTTCCTTTCTTCTAAAAAACTGTAGTTCTCCCCGCTACTGTAACCGGTATCGGCCACGCAGTTCTCCCATACAAGGCCTTGCTCCCACAACCGTTTCTTAAGTCTATCGACGATATCCGGCAACTGTTGGTTGTCCTTGCCATCGGCATGATAGGCCCTGATATCGGTGATCACATGATGTGCCGTATCCACGCTCAGTTGTGAGAGGTAGTTCAGCTTTCTCGCCTTACCGGGCTTGACGCTTATCCGTGCATCGGGGTCCGTGGGACTGTAATGGGTCTTGTTGCTGGTATATTTGGAGCCTTTGTTCCCCGCACCGGGGCGTTGGTCCTGGTCCTTGGCCCACTTCTTGTTACGGCCCTTTATAGCGGACAGTTCCCTATCGTTGGCCGTAACACTGCGCTGGCCCCTATCGGACCTGTCGCCCTTGCTCTTGCGATGGGGTTCCTCTTTGTCAATCGAACTAAGGGCACGTACCTTTCTTAGATGTGCGTCCAGGTCCTCCTGCGGCACCTTCAGCTCCAAGGTGTCCATACTGGCATTGGCCTTCACGGGGGCCGAATCTATCGCCTGGGTATGGCCGCTGACCATGCCCTTTTCCACGCACATGGCCAGCACCTTGGTGAACACTTCCTCGAATACAGACCCGGGAAAAAGTCCACGGGTCCTACTGATCGTACTGTGCCATGGCAGTTCCTCGTCGATATCGTAACCTATGAAGAACAGGATGTCCAATCTCATCGAACAATGGTCGATGAGTTTTCGGTCGCTGATGATATTCTCGAGATATCCAACTAGGCAAAGCTTGAAGAACACCGCCGGGTCTATACTTTTCTGGCCGCTCTCCCCGTAATATCCCTTGGTCAGCTGATACAAAAAATCCAGGTCCAGCGAACCTTTCAGCCTCCTGTAAAAATTTTCCTCGGGTATGCGTTCACTGAGCTGGAAGCTCGCGAACAATTTCTCCTGATAATCCTTTTTTCCCTGCATACCTAAAGTTACGATCGATCCCCGGATCGGCAATGATCATCAACGACTTTTTTCGCTAACTTGTGCAACAGGCACAATGGCTATAAGTAATTGCTTATTCTCGCCTACTTTGGAAATTCCGCAGGAATTTCCAACTTTGTGTGTACTTGTAAAGTTAATTGCTAAACCACGCAACTACTCATAGCCGAGACGTTAGGCAAAATATGAAATCCGTATCCAAAATGAAATTTATCACAAAGAATGTACAGTAAAGCTATTTCAAAATACTTTTTGGATATTAATATGTTCAACTTTTAAGTTCCTTTGGGTGATGGAAAAAGTAATTGAAGTTATCCAGTTTAAGGGGTATTTCGAAGAATTTTGCTCAAACAATCGAAAAGGTTCAGTACAAGATATTGAAGGTAATCGAAATAATCGAGACTTATGAAAGAGTTCCCTCCACTTATCTGAAATCACTCTGACGGTAACTGAAGGACTCTACGAAGCCCGAAAAAAATTAGGCTCGGATTTTTGCCGAGTCTTCTGTTATTTTCGGACAAAGGTTTATTGGTAATACTCTTGTGGAATTTTTTGGAGTGTAGTTATTTTTTCTTCTTTTGGAATATTAATTGGCTATTTAGGATTTCAAACTTTCAAAAAAAACGAATATTACGCTTATTACAATCTCGGATTTACAAAAACTGACCTTTTAAAAAAAGTGTGGTTACTGAATTTAGTTATTTCTTTCTCAATATTTACAATCTATTTAATATTGAGATAAATGGATTTATTAAAAGTAACTGACCTAAACAAATCTTACGGAAAGAAATCCATCTTAAGAAACATAAATCTTGAATGTAAAGTTGGAGAGATAATTGGAATCTTTGGTCGAAACGGAACAGGAAAATCAACTTTATTAAAACTAATTTTCGGAACAGTCAAAGCTGATTCAATTCTTATAAAAGTAAATTCAGAAATTATTTCTCAAAAAGCTATTATTCCTTCAAAAAAAATAGGTTACTTACCTCAAGATACTTTTTTGCCAAAAGAACGGAAAGTAAGAGAAATTATTCCTTTATTTTTTCCAAATGGAGATGACCAAGACAAAATTTTTTATTCACCACAAGTATCGAGTTTTGAAAAAACAAAAATTGGGAAACTATCATTAGGACAATTACGCTATCTTGAATTATTGATTATTGGAAACCTAAAACATCAATTCATAATGTTGGACGAGCCATTTTCTATGATTGAGCCGATTTATAAAGATGTGATAAAAAGTTTATTGCTCGAACTAAAAAAAACAAAAGGTATAATTTTGACTGACCATTATTACAATGATGTTCTTCAAATAACAGATAAAAATTTCGTTATTAAAGATTCGGAAATAATTGAAATAATAGATAAAAGTGATTTAGTGAAGTATGAATATTTAAGGTCAAATGAATAATAAATACTTTGCCTAACACCGGTAACCGTTGCACAAGCCCCTAATCGGTCAAATAATAGATGAATATTAGCCTCTTTACGGGGCTTTTTTCTTGTCGGCTCAGAAGTTATAAGCTAAATTTCCATGCTCTATAGAAGCCGGGAAAAGCAATTGAAAGATCCTTTTCACCAATACCGCCAAAGCAAGCTGTCCCGCCCCGCTCTTTACCCGTTTCCCTTCGAATTTCAGGTACTTCTTCAGGTTGTACGCGATGGCCGATAGGTGCATCACCTTGTTGGCCTGTGCCAGACCTATCGTGTTTATCTTTCGCAGGCCCATGAACTGGGTCAGGGTGCCGAACACGGGTTCCACCGTACTCTGGCGCTTGCCCTTCATGTACCTGCCCTGTGGACTCTCCACCCTTGCGATGTTGCGTTCGTATTCTTCGCGATAGTAGGTGACCGAGAACTGTTTTTCGTTCACCTTGCCCAGACACGCCGACCTGAGCGCACAGCCCTTGCAGATCTTGCTCGATGCACGGTACGCTTTCTTTTTGGTCTGGGTGCGGCTGTCCAGGAACACTTTCCTGAAAGGTATCGCCTTGCCCCGTGGGCAAAGGTAATGGTCGTGTTCCTCGATGTACTCGAAGCCATCGGGGCCGCCCTTGTAGGTGCCATGCGGGGGAATGAAACTTTTAAGGTTCCTTTCTTCTAAAAAACTGTAGTTCTCCCCGCTACTGTAACCGGTATCGGCCACGCAGTTCTCCCATACAAGGCCTTGCTCCCACAACCGTTTCTTAAGTCTATCGACGATATCCGGCAACTGTTGGTTGTCCTTGCCATCGGCATGATAGGCCCTGATATCGGTGATCACATGATGTGCCGTATCCACGCTCAGTTGTGAGAGGTAGTTCAGCTTTCTCGCCTTACCGGGCTTGACGCTTATCCGTGCATCGGGGTCCGTGGGACTGTAATGGGTCTTGTTGCTGGTATATTTGGAGCCTTTGTTCCCCGCACCGGGGCGTTGGTCCTGGTCCTTGGCCCACTTCTTGTTACGGCCCTTTATAGCGGACAGTTCCCTATCGTTGGCCGTAACACTGCGCTGGCCCCTATCGGACCTGTCGCCCTTGCTCTTGCGATGGGGTTCCTCTTTGTCAATCGAACTAAGGGCACGTACCTTTCTTAGATGTGCGTCCAGGTCCTCCTGCGGCACCTTCAGCTCCAAGGTGTCCATACTGGCATTGGCCTTCACGGGGGCCGAATCTATCGCCTGGGTATGGCCGCTGACCATGCCCTTTTCCACGCACATGGCCAGCACCTTGGTGAACACTTCCTCGAATACAGACCCGGAAAAAAGTCCACGGGTCCTACTGATCGTACTGTGCCATGGCAGTTCCTCGTCGATATCGTAACCTATGAAGAACAGGATGTCCAATCTCATCGAACAATGGTCGATGAGTTTTCGGTCGCTGATGATATTCTCGAGATATCCAACTAGGCAAAGCTTGAAGAACACCGCCGGGTCTATACTTTTCTGGCCGCTCTCCCCGTAATATCCCTTGGTCAGCTGATACAGGAAATCCAGGTCCAGCGAACCTTTCAGCCTCCTGTAAAAATTTTCCTCGGGTATGCGTTCACTGAGCTGGAAGCTCGCGAACAATTTCTCCTGATAATCCTTTTTTCCCTGCATACCTAAAGTTACGATCGATCCCCGGATCGGCAATGATCATCAACGACTTTTTTCGCTAACTTGTGCAACAGGCACAACGTGTATAATTAATGGCTGGTTCTCGCCTACTTACGAAAATCCTCGCGGATTTTCTATTCGGTTTTTATTTGCTAAATTAGGTGTTTAAACACGCCACTAATCATACACAAACACGTTACCACACATTTTGACCCGTCCTGAAATATGTATACAAAACACTTCAAGTATATGTATAAAAATGATGGATATGTGAGACGTTATAGCGAGAGCTTTAAACTTAAGATTCTAGCTGAACTTACCAAAGGAAACCATTCCAAAAGACAAATTGCATTAACTTACGGGATACAATCCAGTACTATCAACGTATGGATAAAGAAGTATGGACGTAAAGATTTAATGAACACCCGTGTAACCGTGCAGACAGACGATGAATTCACCCGTATCAAAGCCCTTCAGAAAGAGCTGAAACAGCTTAAGGACCTTCTTATCAAAAAGGACCTCGATAAGCTCGTTACGGACAGCTATCTTGAAGTGGCCGCCGAGAACCTAGGGTACAAAGATGTTGAAGAACTAAAAAAAAACTTAAACATCAAGCCCTAATGAAAACAGCACCGAAAAACAGAAAGGACAGAAGCTTTAGCATTGAAGCTATTTGTGATGCTTTCTCCTTAAAAAGAGATGCCTATTACAAATTCCATAAACGTTATACCGCTAAAAAAGAGGTAGAACAGATTGTTGTCGGACTTGTTCGAAAAAGCAGAAAAATACTCCCTAGAGAAGGTACAAGAAAACTGATGAGATCATTACATCAAGACTTTCAAGAACAGCACCTAAAGATAGGTAGGGATAGGCTATTCCGTATCCTAAGAGAAAATCAACTGCTCGTTAGAAGAAAGAAATATTCTTCCAGGACCACCAATTCATATCACCGGTTCTACAAGTACAACAACATCATAAAAGACCTAAAGATAAATAGACCGAACCAAGTCTGGGCCTCCGATATCACCTATATCAGAACCGTAAAAGGATTCTGCTATCTGGCACTCATAACCGACATGTATTCAAGAAAAATAGTAGGCTTCGACCTAAGTGACAGCCTTGAACTCAAAGGATGTGTAAGGGCATTGAACAAGGCTATTTACAATGCCAAGAGCACTACACAGCTTATTCATCATTCGGATAGGGGTATTCAATATTGTAGCAACATTTACACTCAAATTCTTAAAAGAAAGAAAATAGGAATCAGTATGACAGAAGAGAACCATTGCTACGAAAACGCAATGGCGGAAAGGGTAAATGGTATACTCAAAGACGAATTCTATCTCGACCAAACTTTTGCCAGTGTCGTTCAGGCTAAGAAAGCGACCAAAAACGCGATCAAATTGTACAACTCTAAAAGATTGCATTTATCTTTAGATTACAGAACACCTAATTACGTGCATCGATATGCCGCTTAAAACTAATATTAATCTGTAGCCGTATTTTAGGACGTGACATTATAAGTGCCGTGGGGGCATTTTTTCAAAGGTTTGTGTGAAGAAAGAAAGCGGACGTTCTTTTGTTAAGGGATGGCCGACTTTTTTAGGAGGGTATCGCTCCAAGTAGTTTAGCTTTCAGCGTTGAGAGCTCGCTATCAAAACGTTGGAACGTTAAAACTACTTGTATCAAGGACGGTAAAATTTCTGACAAAGTCAATTTTATCGGAATTTATAACAAAAGAGCGGGTGTTTTGTTTCCCATAACTACGTTCCATGCCATTTACATAGAACATAGTTATGGGGAATCTTGGAAAAAATGGCGTTGTGATGTTCGGCAATGAGAACGGTTCCCTTATTTTATTCTTAATTTTAGAAAAGCTGAAAATTAAAATAAAACGTCCAATAACACGCGTTATGATCAATGGCCCAAAAGCATTAGCCTGAAAAAGGACCACTGATCATAGCGCTATCGTCAGACTGCGCAAAAACCTACCCTTTCTTAATAACTTTGTTGATTACCCTTGTAGCTTCGAGGGCCCTAACATTCTGATATTGATTATCTTAATGGTATGGATTTTATAACAGGTTTTGACAGGGACCAACTCGTAATGATGGATTTCGAATCCTGCCTGGGTCCCGATTCGTGGGCAAGGATCGTCGATATGTTCGTGGATATCCTCCCGATGGGCGAACTGGGGTTCAGGGATGTGCTGAACAACGAGGGCAGGCCACCATATCGTTCCTCGGACATGCTCAAACTCTATCTCTACGGCTACAGGAACAAACTGCGCTCCTCCCGCCAATTGGAACATGCCTGCAAGGTAAACCTCGAGGTCATTTGGCTCCTGAAGGGACTAAGGCCGTCCGCCAGGAAAATAGCCTATTTCAGAAAGCGGAACCCAAAAGCCTTCAAAGGGGCCTTCAGGTATTTCGTGGTGCTGCTCAAGGATTGGGAACTCATCGAAGGCGGGACCATTGCCATCGACTCCTTCAAGATAAGGGCCCAGAACGCCCTGAAGAACAACTTCAACCAGAACAAGATCGACCGCCATATCGAGTACATAGACAACAAGATACTGGAATACCAACAACAACTTGATGCAGAGGACAGAGATTCGGATACCGAAAAAATACAGGACAAAATAGCCTACCAGGAATCGAAGAAGGAAAGGTACCGCAACATTGAGGAAGAGCTGCGGACCAGTGGGGAACGACAGATTAGCCTTACCGATCCCGATGCCAGATCGGTAGTACTGCACCGCAACATAATCAATGTGGGCTATAACGTGCAGGCAGGGTGTGATGCAAAACACAAACTCTTCGTCAACAACGACACGGGCACCGTAAACGATACACACGCACTTTCGCCCATGGCACTCGATGCAAAGCAACTTTTGGGCGTGGAAAAAATGAGGACACTTACCGATAAAGGGTACACCACGGGCAAACACCTGGACATATGCACCAAGAACGGGATAACAACTTACTCATCACCAAAGGAGCACTCTTCCCAACACAACGGCCTTTATCCCATGATCGATTTCAGGTACGACAAAACAAAGGACGCCTATACCTGTCCCGACGGACAAATATTGGCGACCAATGGAACCGTTTACGATAAGGCGGGCCACAAGGTCAAGCATTACAAGAACAGGCAGGCCTGCAAGGTCTGCCCCGTAAGGCACCTTTGTACCACGAACAAGAACGGACGCTTCATAGAGCGCTCCATTTACCAAGAGGCCTTGGAGGAAAACCAAAAAAGAGTGGAGGAAAATCCGGAATATTATAGGCTCAGGCAACAGATCACCGAGCACCAGTTCGGGACCATCAAAAGACAATGGGGCTTCACCCATACATTGATGAAAGGAAAACAGAACGTGCTCTCCGAGGTAAACCTGATCATGATATGCTACAACCTTAGCAGACTTATGGCCATTCTTGACCCAAAAGAGCTGAAGAACAAGCTGAAAAAGCTTGCACTTGAACTATCACCCATATTCGAGAGAATTTCGGGTATTTTGAGCGACTTTCCTTTTCTTGGAAATTTAGTTTACCACAAAAGAACCGGCTATAAAACCTTCGCTTAGGGTACTATAAATCAAAACAAATCATTTATTTTTATTCGAAATGGAGTTGCTGCGCAAACTCCCGTTGGGAACAATTAAAACATAATGGAAAATATGAAGTATAAATATTTAATTACCATATTAATCTGTCTTGTTTTATGTCTTGCAGGGTGTCGAGAAGAAACTCCAAAAAGAGGTATAGCCATAACAAATGCTTCAATTATAGACGTGATAAATGGTCATGTATCAAATAACATGACCATTATAGTAAATGACAGTATTATCTCAAGAATTGCAAAATCCGATGAAATTAAAACCTCAGAGTATATGAGGATAATTGATGCTTCTGGTAAATATGTGATCCCTGGACTTTGGGACATGCATATTCACACCTCATCCGAATTTAACACCAGAGAAATAATCTACCCAACTTTCATAGCCTATGGCGTAACTGGTGTGCGCGTGATGAGTGCTGACTGTTTTGAACCTTGTTGGGAACTCCAATTGAATATCAAGCAATCTCGAAAAATTCAAGCAGATGTTAAAGCGGGAAATCTAATAGGTCCTCGTTCTGTTCTTGCCAGCACGTATATCAGTGGAGCACCTCTTGGCAAGCCTTCAACAGTAAAAGCCCCAGGCACAAAGGAACATGGAAAAGAACTTGTTCATCTCCTAATAGATCGAGGAGTTGATTTCATAAAAATCTATGATGAATTACCACGAGAAGCATACTTTGGCATTGCAGAAGAGGCTGTAAAACAAGGTATCCCATTTGTTGGCCATGTGCCCGTCACCATAAAAGCCTCTGGAGCATCAAAAGCTGGACAAAAAAGTATAGAACATTGTTGTGAGGGTAGTCTTTTCGAAGAGTGCAGTGAACTTGAAGATGTTTTACGGGAGGAAATTCAGAGCCGTATACTTTCTAGAAATCCAATCAACATGAATGAGCTCGTGTTGAAATTAGTTAAATCCTACGATGAAGTAAAATGCCAAGACGTTTTAAATGAATTCTTAAAAAATGGAACTTGGTTTGTCCCAACATTGATCGCAGCAGAGACTGACCAGCCAATTAGATTGGATTGGCGCAATAATGAAGAGTTGAAGTATGTTCCAAGAACCGAACTTGAATGGTGGTATGGAGATGAAAAAAGAACCATTGAACTTTATGGAGACTCCTACCCTGAAATAAGAAATATGCGCTTTAAGATGGTACGAGACATGAACAGGTCTGGTGTTAATCTTTTGGCAGGCTCTGATCCTGGGATATATGGTATATTTTATGGTTCAGGACTCCACGATGAGCTTATTTTGTTGGTCGAAGCTGGGTTATCGGAATTAGAAGCACTCCAAACAGCTACACTGAATGTTGCTAAATATTTGGAGAGATCGAATTCACTTGGAAATGTTAAAGAAGGAATGTTAGCCGATATGTTAATCCTAGATGCTAATCCATTGGAAAATATAAGTAACACCAAGAAAATCAATGCTGTTTTGTCGAATGGAATTTATTTTGGGAGAAACCGACTAACCGCCATTCTGGATAAAGTTGCCGTTGAGGCCCAAAAGTAGAATGGTGGATTATAAATAAGAAACTGTTCCCAACAATGTATATGAGCTATTAAAACAGCTCATATACTAGACCGTAAAGGCACATAGTTTACACAAGTTAAAGATTAAGGTTTACACTTTTTTAGGGTATAATTTGAAGAATGAATTATGGAGGTCAATTTAGCATATTATCGAAAAAAAGATTGGAGAAAATTCTTGGAAATGATTGACGACAGGGACAGCATGCACGATACTTGGAAAGAATGGCATAAATCATATTTAATAGCAAAAAGAAACCTGACTTCCCAAGGTTTGGTCGTAAACGATTTTGCTGTTGATTTGAACAAATTAAAAAAATACTGTTCGAATCGAGGATTGAAAATTGACGGGAAGGCTCGGTCTCAATTTGTATCTGACATAAAATGAATGAAGAACATATAGTTAAAGTACAAGCTTTATTAACCGAATGGAATCCACTCGGAAATCAATCGGCTCAAATAAGCGACTTAAATAATTATGAAATTGAAGCGACCGATATCCTGTTTCATATAAAAAAAAACAATACAGTGGATCAGATAAGTAAAATGATAACTACTGTTTTAAATCAGGCTTTTGGAATTCACGTGGAACCAGTTAAATGCAAAATAATTGCTGAACAAGTTCAAATTATGCTAAAAGAAAAATAAAACTGCGAAAGTACCACAAGTTCTATAAGAAATGCGGGCTAAGTTCTGTATCAAAAGGCTTCCGTATATTATATGAAGTCGCAATATCTTTGGGTTTTTACTTTCGATAAAAAAACAAATCCAAAAGCTTTTACTGCGGGTTTGACAAAAAGTGAAATGTAGATTTGCATCTGCAATACTCATAGCTCCGGCTATTCCAACTTTTAAAAAAAGTGCTTTCTTATCTCAATTTTTTTTGATGTTTAGGGTAGTAAGAGAAAAACTTTCATCAATTCGGGAGCTTTGGCATCAATTTTAATCCCAAATCTTACCATAACTAACCTGCGCGTGGATCCTGCGGAGTTTCTTTAGCGTTCAGGCAGATAAGCGTTAAGAAGAAACTCTGTAGGGCGCAACCATACCTTTGCTCGGCACACCATACCTTTTCTCTCCCTATCCACAAAAAAGCGCCCGACAGGGCGCAAAATCCCATATCAAAAACACCTCTTCAAGTTTTACCACGGAAGCCCCATACCCATGCCTTTCCTTTTTGGTTTCGTAAAATCCGTAAATTCATCCTTGAAACCGTTGTAGACTTCTTCTGTTTTCTTGCCGCTTCCGCTCAATAAGGAACTAACGGCATAAACGCCTTTTCTGAGTAGTCTATTTTGTTGGATATTGTAATGCCTCGCTGATGCTGTGTTCACACTTTCGCGAAGTCCGCTATCCATATGATGCTGCACCATTTCCCGGTGCAGGTTCGGGTACACTTTTTCCGCCGTTAGCATAAAGGCGACCTTGTCGTACATTCCCCTTTCCATTAGATGTCCCGCCCATAGATTTTCGAGATTGTTCCGGCCCTCTTCAATAAGTCCATTGATGACGGGTTGCTGTTCTTTTAATGCTTCGTTCAAATCGGGTATTGAACGCAAATACTGGCTGGTTCTTTTCGGCAATGGGCAACTTGTTTTGTTGTTTATATAAATGGATTTGATTTCGAACCCCTTCGCCCCTTTTACAAAATAGAACCCCTTGGCATTGAAAAAGGCGATATAGTCCTTCGCTGATTTTTCAAAGGGGGCGTGCATCCGTTCGGCATGTTTGACATACGAGCCTAAGGCGACACTTTCAAATTGCTTTTTGTAAACAGGATTCATTTTATCATAGAGTTTCGGGAATATCATGGGCAGGAAAATGGCCGATGCCATTGGTTTGGGGCTATTGTCAGAAGATTGTTCCGATAAAATTTCGAGCATCAAATGGTTTTGGCGCACAAAGCCCGAAGACACATGTTTTTCCATATTCTCGGGGAAGGGCAAATGATTTAAGGGAACGGGAACCGAATGCTTGTTCGAATTGGTAAAGGACAACTTGTTGTTGTTATATTTTACGCCTAAGGATTGGAACAAAAGACGAACGCTTCCCTTTTCTATTCCAACATCGAAAATGCCATTTCTTAATACGTCACCGATAAGCTTGAATTTGCTTTCCAAGATTTCCTTTTCCTTTTTGGTTTCAAGTTCATACAATCTTTCCCTGACCATGGGAAAGGTATTTTCAACCGCTTTCCTGAATTCGGTCCTTCGATTACTTGGGATATAACGTTCCAAGAAATTATGGTTTTTTGAGGCCGTCAAGTTGGGAACAACATCGCCGAAGTTCATGGTCATGATATGTTCCGAAAGCAATCCTTCCCGTTTCTGGGATTTCAGATAGGATGTTGTCAATGCCTCCTTTATCACTTTTTGGATTTCCAATTTGAACTGCTTGCTTTCGGTATCGATTTTCGTGGGTTCGTTGCCGTTCCCGAAAATATCCTTTCGGTTTTGCATCCGTATCTTCTTGCTCAGCTCCCTTTCCCTGAAAACATACCCCGATTTATCGTAGATGGTAAATCCCTCGATAACTTCTTCTTGCATGTCCAGTTTTATGTCGATGTCCTGATATTCCTTGACTACATCTTCTAGGTCATGCGGATGGATGGTTCGGAAAAGGTCATAGGTGGTCTCTATCTGTTTCAACAGGCGTTTCCGGTGCATCGGCAACAGTTTCGATTTGGAATGGGTATCGAAAACCTTTTGCAATTTCGGGCCGCTCAATCCTCGGTGAACGGCGGAACCGTTGATAAGTCTTGTCTGGTAGCCTTTTTGATTGTTCAGACCAAACGCTACCCCTATCCTTCCCGATTCGCTTTTGGTTTGTTTAACATCAATATGATAGGGCTTGACCAGTTTTGCGAGTTCCTCGAAACTGCGGACCTTGTATTTTTGGTTGATACCGTTCAGCACGTCCTGCAAATAATATTTCGTTCCTTTTTCCGCATCCAAGCCGAACTGTAGCTCGGGCAATCGGTATATCGGGAGTTGCCTTTTCTGTTTCGTTGTTGGTGCTTGAAACAGACCATACTTTTTTTCGAGGTACTGCCGTGTCGCTATGCTCCTTCTATGGCTATTGAAGATTCCGAGTACTTTTCCATCCTCTTTTACATTGGTGGTAACGATATGGACATGCTCGTGTTTGGTATCGTGGTGCCTGACAACTACATAGGGCTGCCTCCGGTAGCCCATATTTTCCATGTACTCTTCGGAGATTTTTAGGAAAGTACCGTCGTCAAGGTGTTCCCCGTGCGGAAGGTTCAGGCTGATATGTGCATAGCGGTTTTTAGTATCGTTGCGCTGTCCCTGAAAATGGAGCACGTTACCGAAGAACTTTGGCGATATGCTTTGGGAAAACGTGTTGCCATAACCAAGTATTCGCATACCTTCCTTTGCGAAGACGTAGTTCAATGTCCCCTGACAGGTATCGCCATAAATGATTTTTGCTATCATCCTGTTTTTTCTTCCATTGTTATTTCGACAAGTAAGTATAGCAGGTCGTTAGCCTGTTTAATTTCCAGTTCGAGGTTCGAATTCGGACTTCTCAGGTTCTTGTGGTGCGCAATCTTTACGAGTTGGTTGATGTTGTTGCCGATCTTGTTGATGTGGTAGGCAAGATTTGAAGTGTCGGGAAGCATATCCCTTTCTACGGACTCTTGTTGCAAGACCAATCTTCTAAGCAAAGGACTTATTACTCCCCTTTCAGAAATATCCAAATTATAGGCTGCGCAGATTTTTCTCAATTTATCGTATTCCGTATCGTTAAAACGAAGCATTACGTTATGGTACCGCTTCTTATTTCCCAATCGTTTTCGGCCTTTTTTTCGTCGTTCCATATTCGTTGCTTTTCAGGACAAAACACTTCGCAAGAAGTAGACAATTCTAAGTTACTTAGAATACACCTCGCTATCCGTTTCACGGATAAATATATATAATCATTTTTGAATATAACTAACTTATAATCAATATATTATATCGAAAAACCATATGGAACCAATAGAGACCATTTAAGACCAAAAGACCTCCTATAATAGACCACTTGGAACTCGTTTATTTGAAGGAAATCGATAAAAGAGTCAATTCAATATCGGATTTTTTATGGGCAGGGAGAAGAAAGGGCAAGCGGTTTTTTCTACCGCTTGGGCTTTTGCGCGGTGCCGAGGGGGTCGTGCAAAACTGGAACGGAAAGACTTCACGGGAGGACCGGCGAAGCGTGTCCGCAGGGGAGGATTGGAGTGGAAGGGTTGCACGACTTCCGCAGGGTCATGGGCATGAATGAACTATATTTGAATTAAGTAGAGCCGCGACTTAAATAGTTACTGGTCCGTAAAAGTAAAATTAGAAATTAATAACCCTATCTAAGGCATCATCAGTATCTTGATGCATAAAGTTGGCTTGGTAGTTAATTGTCGTTGTAATAGATGTATGACGATAAAGCTTTTGCAACATTTGAAGAGGGATTGCTTCACCCGCAATATTGCCAAAGCTGTGACGGGCAATATGCATAGTCAGTTTTTTATCAATATTTGCTTTGTTAGCAAGTCTTGACAGGTATTTGTTAAATTTTTTAGTTGCCGTTTTTGTTTTAGCCAAGACATCTTGCGCACTCTTCAAATTTGCCTTTTTCATTTCAGGAAAGATAAAATCATCCTCGTTATTTTTGTCGTTCTTGTAATGCTCTAGAATGGGGATGACTTTTTCGGGAAGCTTTAAGGATAAAAGTTTTGCATTTTTACTCATGCGATAATGCAGACGACCATCATAGATATCAGACCATCGTATATTGATCACATCCCCAACTCGCATTCCTGCCAGATAAAAACTAAAGAGCCAGACATTGCGCACATGGGCTTCTTGCGCAGTTAAAGTATCCAACGCTTCAATGTCTTGAATCTCTTCTTTGGTTAAACCGACTTTTTCAGTTTCCGGGAACTTAATGCGGATTTTATCTTTACCGAAAGGATAATGTTTGCGCTCAATAATACCTTGCTTAATAGCACGATTATAGAGGGTTCGTATGACAATCAAGGTATTAATCACGCTGCGTTGGGACAACTTTCTCTCTCCTTTTAAGTAGCTCATAAAGCGTCTTAGGAAAGCTTCATCAATTTCTTTGAAGGTAATTTGATTATTATTTGCAAAACGCATCACATGACCAATACGCGCCTTATCCGTAATATAACGATTGAGTTTTTTATTGACATTCAGTTCTTTCAGATAAGAATCGGCAACCTGTTTAAATGAAACTTTTGATAAAGGCGTAGTAATTTCTTTTTTTATGGTTTGGGAAGAGAAATCCGTTTTATCCGAGGCTAAAGTAAGTAGTGTTTTATTTGCCTCGGCTAATTTAGTAAGCAGAAGATTGTTTAATCTTACCGAATTGGGATGTGATTTGCGAACTATCTTATTTGCTTCATCCCAGTACTTGAGGTTTATGTACTGACCCGTATAAAGATAAGTTGAACGCCTTTCTTTAGTAATTCGAATAACAAGAGGATACTGCCCTTGTTTGTTAGGTTTTTTGCGAAGGGTTGCTTTTATACTCGATGCCACAGTTGCAATGTTTAACCCAAAGGTACAACATAGGTACAACAAATAGTGGTTTTACTCGTATTTTAATGGTTTTAAAAACTATTAAAATTAACATAATCATCTGATTACGAGACCATTTAGAGCCATACTAGTCCAAAAAGGGTAGAACTTAAAATCCTGTGACCATCTGGTCGTGCGGGTTCAAGTCCCGCCTCGAGTACTTAAACCTCTGAAATCCATTGATTTTAGGGGTTTTTTATTGAGTGGCAAATTGATATCTCAACATCTTCCTCCACAATGCATTAAAAGCTTTTATTACTAAAAGCAATTTCATTACTCTCGCTTATGATTTAAACGGCTTTAAAGCTCACACAAGTTTTTATACTGTAAATGCTCTTTCTCGCTGTTCATCAACCTCCGTAGTTTCGGCACGCCA
The DNA here is from genome assembly GCA_963793365.1 of uncultured Flavobacteriaceae bacterium. GTDB lineage: Bacteria > Bacteroidota > Bacteroidia > Flavobacteriales > Flavobacteriaceae > Maribacter. The sequence goes on along the minus strand of CAWBZP010000009.1, from coordinate 280,928 downwards.
AGCCCGTCGTATTTCTTTTTATAATTATATAAGGATCCTCACTGCTGTCCATTTTACAGCACACTTCCTAGATACGTGTCCCTATATCCTCTTGTATAATTACAAATGCGCTCTGTGATTCCAAATACATTGATGGTTTCATCGGCAAATACTTCTTTAAAGTTGAACATTTATTCGCTCTGTTTTCTTTAATTTTTAACTGTTCTGGTTAATAGGAGGATGTCACTTAGAATTGGGTCGTCTTAGAACCAACTACATAAAACTCCCAACATAATAAGGTTAAATTACAAAATACTGGTATTCATTTATCCATGCTTTTCCTTAAATGCTTGAGGTCTCTTCGTAACCAATGTCGGTTTTGGTTAAACTTCTAGTAATGGTATTTTCTGCTTCGCCTATATACCAGGTAATTGTTTCAACTATTATAACTCTTTCTAATAAATGGATTTGGCTTATTTTTTTTTAAATCAACCAACTTCCAAAGGGTGTTTTGGTACTTTCGACACTGCTTTTTGGAAAAATCAGTTTTTAGGATTTTTTTATATTACTTTCTGTAACAAGGGAAGTATAATATGACATATAAGTAAACTAAGTATAAATTGGAGTAAAAGTCCTGTCACATCATCTCATTCTTTTGAGCAATAGGGTTAACCACCTTTGCTATCCATCGCGTCTTCGCTTATAATTTAGTTAAGTTTGAAATGACAATTAGGGTATGAAATTTGGTACATGTAGGTTTTGAAATTTAGTTTTAAAAAACACAGAATCAGTTAGGGTACAAGGAGACGGGGTTAAAGTTTAATCCGCTACACTTCCCGGGACACTTATCCCCAAACCTCCATCAACCCGAATAGATTGCCCTGTCATAAAGCCACATCGTTTGGAACAGCAAAATAAAATGAGCTCTGCAACTTCCGAAGGCTGTGCTATTCTTTTTAATAGATGCATATCTATGCTGTCTTGATGTATTTGTTCTGGATCGGCCGCCGTCGCCCAAGCATTTCTTGCCATGGGCGTATCTACGGTTCCCGGGCAAATACATAAGCTTCGTATAGTAGGGGCGAAATCTATAGCAATTGCCCTGGTCAACCCTAAAAGTGCAGATTTTGCGGTAGTGTAATGCACCATGTTGGCAGAACTTATAAAGGATTGCGCACTACCAATATTAATAACCACGCCACCCCCTGATTTCTGTATGAATGGAATCGTAAATTTCGATGTCAGGAAATATGATTTCAAGTTTACATCCATAATTTTATCCCAATCTTTTTCCTCGCATGTAACCACATTGGCATAATGGATGATGCCCGCATTATTGATTAAATGATGAATTTCGCCAAATTTTTCGACTCCCCTCGAAAGGGCGCTCTGTATTTCAGCTGCCTTGGTAATATCAGTCGGTACAAATAAGCATTTTGCACCCATTGCAAGTTGGGCGAGTTCCCCAGCTTTGACATCATTATCGAGAATTATAATGTTTGCCCCGGATTCAATAAATAACTGTGCGGTGCCCAAGCCAATTCCTTTGGCACCACCGGTAATCACAATGGTTTTTTTTAAAAACTCTTTATTCATAATCAAATTTTACCAATTAAACAGAGTACCATCCTCCAACCTATTTACGGGCAGATAAGCTTTCTCATAAGGGTATTTTTTTGCGAAATTTTCATTAAAACCGACACCCAACCCTGGAGCATCCGTTAGGTGCAGATACCCATCCTTAAAATAGTATTCATGAGGAAATGCCTCCTCTGTACAATTGCTATAACCCATATATTCCTGTATTCCAAAATTATTTATCGCAGTTCCAAAATGCAGGCAGGCCGCCATGGCAATAGGTGAAATATCTGAAGGGCCATGACACCCAGTTTTCACATTGTACAATTCAGAAAAATGGGCAATCTTCATCATGGATGTAAAACCACCCCCATGACTAATGGTCATCCTAATATAGTCTATCCATTGATTTGCTATCAAGGCTTGTGCATCATATATAGTATTAAAAACTTCTCCGAGCGCAAGAGGGATTAGTGTTTTCTGTCTTATTTCCCTGTAACTGTCCTGGAAATCAGCAGGAACCAAATCTTCTAACCAAAACAAGCGGAAAGATTCCAAATCACAGGCCAATCTAGCTGCTTCCGTTGGCGATAATCTGTGATGCCCATCGTGCAGTAGATGTAAATCTTCACCAAATTCCTTCCTGACTGCTTCAAAAACCTTGGGAATAAAATTCAGGTATTTATGGGTTATCCATAATTCTTCATGAGGTTTGTTTCCTTTATTTGCTGGCTCATACGAAACTTCGTTCCCTATGCCGTAAATATCTACCAAACCTGGAATACCACACTGCACTCGTATCGCTTTAAACGATGCCTTCTTTAATTCATCGATACGTTTGAGTGTACTATCCAAATCCTTGCCATTGGCATGGGTATAAGCCAAAAGTTTATTCCGACTTTTACCCCCTAATAAGTTATACACGGGGGTGTCTAAAATTTTACCTTTCAGGTCCCATAGTGCTATGTCGATACCGCCTATCGCCGTCATCGTTACAGGTCCGCGTCTCCAATAGGCCCCTTTATAAAAATAATTCCAAATATCCTCTGTTCCAAAGATAGATTTGCCAAGGAGTAATGGACATAAATAATGTTCCAAATAAGCCACAACTGCCAGTTCCCTGCCGTTTAATGTAGCGTCGCCATAGCCGATATGTCCAGATTTCGTGATAATTTTTACGGTCACAAAGTTTCTCCCAGGGCAAGAAGTAATAATTTCCACCTTTTCTATTGTCGCGTTTTTCATAACTGTTTATTACAAGTCCTAATGGATTAGCGAGAATCTTACTGAACAGATTTATGATTCTAATAAGTCATAAATAAATCTCTTATTTTTTAAGGTAATTATCCAAAACACTCCAAAATTCGGACATCATTTTCTCTACATCAATTTTAGTATATACTTGCACCGTTTCCCTATTATTTTCTGGAGGGGCAGGTCTTTTTTCAATCGTCGCCAATTCAGGATGATTTATGGCAATAACCAAAGCAAGGTCCCACATCACCCGAAGCTCACCTGCGTTCATGTATGACCACCTGTCAGCCAATTGATTCGCAGCTTTTTCATTGTATTCATGAAGTCTCTTTAATGTTATACTCTTGCTAAATTCAAGTGGTCTAGCTGTGGATATAGGCATAATGGTCATTTCCAATTCTTCTCTATTCAATAAGGCATCAAATGCATTCAAATCCCGCTGGATATTAAATTCATTTTTGTTCCAAGTATTATTTACCGTATCAAACTGTGCCCCCAATAGATAGGCGTGAATATTCCCTGCGATGGACGGCTCCTTCTCAATAGCGGCAGCCAAATTCGTTGAAGCTCCAATGCAAATAACTTTGAGCTTATTATATGGATATGCTTTTTCAGCTTCCGCTATTATGGATTCTGAAGCGGGGGACTCAGGAATAGGTGCAGTTTCATAATATCCCCAAGCATAGCCTAAGTGATTCGAAGCACCCATAATAAGCGGAATATCCATCCTATCAAGAGCCTTGAGAAGTTCCTCGTTCAATCGTTGCGATTCGTTTACGGTTACAAAATCAGTTACCTCATTTCCGTTCCAAGAACCATCAATAACCATTTGCACATTATTGAATTGTGCTGAATTGAGGCTGATCAAGTCCATTCCGGGAGCTACGACCGCATACACAATAGCGTACAAATCGTCTATTTCATTTCCGGTATCGGAATCAAGTATATACTCTTGCCCATAACTAACGAAACTAAAGCAAGAGATTAAAAGAAGAATTATTTTCATTTTCACTAGGTATGGGTTTTTCGTTTAGTCTTATGGTTAAACCGAATGATTAATTTGGGAAAGCTTCTTATTACTCAAAGATGTAAAAATAGGTGTAACTTATAGTGTGATTTTTAAAAAACAAAGTGATTATATTCTGTAAAAATGTAATCTTACATGCGATTTTCAATTTCTACGCTAATTGTTTGGTCACAAACGAGATTTCAAATCAGTTTTCGTGTCAATTATGTTCGCAAAGGAAATTACTGTTCGATGATTGTATACTAGAAGACAATTTAATAGTTACCTAGAATTTTATGCAAAAAAATTATAAATACGGGTATAGATAGTATGCAGTATACCTACGAAAATGGAAAAAAACGCCCTTAGTTTAGAGATAATAGATATCCTATAATCAACTTTTGTAAAGATAAGCCTCTAATATGATGACTTTACTTCAATCTTATCCTTATCATTGATTGGCATACTACGTACCCATGCTCCCGCACCCGCAGTAGAAATATATAATAGGTGCTCCTTAGATTTGGTAATAATGGTTGCCGAGGTGAGTCCTCCAAATGGTAAATTGTCTGTAATATCCTTCCAGGTAACATCAGCGTTTCCTTTAATTGTACCTTTAAAAACACCGTAAGCTTTTTGCATTCTATGGTCATAAAAACTCATAATGATATGTTTATCGTACCCTAAAATCCCCCCCTTATTACCAAAGGTATAATCATCTTTTATTTTAACGTACCAAGAAGGAGTTTTAATCTTTTTAGCAATTTTTCTATTAAAAACAGTTTTCCATGTTTTGCCTTCATCCAAGGATAATGCTCCTACAAAATGTTTACCATCTCCCCCTTTTTCAGCAGATATTCCAGAATAAAAAAGGTAAATTCTTTCTTCAAATTCCCAAGTCGTTACTTCTGCATCCCATCCGGACCCTTCATAAATTTTATTCCACTCCCACATACCATTTGCATGTTTCCCCATATAAACCCCTTGATTACCTGCTGTAGCATTCAAATAAACCACATCAGGATTTTTAGGATGTGGCGCTATCTTTTTTACACTAAGAACTTGATCAAGTATTCCGTTAGAAATCTTTTTCGCCTCAATCGGTTGATTTCTTTTGCTTTGAAGCACAGCCTGGTGAATATCATCGATCAAGTACAAACCATTGTTTGTAGAGAAAGCAAAAACTCTATCCAATTTGGCTGGCGAAACTGCTATATCTCTGTAAATACCTGCCGGCATATCCCCTCTTTGCTCAGGACCACCTGCCAAATGATGCCATTTATCCGTTGGGGAATGATTAATTAGCTCCTTGATGTAAAGTCTACCGTCAAACGCGCCTCCGCCATAACCCCCAGTAGCCTGGGCTATAACTATAGGAGACTCAGCCCCCCTTGCGATTGCTACCGACTGAACATCGGATAAGTTTATGTCCTTGAGGCGATGCTGCATATTGGACCAGCTTTTTCCAAAGTCCCAGCTTTCCATTAAACCATTATCTGCTTGCCCTTGTATAACATAGTTTTTACTAGCGGCAATATCATATGTGTACGTGCTTTCCGTTCCTTTACTTGTGTATGTAGGCCAATAGGACTCCCAATGCGGGACCTGAAAATTGAAATTAGGGGATGCGTATTTATTGTTCCAAACGTAATAGTCCTCCTTTTTTAACCCTTCAAAAATAGTCTGGTTGGTCGTAGACCATATCGCCCTTTTCCAACTTGCGGGCGTATAATGAACAAATCTAGGATTGGGATGTGCATAGTCCCAACCTATATCGTAACCCCCAACACCTGACCAGATGGTCTCCCATGAAAAATCATTTAAAGTCCCATTTTTCCAATGAAACGTTCCTTCAAAAAGTCCTTCTCTACTACCCTTGAGACCGACGATAAGTTTGTGTTCCTCCCCCGTAGACCTTGGATCAACCTCAGGATACCAATAGTCTAGCGCCTGCATAATAAATCCATTGCCATTGGTAACTTTTTGCCATTTAAAGTTCCTGGTTGTAGTTGCAAATATGTGACCTGTTTTAGCACCTATATTAAAAATGGCATACAGGACCTTACCATCCGGACTTAAAGAAACTCCCCAATTTGATTCCGTATCTTCCGGAGAATGTATTTTTCCCCAACTACTTCCGTTATCAGTGCTCTTGAAAACCCCTTTTGTAGTTCCAAGGTAGACCTGTCCAGGTACATTTGCATCAAATTGAATATTTATCACATTTCTCTGCCCATGAGGGTCTGTATCATATACTATCAATTTCCAGGAGCGCCCCCCATCAGTCGATAAGAATAGTTCGCCTGTTCCTTCTGCTCTCATTCCAAAATAGTCCGAGAAATCCAAATCGTCTCTCCAACCAAGTCCAGCAATGATGATATTTGGATTGTGTGGATTTATCGCAATGGCACCAATGGATTTTTTTCTGGTAATTTCCACTAAGTCGAAAGAAGTTCCACCATCCTTGGATATCTCCAGACCGTAAAGGGTGCCTACAAATATTTTTCTGGAGTTACCGGGTGTTATGGCAATGGAATAAACTCGATTTTGATGTAAATCACCTTTTGGATGCCACGACTCTCCATTATCTTCACTTACATATATCCCCTCCATATCAGATGCCAAGAAAAGTCTACCATCTATATTTGGGTCGCACACTACATCCTGTACCTGACCTCCTGCGCCAGGATTAATGGATTTCCACTGTGCTAAGCTAGAAATACAATAAAGACTAAAAAACAACAAAAATATTGAGTTTGACCACATAGATCACTTATATAATCGGTTCAAAAAACGAACATAAGTAAAGTCATTTGTATGGTGCTATTGTTTAGCGAAACAAGAGTAAATTAAGTACGGTGGCTGAAATATAGCCTTAAGAGGATGACAAGCAAAATTAAAGTGATTCTACGATTTGAATAAAAGCTTAGTACTGCACTAAATTCTCAGCAGCTATTAGGTTATTGATAAATATAAATCGCTCCCTCAGAGAAGCATTATTTGGCAAGCTATCTGAAAACAGCCAATGCGTCTTATAAACCGTAAATTCATTTGGTTGTATAGTTTCATAATGACCCTGCTGTTCCAACTCGAAAAATGCATCCTTATCACTAATATACACCTCAATATTACCCTGTTTAGGAGCAATACTCTCCTCCAATACAATAGGGAAAACTTTGATCAAGAGTATACCATTTTTAAGATATGATGACCAACCCATTGAACTCAAAGTAAATAGTTTTTTATGGCCTGTTCCAAAACAAACCGTGTTATTGGATATGTCCATAGCTAAACAGTTTAACTCTGAATTGAAAGTTTTGCTCTTTCTAAACGATGAATCCATATATAAAAAATCATCTGGGAAGGGGTTAGCGATCTTTCTGCTGAAATTTGCTGTAGGAATTAAAAGACTACCACCTTTTTCCAATCTTGTATTTTCCCAGTGGGATACTTGAATTGCTGATTTCCCACTATTTTTAGCTGTGTATGCTATATCCATTCGTTTAGAATGACATACAATATATTCCTTTTTTAACTGTATAGAAGACTTTTCGTCTACAGGACTAAGTAAACTAAGAGATTTCCCAGTGTGGTCCTGAACCAAGAAATGACCATTGTCCAAAATCTCAGGAGGTGGCCAAATCCAATTTTCTTGAGGGGAAGGCCACCACACCGAACCATATAAGTCCGGAAATTGCGATTTGTCCGCCAAAAGGGACCGATTGAAAAATTCAATTTGGCCAATTCTGCCCCCTTTTAAAGGCTGAATTTCAACCTTAAGGTGGCCGTTAATTAATTCGAGAGAGGTCATAATTCTTTAATTTAATAAAAAACAAGAATAAGTAGCCAATATAATTTTAAATGCTTTGCCCTGTTATGATGATTTCTAGTTATCAGTTCAAAATTGACAACAAATTCATCCAATTCCACGGCATCAAATAATTAATGAGTTTTCTACAATTTCAGTTAGTTGTAGTACCCTATAAATACGTTTCCTTATTTAATTTTTAATCCAAGCATCTTTGGAATTTAATAATGAAACAGATTTTATGAAATACTCCTATCTTATAAATCCGAACCTTAGATGGCCAATAGCTCGTTATCTTGTTTAACCATCTAATTAATTGAAAATTTAGGCTATGAGAAATTTTTTTGGACTGTTATTTTTGTTTTTTGGCTTCCATTTAGGTTTGTCTCAAACGACAAAAAATATTGATAATCCTAAAGTTATTGATGTTGCTGCATATTTTTGGCCATCGCTACAAAACGAGGAGAAAAGTAAAGAGAAGCTCTGGAGTGAAGGAATTGGCGAGTGGGAAGTGATAAAAAAAAGTAATCCGCGGTTCGAGAAACATTATCAGCCACGTAAACCTTTTTGGGGCTACGAACTTGATGATGACCCATTGGTTATGGAAAAACAAATTTCTGAGGCCGCAGACCACGGAGTAAATGTTTTCATTTTTGATTGGTATTGGTATGACGGTGAGCCATTTTTAGAGGAGGCTCTGAACGATGGTTTTCTGAAAGCTAAAAATAAAGATGATATGCGTTTCTACCTAATGTGGGCTAATCATGATGTGCCGGGGAACATGTGGAATCCTTATCGTTATGAATCGGATTCATTGATTTTTAATGGAAACGTAAACGATAAGGAATTTAAAACATTGGTGCAGCGAGTGGTCCATACTTATTTTAAGCAAATAAATTATTACAGAATTGATAACAAACCGGTATTTTCAATATATAGCCTAGAAGAACTTTTACAAAGTTTTAAAACCCTTCAGGAAACAAAAAAAGCTCTAAATTATTTAAGATCTGAAACTGTAAAGGCTGGTTTTGATGGACTCCATTTACAATTGGTAGGAAAATATGGTAAAAACAACACGCCAAGTCTGCGTGGAGATTTGTTTAATGTTGAGGAGTTATCACAGCTATTGGAAGCGAATAGTATGACAATGTACAATATGGCCGGTAATGAATACCGGACAGGTGATTATTTGCTTTATTTGGAAAAGGCCGAAGAGATTAGGGACAAATGGGATAAGTCTTTAAGTATTCCATTTATTCCTTGTATATCTGTGGGTTGGGACAATACCCCTCGCTATCTTAGCATGGGAAAGGATGAAATTATTTACTTTCACAATACCCCTCAAAGCTTTGGTACTGGTTTGCAAAAAACAAAAATGTTCTTATTGGAAAGGCCGCAGCAACCCCAATTAATTATTATCAATGCCTGGAATGAATGGGTTGAAGGCAGTTATTTACGACCAGATATGTTGAACGGCTATGAATATTTAGAGCAGGTAAAGTTGGTAATGGGTACTAAAATGGACTAAAAAATAAATTAGTTACCACCCCGGTATTAAATGAAAAAATTCTAGTTCTGAAAAAACTAATCTAAAAAACACCGATTATAATTGAAAAATTCCATTTTGGTTACATTATTGCCATCCTATTAGGACTATACCAATGACGTACAAAAGCCTCTGCAAACTTATATCCGCTTTCCATACCACGGTAAACTTCCATTTTACCATGGTGCGACTCATAATCACTTTCCGTCAACTGACTGTTGTGCGCCATGCAAGCTTTGTGCTTCTGCTCTATTACGCCGGTTATGTCGACAAAATTGGTAGGTTGAAAATTTTGGGTTTGATTACCACTTAAGACTTCATAAAAAAAAAGGTCAGGTTTTGGGAAAATATTGAGCCAGGCGCCATAGGTTAAAGCTGAACAAGCCCTATGATCTTTGTGGGTATCAATTGGCCAGTGCGTGAGAACAATATCGGGACGTTCTTTTTCCAAAAACTTCTGCATACTATAATAATCTTCTTTATACACGCGGGTGTCGCTATCTACCTGACCCATAAAAAAAGGAACTGCATTTAATATATTACAAGCTTTGGAAGCTTCTAAAACACGAATATTCGCAGCCTCCTCATGGGAAGTATCTTCTATTCCCGCTTCCCCTTTGGTCAAGTAACCAATGATGACCTCATGACCCGCGTTCGTAAGATTAGCTATCAATCCACCGCAACCCGTTTCTGGATCATCTGGATGTGCACCCGTTACAACCACCTTTAGTTTTTCCTTTGTAGCTATAAGCCCTGTTAAGGGCAGTCCAAATACAGATGCACCAAAAACAACGCTAGATTGTTTTAGTATTTCCCTTCTTGATAAATTCGGCATAAAGTTATTTTAAAGATTATATGAAGCCGTTTTTGTTTCTTGCATGGCCTATGAACGCCTCCGCAAACCTATACCCACTTTCCATTCCGCGAAATTCCTCCATCCTTTCGTGATCATTGGAATACAATTCTTTCATTTTTTGGCTCTCGTGCAAATAACATGCCTGCCGCTTAAGTTCAACGACTTCTGAAATATTTGCATAGTCCGTTGGAATGAAATTCTGTGTTTGACCACCTGGCATTACTTCATAAAAATATAGATTTGGCCTCCTATTTAAGTTAAGCCATGCTCCATAGGTTAAAATACCACAAGCCCTATGGTCTATATGAGTGTCCATTATCCAATGTGTCAAGATTAAATCAGGATTTTGATCAACTAAAAATGTGTGCATCTGGTCATATTGAGTATCATCAATTTTTGTAGCTCCATCAATTTGGCCGAAATAATATGGGGTAGCATTCAGCATTCTACTTGATTTTTTTGACTCTTCCTTACGAATGGCGGCTGCCTCTTGGTAAGATTTTCCTTCTATTCCCGCTTCCCCTGTAGTGAGGTAGCATAGTGTAACCTCATGCCCTGCAGCGGTCAATAATGCAACCAACCCACCGCAACCGGCTTCTGGGTCCCCGGGATGTGCACCGGTAACCACTATTTTTTTTGTTCTATTTTTACGCTCCAAGGATTGTAATGAAATACCTAAAATTTCATTGGAATTGATATTGCTATTTGTGGTCATTAATGGTTTTTAGCTTATTTTACTTTAAGTCGTCTATACTAATTTCCGCGCCTTTACAGTCCTTTACTTTTGTATTAGGTGTAGTGGAAGGTCTTCCACCCGTTCACAGCATAATTGATTCATAACTTGTTGAAACTGCAACTTAAGCATACTAATTGTATGACTTCCTCCCCTGTTTCCCAATGCTCCGGTACCGTACACAAAGGATCTGCCCATAAATGTGAACTTGGCACCACAGGCAATAGCCCGAGCAATATCAGGACCGGAACGAAGTCCGCTATCCATCATAATCTCTATTTGGTCACTATATTTTTCCGTAATTTCCTTTAATGAATTTATGGTACTTTGTGCTGCGTCCAACTGCCTACCACCGTGGTTGGAAACGATGATGCCATCAAATCCCATGCGAATGGCATCTTCGGTATCCTGTAACGAAGCCACTCCTTTCAAAACTAATTTGCCTTTCCATTTATCGCGGATAGGTTTTATTTTTTCGACATTCAATTTACCTGAAAATGTCTTGTCCATAAACGCGCCCAATTGCTTTAAATTCAATCCTTCCGGAGTGTAGGGTTTCAAGTTTTCAAAAGTAGGCTGACCATATTTTAGCGTATTGTATGCCCAAGTTGGTTTTCCTAAAATTTGAAGGATATTGGCCACGGTCATTTTTGGCGGTAATGCTAGTCCGTTCCTAAAATCCCGTGGTCGGTACCCAAATGTGGGTACATCGCAAAGCATTACAAGAACTGGACATCCCGCTGCTTCGGCACGATCGATGATGCTATCGCGAATAGCGTCATCCACTGGATTATATAATTGAAACCAAGCATTACCTTCCGTCAGTTCACTGGCTTTTTCAATATCCATAGTAGTTACTGTACTCAGAATGAACGGGATATTATGATTGTATGCTGCCCCGGCTAAAATCGCCGGAGTGTTTGGCCACATGAGCCCTTGTAGACCTACCGGGGCGATACCAAAAGGAGCATCGAACTCCATTCCCAGAATTTTAGTTTTTATTGAACTAGTTCCGTAATTGCGTAAGTAACGGGGTTGTAATTGAATTTTTCTGATTTCTGAGGTGTTCCGTGTTAAACTTATATCCTCATTGCATCCACCATCTAAATATTCAAAGGCAAACTTAGGAATTCTAGATTTTGCCTTATTTCTCAAATCATCGACAGAGGGGTAATCTGAATTAAAATTCATCTCCATAAGAAATCTCTATTTTAGAATGATGTGAGCTTGTTTTTTTAACCTATAATTCTCCTTAAGAAAATTCTCATTTAACTTTTCGTTAGATAAAACAATCGCCGCTCCCAATGCAGAACCTAATGATGAGTTTGCAGTATAAATTTCCATAGAGTGCAAATAGTGCCCTAGCAGTTTAACATAAACATCGTTGTTACTAAAACCTCCATCAATATATATCTTTTCTATACGTTCCAGGCCTGCAACTGCTTTTATCTTCTCTACTTGAAGCATTACCAATTCAACCATCAAGTGATGGTAGGCATGTTCGAAGGAATTATAGCTAATCGTTCTTTCTTGAAGCACACAAGAAGTAGTAGTGTCTTCCCATTTAGACGTAGGTTCCAAATCCCTACTAATCTCAAAAAATATGTTGCTATCGAATTTTACAACCTCATGATAATCATGAGAAAGATCAAAATGCTCCGAAAGTTTCTTGACTTGTATATTGTATTCGTTCCCTAAAAATAAACGCGCAGATTTTACGGGCTTCCCATTAATCCCCATATAATTGATACAACTATTTGCAATCTCTTTCTTGCTTAATAATTTATCTGAAAATGGATTCAAAGCAATACTCCAAGTGCCTGTTGACAATAGAATAAACTGGTCCCTAATACTTGCCATATAGGGCAATAATGCAGCGGAACTATCATGAATACCCACGCCAATTTTAATCCTCTTGCCGTCAAGATTAATATCAAAGCTCTTTTCCGTGGAGACGATGGGCGGCAAAATTCTATTTAATTCTTCCTTATAGATCCAATCATGATAATCATTTTTAGAAAAATCCCACATTGCCGTATGGCATCCTATACTAGTGTACTCACTTAAAGGAATTCCGGTAAATAGGTAACTAATATATTGTGGTAGGTGCAGCGAATATTTTATTTTTTTAAAAAGTTCAGGTTTATCATACTTGAGCCAATACAACTGCATGCCAGAATTGAGCATACCATCATACGAAGTACCAGTTGCAACTGAAAAAGTATCCTCTGGACCAAATTTTTTGAAAAATGAGTCGGTAAACTTTGAATCTAACGGTTTTGTATAATTGTATAGGGGGGCAACCAACTTGCCATTCTCATCTATATGTACCAAACTAGCACCATAAGTTGAAAAATTAATTGCGGTTATATCATATTTGACCGATTTAAGTGTTCTGGCAATAGTATCCTTAATCCAATCCTCAAGTGCATGTAAATCTTCTGTGGGATGACCTTCCTCATCTTCAACGGTATCAAGAATTATGTACTCACGAAAAATCTCTTTATAGTACGCATCGAATAGAAAAAATTTCTTGTTGGTTTTACCTATATCAAAAATGGCCGTTACTTTTTCCATCTTTACAAGCCTGTTGCTATGGAGTTTATACCTCTTTCCTTAATCAAACTAGCTCTGACCGCCAGGTTGCGGTAAGTGTTAACAGGGTCTATAGCACCCCCGGTTATAGCCCTTGCTTCCGCAAGCAACGGCCGAACGTCCGTTCTATACGCATTTTGTAAAATTTCTTGACATAGGGTAACATCGTTTCTTGACTGTGCCGCCTGCAATTCTTCTTGGTCCACTAAAAGAGCTTTTGCATAGGCACCTTGAATGGCTTCCAATGACTGTAATAAATCTTCTAGGGGATCCTTTATGTTGTGGCTGGCATCGATCATCCAAGATAAACTGGGGTTTTGTGGATTATTTTCCATGCCATAGACCAGTTCATTGAAAATCAGGAACAATGCATATGGCTTTACGCTCCCAACAGTACTGTCATCATCACCATATTTGCTATCGTTGAAGTGAAAACCACCTAATTTACCCTTTAGCATTAGGGTAGAAACGATTTGCTCAATATTGGTATTAGGCAAATGGTGACCTAGATCAACAAGGGTAAATGCTTTTTCCCCGCAGGCATTCGCCAACAGAAAAGAGGTGCCCCAATCTTGAATTACAGTGCTGTAGAAATTAGGCTCGTAAGGTTTGTATTCAATGAACATTTTCCAATCTTCAGGCAGTTCGGAATAGATATGCTTCAAGCTATTTTCTGTATGGTTTAAGGCAGTCTGAAAATTTCGTTGCCCTGCAAAATTAGAACCGTCTGCCAACCAAATGGTTATGCTTCTGGAACCTAGTTTTTTTCCGATTCCTATGACCTCAATATTATGTTCGACTGCTTGTGCGCGAACTGATGCATTTAAATTAGAGAGCGATCCAAAACGGTAACTTTCCTTTGCATATTTTTGATCCTGGAAAGTATTAGAATTTACGGCATCAAATACGAGTCCATTCAATTCCGCCAATTCCTTTATAGCGTCGTAATCCGCTGGAATATCCCACGGGATATGTAGAGAAATAGCACCGGCAGTTTGGGTCAAAGCCTGCAAAATACCGACATCCTCAATTTTTTGCTCCAAAGATGATGGTTCGCCAAAAAAAGAGAACCTGCCAAAACGTGTTCCGCCCGCTCCTAAAGCCCAACTTGGAATAGCAACTTGAAAATCTATCAACTTTCTAATGATCGTATCTATATCCTTGTCCTGACGAGCGAGTTGGCCTGACAAGAAATTGAACTGGTCTTGATGGTTATCCTTTCGCCGTTTATTCTCCGTTAAAATTTGGTCTTTAGTTAATTGCATATATTTTACTTAAAAATACCCTCTAGGCTATAAATCGCAATTTAATTATTTATCGTACAAAGGCGTTCGCCATGCCACCGTCCACGTTTATGATATTGCCTGTAGACTTGTCCAACACACTTACAAATGCAAATACCCCATTTGCAATATCTGAAGGATAAATTATCTCGTTTAAAAGATTTCTTTTAGCATAGTGGGCCGGAAGTTCTTCTACAGTGATCCCATATGCGTTTGCACGACCTTGGGCCCACTCACCTTCCCATATTTTGCTTCCTACTATCACCCCATCAGGATTTACCGTATTAACGCGTATTTGATCCTCGCCCAATTCGGCAGCCAATAAACGGGTCATGTGTTGCTGTGCCGCTTTTGCTGTTCCGTAAGCAACATTGTTAGGGCCCGAGACCAAGCCATTCTTACTGGCAATATGGATAATGTCTCCTCCCAAATTTTGCTGGCGCATAATGAACACAGCCTCTTTGGCCAATTCAAACTGACCTTTTACCAATACATTTTGCAAAATATCCCAATCTTTTTCTGTGGTTTCTTCCAAGGGTTTGGATATGGCCAAGCCTGCGCTGTGCACCACAATATCTACCCCGCCAAAATCTATACATGCTTTTTTATAGGCCAACGTGATGGATTCACCTTTAGTTACATCACAAATCGCAAAACTTACCGTATCTCTCGGGTAGGTCGCAACAGCTTCCTTTAGTCGATCCTCTGCAATGTCTGTCAATATTACATTGGCCCCTTCTGCCACCAATTTATCGGCTATCGCCTTGCCTATGCCACCACCTGCTCCCGTAACCAAGGCCACTTTTCTGGATAAGGGTTTTTCTTTGGGCATGCGCTGTAACTTGGCCTCTTCCAAGAGCCAATATTCGATGTCGAACGCCTCTTGCCTTGGTAGGGAGGTATATTCGGTGATGGCCTCGGCACCGCGCATTACATTGATGGCATTTATATAGAACTCGCATGCAACTCGGGTAGTCTGCTTGTTTTTGGCAAAACTGAACATACCAACACTTGGGTATATAATGATGACCGGATTGGGGTCTCGCATGGCCGGACTGTTGTCCTTTTTACAAGTTTCATAGTAGTCCTTATATTCTTGGCGGTATTTTTCAAACGAAGGTTGTAATTTTTTGAGGATGGCCTTTGTATCACTTATGTCTGCATCACTGGCCAAATCTAAAACTAAAGGCTGTATTTTGGTGCGTAAAAAATGATCTGGACAAGACGTGCCCATAGGTGCCAATCGCTCCAAATTATTACTATTTATATACTCTAAGACGACATTACTATCATTGAAATGGCCAATCATTCTATTCTCTGAAGAGCAAAGACCTCTAAGCATCGGCATTAATTGGGAAGCTTTTTTTAATCTTTCGTCTTGGGGTAGGGGTTTTACTTTTTGTCCCCCGAAGGCGCTTCCATTTTCCCTTTTTTTCTTAGTTATGTATTCGGAGGCCATTTCTATAACTTCCAAGCTATTCATATAGGATTCGTACGAAGTATTGCCCCAAGTGAATAGCCCGTGACTACCCAAGACGATTCCTCTAATGCCTGGATTGTCTTTAAGGCATTTTTCCAATTGCAGTCCCAAATCAAAACCAGGACGTTGCCATGGCACCCATCCCATGGTATTTCCCCAAATTTCTTTAGTGACTTTTTCACCATCCTTTGCAGCAGCGACCGCAATCACGGCATCTGGGTGTAAATGATCGATGTGTTTAAAAGGTAGCAAGCCATGCAAAGGTGTGTCAATGGAGGGCGCCTTGCTGTCTAAATCATAAATACAATGGTTGAACAGACCCACCATACGGTCTTCATCCTCCAATCCACCATACACATTTTTTAGGTTTCGCAAGCGTTCTGTGTATAGGCCGGCAATTCCAGCTTTGGTCAAGGTCCCAATATCACCGCCCGAGCCTTTGATCCACATCACCTCTACCTCCTCGTTGGTCAATGGGTCCTTTTCCATGGTCTTGCAACTGGTGTTTCCGCCACCGTAATTCGTAATCCTCAAATCCGCTCCAAGAATATTGGAACGGTATAAAAATAAGGCCACTTGATCGTCTCCCAATTTGGCCGCTTTTTTGTCGTCCCATAAATAGTCGACATGTTTAAAATCTTTTATATTCATAAATGTCTAAATTGATATTTATAGATTATCCGAAACATTAAATTGCAAATTGGTTTCCCAATTACTTTGATGGAAGTGCTTGTTGCCATGCTCTTTCAAACCTATTTCTATCCTGAAATCATCTAAGGTTGCATCCAATCTTATGAGTACGTTATTTTTCCCCTTTTCCAAATGTAGCTCAACGGCATGGGCCATTGGCCAGAATCTTTTCAGCTCATGGTTTCTGTATACTTCTCTACCATTGTGCCAAACCGTTAAATACGCCGTACTACCAATGCACAACCACTTTAATATATCCTTTGAAGATTCAATTTCGGAGTATAGGTATAACGTACGTTCGCCCATACCAAGAAAGTAGTCTCCTAAATCAATCTTATTCGCTTTTGGGCAAAGCACTTCCACGTTAAAATCCTGTTCAAAAATTTGGTTGTCGGATAACAATTTCCAAATCTTTCCAGCATTCAAAAATTGCTTTTCGGATTTTGCCTTATCATGGTTCATGTATTGAATTGAAGGTAGGGAAGGAAGACCGTGATCAGGATAGGTCTCATTTAGTGGCACCAAACTATAATCATCTTCTATGAATGGGCCCAATAACAGCCAATTTCCATAATAAGGAATTCCTTTTTTATACGTTTTTTGTTCATTTTCATTTAAAATAACCTCAATTTCATAAGGAATGTTAGATTGATTTCTAGGGAAGGGTCTGCCATTTAGTTCTAAATTTAATTCTTTCTCACCCTTGGATAAAGAATATAAATTAAAGTTCAAGGCGACTTCATTAAAGTTATCCGACCTAATCCTTAATTCAAATGATTGCGTTTTTTCAGTCAGGTTTTCCATATTTATTTTGAGCCTGCCTCCTTTTGAAAATGTAGGATTGGGGAATTCCAATACTTCCGTATTGATTTCATACTTTTTCTCAATCGGAACGAAACCGAGATTTTTAGGAAATTCTTCAATTACTATCTCATCTTCGTTTTCAATAAAATGAATTCCGGCCTTGCAAGTAAGTTCACTTAATTCCGTTATAGTTTTAGGACAGTATATTCCTGATATTTCAGGACTTACCAGTAACTCGTCTCCTACACGTTCCTTCCAAACGTCTGGTATGTCCTTATAACCCAAGATAATCCCCAATAGTGCACCAGCGGTCGCTACGACACAATCACTGTCATGTCCTAAATGCAGCGCATCAATAACAAAGTCAAATGAATTTTTTGAGTTTAATAAGGATAGAATGATAAATGCGACATTCATTGGAGAAGCAGTAAAATCGGCATCACCAAATCTGCTCTTTATCTTACCGGCTACTATGTGAAAGGCGTACTTCTTGTTCCAATCAAAGATTTGATTCACCATCATTGAACAAGGAGAATCTGAAGGAATGTATTTCAACCCGGCTGTCAATACCGATTCAACATTATTCTCGAAAAAAGCAATTGCGGCACAGGCAGATAAATATTGCTCTGCATGAACAGAAAAACCTTCATGATCCAGTCTAGAATCAATTCCGGCATAAAACGCCGCCTTTGCCGGCAATCCAGGATTAACCATCCCCCAGATCTCACTACGTATTGGAGAACCCATACCGGTGTTCCAATACCAATTATTATGTCTTCCCGTATCTGGATTATCAAGTCCTAACTTCATATTCCTAGTAGCAATTCCATATTCGCACCATGGAAATTCGACGTGATTTAACCAGTGGGACTTAAAATCACTTTCGCGCACATTCTTCCCCTTCTTTAATAACATATCCAACCAAAGGACCTGCAAATCAAGATCATCGTTCGCAAAGTTTGTTTCGAAAAGTTTATCCGAATAAGGAATGGAGTTGAAACGCTTGAAACCCTCTATTGGAGCGCCCAAAATTCCTCCGGCACATTTACCGATCCAACCACCCAAAACCTTATTGTAGTACTCTTCATAATTCAATATCGTCTCCATATACATTAACACTTCTTAAAGATTTATAATCTTGATTTTAATGATTACTCATTTTACTGATTATTTAACGGCAATATCTTCATTTTAGAACTATATATTCTATTGATTTCTAATTCTATATACTAAAAATATCTGAAATTCATAATGATTATGTTAGAGTTGTCGCGAATTTCAAAATAACATAATATATTGATTATTAGTTGATTAATGTACCAAGAGAGACATCAAAGTTCTTTTATTTCATATGAATTTAGAAATCAAAAGTACCGTTAGAGCACTTCCAAGTTATATTTAGATTGAAATCTTTTCAATTTGCTTCAAAATATTTTGAGCGGCGAAAAAAAATTGATTTCACTTTTCATGATTTAGAATAGACCGGAAATTTCAAAACAATTAACTAACTAACACCGATTATTATGATTAAAAAACGTAATTGCGTTGGGCAGAAACAACCAGGCAAAGAATTAATTTTGTTTACCGTCCAATTTCTCACAATGCTCATCTGCTTGAGTACATTGAGTGTACGTGGGGCCAAGATTGAAAATGACGACAAAATTGAACTGGAAGTTCAAAATTCAGTTACGGGAACGGTTACTGATGCTTCCGGCACCCCGTTGCCCGGTGCAAGTATTTTGGAAAAGGGCACGACGAACGGAACACAGACAGATTTTGACGGAAACTTCAGCATTCAGGTGGCAGGCAATGCCACATTGGTGGTCAGTTATATAGGTTTTACTAAACAGGAAATTTCGATTAACGACCGTTCGAATATTGATATAATCCTTCAGGAGGACGCCAACCTTTTGGACGAAGTGGTACTGGTAGGGTATGGCACACAGAGCCGTGTTTCCGTAACCAACGCCATATCTTCAGTTTCGAACGAAGACTTGACGGAGACCCCGGCCATTGGTGTACAGCAGGCCTTGCAGGGTCGGGCGGCAGGTGTGCAGGTGACCAATACCGGAGCACCGGGCTCCAATCCATTGGTAACCATTCGTGGCCTTGGAACTTTTGGTAACAACCAGCCTCTTTTCGTGGTCGATGGGGTACCTACCGGAAGCTTAAATAGCATTCCGCCAGAATCAATAGAGTCGGTAGACGTGCTTAAGGACGCGTCGAGTGCCGCAATATATGGTTCTAGGGGTTCCAATGGTGTTATTTTAATAAAAACCAACGGTGGACGGCAAGGTAAGCCGGTCTTCAAGTTCAGTTCCTATGCAGGACTTTCAGAAAATACGAGGACGCTCGATGTCCTGAACGCCGAACAGTATCTGCAATACGCATCCGAAGCCTATGACGCGGATCCGGTCACCCCTGGAAATCAGGTCTATCCAGGCCTTCAGAGCGCCGATGGTTCCATCAGCACAAACTGGCAGGATGAAGTTCTTAAAACTGGCGTATGGCAAAGTTATGATGTTGAGGCCTCAGGGGGTTCGGAAAACGTAATCTATAGCGTCCGGAGCGGATATTTGAAACAGGAAGGAACAACTTTACAAACAGATTTTGAGCGCTATTCCCTAGGTCTTAATACTTCGATAAACCTGAGCGATAAAATTACGGTTGGGCAGACACTGAACCTAGGTGTCACCAGAGGCAATAATGAAGGACAGGCCGGTGCCAGTTCGGTCCTCGTAAACGCAATCCGGTTCGATCCTACCAAGCCTGTTTTCGACGAGGATACGAATTTCTTCTCTGAAATTACCACCTCTATCGATGGCCAGGATTCCGAGAACCCGGTCCGTATATTGACCAATGGTACCTCCGTAAATACAGGGACTAGTATCGTAGGGTCTCTGTTTGGCAGTTATGAGATTGTTCCAGGGCTGACCTACAATCTTACCATTGGTCTGGACCATTCCTATAACAATTTTGACCAATTCTTAAAATCAATTCCAACGGGGTCAAGACAACGCTTGGAGTCCGAGACCAGAAAAAATAGGGATAAGTTCATTGGTACCGTCGTCACCAACACCTTGAACTATAAGACTGCTATAAACGAGAAGCACAACCTGGATATATTGGCAGGTTATGAACGTAACAAGTCAAACTTTGAGCGCGTAGAGGGATTTACGGCGAACTCGCTTACGGATGCCGTGGAAAACTTTAATCCAGGGGATGTAAGGAATCTATCTAGCTTCACCAGTGAGAACAACCTACAGTCTGTTTTTGGGAGAATAGGTTATGACTACGAAAGAACATTCCTTTTATCAGGTACGGTCCGTGCGGATGGGTCCTCACGTTTTCCACAAGGCAAACAATGGGGTTATTTCCCTTCTGTGTCCGCAGGTATCAATTTAGCAAATCTGCCATTTCTTGAAGATAACACCACAATTTCGGATTTAAAAATCCGTGGTAGTTGGGGTATAACAGGAAACAACAATATTGGGGACTATTTGTTCCAAACAGGGCTTTTGACCAACTTCAACTATGTACTCGACGGGGCACTGGTAAGTGGAACGAGACCTGCCAGGATTCCTAACGAAAATCTACAATGGGAGGAACTTACATCCTTGAACATCGGTGCGGACGTTGCACTTTTCAATAACGCCCTTACCCTGTCCATGGAATATTTTAAAAATGAAAGTGACGGTCTATTGGTATCGGTCCCGCTGCCAAGT
Source organism: uncultured Flavobacteriaceae bacterium (assembly GCA_963793365.1). Taxonomy (GTDB): domain Bacteria; phylum Bacteroidota; class Bacteroidia; order Flavobacteriales; family Flavobacteriaceae; genus Maribacter. The sequence continues at coordinate 259,591 of CAWBZP010000009.1, read as the reverse complement.
TCATTGGGGGCGACGGATTCCAATCAAACCCGAAACGTTGGGGGTACAGAAACCACTGGTCTAGAATTTGAGATAGGGTACAACGATTTCAACGGCGATTTTACATGGGGTGCCAACTTTAACCTTTTCGCGAACCTTAGTACAGAGGTCACCTCTTTGGGGAGTGTCGATGCCATATTCAACGGAAACTATTTTCAACTGAACCATAACCGTTTATTTGTAGGGGAACCGCTTTTCCATTTCTTCGGTCTTAGAACGGATGGTATCTTCCAAAATGATGCAGAGGTAGCGGCTCACGCCACCCAAAACCAGGCAGAACCGGGTAATATCCGGTTTGTGGATACGAACGACGATGGTGTGATCGACGCGGACGACCGTGTTATTATAGGAGACCCTAGCCCGGACGTAACAATAGGTGTAGATTTTAATTTTAAATATAAGAACGTAGATTTTTCCATATTTTTGAACGGCGTCTATGGAAATGAAATCTACAATGGCAACCGCTATAATTTGGAACAGCAGGCGCGTCTTTTTAATATGAGTACCGTGGTCTTGGACCGTTGGTCGCCCACGAACCCCTCGAATACTGTTCCGAAAGCAACTCCGGGCTTTGTAGGAAACGAAGCGGTTTCGGACCGTTTTATAGAGGATGGTTCCTATACCCGTATACGGAGTGCCACCTTGGGATATACAATATCAGGCAAGTCCTTGGAAAATTTCGGGAACGGGTTCATCAGCAAATTAAGGTTATATGTAAGCGGCCAGAACCTGTATACTTTTACCGATTATTCGGGTTATGACCCTGAAATAGTTCCTATACTTAATAATGGTACGACCAGCGCAATAGGGCTCGACCAAGGTAGGTACCCACAACCCAGAACCATTTTGGCAGGATTACAAGTTCAATTTTAAAATAAATAGCAATGAAACTAAAGAAAATACTGATTACAATTACCGCCATTCTTACCGGTATTATAAGCTGTAAGGAGGAGGAACTGGATCTCCAGGACCCAAATGTTATTGTACCCAACACCTTTTTCCAAAACTCCGGAGAACTGCAGTCCGCTGTTAACGGGGCCTATTCGTTCCTGCAATCGCAAGGATTGTACGGTAGGGTAGGATTTTTTCTATTTGACAACCTATCACAGGAAAACTTGGGAACGGACGCATTGCAGGGAGGGCTTAAGTCCTTCATGGATTATACCTACGACCCAACTGTAGGAGAGTTGTTCGTATTTTGGCAAGCGGCCTACAGGGGCATCTCAAGCGCCAATTTCGTACTTGAATCAGCGGAGCAAGGCCTTATCAGCGAGAGCATTCCTCAAGATGAAGTAACCCAACGATTAGGCGAGGTTCGCTTCCTCAGGGCCTTTTACTATTTTAATCTGACCAACCTCTGGGGAGGAATACCACTAGCTACGTCCACAAACTCCGAGAGCGGGGGAATTCCGAAGGCGCCCCAATCTGAGATATATGCACTGATCTTGGAGGACCTTGATTTTGCTGTGGCAAACCTACCGGAAAAAGGAAGTACCCAAAACGGAAGGGCTACCAGAGGTGCAGCATTGGCCTTAAAGGGAAAAACACACCTGTTTCTAGAACAATGGGCCGAGGCAAAATCCGCTTTGGAATCCATCACCGGCTATACCATCGAAGGGGTAGCTCCACGTGATAACGGAAACGAGGCAGGGGAATACAACCCGGAATCGCTTTTTGAGGTCAACTATGACAAGCAAATCGGCGGGGACCAATGGGACGCAACCGGCAATGGAGTAAGGGAAACCACCTTTAGGGGTATAGAATATGCACCAACTAATTTCGCGAACATCATCGTAAGGCCTTCGTTTTTTGCAGAGTACGAGAACGACGATCCTAGGATACAGGCCTATTTTTACCAAAACGGTGACAGCTATAACAATGGTCAGAATACGTTCGACGGTTTGGCCAATGTTGTCTGGCGAAAGTATCAGAACTTGGATGTACAACCCCAAGATGGTTTTGACTACAGCGGAATCAATTTTAGGGTATTGCGCTACGCCGATGTGCTATTGATGCTCGCAGAGGCGGAGAATGAACTGGGCAATCAAGGTACGGCGATAGCACTGTTGAACCAAGTAAGAGATCGTGTAAATATGCCCAACTATGGCACTCCAGAAATGGATTCTCGCGGCTATCCCGTTGGCACACAGGCGCAAGTATTCGACGCCATCGTCCATGAAAGGGCAGTTGAGCTTGCAGGTGAGCAGACCCGCTATTTCGATTTGAAACGCTGGGGACTTCTCGACGACGTAATCATAGGGTTCCAAGCTGGTAAACACGAATTTTTACCGATACCCCAAGCGGAGATAGATGCAAACCCTGATTTGACAAACGAAGATCAGAATCCAGGATATTAAGATAGTTGTTTGAGTTAGTTTGAATTGGAGCGGGCAGCGTAATTACGCTGCCCGCTTTCGATTTTTGTTCCGTCCCTACCTCAAGGAAAAAACGATTAGCGAATCCGAATTCTGGCTTGCAAGGACCATTTCATCCCCGCTCCGGTCGACGAACCTCATCAGATGGTGCGACTGGCCGGGAACATAAAATCCGGATTCCTTGCTAACCACGGTTTCAAAAATACCATCTTTCCATTTCAGCAATAGGCCTGTTAAAGCATCTGATTTGCCATATATGGCCTCGGAAGTTGAATCGTTTCCGACCAATAATACCATCAATTGATTATCATTGCAAAAATCACCAATTACGATATCATTTATAGTCGCCATTTGACATTTCGGCGGTAAGGATGTAATCTTGAACCTACCCTTTCCCAGATTCTCAACATAACTACTAGTGAACATTGATGCGCTAAGGGTCTGGGAATTTAGATTACCGATTTCTAAAAGTTGGTCAAAATCAACGCTTGTAAAATCATCGTAGCGCAGGTATTTTCTTTTTAGAATTGGTAATTGGGCAACGATATCATCTCTGGTATGCAGTGGCATGAGTCTTTTGCGATTCCCAAAATCAAAATACTTGCCCAAAACCGGATCCCTGCTTCCATTTTTGTCAAAGTCTCCTTTGTATAGATAAATGGGCTCTGATTGGGTTGGCCTCAACACTCCATTTATCCCTTGGTTGCCCACAATAAAATCTATGTCACCATCCTTGTCAAAATCCGCTTTTGCTATGCAGTTCCACCAGCCTTGGGTATTGACAATATTATTGTCCTTATCTATCCATTCAGAATTCAACCTTGTAAATCCATCGAGGCCATTTTTATAGATTAAAATAGGCATCCACTCACCAACCACAAGTAGGTCCACCCTACCATCCTTATCAATATCCTCCCAAATAGCGTCTGTAACCATGCCAATAGCATCAATTCCACTGTTAGACATTTCTACAAACTTTCCATTTTCGTTCACCAATATTTTACTTTTGGGAATTTGCGGATAATCGCCCGGCACTATTCTTGACCCTATAAACAAATCCATGTCGCCATCATTATCAAAATCGGCAGGACGTACGATTTGTGTGCTTTCATTTAAACCGGGCAGGAGGTCTACAGCGGCTTGGAAAAATCCTCTCCCGTCGTTTGTATACAATCGGTCTGCATAATACTCCGATGTTTCTCCAAACTCAGATCCACCACTGGCAACAACAAGATCAAGATCCAAATCATCATCAACATCTACGAACACGGCATCGGTATCTTCAAAGCCTGAATCTAATTGTTGCCGTACTTGATAAGAACCGTTTTCGCCTTGCATCCAAATCTGTCCCGGTTCATTTTTACTTCCCCCTACAAATATTTCGTCGCCTAAAATTCCATCAATATTTGCCGCGGCGGTACAAGGGCCCATCTGCGCATACTGTCTCATTAAAAGCGGTTGTATCGCATATTCGTTGAAATTGTTTTCTCTATGCCTGTAGTCAAATAGCCCTGCTACTTTTTGGAAAAGCCTTCGCTCCTTTTCATCGGGTATTTTCTCTTTCTGGAGTCTGGAATCGCCGTATGAAATTTCCAACACTTGATCGCTCTTGACATTTTTGACCAAATTAATCCTTCCATCGGGCCATTGCACCCTAATCGAATCCACCAATGGTCCGTTCACCCCAAAATGGGCAATTGGCTCCACTGATGATAAATAGCCCCTGACAACGGATTGAAAATGCGATTGTATAGTACCATTGGTCCAAATTTTAATTTCGGACCCTATTCCCGTAGGGTTAAGGGAGATACCTTTCAGTTTTATCCGTAAATAATGATTTTGCTTGTATTCTGTAGCTTTATTTTCCAATAATGTAGCTGGTTCATTGATGTTGTTCAGTATTAAGTCAAGGTCACCGTCCTTATCGAAATCAGCATAGGCCACCCCATTCGTAAAAGAAGGTGTTGCTTTGGTCCAAGACCGACTTACGTTAGTAAAATTAATTTCACCCGTATTCTCGTATATATAATTAGGTAAGTGGATACTTTTGAGTTTATTAGCGAATTCCTTTTGGCTCTTCACCCGATCTTGCCTATCTCCAAACATATTATTTTCGCTTGAATAATTGATATAGTCTAAATCGGTCACATCTTTTACATATCCGTTGGTAATATAAATATCCTTGTCCCCATCATTATCCAAGTCAACCATCAAAGGTGCCCAACTCCAATCTGTACTTGCAATCCCTGCCATGAATCCAACTTCACTAAATTTAATAGGTTCCGCGCCTAACGAACCATTGTTCAATTGCAAGGTGTTATGAACATATTGAGAACCATAGTCATTCCTAAGGGCAAGTAGGTAGCGCTCGTAATTCATATTTCCCAACATTCTTTTTTGCCGTTCGTATTGTTCCGGCATCATATCCACTACCATAATATCCGGAAGCGCATCATTGTTCAAATCCGCAAAATCCAGACCCATAGCATTGTGCGACGAATGTGAAATATATGTTTTACTTCGTTCCTCGAACCAAGGTGCAATACTGTCCTTGTGCCTTTTTTGCACATATAGTAAATCTTCCGTAATAAAGTCATTGGCAACATAGATATCTACTAGGCCGTCGTTATTAATATCGTTGATACCAACGCCAAGTCCGAAGCCCCCATAAATGATACCCGATTGCCTGGATATATCTGTAAAAACCGGATGGTCAAATCCTGGTTTGGAATCATTACGCAACAGTAAGTCCTTTAAATGGGGTTGCATGTACTGTTTGGGCAAAGGGTTATTTTTATCAAACCCGTAATTTCCATTATGAAGGATAAACGCATCCAAATCGCCGTCACTATCATAATCAAAAAAAACGGACTGTTGTGAATAATTCCCGTCATTTAAGCCATAGGCCGCCGCTTGTTCCTTGAACCTAGGTACACCGTCCTTTTCTACACCTTGATTGACAAACAACAAATTGTTACAATCATTGTTACAATCAGGGCCTGCAACATTAAGGTAAATATCCTCTAGACCATCTGTATTTATATCCACCACTGTAACCCCCGTAACCCAACTACCTTTCGTATTTATACCCGAGACCTCCGTGATATCGTCAAAATACAAGCTTTTCCTATTTAAATAAATCCTACTCCCAACTTGGTTTCCCGCGAAAAGGATATCGGGCCAACCATCGTTGTCAAAATCACCCACACCTACTCCAGCACCGTTATAACAATATTGGAAGTCAATCACATTGATAGAGTCATTTTCAATTATTTCATTTTTAAATCCTATTCCCGACTTTAATGACCCAATGGATATGAGAAGCCTTTTCTCATCTTTTGTTTGGCAACCATAAAGAACAGCGAGAATACCTATTATCAGTAAATTTCTTTTCAACATAAAACAAAATATTTTAAAGATTCTAAGATATTTAATTCATATGGGCCACTCCAATATTCTTTACCCTTTTTCAATACGGGACATTATAGATCCGGATAGATTTTTATGTGGTGCGTTCTTACCTTTACCGCAGCTTTAATACTATCGCCCTCATGGCCAATGAACATGGAATTTGAGGAGGCCAACGGCATATGGCAAGCTATACAGTTATTGTTAAACCGTTTTATGGCGATTTTATCCTCTGCACATTGGAGTTCATTCGTTTGATGACATGTTATACACTTGGAATTGAAGTAAGAGAAATCCCCCCTTTGTTTGGTATGGGGATTATGGCAGGTCGTACAATCCATTGTTTTCGTCTGCTTGAAACATTTACTTGCCCTTAGCAGGGCGTCTTGGTTTCCGTGGACATCAACTTTCTCAATTGGAACAGATGTATCTGGAAGGGAATATTCCTTTAAACGGTTACCTACCAGAAATGAAAAAGCGGGCTGTATACTCGACCTCACACCAGAATGGCATAAAGCGCACATATCCATACGGTCCTCGCGTGTCAAGGTATCATAAAGGACCATATATTTTGGGGAATTTGCAAAAGGCTCGGCCCTATGCGCCACTACGTGCTGCATTGAGGGGCTATGGCACCGTTCACAGCCAATCCCGAAAATAATTTTTGATTGGTCATACTCATGCCCCATACCATATAGTGCAGTACTCTTGGCGAATGTGGTGTGGCATTCCAGACATCTTGAGTTCACGGCCCTAAGCTGCGCCATTCTTTCTGTATCCATTCCAGGACTATTTGTCCAGCTATCTGTTGGTTTAAAATAGGAAGCCTGTAGCTGGTAAAGTTCATTCCCTTTCCAAGTGAGGTAGGATTGACCTTTAGTCCCGGAACCGATCACGATGTCTATTCTTGATTTTGACTGTTCTTTCCCACTCGTTTCGTTGAGCCCCAACTGATAAAAGCTGGAACCCTCTGTCACCAATTCGATTTTTAAACTATCGTTTAAACAGAAAAAGTTGTTTCCTAATTCAAAACTACCTTTTATGGAAGCAGTATCCGCAATAGCCGAACTTAAATAATGGGAAGTTTTATTATGGCTAGCGTAAATACTCGCATGGCACTCCACGCAACTTTGAGACCCCGCAAAATGCGTTCCGCTGCTGTGAGTGGCAAAAGGTACCGGTTGGTAATAATTGGATTCCACTACTGCATTTCTATATATATAAACTCCTATCAACGAAATCGAAAAAAGTCCGATTCCCATCAAAAAAAATAAATTCTTAGCGTTTGTCTTCTTCATATAAATAGTCCCCGATTGTTCAACTTTTTTTTTCCCTATATTTAGCTTCCATATGGCTACCGGAATATTTATTTGGGGATTTATACAAAGTTTCGTAGTAGGAATTATGATTCCACTCGTCAAAAAGGCAAGAAATAATTACGTCTTGTCCCTCATTTTTATCGTTACTTCCCTCAATATTTTTTTTCAATACTTACTGCGTTATCAGGATTTGAAATTTAGTGTCCCTGAGTTTTTAATCGTACCTGATATACTTGACTTACTATTACCCACATTGGTTTTGATCTACATTAACAATATGATGGGCAAACCCTATACGAGAAAAATCTATAGGTATTTTGTTTTACCTGTTCTGTGGTCATTGGTGCTGATAGGATACGTCATTTTTTACGATAATTTTACATTTGTTTCTTATTTGGGAAATATTTTTCACAAATTAAGTTTGGCTATCATTTTTTCATGGAAGTTGTTTTTATTCCTAAAAGGGTACTCCCTTTTTTCATTTGAAGACCTATCCCTTAAACAAAAGCAGCAATCCATTTTGTTATGGCCAAGAGTTTTATTTGTCTTCTTGGGCCTACTTACATTTATTGCATTTTGTAGTTTCATATATTATTTAATAGTTGGAACTAATTATGCCGCTGACTCCCTTGTTATGGGCATACAACAGGGAATTGAATATAATTATCTCCTTTTGACTTGTTCCATTATTTTTATCACCATATTTTTCTCTTTTAAATATCCAAAAATTCTTTCAGGTTTACCTGTAGTTAAATCAATTGAGGATTCTACTTTTCCTGAGGCAGAAACCTATGAGAGAGAGCTAAATCATCTTATCGAGTCCAAAAAAATGCACCTCGATTCTGAACTGAACGAGAAAAAGCTCGCAGATGCTTTGGGCATTCATTCTTACATTCTCTCGAGATTATTGAACGATCATTTAGGAAAATCTTTTAGCGAGTTCATTAATGAAAAAAGAATTAAAGAAGCCAAAAGAATCCTTGAAGACAAAGAAAACCAAGACCTAACCATATTCGCAGTGGCTGTTGATAGTGGATTTCGATCCGAGTCTGTATTCTACGTCAACTTCAAAAAAATTACCGGATATACCCCTGCTCAATTTAAGAAGACAATGCATAGCAAAAGCCGGAATAAAACCTCAAAGTCAATTTCTTAATCGTTTTCGTTTCTTTTAAAATAGTACTGTAATAGTTCCCATCTTGGGGCATTCTTAATTCGAACACTATCGGCACGTTCATTAATTGACATTTCTGGATCCCAAACTTGATTCTCCCTAAAAGCGTGGTAAGCCCATGACCATCCATTATCTTCAGCAATCTCAATAATATCCGTTAAATAACGAATACCATCCTCCCCAGTCCATCTTGGACTACTAAATTCACCAACCAAAATTGGAATTTTTGGATTCTTTTTAGAGAAGTTAACGAGTTCCTCCTGCTCATCGATCAATTGTTGCTTGTTCCATGTAATCCCTTTTATAGTGACAGGATAGGGAACATACTCTCCTACCTCCCATATGTTTTGATGGCTAAATTCTTGCGGCATATACGTATGCGTTTCTAAGCAAATGTTGTCATCCTTTGGTACCTCAAACATTTTAATTCCTTTATGATAACCATAGAGGGTCTCACTTTCCCTATCGTATACCCTTGGTAGCGCATATACAATTGTATGTACAGAATCCACTTTTCGTATAGCCTCTGTCAGCTTTTTATATAACAGATTTAAATCTGCTGGAGTACCCTCTTTCATATCCAAATCTACCTGGGGCTCGTTTAAAAGATCATAACCCGCAATTACCTTACCTCTTTTAGCTCCAATTTTGGCTGTTCTTTCCCAAAATTTAATTATGATATCATGCCATTTGAAATCATGGAAAAACGGGTCGTTCCCAAGCATTGTCCATTGATGGGCAGTTCCCGGGTATCGATGTGGGTCGATAAGAACATCTATATTATATTTTTCTCCCCAATCCAAGACAGAATCTAATTTTTGAAATGCCAGTTCATTATATGCATAAGGTTCTTCCATTTCTATAAAAGTGCATATGGGCATACTTAGCCTGACTAGATTACCGCCTGCGTCGGCCAAAAATTTTAAATCCTTTTCCTTTATCTCGCAATTGACATTAACACCTCTGTATACATCCCACTTATACTTTTTGGAGGAATATTCTTCTACAGCCAATTTCTTTTTATTATTGGTATTACAACTAGATAATAAAACCAATAGTATCAACAAACAATGGAGAAATTTGAATTTCATATAGCAAATTTTGAATTACTTTTAAAAGTCTTACATTGTTTTGACGTGGAGCTTCCACTTTTAAAATTAGAAGTACTTTACTGGCCTTAGAAAAAGTATCCTTACGTTTTACTATCTTTTAGTGTGTATTTTTTCCATTTTTGAAAATCCAAAATGGCGCTGCACCAAACCATAAAAAGGTGCCAATCAACATCAGCCCTTTGTAAACTTCAATATCAATTACTTCATTTAGTACGAAAAAAGAAGGAATTACAGTCAACATCAATCCCAATGCTGAAATTATTTTTGAAATATAGTTCATACAGGCAAGGTTTTATTTTTTTTAGAAAAATAGCTTTGTTGGAGATAGGCCGTTAGGATATAAATGATCGCTGCTATAAACCAACTCGGTAGCGCCATGAAAAAGTAAAAATCAGCTTCAAAATAAACAAATAGAGCGTACCCTGCCAGCATCGCTGACACCCAAGTTATTGCCACGGCCCAATTGAACTTCAGCCTAACAGCTTCTGCAAAATTTGGCACTAGTCCAATTTTAGGGAAAAGAAAAATATCAACTAATACAACTGCACCTACAGGAGCTGCTACCAATGCATAGAGACCCAAGTACTGGTCTAGCTTACTGACGATGGCGGGAAAGCAAGCCAAAACAGTAGCAACTACCCCTATAGCAACGGTTATTTTCCATCTTTTCATTGATGGAAACATTGCCTGTACCGCCAAACCTCCCCTATAAATAGTTGGATTTGCAGTAGTCCATCCTGCCGCTACCACACATATTAGACCTGCAATACCGGCCCCCATGAAGGCAATTGCTCCAGGTGATGGATTAAGGTTGCCTTGACCCAAAGCCAATGCACAGAGAATACCGGATGCAATCCAGGCCATAAAATGACCTATGAACATACCAAATGCGGAAGCGAGACCATAATTTGCCTTCTTTGCGTACCTATAAATAGACATATCTGCCAAGCCAATATGCATGGCATTATTGCATAGCCAAGCAAAAATCATAACATGCCAAAAGGTATATTTGCTCTGACCCTCTTGTGGAATCCCTGTCCATATTTTATCATTTGCTATTTCCCAAAAGTTATCAAAGCCCGTAACTCCCAATTGAGGAAGCACCGCCAATCCTGCAGCTAAAAATACTAGAGGCATCCATGGTGCGAAAAGCGAAGAAAATTTGGCTACAATCTCAAAGCCGAACGTTGCTACGACCGCTATAACGGAACCTACCGCAACAATTATAAGCACCCAAGCAATACTCTCAGGATATAGGCTGGTAAGACCGGGGCCTGCAACATCCAATAATATACCAATGGCAGATGCGGATACCCCTATCATAGCGGCTGCCAGAACAGCGTACAAGAGACCATTAACGAAGTTATAAATGGTAACCAGGTTAAACCCGCATATTTTTTCTAGCTGGTAAAATATGGTCAGCCGGGTTTTCACGGCAGCCGGGGCACAGATTAATGTCCAACTGAGGGTTGCCAATATGTTTCCGATCAACAACCCCCACAGTAGGTCTTGCACAGATACTCCATGTAATACGAAAAGAGGTCCGATCACGAACTCTGTGCCTGCTATATGCTCACCAGCAACAAGGCTCACAAAACTTTTGAAGTTTTTTACAGCTGTTTTGGGTACTGGTTCGCGTTCATATTCATTTACTTTTTTTACCTCGCCTAGGTTAAGTGATTTTTTGATGTTCATATGGTTATTTGGTCGATTTATTATTGGCGTGTTTTCTTTCGTATTGAAATAGTTTTACAGACCTAAATATATTGCTGTATATACATCTTTTACTAGCAATTTTAAAAAGCGGATAAAAAGAATGTCCATAAAAAGAATATTCACTTTAACTTGGAGAAGAAACATGCTTTATTATAGTTTTTAATTTTCCTATCAAAAAAAATACTGATTATGCTTCGCTTTCTCAAAAACATGATTTTAATGATTTCATCTTTACTTATTCTCGGCTGTTTAGGTAGGGATCATAACGAAGAAATTGAATTACCCAATATTATATTTTTACTTACTGACGATCAACGTTGGGACGCTATGGGAGCGATGGGAAATTCAATCATTGAGACTCCAAATCTAGATAAATTGGCTACTAACGGCTTGCTGTTCCAAAATGCCTACGTAACCACATCTATTTGCGCCGTTAGTAGAGCGAGCATTTTAACTGGGCAATATCTATCTAGACATGGAATTAACGATTTCAATACAGGTCTTTCTGAAAATGCGCTAAATGAAACTTATCCATTGCAATTAAAAAAGAATGGCTATAGAATAGGTTTCATTGGCAAATATGGGATTGGTGACTCCAATGGACAGCCTAAGCATCAATTCGACTATTGGGTATGTACAGAGAAGCAACAACCAGATTATGAAAATCTAGATGAAAATGGAAATTATATTCATTATACAGATTTGGTATCCAAAAACATTCTCTCATTTTTGGCAACTACAGAAAAACGTCCATTTTGTCTTTCAGTCAGTTTCAAAGCACCACATGTACAAGATGGCGACCCAAGACAATTTATTCCTAATCCCCGTTATGAAAACTATTACCAAAACGTAATTATTCCTGAACCGAAAACGGCTAATCCTAAATATTGGGAATCGTTTCCAGATTTTTTTCGGACCAATAAAAATATAGCTCGCGAGCGCTGGAAACTAAGGTTTGATACTCCAGAAAAATATCAAAATAGTGTAAAAAACTATTACAGATTAATCACTGGGGTCGATGATGTTGTAGGTAGTATGCTGGCGTACTTAAAGAAGAAAGGTTTGGACGAAAATACTATAATAATATTTATGGGGGATAATGGCATGTTGCTTGGCGAACATGGTTTAGCAGGAAAATGGTACACCTATGAAGAATCTGTTCGCGTTCCTCTACTTATTTATGACCCAAGAAAGAATGGCCTAAAAGGAAAGAAAGAACAAATTGCCCTGAATATCGACATTGCGCCTACTATTCTGGGGCTAGCACATATAAAAATACCTAGTTCCATGCAAGGGCTTGATTTACTCGACAAGCTTAAGAACAACCGACCGACGCGAACAAGATTTTTCTATCAGCATACGTTTCTTGGTAGCCCTCAACTGCCAAAAGCTGAGGGTGTAATAAGCAAAACCTTAAAATACACAAACTATATTGAACATGGTTATGAAGAATTGTATGATTTAACGAAAGACCCTCACGAAGAAGTAAATCTTGCTGGCAACCCTAGTTACTACAAAGAATTGGAAAACCAGAGACGTCTATACCATAAATTAAGGATTGAGGTCAACTAATGCGCTTAGGTTTCATGCAATCAGATTTTTGAGAAATTTGCAGTTTCACATTAATTAAACCAATTGTGAGTTTTCTATAAAGCCAAACGCCAACATATGACATATAAGCATATGTGCATCCTCTACATGCCCGTAATGTAATGAGTCAATAACAATCGTATAATCAGCCAAGGAAGGCAATCTCCCTTTTTTCGCCCCAACCATAGCGATAGATTGTATACCGTTTTCACAGGCCCATTCATAGGCTTTCACCAAGTTTGGTGAATCTCCACTTACGCTCAAAGTTAGCACCAGATCTCCGGGATTTGAAAGGATTTTTAATTGCCTATAAAAAACGTCGTCAAATGAATAATCGTTCCCAATAGCGGTTATTAGACCCGTATTATCATTCAAGCAAATTACCTTAACCTTCTTTTTCATTGAATCGGCTACTCCCTTCACCATATCTGTTGCAAAATGGGACATACTTTTGGCACTACCTCCATTTCCAAAAACAAATATTTGCTTCTCAGAATCGATAGCCGCTTTTAGCCGACCATGAAATTCATTCACCTCAGCGATTGAGATACCGTCAATGACGTTTTTAAATTTGTTGAGGTAATTAAAAAAATAATTTTCCATATTCATTGTTTAGTAGAATTACATTTTTTGGTTTGTTGTATCGCTAAAACTACGGCACCCATTGGAACCGTGTCCTCTTTTAGCCCGGAGAGTTTTACAGCGGGCAATTTTTGTTTTAGGACTTCCATTACATATTTACGAAGCTTTTGTGTTAATGTTATTGACAGATAGTCTCCTAAATTTGAGAGACCACCGCCAAGAATTAGAATATTAGGATTTACTATATGAACAACATGAGAGAGACCATAAGCCAAGTCATCTATGGTTTCATCTAGAATTGCCTTAGCTTCAAAATCATTTCCATTTATAGCCGCCATAAGGTTTTTAGTAGCATCAGTTTCATTTTTTTTTACAAGAACTGCCAATTGGGAATGTGGATTGTTATCGATATAAACACTCAATTTTTTATTTAGAGCCCAAGCCGATACACTTGACTCCATTGTTTCTCCAGCCTTTGAGAGACGTAAATGCCCCACTTCAAATTCACCGGGAGCATTTCCATGGTATATTTTTCCGTCAACAACGAAACCCCCACCAGCTCCACTACCCAACGTAATATAAAATACGCGTCCAAGACCCTTTCCAGCACCTAAAATAGCTTCCCCTAGAGCCGCTATATTTCCATCATTATCTACAAAAACTGGAATATTGGTAATATTCGAAAGCCATTTTTTGATGTTGAAATGGTCCCATCCATGAACATGAAAAGATTTATGTATAAACCCGCTATTGTAATCGATGGGCCCGCCAAAACCAAGGCCTATAGCCGTTATTTCCCACTCAGAAAGTATTTTATTGAGATTCTTCTCTAGTACTTTTTGAATTTTTGAGGCTTCTTTCTTATCACCAACAAAGAACTTAATGCGTTCCAAAATGATATAGCTCGTATTGACAATGAATATTTGAATCTTGGTTCCGCCTATTTCAATTCCAAGATAATTGCGCTCCATTACAGTTTTACTTTATAGCCTAAATAAATTAATATCAAATTTAAGGGATTCGCGCGCCACATCCAGTGTGGTAAAAGTTATAAAACCTATCAGTTTATGTGGATTTTATAAACAGAATATATTTAACTTTCTGAAACCGTAGTATTCGCCTCTATTTTATAATTTGTATTCAGAATTTAATCTATAATTTATCCAACCGCAAAAAAATGAAAAAGATATTCCTCTTACTCATCTTTGTACTACCAATTGTTTTACAAAGTCAAAAAAATGGAAAAAATGACTCTAAAGATTGGGTATCACTTTTCAACGGCAAAAATCTAAATGGATGGAAAGTTGGTAAAAACGCTTCGACCTTTAAGGTGGAAGATGGCATGATTAAAGTTGCTGGTGAAGTTGCTCATCTCTTTTATGTTGGGGAAGTCAATGAACATAGTTTTACGAATTTTGAATTTAAAGCCTCGGTAATGACTAGACCGGGAGCCAATTCTGGTATCTATATTCATACAAAATACCAAGAAAGCGGTTGGCCAGATTACGGTTACGAAATTCAAGTTAACAATTCACAATCAGACTGGAAACGAACCGGCAGTTTATACGGAGTTGTGGATATCAAGGAAAACTACGCTGTAGATAATGAATGGTATACAGAATATATAAAAGTTGAGGGAAATAGAATAATCATTAAAATTAATGATATCGTTGTAGTTGATTATACTGAACCTAAAAACCCAAAACGAGAAGAAGGTAGTAAGCGATTATTAAGCAGCGGCACATTTGCTTTGCAGGGCCATGATCCAGGAAGTGTGGTATTCTATAAGGATATAAAGGTAAAGGTGCTGCCTTGAAATTATTTTTTCCAAATAAGGCCCTATCCTTTTAACTTTAAATGGACTATACTAAATTCTATGTATCATTGTGCCGAAAGGGTTCCCTGTTTTAAAAACCTTAAGTTTTACCTGTTCTAAATATTTAATAATTCTTTACACTACCTCTGTTAAAATTATCTTAGCATCCGATTCAATTTCTTAAAAATCACCCAATTGGAAGTACAAGCCTTAGAACTCTCTCATTTTTTTGCTATCTTAAAATAAAAACTATGAAAGATTCCGTAATGCTTTGGGTAGTAGCTACCACATTAATTTTAGTGACCGTTACAATAATGGCCGCTATGAATTTTCCATTCAATTGGGTATTTTACCTTACCGTCATTGGACAAACAATGATCGTTTTTATGGTTTATCGCGTATTGAAAGATAACTACACAACAGAAAAAACCTTTGCCGACTTTTATGAAGATCACGCTATAGGCAGGGAGGAACGTTAAAAAAACTTACAATTCCATTTGTGGTCCAATACAACCCTTTTACAAGAAAGCTATATGATACGAAAACCCCTCAACTACTTTTGTGTAATTTAAGGATTTGTGACAAAAGCTAGAGCACACTAAATTCGGTAAATATCGCCCATTTAGCATCCAAGATTTCCAGGCCCAACTCTTGGCTACACCGAAAAAAGCCTTGTTTGAACTACCAAATTTGTGATTTTCATCTACTAGTGCTTCTAAATTTAACTTTTTCATAAATGTTTTGATTTTAGATTTGCTGACTTGTATTTTGCACGTCTTTACTTTTTAATGATATACTAATGCCACTTAAGCACAAAATTAGGAATGTAAGTTTTTAAAATTAAAAACCGATTTCCACTACCTTTGGTGCTCCTATTATATTAATTTGTAGGATAGACGTAAAAAAACAGGCTACAATGAGTGATGAAGAAAAGGTAACTATTTCCGGCAATTCCCTGCTTAAGGCCCTGTTATTGATTTCCTTGCTTTGGGCCGGACTTTTTTACGGATCTTCCCTTATTCTACCCTTATTACTATCCGCGATTATTGCAGCATTATTGGACAAGCCTACTAAAAGATTCAAAAAATGGGGTTTCCCTAATTGGTTGGCAATAACAGTATCCCTTATCCTAATGACAATCATACTGTTTTTACTTTTTTGGCTTGTTTCATCCCAAATTGGGAGTATGGCAGACGATTGGCCAGAGATAAAGGAAAAAGCATCTGGCAAATATGAAATATTCCACAATTGGTTAACAAACACATTTCAAATAAATCCTGGAAACTTTCTAGATAAAAATGTTGAAATGATGAATAAATTTCAAAGTTTGGGAAAAACCTTAATTTCCTCACTTTCAAATTTGTTATCGCAATCGTTTATCATCCTAGTCTATATTGTTCTGTTTTTGATGCAAAAAAAGATGTTTATCCTATTTTTTAAAAAATTGCTAAGAAACGAGTCTGCCGCCGAGAACATTTTAAAGGGATCATCAAATATTATAAGTAATTACATCTTTGGAAAAGGGAAAATTATGTGTTTCCTTTTTGTAATTTATTATTTGGGATTTAGCCTGGGACAAGTACCTTTTGCGTTATTTTTGGCCCTTTTCGCGGCTCTTTTTTCTATAATTCCTTATGTAGGTAATCTCATTGGTGGCGGTATGGCGATAATTCTTGCGTACCTATACTCTGGTGGCAACTCCGCTTTGATTGTGATTGCCGTAATTGCGGTAACCCAAGTTGTTGAAAATTATATTCTTACACCTTGGATTATTGGT
The DNA here is from genome assembly GCA_963793365.1 of uncultured Flavobacteriaceae bacterium. Classification (GTDB taxonomy): domain Bacteria; phylum Bacteroidota; class Bacteroidia; order Flavobacteriales; family Flavobacteriaceae; genus Maribacter. Next base: position 242,683 of record CAWBZP010000009.1, on the reverse strand, counting down.
AATGAAATTGACTTGAATCCTTTTATCACGGTATTCGGAATCATCTTACTATCTGTACTTTGGGGTGTTGTTGGAGCTATAATCGCCCTTCCAATCTTGGGAGTGTTAAAAGTTATATTTGAGCATACCAAAGGCATGGAGGCCTATGCTTATTTACTGAAACAACATGAAAAATAATGTTGGCAATTATATAATTCAAACTGTTTGAGCTTCTAAAAATAGGTTTCGTTAACGATTTGTCCTGTCCATACTACTACGTAGACCATACATTTCAATAAAATACTTACAAAACGGGTGTTTCCAAAAACACAGGCCCACCTTTTACTTTAACGTTTTCTCTCAGTTGATAGCCCAACATAAAGTTATGTCGAAATTTTAGAAGTCAATAAGATTTGAATGCTTTGAAAAAGTTCGGCTTTAGTATCCTACTTCAAAATGGAAATGAATTAATCAGTCCGTTATGATTCAAATAAAGCCAACTCCCCTCCTCCAGTTCATTCTAAAAAAATCAATTGGCTCGGCAACTTGTAATTGGGTTAAAGTTGACTTGAATCAAGCACGATAAATTAAGTGATAATCTTTATTTTATGTTTAAATGTAGTATTTATGCTATACCATAAGGCTACTACGAAATACAAAAAAAAAGAATATGATAAAACCAAAAACACAAGTACCAGACTTGGAATTACCCCTTATTAATGACACGCAATGGAGCTTACAGGCGCAAGAGAGTGAAGCTTTTACCATGCTAGTTTTTTATCGAGGCTTACATTGCCCAATATGTAAAAAATATTTAGAGGCTTTGGCAACTAAACTTGAAGCATTTAGTGAGCGCGGCGTAAACTTGATTGCGATAAGTTGTGATACGGAAGAGAGAGCAAAAAAAGCGGGAGAAGATTGGAACATACCTTCGCTACCAATTGGGTTCAATTTTACGATTGAAGCCGCAAGGGAATGGGGCCTATATATTTCAAATGGCATTAGCGACAAAGAACCAGATGAGTTTTGTGAGCCCGGACTATTTTTAATTAAGGCAGATCAAACGCTTTACGCCAATGCCATACAAACAATGCCTTTTGCACGGCCAAATTGGGACGATATCCTCAATGCTATCGATTATGTTGGTAAGAATGATTATCCAGCGCGAGGCGGAGCATAATGCATAGCTCAAAGATTCCAGTGAAATTGGATTGAGAACACAAAATTAAGGACTTTACAAAATGACACTATTAGCAAGAGATACTAATCAAATTACATTCATCTATAGTTCAACTTCCCATTTGGGCAAACAAGTCTTAGGATATCTGAAAGGTACCAAAAAGGATGTTGAGACAATCGATATTTCAAAAGAAACCATAGGTGATAGCCTATGGATAGAATTGGCGGAAAATCTAAATGTTTCATTAGGGGAGCTTTTTCAAACCAGCAATGTAGACAGTTCCAAAACAGGCGACACATCAGATTTTGAAACTAAGGATTGGTTGAAATTAATAGGGGAATATCCAGAATTACTAAATCGACCAATATTAGTTAACGGAGATATCGTGAAATTGATTTCGAACCGTTCGCAAATACTACAATTTTTTGGCGTCGATTCCGCTGGACTTGAAAAAACAATGGCACATGAGCCCCCTACTACCTCTTCAACCACTGAAAACGAAAACTTTATATAACCACCCATTTCTAGGGTAGAAAATAAATTAAAATGAGTAAAGACAAAGAAAATTTGAAGAAAGAAAAAACAAGTTTAAAGAAACAGGCAATCAACCATAAGGAGACAGATGGCAAGGCCATTAATCATCAAATACAGCAACGCAGGGAAAAGCACCAACCTAGAGATACGGCATAGAATATTCGACCTTAAAAGAAGTCAAAATTTCATTCCGCATTTGCTTTTTGGTTACGGATAATCTCATGCTCAACTAAAACCAATGACCCTATCAGTATTATCCGCATCTTGGAACCCAAAATTTGCAATGCACTAATTACGGTTTTGACATCGATTTTTCGTCGTAAAAAACGTTGCTAATAACTTGATTTTTAGTTTCTAATGAGAATGACATTAGTTTTTATCTTCATTTCGGAATAGTATCAAAAACTTCATCGATACCATTAAGAATAACTAAATCAATTAATTATACTATACTAGTATTAATAAATAAAACAGAGAAGAAGAAGATGAAGAAAGAAAAAAGAAATTTACTCGTATTAGGTTTATCCCTTCTATTATTCACATTTGTTGCAAAAGCACAATGGAATAGTGATGAGGTTTTGAACAATGTTGAAAACACAAAAGATTACAACGCTGTTGTATTGGCTCAAATGGATCGTAATTTATCAACCTTTGCCAATTTAGTAGCATTGTCCGGTTTAGATGTATCTATGGGAACAGCAGAAGAATACACCGTATTTATTCCTACCAATGAGGCATTTAAAAATATGTCTATTGAGGAATTTAATCACTTGACCAAGCCGGAAAATAAAACGGATTTAGTAAAGTTTGTACGGTGGCATTTATTACCATCGAAAGTGATGAAAAATGAGCTAAAGGATTCTCAAGTAGTATCAGCTCAGAGTAATGACAAAATTACTGTATCTATAGATGAGCCATTTGGTTCAGCTTACATAGGTGATGCAAAGATTATTAAATCAGATATTGAAGCTTCCAATGGAATTATCCATATTGTAAATGAAGTAATTCAGCCAAGAAACTTTACCAGTTTTGATTCTCAGGAATCGAAATAATTTAGGATAAGGTGCGAAGCATCAGTTAAATCGACTTTTAAACCCTGTGGTTTAAAAGTCGATTTTTTATTGGGCTCCTGCGCCCCAAAATTTACGGTATTTTCTAATTCGGGCTTTTCTAAATATACATAACCAAGCAACTTCTAGATTATACTGGGCATCACTGCACCTTATAATTTAGTATCCCTACACTTCAAATTATATCAGGAAAAATAAAAAGGCATAAGTGAAAAATTGAATCTTCATTCTAAGAAATATAATTTTGGGTTTCAACCTATTTCTTACCTTTAAGGCTGACTCTTATTGAATGCTAAAAAAAATACTTAAAGTCTTAGGCACCTTATTCCTTATATTAATTCTGATTATTATGATTTGTAATTATATCATCATTAGTGCAGCGGACGGTAAAACCTATACAGACGTTTCAAAAATCCCTAAAAATAGGGTTGGCCTTGTTTTGGGAACTTCGAATAGAATTACAGATGGCTCCTCGAATCCCTATTATACGTATCGAATAGATGCTACGATAAACCTTTTTAAGGCTGGTAAAATTGACTATATTTTGGTGAGTGGGGATAATGGAAGTATTTACTATAACGAGCCAAATACCATTAAAAAAGATTTAGTGGATGCAGGTATACCTGAAAACCTAATCTTCTTGGACTATGCTGGTTTCCGCACCTTGGATTCCATGGTTCGTGCAAAATTTATTTTTGGTTTGGATGATGTAACGGTAATATCACAAAAATTCCATAATGAACGCGCCATTTATATCGCCCAAAAAAAAGGCTTGAACGCCATAGGGTTTAATGCCCAAGACCTTTCTACTACACAGGGTTTCAAAGTGCAATTGAGGGAATATCTCGCGAGGGTTAAAGTATTTATTGACGAGGTATTAAACACACAACCAAAATTCTACGGCGCTACTATTGAGATTAAATGATTCCAAAGGCATGGATAATTATCTTAATTTTAGAACAAATAATCAAACCCAAAAACCGTGTCGTTTACCAAGACAATTATCAAAAATCTAGGTCCCGGACTTTTATTTGCCAGTATGGCCATAGGCACCTCCCATTTGGTATTATCCACCAAGGCAGGAGCCCAATATGGTTGGCTAATGGTAATTCCAATCATAGTGGCCAACATTCTAAAGTATCCATTTTTTGAATTTGGGGTTCGCTACACCAGCGTAACCAACAAAACATTGATAGAGGGGTACTTAAACCGTGGCAAAGGCTATTTATGGTTTTATGCGGTTATTACCCTATTCACCACTTTTACGATATTAGCTGCACTTTACACGGTTACTGCCGGCTTATTCATTAATCTATTCAAAATTTCGGACACCTCTATAGCCACAGTAACCTTATGGCTATTTGTAGGTATAAGCGCCATTCTCATCTTTGGGAAATACAAATTTCTTGAGATTAGCCTAAAGTTTGTTGTTAGCATTCTGTTTCTGGCATTGATTATAACAACTGTTCTGGTGGTACTGCAAGGACCTGTGGAGTCCGTTGCTGGTTTTGAACCCACCCCTGTTTTTAATGAAGTGGGTATTCTATTCCTCATCGGGCTTATGGGATGGATGCCTACGACCGTAGAAGCCTCTAGCTGGGTAAGTCTCTGGAGTATCGAAAAATGGAAAACCCAAGAAAAACCAAGCTTGAAAGAATCGCTCCAAGAATTTAACCTTGGTTATGGCATAACAGCGCTATTGGCCGTATTTTTTATGGTAATTGGTTGGTTTACGCTCTACGGAACAACTATTTTACTTAGTGATAATGCCGTAAGTTTTGCAGACCAAGTAGTCCTACTCTTTACGGAACACATTGGGGCTTGGGCCTATATATTCATAGCTGTATCGGCATTTGCAACGATGTTCAGCACCTGCATGACGGCGCATGATGCCATTACCCGTGTTGGTCTGGATATTTTTGACTTATTGATTCCTGATTACAAAATAAGCGCGAACAAAGTTGCCTTTGGTATAGGAATTATACTGCTGGCAGCAGTTAATTTCATAGTAATTACCGCTTTTAGCGCCAATATGGGTAATTTGGTGGCATTGGCCACTTTTGTCTCGTTCGTCGTAGCTCCAATAATCGGGTATATGAATTTAAGGAACGTAACCAGCAGTGACCTTGACAAAAAATATTGGCCCACTAAAGGCTTAAGACTATTGACCTATGCAGGAATCCTGTTCTTGTCCTGCTTTTCGCTTTATTATTTTTATATCGTACTCTTTTGAAACGTACAAACTCTAATCGACCACCACGATTAAGGTCCTTTCATTTTGCTTATGAAGAAAATCGAGGCAATAGGCACCGTTGACACAATTGTTCGTAATCATTTCCTCCCCATATCCCATTGCTGCGGTAATATGGTCTTCAGCCAAGCCGTTCTTTAGTAAATACGCCTTTATGGCATTGGCTCTATCTTGGGAAAGTTTTTTATTATATGCCGTACTGCCCCTACTATCTGTATGTGTCTCTATACTTAATTTCAACTGGGGAAACCGCATTACGGCCTCGACCACTTTATCGAGTTCAGTTTCAATTTGGGCGTTAATTTCTGTACGTCCCTTATCAAAATAGAACTTGTTCAATTTCAACACCGTTTTATCCTCCTGTTCAACTACTATATCCTCCAATTTTACCAAGCCCAAGGTATAGGGTGCGTTCTGTATGTCTTCCAAACCTTCCTCTGAATACGCGGTGGAATAAATAGAGTAACCGTCTTTCGTTGCCTGAACGGTCATTTGGGATTGCCAAGGCACCTCTATCCTAAATTCTCCTCCAGTTCTGGAAAAGGTCTCCTTTATAATTTCCCCCTTGGCATTGAGCAGTCGTATTTGTGCTTTGTCCAAACCAACCTTATTGGTTAGGTTCACCACTTTTCCACTAAGGGCAAAGGTCTTTAGACCCGGCGGGCTATCCATGAGTACACGGTAAAGATCATCACCTCCTTTTCCTCCCTTTCGGTTTGATGCAAAAAAACCTACCAACGCTGTGGGTGCCTTCTCTTTTAAAATAAAACCAAAATCATCTGCTGTAGAGTTTATTCCATTCCCCAAGTTTACGGGAATGGTATATTTATTGTCATTGATTATATTGGCCTTGTATACATCCATGCCCCCAAGACCATAAAATACGTCCGACGAGAAATAAAGGCTACCCTTATGAATAAAAGGGGAAATCTCATTTCCAGGGGAATTGATCCGTGGACCAAGATTCTCCGGTGCAGACATTATTTGACCATTATTGGTATAAACAGAATATATATCCGTACCCCCGTAACTATCATCGAAATTGGCCGCAAAATAGAGCCGCTCCGTAGCATCATCAAAAAATGGATAATAAAACGATGTGCTTAGGTCTTTTAGCAAAAATCGAAACTGTCCCTCATTCGTCAAGGTGCCTATAGCCAATGCATTTTTACCATTTTCATCATAGGCCAACGCTTCCTCTTCCGTGTTAGATAAAATATAGAAAAATGTAGATAACTTATCTGAATAATAAGGAGTTGCACTGTGGTAATCGGAATCCGGTATTTTTTTGAAATCCTCAACATCAATCAAGTCTTGATTGGCATTTAAGGTGCCAAAATAGATGTCCAAATAGGCTTCTCCAGAAGGTTCATAGACCTTTTTTGACTTTTGGCCCCTACTACTACTAAACAACAATCCGTTTTTGTAAAAAGCAGGGGAGAAATCGCCCTGTGCGCTATTTATCCCCAAGTTGGCGATTACGGGAGCAACTGAAGTATTTGCACCATCTAGGAGGCTATAATTAAACTCTGCATTTTCCAAAAGCTCTGGCGATAATGAGGCCGATTTGGACCTAAGAAATGTCTTTACCCGCTCTTTTTCAGAAATCTTTGAAAGGCTCTGTAGCATTTTATTGAACCGGTGCACAGACATAATCGTATCGTTCTTGTTCACATCCAAATAAAGTTCGGAAGCGTTCTCATACTTGCCGGTATTGAAGTAGGAGTCCGCCAAGTTCAGTAGTTGGTAGTTGGTCAAAGGACCTTTATCCATCTCCTTATTGTACTCCGCTATGGCCTGTTGATAGCGATACCCAAAGAACAAATCGTCTGCCTTGGACCTTTTGTTCTGCCCTACCAGCAATGCCGGTAAAATCAATAGAAACGATAAAATTGCTTTGAAGTTCATGTTATACTCACTTTAAAAAAACCGAGGGGAATCAATTTGTTTTGGTTTGCCTTTTACGTTTTTGTCCTTATTCCCTTTTGATCTGGAGGCTCCTCCCCTACCCAAATAGAATTTTAAAATAACTTCGTGCGAACCGCTGTTGAATTCACCCAATGGATTGGTATTGTAATCATAGGAATACCCTAAAAATAGTCCGTTAGACACTTGAATCCCAGCCAGGCCACTAAAAGCATTCTCAAGACGATAGGATACGCCCGCAGTAAAAACATCGGCAATTAAAAAATTTGTCGAAACATTGACATTCAAGGGTGAACCCTTTAATGAGTTTATCAAAAATGCAGGTTTGAATTTAAGTCCATCCGATAAATCAAATACATAACCACCTATAAAATTAAATTGGAGCTTATCTTCTACAATCGATGCCACGTCATCGTTATATACCCCTTCGGTTAAAAAATTGGGTGCCGATGCCCCCAAATACCAAGTATCTGAATAGAGGAACAAACCGGCCCCAACGGTAGGATAAAATCTACTTACCATTTCACCATTAAGATTTTCACCTGGATTCTCAAACGTACCCTTGGTAAGATCAACATTTAAAAAAGAACCACCGGCATCGATCCCAAATGATAATTTTGTTTCATCGGTAACGTTCACCTGAAAAGAATAGGACAGGTCTGCATAGGTTTGTGAAACGGGTCCAAGCTGGTCGCTGATGACATTGAGACCTAAGCCTACTTTTTCATTTTTAAAGGGAAGGTTTGCCCCAAAACGAAATGTTCTTGGAGCTCCAGGAATATCGATCCATTGCGCCCTGTACAATCCAGTCAATTCCGGGGTTTCGACCGTACCCACGTAGGCAGGGTTAAAACTACCAATGTTATACATGTACTGGGTATACTGCGGTTCTTTCTGCCCATACACCGTAAAACCGATGAGAAAAAGCACCAGAAATATAGCAAGATACCGTGATTTATAAAAAATATAATCCATCATCATTATTTATCTAATAAGCTGTATCCAACCTTTATCCAGAATCGCCGGTGCATTATTTACTCCTTGGTCTATTATTTTATAGTCCAAAGTATAGAAATAAGTGCCTTTTGGGGCCTCCTTACCTTCATAAGTCCCGTCCCAAACATCAACTACTTCCTGTGTACCTGGCAATACGGCTTTTCCCCCTTTAAAAACAAGGTTTCCATATCTATCATAGATTTCAATTTTATATTCTATTCCTAATAATAATCCGGTATCGTTGTCTTCAAGATTAATTCTCAGGATTTCATTTTCGAAATTTCCATTAGGAGAAAATTGATTGTATAAAAACCCAGGATCAGCCGAGGTCCTATTGATTACCTCCACCGTAACGGTCTCCTCATTATTGGATGGATTACTATCTCTTGGTGCAGAACGTATAAGCCTGGCCGTATTTGTGAAAGAACCTAATTGAGGTGCCCTAGCCCTAATTCGCAACGTAGCCGTTCTGTCCAACCCCAACTCGGGTACGCTCCAAATTCCTGTAATCGCATCATAGCTGCCGTTAAAGTCCGATTCGGCGGACACAAATTCAAAACCGGTTTCGATTAAATCAATTACCTCGATATCTCGAACAACGTCAGATCGGGAAATATTCTTTACCCGGATTACAAATTCCAATTCATCCCCTATCAATACTTCGTCTGGTCTGGCTTCTTTTGTAATCAATAAATCAACACCCTCTGGCATGTCTACATTTAAGCTAACCATTGCCAGGTTATTGGCCGAATTTCCATCAATGGGTAACGATGCCAATAGCTCTGCCGTATTCGAATAATCACCATCCTCCGTTACCGTTGCCGTTATTTGAAGGGTCTCTGTTGCAGAAGGAGCTATTTCCGGAAGAAACCACTCCCCAGATAGTTCTGAATAGGTACCTACGGACGGACTACTGGAAAGGTACTCAAAACTCATTCCCAATAAATCCCCAACGATGACCTCAACCGCTTCACGGTCTGCATCTAAATTGTTCAAGGAAATGGTAAAGATTACCGTGTCCCCAATTACTGCATCCACATTGTCAACTTCCTTTAAAACTTGCAGATCAATAGGCAGGCAATTTGGGTGCTCTGGATTTGGATCACAGGGGTTGTCCGGATCGGACCCATTTTCTATTTCTTCGCTATCCGGGATATCATCCCCATCAAAATCGCAGACTCCATTTTGGCGATTGGGTAGACACGGGTTATTATTTGCAGGATCTTGCTGATCGTTTACGCCATCATTATCGGCATCCAGGATATTTGAATCTAACGCATCTATGATACCGTCATTGTCCTCATCCAATGGATTGTCTACATCAGGACCAACCTCCGTTCCGTCATCGATACCATCACCGTCCGTATCAGGGTCGGCCGGGTCGGTACCCAACGTAGCTTCCTCGCCACCGAAAAGACCATCACCGTCATCATCCGTCTCACAATCACTTACCGATATGGTTACATCCACGGAAACATTCTCACAGGGTAGCGTTGAGTTGGTGGTGGTAAAGGTAAAAACATAGGCTCCGGCCACTAAATTCCGAAAGTCTATAATGTTCGAAGTTGGAACGGTAATGGATTGCGATGGGTCTGTGGTAACCGTCCATACGCCAGCTCCTTCACCTACGAGTCGATCATCCAAATCTAGAATGGTTGGTCCATTGGCGGCAATATTGCATATAGAGGCGTTGGTGGCAACCCCTGTGCTTGCTTGAAAACCAACCAAGGCTATCACCTCTTGCCGTTCGGTTACACAACCATTTTCAGTAGCCTCCACAAAGTAGGACCTGGTGGAGTTTAGTACTGGCGTAGTAAAGGTATTTCCTGAAGCGACAGGGGTATCTGCATCAATACTCGTATACCAATTTATAGAGGCACCATCACTGGGCTCTGCACGTAATAAAAGAGTGCCCGAACCACAACGTTCACTGTCTGGTGCACTGATTATGGTTGGCGTAGTATTTAAAATTATCTCCACCTCGATAACACCACTCGCGCAGTCATCGTCAAAATTGTTGGGTGTACCGTTATTATCCAAGAAAAACCCATAGTATGATCCCTCGTTCGGTGGATTTGCAACCTCTGCGGCTAACAAATAGGCATTTTCATTTAAAGGATTGGAATTACGACTCCAACGTAATGCGACGTTTGGATTTCCTGCAGGAGGGGTACTTTGGGTAAAGTCATTAAGACTACGGTCGATTACATCGCAAAAAATATTGGAAACTGAAGTGTCCAAGATGGGTGCGGCAATACAATTATCATCATCATTTATAGTACCAATTGCGGTACCTCCATTTGTTCGTTGCACACCATTGGTAGGAACCCCCAATTGTAAGGTAAAGGTTTCTGAATTTTCTAAAAGTTGATCGTTGATAATAGGTACAGTAATAGTTCTGGTTTCATTAGCAGTACCGGTAAAGGTTAGCGTTCCGGGCGTTCCCGTAAAATCCGTACCACCACCCGTGGCAGTCCCATTAATAAACGAATAGGGTACGTTCGTGCCACCCGCTACAGCTGAACTTAGCACAACGGTAAATACCAAGTTACCTCCTACTACATCTTCGTTGACCGTAACATCTTGCACGCTAACAGTTGCTTGATCATTATCCGCGATATTTACGGTAGCCGATTGGGTTGCCCCGCCTCCCAAATCGTAATTAGGGCTTTCTTGCAGAGTAAGTGTTACCTGTTCGGTTCCTTCCTGTATTAAATCGTCTGTTGGTGTAATGGTCACCGTTGCCGTTTGTTGATTATTCGGAATAATTACGCTTCCCGTTAAGTTTGCATAATCCACACCATTTTGCGCCGTACCTGAAATGGCATAATTTACCGCAAGGCCAGCTCCAGATACATTTGGTTGATTTAAACTGATGGTGAAGGTTCCTGTATTGCTCCCGGTCGTGGTTTCCGCTGCCGCATTGTCTGATGCTGTGATAGTGGCTACATAGTTGTCGTCATCCAGTATTGTTACTGTAGCTGAGCTCGGGGTGCCTACTGTAAAAGCGTTACTGCTAACGCTTGTAATCGTTAATACTACGGTTTCATCCCCTTCGACCAAGTTGTCATCAAGGGCGTCAACGTTAATATTCCGCGAATCCCTACCGTTTTCAAAAATGGCCGTCCCAACGGTTCCTGAAACGGTATAATCCTGCCCCGCACCTTGGGTTGCAGTTCCCGTAAGCACATAGGTTACAACAATATCTTCCATAAGTGGATTTTCCTCACTCAGTTCAATTTGAAACCTTCCTTCTTGCCCTCCGGCTTCTGAAGTACTTGGACGATCGGCGGTTACAGTCACAGTTCCTGAATCATTATTTGTAATTGTTCCAGTAGCGGTAGCCGAATCATTTACTCCAGGATTACTAGCTGATAACTGCACAGAAAAGGTTTCATTCTGTTCTATGACATTATCATTTAAAACTGGAACATTAAATTGCCGCGTTTCGTTCGCCGTACCGGTAAAATTTAGTATTTGTGACGTATTATTAAAATCTTCAGGGAAAATCAATGGCGGTCCACCACCTTGGGCGGTACCATTTTGAAAGGATACCGTAACCGTAAACGGATTGGCTACAGCGGTATTCAAAGTAACCGTGAATTGCATAGACGAACCCTCTATCGCCGTAATATCCGCAATTGTCAAGGTTGCAGTATCGTTATCGATATTAGTGACCGACACATTTGCTACAGCACCGCCTCCTAAAGCATTATAGTTTGGATCGGCTGATGTCACATTACCTGTTACAATGGTGTAATTGATATTACCATCTACAATGGCATCGTCTATACCTGTGACCGTTACCGGAACTCCCGTATTCCAATTTGCAATAGGAATAGTTACATTACCAGCTACTATACCCTCAGCGGTATTATTACTACTCAACGCAACAGTTACAGGTGCACTTGGTTGACTTGTCAAAGAAACACTAAAAGTGGCGGTTGTGCCATCTTCACCCGTATTTCCACTTATGGTGGAAACATTAACACCAGCAACATCATTGTCCGCTATAGTAACAGTGGCAGAACTACTACCTGAATCAACAATATAAGTTCCATTGGGAACAATATTCCAAATTACATTTTCAGTCGGTTCAATAATACTATCGTCAATTACGTTTAAATTGACTACCCTATTTCCTGACCCATCAAAAGATGTTGTCATTGTAACAGAAGCAGGTAGCGCTACATAATCATCGCCTACATCAGCCATACTTGTGACATCAACCGTTAATAATATTTCATAATTTTGAAAAAAACCTCCATTAGAAATGCTAATAGTATATTGGCCAGCAGTAGGTCCGTTTTCACTTGCATTAGGTTGGAAAGCCGTAATCGAAACAGTTTGACCAAAAATTCCTCCAAAGCAAACGGAGAAAAATAAAAAAAACACGACAGACTTACAAAAGCAATTCCTTGTAGCGCCTTCCAATAAACTATCTTTTAAAATCATTTTCATAGTATTCCCTTTTCAAGTGTTCCCGTCATCCAAATCTTAATAACTTGGAATGACACCAAAAATGAGGGCCTCAATATTAATGAAAAAATAAGGTAAACCCCTCACAAACAGTTGAAAAAAGGAATTTTTAGGTGAATGGTAAATTAATGGGGTAAACGTTTAGGAATCCAAGTTGGGAGCCGTCGTTTCTACCGTTCCCTCTATTTTTTTAACTAATCCCTGCAAGACCTTTCCCGGTCCAATTTCCGTAAAAACCGTAGCTCCATCCTTTGTCATTTGTTGAACACTTTGTGTCCATTTTACCGGAGCGGTAAGCTGTAACATCAAATTCTTTTTTATCTCATCGGGGCTCGTTATAGCGGTGGTCGTAACATTTTGGTAGATAGGGCAACTTGGTTTGTTAAACCGAGTAGTATCAATGGCCGCAGCAAGCTCTTCCCTGGCAGGCTCCATAAGCGGGGAATGAAAAGCGCCGCCTACGGGCAATAACAACGCTCTTTTGGCACCCGCCTCTTTCAATTTTTCACAGGCCAATTCCACGGCAACCACTTCGCCCGATATGACCAATTGACCTGGGCAGTTATAATTTGCAGCAACCACGATACCCGGGGTTTCCTGGCAGATTTTTTCAACAATAGCATCTTCCAGACCCAATACCGCGGCCATAGTAGACGGCACAAACTCACAGGCCTTTTGCATGGCAAGGGCGCGCTGGGAGACCAATTTCAAAGCATCTTCAAAACTCAGGGTATGGTTTGCTACGAGGGCAGAAAATTCACCCAAGGAATGACCGGCAACCATATCCGGTTTAAAAGAACCACCCATAACTGCGCTTAGTATGACCGAATGAAGAAAAATCGCAGGCTGAGTCACCTTTGTTTCCTTAAGGCCTTCTGCCGTACCATTGAACATTACCTCTGTAATTTCAAAACCTAGAATGTCATTTGCCGTATAGAACAGTTCCTTGGCCTTTGGGTATTTTTCATAAAGGTCCAAGCCCATTCCTACAAATTGGGCCCCTTGCCCAGGAAAAACATATGCGTTCATAACTTTTAGTTTTGGTTGCCCAAAAATAAGGATTTTAGATTCATAGCTTGGTGCTATCGCCTAGTAAAACTATTCCGAATCGGTAAACCAACCCGCATACATTGTATAGGCCTCAGCAATACGATTAATCTCCCCGGCACTCAATTCCGGACTTATATCCTTTATCTTTTTGGCGGGCATTCCTGCAAAAACACTACCGGATGGAACATGCGTGCCTTTGGTTAGCACCGCTCCTGCGGCTATTATACTATTACTTTCCACCACGCAATCGTCCATGATAATACTTCCCATACCTACCAGTACATTTTCGTGTACCGTACACCCGTGCACAATGGCATTGTGCCCTATGGATACATTATCACCAATAATAGTTGGGGATTTTTGATACGTACAATGAATCACTGCGCCGTCCTGGACATTGACTTTATTCCCCATTTTAATAAAATGGACATCACCACGAATAACGGCATTGAACCAAACGCTACATTGGTTCCCCATGGTAACCTCACCTACAATTGTGGCGTTCTCCGCAATAAAACAATCCGTTCCTATCTTAGGGGTTTTTCCCTTTACCGCTTTAATCATTTTCTGAATTTTATTCAATTAAAATAAGAAAGAAATTCCTTTTTCTTGGATGCCGAAACCAGCAACTCCTTACCGTTAGACATCACCACGCTACCGCCCTTTCCTTTCCTATACTTTACAACCTCGTTTACGTTAACCAGATAGGATTTGTGTACGCGCGCAAAGGAAAATTCCAATAAGGCATCCTCGAAATATTTTAGGGTTTTACTGACCAGTATTTTTTTGTGCTCCAAATAGATCTCCGTGTAGTTGTCATCGGCCTTGCAGTAAACAATTTCGGAGATATTCAATACTTGAAACCCGTCTTGTTGCGGCAAGGTCAATTTTCCCTCTACTCCCTTGACTTTGGAACTCAAGACCTGCCCCTCCAGTGCATTCTCCTTTTTTCGCACCGCTTCTACGTAGTGCACCGCATTAATCAATTCGTCAATATTTATCGGTTTGGTCAAGTAATAAGCTGCATGGTTGTTCAATGCATCCTTGGCATAATGGTCATAGGCTGTTACGAATACCGTTTCAAACGTTCGTTCAGGAAGCTTATCCAATAAATCAAAGGCATTTCCAAAAGGCATTTCCACATCCAAAAAAACCAAATCCAAAGTATTGTTTTTAATTAATTCCAATCCCTCTTGTATAGAACTGGCCTCCCCAACCAACGTTACTTGAGGACAATACTTTTCAATATAATTTTTAAGAATTTCCCTGCTGTTGGCCTCATCCTCGACCAAAATAGCTTTTAATGTCATTTCTCCTTTTTTAAAATGAAGACCACTTTGGTTCCAGAACCATCGGTCTCTAAATCTGTAATATTTATCGCGACTTTATCAGAATACATATCGTTTAAAATAGCCACCCGTTTTTGGATGATTCCCATACCCTTTGACTTTTGCTTGCGCTGATTTTCGGTTTTTATGGCGGCAGATTTTTTGCGGCCAATTCCGTTATCGGTAATAGAAATTGAAATGGAACTTTCTGTTTTTTGATCAACGAAAACCTCCAAAACCCCTTTAGAATCCCGGTAACGGAGACCATGCCAGATAGCGTTTTCAATATAGGGCTGTAAAAGCATAGGCGGTATTTTATAGGAGGCAATGGGGATAGTTTCATCAATATGTATATGGTAATCAAACTTATCCTTGAACCTAGAATGTTCCAACTCAATGTACAATTCCAATTGCTCCAATTCCTTGGCCAAGGGGATGAAATCCTCTTCAGAATTTTCCAATACGGAGCGCATTAAAGTCGAAAAATTGCTCAGGTACCGGTTGGCGCTGCGTTCATCGTTCTTTGCTATAAAATTATTTACCGAATTAAGTGCATTAAATATGAAATGCGGATTCATCTGTGACCGCAACGATTTTAGCGCCAAAAGGTTATTCGCCAATTTCTGCTGTTGGTTGCTACGGTAAAAGAAAAAGGCCGCCAAAACCGTTAATAAAAGTCCGAATATCAAAGAATAAATAATCCATTGCTGTCGTTTGTTACTTTCCTGGAACAGTTCCTGCTCGGTCAAG
Organism: uncultured Flavobacteriaceae bacterium; assembly: GCA_963793365.1. Taxonomy (GTDB): domain Bacteria; phylum Bacteroidota; class Bacteroidia; order Flavobacteriales; family Flavobacteriaceae; genus Maribacter. The sequence continues at coordinate 227,140 of CAWBZP010000009.1, read as the reverse complement.
GCAAGGTCGTATTTACTTTGAGAGAGTTCCCGTTCCTGTTCCAAGCCGGTAAGCCTATTCTGGGCGTTTGCAATCTCCCTGTTGAATTGGTTGGCCCTTAAAATTTCCTGTTCCTTTCGCGCATATAGTGAATCTACCAATGCCACATAGGATTGATACGACTCCAAGGCTTTTGTAAAATCCCCTTTTTCCTTGTATACTTCAGATAGTTTACGCGTGGCATCCTTTTGTACCACAAGGTCGTTTTCCACATCTGCCTCAACAATACTGCGCTCCAAAAACGGAATGGCTTCATTATATTTATCCTGGGCTATGTAGGCATTGGCAATTTTGTAATTGATGCGCTGCGTGGTTATGGTATCCCCAGACTCAAACTTTGAAGCAACCGACTTTGGTGTATCCAGCTTTTTTAGTTCTTGAAGACTATTTTTACGCATCGAAATCTCCTCGGTATACCTGCTTTTTTTATTGTAGAAATCGGCTACTTTTTCCTTCTCCTGCACTGCCCGCTGCGGCGCAAGTTTGGAAGCCAGTTCAAGTGAATTGCCATAATAGGCTTCAGCTTCCATAAGTTGGTCTCCTTGTGAATATGTATCGGCAATCTTGGAGTTTAAATCCGTCAATTTAGGGGTAATCTGGTTTTTATCTGCAATTAGAAGTCCTTCATTATAAAATTTTAACGCTTCAGCAACTTCGTTGTTAGCTTTTTTCACATCGCCCAACAGTTCCAGTAATTCCACTTTTTGGTAAGGAACCATTGTTTTAAAATCCACTAAGGGTCCCAATACTTTTTCAGCGTCCACAAACCTGCTCATGGCAATATAGGCCTTGCCCAATAACAATGAGGTTGCAATGGTTTTATTGGCCTCAAGCGCATCCTCATAATTATCGATTGCCAAATCTAATTGTTTATGGTATTGGTAGATTTCACCAAGTTTTGAAAGCGATCTTGCCAATTCTTTTTTCTGACCTCTTTTTCCTAATATGGAAATGGATTGCGCTACAAAATCAATACTTTTTTCAATGTTTTCCGCCTTGTACCGTTCTGCTGAATCCAATAAGGCTTGATGTTGTAAGGATACATCCGATACAATGCTCCTGCCCATACTGCTCGTGGCATATCTGGTTACAGGTTCTACCAGCACCAGGACTTCTTCCCGCTGTTTCACCGGATATTTTACGGATTGGATGCGCTCATCTTCAATGAACAGTTCATCGCCCATTTTTGTTTTGATTTCAAACCTTCCTTGTCCATTAGTTAGCACATAATCCCCAGAACCGGCTGAAATGGATACTCCGGAAATGGATTGACCAGAATCCTTAAAGGCCACCTTACCTTTTAAAACAAAGGCATCCAGACGATTTTGGTTTTGGGAAAAACCTACAAAGGGTCCTAGGAACAACAAGAGCAAAAAAGGGATAATTAGATTTTTCATCGAAAATGCTTACTGTAAACTTAGCTGATTTATACGGCACTAAAAAATGATAAAAAGGCTCAAATAGGTGGACGACCATCCCTTTTTACCATTTTACAAACCCACCATGCACGTTCCCTAAACCAAGGACTGCATTCCCTCATTGCTACTGGTACAGAAAAAAGTTTGCTCCTAGTTTTAGCACTGAATTTAAAACATAAACTATGAAAACGCTCAACAGAATAACGACTTCAGGATTTCTATTCCTAAGCCTTACAATGGCATTTGCCTGCAACGTTAAAAAAGAAACAAGAGACGAAAAACTGATTGCCCATGCCGTTGTCCCTTTGGTAGATGAACCTAAAAATACGGTACAAATAGCCCTTTTATTGGATACCAGCAATAGTATGGACGGACTCATAAACCAAGCTAAATCCCAGCTTTGGGATATTGTAAACGAGTTTAGTGTTGCCAAGTGTGGTGATGATACCCGTCCCACCCTACAGATAGCGCTCTATCAATATGGCAATGATAATTTATCTGCAAGGGAAGGATACGTGCAACAAGTATTGGACTTTAGTAGTGATTTGGACGAAATCTCAGAGAAGTTATTTTCACTCACTACCAATGGCGGGGAAGAATATTGCGGCAAGGTTATACAGACCTCCTTGCAACAATTACCATGGAACAAAAATCCGGATGAGTTAAAAATGATTTTTATAGCGGGTAACGAACCCTTTAATCAAGGAAAGTACCCTTACACAAATGCCTTAACCAATGCAAAAGAGAAAAATATCATCATAAATACCCTATTTTGTGGACCTTATGAGCAAGGAATTAATAGCTACTGGAAAAACGGAGCAGCCATGACAGGAGGGGAATACATGGCCATAGACCACAACCAAGAGTTGGTGCATATTAGCACCCCTTATGACGAAATCATCATTAAATTGAATACTAAACTTAACAATACCTATATCTCCTATGGTTCTATAGGACAATCTAAACTTAGGTCCCAAACAAAACAGGATGAAAATGCGATGGAATTGGAAGAAGGTGTTGCCGTAAAACGAGCCGTGAGTAAAAGCACTAGTCTTTACAACAATAAATCATGGGATTTGGTAGACGCCGTTGCCGATGCTGAATTTGAAATCAGCTCTATTGAAAAAGACCAGTTACCAAAAGAATTACAAGGAAAAAGCACAGCCGAAATAGAAAACTATGTTTCTTCAAAAAAAATGGAGCGGAAAAAAATTCAGCAGGAAATTCAAGAATTGAATACGAAGAGAGAAGCTTTTATTTCCAAAAACCAAGATAATGCTTCCGGGGAGCTTGAAAATGCGATGCTCAAGGCGATAAAAAAACAGGCGGCCTTAAAAAAATATAGTTGGGATTAATCCAAAAAAAAATCTAGTTAGTAAACGGTGTCATTCCTGTTTTAGCCCATAGGCTTAACTTATTTGGCGCCGTTTCCTATGAATTTAAGATTACGAATTAGAGGCGTACCTCTAATAAATCAATTCGCAGCAGGACAGTAGCAGTCGTATTTACGTTCCTCTTGTCCAAAATCATACCCTATCGTTATTTGATGAAAACCTCCGTTATCAAACCGTATATCACCCATTTGATAGGAATAATTATAGGATACCATAAAATTATTGATATTGGCACCTACTATAGGGGTAATCAATTGCAAACGTTGTTCGCCAAAAGTACCATTACTTTGAAACTGGGCACCGTCAAAACTTCTTCTGTAGGAGAGTCCACCCCATATCCTACCAAAATCTACATCTTTATACACCTTAGCGTTTATGTCTACGGTCTTTTCTTGGGTAAAATCTGTAATCTGGAATAAAACGGATGGTTCTACTTGCCACTCACTTCTTCCAAATACATAACCTGTGGATATCAAATATCTCCTTAGATTATCAACGCGAGGAACGACCAAGTTGTCCGGATCATCACTTCTATTAATTCTATAGATGTTCCGGGTTGATTCCAATGCATTCAAAATTCCGAAGTGCGCATAAAACTCTTGAAAGTTGTAGGACATTCCAAAGTCTACGTTGTAGTAAGACTCACTCAATTTAATACCAGAAACGGCGGGGTCAAATGCAACGGACCTAAAATCTGTTTCGTCCAGGCTGCTTTGTAAAATAGTACCGCTAAGACCAAAAGACAATTGGTTTAAAACACGAACATCATCCCCTCCCATACGCAAATGGTGTGCATAGGTTAATTTTAATCCTGTCTGGGAATGATATCCATTGGCGTCGTTAAAAATAATGGCTCCTATACCACTAGGGGTATCCCCTATCCTAAAATGAGCGTTAATGGTCTGTAAACTAGGCGCATCCTCTACATCAAACCATTGTTTTCTTGCTGTTGCCCTAATCTTTCCTCCTTGCCCAATACCGGCCATGGATGGAAATACCAAATAATAATTATCCGCCAAGTAATCAAAATAAACGGGGATTCCTTCTTGTGCGGTAGACTTCAAACCTACCAGAAGCACCGTAAATAGCAGTAGTATGTTATATCTCATCTTGGGGATTAAAAACCAGGCTTTCGTTTTGATAATATAAAGTATAACGGCTTAACCACAACATTATTATGTTGGCGTAAAGTAAGATTTCCTTCGTATTTTTGCCCAAAATTAATTAGAGATGAAAGAGTATTCAATTACGGTGGTAAAGACCAACAATCCAAATATACTAAAGTTTGAAACCAATCACCTTTTGGTGCAACGCAAGAACTACGAATATAAAAATATAGATGAGGCAAAAAATTCGCCGTTGGCCCAACAGTTATTTCACCTACCTTTTATAAAGACCGTCTACATTTCTGGGGATTTTATTGGGCTAGAACGCTATGATATCGTACAATGGGAAGATGTTAAGGATGAGGTAGCCCAACAGTTGGTAGAATATTTGAATGCAGCGGAACCTATTGTATTGGAAGAGGATATGGACAAACCAATACCCGTAACGGTTTATGCAGAAGTTACCCCCAACCCATCTACGATGAAATTTGTGGCCAGTAAAAAAATTGTTGCTTCAGCCTTTGAATTTAAAAATATAGATGAGGCGCGGAGTTCTAAGTTGGCCATGGCATTGTTTCAATTCCCTTTTGTTAAACAGGTATTTATTGACGAAAACTATGTTTCCGTATCTAAATATGAGGTTGCGGAATGGGATGATATTACCATTGAATTGCGCGAACTGATTCGGAATTTCATTGCGGATGGAAAGGAAATTGTTGCTGATGACGCCAAAACCGCTGCCACTGCAGAAGTATCCGAAACAGTTACATCCAAGGCCACTGTGGAATTGGACGAGACATCACAAGAAATCGTGGATATCTTGGAAGAATACGTTAAGCCAGCCGTTGCCAGTGATGGTGGAAATATTTTATTCCAATCCTACGATACACAAACCAAGACTGTGAACGTAATCTTACAGGGAGCCTGTAGCGGTTGTCCTTCTTCAACTTTTACCTTAAAAAATGGAATTGAGACCATGTTAAAAAACATGATGGGCGATAAGGTAAACGAAGTGGTTGCGCTAAACGGTTAAATTAAGCCTGAAATGGATTAAGCCCTACCCTAAAATTTCGTAACTTCAAGAGAATCTAAAAATATATATTATGGCAGTTTTAAAAGTTATTGAAATATTGGCAAATTCTGATAAGGGTTGGGAAGATGCAGCAAAACAGGCTGTTGCAGAAGCTTCCAAATCTGTAAAGAATATAAAATCCGTTTATATCAACGAGCAAAGCGCTACTGTTGAAGGCGATAAGATTAAAAATTATAGGGTCAACGTAAAAATTACATTTGAGGTAAACTAATACCCTAAAAATCACAACTAAAAGCGCCCGTTGGCGCTTTTTTTGTATTTTAACTTTTAGAGTATAACCCAATATGCCCAACAAATACACCAACAATTTAATTAAGGAAAGTAGTCCCTACTTACTTCAACACGCACACAATCCCGTTAATTGGGAAGCGTGGAGCCCAGCTGTGCTAGAACATGCAAAAAAAGAACAAAAGTTAATTTTGATCAGTATAGGGTATGCTGCCTGTCATTGGTGCCACGTAATGGAGCATGAATGTTTTGAGGACGAGGAAGTGGCAAAGACTATGAATGCACATTTTATAAACATTAAAGTTGACCGGGAAGAAAGACCGGATATCGACCATGTTTATATGGATGCCTTGCAGATGATGACCGGTAGTGGTGGCTGGCCCTTGAACATCGTGGCCATTCCCGATGGCAGACCTTTTTGGGGGGCAACCTTTGTAAAAAAGGAGCCTTGGATTCAAGTATTGAACCAGTTACAGGAAGTTTATATATCCGAACCCGAAAAGATAATTGGTTATGCTAAAAATATGGCAGAAGGGCTGCAAGAGATTAACGGAATAAACATTGGAGAGACTTCGAGTTCCATCAATGTTCCAGCACTTAAAGAACTCGTAAGCCAGTGGTATCCCTATTTCGATACATTTCTAGGAGGCTATAAAAGGGCACCAAAGTTTATGATGCCGGTGAATCTGAATTTCTTGCTACATTATGCGACATCCTTCGACGATACTAAAATTAAGGATTATGTTGATACCACACTTACCAGAATGGCGTGGGGCGGTATATTTGACCACGTGGGTGGCGGATTTTCGAGGTATTCCGTAGATACGAAATGGCACGTTCCCCATTTTGAAAAAATGCTCTATGATAACGCCCTGCTCATTAGTCTGTATGCTAAAGCTTATGCGGCGACAAAAAATGAACTTTATAAACACATTGTAAAGGAGTCCATTTCATTTTTGGAAGAAGCGTTGCATACGGGTTATGGAGGCTTTTATTCGTCCTTGGATGCGGATAGCCTGACGGATTCGGGAATTTTACAGGAAGGAGCCTTTTATGTATGGAAAGAAGGAGAACTGGAGCAGCTTCTTAAAAATCAGTATCCTATTTTTCGGGACTTTTTTAATATCAATTCTTACGGATATTGGGAAGATGAAAATTACGTACTCATTAGGGATGCAGAAACTAAGGAGATTGCCCAAAAACATAATCTTCCCGAGGCAGAGGTGCAAAAAATCATCAGTACCTGCTTGGGTATTTTAAAACAAGAACGCGAGAAAAGGAATAAACCCAGACTGGATGACAAAATTTTGACCTCATGGAACGGTCTAGCCCTAAAAGGCCTTATGGATGCCTATAGGTTCCTAAAAGATGAACATTTTTTGGAACTGGCACTAAAAAATGCCAACTTCATAGAACAGAACGTCATGGAAGCAAATGGAGAACTATACCGTAACCATAAAAACGGAAACAGTTCAATTTCTGGTTTCTTGGAAGATTATGCCGCGGTTATTGAAGGATTTTTAGGTCTCTATGAGGGTACGTTCGATGAAAAATGGCTCAATCTCAGTTTAAAATTGACCAACTATGTTATTACCAATTTCAGCGATACTAAAACCGGACTGTTCTATTTTACTTCCAACGAACAGGAATTACTTATTAGGAAAACCTTGGAAGTAGCGGATAACGTAATTCCGTCATCCAATTCAATCATGGCCCATAATCTATTTAAACTGTCAAATTATTTTCCAGAAGAAAATTTTAAGGTACGTGTAGAAAAAATGATGGACACTATGAAGCACACCATCACCACCAATCCCCAAAGCCATGCAAACTGGCTCGACCTCTCGCTATTAATGACTCAAAAATTTTACGAGGTTGCCATTTGTGGCAATGGGTACGACCATGCAGGTAAGGACCTAAAGGCGCACTACCTCCCCAATGTGATTTTTGCCGGTTCGGCGGCAAATAGCGAGCTTCCATTACTCAAGAATAGACATTCCCCAAATAAGACATTGATTTATGTATGCACAAACGGAACCTGCCAATTACCCGTTGAAAAACCTACAGACGCAATGAATCTGATTAAGAGTAAATTTTAACATTAGTTTAGCCTTAAAATATTGATTGATATACCCATCAATACCTAAGTTTCATAAAATTAAATATGTAGACCAACTATGGATAAGTTTTGGAATCTTCAAGAACATGCGGACAAGGCAATAGAGTGGATTTGGGCCGCCCTGCCTAATTTTTTATGGGCAATTTTCATCCTTATTGCAGGTACTTATATCATACGTTTCATTAATAGGATGGTGCGAAAATTCTTTTTAAAGAAAGACTACGATTTAGCACTGGAGACATTTTTGCAAAGCTTCATCAGCATCGCCTTAAAAATCATCCTGTTCATTCTTGTAATAACGCAATTGGGCGTGCAAACCACCTCCTTGGTCGCTGTATTGGCTTCCGCAGGTCTGGCAATAGGCTTGGCATTACAGGGGTCATTGGCTAATTTTGCAGGTGGTGTCCTCATTTTGTTGTTCAAACCTTTTAAGGTTGGAGATTTTATTTCAGCGCAAAGCGTGGATGGAACTGTAAAGGAGATTTCGATTTTCACTACAAAATTAAGCACCTTTGGAAACCAAATCGCTATCATTCCCAATGGGCAACTTTCCAACAATACCATTATTAATTACAACGCCCTGGATACGAGAAGGGATAAAATTGACGTGGGCATTGGCTATGGTTCCAACATTAAGCAGGCCAAAGAAATTCTTTTGGCGATTTGCAACGACCGGGATACCATTCTAAAAGAACCTGCACCTGAAGTATATGTTGGGGAACTGGCTGATAGCTCGGTAAACCTAACCTTACGTTTTTGGGCCAATAACCCAGATTTTTGGGCAGCGCACTTTTATGTTATGGAAGAAATTAAACTCCGTTTTGATGCCGCTGGTATTGAAATACCGTTCCCACAACGTGTGGTTACCCAACTAAAGAACTAAGGGACAACTAAAAGCTGAATGAGTCTGTCCTAAAATCTGTTTTACAAGTCATTACGAACGAAGTGAAGTAATCTATAACTTGATCATCTACAAGTTACGGATTGCTTCGTGCCTCGCAAAACCGTATTATACAGCCTAATTTAATTTTTGATGAACGATTTTCACAAACTAGCTGGGTTTCTCTACAAAACAGTAGGTTATTTTTAGAGCGTTCTCTTTTAGTTCCTAGTTATCACAATGAAACTTGAAGAGCAGTTCTAATTCTTTTTGGTTTGAAGTACAAAATCCTTCAAATAAAAAGGCTCGAAGTAGGCAACATCCTCAAATTCATTTAATTGATAATTATTGAATGAAAGTAGTGCCATTTCTTTAGCGGATGGAACTACATTTAAGTGATATTCGATGTTATTTCCAGTTAAAATGGACTGGATTTTTTCAGCACCACTTCCCAAAAAATGGACTGATTTTGACTCCAAAAATTCACTAAAGGAATCCGGGTCGATTATTTCCGCTTTTGTTTCCCTTATCCGGTCAAGTTTAGTATTGAATACTGCGGAATAAACCTCCATACGCCTTGCATCCAAAACAGGAATCAATATAGATTCCTTTGATTCCAAGCTCAACTGTGCTGCCATACTCTGTAGCGTATCAACGGAAATCAAGGGTACTCCCAAAGCAAAACAAAGCCCTTTGGCAGCGGAAACCCCAATACGGAGTCCGGTATAGGAACCTGGACCCTTACTTACCGCAATAGCATCCAAATCCTGCATTTTAGTACCTGTACTTTGAATTACTTCATCTATAAAAACATGCAACTTTTCTGCATGCGAATAGTTCGCTGAATTCAATTCTTTTAATAGTATAATTTCGCCATTCCTGGCTAAACTAACTGAGCAGTTGGTGGTAGCCGTTTCTAAATTAAGAATCAAACCCATTCAGCAAAGGTATTACTTGTACTAAAAATGAGAAAGCCTGTAATACTTTAATTATTACAGGCCTTTTTTGTGTTTTCCCGCAGAAGTTTAATCCAAAGAAATTGGAATTCCGAAATAGAATTCAAGAATTTTCAATCGAAATATATAATCATATTTCGTACGGACTACTTCAGCCTCCGCATTGTCTACCCTAGCCTGTGCCTGACTAAAAAGGAATGAATTCATTAACCCGACATCGAAGCGCTCTTTAGAATATTGATACGCCAGCCGTCTGGCCTCCAATGTTTTTTCTGCAGCTTCATAAGCCTTACCAAAAGTCTTGACATCTACATAAACTTGATTCACCGTATTCTCCAAATCTAATTTATCTTGTTCAAATTGTAGCTTTGCCCTTTGAACGGATATTTGAGATCTCTTAATACCGTTTCTAACGCTAAAGCCGTTGAAAACCGGAATATTTAACTGGGCTCCGTACGAGATACCGTCATTAATATATATTTGATCTTTAAACGGAATTAAATCTCCAGTGATAGGGTCAAAAAACTGATCTGAATATCGCGTATTGTAATTAAAAAATGCATTCAATGTGGGGTATAAACCACCTTTAGCTATTTTGAGATCTTGTTCAGCCAAATCAACATTGGCTTTTGAAAACTTAATATCGTTTCTGAACTCCAATGCTTTTGCAAAAATGGTTCTAGGGGAATTAGAAAGTATATCAGATGGCGGAACACTAAATTCCTCGTCTACGGTATCGAAATTTTCATAATCTGTAATCTGTAATAATTGTGCCAAGGCAATTTTAGAAATCAAGACCTGTCCCTCTGCATTCACGATTTGCTGCTCTTGATTGGCAGCGGTAGCTTCAATCTCCAGAAGATCCCCCCTTGGAACTACTCCGGATTCGACTAATTCTTTGGTTCGTTTTAAATCCTGTTCTGTAACAGCATACTGTGCTTTAGCAACATTTAAACGCTCTTTATTTGAAATCACCTCTAAGTAGCGGTTAGCGACATTCAAGCGTATATCATCTTTCAAATCTTCCAAACTATATTGACTAGAAATTGCGTTCATTTTAGCCCGCTGTAGCCTATTAATATTCCTAAGGCCGTCAAATAGTGTAATCGATGAAGTCAGATTTCCAGTGGAAGTAAAAATCGTAGTAGTTACAGGCCTATTGTTAGTCGGGTCAAATGATAGACCCGTACTGGCAGAGGCACTCATTTGACCATTCAAGGCAGGAAGCATATCACCGATGGCGTCAGATTTATCAATCTTGGCATTTTCAAGATCAAGTTTAGCTTGCTCTACCGTCAGGTTGTTTTCTACGGCATAGACTACACATTCTTCAAGAGTCCACTTTTTCTGTTGGGCCATGCAAATTGCCATGGTAAACAGAAAGGTAAACACGGTTATTTTAAATTTCATTTGTTGATTGTTTTGATTTGTATTTTGATTGATGTTTATTCTGCTGATTCGTTTTCTGCATCTTCCTCCTCACCCTTCTTGATCGGCTCGGTTTTGTTCCACTGTTTTACCTTATCCTCTTTGGTCAACCCGGATATGATCTCAACATTGATTCCATCAGAAATACCGATTTCAATATCCTTCCGCTCAAATTTTTGCTCATCTGCGGACCCTACAGCTACTTCTACGTAAGGCTTGTCCGTTTGCCGGTCAAACTGAAGTAATGCTTCGGGTATCACTAAAACGCTGTCTTTACGCTCCAACACTAAAGATGCGTTGGCACTATAGCCGGCCCTAATAAAAATATCATCGGAATTTTCAACATCGCCTTCAATTTTAAATTGTACAGCACCAGTTTCTTCGACACCCTTTGGAGCAATAAAACGGAGTTTCGCATCCAATTCCTTACCTTCTACCGCGCCTAAGTTTATTTTAAGCGGTGCGCCAACTTTTAATTTTCCAACTTCCCCTTCATCCACTTTACCCTCAAATATCATTTTACTCAAATCAGCAATAGTAGCAATCGTGGTACCATCATTAAAGTTATTACTTTGAATAACCTGATCTCCTTCCTTGGCAGGAATCTCCAGTATCGTTCCATTTACCGTAGCCCTAATATTTGTATTGGCGCTTGAAGATCCACCAACAGAACCCACCCGGATAATTTGATAATCTGCTTGTGCATTTTGCAAATCCTGCGCTGCTTGATCGTATTGTACTTTTAAATTATTAAAATCTTGACTGGAAATTACGCCTTTGTCAAATAGTGTTTTGTTCCTATCGTATTCGATCTTTAAATTATTTAAAGCGATTTGGGCATTGTTTACCCTACCTTTTGCCTGATACAATGCTTGTTCGTTAGGAACAACCTTAATTACGGCAATCAAATCGCCTGCTTTGACCTCTGCACCTTCTTCCAAATAAATCTTCTCAATAATCCCGGAAATCTGTGGTTTTATCTCAACTTCATCCTCGGGAATCAATTTACCCGTTGCAACCGTTTTCTTTTCTATGCTTGCTATGAACGGACTGGAGGTTTCATAGGTAATCGAAGATTTACTATTGCTTTTGATAAAAAATACCGCTGCCCACAAAGCCCCAAGAACTACTAGGCCAATTAATGTATATTTTACAAATTTGTTCATTTTAATAGGTGTTTATCGTTTAAATATTGGTTATTGTTTGTAATTATTCTTCTCTTAAAGCTTCTATTGGTCTAATGCTAACGGCACGTTGCGCAGGAATTAGCCCTATTAATGTACCAAGTACCACCATGATGACCAACGCACCTATAACGTAAGGGATGGGAACTGTTGGGTTGGTATATGGAAAATCGATGTCCGCGGTCAATGAATTGATCAGTGCCAATACTCCGGCTCCTAATATGATTCCTAAAATACCGGCTATAACGGTCAAAAAAACAGATTCCATGACGATTTGATTTCTTACCTCTGCCGGGGTAGCGCCCAGCGCTCTTCTAACCCCCAATTCCTTAGTACGCTCTTTTACGGAAATCAATAGTATATTCCCAATACCAATCACTCCCGCCAGTATGGTTGCGATGCCTACAATTAGGGACATAAAGGTAAGTCCGTCCGCAAAGCCCATCGTTTTGGAAAATGCCTCCCCCAGATTAAAGGAACCGAAGGCACGCTCATCTGCAGGATCTACCCTGTGTATATTTTTAAGTAATGTCTTAATATCCTTTTCTACCTGTACCACATCCACGTCATCGTAAGCCGCAATACACATGTAGCCTATATTATCACCGGAATTATAAAGCTTTTGGTACGTGGTAAATGGAATGAACATGGCGCTATCAGAATCAAAACTTACGCCTTGGGCCAATTTATGGACCCCAATGACCTGGAAGTAAACATTACCAACCCTAATCCATGTACCTACGGACTCTTCATCCTTATCATATAGTTCTTGCTCTATCCGCTCTCCAATGACAATTACTTTTCGTGCAAGATCAATATCCTCTTGATTGATGAACCTACCACCATCATATATTTTTTTGGTGGCTATCTTGGTGTAGATGGGATAATCCCCGTTCAAGGTATAACTACCGCTTTTTTGACCCCGAACGGTGTAAACTGGATCAGATCCAAACTGCCCTTGCGTAATTCTTGGGGCAATATACTGTACTTCCGGAATCCTATTTTCTATGGTTTTAACATCTTCCAACTTCAATTGCAATTGCCTGCCTGTTTTAAAACCGTCATAAGGCATACTGGTACTTTGCGCCCAAACGAACATACTATTAATGGCGACAGTCTTAAAAACCTTGTCAAACCCATTATCCAAACCCTTGGCAGCACCGGATAGCGCTATATAGATAAATATCCCCCAAAGTACACCAATAACCGTGATGATAGTTCGGGTCCTGTTCTTACTGATGGACCCAAAAATCTCTTGCCACGTATTTCTATCAAATAAAAATCCCATATTATTCGTCTCTTAGTGCTACAATAGGTTTAATACGCGCCGCTCTTTTTGCAGGAATATAACCTGCCACGCCACCAAAAATGATGAGTACTATAGTTGCAAAAATAGCAACGGGCATATCTATATAAGGATTGGTAATAAAGAAGTCCTCTAAGGTTTTATCCAGCGAACCCAGTATTGCGACACCGATCAACATACCTAAAATACCGGAAATGGTAGTGATAAAAATAGATTCTAACAGAATAGTACCGATTACGGATTTTGGAGTCGCTCCCAAAGCCTTTCTAATTCCAAGCTCTTTGGTCCGTTCCTTGACCACAAAAACCATAATATTACTTATCCCAATAATACCGGCTATAATGGTGCCGAAGGCTACAAAGGAAACTATCAATTGTAATACTTGGGCCAGTTGCTGTGTTTGCTTTAATCCTTCCGCAACGTTCCGGATAAAGATACCGTTCTGATCGTCGGGTTTTATGAATTTCTTTTCCTTGAAAAAAGTACTCAAGCTCTTTTCCAGTGCTATAGCCCCAGAATAGCCCAACTCGGGTCTAAACGCTACAATAATCTGATCTACCTTGTCCGTATTCTTTTCAATTAACTGTAATGTTGTATAAGGGATATAGATTCTGCGCTCTTCATCATCGCCGCCATCGTCTTGATATACCCCAACCACCTTAAATACGCTGCCACCAACGTCTATATATTTACCCATGGCATCTTCTTGTCCGAACAAATCTTTTTGGACCAACCTACCTATGACTGCATTTTTCGTTCTATTTAAAATGTCCAAATTATCGAGATACCTCCCTTTCATTATAATCGTTTTCTCAGCAAATTGATGGGAAGGAGCGACGCCTCTCGTGGAGTAGTTGTTTGATTCGTTCTTAAATTTTGCCAAATACGTTCTACTGATTCTTGGTGTTACATATTCGAGAAAAAGAGGAAAATCCTTTTCAATATCCGCCAAATCGGAATTGTCAAATTCTATCTGCCTACCAGACTTATATCCTTTATAAGGCTCCGTTGTCTGCCCCGGAAAAAACGTGATTATATTCTGTGCATCATCCTCAAAAAATAATTGAAATGTATTTATGAGTCCATTCCCAAAACCAAACAGAACCACAAAGATGAGAATACCCAAAGCCACTGTAAACCCAGATAAAAAAGTCCTCAACTTATTTTTCTGAATGGTCTGGAATATTTCCCTCCAATTATCTCTACTGAACATATTGAGCGGCTCTTACTTGTTCAATTTTCTTATCTTCTAGGATTATGCCATCCTTTAAATGGACGATACGTTTGCACATATTGGCAATATCCTCCTCGTGGGTAACGATTAATATGGTATTGCCTTTATCATTGATCTTTTGGATAAGGTCCATCACTTCATACGATGTGGTACTATCAAGAGCACCGGTAGGCTCATCGGCCAACAACACCTTTGGCTCTGCCGCCATGGCCCTTGCAATGGCCACACGTTGTTTTTGACCCCCAGATAACTCGCTTGGTAAATGGTTCGCCCATTCCATCAAACCTACTTGTTTTAAATATTTTAGAGCTTTTTCTTGACGTTCTTTTCTGGGAACCCTTTGATAATATAACGGAAGGGCTACGTTCTCTGCCGCACTTTTATAGTTGATCAGGTTAAAGGATTGAAAAACAAACCCTAAGAACTTATTACGATAGTTGGCCGCCTTTGTTTCGTTCAAGTTTTTAATAGGCACACCGTCTAAGGTGTAGGAGCCTTCATCCAACTCATCTAACATACCCAAAATATTTAATAAGGTAGATTTTCCAGAACCTGAAGAACCCATTATCGCTACCAATTCCCCTTCTTCTACCGTAAAATTTATTCCCTTAAGTACGTGAAGTGAATTTTTGCCCATTTTATAGGACTTATGAAGATCTTTAATTTGAATCATGTTGGTTGTTGTTTTGAACAATCTTTAAACACTGCTCTGGTCATTAGACTTAGCAAGTTTACAATTGTTACATCGATTGACTTATTTTTTTAATAAAGTTTTAATTCGTGGCCAGTTCATCTGGCTTAACCTCGTTCCAGACCTTAATTTTATCCCCTTTATTTATACCGGAGTTTACCTGAACATAGATGCCATCACTAATTCCCAATTCAATATCCCTACGTTCAAATTGTTGGTTTCCGGTTTCAACCTCCACAAAGGGCTTTTTGGTCTTATCATCAAACTGCACCAAAGCTTCCTTTACGGCCAAAACACTATCTGCGCGTGCAAGGATAATGGATGCATTGGCACTTAAGCCTGCCCGTATAAAAACAGAATCGCCCTTTTTCAAGGTCCCCTTGATTTCGAATTGTATGGCACCGTTCTCCTCCTTGCCCTTAGGAGCTATATAATCCAATATCGCATCAAATACCTTGTCTTCAATTGCACCAACCGTTATTTCTAACGGAAGGTCCTCTTTTATTTTCCCAACTTCGGACTCATCTACCTTTCCCTCAAAAATCATTTTGTCCACATCGGCTATAGCAGCAATCGTGGTACCCTCATTAAAATTATTGCTTTCGATGACCTGGTTGCCAACCTCAACAGGCACCTCTAATATCATACCACTTACCGTAGCACGTATCTGGGTATTGGCCGCATTGCCATAACCTGCCGTAGTACCTGTCTTTACAATATCATATCTTTTATTGGCGGCAGCGTACGCTTGTTTTGCTTGGTCGTACGTAACTTGTGCCCGCTCCAAATCTACCTTGGAAACAACCCCTTTTCCGAACAAACCTTTTTGCCTTTCCAAGTTTCGTAGCTGATCGTCCAAATTTATTTTGGTTTCGTCTATGGTATTCCTGGCATCGTTCAAGGCAGTCAAATTGGGTACTACTTTAATCGTACATAACAAATCCCCAGATTTCACATAATCCCCACCTTCCACGAATATTTCCTGAATTACTCCTGAAATATTAGGCTTGATCAATACTTCCTCCAAAGGAAGAATACTGCCCGTTGCCATTGTCTTTTTTACAATGGTCTGGGTAGAAGGCTCCTCTGTCTCGTACACCACAGGATCCTCAGCATTTTTTTGGTATAAATAATACATAGACCCACCAAAGGCCAAAACGATGATGAGTAGAATACTGATTGTTGCTGATTTTTTCATTTTTCTGATTGGTTTAAAATAGCTGATCGATGATTTTTATTCTGTTCGTAATGCTTCAATTGGTCGTACTCTTATGGCGCTTTGTGCGGGGATAAAGCCTGCCACTAGTCCGGAGAAAATAAGTATGACCAAGGCAGTGGCCACCACCCCTATACTTACACTGGGGTTAATGAACATGTCTACTGGGCCAATAGCATCCAAAACCGCATTGACCCCATAGATGAAGCCGGCCCCAAAAATGATGCCTACCATACCCGATATAATGGTAAGGAAAATGGACTCCATGAGAATTTGTTTTTTGATGGATAAAGGAGCTTCACCAAGGGCCCTTCGTATTCCAATTTCCTTTGTTCTTTCCTTTATTACGATGAGCATAATATTGCTTACCCCAATAATACCTGAAAGTAATACAAGTACCCCAACAAAATAGGCTACCCAACGTAGGGCTCCAAAAAGGCTTTCCACCCGGTTGAATTGTTCATATAAATCAAAATAGCCAACGGCGCGTTTATCATCTGGATGAATCTTTCTGTTTTCCTTGACCACACTTACGATCAGTTCCTTTAAATTGGAAATTGAGTTACCGTCCTGGGCTGTAATGGCCATCCAACCAACATCATTTCCCATATTGAACGCTTGGGAAAAAGCGGTAAAGGGTACAAATATTTCCTTCTGCCCTTCTTCACCATCCCCATCGTTGCTTTTCTTTTTATAGGTGCCTACCACCATAAAATTGACCCCTTGAATCTTAACATAGGTTCCCAAAATAGTTTCACCCTTATCGTACAATTCATTTTTTACCCCATCGCCAATGACCGCAACCTTGCGCTTATCGTCAACATCGTTCTGATTGATGAACCTACCGGAGGTTATGGTCATGGGTTCCTGCCTAATAATTTGAGGATAATCTCCATACACATTAAACGCCCCTGTCTTTAAACCACGAACTACATTATTACCACCCCCAAAGCCTCCCAGTTGATTACGGGGCGATATAAAGCGGAGATTAGGCACATTGTCCTGTATCGCCTGTACATCTTCCAGCTTAAAACTAAATCGTCTACCCTTGGGCAAACCCTTATAGGCGATGGTCGTATTTCGTGACCACATGAACATGGTATTAGTAGCGATATCACCAAAATCTGCACGTATACCATTCTCAAGTCCCTTTCCTGCAGCCAGTAGAATGATAAGGATGAATATACCCCAGCCTACCCCAAAAGCAGTAGCTAGGGTCCTAAAAACATTTTTGGACAATACTTCCAGTATTTCTTTCCAACGATCTCTATTGAACATTCTTACTACGGTCGTTTTTTAATAATCTTTTTTTTTCGAATGGCCTAATGCCATTGTTCTTTACTTTATTTACGCACTACAAGCGATAATTTTAATTAAGAATTTATTTTTCGAGGCAGGAACAGCATCTTTCAACTCATTGCCCAACTCGCTTTCGGCCCTGCTAATTTATTCATCGCGCAAGGCTTCAATGACATGGATTTTAGCTGCTCTCCATGCAGGGAAAAAGCCTGCAACTACACCCGCAAAAATGAGCACAAAAACCGTGGTCAATGCCACATTAAAATTCACTGACGGATTTAAAACATAGTCCACCTCTACATGCGGACCAACAAGTTCCAATAGGCCCATACTTAAAATGAGCCCTGTAAACCCCGCAATTGCCGTAATAAAAATAGCCTCGTGCAATATCATCCCTACTATGGACCAAGGTTTGGCTCCCAAAGCCTTACGAATACCAATTTCCCGCGTACGTTCCTTGACTACGATAAGCATAATATTACTTACTCCAACGATACCGGCAATAATCGTACATACCCCTACAAACCAAAAGAAAAATTTTATGCCTCCCATTAGGGAATAAAAGCGTTTTGCCTCCTCCATGGGGTTGTAGACCTGGATAGCGCTTGTATCGTCAGGTGCTACCGTATGAGCCTGTTGCAAATAGGTTTTAATGGAATTTTTGAATTTTACGGATTGTGCTACCGCGGCATCAAAACTAGCTGCGGGAGGCAAGGTATAGGATAAGTTGTTTAAATAGTCTGCACCATTAAAAACCTGTTGTGCCGTACTTACCGGGATGTATATACGATCTTCTTCCCGCTCACCACCCACGTCTCCATAGACCCCTATGATTTTGAAGGGAATTCCTGAGATATCCAAAAACTCTCCCACAGGCGTGTCAAGTTCTTTGAATACTTCTCGCGTTATCTTATTGCTGATAATGGCCACTTTGGCCTTTTCGTCCTCATCCTGGGTATTAATAAATCTACCTTGAGACATAAACTCATTTTCAATGAACTGAAATTGAGGAGAAATACCTTGTACGGAATAGGCCAACGATTCCGATCCATAATTGACCAGAACATCCCGAACAAATACTCTTGGAGATTTATTTTCGATTTGGTCCTCCAAAAGCTTTGCCGTAAAATCGTAATTTTCATTACGCAGCTGTATTCTGCGGCCCGGATTCATTCCTTTATACTCCTTTGTGGTTACTCCGGGCCAAACCCATACACTGGTGGCCGCATCCTGCTCAAACTCCTTGGCGATGCCATTCTGCATCCCTTGTCCAAAACCTAATAAGATTACTAAAATAAAGATGCCTGAAGCGACGGAAAGTCCGGTGAGGAAGGTCCGTAATTTATTTTTGCGAATCGTATCAAAAATTTCCTGCCATCGTTCTAAGTCGAACATATGATTGATTGATTGGTTTGATTGATGAATGTGATAAAGGCATCACATAATAATAGACTAACCAAACCTAATAATGTTACAGTAAAGATGTTAAAGTTTAAAAGAAGTCTAAGCGCGCATCTTTCTATAAACAAAATAGAAGACACCGGCTACCAAAACGTAAGGGATGGCCATTAAATAAACAATACCATTATTAATCCCTTTTGCAGCATTTCCTGTAGTTTCACTTTCAAGAACGGCCCTGCACATGGCACATTGAGCTTCTGCCAAGGAGGGCGTCAAAACCAAAAAAACAAGTACTAGAATAAAATTCAACTGTCTCTTATACATAATAAGGGGATATCATTAAATAAACCACAACGCCTGTAATCGCAACATACAGCCATATAGGAAAGGTATAACGCGCCAAGGCCCTATGCGCTTCAAATTTACCAAGATACGCCATGGAGTAGGTCCGCAATACCAGCGGAATCAAGGCAATTGATAAAACGATGTGGGTAATAAGAATAAAAAAGTAAACATAACGCAGTGTTCCGGCACCCCCATATGCGGTAGAATCCGATGTCATGTGATAGGCAATATACATTACCAAAAAGAGCAAGGACAATACGATATTGGTCGTCATCAATTGCTGATGCAGTTTTTGATTACCATTTTTTATGGCCCATACGGCAACTAAAAGTAGGACTGCCGTTAAACCGTTTATCGTTGCATAAATGGGAGGCAAAAACGAAAGTGGCTCTACGTTAGGTATTTTAATACCAAATAAAAGTGCAACCACTATGGGGATGACGATTGAAACAACCGCTATGATTCTATTGAATTTTCTTTCGTCAGAAACGTTTGTATGCATAACTCAACACTTATTCTTTTAGCAATTTTTTTATGTCTGCCCTCAAAATACCTATTTCCTCTTCCTCACCTTGATCATTGGTTCCTTTCTCCTCTAGAATAGCACCGCGGTAATATACTATAGGGTTTCCAAATTCATCTTTTCTGGAACGTAAATAGCCCTCCTTATCCACCAGTGCAAATAACCCGGAATGTTCAAAACCACCAGGCACGTCTGGCATTTCTGCGGCAAAAATATTAAATCCTGCATTTGCCAGTTCAAAGACCGCTTCCTTATCCCCGGTCATCAAGTTCCAATTAGCAGTATCAATTTCATATTTTTCGGCGTAGGTCTGTAATACCTGGGGCGTATCAAACTGGGGCGTGATGCTGAACGATGCCAATGCAAAATTAGGCTCCTTATCAAAATGATTCTGCAAGGCTACCAAATTGGTCGTCATGATAGGACAGATACTTGGACACCTGGTAAAAAAGAAATCGACAACATACACTTTGCCCAAATAATCCTCATCTGTAACAACGATACTGTCCTGATTGATAAATTCGAAAGATGGAACCTTACGCTTTTTACCATCCAATAAGATGTAACTTAAGGAGTCCTTGTTCATACTCACATTTAAGCGATCATTTTGTACTACGGTTCCTGAAGATAACCGCTCCACAATTATAGGAACGGTAATGATTCCAAATATTAAAACAATCAGCGAAACCCAAACGTAAGTATATTTTTTATTCATTATTTAGATCTTTGCGCGTTGTTCTTTTTGAGGGCCAAACGATACTCTGCCAGTATGATCTTAACATCATCTTCCATCTTATTATTGAGATCCGCCACGGAATTTGAATTAAAACCATATTTAGTACCCTCGTCCTCATCTTGGGTCCTACCTCTTAAATTTAGGTCTTTGTCTATAATAAAAACAAAGGGCGTGCCGTAGGCATCATCCAACTGCAAGTCGGTTTGCAAACTAGCAAACAGCGAACTGATTTGATCGGGATCGGCAAAGACGAAGTTCCATTTTTCAATATTGGCCAAAGAGGCCAATTCCTGTTTCAGTTCATTTACTTCATCCTCCACACCGAAGGGCACAAGCATGACAAATTGAAAATCATTGAACTCATGAAAACGCTTGTATATTTTTTGGTTTAGATTAAAAGCATTGCCTTTTCTAATATCCACATTGCTTCCCAAAAAGCCCAAAATGGTAATCTTATCCTTAAACTTAACGGCATCGACCACGTCCAATTCTGTAATGTTCTTCGTTAACTCTGGTAACTTCCCAAAATTATTTACCCCAGATGCAAAGAATAAATACGCAACTATAGGTAAAATGAATAGAACAATTAAAACGAAGGTCTTTTTCATAAGATCAAAGCTAGGCCAAAGCTATTTGTAAAATGCATTACATGTACTCTAAAACCAATAAAAAACGCTGGCACAAAAATAAAAAAGACGGTGATGAAACCGTCTTTTAATTCTGTTAATTCTGTCTTAGAAATTCCAACTTATGTAGCCATCCTTGTAGATGTTATAAATATAATCCGCCTCTACCAAAAGGATAAATACGAGGTAGATTACCAAAAAAATAGGGGTCCAGACAATGGTCCTTCTCAATGCCGATTTTTCATCGCGTAAGTGCATAAAATCCCAGGCGATATAATAGGCTTTCACCAGAGTTAGTATGATAAATATCCAGTTTAGCGACTTCATACCCAATACATAGGTACCTGTAAGTATTTCTGGTTTTAGTATACCCAAAACTACCTCTACAGCTGTAACAATGGTAAGAAATGCCAAAACGCCCCATATCTTTTGGGTATTCGATTTGAACTTTACCAATCCTCTAAAAATCTCCAATTTATGTTCGTGTGCCATGCTATTCTAATCTATAAGTACAATTACTACAAATGCTTTTCTCCTCTATATTCGGTTCTTAAACCAAGTAGAAAAAGGTAAACACAAATACCCAGACCAAATCTACAAAGTGCCAGTACAATCCAATTTTTTCAACCATTTCATAATGGCCTCTTTTTTCATACGTACCCAATATTACATTGAAGAAAATGATGACATTGATTACAACACCAGAAAAAACGTGGAACCCGTGAAACCCAGTAATAAAGAAAAAGAAATCTGCGAATAACCTGCTTCCATATTCGTTATGGATTAAGTTAGCGCCTTCCACCACTTGGGTTGCGTCTGTTAGTTTCGATAGGGTTGCCTGCCTATCCAACACGGTTTTTTCACCTGCTTCATTAATAGTCTCTGTTCGTATCAAAACACTAGGATTGGCCCTGACCCCTTCTAAAACTTCGTTTACCGTATAGGTAGGTAGGGCTTTCTCTCCATAATACCATACTCCGTTCTTTTTTTCATGCTCTACACGTTCGTCAGGAATGGTAACGGCAAATTCCGACAAGGCCACTCGCTCCCCTGAATCAGCATCTACAAATTGAAGTATCCTACCTCCTTTTGTTTCCAGGGCACCATAATCCCCTTTTATGAATGTGGCCCACTCCCAAGCTTGAGAGCCAACGAAAATTGCTCCTCCAATAATGGTTGCGAACAAATACCAAATTACGGCGTTCTGTTTCATTTTATGGCCCGCATCTACAGCTAAAACCATGGTTACCGATGACATAATCAACACAAAGGTCATAAAGGCAACATAAATCATGGGGTAATTACCATGAAAGAAAGGAACGTGGGTAAACACCTCGTCCGCGATAGGCCAAGTTTCAATGAATTTAAATCTTGAAAAACCGTAGGCCGCTAAAAATCCGGAAAATGTCAAAGCATCCGATACCAAGAAAAACCACATCATTAATTTACCGTAGCTTGCTCCTAAAGGTTGGTTACCACCACCCCAAACATTTGTTTCCGCTCCCGTTGTCACCGTAGAATCCATATACTGATTATCGTTTTAATAAAACTTTAGCAAATTTACATTTTTTTGAACTATATAAAAGCTGATTTCAGTTCAAAACTTATTTTAAGTAAAATTTATTTTACAAAGGTCATGAATAGCACCAAATAAATCCATAATAGATCTAAAAAGTGCCAGAACGTTGCCCCCAATGTCACCCCTAAATATTCGTTTTCATTATATTTTCCCCTGTTCTGGTTGTATAATACGACCAATAATGAAATCATCCCCGCAACAACATGAACGACATGCACCATGGCAATGAGAAATACATACGACATTTTTATACTACTGGTGGGACCCGTAAAATAATATCCTTCCGCCACCATTTGTGAAAAACCAGAAAATTGGAGTACAATGAAAACAACGCCCAATACCAAGGTAAGCCATAACAATGCGGTTCCCCTACTGCCCTGCCCGTCCTTAATCGCCTTCTTTGCCAACATATAGCTGATGCTGCTCGCAATAATGACCAGGGTACTGTATAAAAAAGCTTGGGGCAAACTAACATCGCTAGCCCAATCCTCCCTGCTACTGCTTACAATATAGGCACTGGTCCAACCAGCAAAACCCATAATTAGACTGACTATACCGAACCACAGCATCATTTTCTTTGCCCTGTCGTTCTTCTCCTTCGCAGTTCCTTGTGTTAAATCCATATCAATTTAAAAATTTATCGATTACATATACTACTTGCATCAGGGTGATGTAGCTGACGCTGGCCAACATCAATTTTCTGGCAGATACATTGTCTCTTTTTGCATATAAGTTAAACGCAAAACCTAACATTACGCCGCCCATTAAAAAAATAACCATGGCGGCCGGGATAGATAATTGTAGCCTTCCGGTAATACCAAACACCGGTATAACGGATATGACCATCATCCAAATAGTATACATTATTATTTGTAGCACAGTAGCGGCATCCTTTCTGCCCGTGGGAAGCATTTTGAAGCCCCCTTTGGCATAGTCATCATTCAACATCCATCCTAAGGCCCAAAAATGAGGAAACTGCCAAAAAAACTGTATCATAAAAAGCGTACCGGGCTCTATGCCAAATTCATTGGTAGCAGCCACCCAACCCAACATAAACGGAATGGCGCCGGGTATAGCCCCCACAAAAACAGCCAAAGGCGTAACCGTTTTCAAAGGCGTGTACACACTTGTGTAAAGGAATATCGAAATTGACCCGAACATCGCCGTTTTTGGATTTAATAGGTACAGTGCCAAAACCCCTAACAAGGTCAACACTACCGCAATGGTCATTGCCGAGTTCACGGTCATTCTCCCGGCAGGAATTGGCCTATTCTGGGTGCGTTTCATCAATGCATCCAAGTCTTTTT
This sequence comes from uncultured Flavobacteriaceae bacterium, assembly GCA_963793365.1. Taxonomy (GTDB): domain Bacteria; phylum Bacteroidota; class Bacteroidia; order Flavobacteriales; family Flavobacteriaceae; genus Maribacter. Next base: position 203,032 of record CAWBZP010000009.1, on the reverse strand, counting down.
CTATAATTTGATTATACGCATTACTTGCTCCAACCATACAATAACCACCAAATGCAAGCAAGAGCACTTGCACCCATTGAATTTCATAGGCCCCTAAAAAATAGCCGGCAATAGAAGAAAAAACGACACTAATCGCCAGCCTAGCTTTGGTAATCTCCTTAAAATCGGAAAAAAGTAATGCCGCAACACTATTTTTAACCGAGCCAACGGCCGTTTTCATAATTATTCAAATAGGAGTGCAAAGATAACCCGCAGGTCATATTTCTGCAACCTTATATTTTTATTTCTGCTATATTTGAGTAGAACGGGAACCATTCCTTAAACGCTAGAAATGAGAAAATTAAATTGGATTTTAAGCCTCAATATGTTATTGCTGGTTTTTACACCATCCTTTAGCCAAGAAACGGAAGTAACCATACAGGTCGACAGCTTATCCGAGGATGTCTATATGCTAACCGGGCAAGGTGGTAATATTGGGGTTTATGTGGGTCCTACAAAGGTTTATATGATCGATGATCAATTTGCAAAGTTGAGCCCTAAAATAATGGCAGCCATAGAAACCATTACCGATAAGCCGTTAGCCTATTTATTCAACACCCATATGCATGGGGACCACACCGGGGGTAATGCCGCTTTCAATACGAAAAGCCTAACCTTGATTGCACAAGAAAATGTAAGGAAAAGCTTGGAAACTACAGTGGAAGAAAAACCTGAACTGGGTAGGGACATGCTCCCTGAAATTAGTTTTAAGGACGAACTCAAAATTTATGATGATGGGGAAACCATTATGGCTTTTCATGTGCATAATGCGCATACCAACGGGGATGCAATGGTTTACTTTATGACCAACAATGTTATTCACATGGGTGATACCTATTTTGCAGGCCGCTATCCCTATTTGGATTTGAATAATGGCGGTAGTGTTGACGGCTTTATTGCGGCCCAGAAAAGAGCCTTACTCCTGATTAATGAGGATACGGTCATTATTCCCGGCCACGGTAGACCTTCCAACAAACAGGAACTTACCGCCTATGTAGCCATGTTGGAAGAAATTAAAAGCAAAATTGAAACCGCAATCAATGCAGGGAAAACCTTGGAGGAAGTTGAAACGGACGAATCGTTATCCGCCTCCTTTGACGAAGATTTTGGAAGCGGTTTTATAAATCCAGAGCGGCTTAGAGCCACCTTTTACAACAGTTTAAAGAAGTAGAACTAATTAATTAACACCATAAAAAATCCCGGGCAACCACTGCCCAGGATTTTTTGTTCAACTAAATTGTTATTGCTTACTGTAACTTGAAGTTAATTGGAATACTAAAAGGAACACGTACCGCTCTACCTCTTTGCTTTCCAGGAGTCATTTTTGGCAATTTCCCAATAATCCTCGCTGCTTCTGCCTCTAGATTTTTATCCGGTCCACGCATTCTTATATTTCCAATACTACCGTCTTTTTGGATAACGAACATAACACTTACCCTACCTTGTACACCCATTTCTTGGGCAATTTCTGGGTAACGGAAATTTTTACCAATGTGCTTTTGAATCATTTCGTTGAAACAAGCTCTCTTATCTGGAGCACTTTCACACCCTGGAAAAATAGGAACGTCCTCAATTACAGCAAAGGGAACATCTACATCTTCCTCAATCTCGTCCACAATTACGTCATCAACTTCAACAATTTCTTCTTCTTGACTTGTCTCCGTAGATTCTATTACCGTTTCCTCCACTTCTTCCTCATCCTCCACTACCTCAATAATTTCGGGTGCAGCAGGTGGTGGTGGTGGTGGTGGTGTTTTTATCTGTTCTGTCATTGGAACTTCCTCGTCCAAAAGATCATCCACATTCATTGAAATGTCGTAATCATTGACTTTATCATAGGTTTTCCACTCAAATGCTACATACGTAAATAACATTACTGCAAATAATCCAATAACAAAATAAAGACTACTGTTCTTTGTTAAATCCGCTTTCGGATTCTTTTTAGGTTCCATATCTATTCAATTTAGTGTTTGCTAATTTAACTAATTAATCCATAAAAATGCAACTTATATTTTCATTTTAACGACCGCCCGCTGAAAAACAGGTATCGAAGGAGGGTCATGGCCGCAATAGCGCCGATCGAATTTGCCAAGGCATCTATTGGATCTCCCTGTCTATCGACTGTTGCCATATCTTGTAATACCTCAATAATTATGCCATAGCCAATAGCCGTTAGCATCATTTTCCAAAGGAAAGAAAAGCCTTTTTCTTGGGTCCAGTCCTTCCTTCTCAAGGCTAAAAATCCCAGAAATACCATGACGAAGTAAAATGTAAAATGGACTACCTTATCTAAATGGGGTACGGAAAAACGTGAGGTACTTACCCCTGAAAATGAAAATAAGCTGGAAAGTGTTACGAACACCATCCAGCTTATAAATAGTATTTTATACAACAGGCTTTTAACCACCTATGATTTCCTTGTAAGCGGCATCATTCAATAACTCGTCTACCTCAGCAGCATCACTCAACTTTATTTTCACCATCCAACCTTCGCCATAAGGGTCTGTATTCACCTTTTCCGGTTCCTCTTCCAATGCTTCGTTAAATTCAATGATTTCTCCAGAAAGGGGAGAAAACAAATCAGATACCGTTTTTACGGCTTCCACCGTTCCAAAGATGGCCTCACGCTCCAAGGTTTCATCTAAGGTATCTACTTCAACATAAACAATATCGCCTAATTCACCCTGTGCAAAATCTGTAATGCCCACAGTGGCAATATCGCCCTCTATGCGCACCCATTCATGATCTTTTGTATATTTTAACTCAGCTGGTATTTTCATCTTTCAATTTTATTTTTTGCTTCGGCAAATGTATAGTATTCCATTTAGGATATCAAAAAATAAATTTTGTTCGCTTGTAAGCGGAACGTTTTCCGATTGCTAAATTGGATATTCCTGAAGAAATTCGTTAGTTTCCAAAATTGTAACGTATGGTAAACCCGGTATTTATAGTAGTTTGGGGAAAAGCCGTAGATACCGCAAATTGGGAAAACGAATGATCGTAAAAAAACAGCGCATTCAAACTTTTACTAAGTGCGTAATCTGCTTGAAATTTTAAAGACATCAAATTTTGACCGGAAGTGATCTGATTGTTGTCGATATCGAGGTTTCTGATAATAGTAATGTTATCCCGCAATGTAACATCGGCCTTTAAATTTAAATCTCCTTTTAACCGTGTCTTGTTACCGCCAATATTGGTGACGAACTTCACGTCCTTGAAGCGGTATCCGAGTCCAACCGTATATTCCTTACCGTTGATTTCGGTCATTAAATTATTATCAAAACTTAGGGACAAAGTTCTGTCCGTTCTTACCTCTGCAAGTACGCTTATGGAGTTTTGCATCTCAAAATCTACACGGGCCAATGGGTTAAATTGATCTGTAAGCACCACGTTGTTCAATATCAGGTCTGGGAGCAAATCCCCGTTCTCGGTATTTATTTGCGGTAAACCATCTTTTTGCAATTGAACCTTTTCCAAGTTTGTTTGAAAGGAATTTATACTATATGCGGAGCGATAGCCATGGCTCAAGGAGAAACGTCTAAATTTCTTTTTAAACCATTTATTTTTCATCAATCCGGTATACTTCACATTCCAGTTTGGGATGGGTATATCCCTAAAGGTATCCAAGTTGACCCTACCTGCATCCTGGCCGGTATACGCCGCAAAAAATGCCGGTAATAAAACCTCTTGTTGGGTTTTGCCGTATAATTGTGGAAAACCGTCGGCATCCAAGGTACCGGGATTCTGTCCACGATCTTGGACCAACCTGTTAGCAATGGTAATCCTGTTTTCCTTGAACTGAAGGAAGGTATCCGCATCAAATTCGTCACTTTTGCCAAAAGCAGTACCGATCATCATTGTGGAGATACTGAAGCTACCGTAATTATTACCTAACTGTATGTTGTATTCTTGATCCTCTACATTGAAATTTTCTTGATAGCTATTTGAAAATTGCCGATCTGCTACAATATCTATGGTAATATCTCGCGTAGGTTGCGCTGTAGCCGTAATGTTCAATTGTTTATTGGTACGTTGCACGAATTGCTCGTTAAACTCTGGAAAAGTGGTCAACCAACCGTTTCTGGCGGCCTCAAAACGGACATCGGACTGGCTACCGAAAACAAACCCAATTGTGGGCCTTGCGGTTCCTATGAATCCTACAGATTGGGTATACCCAGGAAGCACGGTACCATTATTCTCACTGTAGTTGACGTTCAATCGTTTTACCATGGTAACGATATCCACAACGGTATTGAAGAGATCGCTCGTCTTTGGTTTTATTTTTTCCTGATCTTCTGCAGGAACTCCGGCTTTATCCCTACGTATAGGTGAAGTTGCAGCCGCTTTCGGCGCTTCCCGTTTTTTCAACCCTATCATATCATAGAACTTCTGCATGGTAAGCGATGAAGTGATGGTATGGGTATTTGCATTTTGTACCGTATTGATATCCTGCCCAGCCACTTCGCGCAAGGCATCGCCTCCTCGTTGCCAATCAAAGTTACTGGTATAGGTATATTGGGTATTGATGAAATCCAGCACCGGGATTTTAGAAAAGGGCACTTCATAATTCACCTGCATTTGCTGCGAGTGCCTGTTGGGTTCCCCAATATCAAAAAACCCGTCCCACAAACCTAGGGTATTGTCAATCCGGTCAAGGGATTCTTCTGGCTCATCCTCGTTAAAATAATTTCGGACAATATTGTTGTTTGATGCCGTAAGGTTCAAACGCAAGGATTTTGTCAAATTATAGTTTACCGCATACTGCCAATTGAACACGTAATTACGCTGCTGTAATTCCGGTAGTTCCAAGCGATCTACGCCTTCCTCGCGTACATCCCTAAAGCGTTGTGCATTGAACTGACGGTTAATATTGGAATTCACCCCAATGGTAGACGGTAATAAATTTAGGTTCAAATCCTTTAACCATTGCCAATACCTACCTCTAAATAATGAATCGCTTTTGGCAAAGGGTGCCACCTCTACGGGATCAAAGGCATGGGTATATACAAAACCTGTGTTTACATTCTGGTCCCGTAATTGTGCTATTTCAAAATCGCGATGATCGGTCTCATTATAGGAATAATTGAACGTAAAATTTTCAATGTCATAAAAATTGGCATCCGCTTCCTCGCCACGGTTTTTGCGCACCCCTATCAAATTGATACTCGTTCTTTTCGTGTAGTCTTCCGCTTGTTCCCTAATTTCTTCGGCAGCCTCTTGGTCTGGTGCAGCAGCGATCAAGTCATCCAATTTTAAATCGTCATATACGGGATCAAACTCTGGGGTAATCAATTGTTCCGAAATACCATAATTGAACGGCAACTGAATGCCCCATTTTTTAGGAAGCAATTGACCTACGTTCACATTAGTGACCACATCGTACGAGACCGCATCCTCCCTGGCACGTTCGTTGGGCATTTGATCAATTGATCCAAAGCCCGATGTACTCTTGCTACCCGTTGCGTTTATATTGGCAAAATCAGCAATATTCGCATCCAAAGCGGCAACGGCGGCCCAGCCTCCATTATTATCCAGACCCGCCAAGCGCAGCTCATTGAACCATACTTCTCCCCTAGCCGGTAAATTATCCTGGTTCTTAATCCCCACCATAATACTGCGAATACTTCCTAATGACGGATTCCCCTTTATCGCAATACGTACCCTTCCCGGTGTGCGCACAGCAAATTCATCAACAGGGATAACCTCGCCGTTATCGACTTCAAAAAAGCGCATTTCACTTAAATCACCACCGGTGATCCAAAGGGATTTCACCTTGTTTAAATCACTAAGGGAAATATTCAGCTCATTGATTTCCGGCCATATCTCACTTTCCGATACGGCGGTAAAGGGCGTAAACTGCAACGGCAGTTCTATTTGGTAGTAGTTCTGTGAAAAGTCGGTTCCCATACGTAGAAATCCTACCAATGGGGTTGAGGTATCCGCATAGTCATTATCCACGATTTTCTCCGCATGCATGAACATCTTCAGTTGTTCGTATTGGCGGATATCAATATTCAAATTCTTGAACACCCCACGGGAATCTCCCGGTTCCAAATTCTCGACCAAAAGGGACAGTGATTGCTCATTTTGGCGAATGATGGTATTGTTATTGTTCAATTGTTCCCGTATAACGCCTGGTGGCAGTACATAAGGGATAGGAATACGACTGCTGTTCTCCTCAATGTTCACCGTATTTACATCCAAGGTAGTACCATCATCGGCGGGATTATTGTCCACATCGGGATTTTGTAAGTTTTTGGTATAGGTACGCCAGTCTCCACGTACAAGGTCCAAGGTAGCAAAACGCAATACGGTAGGGCTATTAAAGCCGGTCATGTACATCCGCATAAAGCTGATGGACCTAAAATCTGTTATCCCCCCTACGGCATCGCTAAAATCACTCAATGGAATTTTATATTGTATCCATCTGTAATTGACCTCATCGCCATTAGGGATTCTATTGCCGGCAGCCACACCTTCACGGATATCGGTCACATACTTATCGTCTATGGTCGTATTTGGTCTAATGGGAATACGGTACTCGTAGTAACTGTTCACCGTATTCATGGTAAGGTCACGATCAATATCCTCAACATCGGGCAAGGTGGTGGAACCCCTGTTCGTATTGGTCACGGCCACCGGTGAATTTCCATCCGGATTGTTGAAATCAAAATAGCGCTCCAAGATACTTCCTTCCCTATTTAAATAGTACTGGTAATTGTCCAAGGCCGGGTCGTCACCCCCATTATTGGTATAAATACTGCTTTCCGCGGCATCGTTCAACCCATCAAAACCAATATCCTGCAAATTTCTGTTGGGTTCACTGGCATCAAAGGCATAGACCAAGGACTGTGTGGCAGGTACTTCACCCCACGTGGTGGGCGCTACAAAATCATTACTTTCAACGCCCGGCAATCCATTTTCATATTGCTTTTTACCATCGCGCAATATATCCTCGGAAATATTCCCCAAATTAAGGACCAGTTCGCCGGCTCCGGTAGAAATACCATCCACATAAGGATCCATGACCCAAAATTGGATGAACTCCACATTGCTCTGTTCAAAATCCGTACTGCTCAAGGAACGCATCATACCTCCCCAACGCTCGGTTGGTGCTTCGCCCTCAAAATTGGGGTTATTGTTGTAAGGCCCTTTGGTGGTTGGGTAATAAACCATATCCAAGGTACCCTGTACCTGTGTCTGACCTTGGGCAATATCGGTCTGCGGAAAAACCTCATCTATAAAAATTCGACGGGTAGGGTTAATCGAAATATCATCATCGCTAATGCCCGGTGGTCTTTGATTTGTATAGAATATGGGGTCGATCGTGTACCATGCCAATTTGGCCCTGCCGTATCCGTTCAATAAATTGGCGGGGTCCTCTGGGGAGCTCCCAAAAAGCTGGCCTGCATCCCCAAATTCCAATGGTGTACTGGAAATGGTCCACCCCAGGGATGCCCGAATATCGATCAAGGCCTGTGCCCCTTCAAAATCATCGAGATAGGTTGTGGTCTCCCCTTCAAAATCGGCATTCTTGGGAGAACTTGGCTTTAACATGGCCATTTCTGCCCTAAGCGAAACGTTGGAGGGTACATCAGTATCAATATTAGGGAGTTTGTTGACCATACGGGTCAACCAAGGTACCTCGGTAGAGAAATTACCGTTCAATCCAAAGATGGTATTGTTTACGGGCTCTACCCCAAAGTTAGATTTCTGGGTCAAGGGACGCTCATTCAGATTGAGCAAGGTACCGCCCAAGACAAAGTTTTTATTGAATTGATGCTCAACATTGATACCGGTAAAACGCCTAGTTTGCTGACCAAACACTGCATTGTTCTCTACGGATATATTTATGGGCACATTGGATGCCTCTAGACTGGGATCTAAAATCTGGACGGTACCAGCTTGATAATTAACGGTATAGTCGATACCTTCCTGTAACTGCCTTCCACCGGCCGTAACCCGAACAGAACCTCTTGGAACGTTAAATGCCCCGATCGGAATGCCGTTGCTTCCTTCAGATTTATACCTTCCCTTTAATAAGAATTTATTTTTTTCGGGATCTTGCAATGCCGCCGCCTTGGTCAATTCGTACATGTCCCTAAACACATACTGTTCCTGGTTGGGATTATAGGCTGCTGGCGTATTGTACTGCCCACTGTTCCCATTTTCCAATGCTTCAAACAGAAACTGACCAAACGGCTCTACCTTGGTAAATATGATTCTTCCTCCTTGTACATCTATAGTCTGGCCGGGGACAAAATCAAAGAAACCATCTCCACCGGGTTGAACGTCGTTATAGATATTCAATCGATCTAGATTAAAGACGTTCAACAAGATGCGCTCCTCAAATCCGTCCGGCCAACCAGAACCAGGGCCATCAACAATTGGCGTTATATAGTTTCTTGGGGTTGGATCGGAGTATAGGATATTCAATTTAAAATCGTCCTCACTCAAGCGGAATGCGCCTGTCGCGTAAATATTCTTCATCATCAAATCCCAAATGGGATCGTTGATATTGGTAATGTTACTTTTTAATAATTTTAAAATCAGCGTGTTATTTTCAATAATTGGGTTGGCTCCTTGTGAAATCGTGGTAGCATCCAATCCGCCATTGGCGAACTCTCCTACTTGAAACACCTCACCCTGAAAAGTATATTGATAGGCAACACCCAATACTTCATCATTACTCAATCTCTGGTTCAGGGAGATGTACCCTAATTGGGAATTGAATTCAAAATCACGTCCTTGTTCCAGTTTACGGGCATTTTCCAAAATGGCGTAATCAAAGCCTTGCCTCATTTGATATCCAGGTATATTAAATCCACTTTCCACGGTGGCAATCTCCCTAATATTATCATTGAGTGCCCCACCACCAGTACCAATTGAGGCGGGATCATAATCATTGGCATTGTTTCTAGGCCGTGAGTCAAAGACATTGTTGAAAAAGCTATCAGGCACACTACTCCCAATCTTAGATTTACTAGGGTCTGCCTCCCCTAAATCCTGAATGGCCACCACATTACGCACATTTAACGTTTGTTGGCTTCTATTGGTTACCCATAACTCTATCCGTGTAATTTGCACTTGGCTCTGGATAAACGGGTAGTTTGATAGGGCACGATCATAATTGTCCCTAAAATATTGGGCCAGGAAAAAGTGTCTGTTCTCGTCATAATCCAGCGCGGTAAGCGAAAATTCGTTTAAGGTACCGCCTCCTTGCGCCACTACCGTATTGTTTTGCGAACGTTGTTCGGAGAAAACACCGGTAACCGTAGTTTTCCCAAACTGTAATTGCGTCTTTACCCCGAAAAGGCTTTGCGCTCCCTGAATCAAAGAACTGTTCAAGGGCATGTTTACATTACCTACTTCTATAGACTGTATGATATCATCTTCGGTAGGGGTATAATCCAATTTAACGATATTCTGAAAATCGAATGTGGCCTCGGTATCGTAGTTAGCGGTAACCTGTAGGCGTTCCCCTATTTTACCCAGCATGCTTAGACTAATACGCTGATCAAAATCAAAGGAAAGATTGGTCCTATTTCGTGGGGAGAGTGATGGGTTATCGTTTTTTTGCCAGATGACCCCCAAATCCATTGCGACGGAACCTTGTGGAATAATTTCAATGGTATTTCCTCCAAATATGGATTGAAAGAAGTTGTTGTTTACATAGAAATTGGGCAACAGGTTTTTACGGGCTTCCTCACTGCCTGCCTTTTTACCGGAGTAGGCATCGGACTTTTCCTTGAAATAGCTTTTTATACCTTCTCGTTGAATGAGCTCAAAATACTGTGCAGGAGTAAGGATAATGGGGTATCCAATATTAAAATCCCCTACGCTTTCATTGTAGATATACCGGTCTAGCTTTGGGTCATAAATATATTTGGAAACGATACTGTCTGGATTTTCCAAAAGAATCCTCCCTAGGTCATATCCCGTCTTCGTAGAATCAATTTCCTGTTCATTCGTTTCTTGCGCCACGGAACTTTCCATGAAAGCAAAAAATAAGATGAATAGCAAGCTGTACTTAAAAGAAAATTTAAGATTTTTAATCGCCCCGATTTTTTAAACTCGTTATAAATTTTTGAGCGCGAGTTTTATAATATTCTCAACGCTTAACGAAGCATCTTGATTAAGCACTTTATCGACAACCCTTTCTGCCTGTTTACGTGCGAAGCCTAGAACTTCTAAAGCAGATAACGCTTCATCTTTATTTGTATTGTTCGCACTGAGGGAAAGTTCATCAATATCGTAGACTTTCAAGACCTTGTCCCTAAGATCAAGAATTACACGTTGAGCGGTTTTTGCGCCAATACCTTTTATGGCCTGGATTGTGGGTACGTCCCCATTGGCAATAGCGTCCCTAATTTGAGAAGGAGACATGGAAGAAAGCATGGTTCTGGCAATGCTGGATCCAATACCGGAAACCGATAGCAATAACAGAAATATCTCACGTTCAGACTTTTCCATAAATCCAAAAAGTGTGTGAGAATCTTCCTTAACTTGAAGATGGGTAAAGATTGAGATATTCTCTTGATCGGGAAGTTTTGAAAACGTATTTAAAGAAATATTTACGAAATAGCCTACTCCACCACATTCTACGATAACGTGTGTTGGATTTTTCTCTACCAATTTCCCCCTTAAATGATGTATCATATTCCCTTAAATTAAATAGGGAAATCAAGTAAACATACCCTATTTCCCTATTCTGAGTATTATTCTGAATTCAATTATTTTGTTTCTTTTGCCTTTTTGCGTTTCTCCCGTTCTTGGGAATCGATAGCCGCAACTGCGGCCATATTTACAATCTCATCCACACTGGCCCCCAATTGCATAATATGGACAGATTTTCGCAACCCAACCATTATTGGCCCAATAGAGTCTGCCCCATTAAGTTCCTTCAATAGTTTATAGGTGATATTGGCGGCTTCCAAGTTGGGGAATATTAAGGTATTGACCGTTTTTCCCGCTAATTTTGAGAAGGGGAACTTACTTTGGTGCAGTTCTTTATTAAGGGCAAAGTCTGTTTGGATTTCCCCATCCACCACAAGACTGGGATTGTTTTCGTGTAGCATCCGTACAGCTTCCCTTACCTTTCTCGCATTTGGGTGGGAAGAAGATCCAAAGTTGGCATAACTCAACATGGCCAATACCGGATTAAAACCAAAAGTAGAAGCTACATTTGCGGTCATTTGGGCAATATCTGCCAATTCCTCCGCATTGGGTTCAATATTTATTGACGTGTCTGCCAAAAATAGGGGCCCACGTTCCGTTATCATGATATTGACCGTGGCCACCTTTTTAACTCCGGTAGCTCTGCCAACCACTTCCAAAATTGGTTTTACCACGGTTGGGTACGCCCTTGAATATCCCGAAATCATTCCATCCGCATCGCCCTCCATGACCATCATTGAACCAAAATAGTTGCGTTCCCGCATCTTTATCTTGGCCGAGTAAAAAGTAACCCCACTACGTTTCCGGCTTTCCCAATATTTGGTCGCATACCTTACATGACGCTCATCAAACTCTTCAGACATGGGGTCGATAATAACTAAATCTGCATCAAACTCCAGCTCTTTTTTAAGTTCAAGTATAATTTCCTTTCGTCCCAAAAGAATAGGTACCGCAATGCCTTCTTCGTGAACGATCTGTGCCGCTTTCAGAACATCCAAGTGATCGGCTTCAGCAAACACTATTTTTTTTGCACTAGATCTGGCCCTGCTATGCAATAGCCTTACTACTTTATTATCGTTGCCGGAACGTAACATTAATTCTTCCCTGTACTTGTCCCAATCCAAAATAGGCGCTTTGGCCACACCACTTTCCATGGCCGCTTTAGCTACTGCCGGTGGCACTTCATAGATTAAACGTTGGTCAAAGGGTTTGGGAATAATATATTCCCTGCCAAACGTGAGTCTTGTTTCGCCGTAAGCAATATTCACTTGCTCCGGAACGGGTTGTTTGGTTAAATCGGCCAAGGCTTTTACCGCTGCCATTTTCATGGCTTCATTGATAGCGGTTGCCCTCACATCCAAGGCTCCCCTAAAGATGAATGGGAACCCCAGTACATTATTAACTTGATTGGGATGATCCGATCTTCCGGTAGCCATGATAATATCCTTACGGGTAGCGATGGCCAGGTTGTAGTCGATTTCCGGATTGGGATTGGCCATTGCAAAAACAATAGGATTCGCTGCCATGGACTCCAGCATTTGTGGCGATACGATATCCGCGATGGAAAGACCTACAAATACATCTGCATCTACCATCGCCTCATCAAGGGTATCTATTTTTCGATCTGTTGCAAATTCTATTTTGGATTCAGATAAATTTTTCGCATCCTTTCGAATGACACCTTTACTGTCCAACATTACTATATTTTCGGCTTTGGCCCCAAAAGCCTTGTATAGTTTGGTACAGGAAACGGCAGCAGCACCTGCTCCACTGATTACAATACGCACCTCCTCCATCTTCTTTTGGGCAAGCTCCAATGCATTTAATAGGGCCGCAGCAGAAATGATGGCCGTACCATGCTGATCATCGTGCATGACCGGAATGTCAAGCTCTTCCTTTAGCCTGCGCTCGATCTCAAATGCTTCCGGCGCCTTGATATCCTCCAAATTGATACCCCCAAACGTAGGAGCTATCATTTTTACAGTCTCGATGAATTTGTCCACATCCTCGGTATCCACCTCAATATCGATACCATCGATATCCGCAAATATCTTGAACAGCAATCCTTTCCCTTCCATGACCGGTTTGGAAGCTTCCGGACCAATATTTCCAAGGCCAAGTACTGCCGTACCATTAGAGATAATGGCTACCAAGTTCCCTTTCGAAGTGTACTTGTAAACATTCTCCTTATCCTTTGCTATCTCCAAACAAGGTTCTGCCACACCGGGAGAATAGGCTAGAGCAAGGTCGCGCTGCGTGCTATAGGGTTTTGTGGGAACAATTTTTATTTTACCCGGCTGTGGTTTCGCATGGTAAATTAGTGCTTCGCGTCTCTGCTTTTCCTTGCTCATTTTCTTCTATTTTAAGAAATCAAATTTAAAGGTATTCTTTAAAAAAAGAGCGAAAAGAAAGCAGTTTATATCAACTAAATAAGCTGGCAACATCTGGAACTTAAAACCAGAAATCGGCTAAGAGTTAGTCGGTTCTGTTTCTCGTGCTTCGTTTAATCGCATTGCAAAAATTGCGGCAAGAACAAAGAAAGCCCCCGCAAAGAGCATAGCGTTTACAGCGTTACTCCCCAAGAGGTATTTATAGATAGGACCAAAGGTAAGTGTTTCTATACCCATAGGAATTACGATCATCATATTCAAAATACCCATATAAACGCCTCTTCTTTCTTGGGGAACAACCTTGGAAACCATGGTATAAGGAATTCCCATCATCGCCGCCCAACCGATACCGAAGAGGACCATAGGAACCAACACCAGTTTGGGGTCATCAATGAATGGAATTGCAAATAGCGCTATCGCGGTGCCAGCGAGACTCAAGGCATAGACCTTTTTACCACCATATTTCAAGGTTAAGGGCACCAAGCCCAAGGCTACTACCATCGTGACAATGTTATAGGTAAGGCTCATTTGGGCCGCTTGCGAAGCTGCTTCGGACGTAGAATACCCCATTGTAAGTTTAAATAAAGGTGTCGTGTATTGCCAGTAAATGAATAATGCATACCACTGAAAAAGATAGACCGCTCCTAGTTTCCACATAAATTGCGGCATTTTTTTTATGGCTGCCCCAATTTCCTTGAAGGGTTTGGCGATGCGTTCTGCAATAGGTTTCCCTTTAGCCTCATTTATTTCTGCAAGTTCCTCTGCAGTTGGTGGAATTTCTGGGGTTTTTAAAACCGACCATAGGATGGTGGTGACAGAAAGTATTCCACCAATGTAAAATGAATAGTACAACCAGGTGGGTATAGACCCGGCAACCTCTATGGATTCATCCCCGAACAAGTATTGAAACAAAACTATAGATCCGTTTGCCAACAGAATACCGGCACCCACAAAAAGGCTCTGCATTTGATATCCCAGACTTAATTGCTTCTCGGGTAGTTTATCCCCTACAAACGCACGGTAGGGCTCCATCGCCATATTATTCCCAACGTCCAAAATCCATAGTAATCCTACGGCAAACCATAAAACAGGACTGGTAGGGAATGCGAACAGGCAGAGGCTTCCCAGAATTGCCCCAATCAAAAAATAAGGTTTACGACGCCCCCATTTGGGTGACCACGTTTTATCGGACATTGCTCCAATTATGGGCTGAATAATTAGCCCTGTTACCGGGCCCGCAATATTTAAGATGGGAAGCATTTCTTCCGGTGCACCCAAGTACAGAAAAATGGGGTTAATGGCCGTTTGCTGCAATCCAAAGCTGTATTGGATGCCCAAAAAGCCGACATTCATATTAAAAATCTGCCAAAAACTTAAACTCGGTTTTCCTATTTTCATATGTAACGCTTAATCAAATTTCAATAACTGCCTTGCGATTTTACTAAGAAACAGCTATTAAAATTTGGGAAGTAATAAATAATACATCCTAGCAATATAGTATAATTAAGTCTTTGCTCGTTCGTCAACGGAAATAAAAACCCACGAAAACGTTTGATGTCCTTTTACTTATTTCAAGAATTCTATATTTCTGGAGAGTCCTTCGAACTTTGTTCGCTTCACCGCAGAATTTTGGAAAACTTTTTTAAAGACATCCTCCGTTATATCCTCCCAATCCTTTTTGGTCATTGAGAGCAGCTCTGGATGGGGATTGAAAAGGGGTTCATTATGGGGTTTTGAAAAACGGTTCCAAGGACATACGTCTTGGCATACATCACAACCAAACACCCAATCATCAAAAGAACCCTTAAGCTCTGCAGGAAGTTCATTTTTTAGTTCAATAGTAAAATAGGAAATGCATTTACTGCCATCTACAACATAAGGTTCTACGATAGCTTGGGTGGGGCATGCGTCCAAGCAAGCCGTACAGGTACCACAATGGTCTGTTACCGCATGGTCATAATCCAACTCCATATCAACGATAAGCTCTCCAATAAAATAGAAGGAACCCACCTGCTGCGTGAGCAGGTTGCTATTTTTGCCGATCCATCCTAGACCGCTTTTTGCCGCCCATGCCTTATCCAAGACCGGGGCGGAATCTACAAACGCTCTTCCGCTTACTTCTCCTATGGTTTCCGAAATAAATTCCTGAAGCTGCCGTAATTTGGTTTTGATGACATAGTGATAATCTTGCCCATAAGCATATTTAGAGATTTTATAGGTATCGTTCACCTGTTCGTTCGCTGGGTAATAATTTAAAAGTATGGTAATGACCGATTTGGCACCATCCACCAATTTTCGGGGATCTAGACGTTTGTCAAAATGGTTTTCCATGTACCCCATTTCTCCATGCCTATTATTTTTAAGCCATTTTTCTAACCGTGGCGCTTCTTCCTCTAAAAAATCTGCCTTGGATATACCACAGGACAAAAAGCCAAGGCGCTTAGCCTCCGCCTTTATTTGACGCGAATGGTTTTCCTTTTGTGCGGGCGAAATCATTTTCTTGGGGTGAATTTAATTGGGACGCTTTTGGGCCTAAGGGAAATTAATGGATTCACCTCAATATCCTCGGCAGTAGTACTTAATTCATACTTTTTCAAAATTCTGGCAACCGTAAGCACCATCTCATACATGGCAAAATTATTACCGATGCACATTCTTGGGCCGGCTCCAAATGGAAAATAATAATCGGAGTAGTCTTTCTTTTTAGTGGGATGAAAACGTTCTGGGTCAAACGTGTCCGGGGCTTCCCAGCAATTGGGATCGCGGTGCAATTCGTATATCGCCAAAAGCAACATGGTATTCTTGGGTATGGTATAATTTCCCAGAAGGTCCTCGCCAATGGACATCCGATCAATATAATAAGCGGGCGGATATAAGCGCATACCTTCTTCGATGCATTGCTGCACGTAGGTAAGGGCAGAAAGGCTTTCAAAAATAGGGTTCGTATCCAAATCCGTTCTTTCAAGCTCCTGAAACGCTTTTTCTTGGATGCTTCTATTCTTTGCCAACAAATAAAGTGTAAAACCCAAGGCGTTTGCCGTGGTCTCATGACCCGCGGTGAAAAGGATCAAAACTTCATCGATCAGCTGTTGCCGAGACATTGAAGTTCCATCCTCATACGTTGCGTTTAAAAGCATGTCCAGTAAATCATCTTTATCCTCCGATGAACCAATACGGTGCTCAATAATTTCATTTAGGATGTGCCGTGCTCTTTCGGAAAGCATCAAATGATGGTTAATTTTTCCACTTAAAGTGTACCACCATTTCAAGTAAGGTTGCCGCATTTCCCGGATCAACATTTTTTGATTGGCCTCGGTAATATCCTTTAGCTCGGTCATCTCCTTTTGAATATCATCGCGACTAAACAAGGATTGTGCTACGGTCTGAAAGGCCAAATCCCCCAAAAGCGGATAAATATCCTGTAATTGATTTGGAACAATCCGCTCCAACTCTTTTTCAATGGCCCGATCCATCGTATCCAACAATCCCACCAGCTTTTTTTTATGAAATGCCGGCTGTATCATCCTGCGATGCGTACGCCAATGTTCTCCGTTTGCCGTAAGAAGTCCTTGTCCAATATACTTGGACAAATCCCTGGTCTGCAATGGGGATTTGTTGTAATTCCTATGGTTTTTCTGAAGGATTTGCTTGATGAATCCTGGGTCTCTCGTGAAAATAATTCCACCTGAGGGTCCTATTTTAACTTTAAATATAGACCCCAAGACCTCAAAATTTTCCCGATGAAAAGGTAACGGGTTCTTGAGGATATCCTTTCTATTTTTGAAAACCCTAAAATTGGAGACCGTTGGTATTTTTTCAATCAAAACAGACCTCCTTGAATATTTCCTTTAATCCTTCCCAAATGCTTATACGCCAATTCCGTAACTTCTCTACCCCGTGGAGTACGCATTATGAATCCTTGCTGAATTAAAAATGGCTCGTAGACCTCCTCAATGGTTTCGGCACTTTCGGATACGGCTGTGGCCAAGGTTGTAATTCCCACGGGGCCCCCTTTAAACTTATCGATAATCGTTGTAAGAATCTTATTGTCCATTTCATCCAAACCATGCGCATCTACGTTCAGCGCCTTTAAGCTAAATCTTGAAATTTCCATATCTATAGATCCGTTGCCCTTTATCTGGGCAAAATCACGCACCCTGCGTAATAGCGCATTACAGATTCTGGGAGTTCCCCTACTTCTACCGGCTATCTCAATGGCGGCATCTTGGGATATGGGTACCCGTAGTATTTCCGCACTCCGTTCCACGATGGTGGAAAGTAGTTCCGTTGAGTAATATTGCAACCTGCTCTGAATCCCAAATCTGGCCCGCATTGGTGCCGTAAGGAGACCGGAACGGGTTGTGGCCCCTATAAGGGTAAACGGATTTAAATTAATTTGAACGGAACGCGCATTCGGGCCCGTTTCAATCATAATATCAATTTTATAGTCCTCCATTGCCGAATATAGGTACTCCTCAACGATTGGGCTCAATCTATGTATCTCGTCAATGAACAGTACATCCCGCTCATCTAAATTAGTGAGAAGTCCGGCCAAATCCCCGGGTTTATCCAATACCGGTCCGGAAGTAATTTTTATACCTACCCCCAACTCATTGGCAAGAATATGGGCAAGGGTCGTTTTGCCCAGGCCCGGAGGGCCATGAAAAAGGGTATGATCTAGAGCCTCACCCCTTCTATTTGCCGCCTGCACAAATACTTTAAGGTTTTCCAGTACCTGTTCCTGACCTGTAAAGTCATCAAAATTTACCGGGCGTAACGCTCTTTCAATATCCAATTCCTCATTGGAGAAACCTTCTGCAGATGGGTCTAAATACTCGTTCATACACTAACAAAGATAGACAAACACTACCTAATTATAACTGGTTTGCTTCTACTAAATACCCAAGGATAAATACTTGTCTGCAGCCCAAAAAACCATAAAAAACCCCCTTTATGAATATAATACAAACCTAAGAGGCAAAATGGACCGTTCCCCTTGTAAGTATAGTCATTTGAACAGAACTCGAATTTACTATTCTCCGTTCGGCACTATATATTCCAGCACAGATCAAAACTAAACAAGGCACTTTGAAACTGATTTATTTGGGTTAAATTATTCGGTTTACCGGTACGGTTTATTGCACATAAAATTTGTAAATTCATTATATGACAAAAGAAAATTACGCTCCAGAAATACTTCAATACATTCCTTTTTTTTACATTATATGGTCCGATGATCTTTTATCCGCTTCCGAAATTAACGTCGTTGAGAAAGCGATTCATGAAGATGACACTTTAGACACGGCATCCAAAAAATTACTGCGCTCATGGTTAGATGTCAAAAATCCGCCCAAAGACACATTGTTTAAGTCGTGGAAACAATTAATCTCCAATACGGGGGTAAAACTTGTGGAGCAAGAGCCCTATCCCCTATCCGCCTTGAGCCAAAAAGTAGCCTCGCATTACAAGGAAAGTTTTCCATTTAACGAGCAGCTTAAGACCATAGAGATAAACCTGGGCATTCAACCCAACCACTATAATCACTTGTTCGATGTTGAGATTGTAATCAATAAAAATGCTAATCGCTATACTGCCAAAAAAATAGATGCTATCCTCAAAGGCGAACATGCCGCCATGATAGATACATTTCGAAAGGATTTAAGCGCGCCCATTTTTTCATGGGACATCCACAGGGAAAAAGAAGCATACCGTAACCATGTTCTCAAACAAGTAGAGGTTTTAGCCGCTAAAGGATACGGTGCAATGGCCTACCCAAAAGCATATGGGGGAAAGAACGATATGGAGGGCTATGCAGGTATTTTTGAAAATCTAATGTATGTAGACGGAAGTCTTACCATTAAATTTGGGGTGCAATTTGGACTTTTTGGAGGGAGTATTCAAAAGCTAGGCACCAAGAAACATCATGACCGCTACCTTACCCGAACGGGTGCTGCAGACTTACTCGGCTGCTTCGCAATGACGGAAACCGGCCACGGGTCTAATGTACGGGGTATAAAAACTACGGCCACGTACGATGCGAAAAATGAATGCTTGGTCATCCATACCCCAGGCAAAAATGACAATAAAGAATACATCGGCAATGCCATGCACTCAAAAATGGCATCGGTTTTTGCCCAGTTGATCGTCAATGGAAAAAATGAAGGCGTGCATGCCATATTGGTACCGCTTAGAAATGAGGACCATGAGTTATTGCCGGGAATACGTGTTGCCGATAATGGTTACAAATTGGGCCTCAACGGGGTGGACAATGGTAAAATATGGTTTAATCAGGTTTCTGTGCCCAAGGAAAACTTATTGAATAAGTACGGAACTATCTTGGCCAATGGGGAATATTATTCCGAGATCAAAAACCCCAACAAACGCTTCTTTACCATGTTAGGCACCTTGGTTGGGGGTAGAATCTGTGTTGCCCGTGCTGGCTTGGGTGGAGCGAAATTTGCATTGACCGTCGCCATTAAACATGCCCTAAAAAGAAGACAGTTCAACGATAGCCAAAAGATACAGGAAGATTTATTGATGGATTATCCATCGCACCAATTACGTCTTACTCCATTAGTGGCAAGTGCCTACGTATACCACGCAACACTTGACAAAATGATGCGCGTTTACTGTGATGATACGCAGCCGGATAAGCGACAAGTGGAAACCCAGGTGGCCGGTTTAAAATCTATCATTACGTGGTATGCCAACTCTACCCTACAAGAATGTAGGGAAGCCTGTGGAGGCAAAGGGTACCTCTTGGAAAACCGAATTGCCGATTTAAAAGGCGATGTAGATATTTTTACCACCTTTGAAGGTGATAATAATGTCTTGTTGCAGTTGGCAGCGAAGGGGGTACTTTCCGATTTTAAAGCGGAATTCAATAGCCCGGGATTTGCGAGCGTATTAAAGCTCTTGAGCGCACAACTAAGCAACAAGCTGGCTACCATCAATCCCATCTATTCGAACAAGACCGATAAGGAACACTTATACAATCCTAAATTTCATTTGCATGCCTTTGACTACAGAACGAAAAGATTGACTTATACGCTTGCCATGAGAATTAGGGGCTATATTAAAAAGGGCATCCCTTCCTACCAAGCGTTTCTTAAGGTACAGACGCATCTCATGCATTTAGGGCGCGCTTACAGCATTGAGTTGGCCTACAAATCGTTTCGTGAACAGTATAACACGATTGATGATGTGGAGTATAAAGCACTTTTTGAAAAATTAGGAACCTTGTATGCCCTATATGAACTGCGGAAAGATGCTTCTTGGTATTTGGAACAAGGGTATATAGGAGGAACAAAGTCCAAAGCCATACGCCAAAGGGTAGAACGGCTTTGTACGGAACTTAGGCCCCATTTGGAAATCTTGGTAGATGGTTTTGGTATTCCGGCCCATTGCCTTACGGCACCAATCGCAAATTAGTCTTTTTCCTTTTCCAAGGAGGACGTGTCCAAAAAGTCAAGGATGGTAATTTTCGGATTACCATAGAGCTTTATTTTAGAGGCTCCTTTTGAGCTCAATTGAAGACTTTCCAGGGCTCTAATTTCAGCTTCTGGCGAATCTTCGGAAACCAACAGGACATCCATTGACTCCAGGTCTGAAGCTTTCAAGGAGCTGTCACCATAAAGTTTGGCCATTAAAAATTTAGCTGTGCCCTCTACCTTTGCCGAAGCATTTTTATACATGTACATGGCGTTGCTATCCCCAGTGGTGTATAGTTTAACATCAATCCGATCTTTCAAAATAATATTAAGGGAATCACTGGCTAGATTAAAATCGCCGGAACTGATTTCCTCCATGGTAATATCGATTCTGTCTGCCGTAGCATTAAGTTCCAGCCTAGAGGTGCCCAATGTAGTCACCTTTAAGCGCTCTGTAGAAATAACATCGTTCATACTAATCTTACCGTTCAGCATCTTCAATGAGCTCAATTCTTGATAAAAAATAGTTATCTCCAATTTCCGTTTGGACGTAATATTGTAAAATGAAGAAATTTCCAACATACCGTTAGAGACTTTGAACTTTAAAACATCTACCAGATTCTCGTCCAGTTCCAAAGCGTAACCTTCCTCTGGTGCCTTTTGAAGAACAATATCCAAGTCATCCATCAACACTATACCATCAAAAGGCTCCAGTTCCTCCCTAACCTCTATGACATTCTTGTTGCCCTTTATTTTGGGTTTACGTTGCGCATGCAGCTGTACGCCAATTATAGAAATGAATAAAAAGACAAGGTACTTTTTCATATACTATTCTATTATTTAAAGATTGAAGGTATTCATTTTTAAGGAATCAGAAAACAAGTTGGCATTATCTTAAGAACCCAAACAAAAAATGCCCAGCTATTTAAAGCTGGGCACTATATATGAATTCCTATTTACTAGTGATTCAATTCCTCTTCGTCTTGCTGTAAAGGAATATGTTGTGGCACAAAATCCTGGCCTGGAATAATATACTCCCCATTTTCATCGACCTTACTATAATCATATGCCCATCTATGCACCTCGGGGATTGCCCCGTCCCAGTTACCGTGTATGTGCTTTAACTCGGTCGTCCACTCCAAGGTATTCGATTTCCATGGGTTCTTTGGACCAATCTTACCATAAAACATACTATGGATGAAGTTGGCCACGAAAATTAACTGCGCAGCTCCTGCTACGAAAGCAAAAACAGACATTAAAACTTGCACATCGGTAAGTTCGTCGAACATAGGGAAGGCCGTATTCTGATAATACCTTCGGGGTACCCCTGCCATCCCCACGAAATGCATGGGAAAGAAAATACCATAGGCACAGACTGCCGTTACCCAAAAATGGACGTAGCCTAAATTTTTATTCAGCATTCTACCTTCGAACATTTTTGGGAACCAGTGATAGACACCGGCAAACAATCCATAAAGGGCAGATATTCCCATGACCAGGTGGAAATGTGCTACCACGAAGTAGGTGTCATGTACGTTGATATCCAAGGTACTGTCCCCCAAAATAATACCGGTTAGTCCTCCAGTAATAAAGGTGGAAACCAAACCTATGGAAAACAACATTGCAGGGTTAAGTTGCAGATTACCCTTCCACAAGGTTGTGATATAATTGAATGCTTTTACTCCTGATGGTATTGCAATCAATAAGGTGGTAAACGTAAATACAGACCCTAAGAACGGATTCATACCGGAAATAAACATGTGGTGACCCCATACAATCGTTGACAAGAATGCAATTGCCAAAATAGAGGCTACCATGGCACGGTATCCAAAAATAGGCTTACGTGCATTGGTCGACATTACTTCTGATGTAATACCCAATGCAGGTAACAATACAATATATACTTCTGGGTGTCCTAGGAACCAAAACAAGTGCTCATACAATACAGGTGATCCCCCTTGATAATGCAATACTTCACCTTGGATAAAAATATCCGAAAGAAAGAAGGATGTTCCAAAACTCCTATCCATTATCAGCAATAGGGCAGCTGATAACAATACAGGGAATGAAATAACACCGATGATAGCCGTTACAAAGAAGGCCCAAATTGTTAGGGGAAGTCTCGTCATGGACATACCCTTGGTTCTTAAGTTAATTACAGTAACGATATAGTTCAACGAACCTAATAAAGAAGAGGCAATAAAGATGGCCATGGAAACCAACCATAAGGTCATTCCAGTTCCCGATCCGGGCTGTGCCATAGGCAGTGCACTCAACGGCGGATAAATCGTCCAACCTGCGGCAGCTGGTCCAGCTTCAACGAACAACGAAGAAATCATCACCATACTTGCCACAAAAAACAACCAAAAAGATACCATGTTCAGGAAACCGGAAGCCATATCGCGCGCACCTATTTGCAATGGAATCAAAAGGTTACTGAACGTACCGCTTAACCCTGCAGTAAGCACGAAAAATACCATGATGGTACCATGCATTGTTACCAATGCCAGATAAATATCGGCATCCATAATCCCCTCCGGGGCCCATTTACCTAAAAAGGTATCGAACACCAAAAAGGATTCCCCCGGCCATGCCAATTGCAATCGCATTAATAGCGACATTGCAATACCTATAAAACCCATTACCAAGACCCCTAAAATAAGGTATTGCTTGGCAATCATTTTATGGTCTTGACTAAAAATGTATTTTGTAACAAACGTTTCCTTGTGATGATGGTGCCCATGATCGTCATGAACGTGCTCACCAATATGTGCATCTGCTGCTGCTGACATAATCTTCAATTTATATTAATTTCCTTTTTATAGCCTTTTTTATATGGGAACCCCCTTGCTATTCCCCTAGAGACGCAGAATCTACCGTATTGAACGCGGCACTCGTATCGTCCTTTAATACCGTTTCACCAAAAGTAGATTGCGCTGCCATCCATTCATTATACTCCTCCTCAGTCTCTACGATAATCTTCATTTGCATATTGTAATGTGACGTACCACATATTTTGTTACAGAGTAAAATGTAATCAAATTGCCACGGATCTAATATCTCTTCTCCACTAGCCGATTTCTCTGCCCGAATTTTATTTGTTCTTTTCACCTTATCCATTACATCAGGATTGGCCCTCATTTCCTCTGTTGTATAGATTGGTGTAAAGGAAAACTCTGTAATCATACCAGGCACACAATTCATTTGTGCCCTAAAATGCGGCATATACGCTGAATGCAATACATCTTGTGAACGCATCCTAAAATTTACCTTCCTACCTACGGGTAGGTGTAGTTCCTTTACAATGACATCATCAGCGGCATAGGAATCCGCTTCATCCAATCCTAATACATTGGCCTTATCGATATCAATCATTCTAACGTTTGCGCCACCCAATACATTATCGTCACCACCATACCTCGCCTGCCAGTTGAATTGTTGTGCATACAGTTCTACAATCAAGGGATCATCTTCATCGTTCACATCCATAATATTGGTCCAAGTGTAGAGTCCCCAGAGAATAAGACCGGATAAAACGATTACGGGAATAATGGTCCAAATGAACTCTAGTCGGTCATTATCCGCATAAAACAAGGCTCTTTTTCCTTTTTCCCCCCTGTATTTATAACCAAAATAGTGTAATAAGGCCTGTGTAACCGTTTGTGTGAAAAATATGATTATAAAAGATACCAATAACAAATAGTCATACTCCGCACCGTGGTCCGAAGCAGCCTCTGGCAATAGAAATTTACCATACTTCCAAAAACTGAAAATGGTTATGCCATAAATGAACACCAAAAAAGCGAATAACATGTAACCATTATTCTTATTATCGCTGTCATTGGCTATTTGGTCATTTGAAGTCTTAAGTTGAGATAGTTCAAATATTTTGGTAAGTTGCCAAATTGCTATGGCAACCAAAACCAAAACCGCTAAAATCAATAATGTTGTCATTGTATATATAAATGTTATACTTTACTTCTCTTCTAATAATGAAAGTGCCTACTTTCCTCAATGAATGGATTTCTTTTAGGTTGCAGGGGAACGGTTGAAAGTGCCCTGAACACCCAAAAGATAAACAATCCGGCAAAAAATAATACAGCTCCAATTTCAGGAATACCAATATACCATTGATCACCTACTGTAGATGGCATAATAGCATTAAAGATATCCATATAGTGCCCGGCCAAGATAACGATACCAGCCAGAACTACGAACCAATTAATACGCTTGTAGTCGCTGTTCATCAACAATAAAACAGGAAACAAGAAATTCATCGCTACCATACCAAAGAATGGTAACTTATAATCTGCAATCCTCGTCACATAATAGGTAACCTCTTCCGGTATGTTAGAGTACCATATCAACATGAACTGGGAAAACCAAAGATAGGTCCAAAAGATACTGATGCCGAACATGAACTTCGCCAAATCATGGATATGGCTATCATTTACGTCTGGCAATAATCCTTTCGATTTTAAGTAAATCGTAACCATGGCAATCACCGTAATCCCTGAAACGAACATACTTGCAAAAATATACCAACCGAACAAGGTACTGAACCAATGAGGGTCAACACTCATAATCCAATCCCAAGACATAATGGATTCTGATATCAAATAAAATACCAAGAAACCGGCAGAAATCTTGAAGTTCAGCTTAAAATTGGAGTTATCATCAGACTCATCCTGTTTTAAGGATAATTTTCTAGAATACTCCCTGTAAGCAATCCATCCGCCCAAGAAAATAGCGGCACGTATTAAAAAGAACGTTGGGTTCAAATACCCTGCCTTACCCTGTAATAATTTATCATGCGCAACCACATCGGCATCCATCCAAACAAACAAATGGTTCATATGAAGTACGGAAAGCAACAAGATTACAAAAACGATGATCCCCCCAGGAACCAGATAAGCGGTAATCCCCTCCATGACCCTGAACAATAGCGGCGACCAACCTGCCTGCGCGGCACGTTGAATGGCATAGAAAGCCAATACACCCAATGCAATCATCATAAAGAAAAACGCGGCAACGTATAGTGCTGCCCACGGCTTGTTCTGTAATTGATGTAACAAGTGCTCATCATGGGACATGGCATGTTCACCTTCCAATGTTTCTGGCATATTACCATGGGAAACTTCCGCGCCCATACCAACACCCATATGCTCATTAGCATCTGTAGGATTCTCCCTGAAAGAATGGTCTTCCTCATGGGCCTCGGTCATTGCCTTAGCCTCTTCAATCGTTCCGGGCGCCATAACAAAACCACCAATAATACCTAACAGCCCAACGGTCATTAAAATAATGGAACCTATTTTTAGTCTATTTGAAAACGTATACATAGTATTCTTTACCTATTATTTGGTTAACTCTTGTTTCAGTTGCATTACATACTCGGAAACCTGCCACATTTCTTTGGAATTCATTTGCGAAGCATAGGAACCCATTGAGTTTAGACCATACTGCATTGTATGGTAGGTGGTACCCACCGTAATGTTCCGCACCGGATCAGCATAGCTGGGCACTCCAAGTATCTTCTCTCTTTTAACCAGCGTTCCTTGCCCGGCTCCCTTGTCCCCGTGACATATTGCACAGTAAATGGTGTACAATTGACTGCCGTTGGCCAGATTATCTTCCATATTCGTGGAATCTAAAGGACTTTCGTTTAGACGTGCCAACTCCTTGCCTTCCGGAGAATTCTCAAACTCATAAGGCAACCAACCTCTGTTGATGGTATTTGCCGGAGGGTAAAGCGCCTCCGATTGATTTGGTAAAAAATCTGCCTCACCATATGTTTCATACCCCACCGGTTCGTACATATTTGGCATGTACTGGTAATTTCGACTGCCTTTATTTTGACATGATGCTACCAACACAATCAAGGTAACCAATACTCCTATATTTTTAAAACTGTTCATATTTAATGACTGTTTTTTTCTGATACACTAATTTCCACCGCTCCGGTCCCCATTAATAAATCCTTTAATTCCTGCTCATTATCATGGATTTCAATTTCCATTAAAAAATGGTCATCCGTTGTTCTCACGTCTGGATTCTCCGCTTCTTTAAAGGGCCATAACCTACTCCTTAGATAAAAGGTAATTACCATTAAATGCGCTGCAAAAAATACCGTAAGTTCAAACATAATCGGTACAAAGGCCGGCATATTCTCAATATAACTAAAGCTAGGCTTACCACCAATATCTTGGGGCCAATCTTCTATCATGATATAATTCATCATTAAGATAGAAACAGTGAGCCCTACACAACCATATAAAAAAGAAGTAATGGCTATTCTAGTAGGAGCCAATCCCATGGCCTTATCCAACCCGTGTACAGGGAAAGGACAGTATACCTCCTCAATATGATGTTTAGCCGCTTTCACCTTCTTAACGGCAAGCATCAGCACATCATCATCGTCGTAAAAAGCATGTATAACTTTAGATGCCATAATTATCTTTTGTTATTTAATAAAATTGTTGCCTGTCCTGCCCAATCATCGCGTTGCGCCCTGCCTGGGAAAGAACCTGTAATGGAATCCAATAAATCATATTCCGCTGCGGTCATGCGTGCAACCTGGGCAAACGTATAGATTCCTATCTCATTTAAGGTCGCTTCCATTTGCGGACCAATCCCCTTGATTTTCTTCAAGTTATCGGGCTTCTGTTTTGCTGGATCGAACGTACCAACTGCACTGAGTAAATCTGATACGCCCATCTTATCACCGGCGGCCGGAACCACTTCGCCCATCACCACATCATCCGTAATAGGCTCCCTAACCGCTACCCTAGCAGTGGCTATTTGGTACAAGGGTTGACCCGCATCCCGTAATTTCTTGTATTTTTCGCCAGAAGACTTTAAAATAGACTTTACCTCCGCTTGAGCGATAACCGGGAAAGTTCTGGCATACAAAAGAAACAACACAAAGAAAAATCCTATAGTTCCTATAAAAATACCGATATCCACAAAAGTAGGCGAGAACATTGTCCAAGAGGATGGCAAATAATCCCTGTGCAATGAGGTTACGATAATCACGAAACGCTCAAACCACATTCCTATGTTTACCACGATGGAGATGAAGAAAGAGAACATGATACTTGTTCTAAGCTTCTTGAACCACATAAATTGCGGAGAAAAAACGTTACAGGTCATCATGGACCAATAGGCCCACCAGTAAGGACCGGTTGCCCTGTTCAAGAAAGCATACTGCTCATACTCAACACCAGAGTACCATGCCATAAATAGCTCCGTAATGTAAGCACAGCCTACAATAGAACCCGTTAGCATGATTACAATATTCATCAATTCAATATGTTGAACTGTAATGTAGTTTTCTAAATGACACACCTTGCGCATGATGATAAGCAGTGTGTTTACCATCGCAAATCCAGAGAAAATTGCCCCGGCCACAAAGTAAGGTGGAAAGATGGTGGTATGCCAACCTGGAATGACAGATGTGGCAAAGTCAAAGGATACGATTGTATGTACCGAAAGTACCAACGGCGTGGCCAAACCGGCCAATACCAAGGAAACTTCCTCGAACCGTTGCCAATCCTTTGCGCGACCGCTCCAACCAAAGCTTAATAAACTATATATCTTTTTCTGGAATGGCAAAACCGCCCTGTCCCGTATCATAGCAAAATCGGGCAACAAACCGGTCCACCAGAAAACTAGGGATACCGATAAATACGTTGAAATCGCAAATACGTCCCAAAGTAATGGGGAGTTAAAATTGACCCATAAAGAACCAAATTGGTTTGGGATAGGAAGTACCCAATAGGCCAACCATGGGCGACCCATGTGTATAATTGGGAACAAACCTGCTTGAATTACCGAGAATATTGTCATGGCTTCCGCAGAACGGTTAATCGCCATTCTCCATTTCTGACGGAACAATAGAAGTACCGCGGAAATTAGCGTACCGGCATGACCAATACCTACCCACCAAACGAAGTTGGTAATATCCCAAGCCCAGTTAACCGTTTTATTAAGACCCCAAGTCCCGATACCGGTAGAAATCGTATAAATTATACAACCAACTCCCCAAAGAAATGCCACTAAGGCAATGGAAAAAACTATCCACCAATGCTTATTCGCTCTTCCTTCAACAGGAGCGGCTATATCCACGGTTACATCGTGGTAGCCCTTGTCTCCAATTACTAGGGGTTTTCGTATAGGTGCTTCGTAATGCGACGCCATAGACTTTTGTTATAATTACTTTCTAGTATTGTTTACGCTTCGTTGGTATTCCTAACCTTTACATGGTAGAACACATTTGGCTTTGTTCCAACATGCTCCAATAAATGGTACATGCGGTCACTTTCCTTAAGTTCAGCCACTTTACTCTTTTCGTCATTGATATCTCCAAACACAATGGCTCCGTTGCTACATGCAGACGAACAAGCCGTTTGGAACTCACCATCCTGAATAAGACGGCCGTCTCTCTTGGCGTCCAAAATAGTCTTTTGTGTTTTTTGCATACACAATGAACATTTTTCAATAACCCCTCTTGATCGAACATTAACATCTGGGTTCAATACCATTTTACCCAAATCATTATTCATATGGAAATCAAACTCGTCATTGTTATTATACAAGAACCAGTTGAATCGACGTACTTTATAAGGACAGTTGTTTGCACAATACCGTGTACCCACACATCTGTTGTATATCATTTGACTTTGACCCTGTCTTCCATGTACGGGAGCACCTACAGGACAAACAGTTTCACATGGCGCATGGTTACAGTGCTGGCACATTACAGGTTGGAAAGCCACTTGCGGATTCTCAGATGGGTCCTCCAACTCACCAAATCCACTAAGGGATCCCCTATCACCCGTTAAACCATCAAACTCCTCTTTTTTGGTGTCATCCTGCTCAAAGGTATCTTCCGAAGAATAGTACCTATCAATACGCAACCAGTGCATATCCCTAGATTTCCTTACTTCAGCCTTACCAACAACAGGTACGTTATTTTCTGCATGGCACGCTATAACACAAGCCCCACATCCTGTACAGGCATTTAAATCAATGGACATATTAAAGTGATGCCCAATGGAACGGTCAAAACCATCCCATAAATCTACCGTTGTAGCAGGAACCTCTTGGTGGTCCAAAGAAACTACAGGAATTTCATTCCATTCGGCATTATTTTTTGTGTTGAATATTTCCAAGGTAGTTTCCTTGATAATATCCCCTCTCCCCATTAGGGTTTTATGCAATTGTATACACGCAAACTCGTGGTTCCCTGTAGCTTTTTCAACCGTAACTGGCTGATTTGACTGGAACCCGTTGTACAATGGAAAAGCATTGACACCGGTTTGCATAGCCTCTTTTAGTCCTACTTTTTTGCCATAACCAAAAGATAATCCTAAAGAACCTTTTGCTTGACCCGGTTGCACCACTACAGGTACTTTTTCCAAACTTACACCATTAACGGTAAGCTTTACATAGTTACCATCCATTCCGCCATTGGCCACATTTACATTCTCCACGCCCAATGCTTCCGCATCAGCTTTAGAGATCGTAACATAGTTATCCCATGAAACCCTAGTAATAGGATCAGGGAATTCCTGTAACCATGGATTATTGGCCTGTTGACCATCACCCATCCCTACTTTAGAGTACAAGGTAAGCTCCATTCCATCACCGGTGGTATTCGCTAAATTACGTACTGCCGATGCTATTGGGACAACTCCAGAAGCTTCATTGGTAGCGGTAGCGGCGGCATCTTCACTTGCAACCATTTCCTGTGCAGTACCCTCAGCATCCACCATCATGGTCTCTGCACTAAAAACACCGTCTTGCAAAGCCTGGTTCCACTTAGCCCCGTTCAATATGGAAGCGGACCAAGTGTCCCTAATAAACTCGTAATATGTTTGCTCACTGCCCATCCACTCTAAAACGGCACTTTGAAATTGCTTCGTATCAAACAATTCCTTTATGGCAGGCTGCATTAAACTGTAATGACCCTTCTTGATCTGTGCGTCTCCCCATGATTCCAAATAATGGTTGCAAGCAGCTACATACTGTACGGACTCTGTAGTCTCATTCCAATTCGTGGAAAAAGCTAGCGAAACGTCTACTTTTTCAAGACCTTCCTTAAAATCGGCGGCATTAGGCAATGAATATAGCGGATTAACACCATCCATAATCAACATACCAATTCTACCCGCTTTCATATCGGCAATCAATCCATTGACGGCCTTTACATTTCCTTGTCTTGTATACCTTGGAGCGGCGGCATCAAAAGCCTTACTGCCCAACATCTCATTTATGGCCAATACTACGGCTTGTGCGTTTACGTCATCAAGTCCGGTAACCACTACTGCATCAGAACCGGCCATTTTTATTTCGGTGGCCATCATGTCTACGACTGCATCGTACTCCGATGTATTTCCACCAACGGATGTTCCGTTCAACTTACCATAAAGCTTCGCTAGAATAACTTTCTGTGCGCTTGGCTTTAATGCGATACGCTTATCGGCATTCGCCCCTGTTAAGGACATGTTTGCCTCTAATTGTACGTGACGGGACATTTTACCGTTCTTTGGCACACGTCCTTTTGAATAACCAGAATCATAGCCACCACCTTGCCAATCGGCTAGGAAGTCCGCCCCGAAAGAAACGATCAAACCTGCTTTCTCAAAATTATAATCGGCCATGGCACGCTCACCATACCTATTTTCATAAGCCGATATTGCCGTGTCTTCGGAAATTGCATCATAGGTGACGTGCATAACGTTTTCGTTGGCAGCAGTCAGCTCTGAAAATAAACGGTCTGTAGACGGACTCGCATAGGTCTGCGTAAGAAAGGCTATTTTCTTTGCTCCGCCTTTAAGGCTGCCCATCTTCGATTTTACGGTAGCGTTCAATACATCCCATTCAACAGGCTCACCATTGGCCAACGGCCCTTGTAACCTGGTACTATCATACAAAGAAAGAACAGAAGCCTGCACTCTTGCATTGGCACCACCACCAACTTTGGCCATGGTATTGTTCTCCACTTTAATTGGACGCCCTTCACGGGTCTTTATCAAAATACTACCAAAGTCAAAACCATTCGCAATCGTAGTTGCGTAATAATTGGCTACTCCGGGAACTATATTTTCTGGGAGCACTACGTAAGGTATCGATTTAATAACCGGACCTTCACACGCTGCTAAAGAAGCTGCAGCCGTACTAAAACCAACATATTTCAAGAAATCCCTTCGATTCGTATTCGTAGAGGACAAGGTCTCCTTATCGCCCAAGAAATCGTCAACAGGAATCTGCTCTACAAATTCATTCTGCCTCAGCGCCTCAACAATGGAATCCTCTGGATTTAACTCCGCTTCGTTCTTCCAATATTTTTTGTTTGATGCCATACGTCTTATCTGTAATTAGCTTCTTTTAATTATTATTAATAGTGACACTTTCCACATTCCAGTCCGCCCATTTGAGCCGCTGTCAAATTCTCAACACCATACTTCTTGGAAAGCTCGGCATGTATTTTTTCGTAGTACTCATTACCCTCGACCTTAACATTGGTTTCACGGTGACAATTAATACACCATCCCATGGTCAACGAGGAATACTGGTACATAATTTCCATTTCCTCTACAGGACCATGACAGGTCTGACATTCGATGCCGGCAACGGAAACATGCTGCGAGTGATTGAAATAAGCGAAATCTGGCAGGTTATGGATTCTTACCCACTCTACAGGTTGACTTTCACCTGTATATTTTTGATTCGTTTCGTCCCAACCCACTGCCTTGTATAATTTCTTTATTTCACCGGTGTAGAATTCATTGGTATACCCATTCTCGATATCTTCTTGGGAAGGACCTTCTGGATTACCGGTATATTCATAAATAGATTTATGACAATTCATACAAACGTTCAGGGATGGAATCCCGGAATGTTTCGAAACCCTAGCCGAAGAGTGGCAGTACTTACATTCAATCTTATTGGCGCCCGCATGGATTTTATGGGAGTAATGAATAGGTTGAATTGGGGCATAACCCTGATCCACACCAATCTGCATCATCCAACCATAGGCGAAGTATGCGCTGCCCAATAAAAAGAAAATGGCAGTTACCAAAACCAAAAATTGATTCTGGGCGAAAGCTTTCCAAATTGGTGTGCGTTTCTCCGCTTTTTCCTTTTCAACCACTATGCCGTTCGCCAAGGCAATTCTTTGCAGAGTTTTGTTCACCAACAAAAGCATTACTACCAAAAGACCAAAGACCAGAACCAGCGCTCCTAGAATGATTTCATTGGAAACCCCGGACCCACCCGAAGCTCCTCCTGCAACAACTTCCGCGGTTCCAGCCGCTGCTGCAGGCGGCGCAGATGGCGGTTCTGCAGTATAGGCCAAAATATCATCTATATCCTCGTTTGAGAGCGTAGGGAAAGCGGTCATCGCCGCTTGGTTGTATTCTGCATAAATTTCATTGGCGTACGCATCCCCGGATTTGATCAATCCTTGGCTGTTCTTGATCCAGCTGTACAACCACTCCTTGCCCAAGCCTTCCTCTTCCTGCAGCCTACTTTCAACATTGGCCAGTGCCGGACCGGTCATTTTGCGGTTCAACGCATGACAAGCCGCGCAATTTTGATTAAACAATGACTTTCCATTCGCAGCATCACCACTGCCAGCAGTTTCGGTACTGGACGCAACTTCCGCCGTCTCGGCTTCAGCAGCCGCATCTTCCTGCGCAATAAGTGAAACTGAAAAAAACAAGGAAACAAATAAGGAAAATCCTAAAATTTTAGAAAACTGATTTCGGTATGGAACCTTTTTCATATATCGAATATTTCTATCGGAATCTTGGCAAAATTTTGGTCTTTTACAATTCAATTTAAAACCCAATAAATGCCTAAATCGGGTACAAAAATACGACATAGACTTTATTTGAAAAATGTTAATGTATTTATAATCTACAATTTAGAAATGTTCTAAATAAGCACGGATTTATTTGTTTGATCCTTAATATTTTACTTTTGCTTTTACTAAAACTAAAACGCTAAAGTAGGTCATGAGAACGATAAGCACTATAGTACTTCTAGCATGTTTCGCCCATTTTGGTTACTCCCAGAGCGCCCAAGTGAACATTCAACAAGATGAAAAAATAGAAAAATTACTCGAAATATACAAGTCGGCCTTAAGCAATGGCGATTATTACCGCATTCAAGTAGGATTCGGTGATTATGCCAAGGCCCAGGGCATTAAAGCGGACGTTGAGCAAGATTTTCCGGACCTCCCGGCCAAAATTGATTTTGACTCCCCTACCTACAGAGTTCGGGTGGGTAGATTTAGCTCAAAATTGGACGCGGAACGAAAGTTTAATGAAGTGCGCATAAAGTATCCTGAAGCCATGCTATTAAAACCAAAAAAATCGACCAAGTAGGTCGATTTTTTTTATCCATCTCTTTTCAAGAAATCTTATTTATTTAGATTTTAACTTCTTTTTTACGGCTACCTCTTGGAATGCTTCCACGATATCGCCTTCATTGATATCATTGTAGTTCTTAATTTGAAGCCCACAGTCATACCCTTTTGAAACCTCTTTTACATCGTCCTTGAATCGTTTTAGCGACGAGAGCGTTCCCGTGTAGATTACTACACCATCCCGTATAAGGCGAATGTTGGAGTTTCTAAAGATTTTACCGCTGGTTACCATACACCCTGCAATCGTACCAACTTTGGAGATCTTGAAGGTTTCGCGTATTTCCGCAGTACCCGTAATTTCCTCTTTCATTTCCGGAGACAACATTCCCTCCATAGCATCCTTAAGGTCATTGATAGCATCGTAGATAATCGAATACATACGGATATCTATTTCCTCTTTCTCCGCTATGGTCTTGGCATTGCCCATTGGTCTAACATTAAATCCAATAATTACCGCATCTGAAGCCGAAGCAAGCAGTACGTCGGATTCCGTGATAGGACCAACCGCCTTGTGTATAATGTTGACTTGGATCTCGTCTGTAGAAAGTTTCTGGAACGAATCTGTAAGTGCCTCCACGGAACCATCAACATCCCCTTTGAGGATAATATTAAGTTCTTTGAATTCCCCTAAAGCGATTCTTCTTCCAATCTCATCCAGCGTAATATGACGTTGCGTTCTAACGGATTGCTCTCGTTGCAATTGCGACCTTCTTGAGGCAATCT
Organism: uncultured Flavobacteriaceae bacterium; assembly: GCA_963793365.1. Taxonomy (GTDB): domain Bacteria; phylum Bacteroidota; class Bacteroidia; order Flavobacteriales; family Flavobacteriaceae; genus Maribacter. The sequence continues at coordinate 168,338 of CAWBZP010000009.1, read as the reverse complement.
GTTTTGCTTCGCGTTCATCTTCCAAAACATAGAACTTATCCCCGGCCTGTGGCGCGCCATCAAGACCTAATATAGATATTGGCCTTGAAGGACCTACTTCGGTCACGGTCTTACCCCGTTCATCCTGCATGGCCTTGATTTTACCACTTGTGGTGCCTGCCAATACGTAATCCCCTATTTTTAGCGTACCTGCCTGTACAAGAATTGTGGACACATACCCTTTTCCTTTATCAAGAAAAGCTTCTACCACAGTTCCTGTAGCCAACTTATTAGGATTAGCCTTCAGTTCCAATATCTCAGCCTCCAACAACACCTTTTCCAACAATTCCTTGACTCCAGTTCCCGTTTTGGCCGAAATATCGTGCGATTGAATTTTACCGCCCCAATCCTCAACCAAAAGGTTCATTTGCGCAAGTCCTTCCTTAATTTTATCAGGATTGGCCGTTGGTTTATCAATTTTATTTATCGCGAAAACTATAGGGACACCCGCAGCTTGCGCGTGGCTGATAGCCTCCTTGGTTTGGGGCATGATATCATCATCCGCCGCCACAACAATAATTGCAATATCGGTTACTTGGGCACCCCTGGCACGCATCGCGGTAAACGCTTCGTGACCCGGTGTATCCAAGAAAGCGATCCGCTCTCCATTTTCAAGTGTTACCCCGTAGGCACCAATGTGCTGGGTAATACCACCACTCTCGCCAGCGATAACGTTTTCTTCACGAATGTAATCCAGTAAAGATGTTTTACCGTGGTCTACGTGACCCATTACCGTTACGATTGGTGCCCTAGGTTTTAAATCCTCAGGTGCATCTTTCTCCTCAACGATACTTTCATCAATATCCGCAGTAACGAAATCTACTTCATAACCAAACTCATCGGCAACAATCGACAAGGTTTCTGCGTCTAAACGCTGATTCATGGTTACCATTATCCCCAATGACATACAGGCAGAAATAATCTCTGTCGTGGAAACGTCCATCATCGTAGCAACCTCACTTGCAGTAACAAATTCTGTTACTTTAAGGATTTTGTTTTCCAACTCCTGTTGTTCAAGATCCTTCTCCGTTTGCTCACGGTGCTGGTCTCGCTTGCTTCTTCTATATTTTGCGCCCTTCCCTTTTTTGGATTTACCCTGCAATTTTTCGAGGGTTTCACGTACTTGCTTTTGTACATCCTCTTCAGTGGGCTCCACTTTATTAACGGTGGCGAACCTGCCTCGACCTTTACGATCTCCTGGAGAACTGGAAGTTCTGCTTTGACCCGGTCCTGAAGTATTTTTGGTAACGATACGTCGCCGTCTCTTTTTACGGTCCGTTTTGTCTGCAGGCTTCTTCTCCTCTTTCTTTTTCTTAGGCTTTTCAAACTTACTAAGGTCAATTTTTTCGCCTGCTATTTTTGGTCCAGAAAGCTTTTTGTACTGCGTTTCAATGGTTTCAGGCTCATCGCTCTCAGCCTTCGCAGCCTCCTCCTTTTTGGCCGGTTCTTTCTTAACCTCCTCTTTCTTAACCTCTTCCTTCTCAGCCGTTGGCACCTCCTTAGGGGTATCCTCCACTTTTGGAGTTTCAACTACTGGCGTAGGTTTTACTTCCTCCTTGGGAGCTTCCTCCTTCGCCGGCTCTTCTTTTTTCTTCTTAGGACTAAGGTCAATTTTCCCTACCATCTTGGGTCCGGAAAGTTCTACTTTGCCTACTAGGGTTTTTTCCTCGGCATCAGTATTTCTTCGTTCACGGGCAAGGCGACGCTCTTCCTGTTCTTTTTCCAATTGAACACGTATCGCCTCCTTTTCCTTTCGCTTTTCCTCACCAACTTCCTTCGACGCCACCTTCTTGCTCTTGTCGGTCTGAAACTCGTCCAACAAAACCTGGTAAACATCATCGGAAATTTTGGTGGTAGGCCTTGCATCCACATCATGTCCTTTGCTCGTAAGAAAGTCCACTGCCCTATCCAAGGAAATGTTAAGCTCACGAAGAACTTTATTAAGCCTTATTTTCGCATTATCTGCCATAAATACTGATCCCGTTCTTTTATTTAAGTGCTAATATATAGCTAATCTTCTAATTCTTCTTTTAGGATTCGCACAACTTCCAAAATAGTTTCCTCTTCCAAATCTGTACGTTTCACCAAATCATTAACGTCCTGTTCCAAGACGCTACGCGCTGTATCCATTCCAATTTTCTTGAACTCCTCGATAATCCAAGCATCGATTTCATCTGAAAATTCAGATAGTTCCACATCTTCCTCCACACCTTCACGGAACACATCTATTTCATAACCAGTTAATTGACCCGCCAATCTAATGTTATGGCCTCCCCTACCGATGGCTTTTGAAACCTCCTCCGGCTTTAGATATACCTGCGCCGTCATTTTCTCATCGTTCAACTTAACAGAAGATACACGTGCAGGACTCAAAGCCCTGGTCACTAACAACTGTGGATTGGAAGTCCAGTTGATTACGTCAATATTCTCATTGCCCAATTCCCGAACAATACCGTGTATTCTTGAACCCTTCATGCCCACACAGGCGCCAACGGGATCAATACGGTCATCATAGGAGTCCACTGCAACTTTTGCTTTTTCCCCAGGAATACGTACTGCTTTTTTAACCGTAATTAAACCATCGAATACTTCCGGAATCTCTTGGAAAAATAATTGTTCCAAAAATTTAGGGGAGCTCCTGGACATTATAATGGTAGGTTTTGCTCCTTTCAACTCAACACTTTCTATAATACCCCTAACATTATCCCCTTTGCGGAAAAAGTCTGATGGTATTTGACGATCCTTGGGAAGGATGATTTCGTTACCCTCGTCATCCAACAAAATTATAGCCTTATGGCGAATATGATGCACTTCTGCAGTATAAATTTCACCTTCCAGATCCTTAAAGTGCTTGTAAATAGTTGTATTATCATGTTCATGAATCTTTGAAATAAGGTTTTGGCGTAATGCCAAAATAGCCCTTCTTCCCAAATTTATCAACTTGACCTCTTCGGATACATCTTCACCAACCTCAAAATCTGGCTCGATCTTGCGCGCCTCGGATAAAGATATCTCCTCGTTTGGCTCCTCTACTTCACCGTCATTTACAACAACGCGGTTACGCCAAATCTCTAAATCCCCTTTATCTGGATTGATAATGATATCAAAGTTATCATCTGAACCAAACTTCTTCTTTAATGCATTTCTGAAAACATCTTCCAAAATGGCCATTAATGTTACCCTGTCTATGAACTTATCGTCCTTAAACTCTGAGAAAGATTCAATTAACGCAATATTTTCCATTGGTGCTTATAATTAAAATTTTAATACAACTTTTGCTTTAATAATATCCGAAAAAATTAATTCTTCTTTTTTCTGCACGGTCACCTTTCCTTTACCTACAGGCTTAGGCTCCCTTGCCTTCCATTCCAAAACGATGGAATTTTCATTAACTGCGGTAAGATTACCCTCATACTTGTCCTCCGCTGTACTCACTTCAAGTTTTCTTCCAATATTTTTAAGATATTGGCGTGGCAGCACAAGTGGCGCCGTAGCCCCGGCAGAGGCCACCTCTAACGAAAAGTCGTGTTCCTCGCGGTCCAAATTATGCTCTATAGCCCTGCTTATCTTGATACAATCGCTCACCGTTACACCATGATCGCCGTCGATTACAACATGGATACTGTTATCCGCCCCCATAGTAAAATCAATTAAAAAAAGGGAAGGATCCTCTTCTAGACCTTGTTCCAACAATTGTTTTACTTTCTCTTTTAACATAAATAATAAGTAATAAAAGAGGGGACTATATGTCCCCTCATGAATACTTTTATATCCTTTCAGCAGTGCAAATATACAATAATTTTAATTTCCTACAATAGGTTAGGACTTCCTAAACTACACACAATTAAAATACATAAGGTTTTCAGAACCATTCCCTCATTTAGTTCGTGTAGCAAACGATACTCCAAAATCGAACTTACATGAATTGTAGCTAATTGGATAATAGATGACTAAAGCAACAACTTGAATTCGTAATTTTTAACCTTAACCCGATAGCTCAGTTCCAAACGATAAATACAACAGCGTCTAGTATGCCATTTGTGCTGAAGTTTACACAAAATCAGCCTTGAATCCTTTACTCGCGTAGGTGCCGGGTTATGAAACGCAACAAAAAATTAGTAGCACAGTCGAACAATCCAACTAATGATAAAAAACTATCCGGGAGAAAATCCACAGCAACCAATATGGAATTTAACCAACCCTTAAGAACCTTTTAAAGGAGTTTTCTGGAAAGCTAAAATATAGTGTTCTTAATTAGGGAATATACGAAGCTTGCACTTCCAATTGTTCGGCCTGCGCGTGAGACTGTTCTTCGTTTAAACTGTCCACCTCTTTTCTAAAACGCAAAATCATCAAGGTATCTAACTGTTGGTCAATGCTATCCTGCATCATACGCCAGTTGTTGGAGTTCATTTTATTGTTATACTCCATTATCTTATTAAAGCGCTCCAAATTAAAGCGGTTGGCTTTCCAGGCATGCGTAGTACTTTCTTCGTGTTTCAAATCCTGTAAATAAAAGCCAATTCCAAAGCCGATAAAAACTACTACTAAGAGGATTTTCCATATTTTAAGGGACTGGTTCATAAGATTGCATAAATATGGCGCTAAAGTAAGAATTCCCCAGAACGAAAAGGTTTCTTTTCCGACGAATTAATAACGTAATCCGATTAAAAGTATAAAAATCGTCCAATAGATATAATCCTTTTCACATGAATTAACAGAGACATGAAACGCTCAAAGCACGTGCAACGAAATCCTTGATTACGTTATTTTCAGCCATACGCATCCCATGAAAACAAAAATCCCAACATCAAATTGACATTGGGACTTTCTTATCTTACTTGTTGGCCCACAAGGACTCGAACCTTGAATGACGGTACCAAAAACCGGAGTGTTACCATTACACCATGGGCCAATACCTTATAAGAGGGTGCAAATTTAAAACAAAGTTTGGTTTCACCAAATATTTTTTAGGGTAATAATTTAAATAATTCACCATTCACGGGTGTTAAAGGTTTATAAAAAATGTATAGGCTTCTCTATATTAATTAGTAAATTCGCCACTTAGGTTTAACCGAAGTTTCATGTTTTCAAAGAACTACCATAAGTGGGACACCCTATTGGGATGGTCCGTATTTTTCATAGCCCTAATCACATACTATATTACCGTTGAGCCCACCAATAGTTTTTGGGATGCCGGGGAATACATTGCAACGGCCGCTAAATTACAAGTAGGGCACCCACCCGGGGCGCCATTACTGCAAATGATCGGTGCATTTTTCTCCATGTTCGCCTTTGAACCTAATAAGGTTGCCATGATGGTCAACCTAGTCTCAGGGGTTTCTAGTGCGTTCACTATTTTGTTCATGTTCTGGACCATAACCAATATCACCAGAAAACTAATTAAGAAAGATGGTCCGCTTACCAATAGTAAAGCAATTGCCGTCTTCGGAAGTGGTATCGTGGGGTCTTTGGCCTTTACCTATTCGGATAGTTTTTGGTTCAACGCCGTAGAAACGGAAGTCTATGCCATGGCAAGTTTTATTATGGCATTATTATTATGGTTGGGCCTCAAATGGACCGATAACCTTGAAGACCCAAGGGGCAATCGATGGATTATTTTAATCTCCTTTGTCATTGGGCTTACCTTCGGGATACAGTTTATGGGCTTCTTGGCCATACCATCCATCGGATTGTTGTACTATTTTAAAACCTATAAAAAAACTACGGTCAAAAATTTCCTATTAGCCAACATTGCGGTTATCGCTATTTTAATGTTAGTCTATAAATTCTCGTTAACCTACGTGCTTCAACTATTTGGTTGGGGAGAAGTATTCTTTATAAATAGTATTGGATTACCCTTCAACTCCGGATCTATTATAATTGGCCTTCTGTTTATTGCCGCGTTTTATTTTGGGCTGAATTATACACGCAAACACAATTACAGGACCGGCAATACTATCGTATTGTGCCTTATGTTCCTTTTCCTTGGATTCTCCTCGTGGCTTATGCTTCCTATACGGGCAAATGCAAACGTGGTTATCAATGAGAACAATCCAGAAGATGCAAGGGCACTTTTGGCCTATTACAATAGGGAACAGTATCCCGGAGTGGACAGTCCTGTCTACGGCACCTATTATTCCGATATGTTCGCCGCGCCCGGTGAAGATCAAGATGGCAAGCCCAAATACGAGAAAGACTACACCTTGGGCAAATACATCATTGTCAATAAATACAAAAATTCTGTACAGGGCCCAAATCCGAAGCATCAAGGTCTATTGCCCAGAATGTGGAGTTCACAAAACGCCGAAAACTATATGCGGTATTTTGGCGCGCTCGATTTTAAGATTACCCAGCCCAACCAAGAATTGAGGGAGGCTGCAAACCAAGTAAAAATCGGATTTGAAAATGGGGAGATAGACGCTGACCAATACATTAGCTTCTTAAAACGGTTCAGTGATTATATAGAAGTGGAGCCTCCCACCATTTGGGACAATGTTAGATACATGATCGAGTTTCAGTTCAATTACATGTACCTGCGCTACTTTATGTGGAATTTTGTCGGAAAACAGAACGACGTGCAAGGACGCTATAACGATAACGGAAATTGGTTGAGTGGAATTAATTTTTTAGATAGCTGGCGTTTGGGCAGTCAAGACAATCTACCTACCGATATTAAAAACAATCCCGGTAGAAATACCTATTTCTTTTTGCCCTTTCTATTAGGAATCATAGGCATCGTTTTTCAATTTTCAAAGAACAAAAAACAGTTTTGGGTATTGTTGGTATTCTTCCTTTTTACAGGTCTGGCCATTCAATTTTATACCAATCCGGGTATTTTTCAACCTAGGGAGCGTGATTATTCTTTAGTGGGTTCCTTCTACATTTTTGCCTTATGGATCGGCTTGGGCGTTTACGGTATCTATGACGGGTTTAAGGATTGGATAACCCCAAAAATTTTGGCTCCGGTAGTCGTAGTAGTCTGCTTACTCGCCGTACCCACCGTTATGGCCGTCCAGAATTGGGACGACCACGACCGTTCCAACAGATTTACCGCAAATTCCACCGCAAAGGCCTACTTGGATTCCTGTCAGGAAGATGTTGGGGCAATACTTTTTACCATTGGGGATAATGATACCTTCCCTATTTGGTACGCGCAGGAAATTGAGAAATATAGGACGGATGTCCGCATTGTATGTACAAGCCTTTTTGAAACGGACTGGTATGTGGACCAAATGAAGAAAAAGGCGTACGAGAGCGACCCTATTCCTTCGCAGATAAGCCATGAAAAGTATCGTTTGGGCTCACGTGATGTTTTATACCATCAAGGAATTACAGAAAACAGATGGCCAATTAAGGATTTTATTAATTGGATCGATAGCGATAAGCCGCGCACGAAGCTTAAATACCTGTTTGAGCAGAATGGTGCAGACCTTAGCCAATATTCCGAGGACACCCAAAATATGGTCTACTACCCCACAAAAAAGATAAGGGTACCGGTAAACAAGCAAAATGTGCTTAGCAGCGGTCTCGTAAAAGAAGCGGATGCAGACCTGATCGTGGATTATATAGATATCGACCTGCCAGGCGCAATCACCAAAAAAAGCATGATGATGTTGGATATTTTGGCCAATAACGATTGGAAAAGGCCCCTATATTTTTCAGGAGGTAGTTTTGACGATTCGGAATACCTTTGGATGAAAGACTATTTACAATTAGATGGATTGGCCTATAAATTGGTTCCCATTCGTACGGAAAGACCCAATTCCTTTGAACTGGGCCGTATTGACACCGAGTTGATGTACGATATCGTCAAAAAATGGGACTGGGGCAATTCTGGCGATCCAGATATTTACCTAGATACTCAAACACGCATACAAAGCGTATCGTTTAGAGGAAATCTTGCCCGGTTGATGGAAGCCCTGATCAAAGAGAATAAAATGGATAAAGCCAAGGATATCATTGAGATTTCCTTGAGCAATATGCCCGTTGAGCGTTTTGGGTACTATACGCTTGTGGAGCCTTTTGTAGACGGCTATTATAAAGTGGGCGAAACGCAAGAAGCCCGTGCACTTTTTGAAATCCTGAAAAAAACCTACCAGGAACGGTTGGAATATTATGCATCTACCAGTTTGGACGAGCAATACAGCCACATAGATGATATTATAGCCGATATGGAGGCGTACCGTAGAAATATTGATACGGTCATAGCAAACGATACGGAAGATATGGCGGAGAAAGAGACCTTGATTTTCAATGAATACATTGACAAATTTCAACATTTCTATAAAGACGAAGATGATTTGGAATTACCGGATGGCGCTTTTGAAGGTAATCCGGATATTATTGATACGCTGCCGATTTCCGATACTATTTCACCAGATAATACAAAAACAGATATCTTACAGGATACCATTGGCATGCCGGTTGAACAGTAATGTATTTAATAGAATAGATAGTGTCCTAATTTATTGGACGTTAGTCTATTAAAAATTAGGGTAGAATAATAATTAAGAACGCTGCGAAGTAGTTTTGGTATTCTGTAAACGTAAATAAGCAATACTATTTTACGCTTAGACGTATTCTTTCAAAATACCGATAAGGGTATTTGCATCCTGTTCTCCGCTTTGTCGCCATACCATTTCTCCCTTTTTGTAAATCATTAGGGTAGGCAAACCTTTAACGCGCAGGGCTTGTGAAAGTTCCTTATTCTTATCCACATCAATCTTGATCACCTTTCCTTTATCTCCTAAAGCTGCGGCCACATCCCTAAGTACTGGATGCATTGCTGTAGACTGTTCATTCCATTCGGCATAAAAATCCAGAAGAACCGGTACCTTTAAATCTATAAGCTCACCAAATTTGGACATATGTACTGCTTTACTAGGTTATCCAAATGTAATAAAAATTGTTAAAATACTAGCCTTGGCAAAATTTTTGTAAGCCTGTAACAGGGTTAAAATCATGTTAATGCCTTTTTGCGCAAAGTAATTACGGTAATTTCTGGCCAAATACCTACTCTGCCCGGATACCCTAAAAATCCAAAACCCCTATTTACGTTAATAAACTGGCCCAATTCCTTATAAATCCCAGCCCAATATGGATACCGCCATTTTACGGGACTCCACTTGATCCACCCGGGTATTTCGATACCAAATTGCATGCCATGGGTATGACCGCTAAGGGTTAAATGATAATGGTACGGATCGTTGATGACTTCCATTTCCCAATGAGACGGATCGTGGCTCATCAATATCTTAAAATCGTTTTCTTGAATCTGCGAAGCAGCCTTTTGTAAATCTCCTGCTTTTTTAAAGCCGCCTTTACCCCAATTCTCGACCCCCACCAAGGCAATTTTATCTGCTCCTTTTTGTAAATACCTATGCTCGTTCAACAATAGATCAAACCCCATTTGTTTTTGCAAGCTTTTAAGATCTTCCAAGTTCTGTTGCTTGGCCTGCTCCGTTTCCCAAGGTATATAATCCCCATAATCATGATTTCCAAGAATGGAATATTTACCGTCTTTTGCCTCCAAGGAGGCGAAAAGGTCTGCCCAAGGAAGCATTTCCGAGGTCATATTGTTTACCATATCGCCCGTAAACAAGAGAACGTCGCTCTTTTGTTCATTAATAAGGTCTATACCGTACTCGATCATTTTTCGATCATCGAAACTACCACTATGGATATCTGAAATCTGGGTAATCTGATAGCCATCGAAACCATCTGGCAAATCATCGAATTCCAAATCATATTTAAGGACCTTAAAATTATACTTCCCCTTATACATTCCATAGAGCAAGGCACCAAAAGGTACGGCGGCCACACCTAGAGCGATAAGGCTTAAAAAACGCCTGCGGGCCGGGAGACTGAAATCCTTATCCGCACCAAAGAATTTCTGATACAACCCGACCACAATTCTGAACATGTCTTCGGAAAATAAAAAAATAATGGTAATGGTATTGAATGTGAGTATGGTCAACAAAAGCCCGAACGCATAACTTTTAGAGATACTCAGCACCCTACCGGTCTCCTCCCCTACCGTAAACTGGTATATAAAATTGACCATTACACCCAAGGAAACGAGAATATACAAGTAGGACCACCAAGGTTGTTTAGCAATCGTTTTTAAGGCTTGTAGTACATAAAGGCCAACCGCTAAATAAACCAATGTAAAAAAAATCCAACGCAACATAATTAATTTTTTACAAAGATATCCGTAAAGAAATGGTATACAGGCTCATTTGCATTTTATTTAACCTTGTTGACAACGCCGGTTATGGCATCATACTGGGTAATGGGCACATGGTCATCGCTCAACAGACGATAAGAATTCATTTTCACCCGGGGCTGTACATCCAATTGTTTTATCAAGCGCGTACCCGATAAATGTATGGCACTAAACCCGGATTCCTTGAAGAGCAACGCATTGGCCGAATTGATTCCTGACCCCGGCATAATTTGTAATTTAGAGGTACTCTTTTGCAACTCTTTCAGCAAGGAGATTCCTTCCTCTGCCCTAGATTGTTGCCCCGAAGTTAAAATGATATCCACCCCAAGATTATTCAGGTCCGCGAGGGCATTTAAGGGGTCTTTTATCCAATCGAACGCCCTGTGAAAGGTAAATTTTAAATTCTTGGTCGCATTTATCAGCCTACCCGTACGTTTTACATCCAAGGAGAAATCTTTGTGCAAAATTCCGGATACGATGCCTGCCGCACCCAAATCGAGACAACAGGCTATATCTTCCAGCATAATGTCCAATTCGGCATCGGAATATGTAAAATCACCACTTCGAGGCCTTATCAACACATGTACCGGTAGCGAAACTCTATCCAGAACCGACTTCAATAAACCGTAGGAAGGGGTAATGCCCCCAACAGCAAGCTCTGCGCAAAGCTCAATTCTATGCGCTCCGGCACGTTCTGCAACCAAAGCTGATTCAAGGGAATTTGCACAAACTTCTACCAGCATATCCTTATATTTAACCTCCTAAAAGTAAAGAACCCAACCCATGAAAAGAAGAAAGTTTCTTAGAAATTCCACCACTATGGCTGCGGGTATCGTTTCCATTCCCATTTTAGCCGCTAACAACGAACACTACCCGTTAAATTCGAAAAGTAAAATAGCTATGGAAGCGACCATCCCTATAGCCATTTGCACTTGGAATTTTGAAAATGCGACAGCAAAGGCATGGCAAGTACTAAATACTGGAGGAAATGCATTGGATGCAGTACACCAAGGGGTCATGGTTGAGGAGAACGATATAAACAATACTACAGTGGGTGTGGGTGGAAGGCCAGACCGAGATGGCAATGTATCTCTAGATGCATGTATCATGGATAAGGATGGAAATTGTGGTGCTGTTTTAGCGCTTCAAAATATTGCAAATCCCATTTCGGTAGCCCGCAAGGTCATGGAAGAGACCCCTCATGTAATGTTGGCAGGTAAGGGCGCTGAACAATTTGCCTATGAAATGGGGTTCGAAAAAACGGAACTTCTCACCGAGAAGTCGAAACAGGATTGGTTGGAATGGAAGAAGACCTCACAGTACAAACCAATCATCAATATAGAGAACCATGATACGATCGGTATGCTGGCCATAGATGCAAACGGTGATATAGCAGGTGCCTGCACTACAAGTGGCATGGCCTATAAAATGGCCGGCCGCATTGGCGACTCCCCAATTGTAGGGGCGGGCCTTTTTGTAGACAACGAAATTGGTGGGGCAACCGCCACAGGTGTTGGTGAAGAGGTCGTGCGCACTGTTGGTAGTTTCCTAATTGTAGAATTGATGCGACAGGGAAAATCGCCCCAAGAGGCCTGTGAAGAAGGGATTAAACGTATTATTGAAAAAAACAAGCACAGGCAGGACTTCCAGATAGGCTTCATTGCCATCAACAAAAAAGGGGAAACAGGCGGGTACTGCATACATCCCGGATTCAGCTACAGGACGTATTCAGAAAAGGGGCATATCGATAATACTGCGGAGAGTTACCTTACAGAATGAATTTTGATTTTTCAATGCTAAGTTTTTTGTGATTTCGAAAATTTTTAACTTGACAGATATGGGATTTGAGCGCTTGATTTCAATTTTTATTTGGTTAAGAAACAGTAAACCAAAAGTTCGTTTATTAATTTTCTAAAGTAGCCTAACTAGTAATCCAATTGCTAAATTTCACCGCTAAGTCATAGATCAAGTTTGTTTAAAAAAGGATATCTTTTACGCCCATAGCACCTTTCTGTATGAATCACGAAAACACCGATCCCACCCCAAAGATGACCAACTGGCTGCAACGCCTCAAGGATGAAAGCTGGGAAGCAGAGCTTTTAGTTTCTGTAGCCTCCATATTCGCAATTTTCAAAGGATTTCAGCTATTGGACTGGCTTGTAGACTATTTTATTGACGTATTGGTTCCAGAACAATACTTTTATGGTTACATGATATGCTTCCTAGGCTATATAGCTTTCGGTATTCTGGGTTCCTTTTTTGTAATACATTTTGGACTTCGAGCCTATTGGATCGGCCTGGTAGGGCTCAACTCCGTTTTCCCAGATTATAGCATTGAGGATAGTGCCTACTCCAAGGTATATACGGAGAAAATGTCCGAAAAATTACCAAAGCTACCAAAGACAATAGATAGCCTGGACGAAATATGCAGTGTCATCTTTTCCGCTGCTTTCACGTTACTATTGATTTATTTGTACGGTGGCGTATTAAGTTCCGTCTACCTTCTACTTTTCAACTTACTAAAAGAGCAGGTTCCAATAATCGTATTGCTTGTCCCAGCCATTCTTTTCGGTTTCATGTATTTCGTTGTCACCCTATTTTCATTAATTGCCAATATTAAAAAGTTCAAAGGAAATGCTAAACTCCAAACCTGGTATTTTCATATTATGATATGGGGTTCCAAAGTATTTTATGGTCCGCTTTATAAATATTCCCTACAGACAACAATGGTGTTCGGCTCAAATTTTAAAAAGAAAAAAGCCTTGGTAAAAAGTGTCCTGTTCATGTTGGTGTTCGGATTAACGCTTGGCACCTATCAAATTTTTCAGTCGAATGTCATGTACCTACTTTCCGCTACTAAAAAGAATGATATAAGTAGGACTTACAGTAGTTACTACGCTAAAAATAACCAAGAAGTTAATTTTCTTATGGTACCGGAAATACAAGAAGAAATTAGTAATAAGGCTGCACTGCATATTTTCGTGCCAATACTAGACCATGAAAGCGCGGTTATGGCCAAAGATTGCGACATACCGAAAATAGAGTTTTTAAAAAATACGGATGCATTACGTCAAAAAAGATGGTCCGCGAACTTAAGTTGCTATGCATCAAATGTTACCGTTATTCTAAATGATGAAGTAATGGCCGTTGATTTTTTAAAAACGGACCACCATAGAACGAACCAATTTGGTATTACCGGGTTTGTTAACTTAAAAAATACGTCAAGTGGCCTCCAAAAACTCAAAATAATAAAGACTGTTTCTCAAGATTTAGAAAAAGAATGGGAAATCCCCTTTTTCTATGCTCCAGATTAACAATCGGGCCCAAAATTTTAGCAATTTCAATTTCGTAACTCTAAATTCGTAGTTCAAAAATCCAGTCATGTCAGATCAAAAAAGATTATTCTTACTAGATGCATACGCATTGATATTCCGTGGTTATTATGCCTTGATCAAAAACCCTAGAATCAACTCCAAAGGCATGGACACCTCTGCCATCATGGGGTTTATGAATTCCTTGTTCGATGTCATTAAACGTGAGAAACCGGATCATTTGGCCGTTTGCTTCGATAAAGGTGGCAGTGTGGAGCGCACCGAGATGTTTGAGGACTACAAGGCGAACCGAGACGAGACCCCGGATGCCATACGCCTAGCCATTCCTTACATTCAAGATATACTTAAGGCCATGCATATACCCAGTGTAGTTTTGGAAGGTTGGGAGGCCGATGATATTATTGGTACCTTATCCAAGCAAGCCGAAAAGGAAGATTACAAAGTTTTTATGGTTACCCCTGATAAGGATTTTGGCCAGTTGGTTTCAGAAAATATATTCATGTACCGTCCTGCACGTATGGGCAACGGTATAGAAATATGGGGAATTCCAGAAGTGCAAAAACGATTTGGGGTAGAACGGCCGGAACAGGTTATCGATTACTTGGGCATGATGGGCGATGCCAGTGATAATATCCCCGGTTTACCGGGAGTAGGTGACAAAACGGCGAAGAAATTTATTAAAGAATTTGGCAGTATGGAAAACCTGCTGGCCAATACAGACCAGCTCAAGGGCAAAATGAAAGAGAAAATCGAGGATAACAAGGAATTGGGCATTCTCTCAAAAAAATTGGCGACCATATGTATCTACTGCGACGTAACCTTTAATGCGACCGATTATGAGTTATCAATTCCCGATTTTGAAAAGGTACAGGAACTATTCGAAGAGCTTGAGTTTAGAAGGTTAAAGGATCAGTTTATTAAATTATTTTCAGCGGATACTGAGGATACCACTACCCAGGTCACGAACACCACCACCGCTAAAAAACAGGCACAGGATGCAGGTTCTGGTCAATTTTCACTTTTTGGGAGTAATGGGGATTTACCTGCAACCATAAAGGATTACTCCAGCAGAAAGACAATTGCAGATGTACCCCACTCCTACCAAAATTTGGCACCTGGAATGTCCATGAAACTTTTTCTGCAGAATCTGATGAAACAAGACTCGGTTTGTTTTGATACCGAAACCACGGGCTTGGACCCCTTAACTGCGGAACTCGTAGGAATTGCTTTTTCATGGGAGGCCACAAAAGGATTTTATATCCCCTTTCCTGAAGAAAAAACAGCCGCGCAGGAGCTAATTGAGGAGCTACGACCGTTTTTTGAATCGGAGGAAATAGAAAAAATAGGGCAGAATTTAAAATACGATATTAAAGTTCTAAATAAGTATAAGGTGGAAGTAAGGGGGCCACTCTTCGACACCATGTTGGCGCACTACCTCATAAACCCGGATATGCGCCATAATATGGATGTTCTGGCAGAAACTTACCTTAACTACACCCCAATTTCAATTACCGAACTTATCGGTAAAAAAGGAAAGAACCAATTGAGTATGCGCGATGTACCGTTGGATAAACAAACGGAATATGCCGTTGAGGATGCCGACATCACCTTTCAGCTGGCTCAGCATTTTAGACCAGAACTTAAGGAAGCCAATACGGAGAAACTCTTCAAAGAAATTGAAATTCCATTACTTCGCGTATTGGCGGATATGGAACTGGAAGGCATCAATCTGGATAAAGCTTTTCTAAACTCATTATCAGCAGACCTGAACAAGGACATTGCCGACTTGGAAAAAAAGATTTATGAAGAAGCGGGCGAAGAATTTAATATAGGGTCACCAAAGCAGCTCGGGGAAATTCTGTTCGACAAATTGAAACTGGTGGATAAACCCAAGAAAACGAAGACCGGTCAATATTCAACGGCCGAGGATGTTTTATCTTATTTGGCCAAGGACCATGAAATCATCCAAAATGTATTGGATTATAGAGGCCTTTCCAAATTAAAGAGCACTTATGTAGATGCATTGCCAGAACAGGTGGAACCCTCTACGGGTCGCGTGCATACAGATTATATGCAGACCGTGGCGGCAACTGGCCGTTTGAGTAGTAATAACCCCAATTTACAGAACATACCCATCCGTACGGAGCGCGGCAGGCAGGTCCGTAAAGCATTCGTTCCAAGAAATGGGGACCATACCTTGCTGGCAGCAGATTATTCCCAAATAGAATTGAGGATCATTGCTGCATTGAGTGAAGAAACCACCATGATCGAAGCGTTTAAAAACGGAGAGGACATTCATGCCTCTACCGCTTCCAAAGTTTTTGATGTGCCGTTGAAAGAAGTTACCCGGGAGCAACGTAGCAATGCCAAAACCGTGAATTTTGGAATCATATATGGCGTATCCGCTTTCGGCTTAAGCAACCAAACGGACCTGAGCAGGTCTGAATCAAAAGAACTTATAGATACCTATTATAAAACCTATCCCAAACTGCGAAACTACATGAGCGAACAAGTAGATTTTGCACGCGAGAATGGTTACGTGCAAACAGTCCTAGGCAGAAGAAGGTACCTTAAGGATATTAACGGAAGCAATGCAATTGTACGTGGAGCAGCGGAACGCAACGCCGTAAACGCCCCCATACAAGGCAGTGCCGCAGACATTATAAAGATTGCCATGATCAACATCCATAAGAAATTGGGAGATGGTGATTACAAATCAAAAATGCTGCTACAAGTACATGATGAATTGGTATTCGATGTCTACAAACCCGAATTGGAAGTACTAACGGACTTGATTAAATCTGAAATGGAAAATGCCTATACAATGGATGTTCCCTTAGATGTAGAAGTGGGTGTAGGCGACAATTGGCTGGTGGCGCATTAAATCTCGTTAAGAGCAGGTGTTAAACCTTCTTAAAATTGCACGAAAGACATTTTCACATGCGTTATATGTATGATAGGCCAAAGCCTATAAGTATTAACGTATGAAAAAGCTAGCTTTCTATATACTATTCTTTACACTAATCAACGCAGGCTTCTCCCAGTCCAATGCGGTTGCGAATGATGTAAAGGTTTTTCCAAACCCTGCTACCACGGTTATTAACGTATTGGGGCTTAAAAACGACCAACATGCAGCCATAAGTATAATGGATAGCTATGGCAACCAGGTAATTTTTCATCAATGGACAATTAAGAACAATGCGCTTAACATCCCTGTACTAAATTTAGAAAAAGGAATGTACTTGCTCAGAATCCGTTCTGAACATCAAAATGTAGAAACCAAATTTTACAAGCAATAAGCGGATTTAAAGGTACTTCGTTGTAACGGTAATCAAACGGAATATCGTAACCCTCTTACTCAGTTTAAAGTAATAGCGTATGTGCGCTGTTCCCTGTAAATACAATTCATGTGAACTCTAAACCTTTCACAGAATTGGGATTTCACGATTATCTTTTAACGAAAACCAATTGTCCGCTATCCGTAAAATTTGGAATCTCCAGATCGGTCGCATCAACGGTCATACGATTGCCATCAATGCTAACCCCAATTATTAGCGTATCCCCGTTGGCGTCAATAGTCGTCACGGTGCTGCCGTCAAAAGTATACGTACTTGATTCGTTATCCGATTGCGTAGGGCATGGAATATCCAGCCCGGTTCCGGTAGCATTTATTTCCAAATAATTTGCAGCATTAGAAGCTGTTGCCGTCAAGTCCTCATTAAATTGAAGCGTAATAATGTTACAGTCATTAGCTGTCAGAAATTCTAAAATTTGTTCGGCAAATTTTGCATCATCACTGGCGGTATTGGAATTTATTTGAAGTTCTGTGGCATCCCAAGTTCCTACAATTGCATTCAGTGCAACCTCTTGACTAGTATCATCGTTTTTATCGGAACTACAGGAAAGAAAGAGGAACGACAGCATTAAAGAGCAAAAAATTAATTTGTACATAATCGTTAGTTTTGGTTAACAACCATTTAAAACGGAATTAATTAGGTATTATTTCAATGTTGCACAATTCGAAACCAAAAACAGGGAAATGAAAAATCACACCAACCTATCCGAAACTGTGTAGCGAGCAAAAAATAAGGAATAATCCGTTTTGGTATCCCGGTGCTAAATAGAAAATTTTGTCAATAGTTAAAAAATAGCGTACTAACGATGGTATCATCCCATGGAATACCCGATTTTTAAGCACAGGTATAATCAGCGTACTACCATTAAATAAAGGAGATTGCAAAAAAGAAAAAAATATAGAAACAAGTATTTGCAATTCAAGTTAATAATCGTAGATTTGCAGCCCATTTGACGGGATTGAATTAGTTAATAGTTAAAAATAGCAGTAGTGGATACATTAAGTTATAAGACCGTTTCGGCCAATAGAACAACTGTAAACAAAGAGTGGTTATTGGTAGATGCCGAAGGAGAAACATTAGGACGCTTGGCTTCCAAGGTTGCCTATTTGTTAAGAGGAAAGCATAAGCCAGATTTCACCCCGCATGTGGATTGTGGTGATAACGTGGTTATCATAAACGCCGAGAAAATAGTTCTTACCGGAAACAAATGGTCAGATAAAACGTATCTAAGATATACTGGTTATCCAGGTGGTCAACGTACTACTTCGGTTAAACAATTATTGGATAAAAACCCTGAAGGCATCCTTGAAAAAGCCATCAAAGGTATGTTGCCTAAGACAAGATTGGGTGCTGAGCTATTTAGGAATTTAAAAGTCTACGCTGGAAGCACACATGGACAAGAAGCTCAAAAACCCACTGTAGTTAATTTAAAAGAGATTAAATAAGATGGAAGTGATTCATAAAATTGGCCGTAGAAAAACTGCCGTTGCAAGAGTTTATATTTCTGATGGAAATGGCGACATTACTATCAACAACAAAGATTTAAGTGTATACTTCCCTACCGCTACACTTCAATATAAAGTAAAACAACCATTTACACTTACAGAAAGTTTAGATACCTATAACGTAAAGGTCAACGTTTTTGGCGGCGGAATTACAGGACAGGCAGAGGCAATTAGATTGGCTATTTCTAGGGCAATGTGTGAAATTGATGCCGAGAACAGATCTATACTTAAGCCAGAAGGATTGCTTACTAGAGATCCAAGAATGGTAGAACGTAAGAAATTTGGTCAAAAGAAAGCACGTAAGAAATTCCAATTCTCCAAGCGTTAAGATATATTATCATAAATCAGGCACTCTTTTTAGGGTGCCTACTTTATATATTTTCAAATACTGGAAGGTCCAGTATATTAACAAGTTCATTGAAAGTCCCTTGTGGACACTTAAAAATCCTTTAATACCTTATTTAAAGGTAATTAGTTTAGCATCTAAATGGTGAAGGCTTTTGCTTGTGCAAATACCACTTTACCATTGCTAATTCAAAAGAACGTAAACTAAATTTAAAATGGCGAGAGTCGAAGTAAAACAATTATTAGAAGCAGGTGTGCATTTTGGACACCTTACCAGAAAATGGAATCCAAACATGGCTCCTTACATCTACATGGAGCGTAATGGGATTCACGTAATCAATCTTTACAAAACAGTTGCAAAATTAGACGAGACCAATGAGGCACTTCGTAAAATTGCTGCATCTGGTAGAAAAATTCTTTTTGTAGCAACAAAAAAACAGGCAAAGGATATTGTAGCCGAAAAAGCCGCAAACGTAAACATGCCTTACATCACAGAAAGATGGCCGGGCGGAATGTTGACCAATTTCGTAACCATTCGTAAAGCGGTTAAGAAAATGGCCTCAATCGACCGTATGAAAAAAGATGGGACTTTCCTTACACTTTCCAAAAAAGAACGTTTGCAGGTAGACCGTCTTCGTGCGAAATTGGAGAAGAACCTTGGTTCCATTTCTGAAATGACGCGTTTACCAGGTGCCCTTTTCATCGTGGATACCATGAGGGAGCATATTGCCGTAAAGGAAGCGCAAAAATTAAATATTCCAATTTTTGCGATGGTCGATACAAATTCTGACCCAAGAGATGTTGATTACCTTATTCCAGCCAATGATGATGCGTCAAAATCCATTGATATCATTATGACCGAAGTTGCCAATGCGGTAGCAGAAGGTCTTGCGGAACGTAAGTCTGAAAAAGGAGACGCATCTGAAGGAAAGTCTGAAGGCAAAAAAGAAAAAGCATCCAAGAAAAAAGAGGCTTTGGACAAGCCAGAACCAACTCCTGCAAAAGTTGATACCAAACCAGCCCCTGTTGTTGCCAAGGTTCCCAATGTGGAAGTAGATGTTGAAGCAACGAAAGAAGCTGTGGCAAAGGAGACAAAGGCAGAAGCGGATGATTTAACCAAGATTGAGGGCGTTGGACCTAAAGCCGCGGAAGCATTAGTTGCTGCGGGTATGTCCACATATGCTGCAATAGCTAAAGGCGATGCAGAAAAAATCAAGGAAGTCCTAACTGATGCCAGCTCAAGAATGGCTCATTTAGATCCCACATCTTGGCCTAAGCAAGCAAAAATGGCAGCAGACGGTAAGTGGGACGAATTAAAGGAATGGCAAGACAACGCTAAAGGTGGCGTAGAATAAAGCTTGACATTTAAGATAAATCGAATTAAAAACCGCCCATTTTGGGTAGATTAAAAAAATAAAAAATGGCAAAAATAACAGCCGCAGAAGTAAATAAATTAAGACAGACTACCGGTGCCGGTATGATGGATTGTAAAAAAGCCTTGGTTGAAGCCGATGGTGATTTTGAAAAAGCAATAGAACTCCTACGTAAAAAAGGACAGAAAGTTGCCGCAAACAGAGCCGATAGGGATTCATCTGAAGGTGCTGCAATTGCAAAAGTAAACGATGATAATACCAGTGGCGTTATCATTTCTTTAAATTGTGAAACAGATTTCGTTGCCAAAAACGAAAGCTTTGTTACCTTGGCAAATGAATTTGCAGACATAGCAATAAACTTTACCAGCAAGGATGCTTTTTTGGCGGCCGATTATAAGGGCATGACGGTTCAAGAAAAATTGACAGAGCAGACTGGAGTTATTGGTGAAAAAATAGAAATAGGAGGTTTTGAGACATTAAGTGCCCCGTTCGTAGGTTCTTATATACATGCCGGTAATAAAATTGCTGTTCTAACGGGACTATCTGCCGCTGTTGATGGTGCAGAGGAGGTTGCCAAGGATGTTTCTATGCAAGCTGCGGCAATGAACCCAGTTGCGTTGAACGAAGACGGTGTTGACCAATCTGTAATCGATAAGGAAATCGAAATAGCAAAAGATCAATTACGTCAAGAAGGTAAGCCAGAAGAAATGCTTGAAAATATTGCGAAAGGAAAATTAAAACGTTTCTTTAAGGACAATACCTTGGTCAACCAAGACTTTATCAAGGATAGTAAACAAAGCGTATCCCAATATGTAAAATCTGTTGACTCCAAATTGGAAGTAACAGGATTTAAAAGGGTTGCATTAGGTTAATAAATCTATTAAGAGTACTAAAAAAACCGTCTACTACTCAAGGTAGACGGTTTTTTTATGCCCCCATATTATGGAAATAAACTCCTTCTTGTACGTTTAGCCTTTTAACCAAGCCTTGCGCAAAGCTATCTCTTCCGGACTCGCATTTTCTAAAGGAACCACTTTTCTAACCACTTTAGTGGGTACTCCTACCGGCCCTTCAACGGATAAAGTAGAGCCATCTCGATCAATTTCTAGTTGTATTTCGGTTTCAGCAGTCCAACCAAAGCTCTCCCCAATAATTGGCCTTAGGGTTTCTATAGTTATAGGTTGGCCGTTAATCTTTTTAATAACGTCGCCTCCCTGTAATTTCAAATCGGTAAAAAAAGAATTCAAGTCTATGCCCTCCCTTATAAATATCAAACTATCCTTTTCAACATCGACATCAATATAAGGAACCTGACCATCCAAAAAATAACCTGTTTGCTCCGCTACCTCCATCGTTCCCAAACCTACTTTTGCCAAAAACATTTCATAATCTATAGGCGCTTCACCAACGACATGTGCATTGAAAAATTCTTTTACTTCCGGGTAGGTCATAGCCACTATTTCATCGAATAAATCATCATCGTTGAAAGGGTCATCAGTCCCATACTTTTTTGAAAGCTCTTTCATGAGCCATAGCATTCCTTTTTCTCCGTTACTTTGTTCCCGTAACAGAATATCCAAAGCCATGTTAATCAATGCCCCTTTCTCGTATACATTGGCATAATTTGCCTCATAGGGCTCTTCAAGTATATTCTTGCTCATAATTGTAAACGACATTGTATCGTCATAATATTTCGCATTATTAATTTTCGTCAGCATGCGCTCGTAAAACTCCTCGTCAGCAATTAGACCCTGCTGAATTTGGAACAGGTTTGCAAAATATTCCGTTGTACCTTCATACATCCACAAATGTTGGGACATTTTGGGATCGTTAAAATCAAAAAACTGTATTTCCTTGGAATGTACCGAAAGTGGGGTGACGATATGGAAAAACTCGTGCGAAACAACATCTACCATTGCCTGCTCCAAGCGTTCTAGCGGAATAGCTTCAGGCAACACTACCACTGTAGAGGTATGGTGCTCCAAGGCACCAAAGCCTTGCGCATCAGCTTTATTCAAATCGGATAAATACAACAAGATACTGTACTCCTCGGTACTATTGATTTCTCCTAAAAATGCTTTTTGAGCTTCCATCATCTCAACCATCCTTTCCTTTAAATCAGAAGCTTTATAAGCCCCATTCGGAGAAAACAGACTCAACGTAACGGTTATACCACTTATTTCAAAAGTTTCGGCATTTGGTTTTGCGTACATTATGGGGTTGTCTATTACTTCAAAATATCTTTTGGCCAAGAACACATCCTTACCCTCCATAGCAGCATCAGGCTTAGTTTTAAGTGATGTGGTGGATACCAAGGCAGTGGGTTTTTTTATTTCCAATTCATAGGCAAGCTCTTTAAATCCATCAAAATAACCCACAAAGCCGTGTAGATTAAGCATGAAATTACTTCCTTTTTCTATATTGGTTCCTGCGGGTGAAAAAACGGCATCATCAACTTCATTTTCCGTATCATAGGTATCATTGACCCAATACCTAACCTTATCAAGTTTGGCACCATCCGCGATACTCCAAGAATTTTCATCCAGTTGAACGGCAATGAGTTCATTACCCTTATAATCCAATGCTTTAAAATCAGCAATATACTTACCATAGTTATCTGTACTGTAGGTGCCAGGAACAGTTTTTGGTATTCTAAAAACTACCGGTTGTGGTGAAAACACCCCAGGATCCACTACTACCTGCACCCTATCTTCGACCACATTCACCAAATCGATAGTAGTCTTAATGGGAGAATTGGCCGCGGACAAAATTAACTTCCCTGCACCACAGGCATTTAGCAGTACTGCAAGTACTATAACAAAAACAAGTTTCTTCATAATTGGTAACGAATAAAATTTTATAGTTCAATTCGAATTTAAAGATAGAGATTCTACCAGATACACCGTAGAGAATTAAGTTTTGGTTCCAAAAAATATTGATTACACCCGTCAAATATTTTCATTATTTTTGGTGGCAAATAAAAGTTGAACATGCACTACAAACGAATTCTTCTAAAGCTTAGCGGCGAAGCCTTAATGGGTGACAAACAATATGGCATCGATTCCAAAAGGCTTAATGAGTATGCGGAAGAAATCAAACAAGTAGTTGATAAAGGAATAGAGGTAGCCATTGTTATTGGAGGTGGTAACATTTTTAGGGGGTTAACAGGCGCGGCAACAGGTATGGACCGTGTACAAGGGGACCATATGGGTATGTTGGCAACAGTAATCAATGGCTTGGCTTTACAGAGCGCACTTGAAATGACAGGGGTCCAGACCAGACTGCAATCGGCCATAAAAATCAATGAGGTTGCAGAGCCCTTTATTAGAAGAAGGGCCATGAGACACTTGGAAAAAGGTAGAGTGGTCATTTTTGGCGGGGGTACTGGAAATCCCTATTTTACGACAGATTCCGCTGCAGTTTTAAGGGCGATTGAAATTGAGGCCGATGTAATTCTTAAAGGAACACGTGTAGATGGTATTTATACCGCTGATCCCGAAAAGGATAAAAATGCCACCAAGTTTGATAACATCTCCTTTCAAGATGTACTTACAAAGGGCTTAAAGGTTATGGATACGACCGCATTTACCCTTAGCCAAGAAAACGAACTGCCCATCGTAGTTTTTGATATGAACAAAAAAGGAAACTTACTTAAAATTGTTGACGGCCAAACCATTGGCACCACTGTCAATATCTAGTTTTTGGTACCGTTTCTGTAATTGAGATAGTAATATGCTTATTTTATGAACGAAGAAGTACAATTTGTCTTAGACAGCACAAAGGAAAGTATGGATGCCGCCATAGCGCATCTAGAGCGTGAATTTTTAAAAATACGTGCGGGCAAGGCCA
This sequence comes from uncultured Flavobacteriaceae bacterium, assembly GCA_963793365.1. Lineage (GTDB taxonomy): Bacteria > Bacteroidota > Bacteroidia > Flavobacteriales > Flavobacteriaceae > Maribacter. The sequence goes on along the minus strand of CAWBZP010000009.1, from coordinate 144,311 downwards.
GTCCTGCCATGTTATCCTCGATATTGGTAGATTATTATGGCTCACAAACACCATTATCACAGGTAGCCAACGTAAACACCCCAGATGGTCGTACGATATCCGTACAGCCATGGGAAAAAGGTATGCTTCAAGAAATTGAAAAGGCGATCATGAACGCGAACCTAGGTTTCAACCCCATGAACAACGGGGATATGATTATCATCAATGTACCGCCCTTAACGGAGGAGCGAAGAATACAGTTGACAAAGCAGGCAAAGGCAGAGGCTGAACATGCCAAGGTAGGGGTCCGCAGCGCAAGGCAAGACGCGAACAAAGAGATTAAAGATCTTGACATTTCTGAAGATCTTGAGAAAAATGCAACCGCCGATGTACAAGACTTAACGGATGCCTACACCAAAAAAATTGATGATTTCCTATCGAAAAAGGAAGCTGAAATCATGAAAGTTTAGATTACTAGTAGCATCAATTTAGAGCCACCCCAAAACGGTGGCTTTTTTAATTTTAAACTTTTCAATTTAGGAACAAATGCACCTATTGGTTACCTTTGCCACCTGCAAATATAGTTATGGTAGCTAAACTTACTAAAGGATTTTGGCCAAAGGCGGCAAATATAATTCTCCGCAACAGGATTCTGATCATACTTTTAATCACTGGGTTTACCATTTTTTTGGCCATGCAATGGCAACATATGCGATTTTCCAGTTCGCAGACCAATTTATTGCCTGATGACCATCCGGTAAACCAAGAATATCAAGCCTTCTTGAGTACGTTTGGAGAGGAAGGTAACGCCGTCGTCTTTGCAATACGTGATAGCGCCCTTTTTAAACCTGTCAATTTTAACCGATGGAATAAATTAAGCAAACAACTTGGTGCATTTCCAGAAGTTGATTTTGTGCTTTCCACAGATAATCTGCAGGAACTGATAAAGGATAATGAACTACAGGAATTTAAAATGCAACCGCTTATTACCGGCGATTTAAATTCCCAAAGGGAAGTAGACAGCATTTCAAATTACCTTTTTAACAACCTGCCTTTTTACAACAATCTGATTTACAACAAGGAGAGCAGAACCTTACGTACCATAATGTATTTGGACAAGGACATTGTAAACACAACGGTACGAAAAGACTTTATTCTCCAGGACATGAGTACGCTGGTGGAGAATTTTGAAAATGAGACCGGATTGGACGTACATATATCTGGTATGCCTTACGTGCGGACCATGAATTCCCAAAATATTATCGATGAAATCGGCAAGTTCATCTTGGCCGCACTTGCCGTAACATCACTCATCTTCTTTTTCTTTTTTAGAAGTGTTAGAGCCACCTTTATTTCTATGTGTGTGGTTATCATTGGAGTCATGTGGGCCTTTGGGTTTTTAGGACTTTTGCAATACGAGATTACCGTCCTTACCGCATTAATACCACCCTTGATTATCGTTATCGGTATTCCAAATTGTATTTTCCTGATCAATAAATACCAGCAAGAAGTAAAAAAGCACGGAAACCAAGCACTTTCCCTACAGCGTGTGATTTCCAAAATAGGGAACGCGACTTTAATGACCAATATTACAACGGCTTCCGGTTTTGCTACATTCATTATTACCGATAGTAAATTGTTGAAGGAATTTGGCGTTGTGGCTTCCATCAATATTATTGGAATCTTTATACTCTCATTACTTATTATCCCTATCGTTTACAGTTTTATGGCGCTTCCTAAAACCAAGCACTTAAAACATTTGAATAAGAAATGGATCGATGCATTCGTAAATTGGATGGAACGCATCGTACGCCATAGAAGGATAAGTGTCTATATTGTTTCCATAGCTTTATTGGTGCTGAGTATAATTGGAATCTATCAAATAAAAATATCCGGAAGTCCTATTGAGGATATGCCAAAAAACGCTGAATTTTTTAAGGACATCCGTTTTTTTGAAAAAGAATTTAAAGGCATCATGCCTGTAGAAATAGTGGTGGATACCAAGGTCCCCAAAGGTGTCTTGAAACCGGCAACATTAAAGCGAATGAATCAGCTTGACGAGGTCATCGAAGATATTCCAGAATTATCAACTCCGGTATCTGTTGTCAACCTTGTAAAATATTCCAAACAGGCATTTTATAATGGTTTACCCAAGTATTATCAACTGCCAACCAGCCAAGAGAACACCTTTATCATGGACGTTGCCCGCAAATCATCCGACAATAGTAATTTACTGGCGACCTTTGTGGACAGCACTGGGCAAACCGCCAGAATGACCACCTTTATGCGTGATGTGAATACTAGCCGGATGGAAGAAATCGAAGCACGCCTATTGGAACATATCTCCAAAATATTTCCGGCGGAACGCTACAACGTATACATGACGGGTAGTGCCCTTCTATTCTTGAAAGGAACAAAATACCTCGTTAAGAATTTAATCATGTCCCTGGCTTTGGCCATTGGCCTTATTGCCTTGTTTATGGCCTATTTATTCAGGTCTTTTAGGATGATCATTATTTCGCTTATTCCCAATTTGTTGCCACTGGTCATCACTGCTGGTATTATGGGTTTTGTAGGGGTCCCTATCAAGCCTTCCACTATTTTGGTATTTAGTATAGCGTTTGGGATTTCTGTTGATGACACCATCCATTTCTTAGCAAAATACAGACAGGAATTGACGGCGAACAATTGGCGTATAGAAAAATCGGTATACAATGCCCTTCGCGAAACCGGTGTAAGCATGTTTTATACATCCATCGTGTTATTTTTTGGATTTTCGGTCTTTGTGATTTCAAACTTTGGGGGCACCGTGGCCTTAGGTTCTCTGGTTTCGGCCACTCTCCTTCTCGCTATGCTGGCAAACCTTATACTTTTGCCATCCCTTTTATTGTCGCTGGAAAAAAGTATTGCGAATAAGCAGACTCTCAAAAAACCTCAAATAGATATTCTTCCGGAAGATGAGAACAGCTACTAATAGCTAGCCCGCGTCAATTAGTTTTAAATTCCGCTATTACCCTTTATTTTTTTACAATATCCTATCTTTGATTTTTTAATTTTTAATTCAATCAGCATGCATTCAACAACAATAAAAGAGTTGTTATCAAGTAAAAACTTACTTCAGGAAGTCACTATTAAAGGGTGGGTGCGCACCTTTAGAAGCAATAGATTTATTGCCTTGAATGATGGCTCTACACTAAACACCATACAGTGCGTTGTTGACTTTGAAAAATTTGATGAGAGTGTTTTAAGAAAAGTGAATACCGGGGCAGCCTTGCAAGTTACAGGAACGCTGGTGGAAAGTCAGGGAAAAGGACAAACGATAGAGGTGCAGGTAACGGATTTGGTCGTACTTGGAGCTGCCGACCCCGAGGAATATCCCATACAACCCAAAAAACATTCCTTGGAATTTTTAAGGGAAAAAGCACACTTGAGAATTCGGACCAACACCTTTGCCGCTGTCATGCGTGTTAGATCTACATTGGCTTTTGCGGTTCATAACTATTTTAGGGAAAACGGATTTAATTATTTCCACGCCCCAATTATTACGGGTTCCGATGCCGAAGGTGCTGGCGAAATGTTCAGGGTAACGACCTTGGACGAAAAAAACCCGCCGCTCACGCAAGACGGTGCCGTTGACTATAAAGAAGACTTTTTTGGCAAGGAAACAAATTTGACCGTCTCCGGACAATTGGAAGCGGAAGCCTATGCCATGGCATTGGGCAAGGTATACACCTTTGGACCTACGTTCAGGGCCGAAAACTCAAATACTTCAAGACACCTCGCAGAGTTTTGGATGATTGAACCGGAAATGGCATTTTTTGATTTGGACGCCAACATGGATTTGGCGGAGGACTTTATAAAAAATGTAATCTCCTATACATTGACGCATTGTATGGAAGACTTGGAATTTCTTGAAAAAAGGTTGTTGGACGAGGAGAAAAGCAAACCACAGGCGCAAAGAAGTGATATGGCCTTGATCGAGAAATTGAGGTTTGTAGTGGATAATAATTTCAAAAGGGTAAGTTACACTGAGGCCATTGATATCCTAAAAAACTGCAAACCAAACAAAAAGAAACAGTTCCAGTACCCAATTGAGGCGTGGGGTACAGATTTGCAAAGTGAACACGAACGGTATTTGGTAGAAAAACACTTCAAATGCCCTGTAATTCTCTTTGATTATCCTGCAAAAATTAAGGCATTCTATATGCGCCTTAATGAGGACGGTAAGACCGTTAGGGCCATGGATATTTTATTTCCGGGCATTGGTGAAATCGTAGGCGGTTCGCAACGGGAGGAGCGCTTAGAAGTGCTCAAGGAAAAGATTAAAGAGCTTGGAATCGACGAAAAGGAACTTTGGTGGTATCTTGATCTTCGTAAATTTGGAACCGCAGAACATAGTGGATTTGGACTTGGTTTTGAGCGATTGGTACTCTTTGCCACCGGCATGGGAAATATTAGGGATGTAATACCCTTTCCTAGAACCCCCCAGAATGCAGAATTTTAATGGGATTTAGTTACTTTTACAAGTACTAGAGAAAAGTAATGCTGAAACAACACCTACAATTTAAGCTATCCCAAAAGCTATCCCCACAGCAAATTCAATTGATGAAGTTGATTCAACTGCCTACGCAGGCATTTGAACAACGCTTAAAACAGGAATTGGAGGAAAATCCTGCCTTGGAAACCGGCAAGGAGGAAACGGAACCGCAGGATGAATTTGATGATATCTATGATCAAGAAACCGATAACGAGACCATCAATACAGATGATATCAATATCGACGAATATTTGAGTGATGACGAAATTCCAGATTACCGTACCAAAGCCAATAATTATAGCTCGGACGATGAAGAAAAAAGCGTTCCTTACGCTGCGGGAATATCTTTCAACCAATACCTTATAAATCAACTGAACACGGTCTATCTTACTGACGAGGAATGGACCATAGCGGAGTTCCTGGTAGGTAGTGTAGATGAGAGTGGATATATTCGCCGGCCCCTTACGGATATTATGGACGATCTTGCGTTTACTCAGAACGTTTATACGGATGAAAAGACCATTGCCAAAATATTGTCCATTGTACAGGATTTAGATCCGCCCGGGGTTGGGGCGCGCTCTCTGGAGGAATGCTTGATCATACAATTGGAGAAAAAAGAGATTACTCCTAGCGTAGAATTGGCAACGGCAATCCTCAAGAAATCATTCGAGCATTTTACTAAAAAACACTATCAAAAATTAATTCAAAAACATAATATTACCGAGGAGGAATTAAAGGAGGCCATCGGTGAAATTGAAAAATTAAATCCAAAACCGGGCGGTTCGTATTCTGGGAACAATAGGATAGTTGAACACGTGGTGCCAGATTTTGCCATTCGTATCGTGGATGGTGAACTGGAATTGACCCTTAACGGTCGTAATGCTCCAGAACTTCATGTATCAAGGGAATATAGCAATATGCTCAAAGGCTACAAAGAGGCCAAGGAAAAATCTAAATCCCAAAAGGATACCGTGCTGTTCATCAAGCAAAAACTAGATGCGGCAAAATGGTTTATAGATGCCATACGACAAAGGCAACAAACGCTGTTCATCACCATGAACGCTATCATGCAATATCAAGAGGAATATTTCCTTACAGGGGACGAGCGCAATTTAAGACCCATGATATTAAAGGATATTGCGGATGAAATTGGAATGGATGTATCAACCGTATCTAGAGTAGCCAATAGTAAATATGTAGATACACCTTACGGCACTAAGCTGATTAAGGAATACTTCTCCGAATCTATGAAGAACGAGCAGGGAGAAGATGTTTCGACAAAAGAGATCAAAAAAATTCTGGAAACCGTCATTCTCAACGAAGCCAAAAGAAAACCGCTTACAGATGATAAACTTGCGGCCATCCTCAAGGATAAAGGCTACCCTATTGCACGCAGGACCGTTGCAAAATATAGGGAACAACTGGGCATACCGGTAGCGCGAATGAGAAAGGAGATTTAATGAAGGTATTCTCGCAATTCATCTCCTACTTACTGCATCCACTTTTTATTCCCATAGGAGGAACCGTGGCCTATTTTTTAATCACTCCCAAGTATAGCCCCTTAGCAATACAGAGTGCCAATATTCTGCCTATTTTTATATTAACCGTAATCATCCCCATTGTCACCTTTCTTATCTTAAAAAACATAGGATTGGTACACTCGGTATTTTTGGATACGGTAACGGAACGGAAATACCCCTTGTATGTCCACATCACCATACTGCTGTTGATACTTTACAAAGTCATCCCCAACAACTATGTCAGTGAACTCTATTTTTACTTTACAGGGCTATTAGGCGCCGCAATGGCTTGTTTGATACTCCTTTTTTTTAAATTTAAGGTTAGTCTTCATATGGTAGGCGTTAGTGGACTCTTGATGTTTCTTATTAATTTAAGCATCCATTTTGAAATCAACTTAATAATCGCCATTAGCGCCTTAATTTTACTCACAGGCAGTGTAGCGACAGCACGACTCTATTTACGGGCCCATACCAAAATTGAACTGACCATTGGCCTGTTCATAGGCCTTTTATCCCAATTGCTCACCGTACAGTACTGGTTATAGGATATAGAAGATAAGGCCAATACGCAAGGGCCGGTAGCGCAACACTTCGCCGTTTACAGTAGCATTGCCATCAAAGAGTTCGCTTAAGGCGTAATACGCGTGGAGATTAAAGGTATTGTAGCCAAAACTAAGGGTTAATCCGTACTGAAACTTGGAGAGGTCTGTGTTGTAAAAACCGTCCTTCATGGTATCGGAAACGAATTTAGACCTTGCCCCAATTATATAGGCTGCCTTTATACCGGCATAAACGCGCCAAAATTTATAATCTACTGCATTTGAATTCCGCCATCTAAATTCCAAGGGGAACTCCAGAAGATGGGTTTCCAACTTGCTACGGTTAATCGTATCCTGAACACTATAAACAATTTCACCGTTAACTTTATTGGCCACTAAATTGGAATAATAACTATTATAGGCCAAACCTACCCCGATACCTATTGCGCGGGTCCTCGCTTGATTCAAAGGGATATCCTTAATCATACCTCCCTGAAGCCCATAGGACAGATTTCTTTGATTGGTTCCCTCTGGATTGTTCAAGATGAAGTTATAGGACAGACCCAAATAGAATTGATCCTCCAAATACCGCGAATCAACAACACTGTCAGCAGCGACTTGTGCATTGCACAAAACAGAGAGCGTGAGAAAACCTAAAAGAAAAACACTGCGCATCCCGTAAAGTTAAGGAAATAAAAAACGCTTCAAATATATTTGAAGCGTTTGAAATTGTATACTATTAACTAACTATTGTAAGTTGTTGAAAGCGTCTCCTTCGTATGTTGTGTAATTAACCTTTAAAGCATTTACTTTCCTTAACTCTAACTTAATATCCGAGATAAGACCCATATTTGCATTTTTATCAACCTTTAGGGCTGTAGTCAATACATTTTGTAATTCTTGGGCTTTCTTGGCACGTTCCATAAGAATATAGTCACCAACCTCGGACGGGCTAGCAAACTTATCATTCAATTGAATTTTTGGTTCCGTACCAAATACCTTTTCGTATTCTCGGGTCGGCTTACCGACATAAATATAGATTACACGATCTTTTTTCTCCAATTTTTTAACCTCACTGGCATTTGGAAGTACGTTCTCTACCTTTAGGGAACTATCTTTCATTACCGTTACCGTCATAAAGAAAAACAACAGCATAAATACAATGTCAGGAAGTGAAGCAGTAGAAACCGCTGGTATATCTCCGTCTTTTTTCTTTGCAAATTTTGACATAGTGTATAGTGTTACTTTTTATTTAATTAATCGGTTGAAGTTTCGGCCTCAGATAATTTCTGAGGGAACAGGCCTTGTATACGGGTTACCTTTTCCTTCAACTCCTCTTTAACAGAATCTGAAGTTTCTGGATTCAGGTATTGTGCTTCCATATCAACGTAATCCTTACCGTATAAGCGTTGGGATTCTCTATTCCTGAGCTCGTTATAGGCTCCCACCAATTCGTTCTGTACAGTAATATAGGTACTGTACTTGGTTTCGCGATCATTTTTCAAGGAAATAATCGCCTTAACAGGATTATCTGATGATTCTGCACTCCGCGCACCTTTACAATAACTACAATAATCTGGACTACCCTGAGGAGCGCCACCATTGTCTAAAAATGCTTTCGCCTTTTCGCGTAATTTATTAATCGGAAGAATTTCCTCTTCCACCAACAACTGTCCATTCCGGTTAATATTTACCGTAAATATGTTCTTTTGTTTAATTATTGGCGGTTCCTCTGTTGGTGGTTCCATTGGAGGCAACATACGATCCAGTCCTGCATCAGTCTCAATGGTAGTCGTTACCAAGAAAAAGATTAACAAGAGGAAAGCTATGTCTGCCATAGAACCAGCATTTACTTCTGGTGCTCCTGCTCTTCTAGCCATAATTTATTTTTTTATTTACTAAACAATTTCTTCACCCCTGGTATAATCATTAGGGCAACGGCAACTGCAGTTAATATGAAAAATACATATAAACCTGCACCGATATTCTTAACCGTACTTTCGTTGGACATTGCCATATACTCATCGGAAACATCCGTTCCGCTCGATAAAACATACGAAATTACTACGACTATAGCAAAGCCAACCAAGACGAACAACGTCTTTTTAAGGCCCTGAGGGTTAGAAAATAAATTTATCAATGTGAACAACAAACTTACCACAACAGCAATTCCAAGAAGCAAATACGTTATGATAAACATGGCATTCATAGCTCCGTTCTGGGCCGCTTCTGCAGCTGGCATGTCCCTAGGAGGAAGCATAAACCAAAGTGCAGCGCCGACCAAACCGACAACTATCAATACTATTTTTACAATTTTTTGCATAATATTTTAGGTATTAAAAGTGGAACTTATTTTTTGTGGTCTACCAACATATCGATCAAAATGATCGAAGAATCTTCCATGTCATTAACGATACTATCGATTTTCGCGATGATATAGTTGTAAAAGATTTGAAGTATGATAGCCGTAATAAGACCAAATACCGTAGTTAATAATGCTACTTGAATATCTCCTGCGATTAGGGAAGCACTAAGGTTACCCACAGCCGCAATCTTTTGGAAGGCTTGGATCATACCAATTACCGTACCCATGAAACCAAGCATTGGCGCAATAGCGATAAACAAGGAAAGCCATGATACATTTTTCTCCAATTGTCCCATTTGAACCCCTCCGTAGGCCACAACTGCTTTTTCAGCTGATTCTACACTTTCACCGGCTCTATCCAAACCTTGATAGTAGATAGATGCAACAGGTCCTTTTGTATTTCTACAAACTTCCTTAGCAGCTTCAATACCTCCAGATGCCAAAGCATCTTCAACTTGTTGCTTCAATTTTGAGGTATTGGTACTTGCCATGTTCAAATAAATAATTCTTTCTATAGCAACTGCAAGACCTAAAATCAAACATAAAAGAACGATACCCATGAAGCCTGCGCCCCCTTGAATAAATTGCTCCTTTAAAACTTGAGTAAATCCTTTTTCAGCTTCTGGTGCTGCCTCTTGAACTAGCAATGCTACTGCTGCCACCTTTGCACTTACCATATTAGTACCTGCTACAAATGCCCCAGCGACTGCCAGGCTTGGGAATAATTTTTTCATTTTTTCAAACTTAAATTAGTTAGTTAATAGGGTTAAAGATAAAAAAAAAACAATATAAAAAAAGTAAAACTTACTAGCAGAGAGGAAGGGATTCGAACCCTCGATACCCTTTTGGGGTATACACACTTTCCAGGCGTGCGCCTTCGACCACTCGGCCACCTCTCTAAGTTACCCTTTTTTAAGGGTGGGCAAATAACAAAAAAATTATTAGTTAATGAAATTAAACGGGTGTTAATTTTATTGCATTTCGCCCCGTAAGGAAGTCTCAAAAACAGTCTTGAACAATTCATGGGACACCCCACTACCCAAAAGATACATTGCCTTCGTTACTGCAGCCTCCGTTGTAATATCCTTACCATTAATCACTTGCATTTTCTTTAACTTGGAACTGGTCTCATATTGGCCCATGATTACCGCTCCACCAGAACACTGGGTGACGTTAATTATATGAATACCATTTTTTATGGCATTCTGTAATTTTTTTAAAAACCATTCTTCCATAGGCGCATTTCCAGATCCATAGGTTTCCAAAATTAGAACTTTTAAGTTATGCGTAGTCAGCATTGCATCCATGACCTTTGCATTGATACCAGGAAAAAGTTTTAAGATAGCTACGTTATCGTCCAGTTTACGATGTGCCCTTAACACCATATTTTTCTTTTGGGGCAGCAAATATTCTTTAAAAACGCTTAAATGCACACCAGATTCGATCAAATGGGGATAGTTCAAGGAAGCAAAAGCCCTAAAATGCTCTGCATTTATTTTTGTAGTCCTGTTTCCTCTATACAGTTTATATTCAAAATAGAGCCCGACTTCCTGTGCAACGGGCCTACCTTTTTCATGCAAGGCAGCGATCTGTATAGCTGTAATCAAATTTTCCTTGGCATCTGTCCGCAAATCCCCGATGGGTAATTGCGAGCCGGTCAAGATTACGGGTTTTGCCAGGTTTTCCAATAAAAAACTTAATGCAGACGCCGTATAGCTCATCGTATCGCTACCATGTAGCACGACAAAGCCATCATACTGTTGGTAACTCTCCGCTATGATATCTGTAATAGCAACCCAATGCTTGGGGTTCATGTTCGAGGAATCGATAGGCTGTTCAAATGAATGACTGGCAATGGTACAGTCCAATTGGTTGAGCTCCGGTATGTTTTTCTCCAACTGCGAAAAATCGAACGCTTTTAATACTCCAGTGGCATAGTCTTTTATCATACCAATGGTACCTCCGGTGTAAATCAGTAATATACTACGCTTTGTTCCGCTCAAAATAATGTTTTAACTAAAATTATACCCCGAATACAGCCTTGGAATTTTCGGTGGTCCTTGAGGCCACTTCCTCAATAGAAAGATCGTAGATAGCGGCCAACTTATCCAGAACATGTACAATGTATGCGCTTTCATTCCTTTTACCCCTGTACGGCTTTGGTGCCAAATAAGGCGCGTCCGTTTCCATTACAATATCACCTAAATCAATATCTTTTAGAAAGGTATCTATTTTTCCATTCTTAAAGGTAACTACCCCACCAATACCCAGTTTCATATTATACGAAAGCGCTTTTTGCGCTTGTTCAAAGTCGCCGGTAAAACAATGAAAAATACCTCGCAGCGCGGCATCTTTTTCCTTTTCCAAAACCTCGAACACTTCATCAAAAGCATCCCTGCAGTGAATTACAATGGCCAGTTCAAATTTTTTTGCAAGTTGTATTTGCTTTTGAAACGCAATTTGTTGCTCTTTTAAAAAGTGCTGCTCCCAATACAGGTCAATCCCTATTTCACCTACGGCATACATTTTATGCGTTCCAAGCATATGCTCCACATGCTCCAATTCTTCTTGATAATTCTCTTTTACATGTGTTGGATGTAGGCCAGACATCAAATAGACGTGGGAAGGAAATTCCTTTTCCAAATTCAACATACGCTGCGTGTATGTTGAATCAATTGCTGGAATAAAAAAGCGGTTTACGCCTTTCGCTATAGCTTTTTTAATAGTTTCACTTCTATCTTCATCAAATGCCTCACTATAGAGATGGGTGTGCGTATCCGTTATTATCATGCCGCAAAAATAGGCTTATCTTTGAAAAAAAAGAGCAATGGGTTCCCTCAAAAAATTTTTAAGGAATAAAAACTATGTGCGCATTCCCCTGAAATTGACAACTACGGACCATTTTGAGATTAAAGCTAAGGTAAACGATGTGTGTGGAAGGTTTATTTTGGATACAGGGGCCTCAAATACCTGTATAGGCATGGACCGGATTGAACGATTCAAGCTCATATCAAAGGAATCAAAAATAAAGGCTGCAGGGGCCGGAGCTACAAATATGGAAACGCTAATTTCCAAAAAGAATCATATCGAGCTCGAGGCTTGGAAAAACAAAAAGTTAAAAATCGTTCTGTTCGACCTTAAGCATGTGAATGAGGCCCTTGTAGCTCATAAGGCAGCACCTGTGGATGGGATTATAGGGGCAGATGTATTGAAAAAAACAAAAGCAATAATAGACTACGAAAAGAAGTGTATTTATTTAAAACTTAAAAAGCGTTGAGAATTCCCAACGCTTTTGTTTTCTAAGGAACCGGAACTATTAAAGCTCCAGTGCTTTTTTGATATTATTGTCCATCAATAATTCCTCCGGACTTTCCAAAGCTTCCTTGATTGCGACCAGGAACCCCACAGACTCCTTACCATCTATAATACGGTGGTCATAGGAAACGGCAACATACATGATAGGAGCGATAGCAATGGCACCATCGCGTGCAATAGGGCGCTCTACTATATTATGCATTCCAAGAATAGCGCTCTGTGGCGGATTGATTATAGGTGTAGACAACATAGATCCAAATACGCCTCCATTGGTAATGGTAAAGGTACCCCCTGTCATTTCATCAACAGTGATTTCCCCCTCGCGGGCACGGATGGCCAAACGTTTTACTTCAGCCTCGATTCCCCTAAAGGTAAGATTCTCCGCATTTCTTATTACAGGGACCATTAAACCTTTGGGACCGGATACGGCAATACTGATATCACAAAAATCGTAGGAAACCATTTCTTTACCATCAATCATTGAATTTACGGCCGGATACATTTCCAAGGCCCTTACAACAGCTTTAGTAAAGAAGGACATAAATCCTAATCCTACCCCATGCTTACTTTTAAAATCTTCCTTATACGTTTCCCTTAGCTCAAAAATGGCACTCATGTCCACCTCATTGAAGGTGGTCAGCATAGCGGTTTCATTCTTGGCCGAAACCAAGCGCTCTGCCACTTTTCTCCGTAACATGGACAATTTTGATCTTGTTTCGCCTCTACTTCCACCTGTAGGGCTGCCCATAGAAGGAACGGCATTAACCGCATCTTCTTTGGTTATTCTACCGTCTCTCCCAGAACCGGAAACAGCACTTTTATCAATACCCTTTTCATCCAAAATTTTCTTGGCTGCGGGGGAAGGTGTACCAGAGGCATAGGTTTCCTTCGCTTGCGCGGGTTGTGGAGCCTTTTCACTATCCTTCTTGTTAGGTGTTTCTTTTTGCTGCTCCCTTAAATCTTGTTCCGCATCTCCTTCAGACCCTTCATCACCCCCTTTTGCATCACTGGCGGCTTTACTAGCCCCGTCTGGCTTTTCAGCACTTGTATCGATCAAACAAACGATTGCACCTACCTCAACGGCATCGCCCACTTCAGCTTTTAAGGTAATGGTGCCACTGGCTTCAGCAGGCAACTCCAAGGTAGCCTTGTCAGAATCCACCTCTGCAATGGCCTGGTCTTTTTCTACATAATCCCCATCCTCCACTAACCATTCCGCTATTTCTACCTCTGTGATAGATTCTCCCGGGGAAGGAACTTTCATTTCTAGAATCATTCTTTCTATAATTTGATATTATTTTATTCTTTTGGTTTGGACATATTATCCTTTGTCTTGTCAAAGACATAATCGATTACTTGTTGGTGACGCATTTTCGAGCGTACGGCGCTACCCGCTGCCGGGGCCGCATAAAAACGCCTAGATGCAACCCTAAACTTTTGCACGTCACTAAAATGCATCAACATGTGGCTCCATGCACCCATGTTTCTAGGTTCTTCCTGTGCCCAGACGAGGTCATCCGCATTTTCATATTTTGATATAAGCTCCTTGATTTTTTCTTCCGGCAGGGGAAACAATTGCTCCACACGTACCAAGGCCACATCGTCCCTTTCCAATTCTTCCTTTACGTTCAAAAGATCGTAGTAGAACTTTCCGGTACAGAAAACCAAACTCTTTACTTTCTTAACATCGGCAGAAACATCATCGATTACTTCTTGGAAGCTACCGTCTGTTAGATCCGCAATCGATGAAACCGCTTTTGGATGCCTTAACAAGCTTTTTGGCGTAAAAATGATTAACGGTTTTCTGAAATTCGCCTTCATTTGCCTTCTCAAAATATGAAACATCTGGGCCGGCGTCGTAACATCGGCGATATACATATTATCCTTGGCGCACAATTGAAGATAGCGCTCCATACGTGCCGATGAATGCTCTGCTCCTTGGCCCTCATAGCCATGCGGCAATAACATTACCAACCCGTTCTGCAGTTTCCACTTATCCTCGGCCGCAGAGATATACTGATCAATCATAATCTGGGCACCATTACTGAAATCCCCAAATTGGGCCTCCCAAATGGTAAGGGTATTCGGACTTGCCATGGCATAGCCATAATCGAAACCTACCACCCCATATTCCGATAACAAGGAATTGTAAATCTCAAACTTCCCCTGCTTGTCAGACAATTGGTTTAAAAGCAGCACCTCTTCTTCACTTTCCTCCACCTTCATTACGGCATGGCGGTGCGAAAACGTTCCCCGTTCTACATCTTGACCAGACATACGTACAGCGAATCCTTCTTCCAGTAAGGTTCCATAAGCCAATAGTTCTCCCATGGCCCAATCCAAATTATCAGCTTCAAAGTACATTTTCTGGCGATCTTTCACCAGTTTCTCCACTTTGCGCAAAAACTTTTTACTTTGGGGCAATTCTGTAATGACCTTAGCGATCTTATCCAGTTTTTTGCGATTGAAGGTAGTATCTACGGCATCCATCATTTCCCATTCCCGTACATTTTCAAAACCTTTCCATTCATCTGCCATGAAAGGGGTAATGACAGTCTTGTCCTCTTTTCTGGAATCCTCCAGTTTCTCCTCCAGCGAGTCCTTGTACTGTTTCTCAAGTTCGGCCACATAGGTGTCATCAATGACTCCTTCTTGAATCAATCGCTCTGCATAGATATCCCTAGGGTTCTTATGTTTTGCGATTGCCTTGTATAATTTAGGTTGCGTAAATCTTGGCTCATCACCTTCATTATGCCCATATTTTCTATACCCTAACAAATCGATGAACACATCACTGGCAAAGCGCATTCTATATTCCAGTGCAAACAAGGACGCATGTACTACGGCTTCCGCATCATCTGCATTTACATGCAATACGGGACTCAAGGTCACCTTGGCCACATCTGTACAGTAGGTTGATGTCCTAGCATCCAAATAATTGGTGGTAAAACCAATTTGATTATTCACCACAATGTGAATCGTCCCTCCTGTTTTATAGCCATCCAGATTTGCCATTTGCACGACCTCATAGACTATTCCTTGCCCGGCGATGGCCGCATCACCATGAACTATAATCGGTAATACTTTAGAGAAATCATCCCTGTAATGCGCATCTTGCTTGGCCCGTGCAATGCCCTCCACGACCGCTCCTACCGTCTCTAAATGCGATGGGTTGGGTGCAATATTCATTTTAATCTTGTTCCCGTTATCGGATTTACGATCCGAGGTCCATCCCAAGTGGTATTTTACGTCTCCATCAAATATTTCCTGTTCGTAGTCCTTACCATCAAACTCGCTAAAAATATCCTTGGCAGATTTTCCAAATATGTTGGTAAGCACATTAAGCCTACCCCTATGCGCCATCCCCATCACAAACTGCTTAACGCCCATTTCTGCTGCGCGCTCCACAATGACATCAAGCCCTGGAATCAACGATTCGTTCCCTTCCAATGAAAACCGTTTCTGACCTACATATTTCGTATGCAAAAAAGTCTCGAAGGATATAGCCTGGTTCAGCTTCTTAAGAATATGCTTTTTTCGTTCCGGAATAAAATTAGGATGGTTGTCATTGACATTGATCCAATCCTGTATCCACTTTACCCGTTCAGGCTTACGAATAAACATATACTCGACACCTATGGCATCGCAATAAATGCTTTTTAAATGTTTAACAATGTCTTTTAAGGGGCTTGGCCCAATACCAATGATATCGCCGGCATTAAAAACCGTATCCATATCGGCTTCTTCCAATCCAAAATTGTGGATTTCAAGGGATGGTTCGTAATGCCTACGTTCCCTTACCGGGTTTGTTCTGGTAAATAAGTGGCCTCGACTCCTGTATCCATCGATTAATCGAATTACCTGAAACTCCTTTTGCAGGGATTGCGGCATTTCACTTTTCGCCCCATTTACCATTACGGTAGTACGGGCCTCATCTATATCCAGCTCATCCAGGGAGCTTTCCATACCAAAATCAAAGCCTTGAAAAAAGGCTCTCCAACTTGGCTCTACACTATCCGGATTTACTAAATACTTATCATATAACTCTGAAAAAAAGGAGGTATGAGCGGTATTCAAAAAGGAATATTTATCCATGAATTACTTTCTGTATCTTTAGAATAAATTTGAACAAAAATACAACATTTACAATATTTAACGGAACAATGTGGTGTATTATTAAAAAAATTGAAGGTTTAAAACTAAAATAGAAAATGCACATAAAAAATATAGCCTTTATACTCTTTCTCTGCTTCAACACATACCTTGCAAAAGCTCAATTTTCTAGTGCGGGATCGGATTTCTGGAACAATGTACGCTTTGGAGGAAGCATAGGGCTTGGCTTTACGAACAATGGTTTTAATGGATTTCTTTCACCCAGTGCCATTTATCAATTCAACGACCAGTTTGCTGCGGGAACGAGTCTGAGCTTTAATTATGCCAAGTTCGACGATGACAAATTCTTGGCCTATGGAGGCAGTGCAATAGCCTTGTACAACCCTATTCCCCAAATTCAGCTTTCATCAGAATTTGAACAATTGCGGGTCAATAGGACCTTGAGCACAAACCGCATAACCCTTGAGGATAATTATTGGTTGCCAGCGTTATTTGTAGGCATCGGCTATAGCACCTATAATGTAACCTTTGGCATACGTTACGATTTGCTTTACGATGACGACAGGAGTATATACGCCAATGCTTTTTTACCCTTTGTACGGGTTTATTTTTAGCACCAGCCCTTTTTGCCATAACCAAACAGCTGGGCAACAACGGCAAAAACGCTATTTGTATTTATTCCTTAACCAAACTTTTTGGTATTCGCGTTTTAAAACCAAAAAGGTCATTTGATCGGAAACCGCCACCGCGTCCGTAATTTCAATGCTCTGAAATTCCTTTTCCGGTACATCCACGATATAAAGCAAATTCAGGTAATCAGAAAAACGTTCCATAATTAAAACATAAAGTTTTTCGCGTAGCAATGCTATAAGGCTATCCACCTCAATATTTACAGGCGTTTCCCAGTCTATGTTGGCAAACAGAAAATCTTTATTCAATTGTTTTACCAATGTATCAAAAAGGTTTTGGCTCTTCGCCAAATCAAGCAATTGACCACTACTTACAACATCTAGTTTCATTGTAGAAGGATATTGGATTTACTATTAAGCATCCCGCACTACGCTATCAAAGTTATTAAACCAAGTGATATGCCTTAAACACTAAATTGTTTATCACATTGATTTTTCTTTGAAGATAAAGATTCTTTACCCGAGTTTTTTGTCGAACACATATTCTGTTGGAATTGAATTGCCCGTTTTATTTAAAGGATGCTTAAGATAGAACTACTCCTTACCACTTTTTGAGGAAAGTGACAGCAAAAAATTGAAATTACAAATGCCTAGCAACTTGTGTTCGTTAGGTATAAGGCACACTGCCTTGAACTGTTTAAAAGGCGGTTCATACGATAAATTAGCCAAAATAATCTGGCTGTGTGCTAGGTGATAAAACTTTTAGAATAGGTCCGTTCTAACTACACCTCTGCTAACTAGTAACTTCATTTAATCCCTTATCTTTTGCTCCCAGATCCAGGCATATTTCATGGCTTCATCCAAACTGTACTCAGCTTTCCAACCCAAGGTTTCATTCGCCTTGGTGGTATCTGCATAGGCAGAAGTAATATCCCCGGGGCGACGGTCTACTATTTTATAGTTCAATTTTCTCCCAGAAACTTTCTCGAAACTTTTAATCACCTCCAGAACTGAACTGCCCGTACCCGTACCTACATTGAAGACCTCGTAATTAGTTTCGTTTTTCCCCTTTAGTAACCTTTCCAATGCCACCACATGGGCCTTTGCAAGATCCACTACATAGATATAATCTCGAATACAGGTACCATCCAGTGTTGGGTAATCATCACCGAAAACCGATAATTGATCCCGCATTCCAATACCGGTTTGGGTAATGAAGGGCACTAAATTTTGAGGCACTCCTTTTGGCAGTTCACCAATCTCTCCACTTGGGTGCGCGCCCATAGGGTTAAAGTAGCGCAGGGCAATTGCCTTTAAGTTTGGAGTAACCTTACAGGTATCCGCAATAATTTCCTCACCCATTTGCTTGGTGTTTCCATAAGGTGATTCCGCCACCTTTACGGGGGCATCCTCTGTAATAGGCATTTTATCGGCCTGCCCATATACCGTACAGGAAGAGCTAAAGATGAAACTGGCTTCGTTTTTTTTGCACAGTTCCTTTAGGATATAGATCAAGGTGCCAATATTGTTTTCATAATACAGCAAAGGTTTTTCAACACTCTCGCCCACGGCCTTTGATGCCGCAAAATGAATGACCCCTTCAACATCTTTATGGCGTTCAAAAAAATTAGATACTTGATTCTTTTCCTTGAGATCTAATTTCTCGAAAAGCGGTCTTTTACCAGTAATGGCCTCGATTCCGTTTAAAACGTCCTCATCAGAATTGGAGCAATCATCAATAACAACCACCTCAAATCCTTTATGCTGTAGTTCAACTACGGTATGTGAACCAATAAATCCTAATCCACCTGTTACAAGTACTTTCATTTCTTCTAGGTATTAACGCCGTTTTTCAAAACTAAGCATTGCAAAAACTATCCGTTCACAAACCCGATGACCATGCTCGTAATATGGTTAATCTGTTCTTGATCCAGTTCTGTGTGCATAGGCAATGAAATCACTTCCTTTACCAATTCGTTCGTAACCGGAAAATCCTTTTCCTTGTAACGGTCGTCCAAATAGGCTTTTTGCCTATGTAAAGGTATGGGGTAATAAACACCACAGGGTATTCCGTTTTCATTTAAATGGTTCACAAGTGCATCCCTTTTGCCATTAGTGATTTTTAAGGTATATTGATGGAATACATGGCAATCACAAACGTCGCAAATGCCTTCACAACCTCTAACCGTTTTAGGCGTTACAATGTATTGTTGACCAGCAAAGGCTTTAGAATAGGCACGGGCCGCGTTTCTCCTAGCTTCGCAATACCCATCCAATTTGGGAAGTTTTACCCGCAAAACGGCAGCTTGAATAGAGTCCAACCTAGAGTTTACCCCTACCACATCATGGTGGTAGCGTTCGTACATTCCATGGTTTACAATTCCCCTCATGGTATGCGCCAAAGCATCATCGTTGGTAAAAATAGCGCCCCCATCCCCGTAGCACCCCAAGTTTTTGGAAGGGAAAAATGAGGTAGCCCCTACATGGCCCATACTTCCGGCCATATGTTTAACGCCGTCCTTGGAAAGATACTTTGCGCCGATAGCCTGGGCGTTATCCTCAATAACATATAAATCATGCTTTTCCGCCAGGGCTAAAATGGCATCCATATTGGCACATTGCCCAAAGAGGTGCACGGGAACAATGGCCTTGGTCTTTGGTGTAATCGCTTTCTCAATGGCTTCAATATTTATATTGAAAGTATCTGGGTAAACATCGACCAAAACAGGGGTCAGCTGCAATAGCGCTATAACTTCTACCGTTGCGGCGAACGTAAAATCTGCGGTTATGACCTCATCGCCCGGCTTCAGACCCAATCCCATCATGGCTATCTGTAGGGCATCCGTACCATTTGCACACGGTATTACGTGTTTTACACCTAAATAATCCTCTAAGGCTTGTTGAAATGCTTTTACTTCTGGCCCATTTATGAAAGCGGATGTTTCCAAAATTTCAGTAATGGAGGCGTTTACTTGTTCTTTTATTTCCTGATATTGACCATTTAGGTCAACCATTTGTATTTTTTTCATCCTTTGAAATTACGTGAAGTGCTGCAAAAATACGAAACGGCAAACACAAATTTTATAGAAAGAATGGTAATTTAGCCCAAAAGTAATCGGTTGACCTTTCTCTATAATCTTATAGTACAGTGCGCTACTGCACTACTAAAGCTTCTGGCTTTTTTTAATCCTAAATTGGATCTCTTTGTGCGCGGAAGAAAAGAAACAATTTCCAGGCTACGCAGTAACCTTTCCCCAGAAGATAAGGTAATCTGGTTCCATGCAGCCTCACTGGGCGAATACGAACAAGGGCTACCCGTTATGGAAGCGCTAAAGCAAAATTATCCTTCCCATAAAATAGTGCTCACTTTTTTTTCACCTTCTGGATTCGAAGTAAAGAAAAACACCCCTAGCGCAGCAGTTGTTTGTTATCTGCCTATGGATACCAAGCGTAAGGTGAAAGAATTCTTGGATACGGTACAGCCTGTATTGGCCATCTTTGTTAAGTATGAATTATGGCCCAATTACTTGCAGACGTTAAAGGCCAGGAACATCCCAGCCTTATTAATCTCTGCGCTATTCAATGAAAATCAGGTCTATTTTAAATGGTACGGTTCCTTCATGCGAAATGCCTTGGCCAACTTTACCCACATTTTTGTGCAGAATACGGCATCGAAAGAATTGTTGCAGAAAATAAATCTGGAAAATGTAAGCCTTTCAGGGGACACCCGTTTTGATCGTGTTGCCAAAATAGCAAAACGTGATAATAGTTTGGGCTTTATTGAACAGTTTAAAAGGGATTCATTTTGCCTTGTCGTGGGCAGTTCTTGGCCAGAGGATGAACATATAATTACGACGTACATCAATGCCAATACACTACCCATTAAATTCGTGATTGCCCCACATACCATTAAACCAAAGCATGTTGATGGTATAGCCAATTCGCTCAAAAAGCCCGTAGTAAAGTATTCAGATTTGAACAATTCCAATCTAGAAAACAAGGAGGTCCTAATTATAGATACCATAGGTCTATTGACTAAAATTTACAGCTATGCGGACCTTGCCTATGTAGGCGGAGGTTTTGCAACAGGACTACACAACACCTTGGAACCTGCAGTTTTTGGTATTCCAGTTATTATAGGTCCAAATTTTGAAGGTTTTGCCGAGGCTGAACGCTTGGTAGCCTTGGGTGGTATCCTTTCCATAAAGACTGCAGCAGCGTTTGAAACGGCAAGTAATCAATTTTTTATGAATAAAGAGTTTAGGAAAAAAACAGGAGCTATTAATTCCGATTATATCCAAAAAAACAAAGGCGCCACCTATGAAGTGATGAAAAAAGTAAGCCAACTGCTTTCATGAAAATCACTTTTTACCTAAAGCCTAAACCTTCAATGAATGGGGTAGCTATTCTACATACCAAAGTATTTGCAAGAAATTTTGTCGATCGCAAACTACTTTTGAAGACAATTTTAGACGTTTGTCGATTTACGAACCTATTTAGCAACGAATTACGCCTTTATCCTTATATTGAGTTCAGAACCAATAGAAACACTATGATTATGGAAGAAGAACTTCCCCTTGGCGTTAAGATGCTAAATGGATTCCTAAAATTTATGATAGCTTGTTTAATCGGTATCCTAATTGCTATTCCCCTTGCAGGATTGGCAGACTGGATCGGTTTAATTTAGACTCAAAAAGAATCTATTGATCCAACAAAGCGTAATCGTCCTTTGGGCTATAAAACCTATTGTGGGCCTATTTTTATTTTCGATAATAGGCATCAATTTTCGTTCAAATACCTATTTCATAGGCCCAATGACCACATAAAGCCTGGTTTCCACCACTTTATCTAGGGTATTTACAACATATATTCCGCTAAAAGGTGAAACAAAGTTAGCTTTAAGGTATATAACTTTAAAGTAGGTAATGTTATGAATCATTTATCATTTAAAACAGGGATAGATACCTATCTATCTGTATTAATTATTGCGATGAACGCCTTTTTGGCCGTAGTTGCAGTTGGAACTTTTCTAGCCCTTATTGGGGTTATATAATTTTTTTATACCATGCCCATGTTATTAAAAGAATTATTTTAAATGGAAACCCCATCACTGGGGTTTTTTTTATGGTTCTTGTCAACTAAAAAAGCCACTCCTAGAAGTGGCTTTGGTTTAAATGTGTTTCAATGACATAATTCTAATCCTTTAGCCGTCTTAAAAATTTAATAAAACGGGAATTGGATTTGCTTTTCTTTCCTTTTGGCGTTTGCACCCATACATCCATCATATCTAGGGAGAAAGGAATGGTTTGCCAAATCGTGGGGTAATATTTTATATTTTTCATATGATTTTTTCTAAATGATAACATGCAAAGGTCTACCGTTTCCCGGTCCTCAAAAACATCCATTTTAACCATTTTCTATGCTAAATTACCTTCAGCCAGAAATTTTTAGCGGAAGACTATTCCTGATTCAGAAATATAAAAAAGTAATGTTTTGGTAGAATGGTGCTTTCAAGCGTTCCATTTGCGTAATTTAACTCCGGTTACATAGGACACTAGTGCAACTTCGAAATTTATGGATTGCCTATCTATTTGATGCCCTTTTTGAGGTAAAAGAGAACTTCCATTCACAAAAAACAATTGAATTAGACTCAGAATAATTCAAATCCAGTCAAAAGTATCCAATAAATATGGTGAAATTTGCAACCAGCTTCTTACTTCTGGCTTTGCATTGGAATTATGAAGCGTAAGTGATGGGCAATCTCTGTGAAGATGGGAAAGAAAAGAATATTCCCAATTCCATTGCGCTTTTACGAACTAAACAACCCTACATGCGAATACCATTTTTTTTATTCACATTTGTCGCCTGCTACTGCTCGGTTTTTTCTCAAAACAAGAATAAAACGATAGCGCAACCCGAAAAAGAAGTTTCCCATTCTTTTTACATTACCTCCAATATAGGGAACGTAGCTTTTAAGGAAGCCGATAAAATACTTTCAGAAATTAATAAAAGCTCGCAAAACGATGCCAACGCCTCGCTCTTGCTACTTGGAAATATTACGGAACAAGGCTATTCAGCAAAGAAAAAAAAACGGAAGAACATCAACACGGACCTTAAAGAACTGATGGCTACTTGGAATGATTTCAACGGTAAAGTCATCTTGACACCTGGTAAGAACGAATGGAAAAAAAGTGCACCACAAAGCATAGATGATCTGGAATCTTTTTTACAGAATCAGGAGCGGGTAGATTTTTGGCCGAATGATGGTTGTCCGCTGGAACGCGAGGATATTAATGATGAGATCGTTCTTGAAATAGTAGATTCACAATGGTTTTTAGAAGACTGGGACGACCAACCCTATATCAACGAAAAATGCGAACACAAAACCCGAGATCAATTTTTGGCGGAGTTCAAGGACGATTTAAAGGATAGCCAAGGCAAGACTGTCATCGTGGCCATTTACCAACCGGTGATGAGCAATACCAAAATTTCCGTTTTTGACAAGATGGGCGGTTTTAACCCACAATCCTACCAAAATCAACAAAATAGGATCTTACGGGGAAGACTTGAAACGATTGCAAGCCAATTTGAGGATGTTATTTTTGTATCAGGCAAAGATAGAAACCTACAATATCTTTCTGATGACGGCATTCCACAAATTATTAGCGGGGCCGTTGGTGAAACTGAAAAGGCCAGAGCACGCAAGGAAGAGCATTTCGAATCCAATAAGAACGGCTATTCAAAGTTAACCGTTTTTAAGGATGGTAGTTCTGAAGTGGAATTCTTTGCGGTTGAAAATGGAAATTCGGTAAAACTCTTCTCCAAACAGATCAAGCGGGAGCGTCTTGAACCTAATGAAATTGACTTTGAGCGGGCAGATCCAAACCTGAAGACGAAAAGCGCGTCTATTTATACTCCAGAGGAAACGACCAAGACCGGTTTTTACAAAACGCTATGGGGCGAGCATTATAGGGATCTTTACAGTAAACCTATTGAGGCCCCGGTATTGTTTATCGATAGCCTCCCAAACAATGTATGGCCAATTTCCGAGGGTGGTGGTACCCAGTCAAGATCTTTAAGGTTGATCGATGATAACGAACACGAATACACCTTGCGGGCCTTGCGCAAAAGTGCAGTACGTTTTCTTCAGGCGACTGCAATAAAGGACCATTATGTTGAAGATTACCTTAAAAACACGGTGGCTGAACGTTATTTGCTTGATTTTTATACCACTTCGCACCCCTACGCACAGTTTTCAATGAACGAATTATCTGAAACATTGGAGGTCTTGCATGCCAACCCAAAAATCTATTACGTGCCAAAGCAAAAAGGTCTTGGTATTTATAATGAAGATTACGGTAATGAACTATATATGCTAGAGGAGCATGTTGGCGACGAGAATAAATCATTTGCAACATTTGGCAATCCTAACGATATTCTAAGTACAACGGATTTGCGCCTAAAACTCCGCGAGTCCAAGGATTCCTATGTAGACGAAGGTGCTTATATAAAAGCACGTTTATTTGATATGCTGGTTGGCAACTGGGACCGTCATCAAGACCAGTGGCGTTGGGCTGAATTTGAAGCAGGGGGCGGCAAAAAAAGATATGAGGCCATTCCACGAGATTGGGACCAGGCCTTTCCAAAATATGACGGCCCCATCATCAGCCTAGCAAAATTCGCATTTCCCCTACTTCGAAAAATGCAAAGTTTCGATGCCGACATAAAAAATATCAAGTGGTTTAATTACTCTGGATATCCCTTGGATAAGATTTTTATCAAAAAAGCAAATTGGGAAGATTGGAAATCACCGGTAGATTTTATTGAAGAAAATTTATCGGACAAAGCGATTGACGATGCCTTCGCGACCCTACCGGAAGCTGCACAGGACAGCAGTATTGTATCCATCAAGAAAAACTTGGCGTTGAGACGTGATAACCTGGAAAATATTGCACGATCCTACTACGACTATCTCAATAATTTTGAGGTAGTATTAGGAACCGAGGATGACGATAATTTTTTAATAACAAGAAAGCAGGACGGAATAACGGAAATTTCCATCACCAATGAAAAGGGTAAGGAAATTTTCAAAAACAACTATACCGCCAAACAGACTGGAGAGATTTGGGTGTACGGCCTGGATGGTAACGATATGTTCAAAGTCGTAGGAAATGGAAATAGGCCAATTAAAATCAAGGTTATGGGTGGAAAGGAACACGATACCTATGATTTTGAAAACACCGCAAAGGTGAAATTGTACGACTATAAAAGCAAGGATAACACCATTATAAACCCGGGTACTAAAAAATGGCTGACAGATTCCTACGAGATAAACACCTATGATTACCAAAAGCGAAAATACCAAGAGAATATAGTTCTCCCCAGTATTGGCTATGATGGCGACACGGGTTTTAGAATGGGGCTCAAAGACCAATTTAGCACCTATAGCCTAGCCAATAATCCTTTTCATGTTCAACATACCGTAGGAGCTGCTTATTATTTTGCCACGCAAGGCTTTGCAGTGGATTATTCCCTGGAATTTGCGCATGTATTCTATAAATGGAACTTGGGCTTAGATTTGCGCTTTTCCAGTCCCAATTTTACGATGAACTATTTTGGTGAAGGAAACGATTCCTTTTATGATGAGGAAAGTGACCGCGACTTTAATAGGGTACGCATTAGGCAATGGAACGTTTCTCCCTATTTAAAACACACCAACGCCGGTAGCACGTATACTTTTAAAACAACATTAGAATCATATGAAGTGTCTGATGATGACAACCGTTTTGTGGGCCAAGCTTTTTCTCCGGATAACGATGTTTTTGAACAACAAGCCTATGCATCGGCAGAAATTGGCTATAATTACTTTAACCAAAACAACCCAGCATTTCCAAACCGTGGTCTGGAAGCGGATCTAGTTGCGGGCTATACAACGAGTATTAATGGCTACGGAAATCGTTTTGGCTATATAAAACCATCACTCTCCTTGGTCTACCCATTGCACCCAAGTGGTATTGCCGTGGTGGCCACCAAAATAGCGGGAGCCGCCCTTTTTGGAGATGATTATGAATTTTACCATGGTGCCGTCATCGGTGGCAATACTACATTACGGGCCTATAGGAATGAACGCTTCAATGGCAAAAGTGCATTTTACCAAAGCACAGATCTTAGGTTAGGTGTTTCCCGATTTAGAACGAATTTTGTACCCATCCAGTTAGGGGTAAGCCTTGGTTTCGATTATGGCCGGGTTTGGCTTGCCGATGATGAATTGAACAAATGGTACAACGATTTTGGAGGTTCTGTTTGGATATCCGGCTTTAGTGCATTGACCGGTAACCTTGGCCTATACCATGGTGCGGAAGGCAACAGATTTTTGTTTAGTCTTGGTTTTAGTTTTTAGGCAAGCGATTCTAAGTTAAAATCGATTTACCCACAGGGCTAATGCCGAACCATTCATTTTGAAGCAAAATCCCGAATATCCAAAAAATGCAAAATCCAGTTGTTTTGGTGACCAGTACTACCTCTTGGTCTAAACTATAGTGGTAATAAAATCCGCCAAAACTTAACCCCGTGGAGTGAACTTAAGTAAAAAGGCCGTTCCTTCAGCAGTTGTCTCAAAACTAAAATCTGCACTGATCTGTCTGCATAATTTTTGAACAATTTCGAACCCTAGTCCTTTGGCTCCCTTAATATCAAAGTCTTTAGGGAGGCCCTTTCCGTTATCGGATATGGACAATTCAATGCTGCCCCCATCCCCTTCATGTACCTTAAACCAAATACGATTATCCAATGCTTCGTCTTCAAAAGCATGTTTGAGCGAATTCACCAAAAGCTCTGATGTAATTAGGGCCACAGGTACTGCAGTATCCAAGTCCAACGAAATATTAGGGCAATCAATTTGATAGGAAACCGAAGGGGAAATATTTCTATGGTACTTAATCAGGTCATTTAAATAATTATTAAAATCTACGGCCTTTATGTCTCTGTGCTGATAAATTTCTTCATGGATCAATGCTATGGCAGAAATCCTACCTTGGCTGCTTGTAAATGCATCAATTGTTTTGGTGTCCGTTAGTTTTCGTTTCTGAAGGTTCATTAGGCTTGAGGCAATTTGTAAATTGTTCTTCACCCTGTGGTGAATCTCACGCAATAAAGTTTCCTTTAACCTATTTGATTCCTCTAGTTCTATTGTTCTCTCCTTAACCTCTTTGGTAAGGCGTGTTGCATATTCGTCTCGCTGTTTTATTACGAACAAAAGCAGTAATGAAGAAAAGATACCCAATAAAAGTACGAAGTAAGATTCTATCGAATGCGGGTACTTTTGCAAGGCCTGTTTTGGGCTAACAATAACATCCCACCCCTTGCCCCCTGAACTTAGATGAAGTGTATCCCTAAATCGATAATTATTATTAGTGATATCTAAAGGTATGCTCAAAGGGGGTGGAATTGGTCTATCAAGGATTTCAATGTCGAGAACGGGAAGTTCATATACCAACGTAGTTTGGACGAATTCTTCCAGATCAAACAGGCCAAATGAAATTCCATTTATTGAAGCATCGTCCAAATGAAATACGGGTAACGCTGAAATAAAATAATACTTGTCCCGCTTATTGGACATTAGCTGAAAAGAATTTGAAAGAACCACCTTACGTGAATTAATGGCCTCGGCTATGGCGTTTTTTACCGATGTACTGATGACATTTTGTTTACTGCTGTTTAAGTCCCTGGTTGCCATTGGGGTCTTAGCACCTGAAACCGAATCGGTATATATTTCTATAATTTTCAGTGCATTTAGGCCCTTATCACAAGCGCTGTCCTTTACTGCACTGCAGTTCATCATGGTGCCTAAAGTTTGGTAACGGTGCAATTGGGGGCCCCAACCTAAAAGCTTAAGCCCATTCAGTTTCCCTAAGAAAGGATTAGTAAGCTCGGAAAAAACCGGATAGGAAATAGTGTCACTATTCTTTATCAACGTCTCCATCGATTCCATTGCAAGATTGATTCTATCCAATTCGTTGATTAATTTAACCTGCACCTTTGCCTTTGCAGTATCGACCAAAGATTTATTTCGAATCAGGTACTTATCATTTACGGAATAGAATAGATACGCCGAAAAAATCGTCCCAAAGAACAGTATCAATGCATACTTAATAAATTGATTTCCGGGCAGTGACATTGAAACAATTTTGTTAGCAAAGCAAATGTATATTTTCCTTCTGACAAATCAAGGAGCAGAACATTCGTAATCCATTTTTGTATTTATAAATACTGTACCGGACCGTTGAGGAATAGTTGGATAAAATCTGAACTAAAAAGTAGTATTAATTGGGAATGAACGAAGTAATCAAAGTCCATAAGGTGGCTTTGCATAGCCTTGCCCGGATGCAATTATGGTAAAAAAAGCGGAGCGACTACCCTTTTCCCTGTAGTGGCGAAAGACGCCTTGAGTCTTGAACAAATTACGTAAAACCATAAAAAAAGCCGACTCCTAAAAGTCGGCTTTCCATCGCCTGCACTGAGCGCAGTCGAAGTGTACAGGCGGAGAGACTCGAACTCTCACACCTTGCGGCACTAGATCCTAAGTTTTTTCTAATTTGTATCTATAAATACTAAAATAACTTATTATCAAGTATTTACGAAAATTTACAAATCAGATAATACCATAAAAAGCCATATAAAACCACCATTTGTTTTAACATTGTTTTACCAATTTTTGTATCTTTATAAAAAGAACAAATGGCGACTATCAAAGCATTACTTTGGAAAAAAGAGAATAAAGCAGGAGAATGTACCATTGCTATTCGCATTACCAAGAACAGGAAATCGACTTATATCCATACAGGTCAGAAAATTAAGCCAAAGTATTGGGATGAAGTAACGAGTAAAGTTAAAAAAAGTCACCCGAACTCAAATCGTTTAAACAATTTCATATCCTCTAAAGTTGTAGAAATAAATAAAACGCTTTTAGACGTAGAGACAGAAGTCAATTCCAAAAGACAAATTGCAGAAATAAAAAAAACAATTTCAGGCAAATATAAAAGCTCCTCGTTTTACACATTTGCAGAAGCTTATTTTGAGGAATTGGAAAAGAACAAGAAGTATTCTCGCATCGATTGTGAACGACCCTTATTGAATAGGATTAAAAGGTATCCAAGGGCAAAGACGTTGACCTTCGAGGCCATAACCCCTCTTTTTCTACGAGGCTTCATCTCCTATTTAAGAAGCACTACAGATTCCGTTGGGGAAAGAAGTATTGTAAACACGCTGATTTTCATACGCACCTTGCACAACAGGGCCTCACAACAGGGAATTATCTCTAGGGACAGTTATCCTTTTGGGAATACCGATGGAAAGATTAAAATAAGAATTCCAAAATCTATAAAAATCGGTCTTACTTCGGAGGAAATCAAAATTATCGAAGAAATAGATCTTTCTGACAATCCAAAGCAGCACCACACGCGCAATGTATTTCTTTTTAGTTTCTACCTTGCCGGAATGAGGGTTTCCGATGTAGTTCAAATGACTTGGGCAAACGTACAGGGAGAAAGGATATATTATACCATGAACAAGAATCAAAAAAACCTTTCGCTCAAAATTCATGGTAAACTTCAGAAAATTTTGGATGAATACTTCCCGACGAAAACCGCACATACTGATTATATCTTCCCTGAATTAAAAGAAGCCGCCAATAATCCGAAAGATATTCTAAGGGTTAGCAAAACGGCCAACAAAAGACTTAATAGATATTTAGCGCAAATCGCCGAAAGAGCTGAAATAACAAAGAAAATCACGATGCACGTATCTCGTCATTCCTTTGGGAATATATCTGGAGATCGCATTCCGTTACAAGTATTGCAAAAGCTTTATAATCATTCCGACATTAAAACAACCATTGACTACCAGCAAAACTTCGTAAATAAAGATTTGGACGATGCGCTTGATAGCGTCATCGGTTTCTGATCTATCCACACATATTGCTTAATTGCCCCAAATACCTTATCAGCCTGATAAATAGTTCCATTTGCAAATAATTATGTATTTTTGTTCATAATATTTATGTGTTCACGTATTCGTGAACGATAAAATAAAATGAACAATGAACGATCAAGGAATTGTGCAACACGCATTGGCCAACCTTCAGAAAACAGGCAAGATCGAAGCCAAATGGCTTGATAACGCCCCCAATGAAGTCCTGGATGGTACGATAGCCCTTACGCTGAACGACCGGACTATCAAGCTTGGTGTAGAAATTAAAAAAGAGCTGAGAAATATTCATCTACCAAAATTAGAGGCATGCGCCAAGGAGTATCATCCGTTTATGATTGTTGCACAAAACATATTTCCCAAAATAAAACAAGAGCTTCGTAACAGGAACATCGCCTATCTAGAGGCTAATGGTAATATTTACCTCAACGAAAAAGAAACCTTCCTTTGGCTGGATGCCAACGAACCCATCGCAATCAAACACAAAACTACAAACAGGGCGTTTACCAAAACGGGACTTAAGGTCGTTTACCAATTTTTGTTGGACGATACTTGGGTCAACAAAACATATCGTGAAATAGCCGATAAAACGGATACAGGTATCGGCAATATTACGAACATCTTCAATGGCCTAAAGAATGATGGTTTCCTCCTTCCACTTACCAAGGATACCTATATGTTAGAGCGCAATAAAAAGTTAATCGAAAAATGGATTATGGCCTATGAAAAAAAGTTGAAACCTAATCTGGCCATTGGAACATACCGTTTTGCAGATAATGATACTTTTTTTAATTGGAAGGGCATTAAACTAGAACAAGGGAAAACGTTATGGGGAGGTGAACCAGCTGGGGATATCTATACCAATTACCTACGTCCGGAAGAGTTGACGTTATACACCACCGAACCGAGAAACGAACTGATGAAGAACTATAGACTTGTTCCCGATGAAGGCGGCAATGTCAAGATCTACGAAAAATTCTGGAAAGACAATACGGAGGAAAAAGATGCGGTTCATCCTTTGCTCGCTTACGCTGACCTAATAATGCAAGGGGATAGACGCTGTACCGAAACCGCAGAAAAAATATACAATGAGTACTTACAAGATAAATTTTAAACAACTTCGCCAAAGACCCGAATTTTTAGAAATGTTGGCAGCTTTAGAGCGAGGTTTTGCAGCATTCCAACTCGATTTTTATTTGGTCGGTGCCGTCGCCCGTGATGTATGGATGACGGCAATTAATGAAATCCCGCCAAGCAGAATTACAAGGGACATTGATTTTGCCGTTTTTATCGAAGACAAGGGAATCTATGAAAAACTAAAACAACACCTTATTAAAATAGAACACTTTCAACCTTCCAAAGAGAATAACTTCCTTTTATTTTGGCAGGGAAGAATGCAGGTTGACCTCCTTCCTTTCGGAAACATTGAAGATGAAAATGCCAAGGTAAGTTTGGAAGGTACTGGCCTTACCAGTTTGAACATGCCTGGCTTCAAAGAAATTTATGAAAGCGGATTGCCCGAAGTAGAATTGGAAGGGGAACATCGATTCAAGTTCTGCACCTTGCCCGGAATCGTTATTCTAAAGCTCATCGCTTGGGAAGACCGTCCTGAAATCCGAAGGGATGACCTAAAGGACATTCTGACCATACTGACTCATTTTTTTGAAATGTACACCGACCAAATTTACGAGCATCATTCAGATTTATTTGGCGACGATGATTTTGGGCTTAATCTCATTGCTGCACGGGTTATGGGTCGGGAGATGAAGAAAATAGCAATCAGGAATGAAAAACTCTATGAAAGGCTGACCAATCTTTTGGAAAAAAATACGAAGGATGTCAATACAAGCGAAATTGGGAAGATTATGGCAAATTGGGCCAATACTACTGTTGCCGAAGTCTAAAGCCGTTATCGGAAATTCAACTTGGTTTCCGAGGCGATTGAAAAATATTTTTCCGTCCAGCCCAAATCCTACCATGACTTACCTGCGCGTGGATCCTGCGGAGTTTCTTTAGGTTCCGATAGATAAGCGTAAAGAAGAAACTTCGTAGGGCGCAAACCGACCTTGGCTTGGCACACCATATTTCTTCTCTCCCTATCCACAAAAAGCGCCCTTCAGGGCGCAAAACATCAGGACAGAATCCCAGCTTTAAATTCTATAATGAAAGACCCCCACCTTTTCCCTTGTACTTTGAATAATCCGTAAACTCATCCTTAAATCCGTTGAATAGTTCTTCTTCTCTAAAACTATTGCTTTCCAACAGATTGCCAAGGGCATAAACACCCTTCCGAAGCAAGCGACCCTGTTTCTTTTCAATTTGTATTTTGGAAACGGCGCCTAAGTCTTGCTTAAACCCTTTCTCCATATGGTGTTCCAATTGCTGCAACGAGAGATTTGGTTTTACCCCATCCAATACGAAGAGATAGGCCGCCTTCTTATATTGCCCACGCTCCATTAAATGTGAAGACCAGAGATTTTTCAAATTGTCCCTCCCATCGGTTTTAATATTTTCCAAGAATTCAGTCTGGTTGTTCAAAACCATATTCAGGTCTGTTGACGATTCTAGATAGGCCTGTGTTTTTGGCGAAAGCGGAACTTGTACCGGATACTTGGAATATATAGAAGCGATGAATAGCTTTTCTTCCTTTCTCTCAAAATAGAAGCCTTTGGCATTGAAATTTTCTACATAATCTCTTGGGGATTTTTCAAAAGACACATGCATGCGTTCGGCATATCTATGATAAGCTTTTAGGCTCAGCCTTTCAAATTTTTGCCTGTATGGTGTAGCCATGGCATCATAGAGGTTCGGGAACATCAACGGGAGGAATATTGCTGTCGGTTTGAGGCTTATTTCTTTTTCCGTCTTGTCGTTCAAAAGCCCGTCCAATACTTTTTCGTTTTCCTTGATAAAGCTCGGAGATGCATAAAAATCAATTTGGTTCGGCAACGCTACATGGCCCAAATTCAGTTTGACCTGATGCCCATAGGAATCCGCATATCGGAGAATGCCCTTGTTGTAATCGGTGCCGAGGCTTCGAACAAGCTCGAAAAGGATTCCCTTTTGCCTCGGTGCATCGAATAACCGTTTGTCGCTTGCCTGCCGTATCAGTTCGGCCTTCCCTTTTAATTGCCGGTCTTCCCTGACCGCTTCTTGAATGTATAGCTTGTCCTTTACACTATAGAATTGTCGTTTTATCAGTTCGCCCAATTTATGGTCGTCTGTATGTAGGTACTTTTTGAGAAATTGGAAGCGTTCCGATTTGGCCATTTCAGTGACTATCGGTTTTATGGAAATCCTATCGATATGTTCGGAAAAAAGAATTTTGTTTCTCGAATTTTGATGGGTACTCTTGTAAGCTTCCCTGATGCACCGTTGAAGCTCTAATTGCAGTTGTTCGCTTTCCGCATACATCTGGGTATATTCGCTTTCGAACAGTTCGGGGTTTTCCTGAATACCGATATCGTCCGCTATTTCTTCGCTTTTTAAGACGTATCCCGATTTGTCATAGATGGTAAAATCCACGGGGTTGCCTTCTTCATTATAATCGACTCTACAATCCAATTTTTGATAGGATTCCAGGATGTCGGGCAGATGTTCGGGATTTATCGTTCTGAAAAGTTTGTAAGTTGTATGCAGTTGTTTTTCCAACCTTTTTTTGACCATCGGCAACAGTTTCGAACCTCGGTTTTGCTCGAAGACTTTTTGCAATTTTGGGCCGCTCAATCGGGGATGGACTGTATAGCCATTGATGAACCTTGATTTGTAGCCATCTTTTACGGCCACACCATAGGATAGCCCTACCCTACCATTTCGCTCGACCGTCCTTAATTCAATGTGATGTTTCTTAAGGTGTTCCGAAAGTTCGTTGAAACTGCGCACCTTGTACTTTTGCAAGGCGATGTGCACGATGTCCTGTATGTAGAACCTGACCCCGTTGATGTCCCGGTTTCGGAATTCGGGCATTTCATATTTCGGGAGTTCCTTGGTCTGTTTTGTATCGGGCGATGGGGAAAGTCCGAACTCTTTTTCAAGGTATTTTTGGGTCGCTATACTCCTTCTAATATCGTTGGAAAGGTTGATCTGCAAACAATCTTCTTTGATCGTGGACGAGACGATATGCACATGCTCATGTTTGGTATCGTGATGGCGGATCACGACATAGGGCTGTTCTCCGTAACCCATGTGTTGCATATAATTTTTCGAGAGTTCGAAAAAATCCCTGTCGTTCAAGTCCTCTCCTCGGGGAAGGTTAAGGGAGATGTGTGCATACCTTTTTTCGGAGTCATGGCGATTGCCAAGATGGTACAAGACCCTACCGAAAAACTTCATCTCGGTGTCAGAATCGGAATAGGTATTCTGAAAACCGAGTACGGTACTTTGAGACTTGCCCGATACATAGTTCAACACGCCCTGTACATTGTTCCGGTAAAGTACCCTTGCTATCATTCTTGGTTTTTGGTGTTCATCGTTTCAATCAGTTTCAGCATCAGTTCATTGGCCTTTTGCACCTCTCGTTCGAGGTTTGAATTTGGGCTTCGCATGTTCTTGTAGTGGGCAACCTTGACCAATTGGTTGATGTTGGTGCCTATCTTGTTTATCTGGTAACTTAGGTTTGAAAGGCCATCGGGAATCCGTTTTACCTTTGTGGTTTGTCCGTTCAAAATGAGCTTTCTTAAAAATGGCCCGACCGTTCCTCTTTTTCTGAAATCAAGGTTATAGGATCGCAGGATGGTCTTTACTTTTTCCAGTTCCGTACCATTGAACCTGAGCGTTATGGCATGCTCCCTTTTCCTATCTCCGAGACGTTTTCTACCACCTTTGTTGCTAGCCATTTTTGAACTCGATTTTATCGTTATTCACTTCGTAAGAAGTAGGCGTTTTGCGGTGCGCGAAACATCACTTGCTATCCACCTTCGTGGATAAATATAGTATATAGATTTTAAATATAACTAACTTATAATCAATATTTTAACTCCTTATATCATATCAAACCATATTGGATTATATGAGACCAATCCAAAATTTTATCTGGTCTAATATGGTGTTTAAAAAAATAAAAGAAATATCTAAGTCTTTTGTGGTCAGGGAGAAAAAAGGGCAAGCGGTTTTTCTCCGCTTGTGCTTTTGCGCGGTTCCGAGGGTGTTGAAAAACCGTAGCCGGAAATACGACCGAATGCGGGCCAGCGCAGCGTGCCCGCTCGGTCAGGATTGTAGGTGGAGGATTTTTAACTTCCACAGGAACAAAGGTAGACCTGTATTGATGATCATAATGCAATTACTATCTATTTCGGATTTTAATTATATACGAGTTCTCATACACAAAAATGATTAATGCGTATTGCAATACTATTGTTTCCTATAGTTTCGTATATCTTTCCTGTAGCGCCAAAACAAATGGACCATCGATAGTAAATAGTTTAGACTAGATATATTTATATTGTTAAATACCATCTTACATTCATGTAAAATCTAATGGGAAAATATTAACAACTAATTATGAAATAGAAGCTCTAAAAGAATCTACATTTACTTGTTTTTTCTAGGCTGAAAATGAAATTCCAAATAGTAATCGTTTTGTTGTTTTTATTTGTTTTCCAAACAAATGTTGCTAGTGCTTTGCGGAATATATCTCAAAGTCCAAAGGCCGCTGTTTCACAAAATATCCACTCACATGGTTGTTGCAAAAGCAGCAATACTAAGTTTTGTTGTGCCGAGAGCACACAGGATGATGGCAAAAATAGTGGCAATCACAGCTGTGGAAGTCCTGCCTGCCACTGCCCATCGATTACTATGGTTTCCATAGTTTCTCCAATCAGAGAAAATAAGAATGACCATTTGTTTTTCTTATCCAAAAAGAACACTTGGCAATTTGAAGAACAATATCCAAAATCAGTATACTTCCCAATTTGGTCTCCCCCAAAACTAAGCTAGTTTAGTTCCTTGACAGCCATAAAACTGTCCTATAGCGAGTATATATCTTGCTTGTATAATATCCGCAACAATTTAAAAAAACATAATAATGAAATCAATATCCAAAATATTGATAGCTACTATTTCAGTACTATCATTTACACCGGGCCACGCCCAAATAAAAAATATAAAGACGGAAAATCTAAAAATCTATGGAAACTGTGATTTATGTAAAACAAACATTGAAAAGGCTGGAAACCTCAAAAATGTGGCCTATATAGATTTCAACAAAGAGACCGAAATGGCAGTGATTAGCTATGATGCCACTAAAACCAATGCTGAGGATATTTTAAAAAGAGTGGCCCTTTCAGGTTACGACAATGAAAAATACTATGCCCCGGATGAAACCTATGCCAAATTGGGGGAATGTTGCCAATATAAAAGGCCGAAATCCGATTCTTCCGAAAACCAAACCATGGTAGCGGTAATGGATGAAGATACCAGTATGGATATGGAACAGCACGGGGTAATGGTAATGGAGAATAATATAACCCTTCCTGAGGCGCAGGAGTCCAATCCACTTAAAAAGACTTTTGATGTATATATTGGGGTCAAGGATGCCTTGGTAAAAACAAATGGTAAAACCGCTTCTGCAGCGGCCGGTAAATTATTGGCCGCTTTAAAATCGCTAAAGATGGAGTCTCTGGAAATGAACGTTCATATGGCATTGATGAAAGTATTGGAACCCCTAACTGCCAATGCGCAAGGCATTTCCGAAAGCAAGGATATAACCGAACAAAGAAACCTGTTTAAATCCCTGTCAAAAAACATGTACGAGGTCATAAAGGTTTCCGATCCAGACGTTACTATTTATTACCAATACTGCCCGATGCAGGATGCGAACTGGTTAAGTATGGATAGTAATGTAAAGAATCCTTATTACGGTGCACAGATGTTGAGCTGTGGAAGCACGGTCGAAACTCTGAAAGCAAAAAACTGAAAATCGATCATACATAACGACTCCAAAATAAAATGAAAAAAATACTAGTTGGTTTTTTGCTCTTATTCTGTACTGCCGTACAGGCTCAAAACGTGGTACGCTACGATCTCTATGTTCGTGATACTATTGTCAACTTTACGGGCAAGGAAAAGCGGGCCATTGCCGTAAACGGACAAATTCCTATGCCTACAATGACATTTACAGAAGGGGATATTGCCGAAATATACGTTCATAATGAACTTGAAGAAGAAACTGCCTTGCATTGGCATGGCCTCTTCCTGCCAAATAAAGAAGATGGCGTGCCGTATGTGACCCAAATGCCGATAAAACCACATACGACCCATAAATATACGTTCCCGATAATCCAAAATGGTACACATTGGTATCATAGCCATTATGGGCTACAGGAACAAATCGGGATGTACGGGAATTTTGTAATGAAAAAGAAGGCGGGCGACCCTACGTTTAGAAAGGGTATAGATGATTTGCCCAGTATTCCTTTGGTATTGAGTGAGTGGACGGATATGAAGCCGGAAAATGTCCATCGGTTACTGCATAATGCTTCGGATTGGTTTGCCATTAAAAAGGGTACTACCCAAAGCTATGGCGAGGCCATTGAGCAGGGTTATTTCAAGACCAAGGTCGGTAACGAATGGAAACGCATGAACGCTATGGACGTCAGTGATGTGTATTATGATAGGTTTTTAATCAATGGCAAAAGCGAAAGTCAGCTAGTTGGTCCTTTGGAAGGTGGTAAAGCTTTCAATGCAGGCGATAAAGTTCGTTTGCGCGTTTCAAACGGAGGGGCCTCCTCCTATTTTTGGTTGACCTATGCAGGTGGTAAATTGACCGTGGTCGCCAATGATGGAAACGATGTTGAACCTGTGGAGGTCGACCGGTTGATCATTGGGGTTTCGGAAACCTATGACGTAGTGGTTTCCATTCCCGCGGATAATATATCCTATGAATTCTTGGCCACTCCCGAGGATAGAACCAAGTCCACCTCTTTATATTTAGGAAAGGGCATTAAGCAATTGACGGCACCTTTACCCAAGCTAAAATATTTTGAGGGAATGGAAATGATGAACGGGATGATGAAAATGAACGGCGATCTCGACGATATGGGCATGCAAATGAGCCTCAACCAGATGGATATGAACGTAGTGATGTATCCCGAAATTACCGGCGAGATAGCTAAAAAGAAGGATGGTAAGATGAGAGGAATGAAAATGGGGGAGGACATGGACGCCATGAAGATGGATGGGGCCCAGTACAATTCCAATGCGCTATCGGAAATTACCACCCTGAACTACGCGATGTTAAAATCTCCTATGGAAACTACCCTTCCACAAGACGCACCCGTAAAGGAGCTCCGTTTTGAACTTACTGGAAACATGAACCGTTATGTGTGGAGCCTAGACAATAAAGTGGTTTCCGAAGCTGATAAAATACTGATTAAAAAAGGCGAAAATGTCAGGATTATCTTGTATAATAATTCCATGATGCGCCATCCGATGCACCTTCATGGGCATGATTTCAGGCTGTTGAACGGGCAAGGCGACTATGCGCCCCTGAAAAATGTAGTAGATATCATGCCAATGGAAACGGACACCCTTGAATTCAATGCCAATGCAGAAGGCGATTGGTTTTTCCACTGTCATATTCTGTACCACATGATGAGCGGTATGGGCAGGGTTTTTACCTATGAAAATCAAGCGCCAAACCCTTTGATCCCAAATCCAAAATTGGCACAACGAAAATTGTTCGCTGACGATCGGGAGTTTCATTTTATGGCAGAAAATGATTTTGCCACCAATGGAAACGACGGGGAGCTGATGTTTCAAAATACACGATGGAGCGTTGGCACCGAATGGCGTTTGGGGTACAATGACAAGCACGGTTATGAAACGGAGACCCACATAGGGCGGTATATCGGAAAAATGCAATGGTTGATGCCGTTCGTAGGCTTTGATTGGCGCTATAGAAAATTAGGGCATAACGAGGTCGAGGAAAACCTTTTCGGTCAAAAAAACACAAAAGATAAACGTGCCGTATTTAGTGCGGGGGTCAATTATACCCTACCCATGCTCGTTATGGCCCAGGCCGAAATATTTACGGACGGTAATGTCAGGCTACAATTTGAACGGAATGACATTCCGGTAACCAAAAGGCTGAGGATGAACCTAATGTGGAATACGGACAAGGAATATATGGGAGGATTGCGATATATAGCAAGTAGAAATCTGGGGATTACTACCCATTATGATAGCGATATGGGGTTCGGGGTCGGGCTTAATGCGAATTATTGATTTTTAGACTATCCCGAGGAATAGGATTTTCTTTGGGTTAATGTCTAATTTCTTAATCCGTACGTTCGTATGCTGTAAATTCATAAATAGTTTCGTCGTTCGACTTTATTCCCGATTCCTTTCGAATACGCAACTGTTGGCTTGTCAATAAGACTACGATAAAGGGTTCGTTCACATCCGAATAAAAGCGGTTTAATTTTCCTGATTCCTGAAGACTCCAAGTGCCAATTTCTACAAATGAATTGGCTATCTGGTTATGACATGCAACTTCCCCGATTCCCCAGAAATAGGTGTTTTCTTGTTGTTGCGTTGCCTTGACATACCGTATCATATCGTCTTTTCGGCAATTTTCGAATTGGGCAAATAAATCCTCTGTCGGTTCCAAAATTCCCAATGAATCATTAGGTTGTCCTCTAAATTCTGCAATCCTTTTCCAATCCCCTGCAAGATTATCTTCAGTAAATAACAGATTAACCTCTTGTGGACTTTCGTCATCGTCGTTACATGCCATGATAACCAACAATAAAAGTGACAATATATAAATTGTTTGTTTTAGCATATCGTAACTAATATAAAGTTACTTTTTATCATAACATTCAGCATATCTATTTTGGGCATTTTTTCTATTTTAAAAAATGTTTGTTCAATGAGTTCAGATGATGTTTAAGATGTCGCCAGTTAAATATTTGTCAATGAAACTACCGCTAAATTTTTAAAAGTGAATAATACACTAATACCTTTCATCTTATCTTGTTGGGCAAATACGCAGCGCAGAACTTAATACCTCCGTTTGTTCTTGCCGCTATAGTGCTCTTGTAGCTTGTTGAATTTTTTTAAGAGCGATCATTCTAATTATTCAGGAATTTATTTGTTCGTTGTATCCCTATCCTAATTGGTGGTGTTCCAATATGTTCAGATTGCCATCAAACTCATAGAGATGTGGAACCCCTGTACCTACTTCAACTTTTTCAATTTCGAGAGTCGAAATATGTTCTAGATGCGCTATCAAGGCGCGCAATGAATTGCCATGTGCGGAGATCAGAACTGTCCTATCCTTTGCCAATTGGGCCGCAATAGCCTCAAAAAAGTAGTTGACGACCCTTTTCGAGGTATCCTTTAATGATTCGCCCAATGGCAGCAAAGAGGGATTTACCTGTTTATATTTAGGGTCAAATTTCGGATTTCGCTCATCTTCCTTGGATAGAATTGGGGGTGGTGTGTCATATCCTCTTCGAACATTCAAAAAGTAATCTTCCCCTATCTCATTGCGCACCTCTTCCTTATTCTTGCCCTGCCAATCCCCATAGTGCCGCTCGTTTAGTTTCCAATGGTAACGGGTGTCCACATGCATCTGTTCGGCGGTTTCCAGTAAAATCCAAGCTGTTCGGATAGCACGTTTTAAGTATGAGGAAAAACATATATCTATTTCAATAGCATTACGCTTCAAAATCTTACCCGCATTTTTGGCTTCTTCAATACCTTCTGGGGCAAGGTCGATATCCGTCCATCCGGTAAACAGATTTTTTACGTTCCACTCACTTTTTCCATGTCTTACCAATATCAATTTTCCCATTTCATCTTTTTTAAATTGCCCTATAGTTCCATCCCATTATTGATGTTATCTTTTAAGTTTCTCTGCGTTTTCCCATAATTTCAAGTATTTTAATACGGTAAATAATAGGTATACCCCTAGAGTATAATTTACTTGAAAATTCGTTGATGAACTCGACCTCTTTGTGTTCTTTTCGTTTTATAATACTTTTTATACCTTCGGTAAATACGTGTAACTTTTGCTTTGCAACGCTGCCTTCAAGTTCTTCGAATGTACCATGTGCCATGGCCGATTCCCAATTAAACATAGATTGTATTTCTTCGACCTGTACGGTAACCGTATTGTTTTTTCGCATCGCATCTATTTTATGGCCTTCCGCTGTATAGCTGATAATAGTATTGTCCGTATGATCAAAATAATAGGTAATAGGAATCAAATAGGCTTTCTCTTGCCATAGATAGGCCAAGTGACCGAGGTAATTGTTTCTGAGGACATTTGCACTTGCGCTAGTTGTTAAATCTGTCATTTTTATTGTTTTTGAATATTACTGATCGTTTTATATGTATTGTGCCAATTGTAGTTACCGCTTGTATTCCGCCATCCATTATATATTTCCTTTTTTAAGTTGTTGTACCGCATGGTTTGCCGCTCTGGCCGTAAATGCCATATAACTGAGCGATGGATTTACACAGGCTGCGGATGCCATAAACGCTCCGTCGGTCACATATACATTGGGCACTTCATGTATTTGGTTGTTTCCGTTGAGTACCGATGTTCTTTTGTCCCTTCCCATACGGGCGGTGCCCATTTCGTGGATTCCAAGGCCTAGGGCCCCGGGATTGTCAAAAGGCTCAACATTGCGCAGTCCCGCTTTTTCGAGCATTTCGACGGCGGATTCCTTCATGTCCTTCCGCATGGCCCATTCGTTTTCCTTGAACTCTGCGTCGAAGGTTACGGTGGGCAATCCCCAACCGTCCAATTTATCATAATCCAAGGTCATCCTGTTTTCTTCGTATGGAAGCACTTCGCCGAAGCCCCCAAGGCCCATGGTCCATCCGCCCGGTTTTAGGATGGCCTCTTTTAGATTTTTCCCGAAAGATAGTTCGGCAACGGCATCGTCCCAATTGCCCCTTCCGCCAGCGCCTTGATAGCCAAAACCTCGCTTATAGTCTTTGCGGTCGGAATCACCGCCAAGGTTTCTAAAACGTGGAATATATACCCCGTTCGGTTTGCGCCCCTTATAATATTTGTCGTCAAAGCCATCAAACTTGCCTTGGGCACCCACACCCAAATGATGATCCATAATGTTCCTTCCCAACTGATCGGAATCGTTCCCCATACCGTTCGGGAAGCGATCGGATTTTGATTGCATCAATATTGATGTAGAGGCAATGGACGAGGCGCATAGGAAAATTACTTTGGCCTTGAATTCATGCGCTTCCTTGGTGACCCTATCGATGACCTTCACGCCGGTCGCGCGTTTGGTATTGGAATCATACATCACTTCATGTACAATGGAGTCGGGTCTTAACGTTAGGTTTCCTGTTCGTTCGGCTGCAGGCAAGGTTGAGGAATTACTGCTAAAATATGCCCCAAATGGGCAACCACGTATACAGCGGTTTCGGAACATGCAATGTTGCCGGCCTTCGAATTTTTTGGTTCCGGTTATATTGGCGACCCTTCCTGCCGTGACCACACGGCCATCGAAATTCTCGCTTACCTCTTCCCGAAAACGTTGTTCGACACAATTGAGTTCCATCATGGGTAAAAACTGGCCGTCGGGCAATTGCTTCAGCCCAAGATTTTCTCCCGATACCCCGATGTAGGCCTCTACTTTGTCGTACCAAGGAGCAATGTCCTTATATCTAACGGGCCAATCCACTGCGATTCCCTCACGCTGGTTGGCGGTAAAATCGATATCGCTCCAACGGTAACTATGTCGCCCCCACATGATGGAACGCCCTCCTACATGGTAGCCACGCATCCAGTCAAAACGTTTGATTTCGTTGTACGGGTGTTCCAGGTCGTTCACGAACCAAAGGGCACTTGCCGCATTGGTCGTGTACCCCGTTCGATTTTGTTTTGGTTGTTTTTTAAGGTCTTCCTGTGTCGGTTCCCCTCCGTTCGGAAAATCCCAAGGATCTTTGTAGGCCGTTGGGTAGTCCGTGATATGACGTACCATTCTTCCACGCTCCAAAACCAAGGTCTTAAGACCGTTCTCACATAATTCTTTGGCAGCCCAGCCACCGCTGATACCGGTTCCCACGACAATCGCATCATAGGATTCTTGTTCTTCGTTGTAATAAAATTTTTTCATCGTCAAATCTTTTAATAAGCCATTCATTCTTTCGCTACCTTAAAAAGTATAAATGACTTTGTGTTCACATTTTTATCATCTTTGAGCATTTAGTTTTCTACTCGGACTCCATAAATCATACAACCATTTGTCAATATTTTATAACCTATAATTTTTCAAAAACCTTAAATGTGGAAGAAAGGTTAGAAAAAGCATGGTTGTACGTACCATTTGATAAGAAACCCAATTACCCAACTTGCTGAATATAGCTGCTCTTTGTCTGAGAGTCCCCTTTGTAATTTCGTTACATTCGCCTATAACCATTTCAAAGTCGGCCCGAAGGTTTTCGGCAAATTCGACGGAGTGAATCTCTACGTTCATTTCAATACTGCCATAACAGCTAAGACTGTTCAGGTTAAATGAGCCTACGGTAGACCATTTGTTATCAACCACCGCAGCTTTACCGTGCACTACGGATTTGTTCCACTCATAAATCCTCATATGATGACTTAAAAATGACGTATACAAATGTTCCGTTGCCCTGCGTACCAAAGGCACATCGCTAATGCCCGCTAGGATCACCGTTGTTTTTATTCCTCTTTTACAGGCTTTTTTCAATGCCTTTGCCATTCTGCTTCCAGGCAAAAAATACGAGCCTACGATAACTATTTCCTTTTCGGCATGAATTAAGGCAGTCGTGTAGGCATCACAGACTTCTGTTTTTCGCTGTAGCCAGTCGTTTTGTAAAATTCCTACAAGTGCGCTACCGGCCGAATGTAACACGGACGGTATTTTTTTTGAGCTCCCTTTTTTGAAAAAATAATCGTTGCACAGTTTTTGCAGATTTTCAGCTGCTGGGCAATTTAACTGAACAGCATAGTCCAACCAAGGTTCCACAGCTGCGGTTCCGTGGTATTTATCCGCAATATTGATTCCGCCTATCAATGCCATTTTTTCATCGGCGACCACTATTTTATGGTGCATCCGTCTGCCGATATAAAAATTGTTCAAGGAAAATAAAGGCGAAAAAAACCGAAGTAAAATACCATGCTGCACCAAATCCTGCGCAAAACTATCGGGTAATGCAGCGCTGCCATAGGCATCCAATAAGACATATACTTTTACCTTTCGTTGAGCGGCTTCCTTCAAACAGGCGACTATACGGTTTCCTGTTTCATCGTTTTCAAATATATAGGTCTGTAAATGGATTTCCTTTTCTGCCTTTTCTATTAATTTTTCCAGCCGCAAAAAATAGTCTTCTCCCGAACGGACCAACTCAACATATTTTGAATTGTCTATAGCATTTTGAACTGCTGCTTTACTATGTTTTTCAATTTTCCATTTTTGTTCCATCACTAAGGTTTTAACCGTTTCTGTTCGAAACTATCGCTCGTACTTTCTCTCATTTTAGTTACTTTTCCACTTTCACTCTATTTTTATTTGCCCACTACATTTACCCTTAAATAATTTATCTAACTTTCAAGAAAATAGAGGCCAGATTCTACGTTGGGTATTTTTCAGGAATAATCAATAATGGAATTTTTAAATGTTTAAGCAACTTTTTTTCAATGCTGCTCTTTAATAAATGTTTAAAGAAATAATGGGCATGGTGGCCGATAACGAGCAAGTCCGCATCCCATTTTTGAATGGTCTTATCAATCTCCACTGCGGGTCGACCAAGGGGTTCAAAATCATGGATTTTCACT
This sequence comes from uncultured Flavobacteriaceae bacterium, assembly GCA_963793365.1. Taxonomy (GTDB): domain Bacteria; phylum Bacteroidota; class Bacteroidia; order Flavobacteriales; family Flavobacteriaceae; genus Maribacter. The sequence continues at coordinate 99,554 of CAWBZP010000009.1, read as the reverse complement.
TTTGGATGCTCGCTCTTAATCTTATCAATAAGTTCAATGGCCCTTTCCTTTTCCTGTGCTTGAACATCGGCAGGAAAAATACCGGCGTCAATTTTCCCAGGAGAGTATCTTATTACATAAATTATTTCTAATTGGGCCTCGAATGTTTCTCCAATTTGAATGGCATAATTGGCCGCATTCATTGCGGACGGGCTTCCATCGATAGCTACTAGAATTTTTTTAATCATTCTCATAAACCTACATTTTGTTTTAACCAGAAGCAATCAGTAAAAATTTTAAGACTAATGTCTTTGGATAAATTATTCTTGATAAACCTATTTATCTTGTGTCTTCAAAAAATAAACTAGTCCCATAGCTCCCAAAACGGTTACACCGGCAATGATGAAGGGGTAATAAAATCCGCCTGCAATCAGCCAAGTCCCCAATACCGGACCTAAAATTTGACCGATACTGTTCGTGGAACTTTGTATGGATATATTCCTTCCCGTGTTTTCCTTGGATATCAAGGAAACTGCTGAAAGCAGATTGGGTGTTACCATAGCTCCCCCGGCTGCGAAAAGTATTATCATAAGATAAACGTATAGCTCATTGCTTACAAAAGGGAACACAATTAATGAAACTCCGGATATCAATAACCCCAGCGTTATTTGCTGTTTTGAGGTCAATATTTTTTCGCCATAGGTTGCGAATACAGGTTGCAAAACGGCCATTACGGAACCACATAGCATAAAACCAATCCCGACTTGGTTGCTTGTAAATGCCAACTCGTCCTTCCCATAAATCGAAAACACGGTCTCAAATAAAGTAACCACAAACTGCATCACAAAGGATAGTAGCAACAAAACGATAAAATATTTACTAAGCGAAAAACTGAATTTAACTACCTCCGAAGCAATACGACTTTTTATTTCAGTATTCTTCAACCATTTTACGATTATCAGTACTACAACAAAGCCCAAAAGAGCGGCCAAAATAAAAGGAACCGAAAAACGATCTAAATGGAATACTCCAAAGGAAAATTTGAAGTGTAGGTTCGTTTGCGACAGAAATCCTCCCAAAACAGGCCCAAAAATAAGGCCCGAACTGATAGCGACCCCTGACCATGCCATTATTTTTGTCCTTCGCTTTTCTGAAGTGATATCGCTTAGGTAGGCATTACTGACGGGGATGACCGATGATGTAAATATACCTCCTATGATACGAGCTATATACAGCATTGTGAGTGACGTGGCCAGACCCGTCAGCAAATTCATCACGACGAACCCGATAAGACCGATTACGATCAGGGGCTTGCGGCCATATTTATCGGAAAGCTTGCCCCAAACGATTACGAACAAGAGTTGGAACAGCGGATAAATACTGGTCAACATTCCAATATGGAAGTTGATCAGATCCGTGTCCAGATTGTCCTTTAACGCCAATCTTTCCGTATAATACGGGAGGGTAGGCAATAAAATACCGTACCCGAGCATTACCACAAATAAACTCAACAAGACTAAAAATATCCTGTTGCGTTTTTCCTTTTTGTTCATTATTTTTTCCCTATTTTCCTTTTCAATAACTGGGCATTAATTGCCACAATAATAGTACTCAAACTCATAAATACGGCACCAACGGCTGGACCCAGAACAAAGCCCGATGAGTACAATACACCCGCTGCCAGCGGTATGGCCACTACGTTATAACCCGTAGCCCATATTAGGTTCTGGATCATCTTGTTGTACGTGGCCTTACCGAATAAAATCAAATTGGCAATATCCTGTGGGTTACTATTTACCAGAATGATATCTGCTGTTTCGGCGGCCACATCGGTACCGGAGCCTACGGCTATGCCAACATTGGCCTGTGCCAAAGCCGGGGCGTCGTTTACGCCATCGCCAGTCATCGCGACAAATTCATTTTTGCCTTGTAGCTCTTTAACGATTTCAACTTTTTGATGGGGCAGCACTTCGGCATAATATCCGTCCAACCCCAATTTATCGCTTACGGCCTTTGCGGTTTTTTCATTATCCCCTGTGGCCATCAAGACTTTGATGTTGTTCTTTTTGAATATTTTGATGGCTTCGGCAGATTCTGGTCTGATCTCATCCGCTAAGGCAATATAACCAGCCAATTTTCCGTCGATTAGAACAAAAACCACCGTTTCGGCGGCATCGCTATAGGCATCCTCGGGAATGGTTATTTTTTCATCCCTCAAATATCCCGGACTTACCACTTTTACTTTTTTACCTTCTACATTCGCCTCTACGCCCTTACCGGTAATCGCTTTGAAATTTTCAGGTTTTGGGATGGCAACTTTATCTTCCTTTACCTTTTTTATTATTCCAACCGCGATAGGATGTTCTGAACTTTGTTCCAAGGCACTGGAAAGCCTTAAGACTTCGTCTGCGGTATACTGGTTGTCCACCGATTCAATACGGGTAACGCCAAAATCTCCTTTGGTCAATGTTCCTGTTTTGTCAAATAGTAAAGCGGATATTTTACGTGATTCCTCAAAGGCAGTTCTGTTGCGAATCAACAAACCATTTTGTGCAGAAACCGCTGTGGATATAGCCACGACTAACGGAATGGCCAATCCTAGGGCATGAGGGCAGGCAATGACCATTACGGTAACCATTCTCTCCAAGGCGTATACAAATGGGAAGCCTAAAATCAACCAAACCGCCAATGTGCCAAAACCAATTGCCAAAGCAACATAAGTAAGCCATTTTGCGGCCCTGTCTGAAAGGTTCTGCATCTTGGATTTGGTTTTCTGGGCTTCCTCGACCATTTTGATTACCTTGTTGAGATAACTGTCCTTTCCGGTATGTTCTACCTTGACTTTTAGGGTGCTGTTGCCGTTTACCGAACCACCGATTACCTTATCGTCCAATTCTTTTTTAACCGGTTTGGATTCGCCTGTAAGCATGGATTCGTTCAAGTAGCTGGAACCTTCAACGATTATCCCATCCGCAGGAACTTTTTCCCCTGGTTTTACCAGAATGACATCATCTTTCAATAAATCCTCCAATTTGATGTCCTCAATGGTTTCCCCTTTTACGCGATGTGCTTCCGCAGGCATCATACTGACCAATAGCTGTAAGGCTTTTGATGCTCCAAGGACGCTTTTCATCTCGATCCAATGGCCAAGGAGCATAATAGCGATCAGAGTAGCCAATTCCCAGAAGAAATCGACGCCCTTTAAACCAAAGACCGTTGCAGAACTATAGAAATAGGCAACGCTGATAGCCATGGCTATCAGGGTCATCATTCCGGGAGCTGCTTTTTTTACTTCAGACCAGAATCCCTTGAGGAAAGGCCACCCGCCGTAGAAATAAACAATACTGGAAAGGGCAAACAATATATAGGGGTTGCCGGGGAGCAGAAGATTGTACCCAAAAAAATCCTGGATCATCGGGGAAAAGAAAAGGATGGGTACCGTTAATATCAATGTAATCCAGAACCGTTTTCTAAAGTCGGCAATCATCATTTTATGGTGGTCATGGCCCGCCATTCCCATGGGAACATTACCTCCATGATCATGATCACCATGATTCATCTTACTATGATCCATTTTTGAATGATCCATTTTACTGTGGTCCATCTTACTATGGTCGTCCGATTTTGGGTCTTCCATTTTCGAGTGGTCCATCTTTGAATGATCCATTTTTGAATGGTCTTCTTTATCGTGATTCATTTTAGAATGGTCCATTTTGGAATGATCCATTTTTTTGTCCTTGTGATCGTTGTCATTGTCCATATTGTTCTTTTTAAGGGTTAACGTAATTTTTTTCGCATTTCTTCCGAGATATTCTCAGCGTATACTCCGTAGGCATCCACTAACATGCCTTTGACTCCGTTTTTTGAAGAAATGGCATATAGTATGCTATTATCATCGGTACTGCTCATACCTTCAAAACGGTGCAGTTCATCCACTTCAAATTCTTCGGGATGGATTTCTATTTTCAGTGACGCACATTCCAGGCATTCTGGCTTTAAGTTGAAATCATAAGTATATCCTCTTTGTTGGAGATCGTTTATGGCTTCTGAAAGGGTGTCATAATTTTTCATCTGATAATTTTTTGACCATCACTTCACTCTTTTCTGATAGTTTAAAATGGTTCTTTTTATTAAATGCCCATTATGGGCTTATTTATAGGTCATTGTAAAATAGCTGCCGTCTTCCTCGGTAAATTTCTGAAAGGATAATAAGCCCGTGTCCGTCAATTTTTCATTTGCCACATAATCCAATTGTTTAATTCGTATTCCAATAGCGTAGGCTTTAATATTGATTTTTGACTTGATGATTTTGCCATTTCCATCGGATTCCAGCACCCGGTCATAAATTTTTATTTTGCTGTTGGAACCAAAAAAATTCAACAATCCGGAGTCGAAACTCATTTCGAGTTCAACATTCTCCAAGTTCACCAGATCATAGAGTTCCTTGAAATTTTTGGACACCGTATTGATTTCGGTTTCCTTGGATCTTGGCTTTGAAAACGGGAACGCCATTACCATTATACTGGCTTCATCGGGCTTACAGCGATAGGTCGTGGTGTATTTGTCGGTAGATTTTTTATCCTTGTCAAATAGTTCCGTAATTACCTCAATTTCATAATATCCATTTTTCTCTATAATTTTTTTAGCTTCAAAGGTTTGTTTGTTTAAAAAAATACCTTTTTCGTCAAAATTTTCCCGAACTATTATTCTTCCTGAAATCTGCCCAATGAGCATTTCTGTCTGTCCGTTTATTGTGATGCTGAATAAAATAAATAGTAGTATGAGGGCTTGCTTTTTCATATATGGTGCATTAATTTCTTTACTTCTTTTGCCATTCTTTCGCTCAGATCAATAGCATTTGAAGGATGTGGAATGGTATTGCAAGTTACAATTTTTATTACCCCGGAAGCCAACAGATCCTGATAGGCATTTCCAGAAAAAACGGCATGGATGCCGATACATACCGGGGGTTTCATTCCTGCGGTTTTTAAATGAGCTACGGTTTCTATCATGGTTCGGGCGGTAGAAATTATATCGTCCACTAGCACCGGTGTTGCATCCTTATACTTATCTACATCCGGCACTGAAACCTCAACATCACGGTCGCCATGACGGATTTTTTGTAGGACGGTAAAAGGGGCATTTGCTTTTTTTGCCACATCGGAAACCCATTGTTCGCTTTCGGAATCCGGTCCGATAAGCACCGGATTATGTATGCTTGCCTTGATGTACTTCGATATTTCGTCCGCCGCATGAATGACCCTGTTCGGAATGTTGTATACCTCGCCCAACGAATGTATTCTATGTAGATGAGGGTCAATGGTCGTGATGCTATCGGCGAAACCAGAAATCAATTTTCCGAAAAACCCAGAAGTAACCCCTTCGCCTTCATTGAACACTTTGTCTTGCCGCATATAGGCCAAATAGGGAGCCACCAAGCAAGTGCACATAGCGCCCAAAGATTTTGCGGTGTGGCTTAAAAAATACAATGGCAATAGTTTTTCATCGGGTTCGTGCAAGGTGCACACCATGACCACACATTTGTCTTTTACATCGGAAAGGATTCGAGTATAAGATTCCCCGTCAGGAAATTTGCGTATGGTGCATTCCCCGATTTCCGCTTTCATTTTTTCTGCTAACAATTCCGTGAGTTCTTGATTTCCCGGAAGACTAAATAATATAGTTTTCATGTGTAGTATCGTTTAAAATTTGAATATTATATTGTTTAAGAATGGTTTCCAGTTCATCAAGATTACATATCTCTTCAATGTGTTTTAATCCCTTTTGTGTGGTGTTTTCATAGAGAAGTTTAGCCGCATAACTTGTAATCAATCCTGTGGCAAATGCTTCCTTTTCTCCCGTAACCAAACATTTATGAACCGCTTGATTTCCTGCAGCGTCTTTTCCTGAAATTTCAACTTGTAACCCAAATCTTTCGGTTCCTATTTTTAGGTAGTCCAATATTTTTTTGAGCGAAGTTGGTTTTAGGTGTGTAGCCCATCTCAATACTCCTAACCTCTGAAGGATATAAAATAGATGGGTTACAGTTCTGGAGTCAAAACCTAAACGGGTATCAATAGCATTGGTCTTAATGAACATTTGAGAAATATGATGGTCTGAAAAATCAAAGAGATAGAATGTTCTTTTCTTGGCTTCATTCAATAATCTAGTTGATTTTGGTTTGGTAAAACCCTTTACAGAAAGTGGACCCTGTACCGTTTTGATTTTGAAAGTATGCATCGCATTCGAAATCATATATCGAACAGAGTCAAGTCCGTGTGATTCCCCCATTCCAAGCATCACGAAAGTATGTATCTCTTCGATTTGAGCGAACTTTTTGGCTTCATTGAATGCAATTATATTGGATAATCCTGGCACCAGGCCCACACTTGGTATTATCAAGACATCAGAGTCGTTGATGTAATCCAACAGGCCAAAGAAACGCTGGTGCACCTTGAAAGATGTTCCTATTTCGGTGTAATTCACTTTATGTAGAATACAGTCCAATATAAAAGCTGTGTTCATGGTTTCGATACAGCTTATTGCGGTATGGATCTGGTCAAAGTCGACTTCCTCAAATTTGTTACTATTGATGTCGATTGATATACTATTGGCTTCCAATTTTTTACCATTAATGAACTCGTCTGCCTTATGCTTATTACGCCCACCAATAATAACTTTTGATGGATAAACATTTGCAAGCTGTTCAGAAACGAAAGAACCTACGCTGCCGTACCCTCCAATAATTAATATTTTGTCCTTTTTTTTCATTAATCGATTAATATGATATCGCCATGGCTCTCATAATATTCCAATGCATAATTCAACTCGCCCTCCGATTCTGCGAAGAGCGTATAGAGCAATTGGCCCTTTTCAATTTCATCGTTCAAATGAACGTTTAGTAATATCCCGGCCGATTTCGATTGCGGGGCTCCCGATAATTTTGCGAGTTTGGCAATCTTTCGATTATTTATTTTTTTGATTAGGCCATGTTTTGGGGCATACATTTCAAATTGATAGGGGGCAACTAAGGTTTTTGAGAACCTTCCTTGCGCCTCGCAAATGGCCTCGAATTTCTTATAGGCCTTTCCCGATTCCAGAAGTTGTGTTGCGGTTTCATATCCTTTGCCTTTCTCGACTTCTTCCGATAATTCGAGTAGTTCCCCAGCCAACACCAGGATCTTTCCTTAAGGTCTTTTGGTGTTCTTTCTTCATTACGTAGTACACTTAAAATATCGATGGCTTCTAAATTGGGGCCGATTCCTCTTCCTACGGGTTGGCTTCCATCGGTAATGACCACTTTAACTTTTAGCCCGATAGCCTTGCCAACAATTTCCATATGTTCCTGTAGTTGTTGTGCCATTTCAGAAGACCGCACTTTGGCCGTTTCGCCCACGGGAATATCAATGACCACATGGGTAGAACCTGCTGCCGCTTTTTTAGAAAGTACCGACGCAATCAACTGTCCTTCGCTATCGATATCCAAGGCTTTTTCAATCTTGATGAGCATATCATCTGCCGGACTTAATTGTGCGGTACCTCCCCATACAAAACAACCGCCTTCTTTCTCTACTACTGCCTTGATTTCTTCCGAAGAGAGGGTAACATTGGTCAATACCTCCATGGTATCCGCTGTTCCTGCCGGGGAAGTAATGGCCCTCGATGATGTTTTGGGCATGGTAAGTCCATGAGCGGCAACAATGGCAACAACGATGGGCGTTGTTCGGTTACCGGGCAAGCCGCCGATACAATGTTTATCGACTACGACTTTTTTGTTCCAATCCAATTGTTTTCCAGAGGCGATCATGGCCTTTGTGAGGTCTGAGATTTCATTGACATCCATTCTATTTCCGGCACAGGCCGTAATAAAGGCCGAAAGATGAATGTTGGAGTAATCTCCTTCGACGATATCCGTAATGATTTCATCAAATGCCGAATAATCCAGTTTTTGATTGTAGATTTTGGCCCGCACATGGCTTAATGAATCTATAGGTTCTAAATGGGATACTCTTAATGTTTCATTGCCGGATACCTCTAATTTTTTTGCTGCCGCATCCGATAGTCCAATTTCATGAGGCAACAGAATATCTGAATTTATAACGTTGAGACTAGCCACTATAGAGCCGGTTGAGTTGGCGACCCTAATTCTTGTAAGTGCCTCAAACCCTTCTGAAATACAAACGTGACAATCTTCACGCATGTAGACCACATGCTCGTTTTGAGTGTAAATACCGAGGTGTTTGTATTTTAGAATATTTGAGCGTTGTTCCATAATAACTTTCATTTTTGATATTTTCAAAACCTACTCTATTTCTTCTATGCTATATAGCTGCGGGATTTGGGCATCCCAATCATAGGTTTCCTTAATGCCTTTTTGCAATGCCTCCGCACCTTCCTTCTCTCCGTGAACAATAAATATTCGTTCCGGTTTCTGTTCGACCTTGCTTAGCCAATCCAATAGTTCGGTATGGTCGGCATGCGCCGAAAGACCTTCTATTTCTGCCACCTCCATTTGAAAGGATACTGTTTTTCCATATACTTTCAATTCCCTGTCGCCTTCCAACAATTTTCTTCCCCGAGTACCTTCCGCTTGATAGCCCACAAAAAGCAAAGTGTTATTGGGGTTTTGCGCCTGGGTTTCGAGGTAATTGAGCATTCTACCTCCTGTGAGCATTCCGCTTCCGGCTATTACGATTTTAGGTGTATCATCGCTTCTCAATTCCATAGTTTCATGATAACTGCTTACCACGGTAAAATAAGAACACATTTCGTCACACTCGTTATCTTCCAACCTGTGCCAGTCCCTAGTACGATGGAACAGTTCCAGTACATTGGCCCCCATTGGGCTGTCCATAATCATTTGCACTTTGGGGATTTTATTTTGTTTTAATAGCCTCCAGAATATCAGCATCATCAATTGGGCACGTTCTACGGAAAAACTTGGAATAAAGAGGCTTCCACCCCTTTCAATAGTTTTGTTGACCAATTTTTCAATTTCGGGAAGTGCCTCTGCTTCTTCGGGATGAAACCTGCCACCATAGGTCGATTCCATAAAAAGAACATCTGCCTTTTTTGGTTTTAGAGGTGGGAATAGCAATAAATCATTGGTTCTGCCAATATCCCCTGAAAAAACAAAACGTTTTCCGAGAACATCCAATTCTATATAGGTAGCGCCAAGAATATGGCCGTTGTACTGAAATCTAGCTTTTATGTTTTTCATCAAGGGAAGCCATTGACCGGGCGGTACTCCCTTGAAAAAGGGAACGGTTTTTTCAACATCCTTTAGGTCATAAAGTGGTTCTGCGGGACTATGTTTGGAATAACCTTCCTTATTGGCCCGTTCAGCTTCCTGTTCTTGAATCTTTGCACTATCGTTCAATATGATTTTGGCAATGTCCAAGGTCGGATACGTTCCATAGATGGGGCCCTTAAAACCCTGTTTGACCAATCTGGGCAAATAACCTGTATGGTCCATATGCCCATGGGTAAGCAAGACCGCATCAATATCTGAAACTTTGACGGGAGGGTACTCCCAGTTTTTTAATCTTAGTTCTTTGAGGCCTTGAAAAAGTCCGCAGTCGACCAATATTTTTTTGTCCCCTGTGTCCAAAAGATATTTTGAACCGGTAACCGTGCCCGCAGCTCCTAAAAAGTGAATGTTTATTTTGCTGTTCTTCATCTTTATAGTATATAATTAATGTCCCCCACAACAGGAAGATGTGTTCCCTTTGTCTTGGTCCGGCTTGCATAATTCGGCTAATTCTTTGTACAGATTATGAAAGTCCTCTTTGATAAGAAGGGCTAGCTTCTTTGCGGATTTAGGCTCGGAGTTTACCATTTCCAATAATGTTTCAAAGGCTTCTTCAAGTAAGCTTGGCTCGTCTTCCAATGCCTGGTAAAATGGCTCTAGGTCTATGTTGTTCTGTTTTTGCAATGTTTCTGTTTTCATCTGTTTTATTTTTAGGAATAATGAATGTTTATTAGTTTAATGTGCTGTGCATAATTCTTCTGAATCTTCTAGAATTTTTTTTTGTCGTTGCTTGGCGATACCTATTTGCTCCAATAGTGATGGGTTTTCGTTAATATCCTTGCAGAGCACAATGCCTTTATCCAATAATTTGGATTTCTCGGCCTTTGTCAATGTTGTTAATGAGGTTAAGGGATGTAGGCCAGATTCGTCTATGCGTTCTTTTAGACCGTTTCCTTTCGGATAATCCCAACTTGTAAGCATCAGCCCAACACAGGTGCCAAATTGTATGGCATCGGTGGTAAAACGGGTATTGGTATAAACACCCCCTTGATGAAACTTGGATTTATGGCCTTGCTGTTTTTCCCATTGTTTTTCCACATCCAAGAATCTAGATTGGATATAGAGTGGAATTTTTACATTGCAAAACCGGCCCTGATCACTATGGTATTTACATTCGATCATATAGTGTTTATTGTCTTTTTGTGCTATTACATCTACTTCGTGCTGAACACAATTGCCTTGAACTATGACACCAACTTGGGTTGAAAACCCTTCATGCGCCAATAGTTTTCCCACTAACTTTTCAAAAGGAAAACCAGATGGACCGAGTTCCATCAGGGCTTTCTTGAGCTTATAGCGAGAGGCACTTACCCTGGATTTTCTCTTTAATATTCTAAAGGCCATTTTATATATTTTTTTGGTGGTCATTCCATCGTACACTGCCTTTTCAATATCTTGAACGATCTCTTCGATCAACAATTTATCGGCACCAGCCCGTTCTAATGAATGTCTCACTTTATCTATTTCAAAAGGAGCTTTCTCCCCACTTGCTTTTATGATATTTATCTTATCCATTGATGTGTATTTTTTTAATATTGGCCAAAGCAAATACGATGAGGAAAAAACTTAAAAATATTTCGAGCATAACAACGAATCTGGCTACATCGGAAGTTGGAACAATATCGCCGTAGCCCACGGTTGAAAAAGTAATCACACTGAAGTAAAAGAAGTGGTACAAATTATACAAGTACGAGTTTGAATATTCGGGAACGCCTTCAAAGGTGGTATGACTGAATTGGAAAAGACAGGCATAATCGGTTGCAAAGGAGAAAATACTTATGATGATTATCAATCCAAAAACCCAAAGCAATCGCTCCAATGAATGACAGATATTTATCAACTTTGACAATCGTTTCAAGGTGGTCATTGTAATCACTATGGTCTTGCCCAATGCTGCTGCTACTATGATTATGTGGAATGGAAAAGCCGGGTGATCAATCATCGACATCAAAACAACATACAAGATGCCAATTCCCAAAATGGTAACAAGGGGCAATACCGTTCTTCCCAACAATAGTTTATAAAAGGGCTTTTCTTGTATTTGATTTAAGCTGTCCGACATCGTATTATGCTTTTTTTAAATTTTGATTGTCATTACCGGAAGTGCGGAATGATTGGCTACACCTTCAGCGATACTCTTAGAAAACAAGCTCAAAAATCCTGAACTGCCATGGGTAGACATAGCAATCAAATCCGCAGGTTCGTGTCTTAAGAACGTGTTTATACCGGTTTCTACAGACGGCTCGTTATTGACGTACATGGAATAATTTTTCACATCGGGAAACTTTTCCAAAAATTTCTTAATCGGATTCAGACCTGCAACGATGCTATTGGTATCCGTTTGGGTATTGATACGCAACAAACGAATATGGGCGTTGCATTTTTTTGCGATTGAAGTTACATGCTCGAAAGCACCACTCACATCCTCCATAAAATCAGAGACAAAAACTATATTTTTAAAAGGGAAGGAGACCTCGTCCTCTTTCACAACGATTACCGGCACATCCGATTTTCGTACAATTTTTTCAACATTGCTGCCAAAAAGTTCACGGGCGGTGCCTTTCGTGCCGCTACTCCCGGTGATAATAAAATCATGATGAAAATGACCGGAATGTTTTAAAATATTGGTAGTCTCAACTTGATATTCCAAGAAGGTGTGACACTTTAGATTTTCCTTCTCCGCTTTTTTTTCCAATTCCCGCAAGGCTGACTTGGCCGATCCGATTTTCCTCAAGGTATCGGGATATCTTTTTTCCTTTAGCTTGTCCAGTTTTACCCAGTCCACAGGGGTATGTATCAAGTGAAAAAAATGGATTTCCGAATCGTAAAGTTTGGCCATTTGAATCCCCAAATCGGCAGCTTTATTGCAGTTTTCGGAGAAATCTGTAGGTACAAGAATATTTTTCATAGTGATATCTTTTTAGGTTTATATACATTTAAAAACTTCCTAAAGAAGCTTGTCCTTTTATTTGCTAGCCACTTCGTTTCCCGAGTCGAGTTGTTTTTCAAAACAATCCAGATTATATATGGTGGTGTCCGCAATGTTGGTCAAGGCCGTATTGGTCAAGAATGCCTGATGGCTTGTTATCAGAACATTGTTGAAGGTCATTAAACGTGCAATGACATCATCCTGAAGTATTTCATCCGAATGGTCCTCAAAGAAGAGTCCTTCCTCTTCCTCATAGACGTCCATCCCAAAATATCCAACCTTTCCTGTTTTTAACCCTTCGATGACGGCTTTGGTATCTACCAAGCCACCCCTGCTTGTATTGATAAGCATTGCTCCACGTTTCATATTGACTATCTGGTGAGAATCAATCAAATGCTTGGTGTCGGGAGTCAAAGGGACATGAAGGCTGATAATATCCGATTCGCCGCATAATGTTTTACAATCGGTATAGTGAACCCCGTACTGTTCGACCAGGTTTTCATCCTTATTGACATCATAGGCCAATATTTTACAGCCAAAACCATGAAGTATTTTGATTAGGACCCCTCCAATTTTTCCAGTACCTATTACACCAACTGTTTTCCCGTTCAGATCAAAACCAATAAGTCCGTTTAAGGAAAAATTCTGTTCACGCACTCTATTGTTGGCTCGTATTAGTTTTCTGTTTAATGCTAAAATCAACGCAACGGTGTGTTCCGCTATGGCGTAAGGAGAATATGCGGGAACACGTGCTATCTTGATATCAAGTTCATGGGCCTTTTCCATATCAACATGGTTGTAACCTGCCGAACGAAGGGCTATATACTTGACTCCAAATACCGCTAATTTTTCTAGTACCCTGGCGGAAGCATCATCCCCGGTAAACAAGCTGATGGCCTCCGAGCCTTTTGCCAAGGCAGCGGTATGTTCAGACAATCGTACCTCTAGTAGCATCAATTCATGCTTGCTATCATTGGCGGATGTCAAATACGATTCTTCGAATTTATGGGTACTGAATACAGTTGTCTTCATTTACTATTGTTATTTTATTTACTAAAAATATTTACGAGTTCGTACAATTCATCATTTACCTGATGCTGTTTTACCACCTGATCAAAGGGTGTTAAACACAATTGGTTGTTTAAGATTCCTACCATCGTGTTCTTTCTTCCGAGCAAAAGTGTTTCCACAGCAACTACTCCGAGCCGTATGCCCAACATTCGATCCGCAGCGGAAGGGTTTCCACCTCTTTGTACGTGACCCAACTTGGCAATACGTAGGTCTACATCCGGGTTCAATTCCTTGATTTTCGATGCGGCCAGCTCGGCACCCAGCTCATCTCCTTCAGAAACAATTACAATAAATGCATCTTCGCGATCGTAGTTGCTGGCCCTGTTTATCAGTTGGACAAAATCCTGCCCACTTTCGGGAATCAAAATGGCATCCGCGCCGGTACCCAATCCCGAATGAATGGCAATATAGCCTGAATCCCTTCCCATTACTTCCACTATGAACACCCGGTTATGTGATTCAGCGGTGTCCCTTATTTTATCGATGTTTTCAATAGCCGTGTTTACCGCCGAATCAAAGCCGAGGGTGTAATCGGTACCGGAAATATCATTGTCAATGGTTCCGGGAATGCCTATAAATGGGATGTCACATATTTCCGAAAAAGCCAATAACCCCTTAAATGTTCCATCCCCACCTATGGCGATCAGAGCATCGATATTATTTTTTTGAAGATTTTCCAATGCCCGCTGTCTTCCTTCCAGCGTTAAAAAACGTTTGCTTCGAGCTGTTTTTAACAGTGTTCCTCCCCGATGTACCATCTTTTGCAATTTATGGGCGTCCAAGGGAACCAAATCGCCATCTATTAGGCCTTCATATCCTTTTCGGATACCACTTAATCTGATGCCACTTTGTTCTGCTTTTTTTACAATTCCGTATAAGGCGGCATTCATCCCTGGGGAATCGCCCCCCGAGGTAAATACTGCTATATGTCGGTGTTTTATATTCTTCATTTTCTTATATTTTTAATTATGTGACCTTTTTAGAACGAATGCTCAATTTTTCCATTTCATTTTCTAATTTCGGGCATATCCAACCCATTTTTTCAGATGTAATACGTATCCGACTTTTCCTATTTTAGGTAAGCTACTTCACCACCTAAGTTTTGTTTCGATGATTCCTAGCTGTGAACCCTACCATGAATCCGACTCATTAAAAGCACAATCCTTGTCCTTCATAAAGGAAGATGCAATCTCTTTATATTTTACCCCAAGCTCCTTACCGCACCATTCCAATAAGGCCGGTTGTTATGAACAGGTGGTATTGCGAACCGCCTTTTTCAGTTCTATCTTTAGCAACTCCTCATCGAAGTTGACTTTTTTTAATATAGTTTCGTGATATTCCAATGTTTCCATTTTCCTTTTTTATTTAAAATTCCATTTTTAATGCTGCCATACTATCAAGTTGTCCTCCAACGGCACGAAAATGCCTTCGTAGCTGGGTACAACGCGGACCGTATAGTGATCGATAGGTCGGGAAGTATTTACCTGTGCATAGAAGTTATAAGCTCCGTCTTCCCCCATCCAATCAAATTTCATCTTGATGTTTTCGGACGCTTCATCTTTGATACCTTCCGCGAACAGTTCTACCTGAACATGTTTTGGGTTTATTCCATTTAACCATAACGGTACTTTAAAGTGTTTTTTTTGGAGTTCACTTTCAATTTCAACTTTTCCAAATCGTATGGTATCCCATTTATTTTTGAGCTCATGCCTTGCGGAGACGATTGTTTTTCCCATCGCCCCTTTTCTCGCCGCCCGTTTTTTATAGTTGATCGCCGCTGGCAGATAATAGTCCTCCGTATATTCGCGGACCGTTCGGTTGGCGGAAAAACGGGGCGTTAGGGTCGCCATACTTTTGCGTATGCGTTCCACCCAAATTTCGGACACTCCTTTTTTGTTGCGTGCGTAGAATTCGGGGACCACTTGCTGCTCCAGTATTTCATATAGGGTTGCTGCCTCTTGCGCGTCCCATGTTGGGTCGTCACCATGTTCTTGGCCATCACCCAATGCCCAGCCCACTTCGGGAGTATAGGCCTCTGCCCACCAACCGTCCAGTTCCGACAAATTCAGCCCACCATTTACAAGTACTTTCATGCCACTGGTACCGCTGGCTTCCCATGGCCGTCTTGGGGTATTTACCCACACATCAACACCTTGAACCAAATTTTCGGCCAACATCATATCATAATCACTTAGAAAGAGGACATGTTTGTGGAGATTGTGTTTTTGGACAAACTGCACCCATTTTCGTATCAAGCCTTTTCCCGCTTCATCAAATGGGGGAGCTTTACCGGCCAAGACCAATTGTACCGGATGTTCCGGGTTGGTAAGAATTCGGACAAAACGTTCCGGATCGTGCAATAAGAGGTCTGGTCTTTTATACGGCACAAATCGGCGGGCAAAGCCCAAGGTCAAGGTGTCCGGGTCAAAAACCTGTTTTGCGCCCCCGACCACTTCCGACGGTAGGCCCGAGATTATTGCCTGCCTCTCAAACCTTTTCCTTATAAAACCGACGAGGCTATTGCGGGATCGGTTCCTAAATTCCCAGAGTTTTTCATCGGATAATTTTGAAATATGTGCAGAGTGGTCATCGAGTTCGCCCCTCCAGCGGTTCTTTCCGCAGGATTCCGTCCAAATTTCATCCGCATATTTGGAATCCCAGCTTGGCATGTGTACTCCATTGGTCACATGGCCTACCGGAACTTCGTCTGCCGGCCAGCGCGGGAAAAGATTGTTAAAAAGATTTCTGCTTACCTCCCCGTGCAAACGGCTGACGCCGTTTACCGCCCCGCTGCCGCGAATGGCGAGATAGGCCATGTTAAAACTTTCCGATCGGTTATTCGTGTCTGCCCGCCCCAGGGCCATCAGATCATTAAAATCCAGACCCAACTCATCCTTGGCATAAGTGCCTAAATGATATTCCATGGACGAGGGACTGAAATGATCAAAACCGGCCGCCACCGCTGTGTGTGTGGTAAATAGGTTACCCGCCCGGGTTACGGCAAGGGCCTCTTCGAACGAAGTTCCGTTCGCCTTCATAAAATCGTTGGCACGTTCCAAGACCAGAAAGGCAGCATGCCCTTCGTTCATATGGCATACTTCGGGTTTTATATCCAAGGCTTTTAGTAATCTGTAGCCTCCTATACCCAATATGATCTCCTGTTTTATTCGCAGTTCGGGCCCTCCACCATACAGCTCATCGGTAATTCCACGATGGATCGGCAAGTTGGCGGCATCGTTGCTATCCAATAGATAGAGTTTCGCTCTTCCTACTTGAACCTGCCATGCTCTTAGCCATATCGGGTGGCCGGGCAACGATACCTTTATACGTAGCCACTCGCCGTTTGGTAGGCGCAAGGGCGTAATGGGCAGTTGACCCGGGTCATTATAGGGGAACAGGGCATTTTGTGTGCCATATTTGTCGATTTCCTGACGGAAATAGCCTTTGGCATATAGCAAGCCAACGGCAACAACGGGCACGCCCAGATCGCTGGCCGCTTTTAGTTGATCACCCGCTACATTGCCCAAGCCACCGGCATAAATAGGCAGGGCCTCGTTGAGCATATATTCCATGCTGAAATAGGCAATGGTGGTAAGTGCCGCCTTAGGATGGTTCTGCTGAAACCACGAGGGAGTAGAAATCGCTTTTTCGTTTGCCTTTAAAAGACCGTCTAACTTCTCCCTAAAATCCGGGTCTGTCAAACGCTCCTCTAGTCGATCTCGTGAAACCGTCTGTAGAATGACCCAAGGGTTTCTCGTGAATTCCCAGAGTTCGGGATCTAGTTGTTCCCATAACATATCCGAGGCATGGTTCCATGACCAACGAATGTTCAGGGCGAGTTCTATAAGGGCATCGATTCCCTCGACGTCAGTATGCATCAATCCGTAGAATTGATTTGTATTGTATTTTTGTTCTTTCATCTTTCTAGTTCATTTTCAAATTAGTATTCATTCCTGTTGATCATGATTTTTCATCGAAAAAATCCCCAATCGCTTTCCAGACATCAAGTGGTTCTTTTAGAAAGAGCTGGTGGTCTCCATCCTTTACTTCCATTAGTTTTGCACTGGTAAAGTGCCTTGCGAATTTTTCCACGTTGACAATGGGTGCCGCTTCATCATCGGTACCATGGATAAAGAGAATCTTTCGATTGCGTATGTTCTTGGTAAGCGTAAATAGATTTGTATTGAGAATTACCTCGTTCAACGAATTATAATAGCTCTGCCAGGTATGTTTTTTCGAGTCTTTAAAAACATCATCGGTCAGATTTTTGGGTTTGAACCATTTGACAATATATAATGGATGGAGCATACAGAATACCTTCCCATAGGAGCTTACGGCGAGCTTATCGAAAAAAGAATTGCTGGACATCTGTTCGGAAAATTGATCTCTACTTTCAAAAATAGGGAGGCCGATGACCGTAGCCCCGGAAAACCAGTCGGGGCGTTCTGCAAAGAGGGCCAAAGAAATTACCGCGCCCATGGAGTGGCCTAAAATAAGGGTGTTACCATCATTAAAGCCTTCTTTCTTGATGATGTTTTCAAGTGCCGCAAGCTGAATTTGGAGACTATATTCGCTTTGGGGTTTTGGCGAATCGCCAAAACCCAACAAGTCGATCAAAAGAACCCTGTACGTTCCTGTAACTTGCTCCAAATCCTTTTTCCAATAATTTTTAGTGCCTGCCATACCATGGATCAGGATGATGTTCCTTTCGCCCGAGCCCACTATTTCATAGTTTAGGGGCATGGTATCGGAATCATATTCAGGAGCCAAAACGACGGTTAGGTATTGAAATCCCACTACCGAAATAACGGATACTAAAATCACGATTACTGCCAAAAATGTCATTTTTTTTATCTTTATGTGTTTCATTATCCTAAGTCGAATTCGTCACTAGGTTCTGTTTCCGCTACTTGTTCTTGAATATCAAAAACTCCATGGGTTTGAGCTTTACCTTGATGAAAAGATGCCCATCGTCCTTATCCATCATTTTTTCTATCCTGATTTTTTTCTTGTTACCATCGATGCATTCCATAAGGCTACCCTCTTTATTGATAATGCTATCGATCGCTATATATTCTTCTTTGGCATCCTTTGGGGAAGAATTATAAACTATCAGAATTTCGCCTTCATGCAGAATCCTTGAAAATGCCAAAAGACATTCCTCACAATCGGGAAACTGAAAATCAAGTCCATTTTTTGAAGTTTTCCTGAAATACATCCTACCGAACTTTAGAATAGCTTCTTTCTGTCTTAGATGTGCCAAGGCCGCAATTCTCTTGTATATCCATGAATCTTGGTTCAATACGTTCGACTCCTTATCATCGGGATCGAACATTCCTTCCCGAATATACCGGTCATCCATACCGTTGCCCTCAAAACCTTGTTCAGTTCCGTAATAAATACATGGGGCACCAAGGGCACAAATGAGAAAGCCCATGCCCGCTACAATTTGCTCGGGAGTGGCATTATGGCCAAAGCGGTGTTTAAAGTCCATCCCCACCTGATCATGATCATCGATATAGGTTACCAAGAATTCCCCATACTCACCCCGGCTTAGGGCATTCCTTTGCAAATCCGAATACCGCTGTATCAATCTGTTAGGTGATGATTTCCCCTTTATCACTTCTGCCAAAACACTGTGTAACGGATGATCCAAAATGGAATCAAGCCCGTAATATATGTTCCGGTCCTCAGGCAGTATTTTGGGGCCTATATAGGCATTACCCATCTCATCATTACCGATAATTTCACCAAATAGAAAAAAGTTTCTTTTGCCCAGCGAATAGGCATATTCTCTTATGTTGGAACAAAAGCGGCTGATATCGCCACCTTTCATGTGTTTGACGGCATCCAACCGGAAACCGTCCACATCCGTCTCACGTATCCAGTAACAATGTATCTTGGCCAGTATATCCCGTAAATCCTCACTGGCTGGGGAACCATCGTTCCGAAATGTTTTTAAGGTAAAGAAATCGCCTTCCTGGGTCTCGGGATACGCATCGAAATTCCTAATCTGCCCTTTTCGGTTATACAGCTCCTGATTTCTAAGTTCGACTGGAAGCGGCCTGTCTTTCTCGCGCCAACCTCCCAGTGGAAACCGTTGGCCACCCGCATAGAAATAATCATAATCAAAAGGATATGACCAATTATCTCCGGAATGATGCAGAACGATATCCAAAAAGACCCGTATATCCAAATCATGTGCCTTGTCCACTAGTTTTTCCAAATCTTTCTTGGTGCCCCAGCGTTTATCCACATCCATATAATTTTGGATGGCGTATCCATGATAAGATTCCGGATTATTTTCGAACACAGGGCTCAGCCAAAGGGCCGTACAACCCAAATTTTTGATATAATCAATATTGTTGATGATGCCTTTAATTGTGCCACCAAAAGGCTTTTGCAACTGATCTTCATTCCCGAAACCGGGATGTCTCAAGTCGAACTTCAAAGAATGTCGTTTGTTACTGTCATGAAATCGGTCGACCATCAGAAAATAAATAACTTCCTCCCGCCATTCCCTATGACAGTTTACCCAATACTCCTTACCCGGTTTGGGCGAAAGATTTATTCCGTTAATTGATTTTATCATCATCCAGTCCTTTAAATACTTAAACAGTGGAATATTCCGTATTTGCTTTTACATCACTCTCTTTAGTTCCTTCCGATTTATTCCCATAAAAACGATTGAAAACCATGCAGGCCGTTAGGTCACCGGTAACGTTGACCGCAGACCGGAACATGCCAAGTAAGCGCTCTACCCCGATGATTATGATAATTCCTTCGGCCGGAATTCCGACACTGGATAGTACAGAAGCCAAAATCACCACGCCTCCTCCCGGTATGGCCGGAGTTCCAATCGAAGCTGCAACTATTGTAATCACGATAACAATGACATTTAGGAGGCCCATTTCAAGTCCGTATGCCTGGGCTATAAACAAAGTCGTAATGGTCTGATAAAGGGCCGTCCCATCCATATTTACGGTGGTTCCGATGGGAATTATAAAATTACTGATAGAGGCATCCACCTTGAGTTCTTCCTCCGCCGTTTTTAGTGATAAAGGCATTACTGCGGCAGAGCTTGTTGTTGAGAATGCTAAAAGTTGGACATCCGTAATCTTACTTAAAAATTTAAATGGATTGCTGCGACCAAGTATGCTTACTAACAAGAGGTAAATACCGACCAATATTAGCAATCCTATCAGTACTACGAGCACATAAAAACCTAAACCCGCTAAGGAATTCAGGCCAACGCTCGAAGTAAGCTGTGCCATTAAGCCAAATACGGCGATCGGAACCAACAACATGGCCCATTTGACCACCGTCATACAGATTTCCTGGATGGCCCCCAACAGCAACTTTACCGGTTTGAGAAAGTTGTCGGTCAGCGATAGAACGGCAACGCCT
Source organism: uncultured Flavobacteriaceae bacterium (assembly GCA_963793365.1). Classification (GTDB taxonomy): domain Bacteria; phylum Bacteroidota; class Bacteroidia; order Flavobacteriales; family Flavobacteriaceae; genus Maribacter. Next base: position 78,858 of record CAWBZP010000009.1, on the reverse strand, counting down.
ATTATAATCGTAAAAATTACAATACTCAACATTTCGCCAGTTACCATAGATGCCAATGGGTTTTCGGGCAATAAATTTGTTATGGCATTCGGAATATCGTTTAGTCCAAATGATAGTTCCGAACTTTCGGCAGTACCGGCCAATGCATTTGCATGATCGACTTCTGCCTGTTGGTGCAGATACTTTCCCGGTCTAAAGAGTAAGGCCAGTATTGTGCCTATGGTTACCGATATAATTGTGGTAGATATAAAATACAAGAACACACCACCGCCCAGCCGTTTCAGATTTTCCTTATCGTTACTGGCGATGCCCGTAATGATGGAAGCCACGATCAGGGGAATCATGATCATCTGTACCAATTTAAGGAAGAGCATTCCCGGCAGGGCCAACCAATTCCCTAAAGCATCAGCAGTGCTTTTGGTAATCCAACCGTTTTGGGGGCTTAACAACAGGCCAACACCAACACCTAGAAACAAAGCAATGATAACCTTGAGCCACAGCCTATTTTCTACCAGTTTTCGCAGGTAGTGGTTTAGGGATTTCAATGATTTTATTTCCGTATCGAACATTCTAAGATCTGTATTAAGCTATGGTGATTCTTTTTTCAAGGTAAACGCCCTGAACCGCATGTATTAATTCTACCCCTTCCTTAAAGGGTCTTTGAAAAGCCTTTCTTCCCAGTATCAGGCCCGAGCCTCCGGCCCGTTTGTTTACGATTGCGGTTGTGATGGCTTCGGTCATATCGGATGCTCCTTTGGAACCCCCACCAGAGTTGATCAATCCTATTTTGCCCATATAACAATTGGCGACTTGTAAACGGCACAGATCGATGGGGTGCTTTGTTGTCAGGGTTTCGTACATGGCATCGTCATACTTCCCGAATTGAAGGTCTTTAAAACCGTAATTAGTAGTAGGCAATTTTTGTTTGATGATATCGGCCTGTATCGTAACTCCGATGTGGTTGGCTTGTCCTGTTAAATCCGCAGCTGTGTGATAGTCCTCTTTATCCGTTTTGAAATCGTCGTTACGGGTGTAGCACCACAAAATTGTGGCCATGCCGAGGCTATGGGCCTCGGCAAAGGCTTCCGCAATCTCTTTTAACTGTCGATTACTTTCCTTGGATCCAAAATAGATGGTCGCCCCGATGGCAACTGCGCCCATGTTCCATGCCTCCCTGACCTTTCCGAACAAGGTTTGGTCGTAGGTATTGGGGTAGGACAGGAGCTCATTGTGGTTGATCTTCACAATGAACGGGATTTTATGCGCATATTTACGGGCATAGAGACCCAGCACCCCAAAAGTTGATGCCACGCCGTTACAACCTGCTCCGATGGCCAATTTTATAATGTTTTCCGGATCAAAATAATCCGGGTTCTTGTAAAAGGAAAAAGCGGCACTATGCTCAATCCCTTGGTCAACGGGAAGTATGCTTAAATACCCGGTATCCTTTAGACTGCCATGCCCGTACAATTGGGCAAGGCTTCGAAGCACTTGAGGATTCCGATTACTATTGACAAAAACTTTGGAGACAAAATCAGCATCGGGCAATTGCAGTTCATCTTTGGTGATTTTTTCGCTAACATGATCCAGATAAAAGGGCGCTTTGTCCCCTAGCTGTTCCACTATATTTTCGTATGTTTTCATTGTTGTTGCTATTGATTAATACCAAGACTTTTATTGGTCTTTTCTATGGATTTGTGTGCATCGGTCTCGATTCCGGTAAGTGCACGAATGGCATCTAGGGTCTCGGGAATAACAATCGCTTGGTTATCTACCACATAGGCGTAGAAAAGTTCGTCGCCAACTACCTTGAGCATATCTTCCCAAAGGGCTACCTCGTACATATCGCCCCATGGTCTGCCCATATCCATAAACATTTCCTTGATGGTGTTGTTGGAAACCAGGCCTTGGTCATAATGAATTAACTTAATGCGTGTAGAGGTTTTAAAGGCGTTCAGCACTTCTTCCTTTGTGGCTTGTTTTTTTAACTTCACGTTCCAATAGTGCATATGACTAAGGGTTTGGGGAACTTTAACCGCAGAAGTAATCACATCCAAATCGGGATCTACGCTTTGTGCGTCGGGTCCTTGATGGCTCGGGATGTCCTTTTCGGGTACCATGGTGTTCATAATCCCACCTAAATGGCTTTCCCATGGGTCAGTAGCCCTTCTTAAAAGTGTTCCCCGTGCATAATCCAATAAACCCGCTCTCTTCAAAGCGGTCAGGGTTCTTAGAATGGAAGTGGTATTGCAGGAAACCACTCTTGTAGCATCTAAATTTAAAGCTGTGTTATAATTGTTTTCAGCACTAAAGGAATGGCCTGTAGTTTGGTGCTTTTCCCCACCTTGTAGAATGAATTTTATACCCTGTTTTTTATATACTTCTACGTTCTTTGCCGCTATATTTTTTGGGGTACAATCGACTACGAGATCCACTTTATTCAATAGGTCCTGCAAGTTGCCCTTTACCGAAATGCCAGAAGCCTTCATTTCTTTGTCGGCATCGGCGGTCGCCGCATAGATATGATAATCCTTTCTTACGGCGTTTTGTATCCGCCAATCACTAATGACGTCGCAAACACCTTTAAGTTTCATATCGTCTTGCAAGTTGATGGCATCGGCCACTCTTTTGCCGATGACCCCATATCCAACTAATCCTACTTTTTTCATATCGTTTTTATTTAATTGTTATTAATTTTTTACTGTTTCTGTGTAATAGCATAGTGCCTATTACACCTGCTATCATTGAAGCGAATAGGATACTTACCTTGGCCGTGAATATCAAAGACTCGTCTGTGAAGGCCAACTCATTTATAAATAGTGACATGGTAAAACCAATACCTCCAAGAAAAGCTATGCCATAGATCATACTCCAATTCACGTTTTCCGGTAGTTTGGCCAATTTAAGTGTGACCAGAATTTTTGAAAAAGCGGCAATGCCGATAAATTTGCCAAAAATTAAACCTAGGCCAATCCCCAAACTGACTGGACTGGATAGTACTTTAAACAAATCTCCATGAAGATGTATTCCTGCGTTTGCCAAAGCAAACAAGGGAAGAATGATGAAGCTCACTATTGGGTTTAATGTCCTTTCCAATTTTTGAAGGGGAGTCTCCGCTTCTGAACTTATAGTCTTGATATCCTCCAATATCTCCAACTGTGTTTTTGAGATAAGCGTACTCTTTATAGATTTGGTTTCTTGAAATCTTTTATGCAGGTGGTCTAAACGCTCCAAAAAGGTATTCTCCTTAATTTTTACCCGGCCAGGAATTGCAAATGCTGTAAGAATTCCAGCTATCGTTGGATGTACTCCTGAGAAAAAGAAGGCTAGCCAAACACCACCGATACCAATAATGGCATAAAACCATGTGCTTCTTACTCCTGCATAATTGCCGATAATCAAAGCTCCGAAGAACAATAGCGCATGAAGTAAATCCATCTCCGATATACCGGAGGTATAAAATAGGGCAATGACCAAGACGGCACCTAAATCATCTACTATCGCCAGTGTAATAAGAAAAACCCTTAAAGCAGCTGGCAGTCTTTTCCCGACCAGGGCCAACACCCCTAGAGAAAAGGCAATGTCCGTAGCCATGGGAATGCCCCAACCATTTGATGCCTCGCCCGAGCCGTTGAACATAAGATAAATAAGGGCAGGAAGTACCATGCCGCCGATAGCGGCGCCAATCGGTAATACTGCATTCTTTGGGGATGAAAGTTTACCACCTATTATTTCACGTTTCAGCTCTAAACCGACTTGTAGAAAGAAAAGGGCCATTAAGCCATCGTTGATCCATAACAATAGCGGCTCCGATAGCTGAAGCGTGCCAATGGTAAAAGCAATATCGGTTTGCATTAAGTCGATATAATATTCCTTCCATGGCGAATTGGCCCAGACCATCGCGATGACGACCGTGATAAAGAGAATAACACCACTGTTATTAAGTTCTTTGGCCGTGTTGCCGAAGAATTTAATAATGCCCCTATTTGAATCGTGTTTAGGCATCAATAGTGGATTTTTGTGAGTTTACATCCTTTTCCAAATCATTGTTGGAATTGTCTTTTGATCGGGTTTCAGTAGTAGAATCGCGTTTAAAATTCCTAATGATTACCCGATTGCTCTTTTCATAGGAAAAATAGCTTACGGCCCAATTGAAGCCGACCAATAATTTGTTCCGAAATCCACTGATGGACATCAGGTGCACAATTGACCATAGTAACCAGGCAAAATATCCGGCAAACTTCAATTTCCCCAAATCGGCAACCGCTTTTCGCTTACCCACCGTAGCCAAAGAACCCTTGTCCTTATAACTAAATAACCCTATTGGTTTATCATTGATCAGTCCCATCAATGTGCCGGCAAGGTATTTTCCCTGTTGCATGGCGGCCTGTGCTACTTGTGGGTGGCCTTTCGGGGTCTCTTCGGAAATCAGGGCGGCAATATCCCCGATGGCATAAATGTTTTCTTGACCATCCACTTTCAAATGTGCATCGGTTTTTAAGCGATTTCCCTTGACTACATGCCTCTCATCGATACCCTTTGGGAAGTCCCCTTTTACACCTGCCGTCCAAATTAAGTTCTTGGCCAAAATCGTCTTCCCACTTTTGGTTTGTACGATCCTACCATCATAATTGCTAACGGATTCTTTAAACAGCACCTTCACATTCAGATTTTTCAAATAGGTCAGTGTTTTTGAAGAAGCTTTGTCAGACATGGCCGAGAGCACTTCGTCCATAGCTTCCACCAAATAGATGTTCATAATGGAGGAAGGATACTCGGGATAGTCCTTGGGAAGGATGTATTTGCAAAACTCCGCCAAGGCACCTGCCATTTCTACTCCGGCGGGGCCGCCGCCCACAATCACAAAATTAGTAAGGGCATCGCGTTCCTCATCATCGCATGTAATCGCGGCCTGCTCCAAGTTTTGCAGCATCATGTGGCGGATATTTAGGGAATCCCGGATATCCTTCATGCCCAAACTATTTCTTTCCACTTCTTCCATACCAAAGAAGTTAGTCTTTGTACCCGTTGCTAAGACCAGATAATCGTAGGTAAGTTTTCCTTTGTCCGTTATGACAGTATTGGTGGAGGCTTGAATTTCCTTTACCTCGGCCAGCCTGAAGCTCACATTCTTATACCCCTTAATTTGTTTTCTAAAAGGGAACACAATACTATCGGGTTCGAGGCCGCTAGTGGCTACCTGATAAAATAAGGGCTGGAATTGATGAAAGTTGTTGCGGTCTATCAGTACAACCTGAACATCTTTGTTTTTCAGCCCTTCCACCAATGCTAAACCCGCAAAGCCCCCTCCAACTATAACTACCCGTGGCAGCCTAGAATTTGGTAAGCAGATTGCTTCAGTCACTTTGCATGTATGATCATCGATACCGTTTAACATTTGGTTCTTGTTAATTAACTTTTTACTGATTATTTTTCTCTTTCGAGTCGCGTTTCCGGACTATCATGACGGAACAGTCGGCATGTGTTGCCAAGGATTGGGAAACCGAGCCAAGCAGAAATCTTGAGAATGCGCCATGGCCCTGTGACCCGACTACAATTAAATCGGCATTAAAGGCTTCCGCCTTTTCCAAAATTGCACTTTTCGGAAGCCCGTCGACCACGGCTGTTGTTATCGACAATGCGTCATTCTTGTCCCTTAATGATTTTGAGGCATCATTTACAATATCTTCTGCCGATTTTTTCGCATTGGAAACGGCTTCTTCATAATAGTTGCCAAGCGTACCGCCCAAGGGTAGGGCGCCGGGAGCGGCCAACATGGGATTTTCGAACACATTCAAAATACATACTTCGGTACCCGTAGGCAATGACAGTGCCGCAAGTTCATCTATGGCGACTTTACTAAAGTCAGAACCATCTATTGCTAATACTATTTTCATCTTTTTAAATTTATTTTTTGTTGATATTTCTATGCTATGTCTTCTAATCTCAACTTATGATAATAGGCTTCATTAACTTTTTCCAATACAGGTGTTCGTACAGCCCAGACCAGTACATTCCGAAAGTGAACGCGAACAGCAGTTCCTCAACGGGGATACCAATAAGCAGTATATGGGTCAGGTTCTCCAGATTCCAGAATAGCGCTACATAATCGGGATAGAATGGAAGGATGCTACCGAAATAAATAAAGTAGAGCACCGTGAACAATAGACCTCCGATCCAAATCTTTTCTATTAAATCTGGCCGACAATACAGTGTTGCCAAACCGCCCATGAACATGGCCAGAATCCCACAATAAATATGGTTCAATTCGGTAAAAAGGCTCAACGCCCCGAAAACCAAAATCGGAACAAAGAGGATATATACATGCAGGGAATGTCTTCTATGACTCCTTTCGGTATGTGGGTATTCAATGTAGCCACGTTTAAAAATAAGGTTGTACAATACCGTACCGATACCCCCAATAGCAAATGAAAAGATGAGGCTTTCAATATCGAAGCCAGTCTTAATCGCTAAATCGAAAAGGGACGGCGGATGCCAGTATTCAGGAACGAACAAAGGCTCTGTAAGCCCAAAGGGCATCGTTATCCAACTCATTTTGAGCATTTCCTTCCTAGAATCCTTTTTAAGAAGGTAAACCAAGACCCAAAGGGCAAGGAGAATAAGCGACCATATAAACCAAACGTATTGCATTGGAATCCTTTATTTGATATAATTTTGTTCTAGATTCAACAGTTCTTCCCTGTCGCCGAACTGTTTATTAAATATTTTGCTGAAGGAATGCACGAAAGCCTGCTGGACACGGTGCTCATTTTTTCCAAATAAGGTTTCCGTGAGACCTTTGTTATTAACCCTGTTCTCTGGTATATTCCGCTAGCAGATGGCTAGGTAAAAACAACATACCTGAGGTCGATGCAGCACCGGTTCCTAAAAACTATCTTCTCTTAATTTGTGCGTTATAAAAGCCTCCAATGCATGCTCCGATGAGCCAACCCAGAATAAAGGTTTGTACGATGCCAAAGAGAGCCTCCAACAGGGGGACATCCATTCTTATAATATTGGTAGTGTCCAGACCGTGCAATAGGCTATTGAAAAATAATATGATCCCTTCTTGCCCTGCGGTAGCCATGACGACCATACAGCCCAGGTAAATCAAGGCTCCTGTGAGACCGAAAGCAAAACCAAGTTTTTTTACGTTTAATCGATACATGATTCTTGTATTTATGTTAATAATTGTTGAAAATTTATTTGTAGAATAATGACTCATTTTACTAAACCAAAATTTTAATTAATGGTTCTTTTCTAGACTCTTTTTATACTCCATCTTTTCATGCATGGTCATTTCCAGATTTTCATGCTCCAGCGTGTGGTCACAAAAGGTGTCGGTCAAAAGGTTGTCCGAAGCGATTATTGGCATAAAATGGTGTGTGGTCAGCAACATAAGCTCAGGGTATCGGGTAATCATATCGCTCAGCTTACCGGCGAGAATGTTATCGTTTGCCGCAGCGTTTACGAGTTCGTCCACCATCATGCCCGTAGCATGGTCGTTAGCCATCATCTTGGTAACATACTTTTTACCCAAATCGTGGTCTTCTACCATCAATGCCAAGACCTCCTCTTGTTGTGCCTGATCCTTGAGCATATCCTTTACAGAACTTTCTTGTTTTTGTCCGCAGGCCGATAACGTAAAAACAGCCAATACAATTCCTAGGGCTTTTTTGGTCTTCGTTTTCATTTTGATTTATTTTAATTGTTAAATTTTATTGATATTAGTGTTACGTCAACTTTGACACGACACTAATCAGATTTTAGAATTTTTTTTGATTCTTCAAATTCCTCTTTTGTAATTTCCCCATTGGCAAATCTTTTTTTGAGAATTGCGAGTGGATCCTCCTTCTTTGAATTCCGGTAAGGGATATCATATGGAACAAAGAATATCCATATTAAAAGAATGAGCCATATGATCCACCATACGAAGTGCATACCGCCCCAGTGTCCGTCGAAAAAATGCATAGTTTTAGATTTAAAGATTAATAGTTGTTTGTTATTGGACTGGTTGTCCTATTTTAAAAGCTCCTTTGATTGCTCATATTCCTCTTTGGAAATCTCGCCCTTGGCAAACCGGATTTTGAGCATTGTGACCGGATCGTCTTCCATGGTTTCCGTGTAAGATGTTCCGGAAGGAGCAAAGAAAATCCAGCCTAAAGCCACGAACCAAATTGCCCACCAGATAAGGTGCATTCCCCAAAAAAATCCATCTTTATAAAACATGTTCTTAATTTTATGGTTACTATTATTTTTAAATGATTTCTGTAATGGTATAGCCCTCTAGTTCGTTGAGTTGCTTTTGCAGATCCTCTACCGAAAGTTTCTTTTTCATGCTGATGAGCGTTTTTCCTTTTGGGCTTAAAAAGATTTCGGTTTTCTCGATGGCCGGGTGTGCTTCCAAGGTTTTTTTAACCCGAGCAATGCATCCGCCACAGCTTATACCGTTTATTTGATATTTATGTTTCATTGTCTCCACTTATTTTTAGTGATGGCTATGGCCCTTATGTTCCTTATTGGTTTCTGCTGCCAATGATTTTTCTTTACCATCTTCGTGTTGCTTATTATTCTGTTCCGTATGGTTGTGCCTACCGTGCCCATGGGCGCCGTGTGGCATAAAGAGATGAAACACGAACATCAGGATGATAAAACCAAAAAGTCCGTTATATCCAGTAATGCCTAGCGCAGGGGCGAAAAATATCAGTAATAGGGGTAGCCCGCAACCGATAACCATCCATATCCAATGACCTTTCATGATTTTTGTTTTTAGTGTTAAATGTTATATACTTTAATGATGATCGCCATGACTTTGGCTTTTACTAAATTCCAACTTGGCTTGTTCAATATTATCTATTCCTTTCTCGGCCATCATATCCATGCAGGACTCCATACAATCTTCGCTCATCATGCCTTTTTCATGCATCATTTTCATCATAGTGCCCATCATTATTCCATCTTTCATCATGGATTGCATCATGTTTTTCATCATCATGCTATCTTTCATCATCATTTGCATACCCTGGCCTTTCATCATATTACCCATCATCTTTTGGTTGCCCTGCATCATCTGCATTGCATGGTCATTGCCTTTCATGTTGTCCATGAATTCGGTCATGTAGCTGTGATTACTGGCAATAGCATCTAAGAGTTCCGTTCTCGTTTGTGAATTTTCGAGCATTGCATTCGGATCTGCTTTCTGGTTGCAACTGGATAGACTTATAAAGCCAATTGCCAATAAAATAATTGCTGTTGTTCTCATAATATTTAGTTTTAATTAATGACTATTAATTTTCCGCTATTGAAGCACATTTCCCACGAGTTCTAAATTCCATTCCCCCATGTGAAATGTGCGTTACTATTTGACTAATTTGCCGATTTGAGGAATTCCTCAATCTTCTTACTTTCCTTTTCCGTAAGGTTGGCCCTGACTCGCATATGAAGGCTAATGGTCTCCCAATCCGTGTCGTTATAATCAGCTGGAGAGGGAGCGATGTGACATCGATTACAGGTTTCTCCCCAAAGCTGTGCACCTGATTTTTCTATCTTGAAATCATCAGCTGTATCCGTTACCGTGTCGGCGGGCACATCCGAATATTTTTTCTTGGTTGAAGAACACGCTACCACAGTCAAAACCGTGATGGCCAGTAAGGCCCAGACTATTGATAATTTATATATTGTTTTCATTTTTTTGCTTTTTATGATTCGATTAAAATCCTATGGCCCAATGCAGAAATAATCCATCTGTATTTGTGATTCCATCACCGTCATGGCCACCTTCTGTTTCCGTGGTCTGGTAACTCAACTTGACTACGGAACGCCAGCTCAGCCAATAATTAAGGCCGAAGGCATATTGAACTGATTTTTCCTCCCATTCGGCCCCTTCAGGAGCGTTGAAATCCGAATATCTTCCGACAAATTCCAATTTCTTGACAAAGTCATTGCTTGCCATGGTAGGCCGATAGCTTAATTGTCCGTAAAAAGAATTACTTTGGTTATCAAAGGAGTACTCCTCGGCGATATCATCTTCTAATTCTATATAAGTTGCCGTATCCACATTGGAATTATTGTATTGCGCCTTTATATCCACGACGCCACCTATCCCCGATATTTGCTTAACAAAGGAAAAATCCAAGGCATAGAGGAAGGCACCTATATCTTCATATTCCGAATCTTCTTCCCCCGTTCCACTAGTCGAATACGCTGAAAACCCTATTTCTGTTGAAGAATCGGAAAAGGGAAGTAAACCTAAACGTCCACCAAAGGCCTTAGCCAAATTGTTGTCCTCGTAATTCTGAAACTGAAGTAAGCCCGCTTCTTCAGGTTCTTCACTGCCGTCTTTGAGACGTGGACCGTTAGTGGAGTACACTGAATAGTTCAGGGTAGGGCCGCCCAAATCAAATGCTCCTCTTAATTCCACCCCGATACCCGAGGAAGGCGCTATGCCATCATGACCAAAACCCAGAGGTCTTGTGGGTAGTCTATTGATCCATGCCGGATGTAACCGTTCCATAAATGTTCCGAAAGGTAGCAGGAACTTACCGGCGCGAACTGTCATGTTTTCGTTTAGCACATACATGACATCCGCATACTCCAAACCGGTTTCTAATTCATTTCCTTCCAACACAAACTCCAGTTCGGCCTCGAACATCAGCCTGTCCGAATGTTTATAGAGAAAGATCGGGGCGAAAGCCGCACCCAAAAATGTTGATTCTGTTTCATCCCCTGAATCCATATATTCAAACCCAGTATGCCCATAACCTCTGAGCATAAATTGGGTCTTGCTCGGTTCAAATGTGTTATAGGTCTGTCCGTAGGTGGTTCCACCTATAACAATTACTGCTAGTAACATTATTAGCTTTTTCATTGTTTTAAGGTTCTTATGTAGTTAATAATTTCCCAGCGTTTGTTTTCTGGGATTGCTGTTTTGTATGAAGCCATGGGTGATCGTCCTTCTTCTATTTTCCAGAAAATAGCCCCATCGGTCTGGGCTTGGAACTCGGCACTGGTCAAATCGGTTGGTTTGGGTTTTAATCCTGCACCCCCTACGCCATCACCTTTGCCCTTGGCTCCATGGCAGACTACACATAGCATTTTGTAGCTCCTTTTCCCGTTTGCTGCAGCATCGGCATTACTCTTTAAAGGGTTGACAATCTTATCCGCACTGGCGGGCGCTACCCATTCGTCCTGGGCATGGCTATTGAATCCCAGGAATAAAAAACCAATAGCCATTGCTATGGTCATACGCTGTAAAATTCCTTTGTTCTTCATTTTATTGGTATTAATTGTTTGTAAATCTATTTTTAATTGGATGTTTTCATCTGCACAATTTTCGTTCTTCTTTATATAATTTCGTCAAGAAAGGTCCGTTCCCAGATTTGGCTGTTCTTATAATCTGTCATGCTCGATCCGGTAACGTTTTTAAACTGTCTGGATAAATGGTTTACACTACTATAATCAAGTAGATAGGCTATATCCGAGAAAGCATGCTGTTGCAACTGAATGAGCTCTTTGACCCTTTCGACCTTCAGTTTTATAAAGTACTTTTCAATTGTGATGTTTTCTTTTTTGGAGAAAATTTTGCTCAACATCTTATAGTCCCTATGTAGTTCTGCTGCCAAATGTTCGGAAGTCTTTTCCTTAATATGTAAGGGAAGCCCTGTTACGAGTTCGATTAAGGTGATCTTGATGTTTTCAACGATCATTTCCTCTTCGTTTTTTGCAATTTCAAATCCGTTGGAGTGAAGCACCTCCGCTATTTTCAAATCGATTTTTTTATCGATTTCATTAGTGATACGAACTGTTAGTTTTCCCAATTCAAGGGAAAGCACTTCTACACCGATTTCTTCAAGGTCTTGCTTTATGACTTTGAGGCACCGACTGCAGACCATATTCTTGATCCAGTATTCTCTTTGAGAATCCATACCTTGGCGTTTATTAAATGTTTTAATTGCTTATGTCCAGAAGGACTCAACACTATTTGGTACTTTGACCAATTGGAATGAGTGTCGTTGGAAAAAGGGTACGACATTAGGGGGCCAAACGCGATGTTGGCCAATAGGAAGTACAGATTATTGATTCAATAATCCGTTTGAATAAAAATCAAATAAGGAAAGTTTCATGAAGCACAAGAATGTCCTTCTCGATCCATGGGGGGTCATAGTTTACGAAGGGAACTACTTTTAGTTCAAGCCCCTCAAAAAGATTTATATAAGTATAGAAAAACGTTTTTAAGAAGACAATGTTATCCGTACTAAGGTCAAGTTGGGCCTTTTTGGCATTGTCATCCGCTTTTTTGACAAGAGTAGAGTTGCTACAGCAATCCATTTGTCCAAGGGAACATTTTTTCGAAGGTATTGATAAATCCTGCTCTTTGTCCTTACATGGCTTCGCTTTGCTCAAAACAGCCAAATCGACCAACTTATTACAGCAAAAGTGCATATCCACCGTGAAAGACGAAGTGGCGAAAACCACTACGAAGGCTAAAGTAACCGACAATATTTTGGTTAAAAAGCGTTTCATCATCTATTAAGGTAGTCAATTTTGTTTAGACTTCATATAGTCCCGCATCAAATTTTAATTAAATAAATATTTGAAAAACAAATAGTTAGCTATTTTTAGCAGGATAAACTGCTACAAATTTAAATCAAAGCCTTAAACAAGAACATGACGATTGTCATGTTTGTAGAAAAAACATTTGAATACCTCCGTAACCTTTAAAACTGTAGAAGGCAATCGCACAATTTCAAAAAAAATCCAACTAATTTTATGTCAACAGCTTTCCATTTTCATCCCACTCGGCCATGACACCTCGTTTACTTTGATCAACGCATTTTGCCAGCCATTCTTCCTCGTAAGCAACGCCATGCTGTTTCAACACGTCTTCGGGTACGCCGTCCCAGACATTGGGTGTATTGCCCTTATAGCCCAAATCTTTAATTCCGATCTCTGAGGTATAATAACCCGTAAGCACCAAATTTCGCATCAAGGAAAAAAATTGTATTTCCAAGGGACGTTGGGTCTCGGGAATCAATATATCGGGATAGGCAATGGTGTCCAATAGTTGTTTTCGCCGGTCTTCGGAAGCCGATTTGAATTCCGTGCCAAATTCAGTATTGCTCCCGTGGTCCAACCACATGAGCCCGCCCCTGAGGGTGGTTTGCATCTCGGGAATATCCTTGGCCATAAATTCGATAAAATTCGGCACTCCTGCTTCCGTTGCGCTGCCAAATTTATCATTGGAAGGAAGAATCAGATCGCTCAAAACGGCAATGGTATCCAACTCGTGTTCGTTGAAAAATTGTTCCGCTTCCAGTTCCATAATCCGTTCCTTCTCCTTTGGGGTCCGGCCATATTTGTAACTATATCCCTCAAGTATCTGGGTATCTTCCGCCTTGACCTCCGCTTCCGGTTTGCAGCCGTGGACCGCCAATCCACCGGCGACCGACCCCAGGATAATCGATTTTATGCTATTTCTTCGATCCATTTTCCTATATGTTTTGCTGTTTCAATTGTTCTATAATATAGTCGGATGTTCTCCAGGAGAGCGCCAAGATGGTCCAAGTGGGGTTCTTGTCGGCTTGGGACACAAAAGGGCCTGCATCAACTATAAATACATTGTCGGTATCGTGAAGTTGCTGAAACTTGTTCACTACGGAAGTCTTTGGATCATTGCCCATTCTGGTGGTACCCACTTCATGAATGATCCAACCTGGCGGGGACATACCATAATCTTGTTCCTTGGTGGGTTTTTCACCCAATGCTTCCCCGCCCATATTGTGGATCAGTTCTTCAAAAGTGTCCTGCATGTGCCTTACCTGCTTACGTTCATGATCCGACCATTTGTAATTAAACCGAAGCACCGGAATTCCAAATTCATCTACTTTGGTAGGATCTATTTCACAATAGTTATCCTTCATGGCGATAGATTCTCCCCGGCCACCAAAACCAAGGACAGAGCCATAGTACTTTTTAACATCGTCCCTGAGACCATTGCCATAACCCCCCACTTTGGTACCAAAGAACTTATTAAACTCGTTCGCATTGAAACCGAACCCATAGTTGGGCATGCCCATTCCGCCCCACAACTCTATATGGTAGCCCCGGGGAAAGTCTAATTTTTTATTGTCGCCCCACCAAGGAGAATATACGTGCATGCCCCCAACGCCGTCCTCGTTATAGGAAACTTTCCGGTTCATCAGATCTGGAATAAAGGCCGCCCTGCTCGCTCCCGTGGAATCGTGAAGATATTTCCCGACAATATCGCTGCTGTTGCCCAATCCGTTCGGGTGCTGGGCACTTTTGGAATTCAGGAGTATACGGGCCGAGCTGCAGGCGGATGCGGCAAGGACAACGACCCTCCCTTTTAACTTATATTCCTTTCTATCCTCTTTATTGATGTACGAAACCCCTGTAGCCTTGCCCTCTTCATTGGTGGTAACCTCCCTTACCATGGCATTGAGGAACAGATCGATCTGGCCGCCGTTTTTCTGTGCCGGGAAGATCAAACAGGTTTCCGAGGAAAAATCGGCATATACCATACAGGCCCTGGAGCATTGCGCGCAATAAAAGCAGATGCCCCTATCCTCGTTTATCATTTTGGTCAGGATGGACAGCCTTGAGGGATAAACCGGGATATTCGATTTCCGTGCCCCACGGATGTAAAATAGCTCGTGCAACCGCGGTTTTGGTGGTGGCAGAAAGAAACCGTCGGGATCATTGGGCAGGCCCTCGTTGGTACCGAAAACCCCGATCAATTTATCTACCTTGTCATAATAGGGTTTTACATCCTCATAGCCTATGGGCCAATTATCACCTAGGCCATCCTCGTTTTTGCGTTTAAAATCCCTTGGGCCAAAACGTAATGAGATCCTGCCCCAATGATTGGTCCTGCCGCCCAACATCCGCGAACGGAACCATCTAAAATTGCTGTCATTCTTATTGGTATAGGGTTCTCCCTCGATATCCCAACCCCCGTACGCACTGTCAAAATCGCCAAAAGGCCTGACGGTGCCCGCTCCTCTCCTTGGCGATTCCCAAGGCCATTTTAATTGGGTCATCAGTTCAGGGTCTTTGGGGTCAAAGAACGGCCCGGCTTCCACAACGGCAACTTTTAGGCCTGAATCGGCAAGTATTTTGGTCGCCATGCCCCCGCCTGCGCCGGAGCCGACTATGATTACATCGTAAAGGGTCGAAGATTCTTTTATCTGCATGGTGTTTTCATTTTATCAGTTTCCAAGGACTCAATAGGCAGCAATCCTTTGGATGACAATAAATCTATAGAATAGCCAACCGGTATATCTGCATAATTTTCTTTCTTTTTTATATAATTTCGTCAAGAAGCTTAAATTCCTTCCTCTTGAAAAACAAGCTCATACTATTTTGATTTAGTATATACATAAATAGGCAACATCCAAAGGATATGTTAGTGCCGCAAGTAAGAACACGATTAGCGAATATTTGCTTAAATATGAAATTGGCAATAAGTCTGGAACCCCAGAACTATTATCCGCATACGATTTTCGAACTAAAAACGTTTATTTTCAATAAACGTTGGTGGTATGGAAAGAAAACAGTTTTTACGAAGTTTGGGTACCGGTGCGGCATTCGCAATTATTTTTCCCTGTGTTCAAGGTTGTTCCAAAGATGGTAACGGAGACGTTGCGCCAGAGGATATGAGACCGATACCTACCGGAATCGATTTTACCATAGACCTTAGCTCAAATGAGGGCAATGGCTTACAGAACGATGGCGATTATATATTGAAAGACTATGTGGTCGTAGTTAAAAATTTAGAAGGCAATTTTGTGGCGGCCAGTCAGATATGTAGCCATCAACAGACCGAGGAAGTTAGGTTTGTGGATAACGACGGCGGTATTTACTACTGTTCTACCCATGGCGCACGGTTTGACCAAACCGGAAAGCCCTTGAACAGCATTACTAGCAATCCATTGAAAATATTCAATACAGAACTTACCGGAAACATACTTCGGGTTTTTGAATGAATTGGACTGAGTTAAGGTTTGGGTATCGTTTCGATTTTCACATTTTTCAATTCGATGAGCGAAAGTTCTTCCAATTTGCCCTTTTGAAAGGCATTCTCAATTTCATCAAAATTAATACCGTCCTTTATTTTAGGTTGCAGGTTACGATAATCCTGTATAAGCACTCCATTGATCTTACGCTGGTTAAAGGCCACACGAAATCGCATTCCCCCTTCGTCAGTAAAGTACTTATAGGCTAGATAGTCCATACTGTAATCCTCAACATCGAACCAATAGAGGAACACGTCTTCAAAATCTGCACCACCGCCTTCTTGTTGAAAAGTGACACGGATTTTATAATATTCTTTGTCCTTTATTTTACTTCTCCCCATGTCTTTTAGTATGACCGCGGGGTCTTTGAGCCATAACGGAAGAAATGCAAAGTACATCACTGAATTTACCGAATTGGTATAGGCATTTTTTCTTTTTTCGGTCAGGTTTACAACGGTATCGTCAATATAGCGGGTAAAACCTTTATTAGAGTAAACATCACGGACCGGACTATTGTCTTTATTTTTACCGATTCTTGTATAAGTAAATTGTCCGTTTTGCCGTTTGTACCCATAGGTATGCTTACGGAAGGTAAAAGTGGCCTCGGCATTCCGCATTTTTTCCATTCCAGAGACTTCTACGGCCCTATCAATTATGTCTTGTTGTCCTCTGGACAGATTAAAAGACAGCATGAATATGATTATTGGAATCAAAAAAAAGAATGGTTTGTTATTTACTTGTTTCATATCGTCGTTGATCGATCCAGTTGTTTTTTGGCAATTCATTTTATTTCTTGTTTGTTGGTATTCCCTTATTTTTTTCATCAATAGCTTTGGCTTCTGTCTTTAAAAAGTCAGGTGCCAAGAGATGTATCTGTTCCCGTATTTTTTTTGCCTTATCCTTTTCCCCGGCATTGACATACTGAATATAGCGATGGTAAAGCGATCCCACTTCTACAAATCGAATTTCTTCCTTAGGGAGGTTGGAAAGATAGGGGTCTTTCCCCGCAGGAAGATTGCTCCTCAATAGTGCCAACAAGTTATCCAACTCCTTGCCCGTAATATAGGTTGCACGGCCCGAATTGGCCTGTTGCGATAGAATGGGCATCTTAAATTCAACAGCCCTTCTGTCATCGGTATTCAGTTCGACTCCCGCCAAGTGATTTCGAATGGCATCCAAGTTACCTAGATAAAACAGGCCCGCCATGTGGTCGCTGCCCGGGTCAGCTTGCCCACCGATCACATGAACAATATTTCGGCGTAGGGTATTCTCGTCAAGCCGTGCATCCGCTTCCTGGCCAACGAGTACGATACTGGCCCGGGTGGTCGAAAAATCGGCACGCCATAGGGTCACTTGTGGATAAACGGCCGCAAATGTGGCGGCAATAGTATTGAAGTTTTCCGTGGTAAGCTGGTATAGCGGTAACCATTGCGCAAAGATTCCGCCAGGTGCCAACCGCTTTTTGGCCTGTCCAAAATGCTCAAGGGTGTAAAGGCTTCCCGTGCCAGCATGCCATGGGGTGAAAAGATCTCCGACAATAACGTCAAATTGTTCATTGGAGCCCAGTAGAAAGTTTCTAGCATCGTCAGCTATTATGTGTGCCCGTTCATCTTTGAAAAGTCCGTTGGCCCAAGGGGAAAAATAACGTTTTGCCGCAGGAACCACGTTGGACACCAGTTCTACCGCTACTACCTTTTCCACATCGTGGTGTAACGCGGCGCCTGCCGTAACGCCGGTTCCCATGCCCAAAAATACCACCTTTTTTGGTTCCGGATGTATCATAAGCGGAACATGGGCCTGCATTTGTTCGACCAAAAACGATTTCGAATCCCCAAGTACATAGAAATTATCCAGTCGCATTTCTAAATTATCAGGCAACTGTATTATGGAGACGACCCCGTCGCTCGATTGCCAAAAGTCCAGTATTTTTTCACCGGTTTTCAATTGTACGAGAGGCGGATTTTTTAAAACGAATATTCCCAAAATCAATGTAGCAGGTAATAAAAGTTGCATAATGTTCTTTTTCCTGGAAGTAGGAAAGACAATTAAAACAGCCAGGATGCCATAGAGAACGGCAATGATTTTTATGCTGTTCCAGAGACCTACCAAGTCAAGCAGAAAAAAACCTGCCACTACCGGTCCCACAAAGCCGCCTAACGAATTGTAAAGCACCAATTTGCCGACAATGGATCCCGACGACATATCGCTTTCAGGGGCCGCTTTCAAAAGAAAGGGAAACACAGCCCCTAAAACAATGGTCGGGGGCATTATGACCATAAGGCTCAGTTTAAAGACGGACCATATATACGTAGACCAAGATGCGTTGATCGCAAGATACTCAAGTCCGTTCGTCGCACTATCGAAAACCGTTGGGGATATCCCGATCAAAATAGCAGCTGTGCACAACAATAGGGCCAGGAGGGTTTTTAACGGTGCCCCCAGCCTTACAAGTATATGCGATAAAACGCCACCGAGTCCCAAGGCCAATAGGAACACTACTAATATCGCAGCGAAGGAATAGACCGAATTTTGTAAAACTTGGGCGAACATTTTAGTCCATAAGGTTTCAACGGATAATGCCAATGCCCCGGAAAAAAAGGCAACCATGATAAATTGGTTTTGGCTTAGTTGAAATGAAAAATCGATTAATTTTTTACTATTTATATGGGGTTTGGATGCTTCGGCAATAACGGGATAAGGAGATTTGTACAAGCGGTCCAGAACAAGGGACATAATGCCTACGAAGATGGCCAGGGCCATGGCAAAACCATAGGTTGCACCGACCCCGTATGCGGCCAGCAGGTAAAACGCGGCCACAAAGGCCCCAAGGGCGGCTCCTAAAGTATTTACGGCATATAAAATCGTTCCACGCCTTGAAAGATCATTTCGATTTTTTCCTATGTACTGTGCTAAAACGGGAAAGGTCCCTCCCATAAGAAATGACGGAAAAAAAAGCAGTGAAATACCAAAGACGAACTTCATGCCCACAACAACACTCTTTGTATCCCCTAAAAAAGATACGATGTCGGAATAGTACCTTTCATAAAAACCAATACCAGGAACCAGTAAGAAGGCGGTCAACGCAATACCCAACTCCATAAGGCCATATATGACGAGTGGCCGTTTAAAACCTGCCGAAAACTTGCCAAAAAATCGCCCCCCAAGGGCCAATCCCATAAAGAAAGCGGATAATGTAGCCGCCGTGGCATATGCGGCGTTGCCGAATACCAACCCCAACCGGTACATCCAGACCACCTGAAATATGAGGCCGGCGGTGCCGGACAAAAAAAACAAAGCACCTAGAAAAATGAAGTTTCCCGAACGTTCAAATTGTGGAAGCGAAAACCTGTTTGTCATAAATAATAGGTCATTGAAAAAATGTTGGCATTTTACAAACTTAAAAAGAAAAGAGGCTTTTTAACAGCCTCTTTTCCCTTTAGATCATTTTTTTTGAGTGTTCAATTCAAACACCCGGCATAATTGGGGTTGTTCGATTCTGACTGTGGGACGAGAAATTTGAGGGTGGGGCTATATTGGCCTCCCTTGAAGTAAGGTCCCCATGGAAATACGTTGGAGGGCATCATCCCATATACATCCACAAGTCTTCTAAGATCCCCCAGTCGATGACCGGTACTGAACAACCAAAAGGCACGCTCAGAAAAATGGGCCAGCAATAAGTCGTCACCGCTAATTCCTGAGAGGTCCAATTCTGACAGACCTATGGTGGCCCTAAGTGCATTATGTATATCTTCGACGGTCCCAGCATCATCTGCATTGGCGGCCGCCTCGGCTTCGATCAACCTTGCTTCTATTCCTGAGGCCAAGGCCACGGGAACACTGGAGGAATTGAATTTGAGTTGATTGTAATACAGGGTAATATCATCCTGTCCAAATTCCGTACCTCCGTTCCAAGGGGTTCTGGGATCCATGGCGGAGCGGTACATTAAACCGTTGCCCCCTTTGCCGTCGGCAATGGAAAATTGACGGCGAACGGTACTCATAATGTAAATTCCGTTCTCTTGTCTGAAACTGTTGTCAGATTGTTCGATATTATAAACAAAATCAGAAGGAATACTGGCCACTTCATTTGCGGCATTGTCTATCTGGCCTAGGCCCAAAAGGGAACGGGCCTTGCCAATTCTCGCCAAGTTGGCCAATTTACCATTGCTTCCGGCGTTGGTAATGGCTTGTTCGAACCAACCAATCGCGGCGTTGAACATTTGTTCGGTTGTCAAAGGCTCGCCATAGATCAATTCACCCCCGTCGGCAGGTGCCTTGCTAAAGGGGACCCCGCCACAAAAGGTTTCTGCGAACATAACATAAGCGTAACCAACGACACTTTGCATCTCGCTTTCAACTTCCGCGTTTCCGCCGAAATTGGCAAGAAGGTCTATAGTAGTCTCGGCCTCGGTTCGTGATCTATGCAGGTTGCCATAAATTGTATTTATGTCACTGTTGACGTCTTGGAGGTTACGTGTATCGGCCTCACGCCTGGTAGGGAAGGTTCCCGAATACGTATATTCGTCCGACATTAGGCCGCTCATAACGATTAGGCCGGTAGTGGCACCATGGCCTGCAGCGGATCCGCTCATGGCCACGGCAAGATCTCCCAAGGAACCCGCGCGCAGGGTCTGTATACCCGCTTCGCTATTTAGCGATTCTGGTGTGACAATATCAGGGTCCGTAACTTCTACGAACGAATCGCAGGACATGCCCAACGATGCAAACAGAACCAGTATAATTACATTGAACAGCGATCTGGCATAATTCTTTTTTACTTTTAGTAGTGTTTTCATTTTCTTTTTTTTTATGTTAAAACGATAGGTTCAGTCTTGCTTTCCACGAACGTACGGGTGGTTGACTGAGAAATTCCTCGGTAGTAAAATTGGCTTGTCCATTAGAACTAATTTCGGGATCAAGCCCAGAGTAATCGGTCCAAACCCCAAGATTCTGCCCAGAAAGGGTTAGGCTAATACGGTCAAAACCGAGTTGGCTCGAAAAGGCAACAGGTGCGTTATAGGTTAACGAGATTTCACGGAGCCTCCAAAACGAAGCATCTTCGATATAACCTGCATTTGTACCTAAAAATTTTGATGCGACGGCCCGTGCCTGATCGGCAAGGGACGCATTGGGATCGTTCAGTTCCTGATTGTTACTGTTCCCGTTTCGCCATGAACCGGTGTTGTTATAAAGCTTTTGACCGCCCCTATAGTTCAATAGCCCTCTTACCACAAATTGATTTTCGAAAAAACTTAGCGTGGGGGTAAAGGAGATGTCGGTCGTGGCAAACGGAGTACCCAAATAGCCTAGTTCCCCTACTTGGATCTCATCCTGCGCAATAAAACCATCGCCATTGGCATCGTTAAAGGTATAGGTTTCGTCCCAATAACCACCAAGCGGATAGCCTTCAACATGACGTTGCTGACCAAAGATGACCGATTGGATACCCTCACCCAGTTCTATCAATTCATTGTTTATGAATGAACCCACAAAATCGAGACCGAAGAAAAACTTATCGGTTTCGATGATCCTGGTGTTCAACCCAATTTCAATACCCGAGTTTTTAACAGATCCCAAATTTTCAAAGCGACCTTCGCCAACTCCAAGCGATAACGGCAATTGCCTAAAAATAAGGGCATCCTCGGTACGCTTATTAAAATAGGTCAGTTCAAATCCGATCTTGTTGGATAATAGTTTCGCATCAAAGCCAAATTCAACCTCTGTGGACCGCTCTGGAGTTAACCCGGTGTTTCCAACGCTACCGATGGTAACCCCGGTAACACTTTGGCCGTCCAAGGTAGCGGCTATGGGATTGAAAAACCTTAGGGCATCATTGGTGCCCGGCTGCACCCCAGAGGCGCCCCACGCCCCCCTAAGGCGTAACGAGCTTATGCCATATTTATCGGTATTATTAAAAAATTCTTCTTCAGAAATCAACCATGAGGCACTCACTTTGGGGTAAAATACCGAATTGAACGATGCCCCAAAAGAACTCCCGCGATCCGCCCGTACGGCACCTGTCACGAACAATTTGTCATTAAAACCGATCTGTTCCTCCACAAAGACACCTACGGTACGCGACTCGATGGTCTGTTCATTACTCTGTGTTACTGCCGCCCCAGCTATGGAATTACTCCCGGCAACCAATAGAAGTCCGGTTGCGAAGGTACCTTGTGATAAATTCTGTAAATATTGGAACCCAAGGGAAGTTCGGGAATTTATGCCTTCCCAAAGATCTGTCTTATAAGAGCCTACTGCATCCAAGGTATATACGAAATCGTTGAACCTATTTGAAAATCGGGCACCTTCGTCGTAGTTAAGGAAATCAGGGGCTTCACCCGTAGGGAAGAACTGACTGTCCCAACGGGATGTAAAATCAAGTCCGCCCGAAGCCCTTAGGTTTAGTTTTTCAGAGGGTTGCCAAATGAGTTCAAGACCACTGGTAAAACGATTGATTATTTGACGGGTGTCGATGGTAAACAGTTCATCGGGTGTAAATTCGCCCCAACCGTTGTTGACATCTATGGTCGATGTACCATTTAGGCCCTGACTCATTAAGGCGAGAGCAAAATTATCGTTCAAGGGCAGTTCTAGATTACTGTTGGTGTAGCCTGTGGTTAAATTCACCTTAAGGTCATCGGAAATCTTGGCCCCAAAATTTCCTCGGAAATTTGTTCTTTTTATATTATTCACGGGCAACACCCCTTCACCGTCGGTAAGACTTCCCGAAAGGAAATAGGTCAATACTTCCGAACCTCCCGATACGCTCATCCCTCCGCCATAAGATTGTCCGGTTCTAAAAGGCGAGGTACGTGGGTCGTTCAAGGGCTGAAAAGAATTGACCCTGCTGGGAACAAAAGTACCTTCGGCCGCCTCAAAGTTAAAACCGGGATTGCCGGCTGCGTCAAGTGCCTGATAGTTTTTCGGATAGGTCGTTACATCCTCTACCAAACCGCTCTCAAAAAAGGCGGACCATCTTGGTTCTCCCTGTTTACCTTTTTTAGTGGTAATTCGAATTACACCGTTGGCCGCAATAGATCCATATAATGTTGCCGCGGAAGGCCCTTTGATGATCTCTATAGACTCGATATCCTCTGGGTTTATATCGTTTAAACGGGAAGGGGACTGCCCACCTGTTTCAAAAGAGATTGAATTGGCCTCGTTATTGATCAAAATACCATCCACATAAATTACCGGTTCGTTAGAAAGGGATGCACTGTTCGAACCTCTGATTCTAATGCGCGAACCCATGCCCGTGGAACCTCCACTGCTAGAAATTTGGACACCGGTCGCCTGCCCCTGAAGCAAATCAGAGACATTGCTTATCGGGCGCTGTTTTACGTCATCGGCAACATTGAGATTGGCAATGGAATTTCCCATCTCAACTTTACGGCGTGCACCGGTCGCGGTAACGATAACCTCGTTCAGATCCATCGAACTTTGCTTCATGGTAACGTTAATGACGTCTGCTTGTTTTACACTGATTTCACGTGAGGCGAAGCCGATATAGGAGAACACAAGTATATTACCATTGGAGGCCTCGATCTCATATTCCCCATCAAAATTGGTGGAAACCCCTTTGGTGGAACCCTTGACCGTTATACTTACACCGCCCAAGGGCAAATTGTCTTGATCGGTTACTTTCCCCGTTATCGTGAAGGTCTGTTCCTGAATCTTTGGGGCAGCTAAAGAAGAAGCCTTTATGCCAGAATTCAATGTTTTTTCGTCCTCAAGCAACACAATAAGCTTTCTTCTGATTTCAAAGGATACATTAGTCTCCTTTAATATAAGCTCCATAAGATCGTCTATCTTGACCTTATCGACATTTACGGAAATTCGTTTACCGACGTCCAAACTGGAGTTCTTATACAGAATATTGAAATCCGTTGTTTTTTCAATTTCATCGAATACCGATGCTATGGTGGCGTCCTTAATATTCATGGAAATATTGGATTTCTGTGAATACGCACTGTTTGCCTGAAGTTGAAATAAGGCAACCAATAAAAACAATGCGGTAATTTTCATTTTCAGGTCTATTTTAATCGAAAAATGCCTTTTACATAGTGTGTTTTTCATACTTTTGAGAGCGTTTAGAAATTGGTCAAATAGTTTTTGGATTCATTTGGAATCATGGGATTGTAAGAGCAATCCCTGATTTTTTAAAATTTCATGTCATATTTTTATTTTTTAGGGTTTATTTTGATGTGATTTTGGTCTATGGTATAATCAAAACCTTTGATCCTTTGAAAAGCCTTTAAAATTTCCTCTATGGTTTCTGTTTTAAACCTTCCGGTAAATCGTTCTTGACTTACTTGCATATCTTTTATGTCGATCTTTACGTCATAGTGCCTTTCAAGTTTTTTGGCGATATGATAAAAATCCTCGTTCTTAAAAAGTAGCACTCCGTCCTTCCATGCGATGTAACTGCTAACATCGACATTCTCTTTGGACAGTTCGCTGTTGGAATATGAATAGGAAGCAAGTTGATTCGGTTTTAGGATTAAAGCTCCAGAATCTACAGTATTGTTCTGGCCAACTGAAAGACTGCCTTCTACTAACACGACTTCAACATGTTCGTCATCTTGGTAACTTGAAATATTAAATTCCGTACCCAAGACTTTCGTGTCAAGAAACTGTGTGCTTACCGTAAATGGCCTTAAAGAATCCGAAGTAACGGTAAAGTAGGCTTCCCCCCGTAAAACAACATTTCTTAGCCCCTTTTCATGAAAGGTGACAGGATACGTTAATGAAGATCCGGAATTAAGATACACTTCCGTACCATCGGACAGTACAATCTGAAACTTTTTCCCGTAGGGAACATCTAATGTGTTATATATCAATGTACCCGCCTCATTTGGGTTGGACGCTACCTTTTTATAAGTAAGTTTAGTACCCTCTTGTTTTACAATATAAGTACTTGAACTTGATACCACCCCTGAAGCTTCATCGTTCAAGTTTTCCTTTGTCGAACCATCTTCCAAAGTAATCGTTACTTCTTTTTGAAGCGTATCGAAGTCATTACTACTTTGTAAATAAGCATAAATACCTATTGTTATAGCGCCTAGAAAAATTGCGGCGTATCTCAATAATAAGTTACTTCTTTGAGGCCTGTCAATTCGCTTGGCTTGATTAAAAGCCAACATCAGATTTTTCTTTAAATGCTCCATACTTTCTTCCTCTCCAGCCCTTGTTATCAAATGGTGGAGCTCCACCACTTCTTGAAAGTCGGATTTATTTTTTTCGACCCATTCGGTCAAAACAGCAATCTCTTTGGGAGTTGCGGTATTATCCAAGAATTTATAAATGATTATTTCTATTTTCTCGTTTTTCATTACCGATTTTTAGGAAAGACCCAATGCATACTGGTTAAACGAACGAACTTAACAATACCCTCGCTTTTTATTACCAAAAATTTATAATATTGATTTTTTTTTGTTAACATAGTTTATGAATTCAAATGACCGAGATAACAATGTAAAGGTTAAGGCGATCCAAAATGGGGATAGGAGAGCTTTCAAAACGGTTATCGGGTCCTATTACAATGAAATCTACTGGTATGCCAAAAGTTTATGCCGTGATGAAGTTTTGGCAAAAGATCTGGTACAGGAAGCATTTTTCAAATTATGGAAGAAAAGGGCTAAAATAAAGGAGGGAACCATCATAAAGGGATGGCTCTATAAGTCTGTCCGCAATAATTTTTTGGACCATGTAAAAAAGTATAAAAAAGAAACCTATTTGTTCGAGACGACCTACGCCGAAACCTTGGATCATATAATAGTAAGGGAATATGAAGAAGATGTAAAACGCAAGGTATTAATTGTTGAAAAAGAGATCGAACGGCTTCCCAATAAATGTAACCAAGTGTTTAGGTTGAGCAAAAAAGAAGGACTGACCAATGCCGAGATCGCTGAACATTTGGGGATTTCCATCAAAACTGTTGAAGGACATCTTACCAAAGCCCTCAAAATTTTAAGAGAAAAACTAAAAGAAAAAATTCAAGTACTGTTTTTGATTCTTCATCACTTCAGGTAAAAAGGAAAAGTCTCCCTACATCGATTTTGAAGTGAGATGGTTTAGATGATTATTATATTTCCTTTTAAAACCCATAGGTTATAGAAAAATTAATCCCAAAAGGATGGCCAGGTCTTAGTCCGGCAGGAACCCTTGAAACCGCATAGGTTTCATCCAATAAGTTTATGACATTAGTAGAAAAGGTAATGTTCCTATTGAAAAAATAACGGGCCGATAGGTCGACAATAAAATTTGAATCTACCCTTAAATTTAATGGAATAGCTCCTGTTCCAGCCTGTGTACGAAAAGCATCCGTATAACGTGCCCCTATGTCAATGCCAAACTTTTCATGCTCTAGGCCAAGGTTCAAATTGAATTGATTCTTGGCGATATAGGGTATCTCATCACCTGCTGTAACCTCCCCGAATATATCGTTATCACTTTCGAACGAGCTGAGAAACTCGGAATCGGTCAACGTATAGGTAAACGTTAACGGTAAACTGAAGTTTTCCGAGATCTTATTCAAAAGGTTATAATTCAACAATACTTCTACACCGCTTACCCGTACCGCGCCAGCGTTAAATTGGTCCAAGCTGCCCGTTCCTCCCGAAGCCGCAAGGTCGCTCCCCAACAAGTTTTGATAGTCGTTGTAGTACCCTACCACTTCGCCCTGAATTCCATGGTAATTAAAACGGGTGCCCAATTCATAATTTATACTTCTTTCCGCATCCTGGCCTTCGGTATTTCCGGGAGGGGAAAACCCTTTGTGTACCCCGCCAAAAACGGAAAGATTTTCGGTAAAGGTATAGTTTGCCCCAATTCCGGGAATCCAAACATCAATTTGGTTATCCCGCTCGGAAAGGTCTATACCCAATCTCGTGGCATCATTGGCACCGTAATTTATTCTGCCCAGGGTAATGTTCTCGTACCGTAGGCCTGGGGTCAATGTAAACCCACCTAAATTTAGTTTGTACAAAGTATGTGCAGCAATTGCTTTCGCGCTACTGATACGGTTGGCATCCGCTCCTTTGATGCCTACCGTTGTGCGTATAAGTTCACGGTTCTGAAAGGCATACCTGTCTACCCATTGAAACCTGTCCTCCTTATCCTCATGGTACCGAATACCCAGTTCCAGACTTTGCAACCAATCAGAACCCCAGTGCAACCGGGCTATGGACTGTATTCCCTTGGAGGTATATTTTCTGTTATTTGCTTTTATACCGAACACGTCTTCTGTCGTATCCGTATTTCCCAAGAGAGCATTGTATTCCATAGCATAGATGTCCGGATCTGTGAGTACACTGTTTATACCGACACGCCCACTGAGATTTACATCGTCCAATTTGTACCAGTTGCGCTTAAACCTGTTCACATACCCCGTGGTTGTAATGGACAGGGCCGGGGAAAATTTAAGTAGATGCGTTAATTGGTATTGTTGGTGTTCCGTATCCATTACATCTTTCGAGGAAGCCCGGTATCTGCGATACGGGTTTTCATTGAAATCGGCATCGGTCAAACCTAAATAGGTCTCATTGGCCCTTTCTTCGGAAAACTGGATCTTAAACAGAAGGGATTGGTAGGTTTTGGCATCTTCATCAGTATTTATACGAAACTTTGCCAAATAGTCCGATTTATCAAAACCCGTATTTCCCGCTCCGTCAATATTTTTAAAACCATCTGAATTATAGTTATAATATTCGCTTACGAACCCAAAGTTCTTAAAACTATCGCCCGCCACGACCTGGACATTTTTTGAATTGAAGTTGCCGGCAGACAAAACAGCTCTTCCCGAAAATTGGTCAGGAATCTGTGTAGAAATCATATTAATAGCCCCACCTGTGGTATTTGGCCCGTACTGGACCTGACTACTTCCCTTTAATATTTCTACGGCCTGCATTCTTCCGATCGTGGGGAAATAATATGCGGCGGGGGCACTGTAAGGGGCCGGGGCTATAAGTACCCCATCTTCCATGAGATTGATTTTTGCGCTACGTTCGGGAGAAGTGCCCCTCAAACTGATATTGGGCCGTAATCCAAAACCATCCTCCTCGTATATATTGACACCCGGAACACTTCTCAAGATCCTACTAATATCGCTATAACTGAATTTTTGAAGTTCTTTTGCTGATATATAATTTGCGGATCCCGTTCTGTTCTTAGCTTCAAATTTACTCCCGAGAATTGCATTTCCATTAACTATGACCTCGTTTAATACTTCAGTTTTCAGGGTTGTTGAATCTTTACCATCGCTACTTTCCTGTGATACGCCAATATTGGCTGCCAAGAGCATTATTGCCAATGCAGGTAAAACTTTTACCATATTATACTTATTTAGATTTAATAAAAATAAAATGCAAACGTAGTACTTTTTTCGATTTGACACAATCTTATTGAGAAAGATTCTAAATAATATTCTAGTTTTATAATTGCTATAAGTTCATTGCCTTATGTAATAGTTATGATAATTGTCATGTATTTACAAAAGGCAAACAATTAGCTTTGCATATCGAATTGTCTGACTTATTTTAATTCTAAAATTTTGTTAAACGGAACCCCCATGTTAAAATTTTTGTAGCTTTGCAGAACGCATGAAAAGTATTTTTCATAAAATAGTATCTTTTACAATGGCACTTTTGGTGTTGTTCTCAACCTTCTCTTTTTCGGTTGCGCAACATTACTGTGGCGATGTTCTTGTAGATTATTCTATTTTGGGCCATGCCGATTCTTGCTGCATGGAAGTTCAGGAAACAGCCGATTTGCCTGAATGTAATTTAGTTCAAGACAATTGCTGTAGCGATGAAGTTCTTACCGTTGACGGCCAGAACGACTTAAAAGTAGCCTTCGCAAAATTGAGTTTTGAACAACAACAGTTTGTTGCGACCTTCGTATATACATATCTTAACCTTTACGAAGGGCTACCTGAAAACATAGTCCCTTTTAGTGATTACCCCCCTCCGATTTTGGTCAAGGACATTCAGGTCCTAGATCAGATTTTCCTTATTTGATTTTTAAGTAATAGCATTTTACAGCCCGACTGATAACAGTTTAGGGCTTATCCTGTTTTCGTTGGTTTCCGACCAGCACTTCTAATTACTTAATCATCATACCATGCTGAATAAAAGCATCAAATTCCTTATCGAGAATAAATTGGTAGCCGTTTTGCTCCTAGTCCTTTTTGTAGGTTGGGGAACCGTAAACGCGCCTTTCGAATGGAGCACGGGCTCATTACCTAGAGATCCGGTGGCCGTCGATGCCATACCAGACATCGGGGAAAACCAGCAGATTGTTTTTACCAAATGGGACGGTCGTTCCCCACAGGATATCGAGGACCAGATAACCTATCCATTGACAACCTCACTTTTAGGAATACCCGGTGTTAGGACCATCCGTAGCTCCTCCATGTTCGGATTTTCAAGTATCTACATCATATTTGAAGAGGACATCGAGTTCTATTGGAGCCGCAGTCGAATCCTTGAAAAATTGAATTCGTTACCGAGCGGTTTACTGCCCGAAGGCGTCAACCCCGCATTAGGACCTGATGCTACTGGAC
This sequence comes from uncultured Flavobacteriaceae bacterium, assembly GCA_963793365.1. Classification (GTDB taxonomy): domain Bacteria; phylum Bacteroidota; class Bacteroidia; order Flavobacteriales; family Flavobacteriaceae; genus Maribacter. The sequence continues at coordinate 49,263 of CAWBZP010000009.1, read as the reverse complement.
TTGGACAAATCTACTGGTACACTTTGGAAGGGCGTGATGCCGATGGAAATGTAACAGGCGGTTGGGATTTACAGGAACTTAGAAGTATTCAGGATTTTTATGTGAAATACGCACTATCATCCGCAAGCGGCGTTTCGGAGGTCGCCTCGATAGGCGGTTATGTGCTCGAATATCAGGTGGACGTGAATCCCGAACTGATGAAGCAATACGGTATCGGGCTACAGCAGGTGGTAAAAGCCGTAAAGCAAAGCAATCGGGACATCGGTGCCCAAACCTTGGAAATCAACCAGGCCGAATATCTGATTCGTGGGCTTGGCTATGTGAAATCCATCGAAGATCTACAAAATGCAGTGGTTACCTCTGAAGATTACACTTCCATTCGCCTAAAGGATATTGGAAATGTTTCCTACGGACCGGCCACACGGCGGGGCATATTGGACAAGGAAGGTGCTGAAGTTGTCGGTGGTGTCGTAGTCGCACGTTATGGTGCCAATCCGATGGAGGTCATCAACAACGTAAAAGACCAGATAAATGAACTAAGTGCCGGACTTCCGTCAAAAGTTCTTGAAGATGGCAGAACGTCCCAGCTCACGATCGTCCCTTTTTATGATAGGACCGAACTTATTCAAGAAACGCTGGGTACGCTCAATGAGGCCCTGACCTTGGAAATCTTGATTACCATTTTGGTCATCATTATCATGGTCTTCAATTTAAGGGCATCCATCCTGATATCGGGACTGTTGCCGGTCGCGGTACTTATGGTATTTATCGCGATGAAACTATTCAACGTGGATGCGAATATTGTAGCCCTTTCGGGTATAGCCATTGCCATCGGAACCATGGTGGATGTCGGGGTCATTCTCTCGGAAAACGTCATACGGCATCTGGACGAAAATGAAGAGGGCCTACCCATAGATACCGTTGTTTATACGGCAACGGCAGAGGTGTCCGGTGCCATATTAACGGCCGTGATGACCACAATTATCAGTTTTATTCCAGTATTTACCATGATTGGGGCCGAAGGAAAATTGTTCAGGCCTCTGGCTTTTACAAAAACCTTTGCCCTCACTGCATCCATTATCGTAGCCCTCTTTTTGATACCTCCCTTTGCAGCCTTTCTTTTTCGAAAAAAGAGTATTAAAAAAACAGTAGGATATGGCATCAATGGGATATTGATACTCTTAGGGATACTCGCAATTGTCTATGGTTCATTATTAGGGCTGATATTAATTGCTTTCGGTATCGTGGGCTTGTTAAAAAACCCGGAATTGGCATCTCGTATCTCCAGCGGATTTTCGCTTTCGGAGAAACGTGCCAACCTTATCAATATCATTATTTCGGCCTTTGCCATTGTTTTCGTTTTGGCCGAATATTGGAGACCGCTCGGTCTTGATAAAAGCATTTTTTGGAACCTGATTTTTGTTTCGCTTATATGTTTCGGACTACTTGGCTTCTTTACCGTATTCCGGAATTACTATACAAGGATACTTCGTTGGGCACTACGGAATAAACTGATATTTCTCTCTATTCCCACCGCTATAGTAGTATTTGGGGTTATGATCATGCAAAATACCGGAAAGGAGTTTATGCCGTCATTGAACGAAGGTTCCTTTTTGTTGATGCCTACCTCTCTCCCGCACGCCGGGGTCGAAGAAAATAAAAGGGTATTGCAGCAATTGGATATGGCAGTAGCCAGTATTCCTGAAATAGCAACGATAGTCGGTAAATCGGGTAGAACGGAATCCGCATTAGATCCCGCTCCGCTATCTATGTACGAAAACCTAATTCAGTACAAGCCAGAATACATGCTGAACGGAAAAAGGGAACGACAGCGATTCAAGGTCAATGAGGACGGTATGTTTGAACTAAGGGATGGTACTTTCGTGACCAATCCCAATCTCGAAACGGACGACGATCTAGAATATAAAGCATCAGAAATAAAATCGGTTTTTTCGGTACGGCAAAAAGATTTAATTCCCGATGAAGATGGGGAATATTTTAGAAACTGGCGCCCTGAAATTGAATCTCCAGATGACATTTGGAAAGAAATTATAAAGGTTACCAAATTTCCCGGTGTTACCTCCGCCCCGAAATTACAGCCGATAGAAACCCGCTTGGTCATGTTACAGACCGGCATGCGTGCTCCCATGGGCATCAAGGTAAAGGGACAGGATTTAAAGGAAATAGAAGCCTTCGGTCTAAAGCTCGAAGACATTCTAAAGCAGGCCGATGGGGTAAAGGATGAAGCCGTCTTTGCAGATCGGATCGTTGGAAAACCCTATTTGCTCATAGACATCGATAGGGAGCGGTTGGCACGATACGGCATTACCGTTGAAGACGTGCAGAGCGTGTTGCAGGTTGCCGTTGGGGGGATGGTGCTTACCCAGACTGTTGAAGGACGTGAGCGTTATGGCGTTCGAGTACGCTACCCAAGGGAATTAAGGGAGAATCCAGCGGACTTGGAGAAAATTTATGTGCCTGTTTCCAAAGGAAGCCCTGTTCCCTTGAGCGAGTTGGTTACCATTAGATATGAAAAAGGACCACAGGTCATCAAGAGTGAAGATACTTTTTTGGTCGGTTATGTGCTCTTCGATAAGCTGGACGGTTTTGCGGAAGTAGAGGTAGTCGAGAACGCTCAAGCCCTAATACAGGAAAAAATAGATAGCGGGGAACTGGTGGTCCCCAAAGGTATCAATTATTTGTTTACCGGTACTTATGAAAACCAGCTACGTGCTGAAAAGACACTGTCGGTCGTAGTGCCGTTGGCATTGGCCATCATATTCTTGATTCTCTATTTCCAATTCCGTTCGGTAGGTACGTCATTAATGGTCTTTACAGGAATTGCCGTGGCCTTTGCCGGAGGTTTCCTGATGATCTGGTTTTATGGACAGGATTGGTTCTTAAACTTCAACTTTTTCGGGGAAAATCTGCGAGACCTATTCCAGATGCATACCATAAACCTGAGTGTTGCCGTCTGGGTCGGGTTTATCGCCCTTTTCGGTATCGCTACGGATGACGGTGTGGTCATGGCCACTTACCTGACACAGACCTTTGATAGAAATAAGCCAGATTCACTGGTAACTGTTAGGGATTCGGTGGTCGAAGCTGGCGAAAAACGTATCCGCCCGTGTTTGATGACTACGGCCACAACCATTCTGGCATTGCTTCCCGTATTGACATCCACGGGCCGGGGTAGTGATATTATGATACCAATGGCGATTCCTTCTTTCGGGGGAATGCTTATCGCCTTGATTACCTTATTCGTTGTCCCGGTTCTATACAGTTGGAAGGCCGAATTTCAATTAAAAAGAGTATCCAAATGAAGAAATACCTATACATATTGATTGGAATAGCGTCCATCGCTTCCGTGAAGGCACAGGAGCTGGAAAGCCTTATCCAACAGGCCGAACTGAACAATCCGGAAATTCAGGCTTTTGAGCTGCGGTACAATATCGCCTCCGAAAAAGTGAACGAAGTCAACACTCTGCCCAATACGGAAGTGAGTGCCGGACTTTTCGTAAGCGAACCGGAAACAAGAACTGGTGCACAGAAAGCACGGTTTTCGGCAAAACAGATGATTCCGTGGTTCGGTACCATTACCGCCCGTGAAAATTATGCAAGTTCATTGGCCGATGCCCAATATGAAGAGCTGGTCATCGTCAAACGAAAATTAGCCCTATCGGTCTCACAATCCTATTACCGACTGTTTGCGATAAGAGCGAAGCAAAGCGTATTGGAGGAGAATATTGAATTGCTGGAGACCTATGAACGTCTCGCCCTAACTTCGGTAGAGGTGGGCAGCGCTTCGGCCGTTGATGTACTTCGCCTTCAAATCAGGCAAAACGAACTGGAACAACAGAAAGAGGTGTTGGAACAGGAGTATCAGGCAGAACAAACCTTGTTCAACAACCTATTGAATCGTGACGGACAGACACAGGTCGCTGTTTACGATGGATTAACAGTACCGGAACAAGACCCGATAACGGAAGAAGGAAGCCTCGACCTGCATCCCGAACTTTTAAAGTATGACAAGCTGTACGAGTCGGTCGAACAATCCGAAATATTGAACCAAAAAGAAGCCTTGCCAAACCTTGGTTTCGGGCTGGATTATATACCGGTTGCCGAAAGGCCCGATATGTCTTTCGATGATAACGGAAAGGATATTTTAATGCCGATGGTTTCATTGTCCATCCCCATATTCAATTATAGATACAAATCCATATCCGAACAGAACAAGTTAAGGCAAGAGGAAATAACCGCGCAAAAGCAAGAACGCAGAAACAAATTGGAGACGCTTTTGAGCGAAGCCGTTAACAACAGAATGGCGGCCAGGATTCGTTTCAGAACACAAACTAAAAATATTGAACAGGCCAATGATGGCGAGGAAATCCTGATTAAAAGTTATGAAACAGGAACCATCGATTTTAACGATGTGCTCGATATTCAAGAGTTACAGCTTAAGTTTCAAATCAATAGAATCGAATCCATCAAAGGCTACTATGTGCAATCGGCCATTATCAATTATCTAAGGAGCTAATATCCATATGGATAAGGGCATTATGTATCGATTGAATATGATACTGTAGGATATTATAAATAATAAAAAAGAGAATCATGATCAGAAAAATTACGGTGTTGTTGGTACTTCTTATTTCATGCGAAGGCATTGCCCAAGTAGGGACCAACGGACAAGATAGAAAGGAAGAAGGGCGACCCGTTAAGGAATATAGCCTTATGTTAGAAAATAATAAAATAACGCTTGGAGGGGTAACCGCCAACGGAATGACCATCAATGGCAGTATTCCCGGCCCTACATTGGAATTTACCGAAGGCGACCTTGCCATAATCAACGTAACCAATAAAATGGACGTTGAAACATCGGTACATTGGCACGGATTGATACTTCCCAATTTTTATGATGGCGTTCCCTATTTAACTACCCCACCTATCGAGCCGGGGACAACTTTCCAATACAGAATCCCGATCAATCAATCGGGTACATATTGGTACCATTCCCATACGATGCTACAAGAACAGAAAGGTGTGTATGGTTCCATTATGATTCAGCCCAAGGAAAAAACCTTGGACTATGATAAAGATTTAGTTGTAGTACTCTCTGATTGGACCAACGAAAAACCGATGAACGTACTGCGTAACCTAAAAAGGGGAAACGAATGGTATCAAGTTAAAAAAGGTACAGCGGTTCCTTTGGGCAGGGTCATCAAAGAGGGCGCTTTTGGTGCTCAACTTAAATTTTGGAGAGACCGTATGGAAGGGGCCGATATTGCCGATATCTATTATCCGGCATTTCTGACCAACGGAAAAAAAATGGCGGAATATCCAAAATTCAAGCCAGGAGAAAAGGTGCGGCTTCGCTTTATCAATGCTTCGGCCTCTACCTATTATTGGATGGATTTTGGTGGGGGTAACCCAATGGTGGTTTCCGGCGATGGTATTGATGTGCAACCCGTATCCAAAAGCCGATTTCTATTTGGTATAGCTGAAACCTACGATGTAATCGTTACCATACCTGAAGGTACTCTGGAAGTTACGGCAACGGCACAAGATGGCTCTGGGCATACTTCCTTGCGTTTAGGACAGGGAACACTTTATCCTGCGAAAACGATTGACAGACCGGACAAAGTGGCGATGATGAAGCAAATGGCCAAAATGGATATGAAAATGGGAGCACCTGCAATGGTGGGAAACAAAAAGAAGAACACGCCCGAAGTTTTAATGCAGAAATATGGGATGAAGATGGATATGAAAGACGGTCAGATGAATATGGGGATGCACGATAAGAAGTCTATGAACGATGGCAAGATGAATGACCAAATGGATATGAAGATGGACGATGAAAAGCCTATGAAAAATGACCAAATGAATATGGACAATAGGCCGGGAATGAAAAAGGACTCGATGCCAATGAACCATAACGGAACATCGGATCAAATGAAAGGCCATATGAATAACAATATGCCCAAGATGCAGAAAGATACATCCTCATTTGATTACGACACTCGTAAAACGTATTTCAACTACGACTTTTTAAAGGCAAAGGAGAATACCACCTACAAAGCTGATTTACCGGTAAACGACATACTGTTGAACCTAACGGGAAATATGCAGCGCTATGTATGGAGTATGAACGGCGTACCCCTTTCAGAAACCGATAAAATAAAAATCAAGGGGGGCGAAGTAACGCGGATTACGCTCAATAACCTTACGATGATGCACCACCCAATGCACCTGCACGGGCATTATTTTAGGGTCATCAACGAAAATGGCGAACGTTCCCCACTAAAGCATACGGTAAATGTACCGCCTATGCAGAAAGTGGTCATAGAGTTCTATAACGAAGAGTATGGCGATTGGTTCTTTCATTGCCACATTTTATATCATATGATGGGCGGAATGGCAAGGGTTTTCAGTTACGATACGCCAAGGGACGAGAGAATGAAGGATTTTCCCGTTCAAAAACTCATCGATGAAACGGACCATTATTATTCATGGGGTTTGGCTCGTGCCGGCTCAAACTTTAATGAACTCTTTTTAACGTCGAGTAATATTCGCAATGAATTTGGTTTAAGAGCAGAGTTCGATTATGACCAAAACCTTGAAGCCGAAGTTAACTATAATAGATACCTAAATGATTGGGTACGTCTCTATGTGGGTGTTAACACCGAAACCGAAATACCTGATTCCTACGATGAATTCAATACCGTAGGATTGGTCGGTGTAAAATATTTTACGCCTTATAGATTTAATGTAGATGTGAGTATGGACCATCAACTGCGTCCGAGAATACGTCTGGACAGAGAGCTATTGATTTTTCCTAGAATTTTTCTGGAAGGCGAATACGAATATAGAGCAGACTTCGGGTGGGTCAACGATTTAGGGAATAACAACTCATTTGAAAGTGAAACACAATGGCTGGTAGGGGTTGCATACATTCTTTCCCGTAATTTTTCAATACAGGCAAACTATAATAACCGATATGGCTGGGGCGGTGGACTTTTAGCAAGATTGTAATTGATGGAAGGATATAAAAAGAATAGTTTGAGTTTGACCGGTGCCGTATCTCTTGGTACGGGTGTAATGATCGGTGCCGGTATCTTTGCCCTGTTGGGACAGGTGGCAGAACTGTCTGGCCAGTGGTTTCCGATTGCGTTTTTGGTGGGCGCCATTATCTCGGGCTTTAGTGCCTATTCTTATATTAAATTATCAAATGCCTATCCATCCGCTGGGGGTATTGCCACCTATCTGAAAAAGATCTATGGTAAGGGAGCACTTACGGCTTCAGGGGCTTTGTTGATGGCTTTTTCTATGGTTATCAATGAGAGTTTGGTTGCCCGTACTTTTGGGTCGTACACCCTGCAATTGTTCGATATTGGAGACAATAGCGTATGGGTTCCCGTTTTAGGAGTTTTACTGTTAATTACAGCTTTTTTGATTAATATTTCCGGAAATAACATCATCGGTAAATCATCGTTGGTAATGGCCATCCTGAAAATAGGGGGTATTTCCATTTTTGCAATAGGCGGTCTATGGGCGGCAGGATTCTCCTTTTCGGAAGTAGTCCCATCCAGCGGTTTGTCCGAGTATCCGGTCTCCAGTTATCTAGGGGCTTTGGCTTTGTCCATTTTAGCCTATAAAGGTTTTACGACCATAACCAATAGCGGTGGGGAAATTGTGAATCCCAATAAGAATGTCGGTAGGGCCATTATTATTTCATTGGCCATTTGTACCCTTATCTATCTTTTGGTCGCTTTTGCGGTTTCCTCCAATCTTTCGATTGAGGAAATCATACAGGCCAAGGACTATTCTTTGGCGGAGGCGTCTAGACCTGCCTTTGGCAAATACGGTCTTTGGTTTACGGTAGGTATTGCCATCGTCGCCACGATTTCGGGGGTTATAGCCAGTGTTTTTGCCGTTTCAAGGATGACGGCCATGCTAACCGACATGGATTTGATACCCCATAATCATTTTGGAATGCCAGGAGGCATACAGAAACATATGCTGGTATATACCGTAGTCTCGGCAATCGCATTGACCATTCTGTTCGATTTGACTAGAATCGCATCCTTAGGAGCCATACTTTATTTGGTGATGGATATAGGTATCCATTGGGGCATTTTGAGAAATCTAAGAAAAGAAATAAAAGCAAATCCAGCTGTAATCATTACTGCCATTGTATTGGATATAATTGTTCTAGGTTCATTCGTATGGATTAAAATTACTAGTGATCCATTAGTAGTAATTGTGGCAGTAGTGTTAACGATACTTGTTTTTACAGGAGAAAAATGGTTTTTGAAAAAAATAAATAACACTTAAAAAAATAAAAATGATGATGATGTATTGGTGGGTAATTGGTTTGCTGGTTCTAGCTCTGGGAATATGGATGTTTTTAAGCAAGAAAAGCAAAGGCAATGGGCAAAAAGGAAAGCAAAATCCTTCAGACATTTTGGACGAACGTTTTGCTAAAGGAGAACTATCCAAAGAAGAATATGAAGAACAAAAACGAACGTTGAACTCATAAATTTAAAACTATGGAATACTATTTTAATACAAGTCTTCATGAGAATTTCGATGAGGTCATAGACAAAGTAACCAAAGAACTTAAAAAAGAAGGTTTCGGCATCCTTACCGAAATCAATGTGAACGAAACCCTTAAAAATAAACTTGATGTAGATTTTAGGCGGTATCAGATTTTAGGGGCCTGTAACCCGCCCTTTGCTCATCAAGCACTAGAGGCAGAAGATAAAATAGGCACGATGTTGCCCTGTAATGTTATTGTTCAGCAGAAAAATGAAAACACCGTTGAAATAGCAGCAGTAAACCCCTTAGCTTCAATGCAAGCTTTGAAGAATGAGAAACTTACAGAGATAGCCAATGAAATATCAGAAAAATTAAAGCGTGTAATTAACCAATTGAATTAATATGGCAATGGAATCAGATGAAGATGCAACAAAAGGGACGTCATCTCAAAACTATACGGAGAGTAGAAATACGCCCTATTGTTTTGTAAGGAGATACGGTTCCCTCACATTCGATGAGGCACTAACGCAACTAAGGGATAGTCTCAGAAAGGCAGACTTTGATATTGTCGCCGAAATGGATATTGAAAAATATCTCAGCGACCATATCAAAAATTTGGCTAGCCATAAGATTTTATTGGTCTGTAATAAGAAAACAGCGGCCGATTTGCTGTCCTACGATGTACAGATGACAACTTTAATTCCCTGTAAAATCAGTATTAAAAAAATTGAGGGCAAGGCTTTGATTGAAGTTTCAATTGAGGATACAGAGAAAACTTGGGCAATTTCTGAAAAACACGAAATATTAGACATCGCCAAGAATATTAAACAAAAACTCTCTGATATTTTGAATCGAATAGGACCCAAAAACGTAAAACTATAATTAACAATTAAAATAAATTAAAATCGAAAACAAAATGAACAAATTAAAATCAACATTAAGCATAGTTGCGATAGCAATTATAACGTTAACAGCAGTGTCTTGTAAAGACAGTAAGAAAGAAAACGATAATACCGAGAATCATCATTCAGAAATGAGTTCGGAGGAAGACCATTCCAATATGGAACACGATAATAATGATGGTCATCACGATGGTGAAAGTACTGAAATGGCAATGAACGGAGACGGAAACGGAACGTCTCAAACCATATTGAGCGATTATTTCAGTCTTAAAAATGCTTTGGTTGCAGATGATGCTGAAAAAGCCAAAAGTCTTGGAGCAAGCCTAGCAACAAGTTTAGGTAATCTAGATGTTTCAAGCTATACGGATGCTCAAAAATCTGATTTAAAGGATATTGTGGAGGATGCAGTTGAACACGCAGAGCATATTTCAGAAAGTGCTATTGACCATCAACGTGAACATTTCAAAATATTGAGTAAGGATGTAACCGATATGGTAGCCATTACAGGAACAGAAAATACGCTGTACGAACAATTCTGCCCAATGTACGATGGCGGTAGTGCTTGGTTAAGTAAGACCAAAGATGTCAAAAATCCTTACTACGGAAATAAAATGTTGACCTGTGGTAAGGTTCAAAAGGAAATCAATTAAGTGAAAATTATAAAGATCATAGCAGTACTATTCTTGTTTGTGTTTATCGGGATACAGTTTATTCCGGCGGAACGTAATCAAAGTGTTTTAGTACCCCAAACAGACTTTATGCTAGTGCATAACGTCCCAGATAACATCAGGACAAAGTTACAAGTATCCTGCTATGATTGTCATAGTAATAACACCCAATATCCTTGGTATAATAAAGTTCAGCCCATTGCTTGGTTTTTAGAAGACCATATAAAGGAAGGTAAGGCGGAACTTAATTTTAACGAATGGGATTCATTATCTAGTCGAAGAAAGAAAAGTAAACTCCGATCAATTATTAAACAAATAGAAAGCGGAGAAATGCCTTTGGACTCTTACACTTTAATTCATAAAGACGCAACGTTTTCAAAGGAAGAAACGAATGAAATAATCAATTTCATCACACAATTAAAGGATAGTTTATAAACAATAATTAAATACAAAGAAAAATGAAAAATTTAAAAATGAGTATAGCAGCAATGCTATTGTTAACAATTTCTTTTACCAATGCACAAGAAAAAGAAAAAATGAACCACGGAGAAATGGAAATGGATCATAGTAAAATGAAAATGGGAGATGCCAAAACAGAAGTAGTTCTTACTGATTATTTTATGTTGAAAGATGCTCTAGTAGGAGATGACACCAAAAAAGCCGCACAAGCAGGCACTAAACTAGTAGCCTCTCTTAAAGCATTTGATAAAAGTAGCTACACAAAAGAGCAGCAAAAAGAACTAGCAGATATCATTGAAGATGCCACTGAACACGCAGAACATATTGCAGAAAGTGCCATAGACCATCAACGCGAACATTTTAAAACACTAAGTAAGGACATTACGGATATGGTCGCTATCACTGGAACGAAAAGTACGTTGTACAAACAGTTTTGTCCAATGTATGACGAGGGTAGTGCTTGGCTAAGTACAAGCAATGAAATTAAAAATCCTTACTACGGTAGTAAAATGCTAAACTGTGGAAAAGTAACAGAGACTATTGAAAAATAAATCCTGATAGGGAAAGCAATTTATAGTTAATGGTTAGTGTTTAAAAGCTTTCCCTTTTCAGGAAACAACTAAAAAGAAATTTATAAATGAACCGTCTAATAATTTAAGAATATAAGCACGATTAGAATGGAAACATTGAGTCTTGATATTTTTGTAGTACCCATCATTGTATTGACTTTAGTGGTACTGCTGTACATATACTTTGGCAAGCAAGTTATGGTCAAAGAGTACTACAAGAACTTTATAATCAGGATTTCTGTACTATCATTTTCATTGAATTTTATCTGGGAGTTAGTACAAGGTCCCTTATACAAAGGCTTTAAATATGATTGGCAACATATTTCTTTTTGTGCTCTGGCCTCAGTAGCTGATATGTTAATGGTGCTTTTACTGCTTTTTGTATTTGGCCTTATATATAAAGATATTTTTTGGGTTAGGAGTATGAATAGAGGTCAAATGTTATCGTTGATTTTGATCGGAACTACAGGAGCCATTATTGGAGAAATTTGGCATACGACCCGAGGAGATTGGGCCTATGCAGAATCTATGCCCATAGTGCCAATGATCGAATTAGGAATTTCACCCCTATTACAATTTGCGCTGTTACCATTGCTGATTTTTTCAATAGATAATAAAATTGTTGCTAAAGAGAATTTAAAAGTTTGAAATCTGGGTCGGTCTTGAATGTGTTTTTAGATTGGTTGTTTATTTAGTGTATTTCTTGACCGCCCAGATTATTAATTAAGATAAAGTCCTGTTATGGGAAGGCTGATTTGGATGATGTAGTAGATATCGCCCTTCCCTCGACAGGCACAATAAATAGAAGAGGTATTATGAAAGATTGTTGTAAAACCGGCACTAAAACCGAACAGAAATCAAGCGGTTTAAAACGATGGCTCAATTATGCGCTTTACATAATTATTGGAGGCATTGTAATAGGCGCCCTTATTTTACAACTTACTAATAATGCATCTTAAAAGATTAATTATGAAAAAAACACTCTCATTTTTAGTACTGCTTTTAAGTGTTATTCCGCTTCATGCAAGTACACCGAAGCCGATTGAGAACAACTCGGAATATTTAGCGAATATTACGGGAATCTTTATAGTTATTGAGTTATCGGAAAAGCCTCAAGAACATGGGGCAATGCATTCCACAAAACCCATAGACAAGGAAGAAGTCGGTTTGGATGCATTCGACAATCTACATCCGTTGGTCGTACATTTTCCAATTGTCCTCTTATTGTTTGCGGCTTTGCTTCAAGGCATTCAATTGTTCGTTCTAAAGCGAAATTTAGATTGGGTCATCTTCCTTCTTATCGGTTCAGGTTTTATCGGAGCCTATGTTGCGGGTACCTACGTGCACCCGCATACCCACGGGCTTACAGAGGTTGCGCAAAGCATATTGGATAACCATGACAAGTACGCCGATTGGACGGTTTGGTCTAGTGCATTGGCCGCAGTCTTAAAGGGCATCAGTCTTTTTTGGGTCAAATTGAAACGTGGATTTGAAATAGCCGTTTTCCTAATCATGGCCTTTTCCGCATTCTCAGTATCGCAAGCAGGTCACTATGGCGCTCAGTTGGTCTATATACAGGGCGTTGGACCACAAGGTCAATTTTTGGAAACGGAGCACGGAGGAGAGGAAAAAGAATCTGAAAGCCACTCACATTAAAAAGGAACGATGAGAAAAGAATTTATGATATCGGTAGTCATTATAGGTGTTGCGCTAGCAGCTACTATTTTTTGGTTTCCTAATCTGTGGTGGATAAGCTTGATAATTCTTCCATTCCTGATTTTAGGATTGATTGATTATACACAAAAGTCCAATAACATTAGACGTACCTATCCTTTGTTGGGAAGGATTACCAATCTATTGGAAAAGCAACGACACGTCATACAGGAAACTGTTTTGTTAAACCGGACAGAAGGGAAACCTTTCAATCGGATACAGAAAGAAATTGTTTATAAACGGGCAGAAGATGCTGTCAAAAATCAACCCTTTGGCACCCAGATTCCTTATGACGAAGTAGGTCGTGAATGGTTTACGCATTCTACATACCCTGCAAAGGAAATCAATGATGATTTTAGAGTTACTATAGGTAGTTCATTATGTACTAAGCCCTACGCTGCGAGTATACTCAATCTTGCGGGAATGAGTTTTGGGTCGATCAGCAAGAATGCCACGCTTGCCTTTAATGGTGGTGCAAAAATCGCTGGATTTGCCCAGAATACAGGTGAAGGGGGCTTAACACCGTATCATAAGGAATATGGTGCCGATATCATCTTTCAGTTCGGTACGGGGTATTTCGGATGTAGAACAGAGGATGGTAATTTTGACGCAGATAAGTTTGAGGAAATAGCTAAGGAAGAAGTGGTCAAAATGATTGAGATAAAAGTCTCACAGGGCGCAAAACCTGGATTCGGAGCTATTCTTCCTGCCAAAAAAAATACAGAGGAAATAGCAAAATACCGAGATGTTGAAAAGGGAACCGAAATTTTATCCCCACCACATCATTCCGCCTTTGGGAACGATCGGGAAATGATTGCCTTTGTACAACAATTAAGGGAGCTATCGGGAGAAAAACCCATCGGCATAAAAATGTGCATAGGTCAAAAACCTGAATTTGAGTCTATGATTAAAGCCTTCGCCGATGCACAAAGTTATCCAGATTTTATCGCCATAGATGGTGCGGAAGGTGGCTCTGGTGCCGCACATATGGAATCGCTGCATTGGGCGGGAGTTCCCATAATTGAAGCCATACACTTTGCACATTCCGTTTTAAAGAAATATAAGCTTCGTGATGAAATAAAATTAATGGCAGCAGGAAAAATAATATCGGCTTTTGATATCTATAGAATGTTGGCACTTGGTGCCGATGCCTGCTATAGTGCTAGGGGGATGATGTTTGCCTTGGGCTGCGTACAATCCTTAAAATGCAATCTGGATACCTGCCCTACGGGAATCACCACAATGGAACCTTCAAGGGTTGCATCATTGGTCGTAGAGGACAAGAAGAACAAAGTGGCCAATTATCACAAGAATACAATGGAAGGGCTGAGGGAATTGCTGGCTTCCATTGGTTTAAAGGATATAAAGGGCATTGACAAAAAATATATAATCAAAAAAACCGGCGAAACGCAAACTAAAACGTATGAAGAAATTTATGAAAATTAACAGCACTATATCTATGTATAAAAACCTGGTATTTTTCTTATCGATCCTGTTACTGCTCATGGGTAGCCATACCTTATTTGCACAGGTATATGCTGCCCAAGGCGGAAGTGCCTCTTTCAAGGCGGAAATGCCCCTTAATTCCTACACGGGCGAGTCCGCCCAATTAGAGGGAACGATTAATTTTGAATCTGCGGACATAGCTTTTAAAGTGCCCGTGAAATCGATTAAGACGGGTAAGGATAAGCGTGATGAACATATGTACGAGCTGCTTGAAGCTGCAAAAAATCCTAATGTTGTTTTTAAAGGAAAATTGATCGATGATTTTGATTTTGATAAAAAAGCTGAGCAAACGCTCAAGGTAAAGGGCGATTTTACCCTTGGGGGCACCACAAGGCAAATAACGATTCCCATAGATTTAAATCCTGTTACAAAAGGTCTGCAACTAAAGGCTTCTTGGTCGCTTTTGATTACCGATTATAATCTGGAACGTCCGAGCTTTTTATTTATAAAAGTAAACGACAAACATGATATGAGTGTGAACGCATTGCTCAAAGAAGAATGATAACAAACGGAAATTAACCAGTCGTATGTTATTCAACGAATGAAATTTAAAAAAACTAGACAGCGAGTCATATAAATTATGGATGATTTTCTTAAACAATGGGGCGAAGCAGCATATACCACAACGGGATTTTTCTGGATGGCCTTATGGGCATTTATATTGGGGTATATCATCAGTAGTATGATACAGATATTCGTTACCGAAAAACGGATGCAGAAAGCCATGGGCGAGAATGAAGGTAAAAGCATGCTCTTGGGTACCTTTTTTGGTTTTATAAGCAGTTCTTGTAGTTTTTCGGCCTTGGCGGGCACAAAATCAATCTTTAAAAAGGGGGCAAGTTTTGTGTCATCCATTGCTTTTCTACTCGCCTCGACGAACCTTGTTATTGAATTGGGGATTATCATCTCCATTTTCTTGGGATGGCAATTTGTGGTTGGCGAATATGTAGGCGGTATTCTTTTGATTCTGATCTGTTGGTTGCTTATACGCATTATCAACCCTAAAAAACTGATTGAGAAAGCACGTAAAAACCTTGAAAATGAAGACGATAACGCAATGGATGATTCCAAGGATTGGAAGAAACAGATTCAAAAAGAAAATAGCTGGGCCAGAGTAGGCAAGAAATATAAGATGGAGTGGCAAATGGTCTGGAAGGATGTTACTGTTGGCTTTACCATTGCCGGTATCGTTGCGGCCTTTGTGCCCGATGCCTTTTTTCAGACCCTTTTTATAAACAGCGGTCAGGGCAATACCGATTTTACTTTTCTTGAGATTTTAGAGCATATCGTCGTAGGCCCGGTTGCTGCATTTCTCACGTTTATAGGATCTATGGGAAACATTCCCCTGGCGGCTTTGCTATTCGGTAAAGGTGTAAGCTTTGCGGGCGTCATGGCCTTTATTTTTAGTGATTTGGTCGTGTTTCCCGTGCTGCGGATCAATGCAAAATACTATGGGTGGAAAATGTCTTTATTCATACTCTTCCTATTGTTTACCGCATTGATAGGGACTGCCCTGACTTTGCACTACAGTTTTGATTTGCTCGGTATGTTGCCCGATCCATCGCAGGTAAAAATTGAGGACAGTGAGTTCTTCAAGATAGATTATACCTTCTATTTGAATATCGCCTTCTTGGTCATTTCTGGATATCTGGTCTATCTGGGCTTTTTTAAAAAGAAAGATGTCAAACACAATATGAGCGAGATGGCACCCAAAAGTCCGTTGTTGGAAAGTGTTTTGAAATATGCGGCGTTTATCTGCTATGCTTGGTTGGCAGGTGGACTGATGGTAAAGTTTTTTGTTTAAGTGCGGAAGTTGGATGGCAGAAGTTAAACGGTGGATGAATTTAATCGATAACAAAGAAATTGAAAATGGACAATACAAAAAACGTAGAACATAGCCCGGCCTTTTATAGGCAGCTATTTTCAAAAGCAATGCCAGTTATCTTTATAGTGCTGTCCATTGCCGTATTGGATATTTGGTTTTGGGATGAATTGATGTCTTGGGTGTGGAGTGTTTTGTTTGTAACCTTGTTTAAGATGTTTTTCATACTCAGGCTAACCTTTAAGCAATTGAGCAATATAATATCAGAAAGTCATCTTTTGGGGCATGTACTTGCTTTATTCGGCCTTTTGATTGGTCTTGTTATTTTATCATTCGCTACGGATTATGCCGCAATGTATCATATAGATACGGAAAGTTTCAAAACCAATTTGACAAATGAATCGTCTAGGGGTATCGTTTTTTTTGAATTTCTCTATTTCAGTTTTATATCCTTTTCCTCGGTAGGTTTTGGAGATATTGTGCCTGCCACATATGCTGCGAAGAGTTTGGTAATGCTAGAGATAACCCTAAGTTTTATCGTTCTTTTCTTCGGAATTGCAAATGTCAATAGGATACACGTAAAAAAAGAAAACAATAACAATCACTAACTCAAAAATTAGCCTAATGAAAAAAATTAGAATAACCTTTTTACCATTGTTGGCACTACTGATTTTGCCAACTGGAAATGCGCAAGAAAAAAACATTACATCTGAGAAGGAAGCAGTCGTATTAACGCTAAAAAAATACAAGGATGCCTTACAAAATCTTACTACAGAGGGCACTTTTGATCTCTTTGCCGATGATTCTGCCGTATTCGAGCAAGGTGGTGTAGAAGGAACTTATAAAAATTACATAGCGCATCATTTGGGGCCCGAACTTGGTCATTTCGAAAAATTCAATTTTTCCGATTATACCATTGAAGCTGAAATAAGTATTCCATATGCCTTTACCACGGAGACCTATGTGTACACTATTGTATTAAAACCAAAAGATAAAAAAGAAGGTAGAACAATACATAAAAAAGGAGTCGCAACATCCGTTTTAAAGAAAATAGATGGCGATTGGAAGATCATTAAAACCCATTCGTCCTCCAGGGACATAAAAAAGTAAATAACTGTCAAAACCATATCCAATGAAAAACAATAAAATAGTATTGATTCTTTTAGTACTCCTTTTAATGGCTAGCTGTAAAGAAGAGAAGAAAAAGACGGAAGCCGGTCACGAAGATCATACGACTACTGAAAAAGCGTCAACTGAAAAGAAAAAACTAAGTCCCCATACCAGTGCCATGGCTATGGTAGGTGGTGCCCACATCCATATAGATTACTCATCTCCCGGTGTGCGTAACAGAATTATATTCGGTGGCCTGCTCCCTTTTGATGAGGTGTGGCAAGCGGGGGCACATATGGCCACTTGGATCGAGACCGATAAAGATTTGAGAATTGAGGGGGAAACGATTCCAAAAGGCAAATATGGCTTTTTTGTAATTCCAACCGCAAAAGATTGGACGGTAATACTCAACAAAAATTGGGATCAACATGGTAAAGACGAATATGATGAAAAGGATGACGTTATTCGTTTTAAGGTAAGTTCTTCAATTTCCGAGAATGTTCAGGAACATTTGGAGTACAAAATTGAGGAGACAGACAAAAGTAGCGGTACCATAGCATTGTCGTGGGAAAAGTACAGCATAAAATTTCCTTTTTCAGTAATCCAATAGTAATGGTCAAAAGACAAACAGCAATAAAAATCAGAAAAACACATCGCTATTTGGGTCTCTTCATCGGCATCCAATTTTTGATGTGGACTATTAGTGGCCTGTATTTCAGTTGGACGGATATCGATGAGATACACGGTGACCAGTTCAAAAAGGTAACACCGAAGCAAACGTCTTTTTCAGATTTACTGGGTATGACACAATTGGAGATGGAACAACCAGTTCGATCCATGGAATTACTTGAGATTGCAGGCAATCCCTATTATTGGATTAATGGAACAACCTTGTACAATGCCCGTACAGGAAGCAAAAAAAATGAGATTACCCAACTGGAAGCCCAACAAGTAGCCAACCGGTATATGCAACCCGAATTAAAAGTAGCAGGCATTAAACGTATCGAAGAAGTGGGTAATCATCACGAATACCGCAGTGGGCCTTTGCCAGCCTTTGAGATTTCCTATGAGACCCCACAAAACTTAAAGGCCTATGTGGCTATTGAAAATGGAGCGTTCCAAACGGTACGGCATCGAGATTGGCGTTGGTTCGATTTTCTATGGATGACACATACCATGGATTACCAAGGTAGAGATGACTTTAACACCTTTGTGCTAAGGGCATTTTCCCTATTGGGTTTGATTACCGTACTAAGCGGTTTTACCCTATGGTTTATTTCATCGCCAACACTAAGAAAAATTAGAAAATGATGAGCGAACATGCAATACATAAAAAAAGTGACGAAAATACACAAAGTACATTCTTACGGAAAGCGAAAGTGCTTATATCATTATTTCTATTATGATTTTGTTTGTAATTCAAACGCTCCTCGTAGCAATAATAAGCAGCTTATATTGACATTGACCAGTACCAAGGTTTTCAAGTTTCGAACATTTCGAAAAAACAAATTTTATAAAGACTAAATATCATGAACAAAAACATCATCTACCTCGCAATTGCTGTCATAGTAGGGCTATTGGCGGGCTATCTTATCTTTGGAAATTCTTCCACCGATGAAGCAGCAGTAAAGGACCTATCGGATATGTCCGATAGTCACGACCATTCCGAAGAACCGAAGAATCAGATTTGGACCTGCTCCATGCACCCGCAGATCATGCAGCCCGAACCAGGAGACTGTCCAATTTGTGGTATGGATCTCATTCCTGCCGAAACTGGCGCAGACGGCCTTAGTGCCAATGAGATAAAAATGACCGACAACGCCATGGCCTTGGCCAATATTCGCACAACCACCGTTGGCATTGGTAGTTCGGATGGGAGTTCACTTAAACTTTCGGGAAAGATTCGCGAGAACGAAGAAGCCAATGCTACACAGGCCACTTATTTCGCGGGCCGTATCGAACAGTTAAATGTAAACTATACTGGAGAGAGCGTAGCCAAAGGAAAGCTTCTCGCTACCATCTATTCCCCTGAATTGGTAAGTGCACAACAAGAGCTATTGACGGCTGCATCTATGAAGGAGTCGCAACCCGCCTTATACAATGCTGTTCGCAATAAACTAAAACTTTGGAAGTTATCCGATAATCAAATAGAAAGTATCGAACAAGCGGGTAAGGTTCAAGAAAATTTCCCAGTTTATGCTACTGTATCCGGCACAGTTACCGATAAGTTAGTGGAAGAAGGAGATTACGTAAAACAAGGGCAGCCCTTGTACAAAATTGCCAACCTAAATACCGTTTGGGCGGTTTTCGATGCCTACGAAAATCAAATAGCATCATTGAAGGAAGGTCAGGAGGTCAAGGTAACGACGAATGCCTATCCCAATGAAGAGTTTAAGGCAAAAATATCCTTTGTAGATCCATTACTTAATTCCTCAACAAGAACGGTTATGGTGCGGGCAATACTCGACAATAAAAACAACCTTTTAAAGCCGGGTATGTTCGTGGAAGGAACCATCAAATCAACCCAAATGCAGAGGAAGGACGCTGTTATTATCCCGTCCAGTGCCGTAATGTGGACAGGGGAACGTTCGGTGGTCTATGTAAAGACCAATCCCAATGAACCTGTTTTCGAAATGCGCGAAGTTGCACTTGGGAGTACCAATGGCGATACCTACATCATAATTAGCGGTCTTGAAAACGGGGATCAAGTTGTGACCAATGGCACATTTACCGTTGATGCAGCTGCACAGTTACAGGGCAAAAAATCCATGATGAACGCAGAAGGTGGCAAAACCATGACCGGGCATGAAGGTCATTTGGGTATGCAGGAGGGAAGTAGTGCAGTGCCTTCCAACAACACCGACCATTCCGAGATGAAAAAGAGAATAGCCGTTGCGAACGAGTTCCAAAACCAGTTAAAGCAGGTCTTCGAAGCCTATGTAAGTGTTAAGGATGCTTTGGTAAACGATGATAGCGCGGCCGCACAGAAAGAAGCAAAGCAAATGGAACAAGGTTTGGCCAAAGTCGATATGAAATTGCTGAAAGACAAAGAGGCCCATAATCATTGGATGACCATTCAAAAAGAACTCAAAGCCTCGTCAAATGCAATGGCCGGCACTTCGGATATTAAGGAGCAAAGAGACCACTTTAAACATCTGTCGGCCCACATGATCAACAGTGTTCAGCTTTTTGGAGTAAATCAAAAAGTGTACAACAACTATTGCCCAATGGCAGATAGTAATAAGGGGGCTAACTGGCTAAGCCTTGAAAAAGAGATTCGAAACCCATACTACGGAGAGGCAATGATTACCTGTGGAGAGGTGAAAGCTACTTTGGAATAAGAGCAAAAGTAAGTAAAGCCGCCTTTTAAACTTAAAATAAGTGGATTATGATGGGCGAAAAACCAGGGAAAGAAAGTTTAAGATCAACTGAATCTCTGTAGTTTCTTACCGAGAAGGATAATTTATATATCATCATTCCTCTTACGGTTTTTTTTGTCTTCGATACCCTAGTAGTGGCAATAATTATGGCCTTTTCTTGAATGATGCGATTGTACCATATATAATAACAGTCAATTATATAAAAGAAGTCTATCATACTTGAAGTCCTTCTACCGAAAATAGAAATATGAACTAGTTGCTGCTTGTAAATATTGTATATCGAGAAACCAATATTAAACCATCGAACTAAAATGAGCTCTCGGTCCAAATGGAGCTGAAACTAATAGCACTAGTATATGGTAAAATGACAAGGTCAAAAGAACATGAGCGATAATCGTAGAATAAGGAGAAAGGATGAAAGAGGTAAAAAAGCCTCCAAAAATGCTATCACTAAGAAAGAAAAAGCGATGGGAATACTCGCCATAGTATTGTTATTTCTTATAGTTGTTATGTTGGTTTTTTACCTTGCCTATAACGGTATCAATATCCGTTAGAGTATTATTAATGAAAAGTGGAAAACATGTCCAATACCATTTATATAAAGAACATGGTCTGTCCCAGATGTATTATAGCAGTAGCCAACATTTTGGCAGAGCTGGAAGTTCCTTATATATCTATCAAATTAGGAGAGGTAGAATTGGCTTCAATAATTGATATAGAGACCAGAAGTGCTTTTTCTAAATCACTTCAAAATTCCGGTTTTAGTTTAATCGATGACCGCAAAAGCCGCCTTATCGAACAGATGAAAACCTTGGTTGTGGATAAAATCCATCATTCTTCCGAAGGATTGGATATTAAATGGGCAGACTATATAAGCGAAAAACTCCATCTTGATTACAAATATTTAAGTTCCCTTTTTTCATCGGTGGAAAGCATCACTTTTGAACAGTATATCATCAATCAAAAAATTGAAAGGGTAAAGGAATTATTGGTGTACGACGAACTTACCTTGAGCGAAATTGCCTATCAATTGGCTTACAGCAGCTTGGCCTATTTAAGCAATCAATTTAAAAAGGTAACGGGAATGACCCCTTCGCAATTCAAAAAAAGCATAGATAAAAATAGGAAATCGTTGGATGATATTTAAACCTAAAAAAACACGTTCTTCTACATTTCAAATCATTAGAGATTCTCCATTTCGAGAAAATTCTTCATACTAATTAAATGGGTTAAAATTCAAAATTTTAACGTCAATGAAAATTTCCTTCAAACCTTATCTTGAGAAAATTAGATAGTAAGGTTTATGGATGACACGAAACGGTTAGAATTAATCGAAGCATTGTATGATTGCACGGTCAAATGTAATTACTGCGCTGACAGATGTTTGGATTCTGGCGTTAATGAAGCTATGGTCGATTGCATCAGAACCGCTAGGGCGTGTGCCGAAATTTGTTCGACAACGGCCAATATGTTGGCCATGAAATACAAAGATATTGGCGACCTGCTTAAATATTGCCACAGATTATGCCGATCCTGCGAAACAGAATGCAGCAAACATGATTACCAACATTGTAACGAATGTGAGAAAGCTTGTAATACATGTGCTAAACTGTGCAAAGATATGCTGGTCAAATATGAGACTTCCAATATAAAACAAAATGAAAATTATTTTTAAAAATGTCATAAATGAAGGGCCGATCTTCGAGATGTAGTGCTCTTCGGTTTTGAATAGGAAATGGTTCAATTAGTTTTCCATTTGTGCTGAACTTAAGAATCCATATTTCTAGGATAGGAGAGTAAACTGTGGAAAGGTAAAGAATATCATCAAAAATTAACAGGTGCCGACGAAATCGGAAAAGTTCGGATTTCAAGGAAGAAATTGAAATAAAATACGTCATGAAAAAAAGGTATGAAATAAAAGGAATGACCTGTAACGGCTGTAAAAATCATGTCGAAGGCGCGCTCTTGAACGTGGCTGGAGTTGCGGACGTATCGGTCGATTTGAAAAATGCAGAAGCTATGGTAGAATCGCAATTTGAAGTGCCTTTGGAAAATTTGCAAAAGGCCTTAAAAAATACCGGCGATCAATATGAAATACAACCTGTAAATAGCGTAGAACAAGACTAAAACTACACTCGTATAGTTATGCAATAATCTTTACGATAGCCAAAAACGAATGAAATTATTCTAATAACCAAATAAAAGTATCTACAATGGAAAATGAACAAAAGAAATCAAATAAATATTTAAAGTTCTTCGCAATGATCGGCACTTCAATGGTCGCGATGTTCCTTTTAATGTACACACACTCATATCAGATCCTTGATCATTTCTGGTATAGTGAAACCAGATTCTTTATGACTTTAATTATGGGCGGGTCCATGGTTATTATCATGCTGCTGTATATGCTACAGATGTACAAAGACCGAAATAAGAATATTGCAATCCTATCTTTAGGCGTTTTGCTGATTGCAGGCGGGATATGGTTGGTCAGGAGTCAGATTACGGTTTCCGGTGTTGACTATATGGAAGGTATGATCCCCCATCATTCCATAGCCATCTTAACTAGCGAGCGATCTCAAATAAAAGATGTCAGGGTAAGAAAACTTGCCGATGAAATCATCAAAGCGCAACGCAGGGAAATAATGGAAATGCAATGGTTGATAAATGATATCAAGGAAAATGGAATAGTGGAAACAGAAGAAGAAAAAGAAAAGCGCCCTCTTCCCAAATTTGAAGGGTCACTCACGAAAGAAACAACAAACCTTGACTGAAACGGAAAAGTAAATTAAAGCAAAAATTTTGATACTTCCTTGAATAAACCGCTTCATGAATTAAGAAATTCAATTCAAAGTATGCCCGATGATAAACCCATTATTGTTCATTGTGGCAGTGGATATAGAAGTGCGATCGGAAGCAGCATACTTTCACATAAATTGAAAGGCGTAAAAATATTTGATTTAGGGGAAGTTGTTGAGAAAGTCAAATAACCAAGATGCTAATTTTTAATGGACAAAAAATGTAAGACAAAATTTTAAATGGCTATGGGAATACGTTTTTTTACAGGTTACATCATTTCACTCTTAGTATTGGCAACCGCCCGCGCACAAACCTTCGATTCGCTACCGCCGCTATCGGCC
Source organism: uncultured Flavobacteriaceae bacterium (assembly GCA_963793365.1). Lineage (GTDB taxonomy): Bacteria > Bacteroidota > Bacteroidia > Flavobacteriales > Flavobacteriaceae > Maribacter. The sequence continues at coordinate 25,456 of CAWBZP010000009.1, read as the reverse complement.
TCCAAATCCTATTCCAACTATAGCAATGTCATTGGTTGGAAAAATGGAAAAACCCTAAAGCCCCGCCCGGTTTTACCGTTACAAAATATGCCGACGGTTTCAATAATCCAAGGTGGATGTATGTTACCCGCGATGGCGATGTACTTGTCGCGCACATCAGTTCCAATTATCCGCTCTGGAAAAAAATCGATTCATTGTTCATTGGGCATCAAAGTCGAAAAGCTTTAAGAATAGTGCCGATTTGATAACCTTGATCCGCGATACAGACAAAGGTGGGTCTCACTATGTACGCACCGTATTTATTGAGATAGAACTTGATCAACCCTTCGGGATGCTCGTGCTTGATGATTGGTTTTATGTGGCCAATACCAATGGACTTTTACGTTTTCCTTACGATCCCGGTCAATTGCAAATATCCGGCAGAGCTGAAAAAATCTGCACCTTACCCGCAGGAAAGGCCAATCGGCATTGGACACGTAATATCATTGCCAAAAAAGACGGTTCGAAAATATATATTGCTGTCGGCAGTGGCTCGAATGTTGGGGAGAAAGGGGCAGAGGCCTAATTCATTAAGGCGGCCATTCTGGAGATTAATCCCGATGGCTCGGGACTAAGAATTTTCGCATCAGGACTAAGAAATCCCGTGGGGATGGATTGGAACCCCGTTAACGGAGAATTATGGACGGCGGTCAACGAACGCGACGGATTGGGCAACAACCTCGTACCTGATTATTTGACCAGTGTTCAAGAAAACGGATTTTACGGTTGGCCCTATGTGTATTATGGACAAAATAAAGATCCAAGGGTAAAGTGGATTCCTTCGGCCGAAGTGGAGAATACACTGGTGCCCGATGTAAACGTTGGCCCGCACACGGCATCTCTGGGATTGACTTTCTACACGGGCGATTCGTTCCCCGAAAAGTATCGTAACGGAGCCTTTGTCGTGCAGCATGGTTCTTGGAACAGACAGCTTTTATCAGGGTATAAAGTGGTTTTCGCGCCTTTCGAGAACGGAGAACAAACTGGAAAACCTGAAGACTTTTTAACCGGCTTCATTGTTGACGGCAAAAAGGACGAGGTCTATGGCCGACCCGTGGGTGCCGCCATACTACCCGATGGATCGATGTTGATAACCGATGATGTGACCAATACGATTTGGAGAATTAGTTGGAAAGATAAAAACGGTATGTGAGTGATTCTCAATGGGGTTTGCCATTAAATAAGTATTTTTATTTATGGAAGATGAACAACCTCAGGTAAAGGATTTGAGAAATCTTTTTGAAGAAGCCAAGGCTAGAAGCGAATTCGATTTTGTACTTAACCTGATTAATTATAGGGGAATCAGTTCATCCAATTTAAACTCCAACCTTCATGAATGATTCGATGCAATCGAGTTTTATAAAAGGTTGAATGATGAATTGGAAGGAAAAGAGAAAACCTGTATGGGTTTGCAGATTTACTCTACATTTTTTGAGAACAGTGACTTTTATAATATTATAGGAAATTTGTGCCGCATTAAATTGGGGTACAAGGGTTCATCATATCTTTTTTGGAAAACGAAAGAATATGAACGCCTTTTGGGAATCGGCGAGAAACAGGATTTCTTGATGGAACTTTTGGCCGATTCGGAAAAGCAGCACCTAATCGATTTTTATGAGCTGAACCATTTTAAAGAAATACGGAATACTTTCTTCCATTCCGCCTATTCTATAGACGAAGGACGATATGTTATGCACGATTCGGACCCTATCGATTTAAAAGGAGTTCTGATTCATTCCTTCGATTTAGATGAATTCTTTTACCCCAAGTTGAATAAGGTCATTGACTTATTTGAGATTTTCAAGAAATTGTATTTTCAGTATTTTAGTTCTTATAAAAAAGATGTGGTTGTAATGGGAATGTTTCCTGATCCCTGTGAAGTGACCATTCTGGGTTCCGAGGAAGGGCTGAAAGGTTTCCGCATTAAAAATGCAGTCAATTTTTTTGGTAAATGGCACGATTCAGGCATTTGGTTCGCTGAAGAATATGGTTTTTGGGCAGGCCATAATATCAATATGAACTTAGGCAGGATTGAAGATATAGAGATTGACGAGCAATTAAGACGATACGAAACAAAAGCTAACATTACCAAGAATGACATAGAGTTTTTCAACTTGGTGGATAAAGTCAAAGAGCGCAAAGACCCACAGGAAATAAGACGAGCAACACTATTACTGTTGAAATTTGGCGATGTCCGTAAAGACAAAATGGATGCAGAGGAAAATGAGTACAAGAAAAGGAGCTTTCCTAAAATCATTCTTCCCTATTATCGCAAGGCCATAGAGATAGGGGCACATATTTTCAAGGATTTAGAACAGTTTCAGAAAACAGTCGCTGAGCTAGAAAAGCAACTTTGACTAGTTGTTTTCCACATTTTACGAGAATATTACAACTCTTTCAGCAAATTTCGTAACACGGTTGGCGGTACTTATTCTGAACTTTGCATAAAGTAATTCAGGAAAAGCCATGGAAATCACAAATGTTTTAGATCAAGAGCATAAAATCAAGAAATCTGGATTAAAAAAATCCTTTCCGGTTACGGGAATGACCTGTGCGGCCTGCGCATCCAGCGTTGAATCAATCCTGTCGCATACCGAAGGTGTCAACGGTGCCAGTGTTAATTTTGCGAGCAGTTCGGTACTCGTAGATTATGATGAAACCGTTTCCGAGGAAAAATTGCAAAATGCTTTACGAGAAGTAGGTTATGACATTATCATTGATGCAGAAGACCCTTCTGAAGTACAACAAGAACTCCAGCAAAAGCACTATCGAGACATAAAAAACCGTACTATCTGGTCAGCGATTCTGACCCTTCCCATTTTCATTTTAGGAATGTTCTATATGGATTGGGAACCCGGAAAATGGATATCGTTGGCACTAACTTTTCCCGTCTTATTTTGGTTCGGGCGTAGTTTTTTCATCAATGCTTTTAAGCAAGCCAAGCACGGCAAGGCGAATATGGATACGTTGGTGGCCTTGAGTACGGGAATTGCTTTTCTATTTAGTGTCTTTAATACTTTTTTTCCGGAATTCTGGTTGAGTCGCGGTATAGAGCCTCACGTCTATTATGAAGCAGCTACGGTAATCATAACCTTTATTTCCTTGGGAAAACTATTGGAGGAAAAGGCAAAATCCAATACCTCTTCTGCCATCAAAAAACTGATGGGACTACAGCCCAAAACGCTAAAAATTATTGAGAATGGGGAAGAAAAGGAAATTCCTATTTCGTCCGTGCAAGTGGGTCAGACCATTTTGGTGCGTCCGGGAGAAAAGATTCCTGTGGATGGAGAAGTTTCCAAAGGAAGCTCTTATGTAGATGAGAGTATGATTACAGGAGAACCAGTTCCAGTAGAAAAATCAAAGGATGAAAAAGTTTTCGCAGGAACGGTAAACCAAAAAGGTAGTTTCCAATTTATTGCTGAAAAAGTGGGTGGAGAAACCTTGCTATCACAAATCATTAAAATGGTTCAGGAAGCCCAAGGAAGTAAAGCACCTGTTCAGAAACTGGTCGATAAGATTGCTGGAATATTTGTTCCTGTCGTTTTAGCTATATCTATTATTACATTCATTGTTTGGATGTCGGCTGGAGGCGATAATGCATTTTCACAAGCCTTGTTGACCTCTGTAGCAGTGTTGGTTATCGCTTGTCCTTGTGCGTTAGGATTGGCAACACCTACTGCCATAATGGTAGGTATTGGTAAAGGTGCAGAAAACAACATTCTTATAAAAGATGCCGAAAGCTTGGAGCTTGGTCATAAAGTGAATGCGGTCATTCTCGACAAAACCGGTACAATTACGGAAGGAAAACCTTTAGTAACTGATATACTTTGGAATGATAAACTTGAAAACCAAAATCAATACAAGCGAATTCTTTTGGCAATAGAAGCACAATCAGAACATCCTTTGGCGGAAGCGGTAGTCCACCACTTAAAAGATGAAAATATAGAAAAAGCTGAAATTGCTTCTTTTGAAAGTATTACAGGGATGGGTGTAAAAGCTCAAACAGAAAATGGTTCACAATACTATGTTGGAAACCATAAATTAATGCTTGAGAAAAATATTCAAATTGACGCTTCCTTGATGCAAACAGCAGAAAGTCTCGAAGACCAAGCAAAAACAGTTATTTTCTTTGGCAATGAAAAACAAGTGCTGGCGATACTCGCAATTGCAGACAAGATTAAGGAAACTTCAAAAAAGGCCATAGTAACGCTTCAAGAGCGAGGCATCGAGGTCTATATGCTTACAGGAGACAATAATAAAACCGCATCTGCTGTCGCAAAACAAGTGGGAATAAAGAATTACCAAGGTGAAGTAATGCCTTCAGAGAAAGCAGCTTTTGTTGAAAAATTACAAGCTGATGGTAAAATAGTAGCTATGGTTGGAGATGGTATCAATGATTCCCACGCTTTGGCGCAAGCCAATGTAAGTATTGCAATGGGTAAAGGTTCAGATATAGCAATGGACGTCGCGAAAATGACATTGATAACGTCAGATTTGCAATCCATTCCTAAAGCGCTGGAATTATCGAAAAGAACTGTATTGGGCATACGTCAGAATCTATTTTGGGCATTCATTTATAATCTCATTGGAATACCAATTGCAGCAGGCGTTTTGTATCCAGTAAATGGGTTCTTATTAGACCCAATGATTGCAGGAATGGCAATGGCTTTCAGCAGCGTATCTGTAGTCCTAAATAGCTTAAGGCTTAAACGAGTAAAACTTTAATATTAATTATAAATTCAAATACAATGAAAACTTTAAAATTTAAAACAAATATCAATTGTGGTGGTTGTGTATCAAAAGTGACCCCTTTTTTAAACAAACAAGAAGGTGTAGAAAGTTGGGAAGTGGATACCGCTAACCCAGATAAAATTCTAACAGTAGAAAGCGATGGTGCTTCAGAAGAAGATGTAAAGGCTACCTTGCAAAAAGTAGGCTTTAAAGCGGAACCTGTAGATTAATACCTCGGTATAATATGGTTTATATTTTAATTTTGGTTGTAATTCTTCTGTTTGCTATTCATTTTTATCGAAAAGCGAAACGGCATAGTGTAAAGCCATTTCCAGAGCATTGGCACAAATTATTAATGGAGAATGTTCTTTACTATCAAAATCTTTCAAAAGGCAGGCAACTTGTTTTTCAACAAAAAATGATGCAGTTTTTAAGTGAGGTTTATATAGATGGCGTGCAGTTTGAATTGGAAGAATTAGACAAAATTTTAATTGCAGCAAGTGCGGTAATTCCTGTTTTCGGCTTTAAAGAATGGCATTACACTAATTTAAGTGGCATTTTATTGTATCCAGATAATTTTAATGAAGATATGCAATTTAGCAGTAAGGATAACTCGCGCAATATTGGTGGGATAGTCGGGAACGGACGTTTTGAGAAGCAAATGATTTTATCTAAAAAAGCGTTGTATCACGGTTTTAAAAACACAACAGATAAAAGTAATACAGGTATACACGAATTTGTGCATCTTATTGATAAGTTAGATGATAGTATAGATGGAGTTCCAGAGCGATTATTAGAACATCAATATGCGATACCTTGGTTGAACTTAATCCACAAAGAAATGGAAGCGATAAATGATAATCATTCTGATATCCGAAAATATGGAGGTACAAATCAGGCCGAATTTTTTGCCGTGGCTTCCGAATACTTTTTTGAACGCCCCGATTTGTTAAAGAAAAAGCATCCTGAACTCTATAAAATGCTGGTGGAAAGTTTTAATCAGAAACTAGATAATTAAAGTAGGCTCTGGACCAAGAACCAATAAATATAAATGCTACATGTGGTAAAAAAGAGAGGCCTACTTGACACATTTAGTGCATTTTGACCTTTGAAGAACTTTATACTATAAAGAACATCAAAAAAATTGGATTTGCTTAAACTACTGTCCTAGGTATAATCTTTCCTAAAACAGCGGACTCAGGAACATCTATTTTACCGTATTTTAGTATTTGCTTAAACTATTTAGGCGTTGGGGTGTTGTGTATTTTGTTCCTATCGTCCCGGAACCTGTCTCCATTGAATAAATCTAGTTCTTTGGCCACTTCATAATCTAAGTTGAATGCCTTTTTAAATTTCTCGTCAACTTTTAAATCTTCATCCATTTTAAAATGTTTCTCGAACATGTTACTTCATATATTCGACAATTGAGTATAGATCATATATAATTATCTTCTTCTGTGGTTGGGAGAATTGAATTTTCCCTTGACCCCTTAGTTTCTGCAAAGTAGTGATAGATTTTATTCTTGGGATATGCGTTGCTTCCTCGCCATCAATCCACTTATCTAGCTTATCCCTATGTTTGGCATCAACCTACTAGATTACCTTATCGAACAGGGCATAGAAAGCTTCTTCCTGCAGACAGACTACTTGCTTAGTTTAATTTGTGAATTGTGGTTAACATAAATTATCTTTTCCTAATGGGAAGGTTGTTTAATCTCGACCATCCAGAAATTAATTCGTCGTGAAGTATACGTTATTAAGGGTTTTTCGAAGAATAGAGCAAAAAGCCCCTTTGTTTTAACATTGTTTTACCAAGACAAAAAAAGCCGACTCCTAAAAGTCGGCTTTCCCTTTGTACAGGCGGAGAGACTCGAACTCTCACACCTTGCGGCACTAGATCCTAAGTCTAGCGTATATTTGACCAATCAATATCAAAGTCATTCATTTCCAATTGATTACGTGATATTTCATTTTCTTTGATATCATCTAATATTAATTGATTTCATCATTTGTTGTACCTATGTTGTACCTAGAGAAGGTAATAAAAACGTATCTTTATATCGTCTTTTAGACCAAATGTTGTACCTGATTTGACTTTCGCAAACAAAACAGGTCAGTTATGTCATCAAATGCTAAAATCGTTCTTCGTAAAAAGCCTAATAAAGAAGGCTTATACCCTCTTACTATTCGTATTACAAAAAATCGTCGATCGACATATCAGTATATCGGCCATTATATTGAGTTAGAAGATTGGGATGAAAAGAATATTCGTGTAAAAAAATCACATTACAATTCGGATAGTTTAAATAGTCTACTATCACAAAAACTTTCAGAAGCTAACAAAGCACTTATTCATCTGCAATCGGAAAAAAGGGATGCCTCCGCCAATCAAATAAAAAAGGAAATTTTTAGTTCAAATAACCAATTCACCTTTTTTGAGATTTCCCAAGAACATTTAGACGATCTGAAACTAGCTGAAAAACTGAATCGGCTTTCTTGCGATAAAGCTTGGATTGGATTTATCTTTAAATTCCACAAATCAAAACAACTTACCTTTCAAGAAATCGATGAACGCTTTCTGAAAAAACTGATAGTGTATCTCAAATCAAAGCATTCCCTATCGGAAACATCAATTATGAATATTCTTGTATTAATTCGATTATTGTACAATAGGGCTATCAAACAAAAAATAGTAAATAAAGAACTTTATCCCTTTGGTTCCGATAAAATAAAAATCAAATTTCCGGAAACCACTAAAGTTGGACTCACAACTTTAGAAGTACAGAATATTGAATCGGTCCAAGACCTAACTTTTCGAGAAATACACACAAGAAATGTATGGCTTTTCAGCTTCAATTTTGCAGGAATGCGGGTTTCTGACGTTCTAAAAACACGTTGGTCAGATATCTACGATAATCGCTTTCATTATAGAATGGGTAAAAACTCAAAAATATTATCCTTAAAAATTCCAGAAAAAATAATACCAATTCTAGAACAGTATATCATAGACAAAAAAAATGAAGACGACTTCATCTTTCCAGAGCTAAAAAAAGCAGATTTAAAAAATGCCAAAGATGTTTTCAATAAATTGAAAACGGCTAATAAAAAATTTAATGACTGCCTCAAATCGATAGGTAAGAAAGCCGGTATTACTAAGAAAATCACCATGCATATTGCTAGACATAGTTTTGGAAATATCGCTGGTGATACTATTCACCCCTTAATGCTTCAAAAACTGTATAGACATAGCGACCTTAAAACAACTTTAAATTATCAATCAAACTTTATTCATCGAGATGCAGATTTGGCCTTGGACAGTGTTTTAAACTTTTGAAAAAAGGCATAAGTTTCAAAACTTAAGGACAAATGAAATTAGCTGCTACTCAAATTTATGCAAGGGCATAATTGAAAAATAAGTAATTATTACGGCTGAAAAGCATTCTTTTCCTTCAAAGAATAAGAAGTATAAATTATGTCTAGAGCTCATTGTTAAAAAAGAACAGTGCTTTCCTGGTTGTTTCCAAAGGAGATAAATTGTGTCCCTCATCTTTAACAACGTCCAGTAGGTAAGCATTATTCGTTTTTATTTTCTGACTTTGTAAAAATGCTATATATTTTGCTCCATCATATATTGGCACCAATTCATCTTGTCCTCCACTTATTATAAGCGTATTGGGATAGTTTCTATTTTTCTTCAGGTTTAATATGGGGTCAAGTTTCAAAAGGGATTTAAACCCCTCTAATGTAGATTTGGTTCCAAAATCATAATCGTTGTCGCTTGCATTGAAATTCGGTTGATAACCTAATCTCAATGGATTCAACATCGGAGCTTCACCAACTGCAGCTTTATACATTTCAGGATTTTCATTTATTGCCATAGCGGCTGTCACACCACCGGCACTAGCGAAATACACCCCTAATTTATCTTTATTAACATATCCAGAATCCTTTAAGTATTGAGAACATGATAAGAGGTCTTTCCATGAATTTTTTTTATTTTCCTTGATAGCACTAGTATACCATTTCAATCCTTTTTCAGGGCCACCCCTTACATGTGCAACGGCAAAAACATTACCCTTTCTCACAAAATCTAATATGGCGGCATTATAAAATGGTTCTACGGTTATGCCATATGCACCATAAGCCATAATTATGGCCTTATTGGAACTATTGGTATTAAAATTTTTAGGCTTAATTATTGTCATTGGAACCATCGTTCCATCATGAGACTTAACTTCAACAATGTCATTCTCTATGTCCTTAAATTCTTCTGCAGTATATCTAGTGACTTCCTGGTTAATTTGAATATTTAATGAATCATCAACATTGATAAAAACATAGTTTTCTCTCCAACTGGATTGCAGCAATACAATTGACGTTAATGAAGCATCGGTATGATAGAATCGTAATCCAGATATAGGATAGTTCAAATTCAATAATTCGGCATTGTTATTCTTATCTATTGCATATAATCTATTGTCTATTCCATATTTTGAGGTAATTACATAAATTTTAGATTCCGTAACTGCATAATCAGTAATTACCGCTTGATTTTCTGCTTTAAAAAGAACTATATCCTTTCCAGGGTGGCCAATGTCTTCAACTGTGGTTTTAACCAGTGTCTTTTCACCATTTTTATATCTTAAAAAATACATCATGCCATTTCTTTCCGTTGGATAATATATAACACTATCCTTCTCATGCATAACTTGTTTCCATTTAGGATTTGATTCAATGTTCTGTAGTGAGGTATTATAACCGTTATATTGCTCTCCACCGTTAACGATAACAGCTTGCAGGACATCAGAACCATATCTAATATTAGGTCGCAAAAAATGTTCGTTGTTATATTCAGCTATTTCATTTCCGCTAAAAATCATTTTCATTTTTCCCGTAGAAATATTGGCTACTGCCAAATAAGAATCTTTCGAGTTCTCGTGATTAGGCCACCCCGTATAAATTATTTGATCTTCACTTGCCCATATAGCATATGAAACTTGCTGAGTATTCATATCCTTGTCCGTCTCGAATACGGTATCACCTGTGGCTATATCTTTAACGCGTAAATAATCCCCATTTTCATCGCTTACAAATAGTATATATTTTGTGCCTTCAATATTAGGCGCGTAGAAGTGAATTGTTTTATCATAAGTTGCCGAAAAAATTGGTTTTACAATTTTGGAGGATTTAGATCCCATATATAATACTTGGGTAGAATCGTTATCTCCCCAATAAAAAAATTCATTACTACTATTCTTTAACCAATAATAATCTGGGCTATTAATATTTCCTATCTCATCCAAGTTGTTACTAAAACGTTCCAAGCCATGCATGTCGTAATATTTTTTTACAATGCTATCTTGTTTTTTTAACCAATATTTTGTCTCAGAGCTTGAGGTACTTTCAAGATTTAAAAAATTGTTTTCGTAGTCAATATTATGTTCATTAACAATTTCTGTGATATTCTGCAATGAAGGATAAACAAACAATGGTTCAGGTTCCTGTGAGCAGGAGCAAAATGTAATTGAACCTAGAATGGTCGCAAAAAGAAGTTTCATATTTTACTCTTTATTTTAAGATTCAAAATATCTCTAAATGAAATTAATTTGAATTGGTAACACAAATAACATACAGACATATTCATTAATTATCAAGTTCGAATAATTATAGAACAGTTAAGTTTGAATATAGTAAACGGTAGAGGCATAATGATAACTTTAATATATATTAAAATTTCATCTAATCTCTATCCTAACATTGCTGTATATAATTTCATCTATGAAATTATATGCAGCATTATATTTTTTTAGTGGTTCTTTTTTTTTCAAGTGGTGGTGTGCCTCCTATAACATGATTTTTTTGAGTTTTTGTAAGTTTTTTTCCGATACTCTTTTCTAATTTTTTCATAATATGGCATCTTTAGTTCAATGACTATTAGTTTTGATAAATATAATTAACAAAGACTTTAAAATCTTGATTATTAAGCAATCGCATACGCATTTTACGTATTGCGTTTGATAATTTCTTTCATATACATAGCGGGTGTAATATTGTTATTGTTGAGCTTAGCTTTGAGGGCACGATTAAAAGTGTCGATTGAGTTGAAACCGAATTCCTCCAAAATTGTATTAAGGTTTTTGTTCTTATAATCGTAGTCCTTTTTGGTTGTTTGAACAAAATGCTCCATTCTTAAATCAGTTATGTATACCCTGAATTTTTTATTCTTATATACATTAACGGCCTTTGATATGTAGGTCCTATTGGTTTTAAATATTTTGGCTAAAATATTCATATCGACATCCTTATCCGTAAACCCCTTGTTTGCTTCCCAAATATTAAGTTTATGAAGCGCAATCTTTACAGAAGCTTCTATTTCCTTATCTATTTTTTTTGCGGTAGATTTTCCAGACGGTTTTATTCCTTTCGAGCTAGTTTTTCCTTCAATGGGTCCATTATCCAAATAATCGGACAACGATTTTTGCGCATTAATATATTTTCTAAAATAAAATATAAGTAATACTATGATTACAAATGTGGTTATCCCTAAAAAAATAAGACCATAATCCTTTTTATTAGACCTATTGATTAGCTTATCTCTCTCATTTCGGATATCCTTTATGGAATACCCAGGTAGTTCAATTAAATCGGATGCATTTTTGTTAGCAGTTAGAAAACTGTCAATTGAGATGAGTTTATCATAATATTCCAATTGCTTGTCTTTACTATTATTTTTTATAGCCTCATTCAAAAGAAAGTGATATACATTTTTGCTCTCCGGTATTGGCGGTAAATTGAACGCCACGGAAACCGAATCGAAACGGTTAAAATTTTGTTTCATTAAAAGGTGATTACTCTTTTTACCTTGAATTTCTCCCATTGTAAATAGTAAATCCAATTTTTCCGAGCCGTGTGTTGTATTTAGTTCTCTTTTTAAAATGTCATAAGCTGTGTTGTAATCTTCTTTCAAATACGCTAATTTTCCGTCCCACATGCGGGATTTTTGCTCTTGATATTCATTAGGAAACAATTGAAGAATATTTTTGAATTGGGTCAAATAGTACTCAGCATTATCAGGATTTTTTCTATTTAATTCTAGCACTATGATACTTTGTAAAACCGATGATCTTAATTCCGATTTAGTTTCGATGTCAGTTGTTTTCCAATTTTCAATATCCTCAAGAGCATTGAAATAAATTTCTAAAGCTTGGGCGCTTCCTCCTTGAGCTTCTTTAGTTGTGGCAATCCATATCTGTGACCTTGCCTCAACATCAAAATCATCATATTCCTTTGCTAGATTGTATGATTTTGCAAATTCATGGGAAGCGGCTAATGGATTTTCGAGGAAATAGTACACATATCCTTTTATAATATGTTTTTCAAGAAAATAATAATCACTTGGGTTACGGCTTATATTAATTAAGGAATCAGCGTAAGTAAGGCTATACTTTGGATTCGTTCGATAAGCCATAATTGCATAAACCTTGGATAAGGTAAGGGTATCTCTTTCGATTTTGGCTTGTTTAGACAATAGGTTTGCAGCATTTTCGGCACATTCGGAAGTTCCTTCAAAATCGTTCAACTTATAAATTCTTTCAGAAAGTGGTAATGAACTCATTTCCACAAATAATCTTTCACAATCGTTATTCTGAAATTGCTGAGAAATTAAATCACAGGAAATTAGGAGAATTACAATCAGCTGAACGTATTTAATATGAGACAAGACTTTACTCATTATTGCATGAATGTTTTTCTTAAATTGAACATGACGCGTTGGAAGAGACTTAATTCGTTTAATAAAATAAATGCCTTTCCGTTCATATTGTGTTTGAACTGCAATTCCTTATCAAAGTTGGTGGTCAAACTTTTCAGTTCTATATCTACCAAATAATACGGGACAGGTCCTGATTTAGGAACAGAAGATATAGTTTTGATGGTACCTACCAATGCCCCCCATTCCGGAAAAGGATAATTGTCTACATGCAGTAATACTTTTTGTCCTTTAGTTAAACTACCTGTATTTTGTATTGGAACTTTGCATTTTGCAAAAATATGATCACTGGTATTTGAGACGATGGTAAAAATGTTTTCGCCTTTTTTAACTTCTTGGTTTTTATACCAAGAATCGTATGTGGAAATAGTTCCGGATATTGGACTAGAAAATAAGTACTGCTGCTTCCAAAATTGTATTTGGGAAATTAAAGTCTGCCTGTCCAATTGAAGTTTGGAGGAGCTCATAACATATTTACTTGTCAAATATGATTGCGAACTTTTAGTCTGGTTGGAAAGGTCAGATAAGGAAATACTCAATGCTTCCAATTCCTCTTGGGTTTTCAACTTCTGACTCAAAAGATCCAGGTAGTTCCTTTTTTCTATTTCCATCTCATTTTCCGAGAACACTCCCTTCTTATATAATTGGAGATACCTATTTAGATTCATTTTACCGGACTTAACCTTATCCCTTGAGGTTTCGAGCTGCTGATATTTAGATGAAATCTGTTTCTCGGTCAACGTTTTTCGTTCTTTCAGGCTATAAATGTTTCCGTTCTCTATTTCCATACTCCGTAATAAAATATAGGATAAATAAGACTCCATATAAGAAGTATAGGACTCCTGTATGGTTGGACCTAGTCTTAGATTGACAGGATAATACTCTAGTAGTTTAGTAATATCTATAGCCACAGCTTTATCAATAGCTAATAAGCTATCGAGATATAAAACATCCCTGAATTCTCCTGATGACTCTAATACGGCCAACACCTCACCTTCTTTTACGGTATCACCGGAGCTTATTTTTATTTCCTGAATTTTGCCATTTATTCTTGCTAATAAGGTAACAGGTGGTGGATTACTTGTAATCAATGCTTCCGCCTCAATGGTCTGATTGAAGGATACAAAGAAGCCAAAGATTACTAAGGTGGCTACTGTAAATAAACTCAGGGCATTTCCATAGGTTAGGAAACGTTTAGATGTCCTTCCCATGAATTCCGATGTGCCGAGTGAAACATCTGTATCGTTATCCATTTCCTAGCTGGTTTTTAATCAATCGTGAATAATTGCCACCATTTTTCATTAGTTTTATATGATTGCCCATTTCGATAACCTTGCCTTTATCCAGTACAATTATATGGTCTGCATTGACTACCGTGGAAAGTCTATGTGCAATAATTACAACCGTTCTCTCCCTAGTAAAATAATTGATGTTCTTTTTTATTTCTGATTCATTTGTAGCGTCCAAAGCTGATGTGGCTTCATCCATAAATAGGAAATCAGGGTCTTTATATAGTGCCCTCGCAATTAAAACCTGTTGTGTCTCCCCTCCAGATAACAGTATACCTTTCTCTCCTACTCTTGTATTAAGTCCGTTAGGTAAATCGGAAATAATTTCATCAAGTTTTGTGCACTTTAGAATAGTTTTAAGTCGTATTTCGTCTAGTTTCTCGTTTGAATTTGATTCCGTGATATTCCGAATAATGCTGTCATCAAATATTTTTCCATCCTGTAGAACGGTACCGCATCGTTTTCTCCAATCTGAAATACCTATTTGATTAAGGTTTTCACCTCCAAGAGTAATACGTCCTTTTGAAGGTTCTCTAAAACCTAGTATCAATCTGAACAATGTTGTTTTGCCCGAACCTGAAGCGCCTACAATAGCTGTTGTCTTACCTGATGCTATCGTAAGGCTTAATCCATTAAATATAGAATTGTTCTGTCCAAGATATCCAAACGATATATCGTCAAGGACGATATCGAAGGAGCCTTTGGGCAAGGAAATGTTCATTTCGGAAATATCTTCTGGTTCCTCTCTAAACACTTCAGATAACCGGCTCATGGCAAGATTTGTTTCCTGAAGCTCAAGCATAAAATCAACACTTCTATTGAGTGGTATATTGGTCTGTGCAAGAATAAACTGTATGGCCAACATGGTTCCTAGGGTCATAGTTCCGTTAACTACCGCCAATGCGGATATCAGCAGTATAAATATATTGACACTACTTCTTATAATGTCGGCTAGATTCTCTTGGGCATTTTGAAGTTTGAGGGATTTGGTCTTAGTTTTTATAATTTTAAGCTGATTTTCGTACCATTCCTTTTTCCTTCGATTTTCAGAACCACTGGTTTTTATATCCGCAATATTGGAGATTAGCTGCAGCTCATATCCTTGTCCTTTTGATTTGAGCCCGAAAGACTCATGGTCCAAGGTCGCCCTCCTTTTCATAAACAAGGAGACCCATAATAAATACATTAGGCTACCAACAATAAAAATTCCAAAAATTAGAGGACTGTAAATGAATAATAGAATGGATAGCACTATTAATATAGTGGCATCATATAAGGAATCTAACAAATGCTTTGTCAAAAAGGATTCTACTTTATTCGAATCATTGATTCTATTGATTACATCCCCTTTTGCTCTTCTCTGTAAAAAAGAAATCGGTAGGGATAACAATTTACTTAAATAGGATTCCATTAATTGTAGGTTTAATTTCATCGATAAAAAAAGTAATATCCATTTTCTTACGATTTCCACTAAAAAATTGATAAGCAAGAAAAAGAGCTGTCCTATGATCAACACCCATATCAAGCGTCTATCTTGGAAAAATATTCCTTGGTCAACAATTGATTGGGTCATTATAGGCAATAAAACTTGTAGAATACCGGCTACGGCCAAACCGAACACTAAAGAATAAAGAACTTTCCTTTCATTCAATAGTCTCCTAAAAAAGAAATTATAAATATGGGCATGGCTTTTTTTACCATCACTTATATACTGTTTGCCTATAAGTTCATTCGGTTCTAGAAGCATGGCAATTCCTTCCGCTTCATGTTCTTTCTGTGAATTGGTCGACCAATCTTGTAAGAATTCCTTAATACTTAAGGCATACTTCCCTTTCCCGGGGTCTGAGATATATACCTTATTCTTCTTAATAGCATAAACCACCAAAAAATGATTTTGCGCCCAATGACAGATACAAGGTAACGGGGCTTTGTTTTTTAGATCATCAAAAGTGACCATTATAGAATGGTGATTGAACCCAATTTTTTCTGCAGCGGATTCCAAAGAATTAAGCGAAACACCAATTCTTTCAAAATCTATTTCCCTTCTTATTTTTTCAATATCGATTTTGTTTCCAAAATGTTGTGCTATAATTTTTAGGCTTGTGGGGCCACAATCCCAGGAATCCAGTTGTTTATAATTGGGGAATTTTTTCATAATATTCTAATTAAACATAAAAATTAATGTTAAAAAATTATGTAATTATCAAAATATTACTTTAAAAGGTATGAAATATGGGATTAACTCCTCAATACGTAAAATGCAAATGATCTTATAAAATGCGTAACATGAATTATTGCAAGGCTGTTACATTATGACAATATTGCTATATCAAATCAATCAATATGACAAGTGTGCCTATCTCCAAATTGAAGAAAAGGATACATTAAAAAGGTCTAGAATTATATACGGTAAATGATAAATTTTAATCATCATGGAATACTTAAGGCTGCTAACGGAATTTGAGACCCAATTGGAAACATTGGAGCATAATGGGAAGGACATACTCTATAGAGCAGAAAAAGGTATTGAATTGGTAGAAAATTGTATCAAAAAACTACAAAAGAATATCATCCACAAAAAATTTGATTCACAAGCCGATGAAATCTACTTTTTTAAACATGTCAAACCCAAGATTTTCAGTAAGCTTATTTATTACGTAAGGTTATTCAAAATTGAGTGTAAACGACCTATAGGTAATCATAAGGCCCAAACCAAATATCTTAAATTCCAAATTGATAGACTCCAGTCCTTTTTTAATGATAACCTAGAATTCTATAATTACTACCATCGCGGTGCCATTTCCTTAGATGAACAATATTTTGTCAGGGGAAATAGAGACATAAGACTTCCTGCAGACTCTTTTCATTTTTTGACGGATAATGAATTCTCTACCTGTCAGGATAGTACCGTAGCCACCATATTGGCTTATGATATGCTTATCGTGTACCTACAGGGCGAAGTAGACAATTTGAACAATCTCCTAGAAAACGCCGAAGCTATCCTTATGCAAAAACCATCAAAACTATTTTGGTCCGGGAGCAAGACCGACCTGATTGAGCTCATCTATGCCCTACATTCCAGTAATTCGATAAACAGTGGGACTGTGGACATCAAAGAACTGGCGGCACACTTCGAACATTTTTATAATGTGGACCTTGGGAACTACTACCACACCTTTATCGAGATTCGCTCAAGAAAGACCGGGAGGACCAAGTTTCTAAACAAGCTTATCGAGATGCTCAAGCAGCGGATGGAGGCCTTGGATGACTGAATCTAAATCTCCCACCTTGGGATAGAGGTGGGAGATTTTGTTTTGGAGCCTTTGGGGATGATAGTTGAGCGTATTTGGTGCGTCCGGACAGTGGCGTAGGGAACAAAATGAACCAAAAATCGCCAAAAAAAATGTCTAAAAAACTTCCCCACCTCTATCATAGCTATGGAAGTATATCGGTGATGACTTCTCAGTTTTGTGGAACGAAAGTCAAATCAGGTCAGGGGCTATCAACTAAAATTAAAAATCAGATAGCCCCTTTCTATTAAAACCCTTCTATTATGCCGACAAGTATTATTACTACCGACGATCTTCGGGATTTCAAAATGGAATTGCTCGATGACATTAAAAATCTTCTTGCGAAGCAAGCAACAGGAAAACTGAAGAAGTATCTAAAATCATCCGAAGTAATGGACTTACTTCAAGTTAGTCCAGGGACATTACAGAATCTTCGAATCAATGGTACCCTGCCCTACACGAAGGTTGGCGGAATCATATATTACGATTCCGAAGAAATTCAAAATGTAATGGATTCCAATCGTGTGCAACACGGTCTAAATTCTTAAGCGATGAACTATATAAAGCTACTTAATGCGGCTTTTGAAAAGTTCTTTTTGGATGACCGTTTAAATCCCACACATATCAGTTTGTATATGGCGCTGTTCCAGGAGTGGAACAGCAGCCGCTTTGCGGATGAATTCTATGTGAACCGAAGGGATCTGATGCTTATGTCAAAAATAGGCTCAAAATCCTCTTATCACAGGTGTGTTAGAGAACTTGATTCTTGGGACTACCTTTCCTATTTTCCTTCCAACAGTCCTTACAAAGGAAGTAAGATCAAGATGTCCATTATCGGTACAAGTGATGAACCTGCTATGGGACGGTACAGCTCCATATTGGAACAGGTGGAGGAACGGTACCGTCCCAAAAATGGACCGATAAAGGGACAGTACAATCCCATATTGGAACAGGTCGCGGAACAGTACCGTCCCACTGGGGGACTTACTTTGGGACCTACTATAAACAATACCAAACAAGTAAACAATATAAAACAACCAAAGGGCTGGCAGGCCGTTATTAATTTTTTTATTGAAAAAGGTTTTAATGCTGATGAAGGAAAAAAATACTTCGAGTATTATGAAACCCGGAACTGGCAGACAAGCAATGGAAATGAAATTCGAGATTGGCGTGCCCTGGCAACAAATTGGATGGACAGAGCCGAATTATTTGAAGAGGAAAACAAACCAAACAAAAAACAAGTGTCCCGAATCAAGGACAACTTGCGAACCACTAAAAATAAAAACTATGGACAACCCCTCTAAAATTACCGAAGGTGTAATGGAATATTCTCTTGGGGAGTTTGATGGAAATAGCGTTCTCTATGATTTTGATAAGATTCTGATTTACTTGAATGCGAAAGGGAAATCACTTTTTGGCAGAGAGTTCAGAATCTATGACGAAGACCTGGTTATCATTCGTAAACTGTGCTATTATTTCATTAAAGACAAAGAAAATTGTCAGAAGGATGATATTGATCCAAACAAAGGAATTCTGCTTTCTGGACCAGTAGGGTGCGGAAAAACTACGTTAATGAAACTACTTCGGCACATTGTGCCAACGCAAAGACCCTACGAGGTAATTCCATGCCGGAATGTTGCCTTCAGTTTTAACCATCTTGGTTTTAAAACGATTGAGGAATATGGGAACACTAAATTTTTCTGTTTTGATGATTTAGGCATCGAGCCACCTGGAAGGTTTTATGGTAAGGATCTTAATGTGATGGGAGAAGTACTTTTATCTCGATACGAGCTTTATCTTCAGACCAAACATAAAATCAAAACACACGCTACGACTAACCTCGGTGCCGATGAACTAGAAGAACGGTATGGTCATCGAGTTCGAAGCCGAATGCGAGAATTGTTCAATTTGGTGTCTTTTGATGATGGCGCTGGGGATAAAAGAAAGTAATCAACTTCGAAAAGATTTATATAACAAAATCACTTCTGAAATAAAATGTTCAATTATAGCCTTAAGACTTTTAGTTAGTTCTACAAATATATCTTTCATAGTTTCAATAATTTTGAATAATTAGTAAAATTGATAATGCTGACAATCGAAGATTAGAGAGATTTGAAAAATAATTATTTTCATCTCGATTACTCAAAAAACCCAATTCCAAAAGCACAGCTGGAAAATAATCTCGAGTTTCTCGCAACACCTGAAAATTTGCAAACTTTACCCCTCTACTTCCAAATCCCAACTGCCTTTTGAACGAAGCTTGCAACTCAAAAGCCAACCAAGTGGCTTCTTTTGAATATTGTGATATAGTATTAGCCACATAAACTTCAATACCTCTAGCATTTGGATTATCCGAATGATTGCAATGCAAAGAGATAAACATATCTGCTTTTAGAACCTTGGCCAACTTAGTTCTATCCGATAACGAAATAAGTGTGTCACTATATCTCGTCAAGTAAATATCCAATGGCGTTTTAGATTGTTTGTTTAAGCTCAAAATTTCCAAAGCAATATCGAGTACAACATCTTTTTCTTGAATTTTATTTATTCCTATGGCACCAGAATCTTTTCCACCGTGTCCGACGTCAATTAGTATTATTCTTTGCGTTGCAATTTCTTGACCAAAAATGATGCATAGTTGCAGGAGCAAAAAGACAAAACTGACGTTTTTGAGTGCTTTTTTCATTTCTATTTTTCAGGTTATTAACAACTTGGACTTAAAATTTCATAGAATTTGATACCAAATAATAGCAACTGAATTCAATTAAATACAAATAATATTTTATTCACAAATATTTGATTATCAATATATTACAACCAAATATATGTAAATTTACAATAACGAAAATGAATCAAAAATCTAAACTTTTCTGTTATGAAAAAATCAATCTATTCGGCCACATTTCTTTCGCTTCTATCCACTTCGCTTTTTGCTCAAATTGGTGGAATCGAAGATTCTGTAAATGATGTTTCTGATACCATTAGAACAATTTTCCCTATCATTTTAGGGGTCATATTCCTTATAGGTTTCCTATTTAACGCAGGACACTTCTTTGGGGAAAACGCAGACCTAAAAAAAGGGATAACAAGGGTTCTTGTCTTCGTCCTTATTGCAGGTGCAGTTGTTGGCATATTTACGTATCTGATTTCAATCGTAGTCTAACCCTCTAAGAAGGATTTAATTTCCAAGCACTATGAAAAAATTTGAGGTCTATAAAAATATTAGGAAGCGGGCAGTCATATTTGGCCTGCCCATTTCTCTATTTGCTTTAATGATGGTTTCCATTCTTGCCTCGCTGTTAATCATCATATTCTCTTTCAGTTTCATAATGATTATCGCCATACTGATTTTCAATGCTGGATTATATATCGCATTAACAAGAATCAACCAAAACCCACAACTTTTTCAGATGGCCAATGCCTTCCCAAGAATCATAAGTAACAAAAGAAATTCAGGATTTGATTATGAACAAGATTAACCTTTCGGCATATCAACCAATAGCAGATATTCAAGACAATATCGTGTTTGCCAATAATGGCAATGTGGTCTTGTGCTATGAAGGTAACCTACCTGAAATCTATTCCCTTTCGGCATCCGATTTTGAGGATATGCACGGTGCCTGGATTCAAGCTTTGAAATCCTTGCCTGTCGGAACTGTGGTTCACAAACAGGATATCTACTTGAAGAAGTCTTATTCTTCAGAACAACTTCCGAATAAAACCTTTTTAGAAAAAGCCACACACGAGCATTTCAAAGGTCGCGGACATATTGAGCACAAGTGCTATTTGTTCTTCATTTTGACTAAAAATAAGGCGCTCAATAATTCAAAATATGTCAATCCCTTCCGTAAGGTTTCCAAAGGGATTGTGCAGGAATTAGATGATAACATTAAAAGCTTCGCCAACTCCGTAAACGACTCGGTTTCTTTTATAAACAATAGTCGAAAAATGGCATTCCTTCCCCTGACCACTGAAGAGATTCAACAACTCACTAATGGATATTTCAATGGCTTCAACGAAGGCTTTGACACCGACATTATACTAGATAAAAAAAGCATAAATATTGGCGAAAACCATTTTGATGCCCTGGCCATCAATAGCGAACTGTGCTTTGGCGAAAGTGTACAGAGTAGCAAGACCAATGAGAAATTCACTTCGGACGATTTTGTTTTTCATCAAGGGTTTATTGATGGCCTAGGGCTTACGCTTAATGAAAATCATATTGTTAATCAGATTCTATATCTAGACGACAAACAAAAGTGGCGTAAGCTGCTTGATAAAAAAATCGAGGAACTTAACAAGAGTTCCAATTTCGGTTCACAGAATAAAGTGGTACTTGAGAAGATTCAACACATTCTCGACCAAATTAACGCAGATGATAATGCTAGGATTGTACGTGGTCATCTCAATATCGTCTATTGGTCTCGGGAAGCCCGAGAGCTAGAAAAGATCACTTCAAAAATAAAGACCGTATTCAAAGAACTGGATATTATCCCCTACTACCCCAGAGGCGAAGAACGAAAGAATTACATATTGAACAGTTACTGCTGTTTTTCTTCAAATTTCTCGAATAACGATTTATACGTTACGGATTTAAAACACGCACTTTGCTTGTTTATCAATAACACCAATTACAAATCGGATGCTACCGGTATCATCTTTAATGATCGTGAAAATAATATTCCAGTTTTAAAAGATGTTTGGGACGAACGGAAGAAACGTATAAAAGCACGAAATTTTGCCATTTTCGCACCAACCGGTGAGGGGAAATCATTTTTGGCCAATAATATTCTGCGTCAATATTTTGAAAGTGGCGTTCGCTTGGTCATTATTGATTTAGGTGGCTCGTATACTAAATTTGCGAAGCTATATCCTGAACAATACACCGTACTGCGATACGAAAGTGGAAAGAACTTAGGTATTAATCCATTTTACATCAGCGATGTAAATGATCTTACACCAGAACGTCTTGAAGATTTATCGGTATTTCTCTTTGAACTGTTCGGTTCGGATTTAAAAGTAACCAAAGCACAATCGGTTTCCGTCAAGAAAATACTTCGGCACTATTACGATAGCACTTCCGGCAATCATTCTTTGGAAGGCTTCTACAGCTTTATAGAAAGGAATCAAGAGGATCTTCTTGATAACCTAAAAATCCATCCCGACTACTTCAATGTCACGAGTTTTTTGCACGTAATGTCAGAATACGTCGGCGATGGTCTATATAGTTTTCTGTTTGAGGTCAGCGAAGACCAAACCTATAAAATTGAGGACAAACGCTTGATTGTTTTTGAACTGGATGAAGTGAAGGACAATAAGGAAATCCTGTCTGTAATGTTGAAGTTGATAAAGTCAGCCATCCAAAGAACTATTTGGAAGAACCGTGCTGAAAAAGGCATTATCCTTTTCGATGAGTTTGCAAAGCAACTGAAGTTTGAAAACGTATTGGAAAGCGTAGAATTCTATTACCAAGCCATACGTAAACAGAACGGAGCAATTGGGATTATTCTGCAATCCATCAATCAGCTTCCTAATAATTCGACTTCTGCCAGCATATTAGAAAACACACAGGTCATTTACAGTCTGAACAACGAAAAGGGATATGATGAATTGGTCAAAAGGCTCAATCTTTCAAGCCACGATTTAAATCAATTGAAATCTATTAAGAATAATCTTTCGGGACCACGGAAGTACACTGAAATGTTTATCAAAATAGGAAAGGAAAGTAACATTTTTCGCCTTGAAGTTCCCAAGGAAGTGTACGCAGCATACTTAACCGATGGACAAGAAAACGAGGCCATAATGGCCATTTATGAAAAGACCAATGATATGGAATTAGCCATAAAAGAATTCACATCTAAAATTTAATATTATGAAGACAAAAATTAAAACAATCGTATTCGGGTTAATTCTTACGACCTCCCTTTTATTGCCTGGCGGTGCTACCGCCCAAGGAATGCCTACTTATGACAATACCAATTTTATAAGCTTGGTAAAACAACTGATAGAATCAGGAAAGCAAACCGCTAACATTATAAAGACCGTACAGTTCTTAAAAACACAAAAAGAGAATATTGAAAAAGTCAATAATGTGGTTAGGCAATTAAAAGCTGTCCGTGAAATTGGACGCAACAATCAACGCCTTATCCAAATGATGCAAAATGATTTAAGAGATATCCTCGATAGCCCATATATCAAACCAGATGAAGTTTCAAGAGTTTCGGAATCCTTCACTGCTATTGTCGAGAATTCCTTGGACACAATGGATTTTATAGACGAAATTCTTTCGAGTGATTATCTAAAAATGACTGATTCAGAACGTGCGGAAATTCTAAAAGAAAAAGAACTAGAATCAAAGGAAATGGTATCCAACGTTAAAACTAAGACTAGACGATATAAGGATATTATTTCCTTCAGAAAAATGCAGGATAAAATCAATAACCGCGAAACAAATTATTAAAAAATGACCGTGACCATTCTTTTAGGAATCGGACTGGAATATATTGATACTGTTTTCCAGACCATACAGAACAGTAGTTTTTCACAGTATACCATTACTGGAATGAAAACGCTTGCGGTATTGTTCTTCCTGGTCAATATCCTTAAAAAGTATAATGAAGGCATTGCAGATAAATATGGCTACACTTGGGGATTAAGTCCAGGGGAATTGGCCAAGAATTTTGCAGTAGTACTTTTGGTCATTTTCTCTACTCAGTTATTAGGGTTTTTCGATAGTATCCTTGTTTCCATTGAAGGTCAATATCGCGGCACGGCACCAGCGTTGTTGCCCTTGCAGATGCAGGACATTCCCATTGAAGAAGACGTAAGTATAATTGAAGTAGCACAAGCAGCAATGACGCTCCTATATGAAGCCTTAATAACACCACTTTACGGTTTTAAAATATTTGCCTTCATTATTAGTCTCTTTCTTTGGATTTTAGATTTATTCATCTACCCCCTATTTCTTGCAGAACGCTATTTTTTATTGGGCATAATGCAAGCCTTTTTTCCATTGGTTATAAGTCTAGCAGTTTTTGAAAAATTCCGGTCACTCGCCTACACGTTTTTCAAATTGTACGTAGCTGTTTATATGCTTGTGCCTGCCTTCTTTTTGGTCAATGTGTTTGTAAACGCACTATACACAGAAATAAACACAAATTTCTGGACGAATCTGTTTGGAACAGATGTGGGGCAAGGCTTTTTCGCACCAGTTGTACAATTAGGTTCGGTAGGTTTTATTGTCTTCCTAAAATTCAAGCTCTATAGACGTGCCACATCTTTCACACTCAGATTATTTACTGCCTAAGGCAGATTAAAAATGCAACTATGAAAACACCCTATAAAAATATTTATAATGTCCTAAAATTAAATCGATTCATCGTTTTAGCAGTCATTATCTGTGCATTGTTATCCAGCACTTTTTCCGTTTGGATGACGTTCACTACCAATAAAAATGCACTCAATAGTGCATTTGCCATTAATACTGATGGCAGCATTATTCCTCTAAAGCTCGTTACCCAAAAAGAGAATTTTAGGGTTGAAGCTTTGGCACATTTAGAACTGTTCCACAACTACTTCTATAACATCGATGCAAGCAACTATGAACGAAACTTGGAAAAAGCGCTTTGGTTGGGCAATAGTTCTGTGGACAATATATACCGTCAGAAAAATGCAGATGGTGTTTACAACCGCTTATTACAGTATTCATTGGTTCAAAAAGTACTTATTGTCGATTCAAGGATATCTGAAAATAGCGGCTCGTATAGTTTCACTACAACGACAATTTTTGAAATAAATAGAGGCTCTATTGTCGATACTTACGAGCTGGTTTCCACTGGAAACTTAATTATGGTTGACCGTAACTTCCCCAATAACCCACACGGATTATTGATTACTGATTACTTCGAGAACACTTTAAAAAAACTAAATAATGAAAATTGAAAGCCCATAATCGGCATTATAAAAACTACTCTTATGAAAATAGAAAAAAATAAAATAGTATTTGCAGCAGTATTGGCTGTGATTTTCATATTCCTGATTTCATATTCCGTGATGGTAATGGGCGATGATGAAAGTGAAAATGAAAACCTTGAACAGACCCTCATACCCGATTTAGAGGAAAATCAAAAGGAATATGATTCTAGATTGGATGCCATAAATGATTTGAAAGAAGTGCGTGAGAATAACGCACCTAGCATTTATGATGAAAAACTGATTGATTCCTTGGGCTTTTATGACCCAGACCTTCCGGAACGGGAAAAAGAACGTATTGTAGATAGTATTTATGATGCTGGAAAAATTAAATACTCTGAAAAGAAGTACCGAAACCTTGGACAAAA